>CP070735.1:0-4474 GCA_020347625.1 Deltaproteobacteria bacterium
ACAAATCCTTCCTGCATGAAATCAAGGCGACGCAGGCCCCAACCCAGGAAGATAATTACGAAGATGGGGAATATTGTCTTAAGAATGTCGGCCATGAAGTAGTCCAGTTCGGTGAGCAACGTCCAGCCGTCAGCTTTCAGCCATTATAAGTTATTAGTTATACGTTATAGGTTATACGTTTTTGAAGTATAAAGTCTTATCTCGTCATGAATAAGTCCAGTAGATCTCAATTCACATAACCTATAACTAATAACCGCTGGCCTCTCTTTCCCCTCGCCTCGCAAAGAGTTGTGCTTAGTGCCTAGTGCTTAGTTCTACTGCCTGCTGCCTGCTGTTTGCTGCCTGCCGGCTTTTCCCCATGCTCCATGCTCCATGCCCCATGCCATGCCCTATGCTCGCTGTTTTCTCCACTAGACAATCCTACACTCTTCTGGTAAGACTACTTCCTGACCAGATAACGGGACGTGGCTCAGCCTGGTAGAGCGCTGCGTTCGGGACGCAGAAGTCGCTGGTTCGAATCCAGTCGTCCCGACCAATGATCCCAAAGGGTTAGGTGATACCACCTAGCCCTTTTTTTGCCCAATTGGTAACATTTGTGGAACAACTGCGGCTTAGGTGCTTCATCAAAAACGACACGGTGTGTTCTCCTAGCAAACACCCTCTCTGTTGCAAACTTACGAGAGAAGCCAGGGCACAGAAGTTGCACAGCCCACCCATGAAGTTCCAGATTAAAGGAGAAAAATAATTCTGATGCACTCCGATGTAAGCGCCTTTTACCACGTCACAGTACTTTTCATTCTTGCCATCTGGGGTTTCTCACTCAAACGGACCAGCATAATTACTCTACTTTTCATGATTCCAGTTTTAGGCGAAACCGTACAATTTTTCATACCAAGCCGAACGGTAGATATCTTGGACGTGCTCCACGGATATCTCGGAATCCTTGCAGGCTACTGTCTTGTGAAAATGTGGATAGAAATACAGCCAGTAGTTAAAAACATTCAATTCCATTTGGAGAGACAAGTTCTAAAAAGGCATTAAGACAGATAGTGCGGGGACATGATTATGCTAAGATCCCTTGTTTCGAGAATCTTTCCTTCCTTTAAAAAAAGAATACGCTTGAGGCATATTCTTCATTTGGGATCGGTAATGGAAACACAGGCTGAGGCCTTCTACAGACAGTTCGCCCAAGAGGCACAGGATGAGGATGTCAGAGAACTTTGCCTGGAGCTAGCCAATGAAGAAAGAAAGCACTTTGGCTTTATTCAAGATATTTTGTCGAGGTGGAAATCTTTGCCGGTCAATAAGGGTGATCTGAAAGCCATGGACGGAGACGGCAGGTTGCGAAGGTTGTTTCTGTCTCCGCCGGATCCGGATGGAACGGAGAAGGAGTTTATCGAATACGCCATGAATGAGGAAAAGAAAATGGTGTATTTTTACATGAACTTTGAAAAAGAGTTCACCCATGAGTGGAGGAAAATGAAACTGTGGTCAATGGTCAAGGAAGAGATGGAGCATGTCAAGAAATTGGAAAGTATGTTATCTAAAAATTGAGACCCTGAATTTCATCCAGTAGACCCCTCCTAAGCCACCCTTCTTTTCGTATCATCCAGTGGCGATTCAGCGTTAAGTACGGCTACTTTGAAAACCCGCCGGCGGTCTTCATGTAAAGGATGCCGTATTTTTTCTTGATCTCGTTATCCAGCTCATCGGCTTTTTCCAAATCGAGGGGGAGCTGAATATTTCCGGGTAGCTCCAGCAGCACCTTTTTCTTGCCCTTTTTCTTCAAAGACTGGATGGTGTCATACAGCTGCTTGATGTTGAGCACCTTCTTGCCGTCGATCTTCTCCACACGCTCCAAATAAAGTGAGGTCTCAACCAACCCGTACTCGGGGAATATCTCAGAGATGATGACGATCTTCTGATATGGCCGCTCTGGAAACTCCTCGAGGTACTTTTCCCTGAAAGCGCGTCCTGACCTGCCGAGATTCTGAATGCAGTTGTACGTCAGCTCAACGAAACCAATTCCCCCGTAGATAAAGTAATTGGCCTGGGTAAAGATCTTTGGGACAAGCATTGGAAGGCCATAAGTGACTTTTCCCTTGATCTCCTTGATCCTGCCTTTCCGTAAAACCTTGACGGTAAGCGGATCACCCACTCTCTTGCGGTGCAATATCTCTTCAAAATAGATCTTTTGTCCCAGAGGCTCAAAAAAGATGTCACCATAGTTGTCTATTTCGTGCCCGTCGATCTCGAGGAGTATGTCATTGGCCCGGAGCCCGAACTTCTCCGGACCTCCATCGGGGATGATATAGTTGATGAGCACTCCCCCCTGGTTGGGCTTGAGTTTATAGTAGTCTTTCAGTGGTGGAAACATGGGCTGGGCCTCGAACTGCCAGCGGGGGATAAGTTCCTGCTTGTCAAGAAGGGGCATGAGGCTCCTCACCAGATTAATGGGGATAAAGTAATTGATTCGGTCACTGGCGCTCACCCCTTGAAAGGCGATGCCAACGACCTTTCCATTCTCCAGGACCGGACCTCCAGAGTTGCCTCGATTTTGCTGAAGAGAAGCCTGAACCATGAGCCAATACTCCTTAGAATAAGAGTATCGATTAACCTCAATCCTGCTGATCTCTCCTTCTTCCGACTTACTTATTCTCTCACCACCCAGGGGATACCCCCAACCAAGAACCTTGTCCCCTACTCGCAATTTATCGCTGTCTCCAAGTGCCAGCGGCACAATTTTGCCGTTTCGGCTTTCGTATGCTTCCAGCTCCTGGGGCTCCATTTGAAGAACCGCGAAATCGGCCGAGTTGCATATCCCCAACTGTTTGACCTCATAGCGCCGTTTTTCCCGGCCGTTGGACACCTTTATACTTTGGGCCAAAGCTACCGCGTGCGCGTTCGTTAGAATAAGACCCTTCTTGTTCGGAAAATTCTCCTCATCCTCAAAAAAGAAACCGCTGGCTGCGACGTAGTCGAAATTGGGGCTTTTCCACGGTTTGTGATAGTAGCCCGATTTTTTAGTGGCAAGAATTCGCACCACCTGGGTATCAATCCCAGTCTCGGGCGGCCCGCCATAACAAAGGGGGCCGAAAAGTAAAAATATCAGCAGAGATAAACAAAAAACCATCCGATGCTTCATTCTGTCAAACTCCTAGTAAAAGGTATTTTGTGTTGGGACCATATCAGAACTGATCTGATTCGGAAATCGAAATATATACCAAATTGAGGAATTAGGGAATTAAGGGATTGCGGATTTCGGATTTGGGATTTGGGAATGAGAGGATTTAGGGATTACAAAACTAGTTACTGACCTACTTCCGCGAAAAATCTTGACAGTGCTATTTTGGCGTGATATCAATTTTTCTGACTGAGCGCTCGCTCAGTAGATGCATGGAGCATGGGGCAAAGGGCATGGAGTGAGATAACTAGATTTTATCTACCCTATGCTCTATGCTCTATGCTCTATGCTAATATGCGTCAGAACCAAATGCTCAATTAGCGATAAAAAACAGGAGAACGTCATGCGAGAAGCGGTTATCGTGAGTGCTGTGCGTACCCCCATTGGCAACTTCGAGGGCACCCTGAGTACATTGGGGGCGACCCAGTTGGGTGCACTCGTGATTGAGGAAGCAATAAAAAGGGCCGGCATCGCCAAAGAAGAGGTCAACGAAGTGAACATGGGAATTGTACTCCCTTGCGGCTATGGCCAGAATCCAGCACGTCAGGCTACGATTCAGGCCGGTTTGCCCTGGGAAGTTGAGTGCCTCACCATCAACAAGGTGTGTGGTTCCGGTCTGAAAGCTGTAATGTTGGCTGCCCAGGCCATCCAGCTTGGTGATGCCGATGTTGCAGTTGCCGGCGGTATGGAGAGCATGACCCAGGCACCATATTATTTAGAAAAGGCACGGTCTGGGTATCGCATGGGAGACGGCACCTTGCGGGACCACATGGTGCACGATGGGTTGTGGGATATTGTCAATGATTTCCACATGGGCATATCCAACGAACTATGCTCGGAAAAATACAAGGTTAGCCGGGAAGATCAGGATCGCTACGCAGCAGAGTCCTACCGGCGAACTCTGGCAGCCATTGAAGCAGGCAAATTTAAAGATGAGATTCTGCCTGTTTCCATCCCCCAAAGAAAGGGAGAACCAATCCTGTTCAGCCAGGACGAATGTCCCAGGGAGTCCACCTACGAAGCTCTCGCCCGGTTGAAGCCGGTTTTTAAAAAGGATGGCGTTACCACGCCCGGCAATGCCTCCATTATCAGTGACGGCGCAGCGGCCGTCGTGGTGATGGCAAGAGAAAAGGCCGAGGCTATGGGATGTCAGATCCTTGCGACTATCGGTGCTCAGGCGTCTGCGGGCATTGATGCCAAGTATCTTTTAGTAGCACCCATCCTGGGCATCCCGAAGTGTTTGAGCAAAGAAGGTATTGGCCAGGAAGATGTGGATCTCTTTGAGATCAA
>CP070735.1:4574-13216 GCA_020347625.1 Deltaproteobacteria bacterium
GATTACATGTGTTCAACAATGGCGTCAGCAAACTCAGAACATTTAACCTCTTGCGCATCGCTCATCTGTCGTGCAAGGTCATAGGTAACCACACCTGCCGAAACGGTCGCTTCCAGTGAAGTGCGAATCAGGTTCCCTACCTCCCTCCAGCCAATGTAGTCAAACATCATGGCTCCAGAAAGAATGAGGGAGCTTGGGTTGACCTTGTCCTGACCAGCGTATTTGGGGGCAGTCCCGTGGGTAGCTTCGAATACAGCGACCTGGTCGCCGATGTTGGCTCCTGGAGCCATTCCCAGTCCACCTACCTGTGCTGCCAGGGCATCAGAAAGGTAGTCCCCGTTGAGGTTAGGCATTGCCAAAACATCGTATTCATCCGGCCGCAACAATGCTTGCTGGAACATCATGTCTGCTATGCGATCCTTGATCACCACACGGCCTTGGGGAGTCTTACCTTCATATTTTTCATATACCTCAGCCTCAGACACCGTCTGTTCTGGAAATTCAGTTTCAGCTAATTCGTAACCCCACTGTCGAAAAGCGCCCTCGGTATATTTCATAATGTTGCCTTTGTGTACCAAGGTAACGCTCTGATAGCCTTGGTCCAGAGCATGACGGATGGCCCGTCGCACCAGTCGCTGGCTGGCCATTTTGCTCATTGGTTTTATGCCGATGGCGGAATCAGGTCGGATTTCCTTGTTCAAGTGCTCTTTAATATAGCTGGCTAGCTGGTTGGCTTCCGGAGAACCTGCCGGCCACTCGATTCCAGCGTAGACATCCTCGGTATTTTCCCGGAACACGACCATGTCCACCTTTTCTGGGAAACGAACCGGTGCCGGTACTCCCTTAAAATAGCGGACGGGCCGGACGCAGGCATAAAGATCCAGGACCTGCCTTAGAGTAACGTTAAGGCTGCGAATGCCACCTCCCACTGGCGTGGTCAGAGGTCCTTTTATGCCCACCACATATTGACGCAGCATGTCGAGGGTTTCTTCCGGCAGCCATTGCCCGGTCTCTGCGAAAGCCTTCTCACCTGCCAATGCCTCCTGCCATTGAACTTGTCGCTTGCCATCATATGCCTTATGTACTCCCGCATCAAATACCTTTGCGGCTGCTCTGGAGATATCGGGACCGATACCGTCACCTTCGATAAAAACTAGAACTGGATTTTCTGGGACGTTGAGTGTACCGTTGTCATGCAACGTTATCGACGTGCCCCTATTCATTGAACCCGCCATGTTCATTTTTCAACCTCATAGTTACTTCATTGTTTTTTTGGGTTAACTATTCATTCACTTGGTGGGACTTACTGCTCTTCTCTCCGCTGCCGCCATCCTTACTTTCTGTATTAATACAACAGTGGCGTAAATAGCTATACCGAGCGGGTAGAAATAATACTTATAGGCCTGATCGATGTTG
The DNA here is from genome assembly GCA_020347625.1 of Deltaproteobacteria bacterium. Taxonomy (GTDB): domain Bacteria; phylum Desulfobacterota; class Syntrophobacteria; order BM002; family BM002; genus BM002. Next base: position 5,991 of record CP070735.1, read on the forward strand.
AAGAGTGTTGCCACTCCACCCGGATGAAAGAGGGTGAACCAAGCCGCTAGAAAGAAAGGAATCTCGTAAAACTTGTTCTTGGTAAAACACCACCCCTGGGCGAAACATTCAAAAGAAGACATCCCGATCAAGGACATGGCAAATATCAGGAGACCTTGAGACCAACTATTGATGTTGTGCAATATCAATTCGGGATTGAAGACGAACATGAAGGCGATACACGAGGTTCGTATGTCATACAAGAAGCCCTGAATACCGGTTGGAATGGGGTCAGACTCCGCTATGGCAGCAGCGGCATAGGCAGCGAGACCCACTGGTGGGGTGTCATCGGCAAGTATGCCGAAGTAAAAACAGAACAAATGCGCGGCCATCAGTGGAATGACAAAGTCAAAGAGGCCTCCCACTTCGACAATGATCGGAGCGGTCAGGGATGCCATTACGATATAGGTGGCCGTGGTGGGGAGTCCCATACCTATTACAAGACTAGCCATGGCAGTGATGGTCAGCAACAGAAATATATTGCCCATGGAGAGAATCTCGACCCAACCCGTTATCATCCCACCGATTCCCATGTTCACCACACCAACGATAATTCCTGCCGATGCGCATGCCAGAGCCACCGACATCATGTTTCTCGAGCCCTGGATTGATCCGTCTCTTATAATTAGCAGAGCTTTTATAATGGCGGAGCCGATTCCTCTCTTTGCTATGATCGCCCTTCTTATCTCCTGATAAAAGATTACCGCGAACAGAAGTAATATGGATCTGAAGGCCGCAAGCTCAGGAGAGTGTCTGAGATAAACCAGCTCCCACAACAACACAGCCAATGGGAGCAGATAATGCACCCCTTCTTTTAATGTCCCCCAAAAGCTGGGGATATCTTCAGGTGGAAGACCACTGATACCAAGCTTTGATGCTTCAAGGTGAGAGATACAGAAGAGGCCGAAATAGGAAGCAAAGGCAGGAATGGCAGCTGCCTTCACCACCTCGATGTAGGGCACGTTTACATACTCGGCAATGATAAAGGCCGCTGCCCCCATAATGGGCGGCATCAACTGGCCGTCCGTACTTGCAGCGACTTCGGTTGCCGCTGCCTTTTTTGCCGGGTAACCGATCTTTTTCATCAATGGGATTGTGAATGGTCCGGTGGTAACGATGTTGGCAATGCTGGAGCCTGAAACAAGCCCGGTGGCACCGCTCGCTACGATAGCAGCCTTTGCCGCTCCCCCCTTGAATCGACCGAGAAAGGAGAGCGCAAGGTTGGTAAAAAACCTGCCTGCTCCCGCCTTATCCAATAGGCCGCCCAAGAGGACAAACAGGTAAACAATGGCGGAGGAAACCCCCAGGGGAATACCGTAAATTCCTTCTGTTGAATTCGTGATGTTGCTCAGGTATTTGCTGAGCGAAACCCCCTTAAATGCTATGAGGTCGGGCATATAAGGGCCAAGGAAGGCATAGAGCGTAAAGGCAAGAGCAATGACTGAAAGAGCCGGCCCTATGATCCTTCGGGTAGCCTCGAGAAGCAGTATGACAAGAATGCTTCCGGAAATCAGATCCGCAGTTATGGGTGATCCGGCCCTCATTGCGATATCGTCATAGAAAATCGCCAGGTAAAGCGCTGTGAACGCGCCTACTGCAGCAAAGACGTAATCGATAATGGGTACACGATCAAGAACAGAAAGGTAGCCGAGATATTTCCTGCGTTTCTTGAAGCATGGCATCAGAAGAAAAAGAAGACACATGGCAAAGGCTAAATGAATCGCCCTCTCTTGGGTGGAGTCAATCACGAGGACGCTGGGGAGCGCCATCTGAAAGATCGCCCAAGCTATAGCGATAATCCCCGTAAGGTAGTATTCGAATGGTCGCAAACTACGAACTTCAGCGGTTTCTTCTCTAAGAAGCTCTTCTGCTGTTACTTCTTTCCTGCGTTTGAGGAATTTATCCAGCATTTGTTATCCTCATGACTTAAAGACCTAATGATAGCGAAGCGCAATGACATAACTGGGCCTTGCGCCTTTTGCCTTACGTCTCAATACCTGCGAAGCAGTATTGCCCTCCACTCTTCCGTGCTTCTGCTCTGAACCAACTGAAAATCATGAAACTGAAAGGACCTGACCACACCCTCCACCTGCTCGTCCAAAATACCGCCAAGCAACAACCATCCCCTATCAGCAACACGGTTGACAAGAGGAGCCGACATTTGGGTGATGACGGCTGCGGTGAGATTGGCCACCACAACCTCAAAGGTTTCTTCCAGCTTATCAATAGGGGTGGAACTTACCCACATGATTTCGCCGACCTTGTTTCGCTCTAGGTTTCGAGCTGCTACCCCCAGGGCATCGGGGTCAATGTCCAGTCCAAGCACCCGGTTTGCCCCCAGTCGCGCCGCGACGATTCCCAGAATACCGCTGCCAGTGCCCACATCCAGCACAGATGAGGCTGAGTCCAAAATGCTGGGAAGGATATCGTTAAACAGGTGCTCGAGGATTTCGATACATAATGCTGTACTGGGATGTTTCCCAGTACCGAATGCCCGACCGGGGTCGATTTCGACAATGACCTCGCCAGCGATTGCCTGGTAAGGCTCCCAGGTAGGTTTTACCACAACTCCTCTGCCGATACGGAGAGGCTTAAAAAATACTTTCCAGGACTCAGCCCACTCCTCTTCCTGTAGATCATCCTGGATCACATCTAATTCTGGCAAACCAGGATTTAATTGCTGCAGAGCTTTATAGTATCGGGTTAATCGGTTGAGACAATCTCGCGCTTCGGTTCCCTGATGGCAGAATGCGGTGATCCACTCTCCTTCCACCTGGACCCCGCGGTTTGTCTGTTCAATCAAAAAGTTGGTCAGAGCTTCTTGCACGGGTGCTGGTGACCGAATCCGCAGGCTAATCCATTTTCCCTCTCCCGCAGATTCCTCTTGCATTTGTTCACTCTTGTCCCACCATGGTGTCACGAGGTGAAAAGATATGACCATATAAACACAATGATACCTGATGTGGGATGTGCGATATGCGATCTGGAATGGTTGCTTGCTTACCTAAGCTATCTCTCGACCCATCCCATATCACACATCTCACATCTCATGATACCTTTTGTGCGAGATTATAAAAAAAAAGAACCGCCCGTAAGGTCTCTCACCCCCCCCTGCCAGGCGGTCATTTGGTTTAAAAGTCCAAGGAAAAAGAGGTTGGGACTGATAATTCGAAGTCTTTTCTATTACCCACGTTTTCGGTAAAAAGCAACGCTCACTGGAGAGTGCCGAAACATTTTATCTGCCACTGAACCCACCAGCAGGTGAGGATGATCGCTCTGGCCTTTGGAGCCCATTACAACCAAGTCAATTTGCTCCTCTTTGATAATCTTTATCAATTGGTCAAATACACTTCCCACTTTGAAGATGATTTTGATCTTTTCCTTTGGAAACCCAGAGCCATCTATCATCTTCTCCAATTGTGCGGTACCTTCCTCTTTAACCCCTTTGATGTAATCATCGACACTGACATTATAGCCCATAGCTTGAATGGTGCTGATACCCTCAACAGCCCTTTGGTTGATTACATTTGCAACCACCAGGTCAGCGTTTAGCTGGAGCGCTAGACGAGAAGCATAAGTGAACGTATCACCGCAGTAATCTGAAAAGCATATTGCCGTCAATATCTTATTTACTTCAGGCATGATAGCTCCCTGTTAGGTTTGGCCGGTTTAGCCAGTTTAGGCAGTTTGGCCGGTTTAGCCAGTTGGTGAGAATAGAACTCACTGTCTGCCGGCTTAACAGGCTTAACAGGCACAACCGGCTTAACCGATTCATTTCCCATCCTGTAAATCTCGAACCGGTAGGGCCCGGTAGTCTTTAGAGTGGCGCATCAGATCAGTGTAAGGATAGCCGCGCTGGAAGTTATAGACTTTGGCGCTTATGGTTCTTCTCTTAATTTCCTTACCCTTCATCTCAAAGTCTATGGTCATGGGTTCTGATGCCCAAACCCAGCCACAACTCAACCTGATCTCAGGTACGACTTTAACCTTCCGGCCGCAATCAGTCTCATATCCTTTATAGCTCTTGTCGCGCACGAAAAGGCTAGCAAGCTCCTCAATAGTAGGCATCCTCCAGTTATCGTATCTGGTGGGAATAAGGTAGGGAAATGTCCACCTGCAATATTTTTCGGCTTGCCGCCAGTCAATGTTACCCTGATTGTCGTTCTTGGCCCACATGACTCCCAGCTGGTGGTCCGTTACCGTGCCATCTCCATTGTCGGTAAAGCGCTCCCCGGAGAAGGCCAATGAGCTGCTCAATACAAGAAAAACTGTGATCAACCCGAGGATCAAAGCTCGATATCTGTTCATCTTTTCTACTCCTTGTGACCCTTCCTCTAGCTACTCCTTACTTATGCCGGGGCAGGAGCTGGAACCTGTGGCCTCCTTGGCCTTTGCAGCAGGTAGATCAAACCATAAAGGGCAAGGCCTATGAGGTACATCCAGTAACGCTTCTCATGGGCAACTCCAAACAAACTGGCAATCGCATCTGGCCGCATCAAAATGAAGGTGACAGCCAACAGCAAGGGTAATTCGTAGAACCTGTTCTTTGCCACAAACCACCCCTGCGTGGCCGAGGCAAAGGCAAAGTTTCCCAAACACGCCATGGCAAAAATTAACAAACCCGCTGGCCAGCTAGTAATATTGTGCAAAATCAGATCGGCGTTAAAGATGAACATGAAAGGCAAAATGGCCGTGCGGATATCGTACATGAATCCCTGGATGCCCGTAGGGATGGGGTCCGACTTGGCAATGGCCGCGGCAGCGTAAGCAGCCAGACCCACAGGCGGTGTGTCATCGGCCAAAATGCCGAAATAGAAGCAAAACAGGTGAGCAGCCATCAACGGAACGATGAAGTCGTACATAGCGCCAATCTCAACAATAGCCGGCGCTGTGAGTGAGGCCATAACAATGTAGGTGGCGGTGGTGGGTAGACCCATGCCGATGATCAGGCTGGCAACCGCGGTGATGATCAGTAGCAGATAGATGTTGCCACCGGAAAGGGTATCGATGATCTGGGTGATGAGCCCACCGAGGCCCATGGCCACCACTCCGACGATGATGCCGGCGGCGGCTGTAGCCAGGGCCACAGAAACCATATTCCTGCCACCCGCTGCCAGTGAGGAGAAGATGTCGACGATACTCTGTTTGAAGGCCGCACCGATGGGCTCTTTGTTGCGGAAAGCCTTCACCGGATTCTGAAATAACATAACCAGAGCCATGACCCAGATGGCATGAAAAGCGGCCAGCTCGGGTGAGTGTCGCACGACGATTAATTCATAGAGCAGCAGCAAGATTGGGATGAGGTAGTGAGCGCCACCGATCAGCGTTTTAAAAAATGGCGGCAATTCCGCCCGTGGTATACCCCTCAAACCCAGCTTGGAGGCCTCGATATGGGTGATGTAAAAGAGGGCCGCGTAGGAGGCAAAGGCCGGGACTGCTGCCGCCTTGATCACCGCGATGTAGGGAACGTTGACATACTCGGCAATAATAAAGGCCGCCGCACCCATGATGGGTGGGGCGAGCTGGCCGTCAGTACTGGCCGCCACCTCCACGGCAGCGGCCTTCTTGGCAGGATAGCCAACTTTCTTCATCAGAGGGATCGTGAAGGTGCCGGTGGTAACGATATTGGCGATGCTTGACCCGGATACCAGGCCAGTTAGGCCGCTGCCCACAATGGCAGCCTTGGCCGGTCCCCCTTTGAAGCCCCCCAGAAGACTCAAGGCAAGGTTGATAAAATACCTGCCAGCCCCTGCCTTGTCCAGCATAGCCCCGAAAAGAACGAATAGAAAAACAATGGTGGCCGAAACATCCAGGGGGATACCGTAAATGCCTTCGGTGGACATGGTCATCTGGCCGATGAATCGATCCAGAGAAACGCCCTTGAAAGCGATGAGATCAGGCATATAGGGTCCCAGAAAGGAGTAGGCGATAAAGCCGGTGGCAATGGCGGGGAGGGCTGGACCAATCACGCGGCGCGAGGCCTCCAGTAACAGGATTGTCAGCGCCAGGCCGAAAACAAGATCACGGGTATTGGGGGCTCCGTAGCGCTCGATGATCCCGCCAAAGTCAACCATAATATATATGGCGGAAACGGCCGCGATAATGGCGATTACATAATCCAGGACAGGAATCTTGTCAGTGGCAGAGAGGAATTTAAGGCCAAAGCGTGTCTTCTTTAAAAAAGGAAAGTTCAAAAAGACAATCAGCAGGGCAAAACCAAGGTGGATGGCCCGAATAAAAACGGTGTCGAGAATGAGCCAACTGGCGATGGACAACTGGAACAATGACCAGATTATCGCTACGGTGGGAATGACAAATCTGGCACCGCCCTTTGGTAATCGACCGACTCCTTCTTCTTCTTCGGCCAACTTCTTTGCCAGTTCAAGACCTTCTTCCTTTTCATGCTCTTCCACGTTATTCATTTCATCACCCTAGATTTGAAAAGCTGTCGCGGCCAATTCTATTGATGGGTCTGATTCCACTTCCCCTGCAAGGAATGATGGAATAGTGGAACAATGGAATATTGGAGGAAGAGAACTCTTACAAAATAATCCACCCTTCCAGTATTTCGCCATTCCACACTGGAAACCTACCCGAGACTGGCAGATTGAAAAAACAGGCGGCGGGAATGTCCCGCCGGCCTGTTTGAATAGTTACTGGTTTACATCATGCCAGCCTCTTTATAGTACTTCATCGCGCCCGGATGAATGGGTGCCGACATGCCTTCCAGCATATTTTGCTTGGTCAGGACCTGGTAGGCCGGATGCAGCTTCTTAAAGTCCTCGAAGTTGTCGAAAACCTCTTTGGTGATGGCGTAAACCACCCGATCAGGCACCTTGGCTGAGGTGACAAAGGTGGCCTTCACACCAAAAGTCTGCACATCGCTCTTGTTAGTGGCTCCAGGGTATAGTTTGATTGGAATGAAGGCTTTAGCGTAGTAGGGGTACTTTTTCAGGAGATTATCCACCCCGGTGATGGGAACAAAGTGGACCTTTCTCCTGCCGGCGGTGGCCTCCTTGATAGCGCCGCTGGGATGACCCACGGTGTAGAAGAAGGCATCAATACGGCCGTCCTGCAGGAGTCCCGGGGCCTCAGCCGCCTTGACCCCCTCTGCATTCAGGTCTTTTTCATAGTTGATACCTGCATTTTCCAAACCGTCAATGGAATTCTGCCGCTGGCCGGAGCCC
>CP070735.1:13316-18385 GCA_020347625.1 Deltaproteobacteria bacterium
AAAGCTGGGAGAGGAGCTTAACAAAGAGGCTGTTCAGGCAGGAATAGTAGACGAGAAGTAGGAACCGGTGTTCATGGAAAACGATGGGAGAAGCCAAGAAGAATATGTTTATGACTCCCAACAGAACAGACAACATTCAATTGGGAGTTAGGTTAGCACATTTTGAGATTCATTTAATGACTCTAGCTGGTAAGTAGTTAGAAAATCGCAATCTGAAATTAGGATATAACCGGATCAGTGCTTCGGTCAATAAGAAAATACATCCTCTAACTGAGATTGGCGAACACGAATAGAGGGAGCCGAGTTTATATATTGATGAGAGATGTGAAACCACCTCAATCACAGGGAAAGTTCACATTGCATCCCTTAATCTAAACTTTGGCTGGAATATTACTTGGCACAGTATGTTGAGGAATGTTGGGTGAGATTAGGGTATTTGTATCCTCGGGTGCACTGTTAGGCGCACATTCATCCACGTCAGATTGAGTCTTGGGAGAATGCAAAGGCTGGCGAACAAAGGTAAGATTGAGATAACCCAACAGGGACAGGCTGTCGATCGCTCAAGAGCAAAGGGTCCTTACGATTGAGACTAGTAAAGTGATGAGGGCAACGAGAAAAACCAAATCACGATGTCTTGCCGTTCATGTCACTTGACAAATCCAATGCGAGTTCTTACGAAAAAAGATACAATCGGTAGTATGACGAGTTCATACCTCACAATGCGTTAATTGACGATTATCCTGATCTAACAATAATTCATATTGGAGGTAAATATATGGCTGGATATGTAATTAATATTGAAAAAGCGACGATGCAGAACGATAACTTTCGAAAAGTACTAAATACAGCTCAACACAGTCAACTGGTTGTCATGAGTCTCCTGCCCGGCGAAGAAATTGGCACGGAAGTTCACGATCTCGATCAATTCATTCGCTTTGAGTCAGGCCGCGGGAAAGTCATTTTGGATGGCAAAGAATACGAGGTTGAGGATGACTGGGCAGTAGTGATCCCGGCCGGTGTCGAGCATAACGTGATCAACACCTCTGACAGCCAGAAGATGAAGCTTTATTCAATTTACTCGCCGCCAGAACACCCCGAGGGTACTGTGCATCCCACCAAAGCAGATGATACGGGTCATGATCATTAAGAATAGGCACAGGGGACGCCTGCTAGAATTTAGATAGGATCAACCATGGAATCCAATCATTCGGAGGCGTCCCCACCTATTAAAGTTCATCCCATCAACATATTGCCCTCAGAACAATAGCTATGGGCTGAGTTGATGGTCCATGTTTATCAATGGTTCGTTACAGAGAAAATTGGCGCCCGTAGATGTGGATAGTTAATATCTCCTTATCATATTGCAATAAATTTACTTCCAGATGTTTCACTTGAGTTTACTATTTCGCTTTGATCTATTTCCATAAACCATGTTCTAAAGGATGGATATTCGAGAAATAGATTTAACCGCTTATCAAAGTCCGCTCTCCTGTATACCTCCAAAATGTTTTCGGTGCTTACCATCTCTTCCTCCTTAAAATAGTTGACGATTGAATTTACAATGGATCTTTCGGCTATGATTTTCTTGTGACCCAACCCCTTGGTTGTATGAAGTGTAATATTTTGAAATTCATCAGAGAGTTCTTTTGAATCAACATATGGAATAGTTGGATCATTTTTATCATGAACAATGAGAATCCTCGACTGTATTTCGCTCAATAGATTGCTGGGGTTGTCGTGATCCATATTGTATCCAAACTGGTCTTCATACTCTCTTATCAGGGTTTGATACAAAGGCTTGGGGACGCCAATATGATCAAAGAAATCATAAAGGACTTCTTTCAGTCTCAGGGCTGGGGCAATGAGGACAACTTCCAGTGAATTCCTTTCTTTTGCGATGCTGTTGACAGTGGCGGAACCTCCCAGGGAGTGAGCAATAACGCCCTGGATACTATGCCCGTTAGAAGAGTTCAGGAGCGTTCTTATGGTGTCGGTAAACTCAAAGTAACTGGATGTCTTACCCTCAGATTCTCCATGACCGGGAGCGTCATAGGCGATTACCGAATATCCCCTGCGGAGAAGCGGTTCAATAAAATGATGTAATTGAATCCCCCGCCCATTCCACCCATGAGCCAGGAGAATGCTGGGGCCGCTACCCCATTTCCAACATTTCACAGTTTTGTCGTTTACAGAAATCTCAAAGTTACGACCTTTGTCCAGATAGTGATTTTCCAAAGGAGTAGTCTTGTAGTTTGAAGGCGTAAAAAACAGCCTTTTGGTGATAAGTTTTGCAAGTGTGGGGGTGGTGGTCCACAGAAAATCAAAAAAGGTGTTTAGAATACTCCGCCCTGCCATACAAACACGAACGTTCGTGCCATTACAGTGTAAAATTGAAGAAATAGTTGACATTACTTCCCTCCTTTGAGCACGTTTCAATCATGGTTGGATAGCGCATCTATGCAAAGTGGCTAAGCCTGGTCTATTGGTAGTTGGCTAAGAGCTGCTCCAACGCCACTTCTTGCCGTTTCTTGGTTTCAGAGTCATCAAGTAATTTGTCATATAGGTGGAAGCCGAGCAATAGAGAATACAGGTCGAAAGCAAACTGTTCGCAGTCAACATCCTTCCTGAAATCGCCAACTTCTATTGCCGACTGAGCGATGCGAAGGAGGCTATCGATCCAGTCCCTTTGTTGCTTCAATAGGTAGTCTCTCACTTTACCAGGACGATCACTAAACTCAGCGCTGGCGGTGACGAAAATGCAGCCTCCGGTCAAATTGTCTTCCCAGGAGACCCAATTCTTGACCAATGCCTTTATTCTGGGAATACCCGGCTTTGTTTTCAGGGCAGGGACAATGACATCCTCAGCAAACAAACGACCAGCGTACTTCAGTATTTCGACCTGAAGATTCTCCTTGGATTGGAAATGGGCAAATAGGCCACTTTTCGACATGTTGGTGAGATTTGCAAGTGAGCCAATACTCACACCTTCCAAGCCATATTGGCTGGCCATATCAAGCCCAACATCCAGAATGACCATCTTTGTCTCTTCTCCCTTTTTCATGACAGCAAATATAGAACGAACGTTCGTTTTTGTCAAGTCTTTTCTTAAATTTTTTTCATCTTTAAATCTTTCCTTTAACAAATCTAACCGCGCTTCCTTATTTGGCAAGTAATAGAAACTGACACAGGCCGCAAGTACACCCCACTATCTTGAGCACAAGATTGTAGCTACATTCCACCCTTATCTTGTGCTATCCTTCTGGCTTGTCTTTCATCCTCAGAAGTATTCACGTATACTCAGCCCACTTTTGAGGCAGCCTGAACAAAGGAAACGGAGATTACGACAAAGCTGCGAAACACGGCTTTTGGCATAGAACAGAACGAGGGCTCTATATTAGATTGCCCGCGGTGAAAAGGAGGCAAACGATGAAAGCGGGAATTCATTACAAAAAAACCTTATTACGCGTGGCGCGATCACTCCGACGCCGCGCGATACCGACTGTGGTTTCGATGGTCGTACTGGCTCTCTTGTTGGGTACCGCTCTCGGAGCGGAGCAGGGAGCCAATCAAACTGCGGCTACACCGCCGACCACCGAGGTCCCGGAGGACGAGTTCGGACGCGGCTCCCCCCAAGGTGCGGTGAAAGGATACTTCGCCGCCTGCCGCGAGGGCAACTATGAGAAGGCAGCAAACTACCTTGACCTGCGTCGGATTCCGGGAGACGGACCAACTCTTGCCCGCCAGCTCCGAATCATCCTCTCACGCACCCTCTGGGTGGACATCGACGGTCTGAGCCAAGAACACGCAGGTATGTCAAACGACGGCTTACCTCCTTACCGTGAGCGGCTCGGTAGCATTGACACGCAGGCGGGCAAGGTCGATATCCTGCTTCAGCGCGTTCCCCGGGACGATGGCGTCACCATCTGGAACATTGCTGGGGTCACCGTCGCCCAGGTGCCGGATCTGTACGAAGAGTTCGGCTATGGCGTGTTGGAGCGCTTTCTGCCAAAAATGTTCTTCGACATCCAGTTTCTCGATATCGCCCTATGGCAGTGGATTGGTCTCCTCGTACTCGTTCTGCTCGCTGCAATTGTATCCTGGCTTTTGACCGTTTTGGTGATGCGGCTCCTTGGAACTTTGGTGGTCTTTACCAAAACGACTATTGATGACAAAATGCGAGTCGCGGCGGCAGGTCCGATTCGTCTGGCCATTGCCGTCCTGATCTTTCGCGCCGGGCTGGTGCCGCTGGGCCTCGGAGTGGAAGCGTTGGGATTTCTCTCGGCGCTGCTCAGGGCGCTCCTAATAGTTGCCGTTACCTGGCTGCTGCTCCGGGTTGCCGACGTGCTGTCCTCAGCTGTCGAGGAGCGGCTGCTCGAGCGCGGCGAGGTGGGCGCCACAGCCCTAGTACCCCCGGGCCGGAAATTCGTCAAGGCAATCTTGGTGATTTTGGCCCTTGTCGCCATTCTTAGCAATTTCGGGTTCAATGTTGCTGCTCTGCTGGCAGGCCTGGGTGTGGGCGGTATCGCTGTTGCGCTCGCCGCCCAGAAAACTATCGAGAACCTCTTCGGCGGCATCATACTGTACACCGACCGACCGGTGCGCGTGGGTGACTTCTGTCGTTTCGGCGACAAAATGGGGACGATAGAGGAGGTCGGCGTTCGCTCGACTCGGATTCGAACGCTCGACCACACGGTGATTACAGTTCCGAATGCCACGTTTTCCAACATGGAACTCGACAACATCACCGCGCGAGAGCGAATCCGGCTCATTGCCATACTCACCGTTCGCTACGAAACAACCCCAGATCAACTGCGGTACATCTTGGTCGAGATACGGAAGCTACTCTATTCTCACGAGCGCGTCATACCCGATACACCCAGGGTCAGATTTATCAACTTTGGGGCGTATTCTCTTGACATCGAGGTGCTAGCTTATGTGAACTCTACTGACTGGGCTGAGTTCCTCGGGATCAGGGAGGATATCTTCCTGCGGATCATGGACATCATCGAGGCAAGCGGCACCGGATTCGCTTTCCCTTCTCAGACGCTATATATGGGCAAGGACGATGG
>CP070735.1:18485-23848 GCA_020347625.1 Deltaproteobacteria bacterium
AAGAAGAACTAACGGTGGTCCCTTTCCGGCCTTTTGGCAAGACGGGGACGCGAGTCTCGATCCTCTCGCTGGGCGGCATGTTTAATATTCCTGCTAACCAGCTCATGTTGAAGCAGGCGCTTAAATGGGGCGTTACATATTGGGACACCGCCGACTGCTACGAGGGTGGAGGAAGTGAAAGAGGAATTGGCAAGTTTTTTGGCAAATACCCTGAAACCCGCGAAAAGGTTTTTCTGGTTAGCAAATCTGACTCCAGATCTCCCAGTGGTATGACTCGCCTGTTGGACCGATCGTTGGAGAGAATGAACACGGACTACATTGATCTCTATTTTGTCCACGGGGTCAGAAGCATCAGAGAACTAGACGATGACACCAGAGCTTGGGCAAAAAAGGCCAAGGCTTCGGGTAAGATTAAACTTTTCGGATTCAGCAGTCACAGCAACATGGAAGAATGCATGGTTGAAGCAGCCAAATTGGGCTGGATTGATGGCATTATGATGACCTACAACTACAGGCTCATGCACAGCAGTAGAATGAAAGAGGCGGTGGCTGCCTGTGTTGAGGCCGGGATTGGCCTGACCGCCATGAAGACCCAGGGTGGAGGTTCGGTTCGCACCAACACACCTACTGAACTTAAGTTGGCAGGGCGTTTTCTCCAAAAGGGTTTTACCGACAAACAGGCCAGGCTCAAGGCTGTTTGGGAGAACCCGAACATTGCCAGCATCTGTTCACAAATGCCGAATCTAACCATTCTGATGTCTAATGTGGCCGCCGCGTTAGACAGGACGAGCCTCTCTGCCGGCGATCTCAGGTTGTTGAATCAGTACGCCCATGAAACCGCATCCACGTATTGCGTCGGCTGCAGCACCCTTTGCGAGACGGCTTTGGTTGAAGCGGTTCCGGTGGCCGATGTGATGCGATATCTGATGTATCATCAAAGCTACGGCGATTGCGACCGCGCCAAGTCTCTGTTTGCCCAGATACCATCCAGCATCCGTGAGCGAATCGACAGACTCGACTACTCCCTGGCGGAAGAGAGATGCCCGCAGCGGATTCCAATAGGAAGGCTAATGAGTGAAGCGGTAAAGGTTCTCTGTTAGCACCGCCAATCCCGATGCCGACAAAACGGGTATTGCCGCTATGGGATACAGCAAATCCGCCGATCAACGTTCCTGGGCAGACATGCAATCGTTTTTCGCTGAAATATTCGGGTAGAGATGATTCTGATGAGAGCGCTTCATCAAGTTCAATAGACTCCAGCCTATTAGCAATGGCTGGGGGCGGTTGTCCAGATAAGACAACCGCCCCCAGCAGAACTCTAGATTGAAATTGCACCGTATTGCTGACTTTGAACCGTTAAAACTAAAATCTGCAATCTTAAATCCCTAACACTCCAACACTCCAGAAATTATAAAAATGAATAGATCTTACTTGGTGAAAAAATACCGAGGGACGATCCTGAGCAAGTGGTACAAGCCTCCTAACCGCTGGAAAATGGACCTGCCATAGAGAAACCTCATTGCCCCCAACATCCCCTGATATATCTTCTTACCGTGTGGATGCCACCACATGTCTTGTCTTACCAAGGGCAGAATGTCGTAGACGATCACCTGGGGTTGGGTCATCTCGTCGAAACCAATACCACCGTGGGTGCGGCCTATTCCCGACTGTTTGAAACCACCCCAGGGTGTTTCGGCCAGGCCGTGGCTCATGAGATGATCGTTGATCGTTACCACGCCAGCCTGAACTTGTCGGGCCAGTTCCGCTGCGTTGCCTCTGTTCTTAGACCAGACCGAACCAGTAAGCCCCAGATTGGAGTCGTTGGCAAGAGCGACGGCTTCTTCCATATCCTTTACTTTCATGACAGCCAGAATGGGACCGAAGGTCTCCTCCCGCATTACCAGCATCTCGTGGGTTACCTCGGTCAAAACCATAGGAGCAAGCATATTGCCCAAAGCGTTGCCTTCCGCTTGAGCGGAGCGGGCGTAAATCATTGCCCCTTTCTCTTCAGCATCTATTAGATGCTGTTTAACGGTGGAGAGCTGGCGCTCGGTGGTCATGACGCCAAGGTCTACGTTGAAATCGTCGTCGTAGCCAACGCGCAAAGCTTCCACCTTTTCTTTCAGGATGGCCAAAAATGGGTCATACACCTTTTCATGAACGTATATTCGCTCAACCCCGCCACAAGACTGTCCACAATTTTGCAAACCAGCCCACCCAGCTCCCGCGGCGGCTCGGTGCAGATCGGCGTCCTCGCATACCAGCATGGCATCGTTGCCTCCCAGTTCGAGCACGATTGGCGTGAGAGTCCCACCGGCTTCACTCATCAGTTGCTTGCCCACAGCTACGGATCCGGTGAAAAAGAGTTTGTCGATGCCGCCTTGCAGAAATGCGCTCCCGGCTACACGACCAGGAAGATTCACGTAGGTAAAGACTCCCTCCGGGAGTTTTGCTGCAACAAAACATTTTTCCAACATACGCCCAACCATCTGGGTCTCGGTAGCGGTTTTGAGAATTACTGCATTCCCAGCCAGAAGTGCCATCACCACTTCTGAAAAAGGAATGGAAAAAGGATAATTCCAGGGTGAGATCACGCCAATAACCCCATAAGGTACTCGAAATATTGCGGAGAGCTTGTTCATCAGTAAAATGTTGCCCGGAAAAATCCATTTGTGTTTGAGAAATTTTCTTGCCTTTTTTGCATAATAGTTTGCTGCCATTGCAGCCGGTAACACCTCTGTGGCCAGGGCATCCACCCGGGTCTTACCGTTGTCTCTGGAAATCACCTCGGCGATTTCCTCTGCATGTTCTGATAAGTAATCACGAACGCGGAAAATACACTTTGCCCTCTCCTTCACAGAAAGATCCGCCCAACCTCTTTGCGCAACCCTTGCGTTCGCAATCATCTGTTTCAGCTCTTCCACGTCGTTCAAGGGAGAATGTCCCAAAATATCTCCCGTAGCCGGATTACGACAAACCGTCTGTTCAGCCTTTTGCTCCAATTGTTGGTCAGTCATCGTGCAAATCCTTTGATGTAGTTGAAAAAGTTTATGTGAGATGCGGGGATCTAGTCTATGATCTTTCACATCGCAGATTCCACAACTGTAGTGCGCTCTTGACCCTTCGCGTCCTTCGCGGATGATTCTCCCACCTCATCAACCTTGGCGTCCATGGAACTCATCCATGGCGTTGTTGACCCCCAGGAGTGTCACCACCCAGTCGTATATATCCACCGGCAGCAAGCGAACCAACCAGGTGCTGTACACCATGGGCGGCATAATCACTCGCCTTTTTTTCCGGGCAATTCCGTTCACAATTCGTTCTGCCACATTTGCTGCATCGAGAATGGGTAGTAGGAATGAGAACCGGGTTTTCACGCCCGCAAACATTTCGCCCTTTATGAAGTAGGGACAAACCACCGTGGTCTGAATGTTAAGTCGCTGCTTTTTCAACTCTGATCGCAAGGCTTCATCAAAACCGAAAGCAGCAAATTTACTGGCAGAATAATCAACCAATCCAGCACTGCCCACAATCCCTCCCGCAGAGGCTACGGTAACAATGTGCCCTTTGTTCGAACTTATCATATCTGGTAGAAAAGCCTTAACCGTCCAGAAGTGGGCCAAAGCATTGACTTCCATTGTCCGTCTGAGTTGGTTGTCGGTGCATTCCAGAAATGGTCTCCCTGAGACTACACCCGCATTGTTAATCAAGATGTCTACCTTGCCAACTTCCTCTCGCACTTTTTCGGCGGTACTGTAAACCATCTCTCGATCAGACACATCGCAGAGATAGGTATTGACCTTGTTTCCATTGCCGGCAATCTCTTTCTCAACCAGGTTCAGCCCTTGGTCATTAATGTCCCAGAGTACGATATGGCTGCCCCTGGCGGCCATTTTAAGGGCCATTAATCGTCCCAGGCCGCAGCCGCCACCGGTGATCAAAGTAATTTTGTTGGAAAAGTCGGCCATAGTTACCCCCCATTTTTTGGTAGATTAAGGCTTGCTTGCTTTACATTTAGCTACATGGCAAAGTGATGGGGCGTGATTTGTGAGAGCATGCGGTACATCTGATGAAGGAGTATACCACAACATTGACCTGGACCATTAATGATGGGCAAAATGGACCTTTAAGACCCGATCTTACCCTGCAGGAGAAATCAACATGACCGACATCATCAAAGCACAAGAAATTGGTTCTTTTCTAGAGGCTATCGGACTCGACGAGGAACCCATGGGCATTTGTTACACCGACGTGGAGCCGGAAGAGGGGATCTCACCCAAATCTCAACTCTTACCCACCATAGAGATGGAGGCACGAGGCGAAGTGGACTGGTCCACTCTATTTGGCGATTTCTCTTGCGTCATAGGAAATATCTGGCGCGCCCGTAAGAAAAAGATCGCCGCCTACTTCGACAACAAGCGCTTCGGCTGTTTGGGCGGTGCGTTTTACCTGGGTTTTCTTAAACCCCAGCTAAATTTCATCACATATTACGTTTCAACCGGCATACCTGATCAGATGGAAGGAGAGCGCTACCTGGAATCACCCGAGGTGACTCGAGACTTCTTCAACACCATCGACCCTCCACCCGCACCTGCCCGCTTCTGTGTTTTTAAGCCCATCAGCCAGTTTGAAACAGGCCCGCCACCTGAGCTGGTAACATTTTTTGCCAGAGCTGAAGTAATAAGCGGCCTCAATCAGTTGGCCACTTTCGTGACCAACGACTTCGAGGCGGTGTACTCTCCGTTTGGTGCAGGATGCTCCAATATTGTCACCTGGCCGCTTCGATACCTGGCGGAGGGTAAGCTCAAGGCGGTTTTGGGAGGCTGGGATCCGTCTGACCGAAAATTTCTCAAGACCGACGAGATTACCTTTACCGTTCCCTTCGAGATGTTCCAACGCATGGTAAAACGCTGGCCCGAATCATTCCTGACCACCAAAACGTGGGCAACGATCAGAAAGAAAATCGATCGCAGTCGGAGAGCGTGGGGAGAAGGGGAGTGATTGTAGATTTTAGATTTAAGATTTAAAAGCTCAGACGTTTGGACTCATGAGAACTACGCACCTTCAATCTGCAATCTACAATCTGAAATCTGAAATCTAAATGCGTTGTTCTACTAGATTATGCCTCGCAAAACACACAAGACTGCTGTCGTTCTAATTCCTCCCGACGAGATGTGGCCACCCATCCAGACAATTCGTCAGAGGCATGACCGGCAACTAAGAAGATGGATGCCCCACATCACTTTGATTTATCCATTCCGGCCAAAAAAGGAATTTGATGTTCTGGCTGAGCAGTTCAAAATGGCTTGTCGGGAGATCACGCCTTTCGAGGTAGAAGTCGGCCGGTTCAGTTTTTTTGAGCA
>CP070735.1:23948-26963 GCA_020347625.1 Deltaproteobacteria bacterium
CTGGTAAATTTGTATGTCAGAAAATAAGCAAGCACAGCCGGCAAGATTCCCAGAAGAACCCCACCATGCAACATTACCGCTGTCACATCACCACCGAGCTTGATGATTGCAAGAAATGAATAATTCGAAGGCAGGGCAAGTTCTTCCATTCCCAGTACGAATCGTCCCAAACGATAGCTGGCGTAGTAAAAAATCGGAATGGTTAGCGGATTGCTCACCCAAACCCCAAGAGCCGCTGCCAGCTTGCTGGCCCGCAGTAGCACCGCCAGAGATACAGCCAGCACTGTGTGGAAAGGAATGGTAGGTGTGATCGCAATGAATACGCCTATGGCCATCCCCAATGAAAGCTCGTGAGGTTTGCCGCGCAATTCCTTGAGCTGCCGCAGAAACTCCTGCCACCAGTAGGCGGGGCTGAAGATCTTTTTTGCCGGTTTCGGTAGTGTCATGGGACGAAAAGTAATTTTAGTGGACTCTCTAGCTGTGGCAGCTGCTCTATTTTAGCTCCCATCGCATTCACTCGCATGAAAACCCAACGCTATAAGGTTCCGAAGACCGTATGTTGAATCGTTTCGAAAACATTCTCGAGCTCAAAAACCACGGCATAGAGCTCCTCAGTTGCCTGCCCTGGATTGATACAGATGGTTTTTCCGATCTGGTCCAGGTAAGTTCCACTAATTTCTGATGATTCGTGAATATGACCGTGCAGGGTCAAGTAAGGCTGGCGTCTCTCTATGAATGCCCTGATGGCCCGACTGCCAATCCAGCGACCGTCAAACAGTCTGTCAAGATTGGTCTGGAATGGAGGAGAATGCATCACATAAATGGTTTTACGAAAATCTCGGGGTGTTGGCAGCAAAACGAGTTCTTCTTCGATGGATTTCATCCTGGCAAAATAATTGAGGGGATCGACCACTGCGATTTTCGTTCCCTGGCTGAGGCAGGCGGTGCACCGCTGGCCATCAACGCCATCTTCCCGCAGATCTCGACGTTCACCATCCTTGATGGCAAAAGGAGTGGGTGGTACGTGACCGTAGCCGATCAATTCGTAACCATCTCCCATGTCATGTCGTTCGGCGTGAAGCAGTCTTAGTACCCCCTTTTCAGCAAGATTTCTGAGGTGGGTGTTGCTTGCCTGCCAGTCATCATTTCCGAGCATGGCATAAATTGTGGCCTGAGGAAGTATGGAAAGAAAATCACGGAGCACCGGCTCTAGGAAGGTGTAAATGAAATCTTCTTGCTCTTGAAGCGAGTATTGAAAAGGACCGTGGATGGGGAGCATGTCTCCCCCAATGATGATGACCTGGACCTTTTTCTGTGTTGCCAGCTCGAAGAGTTCCAGATACAGGTCTCTGATTCCATGGAGATCGGATGTATAAACTATAGCCATCCTTGCTAATCCAAGCGGTCCGCTCTTGCCACCCAGTGTTTGCCCGTCCCAGCGAGCCCAATCCTTTGAGGCCTACAGTGCCAACATCCTTTCCACCGCTGTCAAAGCTCGCATTCGGACATCTTCCGGAAGGTCAATCTGCGGTTTCAGCTCCTCCATTGACCAGAGCACCTTCTCCAGGGTGATAAGCTTCATGTTGGGGCAAAGGCCCCGCTTGGTGACAGGCACGTACTCCACCGAGGGATTCTCTTTACGCAGCCGATGGAGAATACCGGTTTCCGTGCCAATTATTAGGTGATTGCCCTGGTATGAACCCGCGTAGCGAATGATGCCACCCGTACTGAGAGCCTCGTCTGCCGCATCAATCACATCGGGTCTGCACTCGGGATGGACCAGAACCTTTGCCTCCGGATAAAGTGCTCTCTGTCTGGCCACATCCTCAACCCCGATTTTCATATGAGTTGGGCAGTAACCGGGCCAGAGATGCATTTCCCTGTTGGTCTTGCGCATCGCAAAGTGACCCAAGTACTGATCCGGGACGAACAGAATAGGCCGTTTCTTATCCATGGACTCCACTACCTGGACTGCATTGGCAGAGGTGCAGCAGATATCAGAACCCGCCTTGACCGCTGCGGTGGAATTCACATAGCAGACCACCTGAACCCCAGGATATTTGACCTTTTCCTGCTCCAGCTGTTTAGCAGTGATCATGTCGGCCATGGGGCAGCCAGCTTCCTCGTCTGGAAGTAATACGGTTTTATCCGGCGAGAGAATCTTGGCGGTCTCTGCCATAAAATGCACGCCACAAAATACAATCACATCAGCGTCGGTTTCCGCCGCTTTGCGGCTCAACTCGAGGGAGTCTCCCGTCAAATCTGCGATATCCTGAACTTCCCCCCGCTGATAGTTGTGGGCAAGGATAATTGCGTTCAGCTCCCTTTTCAGCTTTGCGATCTGTTCTACTAAATTATCAGTCATGTTTACTCCCGCTGCTGCAAAACACAGCTTCGAAGAGATTCTAATCGCAAAAAGGTTAAGTCGTCAAATAGTTAAACGCTAATTAAAGAAAGTGAGACAGCCGTTAAAAGGCGGTCACTTAAAACCAATCTTGTTTTTGGCCACGGTGTGGCTTCTGTTACCAAGTTAGTGAATTACCTGCACAAGGACTGGCACGCTGCTTGCTACTGATATATTGCCGAAAATAAATGTGATTTCAGTAAAATTAACAATCTGGGCAATCACGACGCTGTTCTGTGTACGTCGAGTGCTGCGCTTGCCTGGTATAGGTCTCAATCGTTCATCATTTTCATTACTTCAAATAAGCCTGGCGTGAGGAAATAAAAATGTACAGAGCAGAAGGCCATCCAAAAATTCTTGCAGCTGTAGCCATCTTGTTGATCGCGCTTGTGGTAAAGCCGGCGATGGCAGGGACAACCACATTGCCATCGAGCCAAGTACTGGACCTCACCACCAGTCAGCGGGAACTGTCTAAACGACAACAGACCAGTTACTTGAAGCTCTGCCACTCAGAGACAGTTTCAACTGATAATACCCTTTTAGAATCATCTCCAGGGGATATTGCAGCCGGATCACTTGTTGGCAGGGTTGAGATTTTGGCCGCCGCTCAC
>CP070735.1:27063-31804 GCA_020347625.1 Deltaproteobacteria bacterium
CCCTTTACCAAGCTTCGTGTACTTCGTGGTTGATTCCCTTGGGCTGCTAGGAAGTCTTTAGCAGCTCTGCAGCCCGAAGGCTCTGTCGCTCGATTTTGGCTCTAATGGCTGCGTGCGCAGGCTTTGTCAGATCCGGATCTTTCTGCATTAGCGTCAGAGCGGCCCGCCGGGCTGCTGTCAAAGTGTTTGCGTCTCGCACCAGGTTGGCCAGCTTTAGATCCACGAAACCTGCCTGCTGAATACCAACGAGATCTCCTGGTCCTCGGAGCCTCAAGTCCTCTTCAGCGATTTGAAAGCCATCGTTGCTCTGTTCCAAAATGGCCAACCGCTGCCTGGTTTCAACACCACCGCCTTCATGAATAAGTAGACAGTAGGAGCGATGACTGCTACGCCCCACTCGGCCCCGCAGCTGGTGCAGCTGGGACAGACCGAATCTTTCAGGGTGCTCCACTACCATCACAGTGGCGTCAGGCACATCGATGCCTACCTCTATAACTGTGGTGGCAACTAGAAGCTGGAGTTTCCTGTCAGCAAAGGCTGCCATAATTGCCTGTTTCTCTTCAGGAGTCATCCGACCATGCAAGGTGGCGAGTTGAATGTCAGGAAATACCTCACTTTGTAAATGGTCGGTCATTGTGGTGACATCCTTGAGATCTGACTTTTCCGATTCTTCAACCAATGGATAGATGATGTAAGCTTGATGACCTTGGCTGAATTCGCTCCTGAGAAGGTCGTAAGCTTTTTTGCGGTGCTTTGCCTCGATTATACGGGTTTCCACCGGAGTTCTGCCGGGGGGTAGTTCATCAATGACCGAGACATCCAAGTCTCCATACACGGTCATGGCCAGGGTCCGGGGTATGGGGGTTGCAGTCATCACCAAGACATGCGGGCTGCCGCCTTTTTGTCGTAAGGTCATCCGTTGCAGGACGCCAAAGCGATGTTGTTCATCTATGATCACCAGCCCAAGGCGCTGAAAGGCTACGTGCTCCTGAATCAAAGCGTGGGTGCCAATGATCAAACGAGCTTCACCGCTGGCAATCGCTTCTGTCCGCATGTGTTTTTCACTGGCCTTCAGCCTGGAAGTGAGCAGGGTCAGAGGAATGGACAAAGCATCCGCATACGGCTTGAAGTTGATGGAATGCTGATGGGCAAGGATCTCGGTGGGAGCCATGAGTGCGGCTTGAAATCCATTGGCAATTGCAATGAATGCGGTGAGCAAAGCGACCACGGTCTTTCCGCAGCCGACGTCTCCCTGCACCAGCCGGTTCATAGGGCGCTTTTTGCCGAGATCGGCAGCGATTTCCCGCATCACCCGTTTTTGTGCCTGGGTAAGGGTAAAGGGAAGAAGCTTTCCTACCCTCCGGAGGAAGTCTCGCTCCAGGGCCATGGAATGACCCGTTTCGCGCGCCAACGCCTCTTGACTGCGAATGATTTGGAGTTCCAGGAAAAAGAGCTCTTCGAAAATGAGGCGGCGAAGCCCGGGAGAAAGCTGGTGACCTCTCTGACTTTTCGGAAGTTCATCGGGGAAGTGGACCTGCCGCAGGGCAGTTTGCAGGCGAGGAAGCTCAAAGTAATCACGAACCCCTCCGGGCAACGTCTCAGGAACCTGAGGTACGAAGGTGGTGACCACCTCTTGCATGATGCGACGGTACGCTCTGGGGGCAACCCCGGCAATTGGACTGTAGCGGGGCACAATTCCGCCGCTTTCCTTGTCGACGTCCGTGTCTATTTCTTCCAACTCCGGATGATGAATTTCCAGTTGCCTTCCGAAAATACGCAGGGTGCCACTTACTCTAACACTGCCTTTGAAGTTGCGAAAACGCTGGGTCAGCCAACGGCCGTAATGGAACCATTTGGCTGTGACCGTGCCGGTACCATCGCTCAAGATCACCTCAAAGATCTTGCGGCGGCGATACCGGACCTCGCGTCCGCTTAACACCGTAGCCACGAAGCTAACATAGTCTCCGACACTTAAGCGGCTGATCTGTATTCCACCTCGCTGATCCAGGTAGCCAAGAGGCAAATTGAAAAGCAGGTCTTCAATGGTAGAGAGCCCCTTGGCCTGTAAGCGTCGGGCCAGCCTTGGCCCCACCCCTTTAATAGACTCTACCGGTTGAAGTAGCACAGCGTCAGAAAGGGTGTGATTACGATCAGGGTTGGACATGTCCACATTTCTCCAATCACTCCCAGGAGTTACCACAAAATGTAGGAAAAGGGCAATATATCTCAGAAGGCAGCAGGCAGGGAGCAGCGGGCAGCCAGCAGCTGGCATCAGGCAGGGAGCAGCAAGTAGCCGTAAGTACGTTATAAGTTATTAGGGCTATGGTAAGCGGGATTCTCAAATTATGAATTCTAGTTAGATGCCCAGGTGACACCTAATAACGGTTAACTAATAACGCATAACCGTTCACTATTCACCCTTCACCCTTCACCCTTCACCGTTCACTGTTCACCTTTCACCAGACGTTAGGCATCAGAACAGGGTTAGCTGTTTTTCCTTGCTGGGTCTTTTCTTTTTGCTGGCAGGCTTAGAGACCTCTTCGAGGTATTGGTTAGGGATTTCTTTGATGAAAGGTGATGGCTGACGAGTGTGGAGTTCGCCGTAGAGCAGCCGGCGGTTCACGGTGGAGAGCACCAGGAGATGGCGGGCTCGGGTCATGCCCACATAGAAGAGTCGACGTTCTTCCTGTAGCGCATCCTCTCCCTGATTCTTGTGCGACAAGGGTAGGAGGTCCTGCTCCAAGCCGCAGATAAAGATCACCGGAAATTCCAACCCTTTGGCCGCGTGGAGGGTCATGAGCGCTACTGCATCAGCGCGGGAATCAAAAAAGTCACCGGCTCGCCACTGGGACAGATCGTCTAGAAAGCTGAATATGGTCTCTGTTGCTGGCTTGTTGCCGTGAAGGCCGGCAAGCAAGCGGAGCCATTTGAAGCTCTCCGCCGCTGATTTTCCTCCTTCCTGATAATACTGACGCAAGCCTGTCTCCTCCCAGGCTTTTTCAAGTGCGTCCGAGAGCGGTAAAGTGGCAAGTAGTTTCTGGAGGGAAACAATGGTTCGCCGCAAATGGTCCATGGCTGCCTGCTGACGAACGGGGAGTTCGAGATTCTTGCTGGCAAGCCGCAGGATTTCCCAAGGAAATTTCCCTTTGTCGATTTCTTCATCGAGCCACTTTTGAGCTTTTTCCCCTAGACCCCGGGGGGGGAGATTGAGAATTACCCGAAGGTCCTCGATGCTTGAAGTGTCCATGGCATAGTGAAGGTAGGAAAGCAGCGCATCCGCAGCCCGAGAATCAAAAGGTGGTTTTTCACCAACAACTTGAAAAGGGATGCCGGCGCGGGAAAGTCGATCTGCCAAGGGGCGGCTTTGAGCATGGGTGCGGTAAAGAACGGCGAAATCTCCGAAACCGTAGGGGGTGTCATCCGGGGTATCAGTGTCGCACCCCCTATAAATCTGGTAGTGGCTGCTCCCACCCAGAAGTCGTTCAATTTCACCCACCACAAACTGGGCTTCTCGCTCTTCATCCGCAAGACGACCGACACGGAGAAGAGGACCCGGTCCATTCTCGCTCCAAAGCTTGCAGGTGAGGGGATTTTCGTTATGTGCTATGAGTCCGCCGGCCGCTTCCAGAATATTTTGGCTGGAACGGAAATTCTGCTCCAGCTTTATCACCCGCGCCTCGGGAAAATCTACCTGAAAACGCTGGAAAATGCTTACATTCGAGCCCCTGAAACCATAAATCGATTGATCCGTATCGCCCACAACGCACAGGTTTCGGTGGGCTCCGGTCAGTAGTTGGAGCCAACGGTACTGGGCCTCGTTGATGTCCTGGAATTCGTCCACCAGAACGAATTTGAAAAACCGTTGATGACGGCTCAGCACTTCCGCGGCCTCTTCCCAACGGAGCACTAAAGCACCAATCAGATCATCAAAATCAACCAGATGTTTCTCCTGCAAACTGCGTTGGTATAAACGGTACACTGCGGCGAGCTGACTTTCACCATCCGGGGAGAGATCTTCAGGAGAAAGGAGTCGACCTTTGGCAAGAGAGATCTTGCGGAGTACTTCTGAGGGCTGCCAATCAGGTCCTGCCAGGCTCAATTCTTTAATGATCTTTCTGATGAGGTCTATCTGGCCGGCCTCAGGCAGAAGCTCCGGACCCTCCGCAGGATCTAGACTCTCACGAAGCAGAGAACCAGACAGGGCATGGAAGGTGCCTATGTTGATTTCTCGGACGCTTGCTGGATTGGTCAGGATGGTCTCCAACCGGACAGCCATTTCTAGCGAGGCTTTCCGGGCGAAGGTCACCGCCATTATCTGTTTTGGTTCAACGATGTTATTTTCAACGAGATGGGCGATTCGATGCGTGAGAGTTCGGGTCTTTCCGGTTCCGGCACCAGCCAGAATCAGAAGGGGTCCTTCAATGTGTTCCACTGCAGAACGCTGCGCTTCAGTGAGATGTTGTAGCATAACCTATCGATTAATGGGAAATAGCCAAGCCACGAAGTTTGGTAAAGGGTGAACGGTGAAGGGTAAACGGTAAATCGTGAAGGGTGAGAGGTTAACGGTGAGCGGATCTGTTTTCTGCTGTTCACCCCTCACCCTTTACCCCTCACCCTTCACCTGCATTCCAATCATCATCTAGATCAGAACAGGCCCAACTGGCCAGAGATTTGTTCACGTTCTGTGCTATGGAAGACCCGAATGGTGCCGAACTCGCCATCATATCCTGGGCGAATGCTC
>CP070735.1:31904-36753 GCA_020347625.1 Deltaproteobacteria bacterium
AGCTCAAGCCGCCAGATAAACGGTGACCTTTTAATAGAGCAAAGAAACCCCGGTCCTGTGGGCCAGGTCAGATCGCATAGCGCATAGCGCATGGCGCATAGCGTTTGGTAAACAGTAAACGGTGAACGGTCAATCGATTAGGCGCTGGGTGCGCAACTTTTCACTGTTTACCATTTAATCTTTTTTTCGCTTTGCGCTCTGCGCTTAGCGCTCTGCGTAGTTGGGACAGCTCAAAGCAAGGGCCTGCCGCGGCGTAGCTGGGCGAAGCCGGGTCCTTTGGGCCTGTATTCTTTAGAGGATACTAGATGAACTATCCAAAGGTTTCTTTAATTTTTATAATACTAATGTTTTTTTTCGCTTTAACCTTTGCGGTTGGGGATGCAATGGCCTTAGAAAAGGCTAAGTACAATGTGTTGGAGAGGGAAGGCAACTTTGAACTGAGGCAGTATGAACCACACATAGTTGCAGAGACCATGGTAGAGGGAGACTTCGAGGGTGTAGGCAATGAAGGTTTCCGACGGCTTTTTGACTATATTTCAGGAAAGAACCGCAAGAAGCAATCGATCTCGATGACCGCGCCGGTAACTCAGGAAACAAAATCAGAGAAGATCTCGATGACTGCACCTGTCAATCAAGAAAGAGTCGGCGAGAAATACCGAATCACCTTTCTCATGCCATCCGAATATACCATGGAGACTCTGCCGGAACCTTTAGATACCAGGGTGAAGTTGCACGAAGAGCCCGGTCGCCTTATGGCTGCCATCCGATACTCCGGCACCTGGGGCAAAAGCCGCTATGTGGAAAAGAAAGTTCGTTTACAAGAATGGATCGAGCAAAACGGTCTCAAGCCTGTGGGTGAGTCGGTCTTTGCTCGATACAATCCACCATTTATGCCTTGGTTCTTGCGCCGCAACGAGATCTTGATCCCTGTGGAGAGTGGTTCGCGGTCAACGGTTAAGTGATCCTGTAGGAGCAAGCTTTGCTTGCGATAAAATCTAGTCTTAGAATCCTTGTTCGCAACCGAAGGTTGCTCCTACATGACAAGATATAATAAACTGTTTAGGTGCAAACTCCGCTAGCGAGATAATGGAAATGGAATTTAGTTAAACGTTTCCGTAAAATGAATGGTGGTGCAATGAGTGAAAATGATAAGACCTCTCCTCCCGACATTAGAGATCCCGACTGGCTCCTAAGACGCATTCACAAGTTTCGAAAGGAAGTCCAGCACGTGGAAAGGGAGTACCTTGAGCTGAGGGTACTTTTGCGAGATGCCGAGGCCGCCCTTAGAGCTGATCCCGACGATGGTGACATGCGGGTGAGGGTGCATCACTACAAAAGAAGGATGGAAGATCTTGAGAAACGATTTCCCTGGCTTGTATCCGGCAAAGCGCCGGAAATCGCTTTTTGGGCCCCTCCGGCCGGCTAAGCAAAACGAGATCTAAAGTGAAGTGGCGAAAATCCTTTGGCATCGCTTACCACGGATTTGCCTATTAATTTAGCTCCGCAAGAATCCCTGCTCTCCTTGGAAACTATATTACAAACAACTCGCCGAACTCGTCATTCCGGACGAGCCCGCATCAAGCGGGTGAGATCCGGAATCCAGTAAATATCCAATATAAACAGATTATTGATGGATCCCGGCTCGCGTCCCGTTTTGCGGGACCTATGACGAGTTGTAGCACAGTCCTTTGAGGGATGAGAGGACATGTAGTTATCGTGCGGAACTAGACAAATATGCGTGTTTACGGAGCCGTAAATCTTCTTCTGATTTCCTCAACCCTTCTGCGATTTACACCCAAGTCAGAATACCCCGTCCTCGATGCCGACCGTACATCTATTATCTTCCTTTGATCATCAAAAGAAAACTCCACATCATCAACAAAGCGGAAAAGAAAGGAAGTAAAGGTTGCATGTATGTAACTTGTTTCAGCCGTGACAATCTCAGAACGCTTCATTGAATTAAGCACTGAGATGAGCTTTTCTCTCGCCTGCTCAAGGGTAGCCTGATATGTCAAGGGTTCCACGAAGTGAGATTTGTCTTCACTCAAAGAAGAGACGCAGTTGGGAGAGGTGGGGCAGGGTGATAGCCTGTTGTTAGTTGCTCCTGTTTTTATGGTTTGATCCGTCGAGCACGCCATCGAAATAAGAGTCAAGGCAATCATGAACGAGTATCTCCTTTTCATTACAGTCCCCCTAATCTGGACCATTTGGGATTTTGGATTTCGCATTGCAGATTTTAGCTGCCCGCTGCAATCTGCCAGCTGCCAGCTGTCTTCCGTCCTCTGTCCTCCTTGGCACGCCGGAGCCCTTAGGCGAAGGCGGCTGTCTCCTGACTCCGGACTCTTTGTTTCTCACCTTTGTGGTGGCTTCTCTCTCATCTCCCGCTGCCGCATGGGCATGGTATCAATCAGTGCAAAAATTTCGGCGAGTTCCACTCCGCCTTCACTTCGCAGTTTTACACCTCCGTCTTTGCCAATCAACAGAACGGTAAATGCACCAGGCGTGATGGAAAATTTTTCTCTGAGATAATCGCCCGAGCTCTCTGGTAAGGGAGAATTCTCCAATTTTGTTTCACCACTTTCCAAAATGTGAAAAACCAGGAGATCACGATCCTTGACCTCTTCCTCCTGGCTGGAGATATCTTCCTTCAGTTTTAGATATCTTGGTTCATCGAGTGATGGCGTAAAAAGAAGGAGCAATCGATTTTTCCATTGGTATTCCGAAAGATCGATGCTGTTTTTTCCTTCAACTTTGCTTGCCATTGTAAACACAACGATAGAGACAAGAGTTATATAAATGTATTTTTTCTTCATAACCAA
This sequence comes from Deltaproteobacteria bacterium, assembly GCA_020347625.1. Lineage (GTDB taxonomy): Bacteria > Desulfobacterota > Syntrophobacteria > BM002 > BM002 > BM002. The sequence goes on from CP070735.1 coordinate 34,724, forward strand.
AAATTGTGCAGGGAAACCAGATGAGCTATTTGCCTACAAGTTGGACTTGAGCTTGCTTATCTGCCGAAAGTGTACATCGAAATGTAACTTGGCCATATGAATCGTTTGCGCAACGGTCATAGGGCCAGCTATGGGGTGTCTAAACACGGCACGCTGCAAATCTTCCGGCCGCAAGGTGTCCAAGTAATTTTTCAACCAGCTTAGGTTCTCTTCCCATTGGTGTCGCAACTCAGAGAGGGAGGTATTGCCGTCCGGCACCATGCCGTCGGAGGGGACCGGTGCGGGTATATTCCATCTGAGCACCGCGAGGACCACCGCATAGGATAGTCGAGCGCGAAAACCCCGTTTCAGGGCAGTGAGTTCTTTTGGCTCCGGTAGATCTTGCAGCACCTCTCGCTCTGAAAGCACCATGTGTTGAACAATTTCCAAAAGAGACCAATTGTTCGGACCAGGCTTTCTTCTGAGTTGCTCATCACTCAGCCGCTCAAAGTCATCCAGGAGAGCGAGACGGTTCTGATCATAGATTTCAAGTCGGTCTTGTAACTCTGAGATCATTGTCATTCCGTAGTGACGGCTTTAAACCCTGTGAATCTCGTTAGCAATGCGTTTCTTTGTCAATGTCATTCCCGCGAAAGCGGGAATCTAGATTCCGGATATCCGCCCAAGCGGATTCCGGAATGACGTCTTTTTGTCCCGTGGCTTGTCGCAAGGTATCTCAATTTGGATGATTCAGCCATTACCATTCCCCAAAAAGTGCGTTCCGTATGGCTTGTTTTCTGAAACGAAAAATACGGTGCAGCTGACCCGAAACAAGCGGATAAACGACCTCCCCAAAGGGCCACAGGGGTAATTGGTACCAGACATCGTCCATGATTGTTGTATTTCCATTCTGCTCGTGAAAGCGATGGATATGGACCCAGAGCCTGTAGGGACCCTGAATCTGCTCGTCGACAAACCGGTGTGGGGGAGACCAGTTGGTTATCCTGGAGCGCCAGTATAGCGGCACACCGTATAGACGCAGCCGGTAATCGATCTCTGTACCTTCGCTCATTCCAATGGGCTGCGGTGTTAGGATGTGAAAACACAATTCAGGTGGTGTAATCTTCTCGAGATTGGAGGCATCAGCAAAGAAAGCAAAAGTCTGGTCAATTCCGAGAGGCAGCGTCACAGAAGTCTTGAACTGATGAGTTTTCACCATGAAATACCCTAAAGTTACCTTTAACCGTAGTTCAATAATTGTTATCTCATAAAAAATAAGCTTATCTTCCACGCAGTCAACCCATATGGGAGCACTGTCATATGGCTTCGCCCGCCCAAGGCTTTCAAGGCCAAAGGCGCAAGGATAGGATAAATTAAATTTTATTGTTTTTGCCCTATGCTCTATGCCTTCCCCTTTGGGCACAGCCCAAACCTGGAGCTTGCCGCGCCGAAGCCTGGGCGAAGGCGGGTCCTTGACAATGCCTTCAGCCGACCTTAACTCACAGTCAATAAAATGGAATAGGAGGCGGCTATGAAAGTAACGGTAAAATGCTTTGCTACGCTCGCGGACGCTGAAACCTGCGATTACAAAGACAGTATAGAATATGAAGTTTCCGAGGGTGATACGGTCGATAATTTGGTCGATCGTTTAGACATTGCAAAAGAGGAAATTAAAATAGTCTTTCGGAACAACAAGGTGGTAGATTTAGACACCCCTCTGGCAGAGGGCGACCAGCTGGGCTTTGCCCCAGCAGTGGGTGCCATGTAGACAGGCAGTGAAGAAAGGGGTCAAACGGCGACTTGACCCCTTTCCCCCCTTAAAGAATAATTTTCTTTCGATCAAAATAGATTTACCTCACCAAAGCTTCCCTCAAACTTAGCTACAGGTTATAATTTGTGCAATTGATCACAATACAAGGAGGGAATATACATGCCAAGTTATGTCATTGATGAAAAATGTGACGGATGCAAGGGGCAGGACAGGACCGCCTGCATGTACATCTGCCCCAACGACTTGATGGTCTTGGACGCGGAGGCCATGAAGGCTTACA
>CP070735.1:36853-46854 GCA_020347625.1 Deltaproteobacteria bacterium
CAGATTGGCGGCAACGTGATTTTCGGCAAACCAGGCAACGGCACCTTTCATAAAGTCTTGTTCTCCTCAAATGTTAGGTCTGGTGCAAAAAGCTCTACTCAGAGCGATTAACGTGCAATAAACTAGGCACTAGGCACTTTGGCAATTTCGGATTGCGGATTTTGAAATTATTAGGCGTGCCTTCGACCTCTGTCGTCTGTCCTCTGACTTCTGCCGTCTAATCCCCGTCTCACCGTTTCTCAGCGCCTGCCCGCCATCGGCTTCGCCTTCAGGCGAGGCGGGCGGGTCCCCGCGTCTTCCATCAGTGCCTGGTCCCTAGTTCTTAGTGCCTAGTGTCTGGGCCTGCTAGCTCTCAGTAACCATCCTCACCGTCATGCCGTCGGTCACCGCCTTGAGAGGGGTGACAACAACCATTTCCCCATTCTCAAGACCTTCGTTGACAATAACTTCGTCGCCCTGGATTCGTCCCACATCGACTTTGCGGAAGCGAAGACGGCTCTCGTCGTCCACCACCCAGACCACATCGTCCTGGCGCAAGGCTGCCCTGGGGATAATAGCTGCGCTCGATATCCTCCGGCCTTCAATCTCCACCGTAACAAAAAGCCCAAAGACTAGCGGCGGTTTTTTAGCATAAGGCTTTTCCACTTGCACGACCACACGAATCATCCGGGTGCGCTCATCTAATCTGCCCTCTGTGCGAACCACCTCACCAGGCCAGGTTAGTTCTCTTTTGGCAATTTGAGCCCGAACCACTGCGGGGGAGACATGGCCGTCGCCGGAGGTGAAATCCGGCACATCAAACCAAAACAAGTCTTTACTTTCCAGGGGCACAACAATCTCAGCCGCCTCCGTTGAATAAAGGGTGCCCAGGTTCTGTCCGGGTGAAACATACTGGCCCATATCCACACTTTCTTCACCAACCCGTCCGTCAAAGGGGGCCTTAAGCTTGGTCCGCTCCAAATGCAAAAGAGCCTTCTGAAGATCTGCCCGCTCAGCCGCCAGCCTGGCCTGCGCTGCCGCTAACTGCGGCTCCTTGGCCACCAAAGGCGGCGGCTTTTCGTTTGTGTCGGAATCCTCATAGAGCAAACGCCATTCATCCTTTGCCGCTGCGGCCTCTTCTTCGGCCAACTCGAGCAGGCTCTCGGCGTCCTTCACCTTCGCTTTAGCAAAAGTGACAGCCAACTGGTAATCCACCGGGTCGATTTGCAGGAGGATGTCACCTTTCCTAAAGACACCTCCATTCACCAGTGAAGGAGATACGGACAGCACCTTACCGCCTACTTCAGGCACCAGATTGATCTCCCGCAAGGGACTGACTGTACCCTCACCGCGAATCTTGACAACTTGCGGTCCTGTTTCAATCTTTATGGCACGGACCATGGGGACTGGAGTGGGCGGCTTGTGTTTTTTTATTTCGGGTTTGCTTGCCATCAATACGCGCAATCCCACCAAACCCAAAACAACGAAAGCCACACTGATACCAAATTGAACAAATCTTTTCCTTGTTTTACTCATAGCGGTGAATTCTCCGATGACACAGAGCGCAGCTCTTCGTTTTTAGTGCTTCCCTCCATGTTTACTCGAGTAGTTGCCTGTTCGTCCTTGGTGCCGCTCTTGTCTCCGTCTAGGTAAACCGGGCCGGGATCTGCCCAGCCGCCGCCCAGAGCCCGGTGCAGGGTGACGCGATTGTTTAGAATTGTAAAATCAACATCCACCAAATCGCGCTCAGCCTCAAATCGCGTTCGCTGAGCGTCCAGTACGTCCAGGTATTCAACCAGCCCCCTTGCATAGCGGTTCTCGGCAATTCTCTGGGCCGCCCGTGCATTCACCACAAAAATAACTACGTAGTCCCGACGTTTCAACTGCTCCTCACGTGTCAGAAATGCGCCCTCCACCTCTGCAAACGCGGTCAGTACGGTCTTGGCGTATTCAGCCACTCCCTGTTGATATCTGGCCTGGGCCGCCTTTTGGCCGGCTTTCAATTTGCCGGCATCAAATAAGGGCTGCGCAATGCCCACGGCAATGTCCCACAACTCACTTTCAGGCCTTAAGAGCTGGTCTAAATCCGCACTTGAATAGCCGTAATTAGCCGTCAAGGTAATGCGAGGGAACCTGCTGGCTTTTGCTACTCCCACCAGGGCATTCAAACTCTTTAATTGCTCCTCCGCCGCTCTGATGTCCGGCCGCCGCAATAGCAGCTCGGATGGCAGGCCCGGGGGCACCGGTTCCACCCGCTTGAAATAGTCTTCCGGCTGAAGCCGGGGTGGCCGGATCTCGGGATATCGCCCCAGCAGCACGGCCAATTGCTGTTGGGTGGTACCCAGGTCCTGTCGCAGGGCGGGCAGGGTTGCTTCACCTTGGGCTAGGGTTCGCCGGGCCTGCCTTACGTCCAATATAGAGGTCAGCCCGCGCTTGTATCGACTTTCCACTAAAGCCAGGCTGCGACGGAGTGTCTCGATGAGCTGTTCGGCAATTTGTATGGCCCGCTCAAAGGCCTCCATCTGTAAGTACAGGGTTATGCTCTCTGCCGCAACGGTTTGGGCTACGGTGCGGCGGGTCTCCTCCGCCCTCAGAAGATTTGCCCGCGCCGACTCTTCGGCACGAGCAAGTCGGCCCCATAGGTCGACCTCAAAGGACGCCGGTAATGACAGGCTGTATATATTCGTTGTGGTAGTAAAAGTCTCGCCTGGAACCACCCCAATGACTGGTCTCTGTCGCCTTTGGCCCTGAGCATCAATGCCCACCTGTGGGAAGCGGTCACTCCTTGTTTCCACCAGTTGCGCTCGCACTTCCATAACCGCAGCTGTGGCCCGCTTTATATCCAGGTTGTTCTTGAGGGCCTCCTCCACCACTCGATTGAGTTCCTCGTTGTTGAAAACCCGCCACCAATGGTCCTCCGGTTCCAGTATCACGGTCTCCGAGGGGGCATTCTGGTAGGAACCGGGTAACTGGATGCCAAGGTCAGGTCGATGGTAATCTGGGCCAAGCTTCATACAGCCGGTTAGAAGCAACCCAGCGGCCAGAGCCATAAAGGAGTAAAGAATCCAGGCCCAGAGGACCTGGCTTTGAGCTACCCCCAATGGAGAGGTACAGGGTACAGGGTACAGGGTAGAATGAATCTTTAATATTCTTTCTTTCCCTGCACCTTGAACCTTGAACCTTAAAGCTCTTCTGTTGGCAAGGCCATTGAAACTGGACCTGGTCTGAAGAACCAAGTTTTCTTCGCCCACATAATTACAGGTGCACTTCACTGCAACTCCTCCTCATCATTCACGTTAAGTCCCTTGAGGGAGAACTCGGTAATTTGCTTTACCAAGCGGTCCCTGAAAGCAGCGTTGTATTTCTCTCCGGTGAGGCGACTGACCGCCACTCTGGCAAAATTGAAATAGAGCACCATCCCAAATATGCTGAAGATATTGAGTAGCATCTTCTCTTCTTCCAATTCATTGGGCAGAACTGAACCCAACTTATCAGCCAGCTCTTGAAAAAAAGGCTGCATGATTTGTTCGGCCACATGCTCAAAGGCCTTGGTGGGCTGGGTCATTTCCCTGGTCATGAGTTGGCTGTGACGAAGACGCTCCTCATCCGACAACGGACCTTCCAGAAAGGCCTTGGCTAGAGCGCTGACAACTGCCTCAGGCGAGGTGGAGTCTTGCGCAGCCAATGACTTCCTGAAGCTTTCCTGCACGCGCCGGGCCCTGGGCACCCACCTGGAACGAAACACCTCCAGGTAGAGACTTTCTTTATTGCCGAAATGGTAATTTACTGCGGCCAGGTTGCAACGGGCAGCGGAGGTGATTTCCCGAACGCTTACAGCTCTAAAGCCTTTTTGGGCAAACAAGGTTTCGGCACTGTCTAAGATGCGCTCTTTGGTAAGATCTTCTTTATTCTCTTTTGCCATTAAACTTCTCCTCTATTCTTACAAACGTTTGTATCAAACGTTTGTTTGAATGTCAAATACTTTTTCTCTTTTTGGGTGGGGTCATTTGGGAGAATCAAACCCTGGTCCGTCTCTGTTTTCTTCGTGGATTAAACGCTATTGCTTTTGTGGCGGGTTCTCTCTATTCTGATAAAAAGGCAAGAGGGTTTAACGACGCCATGTCAAAAGAAAATCAAGACCAAAAAACTTGGAAAACCCAGGTGAAAACCGTTGGGTTTCGTGAAACGGCCATAGGGTTTCTCCGAGACCGTCTCCTACGGGAAAACGAAAAAGAGCGGGTGGACAAACTTATTCGCCGTCTTAGCAAATACGAACCTCAGCATGAAATTGTCAACCTCTTGCGCACTAATCCAGTTTGGCAGCAGCACGCAGATGAGCTCATCCTTGAACTTCCGGAAGTGACCTCTGATCCTGAAATTCACTTTATCTTTCAGGGCGGGGCTAATGTCCCCAAAATTCCAATTCTGGACGAGAATCGCCTCTTCTTTGGTTGTGGGGAATATTTTTATGCCCTTGACGCCGAGACAAGCAATGTCATTTGGCGGTTGCACAACCCAGGGAAGAGCTGGTCGATAGCGCATCTCTCAGAGGATTTTCTCTACGTCTGCTCTGGTGGAAAGCTCCATGCTCTCTCTAGTTTCGATGGCAGTGAAAGGTGGCGCTTCGAGGTTGGCAAAGGTCTATCTGCACCATTCTCGCACCATGACAAGGTTTTCGTGGGGTCCGAGGAAGGTACTCTGTATGCCCTGGATGCAGAAAGCGCCAGTCGACTCTGGACCTTTAACGTTGTCAAGTCAGTCTCTGTGGCACCCGGGATCTGGCAAGACAAGATCTTTGCAGTCTCGAAGGATCATTGTGTTTATGCAATCCGCATGGATGATGGTGAATGTCTGTGGCATTTTGCCACTGATTCGAAAATCTATGGGGTTCCGCATGTCACCGATGGCGTTATCTATTTAACTTCTGCAGATAAAAAGGTGTATGCTCTCTTTGCCGCCAGCGGGCAACTAATATGGTCTTTTACCACAGGAGGTGAAATTTATACCTCTCCGTTCGAAGAAAATGGCCTCCTCTATGTTAGCTCCCGAGACCGACATCTCTATGTCCTTCAAGCCGAAGATGGTAAGGAACTCTGGCGATATAAGACGCTTGGCTATCCCTCCTCCCCAACCGCCTGCCGTGGAATGGTCTATTTTTCTGCTCAGGGGCGTGTCTATGGCATCAGCGTTGCGGATCACAAGATGCGCTGGTGTTTCCCTTTGGGATTCTCAGTAGCCACTTCTCCTGTGGTGGGTCAAAAACGGATCTATTCTGGGACACTGGAGGGCAAGCTTGTTTGCCTGAAACTCAAGACCAAGATAGATGAGCAGGGAGCCACCCAGGTGATAAGAGAGTTCTTGGATCCCGAACCTGAAGACCATTCGGAGTAAACAATTCAACCCCAGCGGTGAAGCAGTGTAAAATATCAAATTCCAAGCACCAAATTCCAAATAAATCCCAAATTCCAATATCCAAAGACAAAGCTGGGTTTGGTCCGCCGCAGGCGGATTGGTCATTGTGATTTGTTTGGAATTTGTGATTTATTTGGAATTTTTAGTCATTACAATAGCTCAGTACTCCAAAACCCACGAACAAGTCTACCGGCGAAAGCATTGATATTTGACCTGGCCTCCAAAACTGCCGGGCTAGTTTTTTTCCCAAGAGTTGGTATTTTTTTTCCCACTCCCATAACTCGGCTGAGCTGACATTTTGGCTTCGCCTCACCATTTTGAATAATATAACTTACCGTAATCTATAGAATATATTGCTTATAGCTAAAGTTAACATCTTGCTTTTGTACCTTTGGAACGCAGTTTGCTCATGTGATATGAGAAAAGCTCTATCAGGATACCAGCCGACAGCTGAAAGAAGCTGTTCACTTACATAAAATTCAGGTTTATACCGTACAACTTTCGATAAGGTAGGTGGTTGGATGAACCGTAAGAGTATAACGTTGGTATGGATGCCATCGAGGAGCAAAAGGTGGTCTGTATTTTCAATTCCCGATCTGCTGGTGTGCTGTCTTGTTTTCGCCTTGCTGGCCTCTTTGCTGATGGTGGCAGTCGGTCTGCATCTGGGAATCAAGCTCCACCGCAATGCTCTCCAACTGAAAGAGGAAAACACCTATTTGAGCCAGAAAAAGATGGAATTGGATTCCCTGGGGCTGGCCATGAAGCGCATTCAAGGCTACGAAGGAATCATCCGTGATGTTCTCGGTTTAGAAGAACACCGAGTGGTTGGAACGGGGCTGGGTCAAGGCGGAATGCCTGCCACTGATCTTTCTTCCATGGCCCAAGAAGATACGCAGGCATTTGGTGAAATTCAACCAGTGCCCCAAGTCAATAATTTTTCCGTATTGGATGAGGCCAAATTCCTTCAAGAGAGTCTTCAGGATCTGGTTGAAACCATTCGTGAGCGGCGACAGATTTTGGACAGTACACCGAGCATCGTGCCGGTAGACGCCAAAGACTATTGGTTCTCTTCAGGATATGGCTGGAGACGCAGTCCATTCACTGGCCGCAAAGAGTTTCACGAGGGGTTAGATATCAGCGCACCCCATGGCACACCCATTATTGCCCCTGGCCAAGGGCGGGTGATAAAAATGGGTCATCACAAATATCTGGGAAAATACTTGAAATTAGATCATGGCAGGAAGCTCGTCACCACCTTTGCCCATCTCTCCCATTTTAATGTAAGCCTGGGTCAGAAGATCCAACGTGGTCAAGTCATAGCCTACATGGGAAATAGCGGCCGCACTACCGGACCCCATTTACACTACGAGATCGCCATCAAGGGTAAGTCAGTGAATCCGCTACAACAGATGCTCAACGCCATGTCCAACCAGTGGATGGAAAGCCCGCTGCTGGCAAAGGGTGGTCAGTAATTGAACGGGCCAGTGTATAGACCCTACTATCATTTGTTCTGAAAAACTGGTTTCCGTTTTTCTAGAAAAGCATTGACCCCCTCCATGGCATCATTGGTGTCGGCGGCCAATCCCAGTAAATTGGCCTCTCGAGCCAACGCATCCCGCTGAGACATCTCCAGACCCTGCAACACCGCATCCAAACACAATCGCACAGCTTCGCTGGATTTATCTGCAAGCTTTTGTGCTAGCTCTTCAGCAGTTGGCATAAGCTCTGACTGGGGCACAACACCATTTATCAGACCGACTCGATGTGCTTCGTGAGCGTCAATCATTTCTCCCGTTAGAATCATCTCCAAAGCTTTTTTCTTGCCGATTTGTCTCGGCAGCCGCACCGTTCCCCCCCAACAAGGATTGAAAGCAAGGTTTATTTCAGGCTGGCCAAATCGTGCGTTCTCGGAGGCAATAGCCAGATGACAGGCCTGAATAATTTCCGATCCTCCCCCGAGTGTATAGCCGTTGACAGCAGCAATAACGGGTTTTCCCAATCGTTCGATGGTGGTCACCAAACCCTGCCCTGGTAGTGAGAATTCCTCCCGGGCCGCCATTGATCCCTTGGCGAAACTCGTCTTAATTTCGCTGATGTCAGCACCTGCAATAAACGCTTTCTCGCCACTGCCAGTCAAAATCACCACCCGGACAGAATTATCTCTCTTCGCCGCATTCAAGGCATGGCTCAACTCCTTGACGGTGTCTGCATTCAGGGCGTTCATCACTTCAGCTCGATTAATCGTAATCTTGCCTATACCTTCAGCCTTTTCGTAGATAATGTTAGTGTACTCCATGCTGACCTCCGATTTCAGTTAACGCTTCCGTTCACTACATTCTAAGACCTCCACCGGACGCTTTCAATTCGAACATAGTGTAAGCTATTATGGAGAGCACTAAATAGTTTGGAAAGAACAATGGTAGTCATGAGGACGGTGGGTCATGAAGTCTTTTCTAAGGTGACTGGCGGGAGGGCTTCGTCATTTCATGGAGTTACGGAATGGGGGACCCCCTGGCTCTCCCGCTCTGAAAGAGTGGGAGATAACAAGGAGGGGGGTGGCATCACCCGTCCGAAACTCCTTGAAATGACCAGCCCGGGAGACTCGGAACCAAAGAAAAGACTTCATGATCCGCACATAATTAAAAGGCAAACTATTTAGTGCTCTCCATAGTAAGCATTGGGCATCTAGCAGTCAGACTCAAAATAACTTTAACTCACCGAGCCATCTTAGGCTGTGGTTACGACAGCTTAATGCGCCATGCGGTAAGCTCTTTTTGACCTTGCGCGTGGAAGTGGAGTATGGTATCCAAACATCAGCTGAGCTGACGAAAGTTGGGTACCCGAGGCGCACGCTATTTTCACTCATTTCTTGGATTAATGAACTGCCATTACTGCCGACAAGCGAATGTACAATGGCTAATATCCTTCATTCCGGCAGGTTAGCCTTAACTAAGGAGCTTCAAAGGTTCCGCAACCGGCACTTCCTAAAGGCTTCGATGGCCGCTAGTGCTCTTTTGGCACTTACGGACGACGAAATACAGTTATCTGAACGTCTTGCACTAGATTTTATCCTGGAAAATATGAAAGAACTCAAAATTTTTGACGTACACAAGGCGGTCAACTTTTTTAACAATTATGCTCGCTCGATTAAGGAGGACATTGACGCAGGAAAAGCAAGAGTGTTTAAAGCTGTTGCCAGATTCTCCGGGAATGAGTATGCAGCACCACTTATCATCCGTGCCTGCATTTGCATTGCCAAGGCGGACGGCGATTTCAGTGATAAAGAGAAGGAAGTTGTTGGCGAACTCTGCCGCATTCTAAAGCTGAATCCTTCAAAGGTGGGACTTTAACCAGACGGCAAGAAGGAACATCTCGTACCACGGGGAGGAAATGAAATGAGTTCAAACAACGACGAGAAACTAAAAGCAGCCTTGGAAGGCATGAAAGACCATGCATCCTCGATTACTGAGGTCTTGGATTCTTATAAGAAAAAGGTAGAAGAGCTGGAGCTGCTCAGAAAAGAAGCTGAGGAAAAAGCGGCCAAGGCTGAGGAAAAAGCAAAAAACGCAGAAGAGCAACATGCGGAAGTTTTGAAAAAACTTGGTCAAGTGGAAGCACGCGAGAGTACGAATTATGCTCCCTTGATCAAAGAATTATTCAAGGAGCCACAGCAGGAACTTCAACGACACGTGCAAAACCAGAGTCGGTGGTTTATGGGGGTATCTCTCGCAGTTGCAGTTCTTGCCATTCTCGTAAGTGTTTCAGTAACATCCTATTATTCTAGTCAGCGGCTGACCGGTCCTCATGTAACAACTGCTGCATCGCCCGATGAACTCGAAGCTAAACTCATCCAAGCTATTACCCACCTCGATGAGAAAACTCAGAGATCCATCGACAAAATTTCTCTAGACACTGCAAAAATTGTCAATGACATCAATTACATCGCAAAGGAGAGACGCATCGTCGATCAGATTGCCAAGGAGATCGATAAATTTCAAAATGAATTCGGTCCCGTCAGCTCAAGAAACGATGTCCGCCTTCTCTACAAAATGCGTTTATCACCCCAGCATAAGGCAAAATATGTGTTATTCCACGAGGCCATGAAGAAAAGTAATTTGCCAACAGATCTCATTCCCACCAATCTGAATGATTTCTATATATGGGATAGACAGATGCTGCATATATTTCAAAGGCTGCGTCGAGAAGTTGATTCAGTGAAGCAGGAATATGGCCAAATTCCCAATGAGATTTTGCGCTTCAGCAACTACAAAGATAGAATAGACGCGACAAAGTATGGAGTTTGGAGTATTGAAATAGAAGATTATTCTCAGTTGGTCAGGTACGTTGAGAAGCAAATCGATCGCTACAAGAAACAAATCCTGATCAACAACAAAGAGATATAAGACCATCTTAGCCGTTTATTAGTTGACCCTCCCCCTACCTTGTAAAATCCCCGCTTCGCTGGGTCCGCCTATGGCGGAATTCTGTGTTATATACAAGAAGTCTGCAAGACAAAATTACCCCTTGAGAGCAATGAGTGATCTTTGGTGATCGACCTGCAATCCATAACCGATGATCTGTTGGCTGAACTGCAGCATTTACGGTTTGGG
>CP070735.1:46954-64997 GCA_020347625.1 Deltaproteobacteria bacterium
ACGCCCCGCCTCCCATAACTGATGAAAAGCTCAAGATGTACTTCATGGCCTGCTATAACCTGGATATGTTCAACAAGTTTGTCTTCGAAAGCAGGCTGCTTAATTTATTCCAAATCGAAAAAAAGACCGTTTCACGTATGCGAAATGACGAGACCGAGCTGCTCAGATTTTCCTTTCGCTGGTTACAGTTTGCCATCTTCGCCAAGAATACCATGAAGCCCAAGAAGGGTGTAATAAAAGCAAAAAAAAGAGCAATGGGAAAAAGATAAATCCCATTGCCATTTCCATTAGATTTCAGTTGTCGGCGATCAGCAGTCAGCTCTACGATAGGAGGCCGAAGTGAGCAATAAAACTAGGCACTAGGAACTAAGCACCAGGCACCAAATCTCAAGGTGTCAGGTGTCAGGGAGGAAAAAAAGGCTGAAACCTAAACACTGAAACCTTAATCCTTGCCGCATGCCCCTTGCTCTATGCTGCTTGCCTACTGGATTCTGACTACTGTCTACTGGATTATCTTCCTTTGCCTTGTACCTTGCGCCTTACGCCCTATGCCTTTCCTTTATTCTATGATCCCGTCTCTTAAATCGTGTTTGGTCCACACAGGAATAGGGTCACAGATATTATTCCTCGGATTCAACCGACACCTATAGGAGGTCTTTGACTCCCGGGTCTTCTCCATGTGTTCCCAGCCATTAGTATAATAGCTACATTCATCATTGAAACAGACGTAGTGATACGGTTCATTCCAGGTATTTTCCGCCGGCGGCTGCCATTTTAGCATCGGTTCTTCACAGTGTGGGCAGTCGGGGCGCTTTTCTTTAGTCATTGATTGAACTCCTTGTTAATCTATTGTCGAACAGCCTTTTCTATCCTATCGATTCTCCAGATAAATGTCAGAAAACTCCTCTAGTGTTTCTTTCATAATCGCCTCGGGGTCAGATACGTTGTCTCCGAAAATCTCTTCAATTTTCTGCATATCCAGCTGCCCCAAATCTCTAAGGATTTCCATATATTTGGCCTTCTTATCTTCTGGTAGGGCCTCAACCATCCGGCGGCCCAGCATGCTTTCGTAAAGACTATACATCCTGTCCAGTTCTTTCTCTTTGTTCTCATCAGTCAATTCAAGTCCTTTTTTCTTCATCAGGACTTCACAGAAGTTGGTAATAAAAGGATTCCTTGGTCTCTCCATAGTCATTCAATCTTCCTTTCTCAGTCTAGTTTAAACCGTTCTTTCTAATTCACTGTATAGTATAAGCATAGTACTCTTTCTTTGCCAGCTTAAATTGTGCATTTTTTCCCTAAATCGTTGACTTTTACTGGTGCCTGCGATACCTTTACGCCTTCGCAAAAGCGAATTAGAGCATTAGCGAATTGAGCGATTGAGGAATTCGGGAGTTACACTTTTTATTCCTTAATTCCCAAATCCCCTAATTCCTAAATTGCCTCGGGAGCTTAGATATGGCGGATATGGAAAATCAAGAAAAGCCCAACAAAGAGATAATGGACGCCATCCTCCAAGTTATAGATGGTGGAAACCCTGAGGAGATTGCCCAGAAAGTGGGTTTGCCCCCTGAGCAGTTGGTCGCCCTTAGCGATTCTTTTGTCCAGCAACATTCCCAAACAAGTTTGCTGGGTGAAGCAGCCGAACGCAAGATTGGTCGTAATGAGCCCTGCCCTTGCGGCTCTGGAAAGAAATACAAGAAATGCTGCTTGCGCAAACATGAAAAGATCAAAGATCTTTTGCGTGGCAGCGTGGATTTTGAGGAACCGGAAGCTGAAGAGGAGGGGCCGCCTGAATACGTGGTAAAAGGATTCGATCTTCTGGCGGCAAACAATTATGAAGAGGCAATCAATTACGCCAAAGATCTTCTCTCAACCTATCCTGAGGATGACCGCATCCACGATACTCTGGGTTCTGCCTACCTTGCCACCAGGCAATACGATGAGGCCATTGATATCTGCCGAACTCGCTGGGACGTATCCAAAGAAGAGAAGGCATTCTTTATCGAACGTGGTCATCACAAACGATTACCAGAGGGTGACGATAGTGGAGCACCTCACTTTTATGCTCCTGAAACCTGGCTGGAGAAATACTGGATAGCATTGAAGGCCAAGGACTACAGCAGCCTAATACCTGAGCCTCAAAATCCTGAGATTAGCCGTCTGATTGCTGAGCTGGAGACCGCCAATGATTTGAAGCGCTTTCCTGAACAGCAAGAGAAGGGTCTGGAGCAAAGGCGAGAGGCTCTGACGCCTACATTAGAAAAACTTAAGGCGGCTGGACCGGACGCTCTGCCCTACCTGCTCCAGATGATGAGCCAATTTTCCTGGGCTACTCTCTTCGTTCCTGAAATAATCGCCTACTACCCCACCGAGTCAGCCATCCATAGCCTCATGGATATCACCATGTTTAACTACCACTATGTGTCTGAGGCTTGTCTCAAGCATCTGGAAGGGTTGGGAGCTGATGTACTTCCTCACATTCGAGACGCATTTAGCCGCGACAAGGAATTTGATCCACTCAAGGTTGGTTTCATCAATATGCTGAGCAACCTCGAAGTCTCGGAAGTTGACGACTTGCTGGTGGAGCTCCTCGACCATGAGGAGCCTGCTGTGGTGGACTGGGCTGGACTGGTTATTGGCAAGCGGAATCGAACCGACTTACTACCCGCTCTGGAAGAGGCGAATGGCCGTATTGGAAACAAACCCCGAATCGGTTGGGCAATTGAGCGTTTAAGGAAGCTTGAGGAAGAAAAGAAGTAGTGCACGGTGGGCACAGCCCAACAGTAAATCGGTGTTCAATGGACTGACTCTAGTGGTATTTTGTTAAGGGGTCTCCCATATAATCTTGCCATGCCCATTGAACAGCGCCAATTTCGGCTTGTTGCCTGGCACAAGGCCAAGCAGGAGAAGAAGTTCGCCGTCTTGGTCATAGAAGCGTAGGGCAGGTTCGATCGGTAAAAACGGCTCCTTTCCTGGATGTCCACCAAGAACGGCCAAAGTTTTACCATTCTCATCGACCAAGCGAAACTCCCTGGCACTCACAAATTCCTCGGGCTGAAAGCTTTCCTGAGCGAGCATCGTTTTACCCATCTGAGTTTGGCTCAAGACTACTCCACCCACTAAGCCCGCTAACAGAGCAAGTATCACGATAAAGCTCAGATTTATTTTCCTCATATCCTTCCCTCCCTATGTCCGTCCCATTGGGTATGGGGTTCGATTGGTACACAGTATCACCAGAGTTCGTTCGATGCTCTATAAAACCTCTTTGTCTTGAATTATGGTTCGCGAGAATATTGATTAACTTGATTCATTGTTTTCTCTATTTTTTCCCATAGACAACTTTTGCAAAATAACTGAAGAAAGGTAGCTTACAAAAATGCCGGCCAGGGCGAATATTCCGAAAAGGAGAGCAATTTTTTCCCCTGTGCTCTGAGCCCATTTTGTTCTCTCCCCCGCATAGAAGCCGATTCCCACAAACAGAAGGACCTGAAATGCCACGGACACACCATCTATTGCCAGGAACCGCCGCCAGGGATATCGTGCTGCCCCTGCTGCTAAATAAACAAGGGCACGGATGCCGAAGGTAAATCGGGCTAAAAACAGGGTCCAGCCAGCTCGCCCGGCAAATGCAGTCCGATATCCTTCAAGCCTTTTTCTACCAACATACCGGTCCAGCAGTTCCGTAAGCGTTGGTCTGGTAAAAAGCCAATAGGAAGATGCAAAGAGAAGAGAATCCCCAAGCATAATGGCCAGATACCATACAAAAAGGCTGGCAAGAGGAGGGCTCAGGTGCTTATGCAGAACATATCCTCCTCCCATGAGGGCCGGGTTCTCGGGGACAGGAATACCCAGTCCGCCTAAAAAAAGGAGCATTGTAATAGCCCAGAAAGCTGATCGCATGTTTGGCATGGCATTAGCAATCCATCTTTACTGTGAGAGAAAGACTGAAGGATGAATGGTATTGCTGTTGTGCGAATCTTTATAGCGATAAGATGATGCATTTTGCAACATCATTCACCACAAATGCAATTGTTATTAATATATTAAAAATACAAAATAAAAAAAATAATAAATATATAATCGTTGCGATATGTAACGTTTTTATAGTTTCGGCTCGAATGAGATAAAAGTCATATAATCTAATGATATTATTAACTTACATGACAATCATCCGTTCTGGCACATTTTTTGAGTATGTTGTTAGGGATTACTCTATCAGCGAATAGCAACAGAAAGGATACGAAGAAGAGAGATAATAACGTCGGACAGACCATGGATACTGGGATGCGGCGTCTTGATTGGGTAGAGCATCAACAACACGATCATCTCAATTTAGACATTTCCTGCGACATAAGCGCGCCAGAATCTCTTTACCACTTCACCTCAAGGGGCGGTCCCGGGTTACAGGTGCCCGTGGCCGCCCCAACTTTTTTTCAGTCCCGTGTTCATCTCCTTTGCCGACGCGAGAATGGTTTTCCCCGATTAGCATCTAAGATCCGCCTCTCCCCTGTCACTCGCGCGGAGGCAACCTCCCTGAAAGAAAGAACACATCCTGATCCCGCCCGCAGATTTTCACCACTTTACTGCAGACAACCAGACTAAGAAAACCGTTACATTCTGCAATACTATGTTCTTTCAGTGCAATATTCATAAATATTAATTATTGCATATAGATATACGAATAACAAATATTTATGTTGCAATATGTAACGTCCTGTGAAGCTTCACCCTCGCCCTAATTTTTACAAGATAATATAGTTAATTCAATACGATAGCCTGATAATCTCGTGGTTGGCACAGTTGTTGATTAATGTGAGGGCGAAAGCCAACACGAAATAACAGATAAAAAGTTAAGACTAAGAGGAGTATAGACAATGAGTATCAGAGAAAAACTTGAAAGGATAATGGTGGCTATCACATTCGCTGAAGCGGGACAGCATGAAACGGCTCGAAAGGTCTTGGAAGAGCAAAAACGGAAATACTGGTACAAGCGCGCTGTTCGGCGAAGACCCAGGCATCCATTACGTTCACCTAGGTTACAGTAGAAGTTTGACTAACGGTAGAATCTTCAAGTGAATTGGAAGGACGACTATCGTCTCCAAACAGGAGGATAAGCTATGGGAATCAGGGAAAAACTCGAAAGGATCATGATGGCTATTACCTTTGCCGAAGCAGGGGAGCACGACAAGGCCAGGGAGTTTTTGAGAGAGGAAAAAAGGCCGCGCAAACAAAAGCGGTCACGGCAGAGGCCTAGACCCCAGATGCGGGCTCCATCGGCAGGCCGTTAAATCGTCATCGTTGAATTTAAAAAAATAAGGAGGTAGGTATCCATGTTGAAAAAATTGAAGAAAAAGATCCTCAAGAAAAAGACGGCCGACGAGAACGAGGTAACGGTGGAAAGCCGCCAGGGCCAGACTTTGAGAGAAAGGATCGAGAACTACACCGAGGCGATCACCTTTGCCGAAGCCGGTCTCCAAGAGCAGGCCCAGGAGATCATGCGAGCGGAACTGGCTGAAGCGACCAAAGTCCTGGTGGTGGGCCACGAAGACACCTTCTCCAAACCGCTGGTGGACTATGCCGTAGGATTTGCCGAACGCATGGGCTATGAGATCGTCGCCCTCAACATCAGTCCGGTCCGGACTGAGTCAACCACCATCGGACCTTTCTGCGACATGCTTTGCGAAGAATTCAACAAGAAATGTCAGGAAGGGATTGGAACGCTTTGCCGTATATGTGAAGAGAAAAACATCCCCTTCACCCATCTGGTCAAGTTCGGTGAGGTTGATGATTGTATTAAAGAAGCCCACGAGGAGATGCGGAGAGTGGAATTCGTCATCACTGAACCAGAAAGTTGTCCCGAAGACGGCAGGGTTGCCATACCCGTATTCTGTCTTGCCCGTTAATTTATCTAGATCGGCTGTTTCCGCTATAGCGGGTCCAGCCGAGAATACAAAGGCCGTTCGCAAATAGGTCGGATCAATCCCTCACGGGTGCGATTCGACCTAGCAAATCAGGAGGAGTAGATGGGCGCCCACTTCATTTTCGGTCTGGCATTGATCTTGTTTACCCTCGGTCTTTGCTACTATTTCAGGAACGAAAACAAGAAAAAATAAGGAGCGGCAGTGGTAGTCGCTCCCTTTCCTTTTATACGCCGGTGAAGCTCCACCCCTTACTGGACCCCATAGAAAAAGTATATCACAGTGAGCATGACCACAAGGAAGATGGCGGTCATCACTGCACCCGCCTTGGTATAGTCTACGGTGCGGAAGCCACCGGGTCTCATGATCAGGGCATTGACTTGGTGCGTTGGAAGAACAAAGGTATTGGAAGCGGAAAGACCCACAACCAGCGCCGCCATTCTGGGATCTCCTCCTGCCATAATCGCCATGTTCATGCAAAGGGGCACCAGGAGCACCGTAGCTCCCACATTGGAGATCACCAGAGTAAAAAAGGAAGTCATGATCCCGATAACGGACAGGAGAAATATGGGCTGTACCTCTCCGATAATCTCAAGCACTTTCTTGGCAATGTAGGCTGCGGTGCCGGTCTGCTCAAAGGCGAATCCCAGTGGAATGAGCCCGGCCAAGAGAAAAACCGTCATCCAATCCACCGAATGATAGGCCTCATCCACCGACAGCACCCCTGTGATGATCATTCCCAGCGCTCCGGACATCAGGGCCACCGAGAGTTGTATCTTGAAGAAAATAATCTGGGCCAGGGCCACGGCCAGCCACAATATCGCTAGTGTGGCCTTCTCCGGGCGTAAGATTTCACCTTCCAGGGGTGAGGAAAAGGTCAAGGCCCGGGGCTGGGGCTGGTTTCTCAGTCGGTGAAACCGGTCCCACGGGCCCTGAAGCAGAATGGCATCCCCCATTTTCAGAACCACATGTTTTAAGCCCGAGTAGTAAATGCGATCCCCTGTGTGTACCGCAATGGGGTTCACCCGGTATTGTTCCTGAAACCCAGCTTCGCTCAAGGTCTTGCCCATCAGTTCGGAACGAGGTGAAACTACGGTTTCCACCAGTCCGGCATTGGTGCGGGCGAATTCATCGGCAAAAAAGTCCAGGCCGTCCTTTATTTCCCAACCATAATGTTCGGCCAGCTTCCTGACGTTGGCCTCCTTGCCTATGATTACTAGGTCATCACCTGCTGCAACCGGATCAGTCCGCCGCGGCACCAACCTCTTTTGACCAGTGGCTGTATTGCCTATTGCCACCACAGAGACCAAAAAGTCCTGGCGAATGGCAAGCTCCTCCAAAGTCTTCGTTCCCTCGAAGCTGTCCGGAACATGAAGTTCAAAGGGTTGATCCAAGGCGGGATAATCGCTCAGCAGCATGGCTGTTACGCCCCGATCCGCCTCCCCTTTAGCGGCGGGCAGGATGAATCTGCCCAGGATCATAAAATAGATAATGGCACTGGCCACCAGGCAGACGCCGATTGGTGTCTGGGTGAAAAGACCGAATGGTTCGAGCTTCTTGCCGCCAACGACCATAAGGTCGTTGAGAAGTATGGTGGGACTGGCGCCCACAAGGGTTAGGGTGCCACCGATGATGGCACAAAAGCCCATGGGCATCAGCAATCGGGAGATGGGAATCTCCAGCCGCTTAGCGATTCGCTGCGTTGCCGGCAGGAACAAAGCCGCTGCCCCGATATTCTGCATCATACTGGATATCAGCGCCACCGTACCGGAGATAAGTGCCATCACCCTGCGCTCACTCCGACCGGCCAATCCAATGATGGGGCCGGCCACCTTGTTCATCACCCCGGTCTTATCCAAACCTGCACCGATGATGATCACCGCGATGATGGAGACCACCGCGTTGCTGCTCAGCCCCAAAAAGGCCTGTTTTGGCGTAACCAGCCCTATGAGGGGCAGAAGCACCATCATCATGATGCCCACCACGTCCACCCGCACCCACTCAAAGACGAAGAGAATAACAGCGAAAGCTAGAACAATCAGTGTCATAACCATGTCAGCGGTCATACTGGGAACTCCTTCCTGTCCTTGGCCAACTATTTGGCGTTTAAGTGAGTTTCTGGGCCATAAACGGAGAGGTGACTCAGCCCGGGGAGGCCGGGTTGCTCGTCTGTCATTGATTTTCGTGTGGGCTATCCAAGCGCAAGATGGGGCGGCAGCTTCTCTGGACAGCACAACCCGACCCAATTTAGCAGAAGGCACGAACAAGTGCAAGTTTTAACAAGCTCAAAATCTGATATACTGCAACTTGAAAGTCTTCTCCAATAATATCCTGAGTTGCTCGCGGATGTGGAGAAAAGTCCGGTAAACAGTTGCCAAGACAGCTCCTTTCTTGAAGGTGGACAAGGGATCCCTACTCGGTATCGAGTCGGGGCAGACTTTATTGGATCCAGCACGGTTAAACCGTTTCTTCCTATTTTTCCTATTCTGAGCCGTACAAGACGACACTTAACATATTCGTAATTCGGTAAAAATTAACGTGGATGCTTACCTTGGCTCTGTGGCATTCTATGTATTGGACAGTGATGACCCCGTGCTTGGCATTAACCCGTGTGGTTTCCCGGGCGTTTTCAAGAAGTTGGCACAGATGTCGCAGGATTTACGAGTCCATTTGAGGCATCCAAAGGATTTGTTTTCCATCCAGATTGAAAAATTTAAGGCGTATCACATGACGATTCCCCAGGTCTTTTGCAATAAAGAGAACCTTTGGACTCCTCCGCAAGAAAAGTATGCCGGTGAGCGAATCCAGATGAAGCCTTACCACATTCTGTTGAGGCTACCGGACGAGGAAGACCTTCAGTATCTTCTCATGACGCCCTTTACTCCCAGCAGTAAAGATAATATGTTAGCTTGGGTCGCTGCAAAATCTGAGCAGCTTCTCCAGGGGGCACGCCCACCTGAGTTTGGTAGAAGCATGAGCTCGATATGAGAAAAATAGTGGCAGAACAGCCGTAAAGGGGAGAGACATGGCATTCTTTCGCAAGTCAGAGGAAAAACAGCAATTTGAGGACCTTGAGCTGCTGCGGCAGGAAATCCTCAAAACGAAGATGCCGCCTTCGGCCGAAGGTTACGCGATAAAAGAGCTGGATAAGCTCGAAAAAACTCCGGTGGAAGCAGCTGAATACGCTATCGGCATCAACCATCTGGAATACCTGGTGTCGCTCCCATGGAATGTCCATACTGAGGACAACCTTAATCTCCATCATGTTGAAAACGTCCTCAACAGAGAACACGCAGGTCTCTCGCTGGTGAAAGAGCGAATCCTTGAGTACCTTGCGGTTCGCACTCTGGAAATCCAAAGGGATTTTCGCGTTCTTGTTGTGGACGACGAAGAAATCACTCGAGCCAATCTGCAACACATATTGGAGAAAGAGGGCTACCAGGTGGCCACTGCCACAAATGGTGCCGAGGCCTTGGGCCAACTGGAAAAGGCTTCCTTCGATCTCGTTCTCACCGATTTGCTGATGCTGAAGGTTGACGGGATGGAGCTTCTTCAGCAGGTGAAGGATCGATACCCCCAAATCGACGTGGTTATCGTCACCGGATACGCCACCGTGCCATCCGCAGTGGAGGCTCTGCAAAAAGGTGCCTACCACTACCTGGCCAAGCCACTGAAGATCGATGAGGTGAGAAGCACGGTTAGCCAAGCGCTGACCAAAAAACAAAAGGCGCACAGACCTAAAGGTCCGGTGCTCTGCTTTGTTGGGCCGCCGGGCACTGGCAAGACCTCCTTAGGAAAATCTATTGCCTCAGCCATGGGGAGAAAATTTATCCGGTTGGCCCTGGGTGGGATGAAAGATGAAGCTGAAATCAGGGGACATCGCCGCAGCTATGCCGGCGCCATGCCCGGACGGATAATAGATGCTGTCCGAAGGGTCGGGTCCAGAAACCCGGTGTTCATGCTTGATGAGATCGACAAAGTAGGCCAGGACTTTCGAGGCGATCCGGCTTCCGCCCTTCTCGAAGTGTTGGATCCAGAACAGAACGAGTACTTCCTGGATTATTACCTTGATGTGCCCTTTGACCTTTCCGGCGTGATGTTCATCGCCACCGCCAACCTGGTGGACCCTATTCCAAGGCCTCTGCTCGACCGGATGGAGCTTTTGGCTCTGCCTGGATATACAGATGAGGAAAAGAAACGTATTGCCCTTCAGTTCCTCGTGCCCCGGCAAATAGAAACTTCCGGCCTTTCCGGCTCTCCCCCTGAATTTACCCCGGAGGCCCTGCTGAAAATTATCAGAGAGCACACTCGGGAGCCCGGCTTGAGGAACCTCGAGAGGGAGATCGGTTCGATTTGCCGCAAGATCGCTCGAAAAGTTTTGCAGCAAGGAAGAAAACAGAAATCTCTGCTCGTCAATCCCGAATTGGTGGAGGAATATCTAGGGCCAAGGAAGTTCTACTACGAGGTTGCTGAGGCCAGGGATCGTGTCGGGGTGGCCACCGGCCTGGTCTGGACAGAAACGGGAGGCGATATCATCTTTGTAGAAGCCACCAAGATGAAAGGCAATAAGAATTTGATCCTCACCGGTTCCCTGGGAGAGGTCATGCAGGAATCGGCCCAGGCTGCCTTAAGTTACATCCGGAGCAACGCCGACCAATTCAAAATTGACCAGGATTTTTTCTCCGAGCACGACATCCACATCCATGTCCCTGCTGGCGCCATTACCAAAGATGGGCCCTCGGCGGGGCTTACCATAGCCTTAGCCCTGATCTCGCTGCTGACAGGTAGGCCTGCAAGAAGGGAGGTGGCCATGACCGGTGAACTGACCCTGACTGGCAGGATCCTCCCGGTGGCCGGGATCAGGGAAAAACTGCTGGCAGCTCGCCGTGCCGGAGTAAAGACTGTTGTGTTTCCTGATAAAAATAGAGTTGATCTCGATGACCTTGAGCAAAAGATTCGGGGGGATCTGGAGGTTGTTCTCGCCAGCAGTGTTGAAGAGGTAATCGATCTCTCCCTCAGATAGTCTACTTTGTCATTTATTTCGACTCATCCTCCGCGCTGTTGTTCAGATCCCACCGCTTGAGTTTGCGCCAAAGGGACACTCGATCTATTCCCAAGATTTCAGCAGCTCGCGTCTTATTGCCGTTGGCTTGTTTTAGCACCCAGCGGATATAGTCGAGTTCATTTTCCTCGAGAGTGGGAAGCCGTTTAACCTTTTGACGGTATACTTTAAAGCTGTATTGCTCTAGTTCCTGGGGTAAGTGTTTGGGGGTAATTAGCGAGTCTTTGCACAGCGCAACCGCTCGCTCGATGATATTTTCCAATTCCCGGATATTACCAGGAAATTCGTAGTTTGTCAGGATCTCCATGGCCTCGTCCGAGAAGCCCTCAATCGTTTTGTTCTGCGCCTCGGTATAAAGCTTCAAAAAGTGATGCGCTAGTAGCGGCACGTCGTCCCTTCGTTCCGCCAGGGGAGGAAGGTGGAGACTGACCACATTCAGACGGTAGAAGAGGTCCTTGCGGAATCCGCCTTTTTCCACCTCCTTATTCAAATCCTTGTTAGTGGCGGCAACGATGCGGATGTCAACTGTGACAGGTTGGGTTCCCCCTACGCGAAGCAAGGACTTCTCTTCTATCACTCGCAGAAGTTTAACCTGCATGGACGCAGGCATATCGCCAATCTCATCAAGAAAAACAGTACCCCTGGTTGCCGCCTCCAGAAGACCTATTTTGGTGGTGGTGGCCCCGGTAAAAGCATCTTTCTCGTGACCGAAAAGTTCATTGGTGAGGAGCTCCTCAGTGAAAGCCCCGCAGTTGAATGCAAGAAAGCGTTCCTCGGCCCTATTACTCTGCTGGTGGAGTGCCCGGGCAATCAGTTCCTTGCCGGTACCGGTTTCGCCGAAGATAAGTACATTACAATCAGCGGGAGCGATCTGAGTCACCATCTCAATGATCTCTTGCATCTTCCGACTCTTGCCGATGATGAAAGGAATTCCCACTCGCCTACAGAAATCTTGTCTAATAACCCGAAGCTCGTCTTTGAGCCCCTTCTTTTCCAAGGCTCTTCCAACGACCATCCGTACCTCATCTATTTTGTAGGGTTTCGGTATGTAGTGATAGGCTCCTCTTTGCATTGCTTCAATGGCGGTGGCCACCGTGGCGTATGCGGTGAGCATGACCACCTCGGTATCGGGATACTGCTCTTTTGTTCTGGCCAAAACCTCCATGCCATCCACCTGCTTCATTTTCAGGTCGGTCATGACCAAGTCGAATTCAGTATTCGACAGCTTCTTGAGGGCAGCAGTTCCACTATCCGCTGTTACCACATCATAGCCATCTTTTCTCAGAATGTGTTCGAGGTTCTCCCTGGCAATGGTCTCGTCGTCTACGACAAGTATTCGGCTTTTTTCCATCTGGCTTTAGTCTCCCAAGTTATTTTCGTCTCTGAGCGGGAGCCTGATGGTGAAGACGCTGCCCTCGCCTACCTTGCTCTCAACGCTGATTGTTCCTTCGTGTTGTTCGATTATTCCGTGGGCCACCGATAAGCCGAGTCCGGTACCATAGCCAACCTCTTTGGTGCTAAAAAATGGGTCAAATAGGTATTGCATGTGCTCATCGGGTATACCGCAACCGGTATCCTTGACCATGATCTCCACCTGTTTCGCTCTCTTATCCTCTGCGGCGGTTACGGTGATGCGACCCACCTCATTGGGCATGGCCTGAGAGGCATTCAACAAGAGGTTGAGGAGGACTTCCTGCAGCTTTTGAACATCTGCATAGATATCTAGTTCCTCGGGAATATCGGTGAAGATTTCCACTCCTGTCGGCAATTGGCTGGTAATCAGTCTGGTGGTCCTGATTACCAGGTTTTCAAGGTTCACCCTATTCTTTTGGAATTCCCGCTCCCGGGAAAATTCCAGCAGACCTTTAACGATGTCGCGAGATCTATCCACCTCTTGATCAATATTTTTGAGGAGTTTTCCAACAAACTCTGAATTGCCGTCACCGATTTCCTCCTGCAGAATCTGGCAAGAGGTGGAGATATTGTTCAAGGGGTTGTTGAGCTGGTGGGCGATTCCAGATGTCAGCACTCCCAGCGAGGAAAGCTTCTGAGCCTGTACGAGTTGGTCCTGCCGCTTCTCAAGTTCGCTGATCATCTTGTTGAATGCCTCCACCACAGACTGGGTCTCATCCCTCGTCTGCACCACCGGCAACGGTTTGAAATCTCCCTTGGCGATTCGCTGGGTAGTCTGCTCAATAACCGTGAGCGGCCTGACAATTTTCCAACTCACCAGCGCAGTCAGAAACAAGCCGAGAAGCAAGAGTATAGAAGCAAAGAAGAGAATCTTGGCCTTGAGGGATTTGAGAATTTGCTGGACCCGGCTGTGCTCGAAGTCGGATAATCGCAAGGAGAGATCAACCAGATCCTTGCCAACCTGCCTGATCTCTGCCACGATCTGGTCTTTGGATCGCGGGTTTGGACTGTCCTTGCCCTTTTCGGCCACAAGCTCCCGCAGAAGCTGACCATAACGCTCCATCTCGCTCTCGAGTCTTTCCAGATAGGTAACGCCCTTCAAGCCCTTGACGTCGGGATGTATGCGCAGATATTCCTCCTTTCCTTTTTCCAGGTAGGCAAGCGCTTCTTCATAGTTCTCTCTGTCTCCGTAAAGAAGGAAATTCTTTTCATAACGCCTAGCTTCCAAGAGGGTATCGTGGAGTTGGTGGCCTCTAACCACAAATACCATTTTACGCTCAATTGTTAAGAGGTTGCGGTAGGCAATGATGCCCACACCCACAAAGGCAATAATGGACAGGATAAAGCCCAGGATAACCTTTTGTCGGATGGTGAAAAATGTAGTGGAAAGGAGTTTCCTCATAGGGTCTAGTTCCTTCTCATCGGTTTGTTTTCACAATATAGGGTACACGGTTTCAAATAGCAAACGGCAAGATCAAGCCATTGGGGTAAAGGAGGGATTAGATCAGTACGAACAGAATAGATTAATTGTCTTTATTAGAACAATTCGTTTATGCACTTCTTTGTGCCCAGCAGGCTGATGAATAATTCGGAATTTTGACTTCGAGCGTCAAGTCCGTCATTCTGGAAGTCGCGAAGGGACTATTCGGAATCCAGAAAAAGAATGCTTACTGGATACCGGATCTCGACTGCGTCTCGTCCGGTATGACGTTTCGGTACGTTTCCAAACTTTTTCATTAGCCCTCTTGTGATCTCAGCTGGCTGAACTAGTCCTCGTGCCCGAGGATTTTCATCCTGAACTTAGCTGCCTCCTGGCGCTGTATGTCAAGTTTCTCCCACTCTTCGCGCAATGTGGACATAACTTGCGTTTGTTCCAGCCATAATGCCTGGTCTTCACTAATTCTGTCGCGGTCTCGCACGTCTCCAGGAATTTGAAATCCGCTTTGGCTTTCAATTTCTTTCAACCTTTTCTTTACCGCGGCCACTTTGGCCTTGAGCTCTCGCATCTGCTCCAGAATGGCTTCCTCATCTCGAGTCAGGGGCACGTAGTTTCCCCAGCACTCATCCTCTTTGTCGAAGTATTGATGACAGGTTGTGCAGGATTCATCTATATCAGCTGTGTTTACACCGTTGTTGTTCTCAGATTCATTGGGCATATGGTCATCTCCATGTTTAATCTGAAACCCTTTGCCGCGTAGTATCCTCACTGCGGCAAATTTGTCATAAGCAATATTCAATGTGTAAATTCAAAATCTACAATCTACAATCCGAAATCCGCAATCCGCAATCCTTGATCCCACATCCATAACTATAGACACGTATGAGTTCTTTTGCAAATGGCGAAAAAAACCCGGCCTCTTTCGAGAGCGGCCGGGTTCTTTGATCACTCGATTCTTGCTTGATACTACTCTTTCTTCTCCACTTCTTCTTCAGCCGGAGGTTCCTCCTCTGCTTCCGCTGGAGCTTCAGCCTTCTCTTTATCAGGAGCTTCCGCAGCTTCTTCCTCAGCCGCAACCTCCTCGGCAGCAGGTTCTTCGGCCGCGGCTTCTTCAGCTGGAGCTTCTTCCTCGGCCGGGGCAGGCTCAACTGCGGGGGCAGCCGCAACGGGCGTTGGAGCGCTTACTTCAACACCAAACTCCCGGCCAACATGAGCAGCGTAGCCCATGGCGACTGTCCGGTAGACCAGGTGGGCCAGCTTGCTGTAGGGCAGGTAGGCAATAATGTAGAAAACCGCTGCCAGATGGATAAAGTAGATGGTGTAAGCGAACCCTGCGATTCCTGCGACTCGTGAGAACCAAGCCAAAAGCCCAGTGGTAACCGTAGCCAGGACGGCCAAAATCAGAGACCAATCCAGATACGTAATGGTACTCTCAGCCGCTTTGGGCTTTAACCTATTGGTAATAACCAGAATAATACCCACCAGGAGCCCCACTCCTGAAACCAGGGCAAACAACTTAATCGGGTTACCGAATGTATAGGGTGGGGCCAGGAAGTCTGAGCGTACGACGTAGAGTCCGAGGAAACCTATATTGGTAACGATAAATAACCCTACAAAGCCCAGGAACACCAGTAGGTGGGAGAGATAGCGATCCCTGTTGGTATTGCAGAGCTTGAACTTGTTGTGAAAGAGTATGGTAGGTATCACCGAGACCAGACTCTTGACGTAGTCGCCCATTGCCAGGGGGTTGTCTTCCGCGTAGCCCTCCTTAATGGCATTGGCGTGGATACCTTGCAGGAAGTTCCAGACGCCAAAACCCAGGGAAACCATAGCTAGCAAAGTGAATGTGATAAAAATAGTGTCCACCAGGTAGAGGGGAAAAAGTTCGCGAAAGTCTATCTCCCCCGTTGGGAAGTGCAGGTGTCCTGTTACCAGTAGGCCGAACAGAAGGACCGCCACCGGAATGGCCAGCATGACTGGCCAATACTTTGCTTCTCCGACGATCTTACCCATAAATCTGGGAAAGGCGAAATGCCTGAAACTCACGGCGCGGATCGCACGGAGGGTATCTCCGGGCCGGGCGCCTCTGGGACAATGGGTGGAACAATCATTACAGTAGTGACAGAGCCAGACATCAACGCTGTTTACCAGATTGTCTTTAAGGCCCCACTGTGAATAGATCATTTCTTTGCGGGGATAGGGTTTTTGCTCAGGAGCAAGCTCGCAAACCACCGAGCAGGTGGCACACTGAAAACACTTTTTTAGTGTGTCTCCCCCCGCTTCTTTGAGTTCCCGAACGAAATCCAGGTCGGGCTCAATTAAGGTCGCAGCTTTACTCTCTACTTGCACTGCGGCTTCTTCTGCCATGGTAATTACCTCCTAGAAACCCTTATAGGGATTGGGACCAACTTCATCCAGTTTTTCCGAGAACTCGTTTATGATCCTGGGTAGATCAGGATAATCGGTGATCTGCAATTGTACCAACTGCACCCGGTCGGACTCCAGGGCCAAACGGTCCAGGGTTTCCGCAACCTTGGACAACCGAATCTCTGCCAGCTCGCTCCCCTTCATAAAGTGACACTGGTAGTCATCTCCGTGGCGGCATCCTAGGAGCAAGATACCATCGATGCCCTTGGAGAGGGAGTCGGCGACCCAGATCAAGTTCAAACCACCCAGGCAGCGCATGGGAATAACCCGGGCCCAGGGACTGATCTCCTGGCGACTGATACCCACCATGTCCAGAGCAGGATAGGCATCGTTTTCACAGGCCAGAATGATAAACCTCGGTTTCTCGTCCCACTCGTCCGGCACGTTGATGCCTTTGATAATATTACCGATCATTCTGACCGAGTAATTCTTGAAAGAGATGATCCGTTCCGGACAGGCACCCATGCATACCCCACACCTGCGGCAGCGGGTGGGGTTGGGCAGGGGATTGGCCTTTTCGTCTTCATTGATGGCGCCGAAGGGACACTCCACCGTGCAGCGTTTGCACTGGGTGCAGCGGTCCATGAAGAAATCAGGATAGCTCATGTCGCCGGACCGTGGATGGACGGCCATACCCTGCGAGGTGAGCTCCACACACTGCATTGCCTTCAGGGCTGCTCCGGCAGCGTCATCGATGGTGCTGGGCCCGTCCAGGGGAGCCCGCACGCTCCCTGCGTAATAAATACCGGTTCGCCGTGACTCGTAGGGGAAACAAATGAAGTGTGAGTCCGGGAAGCCACTGTGCAACGGTGGCGCTTCCGGCCCCTGCCGGTACTCCAGGTTGAGCATCTCTGACTTGATGATGGTGTCGGCAGGCACGTCCTCTAGATCGGCTGCGTCCTCCGCTTCATCTTCCGAGACCAGCTCGACCTCCTCACCGATGGCGGCAGTTGTGACCATGCCGGTTGCCAAAACCAGCATGTCCACCTTGAGCTGAATCTTTTCACCCAGCAGGGTATCATCCACCTCCAGCACTACGTTCTTGTTCTCATCCTCTGTGACTGAGCTAACCTCACCTTTGGTGAGAAACAGCCCTTCGTCATCTTGCATGCTCTTGTAAAACAACTCATAGTGCCCAGGCGTCCGCATGTCCTTGTAGATTATGTAAGCCTTGGCATCTTTGTCCTGCAAGCGCAAATATTTGGCCTGTTTCAAAGACTCAATACAGCAGGTGGAAGAGCAATAGGACAGATGTTCTGGATCCCGGGAGCCGGCACACAGAACAAAGGCCGCTGATTTTACCGGCTGGCCGTCAGAGGGTCTCGTTATCTTCCCCTTCATAGCGAGCTCTTCTATGGTCGCATTGGTGACAACGTTGTCGCACTGGCCGAATCCCAGACTGGTCAAGTTGCTGGCATCATAGGGAACGGCTCCGGTGGCCACAACAATGGCCCCCACCTGCTCGGTCACAACATTGCCGTTCTGCTTGATGTGGGCAGTAAAGAGACAGGGGGCACCTTCGATCTTTTCCATGGTGGCCTTGGTGTAGACCTTGATGTTGGCGTCTTCTTCCACCGCCTTCACCCGGTCAGCGATATCAACATCCTCAAGATCAGTGTAGGGGTGCTGCAAGGGGGCCTGTTTAAAGACCTTGTTCATCCAGCCTCCCAAATCGGCTTCCTTCTCCACCAGTACCACCTCGGCACCGGCCTTGGCCGCTCCCGTAGCTGCAGTGATACCGGCCAGGCCGCCCCCCACCACCAGCAGCCGTTTGGACAGTTC
>CP070735.1:65097-67984 GCA_020347625.1 Deltaproteobacteria bacterium
GAATGATTGCAGCAAGCAGCCTACTTTTCCACCACCGCCAAAACATCATCCTCACGCATGATCAACAACTCTTCTCCCTCAATCTTTACATCTGCTCCCGCATACCGACTAAATAGTACGGTGTCTCCTTTCTTGACATCCAAGGGAATCTTGTTGCCGTCTTCCATGACCTTTCCGGTACCTACCGCCAGAACTTTGCCCTGTATGGGTTTTTCCTTGGCAGTGTCGGGAATAATGATGCCCCCCTTGGTGACCTCCTCTTCTTCGGTACGTTTCACCACTATGCGATCGTTCAACGGTTGTAGTTTCATGGCTTGCAACTCCTTTTCAGCTACTGCACATATTGCAGAATCTAATAGTAATGGAACAAAAATGTTAGCACTCATCTTAAATGAGTGCTAACACGCTACGGAGAATATCCACAACATTATCAAAAAGCAAACCTCAAATTTGTTATTTATACTCCCTAAAGCTACATAAATAGAAAAAATGCTTACATAGCTTCTAAAAATAAAGTTTTTCTCTACTTTTCGAATAAATATTAATCATTATGGTCACGAACGTGTTCGTAAACGTTTGATCGGAGGTCAGTGCCAACGCGCACGCTGGAAAGGAAAGTTATTAGTAATAGGTTATTCGTAATACGTTATTAGTTATACGGAAAAGACATGGCTGAATATCTCGCGAGCTCTCTTAAAGCTAGGCATTCCCAAGCGGTACCAAGGAACAGTCTACGGTGAACTAATAACTTATAACTTCTCAGTCCCTAGTACCTAGTCGAAACGGCTGCCTGCTGACTGCTGCCCGCTGCCTGCTGCCCTTTGGCTTGCTCCTTTACAATACCTTTCGCTTCGTGTTACAAGGATTACCGACCGTTAGGAAAGCCCTCAGCTCTCGGCTGTCAGCATTCGGCTAGAAGATCGCCTTGGAAATTTTTGCCGATCAAATGACGGAGCATCAGGCGAGCTTGACCTTGGGAAATCTTCGAAACCTCAATCCTCTCGCATTTATCCTATATGGTTATGTTTCGTTCTGTTGAACGCTGAAGGCTGATAGCTTATAAACTCAATGACCAGATGGCAGCCACAAGATCACTACTTTAACCGGGCAAAGAAGGAAGGTTTTCGCGCCCGGTCAGTCTACAAGCTTGAAGAGGTTGATCGGCGCGTCCGGTTACTCAGACCTGGTCAGCGGGTCCTCGACTTGGGCTGTCATCCAGGATCTTGGCTGCAATATTGTGCCCGGGTTGTGGGAAAACGCGGTTTGGTAGTAGGGGTCGATATTCGCAAGATCACACTTGAACTGCCTCCCCACGTCAAAGTTATTCAGGTCGATGTTTTCGAGCTCTCACCCGCCGATCTTCATCACTTCTCCAAAGAGTTTGACGTGGTGTTGAGTGATCTGGCACCTGCGACCACGGGTATTCGCTCTGTTGATAGCGATCGCTCCTTTCTACTCTTCCAGCGAGCTGTGGCTTTAGCCGACGACCTGTTGCTGCCCGGCTCGCATTTCCTTGGTAAAATTTTCCAGGGCTCTGGTTATGACGAAATCGTCAAGGAACTCAAGGGTAAGTATCGCAAGGTCAGGGGAATCAAACCTCGCGCCACCCGCAAGCAGAGCAAGGAAATTTTTCTCCTTGCCATGGATAAAAAGGCTTAGTATTCAATGTAACTGTTGCGATAATGACGCGGAGTGTTAAGCAGACAGCTATTTCCAATTCAGAAATCCGCAATCCGAAATCCCAAATCGCCGGGTCACCGCGTCTTTGGGTCGCTGTGGGTAGACTCTGCGAAGATCAATCACGAAGGTGACTTCGCAGACTAGCATGCTGACTTGATTCAGGAGACAAGAATGTCCGGACATTCAAAATGGCATAGTATACGGCACAAGAAAGGCGCTACAGACGCCAAACGGGGCAAAATATTTTCTAAACTGATCAAGGAACTCATGGTAGCCGCTAGAATAGGGGGTGGGGATCCCGCGGCTAATCCACGATTGCGAACGGCCATAGCCGCAGCCAAGGCCGAAAACATGCCCAAGGATAACATCGAACGCGCCATAAAAAGGGGTACCGGCGAACTGGAAGGAGTTAATTACGAGGAGTTCATCTACGAAGGTTATGCTCCTGGCGGTGTGGCAGTATTGGTTGAAATTTTGACCGACAACAGGAATCGCGCTGCTGCGGATGTCCGTTACATCTTCAGCAAACGCGGGGGCAGCCTCGGTGAGGCTGGCTGTGTGGCCTGGATGTTCGACAAGAGAGGCTTGATCGTTTTTGAGCAAGACCAGGTTAGTGAGGACGAGATCCTTGAGGTGGCCCTCGAAGCAGGTGCCGAGGACGTGGTCACCACTGAGGACCAGTTTGAAGTTCATACTGATTTAGCTGCCTTTGAGTCGGTCAAACAGGCCTTTGACGACCGAAACCTAAATTACACCATGGCAGAGATAACAATGGTGCCCCAGAATACTGTGAAGATTGATAACGAGTCCCAGGCAAGCCAGGTGCTTAATCTAATGGAGGCTATTGAGGACTCTGACGACGTACAGAAAGTGTACGCCAATTTCGACATTCCAGCTGAGATTTTAGAGCGAATATCGTAAATGACAGCAGGCAGGAGGCAGCTGGCAGCAAGCAGCATTCATTTTATCTAATGCACAGGTTAGAGGAGCCAGGAGTCAGAATCCAGAATCCAGAATCCAGAATCCAGGGAAAAAACATAACAATTCTGTCATTCTACTGGCTACTAACTACTGGCTACTAGGTATTGATTCATGAGAATCATTGGCATAGATCCCGGCTCCACCGTCACCGGCTATGGTGTTGTGGAACAGGTGAATCTCCGGCTGTCCCACGTTGCCAGCGGCCGGGTAGTTTCCCCCACCAAAA
>CP070735.1:68084-85449 GCA_020347625.1 Deltaproteobacteria bacterium
AAAGGCTATTCTCACTAATAGCATCAGGTTGTCCCGATCAGAATGGAAGTGTCTAGGCAACTCGTACTCACAAGAACATCGTCAAAATTTTCTTTTTTCGGTCGAGGGAACAGTAACAGATACACTTATCTTTTCAAGCATTTTTTCAAAATAATTTTGAGTGAAGGGAATAGCGATATAAGGTCCGGGATTCGGTCACTAGACGTCGCTTTCACTCATAGTCATTCACTGTGGCGACCTAATGACCTTGTGCCTTGCACCGTCGGCTTCTGCTAAAAAAAGAATGACATACTCAACAGACTGGCAGAAAACAAAAAAAGCGCTACCCAAGAAGATCTATAGATAAGCCGACAGCACCTCCGGATGTGGTCCGGACCAACCTCTTCACCTCCATCCCCCAACCAGGGTTTGTCCACAGTCCCTTCAGGATAGGTAGCAGGTCCCCCCAGTTTGACTCCGAGAGCTCCAGCCACAAAGCTCTCAGAGTGGCCTGCGTTGGGTGAAAGGTGTTTCAGCCGGTCACGCAAACCAATTTTCCATCCTGCCCATGCTTTCTCGCCACTGAGAACCGCTCCTATAGATAAAATGATGAGGGAAAGACGGGCCGGCACAAAGTTGGCTAAATCGTCAAGTCGGGCGGCCGGCCGGCCCAATAGGAGATAGTGCTCGCTCCGATATCCCACCATTGAGTCGAGGGTGCTTATTGCCTTAAAACCAAGCATACCCACTATGCCTGCTGCCGCAGGTGCCGGACAGCCAAATACATGGCTGAAAACTGCTACCAGGGAGTACCAAAACATAGGTGAGAGAACCCCATCAACGAAATTCTCTGCCACACTCTCCACCGCCCCTCTGGCCACACCCTCGGGATTTAAGTTTGAGGTGTCTCGCCCTACAATTTTCTGGAGTTCAGTGCGGGCCTGAGTCACGTCGCTCCTGGCAAGAGTTTCAGCAATTGGTTCGGCGTGCTTGCACAGGTCCTTTAATGCCAGGCAGGAGTAGACCAGATAGAGATCCAAAACTGTGGCCAGGAAAGGATGCAGCCCACCAATGAATTGTCGAAGGGTCAAATAAGCCCCTATGGCAAGACCCATTGTCATGGCCACTAAAAGGATCCCGCCACCTGAGCCCGACCATCTCAGGCGCAGTAATAGTTTCTCGAAAGCAGAAATAGCAGCGCCTATGAGTCGAACCGGGTGGAAAGGAAAGGGAGGATCACCTAGAAGTGAATCCAGGACAAAGGCAATAAAGAGTATAGCGGCGGCAAGGATCATAAGTAGTGGTTTGAACAACTTCGCATGAGCGAGAGGACCCGATCGTTTTCTTCCCCTTGGCGAATTGCCATGCGAAAAAAGTTATCCTCCAGTCCGGGAAAGTTGCGGCAGTCTCGGAAGTGAATCCCCGAACGTAACATGAAGCTGAGAAAGTCGTCCAAGTCGGCTGTTTGTGTCCAGCGCGCCAGGAGGAAATTGGCTGCAGGTTGAAAAGCTTGAAACCCGGCGATCTTCTTCATTTTATCAAAAACCCTGGGCCGCTCTCGGCGAATCAAGTTTGCCAACTTTTTCTCATAATCAACGCACTCAATCAGTTTAAGTGCCACTTTTTCCGCAACGCGATTGACGCTCCAAGGCTCTTTGAGAGGGCGAAGCCGGGAGATGACATCCGGGTGGCTGATAACAGCTCCCAGTCTCAGTCCAGGAAGCGCGAAGAATTTGGTCAGCGAGTGAAAAATGAGGATATTGGCCGGCGGTGGCTCCTGCTGGACTATGGTAATTGCTTCAGGTTGGTCGAGGAACTGGACAAAGGCCTCATCAACCAGCAGCCATTTGGTGGGAAAGGTTGCTGACAGTTCAAGCAAAAGCTCTCGGGGAAAGACAGTGGAGGTGGGATTGTTGGGGTTGCCAACGAACAGAGCGTCAGCATCGGCCAAAGCCTCCTCTAACACTGAAAAGCTAGGGGCGCCAAAACCCTCCTCTGTCTCAAGTTGCACCGATATCAGTTCAGCGCCGACAGCCAGACTTGCCCTGGTATAATCGTGAAAAGAGGGATTGATAACGACCACTTTCCTCAATGCCAATGCCCGCGGTGTCAGATAAATAAACTCAGTGGAGCCATTGCCAGCCAGAACTCGCGTTGAATCCAGGCCGAACCGTTCCTGATAGTAACGCACCACTCCCTGTCCATCCACACTGGGATAATGTCCAATTTCTTGCCAAAGCTCGTTCCAGATGGCTTTGACCTCTGCGGGTACTCCCAGTGGACTGACATTGACACTGAAGTCGAGAACTTCTCGAGCATCAATCCCGAACCTTTTAAGTTCCCGTTCAGGATCACCACCATGGATGTGCTCATCGCTGGTCATTTTTCAATTCTTCCTCATGTGAACAATCCGGCATAGGGCATAGAGCATGGGGCATGGGGCAAGGACTGAGGTTTCAGTGTTCAGGTTTCAGCCTTTTTGTTTTTCCTCCCTGACACCTGACACCTGAAACCTGACACCTTGAGACTTGGTGCCTAGTGCTTAGTTCCTAGTGCCTAGTTGAAATGGCTGCCCGCCTTGTCCGCCGAAGCTCCAGCGAAGGCGGATGTCAGCTGCTAGCTGCCTGCTGACCTCTGACCTTCGATCTCTGACTTCTCACCCTATGCTCTATGCTCCATGCTCTATGCTAACTAAACACCCACCCCCACCCCGTGTAATTCATAATTCCCCCGCCTGGTGCAGCGACCAATACGAGCAGAATAACCTCAATTATCTCATTACCAGCCCCTAGCAGATCGCCGGTAATTCCACCCAGGTGTTTTCGGCACCATGTTCCATATATCCAGGTCATGGCTTCAGCCAAAACCAGAGTCAGCAGGCCCAGGGGACCGTAGAAGATGGCTGCAAACAAAGTGATGGCAAGTGCAGCCGCGAGTTGAGAGCCTCTTGCATTTTGAACAAACGAAGAAGCCGTGCCCTCGCCCCTGGCATAAGTTAGTCTTACCATCAAATCCACCTGCATTGTCCGGGAAATCATGAAAACGAGGATCACCCAGATTGCGCTACCTGCGGTTATCAGTCTGGAGAAGGCCAGCCACTTACAGAGCAGGGTCAATATGACTGCAACAGCGCCGAAAACTCCCAGGCTGGAGTCCTTCATGATCTCGAGCCGCCTGGCCCGGTCCCACCCGCCACCAAGAGCGTCAGCAAAATCAGCCAGACCGTCCAGGTGAAGCGACCTGGTACTCACCACGCTTGCGACAAGCATGAGTGCTGCCACTCCAGCGGGCCAGCCGCCGCCACTGATCACGCAGTTGATCAGACTGATAGCCCAGAGAAAAAATCCGAGAGTGAGACCTACAAGGGGGAAAAAGGGCAGGGTTGTGCTGTGGTCTGAAGCATCTCGGCCGGGAACCGGGAAGATGGTCAGGGTCCGGAAGGCAGTCACCAATCCGCGAAACATATGAGATCTCTCAGTGTAAATTACAGAGTCCAGAGTGTCAGCTAACCAATCCCAGAAAAGGGAGACGCGGATTGGTGAGCTGTTTGCAGGCAGGAGGCAGCAGGCAGCACAAAAGAACTAATGAAAAAACTGCCAGCTGCTCGCTGCCAGCTGTCCGCTGGAGGAATTCCGTTTCTGCGCGTCACGGCCTCTAGTTGCTCCGTGTCGCCGTATCACCCCATCGCCGCGTCATCATTCCTTGCCACTCACCCCCGCAGAGTCGAAGGTCGCCATCTCGTTATAAATCTTGACGCCAGCTTCAATGACATTCATAGCCAGAGCTGCACCTGTACCCTCGCCCAACCTCATGTCCAGGTCGAGAATGGGCCTCAGCCCCAAGCGTTCATAAAAGATTCGGTGGCCGGCTTCGGCAGAACAGTGGCTGAAAAAGAGGTAGTCTCGAACTGGTTCGCTCAACCGCATGGCCGCAAGCGCAGCGGCAGAGGAGATGAAACCGTCAACCACTACAGGGAGACGACGACCTGCCGCGCCCAGGATAAGTCCACAGATGCCGGCTATCTCTAAACCGCCCACCGCTGCTAGGGTACTAAATGGGTCAGACAGGAGGTGAGAGTTCACCTCTAAACTACGTTCTATGACTGTAATCTTGTGCTCGAGCCGATCGTCATCAATTCCAGTGCCGCGTCCGGTTACCTCGGCAACAGAGCACGGAATTAAAGAAGCGCAGAGTGCCGAGGATGGTGTAGTGTTACCAATGCCCATATCACCAGTACCAAGTAAGGTTATCCCATCTTCGGCCGCAGCATTGGCAAGATCCACTCCGACCCGGATCGCTTGAATAGCCTCTTCCTCGCTCATGGCAGGTCCAGAGGACATATTATCAGTTCCAGACTTAACTTTACGGCGGATAAGACCGGATGCACCTTCAAGAGGATCGGCGACTCCAATATCCACAACCTGCAGATCAACGCCAATATGCTTGGCCAGCACGTTGATGGCAGCTCCACCTGAAATCATGTTGTATACCATCTGAGGCGTGACCTCGCTGGGATAGGCAGATACGCCTTCTGCGGCAACGCCGTGGTCGCCGGCGAAGGTTACGATCCGTTTCTTTCCTAATTTTGGTGTTACCGTACCGGTTATTAGACAGTAGCTGGCAGCCAAATCCTCCAGGGTGCCTAAACTGCCAACCGGTTTGGTGAGGTTGTCCAGATGGGCACGGATTTCGGTCTCCAGGCGCCGGTCAACGGGGGGGATAGCGTCAAGAATCGGTTTTAGCCTTTCCAATAATTATTCCTCCAACACTCTAATATCGCAGAGCGCATAGCAGAAAAGGCTCTTTTTAATATGATTTTATTCGCTCTGCGCCATGCGCTATGCTCTATGCGGTCTCTTTATTTTACTCGCAGGGGAATGCCACAGATCGTCACAATAACCTTATGGGCTCTTTGGGCAAGTTCTTGATTGATACCCCCGGCGATGTCACGGAAAAGACGAGAGGCTGAATCTCCAGGGATGATGCCCATGCCCACCTCGTTCGTCACCATAATAAGATGGCAGGGTGGACCATTGAGGGTGTCCAAGAAAGCTTCGATTTCTTGGCAAGTTCCTTCATTGAGCTTCTCTCGATGAAAAAGGTTACCAAGCCAGACTGTTATGCAGTCGACTACCACCACCTCTGTATCTTCCGGCAAGGATTTCAACGCCGTTGCCAGATCAACCGGTTCCTCGACGGTATGGTAAGAGGTGCCGCGCTCACGGCGGTGACGTTCAATGCGGGCCCTCATCTCATCATCGGTGGCTTCGGCCGTGGCAATGAAAACTCTATTTTGATGGGAGGCAGCTAGCTCCAAAGCATGTTTACTCTTGCCGCTTCTGCTGCCCCCGGTTACCAAGGTGATTCGCTTCATACGCATGCTTTCTTTATTTCAGCAGTTGATAATCCTATAAATAACAAAAACCACAAGGGGCACAAAGAACACAAAGGATGGTTCACCTGACAGGTGAAGTTGCCCACTGTGGTAGAAGTCGATCAGAGGCTTACGGCGACATCGTTATTAAATCCCGTATTGGGAGAGAAGAGCCTTGTCCCTGCTAAAAACCTCTGTGGTCTCTGCGATCTTTGCGGTGAAAATGCGCCGCTGTTACCGTTTGCCAATCGATTGTGCCCAGAATTGGAGATGATGTCGCTTGCAGTTTTATTTCTCCACACCCACCCTAGCCGTTATACCTTTGTCGTAGTAGTGTTTGACATCCTGCATTTCTGTGACTAGATCGGCTCGATCGATGAGACGCGGGTGGGCGTAACGGCCAGTGATAACCAACTCCACGTCCCCAGCCCTCCTTTCAATGAGGTCGAGAATTTGGTCCACCGTTATCAGGTCATAATGAACGGCAACATTTGCCTCATCGAGAACCACTAAACGGTAGCGACCAGAAGTTACCGCTTCAACGATCTCCTTATATGCTGCTTGAGCCAGCCGACGATCTTCGTCGTTGGGCTCCCCTCTTATAAAGACATTGCGGCCATAGGTCTTAATGGTCAGGTTGTCAGAGAATCTGGCCAGGGCTTTGTGTTCGCTATATTCCCCGGCTTTCAAAAATTGAGCAAAAAAGACTTGCCAACCAGCGCCTAGAGCCCTGATGGTCAGACCAATGGCAGCCGTGGTCTTACCTTTGCCGTTACCGGTATAGACCTGGACGTAACCGTTCATTCATGCTGCTCCGCAGATATGCCTCGCGAGATGTGACCTTTATTGCGGCGGTATTTGGTGGTACCGTGTCGCGACGGTGGCCAGTATGGCACCGTTTGTCAAGAGTTGCTAACTGGCTTGCGCCTAAGCGGCAGCTTCTCTAATAGTGCCGCGCACGGCTCGCACCGAATGATTGACGTAGATTTCTGGAAACCGGTAAACGCCGCCGTAATAAAAGTCGACATAGCAGACCTCGTGGTGCCCGCGAGTAGTGGCACTCCAGAAGCAGCGCTGATAGCCAAAAATGGGGTCCAAGAACAGGCGTCGGCTGTTCTCTTGAGGGAGCATGAGGCTAGAGAGTTCTTCATTGTCTGGAAGGCGCCAGTCAGTGTAACCAGCAAAATCAGCTTTGTTCAACTCCTGGATGTAACTTTGTGCCTCTGGCCAGGTCATCCGCTCTGGCGCTGCGCCCTTCTGCCAGACGAGACCAGTTTCGCTGTCACTCACGGTGCCATCGCCATTGTCAATGAATCTGCTTGCCATGTAATCCTCCGTAGTTAACTATTCGAAGTAAATACCAATACTCGCAATAGAACGTAAATTTACCCGGCGATAGGGGTATTAATAGAGTATTCTGGGCAGGAGTCAACCCCGGATGTTACTCCTGTCTAAAATAGTGAAGTTGAAGATTGCTCAGTTTCTGGAGATACTCCTCTGCGTATAAAAGATCGTTGCGACTCTGGATCTCGTTGAATATCAGTGGGAGAAAAAAGCGCAGATCCAAGCCCAACTCGTTGAGCCCCTGCAGATTGGCTTCATGAACGGCAAGGGCGGCATAGTAGATGGTCAGCAAGCGTATTCTGGAATCTCGGCGGTACAGATAGGAATGGCCTCCTAGGGTGTTGAGGAAGAAGCCGGCGTACTGGTAAAGTACCTCAAGATTGGCTGGAGAAGATGGAGATTTGTTACACTTCCGGCCCTTCATGAGCCAGTGATAAAGAGACCCCATTAAAGGCTCTGCCAGGTCCGCTTCGTACTTGAGCACTTCCCGAACGATGTTGATCCTTTCCTTGCCCAGGCTGCGAAAGAAAAAAAAGCTGTTTTGGAGAATAATGGAAGGCCGATATGACTCGCCACTTATGGTCGGTGGACTTTTCTCTAAAATCGCAAAAATGTCGTTAAGAAGAGTCCAGCACTCTCGGTAAGCTTTTTGAGAGCGTATAGTTTCTGTGGCATCAAGATAGTTGCAGAACGCTCGCAGTGATTGCTCGAGTTCTCGGCAATTCATACTGGCCGGAGAAGCCGCCGTTACCAGAGGGGAACTGGGACCAAAGACCTGGGTCAGTCTTTCGGCGGGGAGCAATGGTTTTGGTTCCACCTCTCCTTTCTGCAGGTCGACGATCATGCCTTCGAGTTCCTGCGTTCTTTGAATCCACGCTTGCCGCTCGGCCTCAAGTCTTTTTTCTGAGATCTTGTCGACGACCGCATCCCACTTCCATATGAGCAAGGCAACGATTGCCCCGATGACAATGACGACAAAGAAAAGAAAAATTGAGGTGCGTTTTGCCATAATAAGCTCTGCCTTCGGATATTCTGCCTCTCGGGAAAAACCTCTTTCTCTGCTGGCAAACAATGTCAACAGGTTTTCCGGAGTCTATGCTTTGTAATGTCGGGGTAGTAAAATCCGATATGCCTAGACCGATGTTACGTCTACTGCTGGTGAAATGTTCCACAACCCTTCAGATGCTTACCACTTTTTAGCTGGAAAGGCCAGGAAATTTAGCAAATTCAGGTGCGTGGTCCGTTGTCCCTCACTCTTTTAGTTGCATGGTGTGTGGTGCAAAATATTAG
The DNA here is from genome assembly GCA_020347625.1 of Deltaproteobacteria bacterium. Lineage (GTDB taxonomy): Bacteria > Desulfobacterota > Syntrophobacteria > BM002 > BM002 > BM002. The sequence goes on from CP070735.1 coordinate 76,072, forward strand.
TGGATTGAGTGGCAGGGCATAGGGTATGTGGGTCATAACGCTTCGCTGTCATTCATAGTCATTGGGTCATTAGGTCATTTTGTGAATGGAACCGAAAATAATCTGGATCAAGAACAGCGAGGTGTGCTAAGATAATCTTGTCCCGATAAGCCGCGCGAAGGCAATGTGGCTCCGAGAAACCAACCTGCGAATCCGCTTACGTATGGGAAGTAAGGCCAGTTGAGCTCCCAGAACAACTGGAAGGGACAACAGGTGGCGGTGGGTCAGGCAGCGCGAGGGTTTGTCGGGACTTCTCTGTCTGGAGAGATCACGAAACGATCATTTCACCCATTTTTCCATTCTTCCAATATTCCATTCTTCCAGCAGAACATTACTGTACCAGCTTCTGAAGGTCTTCCTTTAGCTTAACTTTATCCGCCTCACTCGGAGTAGATTTGGCGGGAGGTTTTTTCTTCACCTTTTTTTGGGGCTTCTTGGCTGCTTTTTTGGACATTTTGGCCAACCAGCGCTCATCCAAACTGTATTCTGGGTTATCGAAGGTACCGCCCACATTCAGAGGCAGCTGGACGAAGCCGTATTTGTCGGAAATCTTCGGCACTATATCCCGAAGCTGAGCAAGTTTTCCGACATACTGAGCTCGGATTTGCAGACGCAAGCGTAAGTCGAGCTTCTTGTCCAGTAGCCCCGCGGTACCATTCCCTTCTGCCTGGACTATGGGACCTATGAGATGTAGCCTTTGTATATTGGCGCTCCCTTGACTGGTGAGTATCCTAGCGCTGACTTGTGAAAAGCGCAGCTCTTGTAAGTCTTCAGCCTGGAACAATTCAGCCAACTTCTGGGTAATGGGATGACCAGAGAACTCAGCCGCATTGATGTTTAACTCGGTGCGGGACTGGAGTGAATTTAGGTCAGTGCCAATACCGTTTGCCTTGGAGAACTGGTCCACATTGCCCGACCAACTGCCACTAGTCGCTGACCAAAAAGCTGCAATGATCTCGTCCAGAAGCACGTTTTCTGTGTAAATGCGGTACTGAAGTGGTGGCCCAGTTACCTGTAGGTCGGTCTTTACACTCCCCCCAAGTGTACCACCATATAGAGACGCTGACAGCGGTTCCACCTGCAGTTTGCCTTCCTGGAGGGAAAGATGACAATTTACATTACTAGCAACCAGTTTATTGTAGAAGAACCAATCGAGATGAATTTCTCCCTGAGCATCCAGCTGCAAGGACTTGGGCTTTTGCTCGCTTGGCGTCGAGGCAGGCTCGGTCGTCGTTGCAACCTGCTCGCCTTCGGTTTCGGCTGGCTGAACAGTGGTAGTGGCAGAGTGGGCAGTTGGTTGTGGAACACCATCTGTTTCAGAGGACTGTTTCACCACTTCCGCTGAAGAAGAGACAGAAGGTGACGCGACCGTTTCCTTTTCAACCGAGGGCTCCTCCTGTGCCGGTGGCTGATCGGGCAGAGTTTCGGTTGTAGCCGAGGGGGGTGGGCTTTTGGGAAGCAGTGCTAGAAGTTCATGCAGTCTCATTTGTGGAGAGCTCAACTTGAAGTTGAGCTGAGGCCGTTGCTGCCACTGGGTAAGAAGGCCCTGGATATTGGCCTTTTGCCCATTTAGCTCAAGATCGAGAGCATCGATACTCAGCGTCTGTTGAGAGTGAACCACATCCAGCTGAAACCCAGCCTGCAACTCCAAGACCTTGGAAAGCTTGTCATCCTGCTTAATTTGAAGGTTGCTGAGACTCAAGCTACCTTTCCCTTTAAAGTGGTCAAGTTTTTCTGACGATATAAATGCTGCCATTGTCAGGCGGCCTTGTTGGATGACTACAGGATTGTGCTGGGAGATGAAAGGAACAAGCCTGGCAAGGTCTATGCTCTGGAGGTTTACATTTCCTTCAAAAGTATTTGAAGGCAAGTCATACGTACCATCTAAGGTTATAGATCCTTGGCCCTCTCCCTCAAACTGGCCTTCTACTTGGAAAGGAACGGGAGCGCTGGTTGAAAAATCAGTAATGCGCGTCCGAATGTTGGTTGCTTGTAAAGTAGACTGGGGCTGGCGGAAACGATCCACCAGGGTGAGATGTCCATCTTCGGTTGAGAGCAGCTCAAGGAGAAGGGAGATGCCTGTGGGCTCCCTCCTGGCAATCTTTCCGGGTGATGCTCCCGGTTCTGATGTTGGTTTCTGCGGTAAGAGATCTGCGACATTGAATGAACCGTCCTCGTGGCGAACTAGGGTAATCTCCGGCCTGGTGAAAGCAAGGGTGTGAATCCTAATCTTACCCAACAGCAGCGCCATTAAGCTCCAACGAAGCTCCAGTTTCTCACTCCTTAGCAGTGGAGCACTGGCTCCCTGCTTGCGGAACTCAATACCCTCAACGTGGAAGCCACGCAGGCCAACCCGGGCGTCAACCAGCGATACTTTTCGGTGCGTGTAGTACTCAAGCGGAGGCGTGATCCAAGACACTATCACGTCGCGGGTCATGAAAATTCGTACACCCAAAATGAGCACCACGATTAACAGGAGCAGCCCGCCCAATGTGATAGCGAGCTTCTTATACTTCTTATACAACTCGGATATCATTGATTTCCTCTGTGTATAATGTGCCAAATTTGCAGCAGCTTACAGATTTTTTTCACATCTGTCATAACAGATAAAATTCCTATGCAAACCTCATACCCAAGTGACCAATGACAGCTGTTGTAAAGGGAATGTGCACTATGCACTCACGAGTCATCACACTGCGCGTATTGGCGCTCCGTTGTCATTCATAGTCATTTGGCCACTGAAAGTGACCGTCACTACGCGCCATTGGCATTCATGGTCATTCGTTGTGACCACATAACGACGGCCGTAAGGCCTAATTACAGGCGTCAGCGCGAATGACGCCGAAGACGAATGACGGCGGAGCCAAATGACTTTATCGTTGATTGATTTGAATCGTTCGCAATAAAACGGTGGGTTTGAGAGAGAGGATTATCGGTCCGCTCTTCTAAGTACGGCGAGCGACTACATAATCGGCGATCTCAAGCAGAGATTCTCGGGTGGGCGAAGGAGGGAATATTGCCAAAGCCGATTTGGCCTCTGTAATGTAATGACTAGCAAGCTGAGCGGTGTAATCCAGACCCTCATAGCGTTTGATGATCTGCTTGACTTCGGCAAAAGTCTCATCTTGTATGCTATCTGAGGTAATAAGATCAACCAGGCGGTGACGGTCTTTATTGTCACTTGACTGCAAGGTGCGAATGAGGGGCAGGGTGATTTTTCCCTCCTGAAGGTCCTTGCCTACAGGCTTACCAAACTCCGCTTCACTACCGGTATAGTCCAGGAAGTCGTCTCTTAGCTGAAAAGCAATTCCAAGGTTGAGGCCAAAGCGACGCATGGCCTCTTCTCGCTCCTCGGAAGCATCGCCGAGAATCGCGCCAATCTGGCATGCAGCCGAAATCAGAATCGCTGTCTTACGCGTTATGACCTCAATGTAGTCCTGTTCAGAAACTTCTAGATTGCCACTGTTGATGAGTTGCAGAACCTCACCCTCAGCCATGGAAGTGGTAGTTTCTGAGAGGACGCGGAGGATTTTTAGGTTGCCACTTAGCACAGAGAGAAAGAAGGAGGTGGCGAGAAGAAAGTCACCCACTAGGACCACAGCGGCATTGCCCCAGAGGGTGTTGGCCGATGGCTGGCCGCGCCGTAGTTCTGCATTGTCCACCACATCATCGTGGAGAAGGGTGGCAGCGTGGAGGTACTCGAAGACTATGGAAAGAGCGTATTGGTCGTTACCTTTGTAGTTGAGAAGTCTGGCGGCGAGCACCATCAATAAAGGGCGCAAGCGCTTGCCACCACTGCGGATAATGTAGCGACTCACCAGCGCGATAAGTGGTACACTGGACTGCAGGTTCTTATTGATCTCCTCCTCAATTAGCTGTAAGTCTTGATCCAGCTGGCCGAAAAGGGGAAACTGTTCTTGCGTCAAGCTTTTTGCGGTGTTCTTGGGGGACAAGGAGGATGTTCCTAAGCTAGAGTTATCTGCTGGGAAAACCATAAAACACTTCTTCATAGCCCAAATTGAGCTCATTGTCAAAAGAATTCAAACTAAACAACTTCGCCAACCAGGTCGTGAGGATGGGCCTGGGTGATCCGCACCGACATAATCTCACCCACTTGACCAAAACCCTTGTTAATCAGCACACAGCCATCTACTTCAGGTGCTTGCGTCGGTAAACGTCCCTGCAATAATAGATCGGTCTCGCCACTCACTCCCTCAATGAGAACCGGCTGCACAGTGTCCACTAGCTGGTTGTTGTAATCCAGGCTGATTTTTTCCTGGAGATCTGCAAGTGTTTGGAGCCTGTGCTGCTTTACGACCTCCGGCACGGCCTTCGTCAAGCGTGCGGCTCGAGTCCCTCTTTCAGCCGAATAGGCAAACATTCCCAGCCGCTGGATCGCCGCCTGGTCCACAAAATCGCAGAGCTCTTGGAAGTCGGCTTCGGTTTCTCCGGGAAATCCTACCATGAGTGTTGTCCTCAGGGTGACCTCAGGCAAGTACTCACGAATGAAGGCGATAAGCTCATGGAATTCTTTGGAAGATCCAGATCTACCCATGGTCCGAAGCAACCCTGGGGAGACGTGCTGAAATGGAATGTCAAGGTATTTACAGATGCTGTCATGCGAAGCCATCACTTCCAGAAGTTCTCGGTTGATCCTCTGGGGATAGCCATAGAGAATTCGAATCCATGGAAACATGTCGGATCTAGCCAGCCGGTCGAGGAGGTCTGGGAGGCGGGGGCTAGCGCCAAGGTCGATACCATAGACCGTGGTATCCTGCGCGACCAAATTTAGTTCGACTACCCCCTGGGAAGCTAACCATTGAGCTTCCTGGAGCAGGTCATCCAAGGGACGGCTGCGGTAGGGGCCACGAATGGCCGGAATGGTGCAGAAGGTGCAGCGGTTACTGCAACCTTCCGCCACCTTCAGGTAACCACTATAGAACGGAGCGGAAAGGGCTCTTGGAGTTTGGGCAGTCATCAAGAAACTGGGAGGTTCTAGGCTGAGTCTTTGGGGCTCACCTTGTTTGAAGCTGCCGAGCAGAGAGGGCAGGTGCACAAAAGAGCTGGTGCCAACAAACAGATCCACCTCGGGCATGGATTTAACCAATTTACGACCATAGCGCTGAGGTAAACAGCCAGCTACCACCAAGAGCTGACACTGGCCCCGCTCCTTGGCCTGGGCTAGCTCTAAAATGGTGTCAATGGACTCCTGGGTGGCGCTTTCGATAAAGCCGCAGGTGTTTACCACTATGAGCCGGGCTCGGAAGGGATCCTCTACTGGCTTGTGGCCAGCATTCATGAGAGAGCCCAAGATGACCTCGCTATCAACACGATTTTTAGGGCAACCGAGACTTTGGAGATAAAATGTTGTTGGCTCCACGTAACCATTCCTTTCCACCAGTCGAGGCCTAACTATTAACCGGTCTGAGGAATTGGGTCAAGCAACGCAGTAGAAAGCAGGCAGCTTGCAGTAGGCAGCCTAACGAAATAATTATCTTTTACTTCTTGCTGCCAGCTGTCTGCTGTCCGCTGCCAGCTGACTTACGGTCGCCATGACATCACGGTGTGAACGTCGATCTGATGGAAACCAAACAGGCAGAAGATGACAAGCGCAATACCTACTAGTGCAGTTAGACCCGGCCGTGGTGGCATGTAAGGCTTGGTGGGGTCTTGCCAACTGCGGCCTTGTCGGAGGAGAGATACGGTGCTCATCATAACGTAGCAAGTCACGGCAAATGGGGGGAACCCCAAAAAGCCGAGGATGGGCATTTCAAACACCTTCAGCCATGCCACGTAGGGCACAGTGTAGGCCCATTTAGTGAGGGCCCAGAAGTTCCAGAACTCCCACAAGAGACCACAAATGGCGCCGGCCACCAACAGGAGATAGAAAGAGCGGAGGGTTCCCTGCTGCCACTCCCGCATCAATGAGCGCAATCCCAGGCGATGATTTAGTGGTTCCAGGAGGAAGGTAAATATGCCCCAGACCAATGGGAAAAAGAACTGCGGCCAGATGAGGGGCAGCAGAAAAAAGATGAAGCCGGTGGCTACAAAGGGTAGATACCACCGGGTGGTGACCGAGATAGGCTTGATTCGTGATTTGGAAAAAAGACCATAAGCATCTAAAAGTTCTGTGGTTTCAAAAAGTCCTGGAAGCACCGTAGCGTAACACACCGCATATCCAGTCCAGCGTTGGAAGATATTTTCAGGGACCATGAGATAGTGCCAGTTGTTCAGAACCACGTTGAATAGTTCAAATATAAGCCAGAAGCCGACCGACCATGGCAACAGAAGGAGAAACTCGCGTGGATGTCTGGTAAGCAGGGACCGGCCTTTTTTCCGGTAGACGAGCCCGTCCACAACCACGATGTAGGGCCACCAGGCAAGAGGGAAAAACCAGTAGCCAATCACTTCTATTCCTACAAAAAGGAGAATCTGGCCAACTATCAGTACATAGAGTGCAATCCAACCGTACAAAGGGAAGCGACGACTACTTGACAAGGCTCTTACCCCTTTTCATTTCGGATTTCGGATTTACCTGAGTCGCAAGCTGTGACTCGAGAGCTTTAGTTGGCTTTTTACCCTATGCTCTATGCCATACCAAATCTGCAATCTACAATCTAAAATCTCCTTGCAGTTATCGATTATTAGCTATGATGTCAACTACTTTTATGATCTCCCCAAGAAAGCCTTCCTCTGACTAAAATTTGTGAAAAAAAATGCTTGCAGTATTATGGATTAAGGGTTATAGTTCCACTAACCTTGTTAAAGATAGTACAAAATCATCCCAACCAACGTTTTTCTCCCCCCTCTCAACGGGGTGGCGCTCAGCTGAAGCTGAGCCTTGCACGGAGGGGGTGCTTGAAGGATGCCTCCTCCTTGAGCCTGTTGTTAATGAAACTTTCCGGTTTAGCGAAACGAAAACAAGCCGTTTCTTGCACCGGGACATTGGAAAGACGCGGTAGCCCGGCGGTTGTGTAAACGGATTTCCCCGCCTCCTGAAAGGGAAAAACTTCCGAAGCGCACCACTGCAGGGAGCGGAGGGCTTTGCTGATTGAAATTAGAGCAATTTTTCACAAACACGGGGCGGGGCAGGATAATTTTGCGCTTTTTGTATGGGGTCTATGAGAGGCTGACTATAAGTTGTTGAAAAGGCCACCTTTAAGGATGGTCCAATTCATAAAAGTTTGGTTTAAAGACTACTCATTTGAAGAAGGGAGAACGAGAAATGTCGAAGTTAGTACCTCCACACGGAAAAGAGAGAAAGCTCAAACCGCTGTTGTTGGAAGGTGATGCGCTCAAGGCAGAGCTTGAAAAGGCCAAGACCCTTAAGCAGGTTCCCATGACCTCGAGGGAGGCATCTGACGTCCTCATGCTGGGCATCGGGGCTTTTACCCCCCTGGATGGTTTCATGGGCTATGATGATTGGAAGGGAGTCTGTGACAAATACTTGATGGCAGATGGCACTTTCTGGCCCATTCCCATCACCTTGTCGGCGAGCAAGGAGCTGGCGGACAGCATTGAGGTCAATGAAGAGGTCGCCCTCATCGATGTGGAACATGACGAGATCCTCGCCACCATGAAGGTGACGGAGAAATACACCATAGATAAAGTGCATGAATGTAAGGCGGTTTTCTGGACAGACGATGCAGAAGGTCATCCCGGCGTGCAGAAAGTCATGGCCCAGGAAGAGGTCAATCTGGCCGGTCCCATCAAGGTGCTGAGCGAGAGCTTCTACCCCAAAGAGTTCGCTGGACTCTATCAGACACCGGCTCAGTCGCGGGCAATGTTTGAGGAGAAGGGCTGGCGCACGGTGGCGGCCTTGCAGCTCCGCAACCCCATGCACCGCTCCCACGAGTACCTGGCCAAGATCGCCCTGGAGGTGAGCGACGGCCTTTACATCCACCAACTACTGGGCAAACTGAAGGCCGGTGATATTCCCGCTGACGTGCGGGTTGATGCGATTCAGGCCCTGGTGGATAACTACTTTGTCAAGGATTCAGTGATCCAGGGCGGCTACCCCATGGAGATGCGCTATGCTGGGCCTCGCGAAGCGTTGCTCCATGCCTGCTTCCGCCAGAACTACGGCTGTAGCCACCTGATCGTCGGCCGCGATCATGCCGGTGTGGGTGATTACTACGGTCCCTTCGACGCCCAGCAGATATTCCATGAGATCCCTGAGGGGGCGCTGGAACTAAAGCCCCTTCCCATTGACTGGACCTTCCACTGCTACAAGTGCGGCGGCATGTGTTCAATGAAGACCTGCCCGCACGGCAAGGAAGACCGCCTGCTTCTGAGCGGCACCCTGGTGCGCAAGACCCTGTCAGAGGGCGGCGAACTACCCAAGGAATTCTCCAGACCCGAAGTTGTAAAGATTCTGCAGGATTATTATGCCGGTCTCGAGGAGAAGGTGGAAATCAAACTTCACGGCCACGCTACTGGAGATGCCGAAAAAGATATTAAGAAATAGTCGTAATAGGATTGGTCGACCACGACCAAAAACAATCGGCCGGGAGGACCAGATCTCCGGCCCATTTAACCAAGGCATAGAAGTTTGTTTTTTTCTATGACCACTTAACAGCTAAAGAGCTCGCATTGGAAGGGAGGTGATTGTCGGCTATCAAAGGTTCCGGAGTTGGGTACTCCGGGTCTGTATTGAGTGATTACGTATGATTTTTAAGTCAATAAACATTAGGAGGGAAATCAATGCCAAGTTACGTCATTGATGAAAAATGTGACGGATGCAAGGGGCAGGACAGGACCGCCTGCATGTACATCTGCCCCAACGACTTGATGGTCTTGGACGCGGAGGCCATGAAGGCTTACAACCAGGAGCCCGAGTTTTGCTGGGAGTGCTACAGCTGCGTAAAGATATGTCCCCAGCAGGCCATGGACGTTCGCGGTTATGCCGACTTCGTGCCCATGGGCGCCAGCGTTGTGCCTTTGCGCGGTTCCGAGGACATCATGTGGACAGTCAAGTTCAGAAACGGCACGATCAAGCGCTTCAAGTTCCCTATCCGCACGACAGAGGAAGGTACTGCTGTGCCCGATGGCGGTTTTCCTGAGGGCCCTGGCGATCTCAACGATCAGAACCTGTGGACTGAGCCGCAATCGGGGGGACTCGATAAGCTGCCCACCAAATAGCAATTGGGATTATCCAGAGACGATCCCCCATCGTGATTTGCCTCCGATGGGGGTTTTTTGTGACCAACCAATAAAGGGGACGTTGTTTACAAATTATACAAAAGTATTTATGTGGTGTCTTACTAGTGCTGTGCGGCGAAAATGTCCACCGGGGAGCATGACTGGTCAGGACAAATCATGGAATCACGAACAGTGACC
>CP070735.1:85549-102425 GCA_020347625.1 Deltaproteobacteria bacterium
CTAAAGATGCATCGAAAAGCCGCGGCAGTCCCCAAGCCGCGGCTTTTTGATTTTTATAGGAAGGTAAGCGACTCTGACAATTCTGGCTGAAGTTTTTTTGGGGGTTTGAGATGATAATCTCCTGTTATGCAAGCTGGCGAGCATATGTGATTAATCTGAGTAGCGGTCGCAAATGTGGCGGCCTGCCTCTCTATTGGGTTTTACAGTGTGTCAGCTTGTTGGCATTTGTGGGGGTTGAATGTATATAGAGCATTTATTTCTTGTCTGAAAAGGAGTTGCGCATGCTAGGCAAACAGATTAGGATGGAACGGATAATTGACCGAAATACCAGTAAAACAGTCATCGTACCGATGGACCACGGGGTCAGCTCTGGACCCATTTACGGTATCACCGATATGAGGGAAGCCATTGACCGAGTGGTCCGTGGCGGTGCTAATGCCATTGTGGAACACAAGGGCATGGTGGGCGCCGGTCATCGCCGAAGCGGTAAGGATGTTGGCTTGATCATCCATCTCTCTGCCAGCACCTCACTCTCTCCACACCCAAATACCAAAACCCTGGTCTGCACGGTCGAGGAGGCTTTGCGGTTGGGGGCGGATGCTGTCTCAGTGCATGTTAATATTGGAGATGACATGGAGCGGCAGATGCTGAATGATTTTGGCAAGATTTCGCGCCGGGCCCAAGAGTGGGGGATGCCACTGTTGGCGATGATTTATCCTCGCGGGGACAAAATTGCAAACGAGTACGATCCCAACGTGCTTAAGCACGCAGCTAGACTCGGTTCTGAACTCGGTGCGGACATTGTCAAGATATCATACAGCGGATCGGTGGAATCCTTCCAGGAAGTCGTGGCCTGCTGTCATGTACCCGTGGTCATTGCAGGTGGCGAAAAGATGGAATCGGACAAGGAGATTTTCGAAATGATACGGGGAGCGATGGATGCTGGTGGCGCTGGCGTTTCCATAGGTCGAAACATATTTCAGCACGAGGATCCCACCAGGATGGTCGGGGCGGTCAGTATGATCGTTCACGAGAATGCCACAGTGGAACAGGCATCGGCCTTTCTCAACGGAAACTACTTGGAACCTAATAGTAGAAAGGTAACGGCATGAAAGCTGCCTGGGTAAAGGTGGACCCTTGGAACAAGTCGCTAGTGACAACGGCCCTGGAGGGAGGGGCTGCGGCGGTAATGGTTCCGGAGGGCTACCATCAGAAGGTTAAGGAACTGGGGCGTATTATTACCATAGCCCCTGATGGTGATGTCAAACCCGATCATGAAGTTGTCTTTTATGAGGTCAAGAGCCAAGAAGACGAAAAGGAAATTCTGAAGCTGGCGCTGAATGCCACGATAGTGGTGCAGACCACGGATTGGACTATTATACCTCTCGAGAACTTGGTTGCTCAGGCGGACAATATTTTTACAGAAGTTGCCAGCAGCGAGGAAGCTAGAAACGCTCTTACCGTTCTGGAGCGTGGCGTCGCTGGGATATTGATCAAAACCAGAGATCCTTTAGAGCTCAAGAAAATCCTGGCCATCGTGCGCGAGCAGGGTGAGCGGGTGCACCTAAGCACCGGGCGAATAGTTGCGGTGCGTCAGGCAGGCTTGGGAGATCGAGCCTGTGTGGATACCTGCACCCAAATGGAACTGGGGCAGGGTATGCTTGTGGGTAACAGTAGTGGCGGACTCTTTTTGGTTCACGCTGAAAGTGTGGAGAATCCTTACGTCTCGCCACGCCCCTTTCGGGTCAATGCTGGCCCAGTGCATGCCTATATCAGGGTGCCAGGCGGTAAGACCCGCTACCTTTCTGAGTTGGTGGCTGGCGACCCAGTTTTATGCGTGGATCACCAGGGGCGAGCCCAAGAAGTTATAGTAGGGCGGATGAAAATAGAGCGGCGCCCCCTACTACTGGTGACTGCAGAGACTGAATCGGGGGAAATTACCACTCTGGTGCAAAATGCCGAAACCATTCGGTTGACTACCCCAAGCGGCGAGCCGCGCTCCGTGGTAAACCTGGAGAAGGGTAGCGAGGTCCTGGTGGCCCTCGAGTCCCCCGGGCGCCATTTTGGTCACAAGGTGGAGGAGACCATTTGGGAAAAATGAGTGATACCAGAGAAAACAAATCGGATATAAAAAGGCTTCGAAAGCAGATCGACGATTTGGATGATGATATTCTCCGCTTGCTCAACAGACGTATGCTTCTGGTCCAGGAGATCGCTGCTCTAAAACACCAAACAGGCAAGGATCCACTGGATCTGGACAGAGAGCAATCCATTTTCCGGCGGCTGGCGCGCGAGAATCAGGGCCCTCTGGCTTGGGGGGCAGTAAAGAAAATTTTCGGTGAAATCCTTGCAGCTTCTCGCGACATTCAGACTTATTTAACCACTGGTGACCAGTAACCACGCCAGAGAGGGTGAATTGACAAAAATCTGCGTTTCCCTGATGGTGGAGCAATCCGATCGTGTGCTCGAGGCCATGTTCAAGGCAGAAGAAGTGGGCGCCGATTTGCTGGAATGGCGACTGGATGTGACCGATGACCCGGACGTGGCAGGTGTCCTGCGGCAAGCTCCCTTACCGGTGATTGCTACAGTGAGGTCGGTAGACCAGGGTGGCCGTTTCGCGGGCGGTAAAGCAGAGAAACTTCGGCTGATTCTCCAGGCAGCAGAAAGTGGCTGCTCATATCTGGACTGGGAGTTCCGCCGTGGTGAAGCATTACCCGCCGAATTGTCCCGTATCAAAAACCGTTTGATTCTTAGCTACCACAACTTTCAGGAAACACCCTCGGATGAAGAGTTATCATCGCTTTTCCAGCAGATGGCTGAGACAGGGGCTGAAGTATTGAAGATCGTCACTCGGGCGCAAAAGAAGGAAGATAACCTTGCGGTTCTTAGTCTGGTCGGACGCGGTCGCCGACATGGACAGAAGGTGGTGGCCTTCTGCCTTGGTCCGCTTGGGCGAATCAGCAGAGTAGCTTGCCTTTTGGTTGGCGGGGCCTTTACATATGCGGCCCTAGAAACCGGGGCTGAGGCAGCCCCAGGACAGCTAACTATCTCAGAAATACGCCAAGCTCTGGAATTGCTTAGATGATTGATGCACAAACTAAATATGTTGCTATCTTCGGTAATCCCGTCTCTCATAGCCTCAGTCCCCAGATGCATAACGCTGCTTTTAATCACCTTGGCTTGAACATGGCTTACCTAGCCTTCAATGTGAACGAGGCCGCGGATGCTGCGTCGGCTATGAAAACGCTAGGTATCTTGGGAGCCAGCATCACTGTGCCCTACAAAGAGGCAATACTCTCACACCTGGACGGCTTTGATGAGGTGAGTCGGACCATCGGCGCTGTGAATACAGTTTTTGCCCAAGACGGCAGGTTGATGGGGTACAACACGGACTGGCTGGGTGTGATTCGCTCACTGGAGCAGGTGGCAATCCTGCCGGGGAAGAGCTGCCTCGTCCTCGGAGCGGGCGGCGCGGCGCGGGCTGCTGTTTATGGTTTGCAGCGGAAGAACGTGAAAGTTTTTATGATGAACCGAAGCGAAGCACGCGGCCGTAGCCTCGCTGACCAGATGAGTTGCGCTTTTATCAACTGGCAGGCCTGGGACCAATTAGATGTGGATTTGCTAATAAACGCCACCACTGTGGGTGGGGAAGATCAGAGTCTGGTACCGGAACAGTGGCTGCAGTCAGGTATGGTGGTATTAGATATGGTATATAGACCCCTGAAAACTAAACTCCTCCGAGATGCAGAGGCAGCAGACTGTCTCTGCGTTTCCGGGCTGGACATGCTCCTTTATCAAGGTACAGCCCAGTTTGAGATCTGGACGAGCAAACAGCCACCCGTTGAGGTCATGCGGCAGGCCCTCATTGAGTCGCTTGAAGATGAAGCAAATTAGGGTTATCAAGAATCTAGATACAGCCGTACGGATTCCAGGCTCCAAGAGCATTACGCACCGCTACTTGATTATGGCCGCCTTGGCCGAGGGACGGAGTCAATTGCACAACTCCCTCTGGTGTGATGACACGAGATTCACAGCTGAGGCGCTAAAGTGTTTAGGGGCGAGGATAAAATATAGTCCTGAACAATTGGAAGTGATTGGCACGGGCGGAAGACTTGACTGCCCTCCAGAGCCCATATTCTTAGACAATGCCGGAACTTCTATGCGATTGCTGACTGCTGTTGCCTGCTTGGGGCACGGCAACTGTGTGCTGTCAGGTGATGAGCGCATGCACATGAGGCCCATCGGTGAATTGTTGGAAGGCTTAAAGCCTCTGGGGGGAGAGGTGGAAAGCCTTGAACAAGAAGGCTATCCCCCGGTGCTCATAAAGGGCGGCGGGCTCAAAGGCGGACGCACTTTTGTTGATGCCAGCCGCTCCAGCCAGTTCGTCTCCGCCATTCTCCTGGCAGCGCCGTATGCCTCGCAGCCCGTCGAGATTGCCGTCCAAGGTCTGGTGTCCAGGCCGTATGTGGATGTCACTCTTGAAGGGATGTCCAGGTTTGGCGTTGAGGCTGGATGGCAGGATGATGGAACTTTGAGGGTGACGGCCCCTAGGAAGTACCAACCTGGAAACCATAGTGTGGAAGGGGACTGCTCTTCAGCTTCATACTTTTGGGCCGCTGCGGCGATCACCGGAGGGAAAATTTTAACCTCAAACATAGAGCGAAGCAGCCGTCAGGGAGACCTGGCTTTGCTTGACCTTTTAGCCAGAATGGGATGTGAGATTGAATGGGATGGTGAGGGTGTAACGGTTGTCGGTGGATCGCTTCGAGGAATTGAGGTAGACATGGGCGACATGCCCGACATGGTACCCACGCTGGCGATAACAGCTGCTTTTGCCAAAGGATCATCGATCATCTCCAATGTTGCCCACCTCCGCATCAAGGAAAGCGATCGACTCAAGGCCATGGCGGACAACCTGCGGCGGATGAAAGTACGGGTTGAGGAAAAGGAAGACAGTCTGGTAATCGAGGGTGGGAAGCCACAAGGGGCTCTGATCGATCCTCATAATGATCACAGGATCGCTATGAGTTTTGCAATAGCCGGCCTCGCCACCCAAGGAGTGCAGATTACCAACGAGTCCTGTGTGAACAAGTCATTTCCGCAATTCTGGGATACGTTCGAGGAACTATATGAGAAGAAGAGCAGGCAGTAGAGACTTTACAGCAGGCAGCGGGCAGTTCGGAACGATGCGAACACGCGGCGAAACAAATTCCGAATGACCAATGGCTAATGACCAATGACTAATGACAAGGACATACATATCGGCATTATCGGCGGCCTGGGTAAAATGGGCCGCTGGTTTTATCGATTTTTTGACGAACTCGGGTATCAGGTATCTGTGGCGGACCTGAATACTAAATACACAGCTGAGGAGCTAGCAAAAAGTTGTCAGGTGGTATTGGTGGCTGTACCTTTACAGGATACGGTCCGGGTGGTGCAGTCCATTGGTCCCCTGGTCCAGAATGAGGCCTTACTCATGGATATCGCCTCACTCAAGAGTGAAGTGGTGAGGACTATGCTGGAAGTCTCTTCTGCTGAGGTGATAGGGACTCACCCACTTTTTGGACCTGGTGAACCGAACATTACCGGTCAGACCGTGGTGCTATGCCCGGGTCGAGGCCAGTGGTGGCAGGAGTGGCTGACTCGAATTTTTGTCGGAGGAGGCGCGCGGGTGGAGGTGGTATCGCCAGAGGTTCACGACTATTTTATGGCTGTTGTCCAAGGCTTGACTCACTTCAGTACCTTGGCTTTGGGGCTAACCATCGATTCATTGGGGATAGATCTGAAGAACTTGAAGCGTTTTGCTACTCCTGCGTTTCATCGGCGTCTGATGGAAATCGGCCATCTTCTCTCCCAAGATGCAGATCTTTATGCGGCAATGCCAATGCTGAATTCCGCTTACGGGGTATTTTACAGAGAATTTGAACAAATCATCTTAGAATTAAAAGCGGTAATTGCAAAGAAAGATACAGAGGAGTTCATACGTCTTTTTGACAAGGCCCGGGAACGCTTCTCTTCATCCGGACAGTAGAAAATCGTGCGCTGTTTTTCTTGAGCCTAGCTCGGAGTCATGCTATAAAGAAGGGTCAGGGATTGTCGAGCATACTGAATGCTTTCAGACTCGGGACACAGAACGAGTCATCCAAAAGCGAATATTTAAGACAGTACTTTAATTGCGGTTTTTTCATAATAATATGTATTAATTAGATAAAAATAGATTTTCCTAAACTATTTTATTAAGTTTTGGCACCTCAAACTTTTCGGTATTCCTATCAAAGAAATGCGCCCTGACGATGGCCGAAGTTATCAGACTGGAGTCTTTCAAGCGAAAACAGGCTGCACTCAGGGGCTTCAAGTCCTGGTCAAAACGCTTTAATGAGAAGCTGGACGAGCACACCAGACCGTGCGATCTATCGGACAAGACGCTACACTTCCTCATCTCTCCGGGCGACCAGAATGTCTTCGCCCTTTACGAGCTAGTAATGGGAGTTAAGAATCTGGGGACCGCCTCTGATTTTTTCCATCTCGACAAGACCGGGAAAATGGAAGTGATTGACATCTCAATTCATCTGCTCGATCAACTTCGTTTCGAATGCATGCGGCGGCTCAACTGGTTGGAAGGTGTTGCTGAGCAGTCACTACCTATCCTGGATCATATCGAACTATATCCGCACCCAAAGAAGCAAGGGGTTGCCTCAATTCCTGAATTGTGCAAATCTCATCCCAAATATCAAGTATACGAGAAACTTCCTGATTTAGAAAAGGAGACCTTTATCCGTAAGCAAATCCCTGAGGCGATTGAGGAGTTTAGAAAAAGGCTTCAAGATTAGCCTGCTTTTAGGTTGAACTTGCTGCGACAAGAGAGCGGTGCCAGCCTGGCAAAAAGCACAACTTTGAAAGCTGGCAAAATTTTCACTGGGATTCAGGCTAAGAATCTGCTAAGAAAATTGCTATTTAGCATTACATAGGGATCTCGATGTATTCAGAGAATAGCAGGAATCGAAAGCTGCGGTTTATGGAGTTGATGCAGAGGTGTCTACCCTTCAAATGGCAGAAATACTGGAACTGCGGCACCAAAGAATTCGACCTGCTGATGATTCTCCAGGACATCGACAACTTGAAAATAACCGTTCAGGATCGGTTGCTGCTCACCTTGCTCGCAAGGATCTGGACCGGCAGGGATGATTCTCTTGTGGAGATAAAACATGCCGTCCGAGTTTTGGATGAGGAGCAACGTGAAATTCTCGCTGAATGGATGGATGAACAAGAACGATGTGAGGTGGTCGCTTCTCACGCCTCCGCGTGTCCGTGCTGTGCCGAGCAAGTAATCTCATCGTCAGTTCCCGCCCATAAAATGGATTGAGTTTCCCGCTTCCCCGACCACTGGGAATACATCCCAAAACCTGAAAGCGTTTCCCCTGCTCAAATCAACACCGCTATCAGATTCCTGCCTTTGTTTGACAGCCAAAATTACCAGCCGAAGTAGATCAGCCAGAATGGACAGGACAAGAGGCAGGACGGAGAAGCTAATGCTGTCCGCGAGATGTCCAGCTGGTCCAAAAAATGCATGGGAAAATATTGCTGCAGATGACACAAAGGATCCATGGAATTCCCGGGATCTTTTTCTTGCAGATTTCTAAAATAACTTTGTATAATTGCGCCAATTTGCGTTGTAGACCATATCCCATGTGACGGGAGGTATGGTTCTCATGCGGGTAATGACCTTTAACCTCCGCTTTGAGAACGATTTGGACGGTTCAAACCATTGGAACAACCGGCGCGATTTTCTGGTGAGAACCATTCAAAAGTATCGTCCCCATTTGGTGGGGACGCAAGAGGGTAAACCCTCACAACTCGCCTTTCTGAGTAAGAATCTTGGCGGCTATCGCATTTCAGCCACATCGCGTCACTGGGATGAACACTGTCAGTACCCCACGTTGTACTATTTTGAAGAGTTCTTTACTCAGGTGGAAGGGAGCGAATTCTGGCTGTCAAAAACTCCGGAAATCCACCTGAGCAAGAGTTGGGATTCGGCTTTTCCCAGAATGATTAGTTACGCTCTATTGAAAATGAGACAAACAACCCAGATGATTTGGGTCGCTGTGACCCATCTCGATCACATCTCTGAACAGGCTCGCATTGAAGGGGCAAGAATGATTCGGGATTGGACTCTCGAAAGAGATGCGCCCACGGTCTTGCTGGGAGATTTTAATGATATCCCTGGTTCGGAAGCCCATCGCACTCTCAACAAGCCGACGGGGCCCTTTACCGATTGCTGGCAGGAGTTAAGAAAATCGGAAGATCAACAGAGTTACACCCATCACGGTTTTACAGGTATTCCAGCCAAAGGCAGAATAGACTGGATTTTGGTCACACCCGAGTTTAGAGTGCTGGATGTCTCTGTGGCACGCGATAACGAAGATGGTCGCTACCCGTCAGATCATTTTCCCCTGTGGGTAGATCTAACGTTAATGGAGAATGCGACGACAGCATCAGCGTAGAGAACAATCCTTCTAGGCAAGAGACAAAGGTTTGATCAGCTCGGTAGAAAACATCCGATTGCGATGTTGCGTTTCGGAAATCGGCTAAACAGTAAATTAACCTTGGGAGGTCCAAGGATGGCAATTCCTCAGTAGCTCATCTGACCAGAGCAAAGGAGGCTATAATGCGTTCACGGTTGACAACAGCATTTCTGGTGTTAAGTCTTGTGGCTCTCTTAGGGACCATCGGTTGCGCCCCTTCCATCCAAGACGGCTACCTCCGTTATTCTCCGGGTCGCTTGATGTTCAAGATTCCTCCTGGCAGCTGGGAGAAGGTTAAGGTGGAGGAAGGGGTAATTCAGACACCGCAACCTTTTAATAAGTTCACCGTTGGAAAGAGACCTAACCTAGCACTGGCAGCTGGGGTACGCCCAGCGGTGATTTACATTTGGGTTGACCACACGTCCCGTGACTATTCCAACCGGCTTGTTGATGGTTTTAACAGACTCGAAAGCTTTCTCCAAAAACGCCAGAAGGCTGCACAAAGATCAAACAGGTTTAAGTATTTTGAATACATGCTACTGAATGACTTAATTGCGGCCAAGACAGATTTGGCGGCGCAATCAGGGGATTTCGAGATGCGAGGCCACGGGCAGGCTCGAATCTATTTCCATAAGGGAGAAACTTATTTCTATTACTTCGAATTGCAGGCAGATGCTGAAGTATTCGACGCAGTCAAAGAGGAGTTCACCGAGGCGTTGAAAGAAACCCACGGCGATTAACTCGTCCGCATCCGAAAACTAGCAAATGTCATTCTGAGCCCTTTGTTTTAGCAGGTGGGGAGGGTAGGTGGCTGGCATCTGTGCTCCCAGTTTTGTAGCGACTGTCTAAACATTATGTTTAAAAGAATATAGCTTGACTCTCCGATAGAGCCGGAAATTTGGCGGCTGGCCCTATCATGTTTTTCGTGAAAATGCTTCAATTTTCCCGTTAAACCCCCCGGGGATCTCAATCCGAAACCGCACAGCCATAAAAATAATGTCACTGGTATCATTGGTGTTCATCAGCTAGGCCATCTTCTTGAATTCTGGAGGCTTAAAAACTTAAGCCCGCCAAGTCCAAATTGTTCCATAGGGAGTGCTACGGCATGAAAGATTCAGTTCGCGTTGCCATCATTCAAGCGAAACCATACCCGGAGCTGGACGACCCTCGCAATGTGGGCCATGCCATCAGGCTCCTGGAGCAGTGTCAAGGCAAAGGTGTGGATGTGGCCTGCCTGCCGGAATATTTCCCTTGGGCTGGAGAGGAGATTCTGGCAGATATGGCGCGAAAGCTGCGCTGCTACCTAGCGGCCGGTCTTGTTGAGGATGTGGGGAACAGACGATACAACACGGCCACTCTCTTTGATCGAAGTGGCAGCATTGTTGGTCGGCAGCGCAAAGTCAACCCAGGACGCATGGAGCGGCGACATCTCGGAATTGTCCGCAGCGATAACAACTGGAACGTCTTCGACACCGACTTTGCCCGGGTAGGCCTGCCGCTCTGCATCGATTTTTGGGGGCAGCCTGAGGCGGCTCGAACACTTACCGACCGAGGTGCAGATCTCATTATTAACCAGGGTATTTTCCCCATGCTCAAGGCACACTGGAAACATGGTGTTCTGGTGCGGGCATTCGACAATTTCATCCCGGTGGTCGGCATCAACTCGACAGACTTCAACTGCCGGGTCGACGACCGGGTCTACCGTCAGCACGGGGGAGGGAGCATCATAGTTCAGCCACCTAAGCTGGTGAGTGATGCTGATTTCAGACTGTGGCTGCGGAGTCTGGACAGCCTGGAAGATTGGATTACGTTGGAACTGGATGAGCGTGAACAAGTACACTTTGGCGAGGTTGACCTGGGGACTACCCGAAGATTTCGGAGTGAACTGTGGCGCCACCTAGGTTTTCAGCGTCAGCGTGTGGAGTGAGGCGAGAGCGTGAAGTAGGTATGATGAAATAACGATGAGAGTGACAACGGGATGCGGCCAGACTATTTCTGTTGCTTCTGGAATAGATCAAGCTGATGACTGAACGCTAGATACCCTATGCCTTGGTTGTTTCCAGTTTGGGACTTTGATATCTTAGAAGAGGTTAAATGCATGAGGAATAGAGGTGATTGCGCCTCGATTTCCTTTAGGAGAATAGATGCTTTGGCTAAAACGTTTCTGGCCGTTGCTCCTTGGATTGTTGTATCTGGCCAGCCCCGTTGATGCGATTCCCGACAGCCTTTTAGGGCTTGGCTGGACCGACGATATATTGCTGTTGTTCCTGGCTTACTGGCTCTTCAAACGGCTCCGTCAACCCGGGGGATACCAACGAGCGGAAAGTTCTGGTTCCAGTGGGCCGCAACAAGAGGAGCCATATTCGACAGAGAAGGATCCTTACGAGATTCTGGGCGTATCCCGAGAAGCAACCCAGGAGGAAATCAAAAGCGCCTATCGGAAAAAGGCGCAGCGCTATCATCCGGATAGGGTTTCACATTTGGGTGAGGAATTTCAGAAACTGGCAAAAGAGAAATTCCAGGAAATCCAGAATGCTTATGAAATACTATCCAACGGAGCCGGTTAAATTCCTTAGACAAGAAGTGAATCATCAAGAACAGAAATCCGATAACGTATATGTATTCAACTACGCATAGGTTGGGCTTGAGAGCGGAGGGAATGGCTCAGTTCTCAAGAGCAGTTGCGGAGCAAAGTTTATAACCGTATTCGATATACGACATCCATGTTTGCTTATCTTTGGAGGTGATTCGCCCATGCTACTAGAGAAGGTTCACTTAAACCTGGTGAACATTGAATGCATGCCCACCTCAATAAAGTTTAACGCCATTATTGATCTGGACGCGGATATCGCTGATCTTCTGCCTTATCTTGCCACCGAGATACGAGGATGTACCTATATTCATGGCTCAGACGAGCTGAACTACATGGAGCGAGGCCATATCATCGCCATACGACCCCGGCAGGTTACGGTGACCGCAGTGAAGGATGAGGAAGAAGCCCGACAGATATGCGAAGATCTCAAAAACATGATCAACAAGGTTCACCAGCAGCGCGACACCATCGCACCAACACTGCGTAAACAGGCCCGCCTCGACCCCCTCACCGTCTATCGTGAGCTTCCGCGCACCAATTGTGGCGAATGTGGTGAGGCAACCTGCATGGCATTTGCTGCAAGGGTTGTCAGTAGAGAACTGCCTGTGAATCTCTGTAGCCCCATGCTACAGAATGAGTATGGGGATAATCGGGAACGTCTGTGGGAGTTGCTCAGGCAAGCTGAATATGAAGTGGATTGAGGGTGGAGGATTGCGGATTGCAGATTTTCCTGAAGATGAAGAGAGGAGAAGCGCTTGTGACTCAGAAGCAAGGAGAACTGGAGGCTGATCAGTCTGATCTGGTGCGAGTTCATACTGTAGAAAATCGTTTTGAGGCTGATCTTTTGGTACAGGCTCTTCGTCAAGAGCAAATTCCGCTGATGCTTCGTCGTTTTGAAGAGACCGCTTACGATGGTCTTTTTGTTACGCAGATGGGTTGGGGCGCAATTCTGGTACCAGAAGATTACGAGGAGGCGGCGAGGGGACTCATCAAGAGAGTACTGGATAACGTTGATGATAAATATTCCTCAGTTTTTGAGGAGAAGACGGGGAAGTAGATAGTAAGCAGCAGGCAGCAGAGAGCGCCATTTCGCATTTAACTCTCATTCTTGAGAGTCACAGATGTTATCCATCAAAAAGATAAATCACAGATGGGAAATGCGAAATAACCAATGACCAATGACTACTGTGTAGTGACTAAATGAGCGCAAGCGATTTAAGTAAAAAAGGAAGGGGCATCTATGAAAGCCCCGAGGAAATTGATCCAAATCTCTGGAGCGAGCTCTCATCCATGGAGAGGAAAGAGGTTGGTGCTCGTGCCTCTGTTCGCTATGATGAGGGTAGGGACTGCTACCAGATTCCCTTCTTGCATCAGATGTATGCATGTTACCCGGAAAGACGGTTAATTGAATGCATCGATCAAACTGGCCCCAAAGAACTTACATTCCAGTTTTATCTAGTCATGCTGACTTACCTGCTCCGTGCTCAACCCATTGGCCTTACCGGCCGGATGGTGACGGGCAGTGAAATCCGGGGTGGCAATTTCTTTTTCAGGGGACCCCACGTCCTGTTCACCGAGCCGTTGGAAAAGCGCTTCGGCGATGATGGCCAAAGCTTTCTTGAAGCAGGGTTGCGCCTGGGAGGTGGGGAAACTGATTTTGGCGACGTTTCTTTTCGACTCTGGCCGTTACCTAAAATTCCCTTGGGCTACATCCTTTGGCTAGGAGATGAAGAGTTTCCGGCACGCTTGGTGGTGACTTTTGACGCTTCGGTGGAAGAGCACTTGCCTTTGGATGTGATCTGGGCCTTGGTGAATCTGGTGGGAGGTGCGCTACTTAGAGAAGCGCAGAGCGCATAGTTGAGTGGGCATTTCGCATTTCTCATTGTAGACTGAACGATTCCAGCCAGCCACATATGGGTTCTTCCCCAATGTAAAAATGCGAAATGCGAAATGACCCAGCTTGACAGAAAAACGCCTTCTTGCTAACAAGCACGATTCAAATGCTCAAAGAGATTGATCCATTGCAAGATCAAATCACTGAGTCCAGGCGGTTGATCAGGAGAGGACAGTTTGGCTAAAAGAAAAATTCGGAGAAAAGAGCTCAAGAAGCCTGATGAATTCATAACCTTGACCGGCAGAATCATGACTTGGTGCCGGGAAAACGTGCGAATCGTAGGGGGGGCAGCAGCGGGTATCGTTTTATTTCTTTTGCTTAGCAGTGGGGTTCTGATTTTCAAGGCCAACCGGGAAGCGAAAGCAAGAGCACTTTATGGTGAGGCCATTGCTTTGTATCCAGCCGGAGTAGCAGGCGGGGCTAGCGTTGCGGAATATGTGGCTGCAATAGCAAAGCTAGAGGAAGTAAAGCAGCAGTACGGGTCCACCACAGCGGCGACAAGTGCTCGAATAGATCTGGGAAACGCTTATTTCCAGAGTGGAGACTATGACAGGGCTGCCGTTTGCTACTTGGATTTCATCGAGCGAACTGATTCAAAACATCCCTTCCATGACCAAGTTCTGGTGAGTCTGGGAGAAACTTATGAGGCCAAGGGGTCGTTGGAGAAGGCCCTAGAGGTCTACCAGAAATTAGCCCGAGAGGGAGCCTCCGTTTACCAGACCCAGGCTCAGCTTCACCTTGGCAGGGTCTATGAGGCTCTCGGTGACCAGGAAAAGGCTGTGACCCACTATGACAACTATCTCAAGGAAAATCCGGCGACGCTCTTCAGTGAGTGGATTAGGACAAAAATAATACGCTGGCAGCAGAAGGAGGCCCTGGAAGATCAAGGGTGAGGAGAAGAGACAAGAATTAACTTGACAAATTTCCTAGACCTTTATAATTTTACGCCCCAGAGGAACGGAGGTAATCAAAAAGCTGATGTTGGTTGCCGGCTTGCAATTTAGTTTTCCCTTCGGCGGCTTCTTTTTTCAGAAGTCCGCCCTCTGGTTGGAGACGTAAGCCGGTACAGAGGTGAGCATCTAAGGCCATGGGCGGACAGGGACACAAGCCCATGGCTTTCATATTTCGAGGCCGTGGGCCAACCGGGACCCGCGGCTTTTTTGTTCCATAGGTGCAGACCGTGGGTTAATGCAAGTAGAAATTCGCTACCTTTGCCGAGCTTCTGGGTGGATGAGATCCACCTAGACCGTTCTGAGTGTTTCAGAGATCAGATGGAGAGTCGGGAATTGGCTATGACTGCGAAATCAGGTTACTGAATGCTAGTTGGACGATTACATCATGGTTGTGTCCGGTTTTTTCTGGTGCTTTTCGCGGCAACGATGCTCGTGACCGCAGACTTTCCTGCCGAGGCCCAACCACCAGAGCCGGCCCTGGACTTTTCTGCAGAACAAGTGCTTGAATTTGCCGATCATCTTTTTTCCCAGCGAGAGTATTTTCGGGCCATTGGCGAGTATCAGCGCTTCCTATTCCTTTACCCTGACAATCCCGAGGCACCGACCGCAGCCTTCCGAATCAGTCAAAGCTACTTTCGTGGCAAAAGCTGGCAGCAAGCACTGGAAGCAGCCGATGCATTTTTAAATGATTATGCCCAGAGCCCTCTAAAATGGCAGGCTCGTCTCCTGAAAGCCCGCGCTTTGACAAAGTTGGGTCGGAGCGAAGAGGCTCGGGGGGAGTTTATGGCTATTATAGAAGCCGAACCCGATCAGCCCTTCGTAGCCGAGGCTTGGTATTTTATTGGTCTCAGTTACGCCCGAGAAGGCCGTTGGCTGGAAGCTGATGAAGCTCTAGCTCAGGTCACCAGTGAGAACCTGCTGTACGGTAAGGCCGGGGAAGTTAAGAAGATCGTTGCTGAAGCTTCGGAACGAAAACGAAAAAATCCAGCTGTTGCCGGTCTTCTGGCGATCATACCAGGAGCTGGACACCTCTACAGTGAGAGACCCGGTGATGCGGCATTGGCCTTTGTTTTTACCGGCGCTTTTGCCTGGGCCACGGTGGAGGCTTTTAACAATGACAACGATGGACTCGGAATAGGACTTGGCGTGATCACACTGGCACTTTACGGTGGGAATATTTTCAGTGCGGTAAACGTGGCCCACAAGTACAATGATCGGGAAGAACGGAGGCTGCGAGAGCGTCTCGCTCCATACGAACAGATCGGTTCAAACCGCAATAAACCGCCTGTGGCAAGTTTGGCGCTGAAGTTCTTCTTTTGAGTGGGTAACAAAGATTCGCAGCAATAAGGAGGGCCTATGATTTACAATGAAGAGTACGAAACCATGCCGAGGGAGGCCCTGGAGGCCATTCAATTGAGACGATTGCAGACAACCGTTACCAGGGTGTACAGTACAGTTCCCTTCTATCGGAATCGTTTTGACGAGATGGGCTTGAAACCTCAAGACGTGAACTCCCTCGCCGACATTCATAAGCTTCCATTCACCTATAAAAATGATCTGCGCGACAATTATCCTTTCGGGATGTTTACCGTGCCAATGGATAGCGTGGTGCGAATCCATGCATCATCGGGCACCACCGGACAGCCCACTGTGGTTGGCTACACAGCGCGTGACATTCAGACTTGGTCTGAACTTATGGCAAGAACCCTGATGGCAGGAGGAGCCACAAAGGGAGACATGATTCACAATGCCTACGGCTATGGGCTGTTCACTGGTGGTCTTGGCTTTCACTACGGTGCTGAAAAACTGGGGGCTTCGGTCATCCCCATTTCGGGAGGAAACACTAAACGGCAGGTGCTAATAATGAAGGATTTTGGTCCAACTATCCTCACCTGTACGCCCTCCTATGCCTTGTTGATTGCCGAGGTGGCCGAAGAGATGGGGGTGGATTTTCGCGAATTTAACTTCAAGGCGGGCATTTTTGGGGCTGAACCGTGGTCCGAACAGATGCGAGGGGACATAGAGCTCAAGTTGAACCTAAAGGCAATGGATATTTACGGCCTCAGCGAAATTATCGGGCCGGGAGTCTCGGTGGAATGCATAGAGGCGCAAAACGGCCTGCATATCTTCGAAGACCATTTCATTCCTGAAATCATCGATCCGGAGACCGAAGAGGTGTTGCCTTATGGCACTCCAGGAGAGCTGGTGTTTACCACCATCACCAAAGAGGCCTTTCCAGTTATTCGCTACCGAACCCGCGATATTTCAGTTCTACACCCTGAACCCTGCCGCTGCGGGCGCACCATGGTGCGCATGGGCAGGGTGAGGGGCCGCAGCGACGACATGCTCATCGTCCGCGGTGTCAATGTTTTTCCATCCCAGATCGAGAGCGTCATAATGGACACTGATGGTATCGAACCTCACTATCAACTGATGGTTGAGCGTGAGGGCAGGATGGACAATCTAACTGTCATGGTGGAGGTGAACGAGAGGATTTTTTCGGATGAGGTCAAGGAGTTGCAAAACATGGAGCGTAGACTGGAGCAGAACATTAAAGAATTACTTGGGGTTTCTGCCAAGGTCAAGCTGGTAGAACCAAAGAGTATTCAACGCAGCGAGGGCAAGGCTGTTCGAGTAATAGACAAGCGGAAGATTTAAGCCGGTTTAGCCTGTCAGTGATTACTTTTCGGTTATCCATCTTTGGGCCACTGTCTTTGCGCATGATGTTTACTTACCGGCTAAACCGACAAAACCGTCACAACCAGAATTTCATACGCCCACGCGAGAGGAGGGAGACCATGAAGGTTGAACAGATATCAATATTTTTGGAGAACAAGGCTGGAAGACTTGCCGAGGTTACCGGAATTTTGGGAGAAGCAAATATCAACATCCGGGCGCTATCTTTGGCTGACAC
>CP070735.1:102525-110964 GCA_020347625.1 Deltaproteobacteria bacterium
AAAATGACGGTTGGAATGGCGCTGTTGTCGATCGGCTGACGCTGGTAGACGGGTTGATTCAAGTTGCGTTATCCGGGGAATAAGTCGGGAACAGTGTACTGATTTACCATCGCGCGACGCGCATTTATTTCACAGACAGTCGCTTTGGACAAAAATTCCGGGCGAAATATCTGTGCAATACCTACCAGCCGCCGCCTCCGCCACCACCACCGCCGCCGCCGCCCAAGGCACCCGCTATGACCTTTGCGGAAATCGATCAGGTGGGGTTCATTACACCCTTCATACCGCGGGGTGTCGGCATGATTGTGGGAGAAGAAACCCAGAGAAAGCTTATTGGCGCGGCTGATAAGGTCTACCTCAAGTTCAGCAAAAGAGCTGAGCCTGAGGTGGGAAAGCGCTATTTCATTTTCAGTACTTCGGAGCTCGTAAGGCATCCCATAACCAAAAAAGACGTTGGATATCTGAACACAATTCTGGGTGTGGTGGAGGTAACAGAGGTAGCTTCGGGTTACGCCAAAGCACGCGTCAGAAGCTCATACCAATCCATCGCCCCCGGAGACAAATTGATGCCCTACAAGAAAAGGTCTGGGGAGATTGCTCTGCAAGATGGCACCGAGCCCATAGAAGGCAATATCATTATGTCGAAAGGGGAGACCTTTCTAATCGGAGACATGCAGATCGTTTACATCGATCTTGGTGAAAGAGATGATATTAAGGCCGGACATCGCTTCATGGTCTTTAGAACACCCAAGGCGGAGGAAGTTTTCACTGGGAAAGAGGCAAAACTTGTCCTTTCGGTTGAACCCATCGGCGAGCTTATGGTGTTGGCGGTTGAGTATGAAACGGCTGCGGCTGTGGTTACTTACTCCTTGAACGAGTTTTTGCCGGGTGAGCGCATAAGACTCGTGACACAAAACTGACCAACGTCACTGATAAGAATGACGGCTGTGGGCCATGGAGCTGGGAGGCCAGCTTACATGGCCCATTTTTTAGGGGGGCTTTGTTTAGGGCACGACTGTGGTCTCTACTCTAAGGTCCGGACGAGAGCTCCCAGAGAGATGGTATGGAAACGGAACTCGACTGGTTGGCGTTGACTCTGATACCAGGCGTGGGTGCCAGGACGTTTCACCGGTTGATTCAGCGGTTTGGTAGCCCTGATCAGGTGTTTGCCGCTCGTCGGCAACACCTGGAGAAGGTGCCCGGGTTAAAAGAAGCTAGCATCAAGGCCATCCGCTCCTTACCCTTTAAGGAGACAGCTCACAGAGAGATGGCTCGGCTGAGGGACCTTGGCATTCGAATCATTCGTTGGGGCACAGGAGACTATCCCCACTTCTTAGCCAATATTTCAGATCCACCACCCATTCTCTACGTAAAAGGCACACTTTCTCAAGTAGATGAGCAGGCTGTAGCGGTGGTGGGGTCGCGGCAAGCCTCAACTTACGGTCTGACCGCCTGCAAGAAACTGTGTAGGGAATTGGCATGGCGAGGCTGGACCGTAGTGAGCGGCATGGCACGAGGTATCGATAGTGCGGCACACGCTGGAGCGCTGGCGGGGGGTGGCAGAACCCTGGCGGTATTTGGGACAGGATTGGATGTTGTCTACCCGGCTGAAAATCAGGAATTATCGGAACGCATTGCTGCCTCGGGTGCGCTCATCAGCGAATTCCCCTTGGGCACCCCACCAGAACCGGGGAATTTTCCAGTGCGCAACAGAATTATCAGTGGTCTCGCTCTGGGTGTTCTGGTGGTGGAAGCCACGGCAAAAAGCGGCTCACTGATTACTGCGAGAATGGCATTGGAACAGGATCGTCAGGTTTTCGCAGTGCCGGGTCCAATTGACAAGCATGGGGTTGAAGGGCCGCACCGTTTGATCAAAGAAGGCGCTAAATTGGTAGAGCGGCCAGAGGACATCATTGAAGAACTACTACCCATGCTGGGCCGCGGGTCGGCTATTGATCCGGTGGGGGGAAAAGAACCGCTCAATGGTTCCCCTTCTAACCTGAATGAAAGAGAGCGACTGGTCTGGGAGGTGCTTAGCATGGAACCGCTTCACATAGATGCCATTGCCCGCCACCTGGCTCTAAGCGTATCCCAAACTGCGGAGCTTCTTCTGTATCTGGAGATGAGGGGGTTGGTGAAACAGCTTCCCGGTACCTTTTTTGTTCGAGATTTTGGCTGATAGGGTGTTAAATTCAATTTAGGTATTATATTAGGGTCGGTGTGGAATAGAGTACTGAAGTAATGGAGAATTAAGTCATATCGAGTTGGCGTGTATTGCTTAACTCCAGTACTCCAAGTTTCCATTATTCCACAGGACTGCAAACTATTTTGGGCATCGAGGAAATCTAATGGGCAAGTCATTACTAATCGTCGAATCACCCACCAAAGCGCGAACGCTGACTCGCTACCTCGGCGATCGTTTCGATATACAGGCTTCTGTGGGACACATCAAGGATCTTCCCGAAAATGAACTGGGAATCGATATTGAGCATGAATTTGAGCCGCACTATCGAATTATTAAGGGCAAGGAAAAGGTTATTCGCACCCTGAAAAAGGCGGCTAAGCAAGCAGAAAACATCTACCTGGCTCCCGACCCGGATCGTGAAGGTGAGGCCATTGCCTGGCATATTGCCGAGGAACTGCGGTCTTCTCGGAAAGGGATTTACCGGGTCCTTCTCAATGAGCTTACCCGCGATGCCATTGAAAATGCTTTGAAGCACCCGGGTGAACTGGATCAGATGAAGTTCGAGGCCCAGCTTGCCAGGCGACTGCTGGACCGTCTGGTGGGCTATCAAATATCCCCTATCCTCTGGGACAAGGTCAGGCGCGGTCTGAGTGCTGGGCGCGTCCAATCAGTGGCCCTCCGGCTCATTTGTGAACGTGAGAGTGAGATCCTGGCCTTCGACAGTGAGGAGTATTGGACCATTACGGCGCTGCTGCAAGGGGAAGTTGAGCCACAATTTGAAGCGCGGTTGTGGCGGAAAGGTGGCGAGAAAGTCAAGATAGCCAACCAAGAGCAAGCTTCAGGGCTGGTTGCGGCCTTGCAAGAAGCTCATTACCAGGTGGCAGAGGTTGAGAAAAAGAGCCGCTTACGCAAGCCTGCGCCGCCGTTTATTACCAGCACCCTACAACAAGAGGCGGCCCGAAAGCTGCGGTATACGGCGCAGCGGACCATGGCCATAGCCCAGCGTCTATACGAAGGCGTCGAACTCGGGGAAAAGGGCGCTGTGGGTCTGATCACCTACATGCGGACGGATTCCACCCGGCTCGCCAAGGAGTCGGTGACTGAGGCTCGCAGCTGGATCCGGAAACAACTGGGAACGGAATACGTGCCCCAAAAGGCCCCGGTGTATCGTAGCCGTAAGGGGTCTCAGGATGCGCACGAAGCCATTCGGCCAACCTCGGTGGCTCGAACCCCCGAAGAAATGGGCAAGTACCTCAAGCGAGAGGAGCTGGCGCTCTACGAGTTGATATGGAAGCGTTTCGTGGCGAGTCAGATGAGTCCAGCGCAGCTGGATCAGACGGTGATGCAGATTGCCGCGGCCGAGTTCCTCCTGCGAGCTAGCGGCTCGGTGCTGCGCTTTCCCGGATTCATGCAGATCTATATTGAGGGCTCTGACAATAATGATGCCGGGTTAGAGGAAGGAGCAAAACTGCCGGATCTGGAAAAGGGCAGTTCTTTGCAACTGGTAAAACTGGATCCCAAGCAGCATTTCACTCAACCCCCGCCTCGTTTCACCGAGGCTACGTTGATTCGAGAGTTGGAAGAGAAAGGCATCGGCCGACCAAGCACTTATGCCAGCATTATGGCTGTTATTCAAAAAAAGGAATATACGGTCAAAGAAAAGGGGCGGTTTAAACCCACCGAACTGGGAATGTTGGTGAATGACTTGTTGGTGGCCAGCTTTCCCGAGGTCCTAAATGTTGCCTTCACCGCTCAGATGGAGGCAAAACTGGATCAGGTGGAAACCGGCAACCATGGCTGGCTAGAGGTGATTGAAGGCTTTTATCAGCAGTTTCACAAGGCGGTGGAGCGGGCCCAAAAGGAAATGCTCGACGTCAAGAGGCAGGGGGTACCCACCGAAATTGATTGTGAACAATGCGGAAAAAAGATGCACATACGTTGGGGCAAAAATGGCCTCTTCCTTTCATGCTCTGGATACCCCGATTGTAAAAACAGCAAAAACTTTGGGCGGGACAGCAAGGGTAACATTCAGGTGGCCACGGAAGGCGAAGTCAGGGGAAAATGTGAACTATGCAGTCGGGATATGGTGGTCAAAGAGGGACGTTTTGGGCCTTTTCTGGCCTGCACGGGTTATCCTGAATGTAAGAATACGCGCTCGCTGCAGGATGAAAATGGTGAGGAGGCGAAACAAAGTGTCCAATACACGGATGAAATCTGCGACAAATGCGGTGGCCGTTTCGTCATCCGAAAAAGTCGCCGCGGTGTTGCCTTTCTCGCCTGTGAAAACTATCCAAGTTGCCGAAACACAAGGCCCATAAGCATTGGGATAGCCTGTCCTCAAACTGAATGTGACGGCGATTTGGTGGAGCGAGTTTCCAAGCGTGGGCGGCGTTTCTATGGCTGCAGTCGATATCCCAAGTGCAAATTTGTCTCATGGTCCCAGCCGGTTGACAAGCCGTGTCCCCAGTGCGGCAATTCCTATATGGTGATCCGCAAAACTAAAGGAGGGCAGGAACAGCTGGTGTGCCCAGACAAGTCATGTGGACATCGGGAAAGCCAAAGCTAAACCACCGAGTGAACATGATTTCCCATAGGCAGAAAAAGTCCTTAGTCGGCTCACTGATTTCGAAGCAAAGCGCAGAGCGCTAAGCGCATAGCAAAAAAAATAAACGGTAAACAGTGAAGGGTGAAAGGTAAACTGATTTTGCTCTGGTTCTGTAACTGTTCACCGTTCAATATTTACCGTTTAAATTGGTACGATTAATG
Organism: Deltaproteobacteria bacterium; assembly: GCA_020347625.1. GTDB lineage: Bacteria > Desulfobacterota > Syntrophobacteria > BM002 > BM002 > BM002. The sequence goes on from CP070735.1 coordinate 107,477, forward strand.
CTTTGAACTGATTCGGAAAATATTTTTTGGTTCCCAACTAATGGAGCAGATTAAATGACGAATGCGGCGAGTGCTGTCCTCGCATTTTGGGTTTTCGCCGTGGGAGCGGCGGTGGGAAGCTTCCTCAATGTCTGCATACTACGACTGCCCCAGGGAGCTTCACTGGTGAAACCTGGATCACACTGTCCGCAATGTCAAAGCCCCATTAGATTCTATGACAACATCCCCCTTATCAGTTACCTCATTCTCAGAGGTAAGTGCCGTAAATGCAAGGCACGCATCTCACCCCGCTATTTCTTGGTTGAGGGATTGAGTGGTCTGATGGGCCTCGCCCTCTTTCGGACTTTCGGATTGAGTTCGGAATTTGTCATCTATTTCATCTTCTTTTCCGCCTTGCTGGTGATTATTTTCATCGATCTGGATACCTGGACGATTCCTGATGTTATCACTCTGCCGGGCATTGTCGCAGGTGTGGCGGCATCTTTCTTGCTTCCTCACCTGAGTCTATGGCAATCTATTGTCGGCCTGCTGGTGGGAGGCGGGGTGCTTTTTTCAGTGGCGGCTGGCTACCAGTTGCTGAGAAAACGTGAGGGAATGGGTGGCGGAGACATCAAATTGCTAGCAATGATCGGTGCCTTCCTTGGCCTCCCCGGTGTGATTTTCACTTTATTTGCCAGTTCCCTGGCAGGTACCTTGGCAGGGGCTCTGGTAATGTTCAGGAACAAGAGTGGAGGAGCCACCAGGATTCCCTTTGGACCCTTTCTGGCTTTGGGGGCCATGAGTTATGTGTTCTGGGGGCCGGCACTGATTAACTGGTATCTATACAAACTTGGACGTCCAGTCTGATGAGCATAAAGTAAACCGATGGCATAAACTTTGCTGCACAAGATTGGGTGCATGGTAAAGACAGATAATGCTCTTTGTAAAGTGAGCCTGTTTTCATGAAACCGCGCCGTTTCTTTGTTGAAGGCGAGCCCCTCAGCCCAGGGGAGAGGACGATCACCGGAAAAACTGCGCGCCACCTGAGTCGAGTCCTACGGCTAGGTGTGGGAGACCGTGTCGTACTCTTCGACGGCAGTGGCTGTGAATTTCCGGCGGAGATCTTGGAGGTCGGCAGACAGCTGGTTCGGATGCAGGTTGCGTCGGGCGAAAGGGTGGATCGCGAGTCGCCCCTCAACCTTAGGCTGGCCTTGGGACTTTGTCAGCCAGCCACAATGGATCTGATTGTTCAGAAAGTCACCGAGCTCGGGGTGACTGAGATCGTCCCGGTGAGTACCGAGAGGGCGCAGAGATGGCTGGCTGGTGAAAGGGGTGCTGCCAGACATAAACGTTGGCAGCGCATTGCCCAGGAGGCGGCGAGACAGAGCGGTCGCAATAAGGTTCCCCGCATATCGCCGCTGATGGACTTCACCGAGGCGTTGAGGCAGGGAGAAGCAACCGCGCTAAAGTTAATCTTCTGGGAGGAGGAAGCGGGCGGCAGCTTGAAACAGGTCCTTGCGGTTAAACCCAAGCCCAATCAGGTTTGTTTACTCATTGGGCCTGAGGGTGGATTTTCCACGGAGGAGGTTGAACGGGCTACTGCTGCTGGCTTTCAAAGTATTTCTTTGGGCCGGCGCATACTAAGGACGGAAACCGCTACAATCGTAGTAATTGGCTTGTTGCAACAGGAGCTGGGCGATATGGGTCTTTCGCCTTGACCTGGAGGGCAGTTCGGCTATACTGCCTCACAAGTGATTTTATTATCCGGATTCCACCGAGCCACCTCTGGCTGGCAATAAGGGGGATGCGGGCCAAGGAGGGTACCATGAGATGCCCCAAGTGTGGTTATGTCAGTTTTGATCATCTGGAGAAGTGTCTGAAATGCAGCAGAGACCTTGCTCCGACTCGGCAAGATCTCAATCTTATCGATTTCAGACCGGAAGTGCCTTTTCTTCTCGGCAGTCTGGTTGGCGAGATGGAAGGCGGTGGGGGTGACTACCAGCAAGAGCTCTCCCTCACTCAAGAGACCGAACTGGAGTTGGGCGGATTAGACACGGGCACCACTCCAGCGGAAGAAAATATCGACATGCAGGGTATGGGAGGATCAACTGACTTGGATTCTTCCGAAGATCTGAAACTGAGTGAAATCGCCCTGGACGATTTTGCAGGAATTAGCGGTGAAGAGGCTGGTGGTTCCGAAGAAGGCGATGGATTTCTGGGGCTGGAATTTGATTCCGACGACATACCATTAGAAGATCTCGGCGAATTAGATGAGAGTATGGATATGGGGCCTGCAGTGGAGTCCACAGAAGGGGCTGCTTCCTCGGATTCCGGTATGGATTTGGATCTCAACGACGACGATCTATCAGCCCTCGCACAAGAGCTGGAAGGTCATCTGGAATCCGAAGATGGCGGCAAGAAAAAAGCGGCCGCAGATGATTCAGTACCGGGGCTGGATGATGTGATTCTTGAAATGGAGGATGATTAGCAGGCTGCTGAAATACTCGCTACTCATATTTGAATGTGCAATAAAAAATACCGCAGTTCGAATGACGCTCTGCGGTATTTTTTATCCTTGACAAAAAAATGAGTGGATCGTATAAGTCGGGGCGCTCAGGTAAAAAGTGCCGAGGTAGCTCAGTCGGTAGAGCAGTGGACTGAAAATCCTCGTGTCCCCAGTTCGATTCTGGGCCTCGGCACCACAAGTTACATGAATCTAGAGGGCTTGGCTAAGCCCTCTTTTTTATTTGAGTAAAGAAAACCTGGTCCTGTGGGCCAGGTCCAGGTTCAATGGCTTTGCCAGCCGAAGAGGTTAAAGGTTCAAGGTTCAAGGTGCAGGGAAAGAAAGAATATTAAAGATTCATTCAACCTTGTACCTTGAACCCTGAATCCTGTATCTTTTACTTCGGTAAGATGAAATAAAGGTTATTACCAGAAGGGGTGGCCTCGTAACCCACCACGCCTTCGTGGATCTCAACCGCCCGCTTGATAAAACTCAGTCCATGGCCGGTGCCTGGCTCACCGCCAGCCTCGTCTCCTCGATATCCTTCTTCGAAAATCCGGTCGTGCTCATCTGCTGGAATGTGCGGTCCGGTATTGAAGACGTTGAACTTTATGCCGTCTTGACCCGGACCAAAGTAGTCCTTCAAGATCTCTTGCCCGAAGGAAACGAATTTCATCTCGCCTCCCTGTCCGTCTCCGACCGCACGGGTATATTTCAGCGCATTGGAAAACAGGTTAGCGTAAACTTGCGAAATAAGCCCCACATCCACCACCGCCACTATGGACTCGTCAGGTACCCCACCGAGATGTTCGTCAATAGCAATGTCCTTTGCGTGGAAGCGGTCTTTGAATCGCTCCAGCTGCGGATCGATGATCTCCTTTCTAAAGTTACAAGAACGCTTTCGAGGAACAAACCGGCCTTCTTCAAAGTGACTTCGGCGGAAAAGACTTTCTACGAACAGGCTGATGCTTCGATTGTGTTTGTCGATGTTGGTGAACTCATCCTC
>CP070735.1:111064-114810 GCA_020347625.1 Deltaproteobacteria bacterium
AGGTCCGGCTTACCTGCATCTTTTTTCTCCATGTCCCACGGGATGGCGGTGCGCTGTGGAGGATTCGATTCAGACGGCACGTCTGGTGGTGCAGACCAAGATCTTCCCTCTCTACGAGGTTATAGACGGAAAATATAGACTATCTCGCAAGATCAAGAAGCCTAAACCGGTTAGAGAATACCTCAACATGCAACGCCGCTTCAGCCATCTGACGGAAGAAGATATTGCCGTGATTCAAGAGAGAGTGGACAGGGATTACGACCGGCTGCTGGAACTTTGCGGTGTTGAAGCGGAGTAGCAGAGGAGGAAAAAGACGGAGCTGTTTCCAGTTGACAGGACCATGGGTCTTTGCTATAGACAACTGCTCCAGCACCAACCGATCCCCGGTAGCTCAGCTGGTAGAGTCCGCCGCAGGCGGATTAACCACCCAGTCGGAGATTGTGTCCATCCATAAAAAGATATATTCTTAATTCAATAGCCAGCTAATCCCCGGTAGCTCAGCTGGTAGAGCGGGTGGCTGTTAACCACTTAGTCGGCGGTTCGAGTCCGTCCCGGGGAGCCATGGAAACTAAAGGCTCAATCTTCAAAGATTGAGCCTTTTTGGTATTCAGCTCTTAGCCTTGGCATGCAAGAGTCAAACGTAGACTTGACCCCTTCCCCATCATGGCTGATTATTCTCTGGCTCCGGCATTCTTGAGTAGATGAGCGATTTCAAAGTGGCCACATCTCGCCGCGCAGTCCAGGGCAGTTTCGCCAATTTCATCTTTGGCGTTCACATCGGCGCCTTTACTGACAAGTAGCTCCACCATGTCTTTATCGCCTCTTTCCGAGGCCATGTGCAGCACTGTAGTGTTGAAATATGCTCTAGCGTTAATGTCGGCGCCGTTGGCAACAAGCATTTTCACCATGTCCTTGTTACCCCATAAAACAGCAAAGAACATTGGTGTTCGGTTGTTAACCTCGTCTTTAATGTTTGGGTTGGCGCCGCTGGCGATAAGCACTTGTGCCAGAATCTTGTCGTCTCTTTGCGCTGCTTGATGCAACGGTGTCCAGCCATTAACCTCGTCCTTAGCGTTTACGTCGGCACCGTTGGCGATTAGCAGTTCCAGCATGTCCTTGTGACCTCTTTCCACTGCGAGGTGAAGTAGTGTCCTCCCGTAGATCCGATCCTTGGTACTGACATCAGCGCCCTGAGCTAGCAGACCTTTCATGGCGGCAATGTCGCCTTTCAACACCACTTTGACAACTTCTGCATTTATGTCCCCGGCATAACCATTAAGCGGAATTAGCATTGCAAAAAGCACGACGAACATCAGCCAGATCGGATGAAAAACCCTCTTATCTGTTACTTTTTTCTGATTCAACATGAAAACCACCTCCTGGATTTTTCTTTATCAGCCAAAAAATAAGGATTTAATTTCGCCCCCGCCGCATGTTCGAAGCTAGACTCATCTATTTTGCCATTAATTGAGGTAAGTTTTGGCTTAGAGCGGAAAGGGATTCTTATAAATCAGAGAATTTCGCGTGTTTTTGGTGCGATGGAGCGTCAGCAAGAGCTGTTCGGTGAGAAGGTCAAGAGAAAGATTTACTACTAGAGGATGAGGTCGTGGCAAAAAATGGAGTGTCTAGCGAGATCAGAAAGAGGTAAATCTTACAAATACTGTCAGAATTAATACCAGACAAAATCTGGACGAATCCCGGTTAAGATCTTCAACTCCCAACAGAAGTAACAACCTTCTGGTGGGAGTCAGATTAGCACACTTTGAGGTTCATCTGTGTGACCTGGGAAACACTAGAAGTTGAGAGTTGAAAAAGAAAACAACCTGAAATCAGCATACAATCGGGCCATTGATTTGGTCAATCAAAAAAACATGTATCTACAGTTGAGTTGACCCCTTTTTAAAAAAGACAAGGCTTTGCGCGCGCCTGATTTTTCCAAGCTTCCGCAAAGCCTTGTCTTCAGCTCATTTGAGGGTTTTTACTTTCTGGTTCCCTCTGCTGTTTTGGACGATGGATACTCCCCCACCGAAGGCTTAATGTTCTGGTTGACGCGGAACAGGTTCGTTGGATCGTACTTGTTCTTAACCGCCACCAGACGCTCGTAGTTGGTACCATAGGTCGCCTTGACGCGATCTTCACCCTCTTCCATCATGAAATTCACATACGCGCCGCCCATAGTGTAGGGATGCACGGCTTCCCAGTATGCCTTGGCCCACGAGGTGAGCGCCCCGGCCTTGGAGGGGTCCGGATCGATACCAGCGATGACCATGGACCACGTCGCATCCCGGCAGCTCCATGCCGTCTCGTTTGGCCCCACACGATGTACCGCGCCGTCTATGGGATAGAGATGCATCAACGACAGCTCACTCGGAGCCTTGGCTGCGTGCTCGAGATGCGCCTCAATTGCCTCGTCGGGAAGTTCCCTGACGAAGTCGCCCTTCCAGTACCACTGGTGGCCCTTAGGTAGTAGCGGGTCGAACAGGCTCTGCAAGGCCGGAAAAGGCATGGCTCCCACATGTTCGAAGATTGGCGGAGGAAGATCTTGGCGAATTGGCTTCATCGCCTCCTCCCCCTTCTCGGGCAGTCCGTTGTAGCACGAAATCAAGGCGCAAATCTTTCTTCCCCAAATCTCCTTCGGGAATGGCTCTGTGGATGGTACTGTCTTCAGACCAAAGAAAGAGAAGAGCTCCTCCGGTGCTTGTGGCAGAAACTCCCGGTACCACTGCATCACCTGGCGTCCGTACTTTGCGTCCCAGAAGATCGGCCCGGCGTAAACCGTTCTCACGGGGTATGCTCGATAAACGAAGCTGGTAACGACGCCAAAATTACCGCCGCCGCCGCGCAAGGCCCAAAATAGATCCTGATGTTTCGACTCGTTGGCGGTGACAAAGCTCCCGTCGGCCAAAACGACATCGGCTTCAATCAGATTGTCGATGGTCAGACCGTACTTGCGGGTGAGATACCCGTGGCCGCCGCCCAGTGTAAGGCCCCCAATGCCAGTGGTCGAGACGATCCCGGCCGGCACGGCCAGTCCGAAAGCATGACTGGCGTGGTCCATGTCGCCTTGGGTGTGGCCAGGTCCCACACGCACGGTTTGGTTCTCCGGATCGACGCGCACCCCCTTCATCGGAGATAGATCGATTACGAGGCCGTCGTCGCAGCTGCCCAGTCCGGGTCCGTTGTGACCGCCACCTCGTATGGCGACGAGAAGATTATTGTCCCGACCAAAATGCACCGCGGTCATAACATCCGCCACGTCGGCGCAGCGAGCGATCAGGCGCGGCCGCTTATCAATCATGGCATTGTAGAGACTGCGGGCGTCGTCATAGCCCTCGTCGCCGGGTTGGATGAGCTCACCCCGAAGGTTCGCCTTGAATTCTTCTATGATCGTTGCATCAAGCATGGTGTCCTCCTTGGAGTCTTTCTCCGACTCTGCAATTGGCGCAATAATGTACGCACTTCATTGAAAAAGAGTAACTCCAGTAGAACCGTTTTCAATACGAAAAGCCACCATTCTGGTAGGAATTTATTCGACACCAGTATGTAAATTGTATCTGCTACTGGAAATGGGGGATTATCGGTTAGCCAAAAGCACCTGATATTCCTAGAGAAATATTGTGGAGAAAAGTCCTTGTAGCGGTGAGGATCCTGTAGATGGTGAAGGACACTTGTGAGGAGGGCAGCTGAACAATTGGTAAGTTTATATCGGTGATATGATAAATACGAATAACGCCTATTGCCTTAAT
>CP070735.1:114910-120334 GCA_020347625.1 Deltaproteobacteria bacterium
GACGCTATCGGTATAGCCCTCGGAGTCAGTGAAATGAAAGATCGAGATAAGGAAAAAGAACAACTTAGAAGTCAAGTAGTGCAACTCCGTCATCGGACGGCCGAATTGGAAAAGGCAGAAAGCCAGCTTGAACAAATCGAGGAAGAGCTGCAAGTCAAGGATGATTTGTATCGCAAGCTGGTGGAGACAATGAGTGATGGCCTCGTCATGATCGACGGAAACATGCGAATTACCTTCGTCAACGATAGTTATTGCAAAATCATAGGTTATTCCAGAGGTGAACTGATCGGCCGTCTGGCGACTGACTTCCACTCGGAAGCCGAGCAGAAAATATTGAGAGAACAATTTGTCAAAAGAAGCAAAGGTGAAAGTAATCATTACGAGATCGCCTTAACTCGGAAAGACGGACAGGAAGTATTCGTCCATGTGGCACCAAAACCGATTTTTACTGGGGATGGCCAATTCAAGGGTAGTTTTGCGGTGGTCACTGATATCACCACACACAAACGTTCGGAGGAAGCGTTACTGGACACGACGCAGGAACTGGAGCTGCGCGTGCAAGCACGCACCGCCGATCTTATGCACTCAAACGAAAAGTTGAGTGCTGAAGTTGCAGAGCGCAAACGGATTGAAGAAGCTCTCAAGAACAGTGAAGCGAAATGGAATGCCATGCTGGAGTCCATTGGGGACCACATGAGTATGATGGACAAGGAGCTAAATATTATCTGGGCCAATAGGGCTGCCAAGAATATCTTCGGGGACGATATCGTTGGCAAGAAATGTTATGAAGCGTACCATCAGAGAAAAGAGCCTTGTGAACCATATCCCTGCCTGACCCTCAGGGCATTTGAGGATGGCAAAATTCATGAGCATGATACCCAAGTGGAAGATCAAGACGGGAATAAAAGATATTTTCATTGCACTGCCAATGTTGCGTTACGAGATGAGGATGGACAACCGTCCGCAGTCATTGAAATTTCCAGAGATATCACCGAAAGGAAGCGAGAACGGGAGGCGATGCGGCAGGCCAAAGAGTTGTTTGAGAAAGTCTTTATTTCTCAGCAAGATGCGCTTTTCATTATGGACGCGGCCACTCCGCCAAGAATCTTAGACTGCAATCCAGCCGCCACAAAGATCTTTGGCTACAGTCGTGAAGAAATGTTGGGCCGCAAGCCAAACTTTTTGCATGTCGATGAAGAGGCATTAAAAGAATTCCAAGACACCCTTTACTCAAACTTAGCCGACAATGGCTCCGTGCATCTACCCGAGTTTGCGATGAAGCGAAAAGACGGAATGGTCTTCCCCACCGAGCACAACATAATGGAGCTCAAAGAGGCGGAAGGCAAGCGTATTGGTTGGGTAAGTTTGGTGCGCGATATTTCTTATCAGAAGCAAACGGAGCAAGAAACGAAGACGTTAGAGGCCAAACTCCTCCAGGCCAAGAAAATTGAAGCTATTGCCAATTTGTCGGGCGGAGTTGCGCAAGAACTGGATAACTTGTTTCAAACGGTACAGGGCTACGTTGAACGGCTCCTTTGGGACAGAAAAAAGGATGATCCCTTCTATCAAGAGCTATTAGATATTACGCATGCTGCGCTTCGTGGCGCACGCTTGACCAGAAAACTGCTCACTTTCAGCGGCGCTGCAGAGAGTAAGAGGGAGTCTGTTGACCTCAACCATGAGGTGAAACAGGCCCAGAAGTTGTTGATTCGAACCATGTCTGAGTCCATCGAACTCGAACTCCATTTGGCAGATGATCTGAGGATCATCAATGCAGATCCAGCTCAGATAGAGCAGATTTTGCTGGCCCTGGCCCTCAATGCCAGAGATGCAATGCCCGAAGGTGGCAAGATTACCATAAGTACCGAGAGCGTGATTGTGGACAAGGAATTTTGTCGAACCCACCCAGAAGCCGTACCGGGGGAATATGTGTTGCTTTCCATCGATGACACTGGCCACGGCATAGGCCAAGAAACCCTGGTGCACGTCTTCGACCCCTTCTATACCAAAAAGGACCTGGACGACAGTCCGGGCCTGGGCTTGTCCGTGGTTTACGGCATCGTCAAGAACCATGGCGGCTTCATCTTATGTTTTAGCGAATCTGGCGTGGGCACTGCTTTCAAAATCTACTTCCCGGCAACAAAAAAAGAGGTGAAACTGGCGACAAGGATTGAGATGGAAGTGTGATTTCACTCAAAGAAGTGCATCACCACCAGCTTGTAAGCCCCGAGCCGATGATCCATGTCTGAGATAGATTAGACCCATCTTCCTTCCCCAACGAGCATCACATCATTACAACCACAGTCTTATCCCTTGTTATTTCTCGGTTGGTGGTTAAAATACCTTATATGGTAGGAAGTCATATTTTACTGGTCGAAGACGACGACTCTCTGAGGGTCACCCAGGCCTTGTATCTGGAACGAGAGGGGTTTCAGGTAACTGCCGTGGGCAGCGGTGGTGAAGCACTCCGCCGAATTGCCACTGATCAATTTCAAGCAGTGGTTACTGATCTGCGGTTGGATGAAACCGACGGTCTCCAGGTCCTGGCCGCAGTCAAAGAGCGCTCTCCGGAAACCGAAGTCATACTTATCACCGGCTTTGGCTCTGTGGATACGGCTGTGGAAGCCATGAAGTCCGGTGCCTACGATTACCTCACCAAACCGGTCGATCCTGACGATTTGGTACTCACTCTAAGAAAGGCGGTTGAGCGACGACAGCTTCGTCGTCAGGTTGCTTATCTGGAGAAAGAGGTAGCCCAGCACACTGGCCTCGGCCACATCGTCGCAGGTAGTCCTGAAATGCGACAGATCATGAAATTGGTCAAGCAGGTGGCCCAAAACGACTCGACCGTGCTTATCGAAGGGGAAAGCGGCACCGGTAAAGAACTTATAGCCAGGTATATTCACCATACTGGTCGTAGGGCCGGCGGGCCATTTGTGGCAATTAACTGTGGTGCCCTCCCCGAAAATCTTCTGGAAAGCGAGCTATTTGGTCACGTCAAAGGTTCTTTTACCGGTGCTATCAAGGATAAGAAGGGGCTGTTCGAGGTTGCCGATGGCGGCACCCTCTTGCTGGATGAAATCGGTGAGACCAGTTCCGGGTTTCAGGTGAAGCTTCTACGGGTCCTTGAAGATGGCACCTTTCGGCGGGTTGGCGGTACCACTGAGCACCGAGTAAACGTGCGCATCATCGCAGCCAGCAATAAGGACCTAGCCAACCTGGTTCAAAAAGGCCATTTGCGGCGAGATCTCTACTACCGCCTCAAGGTAATCCCCATCTACTTGCCCCCTCTCCGAAAAAGGGTGACCGACATCAAGCCCCTGGCAGAACACTTTGTGGCTCATTACGCGAACCACATGGGCCGTAGGCAGAGCACACTTGCAGCGGAAGCGGTAGAGCGGCTGGAGGCCCACCCCTGGCCCGGCAATGTCCGTGAACTGGAAAATGCCATTGAAAGGGCGCTGATCTTTTGCCAGGGCCAAGAGATCCAGGCTGCTGATCTCCCTCTGGAAACCTGCACTTTTCCTGGGGAAGAGTTCGGCTCTTCTGTCAAGAGCGACGATCTAAGCCTGGAAGCCATGGAAAAAGAACACATACGAAGGGTGCTGGAGCACTGTCAGTGGAACCGCAGCCGTGCAGCCAAGGAACTCAGCATCGGCTATAACACCCTCTGGCGGAAGATGAAGAAGTACGGCATAGAACCACCCGATTAAGAAACCGAAAAAATCCGAATATCGAATATCGAGATTCGAAACAAATTCAAATTTTCAAAATCCAAATGACCAAAACCAACAGTCCGCCCAGCTGACCCATTTAGTTTTGAACATTGGGAAATTTGAATTTCGGATTTGTTTCGTGCTTTGTGCTTCGGATTTCGGATTTCAAAGACGATCCATTGAGAGACTGCCGAGTGAGAAGATGACAGAGGTCCATAAGGAAACCAACGATCGGATCCGGGACGAACGGGATCGTCTGCGTGCCATTTTCGAGAATCTCACCGACGGAGTGTTCATAACCGACCGCAACTTCCGTATTGAGTTTATGAACCAGGATCTGCGCTTCCAGTTTGGTGACGGCGTCGGCAACAGATGTCACGAATTCTTCGGCCTTTCCTCTAGCAACTGTCTGCAGTGTCACGAAGGAATGGGTGTCTTTGGTCCACCCCACCGGTTGGAATGGACCTCGCTTATCACCCGCAGCACCTATGACATGTTAGTCTCGCCACTTTCCAATCCGGATGGTTCCACCTCCCGTCTCCACATCTTGCGTGATGTCACCGAACAGAAGAAGCTGGAAGCCCAGCTGCTGGAATACTCACAAAATCTTGAAGAGAAAGTAGCCCAGCAGGCGGATAGCCTGATACGTCAGGAGCACCTCGCCCTCTTGGGTGAAATCGCCTCGGGCCTGGCCCACGAGATCCGCACGCCCCTGGGGGCATTGCTCACAGGTATCAAACTTCTGGAAAAGGATAGTGAGGAAGGATCCGAAAAGGAACTGGTGCTCTCGCTTCTCAAGAAAGAAACGCTTCGGCTTAAAGAGAAGCTCTCAGAGTTTCTCGCCTACGCCCGGCCAGGTAAGCCGAACCTGGCCCCTGGGCTGGTAGCTGAGCTGCTGCACGAAACGGTGGCTCAGCTCCAACAGGACCCCGAACTCGTAAAAGACGTGAAGATCGTTTACGAACCCGCTGCTGAAGAGACCCCGTGTTATTTTGACCGGGCCAAAATGAAAGAAGTTCTTCTGAATCTCGCCATAAACTCGCTCCAAGCACTCAACGGCAAAGGTACGCTCAGGCTGGTCAGCTTCCAATCACAGGAGCGCCAGTGGATTCAGTTGACGGATAATGGTCCGGGTATTGCTCCCGACGACCTGGATCAGATCTTTAAACCGTTTTTTACTCGGAAACAAGAAGGGACAGGGCTGGGATTGGCCATTGCCCAAGGCATCGTGGAAGACCACGGAGGCCAGATTAGAGCCTCCAGTGTCCCAGGCCGGGAAACCACCTTTACGGTCTCCTGGCCGATGTCAGGAAAGGCATAGGGCATAGAGCATAGAGTAAAAGGCACATTTCCAATTGCGGATTGCGGATTGCGGATTGGGAAAATTATTAGGCGCGACCTCCGGCTTCTGTCATCTGTACTCCTTGGCACGCCGAAGCCTTTAGGCGAAGGCGGCTGTCGTCTGTCCTTTAATCTACGTCTCGCCGTTTCTCCCAGTCCCCGTGTCGACCCGCTGTGTCTAGTGCTTAGTTCCTGGTGCCTAGTTGAAACGGCTGCCCGCTGCTCCCTGCCAGCTGTATTTCCCTATGCCCTATGCCCTATGCCCTATGCTCTATGCCCTATGCTCTATGCTTTCACAGACACCTCGACCTGTACCTCAGTGCCTTGATCTGGTTCTGAATGGATTCGCAGGTTCCCGCCAATAGCC
>CP070735.1:120434-123029 GCA_020347625.1 Deltaproteobacteria bacterium
AACGACCGGACCGCAGCCCAGATAATGAGTGAGGTGCTCCAGGTTACCACGGAAACCTTTGATGTGGGTGAAGAGATCATAATCGAGAGCGCCATAACCGAGGGTGTCCGGATCAAACCTGGGGTGGAGGCCGGCGGCAATCCCACCATCCCTGTGGGCGCGTTATTCGGCAAGGAAGAGCACTGCAGCCGCTACGGCCGAGGCCTCAGCAAGGAGATCACCAGGCTGTCCATGGGTTCAGATGTGATCGACGGTACGGGCAAGTCGGTCAAGGGTCTGCACAGCTCGCTCACTGCACTCTTTATCACAGAGTCCGATTTCAAAAGACACTTGCCTGATATCTACGTTGAGCGTTGGATGGCTGCGGCCATGTTTCCCGAGTTCAATCCTAGGGACACGAATTTGCAAGAGGAGACCCAGATAATTGCTAAAGCCTGTGGTGTGAAAGACCTTTCGGAAATGACCTCCTACTTTTTAGACCGACCTCGCCACCATCCGGCAATGGACCAGTTAAATGCCATGGGTGTGGCAACTCCATATGACAAGGACGGAGACCTCTTCCCGGCCTTGGTCTTGGGGTTGGACGGGCTTGTCTTCCCGGACGGCCGCGGCCTTCACAGCATGATTGGCGAGATCGGTGGCAGCGCTGAGTGGGCGGTTGGGGCCATTCCCTTGGTCTGGCGTGGAGGCCAGAGCCTGGGCATGCTCACCAGCCAGAGCTCACTCACCAGAAAGGATCTGTCTCCAGAGGAACTGTGGAATGAACGGTTCCACTACACTGAGGAGGAGCTCATCCTTCTTCAGGACGCACGTTTTGAACAGAAACCATTTTTCACGGTCAATGACATCATGGAACAACCCTTCGCCGGCGGGATCAGCGGCTTCTGCGCCATATCCGACAATTATTTTCTGCCCCAACTCGAAGGGGTCAAGATCGATCGCGAAAAGGGTCTCATAACTACAAACACTCTTATGATCAACTCCCTTGGCAATATCGAGCATTGGCAGCTTATTTTCACATGCGTTGAGGGTATCGAAGCCACGGCCAACAAGATGGAATCACCTAAATCAAAGTTGCGTGGTCTCGAAAAGGATGACATCGAGAAGCAGGTCCGGGCCATGGCCAACGACCATGTCAAGCGCTTCAGACTAAAACAGTTCTTCATCAACGAGTATTACCCGGCTATTGTTCACACCGACGGCAAAATGGTCGTACTTGAAAATACGGTGGAGGCGTTAATCACCAGGGGAGCCTTAAATGAATACGATCGGGACATAGTTAGAGCCGTGGTTAATGCTGTGCCGGAATGGTTTGCTAGTCCTGCTTAAGCGATACTGGAGAAGCCGGGAGGTTTTGGATTGTAGATTGCGGATTGCAGATTTAAGAGTTAAGGAGTTTCTCTTTCTACAACTATGTTATATTAAGCCGTACGGCGAAAAAAACTCAGGGTGAAAGAACTATATGTAGACTTTTATACAAGGGAGTATACGAATGAGTACAGGTCTCATGGCGACCATCGTTGTGTTTGTGTTGGTTGGACTCTTTGCGCTGATCATTTTATATGACCGAAAAAAACCTAGTGAAGATGTAGCTCCTAAAGCCGCTCCTGGACCGAAATTGAGTCCAACACAGATGTGGGATAAACATATTGATGAGCTTCGTGAGCGAGGCGCCTAAGAACGGTCTGTAGAGCCAGGGTTAGAAAACACCTCAAGAATCAGACACCCGAACCTTACGGCTCGGGTGTCCTTTTCTTCTGGCACGCCTGGAGGGATTCGAACCCCCGACCTACGGATTAGAAGTCCGTTGCTCTATCCAACTGAGCTACAGGCGCAGAGCGGATTTGCCGACGTTCTTTTGGTGGAAAGAGTCTTACACCAATACCTTCCTTTTTGCAAGCGGTCCTCAATGCTCTAGCAATGGTTAAAACTAGGGCTCCCTTTTGTCCTTTCCTAGAACCGGCTCTTTCTGGTAACATACGCGACAGCTAATGCAAGAGATTTGTCTTAGCCCACGTATAATTTCAGCATCACCGGCGCATGAGAATCTTAAGCTGAAAGTGCGGCTTCTCGCTTGCTCTGTATCGGAGGTCCTACCGATCAAGAAGGGGGGCGCCAATATGGCTCTCAAGATTGAAAAGCGTCTTCATCCCAGGATTTTGGTGGATTGGCCCGTGGTTGTGGTAACCCCACAGCGCTACATAGGGGGCGAAACAAACAACGTCAGCCTCGGAGGCGCCTTCATCCGTTGCGTCAGTAATCCGGGAGCAGGGGAACCTCTCCGCATCGTCTTCAAGGCGCCATCTCGCGAACGATTCCTGCTGTTCACGGCTGTGGTTGTCTGGTCAAATCAATATGAACAGATACATGAGCTTTTCTCAACTGAAACGGGCATCAGGTTCACAAGCTTTATTGGCGATAGTCGACTATACCTTTCCCAAGTGATCTCAGAACATGGAGTAATAGAGCACGACAAAGAATTCTCTGCAGATTAGCCCTGAAAGAGTCTAGTCAAAAGATCGCAAGCCGGACAAAAATCTGCTGAGCTGGAAGAGATGGGGGAGGCATTGTCGAGACTGCAGAAATCACCGGAGG
>CP070735.1:123129-130583 GCA_020347625.1 Deltaproteobacteria bacterium
ATAATTTGCAAGCCAACTCTGGACCTCAAGGAGCTCACTTTCTCGTAAAAGGACGTCAGCACGACACCAATCTTTGCGCCACAGTCGCGCAAGGCATGCTCCAATTCGCGTTCTGTATAAAGAGGATTTAGAGGCGCGACAATGGCTCCAGCCTTCCATGCACCAAACTGGGCGACAAGGAACTGCGGGCAATTGGGCAGCAATATCGCGACCCGATCTCCCTTTTCTACGCCAAGGGCAGCCAATGATGAGGCAAAACCGTTGCTCAACTTTTCCAACTCTGCATATGTGAGTTGATTTCCCTTGAACAGCAGGGCAGGGTGGTTTGGTCGGCGGCGAGCATTCTCTGCAACCACATCGATCAGGGTCAGATCGGGATAGGGCTCGAGAGAATGCGGCACATCGGGGTCGTAACAGTTGAGCCAGGGTTTGCTGCCCATGATTGTCCTCCTCCTGTGGGCGGGAATCAATGTTCGCTAAGTGCTGCCCATGAAGTATGGTCGGAGAGGTGCAGAATTGAAGGGAACGTCCCTCGAGAATGGTTCAGAGCATGAGATTCAGCTAGCTTCAGATTAAAGCAAAAAACTGGCCCATGTAAAGAAAAAAAAGGCAGGGCCATTGCTGACCCTGCCATAAAAAAACGTTTGGGTGATCGACTCTTCAGTCTCCCATTCCATTGGATTTCGATTACCACGGGGAGGGGCTGTTGCAAAGCAGGGGAGACCACAAAAATTGAGAGCAATACATTCTCGATCACCATCTGATTTTCATTGAGGTGAGGAAGTCTTGCGCTCCTTTGTGTTCCATTTTTGCAGCGGCTTGTAAATCTTTAATCGCCTCGTCCTTGGAGCCAAGATGCCAGTACGACACCCCACGGCTGTAATAGCTGTTTGCATGTTCCGGGTTTAGCTGCAAGGCACTATTACAGTCCTTGACGGCTTTATCATATTGTCCGGTACTCGTGTAAGCAACGCTGCGATTGTAGTAAGCCAATGCACTGCTCGGGTTCATCTCGAGAGCTTTGTTGTACTCTCCAATTGCCGCGTCGTACTGGCCCTTTCTTAAAAAAGTGGTGCCCCGGTTGGTGTGGTTTAGCGCAAGCTGTGGGGCTCTCGACTTCTTATAATGTTCAGCTGCTTTGAATGGGCCCCCTGATCTGGAAAGCACATACGTCTCCTCTTCTTGCACCATATAGAGAACGAGCTGACCGTCACGCAATTCGTATTGCATGTTTCCTTCCTGAAGTGAAGCGGTGCATTCAAGAAAACCGGGGCTGTATTCTTTCATCGCCCTGGACGGTTCGAGAACTCGGATCTCACTGCCTGTTATCTGGGCGGCAGAGTGGGTCTGGACAGACACGCTAAACTCCCTAAAAGAACACTTACTCCCGGCAGCCACCCGGCCCTCGTCGATTATGAGAGTTAACTGGGCCGTCATACCCTGACTCTCAATTTCCAGCAGATCCCAGGAACCGTAGAGTTCCGGATTCACCGCGTCATCTGCAAAAGAGCTGCCGCCAGCGAGTGCGATGGTTGTTGCCGCAATAACAAGAGACCTGAGTAAGATTTTTTTCAAGATCATTTTCTGCCTCCCATAAGAATATGGCTAACGAGTTAAGAGTCAGAATTCTCCTAAATTATTCCAGTGATGATCTTCTGTCCTGCTTTGAAAAATCCTGCAAGAAAAGAGCCAAGGGGTTGGGTCTTGATGGGCCGGTTCTATAGACCGTGGAAGTTGTTTAGTGGAGATGGTGACAAGCCAATGCGCTCCCATCAGATCACTGAAAAAATGCCTTTAATGTCTCGAGTGGGGGATCGGGTTTCTTGACTTGATCGATCAATTCCTTTTGGTTGACAATCTAATTTGGTAGAGTAGACAAGGTGTAGATTCAGATGCACTCCGAGTGAGCCAATTGGCGAATGCACTTGATAACCCGATTGTGATACTTGAGGATAACTCAATTACTATGATCAAAAGGGAGCGAGCAATGGAAAAGATCAAAAGGGAAATTGACACGAAGCTCATTCACGCCGGTGAACCTGATCCCCTCATCCTGGGAGCGGTCAGCATTCCCATTTTTCAATCATCAACCTTCGAATACGCCGGCCAGGAAAGCTACCATGACTTGCGGTACATTCGTCTGAACAACACGCCCAACCACGTTGCTCTCCATGAGAAATTGGCGGCATTAGAAAACGGTGAAGCATCAGTGGTGAGTGGTAGTGGGATGGCGGCCATATCGACAACGCTGCTCACTCTACTCTCCTCTGGAGACCATTTTCTGGCGCAAGACTGCCTTTATGGTGGGACCCACGACCTCATCACCAAAGATCTCCCGGCATACGGAATCTCACATGACTTCATTTGTGGTGACGATCCGGATCACTGGAGACGGCTGGTGCGCCCAAACACGAAAGCTATATATGTTGAGAGCATCACAAATCCTCTCATGCAGGTCGTGGACTTGAAGGCCGTAGTGAATTTTGCCCGGGAGCAGCAACTTTGTTCGATCATCGACAACACCTTTACCAGCCCCATTAATTTCCGGCCCCTGGAACTCGGTTTCGATCTATCACTTCACAGTTGTTCAAAATACCTGAACGGCCACTCCGACATCGTGGCGGGCGCGGTGATCGGCGGGAATGAGCTCATCACAAAAATCACCCACAAGCTCAACCATCTTGGGGGCACCCTCGATCCCCACGCCTGTTTTCTCCTGCATCGCGGTATGAAGACCCTTGGGGTCAGGGTGAGACATCAGAATTCAAGTGCGCTGCAGATCGCACAGTTTCTCGAAAGCCGGTCAGAGGTGGAAACGGTCCACTATCCCGGCCTTGCTAGCCATCCGCAACACCACCGTGCCAAAGAGCTCTTCGACGGCTTTGGCGGCATGTTGAGTTTTGAGTTGAAAGGAGATGTGGCGCTGGCCCAGCGTTTTATCCAGAATACCACCCTACCCATATGCGCCCCAAGCCTCGGTGGGGTCGAGTCTCTCATAACCCGGCCGGTCACAACTTCCCACGCCTGTCTCAGTCCAGAGGAGTGCAAGGAGGTGGGAATCTCTGAAAGCTTGATCAGGCTTTCTGTGGGCCTCGAGGCTACCAAGGACATCCTGGCGGACTTTGAGCAGGCCCTGAGTGGTTAAGGCAGGTTCTTGTCCGGAAACTGAAAGGGAGGTGGATCAGGATCTGTTTTGCCCGTGGGTATACAAGGAGTGAAAAATCCATTTAAAAAAGGGGGCGAAGACCCCCTATGCCTTGTCACTCTCTGTATTATGCTGCCCTGAAGTATTTCACAACCGAAGGGGTCGACATTATTTTCTCTATGACAACAGGCATAAGACCGGAACAAGCATCTTCATCAACTTGTGCGCTGTGGTAGGCGGTAATTTTTTTGGAGTAGCCGCTTCCTAACCAAATTACGCACTCCATGTAGGCGGTGTACTTGAGTATCTTATTTTTTACCTCAGCATGAGTTACCTGAACACTGATCCTCTTCCTCGCATTACGGTCAATCCTTGCACCTCTGGTTTTAAGATTACTCTTGAGCCCGTATGCCAGTTGCTGTCCCCAATCCTTGAGATCGGAATGCAGATTGGTACCGATTTTTTCTACTCTGCTTGGAGTTGCGTTATGCACCCATACCCTATCTCTGACTGTAAATGAAGCCCCGGAATAGGTATTCAAAGAGTACCCGGATGGCACAAAATCACGCGTGGCACATCCCGTGATCAATACACATGTCATTATCAGCAGTATTCTTTTCATCTGTATATCCCCACAGAGGTTTCTGGATATTAATCTCTCATCCTACTAGTCTTCTGCAAAAATGATGCCCATAAGAGAGGGCCAAAAAGCGTGGTGATTAACTGAATAGAGAACCAGAAAAATGCATGAGGGAGATGGTGGCGGCGTGTCGAGATTGGCACTTTACCTCCAAAAAGAGCGGTTTTCATGATAGAGTGGTTATCAAAATCACTTCTGCCTGATCACGATCCCACTCGATCCATGGCTTTTCCTACAACTGACTGTTTTGGGGCTGATACTTCTTTCTCATTCGTTGAAACTCGAAGCGTAATTATCTGTGCTGGGAAATTGCCCATCACCAAATTAGAGCAAAGCGGCTGAAGCTCTTACAACTCCTACCGAACGGACGAGCAGGGCTGTAGGAGGAGTTACCATGAAAAGAAAACTGCGAGGACTGAAGCGAAGGGACATTCAACTGGATTTCAGCCTCTACCGGGTTGGCGTGCCCATCCGGGGATTGTCCGGGATGAAGCTGAGCGTCATTGATCTCTGGCCGGAGGGGGCCGAGAAGACGATTATGTTCGTGCACGGCTACGCCGGCTGCGCCGAGACCTGGGAATACCAGATCAACCACTTTGCCCGGGAATATCGCGTTATTGCACCAGACCTGCGCGGCCACGGCCAGAGCGACGCCCCTTTCACCGGGTACACCATGTCGGAGCTTATCGACGACATCCATACCATCGCTGAAGCGCTGAAACTGCCAAGGGAATTCGTTCTGATCGGTCATTCCTTCGGCGGCTCCATCTGCATTGAATACGCCCATGCCCACGCGGAACGTTTGGAAAAGCTGGTGCTTATTTCCACTGCCGGCGAGTACCCTCTCCCTCGTGGGGCCTCTATCCTCTCCCGTGTCCCGGCGGCGGCTTTTCGACCTTGGTGGAAGTACCGCCCGCGCTGGAACGCCGAGATCCACGTAATGAAGCGTATGATGCTAAACAACATGCGTAAGTGGCAGGGCTGGCCGCTCTTGGAAAATATCCGCACCGACACCCTCATCATTACGGGTGAACGTGATCGCTACTTTCCCCGACATGTTTTCGATGACGTGAGTAAAATGATGCCGGGGGCGGAAGTCATCGACGTTGGTGTGTCCAAGCACAAGGTCCAGCTCGAGCGGTCCCAAGCGGTCAACCGTGCCATCGATCGCTTCGTTTCCGGCACTGAGGAGGGGCGGCGTATCTCCTGGCGCGAGCAAACCGTTCAACGGAAGCTTGAGGATGATCGCCCCTGGCTCGCGAGTTATAGTAAATACACGCCTCACACCATTCCCATTCCGCGCCAGCCGCTTTACAGATTTCTGGAAGCTGCGGCGGACAACGTACCAAAGAGAACAGCGACCATGTTTTACGGCACAGAACTGACTTACCAGCAACTCGAATGGCAAGTTAACCAGTTCGCCCATGCCCTGCACGGCCTGGGTGTCCAGCCAAGAAGTCGAGTTATGGTAGTGTTGCCCAACATGCCGCAGATGATTGTCGCCTTCTACGCCACGCTCAAGGTGGGCGGTGTGGTGGTGCTGCCCAACCCCGATGCCGACGGTCCGGGCATCATTGGGCAAATCAAGGAGACCCGCGCCAGGGTTTTGGTGACCCTGAGGGAGTTTGGCGAATTAGCGAGGAAAGTACGAGAGGAGATCCCGCTCACCGTCGTTTTCGCCGACATACGCAGCGCTCTCTCCACCAGTGTGTATCGAAAACTAATGGACCGCTGGAAAGCAGCAGGACTGGGTGAACAGGAGGTAGCCGACAGGGATTATGGCGGTCATCTCATGAGCCAATTGATGATGGATGCCCCCCGGACTCCGCCGGAAGTCGAGATCTCCAGCGAAGAGCTGGCCGCTATTCTCTATACAACAGGAACCACTGCCGAACCCAAAGGGGTCTGCCTAAGCCATGCCAATCTGGTAGCCAACGCGCTCCAGACCCGCCACTGGTTTCCCGATACACATTACGGCCAGGAGACCTTTCTCTCGGTTATCCCTTTTACGCATAGCTATGGGATGACCTCCGCGATGAATATCCCCATTGCCATGGGCGCGACCATGCTGTTGCTGCCTGTTTTTGAAATGGAGCAAGTGCTGCAACACATCAAGCAATATAAGCCCACGATCTTTCCCGGGGTCCCTTCCATCTACATGGCCATCAATCAAACACCGAATGTTCACAGTTATGGATTGTCCTCCATAAAGGGATGCATCAGCGGTGCGGCCCCTCTTCCTGTGGAAGTGCAGGAGGCCTTTGAGAAAATCACCAAGGGCCGGTTGGTCGAAGGCTACGGCTTGACAGAAGCATCCCCAGCAACACACGTCAATCCCCTCGAGGGGGTACGCCGGGTCGGCTCCATAGGCATTCCCATCCCCAACACGGACGCAAAGATCGTGGACCTGGTGACCAGGGAGGATCTTCCTGCTGGACAAATCGGTGAACTGGTGGTCAAAGGACCTCAAGTGATGTTGGGTTACTGGAACCCCACCGACGAGGAAGATACCGAGTCAGTTCTGCAGGGTGACTGGCTCTACACCGGCGACGTGGCCGTGATGGATACTGACGGTTTTACCAAAATCATCAGTAGAAAACGAGATACGATTCTGGCAGGCGATTACAGCGTGTATCCGCGCGACGTAGAAGAGGTACTCTACGAAAACAGCAAGGTCATGGAAGTTGCCGTTGTTGGTGTTCCGAGGAGAACGAGTGGGCAAAAAGTCAAAGCATTTGTGGTGCCACGTCCTGGTACAAATATCACCAAGGAAGAGTTATTGGTCCTTTGCCGAAAACGCCTCGAAGAATACGCCGTACCCTGGGACATCGAGTTCCGCGAGGAACTGCCCAAGTCGTTTGTGGGTAAGGTGCTGCGGCGTTTACTGGTTGAAGAATGAAAACCAGATAATTTCGGATTGCGGGTTGGGGAGCATGGAGCATAGGGAGGGAATTGCGGATTTCGGATTGCGGATTTGATAAGGCATAGAGCATAGGGCATAGAGCATAGAGTAAGGAGTCAGTAGACAGTAAGCAGGAGATAGAAGACAGCCGCCTTTGCCTAAAGGCTTCCGCCTTCGTTAAAACTACGGCGAGGCAAGTCGGCGCTCCAAGGATTGCTGCTTGCAGTGGGCAGTAGGCACTAGGGACTAGGCACTGGGCACCAAAGAAATGACGCGGTGACACGGAGACGCGGCGACAATTCAGCTGGCAGATTGCAGCTATCAGCTCGCAGGAAAAAACAATCCCACATCTCACATCGCACAGCTCATATCCCAAATCCTCAATCCTGATTCTGCGATCTACTCTATGCTCTATGCCCTATGCTCTATGCTAGGCCACTGGCTGCTGAATTCTGAAACAAACTCACAAAGAATTCCAACAAAAAAAGAGCCACAGGATTTTTTCCCTGTGGCTCTCGTGACGAGGTGAAATCGCATTGGCGTCAACAATTTTTGCTGTTCCACTTCATGCTGCCCGCTGTTACCATTGCGGCTGACGCTCGAATCTCTCTTTTTAATTATGAACCGATATCTTTCTGGTTCTTTGTCTAGGTGTTAGATTCAGCTTTCCCAGCGTAACGGGTACAAACGGTATTTGTGCTCACCTCGTTACCCCCATAGATAAGCAAGTCGTATGCCATCAGGACTCGAAAGATAAGTACGATAAT
>CP070735.1:130683-135144 GCA_020347625.1 Deltaproteobacteria bacterium
CCCTATGGTACAGGGCAGCGTGTCAAGTTGGCTTACACCCGCGCCATGGTTCGCGCGGTATTGACAGGAACTTTGGACAAAGTGGCCACGACCAAAGATCCCTTCTTTGGCCTCGAGGTGCCCGAGACCTGCCCTGATGTGCCTCCTGAAGTTCTGCAGCCCCGTAAAACATGGAAGGACCCTGAGGCATACGACGGACAGGCAAAAAAACTGGCCGGCATGTTCTCAGAAAACTTTAAGCAATTTGCCGACGATGTGTCCGCAGAGATTCTTGGAGCAGGGCCTTCTTGAGCCGCCCTGCTTGTAGATTAAGAAATGAGTTGATCAGCTTAGTAGGAGGCCTCAATGGCAGAAGAGAGTCTGGACCTGACGGTGTCGAGATTGGGTGAGTGCCGCATCCCATCCCCACTGTCTCATGTACAGTTTGTAAATGATGATAAACGGGTGCTGTATCACTCGGATTGCGGCGCAATCGAAGCCATCCTGAAAGAGGATGAGGGCCCTCCCTGTTTCGAGATGGCTGGCCCCAGAGAGAAGATTTATTTCGATTCCTCGAAAGTCAAATGTGGCATCGTGACGTGCGGGGGCCTCTGTCCCGGTTTTAACGACGTCATTCGGGCGGTTGTTTTGAGCCTTTTTCACCACTATGGGGTAAAAACAGTATTTGGCTTCCGCTATGGCTTTGAAGGGCTTTCCTACAAATACGGCCACCCCCCCGTGGAACTGACCCCCGATAAGGTTCAGGCCATCCATCAACAGGGAGGCACAATACTTGGGACCTCCCGCGGGCCTCAGGATATTTCCGAGATGGTGGACACCCTGGAGCGCATGAACGTGAATATTTTGTTCACTATCGGAGGAGACGGGACCTTACGCGGTGCACAAGCCATCTCCGAGGAGATTGAAAAACGCAATCTGAAGATCGGTGTTATCGGTATTCCCAAAACCATCGACAACGATATTTCCTATCTACAGCGCTCCTTTGGGTTTTTGACCGCTGTATCAGAGGCGACCACAACCATCTATTCAGCGCATTCAGAAGCTCAGGGGGCAAGAAATGGTATCGGTTTGGTAAAGTTGATGGGCCGCCATTCAGGATTTATTGCCGCTTTTGCCACCCTGGCAAACAGTGACGTCAATTTCTGTCTGGTGCCCGAGGTGGGCTTCAGCATGGAGGGTTTTCTCGGAGCCCTGAGAAAGAGGTTGGAGTCTAGACACCATGCCGTTGTGGTGGCAGCTGAAGGAGCTGGTCAGGACCTGATGGGGACTACGGGCGAGCGGGATGCCTCGGGCAACATCCGTTTAGGTGACATCGGTGTTTTTCTCAAAGACGAGATCAAGGCTTACTTTAAAAAGGCGGGAATTGATGTTGAGCTCAAGTACATTGATCCCAGCTACACCATTCGGAGTATGCCAGCAAGTCCACCAGACTCAGCCTTCTGTCTCATGCTGGGCCACAATGCGGTTCACGCGGCGATGGCAGGCAGAACCAATATGGTTGTGGGCTACTGGCGGGATGAATTCACCCACGTGCCGGTTTCAGCGGCGGTCTCTGAGCGCAAGCAAATCGATCCCAGAGATAAGCTGTGGACCGCCGTGCTTTCCAGTACCGGACAGCCGAGGGATATGGGATAAGGGTTGTGATTTCGGATTTCGGATTTAGGTTAAGACTCGAAGCCAACAATCTAAGAATCCTTCTCTGAGAATCAGGGTCACACTTCTAGATGTGAATGGTATGCGCTTTGAAACTTTCACCTTTGGGAGAAATTGATTGATGGCACTTCCTCGCAACAAGACCAAGATCGTTTGTACCATCGGGCCGGCCTCTGAGTCACCAGAAATACTGGAGCGAATGATTCACGCGGGCATGAATGTGGCGCGCCTCAATTTCTCTCACGGCGAATTCGAGAGTCACAAGAAAAACATAGAGAATATCCGTGCCGCCTCCAAAGCGGCAGGGCGACGCGTGGCTATTATGGCCGACCTGCCGGGTCCCAAAATGCGTATCGGGCAATTGACAGAAGAGCCTATCGAGTTGGACCCCGGAGATTCTTTCACCCTAACAACTGAAGAGATCGTGGGAGACAATAAACGAGTCTCCATGAGTTTCCCCGGGTTACCCCAAGCAGTTAACCCTGGGGACACTCTGTTTCTCAACGATGGTCTGATCCAGCTCGAGGTTCTGAGGGTAAAGGGAAACGACGTCCAGTGCCAGGTCTTGGTGGGAGGTGAACTGCGTTCCCGCAAAGGGCTCAACTTGCCCGACATAGATTTGGGCATCAGTGCCTTCACCAATCGCGATCACGAATGTCTCAAGTTCGCCATGGAGCAAGGTGTAGATGCGGTAAGCCAATCCTTTGTTGAGTCTGCGGCTGATGTCAACGCCGTCCGCGACGCTGCCTCAGCATTAGGCCATAATCCTTTTATCATTGCCAAACTGGAACGCTCGAGGGCGCGCGATCAACTGGACGCTATCCTTAAGGCCGCAGACGGCATTATGGTGGCGCGAGGGGATCTGGGGGTGGAAATACCCATCGAGCGGATCGCTGTTGCTCAGAAAGATATCATACGTCATGCGAACTTGCTGGGCAAACCGGTGATTACCGCGACGCAGATGTTGGAATCCATGACAGGGAATCGTAGACCCACCCGGGCGGAGTCCACTGATGTTGCCAATGCTATCCTGGATGGCACGGACTGCGTGATGCTCTCGGAAGAATCGGCCATGGGCAAGTATCCAGTGGATGCTGTTGCCATGCTGGCCAGAATCGCCGCGGAAATCGAGCCTTACCGCCCAAGCCTTAGAGCAAGAGAGATCCTGAGAGAATATGACCGAAAGCGGGATATCAGTATGAGGGATCTTCTCACTATGAGCGTTGAGACTATTGTGGAGCGTGTTTCACCGGCCATGGTTCTGGTGCCGAGCCTGAGCGGTGGAACAGCAAGAAGCATTACCCGGTTCAGGCTGCCGGTCTGGATAACCGCGGTAAGCTCTGAGGAGAGAATCTGCCAACAGCTCATATTCTCATACGGCATGTACCCGGTGTATGAGCCTGATCCACCAGAGGACTGGAACGAATTCGCGCGAGAATGGCTGAAGTCACACAAAGTGGCTGGTAACTTAGTGGTGTTGTCTACGGGACCATCGCCCAAGCACCCCGAAGCAAATCACGGTATTGAGATAATTGATCTGAGCCGGAAATAGGAAATTACCGATTACAGACCATAGTGACCACATAGGGTCCGTTAGCAACCGTTTGAGGAGGTCAACATGGAGTTTGGCATGTGGGGTAGGAGCAGGGTAAAGAGAATTGGCATTGTGGCCACCCGTTTGGCCGGAACAGACGGCGTTTCACTCGAGTCCGAAAAGTGGGTCCAGGTTATGGAAGAGCGAAAACTCACCTGTTATTTCTTCGCTGGGGAGTTGGACCGTCCCCCGAAGCGATCATATCTTGCTGAGGAAGCCCACTTCAACCATCCCGAGATTCAAGAAATTCAGCGAGCTTGCTTCGGTGTCACCACCCGTTCTCGTTCGCTGACCCAGAAGATTCAAGAGGTGAAAGATAAACTCAAGGATGATCTCTATTCTTTTATAGAGGGATTCAAGATAGATCTGTTGATGCCGGAAAATTCTCTCACCATCCCGATGAATATTCCTCTGGGCCTTGCCATCACCGAGGTTATAGCGGAAACGGGAATGCCAGCCACAGCCCACCACCACGACTTTTACTGGGAGCGTGACAGGTTCAGCATAAACGCCGTTTCCGATTACTTGAATATGGCATTTCCGCCCAACTTGCCCACGCTCAATCACACGGTCATTAACTCTTATGCCAATGAACAACTGAGCCTTAGGACCGGCATTTCGGGACGAATCGTTCCCAATATCATGGATTTCGAAAATCCGCCGCCACCCCCTGATGATTACACTTCTGATGTGAGGCAGGCCCTGGGCGTTGAAGGTGATGAGCTTTTCGTCTTACAGCCAACCCGGGTTGTAAAGCGGAAGGGGATAGAGCATGCTATAGAATTGGTTTGTAGATTGGGGATGAAAGCCAAGCTCGTTATTTCTCACGATGCGGGTGACGAAGGCTTTGATTACCAGGAGAGGCTCAAGGAATATGCAGATTTCCTGAAGGTAGATCTGATTTTTGCCTCAGATATTATCAATGAAAAAAGAGGACGCACTGGCGATGGACGAAAGATTTACACCCTGGAGGATGTCTATCCCTATGCAGACCTGGTGACGTACCCTTCCACCTTTGAGGGTTTCGGAAATGCATTCTTGGAAGCTATCTATTTCAGTAAACCAATCGTAGTAAATACTTACTCTATTTACACAAAAGATATAAAGCCCAAAGGATTCTCTGTAATCGAACTGGATGGTTACGTGACGGGAGACGCAATTGAAAAGACAAAACAAATTCTTGCAGATCCCAAGATCCGACAGGAGATGGTCGA
>CP070735.1:135244-141658 GCA_020347625.1 Deltaproteobacteria bacterium
AGGGCTGTGGCACATTTCCTGCACTCGTGACCCAGCGAGTTGAATCATTATCATGGGGGGGTCTCAAATGGTCAAACAAGAAAAGCGTCAGCATTCCAGGGCCGAAATCAAATGGCCCGTCACCATGCTAAACGCTCAAACCAAGCTCAAGGGAGAAATAGAGAACGTCAGTCCCTATGGTGCGTTCGTCTGCTGCAAAGAAGTGCCGCCTTTAGACGGAAATTTTTTCATGGTTATCGAAGCTCCCGACCAGAAGACCATGAGTATCGCTGCCAGGGTGACCTGGTCTACGGTACTCGAGACTGACGCGGGTGACTCATGCTTCGGAGTCGGTGTGCGGTTTACAAATGTCTCCGCGAGTGACCGTCAATATCTCTACAGTGTGATCGCGAAACATTACAGGTTGAAAAATAACCAGAGGGCTGAAAAAAAACCATAACATAGGAAGATAGCGATGAAACAATACCTGCTAATACTCTTTGTCCTTGTTGCAACCGGCTGTGCCCACGGGCCTGATTATCCTCTTCCTGAAACGCCGGAGTTTTCAACCACCGGGGGTAAAAACTGCGCGACTAAATGTCAGCAAATACACAATAAGTGCGAATCAGGTTGCCAGGAGTCCAAGGAAGCACAGCTCGCGTGCGTCTCCGACTGCAACCAAAAACTCGACCAGTGCTATCAGCATTGCAAAGAACTCTTGGAGTAAGTCGCCAGAGCATCAGCTCTGCTTTATACATCCCACAATTGCCGAGAAATACCACCTGCTTCCCGCCACCACGGCAAAGATGTCGACAACTCTCCATTTGCTGGAATGTCAATTAGTTGTGACAGCCAGCGTTGACAGAAGCTGTATCTTATGCCAATCTAAATCGCTATCAGGGCAATTCAGTTCCTGGCTATGACACCACCCTGATCACCGTCTCACCATCTCAGCAAGAGAGGTTTGACCGAGAGGTTATGAAAGCTGAAAACAAGCAAGAGGATTCAGCCAAGAATAGGCGCGTAATCCTCCAGCTGGCACGTCTTGAGACTTTGACAGATGTTGTCTTTGCCATAGTGATATGGCGCATATTTGTGCTAATTCCGAAACCGGAAGAGGCAAACTGGCACTGGGATCATATAGGGTCATTCCTGACCTCCAATATTTTGACATTTGCTTTGGTCATTATTGGTCTGGCGATCACCATCATATACTGGCTACAAAACAACGCGCTCTTCGGTAATTTGGAGCGAACCGACAGCCTTCACACGGCAATATCCATCTTGCAGCTCTTCTTCCTGCTGATATTTCTCTACTCCATCCGGCTAGGTGTTGTCTTGGGAGCATCCACTGCGACAAGGGCTTTCGAAAGCAGCGCAGCGGCGTTGGTAGGTATCGCATCGGCTGCAGGCTGGTACTATGCGATGAAAAATCGCCGCTTATTAGCATCCGACTTTACCCAACAGGATGCGAATGCCTTACTGGACCGCATTATGGCAGAGCCTATCACCGCCATCATTACCTTGCCCTGTGCTTTTATCGGGCCAGTTGTTTGGGAAATCTCCTGGCTGTCATACGTACTTGTCGCTTCGGTACTGAAGCGGAGAAGACGAGGCAAGAATCACAGCTAGTTGGGAACGTACTGATAACATAGCGGTTTTTCGTATTCTCAATCCTTTTCTTGGTCTTTAGCTTGCCTCAAAGAGCCATAAAGATTATAACAATCTTATCTATTTCATAGGCTTACCACCGCTCAACTAAGCAACAACGACCAGTTGAGAGTAATTGGTTGTCCGTCAC
This sequence comes from Deltaproteobacteria bacterium, assembly GCA_020347625.1. Classification (GTDB taxonomy): domain Bacteria; phylum Desulfobacterota; class Syntrophobacteria; order BM002; family BM002; genus BM002. The sequence continues at coordinate 137,025 of CP070735.1, forward strand.
TGGAAAAATGTGGGACAGCTATTCGTATCTCTAGCTGTATCGAGACATGACTCTTGGTGGCGCTTCTGTAACACCAATAACTAATAACGTATAACACCTGACTGTGTTTTGACCCCATTGGGGTTCTGAAAAAAATGAAGAATTGGGGGGTGATCACATGACTCGTCCTTTGACTACACTGTGGCTTAGACTTTTAGTCATCTGCATTCTGGTAATTTCTGGGTGTGCCTCATTCCAGCCCCGCCCCATGGATGAGGTTCCCTTTAAAAACAGAGCCCAGACGCAGCAGGAGGGTAATGTTCGGGTCACGGCGGCCGTACTCAGTGCGGAGGAGAGCAAAGAGGTATTCGACCTTTCACTCTACAAACAAGATATCCAGCCCATTTGGCTGGAGATCGAGAACAAAAGTAAAGTTCCCGTATGGTTTTTGCCCACAAGTGTTGACCGGGAATATTTTTCTCCGCTTGAGGTTGCTCTGGCAAACCATTTTTCCTATTCAGAAACCACCAACAAAGAGATGAACCGGTACTTCTATGAACGACGCATTGGTAGCTACGTTGCCCCGGGCAGCGTGATGTCGGGTTTTATCTTCACCCATCTGGATGAAGGAACCAAGGCTTTTAACGTTGTGGTGCTCACCGAAGATCATAAAGCCAAAACCTTCACATTCTTCATACCCGTTCCGGGTATCAAAACCGACCACAGCCAGGTAGACTGGGACAATCTCTACCCGAAGGATGAAATTGTCACCCTCGATGAGGAAGGTCTGAGAAAGGCCCTGGAAAATCTGCCCTGCTGCGTGACAGGAAAGGACGGTACAGAGAATGGCGATCCCCTCAACATTGTTGTCATTGGGGATTTAGACGATGTATACTACGCCTTTCTTCGCGCCGGCTGGGATGAGACGGAGACCATTTACCGTGCCTCCGCAATTAAGACGGGAGTCTCCTTTATTTTCGGCGGGCGATACCGCTACTCGCCCGTGAGCCCTCTCTATGTCTTTGGACGTTCGCAAGATATAGCTCTGCAGAAGGCTCGGGAGACGATCCACGAGCGTAACCACCTGCGTCTTTATTTGACGCCCATGATTTTTGAAGGAAAGCCCGTCTTTATCGGACAGATAAGCCGTGATATCGGGGTCCGGTTTACCTCGAAGACCATCGTGACTCACAAGATCGATCCCCACGTGGATGAGACCCGCAGCTATCTCGTCCAGGATCTGGCGTACTCACAGGGGCTGATAAAACTTGCCTACGTGAAAGGTGTCGGCGCTGCGCCGTTAGCCGAACCCCGAGGAAATCTCACCGGCGACCCATACTTTACCGACGGCTACCGGGTTGTCCTGTGGGTGTCTGGTGAGCCCGTTTCTTTTGAAGAAATTGAATACGTCAATTGGGAGGACGGTGCGAGGCTGACAGAGTGATAATGTATCAGAATGAATTTCATATAAAGTGTAGTAATGGGGGATGATCATATGCGGATTCAGTGGCTGGCACTTTGGCTTGTTTGCATTCTGACAGTGTATGGCTGCGCGACAAGAGCCTACCATCCACGCCCGATGGAAGAGGTTCCTTTCAAAGAGCGTGCCCAGACTCAATATGAGGGTGGCGTGCGGGTGACAGCGGCCGTGCTGAGCGGGGAAGAATGCAAGGAGATCTTCGGCCTGGATTTGTACAAGAGAGGTATCCAGCCGATCTGGATTGAAATAGAGAACACCTCCAAAGAATATGTAGCGTTTCTGGCTTATGGTATCGATCCGGACTATTTTTCTTCGCTCGAGGTCCCCTATATGTTTCGCTCCGGTTTTTCAAAAGCCGCAAGGAGTCAGATGGATCAGTACTTCCTAAAGCAAGAGATGGAATTGTGGCATGCGCCGGGTGGGGTCCGGTCGGGTTTCGTCTTTACCAATTTGACCAGAGGGACCAAAGCCTTCAACGTCGACGTGATGGGAGTAAAGCACGAAATCAGAACCTTCACGTTCTTCATTTCCGTTCCGGGCCTTCCAGTAAGTCACAGCGTGGTGGACTTCGAAAGTCTTTATTCCAAGGATGAGATTGTCAAATACGATGAGAAGGGCTTGCGGAAGGCCCTGGAGAGTTTGCCCTGCTGCGCCACCAACGAGGAGGGTACAGAGCCGGGCGACCCGCTCAATTTAGTGTTTATAGGTAATGGCGAAGACTTACACCTTGCCTTGCTGCGCAGCGGCTGGAACGAAACGGCAGCCTTATCCGAGACATCACCCACAGAGCAGAAAAAATCTCCCTTTTCCGGGAGAGACTACCGCTACACGCCGGTAAGTCCCCTCTATGTTTATGGCCGGCCCCAGGATGCCGCCTTCCAGAAAGCTCGGGAAAAGATCCGCGGGCGAAATCAAATACGGTTATGGCTGACGCCCATGATCTTTCAGGGTAAGAACGTATGGATCGGCCAAATAAGCCGCAACGTTGGTTTACGGTCCACATCAAAGAAAGGGGTAACCTATAAGATAGATCCAGATGTGGACGACACCAGGGGCTACTTCCTCGAAGATCTGTGGTATTCCCAGATGCTCTTAAAATACGGCTACGTCAAAGGAGTTGGAGAGGCAACCATATCAAAGCCTCGAACTAACCTTGCCGGCAACCTTTACATCACCGACGGTTATCGAACTGTAATGTGGCTCTCAAGCAGACCGATTGCGCTGCAAGATGTCAGATTCGTGGAGTGGGAGATCCCACCTGAGAGATAAACCGCTAATCACATTATTTCAGGTTTCTGTTACATCTCTTTGACGGATATATTCAGTGTTATTCTCTCCCTTATTTCTTGGTCACCTGATTTAACCGTTAGATATACCCCGTTTTGTCCGGGGTTCATTTCTCTGTGAATCCAAGATCCTTCGCGGAATCGTGCTCTTTCTGGGACGAAGAAAAAAACCAAACTGTTGGGCCATATTCTCTTACGGAAAGTACCGTTGGGCGGCAAAATATCGGGTGGCTTAGGTTTATCCCTATCTTTGTGGCTAATTCCCTCAAACATGAAACCACCCTGCATCTCTCCATTGTAGATGAATAAGGTCTTGTCCCAAATAACCTCTAATTCTCTATCTATTTTGTTTCTCAAGAAAAGTAGAAATGATTTAAAAGTCTGGGTGTCACCAGAGGTGATACCGGCCGGCCTAAGTTCTGCAGCAAAGATTTCGTTACTAACCCGCTGCACCTCTGGATCACTTATCCAGGTCAGCCTAGTAGTGCCACATCCCATTGCTCCACAGAACGCTAACACTAGAAATAGACTTCCAAGCGACTTTTTCATCGTAACCGATGCTCCCGTGTTAGTGGTGAAGTCATTCTGAAGAACAAAGGTATTGGAATATTGGAGTAAGTCTAAAACAAAGAATTCGAGAATACAACCAGTCTAGTCGGACATCACACAAAGCGCAGGCTCGACCGGAATGGAGATCAATCTTTAGGAAGCGGTTAATGGCCGCAGACCTGGGCTGCACAGGCGAAAATTTTAGGCATTAATGGTGACTTTGACTGTTATTACAATTACAATTCAGGGAATTTACCAATTCCAGTTCCAAAATGAGTCGGATGCCAATTGCAGTATTTTTGAAGGTTATTAGTTTGTCAAGGGACAGTCACTGCACCCTTCTGATCAACAACAGGAAATCGCAGAATCAGTCCAATCTGCGATTTTCTCAATAAATCACCCGATCAACATAAAAATTAGACATATCAATAAACGGACATCTTTTTCCAAAACTTTAACGAAAGGAAATTAACCATGCGATTTCACCTGAGGTTGACAATGAGACTGCTGAAGACAACAGCAATCCTGTGCGCGATATTTACTCTTGGCTTTGCGTGCCCGGCATTAGCCGGGGATACGGTGGGGTTGCCGGCCCCGACCTCGGCAGCGGCAGGCGCATTTCCCGGGCAGAAACATTACTCACCCTATGCAGGGCGCAACTTCCCGAATCAGGTCTTCTGGGGCGACACTCACCTGCACACCGGGTTGTCGATGGACGCCGGGGCGTTCGGCGCGCGGCTTTTGCCGGAGGATGCGTACCGCTTTGCCCGAGGCGAAGAACTCACCTCTTCGACAGGTCTCAAGGTGAGACTCGACCGGCCGCTCGACTTTCTAGTAGTCGCCGACCATTCAGATAACATGGGATTTTTTCCGCGTCTGTATGCGGGCGATCCAGAATTCCTGGCCGATCCGACCGGAAAGAGATGGTACGAGATGATCCAGAAAGGTGGACAGGAGGGCGTCAAGGTTGCCACCGAAGTTATCGTCGCTTTTTCCCAGGGCACCTTTCCCAAAAAGCTCATGTCTCTTCCCGGCAGTCTTGCTTACTATGCCGCCTGGGAGCAGATGATTGATGCTGCCGAGAAATACAACGAGCCGGGACGTTTCACATCGTTCATCGGCTATGAGTGGACGTCCAATACTGGCGGTAACAACTTGCACCGGGTGGTGATTCTTCGTGACGGCGCCGCCAAGGCCGGAATGGTGGAACCTTATACAACCCTCAAGCCTCTGGGTAGTGACAATCCGCGCGATCTCTGGAAGTGGATGCACGGTTACCAGGAAAAAACCGGCGGCCGTGTGCTGGCGATCGCTCACAATGGAAATCTGAGCAACGGGAT
>CP070735.1:141758-144528 GCA_020347625.1 Deltaproteobacteria bacterium
AAAAACGATGTGCATCTCGGAGAGGGAATGGTCCATTTCGCCAATGGAGGCAGAGTATTTCGTATCCTCGATATGGGCACTGGCGGTTACCGGCTCACCATGCTAAGGGATGTGGCTCACACCGCCACCCTGGTGAATCAACTGGAGAATATAAGTCTCTACATCATTGCGTGTCAGGCACATGATTTGGAGCCTCAATACTACCATCTCAACGATTTCTATCACGCCCTCAACTTTACCTCCAAACACGTCATGGGAGGCTGTGATGATCCAGAGGGTGTTAAACAAATGTTGGAGCTTGCACAACTCATTGCAGGGGGAGAAGAAGAGCTTCGAGAAAAACCCTTCGTTTCGGTTATCAGCAATCCCATAAGCCCCCTTACCATTGACGCTAACACAATGAAGATTCTCAACATCTGTGGCACCAGCGGCATCCCCGTTACCTGTGCGCCAGCACCCATTTCTGGTGCCACCGCGCCGGCTACCTTGGCAGGTACCTTATGCCAAATGCATGCGGAGGCGTTGGCGGGTGTAGCTGTCACCCAGGTATGCGCTCCCGGGGCGAAGGTACTCTATGGGGCCGTTCCCACCACTATGGATATGCGGCATATGGAATACACCATGGGCTCCGTTGAAATGGCCATAATGAATGCTGCCGCGGTGCAACTGGCGAAGCTTTATGATTTTCCCATTTACGCATCGGGTGGCGTTACAGAGGCCAAGAGGCCTGACATTCAGTCTGGCTGTGAAAAAACTTTTTCTAACTTGATGGTTGCCATGAATAGAGCGGATCTCATTCATTTGGCAGCCGGGATGTTGGATTCAGGGAATTCAATTTCTTACGAACAGTACGTGATAGATAATGAGATCATTGGAATGATCAACAGGATCCTATCGGGTATCAGCGTGAACGAAGGGACTCTCGGTTTCGATGTGATTGAAAAAGTCGGCCCGGGAGGAAATTATGTTATGGAAGATCACACCATCGAACACATGAAGGAGGAATTTTTCTATCCTGATCTGAGTGTTCGCTGTAACTTCGATATATGGGAGGAGAGAGGCAGACCCAGCATGTTAAGCCGCGCCAACGATCGGGTCGATGAAATTCTGGACGATGGAAAAGAGGGTCTGTTGGATACGGATTTGATTCTTAAAATAAAAAAGAAGTTCTCTGGTATTCAAAACCTCTAAACCAAATATTAAATTACTATTTGAAAACAATGCTAAAGAGGGGCGAAACGAAAATAGATGCGCCCATCGACAAGACTTATTGCATGTGGGGTGTTCAGGCCTGCATTGGAACACCTGAGGGTTGAAGAGAGATACCCGCGCCTGCGTTCTAGTTACCTCCCGTCCAACCTGCACTTGAGGCCGCAAGACTTAAGAAGGCGGCTGTCAGAGACAATCACATCAGCCAAACAAAGCAACGAACTCATCCTCTGTCTTTACGGGGCCTGTTTTCCTGACATCGATGACTTCTGCAGACACCAAGGGGTGACTAAGGTCCCAGGGCTTCACTGTTTTGAGATGCTTCTTGGCAGTGAACAGTACGACAATATCATTAACGAGATGCCCGGCACCTATTTTCTGGAAAGAGACCTCATCCTGAATTTCGGGGAATACTGCCTGGAACCACTCGAACTTCATGACGAGGAAATGAGAAAATCGTTTTTTGAACACTACGAGAGAATCGTATATCTGAGGCAGCCGTCAGATCCTGATTTGTTGCCCAAAGTCAATGAATTGGCTACATTCTTGCAATTATCTTTAGAGATTCGGGATGCGGATTATTCTCACTTGAAAAAAATACTCAACGACTTATTCTAAGTCGTTGAAGCTGCACACTTGGAGAGTGTAGCTCGCTGGAGCTAGTGTAGGACCAGCAAAGATGAAAAAGCCAAAGAACAAAAAGAAAAAAAAGAAACGGCGTTCCTTTGCCTTACCCCCTGAAAGAAAACAGAAAAGGAGGCACGTTTGGCTCAAAGTCTTGCCCGATGACCTCTGGTTGAAGGTGCGTCGGGGAAAGACAATCTTAGAGGCTCTCCAAAAGACGGATATGGAATTAGAAGGGGATTGCGGTGGCCTAGGGCAGTGCGGCAAGTGTAAAGTGAAGATCCTTTCTTCCATAGGTCCACCTTCCACAGAGGCACAAGAACTGCTCGACGCAGATGAGATTAAGGTGGGTGTCCGGCTGGCGTGCCGCACCAAGATGAGGAAGGAGCTCACCATTTACGTCGGCGAGCCTGAAACCGAGGATACCTATTATCAGATTCTTAAAACGGGCCGGAGGCCACTTTTCTATCTTGATCCTTTGCTGGAGAAGCAGTTGGTTAGCTTGCCCCAGGACGCTCAAAGTGGAGGACTTGCTGATTTAGAGCGGATCAGACTGGCAATGGGACCTAATTATTACGATTTGACTGCTTCACTCAACTGCCTTCGCTCCCTGCCCACCATGCTGGCAAAAACAGAGTCTCACGGAGCTGCAGTGCTTCACGGAAAATCTCTGCTTGCCTGGCAGCCGAGGGAGGAGGGGGGCCGCCGCTACGGATTGGTCTTTGATCTAGGCACAAGTACTTTGGTGGGTAAGCTTATCAGTTTGCTCGACGGCAATGAGATCGCAGCCATCTCTCATCTCAACAGCCAAAGTAAGTACGGTTCGAACGTCATCAGCCGTCTGCAGCACGTCAAGGAGAACTCAAAGGGACTGCAACGTCTAAACGAACTTCTGATAAAAGATTTAAACCGCATCACAAAACGTCTTTTGTATGTC
>CP070735.1:144628-151149 GCA_020347625.1 Deltaproteobacteria bacterium
CTGTACGAATTCGACTTGGATTTCTGCAAGGGATGCGGTCTCTGTGCCAAAGAGTGCCCCTGCCACTACATCCAGATGACGCTGGAGAAATAGTAAAGCATAGGGCAAAGAGCATAGAGCATAGGGTTTAGGGCAAATTCTTTTTTCGCTGTGTGTTTCGTGCTTATTCATTTATTGAAAGGCTCTCCATAACTGGAGGGCCTTTTGCTTTGGTATCGTTATTCAAATTGGAAAATATAGGCATCGTCCACCAGACCCTAAAAATACCACTTAAACTGCATGAAGTATAAATTGGGGAAGGTACCGTATTCGCTCTCGATCTGGAAATCCAGAACAGAGGTCCCCTCGGGGCGCTCACCGAAATTAAGGTTGGCCCCTACGAGGAGGTCAATGTTGTCCGTTGCGGACCAGGTCAATATGGGCTGAATATTGTTGGATGCGTCGTCCCAGGAGTGCAGCCAGATCACTTGGCCGATGAGGATGGGTTGAAACTCGTAACTGACGAGGAAACCGGTTAGATTGCGGCTGATTTGCAGTATATTGCCACTGGCGAAGCGGAAAAAAGAACCATTCAGATCATCTGGGTCGCCAGCGCCATTGTAAAAATACTCAAATTGCAGGGTAAGGGTGTTGTCGAACCGGTGGCCCAGACCCACTACGGCTGTGAAGTTGTCCTCCACGAGGTCCCCCTTCTGAGGGTCAGGCAGCGGCTCGCTATCATCTTGGGCCCAAAGGTAAGCCGCCTCAACGCGTGTTTCCACTGGCCCAATTTCGCCCACCAAACCGCCACCGAGTTGATAGCCGCCGTAAATTTTCCCAGTCTGGAGAGCAAAGTCCCAGCCTTCATAGGTGGTAAACGCGTGCGCCAGTAAGGCAGAGCCATACCAGGAAGCAGCCACAAAACTACCGTTGTCGACGAATTCTCCGGAGGCATCAAGTTGTCGACCCGCAACGGCTACCAAATTCACCCCGCTGAAAGGACTCCAAGAAACGTCAGCGCGTATAGCATCTACCCCGGCCTTGTAGTCACGATCGAACTGCCTCGGATCAAATGCCAGAAATACGTCCAAAGGGTTCCAAAAGTAGGCTTTACCAAAAGTTATTGCCTGGCGGCCAATAGTAATGTCGGCTTTGGCCAGGGCCAACTTGGCGTTGGCCCGGTCAAACCAGAGGGTAGCTGAAGTCTTATCCCCCTCGTGCCAATTCCAGTTTGCGTCCACTGCCCGATAACGGGTTTCCGCTGAGCCGGAGCGGAAAATAGGTGACTCTGGCTCGACCCCGGCGGAAGAGTAGTCGAAAGACTGGACTGCCTGAACATCATAAGACAATTGCTCGGTAGGCCTGCCCGCAGCTATGAGACGTAAAAGGGATTGCCAAAACAGATCGGTGTCGTCATCTCCGAAAAAGGGATCGAAGTCGTAGTTGTCTTGCAGGGCTGGGAGGGTGCTGAATCTGCCGTCAAACCCAAAGGCGGATTCGGTGTCACCAAAAAGCGCCCAAGTTGTGCCAGGGTTGACAGCAAAGGCAGTAAGAATTAAAGCTGCAACCAGCCAACGCAAAGGGTTGAGCAGAAGGGGATGTGTGATGTGAGATATGGGATGTGGGAGAGTCCCCTTTGCCTCTTTTATCACACATCTCATATCACATATCCCACATCAGGTATTAGCATTTCCCTTGCGTTTTTCACCCATGTGTTCGGTCACCATTGTTATTGGTTTCATCATTGAAAATAACGCCGTCTCTGAGCTCCAAGAGTCGCCGGGCTCGCCGCATCACGGCCTCTTCGTGGGTGGAGAAAAAGAAAGTCACCCCCTTTTCTTCGTTTAGCTCGCGCATAAGGTCCAGCAAGGCCTTGCCGGTTTCAGAGTCAACATTAGCGGTGGGCTCGTCTGCCAAAACCAGAGCAGGCTCCGATACGATGGCCCGGGCAATGGCGACACGTTGTTGCTGGCCGCCACTCAATTGCCGGGGATAACGATTCTCCAACCCCTCCAACCCAACTTCCTTTAGCACTTGCCGCACTCGTTCCCGCCGTTCCACAGTTTCCACTCCCTGCAACATGAGTACATACTCGGCGTTTTCAATGGCGGTAAGCACCGGAATAAGATTGTAACTCTGAAAAATGAAGCCGAGGCGATCTCGCCGCAACAACCCCAATTCTGTTTTTGAAAGGTTCTCGAGCTCTCGACCGTCAACTTCCACTTTGCCAGCGGTGGGACGGTCCAGACCCCCTATTATATTGAGCAGAGTGCTCTTACCCGAGCCGGAAGGTCCGGCCATGGCGGTAAACTCTCCAGCTTCAAGCTCCAGGTTAACTCCACGCAGGGCGTGGGTAAGAGCCTGTCCCTGGCCGTAGTCTTTAGTCACGTTTTGCAACCGAACAATGCTTGCCATGAATTTCCCCCTAACGCAGCTGGTCAACTATAGAGAGGCGCGTGGCGCGCCGCATGGGAATGAAACTTAAGATCATTGTGGCTACAAGGACAAGCCCTGTGGTGCCGAAGAGCAGTCCAGGGGTTAGCCGAGCATACATCTTGGTGCTTACGGCAAAGCCCGAAATGGTAAATCCCTCTTCCAGAAAGGACCTCAGATCTATGCCCCACACTTGCACTATCCAAGCCGCCAGGCCACCAAGGAGCAGACCTAGGGCGCAACCTATGAGCCCCAAATAGAACGACTCCATGAGAATTTGGAGCCTGAGTTGATCCGGTTTTGTGCCCAGGGCCAACAAAACCGCAAACTCCCGTTCCCGTTCCAGCACAGACATAAGGATGGTGTTGAAGATGGTGAACAGAATCAAAAAGACCAAGATTGCCTGAAAGATGAGGTTGGAACCTTTGTCCAACTTTATGTAGGAAGCAATTTCCGGTATTACAGTCTGCCAAGGAAGGACGGCAATGTCTTCCCCGGCCGCCAACAGCTGAATCTCATTCAAGACACTCTCCTGAGCCTCGGGAACTCGTAGGACCACACCCAGCTGAGAAACTCCTTGATCAGGTAGACCGAAAAGGCGTCTAGCAAACTCTATGGGGGCCTGGATGAAATATCCGTCAATTTCCACCGAGCCTGTCTCAAAGATTCCCCTTACCCGGCACAATTCGTCCACCAGATTGCCGGCTGCATCGTTGGTGGTTATAACCATTTTCTTGCCCACTCCCAGCTTCAACCGATGGGCAAGTTCACTGCCGATTACCACCCACGGACCATCATCGTCATTTAAATATCTTCCGTCTACCATGTGACGAGCCAGAGGTGAGGTCTCCAGCTCTACGGAGGGTTCTATACCCATCAAAGTAGCGCTGACGTTGCCCGAGCCGGATCGGGCTATACCTTGGCCCATAATAATCAGCTTCGTCCGCTCGACTTGGGGCAAACTTTCAATTTGGGAGCGTAGAGATTCTGGGGCCTTGATCCAAAGATCCACAGCAGGGGCATCACGGTACTTGGGGTTTTCGAGGGTAATGTGACCGGCCTGCATTCGAACGACTTGGTCTATTAATTGGGTATAAACACCCTCACCGATAGCGATAAAAAAAATGGCACAGGTGAGACCAAAGCCAATTGACAGGACGGTGATCAGGGTCCGCCTTCGGTTACGCCATATGCTTCGCCAAGCCAGTCGGGCTATCATAATCAAACATTCTCCTGTTCTGTCATTCCGGAAGGCGCGAAGCGACTATCCGGAATCCAGGGAGAAGAATTGCTACTGGATACCGGATCTCGCCCGCCAGAGGCGGACTCGTCCGGTATGACGATTATTATTTTGCAAATGCTCCTAGCGTCATGCCTATCCTTTTTTGCAACGGACAACGGACAACGGACGACTGACATTTCTTTCCTTTCATGGTCTATGTATCGCTTTCACTGGGTCCAAACGGGCGGCCAGTGCTGCTGGATAAAGAGAGGCGAACAAGCCAATGATCAGCATGAGCACCACTGGAATATAGACCATTTTGGCACTGATGGTCGCTCTCCAGATGGGGTCAAAAGCCACCCCACCCACCGAGTAGGTACCGGCGAAGATGCTGAGATCAAGACCGACTTCTTGCAGATAGTACGAACCTGCCAAGCCCAAGATTGTTCCCAAAACCGTCCCCAGGGCAGCTAACACTACAGCCTCAGCAGCAACATCCCTGATGATGCGCCAGGGAGTGGCTCCCAAAGCCTTGAGAATTCCAAATTCTCGGATGCGCTCATAAGTTGCCATGAGCATAGTGTTCATCACACCCATCCCGGCAGCCAATAGAAAGATCAAGCCAAATATCCAAATAAACGCATCAAAGAGATTGACCATATCCGAAACCTCGGGCATGAGTTGTCGCCAGCTGTTTATCTCTTCTTCAGGGGCTCCAATGGAGAGCAGTTCTGTTAATTTGTCGAGAGGCACCATTCCTCTGGAATTGAGGGCTACCTCATGAATCCGCTCGCCTGATACGAATAGCTCTACAAAGTCGGTGGCGTGGATCAGGGCAGCGTTTCGATCGATGCTGTCTCCGGCGGCCTTCAAGACACCCATTACTGTGTAGAGATCGTTGCCTAGAGAACCATCGGCAGCTTGAACCACAACCACTATCTCAGAGCCAATCTGAGCCTGAAGGGACCGAGCCAGCTTCTGACCCAGTACTAAACCGCGCTGTGGGGTCTCCGGAAGAAAGCGACCCTGGTCCAGATGTTGCGCCAGGTCAAAGGTGGTCCGCTCCGAAGCTGGATCCACACCCCAAAACCTTGCCCCGGCAGATTTGGTTCCAACGGCCACGAGACCGTACCCGTAACGACGGGGTGCGGCGGCGACGTTTTTCTGTTTTGCAGCCTGGAAAATGAGGTCGGGCTCGGTCAATGCCTTGTAGATTGAGTGGTCCGCTCGATAGCCCGGGGCATGGACCTGTACCTCACCCACCACCAAATTCGTGGCATTGGAGACGGCGTGCCTCATGAGGCCGTCCATGAGTCCGTAACTGGCGATCAATATGGCAGTGCTCAAGGTTATTGCTGCCAGAGTGATACAGGTGCGCCTGGAGTTCCGCCAGAGGTTGCGCCAGCCATATCGTAGAGTATTCACGACCGTTCCTTTTAGCGCTGCAAATTCCTAAGAGAAAAGAAATCGTTGTCCAGATCGATGTCGAAATCCATTTTTTTATAACTAATTACAGTAGACTCTTCAGGTTTGTCTTTGGGAACCATGCTCACCAAGCTGGGTATTCTCCGACCACCCAACTGGGCAACATCAGAAAAGGTCATGGTTCGAGCCAGACGGAGATCCTCGTCGAAGTACTTGACATTCAGAGGTAAATAGTCCTTGATTTGGGCTGTAACCAGTACTTTGCCCCAGACTACGGCTGCATCCGGCTTCGGATGGCAGGTGACTTCAACAATTTCCTGACCCTCCCTTTCACCCCTGAAGGTAATTTGGAAGGTATAATCATCGGCCATGCGGCTCTCTTTTACCAGATCATCGTTGGTGAAATGGGAGCCCATCCAGGATGCCGCCATCATGGAAGAGGGCAGTTTAATTACCCTTTTAACTTTGGGCAGGTAGTTCCAGATGTCGTTTCCGGAACGTAAAGTTGCTGTACCCTTTTCTTTTTTGGGGGCAAGTATGCGAACAAGCGATTTGTTTTTACCTTTGCTCCACATCTCCAGGGATAATGACCGCTTCCAGTGAGCCGTAGTAACAGTCATGGTCGCAAGCCCTTTGCTCGAGCTGCTTCGAAAGAGATCGTCAACCTTGTCCAATATCTGTTTGGGGGTGAGAGCTGGTTTTTCTTGGGCGGTGGTCGGAGCATGATTAAGGAGCAGGACCAAGACCAAAATGGTTAGGTACGCTGTTTTCATAAGCATCTTTAGGAAAGTTTTCATTTCTCCGCTCCAAAGCTGATGTTTCTAAGTGACGACAAAACAGTCTAGATACTAAACATTTTTGTCATCACTGCAAATTCCGTCATTGCGGAATCCAGAAAGGCTCTAGGCTTCTGGATACCGGATCTCGCCCGCCAGAGGCGGTCTCGTCCGGTATGACAAACGATGCTCCTTTGACAAGCTGTGTCATTCGAGAATTTCCTCGTATAAATCCTTCCATTCTGGATTGCTATCTTCTATCAATTCAAGCTTCCACGCTCTTCGCCACCTTTTGATTTTCTTTTCTCTTGTGATTGCAGTTTCGGCACTCTCGTGAACTTCATAATAAACGAGTGTTTTTACGTTATATTTGCGGGTAAATCCTTTAACCATATCATTCTTGTGCTGCCACACCCGCTGGATTAGATTCGAAGTCACGCCGGTGTATAAAGTCCCATTGCGTTTGCTTGCGAGTATGTAAACATAGAACTGTTTGGCCAATGCATCCTCTTCCGTCTAAGTTGCCGCCATAGGATTACCAATCCCGTCATTCCGGAATCCGCCGGAGGTGGATATCCGGAATCCAGAAAGGCTTCGGACTCTTGGATACGGGATCTCGACTTCGTCTCGTCCGGTATGACCACTATGGTGCTGTCTCAGTTTGCTTAGAACTCTTCTAATCAAGC
>CP070735.1:151249-187431 GCA_020347625.1 Deltaproteobacteria bacterium
AACCTGCAAGAGATTTCCTCAACTGAAGGTGAGAAATATCTGGACGTTGCCTGGCCAATTTTCGACGGTAAGGCAGGTGTCCTTCGTGCCGGTTTGTCTGAAAAGCCTTACCGACAGCAAGTGACAAAGTTGTGGCTACAGATGAGTGTTGTCACCCTGGTAATTCTTTTTCTCGCTTTAGGGGTTACCCTCCTTCTTGTCAGAAAAGTAACTGGACCTTTGGCGGCGTTAGCAGAAGCCACCCAAAAAATTGACCAGGGAGAATTGGATGTCAGCGTAAAAGTGCAGGGCCATGACGAAGTGAGCAGATTGGCTGCCTCGTTCAACCACATGGTTGGTCGGCTGCGGGAATATACCGGCAAGCTTGAAGAACAGACCATGGAACTGGAGCGCGCCCATCACCAGACCCGGACCGTTTGTGGAATCGTCCAGGAGGTCGGCGCCCTTCGTTCCCTCAATGAAATCAGCTCTTCGCTGATCAACACCTTCAAGAACATACTAAAATGCAGTCAAATGGTATTTCTCATCTTCAGTAGCAACCGCGATCTCCTGTTTGTCTCTTCGGAGAGTGAAATAAAGGTTTTGAGAGAAAGAGAATCCATCGAATCTGCTGCTACTTTTCTGACGGATATAACGAAAACCACCCTTATGGAAAAACGCGCTTTCAGTCCTCCGCTGGTGCCGGACCTCTTTCAAACCACAGCTCGCCAGGTAATCATTCCGATCCTTCACGAAAAAGAGCTGTTTGGCGCATTGGTCATAGGCTGTTCTGAAGACTGTAGCTGTAATGTCAAGGATATAGACGTGGTTCGGCTGATGCTCACCCAAGCAGCCGGGGTCATCAACCGTGCGGTATTGCAGGAAGAGGAAATGAGAGAACTTCAGGGTCGGGTTGAAAAAACAGCGGAATTTAGCGGTATTGTCGGTAAAGACCCGAAGATGCAATTGATTTACAAACTCATAGAGGATATCGCCCCCACCGACGCCACCGTTTTGATTCAGGGAGATAGCGGTACGGGAAAGGAGTTAGTAGCCCGGGCCATTCACCGGCGGAGTCCCCGCAAAAATAAGCCTTTCGTGGTTATCAACTGTTCAGCCTATCCTGCCACGCTTCTTGAAAGCGAGCTTTTTGGCCATGAGAAGGGTGCTTTCACCGGAGCCATCCGCCAGAAATCGGGACGTTTCGAGCAGGCTCATGGCGGTACGGTGTTTCTGGATGAGATTGGTGAAATTGCGCCTTCGGCCCAGATTAAGTTGCTCCGGGTGCTTCAGACCCAGAAATTCGAGCGTCTAGGTGGAGAAAAGACCTTGAATGTGGACGTTCGCATCATTGCTGCGACCAACAAAGATCTTCTCCAGGAGGTTAAGAAAGGTAATTTCCGTGAAGATCTCTATTATCGTCTCAATGTCATTCCTGTCCTCCTAGCCCCTCTCGACGAAAGACGAAATGACATTCCTCTGCTAGCGCGCCATTTCTTGAGCGGTTTTGCAACAGAGCAAGGAAAACAGATCGAGGATTTCAGTCCTGAGGCCATGCGGCTCCTTCTCGACTATTCCTGGCCGGGAAATGTGCGTGAACTGGAAAACACCGTTGAACATGCCACCGTCCTGGCCAAGGGAACTCGTATCGAAGCTTCGGACTTACCCGCCATGTTTCACTCTGCTGCCGGTAGTACCAGGAAAGCATCTCAAGCATCCACCCTTGTGGAGAACGAAATCAAACTATTAGAGGAAGTCCTCAACGAGTGCGGCTGGAACAAGAAACAAGCAGCCAAAAGGTTGGGGATCAGCCGCAGCACCCTCTACGACAAACTCAAAAAATACCAGATCAACAAGCCCACCACCCATTGAACCTTGTTAATAAAATCCTTATAACCCTATTAACTTTACTCCGTAATAATCTCGCCTTCCCTTGGAAACTATGTAACAGTTCGCCGACCCCGTCATTCCGGACGAATCCACCGGTGGTGGATGAGATCCGGAATCCAGTGAGAGTTCAATATCAACAGACTATTTCTGGATCCCGGCTCACGTCCGCATCGGCGGACTTGGCCGGGATGACGATTTGTGACACGGTCTCCAAGAATAAGGTGACATGTAGCTATCTTGCGGAGCTATATACATATGCGTTAATAGGAACTCAAACTCGAGTGGTGAACTGAGCACAAATATGGTTGACTCCAATTAGATAGTCTACTATATTTATTTTTGGCTATATAGTTGGAGACAAAAATGAAAGATTTTATCCGGGTTATGAAGGCGTTGTCTGACTCCAATCGGGTGAAGATTCTCAAGATGCTTCAGCATCGGGTGATGTGCGTCTGTGAGATCAAAGAAGCCCTCGCGCTTGCTCAGCCCACCGTATCCAGGCACTTGAAGGTACTCGAGAGCGCTGGGCTAGTCGGCCGCAAGAAAGACGGTTTGTGGGTAAACTACCTTCTCGCCGACGGTGAACATAGCGCTTACGCCGCTAATTTATTGGGTAGTCTGAGACATTGGTTGCAAGATGATCCGGAGATCGAGGAGTTGGTCGAGAGACTCCCAACCATTGATCGGGAGGAAGTTTGCAGGAGGTAGTCTCTTTTTAGAAATCTATATTCATACATTGCGTTTTAGCTATCTATATTGTCTCGCTCATAATCCTACTTTGCTTAGTCGGTTTTTAGAATGGAAACAAACGCAAAACCCGTGTAACTTTGTTCGCCCATCCAGTTGTTGAATTAAGCCGTTCCAAGAACGCTCCTTCAGACTCAGAGGGAAGGAACGAGGTATGCCAGCTCAAAAGAAGATTACGGTGTTGTTCCTCTGTACCGGAAACTCATGTCGAAGTCAGATGGCCGAAGGATGGACCAGACACCTGAAAAGGAATTTGGTCGAAGCGCACTCTGCCGGGGTAAATCCCAAAGGGGTAGATCCAAGGGCGGTGAAGGCTATGGCAGAAACTGGCGTTGATATCTCGAAACAGGGCTCCAAATCTCTTGATGAAATAAGACACATCGAGTTCGATTACGTGATCACCCTCTGTGACAACGCCCATAAAACCTGCCCCATCTTCCCTGCCAAAACCAGGGTTATGCATGTGGGCTTTGAGGATCCCCCGAGGCTGGCGGAAAAGGCTAAGGATGAAGAAGAAGCCATGGCACACTACCGGAGGATCCGTGACGAAATCAGAGTCTTTGTGGATGGGCTACCTGAACGTTTATTTAGCGAAGAATCGGGAATTTCTGCCAACCAGCAACTGTTGTTCGAAAGTGGGATTGAATCATTCCTGAACCAGATGCCCAAAGAACATTTGCATGAAAGCGACGACCGGGAGGAAGATAAATGAGTGAAGCCACAGTTGATCAACTTACCCTTGAAGAGCCGCGCAAAGGTCTGAGTCTTTTTGAGAAATACCTTTCAGTATGGGTCATTCTCTGCATTGTCGCCGGAATTGTCCTTGGAAAAGTGGCCCCTGGATTTGCCAAGTATCTTGATGGCTTGGCCATTTATGTCGGCGAAGCCCCGGTGGTCTCCATTCCCATTGCGATTTGCCTCTTTTTCATGATGTATCCCATCATGGTGAAAATTGACTTTGGTGAGGTCGTCAGAGCCGGAAAAAATGTTAGACCGGTGGCTCTTACCCTGTTTGTGAACTGGGCTATAAAGCCCTTCACCATGTATGCCATCTCTATCTTTTTCCTCGGCACCCTCTTTTATGGCTTTATAGGACCTGAAGCGATGGACTATGTGAAGATGCCTCTGGGGCTGAATCTTCCCGTGGGTGCAACCCACGGGGCCGGCAAAGTGGTATTCATGGAAGGCGTAAAAATGCTTGAAGTGCCTCTGTGGCGTAGCTATCTTGCCGGCTGCATTCTACTGGGGATTGCCCCGTGTACCGCCATGGTCCTGGTGTGGGGCTTTCTGGCACGGGGGAATGATGGCCATACCCTGGTCATGGTCGCCATAAACTCCCTGACCATGCTTTTTCTCTATGGACCATTGGGAGGATTCTTACTGGGCGTAGGCCGACTGCCAATTCCCTGGCAAGCATTAGTTCTATCCATTGGGATATATGTTGCCCTTCCCCTGGTGGCAGGGTACATCTCACGTAAACTTATTATCCGCGCTCGAGGTGAGCAATGGTTCAAAGAAAAGTTTCTTCACGTCTTGACCCCGATAACCATTACGGCGCTCCTCATTACCTTGGTACTGCTTTTTTCCTTCAAGGGAAACGTGATTATCTCCAATCCCCTCACCATCCTCTGGATTGCCATTCCATTATTCATCCAGACCAACCTTATCTTTTGGCTGGGTTATGGTTTATCCAAACCACTGAACCTCACTTATGAAGACGCGGCTCCTTCAGCTATGATCGGAGCGTCCAACCATTTTGAGGTGGCTATAGCCACTGCGACCATGCTCTTCGGGCTTTCTTCCGGCGCAGCGCTCGCTACGGTGGTGGGTGTTCTCATTGAAGTGCCAGTGATGCTCATGCTGGTTAAGATCTGTCTGGGAACCCAGAAGTGGTTTCCGAGAGCTAATTGATAGCTTCAGTCCACATCCATAGGATACCGGCATCCCAGCCCTCCACCTGGGATCCTGGAAGCCAGCAAAAATTTTCGTCCTATCGGTTTTGCTTATGATGGCCCTTGCCCGTTAGAAATCCTTCAGTTATATTTCTGCACTTTCAAAAGCTTTTTTTACCAGCAGTGAAATGTTTGACTATTTAGACAGGCCTGCTGTGAACAGTATGGATTCCACCTTGACACCGAACAGAGATCTCCGCAAGGTCATCGAAACGAATACCGGCGCCGAAAGCAACCTGTGCTGGGCTTGCGGTAGCTGTGACAACGAATGCCCCGTCAACGTTGCCACCAACCGGCTTAGTCCAAGGAAAATTGTGAGGTTGGCCAACTATGGCCTCTTGGATGAATTGATTGTCGAACCGGAAATTTGGTACTGCCTGACTTGCTACCGTTGTTTTGATGCCTGCCCGAACCGGGTAAAGCCCGTTGAAGTGATCCAGTTCGTTCGGGAAGAGGCTCTACGGCGTAAAATCGTCCGATGGGACATGCTGCAAAGTTACAAGAAACTTTTCGGCCGTTTCCAGCGAGTCCGCTGGCAGGCCACGGACCGCTGCCTAAATGGGGGGCTGGACTCTGTTTCTGAAGAACAGTGGTACAAGTGGCTTGATACGCCTGTGGAACTACCCCGAACTAAGATAACCCCTAAGAGTGTTGGCGACCGCACGGTGTATTTCCGTCAGGCGACGCCTGATTCCAATATAGCGCTGTGTTTGACCTGCAGCGAATGCACCAACTGCTGTCCGGTATTTTATGAACGCTCGATTTTTGATCCCCAGGCCACAATCCGCATGGTCAACATGGGCCTTACTGAGGAGCTGCTGAGTTCCCCATCCATTTGGCTTTGCATCAGTTGCGGCCGCTGCAGCCAGGCCTGTACTCAAACAGTTAAGGGACGAGAACTAATCGCTCGTCTGCGGCGCATGGCCATAGACGGTGGTCATGTAAGTACGCAGCTGCCCTACGCACTAAAAAAGGCCGACAAATTAATTTATCCGAGACTGCTCGATGAAATCGATGCATGCCTTGGATTTTCCAATGGCAAGATGCCCATCTCTAACACCGCTTGATCCTTCAACAGCCCGCAAGAGAATGCTTATTGTGCCAGCATATGTTCGGTCTTTTTGATTACCACCTCTCTAGAAGATAACTGACGATTCCCCTCTCACTTTACTTTTCTTTCAGCAGTACTTATCTGATTTCCCTAACTACTCGCTCAGGCGACCGTTAATCGTTATGGCCATTTGTTTAGCTAGAGGATCCGATTTTAGAACAAGGAGATGCGAAAATGCTTAATAAAAAAATTTTCTCGGGTATAACGTTCATAGCTGTTTTGCTGATGTTGGGCTGCACTGGCACACAACCCGACATCCCAGTGGAAGAGGCCTCTGTTGAACCCGGAAGCTCTGTGGCCCTTAAGGGCACGAGTTTCAAATTGCTCGGTACGCCGATCGCTTTAGGAGAGTCCCTGCCGTCTGTGGAGTTGAGGGACGCCGATACCATGGCAAAAGTTGATCTATCTACCATGAAAGGTTCGGTTCTCCTTCTGAGCATTGTGCCTTCTTTGGACACACCGGTTTGTGACGCCCAAACTCATTATTTGGGTGAGGAGGGAGACAAGCTCTCACCAGAGATTAAACGAATCACCATTAGCCGCGACACACCTTTTGCTCAGAAACGGTTTGCTAAAGAAGCAAAGCTCACGGATCTTCAATATCTGTCAGATCATGGTGATGGAGCTTTCGGGAAATCAACCGGACTTTTGATTGATGATCTTATGCTGCTGTCCCGATCGGTCATCCTGGTGGACAGAGAAGGCACAGTTCGCTACATACAGGTAGTTCCTGATATCACGCACCTACCAGATATGGAGAAGGCTTTCCAGAAGGCTGAGGAGCTGGTGAAAGGAGCTTAGTGCGTTTCAAAATCACTCCTATATCCCCCCCTACTGAGAGGGACTTATGTTGCCTTCCCAGGAGGCAAATTATTAGGCTGCCCGAAAAATTTTTTTCCTGGTCTGCTGGGAAAGAAAAAAATCTCATATATTCTGTGTACGAATGCCGGTGGGCAGATTTAGTGTCCGAATTCCATACACTGCTAACAAATCTTTTTTATTCAATAAAACTGGAAGTTGAGAAAAGATGTCGGCTATTAAGACAATGAAGGTCCTTCCAAAGCTTCCTTTCTCTATCCCTTGCGTCATAGCGGTAGCCCAATTTCTTCATCCTAAATTCTCCGCAGAATTGAAACAATTATCATTATATTCCCAATAGTTATTATGACTCCTCCCGGCAGCCTTACCTGACCTGACAAACCCTTCTACCGGTAAATTCCTAGAGTTGGCATAGAGTTTGCCCATATGTTAACGGCAATGGCTAGCGTGGTCGCCTGGTCTTACTAAGCTTTTAAAATCATTAGGAATCTAAATGCATGAGCCAGTTGTGGTAGTAGACTCAGATGAAAATCAATGCTTGCAACTCTGCGAACTGCTGGAAGCTGAGCACTATAAAACCACTGCCCTCAATTCCCTTGGCAGTCTGGAAGGAGCCTTAATCGAAAACGGTTGCCAGATAATATTGTTCGATCTTGACACCTTACCCGTAGATAACCGTTTGTTTAGGGACATTAAAAAAATGAATCCCGCCTTGCGCATTATCGGGATCTCGAGTCGTCCCTTTCATCCCGAGTTGCAGGAGGCCATGAGTAAACATATCTACGTAAATCTCAGCAAGCCGGTAGACGGCGACGAATTGATCTACTGGCTAAAAAGCATCTGTGAAAATGAAGCGGATTCAAGAGATTCACCGGAGACATGAGAATCAGAGGTTTGCCATAGTAGAAGGATGACTTGGGTGAAAATTTATGGAGGCAAAATGGAGGTAAAGGAGAAGAAAAAAATGAAACCAACGATGAAAGATTTCTTAGACGACCTGAAGCTCTCGAGAAGAACTTTCATGAAAGCCTCGGCAGCCGCAGGCACAGCTGTAGCTACAGGAGCTGCATTGAAACCAACTTTCAGGGCTCTCGCCGAGGCGAGCACTGCCCCAGCTAGTGCCCAGGGGGAATGGAGGGCAGCCACCTGCCAGGGTTGCACTTCATGGTGCTCAAAACAAGTGCTGGTAATCGACGGTCGGGCTGTAAAGGCGAGAGGAAATCCCAACTCCAAGGTCAATGGCGGAGCCAGTTGCCCGAGAGTGCATCTGGCTATGCAGCAGGTCTATGATCCGGATCGAGTTAAGACGCCCATGAAGAGAACCAATCCCAAAAAGGGCAGGAACGAAGATCCGGGATTTGTGCCCATCTCTTGGGACGAAGCCTTGGACACCATTGCCGACAAAATCATGGAGCTTAGGAACAACAACGAAACCCACAAGTACATGCTCATGCGAGGAAGATACTCCTATATGAGGGATATTCTCTATGATCGCATGACCAAGATCATTGGCTCACCAAACAACATCTCCCACAGTTCACTCTGTGCCGAAGCAGAAAAATTTGGTCCTTTCTATACGGAAGGATATTGGGGTTACCGGCAGTATGACGTTGAAAATGCAAGATGCATCACTGTCTGGGGTGCCGATCCACTGGCTGCAAACCGACAGGTCTCCTACTATTCGAGCGTTTGGGGTAAAGCGATTGACCGCGCGCACATTGCTGTGGTTGAACCTAGATTATCTGCCACCGCGGCAAAAGCGGATGAATGGTTCCCAATCAAGCCTGGAGAGGACGGAGCTCTGGCCGTTGCCTTTGCACATGTCCTTTTGACGGAGGGCCTTTGGTACAAGCCTTTTGTTGGGGATTTCAAAGATGGGGTTAATAAATTTGTGGCCGGTCAAGAGGTCAACGAAGAAGATTTTGAGGAACTCTATACTCACGGCATTGTCAAGTGGTGGAACCTGGAACTCAAGGACAGAACGGCTGAGTGGGCCGCAGAAAAAACTGGATTAACGGCAAAACAGATAACAAGACATGCTCGAGAAATGGGTATGGATGCCCCACATTCCATTTCGTGGCTCGGGGGCGGTCCTTGTATGCAGGTCAGAGGAGGGTACACTGCTATGGCGGTCCACGCCCTGAATGGGATTGTTGGCGCCGTAGACAATGTGGGCGGCACTCTCAAGTCCAACAAGGAGTACACCTCGAAGTTTCCCAAGCCGGATGATTTCATGGACGAAATCGCTAAAAAGGGAAAGAAACACGAAAAGATAGACCAGCGGGGTAGGCTCCAATTTCCTTGTATCAACGCTGGCAAATCCGGCAAAGGGGTAATCACCAATAACGCGGCAGACGGTATCCTCAATGAGGATCCAAACGAGATAAAAGTCGCCATTGCTTACATGAACAACTTCGCTTTCTCTGCGCCCCAGCCAGAAAGGTGGGAGAGAGCCTTGTCCAAGATTCCTTTTTTGGCCCACATAACCACCAATGCCTCGGAATTCTCCTGGTTTGCCGATATCGTCCTTCCCAATACCCACCACATGTTCGAAAAATGGGGATACGTCAAGTCCATTGGTAACGGCTACCGGCAGGTCACCCTGCTCCAGCCGGTGATTGAACCGGTGTGGGATTACAAAACGGACGAGACCGAAATTCCCTGGCTGATTGCAGAGAAGTTGGCTGAAAGGGGCTTCCCCAATCTGCTCGATCATTACAAGGAGTACAAGGACCCCGAGACCGGGAAAGCCCCCACCAATGAGAAGGAATTCGCCCTCTACTCCCTGAAATATGCCACTCAGAAGCTGTGGGATCCGGCCAAGCATAAGGGTGGAGACAAGTTCAACGGCTGGGAAGAGTTCAGACAAACCGGGGTCTGGAATTCCGATCCCTACCCGTACCGTAAACGGTGGGGAAAAATGAAGAAAACCAAGACCAAGAAGTTCGAGTTTTACAGTGAAACCCTGAAAGAGGCCTTGCAAAAGCATGCCGACAAGCATGAAACCACCATTGATAAGGTTTTGGAGGTCTGCTTCTACCAGGCCAGGGGTGAAATGGCCTTCGTACCTCACTACGAAGAACCATATGTATTGGGAGATGAGGCCGAATATCCCTTCGTTCATGTGGACTATAAGTCCAGACTGAACCGTGAAGGCAGATCTGCCAACTGCATGTGGTATCACGAATTCAAGGACGTTGATCCCGGAGATGAAAGGTGGGACGACGTTGCCAAATTCAACCCTATAGATGCCAAAAAGATAGGAATAAAAAGTGGAGACAGGATCAGGCTCATATCTCCCACCGGAAAACTGGAGTGCACCGCCAAGCTCTGGGAAGGGGTTAGACCAGGCACCATAGCCAAATGCTATGGCCAGGGACACTGGGTCTATGGCAGGCTGGCATCCAAGGAGTTCGGCAAGGTGCCCCGAGGTGGTAACAACAATGATCTCATCCCGGCGCAATATGAACGTCTGAGTGGAAGTACAGCATATTACGCCGTTACCAGACTTAAAGTTGAGAAAGTCTAAGGAGGGAACCAAATGCCAAAATATGCCATGGTCATAGACCTTCAGAGTTGCGTCGGCTGCGGCGCCTGCAGCATAGCCTGCAAGAATGAAAATAACCTCTCGGAGGGGATTTTCTGGTCCAGCAAAATAACTGAAACTGTAGGCACATTCCCGAATGTCAGATACCACTATATGCCGACCCTTTGTAACCACTGTGAAGACGCCCCATGTGTCAGGGGCTGCCCTACACAGGCCATGCACAAGCTCGACAACGGGATTACCATGCATGATACTAAAAAATGCATCGGCTGCCGCTACTGCATGTATAACTGCCCCTATGGGGTAATCTCTTTTAACTGGGAGAAACCCTTCAAGTTCTGGCGAGATGATGAACCCGTCCTTAAGGGCTGCACCCCATCTCCCCAAGAGGTCGTTAGAAAGGTGAACAACGGCACGGCAACACCGTACTACAACCCTGCAAGAGCAGAGACTCTCGCTGGGGCGAGGCCCAAGGGTGTTGTGGAAAAGTGTACCTTCTGCGACCACAGGGTTAAGAGGGGAGAACTCCCTTACTGTGTTGAAGCATGTCCCGCCAACGCCAGAGTTTTTGGGGATCTGGAGAATGGGACCCATGAGATTAAATTCCTTCTCGGGAAGTTCCGTGCTTTCAGATTGAAAGAGCATCTCGGAACCAAGCCCAAGGTTTATTACATAAGAAACTTTAACCCGGCTGCCTACGATAGAACGAAGGGAGGGGTATAAATGAAAGGTCGATTATGGATAGGGCTCTTAAGCCTCGGTATACTCTTAGGCTTGGTCACCGCTTTCAGGGTGTTTTCGACAGGGTTTGTGCTCTACGCTAAGACCGACATCCTGGTCTGGACCATGCCCCTGGCTGCATATATCTTTTTCTCTCTCACCAGCTCCGGTCTCGCCTTCGTGTCGTCTATACCCATTGTATTCGGGATCAAGCGATACGAGCCACTCGAGAAGCGTACGGTTTTTCTTGAAATAGCTGTGCTTATGGCTGGTTTTGTCTGTCTCATCATGCACTTGGGGTCGCCGTTGAATGTGATATACTTGTTGCTATCGCCTAATCTGGCATCACCCCTTTGGTGGCTGGCCATGCTCTACGGAGTCTATCTGGCCGTTCTCTTGGCCTCCTTCTGGCGAATACAGACTGCTCAAGTCAGCAAAACGCTGAGCACACTGGTGTTTCTCATTGCCATCGCCACATCTACAGCCCTCGGCTGGCTTCTTGGCCTGCCGGATGCCCGGCCCGCTATGAACGGCTCGTTTCTGACAGTTTACTTTCCACTAACCGCATTTGCCTGCGGTTTAGCGGCGGTACTGCTATTCAGCCTTGCTTACGCCCGTGCTTCTGGCAACCCGAACCCGACCAGCGCGGCTCAAGCGGATCTTTATGACGAAGTCGCAAAAGTGTTTGGGGTTGTAATCGGTGTTACGCTTGTCTTGTTCATATGGAGAGCCATTATCGGCGGGGTGTCTTCTTCTGAGGTTGAACTCGGAGCATTCAGGCGCATGATGCAGTCGCTGTCTTTCCAAACCGAGCTCTGGCTAGGTTTAGTTGCTCCATTTGTCTTGATGCTTATCCCATCGGTGCGAGTGACCACGTGGGGCAAAGTCTTGGCGTCGTTATTACTGCTGGTTGGTATGTTTGCCGGGCGGCTTGAATTCATCCTGACTGCTGAAATCATGCCCTTTGGGCAGCTGGGAGAAGGAGTGCCACAGTTCGTCAGTTATTTGCCTACCATCTCGGAAGTGTTGGTAGCTCTTTTTGGACTTGCGGTCATGCTGCTTTTGTACACATTGGGAGAGCGGTACCTTAACCTGGATGGAACGCAAGAGAAGTCTGAGGCAGGTACCTAAGGGCGCAAATGATTATTACGTCCCCACGGGTGTCTGTCCGGCATCCATAAGGATTCCTCCCCCTCCTCCCTTTCTCTCATGCCCTCCCGGGGGGTAGGGGGAGGAATAAGTAAGCGGTAGAACTGTTCAAGCGAGGATATTGAAATGGAAACAGATGAGTTGCTCTCTCGAGAACTTGCCAGAGGTGAGGCATACAAGCTCTTGGCCGAGTGCTATTACCTGCCAACTCCGGAGTTAAAGATAAAACTGACAGACCTAGAGCAACAGATGACCAATGTCTGCCCCGAAGCGATGCTCTATGTCAAAAAAATGTCCGAAGAAATTGAGAGGTCAGATGACCTTGATATTCTATCGCTGGATTTCTCCAGACTCTTTTTGGGGCCATACAAAATGCACGCACCTCCCTATGGATCAGTTTATTTGGACGGTGAGCGACAGATTATGGCGGAATCTACTCTGGAGGTGAGAAAGATCTACAGGGAGTCAGGATTGGATATCTCGAGCGACTTTCGGAATCCTCCTGACCACGTTGCTGCAGAGCTGGAGTTTATGCATTTCCTCATCTTCAATAAAATCCAGGCGCTGGAGAATTCTGAGGTGGATACAGCCTTTGACTACCTGGAAAAACAGAGAGCTTTTTTGACTGAACACCTTGGGGCCTGGGTCTTTGACTTCGCGGATAGCATTGAAGAAAAAGCAGAAACTGATTTCTACAAAAATCTGGCAAGGGCCACAAGAGCCTTCATAGCAGAATACTTGGACGAATTGTCAGACCTATCTGAAACCGAAGCGCATGGTCATCCGTGCATGTCTGTAGCCAATGAATGACCGTAAAATTTTAAAACCGTTGAGGTGAAAGGAGGAGGTGCTATGCTTATCGAGATACTCAAAGAACAGTGGATTTGTTCCTGCGGGAACTGGGTGGATTTGCAACTGTCCTGGTGCCCGGATTGTTGTGAAGAAAAGTTACCCGTCATCCATAGAACCGGTAAGTATGATGAGGTAATTGCGTCACTTACATCCTAGCTTCTCTATCCGGGAGAGGTTAAATACCTCTCTTTTTTTCTAAGCAAGCTTATGTTAACTTTAGCATAAGCAAAATGCGATGCCAGGTTTCCCAACAAACCTGAAGTGCTGGCCACCGTCATACCGGACGAAACGAAGTTGAGATCAGATATCCAGCAAGCCCTTGTTCTCTGTGGTTTCGAGACAATCGCCAACCGGAATGACGAAATCGGCCATCCTATTCGAGCTATTGGCTACACGGAACGACCACCGCTCGCAGCCAATAACAAGTAAACATCGGCCCATAATCACACTTTGCCCCTGTCGGCAATAAGGAGGCAACCCCGTGCTAAAGACGATAAAAATAGAGGAGGCGGTAGGGAGCAAGCTGGCCCATGACATCACCGAGATCCGCCCGGGCGAGTTTAAGGGCCCTGCTTTCAGACGTGGCCACACCGTATGTGAGGCTGACCTCTGTCATCTCCAGCGTTTGGGAAAGAATCATCTCTACGTCATCGATTTGGCCGATGACGAAATTCACGAAAACGAAGCGGCAGTCATTATGGCTACAGCTCTGGCTGGAGATGGTGTTGTCTGGAAGGATGGTCCCCGGGAGGGAAAGATTAACCTGCTGGCAGATAGAGACGGTTTGCTTGCTGTGAATACAGCCGCTCTTGCCGCCTTTAACATGGTGGAGGAGGTCATGTGCGCCACCCTCCACAACCACACTCTGGTAGAGAAAGGTGATTTGCTTGCCGGCACCAGGGCCATTCCGCTGGTTATGAAGCGAGCTCCCATTGAGAGGGCTGCGGCCATCGCCCGCCAGAACGGTTCAGTACTTTCGGTTCACCCCTTACGGTCCGCTCGCGTGGGTCTAGTGATCACCGGTAACGAGGTCTATCACGGTCTCATTCAGGACCGATTCGCTCCCATTCTTACAGAAAAGATAACCGCACTCGGCTCAGAGGTTGCTGCCCTTAACTTTGCTCCGGATGACCCCGACTTGATCAACCAAGCTATTCGCAGCCAACTGGATCAGGAGTGTGATCTGCTTTTGCTTACTGGCGGGATGAGCGTGGATCCGGATGATGTAACCCGCCATGGAATCAGGTTGGCAGGAGCAACTGAGGTCAATTATGGTGCCGCCGTACTTCCCGGCTCCATGTTTCTTGTGGCTTACCTGGGTGAGGTGCCACTTCTCGGTGTACCCGCCTGCGGCCTCTACCATCGGATCACAGTCCTGGATCTGGTGCTGCCTAGAATTCTTGCAGGTGAGAAGATCGGCAAAGCAGAGCTTGCCTTCCTGGGCCTCGGCGGCCTCTGTAAGGATTGCTCTGAATGCACCTATCCCAAATGTCATTTCGGCAAGTGAAGTCTAGAACGAGGTATCAATCATTTTAGATAGCATCAACATATGGCAATACTATCTAGCTGGTTTATTCTTTCTTATCGCATTCGTCTATTCTTCCGTGGGTTTAGGTGGGGGATCTTCTTACACAGCATTGATGGCTGTCTTTGGGCTGAACACATTAGAGATCCCCATGGTTTCTCTCACACTTAATTTATTTGCTACTTCAGTCGGCAGCTATAACTTTATCCGTAACAAACATGCCAAGCTAAGACTCATTTTACCTTTCCTTATTTCGTCAATACCTATGGCTTATGTCGGAGGTGCTCTTAAGGTACCGAAGGAAATCTTTTATTGGATACTTTTGGTATCACTAGTTCTCGTGGCTGCACGTATATATATTTGGGAAAATACCACCATTAGATTCAATATAAGTCAGATAGGGAAATTAATCGTTTCATTACTCATCGGCTCTATTCTAGGCCTCATTGCCGGTATAGTTGGAATAGGCGGCGGTATTTATCTCGTGCCGATAATTATTATTCTGGGGCTGGGGACAGAAAAAGAAGCTGCAGCTTGTGGGGTAATTTTCGTTTGGATTAATTCATTATCTGGTCTGATTGCCAGACTTCAATATAACTCAATTGATTTAACCAGTCATATTCCTCTCATCAGCGCGGTTTTAATAGGGAGCGCCTTGGGATCATTCATGGGGTCGTTCAAATATTCTCCCAAGACTATGCAAAGAATATTAGGATTTATAATCATTATTGCCATTTCTTTATTAACCAGGAAGGCTTTAATAATTTAAGAAATATGTCGAAGTCAAAATTGTGATTCAGGACAGAGAACATGAATATACTCGCCGACACATTCTCCCGGAAAATTAACTACCTTCGCATCTCCATCACTGATCACTGTAATCTGAATTGTCTCTACTGCGTTCCATTCGGGGGCCGCGTTAGGGTTAGCCATGCAGAGATCTTCTCGTATGAGGAGATTGTGAGGGTCTGTGAAGCGGCAGTTCTGGCAGGAATCTCCAAGTTACGGATCACCGGTGGCGAGCCCCTTATGCGAAAGGGGGTGGTTGAACTCTGCCGCATGCTTTCCGGTATCCAAGGATTGGAGAGCCTCACCCTCACTACCAACGGTGTACGCCTCCGGGAACTCGCCCCGCAGCTTCGCGATGCTGGAGTCCAGAGGGTAAATGTCAGCCTTGACACTCTACGACCTGAAAGGTTCCGTAAGATAACGGGGTACAATCTCCTTTCCCAAGTTCTCACCGGGATTTCAATGGCCGAGGAGGTAGGACTTCACCCTGTCAAGATAAACACCGTGGTCATGCGTGGCTTAAATGAGGACGAGATTGAGGATTTTGCCCGGCTCACCCTAGAAGAACCATATCATGTGAGGTTTATAGAGCTCATGCCCTTCAATGGGTCCAGTGAGCACCAGTCTCTCTTTGTGCCGGTGGAAGAAATGGTGAAAAGAGTAAAAAGGGTTGGAGACCTTTCTCTGGAACCTGCTCTTGAGTCGTCCGGGCCAGCCCGGCTTTGCTCGTTGCCTGGTGCAAAAGGAAAGGTAGGGTTCATCGCCCCTTTGAGTTACCATTTCTGCGGCTCCTGCAATCGTTTGAGACTAACGGCGGATGGAAAGCTCAGGACCTGTCTCTTCTCCGAACAAGAAATAGACATCAAAGGACCCTTGCGTGCCGGTGCCTCCACTGAAGAACTCGTGGATACATACAGACTTGCCGCAATGAGAAAACCCCATGGCCACCATCTGAATTCAACCCATGTTGAAAAATATTTTGGGCGGGGTATGCAGGCTATAGGAGGATGATATTCCCATACCTGAAATCTCCACAAGACTGCCCTCGAAAAGTTGAAGTCATAAGAGCTATTCTATCACCTCCTATAATCCTATTGCAGGTCCTATCAGGATACTACAAACCTCTCTTTAGAATTGACACTATCTACTTTCTCATTTAGGAAGTGACATCAGTGTCGTCTCACGCAGAATGGTCAGGACGCTGCATTAGAAAGTATCCTCAGATAAACTGCCAAAAGGAGAAATAACGAGTGGGTTACCATAGTCTTTCTCAATGCCTGGCAGCTCTGGAGTCTCGCGGCGAACTCGTCCGCATTCCCCATGAGGTCGACCCTAACCTGGAGATTGGCGCTATCCAGCGCCGCGTCTACCGGGCTCAGGGACCTGCTCTGCTCTTCACCAACGTGAAGGGCTGTAACTTTCCCATGGCGGGGAATATCTTCGGCACCCTTCAAAGAACTCAGTTCATCTTTCGCGATACTCTCAGGGCCTTAGAGGGATTGGTAAGGCTAAAAGTTGACCCCCTCGAACTGCTCAAGAGGCCATGGAAGTTCGCAGCTCTGCCCAGGGCTCTTCGAAACGCCATACCCAAAAAGGTAGCCACAGGACCGATATTGACGAAAGAGACCAATATTTTCAGCCTTCCGCAACTCAAATCATGGCCAAAGGACGGCGGAGGCTATGTTACCTTGCCCCAAGTCTATACGGAAAGTATTGAGAACCCAGGGTTCAGACACTCGAACCTGGGCATGTACAGGGTGCAGCTCTCAGGAGGGAGCTACGAACCCGATAAGGAAGTGGGACTGCACTACCAGATCCACCGGGGTATTGGTTTCCACCATGCCGAGGCCATCAAGGCGCAAGTTCCCCTGAGAGTTAATGTCTTTATTGGCGGACCTCCGGCCATGACATTGGCGGCAATAATGCCCTTGCCCGAAGGGATTCCTGAAATATTTTTTGCGGGAGTACTCGCGGGTCACAGAATAAAGATGGTTGCCAAGCCCAATGCACTCCCCGTGTTGGCTGAGGCTGATTTTTGTATTACCGGATACATTGACCCAAACCGCCAACTGCCGGAGGGTCCCTTTGGAGATCATTTGGGATATTACAGTCTTGTGCATGACTTTCCTGCACTCAAGGTGGAAAGGGTTTTTCACCGGAAAAACGCCGTCTGGCCCTTTACTACTGTGGGGCGACCACCACAAGAAGATACTGTTTTCGGAACATTTATCCATGAACTCACCGCAGCTCTGGTGCCTTCGGTTTTTGCCGGAGTCCATGAGGTAAATGCGGTGGATGCATCCGGAGTGCATCCTCTCCTTCTGGCCATAGGAAGTGAGCGTTATGTGCCCTATGCAGAGAAACGGGAACCGCAGGAGATAATCACCTGCGGCCTTTCTCTCTTAGGTACCAGTCAAACATCTCTTGCCAAGTACGTGCTTATTTGTGCTAAAGAAGACGATCCTACTTTGAGCACGCACAATATCCCCGGCTTTTTCAATCACATTCTCGAAAGGGCTGATTGGACCAGAGACCTTCACTTTATCACCAGAACCACGATGGACACCCTGGATTATTCTGGCATCAGCTTGAATCAGGGATCGAAGCTGGTTCTGGCAGTGGCCGGTCCAAAGCAAAAGGAATTGGGGAAAAAACTTCCCGCAGATTTTTCCCTGCCCAAAACGTTGGGTAGGCCGAAGGTTTTTGCTCCAGGCATAGTGGTTATTCAGGGCTCGCCTCATGGAAAGGGCCGAGATGAACATGATCCGACGTTGGCAGATCTCGGCGACTTCCTAGGAAAAACAAATGGGCTCTCAGAATTTCCTCTTGTTGTCGTGGTAGATGATGCAGAGTTTACTGTCGGGTCATGGGAGAATTTTCTCTGGGTCACCTTCACCCGTTCGGATCCGGCCACAGACATTTACGGGGTGGGTGCCTTCACCCATTGTAAGCATTGGGGCTGCACAGGATCATTGATTATCGATGCCCGCTTGAAAACATACCACGCCCCTCCCCTGGAAGACGATCCGGAAATAGAAAAGCGGGTGGATGCCATGGCTGCATCTGGGGGTCCATTGCATGGAATAATTTAAGAGGTAGATGTCTGTTTCTGTTCAGACTTACATATATTTTGTTTAACTAAAGCATATTTATACATCCAAAAAACAACTAGGAGAAAAACTCCATGAAGCCTTTTGAAGATTTGTTGGCTACGTCGGCCGCAGTCCATGGTCATATGTGTCCCGGACAAGTAGTAGGAGTTCGCATGGCCATGTTGGGCTGTCGCCTGATCGGCCTGGACGATCCCACCAGCCACGATCAAATAAAAAAACTTATTGTCTATGTGGAAATGGACAGATGTGCAGGTGATGCGGTTGCCCACGTCACCGGTGCCAAGCTGGGGCGGCGATCTCTAAAGTTTGTGGACTACGGTATCATGGCCGCAACCTTCGTAAACCTTGATACCGGCAAGGCTTTTAGGGTGCTCTCCACTGAGGAAGCCCGCGACCTGGCATGTCAATATGCCCCGGAGGTATCTGAGAAATACAAGCAGCAGCTCGAAGCCTACAAAAGGATGCCGGACAGCGTCCTTTTCAGAGTGCAGCAGGTAGAGGTTCCGTTGAGCGAGTTTGATTTGCCCGGGCCGACCCGGCGAAAAGTTTCGTGCAACCGCTGTGGTCAAGTTGTTAGGGATCACCGCGAGATAGTGCAAAATGGTGACACCCTTTGCCAACCTTGCGCTCACGGCGCATATTTCAGAGATCCAAAGGAGATCACCTGGCCGGATATGAATTGGACACCCGTATCCAGCTAGCAGATTGCAGCTGACAGCGGGCAGGATGGGGACTAGGGACTAGGCACTAGGGATTAGGCACTAGGCACTGAAAGCAACAATAAGGAATCAACAAGCCACCGACGTCGCCGGGGAGATTTGACAACCTCAAAGTTAGAAAGATTTTTTCATTTAAAATACAGTTTTTTACTAGGATTTATGTTAAAATTCCATTGAATTTGGCCCTTTAGTTGTGTCGTGCCCTAAACCCAATCGCTGTGTTGGTTAACGCGTTTTTCCCGAGCCAGATGATTTTTACTTTCGAAAGCTGACCGTTCTTTCTTGTTATTACCAACCCGGGCACAACAGCGTTGACTTAGGTCAAAGAAATTTCCTTCTACAGGTGATAAACGACAAAAAAGGCCAATTAGATTGCCGGTAAAACCTACTTTTTGGGTAGATATTGATGTGACGGTTATGTTGTCACTTCGAGATCTGAAGCTACAGGTAGCCGCTTAAAGGGAGGGTCCATAAGCTCATGTTTTTTACCGTTGCCTTATATACATCCCTGGCCATTTTTTCTCTTGGTCTCATTTACAAGGTCTCTACCTGGTTTCGCTACTCCCTGGGGATAGAGGCCAAAAATATTTCCACCCCGGCGAGGCTTTTTGCAGCCCTTAGAGGAATTATCCTGACATTTTTCAGCCCGAAGTTATTCACCCTGCTCAAGGTATTCGTTCTGGATGTCCTTCTGCAGGTCAAAGTACTAAAACAGGACTTTCTCAAATGGGCCATGCATATGTGTATATATTATGGCTTTCTTCTGCTACTGCTTATGCATGGACTCGACAAAATAGTCACCTCCGCCCTTTTCCCGGAATACTATTCAACGGTTAACCCTTTTCTCTTTCTGCGAGATTTTTTCGGCGTTCTGGTACTTTTGGGAGTTGGCATTGCGGTGTATAGACGCTTCATCCTCAAGGTGCCCCGCCTTAGAACCAGCCCCATGGATCTTTACGCCATAATTATCCTGGCGGTTATTATGCTTTCCGGTTTTCTTTTGGAGGGCACCAAGATAACCTCCTACACCAAGTACCAGGAGATGGTGGAAGAGTACACAGTAGCGGCCGATGAAGAAGAGCTTAGATCTTTAGAGGCTTACTGGGTCGCAAAATTTGGCGTGGTCTCACCCGAGGTCAAAGGCCCCTTTGACGCTGATACTCTTGCGGCGGGCAAAGAAGCCCATGAAATGAGTTGCCTTCAGTGCCATTCTCGTCCACAGTGGGGATTCACCGGATATACGGTGGCCAAAGTTACTAAACCGGTGGCGCCACTGTTGGATAGGGCGAAGGCGTCCAGCATTCTCTTGTATATCCACTTCTTGGCTTGTTTCATTGGTCTTGCCTACCTTCCATTCAGCAAGATGTTCCATATTTTTACCACCCCTTTGAGCCTGTTGGTAAATAGTGTCATGGAGGAAGGAAAATCGGCTCCGGCCAATATAGCCACTATACAGATGCTGGAATTGGATGCCTGCATGCACTGCGGGACCTGCAGTGTTCAGTGTAGGGTGGGCGTTGTCTTTGAAACGCTGCGCAATCTCAATATTCTGCCATCAGAGAAGATACCTTCCATAAAGGCGCTCGTCACCGGTAAGAAACTCAGCGCTGAGGAAATTAGAAATATACAGGAGGGGCTACATCTCTGTACCAATTGTCATCGCTGTACAGTGGTCTGCCCTGCCGGAATTAATCTACAGGAGTTGTGGCTCAGCGTTAGGGAGACTCTGCTGGAAAGGCACCAGCCCGAATTTTTTGTTCTCTCCCCGCTCTCCCTTTACCGTGGATTGATGCAGGATTCCTTGGACCCAGACAAGGATCATTACCCCGACCCCATAGAGTTGGCCCTCAAGAATATTTATCCTAATGGTATTCCGTTGCATATGCTAGATAGCGACACTCCTTTGGTGCCCAGCGACAATGGCCTTTCCGGAAAAGTGTACCAATCGGCCCAGGCTTCCACCTTTTCCCATTGCTTCCGCTGCGTCACCTGCACAAACGCCTGTCCGGTGGTACGCAACTATGCAAAGCCGAGCGAAGCCGTGGGACTTCTGCCCCATCAGATTATGCACGCTGCAGGAATGGGACTCTGGGATATTGTCTTCAGTTCAAGAATGCTGTGGGACTGCCTGGGGTGTTATCAATGTCAGGAGCACTGTCCTCAGGGTGTGTGTGTCGCTGACATCATTTACGAACTGAAAAACATAGCGGTCACTCGAGCGAAAGAAAAGCTTACTAAACAAGCAAAAACATAAAGGACGGATGCAATCATGAAGTACACGTTACTGCGCTGCTGCACGACTCCCATCGTGTTACAGCAATACGAATGGTCCACCAACGCGGTGCTCGAGAAACTAGGCATTGGCCTGGTGGACGTCGAAGAATTCGGATGCTGCGGCTATCCTTTGAGAAACATAAACTTCAAGGCCTACGTCATTTCTTCTGCCAGGAACTTGGCTCTTGCCGACAGGGAGAACCTCGATCTACTAACGGTCTGCAACTGCTGCTACGGAACCATGAGACACATAGAACAACTCCTGCAAGATGATGAATCCATAAGGAAAGAAGTCAATGACACGCTTGAAAAAGAAGGATTGAGATATGAAGGAGACATTAGACCGAAGCACCTCTTGCAGGTACTTTACGATGATATAGGCATCGACGCCATAAGAAAGCAAATCGTGCATACCTTCAAAGATCTAAACATCGCTACTCACTATGGCTGCCGCATATTGCGTCCCAGTAAACTTATTAAGTTCGACAAACCTCACTCTCCCTCAAAATTTGACGAACTCGTAGAGGTTACCGGGGCCAGGAGCGTCAATTGGCTCAAGAAGCATGAGTGTTGCGGGTCCCCATTGTGGGGTGTAAATGAAGAGCTATCGCTGGATTTGACCGAAAACAAACTGAAGCACGCCAGGAAATCTGGTGCGGATTTCCTCTGCGTTGCCTGTTCTTACTGCCAGATTCAGTACGATCATGTTCAGAAGATATTGGTCTCTCGTCGGGGTCCCAAGCATCAGCTACCATCCATTCTCTATCCTCAACTTCTCGGATTGAGTCTCGGTATAGACAGTGAAACCCTTGGACTGCACATGAATCAAATATCTATCAACGATATCGAGCTTTATTTACTCGATAAAGCGGCATCGCAGGATTAAAGGATTGTCTGGCCGGTGCCTGTCAAATAACACCACCTGCAAATATTTAACGTCTCACGTCATTTGACCCGCCGTGGAATGGTTGGACTTTACTCGTCACTCAAATGTAAACAGCAGTCTAACTCGCCGGTATGATGACAACCGCTGCCTTGCTTTGGTGAGCTCTCTCCGCAACCACAACCTTCGGATCTGCCAGCTATGGTCCGGTAAAACCATCTGGCCGACAGAGTGCAAGCTATTCCAGCTATTATCAACACTACAATAGTTTCTGCCATAACTCTCCCTCACCGGAATATAATATTTCAGAAAATTTCACACTCTGAAAAAGTGACAGTTTCATTCCTACTTAATAAGTGGGAATTTAAGCCTAAGAGTACAAAACCAAAGGTCTGAAGACAAGGGGGAAATTGAAAATAATCACATCTAAAGGAGCAAAAAATAAACCCCACCAGTTTTGAATGACTGGTGGGGTCTTCTATATATGGACCATACCGATGAACGGTTTGGGTGCTCTCCTTAACTTACCAGCGCCGGTAGAGGAACACTCGTTGTAGGCTTTCTCCCATGATAGGATCAACAGGTTCCCAGACCATGGTCCATTGGGATCCACGCCGCAACTTTCTTATGTTGTGGGCAACAGAGATAGCTGTCATTCCTATAAGAATAAGCCCGGCTGCAAACAAGGCTACCAGTAACATAGGAAAAAATACCACTAGGAAACCGAATATTATAAGAGTAGCCCCGGGTAGATAGAATGATAATTCCCTAATTCTTTCCTTCATTGATTATCGCCTCCAAGAAAAATCATATGGCGGGGCTGGCGCATCTTGTAGTTATTAGACGCGCCCTTTCCCCGCCCTTTCGCCAGCCAAGAGTTAATGAGATCAATGCTTTACCTCAATCCTCTTGGGCTTGTTCTGTTCAGCCTTGGGTAGGGTCACGGTAAGTACCCCGTCCTTGTAGCTGGCGTCGATGGCGTCGCCTTTAACAGTCACCCCCACGTTCAAGCTCCTGGAGAAAGATCCAAATTGCCGCTCGATGCGGTGATAGCTTTCTTTCTTGTCCTCTTTCTCCATCTTTCTCTCGCCCTTGATGGTAAGCAGACCATCAGTTAGGGTGATGTCGATGTCCTTGACCTCCATACCAGGCAGCTCTGCTTTGACAATGATCTCTGCGTCAGTCTCTGAAATGTCAAAAGCCGGCAACCATTCCCTCTCGCCTGCCCAGAAATTAGGCAGATCAACGTCTTCCAACAACCAGTGGAAGAGGTCTCTCCTCGGGCGAGCGAGGGCAGCTCTGTGTCTTCTCCAAGGTACTAGATCGAACATATTTAACACCTCCTTATGTAATAATATTATATGGTTAAATCTATTTCTCATAAAATAATCATCATTTTTTGGAGGTCAAGGGTCGCAACATCGATTTTTTGGAGTTTTCTAGCATTTCAGATAGCAATTTAATCTTTAAATATTTAATGATAATAAACTATTACCTTTCAGAGCGAACCAAGATTGCCTGCGCATGAACATCGCCATACAAACCGCACTGGAACCAAAACACTTTCTCCAGAATATTTTCCAATAATAGATGGTTAAATAGTGTCAGGGGGGGGAATTTAGGCAGTTCTGAAGGAGGTGGGGGCAGGGTCAAAACCCTCCCCCCACATGGTTGTAATCTTGGGTAAGCTTTTGGCCTCTATTGGCCAATTCTGCCCGTAGATGAAGCCGGATTCTACTCGGACTGTGGTTTCACGGTCACAAAGAACGTCCGGTCAGCACGCTTGATGAAGAACAACAGGGGCTTTCCTTTCTCAGCTTTTCGGATAAGTTCTTTGTAATCTGCCACGCTCTCAATGGTATTGTGGTTTATCTCCTTGATGAGATCGCCACGGCGCAAGCCAGCCTCGGCACCGGGCGTCCCAGGTTCGACAGCCGTAACCAAGGCGCCCTTTTCCCCACGAGGCCACTCAAATCTCTCGGCAAGCTCCGGTGTCAGGGTCTGCACGGTAAGACCTAGATCAGTGGTGACTGCTTTGGCAGTAGCAGGCAGTTCATCGGGCATTGTTCCCACCTTAACGGTCAGAGTTTTGCTCTTGCCCTCCCTTACCACTTTCACCTTAACTCGCTTGTTGGGAGTTGTGTTCGCCACAATCCTTTGAAGGTCGTTAGGCGTCGCCACTGTTTTCCCGTCAAAACTTACGACGATATCACCGCGCTTGATCCCGCCGCGTTCAGCCGGGGAGTCTGAAATCACCTCTCCCACCAAAGCCCCTTCGGCTTCTTTGAGTTTGAATGATTTGGCGAGCTCCTCGGTAACTTCCTGGATGCTCACCCCAAGCCAACCTCGTATAACTCTTCCCTTCTCCAGCTGTGGCAACAAGTCCTTGGCAATATTGATGGGTATGGCGAAGCCAATGCCCTGGCCGGTGGCAACTATGGCGGTGTTTATGCCCACAACCTCACCCTTCATGTTAAACAAGGGCCCGCCGCTGTTGCCGGGGTTGATCGCAGCGTCAGTTTGGAGAAAGTCATCGTAGGGACCGGCGCCAATCACCCTCCCCTTGGCACTTAGGATACCCACGGTTACGGTACGCTCCAGTCCGAAAGGATTGCCTATGGCCATCACCCACTCGCCAACCTTTGCCTCGTCTGAGTCTCCAAGCGGAGCCCCATTGTCAACCTCCAGCCCGTTTTTGGTTTTTATGAGGGCGAGGTCAGTTTTCGGGTCTCTTCCCACCACCTCAGCCTTGTGTTCCTTGCCATCATCAAGACGAACAATAATTTGATCTGCATTGGCCACCACGTGGTTATTGGTAAGAATGTAACCCTTTACGGGATCG
Source organism: Deltaproteobacteria bacterium (assembly GCA_020347625.1). Lineage (GTDB taxonomy): Bacteria > Desulfobacterota > Syntrophobacteria > BM002 > BM002 > BM002. The sequence continues at coordinate 176,161 of CP070735.1, forward strand.
ATGATAACGCCAGAACCGAGGCTACGCTGTGTCTGCTCTCTGGGGATCTGCCCAAAAAATCTTTCAAAAAAGTCGTCACCAAAAAAATCGCGGAACGGCGAGTTCGGACCGAATGGCTGCGGCGTGGGGCCTCTTTTTATGACCTTTGTGGTGGAGATATTAACCACCACATGAGCAACTTGGTCGACCAGTTCCGTGAAGGATACCGGCGCGTGGGGGTATGGTTTTATCGACTCCTCAGCCCCTGTAGCAACAGTGTGGAACGTGGGTACGAGTAGGAGGGCCAGCACCAAAGACCCCAAAACAAGGGCTTTCCCGAACAGCTTGGTATAGCCGTCTCTCAAATGAATCTTCACCATATCAACTCCTTTCTTTATTAGCTAAAAAGCGTATTACCTCTTGCAGGCTATCAATTTAATCTCAAGCACTCGTCTCAGCAGGCCCTCAGCTTTTATCTCTTATCTGCTTTTAGACAGTGGAAATCGGCCGAAGTTCCCCGCATGTCGGCAACCTTGCCATTCATTTTATATGGATCTAATATAATGCTATTTCTAGCCATGTAAAGTTTAGAATAATACAAATACCTAATTCCACGGTCCAATCGTTATATTATGGAAATATGGCAATTCAATGACCCGGAACCCCTTCGTCCCTTCATTGGGGTTTTGGACGTCCATGCGCCTCATCTTGTTGACAGCGCCCGGCGTCTTTTCAACTGTAATGGTGCAAAGGCTCGAGTGCACCTCTCCCATCTGGCCCAGGGTCTGATTGACAACTCCAAGACCGTCCGTGAGGCAGTTCGCATCCTTATTTTTAGCCCGCCAGTGGAAGACGAAATCGGTCACTTCCGCCGTCTTGTCAGGTGGCTTCCTCACTGGCTGCCGCGCGGCTGGCACGAACAGGTAATTTTGCGCCAGTTTGTGACAGAACTCGCCTCATCTACAGAGAATCGTCAGAATTTGCAGCCCATAGCCCTAGTTTTACAAACAGCTTTTAAACGGAGATCTCGCTTGGACCGCAAGGAGCTGGTTGGTTTAACTCAGCCAATAGACCTCACTGCGCGTAAGCTCCTCCTTTCCTTACTTGCACCACGTCTTCCTCACCCTCTGAATCCTGGACTCAGAAGGCGGCTGCTGGGAACCAAGAATCTTTCACTCGGACAGATCTATGAAACACTTGCAGTCGCCAGTCGACTCACACCCATGGGGGGCCACAGATACTGGCGAAAGATGGTACTGCTTTCAAATCTGGCCACCCCGTCAATCCCGAACCTGGATCAAGGTCGAATCAAAGGCGCATGTTTGGAGCGTGAAGGAGCACTTCGTATCCGGTCCTGGGACCGGCGGCGACCCGAGGAGATAGCTTTTCTCGAAAGGTTGATTTCCTACCAGGCAAACGAACTTGTTGAGGTCTATCGTCTAGCCAAGGAAGTGAGCCGACAGACCCAGCGCGTTGTCTTGACTCTTCACAACGCCAGCCTTGGGGCGGCCACCGGCTGGGGAACTCCCTCATTCGCCCAGCAGGTACCGGAAAAGGTCGCAGCTGATTTTGCCGACCGGGTCAACTTTATGCGGAAGGATTTTGAGGAAAAGCTCTCTTCACAATGTAAATCATCCAAACTTCAGTCGAGTGTATCAGTTAAAGAGCAGGCCGATAATTTGTTGCGCCTTTGGGGAAAACGTCTGGTTAGACCCAGACTGCTAAAGGATCTCTGGGCTCTGCGGGTGAGCTTGCTGCTCAACGGACTGCCGTTTGAAAAATGGGAACACCTCTTCATTCAAACGAGGGAATTGCTGGCTGATGATGATTACCAACGGTTAACCCAGGGAAAAAACTTTGCCATTACCTTTAGTTCACTACCGGTAGTTCACCAGCGATTGCGAACAACGCTATCCTGGTACCTCGAGAAAAAGGCAAACCACAGTTCTTTTCTCAATTTGCTCTGGGGCTTAATTTCTACTGGCAAAGAGTGGCTCCGGACCGGGAGACTTCCGTATATTGTTTTTCCCATAATTGACAAATTTTTTGTCTCTTCTTTACGCGACCGTGATTTAGATTACTTGCCCCGCTTTGTGGAACTGGTCAGCCACATGGGCCATGAACCTTTGTATCTTTTAATTGACGACACATCCAGAGCAGCGCACCCGAGCCTACAGTTGGCCATGAAGCACTGGCAAAAACGGAGCGGTTTTGCTGGTCTGGGTGTTTTTGCCGACCAGGGCGAGCTGGCAGCACCTCCGCTCGAGACCATCCTTGCCTCTAGTTCTCCGGTTCGCCTTTTTGCGCTTCGCCCCCTGAGCCAGGTGCATAACCCGGTCTCTTTTAACACCCTGCTCGACCAGAGACCCTGTAACTTTCTTAGCCCATCGCAATATGATTCTTCCTGGAAAGACAACTTACCATTTCTCTATCACGGCACCCTGGTCTCCCCATTAGCCGGGACAGTGAACCAGACGGAGGAATTTTCACCTGTCTTAACGACTTCGGCTGGCCCTATGGCCTTTGGCACCTATTATCGCTGCAGACTCCGACACCTTGCCCTGGAACGGCTGGGCTTTCCGAGCAGAGAAGAAATTGTAGACGACAGCGATACTCGAAGCCTGAATCTTCTCTGGCGTGAGTATGGCGCTTTGGCGAATCTACTGTAAGAAGATGAGCTGTCAGGGACAGATTGCGGATCGGCAATTGCTGATTTCGCATTTTAGTATTTTTAAGCTGATCGCTGACAGCTGATTGCTGCTGAATAGTTGTTCAGTGGTGAATTCAGAATCTACTTTGGAATGGAGGGTTATGCAGGGAGGAACTGGTAAGCTGAGTCACAGATTCTGTTTAAGAAGCTACTTGCTTTCCGAATGGAGATTTGCTGCCCAATAACCAGCGGGATTTCCCACGTCAAAACCATACCCCGTCAGCACCACGGCCAGTAAGCCTTTCTCCTCAGCGACGGCCTGCAAAACTGGAACATCGTCCAGCTCATTCACAGCGTGAGAGCGATATTGTTCAATGTAGTCAAAAAAGTGTGGCAAGTGTATGGAGCCACCGAAATTCTTGAGAACACTGGTCCCGGCAGGAATGCGCAGAGGGTCAGCAGATTTGTCTGAAAACTTAGAAACCCTCAGTAGTCGCTTGTTCTCTCCAGAAATGCTTTCTGTATTAAGGATACCCACATTGCCGAAACGCGAGGCCTCCTTCTCCCCCAAGCTGATAGCTCCCACCATGTCTTGGGGGTGACGAGCAAAGAATGGAATCATCTGAGCTATCACTGGGAGCCCATCCAGTAAAATGTTATCCGGCATCACCAGCGCAAATGGCTCACCATCCACAAATTCCCGGCAGAGACTGACCGCATCCGCCAGCCCAGTAGGGGCAGGTTGAACAAAAAAGCTGAATTTACAGGCTCTAAACAGCACTTCCAGGTGGGCATCCAATCTCGGCGCCAGGAACTCGGGTGGGTCCCCCAGCAGAAACTGTCGGATACTTTCTTTGGCGGGACTGATAACCACCGCGATTTGGCGAACGCCGCTGGCAGCTAGGCTCTCAATCGCATGGACGATCAAGGGTTTCGCTGCCACCGTCAGGAGCTCTTTGGGCAAATCGCCTGCGATGGCCCGCACCCTGGTACCCAAACCAGCGGCCGGGATGACGGCCTTACGCACCGTCGTAGAGTACACGGTAGCCCTCCATCTCCACATCGTCCAAAAATGATCGGTAGACGTCTATCCCAATCTCGTCCGCTGGCTCCCAACCGTCCTTGAACATGCCCTTTTTCTCGACGAGAATGTGCAGCCTGACCTCCGTTCGGTTTCTTTCCAGGGGTTTGAGGGCAGCCTTCACCATACTCCTGTAGCGGCCTTCTACAAGCCACTCGCTCTGAATGTAAAGCGAATTGCTCTGCTCCTCATCCAAATAAAACTTCTTCTTGTCCAGTACCCGCTTCACCGCCTCTCTGATAATGTCCAATCTTGACTGGTAAACTCTGGTCTCCGGTCGGTTCGGAACGGTCTCTTGCCTTTGGGTCATGGGGGTGCAGTTAGCCAGCAGAACGGTCAAGCTCAAAAGCAATACCGGCAGCGACAGTTTGCTGCGTCTTGAGCGGTTGTACGTTCCACTGCTGACCCTTGTTTTCCTTGAGTTTTGCGTTGACAAATGGTCCATGGCTAATCTACCTTTAACTATCTTTCTGTGGAAGTTTTCAGTTAATCGGAAGGGCACTCGTGGAGTTTGCTACTGCTCGTAATCGCATGGTTGAAAGCCAGCTCATCAGCCGCGGCATTAAGGATGAGCGAGTCCTGGAGACCATGCGCAAAGTGCCCCGCCATAGCTTTCTTGAAGAGGCACTTGTCAGCCAAGCTTACAACGATCACCCTCTTCCCATTGGTGAGAAGCAAACAATATCTCAACCCTACATGGTGGCTTTGATGACCGAGGCCCTAGAACTCCAGGGGCACGAGAAAGTTTTGGAGATCGGAACCGGCTCCGGTTATCAGACGGCAATCCTAGCAGAACTTGCAGAGAAAATCTATTCTATTGAACGTATTCGTTCTTTATCAGCCAAGGCCCAGCGTATCCTCGACAAGTTAGGCTACTTCAACGTGGTTTTAGTAGTAGGAGACGGCACCGTTGGCTTAAAAGAAGAGGCTCCTTTCGATGCCATAATTGTCACCGCTGGCTCCCCTGATGTGCCGCAACCCCTTGTGGATCAACTGGCTATGGGTGGAAGGCTGGTCATCCCGGTGGGCGATCGCTATACCCAGTCTCTCATGCAAGTTGTCCGGGTAAAGGAGGGCATTACAAAAACAGATTTGGGCGGTTGTCGTTTTGTCAGTCTGCTGGGCCAGCACGGCTGGGAGGACTCCTAATGAGTCAACGGGCTCTCATTATTGGCGTGATTGGTGCCGGACAATGTGACAGCACCATCTACCAACTTGCTCAGGACGTGGGTGAAGAAATTGGCCGGAGAGGTGCTGTTCTGGTTTGCGGCGGCCTGGGTGGGGTGATGGAAGCAGCCGCCATGGGCACTTCTTCGGTTGGCGGAATTACGGTTGGCATCCTCCCGGGCCCCTCTACCCATGCAGCCAATCGTCATATCAAGATAGCGGTGGCCACGGACATGGGGCAGGCCCGCAATGTGATCATCGCCCACACGGCCGACGGTCTGGTGGCAGTGGCCGGCGGCGCCGGGACACTATCCGAAATAGGTCACGCTTTGAAGATCGGCAAACCGGTTGTGGGGCTTAAAACCATTCCCGATCTTCGAGGTGTCCACTACGTCGACACCGCCCGAGACGCAATTAACCGTATTTTTGAACTAATTTAGCTTGCTTTCTTCTTCTGCCTATATTTCTTCTTCCATTCGTCAAAATCCCATGTTTCAAGGAATTTCTTGGCAACTTTTACACCGTTCTCATACAGTGCCTGGCTTTCTTCCTGAGTTATGTTGAAGTCGGTGGTTCCTATTTCCTTCTCGACACCGTTTACCGTTATGACTGTCGGAATGCCAACTGTCCTGTCGTAGTCTCCCTTTGATTTGGATATATGGTAGCTGTCATGGGCATCCAGCATGGTACCCACAATAGCCTTAAGAAAGCTGATGGGATTGTTGATGGGGTTTCTTTTGGCTTGCTTTAATTCTCTTTTGTCCGGTTCCATGAGTTTGAACCCAAATGTGGGCCAGGGTGGATCTCCAGTACCATCATCCAACAGCCAAATTGGATAGTTGCTCAAGAGCCCACCATCAACAATGAAATGTTTTCTGCCGCTGGTGTCACGAAGCTCCACTGGTTCAAAGAAAAAGGGAATGCTCATACTCATCCTCACAGCCCTTGAGATGCTGAATTCATCGGGCTCGAGACCGAACAACCTCAGGTCTCCGGGAAGAACGAGCAGCCTTCTATCGGTAATATCAGCTGCGATGGCTTGGAATTTGTATTTGTACTGCTCCTCTTTGTAACCTGTTGTGATGTCACCAAAGGTGGTCTTCCCTTTAGCCACCAGTAATCCCTCGAGCCAATTTTCAAAGAACTCCCCCTCGTAGATCCCATACTCAAAACCAATACTCAGGCTCTTTCCCAAAAAACCCAGCTTGTCCAGCAAGCCTTCGTCTTTGAAGTCATTGTAATTGAGTTGCTCGAGTTCTTTCTTCAGTTCGGCAGAGCTGTAGCCCACCGCCAGAAGTGAGGCTACAATGGCTCCCGCTGAAGTACCTGATAGATTCTCAAGTACATAGCCTGCTTTTTCTATCTCAGAAATCGCACCAACCAACCCTATACCCTTGACCCCACCGCCTTCAAAAACCGCATCAGCTTTTTGTGCCATATTTATCTCCTTCTCCTGTCCTATAAGACTTGCCCACAACTATTCTTTGATATATGTGCTGGTGGCATTCTTTTTACCAAGCTGAGGGTTCTAAGTTTGCTGCGAATCCCTTGGTGAGGCACCAGCTGCACGGATATTGGCGACCTTTTGAAGCTTATCGAACCAGAACGGGGCTCCAAGAGAAGCAGCAAGTGCAGTCAGCAGCAAGCCAATGATCTTGTTAACCCACTCCCTACCCTCGGGCCAGGTCTTCCATCCGAGAGGCAGGGTGGCTTGTTGAACTTCCTGCAAGGCGTTCTGCATTCTTTTTGACGGCGAGCCTGAGCTAGCGGCTTGAGCAGCTAATGTTGCTGAGCCCGAATCTCCAGCCGAACTCACCTCGACCACTTGATTATTAGGCTTTGCTGCCTGGTTGGGCTCGGTGGCAGCCTGTTGCTCTAGGAAGCCCCGAGCCTGCGTAACCAGTTTTTCTCGCAGGGCAGGATCAATGGAGAGCGCTTTGGCAATCTGAATGGTGTCTGCATTTGCCAACACAGTAATAGTAATAGCTAAAACTAGAATGACAAATTGGGCTTTCCTTTTATACCAGCCAGAAACCCTGTCCATTGAGTCATTGAACCACTTCTCAACATTACCACGTAACTTCTCCAGACTATCCCCCGCGTCATCTAGCAGGATAAGTAATGTTTTTCTCAGATCGGAACCGTCAGGAAGATTTTCAACCTTGGCTCGTATATTCGCTAACACATCCAGACCACCGGTGTTTTCCGGCGCAATTAGATTCAACAGAGCCATTGCAAATGTTCGAGGGGGGATGTACGAGGGTTTTCCCCGTTGTTTATAGAGGCTCTTGATCAAGGGATGCTCATAGAAGTCTCTCTCGAGGCCAGTGATCCCACCGTCCTTTAATAAGTTAGTGATACCTGTTGCAAGAGTTTTTGCCCTCAATTTGAATAAGGATGCCAGCAGCTCGTTGGCAGCGGTGCATACGATACTCAACAACAGGTACACAAATAGTAGCCCAAGGACGACATCGATCATTTGTAGACCAAACATTTCAGGTTTCCCTTCTTAGTTAAATAATTAAAGGTCGAGCCGATCTAATGAATACTTTTGCCGTTATCTCTCGTAACATCAGCCAGCTTGTTGGTCCGACGTTATGACCCCAGCACCAAGCTATTGTAAGGTTTTCTTTAAACTATCAACGCTGCTAGCGATGGGACCCTCTTTGCAATTTCTATTGCAATATTTCCTAACTCCTCAATTTGTGCTTTTAGCTGCGCTTGCTTGATGTTTTTACGAGAGGCTTCCTTAACAACCGATATGAGCTTGTCATAAACCTCTAGATCGGTAAGGTCGTGGGGAGTAATTGCGTTGATTTGCTCTCGAGAAAGACCCAGGAGCTCATCGAGCTCTTTTTTGTAAATTCCTTCAAAAGCTTCTCGGTTCCTTTTTAAACTCTCCCTAAGTGCTGCACGAAATTCTTCGATCTCTGTACTCATGAAAACTCTCCTATTTTCGTAAGTATTGGTATTGCGAAGATATTAAAACTCTCATTCCGCATATTTTGTTATCAATCTATCTAGTTCTGTCGACAGCTTTTTGGCAGTCTCTTTCCCTTTTCGTGCTTTGATCAATAACTCCTCAAGTTTTTTCGACAGTTTCACAGCATTTTCAGCTACCTCTACGCGAAGATCCTCCATATCTACTTTGGCAAGAAGTTCATTCTGAGCATCATGAACCTTTGCTACAGAAGCGAGATGACCCGTTACTATAGAGTTTGCATAATGTATCCTGTCATATGATTCGTCGACTGTTGTCAAAAGCGACAATTTTTGTTGCTCAATTGGATTTAGTTTTTGTTTTCTGTAGGCCTCTACTTCACTTCTGACCTCCTCGAGGTATACGCCCAAAAGAGCTAAAACTCTCTTTTGTGCCTCGCCGGATGGGTCGGGTTCATTTGCTTCCCGAATGGCACCTGACAACATGCCGCCATATTCTTCTAAAGTCTTTTGGATTTGATACGGGGCATACACATTGTCAATAAAATCATTAATGTCGTTCTCCATTCGTGCATAGAACAAGATGACTAATTCTCTGTGGGCCCTATGCACTTCAGCGAGATCACGGCCCACCGTAGCGGACAACTCTACTGATTCTTTCGGCACCTGAGCGCATCCTGACAATACAAAAAACAATACGGCTATCACCCATTGGTATCTTCCCATTTGATCCTCCTTGTTTTCGTTGTTTTGTCTGCTCTAACCCTGGTCGTCATTCTAGGTTTGGCACGGTATTGAAAATCAAGATTTGACCTTTTGCCTCTTGTGTTAGCTGTTTAGACCACCTGAGCTATCTCATCGATGGCGGTGGCATAGGCTCCTGCCAGGCCTTCCAAATCATCCCTTGCCGTGGCCAGATCTTGATCGTTGTCGATAAAGAACGGTTCGGCGATGACACAAGGGGCTCTGGTGTAGCGCAGCAAGTGGCCGCCTCGGTCTTCGCTGGTTTTGGCGTGGATGCCTCTGTCTCGTAGACCAAGGCATTCAACCAGATGTCTCTGCAAAATCTTGGCAATGCTCTCGCCGACTTTAGACGTGTGATAATAGAGCACTTCCGTTCCCGAGGCCCGGCCGTTATAGGCGTTGCAGTGCAAACTGAGCACGAAATGCGGGTCGAGCCCGTTGACGTCAGATGGGAGTTCCCCCCAAGTCCTGCGGTAAACTCGCTGGATTTTGGTATGCTGCGTCTTTTTTTCAATACGGATGGCCAGATCCTCGTTGAATTCGAATTCGTGGATTCCGACTCTATCGTTGCCCGCACCAGGAGAGCTCTTCTTATGCCCAATCACCAAAGCGCAGAGCTTTTTCGCTTGATGAATTCCTTCCTCCTCATCCTCCAACCCGGAAAGGTACTCTTTAATTTCCGTTGTGGAAACGACCCCCTTTTCCGCTAGCATTTGGATCAATGCTCCCGTCAGCCGGGGGAGAATTTCCGCTACCCGAGCCTTGAAGAGAACCCCATCGACAAGATCCCCCTCGACCAGAACCATTTTGCCCACATTCTCTTCTGCCACAGGCAGTGCTCCCGACTCAGGCGGTTCTGGCGCCCCTCTGTGGAGCGTTGTGAGCAGGATCGCTCCACTCTCTGTTCTCAGTTGTCCCTGCTTAAGCAATCTCCCGATGAGCCAATCTTTGCCTGACATTTACCACCTTCTCTTTCTGGTCGGGGTCTATGCACGGAGAACCTCAGGCCTCCCACTCGCAGACGGCAAATTCATTCCCTGCTATAATCCCAAACTCATGCCCACCGTTGACCCACGACCCGCAATCCATCAGGTAATAAGATCTATTATTCCTCGGCCTCGATACAAGTCTCGCTTTATGCGTGTGGGCAATAACAGCTAAAACCAGGTCTGTTGGTGCCTCAATATCGTCGGTATCCCCGGCGTTATATTTTTCCATCAGGTCAATGTAGTAGGTGGAATACTCATGCTGGCTGAAGTCTGGGTTCTTCTTAGGGCTCAGACCTGCGTTATAAATGGAAAAAATCCTTTTAAACCTTTCCCAGGACTCACCAAGAACTACGTCGATATCTGGATATACATATTCCATCAGACCGACAATTTCCGTAATCTCTCTGCCGATGGCACCGGACCAGGCACCCTGGTTATTGAAAAAATCTGCCTGGAAGCCGTGTTCAAAAATCACCCGTTTCTGCTTGTCTGCATTCTCTTCCAAAAAATATCGCCATAATCTGTCGAAGGTAATGTTTTGCTCCTGGTACCATTCCACGATATCGATGTCATGGTTTCCTATGACGTAAGTGGAACCCAATTCCTCATCCAGCAATCCCAATACACTTGGGTAAGCTTGGTAGACGAGATTTGTGTTTCCACGGGCTTGCCAGAGATCGAACATATCGCCTAGCTGAACAACCTGGATGCTTTCCTTGTGCTCAACCAGGAAATCAAGGAGGCTCAGGAACCGATCTAAGTTTGCCTCGGTGCCTTCGTAAAAGTCATCGGTGGGTCCCTTTTCAAGAAGATGCATATCGGGGATGCACACCACCGTCTTATGGGAAAGCTCTCGGTCAGTTTTTTTCCTGAAATTCTTAAGAATCTTGGCGCGGTCTTGTGATTTCTGGAGAAAATCATCTAGTGTCAGCATGGCTTGCTCCGTTATTTCTGTGTACAGATCTCTACTCTGCTTATGATCTCTTCATATCGCGTCTTGCCATTTACCTTGATTTTATTTAGTTCAGTATGAAAGATGACGACCTTGTCCTCGTAAACTCTGGTGTTTTTGCTGAGACTCTCGCCTGATGGCAGGGGGGCAAAGTCAGGCTCACCGAATTCTTGCTTTATGATCTGCCATCTCAACCCATCCTCATATGCAAAGCAATTCAGGTCTGACTTGATCTCGTCTAAAAACACCGATTCGTTGGACAGTGAGCATGCCGAAAAAAAGAAAAGCAAAGTAAGTAACATCAAATATGTGTTAATGATTCTTTTCCGCATGTATTATCCTCCTAAAAAGATATTGGCTCATCGCAGCGCAGGTGCTAATATTTGGAATCCGCTCCTAACTCGCCGCTTCTTTTCGCTCCACCAGGTGAGGCGCAGTCGCCACAGCCCTTTGCTAAGACACCTCTTAGCCCGCTCCTCTTTTTGATCACCCCAGAAAAGACCGGCCAAAGATCCCCGCGGATGTAAACGGTGTCGGTGGAGAAGTAGATAGACCAGCATTGTCTTAACACTGAGTGTTATCTTAGTGCCGACGTTACCTCGGTGAGTTATCTGGAAGCCGCCAAAGAGACAAACAGGCAGGGAACTCATGCGGTGCCCCTCTTGCTAACCTTGAAAGGGTCCCAAGAAAGTCTGTTGAATCATGCTCTCTCAGTCAATTGGTCTTGCGCCGCTGAGAGAGCATCGGATATTCCGAGCGGATGGACACT
>CP070735.1:187531-190636 GCA_020347625.1 Deltaproteobacteria bacterium
CGCCATTTCCAGTACAGTATCCAAGCCGAGGCTATGGCAAAATCAGGGGTATACCTGGCAATGTCCGTGCTTAGCGATGATCTGGAGGAAAACGATGTGGATCACCAGGGAGAGGCTTGGGGCTCACTGCCAGAGCCGGATGCTCTGCCTGTCGCTTTACCCGAAGCCGGGACCCTGGAGGGAGAGGTGCTAGATGAAACGGGGAAGTTCCCGATCAACTATCTGGTGGACGATGGTGGAAATGTGAGGCAGGCTTATCAGCAGGTTTTGGAGCGGTTGCTTACCAACCCTCCCTTTCTAATGGCTGAAGAGGATGCGCAAGCACTGGTTACGGCCATTCGAGATTGGCTTGACAAGGACGATGAGCCCGCGGGCGAGTTCGGAGCGGAAACGGATTATTATCAGACCCTGGAAACCCCTTACGAAATCAAGAACAACGCTCTCACATCGCTTGCAGAACTTCGGCTCATCCGCGGCATCACCGATTTGCTTTATTTCGGCAAAGAGGACGAGCCCGGCCTCAAGGACCTGCTCACATTATATAGCGATGGTAAAATCAACATAAACACCGCAGGGCCACTGGTTCTCCAGGCACTGGTTAGTCCGGCTGTGTCTCAGGACACCGCAGCAAGCTGGGCGGAGAGCGTTGTGGAATACCGGCAGGAACCGATGCATTGGGATTTTATGGGTGAGCCTGATTGGTATCGAAACAGGATGGCCGGGTATAATGATGTTAGCGTTCAGACTGAGCTGATAACCACCCAAAGTGCTTTCTTCAGCGCGAAGATGACCGGTGTTTCGGGGGTGGCTCGTAGATCCATATTTGCAGCTTTCGAGCGGCGAAAGGCTCAGAAAGAGCAGAGTCAGGTGAACATTTTGGTACGGTTCTGGCAAGTTTATTAAACTGATGTTCTTTAGTTTTTGCTGAGTCAGTGTTTGTCGAGTTGGAGTAACGGGAGTCATGCCTGAGAAAATTCTTGGAATCGATATTGGCAGCAACAGCCTCAAGGTGGTTCAGGTAACCCGCGGCTTCAGGACGAGCCAGGTTTCGGGTTATGCAAGTGGTAAATTGCCGGTGGACGGTGATCCCACCCAAGTGGCTGCCGCCCTCGTGGAGCTTATTTCAGAGCATAGTCTTGAAAGTGACCGCTATCTGGTGGCAATTGGCACCCATTCGGCATTCTTGCGGAGGCTCAGTTTCCCGTTTTCTGCAGAACGCAAGATTGCCCAGGTAATCGAATTTGAACTGGAGCCGGGTCTGCCTTTGAGCGTCGATGAGGTTCTAGTGGATTTTATCCGGACGGAGCAAAAACCAGATGGAACCCAAGGTGTACTGGCCGCTGCATTACCCAAGGGTGTATTGAATCCTCTGTTAACAGCACTCCAGGAAGTAGGGATTGAGCCCGAGGTGGTTGATTTGGACGGCAGCGTTTTGACTCTCATGGCCAGCGAGCTCAAAACGCAGCTGCCGGAGAGGGTAGTGATTCTGGACATCGGGCACAGTAAGACGAACCTGCTGTACCACCACCAGGGTTTTTACACCTATCTAAGGTCTTTGATGTTCGGCTGTAATAATTTGGCCGAAAAAGTGGCTGATGTCTTAGGGGTAACCAGTGATGAGGGTATGAATCATCTCTTTACCGTTGGGCTGGATGAGCAGGCATTTTCCTCCGAGCAAATGGGTGGTCGCGAAAATATCGTGGGTGAAGTTGAGTTGCTAGCCAAGGAGATTGAGCTTTCACTGATGGCGGCTCAAGTTCAAGATGACCAGTTTTTACCCGAGTTGGTGCTTCTCAGCGGCGGCGGCTCGATCATAAAAGGGTTGGCAGAGATTTTGGAGGGGAGCCTGGGGTTGCAGGTCCTCCGTTTGAGTGACTTGGAAACTCTGGGCTCATTTGGCCACCTTGGAGGGCAGTCGAGTGATGTGCCGGTTTTTGCGGTTGCTGCGGGTCTATGCTTGAGGGGAGCCCGGCGGAGGGGATTCAACTTTCAGGCTGAAGAGTTCCGCAGCCAGAGCCCGTTGGTAAAGTGGCGACGACAGTTGAGCTACGGGCTCGTGGCCCTTCTGCTCATTGTTTTTAGCTGGTTCGCTTCTGTGGGAGTAGATATTTACACGAAAAAGCGGCGACTCGACCATCTCAACCAAACTGTTGAGGACGTGTTCCGTCGTGCAGTCCCTGATTTCAAGGGATCAGCTCAAGCGTCACAGTACGCCAGCATTGTCAGAGCCAAGATCAACGAGCTCAGTGAGTCAGTCGCTCTCTTTGGTGTGGGAGCGAGACATCATTCGACTGTGGAGTTGCTACGTATCATCAGTCAAGCCATTCCCACGGGAGTAGATGTATCCATAAATCAGCTAACCATAGACAGTGACAACGTCAGGGTGAGTGGGAGAGCTGGGGCCTTCAACACGGTGGATGAGGTAAAAAACCGGCTGGTCGCCTCGCGCAATTTTGCTGAGGTCAAGATTACCGGAGCCAAGGCGGCGACAGATGGCAAAGGGGTGCAGTTTGGACTGGATCTCCTCCGCAGGCAACTTGTCGGAGAGAACTTATGACAAAGGATAGACAAAGACAGATCCTTTGGGTCGCTGCTGGAGTCGTACTGCTTTTTGCAGTTATTCAGTGGTTTATAAGACCCATCCTGAACCACAGCGACAAGTTGGATTCAAGGATTGAACTTTCCGAGCAACGTCTGGAGCAATTGGTAGGTCTGGAGCAGACGTATCGCCAAGTGCTCGCAGAGAATGCAAAGGTTTCAGAGAATCTGAGTGGACGACAAAAGGACTTCACCCTCTTTGCATTTCTAGAAGCTCTGGCCAGCCGCGATGGACTCAAGGATCAAATCGAATATATGCGGCCCTCGGTGAAAACGCTCAGCGACACCCATCAGGAAGAACAAGTGGAGATGCGGCTGAACGGGGTGACTCTGGCAAACCTTGTCCCCTACCTTTACCATGTAGAGACAGCGGTGGAGCAGGTTCGTATCAAGCGGATAACCATCCGGCCGCAGCAGCGAAATAAGTCTTTGTTGGAAGTTAGTCTGGTGGTGGTGACCCACACCTTTCGGGAAGGTGAGCGTAGGGGTGGTGGCAGATCGGCCCAA
>CP070735.1:190736-212567 GCA_020347625.1 Deltaproteobacteria bacterium
CGAGAAGGTCATCGAAAAATCCGGAACGTTGGAGACCCCCGCCAAAGCGGAAATCAAAGACGATGAAGCCAAGAAATGGACTGATATTTTAGAAAGTCTTTCAGCCGAAGACTTTGGCAAATACAAGATGTAAGGAAAGACCAATTCAGGAACTTAGGAATTAGGGAATTCAGGAATTGAGATATCCTGGTGGGTAATCCGTAGTACTAAATGCCTAAAATGTCTAAAGTGTTCTAAAATGCCTAAAATATACTGAAATCTAAAATCCCTTAATTCCGCAAATTGCAATCCGCAATCCGAAATCCGCAATCCGCAATCCGCAATCCCCTTGTCATTCAATTTGGTTGCCATTAAGATCAAGATTTTGTTACTCCCGCTCTCACTTCAGATCAGGCAACTCGGAACGAATTATGCATGGACTGGCAAGACGACCGAAGCGGCCACTGAAGTGCTGGGGGGAATGAATTGACCTCTAGATAAAAGGAGAGATGTCTTGATTGACTTGCATACTCATTCCCTATTTAGCGATGGTGAACTCTTGGTGAGCGAGCTGGTGCGGCGCGCCGAAGAGATGGGGTACCGCTTCATTGGTATCACCGATCACGCTGACCGCAGCAATCTGGACCTAATTATTCCTCGAGTTGTGCGGGCTGTGGAAGAAATCAACCGACACAACCGTATTCAGGCAGTGGCCGGCATCGAGCTCACTCACGTGCCGCCTGCCACCATTGGTCCCCTGGCGGTTGAAGCCAGAGAGCTTGGAGCACGGCTGGTGGTTGTTCATGGTGAGACTATTGTGGAACCGGTAATGCCTGGAACCAACAGGGCCGGGCTGGAGGCTGACATCGATATTCTAGCCCATCCTGGTCTGCTCACAGAAGAGGAGGCTGCCCTGGCCGCTCGCCGGGGTATTCATTTGGAGATATCAGGTCGTAAGGGCCACAGTTTCGCCAATGGGCACGTGGTCCGAATGGCACAGGCGGCTGGAGCCAGTCTGGTCGTAAATTCAGATGCCCATGCCCCGGGCGATCTGCTCTCCGGAGAAATGGTCGAAAGGATCGTCCTGGGCGCAGGTCTGGATCAGACGGCCCTGCAACAGATGACCCAAGATGCTGAGACCTTGTTGAGACGCAGAACAGATGAACGGAACTAACCAAAAAAACCGCAAAAGACGAGTGGCAATCTTTGTGGGAATTGCAGTTCTCCTGGGATGGTTATGTTACGCTGCGGTTTTTATTTACCGAATCAACCGGGGTGGTGATGCGGTTCTCACACCTGAAGTCCAACGATTGGCCATGCAAGAATTCCAGGAAGAATGGTTTACCATCTATCAACATGGCCGCAGGGCAGGATACAGCCATATCGAAATTCGGCCACAGGAGGAGGGCTACGTGCTCATCGAAGAGCTGTTCCTCCGTCTCGACTTTCTCGAAAATATCCAGGACCTGGTCTCCTGGGTTCAAGCTACACTGGCGCCGGACTTTTCCCTGAAAACCTTTACCTTCAGGCTCCGGGCGGGTCCGATCTCCTATAATCTGAGGGGTGGTGTAAAGGATGAAAGCTTGATTCTCGTTAGCAGGATGGCCGGCCAGGAGCAGACCCAACGACTACCTCTGTCTCAGCCAATTTACCTCAGCAGCGCAATAAAATCGTTCATATCGCAGCAGCAGATGCACGTAGGGAATACCTACACCCTGGCACTCTTCGACCCCGCCACCATGAGTCAGACCATGGTGCCGTTGCGCGTAGAGGCGAGGGAAAGCGTCAGAATAGGTTCTCGCAATCTCGATGCCTACCGCATAGTAATGGAGTTTCACGGCATCCAACTCAGGGCGTGGATTAGCCCATATGGCGAACTCCTCAAGGAAGAAGGGTTCCTGGGAATGACTATGGTAAGGACAGACCGGGAGGACGCCATTAAAGGTATTAGCGAGGCCACAGCTGCTGAGTGGGTTCGAGAAGCCTCCGTGGTGCCAGACCGTCCCATCGTCGGTCCCAGGCATCTAAAAAGTCTGCGCTTGGAACTCACTGGGATTAGCGGCGACGGCTGGGACTTGGCAGGTGGAAGACAACAGTGGGACGAGGGACAGCTGGCAATAGTCCGAGAGTCTTTGCCGGAAATCGCTTCCGTGAAAATACCATACCGTACAGCGGAGCTGGCCCAGGATTTGCAGCCTAGTTTGCTCATTCAAAGCGATACGTTGATGTTGCAGGAGCAGGCAGCCTCAATCGTTGGTGAGGAGAAAGATGCGCTGCGAGCAGTGGCCCTCATTAGCTCCTGGGTTTACAATTACCTGGAGAAACGGCCCACTCTCTCCATTCCAAACGCGCTGGAGGTTTATAAACGGCGCGCCGGGGATTGCAATGAGCACAGCGTGCTTTTTGCCGCTTTGGCACGCGCTGCTGGCATTCCCACAAGGGTGGCCGCCGGACTACTTTATGCTGAGGGCCGCTTCTTTTACCATGCCTGGGACGAGGTATTTGTGGGGGAGTGGGTTGCGGTAGACCCCCTCATGAATCAGGTGCCTGCGGATCCCACTCACATCCGGCTCATTCTGGGGGAGCTGGATCGCCAGGTGCAGTTGGTAAGGGTCTTAGGGCGTTTGGGGATAAAGGTCATCGACTATGAATGAAGCCGTCGTCCACTTTTTGCGATCGGCTACCGCTCCTGAAAAACAATCGATCATGACTTTTTTCCTCTGTCCGTTACCGAGAAAAAGGTTGAATAGCGGACCACGGACACTACCGTTTGGGAGTAGACCATGATTCGTTTGGAAGAACTGACAAAGCGCTTCCAGCAGGTTATTGCGGTAAATGATGTGAGCTTAAAGGTTGCAGCCGGCGAGATCTATGGTTTCCTCGGCCCGAATGGTGCTGGCAAGACCACCACCATCAAAATGCTGGCAGGGATCATGCGTCCAACGTCCGGCCGCATATTGATTGATGGCCTGGATTTGGAGAAGCACCCCATTGAAGTGAAGCAGCGTGTTGGATTCATTCCGGATCGCCCTTTCCTCTATGAAAAGCTTACAGGATTGGAGTTCATGTCCTTCATGGCCAATCTGTATGGGTTGAACGGCAAAGGTCGAGATAAGAGGATTCAGCAGTTCCTAGAGCTCTTTGAGCTGGCAGAATGGGGTAGGGAATTGGTGGGCAGCTATTCCCATGGCATGAAACAAAGGCTGATCATGAGTGCTGCCTTGCTCCATGAGCCGAGGGTTTTTGTTGTAGACGAACCCCTGGTTGGCTTAGATCCCAAGGGTGCCAGGCTCATTAAACGAATTTTCAGTAAACTGAAGGACAGCAGCCTTACAGTGTTCATGTCTACTCACACCCTGGAAATAGCCGAAGAACTTTGCGATCGCATTGGCATCATCCACAAGGGCAAACTCATTGCGGAAGGAAGCTATGCGGAACTTCAGCAGATGGCCGGCCAGGAAGACCCACGGCTGGAGTCAATATTTTTGCATCTTACCGGGGCTGAGGCCTTCAGCACAGAGGAGATTGGCTTCATTCGCGAACAGAATTAGGGGATTAAGGGACCAAGGAATTAAGGGATTGGGGAGTTCAGGAATTATTTAAAAGAAGCGACGATAACTTCCTGGTTCTTGTAGAATTTAAATAGTACATTTCCTCAATTCACAATCCCTTAATCCTGAATTCCTGAATTGATTCACGCTATGAAAGTACTGACCTTGCTCGCTCCACGGTTGTGGGCTCTCAGAAACGGCTTTGTATTTGGCGGTCGCCGGTCCCTGACTAAAACCGGCTCCCTGTTCATTATGGCCGTTGGTTTTTGGGTGGTGATTTATGCGATTTTTTATCGGGTGCTCAGCTATTTTCAGGCAGTTGAGGATTTCGGTGACCTCCTGGCCTATAAGCTTCTAAGCATGGTCTTTCTCACCTTTTTCGGTTTATTGATTTTCAGTAATGTACTTGTCGCCCTGAATACGTTTTTTCTCTCTCAAGATCTGGGAACCATTCACGCCACCCCCGTTTCCATTGGAGAGTTATTTACGGCCCGTTTTTTGGAGACTTTACTGGAGAGCTCATGGATGGTTTTGCTTTTTGGGGTTCCAGTCCTAACGGCTTACGGACTCGTTTACGAGGCGTCCGCTCTTTATTATCTTGGTCTTGTCAGCGTGATGATTCCCTACTTGATCCTTGCCGCAGCTGTGGGAATAATGCTTACCATGCTCTTTGTGCAGATCTTTCCGGCCCAGCGTACCCGTGACATTCTGCTGCTACTGTCCATCTTAGTGACCATTCTTCTTTTCTTTCTCTTTCGATTTACCCGGCCGGAAAGACTGGTGGATCCCAACGCCTTTAGCAATGTGATCACCTACTTCAGAGCACTGAGCACCCCCGCTTCGCCGTATCTTCCCAGCAGCTGGGCCTGCGAGGCAGTGTGGCCACTTCTGAAGTCCTCAACAACCTCCAGCAGTTTTTACCAGGGTTTCCTCTGGATGACAGCAATGGCCAGTGTGGTAGTAAGTGCCTTTGTTGCCTTCTTGATTTACCCTGAGGGTTGGTCCAAGTCGCAGGAAACCAGACGCTTGGTTGTTGGCAGGTTTATCTCTGAGGGCCAAAGGCCCAGAAAAGGGCACCGCTCCCAGATTCTGGCGCTTATGGGAAAGGATCTGAAGTTTTTTTTCCGCGATAACACTCAATGGTCACAACTGCTCCTCATCTTCGCTCTTATTGTGCTCTATCTTTACAATTACAGTGTTTTGCCCCTGGAAATGGCACGAATGCCGACCTTTTATTTGCAGAACCTGATTGCGTTTCTGAATGTGGGGTTGGCTGGATTTGTGCTCGCTTCCATCGGCGTGCGTTTCGTCTTCACGGCGATAAGCGGTGAAGGCTTTTCCTTCTGGATCATGCAGAGTGCTCCGCTGACCATAAGGCGGCTTCTCTGGAGCAAGTTCTTCTTCTATCTAGTTCCGTTGCTTGTTCTCGGTCTGATTTTAACCATTGCTTCCAATGAACTGCTTCATGTGGATCCGTTGATGCGGTGGTTAGCACCCTTGACGATTTTTGCTATGGTTTTCGGCGTTACCGCGCTTGGAATAGGTATGGGGGCTGCTTTCCCAAACTTCAAGGCCGAAAACCTAACCCAGGTAGCCACCGGGTTTGGTGGACTCCTCTATATGATCCTGGCCATGGGATTCATAGCCCTGGTAATTGTTTTGGAGGCTGGTCCAATCTACACTTTGTTCATGGCCCAGGTTCACCACCACGCCCTCAGCCACCTTCAGTGGTTGTACATTGGCGGCTCATTCCTTCTGGCGGTGCTAGTCAATGCGGCCGCTATCTGGTTGCCCATGCGCTATGGTATTCGAAAACTGGCCGCCTACGAGCAATGAAGGTGGTCCAGTAGTGACAAACTCGTCTTCATGATTCTCGGTCCAATTTTTTACCCATTTCTGGTCAAGCCAGTTTTGGGTAAAATTACCCATTCTTGGTAAAGCCAATTATGGGTAAAAAATTTTCGTTGACTTAGTAGATTCAATGGGATGTTATTCAAAAGAGATTCTCAAAAAGTAAGGGATCCGCGAAGAGCGCGAAGGTCCACCAAAAGAGATGGCGACGCGTGATTCGTGATCTCACATTCACTACCACCCCATGGATCGCAGCCGGGAGGTCGCTCCTGCAAAGAGAGGTGAGAATGGAAGAAATACGATACTCTCCCATAGGCGTCATTCATTCTCCCTTCAAAGAAATCAAAGGAATGCCCATACAGCCTAGCGGGGCCCGGGGGGTTGCTGGCACGGTGGAGGTAAACCCAAAATTCGCCGATGGTTTGCAGGATCTCGAGGGATTTTCACATATCTTTCTTGTTTACCACTTCCACCTCGCGCAAGAATACTCACTGAAGGTCAAGCCTTTTTTAGACGACACCATGAGAGGGGTATTCGCCACCAGAGCTCCCAAGCGTCCAAACGCCATAGGCATATCAGTCGCGAGATTGGTGAGAATTGAGGGATTTACACTGCACATCGAGGATGTGGATATGGTCGATGGCACTCCTTTGCTGGATATAAAACCTTACGTTCCCGAATTTGATGCGAAACAAGCGGCGCGGATAGGTTGGCTTGCCGGGAAAACAGATAAAGTGACAAGAGCGGAAGCGGACGATAGGTTCAAGTAATATCGGTGGTCGGTTGTAAAGGGAAACGCCTAGCGCAAAATGCAGTGAACGGTGAACTGTGAACAGATACAGACCCATCGCCTGATCGTTTTACCGATTACATTTCACTTTTTACCACTGGCCATGAGCCATATAGAGATCCACCAACGGACTACGAGCAACTGACAAATAGGGAGAACCCCATGGCAAATATTTTCCGAACGCTTTCTCTGGTTTTTGCAGCTGGATGTGTTGGTGCAGTAGCGAACAGCCTCATTGTCTGGCTTTTTGGAGACCTGGGTATCAATGCGGCACTGGGTGTCAAGATAGCACCGAAACTGACCCCTGCTTGGCTTTATCCCCGCGTCGTTTGGGGCGGCTTGTGGGGATCCCTATTCTTATTGCCCCTGCTGCGCCGGTCCGTGCTTATTCGCGGCCTCCTCTTCAGCCTCGCCCCCTCGCTGGTGATGCTTTTTGTTGTCTTCCCTGTGAAGGCCAATAAAGGTATGCTCGGGCTCGCACTGGGAAATATGACGCCTGTGCTTGTGCTTTTCTTCAACGCAGTTTGGGGGGTGACCGCAGCACTCTGGTTGAGGCTGAGCAGATAAATCTGGGGATCTTGCTATTAACAGAAAACCAGGTCCCTTGGGCCAGGTCAAGTTCCAATGGCTTTGCCAATAAAGGGCATAAGGCACAAGGCGTAAGGCGCAGGGCATAAGGAGAGAATAAGCTTTCTTTGATTGTTTTTGCCTTGTACCCTGTGCCCTGAGCCTTGAGCCGTTTCATGCGGACAGCTAAGTTCTCTTACTCTTTACTTAATAATGGCGCAGAGGCAATTTCCCTTCTTCGTGACAAGCAACGATGAAAAAACATTCTGACAAGAAAGTCATTTACACAGCCCTAATTGGGAACTCTGCCATTGCGGTGATGAAGTTTATCGCTGCTTTTTTCTCTGGCAGCGCTGCCATGCTCGCAGAAGGCTTCCATAGTACGGCAGACAGTGGAAACCAGGTGATGTTGCTCATCGGGCAAGCACGATCCACGAAGCCCCCGGACGAGAGGCATCCGTATGGCTATGGGAAGGAAATCTACTTCTGGGCTTTTGTGGTCGCCGTTTCAATCTTTTTCGTAGGGGCCGCCCTATCAATCTATGAAGGCGTCCATAAGATCATGCACCCAGAGCCGGTAAAATCCCTGTTCCTGCCACTGATCGTTCTTCTCGCCTCCATGCTGTTCGAGGGTTACGCTTGGTGGGTGGCATTTTCGGAGGCGAGAAAAATCAAAGAGGGAAAAGGTTTTTCGAGTTTCATGGATATGGCGATCAGGTCCAAGAATCCCACGGTCATGGTTGTTCTTTTTGAGGACACCGCCGCCATGATCGGCTTGATCGTGGCTGCCGTAGGGATCAGCGTGGCGTACGTCTGGCAAATGCCCATTTTTGACGCCATTGCAAGCATTACGATCGGTCTGGTTCTTCTGGTGTTGGCTCTTTTTTTAGCATGGGAAACCAAAGAACTGCTCATTGGGGAGAGCGCCACAAAAAAGGACCGAGAAGCCATACAAGAGGCCATCAGTCATATACCTGAAATCGGGGCATGCGGTAGTCTGTTGACCATGCACATGGGCCCAAATGATATTCTCGTCAACATCGAGGTAGAGTTCGTCGACGATCTTTCAACCGATGAAGTGGAAGCGGCAGTGGATCGAATTGAGTCGCGGATAAAACAAGCGGTGCCGGCAGTAACTAAGATTTACATAGAGGCTCAGGGAGTAAAAAAGAAACTGGCAGAAATTAGTGTTCCCGTGCGCGAATAGGGGGTAATTGGCATGCTTTACATCTTCCATGTTTAGTCGCGGTCAAATTTTTCCCCCGGATATTTTTTTAGCTATGGGGACTTCTGCCCCATTTTTGTGCCTGGAGACGGCCGCTGTTGCCCTCCCATTACTACTCATTTTTCTTTTCCGCACTCCTTGCTTCAACCTTGTGAGTTGATTTGAACAGCGTTGGCCCGAGAAAGCAGGTAAGAAGGGCAAGGAGGATGATTGAATCCTTCACGGCGGGTGTGATCAATTTTTCCACTACCCCGATTTCGGCAGCAGCCATGATGAGGCTCAAGCGGGATGAGAGGAGTAGGCCCGCCTTTAGACCTTCCTTCAGAGAAAACCGCTGGAGTTTGAGCAAGATACTCGGGACGATTTTCACCAGAGCGGCCAAGAAGAGAAGCTTTAGAGTAAAGGGGAGCTGCCCGGGGCGCAGGACGTTATTCAGGTCGAACTGGACTCCCACATTGATAAAGAAAATGGGGATAAGAAAACCGAAGCCGATGGCCGACAGTTTGCTTTCCAGCTCACCCTTCTCCCGGAACACGAAGGAGAGCACGCAGCCCCCCATAAACGCCCCCAAAACCGGTTCGAGGTGCACGAGCTCGGACACGGCCACAAACAGAAAAAGCAGGGCTAGAGAGAGGCGGACCCCCAGTTCGTGGGAGTCGCGCGCACCCAGAAATCTTTGAGCTCGTTCCGGGTTCCACCAGGCCCACAGTCTGCCCGCCCACAGCAAAACAGCGAAGCCGGCCAGAAGGGGCAATGGCGTAAAAAAGTGCCAGCCCACGCCATGCTGATGCCAGAGGATGAAGAAGGTGATTCCTAACAGAGTGAGGAAGTCGGCCAATGAAGCAGCTATGAGTATGGTCTGGCCGAGGTGGGTCCTCTGGATTCCCACTTCTCTTAAGGTTGGCATCACCAGCCCGAGTGAGGTGGTGGTCAATACCAGTGCCATAAACATGCTCTGTCCCAGGTAAAGGGCTGACAGAAAAGCTAGGCCAAAGGTGACGAGAAATAGAAACAGCTGAAAAGAAAGCTGGCCGACGCGCTGCTTCAGGAGCATGCCAAAGTCGATCTCCATGCCGGCATGAAACATGAGAAGAAGAAAACCGAGGTAACCCAGGAAGTGCAGCCACTCCCCGCTGAACTGCAAGTGGAGAAAGCTTTTACCCAGTATGACGCCGAACAGTATTTCCAGGACCGGAGCTGGCATTCGGAGCAAACGGCTGAGGCCGGGCAGGACAGCAGCGGCCAGTGAGACGAGCAAGAGAGACAGGGCTTGATTAAGTATCATGACCAGTTCCGGGCAGGATCACTTGGCGATAATTAATACTGAGCAGCGGACTTCTTGAGCTATTCTTTCACCCACATGAGGGGAAAAAAGGCCCTTCTCCTTAGTGGTGCTCCCAATGATCATGAGGTTGTAATCGTCGGAAAGGGCGACAATCTCCTTTACTGGATTTCCCTGTTTGACAATTTCCTCGAATTCGAACTTATGTATGTGGGCCAGATCTCGAACCCTTATCAGAACGGATACGGCCAAATCCTCAACAAGCACACCCCGGATAAACTCAGGCTCTTACACCACGGCAACCGCAATCTCCGCGTCAAACTGGCGAGCTATATCCACGGCAACTCCCAAGGCAAGCTCGGCCTTGCTGGTGGCGTTGAAAGGCACCAGAATTCGTTGATACGGCTGGGTTTGCCTGGCCACCAGGAGCGGACAGGATATGGCATGGGCCAGGGAGATCAATGTTGGTTTTGCAAGAGATACGAAAAAAAAGGCCTCAAATGGGTGGACCACCACTACGCCGAAGTTTTCTTGAATGCCAATCTTCTGTATGTAGTCCTCAACGTCGCCCTCGACGGCCTCTACCCTGATGTCAATGCTTGGGGTCCACGTTTCGAGCGATTCTTGGATAGAACCTTCCTCTTTTGAGCACAAGATGGTGAGGGATTTTACCTTGGAGTTCTGAGCTAGGTGCATGCTCTCTTTGATGAGCTGTTCGCGGTCACTGTCCGGCAGAAGGGCAAGAAGAAGATCCGGGCCGTAACCAAGGGGAAAGTGCGGTATGCCGCACTCCAAATGGGTGCAAACGGCCTCAAACGTGTCAGGTTTTCCCACAATCACCAAACGATCACCGACCTCTATGACCGTTTCGGCATTGGGGAAGAACATCTCGTTGTGTCGCAAAATGCCCACCAATCGCCACTCTTCACCTGTCAGTGATTCAGCCTTTTTCCCAAGCACCTGGAAATGGTCTGATACATCCATCTCCATAATTTCGGCCTGCCCCAGGGTGAGGGACATTAAGTTGATACGCGGGTCTTGCAGGTAGTGGTGTATGCTCTTGGCCAACATGGTACTGCTGAGTAGGGTTCGCGCGCCAATTTCTCGAAATTTCGCCTGATTTTCCTGCTCGTTTACCAGCGCGAGGAGATGGCTAACGCCCTTGGAGACAGCATGGTTGCAGATTGCCAAATTGACCTTGTCGTTTTCGGTGAGGGCCAAAACGTAGTCAAAGTGGGCCACGCCAGCATCGTCGAGCGTAACCGGACTGGAGGCATCTGCCGCAATCACCTTTTCAACGTTCTGAAACCTGGGAATAACATTTTTGAGCTTGTCTTCGGACTTGTCGATCAGCGTAACGTGCCAATGCTCGCCGAGCCTGCTGAGCAAGTGTCTTGCGACCCTCCCAGCTCCACAAATGAGAACCTTCATGGGTTATTCCTCATATTTCGAATCTCAGCCTCAGCTCGCCTACCAATGCTGTGGGCAATATGACTCGGTTTAACTACCAGAGATCTGG
This sequence comes from Deltaproteobacteria bacterium, assembly GCA_020347625.1. Lineage (GTDB taxonomy): Bacteria > Desulfobacterota > Syntrophobacteria > BM002 > BM002 > BM002. The sequence continues at coordinate 201,501 of CP070735.1, forward strand.
CTGCCACATAGTAATCAAGCGTTGATATTAGTGCAAGTTAGTTTTGCTCGCTGGGCTCTAGAACGCTGAGAGGTTAATCGAGGAAAAAATCTTATCTCGCAGTTCATTAAGGTTCGCGCGGTAGGAGTGAAAGGGATTTACCATCAAGATGTAATGGTAGAAGATTGTGCAGTCGCAAAGACAGGTTGGAAAAAAAGAGCGGGCATCAAGCCCGCTCGACATACCTGCCATGTTTCGCTAGAAACGTATTGATTAAGCTGATGTTACCTCTATTTTCCTTGGTTTCGCCTTTTCCACCTTCGGGAGTACCAGCCTGAGGACGCCGTCTTTCATGGACGCGCTAATTTTATTCTGATCAATGCGGTCAGAAAGACTGAAGTGGCGGTGGAACCTACCGGATTCATACTCCCGAAGCAGGTAGGTCTCATTCTCCGATCCCTGGGGATCGACCTCGCCGGTTATCTTCAGTTCGTCATTGTGAAGGTCAATGGTTACGCCATCACTGGCCACTCCGGGCATGTCGGCGAGCACGGAAATCTCTTTGTCTGATTCGAATATATCAACTGCGGGTGTGAAAACTACGCCCGGCCTGGTTTGCTCTGCATCGGTTTGCAGTTCTTGCTTTTCTCTAACCAGAAGCTCCTTGTCTGCCATGGTATCCACCTCCTCTGACATCAGATCCAAGTGTGCGTATCAAGTTTTTACCTTGATCTGGCGTGGTTTCGCCTCGGCTGCCTTGGGTAAAGTTATGGTAAGAACTCCATTTCTGGATACCGCAGTGACCTTGTTGGCGTCCACCCGAGAGGGTAAGGAGATAATGCGCCTGAATGTCCCCGCTTCTCTCTCCCTGCGATGGTAAGAGACTTTTTCACCTTCGGCGGCGATCTTCCTCTCCCCCTTGATGATGAGGTTGTTTTCCTTGGTCGTAATTTCAATGTCTTCGGGGGCAACACCCGGCAATTCAGCCCGAACGTAGAGATTGCTCTCATCGTCCGACACATTTAGTGCTGGGAAGACACCTGCCGTGGGGGCAACTCCCCTTCTGCCTGTGAAGGTACCCAAGAGGCTATTCATCTCCCTTCTGAGACGATCCATCTCGCTGAAGGGATCACGATGCCAGCCGAAAAGCCCCGGTTTCCATCGTACAACTGCCATAGCTTCTCCCTCCTTTCGCAACCTTTCATTTAAATCTCAGTAAGGTCGCATAAAATTATGATACTCGCTTCAGGAAACACCAAAATGTTTGATGTCAACAAAAAATTAAGCAGCCATTACAGCCGTGTCAAGTGGTACAAGATAGCTTTTTTATGCAATACTCAGCAAGAGATTCCAAGACATCTCTAACCCAGCTTAACTCACGTCTTTGGACAATATAAGGGGATTACCATGTTAGATGGGCTAACCGGATGGGCAACGGTTGACGTGTCAACAAAGATTAAAGAGGAACTGATTTAATTTTATCTCAAGAGCGATCTATTTTTTTGATGAGATCAAACAATGTCCAGAGGAAAACGAACAATTGACGCTTTTCAGTTAGCGTGGCCGGTAAATTATGGAAGCTATGAAAAGTATAAAATCTAAAATGTCAGCAATGCAACTTTATTTTAGTTCAAGAGCTTGCCTCCAGAGCCTTTTCTAGGGCCTCGGGCATGGCGCGGACAAAATGGAACTGCAGCGATTCTCTGACAGGCTCGGGGATGTCCGGCAAGTCCTTCTCGTTTACGTGCGGCAGGATAATTTCGTGAATCCCAGCGCGGTGAGCTGCGAGTACCTTCTCCTTGATACCGCCCACGGGGAGAACGTCACCGCGCAGGGTAATTTCGCCGGTCATGGCCACGTCTCTCCTCACTTGCCTTCCGCTAATCAGAGAGGCCAATGTGACCAACATGGCGACACCGGCGGAGGGGCCATCTTTAGGTATGGCCCCAGCAGGCACATGGATGTGGATATCCCAGCCGTCGAAAAACTCCTCTTCCATACCCAGTTCACTGGCATGGGCGCGTACGTAAGTTAAGGCTGCGGTTGCAGATTCCTTCATAACGTCACCCAGTTGGCCGGTCAGGGTGAGGCCCCCTTTTCCCCGCATGCGGGCCGCCTCAATAAAAATGAGGTCGCCGCCAGTGGGTGTCCAGGCCAAGCCGGTGGCCAATCCAGGTCCCCAGGCGCGGGTAGCAAGTTCAGGAATGAACTTCACCGGGCCAAGGAAGGTTTCAAGCTGGTCAGGGCCAACATGGGTTAACTCGTCGCGTCCGGCCGCCACCTCTTTGGCCACCCCCCGGCAGACCGCGGCTATCTGCCGTTCAAGGTTGCGAACCCCAGCCTCACGTGTGTGAGAAGCTATAATCGTACGGATGGCATCATCTTCCAACTTGAGGAGATCAGCAGTCAGGCCGTGGGCCTCCAACTGTTCGGGGAGGAGATAGCGCTTGGCGATCATCAACTTGTCTTCTTCTGTGTAGCCAGGCAACTCCATGACCTCCATACGGTCGCGCAGGGCAGGGGGAATCGTGTCCAAGATGTTGGCGGTGGTAATGAACATGACGTTGGAAAGGTCGATGGGCACTTCCAGATAGTGATCGGAGAAGGAGTGGTTTTGTTCGGGATCGAGCACCTCCAAAAGCGCAGAGGATGGATCACCACGAAAGTCGGTGCCCACCTTATCGATCTCATCTAGCATGAACACTGGATTATTGGCGCCGGCCTTACGCAGCCCCTGAGCTATGCGGCCAGGCAGGGCACCTACATATGTGCGACGATGGCCGCGGATTTCGGCCTCATCTCGCACCCCGCCCAGTGAAAGGCGAATGAATTTACGACCCAGGGTGCGAGCGATGGACTGACCCAACGAGGTCTTGCCAACACCTGGGGGGCCCACAAAACAGAGAATGGGACCCTTCATATCCTGTTTGAGCTTGCGCACCGCGAGGTATTCGACGATGCGTTTTTTGACTTTTTCGAGGTCATAGTGGTCAGAGTCTAAAGTATCCTGGGCGGCGGCAATGTCCAGGTTGTCCTCAGTAGCAACTTCCCAGGGAAGCTCCAGAAGCCAGTCAAGATATGTTCGCGATACGGTATACTCGGCGGCAGCTGGGGGCATTCGACCCAACCGGTCCAGTTCCTTGCTGGCCACTTCTCGCACCTCATCAGGCATGGGAGTTTCGTCCAGCCGCTTTTTCAGTTCGTCGATCTCAACGGTGCGCTCGTCCCCCTCGCCCAGTTCCTTTTGAATGGTCTTGAGTTGTTCGCGCAACATGTAGTCCCTTTGAGTCTTATCCATGCCGTCCTTGACTTTTTGCTGAATCTCTTGGCTGAGCTCCAAAGTCTCGAGCATTTTGTTGAGGTGGAGGGTCAAGCGCTCCAGGACGTTTTGAGTGCTGGAGGTTTCAAGGATTTCTTGGGCCTCGTCTACTTTCAGATTTAGGTTGGAGGCCACTAGATAAACGAGGGGGTAGGGACCTTCGACATTGGCAGCCAGCAGGCCCAACTCATCTGGCATGTTGCTCAGTTCCACAACCCGTTGAAAGAGGTTGCGAATATTGACCACCATGGCTTCGATCTCTTTGCTTGTCTCGACGAGGTCCTCCAGTAACTCCACCCGGGCTATCAGGTAAGGTTCTTCTTGCACCGTTTCCAGCAGCCTGACCTTTCTTGAGGTGCGGACCAGTAATTGGTAAGGGCCCTCTGGTGTTCGCATCATCTTCAAGATAAAAACCGCCACTCCTGTGGTGAATAGATCTACCAAAGAGGGTTTTTCTATCTTCTCGTCTCTTTGAGCCACTGCGGCAAGCACTCTATCCTTTACCAGGGCATCATCTATCAGCTTGATGTGTTCAGGGCGACTGACCAGGAGCGGTACAGTGAGTTCAGGAAAGAGGACTCCATGGTGCAAAGGTAGAACAGGTAATTTCTGGGGAATCTGGTGTTCCTCTTCTGTAGTTGTTGGGGTGACAGCATTTTCTACCATGGAAATAACTCCTTATTTATAAGCTCTTTGCTTACAGACTTGTAGTCAGTGGAGCTGCCCTAAGCTCAAAAAATCTGACAGCTGATTGCTGATGGCTAATTATTCATCTGTCTTGATGGATACGGATGCCGAGGTTCTAGCCTTTTTGGGTAAGTGGATCACCAAAAAGCCATCGCGGTATGTTGAACTGGCAGCTTCTGAGTCTACCGGCCCAGGAACCCTAACTGCCTGGTTGAAGGGGCCAAAGTCTATTTCCATATGATGTACTCTGGTAACGCTCTGGTCCGGCAGTCGACATCTATTGCCTGAAATACGGACGACCTCACTTTCCACCACCACTTCCACATCTTTTGGCTGAATGCCGGCCAGATCCAACAGAACGATGAACTCCTCAGAGGTCTCGTACAGGTCTAGTGAGGGGCGCCAACCGGTGTCGCCGCACACTGTGACAGCACCGGGGCGAGACGGCGAGCCTAGCATCCTTTCCATGCGCTTTCGCATGCGCTCAAATTCCTCTTCGAATTCATCATCGAACCATTTCATTAAACCCTCCAACATCAATTTTGCGATTGTGAAAGCTCCTGAAGACCCCTAGCCATACATATGATCTAACAAAGCTTAAGGATATGCAGATGACAATTAAGTTAAGAATCGATTCTATCATTTCAAGTGGTTAGCCGTTCAAATTTGCGCAAGCATTAAGGAAGTTTTCCATTTTGACGCCATTCGCCGTTGTAGTTTCAGGGCCGGGCTTAATTTTCTCAGGTCCACTCACCGACAAAAAAGCCTAGCAGCCGAGCCAAGCTTGCCCTGTAGCGATGCCAGCTTGAACCGCCTGGTAGGCCTAGGATACCAATAACCGGAGCCGTTCTCTTTATCCAAACGGTTATACGTATATTCTTTGTCTTATATCTGCCAAAATGCTTTCCAATTCCAGTGGATTCTTAGTAACAAGGAAGCCGGAGCTTAACAAGAAATCACCCTTTTTCCAGATGATTTTTAACACCTGAACCCGAAGTAGCCATCTTCCCGCATGGGATCTTCCCAGTTTTACCTCAACGACTTTGTCGAAAGGGATCTGAATCGGTTTCTTGGTCAAATATCTACGAAAATAAAAGGCGGAATCGTCAAACCAGTATTCGCCATTCCCTCGGGCGAAGAATTTATCCCTGGTGTATCTTTTCCACCACTTCTCACCAACCTCAGTGCCGAGATACAAACCTTTACGCCGGATCGGGAATTGAAGTTCCACTACTGGTCTCCCATTGGTAGATCATCTTTCCACTGATTCCAAGCCCGCAGTCGCGGGATCCACCGGGGGACATTTGCCTTATATTCCCGGTAATCATTGCCGAACCTTTTCTCCAGCCCCTTTTCCTCCACAAGGGGAAAATAAACCGAGTTCCCGATAAAGAAGAGCACCAACCAGATGGCTATCGGCCATGACTGTAACAGCATTGCTTCAGCTAAGAGCATAAGTAACGCCCCAGTTATCATCGGGTTTCTAACATAGCGGTAGGGCCCGCGGACAACCAGCTTCTTCGGAGGGTCCCAGGGAGCGGGGGTTCCTTGGCCGACCTTCAAAAAAAGCGTTAACGCCCAGATGCTCAGCGTAAGTCCTGAGAGGGCAGATGACAGCGCCAACCAGAATAAAGTCTGACCGGGAGCAGCGAATTTGGCAGAAAAGTGCGAGTCTTTCGTGATGGCGAGGATAGCTGCGGGGATAAAAACGAGCACTGTGCCGGGGAGCAGGATAAGTGTTCTGACTAATCCCCTGTGCATCTTTGCACTCCTGCTTAACTCTCCACGAGAGCGACTGGATAACCGACTTCAGTTGCAGCAAATGAGTTGGGCTGTTGAGTCACAGAGAATCTGGCCGTTCCCGGTTAGCGACATCGTCGATGGGCCAGTCGAAGATCTCGCTGTGCGGGGCAAGGGATTGTAGATTGTAGATTTTAATTTTCACCTAAATCCGCAATCTACAATCTAAAATCTGAAATCGCTGGCAGGCTAACTCAATGTATTCGAGAGCCGTTTCTATTAGATTTTTTCGACCATTGGACACATATGGCTTTGCCTTCAACCTTATCCAGACTTACCACGCCAAAGAAACGACTATCAAAACTCTCGTCCCTGTTATCTCCCATCACAAATAATGCATCTTCCGGAACAGTTACAGGTCCGAAATTATCCAACTCTGTTACTGTCTCATCCCTGGTGTGTTGCACATATGGTTCGTGAATCATTTGACCATTTAAATAGATATTCTTGTTTTCACCCTTAATTACATCTGTCCCAATTGCGATAACTCTTTTTATCATTTTCTTGTTTGAGTCGTACGGGCACTCAAATACGATTATATCACCTCTTTGTGGTTGTTGATCCTTATAGCAGTTGCGGTTTACCAGTATGAACTCTCCATCCAAAAGAGTCGGCACCATTGAGATTGCGGTCGTTTTGTAATGTTTATATTCTGATATGTCAGCAGAAGCATCACTGCCAACTTGGAATGGTGTGATCGTAATTATGAGTAATATTATAATATGTAAAACATTATGATGGCCAAACCTGGTTTTTCGAAAACCTCCAGCCTCGCACCATAACTGACTTTTTTGCATAACAGATGCCCTCATTGCGGGAGTCCTACAGCCAAGATCAGTGACCCGCCAGAGCTCGAGTGCTGGCGGATCCGATCATCCAAAGACTCGGGGCTGGAATTGATGCAAAATTCATCCCAAACGAGGGTTTATTGGTGCTGGTTTGTCCCGGGGGAACCCGATTGCGGTGGGAAAGCCAGGGTGCGCCATCTTCAAATCGGGCGTCGTGGGTGGGAAATATGGACCCTGTTAATTTGCTAGTTCCAAAACAGAAGGGCTTCGAATTGTGTCAAAACATACATTGATATTTCCGAGCATGGGTATCAGCGAAACCTTTTTGTCGATAACAGCACTGATCAGCTACTCATTATCCTTCAACAAGTCCTCGAGATCAGCAAATGGCCTATAGGTAGAGGCTGCCTCTTCTTCGCTATCAGCCGACCCTTCCTCGTAATATTCTTGGTCCAGATACCGCGAGTGCTCATTGTCGTGACAGTAGAGACACAATAGCTCCCAGTTGCTCCCGTCGGCCGGGTTGTTATCGTGGTTGTGGTCCTTGTGATGCACCGTGAGTTCACGGACTTTTTTGCCTTCAAATTCACGCCCGCACCGAGCACAGATCCAAGGGTAAATCTTGAGCGCTTGCTCTCGATAACCCTGCTCCCGCTGCTGCTTATTGCGCCGAGCCTCGGCAACAATGCGCTCCAGCCTGTCGTGGTCTAATCGTTTTTTCTTCGTCTCCATGTGCTCACTTTCGAGTTGGGTGATTTCGGTCAAGCCCTGCGGCCAATCTCAGCCGCCCTGACGAAGCTTCAGCAGGAACGCAGGCAGGCTTGTCTCGCCATAGTCAAGACTTGGCGCGACGACGGCGGATCCGCCTGCGCCGATAGTTAGGTGTTTTCATCAATCAACCTGATTCTTGTTGCCAAGTCAGCGTGTTTACCCTGGACACCTTCGTAGAAGTCACGAATGCGGTCCATGTCTTTTTTAACATCACCAGTAGGTAAAAAGGAGAGACCAAGACATGCCTTTTTTCGATAGTAATCTAGATATCCGCATAGTATGGGAACTTGAGCGCTGTTTGCGATCCAGTAAAAACCAGATTTCCAATAGTCTCTTTTTTTTCTTGTCCCTGAAGGCGCTAGAACAACAACAAGCTGCTGAGATGTCCTGAATTGCTTGACAATCTGATCGACTACGTTGTCTTGAATTTCCCGATTAATCGGGATCCCCCCCAGCCACCTCATAACGCTGCCAAAAGGTTTTTTGAAAAGCGTATGTTTTCCCAACCATGAGATCTTTAAACGAAATATGTATAGTGCGGCCAGCGCAAGAGGAAAATCCCAGTTGCTGGTGTGCGGCGCGCCAATAAGGACAAATTTTCTACCAGGCGGAACCTGGCCTATCACATCCCATCCAAATAACCACATCCAAAAACGACCTATCCAGTAGGGGATCATGCCTGATACTGGACCAGTGTGTGTTATTTTCCAACTACGCATTTCCTACATTTCAATCTTGAAGCCTATTCGCGAACAATTTCAAAGTCACGAATATGTCCAACGACCGAGCTCAGCGGCCCCTTCTACCTAGTCTGGCGGTCGATGGGATATCTGTTTTATCCAAGACTATTTATTATAGTGATCTGGTCGTTTAGGGTCCAAAAGTCATAAAGATACCCAAAGCCAAAGAAGCCGAACGTTAGCAGATAAATAATGCCCGTGAACCACTTACCCATGTACATACGGTGAATACCGAAAAAACCGAGGAACGTCAGTAAAATCCATGCAACTGAATAATCTATGCGACCTACACGAAACCTTAAATCCGCTTGTCGATTCAGTGAGGGGATGAGAAAGAGATCAATGAGCCAGCCAATTCCGAGCAGGCCGAGAGTGAGGAAATAGATGGTTCCAGAGATTGGCTTGCCGAAATAAAAACGATGAGAGCCGGTAAATCCAAAGAGCCACAAGATGTAGCCGATGGATTTCAGATGTGTATCATTTGTATTTTCCATTGGCATCTATCCTTATCCTCCCGCAAACCGGCCTATTCGTTAAACTTGACAGCTGTGCCGTAAGCAAAAAGTTCAGCCGCACTCCCCACAACACTCGTGGTCATGTAGCGAATGTTAATTATTGCATTCGCCCCCATCTGCGCGGCCTGGGCGATCATTCTACTGGTAGCTACTGCCCGAGCATTTCCCATCATATCTGTGTATTCAGTCAATTCGCCGCCCAGGATCAACCTGACGATGGCAGATAGATCTTTGCCAAGCCAGATAGCAAATACCGTATGGCCCTGGACGAGACCGAGGATTTCCCTGATCTCCTGGCCGGGTATTGTTGCGGAGCTCGATAGCAAAACTTTGCGATCGGACTCAGAAGGCAGTGGTACCCCTTCTGATACCTTGTGTTTCCTTTGTTCTAGAGCCACTGTAAGCAGAACCACAAGGATGCCGCCCAAAAGGCAGAAAACCGCTATCCTGAGCCACCAGGGCAAGACTGGATCATCGGCAACCATCATGTACCACGGTATGCCGGCAAATACTGCAGTGAAGAGTCCCAGCACAAATGCCAGAGAGCCTAGATGTCGCACTATTTTCATATCTCCTCCTTAAACCAGCTAATAGCAAAACCTCCGCTGAAGGTCGAGCTCAGCGGTGGCGTCCGGAAGCTCCAGAAGGAGCGCAGGCGAACCTGACTCCAGCGAGTGGTTAGGTGGTGACGCCCGGTTTCTCCATTTCCCCCGAGCGCATCCGATTGAGAAGAAGTGCCATGAGTGGCAAGAGAACCCAGGGTATTGCGTAGTAAACTGTCAGATACCAATATCTCGAGATGAACTGAACACCGTGGCCCAGGTAAAGCCCGCAGTAGAGCCAGTCATAAACCGCCAGAGGAACTGTGAAATAGAATGCCAGCCAAAGCGAAATCGTAAGTCGCCTCTCGGGTCGTAGGGGCTTCAATACGAAATAGACGATAGCGGCTATGGGAATCAGTACAAGGAAGTCAAACCAAACCATCAGCACGAGGGAGTATTGCTGATAGTAAGACGGCAGACCAGCTACCCAGAAGCCCACCCAGACAACGGTGGCGATCAGAAAGATTCGAATGTGACCCCGCTTGGTCAATTTGGCATACCTTCAAAAAAACCACCTACCGGCCAAGCTCAGCGGCGGGGCACCCCCTTGCGCTTGAAAAAGTGAGGAACTGTTCTTATGCGGCGTCTTGTCCGCCGTGGCTGTTAGCGAAGCCGTAAGCCCCGTCCGTTGCAGCGATTGGTTAGGTTGCACTATAAAAGCTCAAATAAATCCTGTACCGACAGACGGGCATGTTTCAGGATGTGGAAAAGTGTTGACCTTTTGATTGGACGATGCGCCGGGACTGTCAACTTGAGCATCTCAGAGGGAGTGCGTTTGTGCAGGCGTATATGGCTTCCCTTTTGGCGAACTACGACCCACCCATCACGCTGGAGAGCCTTGATGAGTTTTCCGTAGTTGAGGCTGGGAACTTTTGTCATAGGGTGATTTCCAGAAGTTCTGCATCGGGTGGGAAGTGAAGATCGTCTTCTACGGGTTCCAGGTAGAGTTCGATCGCTTCGTGAATGTTCGCAAGGGCATCTTCTCGAGTGTCTCCCTCGCTTATACACCCTGGCAGAGCTGGAACGATAGCCGTGTAACCCCCTTCATCGCTTGGTTCTAAAACGACTCTGATTTTCATTTTCTTATGACTCCCTCTGAAGTGGTATCAGTAATATACTCTTTGTCTCGCTTCCGTGCAACCTAACGGCCGAGCTCAGCTGCTCATCGACATGACATGTCGACGAGCTCAAGTCGTGTCGCTCAGGATCCGACTGCAGTGAGTGGTTGTGTGCATTACTTCCCGATCGTTTCAGGTCAATTGTTTTCCAGACTAACTTAATTGAACACCGCATTTGGAGCAGAATTTCGGATTAATGCCTTTACCCAAATACTTATTGCAGGATGGACATCTCCAATTAAGAAGGGAAAATATTATAACAGAGATGATCACCGCGAAGGCGGTCACCAGAATAGTGTTCGGCGGCAGGCCGAAGATGCCGGTTGGATTACCCTCAACTGAGAGGAGTCCAATAAATGCGAGTATTATTGGACCAACTGCCATAATCTGACGTGTTCGTTTTCTCTTGAATTCCTCGATTATGTCTGTATTGGACCTGTTCAATTCCATGACTCTCTCCTTTGTTGTCGCCTTTAACCAACGGTAATGATCAGCTTCCCGCAGAAAGCACATCTGTTTTCCAAGTCACCAACAACACCCTGGCATGTAGCGCCGACAACTGAGTGCGGCTGTGTTGCGCGCTGAGCGATGTGAAGTACTATGATTCAGTAAAACCACCGATTAGGTGCCTCGCTCTGAGTTCGATGCAAAATTCGTCCCAGAATTTAGCATGGGGCAGGGGACAGCGGGCAGACTACAGCTAGCAGCAGGCAGCCCTTCGACTCCGCTCAGGGCTTGCAGCAGGGGT
>CP070735.1:212667-224465 GCA_020347625.1 Deltaproteobacteria bacterium
CTGGCTACGTCATACAAAACCGCGGCTTTAGTGTAAAGGAACTCCTGGGTGATGAAATTGGCCAAAACCGGCCCTTGAAAGGGATCGAGGAAGCAGCCACGGAAAACAAACGGGCGGTCTTTGGTGGTGTCCGGGTTAGTGGACCATGGGCTAATCATCGGTGTTTTGTAGACGTTGGCCACAGCGCCTGCAGGTACCGCCTGCTTGGAGGCCTGAGGTCCAACAATAGCCAAAACTTCGTCCTCGACAATCATCTTGGTATTGGCTTTTACTGCCGACTCAGCCTTGGACTCGTTATCTTCAATTACCAGTTCTACCTTGTATTTGTTATTTCCAACTTTAAGCCCCCCGGCTTTGTTAATGTCTTCAAGCCACATCTGGGCTGCGAACTTCGAGCCCTCTCCCACTTTGGGGATGTCACCCGTCATGGGCGCGTTGAGACCGATTTTAATGGTTTTTGATCTACTCCAAACCACGGGTGAAAATACCAGCCCAATCACCAAACACGAGACAATAAGAACCCAACTTTTTTTCATCTCAATCCTCCCCTTCTCCGCTAAGCGCACTGATTAAAATTGAGAAAATACAGCACTGCTGAAAAGCCAAAAATGGATTTTTAGCACAAAGCCGATGAACTTTCAATAAGAGGGATGATATGGCACCGTAAAATGCGAAACTTTTAGCACAGAGCAGATGGTTTTTCAACGATTATTTGAGGGTAGGCAAAGAGCAAAGAGCATAGGGCATAGAGCAGGGAATGTATTTCGATTCGTCATCCCGGCCAATTCCGCCGCAGGCGGACGCGAGCCGGGATCCAGAAAGAATCTGATTATATTAGGCTTTCACTGGGTTCCGGATTCTGAATTCTGACTCCTTGCTTGAAAATCCGCAATCCCAAAGTGCCTAGTGGGGCAGGACCCCGTTGTGATCGTGGCATTACTTCTAGAAAGTAAAAAATACCTTTTGCAAAACCTTCGGGGTATACCCGGCCATATCCAGGTACATGGTGATGCCCCCCATAAAGAAAGGCCAACCGGCGCCCATGATCATGGCGAGGTCCACATCCCTGGTATCGGCAACCACACCCTCCTGCATGATGAGATCCACTTCGCGGGTGAGATTGGTAAGCACGCGCTCAACGATCTCCTCTTTGCGGAAATCCTTTTCACCCCTCTGCTGCCAGAGGTTCTTTACTTTGGAATCCAACTTACGGTTGGGGGGCTCGCCCAGGTAAATACCAGGTATCTGAGCCTCCACCATCCGTTTCAGATTGTCGTTGACGGGAAAACGCTGGGGCCCAAAGGCACGGTTCAAAATTTCTTGCACGTGAGCCGCTACGGCTGGCCCCACAAACCCCAACAATTCGAAAGGCGCCATGGGCAGCCCCAGGCTGAGCAACGCCTCATCAACGAGTTGGAAATCAGCTCCCTCGTCAACCATATCAAGGCAGTCCACCAGCATTTTGGTTAAAATACGATTGACCAGAAATCCGGCGGAATCCTTCACCAGTATGCCTGTTTTCCTGAGCTGCTTGGCAACGGCGAAAGTGCTGGCAAGTGTGACATCGTTGGTTTTGCCACCTGGGATTATCTCTACTAGAGGCAGTATGGCGACCGGATTGAAGAAGTGGAGCCCCACCACCCGTTCTGGGTGTCTGAGCTTAGAGGACATCTCGCTGATTGAAAGGCTCGAGGTGTTGGTGGCGAGGATACAATTTGAGGCGACCACCGCCTCAGCCTCAGCGAACACCTGTTGTTTGATCTCCATTTGCTCGAAAACCGCTTCGATCACGAAGTCACAGTCGGTGAAGTCAGCCCAGTCGAGGGTGCCTTTTACCAGGGCGAAAAGGTAGCGTGCTTTGGCCTCAGGCAGCCTGCCTTTTTCCACCAGTCTGGCCAGTTCCGCCTGAATGTATTCAAGACCCTTGTCAACAAATTCTTGCTTGATGTCCTTCATGACCACCGGCATCTCATATCTCCGGAGGAATAAAAGGGCCAGCTGAGAGGCCATGAGACCCGCCCCGATAATCCCAATTTTGGATACTTTCAGCGGCTCGACCTTGGGAACTCCAGCTGGACGTTTAGCCCTTCGTTGCACGAGATCAAAGGAGTAAATGCTAGCTTTACATTGTCTACTTTTGATGAGATCGCCTAGGGCCTTGTCTTCCTCGGTAAAACCCTGATCGATGTCCCAGGTGAATGCCCCCTCGATCAATTCCAGAGCTCGATAGGGCGCAACCGCGGCGCCGTGTACCTTGCTGTCGACAAAACCACGGGCTTGTTGCAGCATTGGCTTCAGGTTGCTGGAATCTATCGGCGGGCGTTCAACTTTTTCGCTGCCATCTATAATACCTTCTAAAAAACGAATAGAATCGTCCAGGAACTCGGCAGTATCGAATAAGCGGTCGGCCAACCCCATCTCGTAAGCCTGTATGCCTTTGATCATGCGATTCTGGCTCAGGGGGTTGAAGATGATGAGTTCCAGCGCCTTTTCTGGGCCGAGCAACCGGGGTGCCAAGGTACAACCACCCCACCCAGGGATAATTCCCAGAAAACACTCCGGGAAAGCGATGGCCGTAACTCCTTTAGAGACCGTACGGTAGTCGCAATACAGCGAGATCTCCAGACCACCGCCGAGGGCGGCTCCGTTTATTGCTGCCACTGTCGGATAAGGTAGGTCCATTATTCGCTTGAAGGTTGCGTGGCCAAACTGACCAATGGCTTTTCCCTGCTCGAAGGTATTTATAAAAGGGACCTGGGTAAGGTCAGCGCCGGCAGCAAAGATGTAATGCTTTCCTGTGAGTAAGAGACCTTTGACATCTGGTTGCTTTTGGATAACGTCCAGGGCCTTGTTGAGAGAATTTAGCGCTTCTTCGTCAAAGGTTGTTGGTTTCTTGTAATCCTCCCCGTTGTCCATGGTCACCAGAGCGATTTTGCCCACTCGGGCCTCATAAAAGCGCGGATAGAATTGTGTGACGATCTTGGCCATGGTTTGCTCCTTTAGGGGTTAAGCCTGTTATGTCGGTTAAGCCGGTTAAGCCTGTTATGCCGGTTAAGCCTGTTTCACCTGTCAAACTGGCTAAACTGACTAAACCTATTACTTCTTTTTCCCCTTCGTAGCAGGTTTTTTCTTTGTCGTTTCCTTGCCGTCGGTTTGGAGATTTTCCCAGATAACTGAACCCCCTTGGCCTAGCCCCACACACATGGTGGCCAAACCGTATTTGGCCGTAGGATTTTCGGCAAACTCGTGCATGAGGTGAACCATCAAACGAGGACCGGAAGAGGCCAACGGATGACCGATGGCAATGGCTCCTCCCCATGGGTTCAGACGAGGCTCGTCGGGTAATTTAAGATCGAATTCTTTCATAAAGGCAATACACTGCACCGCAAAGGCCTCATTAATTTCAATAAGATCCACATCGGCCATGCTCAGCCCTGCAATCTTAAATACCTTGTGGGTGGCGGGGATAGGACCCAAACCCATGACTTCGGGCCTGACCCCGGCATAGGTATAGGCCACCATGCGCATTTTGGGCTGAATGCCTAGCTCCTTGGCTTTGTCTGCCGCCACGAGCAGTACACCACAAGCACCATCATTGAGCCCCGAGGCATTGCCAGCGGTTACCTTTCCCATGGCACGGAAAGGGGTTTTCAAGTCCTTGAGGCCCTCCATGGTGGTGTCGGGGCGCGGTTGCTGGTCGTGATCCGCAACCACCCACCCCTCGGGAGTGTAAACGGTCATCGGTACGATCATCTTGGCGATTTTCCCGTCTTCATAGGCTTTGGCCATTTTCTGCTGTGAGCGCATGGCGTACTCATCCGCCATCTCTTTGGTAATTTCAGGGAACATATCGTGGAGATTCTCTGCTGTTTTGCCCATAACCAAAGCATCTTCCGAGACCAGCCTATCCACCAGAAATCTGGGATTAGGATCGGCGGTGGCTGCCATGGGGTGATGACCCATGTGCTCCACCCCACCCGCTATCGCTATATCAAAAGCGCCCAAAGCGATTTCTGAGGCTGCGGAATTAACGGCGGTCATGCCGCTGGCACACATGCGATCAACTGAGGCGCCGGCGCACTTCTCGGAGAGTCCTGCAAGGATGGCCGAGGTTCTCCCGAGGGTGAGCCCCTGATCCTTTTCCTGAGTTGTGGCGCCCCAAAAATTTTCTTCCACCATATCGGCAGTGACCTGGGGGTTTCGGCGCAACAGCTCGCGGATGATCTTCACCACCATGTCATCCGCGCGGGTGTGCCAGAAAAATCCTTTTTCTCCAGCCCTGCCAAATGCGGTGCGAATGCCATCCACCAGGACGACTTCTCGTGCTTTCATATTTCGGCTCCTTTCAGTAAAAGGATAAGTTTCGATGCTAGTTGTTAGTCGTCTTGATCCGATTTGAGTTACGAGTCAGTTAAGTCGGTTAAGCCGGTTAAGCCGGTTAAGCCGGTTAAGTCGGTTAAGCCGGTTAAGCCGGTTAAACAGACAAACAGACAAACTGACCAAACTGGCAAAACTGGCTAAACTGTCACGTCACCATCTATGCCAATGCGAATGACTCCTCTGGAATATCTACAGCAGCTCGCTGCCCGTTCATTATCGCCCTGGCTTTACCCTTGGCCAGAGTAAGGACATTGTTGATGAAGAATTCAGCCGAAGCCACTTTACCTCTATAAAAGGCGGCGCTGCGGTTGGTTGCCAGAATCTGACGCTGAGATTCACGGTCCTTGGCCCCAGCGTCCAGGTAGATTTCTTCAAGACGACGTTGAGCGATTAGCGCCTGCCATAGGAGCATCAATCCCACAGAGACGTCTCCGAATAGTTCCAGGTAAGGCGTAGCGTAAAGCAGGGTTTCGACGTAATCTTCGGTCATGCCCTTGAGACCGAAGTATTTTGTCACCTGGATGAGCTGATCCCGCGCCGCTTCAAAAGTGGCTACCAATTCGCGCAATTCGAAATTCTTGCGGGCCCACCGGAGAAAGTCCTCGGTTTCTGTGATAAGTCGTTTAAAAAGCTGTCCCCGCTTGATGGCCAGCTTGCGGCCGACCAGATCCAAGGCTTGAATGCCGTTGGTGCCCTCGTAGATAGAGGCGATCTTACAGTCCCGCAAAAATTGCTCCACCGGGTATTCCTGGCAGTATCCGTATCCACCCAGTACCTGGATCGCGGTTTCACAAACCCGGAAGCCCATATCGCTACCATAAGCCTTGCAAACCGGGATGAGGATGTCAATAAAGTCTTGGTATTTCTCTCTTTCCTCGTCATTTTCTGTGGAGCGCACCATGTCGTCACAGAAGCCGACATAATACATCAGGGAGCGGAGCCCTTCATTGACGGACTACATAAACATGAGCATTCTCCGTACATCCGGGTGATTGATGATGGGCACTTTTGGTGCGGTGGGGTCTTTCAGTCGGCTTGCCTCCGGGCCTTGGGCCCGTTCCTTGGCGAATTTGAGCGCATGCAGATAGGCTGCACTGGCGTGGCTCTGACCTTGCAGCCCGCAAAAAAGCCTAGACTCGTTCATCATCTGAAACATGATGCGCATCCCCTGGTTTTCTTCTCCCAGTAGATGTCCTATACAGTTGTTATTCTCACCAAAGTTCAGCACGCAGGTGGGAGATCCGTGAATTCCCAGCTTGTGTTCGATGCCGCCGCAAACGACGTCATTATCCACCAACTCGCCGTTTTCTAGACGCTTTTTGGGAATGATGAAGATGGAAATACCTTTAGTCCCCGGGGGTGCTCCCTCAACCCGGGCCAATACCATGTGGACAATATTTTCGGTAAGATCGTGGTCACCGCAAGAGATGAAGATTTTCGTGCCAGAAATGGAGTAGGTGCCATCGTCATTTCGGGTCGCCTTGGTGCGCAAAGCGCCCACATCGCTTCCTGCCTGGGGCTCGGTGAGGCACATGGTCCCGCACCACTCACCAGCATACAGTTTATCCATGTAGGTGCGTTGTTGTTCTTCGGTGCCGTAAACCTCGAGAAGCCTTGCAGCTCCGTGTGTGAGTCCGGCAAACAAGAACAGTGACAGATTGGCGGCGCCAAAAGCCTCTATGGCAGCAAGGCCGACCACCACCGGGAATCCTTGACCTCCGACTTCTACGTCCTCGGAGATGGGGAGCCAACCGCCCTCCTGGTACATTTTAAAAGGGCGATGGTAACATTCGGGCACGCTCACTTTGCCGTCTTTCCAGACGCACCCCTCTTGGTCACCCTTGCGGTTGGCCGGAGCCATTTCATTTTCTGCCAGCTTCCACGCCTGCTCCAGGACCATGTCGTACATTTCTTTGGAATATTCTGCATATTTGGCGGTGTTGGTGAGCTGTTCGATGTCAAGCTGCTCATAGAGCACGAATTTGACATCTCTCTCGTCTACGAATAGATTTGCCATGGTTTTCTCCTTGTAAGCGATCAGCAGTCAGCGATCAGCTCTCAGAAAAAGAATTAAGATCAACCAAGTGAAGTCATCCCCGAGAGATCTAGTAACAAAGCTGACACCTTTCTTGTTGTATTTGCTGTTGGCTGATAGATGAACGCTGAATGCTGAGTAAATCATTCTCGAAGTCCCCGAATAAATAGATCAGCAAGAGGATCGGCCATGTGGGTGAGCTCGTAGTCTTTGCCGGCCAGCAACCATGAAGTTACGGTTTCATCCAGTGCGCCGAAAAATGCCTTTTTGACTGCACTCAAATAGAGATCCTTGCGAAATTGCCCCTGCTGTTGGCCCTCCTCGATGATTTCTCCAATGAGATCGAAATAGCCTTTAAGATCCGGTTTAGGGTATGCACTCATGAAATGACGGCTCTGGCGGAGTTCAAGTTGGAATACTGCTGCCAAATCTGGATGCGCCTGCATTTCGAAAAAGTGGAGGTGGACAAGCTTTCTTAATTTAATCTCAGCGTTTTCTTCTCGGCTCAACCGTCGACGAAACTCCTGGATAAAGCCTTGAACTTTTTCCTCGAAAATGCTGATGAGAAGATCATCTTTGTTCTTGAAATAGAGATAGATGGTCCCGGCCGCGACCCCGGCCTCTCGAGCCACGTCTGAGATCCTTGCCTGGTGATACCCCTTACGAGCAAAGGCTTTTATGGCCGCATTCATGATCAATTCGCGCTTATCATTTGTTTTTTTTGCCCGGCCCATCGGTCATCACCCCTCAAAAACTGTGCGTTTCGCGGGAGAAATGGCAGACCCACTTATAATTATGAATGAGTATTCATTCATAATTTCCATTATAGAGGACCCAAATTATTTGTCAATAATTTTATTTTTTAATTAATAAAAATAAATATTTAATTTTTAAAAAACAAATCTGTTCAGTTAAAAATTAAAGGGATTCTAAAATTGAATAGCTATTCATTTTGCCCCCGTTTAAGCAAATCTGTGGCTACTTCTTCTCGCCATGAAACAGGGAACATCCTTGCTCATCTAGAAAAAAGGTTCTACAATTCGAATATTTCGCAAAACGCGTAGCGCATAGCGCCAAGCGTGAGGGACATGCTTAGGAGGTAAGACCTATGACCAAGAAATTCCGGCATCTTGGCAGTGGTGGGACGAAGTACGAATACAAAGTGAACTCTGAGCTGTTGGAGACTTTTGCCAACCCCCAGCCGGATCGTGAATACAAGGTGACCTTTACCACCCAGGAAGTAACGAGCCTCTGTCCCATCACCGGCCAACCGGACTTCTACAGCATAACCATCACCTATATCCCGGGTCGACACTGCCTCGAGTCCAAATCCCTAAAACTCTACCTCTTTAGTTTTCGGCAGAGCGGCATGTTCGCCGAGGCCATGGCCAACCTTATCCTGGACGACCTGGTCAAGGTGTGCAGTCCCCGCTGGATGCAGGTGGAAAGCGTCATGAACCCCAGAGGTGGTATCGGCCTTACCGTCCAAGTGGAATATAGTGGTGAAGATGTTGAATAATATCCGGCGAGGAGAGAACTATCTGGCTTTGCTGGCCTGCATTTATTCGGGCAGTTTGGTGCTTGCTGCTGTGATGGCGAGCAAAATTATTGCCGTGGGACGGTTGGTGGTACCGGCTGGAGTATTGGCCTATTGCCTGACGTTTCTTATTACAGATGTCATCAGCGAGATCTGGGGTAAGGAGCGGGCCCAGACTGTGGTTATGGGCGGTTTCATTACCCTGGTGCTTGTTTTTTTGCTCACCGGCATAAGTATTCTATGGCCACCTGCTTCTTTCTGGCCGCACCAAAAGGCATACGAGACCATCCTCGGGAGTAGTGCCCGGATCATGGTAGCCAGCCTTACCGCCTACCTTTTCAGTCAGTATCATGACGTTTGGGCCTTTCATTTCTGGAAGCGGGTAACCAGCGACCGTTTTTTGTGGCTGCGTAACAATGCCTCGACAATTGTCTCACAATTGCTCGATAGTGTGGTGTTCATCACCATAGCGTTTTATGGCAGCATGCCACTGGTGCCACTCATTTTGGGACAGTGGGTAGTGAAGGTGGGCATCGCCGCACTGGATACGCCTTTTGTCTATCTTCTTGTTTACTTGGTAAGGCGCCGGCTGCCAACAGTGAAACTGGGCCCTAGCTTCGAGACTTAAAAAGATGTGAAGGGTTGTGAGGGAGTGTTTTTGTCTCTCGCAGAGTTCAATGGTTTTGACCCTAAAAAATGTTTTGGGGTACTGAAGCAGCACTGCTCTGTGGGCAGCTCTAAGCCAGATTCTGCGGGCCCGGATTCTTTACTTGATTCCATGGGAAATATGCTACAATCCACACTCCGAAAGCCAAATTTCAAATTCAAGGAGGAGGGCAGGCTTACATGAAAATCCTGATTAGCGACAGCCTCGCTCAGAAAGGAGTTGATCTGCTCCAGGGGGTGCCTGAGTTCGAAGTGGAGTTCAAACCTGGGCTTTCCCCACAAGAGCTTACGAGTGCTCTCAGCGATGCTGAGGCACTCGTTATCAGAAGTGGTACCAAGGTGACCGCGGATGTTATTGAGGCGGCACCGCGACTCAGAGTGATCGGCCGGGCCGGAATAGGGTTGGATAATGTGGACATTGCGGCAGCCAGCAAAAGGGGTATCGTGGTGATGAACACCCCCGAGGGAAACGTGATTACCACGGCTGAACACACCATCGCAATGCTCACGGCCCTGTCCAGAAATATCCACCAGGCGACCACCTCCATGAAGGCGGGAAAATGGGAGAAGAAAAGGTTTTTAGGACAAGAACTTTACCACAAGACGCTGGGCATCATCGGCGTCGGTCGTATCGGTCGAATCGTTGCTGAACGTGCCGTGGGCTTGCGAATGCAGGTAATTGCCTATGACCCCCATCTGGAGCCTGAGACCATTCAGAGACTAGGGGTTTTTCCGGTGGATCTGGATGAACTTTTCCGGCGCTCAGACTATATCACCGTTCACACTCCCCTTACCCGGGACACCAAAGGTCTGCTCAACCGTGAAACCTTTGCCAAGATGAAGGATGGCGTGATGATCATAAACTGTGCCCGGGGCGGCATTGTCAAGGAGCAGGATCTGTACGAGGGCATCAAGAGCGGTAAGGTGGCCGGCGCTGCTCTGGATGTTTTCGAGCAAGAACCTCCCGGTGACAATCCCCTGCTCAAACTGGAGCAAGTCATTTGTACACCGCATCTCGGTGCCTCCACTGGTGAAGCCCAAGAGAACGTGGCGGTGGGCATCGCCGAGCAGATCAAGGAGTTTCTCCTTTCAGGGGGTATCCGCAATGCGGTAAACACGCCTCAGATAACCTGCGAACTCATGAGTGAGATCTGCCACTACCTCACTCTGGCCGAGAGATTGGGATGTTTTCTAGGTCAGGTCACTCAGGGCGCCATGAAAGAAGTGACGATCGAGTATATGGGTGGCGTGGCTCAGTTGGACACGGCGCCCATTACGCTATCGGCACTAAAGGGACTCTTGGAGCCGATTCTTCAGCACGAGGTCAATTATGTAAATGCCCCGATCCTAGCCAAGGAGAGAGGAATTCTAGTCAAGGATTCGAGGAGTGAGGAGGCCCAGGATTACCTAAATCTTATCACCATTCGGGTGAGGAGCACGGCCGAGGATACACTGGCATCAGGGACTCTTTTCGGGAAGAAAGAACCAAGGCTGGTTCGCTTCAACACTACCTCCCTGGAAGCAGACATCAGGGGCAATTTAGTTCTGATCTACAATGAAGACGTCCCAGGTACCTTCGGCAGCATCGGCACCTGTTTTGGCAAACACAATATCAATATCTCCATGTGGAAGGCTGGCCAGATTGTCGAAACCGGTGAAAACGTGCTGTTGCTCCGGGTTGACAGCCCGGTAGAAGATGAAGCCATGGAAGATTTGATGGATTTGCCCAATGTCAATTCTGTGCAACTGTTGCACATATCATAGAAAGCTAAACAACCTATCGGTGAATCCGCTTCCACCCCCTCAGCTGGAGGTAGCCCCTCCTCAATCCCCTGGCGGGAAGGGTAAGGGGGAGGTATTTCTCAGGATGGCGGACAACCTATAAAAATGTACCAATACCTACAAGACGGTGGTCTGCTGCTTCCGAGGCTGCACCTCTTACAACTTCAAATGAGGGAGAAATTGTCATGAAAGGTCTATTGAAAATCGGATTACTGTTGGTTTCCCTAGTTGCATTTGGCTTGATCCCTTTGTCTGTTACCAATGCGGCAGAGAATGATGCAAAAGGGCTTTTCGAGAAGCGCTGTTCCATATGCCACGCAACGAGCAGGCCCCTGGGCAAGACAAAGAGCGCTGAGGAGTGGCGGCAGACAGTAATAAGGATGAAAGGCTATGCAGGTGGGAAAATCAGTGATGAAGAGGCGGAAATCATCATCGAATATCTCTCTGAAACCAGGGGCAAGTAGCCGTCTTGGAGATCAGGTGTTCGTTGCACAGAAACGCATAGCGCATAGAGCATAGCGCGAAGCGCAAAATCTCAAATGCAAAACCGCTATGCCCTGGGCGCCAGGCGCTTTGCGGTGAAGGAAGTGAACCTACAACTGACTACAGTAAACAGGAGTAACAATGAAGTACAGGGATATCCAGGTTCAGTTAGACGGTCCCGTAGCAACCCTCCTCTTGGATCGACCGGAAAAACGCAACGCTCTCTCACACGACACCTTGGAGGAAATGATCCATGCCATCGAAGATTTGGCCAGTCGTAAAGAGATCAAGGTGGTGGTGCTCCGGGGCAATGGTCCGGTATTTTCAGCAGGGCATGATTTGGGCGAACTCATGGAGGGAGACATTGGGGGGTACCGCAATATCTTTGCCAGCTGTATGAAGATGATGCTCCTGCTCAACCAGATACCCCAGCCGGTGATTGCAGCAGTACATGGCATTGCCACCGCTGCCGGCTGTCAGCTTGTGGCTGCCTCCGATTTGGCGGTGGCTGCTGAAGATGCGCGTTTTGCTACCCCTGGGGTGAAGATCGGTTTTTTCTGCACCACGCCTATGGTGCCCTTAAGCCGAGTGGTCGGTCGCAAAAAGGCATTGGAGATGCTCTTCACAGGTGAATTCATCTCCGCCCAGGAGGCAATGGCGTGCGGCCTAGTGAATAGGGTGGTCCCGGCTCAAGAGTTGGACGATGCGGTTAAGGAGCTTGCCGATCACATCTGCCAGTTCAGCCGGACTGTCCTTGGTATGGGAAAAGAGACCTTTTACCAACAGATCGAGATGTCGGAACGGTTAGCCTATGCTTACGCCAGTGAGGTCATCGCTGCCAACGGGGTGATGCCAGTGGCCCGGGAAGGCATGGCCGCATTTCTGGAAAAAAGAGAACCGGTGTGGCCGGAGTGA
>CP070735.1:224565-237227 GCA_020347625.1 Deltaproteobacteria bacterium
AGCATGCAATGGGCGCATTTAACATTCCGGCCGGTACCGTACCTCTCCCAATCTGTATTTTCCATGAGTTCTTTGAAGCTGGAGGCATAGCGCTCGTCATCTAAAAGATAACAGGGCCTCTGCCAGCCAAAGATGTTGCGCGTTGGATTCCCCCAAGGTGTGCACTGGTAGGTGCGGTTGCCGGCCAGAAAGTCCAGGTAAAGGACGGTATGATTGAACTTCCACCTGCGCCCCCTGCCGGCTTTAAAAATGTCGCGGTAGAGTTGTTTACTGGCGGTGCGCTGCAAAAAAACCTCTTGCTGAGACGCGCGTTCATAGCTGAAACCAGGGGCGACGGTAATGCCTTCTACACCAAGGTTCATGGCAAAGTCAAAGAAGTCTGCGGCTTCCCGCGCTGTAATCCCCTCATACAGGGTTGAGTTTATGGTCACCCGGAATCCCTTATTGCGGGCCGCTCTAATGGCATCCACCGCTACATCAAATACGCCCTGCCTGCGGACGATAGCATCATGACGCTCACGATTGCCGTCAAGGTGCACTGAAAAGGTAAGGTATGGGGATACCGTATAGTCATTCAGATGTTTTTTGAGCAGCAAGGCATTGGTGCAGAGATAGACAAATTTCTTTCGTTTGACGATGCCCGCAACAATCTGGTCCATGTCTTTGTGAAGCAGAGGCTCACCTCCGGCGATGGAAACCACCGGGGCACCACATTCATCTACAACTGAGAAACATTCATCCACACTAAGATATTTGTTGAGAATCTCTTCCGGATGCTCGATCTTGCCACAGCCGGCGCATGTTAGGTTGCAACGAAATAAAGGCTCTAGCATCAGCACCAAAGGATAGCGCTTTCTGCCTCGCAACTTCTGCTTCAGGATATAGGTAGCTACACGGTATTGCTGGATGAGAGGAACTCCCATCGTACGCTCCAGTAAGATTGGTTGTCTGAACGTCCCTGTTGTTTATTTTTTATTCGTTACGGGGAGGAACAGCACCCTCTATTCTTTCGTCTCTATTAAAGGTGAGACATAGTCCTGATTGTCTTTGTTCCAACACAAATAACAAATAATGGATAACTCCTAAGTAAATCAAGATTCAATTAAGAGTCAAAGTAGTGGTGATTTCGGCAAACTGAAACGAATGGTTTCTCTTTCGCCGTCCATTTCCCACACGTTAAGCTTACCGTGATCGCCCAGCCTGTCCAAAACGTTTTGTACCAGAATCTCGGGCGTGGAGGCACCAGCTGTGATCCCTATTCTTTTCTTGCCACTGAGCCAGGCCGGATCCAGATCTGTGGCATCCTCGATCAAAAATGACGGCAGGCCGTTCTGTCCACCTGCCTCGCGGAGACGATTGGAGTTCGAGCTATAAAGGGCTCCCACCACCAGAAGCAGGTCCACTTCATGGGCAAGTTTTCGGACAGCGTTCTGCCGGCTTTGGGTGGCGTAACATATATCGCGCAAATCCGGCCCCTTGATGGCAGGAAAACGCTGTTTCAACGCGGCGATCAACTCCCGCGTATCATCCATACTCAAAGTTGTTTGGGTGACATAGGCAAGAAGGTCGGGGCTCTTGACCGATAGTGTTTCAACCTCGGCCACACTAGACAGCACGTGCACCGGACCTTCAATTCGACCTCGGGTGCCTTCGACTTCAGGATGCCCGGGGTGTCCGATAATGATGACCTCCATACCCTGTCGGCTGTAACGCTTGGCTTGGAGATGCACCTTGGTGACCAGCGGACAGGTTGCATCAATGACTCTCAGTTCTTGTCTCTGCGCCTCTCGCACCACTTCGGTGGATACCCCATGGGCACTGAAGATAGTTAGCGAGCCCAAGGGTACCTCCGCGAGCTTTTCCACGAAGCGAGCACCTCGCTTTCGTAAGTTGCCTACTACATGCCGATTATGGACAATTTCATGCAGTACATAAACGGGTGTGCCATAAAGTTCCAGTGCACGTTCCACGGTCTGTATGGCACGAATCACACCTGCACAAAATCCTCTAGGTTGAGCGAGAATCACTTCCATTTCTGATACCTGTTCTTGGTTACAGGCAGAGACCCTAACATAATTGTGAGAAATGGGGAAGTAGTGAGAGGTTCTTGTGAAGGGGAATTAAATGCTTGGCTTAAAACCCATGGAGTGTGAGAACAAACAAAAATCCCAAATTACAAATCACAAATTCCAAACAAATCACAATGACCAAAATTCAAAATTCCAAGCCTGTTTTTGTCATTGAGTACTGGAATTTGGGATTTTATTGGAATTTGGTACTTGGGATTTGAGATTTTACAAAGCTCTCGTGTTCCATTACGCACCATTCAAGCCTCCTCTGGGGATTATTTTGTTGCTCCCTGCAAATAGCCGTTTTGCTGGAACCAATCCACCGCATCTCGCAAGGCTTGTTCAACCGGACGAGGTTTGAAATCGAGTTCGCGCTCTGCTCTGTCACAAGAGAAGAACATGTGTTTTTTTGCTAATTTCGCACCGTCTACGGTGAGCAACGGCTCATCAGAGCCGGTGAGTCTGGCCCACGCCTCCACGAAGTAGGCAATGGGCAAGACAAGATTGTGAGGTAAACGCACCTTTGGTGGAGGTTGCCCAGCCGCAACTGCAACCTGGGTTAAGAACTCTCTCAGCGTCAGGTTTTGGGCTCCCAATATATAACGTCTTCCGGGAACCCCTCGCTCGAAGGCCAATAAGTGTCCCACCGCCACGTCATCCACGTGAACCAGATTGAGGCCGGTATCCACATAAGCGGGGATGCGTCCGGATGCTGCATCAACAATGACGCGTCCCGTGGGCGAGGGTCTGATGTCGCGCGGCCCCACAGGAGTTGAGGGGTTGACAATTACAACTGGCAGGTTTTTCTCCTCCGTAAGCTGCTTTACCTCGGCTTCGGCAAGAAACTTCGAACGTTTGTAATGGCCAACCATGTCGGCAAGAGCGACCGGAGTCGTCTCGTCGGCAGGAATACCATCCGAGTTGAGACCCAGGGTGGCCACACTACTGGTGTAAACAATGCGCTTAACTCCCGCCTTTGCAGCAGCCAACATGAGGTTGCGGGTGCCGGTGACATTGGTCTCATACATCTCATCCGGTTTGGGCACCCAGAGGCGATAATCTGCAGCCACGTGAAAAAGAGCGTCACAGCCAGCCAGAGCAGGTTCAAAAGAGTCAGGTTCGGTCAGGTCTCCGTTCACAATCTCTATCGGTAGACCATCTAGATTGCGGCGATCGCTTCCCGGACGCAGCAACGCCCGCACGGTGTGGCCTGCCTCGATGAGCTGGCGTAGCACTGCCGAACCTACAAATCCAGAACCGCCGGTGATCAAAGTCTTCATCGTTGTTTACCGTTCGAGTCAGAGGCAAAGAGCATAGGGCAAAGAGCATAGAGCATAGGGCAAAGAGCATAGGGCATAGGGCAAAAGAAGGTAAACGGTAAAGGGTAAACGGTGAACAGTTGAAAAATGGATCCATTTACCGTTCACCTTTCACCGATTACGAAACGCTAAGTGCCTACATCTTCCGTCGCGGGCTGCTTACCCGAGGCCATCAGGGCCGGCAACAGAACCAGGGTGCAAAGTAGGGTGAAACCGATTCCGATGGTGAGCAATGCACCCATGCTGGCCATTCCCCGGTGGGGGGATACGGCGAGGTTGCCAAAGCTGCAAATGGTGGTCAAGGAACTGTAGAGCACTGCTCGAGCCGTACTGGTTTGCAGCATCTGTCCATCGGCAGGGGGTGCAACTCGCATCCTGTTGACCATATGGATGCCACTGTCAACCCCCATGCCAAGCAGCAGTGGCAAGGCAATCACATTGGCGAAGTTGAAAGGAATACGAAACAGAACTGAAGCCGCGCCGGTAAAAGCCGCCGCGAGGAGCAGCGGAATCAATACTAGAAAAACATCCGATTTGGGTCGCAGCAAGAATAACAACAAAACGGTTATGGCAACTAAGGCTAACAAGAATGCCTGCTGGAAGGCTCTTACCACCGCATCACCCGCTTCGAGGTAGATTACGGGAAAACCTATAGCGTTAGGCGCAACGTTGAGAACCGCGGCAACAAAACGACGCAGGGCTGCATTGTCGTTTAGATCTTCCCGAGGAAATACCGCGACCCGGTAATGGCCATCATTCCCTACCCAATGCTCCACCAGGGTTTCGGGTAAATCGTCCATGGTCAGCCGGTCGGCCTTTAGGGAAATATCGAGAGCATCCAATCGGGCGGGTAGAGATCCTAACAAGCTTGTTTGCAGACTCTTTAAGGTCTGCTCGCGCGCGGAAAGCTCTCGAGTTTCTTGGCTAGCCAAGAAACGACTCAGCGTGTCATATAGCCGCCGGGCAGAGGTGGAAAACTGGCTGTCATTGTTCTTGCTGGAGAACCTGTCTAGAGTGACCGAGAAATCACGGATAGCAGCGAGTTGCTCAGCTGTAGAGGGGGGTGCATGATGATCGATCACAGAAAGCTCTGGTCCAACTATCAGCCCAATTTCATCGAGAATTGCAAGTTTTTCATCCTGGTCGGCAGGCACAAACTTGTCCAGAGTAACGCTCATTTCAACCGGGTCTAAATTGGTGAGTCTATCGGCATACTGATTGGCATCCTCATTGTTTGCAGCCAAGATTGAGAGCGTCCAGGGAGAATTCCTGCTCTGGGCAAGCAATTCCTTAAACGTAGCCACTGATTCGCTGTCAGGATCCCGAAGATTCATCGGATTATTATCAAAATTAACGAAAGGCAGCAGTAAAACAGCTCCTAAACCAAGAATGACTGCTGATATTCGGACTGCTCTGGCGTAGCGCGT
Source organism: Deltaproteobacteria bacterium (assembly GCA_020347625.1). GTDB lineage: Bacteria > Desulfobacterota > Syntrophobacteria > BM002 > BM002 > BM002. Next base: position 229,381 of record CP070735.1, read on the forward strand.
GGGCACGGAAAGAAGTCTCGCTACCCACGGCTTCCGTTCGTATTTGACTTCAATGGCCTGGGGGGACAGCGGCATCAGACTGATCAGCGCTGGCAATACTGTGAGGTTTGCCACAAGACTTATGAACATACCGGTGCCCGCAATAAGGCCCAACTCGGCGACGCCCTCGAAAACTGTGGGGATAAAGGCATAGAAACCGACTGCCGTGGTAATGCTACATAAGACGAGTGAGCTGCCGATATCTCGGGCCGTCTGCAAAAGAGCACTGGAGTGAGGTGTGGACTGCTGAATGAGTTCCTTGTAACGTAAGCAAAAGTGGATGGCGTAAGCCACACTCAGACCAATGTACAGGACGGCAAAGGCTACGGAGATCAAATTTAGTTGACCGACAGCAAAGGCGGCAAAAGCAGCGTTCCAGATAAGTCCCATGATTAGGGTTAGTAGGGTAAAAAACACCAGTCTCGGAGAACCGAGCCCGGGAAAAAGGACAATGCCGACCATGATGAGTGCCAGGACTCCAGCAATTCCCGCTCCACGAATCACACTAAGCAACTCCTCGTATTCCAGGGCGGCATCACCAGTGATACGAACTTTAACCCCATGAGCTTTGGTAAGCTGAAGTTCCTTTGCCAAGCGCCGCACTTCCCTTAAGGAAGTTTCGGCCGGAAGGAATTTGCTGTAGTCAAGCCGTGGTTTTGCCAAAATCAAGCGGCGTTGATGCTCCGAGGTTAACTCACCGCCAAGCATCAGTTCCTGCCAAGATAGAGCGTAGTGTCGCTGGTCGATACTGGCATCAACGGCATCGTTAATCCGATCAAAAACCGGGGTCAAATCAAGGTCCTCCCCGGCCATGACTGCATTCACGCCAGCATTTAGCATGGAAAAGAGGCCGCGTAGACTTTGATCCTGAGTCAATCTCCCCAGAAAAGGCTGAATCTGAGCCAGATTATCTGCTAGGTCATCGAGCTCCTCGGGGCTCAAGTACATGAGGCCGTACTTCTGGAAGAAGCTGTCGCCACCCGGCAGATAGACAAACGAGAACAGGTCGGTGTCGCGCTTCAGTTCGGCCGCCAGGGCTGTGCTTGCGTCTTGGGCTAGCTCTGGTGTCTCAGCATCGATGACAATGAGCATGGCGTCATCGTACTGGGGAAATGCGGTTTTGAACGCGTTATAATTGCGGCGGAACGGAAGGGTTTCCGAGAGCATCTCTGCAGTGTCAGTGTTGATGCCAAGATTGTTAACAGTGTAGTAAAGTAGAGATCCAGTCACGAGGCACGCCAGTGTTACGAACCACACCGCATACCGGTGTGTCATACCTACCCACCAGGCGAGGGTCTGACCTATTTTTTCTCCAAAGCTCTTGGCCACGTTACCTACCTTATCGGTCGTCGACTATGGTCGCCGAGTTTGACATAGCAAACCGATCCGGTCAATACCTTAAAGAGAGATAAACTCCAGTGGGCGAAAGCCCTTAAAAAGCGAGAGTAGCGAGTTATTTAACCATTCGTAAGGTATTTCGCAATAGAAGTTTTGTTAATTGAGTGTTGCCACTGCTCCAGTATCCGACTTGATTACACCCCCTGGTGTAGCAAGTACCGTGCCTTCATTTTGGGGTCTAATCAGTGGTGCGATGCCAAATTAGGCAGGCTAGAAGGCGAGAAGGTTGTCTCCGGCAAGCTGTGCCACGGTAGACAAAGTGGTAAGCGCGCTACGAAAGTGATTCCGGGTGCGAATCAAAAGAAAAATCTCCGCTGGTCGCCGCACCAATTCCCTCAGGAGCTTTAATGGTTGCACTCTACCATGCTCGTCCAATGCGGTCAGAGCGCTTTTGGGAATGGTCATATCCGAAGGGTCGGCAATAGCGCGAATGGCCACAAAAGAGATTTTCGCCTCTTTCGCCACCTCAGCCACCGAAGCACTTTCCATGTCCACCGCGATTGCACCGCATTGCTGGTAAAAACCTCTTTTTTCCGCTGGGCTGCTCAATACAATTGGGCTTTCAGCCAGAGGCCTTGTATGGAATACGAGATGTTCTTTCAGGAGGTGGCACAACCGTTCATGCCAGGCAGAATCAACGGGAAAGATGGTTTGATCAGAAGAGATGATGGATTTGGGTAGGAGCAAACTTCCTGGTAGTAGTTCTTTATCTAGAGCGCCGGCGCTCCCCCAGCTAAGCAAAGCGGTGGCACCCGCAGCCACCAGCTCTACAGCAGCCGTCCGCGCCAGTTTACCGCCAATACCAGCAAGTCTGATGATTTTGTTTCCCGGTAGACGGACCAGGGAGCCGGCCGTCATGGGCTGATTGGTCAAACTCCCTGCCTCGGCGGGTAAAGCCGCCACTATTCCTAGGCTTGTCAAGTCGCTTTCTTGCTCGAAAGGTTGCGGTAGCGGGCCAGGGCCCACAGGGGAAAATACTTATCGTAACCGTGATATTTCAGGTAAAAGACACGAGGAAAGCCGGGTGCGGTGAAAACATCATCTTGCCACAGGCCGTCGTCCATCTGGGCGCGCAAAAGGTATTCGGCACCCTTGCGCACCTCGGGCGAATTTACCTCGCCTGCGGCCATGAGACCGAGGATGGCCCAAGCCGTCTGGAATGCTGTACTGTCGCAGCCACGGCCGGCAATACTCGGATCACAGTAGGTGCAGCAGGCCTCACCCCAGCCGCCATCTGGGCGTTGTAAACCCTTCAACCATTTTACAGCGCGCCGAATATACGGTTGATCGGGATTTTCGCCGGCCTCCTCCAGAGCTACCAGTACAGACCAGGTACCATATATATAATTGGTCCCCCAGCGTCCGAACCAGGAGCCGTCATCTTCCTGTTCCCTGCGAAGATAGTCAAGGCAGGCAGTCAAGGCTTCCTGATATTGCGGTGCACCGATTTGGGCCAGCAGTGAGAGACAACGAGCACTAACGTCGCTGGTGGGTGGATCGAGCAGAGCGCCATGATCAGCAAAAGGGATCTCGTTTAGATAGTAATGGGTGTTGTCTGCATCGAAGGCAGCAAATCCGCCATTCTTTGATTGCATCCCAGCTGTCCAATCTACGGCAGGACGTACAGAGTCCCAGTAGCGATGCAGCTGTGTTCTGTGCATGGCCCAGGCTACCACCGCAGTGTCGTCAAGATCTGGATAGTGCGGGTTGGCAAATTGGAAAGGCCAGCCGCCTCCCTTCAGTTTCGGGCGTTGTTCGCGCCAGTCCCCCGCTTCATCAAACAGTTGATTTTCTTTGAGCCAGTCCAAGGCACGCAAAGTCGGCTCCGTGGCTATTTCACCGTCCACCTCCAGCAGCGCCATACTGGCTAGGGCAGCATCCCATACAGGTGATACACATGGCTGGCAGTAGGCTGTTTTTTCACCAACCACGAGCAAATTTTCCAGCGCCTGCTTGGCATTAGATCGATAAGGGTGATCCGCAGGATAGCCGAGCAGTTCCAATGCCTCTAGAGCGTTAACCATGGCCGGAAAGATGGCGCCCAGCCCGTGGGTGCCATTGAGTCGCTCGATGAACCAGGCCTCCGCTTTTTTCAGGGCGCGTCGACGCACCCATTTAGGAATGAAGGGTTCGAGCCGTCGCCCCAAAAAATCCATGATTAGGAAGATACGGTTGAGGGTGGAGCGGATGGGGAAGTAGTCTTCCTCCTCCTCCGGCGGGGTAATGAATAGTTCACGAACATCTACTTTGCGCGGATTTTTGGCCCGTGCTTTCAAACTGCAAAGGATGAAAAGTGGGACCATAACGGTCCTCGACCAGTAGGATACTTTACTGAGGTGAAAAGGGAACCACCGGGGCAACAGCATGATCTCAACCGGGATGAAGGGCACGCCGCGCCAGGGAACTTGACCGAAGAGCGCCAGGGTGATGCGGGTGAAGACATTCGCTCGAGCGGCGCCGCCGTGGGCCAAGATGGCCTTGCGGGCTCTCACCATATGAGGTGCGTCGGGACTATCTCCCGCCAACTTCAAGGCGTAATAAGTTTTTACGGTGCAACTTAGGTCAAAGTCACCACCGCAGTAGAGATTCCAGCCACCGTCCTCACATTGGCGTTGACGAAGATAAACAGCGATCTTAGCTGTGAGCTCATCATCAATCTCGTCCATGTAGTGCATCATAAGGATGTATTCGGCGGGGATAGTGCAATCGGCCTCGAGCTCGAAGCACCAATAGCCCTCCTCGTGCTGGAGGGCGATCAGCCCCTCCCGCGCTCTGCCGATGGCGCGCTCGAGCTCTACCTCGAAAATACGTTCAGTGAATCTCTCGTGGGTCGTTATTGAAGGTGCGCCTTGAGTTTCCATTATCTCGTCCTATCGGTTTCATTGACCCATGAACTGGTCGAATTGAGGAATACTAACAAAAACATTGCAACAACGCAATGTGAATGAAATAGTCAACGTCCTAGTTTGAATCGTTATTGAGGCTGTAGCTTATGCTACAATTTAGAACTGTTGTCAAGCATCATCTAAACTACTCTAGCATAATGTCAAGCGGAGAATGGAAAGCCGCTGTATTTGCACAACACTTTGTAAACCAACACAATATGTACCGTCGAAGATTAACCGTGTACCAGACGACACCATTTGGTCTAGACACCTGTCTGGATTGAGAGCAGACCAGAAAAATTAAATCTCCCCTGATTTTGTAACGAAAATGCTTTTGCTGGTGTCTCTTCTGTCGTTCCAAAGCTCACGGTCTGGTCACTTCAAGCCCGGCTGTGACCGGGGGAAGCCCGCCCGCCTCACCTGAGCGGCTCACGATGGCGGGCTGGGCACCCCCTCCCTGTTCCCCGTTCCAGCAGAACGGGGCCAGGGGCTCCCCCAGACACAGCCGGGGAAGTGACACAGACCTTCCGCAGTCACTCATAAGAGACACCAGCAAAAGCATAGGGGCTCGTTGTGGAGCCGCCTTCCCCTGCGCCCCTAAATGACATTTTTGGGGAAACTCATCGGGGACATTTTTCTTGACAATTAGAGGCGTTATGTTAATGTCACCTTTTCAGTTTTTGCTGTAAAGAGAGCGAGATAAGACGATTTGGAGAAGTGAATGGATTACAAGAAAACGCTCAATTTGCCTCGAACCGAATTTCCCATGAAGGCCAACCTCGCAAAAAGGGAGCCTGAGATTTTAGACAAGTGGGAGCAAATGGATCTCTATGGGGAGCTCAGGCGGACGAGCCAAGGTCGCCCGCCTTACGTGCTCCATGATGGCCCGCCTTACGCCAACGGTCACATTCACTTGGGTACCGCTCTAAACAAGATTCTCAAAGATATGATTGTCAGATCGCGACAAGTGATGGGCTACGACAGCGTGTATGTTCCGGGTTGGGATTGCCATGGATTGCCCATCGAACACCAGGTGGAAAAGGAACTGGGGTCTCAAAAACTGGGCATGAGCCAACTGGAGTTACGGCATCGCTGTCGAGCCTATGCCGACAAGTTTATCGATATCCAACGACAGGAATTTAAACGACTCGGCGTGGTGGGAGATTGGCAGAACCCCTACCTGACCATGGCCTATGACTATGAGGCTACCATAGCCAGGGAGCTAGGCAAGTTTATCACCCAGGGATCCGTTTACAAAAGCAAGAAACCAATTTACTGGTGTAGCTCCTGTCTAACCGCACTGGCTGAAGCAGAGGTGGAATACGAAGAGCACGAGTCGCCCTCCATTTACGTGAAATTTCCTCTCTTAGACGATCTCACTCACATAGTGCCTACCCTCGAGGGCAAAGCGGTTTTTGTTCTGATCTGGACCACAACGCCATGGACCATACCGGCCAATCTGGCCATTGCCCTTCATCCGGACTACGACTATGCGGTTGTCGCTCTCAGCAATGAAGTGTGGATCATTGCGGAAGGGTTGGTGGAGGAAGTCATGGCGAGGGCGTCCATCTCAGACTACGACATATTGGCCCGGCTAACCGCCGGGCAGCTGGAGGGTATGAAGTGTCGCCACCCCTTCATTGATCGGGAGTCTGTTATTGTGCAAGCACCCTATGTGACCCTGGATGTTGGGACAGGCTGTGTGCACACGGCTCCCGGGCACGGCCGGGAGGATTTCGAAACGGCCCTAAAATACAATTTGGAAATCTATTCACCAGTGGATGATAACGGTCGTTTTACGGAAGAGGTACCCTATTTTTCAGGTCAGTTCGTTTTTGACGCCAACACTGATGTAAATAAGAAAATCGCCGAGGTTGGAAACCTGGTGCGAGAAGAGACCATAACCCACTCTTATCCTCACTGTTGGCGTTGTAAGGAGCCAGTTATCTTTCGGGCTACGGAGCAGTGGTTCATCAGCATGGAGTCCAACGGCCTTCGGATGAAGGCATTGGAATCCATTGAAAATGAAGTGGATTGGATTCCCAGCTGGGGCCAAGAGCGCATACACGGAATGATTGCCAACCGGCCTGACTGGTGCATTTCAAGGCAGAGGGCCTGGGGTGTACCCATTACGGTGTTCTATTGCCAGGAGTGTGGTGAAATCCTCGCCAGTCCCGAGGTGCTGGAGCACGTGGTCTCCCGATTTGCCCAGGAGGGTGCAGATATCTGGTTCTCTGAGGAAGCCGCCCAGTTGCTACCGCCACAGACAACATGCAATAGGTGTGGAGGTTCTACTTTCACCAAAGAGATGGATATCCTGGACGTTTGGTTTGACTCAGGAGTGAGCTATGCCGCAGTGCTCGAACCCAGGGAAGATTTGCATTCGCCGGCTGACCTCTATCTGGAAGGCAGTGATCAGCACAGGGGATGGTTTCACAGCTCATTGCTGGCAGCGGTGGGGACCCGGGGTGCTGCGCCATACCGGACGGTGCTCACCCATGGCTTTGTGGTAGACGGTGGGGGGCGGAAAATGTCCAAGTCGCTGGGCAATGTCATTGCGCCGGATGAAGTCATCGAAAAGTACGGGGCTGAGATCCTCAGACTTTGGGTGGCGGCGGAAGACTACCGGGACGATATCCGCATTTCAGAGGAGATTCTCCAACGGTTATCTGAGGCCTATCGGCGCATTAGGAACACCTGTCGTTTCCTGTTAGGAAACCTCAGCGACTTCGATCCAGAGCGGGACAGGGTCGAGGTGGCTGCCATGGAATCGCTAGATCGCTGGGCCCTGCATCGGCTGCAGCAACTGGCGAAAAAAGTGGGGCAAGCCTACGAGCGCTTTGAATTCCACAAGATCTACCATGCCATTCATAATTTCTGTGTGGTTGATCTGAGTTCCTTTTACCTGGATGTGCTTAAAGATCGGCTCTACGTCTCCGCTGCGACCTCTGAACAGCGTCGTTCGGCGCAAACCGCCCTATTTGAAATAGCGGTAAAGTTGGTGCGGTTGATGGCTCCCATTCTGGCATTTACAGCTGAGGAGGTCTGGCAGTATTTGCCAGCATTCCCTGGAAAAAATGAAAGTGTGCATCTGGAACAACTGCCAGAGCCGGTGGCTGCTTATGAAGATAAAGCCATAGAGGAGCAATGGGAACGAATCTTGGACGTTCGGGCTGAGGTAAACCGGGCTCTCGAACTGGCGCGGAAAAATAAAGAGGTGGGACATTCCTTGGATGCAGAGATCACCTTGGGGGTCAGCGGACAGCTTCTTGAGCAGCTGAGCGGCCAGGAGGAAATGCTGAGCCGGGTTTTCATCGTCTCCCGGGTGCGCTTGGCAGAGCCAGGTAGCCTTGACGCCGGCATAGAATCAGTGGATCTACCGGGCATGCTGATACAGGTAAAACCAGCCTCAGCAGAGAAATGCGCCCGCTGCTGGGTACACGATGAGACCGTTGGCAGTCATGAAGATCAGCCAGAGATCTGCAGCCGTTGTGTCAAAGAATTAGAGGCGCAAGGGGCATAGCG
>CP070735.1:237327-267006 GCA_020347625.1 Deltaproteobacteria bacterium
GGCGCTGGAACTGAGTGGCCGCAAGACTTCAAAATATCCAGAGAAAGGCATGCTATTTACCCCCTGTGAAACTGGAGGCTGCTGGAGTTGTGCAGTTGAAGTCAATAATGAGGTTAAGCCCGCCTGCACTACTTCTGTAGGTGATGGGCTTGTCATAAAAACACGGCTCGCAGATAGTTACATCCCCAGGAGAATTGTAAGTGGCTTTAGTGGACATCCGGTCGGTGGAGTGGGGACACCTTGGTGGCTGAAAAGAGAGCGCGGCTACATAGAGACCGCTTGCTTCGCTGCGGGCTGCAATTTCCGTTGCCCTCAGTGCCAAAACTGGGACATAACCTATATGGGAAAGGGCAGAGCGTTGGCGCCAGCCGAGGCAGCAGAACTGATGACAGCAGCGAGGCGAGAATATCGGGTAGACCGGATGGCTATTTCTGGTGGTGAAAGCACCTTGAACAGGAGATGGCTCGTCAAATACGTCAAGGAGCTAAATAGGTTAAATCCTGATCCCGAGGCGCGGATTCATGTGGATACGAATGGTTCAATTTTGACGGAAGATTACATAGATGAGCTTGTTGAGGCTGGAATGACAGATGTGGGTCCGGATCTCAAAGGATTTAATTTGGACACATTCGTCCGGATAACCAGGGTTGAGGATCAAAGGCTGGCTGAAAGGTATCGGGATACTGCCTGGAATGCAGTAAAGTACCTGGTTGATAAATATAAGGAGAGGGTGTTCACAGGGGTAGGTATTCCATACAATAAGAAACTTGTATCATTACAAGAGATTGGCCTGATGGGAGAAAAGTTGTCGGAGATAGACCCGGAGCTTCAGGTTTGTGTCCTTGATTATCGACCAGAGTTTAAAAGAATGGATCTCGTCAAACCAAGTTATGCGCAGATGCTGGAGGTCTATAACATACTGAGAGAAAAGGGGCTTCGGACTGTTACCTGCCAAACAGAATATGGACACATAGGGCCAGAGCTTTGAGAATATGATATTGTCTAATGCTCAACCGGAGAGTGCTTTTGGTGGCTTTTCAAGTAATAGTCTGAAAATTTGGTACTCAAACAAATGGACAATCCGATTGTTTTCTATGGTTGGATCAGTTGGAGGAGGAGATATCGATGACTGAAGTTTCTGGCACGCTAAAGGGTGTGCCGTTCCACCTGGCGGATCATATCGACTATGCAGATGGTGCTGTGGTAAGTAAGATTTTGCTAAAGAAAGACATCGGCAATATTACCCTATTTGCGTTTGATGCGGATCAGGGACTTAGTGAACACACGGCACCCTTTGATGCCGTGGTGCAGGTCCTGGATGGAAAAGCGGAGATCGCAATCGGCGGTAAGCAGCATGTGGTCGACACCGGAGAAATGCTCATCATGCCGGCCAATGTGCCGCATGCGCTTCATGCCCCAGTCCGTTTCAAGATGTTGCTCGTGATGATCCGGGGGGAGTAAATCAGCAGGCAGCAAGCAGCAGGCAGCAGGCAGCAGGCAGTAAAACTAGGCACTAGGGACTAAGCACTAGGCACTATCGCCGCGTCTTTCCACGCTGGCGGGAACCGAATGAGGGGTGTATGTCCGAGACTCAGTTACAGTGCTTGAAATGTAACAATCCTCTCCATGTTCATAGGTCATGAAGGAGGGTTGACTTGCGCTGCAGGTCATGCGGCATGGCGTATCCTCTGGAAAGATTTGTAAAATCAATGGACGACGACTTTGAGCAGGAACTTGCAGAGGTGCGATGCGATAGATTTTGATTAATCACGGCTGGGATATGGCGGTTCGGATTGAATGATTCAAACGGTCATTAATTTTGCCCCGCAACTGCCCTTGAGGGTTGAGTCATGCCCTTCGATCTTTGCTCCCCCACAATTTGGCTGAATTCAGTTGGAATTTTAGAAAGAGCCCCAATAGGATAACGGTAAGCTCAATCGACATTTTCTGACAATCCCCAAAATGATACTCCATTGATGCTAACTGGTTTTTGGGATATATTGGAAAGTTATTATAGAAGAAATCGACAGGAGTAACGGTTGGTTGGAGTTTGATGATGACCATTCTGGAAATTTGCACCTATCCTGAGAAGGTATTGCGTAAGCGAGCAGAGCCCATTGCCGACATTGATGAGGAAATTTCCCGGCTGGCCGACCATATGGCGGATACCATGTACAGTGCGCCGGGCATTGGTTTGGCTGCCAATCAGGTGGGGGTTCCCAAGCAGTTGCTCGTGGCCGACATCTCTCCTCGAAGGCCAGAATCAGAACTCATCGTGCTGGTTAATCCTGAGATTATTGCCGCCGAAGGGCAGGTGACCATTGAAGAAGGCTGCCTAAGCGTGCCGGATTACCAGGCCGAAGTAAAGAGGCATGAGAAAGTTACCGTACGCGGTCTCGACCTCCATGGCGAGGAGGTGGTAATCGAAGCCGAGGGTCTCTTGGCTGTGGTACTCCAGCACGAAATTGACCACCTGAACGGCGTATTGTTCATTGACCGTATCAGTAAGTTGAAACGTGACCTCTACAAGAGGAGGCTGCGAAAACAGCTAGCTAAACCGGACTCTTAGATTTAGCCGTCAATTATTAAATTACGGCGTGAAGTCTGTTTGGTCTCGGTTACTGGACAAGGTCTAATCTCTCATGGTCAATGACCTTCCACGTCTGGTTTTTTTGGGTACGCCAGAATTTGCGCTACCCAGTCTTGAAGCGTTGTTGGCCGCGGGAGCTCCAATCTTGCTGGTGGTAACTCAGCCGGACAGGCCTAAGGGTCGGGGCCGGAAGTTGTTAGCGCCACCGGTGAAACTCCTGGCTCAGGAACGAGGTCTTTCCGTTTACCAGCCGGAAAGAATCAGAAGCCCAGAGGCCCTTGAGCGAATAGCCGGATTGGAGCCTGCATGCATTGTGACGGTAGCATATGGTCAGTTGCTCCCGGCCGGGATTTTGGAGATTCCCACAAAGGGTGCCGTCAATGTTCATGCATCACTTCTGCCCAAATACCGGGGTCCGGCGCCCATTCACTGGGCCCTGATTCAGGGAGAGTCTGAAACAGGGGTAACCACCATGCTGATGGATACCGGCATGGACACCGGCGACATCCTTTTGCAGAGAGAGGTAGTTATACAGCCGGAAGAGACTGGTGGCAGCCTACACGACCGTTTGGCCGAGGTGGGGGCCGGGCTACTAGTGGAGACCCTGGAGTTAATGGCGCGAGGAACTCTTGAGCCGAAGGTTCAGGATCACTCCCTGGCTACTTACGCTCCCATGCTCGCCAAGGAAGATGGACAGGTGGACTGGCACGATACTTCACATCGGATCTGCTGCAAGATTCGCGGGTTGGATCCATGGCCTGGCGCGTTCACCCGGTGGCAGGGAAAAAGGCTGAAGCTCTTCGGCTGTCGAGCCTTGCCCCACTTTTCTAGCCAGGCAAAGCCAGGCACAGTGATTGCAGTGGAAGAAGATGGGTTGCAAGTATATACTGGCGAGGGCTCGGTGCTGGTTAAAGCGTTGCAGTTGGAAGGGGGTCGCCCTCTTCCGGTTACAGATTTTCTGAGAGGACATCCCCTCCAGGTGGAGGTTAAGTTAGGTGAATGAAGCCTTAGAGAGAAAAGAAAAGTTGTCCAGTCCGGAAGAGATACCTCTCGAGGTCAACCAGATTCCGGAAGCTCCCCAAAAGCGGATTTTTATAGGGTTGCTGGCGGTTACCTGCGTTATACTGGGCGGCCTGGCATATTTTCTCTGGTGGGTGCCCAACGTTGGACTCCGCAACATTCACCCATATCTGCCGGCCATTTTGGCAGGGATACTGGGTCTGGCCGTACTTGCTATAGTTGCCGGCTCGTTTCTTTTGACCCTGACCATCATAGCCGGGCGTGACTTTCTGCTCTCCAGGAAACTTCGGGGGGCGGTGGTCAAGGTGCTCTTTCCACTGCTCGTTGTGATGGGCAAGGTTTTTGGCATATCCCGGGAGAAAATCAGCCACTCCTTTGTTGCCATTAACAATCAGTTGGTTCTGGCTCAAAACATAAAGGCAGCTCCGTCTCGCCTGCTGCTTCTCATGCCGCATTGCCTGCAAAATTACGATTGCAAGGTTAAAATCACCGGGAACGTGGAGAACTGCGAAAGTTGCGGCAAATGTCCCATAAAAGATCTGCTGGAAGTTTCACACAAGCACGGCGTGGAACTGGCAGTGGCCACCGGTGGTACCATTGCGCGTCGCATAGTGGTTCAGAAACGACCGAAGCTAATTATTGCGGTTGCCTGCGAACGTGATCTGACCAGTGGCATCCAAGATACTTACCCGCTGCCGGTGTATGGTATTTTCAACCAGCGACCCTACGGCCCCTGCTTTAATACTGGATTGCCGCTTGCTGAGGTGGAGACGGCAATCCGTCACTTCTCGGATAATTCTCAGCCATGACTCCAAGGGCCATTGCCATGCACGCGCTCATGCAGGTGGCCCGGCGCGGTTCCTTCCCCGACCTCCTATTGGATATTTACTTCAAAGAACATCCGGAACTGGATTCCCGCGACCGTGCTCTGGCTACCGAACTGGTCTATGGCGTTATACGCTGGCAGGGGCGATTGGATTGGATCATTGACCAGCAGATCACAATAAGCCCCGATAAAATAGACTTGCCTGTCCGTTTAGTGATGCGGTTGGCCGCCTATCAACTCCTATTTCTTGACCGGATTCCACCATCAGCTGCAGTTAACGAAGCGGTGGAATTGATCAAAACCAGCCAGCCTCCGCATGTTGTCCGCTTTGTCAATGGGGTTCTGCGGACCATTTCCCGCAAAGCTGAGATATTGAAAGAAGCCGTTTCGCAAGGGAGTATGGCAGAACGTGTGGCGGTGCGATATTCTTACCCTGTCTGGCTGGTGCAACGCTGGCTCTCAGAGTTGGGAGATGAGGAAACCGAGGCCTTCTGTGCAGCCAGCAACGAGGTTCCACCCACCGACATACGGGTGAATACCTTGAAGACCACGGTTGAGGAGATGGCCAATGCCTTAGCGGCTCTCGGTTTCAATGTGCAAACTGGAAGGCTTGTTCCGGAAGCCCTCCACCTAAGGTCCATCCGCACTGGCCTTTCCTCTCTGAGCCAGTATGAGCGCGGAGAGTTTCAGGTGCAGGATGAGGCCTCCCAACTGGTTGCTCATCTGCTCCAGCCGCAGCCGGGAGAGAGGGTTTTAGACGGTTGTGCGGGAATGGGTGCCAAGAGTACCCATCTGGCCCAACTTATGGAAAATCATGGAAAAATTACGGCTGTTGATAATCAGGGCTGGAAGCTGATCCGGCTCATGGAAAATGCTCAGCGACTCCAGATCTCCTGCATCGAGCCGCTGGAAAGTGATTTGCTCAAATTGGAACCGACCGAAAAGCTGGGCCCTTTCGACCGAATTCTGCTAGATGTACCTTGTAGTGGTCTGGGAGTGCTGCGACGCAACCCTGATATCAAGTGGAGAATAAGACCCAAGGATTTCCGCCGACTACATTTGCTCCAAAGGCAGATGCTCAGCAGAGTGGCTGCCTTTCTGAGACCGGGAGGCGTTTTGGTTTACGCAACCTGTACGTTCAGTTCCGAGGAAAACCAGGCCACGATACAGACTTTTCTCAGTGAGCATTCCGAGTTCTATCTGGAATCGGCACGTCCCTATCTGCCACCTGCCTGCAAGGGTACAGTGGACCATGAGGGGAATATGCAAACCTGGCCCCACAAGGATGGCGTGGACGGTTTTTTTGCTGCGCGACTACGCCGCAAATAGCATCGTGGTTAGAGTCCGTTTTGAGTAAGCAGCAGCTTACAGCTTACAGCAGGCAGCCGGCAGCGGGCAGATAAGACTGAGCAGTAGGCACTATGCACCAAAACCAGTATCCTGAAAAGGTATTTTGGGTGCTTAGTGTTTAGTGCCTGGTTGTTCCAAGGAACGTTGCCTTCTAGGCTTGATTACTGTATGGTGCAAGACCGATGACCGTTTTCAAGAAACTACTTCGTTTTGGGATCTACGGTGGCATATTTTTGGTGGGACTGGTATGCAGTCTCTACCTGACAAGCAAATGGATCATTCAGAGTGAGGAGGAGGTGCTGGTACCCAACTTGGTGGGTCATGACACGGTATATGCCCTGGATCTCTTAACCTCTCTGGGTTTGAATATAAAAGTGGGCGGATTCATGTGGAGTGAAACTGTGCCCAAGAATTTCATCGCCTATCAGGAGCCCGATGCCGGCACCCGGCTCAAACAAGATCGCGATGTCAAGGTGACCATTTCAAGGGGCTCCAAAAGTGTACGGGTTCCGAAACTTCTCGGAACAAGATTGCGGGAAGCCGATTTAGTTCTCTCCCAGAACGGTTTGCAGATGGGTGGGCTCTGCCGCATACCTTCATCTAAGCATCCACGAGATACGATCATAGCCCAGCGACCAGGACCTTTACAGGAGTTGGAGCGAGGAGAAACCGTTGACCTGCTCATCAGTGATGGTCCGGAATCTGTTGCCGTTGCAATGCCTGAACTTCGCCAGCGCTCCGTAGGTCAGGCCCTGAAGACTCTCGACAATTTGGACCTTGCGCCGGCTGCGGTTAAGGAGGTCCACCGGCCAGGACTGCCCTTGCACACGATTGTTGGTCAGCGGCCTCTATCCGGGTATCGGGCGGATGGTAATAGCTCCATTATCTTGATGGTAAACCGGGTTCCGCAGCCCAAGGAAAGAGAGGCTAAATTGTGGTGGACCTCTTATCAGTTGCCACCGGGCTATTTCAAAAAGGAGGTTGCCCTTAGCCTGCACCGGAATAGTAGACAAATACTCCTTTACCGCAAGATTCACCGTCCTGGTGATCAGTTAGATTGGTTGATCTGGGCTCAGTCTCCGCAAGAAGTAAGCATTTTCGTAGACGGTATGCTGCAGAGGCAAGAATCAAGTGGTTTTGACTGGGAGAATTTCTCCAGATTAACTTATTCTCCATTTGGCGACGATATTTTACCCGTTCCACTCAAGGATACATGGAGAAAACCATGAAGAAGCTAGCCCCTTCAATTCTGTCTGCTGATTTTAGTCGGCTTGGTGAAGAAGTTGCCGCGGTAACCGCTGCTGGAGCCGATTACATCCATGTGGATGTAATGGATGGTCACTTTGTGCCCAACATAACTATAGGACCTCTAGTGGTAGAGGCTGTGCGGCGCAGCACTCACCTGCCCCTGGATGTGCATTTAATGATCAGTGAGCCGGACCTTTATCTGGAGGACTTTGTCAAAGCAGGGGCGGACATTGTCGGTGTCCATGTGGAAGTGTTGCCTCACCTTCACCGGACGTTGCAGCGGATCAAGGAGTTGGGGGCAAGATCCTCGGTAACCCTTAATCCGTCAACGCCTTTGGTTAGTGTGGAGCACATCTTGGACCAAGTGGACCAAGTTCTACTTATGACGGTGAATCCTGGATTTGGGGGACAGACCTTCATTGACGCAGTAATTCCAAAGATCAAGGCTTTGCGGAAAATTATTGATGAGCGCGGGGTGACAGTGGAATTGGAAGTAGACGGTGGCGTCAATGCAGCAACCATCGGTGCGGTGGCCCGAGCCGGGGCTGACGTATTTGTGGCGGGCTCCGCCGTTTTTTCTACGCCAGATTACGGGGAAACCCTCAAGATGTTTAGGGAAAAGATCGAGGAGGCACTTTCTTAAGGCCAGCTTGCAGCAAGCAGCGAGCAGCGGGCAGCGAGTCATTTCGCATTTTTCATTTGGCATTTCAAATTTGAAATCGAATTTGGGAAGATATTCTATCCGAATGCAAAATGAGAAATGAGAAATGTGCTCAGTGCTTACTGCTCAGTCCTACCTTTCATGCACGCCGCGTCTCCGTCTCACCGCGTCTCCGCGTCTGTAGCTAATGGACGGGACTCCCCGGTTTCGCCTTCTTTTCGGGAGCAATGAGGATCATTTCCCCATCAACACTGGCCACCAATACCATTGCCTCGGAACGGATACCCATCAAGGTGGCTGGCTTCAAATTTGCCACCACCACCACCTGTCGACCCACTAGGTCCTCAGGGCGGTAGTGGTGGGCGATCCCGGCGACCACCGTGCGGTTCTCACCCAAATCTATTTCCAGTTTTAAGAGATTTTCTGAACCGGGAACCGATTCGGCCTGTAGGACTTCAGCCACCCGCAAATCCAGCCGGGAAAATTCCTCCAGTTTTAAGGTTGGTTTTTGGGGGAGAGCTTCAGACTCAGCCGACGTAACCGTCCGTTCGATCCTGGGGAAAAGAGGATTACCGCGACGGGTGACTGTACCTGGTTGTAGAGACCCCCAGGTGGCATGCTGGTCCAGCCGCAAGTCCAAGGGCTTGAGCTTCAGTCCAAGTCTGTCAATCAATTCCTGACTGGCGTCAGGCATGATGGGGGTAAGAAGCACTGCCACTACCTTCAGGCTCTCCAAAGAGTAGTAAAGGACCGTGTGCAAACGGGACTGCTTCTCAGGATCGCGAGCCAAGGCCCATGGTTCATTCTGGTCCACGTACCGGTTTACGTGGTTGATGAGTTCCCAGAGCAGCATCAGCGCTTTATGAAACTGCAACTGCTCCATCTGGTGCGCGTAGGTTGGAGATAACTTTACTGCCGCCTTTTTCAGTTGTTCATCGTCCCGTTCTTCGGAGTCGGGGTGTGGGATCTTGCCATCGCAATACTTGTTAATCATGGTCAAAAGACGGCTGGTAAGGTTTCCCAGGTCATTGGCAAGATCGGCATTCACTCGGCCGATAAGTGCCTCTTCACTAAAGCTGGCATCAAGGCCGAAGACCATCTCCCTCATAAGAAAGTAGCGAAATGCATCGAGACCGTAAACCTGGAGGAGATCTAAAGGCTTGATCACCGTGCCTCGGCTTTTGGACATTTTTTTCTCGTCCACGTTCCAGTAACCGTGAACGTTGAGATGCTGATATAGAGGAATACCGGCAGCTTGCAGCATGGTGGGCCAGTAGATACAATGCGGTTTGAGTATATCTTTGGCTATGAGGTGTTGAGCCACAGGCCAAAATCGGGCAAAGAGCTCGCCATCTGGATATGACAAGGCGGAGACATAGTTAATAAGGGCGTCAAACCAGACATAAGTTACATAACGATCATCAAAGGGTAAGGTGATTCCCCAACTGAGGCGTGTTTTTGGCCTTGAGATGCATAGGTCTTCTAAGGGTTCGCTGAGAAAACTGAGTACCTCGTTACGATATCGCTCTGGTCGAATAAAATCGGGATTTTTCTGAATGTGTTCGATGAGCCAGTCTTGGTAATTGCTCATTCTGAAAAAGTAGTTTTCCTCTTCGCGGGGAACCGGTGGGCGATCATGCTGGGGACACTTACCGTCAACCAGTTCTTTATCTGTATAAAATCTTTCACAGCCAACACAATACAAGCCACTATAAGAACTGAAATAGATATCCCCCGTATCATATACTTTCTGGAGTATATAGCGCACTATCCGTTTGTGCTGCTCATCGGTGGTACGGATAAAGAAATCGTTGGTAATGTTGAGATTAGGCCAGGTGCTGCGGAATAAACCGCTGATCTCGTCAGCATAGATTTGTGGGTCCTTACCCGCGGCGGCTGCAGCTTCCACCACTTTGTCGCCATGTTCATCTGTGCCGGTCAGAAAGAAGGTTTCATTACCGAGGAGGCGCTGGAAGCGGCTCAGCACATCAGCGACGATGGTTGTGTAAGCGTGGCCAAGATGGGGCGGAGCATTAACGTAGTAGATGGGCGTTGTGACGTAATATTTGGATGTCATTGATCCTCCCGGCGTCAATCTCTTCCCTCCTTCTCTCCTTGTCTTTGTGATCCTGCGCCAGTTTTGCTGGTTTTGCCAGACTCGCTAATTTGGTCACCGCCCACCATGGAACCTTTCTCGGTAGATAGATCTTGAGCGGCGAAGTCGAGTTCCCTGCCGTCGCTCAGGGCGACGATGACCCGCTGCTCCATGACGTTCTGGCGAATGATCTTCCCCTCACCTTCCGGCGTTATTACCCGCTTGCCCACTTTGGGTATTTCTTGTTTCATTTCAAGGTAATCGGCATACTCGTACTTTAGGCAGCACATGAGACGACCGCAGACACCAGAGATTTTCGTTGGGTTTAGGGAGAGGTTTTGTTCCTTAGCCATCTTCACCGACACCGAATGGAACTCCTTAAGGAATGTGGCGCAACAGAGTTCGCGACCGCATGGACCAACGCCTCCGATCATTTTGGCCTTGTTCCGGACGCCGATTTGTCGCAACTCGACCCGGGTGTGCAATTTTTTCACCAGATCTTTTACGAGTTCACGAAAGTCTACACGGCCATCGGCGTAGAAGTAAAAAATGATCTTGGATCCGTCAAAAAAACTTTCCACATCCACCAGAGTCATGGGGAGGCCACGCTCTTCTATACGATCCTGGCAAAAACTGTAGGTTTCCTTTTCCCGGGCCAAGTTTTCCTGGTACTGATGACGATCGGTATCGTTCGCCAGCCGAAAAACCTCTTTCAGTTGTTCCTTCGGGTAGTTGGGGTCTCGTTTTCTCACCGGAGTTGCCACGATCCCGAAGCTTAAGCCCTTTTCAGTTTTAACTATGACCTCGTCGCCCTCTTTCAAAACGAAATGACCGGGGACAAAGTGATATATTTTACCGCCCTCTCTAAAGCGGATGCCGACGATGTTATCCATAAAGTTTCCTAAGGTTGTATCTGTCTCTAGCGATAGGTTGGAGGGCTCCCGAGTCTGCTACACCTTTCACTGCCCGGGTGTGCAGGAATAATAGCAGCGCCTCCAGACTCAGCCTTTTGTTGATATTATAACTGATAGCTCCCTGAACGGTACAAATAAGCTCGAACATCTCCAGGAGATGATCCGGTCGAAACTCTTGAGCCACTTCTGTGACTTCCTCGGCAAAATCACCGTTGATCAGACCGTTTCTGTCCACCGCTTTCATATGCTGGACGAGCAGGTCTCTGGTCCATGTTTTCAACCATTCCAGATCTTTTTTCAGATCTTCGTTCTCGCCTTGCCACAATTGCGCCGCTGCTAACAGGTCAGTCACCTGAGACTTGTGCACCTTGGCCACGATTTCCAGTAACCAGCGGCGGCGAGCAAGTTGCTCTTCGTCCAGCAGAGTTGCAGCCCGTGAGAGACTACCCCCTGCCAATCCTGCTATCACATCGGCCTGTTCTGGCGTAACCCCACGTTCCCGACGTAGATAATCTGCTATCTCTGCCGTTGCCAATGGTTGAAAAGGGAGATGCAGGCAACGGGAGACGATGGTGGGAAGAAGGGCGGTGGTGTCAGTGGCAGTCAGAATGATGAGGTTACCCGCTGGGGGTTCTTCCAAGACCTTGAGCAGTGCATTGGCCGCTTCTGCCTTCATGTTCTGTGCATCTTCAACAATAATTACCCGGAAGCGAGCTTCCAGCGGTCGAAAACGCAAACGGCGCTGCAGAGCACGGATCTGCTCAATCTTGATGAAGGGACCATCGCGTTTAATGGTGAAGATGTCGGGATGGTTACCACTCGCAGCTTTTCGACAAGAGAGGCAGTGGCCGCAGCTGTCTGCACCATCACCATTGTCGCAGTTTACTGCTTTAGCGAGAACCAGGGCTGTGCTCCGTTTACCAACCCCTTCCATTCCGGTGAATAGGAAGGCGTGGGGCAGGTGGTGTTGAGTAAGCGCCTGGCGTAAGAGGCGAATGACTCGCTGCTGGCCTGTGATTTCAGCAAACCCCACTTTATGGTTCATGATCTAGCTCTTCTCCGTGAGGTGCGGTTCCAACAAGATAACTATCTGTTCATGTACCCGCTCAATTCCCAAAGTGGCGTCCAGTATTTCAAAGCGATTTGGATATTGTGCTGCCAGCTTCAGGTAACCCTCTCTAACCTTTTCATGAAAGGCTAGACTGTGTTGCTCGAATCGATCCTCCAGACCGTCCAAGGAATTGTCCATCATCCGCTTGCGAGCACGATCCAACCCAATCTTCACCGGACAATCTAATAACAGGGACAATTGCGGCCACAGTCCCCCCGTAGCCCAATGGTTGAGTTGCTGGATAAGCGTGAGATCTTGCCCTCGGCCATACCCTTGATAGGCAGCGGTGGCGTCGGCGAACCGGTCACAAATGAGCCACTGGCGTGCCTCCAAAGCGGGGCGGACTACTTGGGCAATGTGTTGAGCCCGGTCGGCAGCATACAAAAAAAGTTCGGTGAGGGGTTCCATTTCATTGTGGTCGGGATCAAGTAGCATTTTCCGTATGATTTTTCCCAAGCGAGTGCCGCCCGGCTCACGCGTGATCATATAAGAAATACCGCGCCGCGATAGAAACTGGGCCAAAAGTTCCACTTGGGTGGTCTTACCACAGCCCTCGATTCCTTCGAAACTTATAAACACGGCGTCTAGTTATCCTCTCGGTTGGTAGATCCCACTAACTTGTCGAAAAAGTTGTAGTTTTCTGGTTCAGCATCATCCTTGCTTTCTTCGTTTTGCAATTGTAGAGGGACTTTTTCTTCGGAGACTCCTTTAAACACATAGCGATCATAAATCCGCTGGAATGCAGTCCAGTGGGAGGGACTTTCCTTTTCAGCCTCCAATAGACTTGTGAGGTGGTTCATTCTCGCATCAAGGTCGTCGACATAATGCAGGGCGAAGGCCTCGATGGTCTTTGGACGTTTGGGCGCGCCAAACTCGTACTCGCCGTGATGGCTCACCATGAGGTGCTGTAGGGTCAGGGATAGTTCCAGTGGGAAACCCTCCAGGCTGTTGATCTTTTCCTGGACTCGCTGAACGCCAAGCACCACGTGTCCCAAGAGTCGTCCAGCATCGGTGTAGTCAATGTATAGCTGATAGGAAAATTCCTCCAGTTTACCGATGTCGTGAAGAATACCTGCAGTTATGAGCAGATCGCGATCCAGCCGAGGATAATGATCGCATATCCGACCAAGAAGCCGAGTGACGGAGACCGTGTGTTCAAGCAAGCCGCCCAAATAGGCATGGTGGATTGATTTGGCGGCGGGGGCCTGTTTCATTTGCTGAACAAAGCTACTGTCGGAGAAGAAAGCCTGCAATAGACGCTTTAGGTGCGAATTCTGCACTTTAGCCGTGAGATCCTTTAGTTGCTGCAATAGCCGGTCTGGATCCTCCGGACCAGTTGGAATAAATAAAGCGGGATCAACTTCTGCCGGGTCCACCCTCTCCAAACCGCTGATGTTGAGCTGGAGCTTGCCTTGATAACGCTCGACTCTTGCTTGAACGCGAACCACGTCGTTGACACTGAAATCGTCATCCAGCTCCCGAGCTCTCTCCCAGATCCTCCCTTCGGTCTCCCCGGTGCGATCGGTGAGACGAATTTTAAGAAAAGGACTACCGCTGCGGGTATTCCCCAAGGTTTTCGCCTTGACCAGAAAGCTACTCAAAAGGCTCTCATTTTCAATAAGCTCTTTGACAAATCGCTTTTTTTCCACTGAGACAATCCAGAAGAACGAAGTTTTGCGTAAGCCTTTAACCTGAAATTACAAAGCGCTACATTCTACCTGAACTGGCCGTGAAGTCAAAGTATAAGTCCACTCGCCAGTAGCGGAAGAATGTGGGAAAAGCTTGGATGAACCGCAAAAAGTTTTTCTTTCGGTGTAATGGGGCTGGGGGGTCAGTGGTCTGTGGCACATAACTGCATAGCGCGAAGCGCATGGCGCATAGCGTGTTACCATCTGATCATCCGCTTTGCGCTTTGTTCTATGCGCTTAGCGTCTCTAGCAACGGACAGAACTAGCGAAACTTTTTGGCATAAGCTGCCGCCTCAAGCCCAGCAACACAGCCCTCACCCACCGCTTTGGCGAGTTGCCAAGGCAATCCGCAGATATCGCCGGCAGCATAGAGTCCTGGGATGTTTGTTCTCTGATTCTTATCGGTGGCTATGTATTGAGGCGCCTCGCTATCCATGGTAACACCGAGTGCACTGGCAATCTCGATGGCACCTTTGGCTCCCAATTCGATGAAAACCCCCTTGACATCCAGACGCGAGCCGCTGTCGAGAGTCACACCGTCTACTTCATCTTGTCCAATGATTTCGGTGATCTTGCGCCCCTCGTATAACTGGATGTCGCTTTTCTCAATTTGATGGGCCAGAGCTTCCGAGACCTCGAGTTTGTCACAGATGAGGTGGACCTGGCTCGCATAAAATAGCATGGTGAGAGCGCCGCTGGCTGCCGCACTCTCATTGCCCACCACCGCCACTGGCTCTCCACGGAAGAAAGCACCATCGCAGTCCACACAATAACTGACGCCACGCCCCAGAAATTCTTTTTCTCCGGTTACCCTGAGCTTGTTGCGGGAAATTCCCATGGCCATAATAAGCGTTCTGCACCTGAGGTCTAATCCGCTTTCGATTTGCACAACGAACCACTGCTCCTCTTGCCTTACCTTTACGACGTCCTCATGGATGAAACTGGTACCGGCCGCCTCTGCTTGCTGAATTCCCTGCTTGAGCAAGTCCTCGCCGCTGGTTCTTTCCATACAGCAGTAGTTCTCGATGTGGGCCCGGTACAAGCTGCTCTTGGACGGTTTTCCCAAAATTAGTACCGACACCTTGGCACGGGCCGCGTGAATGGCAGCCTGTAGTCCAGCCGGCCCACTCCCCAAGATGATGACATCATAGGTATTTTCTGTCACTTACTTCTCCTCTTTTTGAAATAGCAGAGATTAAGGAATTTAGGGATTCAGGGATTTTGGAATTATCTAGTTGGCTATCCGCTAAGTTTTTGTGATCGCGAATTCCCTAATTTCTCAATTCCTCAATTTATTTCATCAATGGACGTGGACTGTAGAAACTTCCTACTCTGCTTTCACCGGATCAGTGTAGCACTGTTGTGCGGGTTGATTAAAATAGATGGCGATTTGATGGATACCCCTGTTGAGTGAGCGGTGCACCACGTAGCCAGTATTGTGAAAAACAGCAGGCGCTGCTTGGTTATTGGGATCGACGAAGGCAATGAACCCAGTGACGTGTTTGCTTTTGGCGATCTTTACCAGATGGTTGAGGAGATAACTTGCTACGCCTTTCCTTTGCCATTCAGGGCGCACAGCAAAGTCCACCTCTGCCACGTTGGTTTCTTCATCGAGCACGTAGCGCCCCAGGGCTATTACTTTTTCAGCACCGATACGACCCGTAACTCCAACAACTGAAATCTCTTTTTCGTAATCGATATTGAGTAAGGCCTGGAGGTTGCGACGAGGAAATACCCGCATCTCAGAAAGAAACCTGACGTATGCGCCATGAAGAGGAAGGGCATGGAAGAATTCCTGCAGGCTTCTTTCGTCAGTGGGTTTAACGGGTCTGAACAAAACGCTTTCGTCGTCACCACAAGGTTGACTCACTTCCCACTGGTCCGGATAGCCCTCACCGTCAGGTGGAGGCAGTAGTTGATCCTCATGGAGGTAGCGGAGCCTTTTAGCAGCGCGCAGAAGTTGCTCGCGGAATTTGGGATGAGCGAGATTGATCAAGGCCAAGGCGCGTTCGCGCACCGTTTGACCATGTAGATTCACAGCACCGAATTCGGTAACAACGTAGTGCACGCCGCCTCGGGTGTTGACCACCCCAGCTCCCTCGCTAAGATGGGATACGATTCGAGAATCATTCCCATCCAAGGTAGTCGAGGGTAGTACGATAATACTCTTGCCACCTTTTGAGAGGGTGGCACCCCGGATGAAATCCACTGACCCTCCTACACCACTGTAGATTGTATATCCCATGGAATCGGCACAGACCTGACCGCTCAGATCCACCTGGAGGGCCGAGTTGATTGAGACCATTTTTTCGTTCTTGCTAATCACAGAGAAGTCATTGGTGTACTCAATGGGATGGAATTCCACCATCGGGTTGTTATGAACAAAGTCGTAGAGCTTTCTGGACCCCATGCAGAAACTGGCAATGATCTTTTTCGGATGAAATGTCTTTTTACGATTGGTAATGACCCCTTGCTCAACCAGGTGCAGGTAAGCGTCGGTGAGCATGTCTGTGTGTACACCAAGATCTTTCTTTTCTCGCAGTGAATAGAGGGCTGCGTTGGAAACGCTGCCAACACCGGCACGTATGGTGGATCCATCCTCTATAAGTTTTGCCACGTGTTTGCCGATCTGGTGTGCAGTTTCGTTCATTAACGGTGGTAACATTTCCAGGAGTTCTTCCTCATGTTCGACAACAACATCGATATCACGGACGTGAACATAAGCGTCTCCAAGGACCCTCGGCATACGCGGATTGACCTGGGCGATGACCACCTCACTATTGGCGGCTGCGGCCTTAACAATATCAACGGCTATGCCGAGTGAGCAGAAACCGTGTTCGTCCGGGGGGGAAACCTGGATGAGTGCGACATCAATGGGAGTTCGGCCGCTGTGGAATAGCTCCGGTACGTCAAAAAGATAGATGGGCGTGTAATCAGCTCTGCCTTCTGCGATGGCTTGGCGAGATCCAGAGGCCACAAATAGGGATTTGAGTCGAACTTTATCTCGAAAAGTATCATCAGTGTAGGAAGTTTCACCCAGGGAGAGCAAGTGGAGTACTTCCAAATCCGCTAATTGGATGGCTACCTGTTCTAGGGCGCGAACCAAGTGTTGGGGTTCGCCACAGCCGGAGCCAATAAATACGCGGTGGCCACGGCGGATAAGTCGCATGGCCTTTTCGCCACTCTTGACCTTTTTTTCGTAGTCGGCTCGCCAGTCCGAAATACTTTTTCGCATTAATCCGTTGTCTGTTTCTAAGACGCTGCCATGCGTCTGGTTCGATTTCATCTCTTGAGGTACCTTGGCTGTTGTTGACATCTAGTTGAATTCTCAATAATCTTATGGCCGGTCCAAGGCTGTGTCAACCACATGGGTTTGCAGCGTGGAAATTGAGCAGCAGAGCACGAAGTACAGAATCAATTCGAAATCCTAAAACGATTGATGTGGGATGTGAGATCTGAGACAAATTTAGGAATTGAGGGATTTAGGAATTAAGCTATTAGATTCCCGTCGCAGAACCAATTCCAAAATAGAATCCCAATTCCTCAATTCTCTATTTGAGCCGTTGATTGCTGGGGTAGGAGCTTCCAGATGATAGCCGCGGTGGTGATCATGATCAGGCAGAGTAGCTGTCCCATGGAGAACAACCCCCAGAATAAACCGATTTGTGGATCGGGCTGGCGGAAGAATTCCACCAGGAATCGCAGTGCTCCATAGCCACCGAGGAACAGGCAAACCATGGTTCCGGGTCTGAAAGACCGGTCCTTGAGCAGCCAGAGCACGACGAAAAGCAGCACTCCCTCCAGCAAGGCCTCATAAATTTGGGAGGGATGCCGCGGTTCCGGGCCGCCCGTGGGAAAAACCATGGCCCAGGGCAGGGTGCTAGGGCGACCGTAGAGTTCGCCGTTAATAAAATTCCCCAACCTCCCCAGGCCAAGAGCAATGGGGGCGGTTACGATTACCACATCCGCGCCCTCCCAAAAGGGGATCTTACGCCGTCTGGAGAAAATGATGCCCGCGAGTATGGCGCCAATGAGCCCCCCATGAAAAGACATGCCTCCGTGCCAGATTGCGATTATTTCGAGGGGATGTTCTAGGTAGTAAGTGAAATTGGAAAATTGGTAAAAAAGAACATAGCCCAGGCGGGCTCCGATTATCAGGCCAATGGCCAGGGAAAAAATGAGGTCCTGGAGTTGGGCTCCTATTAGACCGAGGCGCTGTGCCCTTCGCTGTCTGCCGATGAGGAAATAACTGGCGAGAAACCCGAGCACGTACATCAGTCCGTACCAGCGCAGTTTGAACGGACCGATCTCTATCAAGTTGGGGTTTATCTTGGGGTATGGCAACATACTCTTAGGTACTGCCCAAAGGCAGCGTTTTAATGACCACAGGGTGTGAAAGTTCTAAATTGTTTTTGGCCCCAGTAGCAGTATCACAAGAGGGTGAAATCGGTCAACCGAAGTATGTTTAGTAGCTTGATGTCAGTGGTCTGCGGTCAGTTGTTATTTTTTTTATCGAAACCACAGGTTGCTCCTACACGACAGACATCGATAAGGTGATTTCTGTGGGAGCAAGCTCTGCTTGCGATAGGAGGAGGGGCAGCTTATTGAATCCAGGATCGCGGCGAGGACGTTGCTCCCAAATTAGGGGTGGTTATCAACCTCTTATGTCGAATTAGAGACTATGTATGTCTCGGTTCAAGAAAGTGAAATGGAGGGAACAGGCTATGCCGGCAGTGCTGTCAATTGTAGGCAGATCGAAAGTGGGAAAGACCACTTTTTTGGAGAAACTTATTCCCGAGATGAGTCGCCGTGGCTACCGGGTGGGTACGATCAAGCACGACGCTCATGATCATTTTGAAATTGACCATGAGGGCAAAGACTCCTGGAGGCACCGGGAGGCTGGAGCTCAGACGGTGGCCATCGGTTCACCCTCACGTTTTGCTCTAATGAAAAAGATCGAAAAGGAGCTTGATCTGGATACCATTATTGCCACTTACTTTCCGGATGAGGACCTGGTGTTTACCGAAGGTTACAAAAGTGGGAATAAAGCCAAGATCGAGATCTGCCGCAAAGATCTGCAATCAGAGCCTCTTTGCAGTCAAGCCGATCGCCTCATTGCTGTGGTAAGCGATTTCTCCATACCGTTGGAAATCCCCAGCTTTGACTTGGAGAATATAGTGGGGGTGGCGGATTTCATCGAGGAGCGTTTCTTGGGCCGGGAAAAAGGACCCAACATCGTACTCAGGCTGGACGGTAAGAAGTTACCGATGAAATCTTTTGTCAAAGAATTTGTCATGGGCGGTATTCTCGGAATGCTCTCTTCATTGAGGGGATACGAGAATCCTGCCCAGGTTGACATATCGATCCGGTTGAAAAAAGATTGAAGCCTAATCGAGTTAGAACTCAATAATTCGTTATATGTTATCCGTTATTAGTTATTAGTGCTGGGAGAAGGCAGATCATTATGTCTTACTATTGATAAATAGGTGCAAGCATAGTGGTAGATCTTCTTCCGTATAACTTATAACTAATAACCATCAACCTCCAATTGAGCGCGATCGCTCAATTGGGGTTTAATACTGGGGATACAGTGGCTGGTATAATTGGCGTAGTGCTGGTAGGAGGCAAGAGCCGCCGTTATGGCCGCAACAAGGCCCTGGAAGTATTCCACGGTGAGCGCCTCATCGACCGGCAGGTGAGGACAGTTCGGTCGCTGTTCCCAGAAGTTCTTGTTATCACCAATGAGCCAGAACTCTACCTCCACCTAGATGTGACAGTTGTCCGAGATATCATTCCTGGACAGGGGCCCTTGGGCGGGATCTATACGGGCCTCCTCTTTGCCCAAGGTGAAAGCGTGTTCGTCACGGCCTGCGATATGCCCTTTGTGCAGCCAGCCTTAGTAGAACACATGGTGCAATTGGCCGGTGATCACGATATTGTCGTTCCGCAAAAGGAAGCCGGTCTAGAGCCTCTTCACGCCATCTATTCGTCCCGCTGCCTGCCGCACATGAAAAAGATGCTGGATCAGCAGAATCTACAGGTAATCAGTTTTTTCTCTGCGGTTAAGGTTTACCGGTTAAGTAAGGAAGAAATTGGACAGCTTGATCCAGCGGGAATTTCGTTTTTTAATATCAATACTCTCGATGATATGGACAAGGCCAAGGAACTGCTGGAGAAGTACCGGGAGAGCTCAGAACGAGAGTAGTTCAGCTGACAGCTAGCAGCAGGCAGCGGGCACTCTTTTCATTTCGCATTTCGCATTTGTCATTTTGCATTTTAAGAGATGGCTCTACGAGTCTCAACACACAGCAGAGAATGACAAATTGTTAAATGAAAGATGAGAAATGTAATGGTGCCTAGTATTATCTTCTCGGTGCCTGCTGAAAAATGGGGTGAAATGGCGGTGAACGTGAACAAGCTAATATCGCTGGAAGAGGCACAGAGTCTTATTCTGGCAACGGTGTCACCTCTTGCTACTGAGGCGGTGCAGCTAAGCGATGCCAGTGGCCGGATACTGGCAGAAGATGTCCGTGCGTCTAAAGATGAACCTTCCATTCCCCTGGCAGCCATGGATGGTTATGGGGTGCAGAGTATGGATGTGGAGTTTGCCACTCCGCAAAAGGGTGTTGTTCTCCCTGTGGTGGGGGCGGTTAGTGCCGGCGACAATAGGCATCATGAACTGAACCGGGGAGAAGCGGTGAAAGTTATGACGGGTGCCCCACTGCCTGTGGGTGCAGATGCAGTGGTACCCATGGAAATGACTGAAGGTGTTTCTGAGGGAATACGAATAACGACGCCCGTGGCGCAAGGGGACTACATCGTTCCTGCGGGAGCAGAGTTCCACCAAAATCAACAACTTCTTTCCAGTGGCGCTGTTCTGCGGCCCAATGAACTAACGATACTGGCAGCCCTGGGATATACCATGGTGACAGTGCGTAAAAAACCGGAGGTTGCGGTTTTGGCCACCGGTACCGAATTGGTGGAAGTGGGTACGAGGTTAGGTCCAGGGCAGACGTTTGCCAGCAACCTTCATACGGTGGCACACCTGGTGAAACGGTGCGGTGGCAAAACCACATCCCTGGATATTGCCGGAGATAATTTGGACAATCTAGTCGGGTATATCCAGCGGGGGATGAAAGCAGACGTGGTGGTGACTACTGGTGGCACCGGCAAAGGAGATAAAGACCTGGTGTCCGCCGCCATTACCACCTTGAATGGTGATCTGTGCTTTCGCGGGATCGCCATGACACCGGGAAAGCAGACACTGTTCGCCAAGTTGGGCGGAACCCTCTTCTTTGGTCTGCCTGGAAGGCCAACTGCAACCTATATTGCCTTCGAACAACTGGTGCGTCCAGCATTGTTTCGAATGCTAGGGCTCTCCCCGGCCTTGCTGCCCGAGATTACCGCCAGATTGAGCCGGACAATCCAAGTAAAGGGAAAGATTCTCTCTTTTCTCTTCTGTCGTCTGATTTTCGGACCTGAAGGTCCGCAGGTGGAATCCCTGCGCTCGGGAACGAGAGGCATATTAACGGAGATGCTGGCGGCCAACGGTTTGCTAAAGGTGCCCCCCGGAATAGAGCGGTTAGAGCAGGGGGAACTGGTCAGAGTCCAACCCCTGGACTTGGGCCTGGAAGGACTTTCTTATTTTTCCGCACTACAGCAGTAATTTTCTACCAACTTTGTTGCTCATTTGGCTTGGTGGGCTAGTGTCTGAGGAGCATAGCGCTAAGCGCAGAGCGCATAGCGTATTTGTTACTAGTCATTCGCTCTGCGCTATGCTCTATGCGCTATGCAGCGAACGGAGTGAGCCACAACGGACAGTTTCATTTACGACGAAAGCTCACTATTTCAGATACAGCTCGGATTAGGGTATGAATGTCTTCTTCGGTATTGTAAGGGCCAACACTGACTCTTACTGTACCTCTCGGGAAGGTGCCGATGGTGTGGTGCGCTGCTGGGGCGCAGTGCAGTCCGGCCCGCACGGCAATACCGTAAACCTTGTCCAGAATGTGAGCAACCTCCGAACAATCGAGTTCTTGGACATTAAAAGAAAGGGTGCCGATACACTTTCGCCGATCAGTGGGGCCGTAAAGGATGATTCCAGGAATCTGGGCCAACCCATTGTAGAGGTGTTCCATGAGAGTGCGTTCATGGGTGGCGATGGCTTCCAGACCCAGGTCTTGGGTTTCAGCGATACCCTCTGCTAGGCCGGCTAAACCGGGAGCATTATAGGTGCCACTTTCGAAACGTTCAGGCCAGGTATCAGGCTGTTTCAGCGATTCAGAGTGAGTACCGGTGCCGCCGGCCCAGAGGGGTTCCAGCTCAATACCCGGCCGTACATAGAGAAAGCCCGTGCCCATTGGCCCCAGCAAGCCCTTGTGACCCGGCCCAGCCATTAGGTCTACATGGGAACTCACCGGATCAACTGGAATAGAACCTACTGTCTGAGCCGCATCCACCAGAAGGAGTATACTGTGTTTTCGAGCGATCATGCCCACTTCAGCCACAGGCATCAGGGAACCGGTAACATTTGAACCATGAAGCAGCGCGATGAGCTGCGTATGGGGACGAATGAGAGAAGGTATATCGGCGGGATCCAGCTCACCACGTCCATTACAGGGAATCTGGCTATGGGTTACTCCCAGCTTTTCCAAACCATGAAGAGGACGCAAGATTGAGTTGTGCTCCATGCTGGTGGTGAGCACGTGATCCCCAGCTTTCAACAATCCTTTGAAGGCAAGGTTCAAAGCGACCGTTGCGCTGGGGGTAAAGATTAGACGGGACGGATCCTCTATTTCGAGCAACGCTGCGAGGGATCGCCGAGTGTGGGCAATTGTGGCGTTGGCTTTTCGAGCTAGAGAATGAGAGGCACGACCAGGGTTGGCCCCAATTTCTTTGCAGTATTGTGCGATGGCCTCGACAACTCGCTCAGGTTTGGGAAAGGATGTGGCTGCATTGTCCAGATAGATCATGGGTATAATCGGTTAGGTCGGTTGAGCCGGTTAAGTCGGTTTAGCCTGTTTGCCTATGTATCTTTTAATTTTCGCAGTGGGACTGATGGGCGTTTGGATCATCAGAATTCTTAGATCAGCCAATTCCTATGAAGGCCATCTCTACCGGCATAACTGGCCGAACCGGCAAAACCGGCTAAACTGAAGTTTTGCTTAGCAGATCAGATTCTCTTCTCCGGTATAAGCCAGGATGCTGCCGCCGCGAACGTAACCGATTAAGGTCATATTAAGGGTATGAGCCAATTCCAGCGACAGGCTGGTGGCAGCGGAGCGGGAGATCAGCATAGGAATTTGCATCTTGGCAGCCTTTATGAGAATTTCGGAGGTAATACGGCCCGTAGTTACCAGGATCTTGTCATCTGTTTTTATTTCATCAAGGAAACATTCACCAAGGATCATGTCTACAGCATTGTGACGGCCGATGTCGGAGCGGAAGATAAGGATTTTCTTTGTACTGGCGAGGCCGCAGTTGTGAACTCCTCGTGAGAGTCGATATAGCTCCGAGCGTTTGTGCAGGTCAGTCATGAGTTTGCGGACTTGCTCGGCCTTGATGGAGATTTGGTTCTCGAGAGGCTTACTCTGCAAGGAGTCCAGCACGTTGTAAAAGATGGTACCTTTACCACAGCCTGAGGTGAGAGTTCTCTTTCCGAAAAGCTGTCCGGCCAGTTCAGAACTCTCGCTGGTATACACCTGAACCGCCTGACGGTCCTCGGCAACCACCACTTCCTTGAGGTTTTTTCGTTGTTGTAACAGACCCTCCGATTTGAGAAAACCTACCGCTAGGCTCTCAACATGCGCTCCCGTACAGAGAAGGGTGACGATTTCCTGGTCATTAAGGAAAATGGTTAGTGGAATTTCTCTTACAACCGCAACACGGGTTTGTCGGCTGCGATCTTTGGATATACGCAAAACCTCTACGTCTTTTGTGAGGTAGCTGGAATCAGCTGAAAGGTTTTTTTCCATGGGGGGTTCCGGAACCCAAAAAACTAATAATCGAAAAAACTGTGCGGAGATATTCTCCCACCTTCGGACAAATTTAGCATAACTAAAGACCAGCCCTTTGTCAAAAGAAACCGCTCGACATTACACCACTTTTTGCTACCATATTAAATAGAATGAATCATTCAGATTCGCTCGGATGGAAACCTTACCGTTGAATCTTGCCGATTATTTGGGTGGCCCAAGCAGCTATCGCATCCCCGTATTTAAAGAAGATGGGGGTGCAGGAACTTCAGGTCCCCGGATTGACGAGCGCTGCTTGGCTTGCACATGTAAATCAACCGTTTCGTGGAGCGTTATCGGGTGTTCTGTCCGAGCTCTCGCTGAAAGGTGGTGGCTGAACACCATCTCAGTGTAGCTGCGATTGGGCCTGCGGGAGGCGCGGAATGCTGAAAGGAAGCGCTCTAGAAGCCGCTTACTACCGCTTTCTAGGGAGATATCTGGTTCCTTGCTGCATATTTCTTCGGCTGAGGGCGAACCATTTAAGTCTCTTCAGCCTTCTCTCCGGGCTGGGGGCGGGCATTGCTTTTGTGTTCAGCCCACTCTGGGGTGGACTGCTCACAATCCTTTCTGGCTTGTTCGACACCCTGGATGGTGCGGTGGCCCGGGAGCTCAAGCAGGTGAAAAGGCAGGGTGCTTTTCTGGATTCGGTGCTGGACCGTTATTCCGAGTACTTCGTTCTTATAGGTATCTGGGCTTACTTCGTGCGGAAAGGCAGCGCTACACCCCTCATCACTCTGACAATTTTCCTGGTCCTTTTTGGCTCGCTCATGGTGAGCTACACCCGAGCCAGAGCAGAGGGCCTTGACGTCTCTTGCCTGGTGGGCCTTTTTCAGCGGGGGGAGAGAACCATCTCTATCGGTGTGGCCGGCATGGTGAATTCTTTGGTCAACTTCACTGCCAGAGTCAATGAAGCGGCAGTGCTAGGCCAGGATGCGGTTTTGATCGTCGCCCTGATTCTCCTCGCAGTGGGAACCAACCTTACGGCTCTCTGGCGCATGGTTCATGTCCTCAATAAAATGCGGTCCTAGCCCACAGTGGGAGCATCAGGGTCTTGCTAGCCTGCCTTGTCCTGGGCTATTCGTCGGACCCGCGGATCACGATCTTCCAGGTAAGGGGCCAGTATTTCAGCCACTCGGGGATCAGGTATCTGGGCCAGAGCGAAGGCCGCGGTTGCTCGAACCAGGTTACTTCTTTTCTTGCGGAGCGATAGGAAGCCTCCGGGCGCCAACATTTTGGCGAGTGGTTCAATGGTGGCAGGGTCGGCTATTTGCCCGAGAGCTCTGCAGCAGGCGATCAAACGCTCAGTTTCTTTCGCTGAGTCGAGTAGGGCTACAAGTGCGTCGGTAGCACCTGCGGGTTTGATTTTTCCGAGCGCCTTGATGGCAGCCACCGCCGTGCTCGGGTCATCATGATTTGCATAGTCCAGAAGCAAAGAGGT
The DNA here is from genome assembly GCA_020347625.1 of Deltaproteobacteria bacterium. GTDB lineage: Bacteria > Desulfobacterota > Syntrophobacteria > BM002 > BM002 > BM002. Next base: position 262,282 of record CP070735.1, read on the forward strand.
TACCTCGGCATCGTTCAGGCGCTCACAGAGACCAAAGGCTGCTCGCCGCACCTTGGGGTTCACATCGCCAAGTGCATAAGCCAACTCCGTTTTGACGTCCTGGGTTACATTATCGATCACGTCCAGGATTCGCACACGCTCTTCTGCAAAACCCTCAAGGACCAATTCTCGTTTTAGATGTTTGACCGCTTCCGGACCCAACTCCTTCAAAAGATGGGCGGCAATCTGTCTGACCCTGAGGTTGTCCTCCCGCTTGATAACCTCAATGAGAAGGTCCGTAGCCATTGGGCCCAGACTAACCAGAAGCTGGGAAACCCTTCGCAACCTCGATGGTTCCTGCGATTGCAGATCCGCCATCAATACCATCCTGGTTTTCGGCTCGAGTTCTTGAGTGAAGACTGTTGAACTTGGCAGAATCCGTTCATCGGTATCTTCCAGCACCTCCCTTTGACGGTCCAGCAGGTGCTTAAATATTCGACTGGCTTGCTGATAATCGCCAAACTGGATAAGGTTGGCACCACTCTGGGAAAGTAAGGCTGCTATTTTTCTTAGGATTTCAAGATCTTTTTCTTCGGCAGAAACTAGTAAAAGCGGTTCAGTAAAGACTTCCACCCAGGTGGGTTGAGACGCCAGCATGAGGTCTTCCAGCAGACTGGCACAAACATAAATCACTTTTCTGCGAATATGAGGGGCCTGCCTTCCGAAGTCTAGGAAGAGTTGGTTGATAAGCTCCCGAGACTGGCTTTCGTTTCCTTTAAGGAGAAGCTTGCGCAGTTGTTCCGCCATTGATTCAAGCGAAGCCTCAGTTAGCACCACCGCATCACCCTCTGACAATACCGCCTCCGCTGGGATTTCCTCTTCCATTGGTTCGGAGGGGATCTGTGTTTCGGGGTCCACTTGTATATCTGTAAGAGGCTCTGTCGGATCAGGCTCAGTCTGTCCCACCGAATCCTCCAACGCTTCAACCTGCCCATAGCCAACTCGATCCTCGAGAATACCGTAAAGAAGCTGGTTGAAAAGAATGCTGGAAAAACCCTTCTCCCGGGCAAAACGGATCCAGAACCCACTGTCTGATACCTCTGCGGGCTTGTGACCGAGCGTCCCTATGAAGGTGACCAACTCGGTGGCCGAGACATTCTCCAAAAAGGTGAGGCTCCTCAGTTCGACAGAATCTAGAAGGGCAAGGAAGGCTCTGGCCAGTGTCTCAAAGTCAGATGTATCCACCTTTTCGCCGTTGATCAGAAGGGAACTGGTACCAACCCGCGCCAGAGTGATGGCAGGGAGCTTAATAAGGATGCTTCTTAGCGCTTGAATCACCTGTTCAACGGAGCGGGTGATTGCCGTACTCTCCGGGGGATAAAGCTTGATATTGCTTACGGCAGTGAGCAGACAGCGGATCACCTCGGGAATCTGGTTCAAAACCTGTTCATCCAGCCCTTTGTCAACGGCAAGCCTTGTGGCAGCATCCTTTGCTGGTGCAACTCTACCAGCGTCAGGCCGACTTTCGCTTTCTCCAACTGCTTCGTGCGTTTCTGCCACGGTGGTGTAACGCACCTGATTAAACTCGATATGAAATAATCGCTGTTCTGCTGCATAACGCTTCCAGAAACCGCGATCGATCATTTTTTTGCTGGTCCGACCCAGGGCCTCCAACATCGCCCTTAACTCGTTTTCACTGAGGCCCCGGGAAAAGGCAATCCCCTTCAGCTCCAGCCGACGCATGAACTTCGTAAATGCCTCGGCAACGGATTTAAACTGAGTGACCTCAACTGTTTCGGTATTTACCACCAAATCGTCCTCAGCAATGGTGATATTGAGCCGATCATTACGCGATAAGATCTTGTCTATGGTTTCCTTGAGCTGCCGAGTTGCACTGACGATGGCCGCACTTCCGGGCGGATAAAGTTTGATGTTGCGAACCGTGGTAAGTAAGGCACGAATGGCTCCGGGAATATGGGGCAGACTGTCGGGATCCAGGGGTATATCTTCCGGCCTGCCATCTTCAGGCCTCTCTCCAGTGTAAGTTATTGCCTCTTCGCCATTAAATATCTTGCTGTTATGGCTCTGCTGGAATTCCTGGTAAATTCGGGCCTTTTCTTGATTGGCAGAGAGCTGAAAATGGTAAGCAAGGGTTGCAGCCGAAGGCAAAAGGCGTTGTTCATAAAGGGTCTCCTGGTAATTGCCTATATGTTCGTGCAGTTCTTGCTTCCGACCTTCTTGGATACCACCGTAAGTGATTTCCAAAACACGTTTGCTAAGAAAACGGATGGTTTCATCGTTAATTTGATAGTCTGACCGAATTAGACCCTGGGCAATAGCCTGATCGACAAACTCCAAGACCTTTGTCTCTCGGTTTTCAGAACTCCCGGTAAGCATACTCAGAGAGACGTTCTCACCAAAGGTGGAGGCTTGATCGAGCAAATGTCTGCTCTCCTCATCTAGTACAGCTATTTTCTGGCTGACGATCTCTTCCAGGGATCTAGGCAGATAGTCTTCCTCCAGAGGCTTGATAACCCACTGCTGCCCAGCCAAGGTGATTTTGCCATCCAAAACTAGCTTGCGCTGGATCTCGCTGAGAAAGAGAGGATTGCCATGGGTAAGCAGAGCTAGGTCATCCTCAAAGTTTTCGGGCAAACTCACATGGGGAAACATCCCCTTGAAATGTTGGCCGATGTCTGCGTCAGTCAAAGGGGTCAGGGTCACTTTGCCAATGCTCAGTTCCTGCTCATAATTGGCAAGAAACCTTTCCAGGGGGGTTGCTGCCCCTGGACTGCTATCCGGTTGGATGATGGTGGCAGTACCACAGACAAACAATGGCAGATCCCCTCGCAGTAGCAACTGCCTCAGTAGGAGGAGGCTGGCCTCATCGCTGGAGTGTAGATCATCAATGAGCAGGATCAGGGGTCGGGAGTTTACCAGTTTCGGGATGAAATGGACCAGAGTGGCAAAAATGTTTTCACGCAGAGCCATTTCGTCTTCTTCTGGAGAGACAGCTTCAGGTTCCCCCAATTGTGGCAAGATGTGGGAAAGATAATTGGCTTCCTGCGGCGTCAGATCATCGAAGATCCCAGCACCTTTATCGGGCCGTTGATTCAAAATTTCAACCAGAATATTACTGGTTAAATAATAGGGACGAAAACCCTCCTGAGCAATGCCGTTCACTGAAATCTGCCAGATTTTAGTCTGGGCTAGATTCCTACGGATTGTTTTCAAGAACTCGCTCTTGCCCATGCCGGTTGCCCCGTCAACGATTAGAAATTGGCTCTGACGTTTACCAAATTTCTTCAAGGCGGTGGCCACCTCCACCAGTTGTGACCTGCGACCTGTGATTGTCGCGCCCTCCAATCTATGGAGAGCTGTCTTGGCAAAGACGTCTTCCGGGGTAACCTGTTCGGCATTTGCCAGTCGATCACGTCCAGTTTTCTTGGCATAGTAGAGCGCAGTATCTGCTTTATGGATGAGGGATTTGCCGGTGTGAGCGTCATCAGGGGCTGAGGCAACCCCGATACTCAGGGTGATATGGACCCCGCTATCCACGTCTGGCAACAGCACGGGTTCTTCATGGAGTCGCTGGATAACCTGTTCGCCCATTTGCAAAGCTGCTTGCTTATCAGCGTCCGGCATGAGGATCATGAACTCATCACCTGCATAGCGGATAGCTAACCCTTTGTCAGCTGACAATTCTTTGAGCAAATTTGCCACCCAAATGAGCACCTTGTCGCCAGCGGTGTGTCCGTATGTGTCATTTACCTCCTTGAAGTAGTCTAGATCCATCATAAGCAGGGACACCGGTTGGCTTTCCAGGGAATCCCAAGATACCTTGTATTGAAAATAATTGAGGAGGAAGCGGCGATTGTAAATGCCGGTGAGTTCGTCTTCGAATATCAGTCGTGACGGATCCGTGCCGACATGCTGGATATAATAGAGGAGATCTTGGTATTCCATATTAGAGCCAGATCATTGAGGCTTTAAGGTTGCCAGAAAACGGAATCTCAGCTTGCGAGAAGAAGACCATATTGAGAAAAATATCTAAGCACTTAACTCCGCACCAACGCTTGAAAGCTGAGCCATTCCCTCCGCTTACGCTCGGTCTGCTACCCTTGCAGGGGGAAGTCCTTTGGACCGGAGGCAGTGGCAGCCCAAGCTGCGGATATGCCAGCCTTTGCTGTTTTGATAGGGTGGGATTGTCTGCTTTAGAAAGCAAAAGCTGGTCATCCCGCCCTCGGCGGGACTTCGGGAATACCTCGGCCCTCAAGCCCACCCTATGCGGAGTTGAATACATATGCCATTGAAAAGTACGTGGGCTTGTGTCCTGAACTAAGCGAAAAAGATCCTAGGATGCGCCAAAGGACCGCCACATCCGCTCATTGCAGTGAGCGGTTCGTGAATAATTCGGGTTATCCAAAGATTTCTTAATGGTTATGATACAGTGAGACCAGATGCTTTTCAAGAAAACTCTTGATGAGAGCACGCCGTATGTCAAGGAGTGGACTCTAAGAAAGCCCAGCTCCGACCGCAGCTGGGTCCTACTGGCTTGGATGCTTTACTCGGCTACTGCCGCATTTTTCTTCGGGGAGGCAGTTGGGGAAAGCTTATAGGTGCTAGCAATCTGTCTGATTCGCGGATCGCTGTCTTGAATGTACTGGGTTAACATTTGAGCCACCCGCGGGTGTTTAATCTGCGCCAAAGCCAGTGCGGCGGTGGCGCGGACTTCAGCGCTGTGTC
>CP070735.1:267106-275633 GCA_020347625.1 Deltaproteobacteria bacterium
CGATAGAGCAGGACAAGGAAAATAACAAGGTAAATTAGAAAAGTATTTAATTAGTCACCCCAGCTATAAAAAATCTTTACCCTAATGCTCATGTGGATACTGGACCGATACGGGGAGAGTTGTCGATCATATGGTTAGCAAGAAATATAAGCCAGAGCACTGTACGGGAGAAATTGATTCTCACGCTTTCCCGCAGGCGTATAGCGTTGGTATTGAATATCTTTCTCAATTGCTGAGCCGTCCTATTAGTGAATTATGATTTTTTTGCTTGACAGGCTCGGCTGTCTCTTTTAGAGTCAGCCAACGGGGACAGAATTATGAATAGACAAAGTCATCGCAACAGCTGGTACTGGTGGTGGTTCATCCTTGGAGGGGTTTGTCCACTGCCAGGGGGCTAAAGGTATCAACCTCTAGAATCTCAAAGCCGTGGGTAGACTCCTCGCCCACGGCTTTTTCATTTTTGTGAAAGCCGTGGAGATTAGTGAGTCTCTTACGGCTTTTTTGTTGAACGGCATCGCAGGGCAAAGGTTGAAAAGGAGGACGGCAGTGTATCACCCGAGTAAAGAAGAATTCCTCAATTTAACTCAACAAGGAAATCTAATTCCGGTGTTTCGAGAGGTAATGGCCGATACCGAGACACCCATAAGCCTTTTCAAGAAAGTGGCAATTGGCTCGGAATCATTTCTTTTGGAGAGTGTAGAAGGGGGCGAGCGCTGGGGCCGTTACAGTTTCATCGGTCACCGGCCACGGCTGTTGGTAAGGGCTCGCGGTGACAAGATAGCGCTCACACGTAACGGCGAACAGTGTGGCCAATTCACTGCTTCCCCACTTGACTATCTGAGAAATCTCATGAGGACCTTTAAGACAGTGGACGTGCCTGGCTTGCCGCGATTTTATGGCGGTCTGGTTGGTTATCTGAGTTATGACATCGTCCGGTTCATCGAAGATTTGCCAACGGTGAAACCAGATGACGTGGGCATGCCGGATGCGGCCTTTATGATGCCGGATCAGGTGATCATCTATGACAATCTAACGCAAACCATCAAGGTGGTATCCAATATCTATGTGCCGGAATACATCAATCATGCTTCGGCCTATGACCAGGCAGTGGCGCAAATAGACGAGACGATAGAACTAATCAAGGCACCCGCACCATCTTTAGAGTCAAAGAAAACCCCTAAAAAAACCCTGCAACTCGAAGCGAATATGGAGCGAGATCGGTTCGAAAATATGGTTCTTCGGGCCAAACAATATATTCGTGACGGTGAGGCTATTCAGATAGTACTCAGTCAGCGTTTCCACACGGATCTTGTTTCTGAGCCGTTTGATATCTACAGGGCACTCAGGCGAGTTAACCCGTCGCCTTATATGTATTATCTGGACTTCGATGGAGATATTGTCATTGGTGCCTCGCCCGAGGTGCTGGTCCGCCTGGAGGACGGGCGTGTGGCGCTTCGGCCGATTGCCGGAACTCGGCCTCGTGGAAAAAATGGAGAAGAAGATCGCCGATTGGAAGAGGAGTTATGCGCAGATCCGAAGGAACGGGCGGAACATGTAATGCTGGTAGATTTGGGCCGCAATGACGTCGGCAGAGTAGCTACTGTGGGCACAGTAGAGGTGACCGACCTTATGGTTGTGGAGCACTACTCTCACGTCATGCACCTAGTCTCCCATGTGGAAGGGGATCTTGCGCCTGGCAATGATATGTTTGACGTTTTGCAGGCCTCTTTCCCTGCTGGTACCGTTTCTGGAGCTCCAAAGGTGAGGGCGATGGAAATTATAGACGAACTCGAGCCTAGCCGACGCGGGTTATACGCCGGGGCGGTGGGCTATTTCTGTTTTTCAGGCAATATGGACTTCTGCATTACCATACGAACACTACTTGTCCGCAACGGTCGCGTTTACTTACAGGTAGGTGCGGGGATTGTTGCTGATTCGGTTCCGGCGCGTGAGTACGAGGAGACGGTGGACAAGGGTAAGGCTCTGGTCAAGGCACTGGAGATGGCCAACAATGGGTTGGTTTAGGCGATTGCGGATTTCAGATTGTAGATTTGGTTTTAAAGTCTATATTTTTCTGGTCTTTTCGAAACATCTTCAATCTACAATCTGCAAAGGGTTTCGTTTTCAAGATAGGGGGAGTTACCCATGATTCTCATGATCGATAACTACGATTCATTTACCTACAACCTGTATCAGTACCTTGGCGTTTTGGGTGTTGCAGTGGAAGTACGAAGAAACGACAAGATATCTCTGGATGAAATTGAGGCCATGCAGCCAGAAAGAATTGTCATCTCACCCGGGCCAGGAACACCTCAGTCGGCCGGTATCACCATCCCGGTAATTGAGCGCTTTCATCGCCAGTTTCCCATACTTGGGGTCTGCCTGGGACACCAGGCGATTGGCGCTGCATTTGGTGGCCGGGTGGTGCACGCTTCCCAGCTGATGCATGGCAAAACCTCCGAAATCCAGCACGACGGTAGAAGGGTCTTTAGTGGGTTACCTAACCCATTTACGGCTACCCGTTACCATTCACTTGCGGTCGAGCGCAAGAGTCTCCCCTCATGTTTGGAGGTGTCAGCAGAGGCTGAAGATGGTGAGATCATGGGATTGCGACACCGGGAATATCCAGTGGAGGGGGTCCAGTTTCACCCGGAGTCGATTCTTACCAAAGAAGGCATGAATATTTTGCAGAACTTTCTCAATCTTTGAGATAAGGATGCCACCAACCTTTCAGAGGGAGGAGATGATCATGTTGAAGACAGCCATACAGAAGGTGGTCGATGGCATTGATCTGAGTGAAGAAGAAATGGTAGAAGCAATGGACGTTATCATGAGTGGTCAGGCGACGCCAGCCCAGATAGGTGCCTTCATCACCGCACTAAGGCTCAAAGGGGAGACCATTGAAGAGATTACCGGAGCAGCCCGGGTCATGCGCGATAAAGCCACCAGAATTGGAGTTGATAACTCTTTGGTGAGCATGGATCGAGATGATATCAACCTAGACCTGGAAACCATCGTTGACACCTGTGGAACGGGTGGTGATGGAACCAACACCTTTAACGTCTCCACCACCGCCGCATTCGTTGTGGCGGGTTGTGGCCTACGAGTGGCCAAGCATGGAAATAGATCGGTATCGAGCCTCTGCGGTAGCGCTGACGTCATCGAAACCTTGGGGGTGAATCTAGACGTGCCGCCAAAGGTAGTGGAAGAGTGTCTCAGCAGGGTAGGTATCGGTTTTCTTTTTGCACCTGCCCTGCACGGGGCCATGAAGTATGCCATAGGACCACGAAAAGAGATTGGTATACGCAGTATATTCAATATATTAGGTCCTCTAACCAATCCGGCGGGGGCCAATGTGCAAGTTCTCGGCGTCTACGACAAACAACTTACACCAGTTCTTGCCGAGGTCTTAAACAGGTTGGGCTCCCGAAGTGCTTTTGTAGTCCACGGTGAAGATAGTCTCGATGAGATTAGCATAACTGGCCGAACTTTCATTAGCGAGTTGAAAAATGGTCAGGTGTCCAGCTACACCATTAAACCAGAAGATTTCGGCCTGCCTCGCGCCGCTATTAGTGACATCAAGGGAGGCAATGCTAAAGAAAACGGTCAGATTGTACTCGAGGTTCTGAGAGGCGACCCAGGTGCGCGGAGAGACATTGTCCTGCTCAATGCTGCAGCAGCCCTGGTCGCAGCAGGACAGGCCACTGATTTTCGTGAGGGTATCAAACAGGCGGCAGAGGCCATTGACTCTGGACAGGCCATGAAAAAGCTGGAAGCACTAAAAGAGATCACCAGACGGGTTGAGTTGTCATGATTCTTGACGACATCGTTGCGCGCAAAAAAGAGCAAGTTTTCCAACTCAAACAAAGATTGTCACAGGCTGAGTTGGATAAGGCTGTGGTTTCAGCTCCCAAGCCCCGTGATTTCATCAGTGCTCTCCGGTCCGGCACTAAGCCGGCGATAATTGCTGAAATCAAGAGAGCATCGCCCTCAGCCGGGCTGATCCGGGATGACTTGGATGTGATGGCGATTGCGGCAGACTACGAAAAAGGAGGGGCTGCGGCTGTCTCGGTTATAACAGAGGAAGATTTTTTTCAAGGCAGGCTTGAATACCTGGAGCAAACGCGAGCGGCGGTTTCTCTGCCGCTTCTGTGTAAAGATTTTATTTTCGATCCTATTCAGATTCTTACTGCGCGTGCTGCTGGTGCTGACGCAGTGCTGCTTATCACTGCCATTTTGGCGCAGGATCTGCTGGTACACCTTCTAAGAATGGCATGTTCCTTGGGTATGTCCTGTTTGGTCGAGGTCCACGACGCAGAAGAATTAGCTCGCGTAATAGAAACCGATGCTAGGATCATCGGAATAAACAACCGTGACCTGAAAACCTTTAAGGTGGATCTCGATACCACCCTTAAACTATGCTCCAGCATACCGCCGGATAGAGTGGTTGTCAGTGAAAGCGGTATTCAGCGTCATAAAGATTTGCAAAATTTGGCGGCGGCAGGGGTTAATGCTGTATTGGTGGGCACTAGTCTCATGCGGGCGGATGATCCAGGTCGTAAGCTGAGAGAACTGATGGGTAGGTAAGAAACGCATGGCGCATAGCGATAAAGCCCTGTTCTCTAGCGCTATGCGCACTGCCATTGACTATTTATAAGTCCAGATGAAAGTAAGGGTTGATTCCATGATCGTACGCATCAAAATCTGTGGCATTACCAACGGGGGGGACGCACTGGCTGCGGCCCAACTGGGCGCCGACGCCATTGGCTTCATTTTTGCCTCCAGCCCTCGGCAGGTCTCGGCCGAAAAAGTACGGGAAATAATCGACAGACTGCCACCCATGATTCAAACGGTCGGGGTTTTTGTGGACGAGGATCATGAAAGAGTGACGGCTACAGCCAATTTCTGCCGTCTGAACCTTCTCCAGTTTCATGGAAGTGAGTCCGTTGAATACTGCGCCAGTTTTGATCGTAAAGTGATCAAGGCAATTCGGGTGGGAAGCTCGGAAGATCTCCGAGGGCTATCCGAATACAGTAAAGTTGTCGATGCGTTACTGTTAGACACCTTTGCACCTGACCAGTACGGGGGCACAGGTATTACTTTCGACTGGAACGTGGCCCTTGAGGCAAAAAAATACGGGAGGATTATTTTAGCTGGTGGCCTTAATCCCGAGAATGTGACTGATGCTGTCAAAATGGTCAAACCCTATGCAGTAGACGCCAGCAGCGGTTTGGAGCTGAGTCCAGGTGTCAAGAATCACGGAAAAATCGCAGAATTCATTGAAAAAGTTCATCAAGCCGCAAAGCAGTGAGGAGCGAATATGGACAAGCCAGGCTATTATGGAACTTTTGGCGGTGCCTTTGTTCCAGAGACGCTTAACGCTACTCTTGAACAACTGAAGGTCGCCTTTGAACAAGTTAAAGAAGACACCAGTTTTTGGGCAGCGTACCAAGGGCTGCTGTCTACCTACTCCTGCAGACCCACCCCACTGACCTACGCGGAGAATTTGAGCCGCCACTTTGGCGGGCCCCGGATTTACTTGAAGCGTGAGGACCTCAATCATACTGGGGCTCACAAGCTCAACAATGTAATAGGACAGGGGTTGCTGGTGGATCGAATGGGGAAAAAACGCGTCATTGCCGAGACTGGGGCGGGACAACATGGAGTGGCTACTGCGACCATGGCAGCCAGGTTCGGGTATTCGTGCACCATCTACATGGGGGAAGTGGATGTAGCACGTCAAAGGCCCAATGTATTTTGGATGGAACAAATGGGCGCCACGGTAGTGCCGGTCAGAGACGGAGCCAGAATATTGAAAGACGCCATCAATGAGGCTCTTCGCGATTGGACCACTAATATGGACACGACCCACTATGTGCTTGGAACAGCTTGTGGTCCTCACCCTTACCCGGAGATGGTTTCCTATTTTCAATCTATCGTTGGCTCAGAGGTGAGCGATCAGATATTGGAGCAGGCCGGCCGTCTCCCCACCCGAGTTTATGCCTGCGTGGGTGGGGGATCCAATGCACTCGGCATATTCAGCGGTTTCTTGGAGAGCCCAGAGGTGGAGTTGGTAGGTGTCGAGGCCGGCGGCGTGGGGCTGGAAACCCTCAAGCACGCATCGCGTTTGGCTTCAGCACACGGCAGTGTCGGGGTAGCTCAAGGGTATAAGACCTACTTCCTGCAGGACGACGATGGACAGATGCTGGAAACCCATAGCGTAGCAGCAGGTTTAGATTACATCGGTGTGTCGCCCATCCTTTCTGATTATCACGAAAAGGGGCGGATTCGCTTCACGGCATCAACCGATAAGGAGGTGCTGGAGGCCACCAGGCTGACCATGAAAAAAGAAGGCATTATCTCTGCTCTGGAATCAGCACATGCTCTAGCCGGGGCGTTTCGGGAGGCTCCGGACATGACCGCTGATGAGGTGATTATTGTTAACCTATCTGGGCGCGGCGACAAGGATATCTTTACCATAGCTGATGCTTTAGGAGATACAGCCTGGAAGTCGTTTATCATCGCTAAGGCGGAGGAATATCGTGCTTGAAGACTATATTAGGCAGAAAGTCAAGGAGAAGGAAATCTTGCTGATGGCCCATGTGGTTGTGGGTTACCCCAGTATCGAAGAGAGCTTTGACCTTGTGCAGACATTGGTTGAGGCAGGCGTGGATCTGATGGAACTACAAATTCCTTTCTCCGAGCCCATTGCCGACGGCCCGGTCATTCTACAGGCCAATCAAGCTGCTTTGGCAGGCGGCGTCAGAGTGGACGAGTGCTTTGGGTTTGCCCAAAAGGTCACTGGAGCATTCGACATCCCATTTCTCTTCATGACCTACTACAATGTCGTCTTCAAGAGAGGAGAGGAGCGCTTCTTCACCGAGGCCAGAGATGCTGGCATTCATGGTGCGATTGTCCCTGACATACCCCCGGAGGAAGGCGAATCTTACATGGCAGCCGCAGCTGCTAATAACGTTGACCCTATTTTCATTTTTTCGCCCACGTCATCTCCACAACGTATCAACTATCTGGCCCGCTTTGGACGAGGGTTTTTCTATTGTGTTGCCCGTAAGGGGGTAACCGGTGCCAAGACCGATTTTTCAGCAGAGTTAGATGAATTCCTTTCTCGATGCAGGAAGGCGACCGACCTGCCGTTGGCTTTGGGCTTTGGGGTCAGTTCAAGAAAGGATGTGGAATTTCTGCGAGGTAAGGCAGAGGTGGCTGTGGTGGGGAGTCAGGCTCTCAGATTATTGAACAGCAATGGCATCGAACCGGTTGGCGATTTTTTCCGTTCTCTACGGTAATGAGGTGGCCCCCATTTCAGTAAGCACTAGGTGCCAACTCTTACCACCAGGTATCCCTCCATAACCTTAGAGATAATTTGTTGGATGGCCTCCTCTTCCCGGGCATGCCACTTGCCTCGGCCCAGAGTGGGCTCAAGGTGCCCTAAGATGGCCTTTTTGATTTCATCAGCGATATTGTCCTGGAAGGTGAATTCATGGATTTTCATGGCTACGGCCATTTCGAGTTCTCTATCCATCTGATCCAGGAGTTCCAAGAGGGTCGCCTCTCTCTCTTTAAGTTCACCGAGCTTGGCATATTCGATGCGCTTTTGAAGCCCCTTTTTGTATTCTTCAACGGCAACAATTGCAGAGGCGAGAGCCAGGACTTCCTCCTTGCGAGTCTGTCCTTTCAACAGATACTGGATGGTGAGGGCAAACTCCTGTAAGTCTTTGTTTTCGAATTCCTCATTTGCATCAGCCATTTTTTCAACTTTTGCTATGACGCTGTTGACAATGTCCTCGCTCATTGTCGGTCTCCTCTATGGCGGTTACGACCGGAATTTATTTGCAAGCTTTGTGCCTTGGTTGGGGGGGAAAAGACAGACAACTGGACTAGCCTGCATTATTCGCGAATTTCTGGGATCCATGAATTAGCCCCTGAGAGAGCCCTCTTGGCTTCTCGCAGGTTTCGACCGCGTGCTTCACACCCGCCCTTCGACTAGCTCATGACTAGGTGTGCTAACTTCTCATAATGATGTTGAAATTGTCAAGGACCATGCAAAGAAACTTGACATTTTCCATGAGATCGTCTAATGTAACACCCCTACTTATTTAACGCATTACAGAGGCATAATGAAACTGCAGCCCTACTCATTCTTTGGCTATTATTACGCTATCCTGACAAGGGAGGGGGCTGTTTGACCTGATTGCTATCCTAAAGATGCATCGAAAAGCCGCGGCAGTCCCCAAGCCGCGGCTTTTTGATTTTTATAGGAAGGTAAGCGACTCTGACAATTCTGGCTGAAGTTTTTTTGGGGGTTTGAGATGATAATCTCCTGTTATACAAGCTGGCGAGCATATGTGATTAATCTGAGTAGCGGTCGCAAATGTGGCGGCTTGCCTCTCTATTGGGTTTTACAGTGTGTCAGCTTGTTGGCATTTGTGGGGGTTGAATGTATATAGAGCATTTATTTCTTGTCTGAAAAGGAGTTGCGCATGCTAGGCAAACAGATTAGGATGGAACG
>CP070735.1:275733-296558 GCA_020347625.1 Deltaproteobacteria bacterium
CGTCGCGCCAACAAAGCCGATGGTAATGCCGGTGATGAAACCAGAAATAAAGGGCATGCTCACGACAACCAGAAGAAACGGAATGCGGTAGTGAACCATTTCTTCGCGAATCTGCAAAACCGCCTGGCTATCTATCAGGGTTCCTTTGAAGACCATTATTCCAAGAATCAGCAGCAGCATCGGTAAAGTATTTCGATCGATAAGAGCTGTCCAGAGATGTCTGAAACCTAACCGATTGACCCACATCACCCAGGTCAGGCATGCCGAAAGACCCAGGAGTAGGGGCATGAAAGCGGGCAGGCGAATGCTCACACCGGACCATAGCAAGACACTCCGCATTATGGTCAAAAGAACGATACAGCCAACCACCACCACAATGGGCATAGCTTCCCACAAGAAGGGGCCGAGTACCTGCACCTTGAAACTGCGGTGATTCCCTCTTTCGTTATTACGCAGGGGCCTCAAAAGAAACAGCGAACCAGCAGCAATGGAAAGCAGCGTGAGAGGTGCCTGGATGAGAATAAATCGCCACATCTCAACCTGTAATAGACTAACCGCCAAAACCACACCAGGATAGAGTGGCCACCAGAATTCCCAAATATGACGAAACCAGTAATTGACTGCCGTTTTCCGGTCTTGCGACAGAGAGCACCCAGCCACAGCCGTTTCCACCATCGGGGCAGAAAAAAGGGCTCCACCTGGCATGGGTAAAAGCCCAATAAGGGCAGGCATAACTACACTTACAGTGGAGGCATTCTGAACAACGGCAACGAAATTGTTGACAATCCGATCCAGTTGACCGGAGACTTTCATCAATTGACTCACCACCAGAATTAGACAAATGATCACCACCAGTTGCACGGTCTCGAGACTTGAAAGACTGGTCGCAAAACTGTGGATGACGTTTCCTGGTGACAGACCCATCCAAATCCCCACGGCCACCGCACCAATGAAAAGACAGATGCTGAGGTGAATCCGCAAGCGATTCAAAGCTAGGATCAGACCGAAGCAGCAAAGTACTTTTATAAGAGCTGGGATTGCCATGGAAGCAACTCACCGGATCAGAAGGTTTTTCGCCCTGCTTATAGAATCCACTCCACCCTTTTAGAAGCTCTTGCTCTCAGAGGGTGAGGGGAAAAGATTGGCAAAGATAGCAGAAAACAAAAAATCGCGAAAGTGAAAAAGGCGTGGGTAGAACTGGGAATGCGGAACACGGAACCAATTCAGGAATTGAGGGATTGGGGAATTAAGGTATTCATGGATTTAGGCATGATGGAATAGGAGAGGATTGGGCAGAAATGACTCATTTGTCCCTTAATCCCTTAATTCCTCAATTCCCTAATTCCCTAACCTGACTGTGTTAGAACGTGTACCGCGCTAAAACCATCCGTTCAACTTCTTCTTCCGTGGGCATGGTATCGCGATATCCGGCCTGATACTGATTTCTGAGCCACCTAAAGAGACTCACTGTTTCATTAACCAGAACTATTTCAGGAATATCTTCCCCCTCATGGGTCTTTATGTGACGGTTGTATTGCCCTAACATACTAACCACATCGTAAAAGGTTGCCGGCTCCCGTTTGATTTTCTTCTTAAAGGACCGCCCTTCTTTTGGATAGATGGATTCAGGCTCAGGGTTAGCTGAGATGTCCAACCGCTGAAATGGCCTTCTCACCGCCACCTGCCATTTCCTCGACTCCACCATCATCCTCGATAGCAGGGGACCCGCCCAGTCATTGGTTTGGTGACCTTGAGGGCATGCTGAAAAGAACTCCACCACCGATGGTCCACTATAAGCGATGGCCTCCTTTAGGATTTTTATGGCGTAAAAAGGATTATCAATGCTGAGTTTGGCAGCATAAACATGAGAAATACCCATGGCCTGACTGATGATCCGCCGATGCAACGTGTTTTTGCCTCCATATTTTTGACCTATGGGAGAAGTGGAGCGGTCGCAGCCATAACGGGTGGCTCCGGATTTCTGAGCCCCCGTGTTCATGTAGCCTTCATTGTTGTAGATTACCCAGGTGATGTCATAATTTTCACCGAGTGCATAGTTGAAGGGGCCATTGCCTATATCGTAAATGGCACCATCACCGGCGAAGACAATTATTTTGCTCAACACGTTACTGAAACCGTTGATGTAGGCCTGGTCCAGACTGAATTTAGCCCCAAGGGCTGCGGCAGAGGCAGTCCCAAAACCGTAGTGACCTGCTTGATAAATGCGGTCGTTGAAGGGATTTCCCAACTCCGAGACTTCACTGCAACCGGTGGCGGTAATCGTGTAAATATTGAAGCCGTAATCCAGCATGTGATCTATGGCTCGCCGGCTCTGCTCTGAGAGAACCTTGATCCCCTGATAAAATGTGGCTATTCCTTGGGGGTTGTTGCGCAGGGATTCAGCCGCAAAGAAAGTCAACAGGCCAATGGTCCCCTCGCTGCAACCCGGACATAGGGTATGTCTACCCGGGTACAGCTTCGAAAAAACAAAGAGTACCTGCTGGTTGACGGCCATCCGGCTCACATAAGGAGCCACCGCGAGAGTCTTGTCCAAATCCCTGTATTTAACGGGGAGAAAGTCAGTTTCGCTAAGATGAAGCTTGTCCACCATTTTCATGGCATCGACGGGGCACACCTGAGCACATATGGCGCAGCCTTTACATGCGGCGGTAATCACGTTTATGTTCATGGCGAACCGTTCCCAAGGTATCCCCTTGGGCACCTTTTTGAATACCTTGAAGTAAGGCTCGGCCTCTTCTGGAATCGTTTGGTCAGTAATGGTGGAATAGATTGCAGAGTCTGGACAGGAAGCGGCGCACAGACCACAAGCGATGCATTTGGATGCATCGTAGACGGGAAGCTGTGTGCCAATGTGACTCATGTCCCGGTATATGCTAGTGGCAGCAGGTACCACGGGCAGAAACTTGTCCCAGGGAACCTTCTTTCCTTCAACGATGGGCTGGACTATATCCTCATGGAAGGTCTCCTGGTAGTTCTCGATTAGGTTCACCGGCTTAATGGTTCCCATTTCGTCCTTTTCGGTGAGAGTAACGGGAAGTCCGGCTGCCCTGTGGTTCTGACCGAAGTTTTCCGGTTCAGCCACATCATAAGGAATGCAGGTTGTATCGAGAGAAACTTCGGCGGAGGAGCTAGTCGCGACGACCGATGCGCCATACCTGAGAAGGGTAATGTTGGACTCAATGACTTCCACTCCCTTTTTTACCCCCATCTTTTCTTCAAAGGCAGTTTTCAGGCAAGCCTCGAACTCGTCCTCCGCCAAAATATTCCTTTCTTTATTAATCAGGCCCAAGATGGCAGCACCAGGTAGATTCCGGTTTAGGTGCTTGAGCGCCGCTCGGGTTGCGTCGATCGTAATAAGCTTGATTTGCCGTTCTTCAATTAACTTTTGCACCTGGGAGGGGAAAGAGGCCAGAATCTCCTCGCTGCTTCTGGGGCTATTGATCACAAATAACCCATCTTGCTTTAACCCTCCCACATATTCTTGTAGGATGTGTCCAGAGGCAAATTTCTCGTTGAAAAAAGCCAAGACATCGTGCTCGGTAAGTTGTGAGCTGTTGCGAATAGGGTGGTTACTGATGCGCATGTTCATGAACACGGCAGAGCCTTTCCTTGCCGCCCCATACCGTGCCCCTGACTGGATGTATTTGCAGCCCTCGCCTTTGTCTTGCGAGTAAACCAGGGCAGCTGTCTCTAATGCTGTTTTTACTCCCTCAGCGCCAATACCAATGAAGGTGATGCCGAGTTCCCGTTCCTGATAGTCAGGGAGTTCAACCGGTTTCAGAGTGTAAGGGCCGTCAATGCCAGCAAAAAAATCCCGGTGAAACTGACCCCGTTTTCCATCAAGGCACGCCTTCATATTCTCTATTACTGAGGCCGCATCGTATTTGTTGAAGTCCTTACTGCCCAGACCATACACTCCGTGCAGAAGTGTTGGCACATCGCTCCGGCCGTAGATTTGATGTTCCTCCCTGCCCTCGCGGCCAGCTCTGTTGGAAACCTGTAGTGCGGCCTGGAGGTCAGCCATGAGGAGCTGATTGTGGGCCGTACCGCTGCGTTCCAACACGCTAATAATCTTGGCGTTACGGACGCCATAGGCAAGCTCTTCATAGCAGGGAGGCGTAAATAGAACAGGTCGCACCAAACCTACCTTCCAGCCTTTTACGTTTCGGTAGTAATCCACTACATCTTTAACCACCCCGGCTGAAGAACCCATGATCATAACGACCATGTCGGCATCCTCGGTGCGGTAACATTCCACTACCTTGTAGTTGGTATCCAAAACCTGGTTCATCATGTTCATGGCCGCAACAAAGCACCTCTTGATAAACCTGTAAGCCAATTCCTGTGCCACTTGCCCTTCCATGGTGAGATCCATGTCGGTAAAAGTACCGGCAAGATACCGTTGCTCAAAATCGGGCTGATATAGTCTATTTGCGGGCCCAACAAAATACTCGAGAAAAGAATCAGATAGCAGCCTGATGTTTTCCAGAGCATGGCTTTTGATAAAACCATCGCCGATGACCATGCAAGGGAGCATGACCTGTCTGGTCTCTGCAACTTTGAAAGCCACGGCCATGAGATCGTGCAGTTCTTGATTGTCACCGGATACCAGTTGGGCCCATCCGGCGTTGCGCACGCCGTAAAAATCGGTGTGTCCACAGTGAATGCTCAGTGAGCCCTTGTTTACTTCGCGGGCCATGACGCTCATAACCACCGGCAAACGCTTGCCGGCCACCGAGAAAAGATTTTTGGTCTTCAGAACCAGCCCCTGGGACGAGGTATTGTCTGCGTAACGACCCCCTTGAGAAGCCATGGCCTCCACTGCCGCAATGGCTGAGAGCTCATCGCTTGGCTGGAAATACATGAGCTCGTGTCCAAAAATGTTTTTCTTGCCTTCGGCGGCAGCCTTGGCGAAATCCTCGGCGATGGCCGTTGAGGGTGTTATGGGATAGCCGCAAAGTCCATCTGCAACTCTTTCAAATACGGCGAGTGCTGCATGGTTTCCGTCTAAAAGAACCTCCTCTCGACGCCGTATTTTCTCAAGGTCTCTCTTGGAGATGGAGGAGATGTCAAAGTTAAAAATGTTTCTGGCGTCATACCTATCCCATTCGGTCTGCCACTCGACTCTTCTTTTTTTCGCCTGCTCTTGCCTAATTCTGTAAAAAGGCAGCTCTTTTAGCAAACTATCAGTATCTATTCTTTGCTCCATGCTACAATTCTCCCTCAAGCATCAGAGATTTTGAACCTGCAGCGTAGACGGATTCCGCCTGTAAGCACATCGTTTCCGGAACTCGGCTTCGGAAAGTAATAATGCACTCATGCGCCTCAATACTGCAGGATAGACTTCGCTACTTTGTGCAGATTAAGGTCCCCGCGTTTCTGCTTGTTCCTAAGCAGGAAAGAAAGGAATAGCCCTCTTCGGCGTGGGTAGTAGAGGGATACACTAGTACTATTGTGGAAAATCACCCTTGGTAAGGGAGGCCCAATTTTATTTTATGAGTCACTTATTGTCAACATTTCTAGAGCCGACAGCGCACTCAGTGACCACGATAATGAAACAAATCTAGCAACTGACTACTAACAACGGACAACGGACGCTGAGACCGTCTCCCGATCGGGCAAAAAAGAAACTGGACTCTATGCTCCCTGCCCGCCATGCGAGCCCGCCCGGCAATCGCCTGAAGGCGAAGCCGATGGCGGACGGGCAAGACGAGGCAGGCGAATCCGTATCTCCGTGGTTTGCGAATAAAAGTGGATATCGAAATCTATTATCAACAGTATGCGGAGCTAAGAGAGTAAACGTTTCAACAAATTTTCGGGCTAAGAAAGACCCCGAAAGAATCTCATCACGGTGTCGTGGAAGGTATGAGCGCGTTCAAGGTAAATAAGATGACCACTATTCTTGAAGAGCTTCAGCTCAGCTCCAGAGATTCGGCTCGCCAGCATTTGGCCGTTTTCCGGCGGGACCATTAGATCACGATCAGCAGTGATAATCAGGGTCGGGGTTTGAATCTTGTTTACCCGACTACAGGCATCGAAACCGCGGATCGCCTCCAGCTGCCGCTGCAAGGCATAATTTGGTTGGAAAGGTGCCCTGAGCTGTCGTTCCCTGTAGCGTTTCAAGGAGTCTTGACCACTTTTCAAAAATGCAGGAGTGACCAAGAGCTCCAGGTTCTTATCAATGATCTCCTCAGGTGAAAGACCCTCGTTATCACCAAATCTCTGAATCACTTCCGGATTCGGTGGAATACGCTCGCTGCCGCCGCAGTGGGTGCAACCCAGCACCAGGCCAGAAACCCGATTTGGGTAATGCAGAGCCAACTCTTGGGCAATCATGCCGCCCATAGACAAACCCAAGACGAAGGCTTGCCCCTCTTGAGTCGCATCCAGAACAACTGCGGCATGATCAGCCATCTCTGCGATCCGGTAGGGACGATCCGGTTTGCTGGAACGACCGGCGCCTATATTATCGAAGGCAATTACTCGAAAGTGCGGCGACCACTCGACGATGCTTTCTTCCCAAGACCATGTGCCCCCGCTGACACCGCTTATGAGAAGTAAAACCTTTCCCTGCCCTTTACTTTCCCAATAGATCTCAATGTCACCCACTGCTGTATGTGGCATGGATCAACTCCATAGATGGCCATTACAAATTGTGTAGAAGGCATGGGGCTAGATGATTGCGGATTGCGAATTTTTAATCTCGAATTTCGAAACTAAAATTTCGACATTTTAACCCTATGCTCTATGCCCTGTGCTCTATGCTGCGAACGAAGTGAGCTGCGACGGACAGTCAAGACGTCTCGCATGGTGGGATACGTTCTTCTAGCTGCTTCTTCCTTTTATCTGTTAGGGCTAGCTCTATTTGCCATTTCCGATTGGCGTATTCATCATTTTTTTTGATGAGAAGCCAGTCCTGAGCTGTCCCCTTACCCCTGGGTTTCAGCCTGCTCAAAACGAAACCACCCCGCAACCGTCTTCCATGAAGCACGAAAGAAATCTTTTTTGTGGTCATTTCTAGCAGTTCGAATTCACCCGCGTCCCAGATGACTACTGCTCCAGCGCCATAGTTGCCTGCTGGAATGATGCCTTCAAAACTAATGTACTCCAGGGGGTGATCCTCAACCTCTACGGCCAGCCGTTTTTCCGCCGGATTCATAGAAGGCCCTTTGGGAATGGCCCAGGATTTTAGAACACCTTCCAGTTCTAGCCTGAAATCAAAATGCAACCGGGAGGCGTGGTGTTCCTGCACAACGAAACGATTCCGCATGAAATCTCCACCTATTACTTGAACCACAAAACCCGTGGCTTCTTTCCAATCTTTGAGTTATCTTTCCAGATCGAAAATGCGTGGTCAAACTTTTTTTCTCGATAAAACTGTTCGTTGATCTTTTCCCAAGTGGTGCTTTCACATGTTTTTACCGTTACAATTCAGTTGTTCTTCTTTATCAGCCTTGACAGGAGGGTCGCTCAACAGATATTTTTAGATCTTTATGACTTCCAGGCGCGGGCAGTCTTTCCCTCGTGCTGCCAAATCCAGCTCACATACAGCGACAAGTAGGACTTGATGCTCGATAAGCGTAACAGTCTCTTCACTCTTTGGTCTCTGGGTTTTGTCTTTCTTTGCTTCGGCTGTCTGCCGGTGAAACAGGCCCGAGTGGCTGCAGTGGCGTTTACAGCGGAGGACGTGGCCCGAGCAGCTGCGAAGCAATCTGATCCAACTATCGTTCGTGCCGGTAGCCCCGCTTATCTCATGCTCATCGACGGTCTCATCGAAGCTTACCCGGAAAATAGTGACTTACTTGTCGCCGCCTGTAAGGCGTATGCTTCATACGCTTCCGCCTTCCTGGAGGATACAGACCAGAAAAAAGCTGCATCCCTTTACGCCACGGCAAAGAGTTACGGCTTTAGGGCTCTTTCGAAAAAGGCAGATTTTCAGCAGGCCGCCTCAGGAGGATTGGAAGAATTCACCGCCGTGCTAGAAGAATACGATAATAAGGACGTGCCGGCTCTCTTCTGGACCACCAGCTCCTGGGCCAGTTGGATCAGTCTCAATTTGGACAACCTGGAGGCATTGGCTGATCTCCCGATGCTCGAGGCAACCATGCTCCGGGTGTTGGAACTGGATGACGCTTTCTACTATGGGAGCCCTCACCTTCTTATGGCTGTTTACCTGGCGGCCAGACCCGAAATTATTGGGGGTGATATTAATAAGGCCAAAGAGCACTTTGACCGGGCCCTCGCCTTGGGAGAGGGCAAGCTCCTTATGGCCAAAGTACTTTTCGCCAGATATTACGCCCGGGGTGTTGGAGATCGCGATCTCTTTGCAGCAACCCTGCAAGAAGTACTGGCAACACCGGCAGACACCGTCCCGGAACTTACCCTCTCGAATGTTCTGGCCAAAGAAAAGGCCAAAAAGCTAATGGAGAAAGCGGATGAGTATTTTGGAGAAAATCTATAGTTGCCACACTCAGCGGTTTCCTTGGCTTTACAAATGTACCATTTATGGGCTGCTCCTTTGTCTGCTTTTCTCTATACCCCCGTGGCAGTCCAAGGTTCATGCTGCCAAGCCACAGTATGAGATAAAGCTTGCGACTCTGGCACCAGAAAACAGTACGTTGATGAAGATTTTCAGGGAAATGGACGCTGAGCTGCGCCGGGAGACCGGGGGACGTGTGGGATTTACCTTTTTCTCTGGGTTCGCCCTTGGAGATGAGCGTGATGTGTTTAGGAAGATGCGAATTGGACTTGTTCAAGCCGCGACCTTCACAGCCACCTTTTTGAACGACCTTAGCCCCGAAATGCGTGCTCTCCAGGTTCCTTTCCTCTTCGATAACTACCAGGAGGTGGATTATGTTTTGGAAAGGATGTCAGATGACATATCCGACAGTGTTGCCAAGCGCGGCTACCAGATCTTGGGCTGGACAGAAGTGGGTTTCATTTACATCATGTCAACCGTGGCGGTACATAATGTGGCTGACCTGAAGGGAAAAAAGGTCTGGACCAACGCGAACTCGCCAATGGCCAATACCGTTTTCAATAAAGCCCAGGTTTCACCTGTGACCATCGGTGCCCCTGATGTACTGGTAGCTTTGCAAACCAATCTCGTGGAAATCGTATTCAACTCGCCTTACTATGCCCTGATAACCCAATGGTACAGCCGGGTCAATTATGTCATCGATTTGCCCCTGTTTTACCTCGGTGGCGCCTTGATTATCAACAACAAAGCTTTTTCGCGTCTTCCTGCCGAATACCAACAGAGCTTGAAACAAGTCTGCAGCAAGTATCTGCGCCAACTCACAGAAAAAACCAGAAAAGACAATGAGCAGGCGATACAGCTAATCTACAAACGCGGCGTAAAGAAGATAACGCCGGAACCGGCAGATATCCAGAGTTTTAAGGATCTGTTGAAC
The DNA here is from genome assembly GCA_020347625.1 of Deltaproteobacteria bacterium. GTDB lineage: Bacteria > Desulfobacterota > Syntrophobacteria > BM002 > BM002 > BM002. The sequence continues at coordinate 285,168 of CP070735.1, forward strand.
CAGGCCATGGCTGAGATCGATCCGAAGTTTCTCCCAAGAGACTATCTCCAGAAGGTCAGGGAAACGGTGGAGGAGTACCGGACCCGTCAGGAGGAAAAGTTGTGAGCGCAACCTTCTCTGGTGCTGTAAAGAAGGTCAGCCATTTCTTGGAACACCTGGAAAAATGGGTGCTCATATTGCTCGTGGCCTTTCTTGTCATCTTCTCCCTCCTGCAGATTGTCCTGCGAAATTTTTTCGCCACCGGGGTAGTCTGGGGCGACAACTTGCTCAGACACGGCGTTCTCTGGATCAGCTTCTTGGGGGCTGCTAGGGCCACCGCCGAAAACAAGCATATCAGAATAGATCTACTGCCCCGGCTGCTCTCCGCCCGTGGCAAGTTCGTGGTTGATCTCATCTGCTCTGCCTTCGCCTGCGGGCTATGCCTGGTTCTGCTCTATGCCTCCTGGAATTTCGTGCAGGGTGAACGGTTCTTTGGCGATATCGCCTTTGCCTTCATCCCATACTGGTGGCTGGAGTTAATTTTTCCTTTCAGCTTCGCTGTGATGGCTCTTAGATTCGGTCTCAATTCGATCCCTGGAATCTCCAAAGGACCGGAAGGGGTTGAGCCATGAAAGCGCTCCTGGCTTTGCTGCTCATAGTGTTGGCGCTTTCCGGTGCTCCACTTTTTATCGTCATTTCCGCGGCTGCACTCCTCAGCTTTTATCTTCTGGGGGTCGACCTTTCCATCGTAATAATCGAAATGTACCGGTTGGCCGCCAATCCCCTCCTCATCGCCCTTCTTTTCTTCGCCTTCGCTGGCTACGTGTTGACCGAGAGTGGTGCTGGCAAAAGGCTGGTCAGACTTTCCACGGCAATATTTGGTTGTCTGCCGGGGGGTCTCGCTGTGGTCTCCCTCCTTTCCTGCGCCTTTTTCACCGCCCTCACGGGTGCTTCCGGCATCACCATAGTCGCCCTGGGGGGGTTGCTGCTACCCGCCCTGCTGGACGAAAAGTATCCGGAGGACTTTTCTCTCGGGCTCCTGACCAGCTCCGGTAGTCTCGGGCTCCTTTTTCCGCCCAGTCTACCTATGATTATCTATGGGGTCGTCGTAGGCGCCAGCATCCCCCAGCTTTTCCTGGCCGGCTTGCTACCTGGTATTTTTCTGGTTCTCCTGCTCTCCATTTACAGCATGTACAAAGGAGTCCGCAGTGACTGTGCGATTATTTCCTTCTCTTTTCATGAACTCTATAGGACTTCTCGAGAGGCAATATGGGAGATATTGCTACCTGTGGTGGTCTTTGGCGGGATTTTCAGCGGTTTCCTGGCCTTGAGCGAAGCAGCCGCCATCACGGTGCTATACGTGATCGTGGTGGCCCTTCTCATCAATCGGGATGTGAAGTTCAAACAAATGGGTTTGATCATTATCAGGTCTGTGCTGATGGTGGGCGGTATTATCGTTATCCTGGGCGCAGCTCTGGCGTTTAACAGCTTTCTGGTGGACCAGCAAGTCCCAGCCAAGATCTTGCTCTGGATCCAGTCCCATGTGGAGAGCAAGATAGTTTTCCTGATTATTTTGAACTTTTTTCTCCTCATCGTGGGATGTGTCCTGGATATCTACTCAGCTCTAGTTATAGTAGCGCCCCTCATCGTCCCCATTGCTCAGGGCTATGACATCAACCTTCTCCATTTGGGCGTCATTTTCCTTACAAATCTGCAGATCGGCTACTCCACCCCACCCATAGGGATGAATCTTTTCATTGCCAGCCTCAGATTCGAGGAATCCATATTGCGCCTTGGCATCGCTTCCCTGCCTTTTCTGGGTATCCTCCTGGTGGCCCTTGCCATCATCACCTTTGTGCCTGAGTTGAGCTTATTTCTGGTCAAGTAGATTGTTTTTACAACCTTGACTTTGATACTTACTTTTCCCACTGATTAACAATCAAGTAAAGAATCCGGGTTCTGTGGACCTATCCGCCAAATTTGGAAAGGGGATAGATGCGCAAGAGGATATTCGCCATTACGGTGTATGTTACTCTCGCTCTCAGCGCACAAGTGTCATATGGGGAAACCTGGACACCGTTGAGAGGTGGAGTAAGGTTGACAGACCGCCCCCAGATTAATGGCAGGGTGCTTACTACTATTCCAGCTCGAGCGCGCCTAAAGCAATTAGACAAACGTGGCTATTGGGTAAAAGTTGAGTACCAGGGGAAAATTGGCTGGGTGCCTTTGGCCGATGTGCGTTTGGTAACCGCAGAGGACAAACAACAAATTTTTGTGGTTCATACCCACACCAGAAATGTGGGCGGGACCTACACCCACATTTTTAATATCCGCAACACCGCTAAATCCTCATTTAGCGGGACGGTGACCATAATAGGTTACGATTCTGGTGAGACTGCATTCAAGGAGTCATTTTCTTTTGCAGGCAAGCCCATTCCTGCTCGCGGAACAAGAAAGGCAACGGTGAACGCCAACTCTGACTTCTCCAAGTTGGAGTATACATCCTCACCCTAACAGCGGTCAGACAACACCACTCCCACATCATTAGAAAATCCAGGCCGGGCGATGAGCTGCCCCAATGAGGCAAAGCGCAGAGCGCAAAGCGTTTAGTATACGATAATACGATGATGCGCTGGCTGAGCTACCGTTCATCGTTTATTCTTTTTTTCGCTATGCGCTCTGACCTGGCCCAAAGTACTAGGTTTTCTTTGTTCAAATAAAAAAAGCCCCTTGGAGATGACTAGCTCCAAGAGGCTACCATTTATCCTCCTGCCAAAGGTGCTCTTTGCCAGGAAATCCTAGTAAAGCTATTTCACCGCATTTTTCAAAGCCTTGCCCGCGACAAACTTGGGTACCCTCGCGGCTGGGATTTGGATTACCGCTCCAGTTTGAGGATTTCTCCCTCTTCTGGCTTTCCTTTCGGAGACCTTAAAGGTTCCAAACCCCACCAGTGTAACCGCATCACCCCTTCTCAATGCATTGGCAACGGTTGACAAAACACAGTCTACTGCAGCCTGGGCCTCTTTTTTGGTTTTGACTACCTTGGCTACCTCATTGATCAAATCGGCCTTGTTCATTTCGTCCTCCTTTGCTGAAGACATTGCGGCGGTTTAACTTCAACCGTATAGCGGGCTGTGAGGTGTTTGTCAACCTTTGACTGGATGCACAGGGCTCAGCCGAATAGAATACTTCTCATTATTTCTTAATAAATTCAAGATGCTACGGCTTTAAAATGGGAATATAAATTCCCGGCTATTTTCCGAAATTTTAACGGATGTTGCGCCAGGTACAGCACCCCTGCCAGGACAAAAAAGTCAAATCGTGCTTTTTTTCTCTTTGACAGAATTTCTACATTGGTCATAGGATAATTAAAGGTAGGTTTTCTTTTGAGCTAAACCAAGATTTAGCCGACATTGGGGGCAGAATGAAACTCAAGGTGTGCCTGTTAGGCTCCCAGTAAAATTTTTTGTGTTCTACTGGGAGTCACTACGATCAAAATGGTGAGGCCTGACTGTTCGGCTCACGGTTGTAGATACGGATGTGAATTGCGACGGTCTGATGAGTCCCAGCAGTAAATCACGCTAAGACCTTTTCGCAACACCGTTGCCAACGATTCTGGAAACAGCTCCCGGTATCACTACTTTCAATAGATTTTGATTCTACACTTCCTTTACTCCTGCTATCCCCGAATCAACCCTGTCGGAAGTTAGATTATCCACGTAGGGCTAGATTTTCCATCCAGTGTTTTTGTCTCGTACGAACCGATTTTTTCCCTCCCGAGCTCATATTGAACGAACTGGGAATACCCCCCGCCGAATCAAGCAATTTCGCCAAGAGTAAGTTACAGATAACTCAATTAGCCGTAGCCCAGGGCATTCACGAAACGGTGGCGCTAGACCATCAAGATGAGCTTGTCAACAACCGGACGACCAAGGCCTATTGGGGGACTGGTGAACTTGTCCTGCTGCAATTCTTTCTAGACAAGTTCATGCAAAGAAGAAAGTCCTGTCTGAGAACAATCGAAAAAAAGTCCATATCCATGGTCGCAGTAGGCGAATGCTGAACAATGGAGACTAATAGAGGAGAGACATCATGCTGATTAGACTCATCGAAATGATAGAAAAAAACGCAGAAAGTATGGCCGAGGATCTTAAGAATAAGCTGCTGAGCGATCCAACCATTTCATCTTATCAAACGCTGGATGACAAAACGTTTTACGAAAACATTTTTGAAGTTTATAGCCGTTTAGGTCACTGGCTACTCAGGGATACCGAAAAGGGAGAGGTGCGAACACACTATTCTAATATTGGGGCGCAGCGTTTTGAGGAAGGGTTCCCGCTGCATGAGTTAGTCCAAGCACTGGTTGCCACCAAAAGACACATTTGGGATACGGTCTTGGAAAAGGGAATCATGCAAACAGCAAAAGAGCTTGATTCTGCGGTTGATTTTATTACTTATCTGAATCGTTTCTTTGACATGGCCATCTATTACACCACGCTTGGCTACTATGGAGCGTTAAATTTCAAGAGCACAAGTTAGTGAGACTACCGCAAAGCATTGGAGTTACTCTAAAAGATTGCAGGGGAGGCATATCATGCTCACAAAAAAGATAGTTGACCTGATTGAAGCCAATGCGCTGCGACTATCCGAGGAGATCCAAGAAAGACTGCGGGCTCACCCATCAACCCAATCCTATCGGAATATCGATGAAAAGACTTTACATGAATGGATTTATCAAGTCTGCAGCCGCTTCAGTTATTGGCTTGAAGAGGATAAAGACGAAGGCGAGGTAGCGCAGCACTACAAGAATTTGGGAAAAGAGCGATTCGAGCAAAACTTCGAGCTTCCTGAGGTGATCAGCGCTCTTTATCTCACCAAAAGGCGTCTTTGGGAATTTATTGCAGCCAGCAGGGAAGTTGATTCAGCCTTAAATCTAAACCAGATTGTTGAAGCCTCTTTCTTATTGGTTAGGTTTTTTGACCATGCGGTCATGCATGTAACTGAAGGCTTTGAGGGGATGCTGAAAAACACACACGGTTATGAAGCCGCCCTCAGTAATCCTGAACGACTAGCTGAAGCATTAGAAGCCAAAAAAGAACGTGAAAAGCTGATCTACGAGGAGCCGAAGCCTCCCACGTTCCGTTACACCAAAGGGATGATCAGGTTTAGTTATTTCACCTGAAGCACTCTTTGACCCACATTTACAGTCTTTTAGCGTCTCAACAGGGCCAGATTTAGCTATCAGGCCTTTCACATATGTCTTGTATGGACACAATTTAAAGGAGGTGGGCCATGAAGGCAGGCATTATTTTCACTGGAACCGGACCTATTTTAATACTGACAACCTACGAATCCTTTGCGGATGGCAAGCTGGTTGAAAAGCTTGGTCTCAAGGGAATCAAAAAATTTATGGCCTACGAAGTCCCGTTGGATCTGGTACAACGGAAATATGGTCAACAATATGACATGATAATGAAGGACGTCAAACAGACCGATGACCTGAGAGTGCTGGATTTCGACGGGCACAAGATATTCTATAGCTTCTCGTTTACGGACCTAGGAGAGGCTTATCAGCACGAGGCGAGTTGAGAAGAGTGGCCAGACGCCTCTTGATTCTGCAGGTGGCGTACGCGCTCCACCACAGGAGGATGGCTGTAGTAGAAGGCGGCGTAAAGGGGATGGGGGTGGAGATTTGCCAGATTGTCCTTGGACAACTTGACTAAAGCCCTGGCCAGATCTGATGGCTGTCCCGTAAGCTTACAGGCAAACCTGTCTGCCTGCCATTCGTGCTTGCGGGAAAGGAAGCTTAACACCGGAGTGAATGGGAACATCAACAACGATCCCAGGAATCCAAGGATGGTAACTCGCACGTAGAAAGAGCCCTGCTCCAGACCAACCATGGTGAGCAATCCCTGCCAGGAAAGCAACTTAAAAGCTAAAAAGATAACTCCCAGTGCTACCACTTCAGTTAGAATGATCCGTTTCACCACGTGCTTCTTCTTCCAATGACCAAGCTCATGGGCTAGCACCGCCAGAATTTCCGGGTTGCTCATAGTCTCCAGCAGCGTGTCGAAGAGCACGATCCTCTTCACCCTGCCAATACCTGAAAAGTAGGCATTAGAATGCCGGCTTCGTCTGGAAGCATCCACCTGGAAAACTTTGTTCACCTTGAGCCCTGCTTTTTCCACCAGAGCCCTAATTTCTTCCTCGAGACCGTCGCTCCGCACCGGTTCAAATTTGAAGAAGAGCGGTTCTATTAGATAGGGTGAGATGTACATGAGGAAAATGCTGAAGAGTAGAAAAACACCCCACACCCAGAGCCACCACCATCCTGGGCTGTAGCTAACCAAGGCAAGGGCGACCGCAACCAAACCCGCCAGTAAAATTGTCGAAATGGCAGTGGATTTTAGCAGGTCGCTCAGCCAAAGCCGCCCAGTCATAGTATTGAAGCCGTAGCGACTCTCAATGTTGAAGTTTCTGTAAAGGCTGAATGGAATACTGAAAATGGTCTCCACGTAAAGGAGTCCCAGCACGAAAAATACACCCCTCGTCACAAAGGATCCCGAAAGAGAAGCAATCCAGCCGTCATAGACGATGATGAGTCCCCCGAACAGAAAAAAGAGCAGCAAGAGAGTGTTGAGAATTGAAGCAACTATACCGAGTCGGCTGGTTTTAACCGTGTAGGCTATGGTTCGTCGCAGGGTCTCTGAATCGATGGCTTTGCCGAATTCAGGAGGAACTTGGTGGCCTCTCTCCTTGAGATACTTTATGTTGAGGTGCTTTAGCCATAAAGAGACACCGAAGAGAAGCAGGTAGATTGCCAAGGTAATTGCTTTCATGCAGCCCATCATACTGCAATAGTCAGGCATAGTCGAGCCCGGGGGTGTAGTAGGGACTGAGGAACGATACGGGGAAGGGGTGACGCGGGGACGCGGCGAAACCGATAATAAATGACTAACGAAGTAATGTGAAATTGGAAATGTGAAATTATGGGGCAGGCTATTCTGAGGGATTTGTCTTCTTTTCCTGCTTAGCTTTCTTGTAAAGCTCGTAGAGCTCGGGAAAATGTTTCCTTACATGTAATACCGCCTGCTCACTACTCAACCCCTGTTTTTCGGCTATAGTTTTCACCAGCTGATTCCAGGCCTCCAGCAACCTCTCATTTTTTCTCATGCATTCTCCTCAGAATCAGGGACTCACAAAGGTTGGTAGCCGCATAACCAGCCTGGAGCATCATTTCTACCTCTCCTCATTTTCACTGTCATATTCATTAATACTGGCCCTTTTCCCACCGACCGTCCCTAGCGTATAAAGTTTCTCACCAACACGATTCAACAGTTTTTTCATGACCGACTCTGAGATAATTCCCGCCAGGTAGGCTTCCTTGATTCCATCCTTTTCAGCATGGAGTAAACGTTCCTCAGCACGATGCAATTCCTCGGCGACTGCATCCTGATGCTCGGCCGCAACTTCAGCCAAATTGACATGCAACTCCTCCAGACGATCATGCAAACGCGGTGCCAACAGTTCATAGTTGCGTTGCGACAGAATGCCGCGACCAACCATCTGCTCGAGTTCCAGCTGGGCTCGACCCAACGCGTACACTTCACCCCTCCTGGTCTCATAATCCTCCTGGGATGCATGTCTAATAAGCCCCAATTTCCAAAGTATCGTTTTGATACTCAGTCCCTGGACCAGCAGGGTGAAAATCACCACAGCAAAGATCATCGCCATCAGGGGTTGACGCAGGGGAAAATCCTTGGGCAAGCTCAAGGCTAGCACCATGCAGATGGCTCCTCGAATACCACCCCAGAAGAGCACACCCTGCCAACTCTTGGGAAGCGGTTTGTCCACTTTGCCTATCAGGGGAGCGGTGAGAAACACGGCGGCAGCGCGACCACAGATCATAGCAGCCACCGCCACTAGCACCGCGATCCAGAGTGGGCCGAAATCAACGATTTTCACCTCGATGCCAATCATCAGAAAGAGCACAGAGTTTACCGCGAAAGCCGCATATTCCCAGAAATCGCTAACCGATACACGCGTCGTAGGTGACATGGCTAACCGGGTGCCATAGTTACCAGTCATTAGCCCGGCACCTATCACCGAGATAACACCGGATACATGCAGATGTTCGGCGAGCAAGTATGAGCTGAACGCCAGTATTGTAGTCAAGGTAATCTCAATGAGATGATCATCTACCACGCTCATCACTTTGGCCATTGCCAGGCCCAGTAGCACGCCAATGCCACCGCCCCCTACCACACTCACGAAAAACTGGCGCACAGCAGTGAGCAAATTTAAGTCGCCACCCTGGGCTACTCCCAGGAGAACACCGAAAAGGACGACCGCCACCCCGTCATTAAAGATGCTCTCACCCTCGATAATGAGGGAAAGTCGCCGTGTCACCCCAAGTTCTTTAAAAAGGGCCAACACCGAAATTGGATCGGTGGCAGCAACGATGGCGCCGAAAAGCAGGGCATGGCCCCAAGAGAATTCCGGAACTCCGTTCCACAGCCTTAATCCGGTGTAGCTGACAGCAGCAGTGACCGAAGTGGCCAGCAGCACCCCAGGTAGAGCCAGGATGGCAATAGCTCGTCCATTTTGCCGTAGGTCCAAAAGGTCAATATTGAATGCCGCTTCGAAAAGAAGAATCGGCAGGAAAATGTGGAAGACCAGGTTTGGGGTGAGGAGCATTTGGGGGAGAAGATCCAGAAGTCCCATCACTATACCCACAACAACTAAGGCAATAGTGTAGGGCAGACGGATGTATTTGGTAAACATTGCCACGGCCGCTGCAATGATCAGCAGCCACAATGCTTGCACTTCAATTCCTAGTTGCATGCGAGCGCATCTTTCCGACTGTTTTTCGGGCGATAACCGTTCAGGAGATTTTACATTGGTAATGCCGCAGCCCGGGCTGCCACTGGCTGGAGGACTTCCCCCCCGCAAGGGTAGCAGACCGTAAAGGGAATAACTCAGCTTTCAAGCGTCATTGCGAATGTAAGTGCATAGGCGTCTGAAATTTTTCCTGATCCATGGCCGCAGAATTACACTTAAGAAATGATCTCATTAGCATTAGGTTTCTGTGGTAAAGCTCGGCGGTGGTGGCTCTTCTTTCTTCAACACCCGTCCGGTTACCCAGCCGACGATGATGCCCAGGACGAAAGCGCCCAGAATGACGAGAGCACGCGATGCCTGAGCACTCCAAAAGAGAAAGCGTACTTGAACCACATCAGCATTCTGCACAATAAAAGTCGCAAAAAGCAATCCTAGTACCAGGAAAACAATGCGCTTTGGAGTCATTTTCACCATCCTTCAAAGAGTTAATCAACGCTGCGCCCTTCGGGCGGGTCCCTATTATCCCATATCGTAATGCTAACAACGGTGGTCCATCCCATATCCCATATCCCACATGGTTCCTCATAATTTCTTTCGTGCTTTGGATTTCGCCTTTCGGATTTGAGACACCCTCTTTCGCTTACTGTCCACAGCCTTCTCATATAATGCCAGGTATTGTCGAGCGGAGGACTCCCAGCTGAAATCCATGGCCATGCCGTTTTTCATAATGAGCTGCCAGGTCTGAGTTTTGTAAAAGAAACTCAGAGCCATCTTGATGGCATCCCAGAAAGCTTCAGGCTCATAGTCGGTGAAGCTAAAACCAACACCTTCACCTGCCTTGGGGTCGAAATCCCTAATGGTGTCATAGAGCCCGCCGGTGGCCCTCACCACGGGTACTGTACCATAACGAAGACTATACATCTGATTGAGTCCACAGGGTTCGTATCTCGACGGCATGAGAAATATATCCGCCCCTGCTTCGATCTTATGGGCCAACCGCTCATCGAAGTCCAAGTGTACGGCAATTTTTTCTGGGTGGCGCTCTGCCATTTCAGTTAACAGTGTTTGATACCTCTCATCGCCAATGCCCAGAATTACCAAGCCAACATCTTCGCCAACAATTTTTTCCATAACTGTCGCCAACAGATCCAAACCCTTCTGGTCAGCCAGTCTGGAGATAACACCAAGTAGCGGCCTGTTCATGATTCGCTCGGGCAGTTTGACTGTGCGGAGCAGATTGAGTTTGCAGATGGTTTTACCGTCGAGATTCTCCCGGGAGTAATTGGCAGCAATAAACGAATCGGTTTCGGGGTTCCATTCCTCGTAGTCAGCACCATTTAGAATCCCGAACAGCTTTTCTCGTTGCGCCTGGAGAACGCCATCCAGCCTATGGCCGTATTCTTTGGTCTGAATCTCCTCGCTATAGCGAGGACTGACTGTGGTGAGTACGTCGGCAGAGACTATTCCGGCCTTCATAAAATTCATTCCACCCCAGAATTCCATGCCTTCAACGCTTAAAAAACTGCCCGGCAGTCCGGTCATCGGAAAGAGTTCCGCTCCGAATTGTCCCTGGTAAGCTATGTTATGGATAGTGAACACACTCGCTGTCTGAGCCCAGAAATCTTTATCCCCAGAGAGAAGCTTAAGGTAGGCAGGGACCAAGCCAGTCTGCCAGTCGTGGCAGTGAACCAGATCAGGCTGAAACTCTACGGCAGGACAGAGGGACAGCGTAGCCCGACACAAAAAGATGAAGCGTTGGCAATTATCAAAGTAATCGCCTTTCGGAGTTCCGTAAAGATAGCTTCGGTCGTAGAATTCATCTCTTCGGACGAAGTAGATGTCTATGGCCTCGTTTACCTGACCACGATAGATTTCCGCCCCGATTACCCTAGAATCTATGGGCACGGGTAGGTTTTCCACAACTGGCCCTTCCACCATCATCCCCTCGAGGAACCGATTGTAGAAAGGCATAACGATACACAACTTACAGCCAAGCTCGCTCAAGGCCCGCGGAAGTGTCCCAGCCACATCGGCAAGGCCGCCGGTCTTGGCAAAAGGAGCCACCTCAGAAGCGACCATTAGGACCTGTAATGAAGATTTTTTCCTGCTCATAGCCGATGTCCAGTTGTGAGGAGAGCAAACTAAGTTTTCTATATTAGGGGATTCTGAGCAACTGATGCAACAATATTATGTGAGCCTAGGTTCACACCGTTAGTGCGGCATGGCAACAATCCAGCAACCAGGAACGAGAATGATAATGGCGTAAGGCGCATGTTAGTCAGCAGCGGGCAGCGGGCAGCAAAAAAAAACAAAGTCTCCATGGTCTAATGATCCTAATGCCCTATGCTCTATTCTCCAAGCTCCAAGCTCCATGCTCCATGCTCCAAGCTCCATGCAGAACGCTCCATGGTCGATGCTCGATGGTCGGTGCTGCAGGGTGGTTGCTCGATGCTCTATGCTCGGGGCGGGGGGGTGGGGGGTGGGGGGGGGGGGCGGGGGGGGGCGCCGCAACCGGGGAACCCCCCCAACGAGACAAACCAAGATCAACAAAACAAAAAAAGGGGAGTGAAC
>CP070735.1:296658-327309 GCA_020347625.1 Deltaproteobacteria bacterium
AATTTGACATTTTAGCCTCATAGCAAATCCAGGGTTGGCCGTCAACTAACCCTTTTGAGGCTTGTAAAGATTTGTGAACCGGTTCGGGTTGAAATCAGCCCACCATTAGCCATTATAACCCTGCAGGAGTTTCCCCAAAAATCTCATTGCAACCCAGGCATAGGGGAGGCTACTTCACAACGAGCAATTCACGCCATTTTATGGCAGTGTCCCAGTTAAGAAAGCACCAAATCTTCATGCAGACCCTCGCCGGGCGGAGATGTGCACAAAAAGGTTGCTCAGATGCTCGTTTGTTTCGCAGCCTGCCCCTATGCCTTTGCTGGTGTCTCTTCTGAGTGACTGGCGGGAGGTCTGTGACACTTCCCCGGCTGTGTCTGGGGGAGCCCCTGGCCCCGTTCCCCAGGAACGGGGAACAGGGAGGGGGTGCCTTCCCCCGGTCACAGCAGGGCTTGAAGTGACCAGACCGTAAGACTCGGAACGACTGAAGAGACACCAAGAAGGCATTTTTATTCTTGAAACCAGGGCAAATTGGCTTGGCAGACAAAGATCAATCATCAATTTTTGGGGAAACTCCTGTATAACCCTAACATTGGGAATGGGAAGGAGGTGGCCATGCATCCACGGAAAAAGCGACAGGGAGGTTTCTTTATCTTGTGTCTGGCTGTGGCCCTGCTCAGCGGACCTACAACTGGGTGTGCTTTTGTTAATCTGAGCCTTTTTCGGGCGGCGCAACCACTGGAAGAGAAGGTGATTGAAGGGCAGGGCCCTGGTAAGGTCTTATTGATGGATATCAGTGGAGTGCTCTCTTATGAAGAAGAAGAGAGGCGAGGTAGTCTAAAAGAGGAAATCAACTTGGTTGCTAGAGTGAAGGAGGAACTTGACAAAGCCTCCAAGGACAAGGAGGTAAAGGCGCTGATTCTTCGCATTCATTCGCCGGGCGGTACAGTGAATGCCAGCGATTTGTTGTACCACGAGATCGCGCAGTACAAAGAGAAGAGAAAGGTTAAGGTGGTTGCTTGCTTGCTGGGTTTGGCCACTTCAGGGGGCTATTATGTTGCAACTGCGGCAGACTATATAATTGCCCAGCCCAGTACCTTGACTGGCAGCATCGGTACCATTGCTCTCAAGTTTAATGTGCGAGGTTTGATGGAAAAGGTGGGAGTTGAGGAAGAGTCGGTGAAATCCGGAGATAAGAAGGATATGTGGTCTCCCTTCCGTCCGGCAACGCCTGAGGAGAGGAGGATTTTTCAGAAGATCATTGACGAATACCAGGGAGGATTTCTGGAGGTGGTTCGCGCGGGCAGAAGAGAGCTAACCGAGACAGACTTGACAATCGTTGCGGATGGACGGGTGTTAACCGGCCAACAGGCGCTGGAACTTCACCTGGTAGATCAGTTGGGTTATCTTGACGATGCAGTGAAATGGGCCCGAGACTCAGTGGGGATGGAGCAGGCTAGAGTGGTGACATACTACCGGCCGGGAACATATGTTGACAATATCTACTCCAGGTCGGAAGGAGAGCCGCGGAGTTGGCTGGGCCGGAGTGAGCAAGGAGGGTTTTTCTTGCAGGGCCCGACACCACAGTTCATGTACCTTTGGTTACCTTAAATTTCGGCTTTTGGATTTGGGAAAACAGTTATAGCCTTAACTCCGCACGAACGCTTGAAAGCTGAGCCATTTCAAAAGCTTACGCTTGGTCTGCTACCCTCGCGGGGGGATTCCTTCGGACCGGAGGCAGTGGCAGCCCGAGCTGCGGATGTTGCCAGCCTCTGGAGCAACATGCAAGGCGGCCTAACCATTCAAGCTTGCATAGGCTGACAACATACGCCGCTTCGGAAATACCTCAGCCGTCAAGCCCAACCCATGCGGAGTTGAATACATATGCGTTTTCGGAATTTCGAATTCTAACTATAAGACTGAAATATTTGATTAGCGATTACATAAAAAATTGAATTTGTTAATTTTTTACCTTAAAAATCCTTTACCTCCCCATTTCGAAAAGGGAAAATGGTATACCCGCTTGCCGAGTCCACACGGAGGAAACATTGACGGCACGGCAGGGATTTCCTATGGTAAGAGGCTAGAGAGCAGCCACGAACCAGAGCGGAGGAGAGCGCCATGACACTAAGCCACTTGGGCTTGGATGATTATCAGCGACTGGCAGAGGCCTATGTCAAATCCTATCATCAGGATTATCTGGCCATGTATAGCAGTGTGTTGGGGGGCGTGGTCACCCATCCATTTCTTATGACAGTTCCAGTGGACGATCACATGGTTCACCGCGGAGATGGGATTTTCGAGGCTTTCAAGTGTGTCAACGGTAATATTTACAATCTCCGAGGCCACCTCGAACGCTTGGAACGCTCGGCCCGAGCGGTTTACTTGAAGCTGCCAAACACCCTGGAGCAAATAGCTGATCTGGTGGTGGGGACCATACGAATTGCCGGGGTCCGTGATTGTCTTATTCGACTTTTCGTTTCCCGCGGACCTGGGGGGTTTACCACCAATCCCTACGAATGTCCCTCTTCGCAAATCTACATTGTCATATGTCGACCCAGCGAGTATCCGGAAGCGCATTATAAAAAGGGTGTGGCTATCAAAAGCAGCGATATCCCAATAAAGAGATCCTATTTTGCAAACATCAAAAGCTGTAATTACCTCCCAAATGTACTAATGAAAAAGGAAGCCGTGGATGCGGGGGTGCAATACACGATCTCCATCGACGAGAATGGCTTTCTAGGAGAAGGGTCCACCGAAAACATCGGTCTGGTGACATCAGTGCTGACCCTGAAGCTTCCACGGTTCAGCAGGATTTTAAAAGGCACCACTGTAACCAGAGTGGCAGAACTGGCTGAGTCTTTGGTTCTAGAAGGCAAACTCAAGCAGGTCGTTTTCGAGGACATAACCCTGAATGAGGCTTACAGCGGTTCTGAGATCCTGCTCTTCGGCACCACCTTTGATATTTTGCCGGCGGTAATATTTGACGGTCATCCCATCGGCTCTGGAAGCCCAGGACCGGTCTATCATTTGCTGCGGGAGATGCTAGAAAAGGATATCAATAGTAACACCGCTTTCCAAACCCCTGTGTTTGAGACTGAATAGGGGATTCGGAGCGAGACGTGAGGTCGGGCGAGACGAGAGTGAGAAGGGATGTGAGAAAGGAAAAAAATGGAATTTTACCACGTCTCGCTCGTCTTGCCTGTCTCGCCGCAAATGCGGTTTGCGTTTTGCGTAACAGATTGACAGGAATAGGTGGCTGGTATAGAAGGGGCGATAAGTCCAAAGGAAGCCAGGTGTTGTCATGGAGGAGATGAAAAAAATAGTTGATCGCAGTTTTCTGGAGAGCATTCAGTTGAAGCAGCGATGCCGCGAGCTCAATCGGGAATCTTTGATCAGGGCTGCCACTATGATAGTGGATGCCTTCAATAATGAGAATAAGTTGATGATCTTCGGTAACGGTGGCTCTGCCGCAGACGCCCAGCACATTGCGGCTGAATTTGTCAATCGTTTTATGATCGAACGCCCACCGCTGCCAGCCATGGCTTTAACCACGGATACGTCTATCATCACCAGCGTCAGCAACGATTACACTTTTGATGACATTTTCAGCAAACAGGTGAAGGCGCTGGGAATCGAAGGGGATATAGCCTGGGGCTTGAGTACGAGTGGAACTTCAGCCAACGTATTGGAAGCCCTGGCCGTTGCCAGGAATCGAGGTATGCGTACAATCGGAATGACAGGCTCCGATTCCGCTAAAATGACAGATGTGGCGCAAGTGCTGCTTACGGTGGAGGCAAAGGATACCCCACGAATTCAGGAGTGCCACATAACCATGGCCCATGTCATTTGTGAACTGGTGGATTATCAACTCTTTCAGAGACTTTCATCACGATGAACGAAGATCGAAGAGACATAAAGCCCATTTCCCTGGATGGGGTGCGTTCTGGCCGGCTGAGTGAGCGTAAAAGTAAAGTATCATTAGAAATAATTGGACAGGTCTGGGAAAAAGGGCAGACCCTGAGTGAGTTTCTTAAACGGCTTCCCGCCGTTCTAGGGGCAGCCGACTTGAGGGAGGTGGTGCAGAGGATCTGTAAGGCTCGTGGGCAGAAACGAACGGTGTTACTGGGCATGGGTGCTCACCCCATCAAGGTCGGTCTCGCCCCCGTTATTATCGACCTAATGGAAAGGTCCATTCTGAGTGGTGTGGCCATGAGCGGAGCCGGAATCATTCACGATGCCGAGATGGCCCTGGTTGGAAGGACTTCGGAGGACGTGGCTACTGCACTTGTTGACGGTAGCTTCGGGATGAGCCATGAGACTGCAGATTTTCTAAATATGGCTATAGCTAGAGGAAGGGAGTCGGATCGGGGTTTGGGTGAGGCCGTGGGGCAGGCACTGCTGACCGATAACGTTCCTCATGTGGAGCAGAGCATTCTTGCAGCGGGTGCCAAGCTCGGTATCCCCGTCACCGTGCATGTTGCCTTGGGTACCGATATTATTCATATTCACCCCAGCGTGAACCCGGCCGCGACCGGCACTGCCACCCACCTGGATTTCCGGATTTTTGCCGGACTGGTGGCCTCATTAGAAGGTGGCGTTTACCTTAACCTGGGTTCGGCGGTGCTGATGCCGGAAATCTTCCTTAAGGCCCTTACCCTTGTCCGAAATCTAGGCCATCACGTGCGGGAATTTACCACGGTAAACATGGATTTCCAGCGACAGTACCGTCCCCGAGTCAACGTGGTGGAGCGGCCAACTCAGCAAGGCGGCAAAGGATTCGAGCTCATCGGACACCACGAAATCATGCTGCCGCTGTTGGCAGCGGCGGTTATAGAGTCTATGGAGGCATAGCGTCCGGTAAAAAGTAAACGGTGAACGGTAAAACGGATCTGTTCTAATACGCTGCGGTATTTACCGCTTACTGTCTTTTTCTCTATGCGACGAACCAAGTGTGGCCATGAAAAGGATCATCATAAAGGCAGGTGAGGTGGAGGCCGAGGCAGAGCTCAATGAGTCGGCTACAGCCAAAGCTATCTGGCAAGCCCTCCCCATAGAAGAGCCGGCAAGCACCTGGGGAGAAGAGATCTATTTTCGGATTCCGGTAGCCCAGGATCTGGAACCTGATGCCCTGGAACTCGTTCAGCTGGGAGATCTTGGTTATTGGCCTCAGGGTCAGGCCTTCTGCATTTTCTTCGGGGCCACCCCCATCAGTGGACCTGGAGAGATTCGACCTGCCAGTGCTGTCAATATTATTGGCCGGCTGCTGGATGACCCGAAGAAATTCTTACCGGTCGCTGCAGGAACTCTTGTAAGAGTGGAACCAGCTGAGCTTTAGCCCTAGGAAGCGGTGTGCTGTCAGTGTCGGAAAAGAAAGATTGGTCTGAAATTTCTGCTATAGACCATCGGTAGTTGAAGTCTGTTGTCAGTAGTTGATTGTATTGATATTATTAAAATTTGGCAGATTAGAAATTGGCTATGAATCGACGCCGGTTCGATTCAGACTGAATCACATTAATTGAAGACTGACCACGAACAACTTCCATTATTGGAGAGTTTGATGCCCATTTACGAATACTATTGCGAAGGTTGCGATTGTCAGTTCGAGACGCTGGTATTCAGCTCATCAGAAGCCATTACCTGCCCGAGCTGTGATACCGAGAAGGTCACGCGTGTTCTTTCCATATTTGGTTTCAAGAGTGGTGGGGACAAGGGGGCAGCAAGCAGCAGGATGGGCAGCGGGGCTAGCGATTGCAGTGGCTGCGCCGCCACCAGCTGCAAGAGTTGCCACTAGCCGTATGGCTGGGAATAACTTCGATGAACGGGCAGAAAAAACTGCGGATAGGCACGCGGGGAAGCATGCTTGCCCTATGGCAGGCAGAATGGGTCAAATCTCAGCTGCTGGCGGCCCACGCAGGACTTACCGTTGAACTGGTAACCATCAAGACCATGGGTGACAAGATTCTGGACGTTCCCTTGGCCAAGGTGGGCGGTAAAGGTCTTTTTGTCAAAGAGATCGAGGAGGCTCTGCTAGAGGGCCGAACAGATCTTGCGGTGCACAGTGTCAAGGACATGCCAGCTTTACTCCCGGCAGGCTTGCATCTGGCAGCCATGCCCCCCAGGGAAGATCCTAGAGACGCACTCATCAGCAGGAACGGTAATGGTCTGAACCAGTTACCGAATGAAGCACGGGTGGGAACCAGCAGTCTGCGGCGTGCTGCCCAGCTCCTCCACCTCAGGCCCGACCTTCACATTGAACCCTTGAGGGGCAACGTGGATACGCGCCTGCGAAAGCTGGAAACGGAAGGGTTCGATGCTATTGTGCTGGCCGCTGCTGGGCTCAAGCGAATGGGTTTGAGTCATGTGATCTCTGAATATCTGGCACCGGAACAGATCTTGCCGGCGGTAGGGCAGGGAGCGCTTGGCATTGAGACCAGAATTGAGGACGATTTTACCAACCCAGTGGTAGCTAGCCTTGCCCATCAGCCAACCATGACCGAGGTGAGCGCAGAGCGGGCCTTCCTCAGGCGATTGGAAGGGGGCTGTCAGGTACCTATTGGGGCTCACGCGATCATGGCTGGTGACGAGGTCGTGCTCACAGGAATGGTGGCCGATCTCGGAGGCAGACGTCTGATCCGCAAGGAAATGCGTGGTGAACCGCAGTATGTGGAGGTCATGGGGGAACGGTTGGCCGAAGCAGTTTTGGAATCAGGCGGGGCGGAGATTTTGGGGGAGATTTACGAAAGACTGTAGCGTTTTTCGGTCGCCACCGACCAGTCGCTTCAGGCCAGAAAGGGTTATATGACATTGGGATCACAGCGAGGCAGGGTATATTTGGTTGGGGCCGGACCCGGTGATCCGGCCCTTATCACTTTGAAGGCAGTGGCGTGTCTTCGCCAGGCGGAGGTGATCGTCTACGATTATCTAGCAAACGAAAAGCTCCTCGATTTTGCACCCTCAGAAGCGGAGCGAATTTACGTAGGCAAAAAGGCAGGGGCTCATGCCATGAGCCAGGAGCAAATCAACTCTTTGTTGGTGGATAAGGGACGCAATGCAGCAGTAGTTCGGCTAAAAGGAGGAGATCCTTTCATTTTCGGTCGGGGGGGCGAGGAGGCTCTCGTATTAGAAGCGGCGGGTATCGACTTTGAGATAGTGCCTGGAATTACGTCGGCAGTTGCGGTACCGGCTTACGCCGGTATTCCTCTGACCCACAGAGGATTGGCGTCATCGGTGGCTTTTGTAACAGGCCATGAAATGGAAGGAAAAGAAACTTCCGCCATTCACTGGGACCGGCTGGCAACCAGCGTGGGTACCTTGGTATTCCTGATGGGAGTAAAAAATCTGGAGAACATTGCCTCGCAATTGATAGCTTGCGGCAGGGCGGAAGAGACGCCGGTGGCAGTTATTCGCTGGGGAACGACAACCGAACAAGAGACGGTAACCGGAACACTTGGCAACATCGCCCGTGTTGCCGAGGACGCTGAGATCACCCCACCTGCCATAATCGTGGTTGGCGAAGTGGTGGGGTTGCGGCAACAGCTAAACTGGTTCGAGAAAAGGCCGCTGTTCGGCAAGACAATAGTAGTCACCCGCGCCAGGGAGCAAGCCAGCGAATTTCGTTCCTTGTTAGAGAGCAGGGGCGCGCGGTGTCTGGAGTTCCCTACTATCGAGGTGGTGAAGCCTAGCAGCTGGGCACCGCTCGATGGTGCCATCGATGGGCTGGAAGATTATGCTTGGCTGATTTTCACTAGCGTCAACGGCGTACGCTTCTTCTTTCACCGTCTGGAAGAGCGGAAGAAGGATGTGCGTTCTCTTCACGGGCTCCGCCTTGGCGCCATAGGGCCAAAAACCGCGGCGGCTCTGAGGGAAAGGGGGTTACAGATCGATCTTGTGCCCTCTGAATATCGTGCCGAGGCGGTTATCGATGCACTGGGCGAAGAAGAAATCCGTGGCAAGAGGTTTTTACTACCGAGGGCTGCCAAAGCACGTGAGATCCTGCCGGAAAAACTGAAAGAGATGGGCGGACAGGTGGATGTGGTGGTGGCCTACGAAACTGTTCGTCCCTCCAGCAGAACCGAAGAAGTTCGGCACCTTTTACTAGAGGGCGATATTAGCTGCATAACCTTTACTAGTTCGTCCACAGTGGAGAACTTTTCTGCGATGTTTCCGGATGAAAATCTGCTCTCCCTGGTGGGTAATACTATCATTGCCTGCATCGGGCCCATCACGGCTGAGACAGCACGTCGTTATGGCCTTGAGGTCACCATTATGCCGGCAGATTATACGATTGAGGCACTGGCCTCTGAAATCGTTGAGTACTTCAGCAACGAGTAAATGGTTGAAATCCTTTGTTCCGCCACTCCGCCACGCCAAACTTGAAACCCGCCCAAAGGGCGGTAAGGTCATCGCATAGTAATTTCCTCCAGGAACTTGACTAGATTCAGCCATGACAAGCAAACGGATCGGTTACGCTCGTGAACTAAACGAGGCCCAGTATCAAGCGGTCACTGCCGGCAACGGTCCCATACTGGTAGTTGCCGGAGCAGGTAGCGGCAAGACACGAACCCTGGTCTACCGGGTCGCTTGGCTGGTGGAACAAGGGATACCGGCGGCTTCAATTCTCCTGCTTACCTTCACCCGGCGAGCGGCCAGTGAGATGATTGCCAGGGCCGCCTCCATGCTTGATTATCGCTGCCAGGAGGTGGTAGGAGGCACCTTCCACTGGTTTGCCAACAGGGTGCTCCACCGTTATGCCAAACGGCTTTCCTTTAGTCCCGACTTCAGCATCATTGATCGGTCCGATGCTGAAGATGTTGTGAACTACCTTGCTGGGAGCATGGGTCTGAGGGAGCGACATCGCCGTTTTCCCAAAAAGGGCACCATTGCAGATATCTTCAGCAAGTCAGCCAATCGCCAAGAACCTCTCGGGGAGGTGCTCGGTCGTGAATACGATCAGTTCCTGGAATATGAACAAGAACTGGCGAAGCTTTGGGAACGATACGAATCCTACAAACGTCAGCATCATCAGTTGGATTTCGATGATTTGCTCATTTACCTAAGCCAACTGCTGCGGGAGCATAACGACGTAAGTTTTGAGCTTTCTTCCCAGTACCGCTACATTCTGGTGGACGAATTTCAGGATACCAACCGTCTCCAAGCGGACATCGTTAGAGATCTGGCCACAGGCCATCAGAATATCATGGTGGTGGGTGATGACAGCCAGTCGATTTACTCTTTTCGGGGTGCCCACTTTCGCAATATTCTGGATTTCCCAAAACTGTTTCCTGACGCCATGCTTTTCAAGCTGGAGGAAAACTATCGCAGTCCACAGCCAATTCTGGATCTTGCTAACGGTATTATTAATTCTGCACGGGAAAAGTACACCAAATGCCTTTTTACCAAAAAGCTTGGGGGCTCTTCCCCATTACTCATCAGACCCGTCGACGAGGGAGCCCAGTCCGATTATATTTGCGGGAAAATAAAAGAACTGCAACTTCAAGGAGTGCCTCTGCGGGAGATGGCAGTGCTTTTCAGGGCGAGCTTCCACTCCTTCGACCTCGAGGTAGCCTTGACCAGACTCGGGATCCCCTTCATCAAATACGGTGGATTTAAGTTCATCGAGTCGGCGCACGTCAAGGATGTTTTGGCCCACTTGCGCGCTTGGAAACATCCATGGGATCGAATCAGCTGGAACCGTCTACTGCTCCTGGTCAACCAGGTGGGGAGCAAACGTAGTCAGGAAATTATCACCTATCTTGGCCAGAATAACCCAGACTTGAACCGCTTGGCTGCATACGCCAAGAAGCTTTCGGCAGACCACGGTCTTCACCGTTTGGTGCATCTGTTTGAGGAACTTTCCGAGCCGGGGCTCAGCGTCAGCCAACAGGTGCGCGCGGTCCGCGCTTACTACGAGCCCATACTGGTAGCAAAGTATGACGATTATCCCAAGCGGTTTCGAGAGCTGGACTACCTGCAAGACTGGACCGTGAAGTACGGCAGGTTGGAGGAGTTTTTGGCGGATGTCGCCCTGGAGCCTCCAAATGTGAATGTGCCCGAAAATCATTCGCAGGACCACCTGGTGCTTTCCACCATCCATTCGGCAAAAGGTCTTGAATGGCGGGCGGTATTTTTGCTTTCGGCTGTGGAGGGGCGGCTACCTTCCAACCAGGCTTACGGCGATGAGGAATTACTGGAGGAGGAACGGCGACTGCTCTATGTGGCTGTCACCAGGGCCAAAGAGTTTATCCACCTCTGTTGTCCTCAGAGGATATATGACCGGAGAGCAGGTTTCCGATTTACCCCACTTTCACCTTTTCTACGGCAACTGGAGCCTGGAAGATATTTCAATTATGCAGACGAGATGGTAGCGGCTAGCAGCGCAACTCCTGGTGCTGAGCCGGAAGGAGAAGCAAGATTCAATCCTGGAGACGCGGTGCGGCACCCATTTTTTGGCAGAGGCAGGGTCATTGGTGTCCCTGATAACCTGAAAGTTCGGATTCAGTTTGAGGACGGACACACCAGGTTGCTCCATCTTGACTACGCGCCATTGGAGCGGGTTGCTTCCGTCCACTAGGTAAACCTCTGTCAATCGATTGGCACGGCCACCTTCAGGTGGCCGCAATTTCGGCATGCTGTATGCAAACTCATAACTGCGCAAAGCCCTTCGGGTTGAAGCTGGGCATTAATGAGACGAGGGGATTCGTAAGGTGAATTCGCCAGCACTTGAGCAGGCTCTGGCCTATCTCTACGATCTCCAGAAGTACGGTATTAAATTTGGTCTTTCCAGTACCAGTAACTTATTGGAGCGTCTGGGGAAACCCCACCAACGACTACAGGCGATCCACATTGCCGGTACCAACGGCAAAGGATCCACTGCGGCTATGCTCTCCGCCATTCTCGTTAGTGCTGGCTACCAGGTTGGGCTGTACACCTCGCCTCACCTGGTGAAGTTTAATGAACGATTTCGGATCAACGAGCAGGATGCGAAGGACGAGGAGATCCTTGAAGTCTACCAAAGGGTGAAGGGGGTGGTGGATGAAAGAGAACCGCCTACCTTCTTCGAGATAACCACTGCCATGGCTCTCAGCCTTTTTTCAAAAAAGAGAGTGGACTGGGCCATTTTGGAAGTGGGTATGGGGGGACGTCTGGACGCCACCAACGTGATCCAGCCTCAAAGTACGGTGATTAACAATATTGACCTGGACCATCAGGAATTTCTCGGGGCCACTCTGAGTCGCATTGCTCGGGAAAAGGCTGGAATTATCAAGGAGGGAATACCACTTATCACGGCGGTAAAACAGCCGGCGGCACTGGCCGTTATCAAAGCTCGTTGTCTGGAAGTCAACGCCCCATACTATCGTGTCGGACGCGAGATCAAGGTAAGGTCCCTCGGTTCACAATATTTTAACTATCGGGGTCTTAAATGGCGCTTGGAAAACCTCCGTCTACCACTGGCGGGTCGCCATCAGGTGGTTAACGCTGCCACCGCCCTGGGTGGACTCGAGGTGCTTGAGAGACAAGGCCAGCTCAGTCTGGACCCAGAGCTCATCGGCGAAGGCTTGGCTAGTACTCGTTGGGCAGGCCGATTGGAATGGCTCAGCCACCGGCCACCAGTTATCCTTGACGGGGCTCACAATTGCGCCGGCATGGCGACCCTTTGTCGAGCTCTGCAGGAGGAATACAGATACAAGCGCCTTATAGTGGTTTTAGGTATCATGGCTGACAAGGATCTCCGCGGCATGATTCTTAGACTGGCACCCAGGGCTGATAAAGTCATTCTGACCCAACCTCAATATGAACGGGCTGCACCGCCGGAGTCGCTCAGGGAGGTAGCCGGCGATTTCGCTAACCGCACGGAGTTGATTGCGCCGGTGAAGGCTGCTCTGGAGAGAGCCATTGACCTGGCCACTTTGGAAGACTTGGTCCTCGTGACTGGCTCCCTTTATTTTATCGGTGAGATCAAGGAGATTTTTGGGCATCATAACAAGGAAGAAATAATCAAATAGAATAGTATTAACGGCCTTTTTGCAAGACTCGCGCATTAGTTGTACCAGCCATCGAGCACGAAAATATTACCTCTGCGGGGCGGAATATGAGAAAGGCCTTAATATCAATTGGTCTTTTGCTGCTGTTAGCGGCCTTGATCACCACTAGCTTACCATGGGACGCGACGGCTGAAGAGGTTGCTTCAAAAGAGGAAGCTTCCAGCTGGCGGCTGCGGGCCGATTATTTCAGTTACGATGAGCGACAGGGTATCTATACGGCCGAGGGTCGGGCTTCCTTGCACTCCAAAGACCAGTTGATCTCTGCTGACCGAATACGTCTGGACGGTGTAAGCCGCCAGGCTATCTTGGAAGGCAACGTCAGAATCGAGCAAGGCGAGAACTGGCTGGAAAGTGAGCGGGCGATAATAGATCTGGAAGAGGAAACCGGCACCATCGAGCACGGTAGGGGATTCCTGGCAAAAAATCACTTTTACTTCAGTGGAGAACTGGTGGAAAAACTTGGTCCCGAGACCTATCACGCTGTGCGGGGGACCTTCACCACCTGTGATGGGGATGAGCCGAGCTGGCATTTTCGCACCGGTGACCTGCGCGTTACTCTGGAAGGCTACGGCTTTTCAAAAGATACCCTGTTTTTTATGGGGCCCATGCCAGTATTTTACAGCCCGTACCTGGTATTTCCAGCCAAACGAAAAAGACAGTCGGGTCTCTTACTGCCACGTTTTTCAATCGGTAATTTGCTGGGTTTTGATGTGGATCTTCCTTTTTTCTGGGCGACTTCAAGGAGCACCGATGCTACTTTTTACGGTCACTACATGAGCAAACGGGGCCCGATGCCGGGGGCCGAATTTCGCTATGCCGCTAGCGAAGAGAGCAAGGGAGTACTGCGCTTTGACTACCTTCGCGATCAGGAAGATGATGCAGAGCTGCTCAGCCAAAACTTCGAGAGTGCACCGGGCCTCACCGGGGTATTCAAGGATCGCTGGTGGTTGCGATCCAAACAGAATTTTACTTTGCCCCATGAAATCAATGGCAAGATGGATCTTGACTTTGTTAGTGATCCGGATTACCTGCGGACGTTCGAAACGGGATACAGCAGCTGGAAGGAGTCCGACCGAAATTTCTTAAAGACTTTCGATCGGGGGCTGAAAAACGACCAGAGTATCACCACCAGAGAGTCAACCCTCCTGCTGAACAAGACCTGGACCGCACACACCCTGGATGGGGAGCTCCATTACTTTCAAAACCTCGATGACGATTTGAACGAATTCCAATTACAACAGCTTCCGCTGATAAATTACACTGCCTCCCGACAGCCGATTTTCAAGGGCCCCTTTTTCTGGGAGGCGGGTGGAGAGTATGTCTATTACTGGAGAGAGGAGGGCACCCGCGGTCAGCGGCTGAACCTCAATCCACAGGTGATATTGCCGTTGCGTTGGGGTCCCTATCTGCAGGTGGAGCCTTTTGTGGGTGTTCTGGGAACGGTTTACGCGACCGACCGCTTCGACGAGCCAGCAGACAGCTCCGTAAAAGAGAAAACCTGGCAGAGCAGAGAACTCTTCGAGGCGGGAGTGGATCTCTCCACAGAATTCGTTCGGATTTTCAGGATGGGTAGCGATGAAGGCTGGACCAAGACCAGACACTCATTGAGGCCGAAGGTTGTCTACGAGTACAGGCCCAAAGTGGACCAGGACCAGAATCCCTTTTATGACACCACCGATCGGATCAGCGAGCTGAGCCGGATCACCTACAGCCTCACCAACTTTTTCAACGCCCGGCTGGACGAGGCCCCGGGAGAGGTCGCCTACCAGGATTTTGCCAGACTCGAATTCTCCCAGTCCTATGACTTTACCGAACCCGAGGTGATTGTGCTCCCAGGCGTAGTTGAGGATCGGCCTTTCTCCAATATATTCACCCAACTGGATCTCACCCCGAGGCGCTACGTAAACCTTACCTATAAGAATGAGTATTCGGTGTATGATCTGGAGTTCAAACGTCATGATGTCTTTGGCACTTTCTGGGACAAAAGGGGTGATAAGCTTGTTGTTGATTACAACCTGCAGCGGGACCTAGCTGGGGAAACCTTGCTCTCAGAGATCAACGGGGAACTCACCGTCCAACTCTTGAATGGCGTTTCATTTTTCTATCAGAACAATTATCGATTCGATCAGAACAAGAATTTCAAGACCGTTTACCAGCTAAACATCAAGAGGCAGTGCTGGGGAATTTCCATAGGTTTTTCGAATGAGCCCGACGACAATAAGTTTTTTGTAGGCTTTAGCCTCCTGGGCGTAGGTGAACTGCCGGAAGTAGCGGCTGGATTTTGAGCTCGGAAGTGAGTCCCTCATGGCGTCCTAAAAACTTTGTCTCTCCCCGCATAACGGAGCACAGAGTCAATGAGTCCACAATTCCATTGGCGTTAGCCCACTCCCCTCAGGGTGAAATCAAAGCCCGCCCCCCGTAGTCTGATTTTTACTTTTTCGCGGTGGAATTAATGGTTTTGCTTGACAATCAGCCCCAACGGCGGTTATACGTACCTTTTGTTATTTTTTGTAATGGAGCAGAAGCATGAAAACAGTGAGCGCAAAGACGATTCCTGAGAATCGCCAGTGGTACCTGGTGGATGCCACCGATCGAACTCTGGGGCGACTGGCAAGCCAGGTAGCGAGCAGATTGAGGGGGAAACACCAGCCCAATTACACCCCACATGCCGATACGGGTGACTTTATAGTGGTGGTCAATGCTGAGAAGATCCGGTTGACGGGGCGGAAATGGCAGCAAAAAACTTACCATCGCCATTCAGGCTACATAGGTGGGCTCAAGTCAATCACGGCCAAGAAACTGCGGGAAAAAAGGCCCGAAGATCTGGTGCGCTTTGCAGTGTGGGGCATGCTGCCGAAAAATCGGTTAGGTCGGAAACTTTACAAGAAGCTAAAAGTTTATGCTGGGCCAGACCATCCCCATGAGTCCCAACAGCCCCAGCCGTTGGAGCTACCATACTGAGGACAGGAGCTAGTTAATGAGTGAAGAGCGATACTACGCAACTGGAAAAAGAAAGACATCCATCGCCCGGGTCTGGCTAACGCCGGGAGAGGGTAACATCACCATAAACAATCGTCCCATTGATGATTACTTAAAGCGGGAGACCGCCAAGATGATCATCCGTCAACCTCTAGAATTGACCGAAACCTTAGGGAAATATGACATTTATGTGAATGTTCGGGGCGGTGGTATATCCGGTCAGGCCGGTGCGATCAAACACGGCATTTCCAAAGCGCTACTCGAGGTTAATCCTGATTTTCGTCCCCTCCTGAAAAAAACGGGTTTCCTTACTAGGGACTCGCGGGTCAAAGAACGTAAAAAGTATGGCCCGCCCGGCGCCAGGAAAAGGTTCCAATACTCAAAACGCTAATATTGTGCTGCTTGGGAATGTGGAGGAGGGCTCGGGCCCTCCTTTTTTTGTTTTCAAGATGCAGGGGCGGAGGGTTGTGGCGCTGGTGATAGTGGAATGTAGACAGGTTGGTAAACCGGAGGAGGAGAGGTGAAAACACGCGTTGCGGTGGTTGGCGGTACGGGATACACCGGATTTGAGTTGGTGGCGCTACTTGAGCAACACCCTCGGGTGGAGCTGAGTGCTGTCACCTCCCAGACCTATGCAGGCCAGCCCATTGCCGAGGTCTTTCCGGCACTGCGAGGAATGAGCTCCCTTGTATGCGAGCCCCTGGATATTGAGAGTCTGGTGGAGAGAGCTGATTGCATCTTCGTAGCCTTGCCGCATCAGACAGCCATGGAGGTGGTGGCTCCGTTGTTTCGAGCCGGGAAACGGGTAGTGGATCTGAGTGCCGACTTTCGTTTCAGGGATCCAACAACCTATGAAAAATGGTACCAGGAACATACAGCCAAAGACCTTCTGGAGGATGCGGTCTATGGCTTGCCAGAACTCCACGGTAAACAAATCAGATCAGCCCGTTTGGTGGCCAATCCGGGCTGTTATCCAACTGGTGTTATTCTGGCTGCCGCACCTCTGGTGGCTGCCGGGGTGGTGGAGCCGGACAGCCTGATTGCCGATTGCAAATCAGGAGTAAGCGGTGCTGGTCGGGCAGCGACTCTTACCACTCATTTCTGTGAAACCAATGAAGGATTCAGCGCTTACAAAGTAGGAGAACACCGGCATACTCCAGAAATCAAGCAAGAACTCAGTATAGTTACGGGGCGTTCCATAAAGGTGGTGTTTACGCCACACCTGGTCCCGATGTCCAGAGGAATTTTGACCACTCTTTATGCGAAACTTTCGAGAGACGTGAGTCATGAGGAGGTATCTGGCCTCTATCAGGCCGCATACGGGAAAGCCCCTTTTGTCAGGCTGCTCAGCGAAGGGCAACTGCCGTCCACGCTCCACGTCAGAGGGACCAACTATTGTGACATCGGCTTTCGCCTGGAACCTCGGACAGGACGAATTATCTCTATTTCCGCAATCGACAACCTAACCAGAGGCGCCTCAGGCCAGGCCATCTGTAACATGAATCTGATGTTTGACTTTGGTGAGATAACAGGTCTACAGCTTCGTGTATGGCAACCGTGATACCTGCTGTGAAGATGCGGAAACAAGTATACACGGTGGGAATTACGACAAATGGCCAGTGACAAATGACCAATGGCAAACGGAGAAACAGCAAAGTGGAGCAAGAGAAATTATAAACTTGTGCTCGAATATGATGGAACCAACTATCACGGCTGGCAACGCCAGAAGGGTGTTCTGACCATTCAGGAAGTAGTGGAGACGCGACTGGCGATTATGACCCAGGCACCAATTCGGTTGATAGGTGCGGGCAGAACCGATGCAGGGGTCCATGCCAGGGGCCAAGTTGCAAACTTTCTGAGTGGTAGCCGGGTTCGGCCCGAGAACCTATTGCGAGGACTGAACAGCCTACTGCCGGATGACATCGTTGCCTTGGAACTGAACCAGGTATCCCTGGACTTTCACGCAAGATTCCATGCTCTTAGCAAAGTTTATGAGTATAGGATTCACAACGGTCCTGTGGCCCCGGCACTGGGGCGACAATATGACTGGCACATCAGTCAGCCTCTTAGTTGGGGCCCAATGGGAAGATGCCTGAAGCTTCTTGAAGGAAGACATGATTTTGCATCATTCCAGGCAGCCGGAAGCAGTGTCCGCAATAGTGAAAGGGAGATTTTCTCGACGCGGATCGCTTCCGCCGCCAACCATCTATGGGTTATTAGCATAGAGGCGAATGGGTTCCTTAGACACATGGTACGGAACATCGTTGGCACGCTGGTGGAGGTGGGAAGGGGAAAGCTTTCCGAAGAGGGGTTTATCGAGGTTTTAACGGCCCGCGACCGAAAGCAGGCTGGAATGACAGCACCGGCACGCGGCCTCTGTCTAATGGAAGTACGCTACTGAATTGCACTGAATGGTAGAGACCATTGTGCAGCAGAGGAAAATTACCTGATTGAAGCGGAGCAAGTAAACCGCAAAGAACACAAAGTGTACAAATAGAAGTATAAGAATTTACTAATATGCATATGAATACAACCCCGCATCTCGCGGGGCTAGGGCTGCCCCTGCCTCCGGTTCGAAGTAGTACCCCCCGCAAGGGTAGCAGACCGTAGAGGGAATGGCTCAGCTTTCAAGCGTTCATGCGGAGTTAAGGCAAGAGGCGTATTTACATATTGTTCTGTGATCTTTGTGTCTTTTGTGGTGGAATTCAGTGTAGTGGAACTCAGCTCTGCAACAGGGGAGGTTAAATCATGAAAATTGCTGAGCGTATGGCGCAGATCCAACCTTCACCCACACTGACCCTTAACGCCAAGGCCAAGGCCCTGCGAGCTGCTGGAGTGGATGTGATCAGTTTTGGCGTAGGAGAGCCAGATTTCAACACCCCTGAGCACATATGTCAGGCTGCCGTTGAAGCCATAAAGGAAGGGTTTACCCGCTACACACCAGTGGGCGGTATCGAGGAATTGAAAGACGCCGTCATAGAAGAATTCAAGGATGGCTATGGACTCTCGTATGGCCGAGATGAGATCGTGGTCTCCTGCGGTGCCAAGCATAGTCTATACAATCTAGCTCAAGTACTGCTTGATCCAGGAGAAGAAGTCCTCATTCCCGCTCCTTACTGGGTGAGCTATCCGGATATAGTCAGATTGGCCGATGGCGAGCCAGTAATTGTACCCACCCAGGAATCCGACAATTTCAAGCTCCAAGCCGAGGTTCTCGAGGGGGCGATCAGTGAAAAGACCAAAGTTTTGATTCTGAATAGCCCATCCAATCCCACTGGCTCTGCATACACCAGGGAAGACCTTGAGAAGCTGGCACCGGTGATTTTGAAATACCGCCTTCTGGTGATTTCGGACGACATCTATTATCGGATTCTCTTCGGTGGCCAACCCTGGATCAGTCTCGGCATGCTTGATGATGACCTCCGGAAACAGACGATGATCGTTAATGGGGTTTCCAAAACCTATGCCATGACCGGTTGGAGGATAGGCTACCTGGCTGCTCCAGCTGAAGTGGCGGCGGCGGTAACCAGGGTTCAAAGTCAAAGCACGTCAAATCCAACTTCCATAGCCCAGAAAGCAGCACTGGCGGCCCTTGCTGGTCCACAAGATTGCGTCAGAGATATGGTGGTAGAGTTTGAAAAAAGGCTCGATCACATGATTCAAAGGCTGGAATCTATACCTGGCGTGCGAGCCACAAGGCCGTCGGGTACATTTTACCTTTTTGCTAACTTCTCATCTTATTATGGTAGGGGTTACGATGGTCAGACTATCCAAGGGTCAATGGACCTTGCTGCCTATCTCATGGACAAGGTCCATCTCGTGGCGGTGCCAGGAGCTGCTTTTGGGGAAGATAGCTGCCTGCGTTTTTCCTATGCCGCCTCAATGGCCCAGATAGACCAGGGTCTCGACCGATTGAGCGAGGCTCTTTCGCATCTGACCTAAGTTGGCGATATCTTATCAGTCAGTGCTTCATTATACTAAACCACGCCCTTTGGGCGTGGTTTTGCTATTATAATCATTAACTTAGTCTTATACGCATACCTTTCTAGTCGAGGATGGGAGAGGGATGTGGCCAAATGGACAATTCATATAAGTGGGGCGAGGACTCGGGTTGTCAAAGTTATGCGTCAATTGAAGCACTGGCAGAACTGATAGAGAAACATCGTTTTTTATCTTGCTACGCCTTGCGCTGAAAAGTAAGTTCCATGGGGTAAACATATTCTCTCAAGAAGTCCCCGAGAGCATGTGAAACACCATTCCAGCGCGAAGAGATTTGCCTTGACAAAGATATATCATTTGCCTAAGTTTAAATTATCATTAATAATTTTAGACTTTAGCATTAGTCTTCCGTTCCAAAAATAATATGCGCGCCAGATAGAAGTCACACTGAGAGCTTGGTCTGTATTTTGCATAAATACACGGGGGACCAAGTCTGAAACCGAGTCCAAATATTCCTGCCAGAGGAGGTAGGGGTCATCATATGGCGAAGAAGCTAGGCAATTTTCTAGTGCGTGAGGGATTGATTACCGCCGAACAGCTGGAAAGTGCACTCCAAGAGCAAAAGGCCAATGGCGGGATGCTGGGAAGCAACCTGGTTAAGATGGGGTTTATCGAAGAGGCCGAGCTCATGGAGTTCTTGAGCAAACAATTTGGCGTGCCTTCAACAGACCCCTCCAAACTGGACGTGGATTCTGAGGTGATCGAGATGATCCCCGGCAATATCGTCCAGAAGTATAAAATTGTTCCCATATCGCTGGAGGGGCAGACACTCACCATAGCCATGGTGGACCCCTCAAACATTTTTATTATTGATGATATCAAGTTTCTCACTAGAAAAAATATTCGTGTCACTGTTGCTACTGAGTCCTCCATCAAGTTGGCCATGGACAGATTTTATGATGCCGGTGCTAGCCTGGAAGAGGTTATGAGTGAGTTCGATGAGGAGGGGGTTGATGTGATCGACTCCTCTGAAGACATCGATCTCGGTGAACTGGAAAGTGCGGCTGAGCAGGCGCCGGTGGTAAAGCTGGTGAATCTTATCCTGGTGGATGCCATCAAGAAAATGGCAAGTGACATCCATATTGAGCCCTATGAAAAGAGCTTTCGCGTGCGCTACCGGATTGATGGCGTGCTCTACGAAGTTATGAAGCCACCAATGAAGCTAAAAAATGCCCTGATTTCGCGGTTAAAGATTATGTCTAGGCTTGATATTGCCGAACGTCGGTTGCCTCAAGACGGTCGTATCAAGCTCAAGACCAAGGGTAGGGAGATGGATTTCCGTGTCTCGGTGCTACCCACCCTGTTTGGCGAAAAGGTGGTATTGCGGCTCCTGGATAAATCCAATCTCCAGCTCGACATGACCAAACTGGGCTTTGAGGAAAAGCAACTCAGAGATTTCAAGGAAGCGATTTACAAGCCTTTCGGTATGGTACTGGTAACGGGACCCACTGGAAGTGGCAAGACCACAACCCTTTACAGCGGTCTGTCCGAATTGAATAAAAGCACAGAAAACATTTCCACTGCCGAAGATCCAGTGGAATTCAATCTGGGTGGTATCAATCAGGTGCAGATCCATGAGTCCATCGGACTTAGCTTCGCGGCAGCCTTACGCTCCTTTCTGCGACAAGACCCTGACATCATTATGGTGGGAGAGATCCGCGATTTTGAGACCGCTGAAATTGCGATCAAGGCGGCGCTTACAGGACATATGGTTCTCAGCACCCTCCACACCAACGATGCGCCTAGCACGGTTAACCGTATGCTCAACATGGGAGTGGAGCCCTTTCTGGTATCCTCTGCTGTCAATCTTATTTTGGCCCAAAGACTGGCCCGCCGAATTTGCCTTGAATGCAAGGAACAGCTGGAAATTCCGCAGGAGACTTTGTTGGATTTGGGAGTGCCAGAAGAGGAGGTGGGAGGCTTTAGCTGTTTTCATGGTACCGGCTGTCCCACCTGCAGCCAGACCGGGTACAAGGGCAGGATTGCCTTGTACGAGGTCATGCCGCTCTACGAAGAAATAAAAGAACTGGTTCTCGTCGGTGCATCCAGCGCTGAGATCAAACGCGAGGCGATGCGCCTAGGCATGCTGACTCTCAGGCAGTCGGGTATTAATAAGCTGAAAGAAGGTATCACTACGGTGGAGGAAGTGGTCCGCTGTTCTGTGAAAGATTAACAAGATAGCATAGTAATTTCAGGCCGGCATGCTGCATCCAGTCGCTGCCGGTGCAAGGGGTCTGTGTAGGAGGATGGAGAAATAAGCGTGTCTCATTTCTTCAGGCTGAAAAGATGTGAACCATATGCTGCCCAACTAGCTAAGAAAAGGAGCGAAGATGCCGGCTTACATATGGAAGGGTGTCAATCGTAAAGGAAAAAAGAAAAAGGGTGAGATAGAGGCTGAGAGCGAGAATTTTGTTCGACTCACCCTACGACGACAGGGCATAGAGCCCACAAAGATTAAACCAAAGCCCAAAGATCTATTCGAAAACATAAAGTTTCTGCAACCACGGGTGACGGAGAAGGACATTGTCGTCATGACCCGGCAGTTTGCCACCATGATAGACGCGGGTCTTCCACTGGTGCAGTGCCTCGAGATTCTCTACAGCCAGCAAGATAATCGCACCTTTAAAAGGATACTGAAAGAGATCAAAGAGGATGTAGAGGAGGGGTCCACCTTCGCTGATGCGTTGAAGCAACATCCCGAGGTTTTTGATGACCTTTTCGTGAATCTTGTGGCTGCGGGCGAGATAGGTGGTATCCTGGACATCATTCTAACTAGGCTGGCGGCCTACATCGAGAAGGCTTCCAAGTTGAAAAAAAGGGACAAGGGAGCCATGACCTATCCCATAGTGGTCATGCTAATTGCCGTCTTGGTGGTGGCAGTTATCCTAATATATGTGATTCCCGTATTCCAGTCGATGTTTGCAGACTTTGGTAAGGCACTACCAGTGCCAACCCAGATAGTCGTCGCTATGAGTAATTTCGTCAAAAGCAATATCCTTTACATGATCGTCGCGCGGGTTCTGTTCGTATTTGCATTCAGGCGTTTCTATAGGACGGAAAGAGGCCGAGCGCTGGTGGATCGACTGGTCCTCAAGGCTCCCGTGTTCGGCATGCTCATTCGTAAAGTCGCTGTCGCCAAATTTACCCGCACCCTCGGCACCATGATCAGTAGCGGGGTGCCGATCTTGGACAGTCTAGAGATTGTTGCAGCCACTGCCGGCAACAAGACCATCGAGGAGGCCATCCGCGAAACTCGGCAAAGTATCAGCGAGGGCCGGACCATAGCCGAGCCCCTGGCAGATAGCGAAGTCTTCCCATCCATGGTTGTGCAAATGATATCGGTTGGTGAGGCCACTGGTGCCTTGGATACCATGCTGGGAAAAATCGCAGACTTTTACGACGACGAAGTTGATGCAGCTGTGGACGCTCTCACCGCCATGCTTGAGCCGTTCATGATGGTTTTTCTAGGGGGCACCATTGGTGGCCTGGTGGTTTCTATGTATCTTCCCATATTCCAAATGGCGGGTGCCGTGGGCGGCTGATCAATTATGTCTGAGCAAGAAAAGGATTCGGCAGAGAGCAAGGAGCTCTTGAGAAAAATAAAGTGGCTGATGCTCCTCAGGCTGCTCTTTGCCACTTTTTTACTTATCTCCACCGTTATCGTTCACGCCAGAGCCTACCCGACCTTCTTCAATACCTCTCTTCCTTCCTTGTACGTTTTGACCGGTTTTATTTATTTTCTGACACTTTGCTATGCGCTCTTAGTCGACCGAATTGAACGCCACGTTCTTTTTGCCTACGTTCAGCTGCTGTTCGACGTATTCTTTGTGACGTTATTGATCTATGTGACCGGCGGTATCGAGAGCATCTTCTCATTTATGTATATTCTTACGATTATCAACGCAGCCATCATGCTCTACCGCCGGGGCGGGCTGCTGATAGCATCGGCAAGCTCTATTTGCTATGGCTCCCTTTTGGATCTTCAGTACTTCGGTATCATCCATCCATTCTATACCCGCGCTTTCGAGCTAATGACATACAACATTGGCTACTACTTCTATACCCTGCTCATGAACATCGCTGCTTTTTACGTGGTGGCTTTTTTGAGCAGCTACCTCGCAGAGGAACTCCGCCGCAGCGGTGTAAAGCTACAGGCCAAACAATACGATCTGGATCAACTGGAATTGCTCAATCGTAATATCGTTCAGAGTATCAACAGCGGGCTCTTTACCCTGAGCAAAGAGCTGAAAATCACTTATGTCAATCCGGCAGCTGAGATAATTTCCGGTCTCAGCCGCAGGGAACTGGATGGGAGTCATATAAGAGATATTTTTCCACAAATTGTCCCGTATCTACGGTTTGGTGTGGAAGGCGGAGGCAATGAAATGGTTGATCGGCTGGAAGGGATTGACATAAGCTTTGACCGACGAGACGGCACCAAACTCAACCTTGGATTCTCGCAATCGATGCTTAAGGATCCGGATGGAAATGAATTTGGTTTGATCCTGATTTTCCAAGATCTCACCGAATTTCGACAAATGCAGGAGCAGGTGCGAAGGATGGACCGACTGGCAGTAGCAGGGGAACTTGCAGCCGGAATTGCGCACGAGATAAAGAACCCCCTTGCGTCACTCAGCGGGTCGATCCAAATGCTCAGAGACGAATTGGATTTCGGTCCAGTGCAACAGCGGCTAATGGATATCACCCTGAGGGAAGCAGAGCGGCTCAACGCGCTGGTTAATGAGTTTCTGCTTTTCTCGCGGCCGGAAAAGACAGTTGATCAATCGGTGGAGGTGAATAAGGTCATTAACGATACCTTGGAAATGCTGAAAAACAGCCCAGAACTCTCCCGGCCTATTCGAATTCACAAGAAGCTTACGGACGATTTATGGGTTCATATTGATTCCCAAAGACTCCAGCAGGTCATTTGGAACCTGGTACTTAACGCAGTACAAGAGATGAACAATCAGGGCCATCTTTCCATCGCCACTGCCATCCGTACTGAAGATGGATCGGGAAAGGCGCAGCAAGAGCTGGCTGAAATTTCCATCTCGGATACAGGTCCTGGTATTCCTCCTGACAATCAAGGTAAGGTTTTCGATCCCTTCTTTACGACCAAAGAGAGAGGGACCGGTCTTGGTCTTACCATAGTTCACCGGATAGTGGAAAATTATGGTGGCCAGATCTTCCTCAAGAGCGACGGTCGCAGGGGGACCACCTTTATCCTTCATTTTCCTTTGGCAGAGGAAAATCCTAACGACAAGCCTCAGTAGCCCGCCCATAGTGCTTGACTCAACCTGGTAAATGATTTATCGTAACTCGTTTTAAGATCCTTTGACCCCAGGCCGGTGTTTTTTGGGGGAGATTAAACCACAGAAAGCACAGAGACCACAGAGAGATTAATTCTAGAGAATACTCCCAGGATTTTGGAGTACTAACTCCATAAGATCCTATTTGAATCTCTGTGCACTCTGTGTTCTTTGTGGTTAATTTTTGTTGTTTTTATAAGCTCAAGAGGCATGATTGTGAGCGAAGAAAGCCAGGTATTGCGTCAGCGGAAACAGAAAGCGGAGGACCTGCGAGAAGCGGGCGTAGAGCTGTATGCAAACGATTTTCAAGTTCAGGACCACCTGGCTGATATCAGGAAAAGATATGAAGATTTAAGTGACGATGTTCTCGCCCAAGAGAAAGATGTTCACATTTGTGCTGGCCGCATTATGTCCATGCGTTCTTTTGGCAAAGCCACTTTCATACACATCAAGGATAGTACCGATAAGCTTCAGGTCTACATCAAGAGAGACGAGATTGGCCAGGATGCATACCGAATTTTCAAGAAATTGGATATCGGTGATTTTGTTGGTATCAAAGGAACCGTCTTTCGAACCCGCACCGGTGAGTTGACACTACTGGCCCAGGAGGTAAGAATCTTAACCAAAAGTCTAAGGCCTTTGCCGGAAAAATGGCACGGACTTCGTGATGTCGAAACGAGATATCGGCAACGCTACGTGGACTTGATCGTAAATGACACCGTCAGGGAGGTATTTGTCAAGAGGGCAAAGATCATCCAAAAATTGCAGGAATTTTTGAGAAATGATGGTTTTATTGAGGTGGAGACCCCCATGATGCAACCCATCCCTGGCGGAGCCACTGCACGCCCTTTTAAGACATTTCATAACGCCCTGGGCATCGATCTGTATCTACGCATTGCTCCCGAACTCTATCTGAAGAGACTTCTGGTGGGCGGGTTCGAGCGGGTCTTTGAGATCAATCGTAACTTTCGCAATGAAGGAATCTCCCTCCAACATAATCCTGAATTCACCATGTTGGAGTTCTACCAGGCCTACGCGACTTTCGAGGATTTGATGCCTTTCACTGAAAAGATGATTTGCTGGGTGGCGCAGGAGGTAAACGGTAGCCTGAATCTAGATTATCAAGGTAAGGAAATCGACCTGACTCCGCCTTGGCAACGTTATCGGCTAGAAGAGGCACTCATCAGTCTTGGGGGTCTGGAACCGAATGAGTTGGAGGATGAGAAAAAGCTCAAGGAACGGGCTCAGAGCTTGGGCTTTACGGTTGCTGGACAGGAACCCGGAAAGATTCTCACCAAGATATTTGATGTTCTGGTGGAACCGAAACTGGAGCAGCCCACTTTTGTTACCCACTATCCTCTTGATGTCTCTCCACTTTCAAGGCGCAACGAACATGAGCCCTCCTTGGTTGATAGATTTGAGCTTTTCATTGGCGGTCTAGAAATTGCCAATGGTTTTTCTGAGCTAAACGACCCTGTCGACCAGAAAGAGCGCTTGTTGCAACAGGTTGCAGCCCGAAAAGCTGGTGACCAAGAGGCACACTTTATGGACGAGGATTTCATTCGCGCCCTGGAATATGGTATGCCTCCAGCGGCTGGGGAGGGAGTGGGCATTGATCGACTGGTCATGCTGTTGACAAACCTGGCCTCTATACGGGAGGTGATCCTATTTCCCCAGCTCAGGCCAGAGCGCGACTAAGCCTTGAGGTCTAAATCATACCTGATATGTCCTATGAACTATTCATCGGCCTCCGTTATCTGAAGGCCAAACGCAAACAGACCTTTGTCTCCCTCATCACCCTCATTTCCATTGCCGGGGTTATGGTTGGAGTAACCGCGCTAATTGTGGTTCTAGCGGTGATGAACGGATTTAAAGAGGATCTCCGCGAGAAGATTCTCGGAGTGACCTCCCACGTGGTGATTTCCCGCTTCGATGGAAACATTGCCGATTATCAACAGGTGAATTTACAGGTGGAACAGGTGAAGGGGGTTACCGCCGCCACACCCTTTATCTATACCCAGGTTATGATAAGTTCGCGTCAGTCAATATCTGGTGCTGTGCTCAGGGGTATAGATCCAGAGACCGCTGGGAAGGTCATCAATCTGGCCAGAAATCTGCGCACCGGCAGTCTCGAAGAACTTGGAGTTGTTGATAGATCAGGAAATACGACAACCACACCAGGAATTATTCTCGGTAACGAGCTGGCCAGAAATCTCGGGGTTGTGCGCGGAGAGCCCGTCACAGTAATTTCTCCTCTCGGACGTCTCACTCCCTTGGGTCGGGTGCCCAGGAGTCAGACCTTCAGGGTTTCCGGAATATTTGATTCGGGTATGTACGAATACGACTCAACCCTGGCCTACGTGTCACTTGGAGCAGCTCAGCGTTTCCTGGGTATCGGGGATCGGGTTA
The DNA here is from genome assembly GCA_020347625.1 of Deltaproteobacteria bacterium. Taxonomy (GTDB): domain Bacteria; phylum Desulfobacterota; class Syntrophobacteria; order BM002; family BM002; genus BM002. The sequence continues at coordinate 323,396 of CP070735.1, forward strand.
CCGGTATTGAAGTTCGGGTCGATGATATTTACCGGGCAGATCGAGTGGCCAGGGACATCAGTAAAACGTTGGCGGGCTACCCTTACTGGAGTCGGGACTGGATGCGGATGAACAAGAACCTATTTTCCGCCCTCAAATTGGAAAAAATTGTGATGTTTATCATCCTGACACTTATTATTTTGGTAGCGGCATTTAATATTATTGGCACTCTGATTATGGTGGTGATAGAGAAAACCAGAGACATTGCCATCCTCAAGTCTATGGGTGCCACGCGCAGGAGTATCATGAAGATTTTCATGATTGAGGGGATGGTGATTGGTCTAGTGGGAACACTGCTAGGACTCTTGGGAGGCTACACCCTCTGCGAGTTACTTGCCACCTATCAGTTCATTGAGTTGCCCCAGGATGTCTACTACATATCCACCCTGCCGGTAAAGATGGATCCACTAGATGTGACAATCATCGCTCTGGCGGCAATAGCCATTAGCCTTGTCGCTACGGTGTATCCTGCTTGGCAGGCTTCACGGCTTGACCCAGCGGAGGCCATCCGCTATGAATAGCACCGAGCAACTCCTTCAGGTACGGGGACTTTACAAGCATTTTGGTAGCGGCGAACGCCGCGTTGATGTACTTTGTGGCATCGATTTTGACTTGTCTGGGCAAGAGAGCATTGCCGTGGTAGGCGCCTCCGGAGTGGGAAAGTCCACTCTTCTCCACATTTTAGGGACGCTGGAGCGACCCAGTGCCGGAGAGATAAGCTACGAGGGAGAGGATGTGTTCAGCTTTAGTGAACCGCAGCTGGCAGCCTACCGTAATCGCACCATTGGCTTCGTCTTTCAATTTCACCATCTGCTGTCTGAATTTACTGCATTGGAAAACTGCATGCTGCCGGCACTCATTGGACGCAAGAACAAAAAGGAGGCCAAGGAGCGTGCAGAGTTTTTCCTCGAACTGGTTGGCCTGAGTCATCGCTTGCAGCATCGCGTCGGAGAGCTTTCTGGCGGCGAGCAGCAGCGGGTGGCTGTAGGCAGGGCTTTGGTGCTGAGTCCCAAGGTGCTTCTTGCTGATGAACCCACGGGCAATCTAGACACGAAAAGCAGCCGAAACATTCATGAACTGCTGCTGCGCCTCAACGAGGAGCACAGGGTCAGCTTGGTGGTGGTTACCCACAATATGGAACTTTCAGGCATGATGCAGAGACAGTTACAGATGAAAGACGGACTTTTAAACGAGATTGGCTGACCTTGCGGAGAGCGAGTACGTTGTGAAATGTCGCCTTCTTTTTGTTCTGTTTGTGCTGTCTCTCACCTGCCCCCGACTGCTCTATTCCCAAACCATTCGTGTTGCGATTATTCCCCTAACTTTCTATAGCCAGGAGGATCTCGAGAATCTTCGAAAGCCGGTCATGGACATTCTCGTCAAAAACCTAAAACAAGAGGGATTCCAGCCGCTACCTGGGCTGAGAGCATACGAGCAAGCGCCATATGAGGAAATGAACGATTCGCTGGCTCGAGAGATTGGCACGGATTTGGCGAGTTCGTTCGTTCTTTATGGGAGTTTAACCAAACTGGGTGAACAGATCAGTTTCGACGTACGGTTGGTTGATGTAGATGAACAGCGAGCTACAGTCCCCATCTTCGTGACCAGGGTCGGATTGGAGAACCTGGCTAGCGCGGTTGCTGAACTATCCCGAGAGATTGGTATCCGTATCCTCAAGAAGAAAAAGATACGTCGCATTTTGGTGGCGGGCAATCAGCGAATCGAAGACGAGGCTATCAAACTGAAGATAAAAAGCAAAAGTGGTGACGTTTTTGAACAGGCCAAGTTACGAGAAGATTTGACAGCGATCTATAAGATGGGCTATTTCAAAGACGTTCGAATTGAAGCCGAGGATACACCCCAAGGGCAGGATGTGACCTTTGTTGTGTTAGAAAAGCCCACCATCAGCAAAGTGACGATCCGCGGCGCCGATAAGATCAGTAAAGAGGACATTACTGCTGCCATTGCCACGAGAAAATACAGTATTCTCCAAAGATCAGCCCTAAAGGGAGATGTGGAAAAGATACTGGCTCTCTATCGGGACAAGGGCTACTACAATGCTGATGTCACTTACGAGGTTGAGGATCTTAAGGCAAACCGGGTAGATGTCACTTTTCGAATAAAAGAGAACAAGAAACTCTACATTAAGAAGCTCACTTTCAGTGGCAACCACGAATTCTCTGATAAGAAGCTGAAGGGTAAAATCAAGACTTCAGAGAAGGGGTTTTTCTGGTGGCTCACTGAATCTGGCATTCTCAAGAGGGAGAATTTGGAGGTGGATGTAGACCGGCTTAATGCCTGGTATCATGTTGAGGGTTTTGTGGATGCCAAGGTGGGAAGCCCCACTATTACACACGATGAAAAAGGAATTTACATCAATTTTCCCATTGTCGAGGGCCAACGTTTTCAGGTGGGCAAGGTGGAGGTAACTGGCGAAGGCATCGAGCCCGACGAAAAGTTACTTGCGACCCTCGAGTTGCCAGAAGAGAAATACTTCAATCGTGAGGCACTTGCCAAAGATCTGGAAAGGATCACCAACTACTATACCTCACAAGGATACGCATTCGCCGAGACAAATCCAAAAATTGGGCAGGATAGAAAGAAAAATATAGTCCATATTGCTTACGAGGTGAACAAGGGTGACTTGGTAGATTTTGGCCGGATTAATATAAGCGGCAATACCAAGACCCGGGACAAGGTCATTCGCCGCGAGTTACACGTGCTTGAAGGGGCACGGTACAGCAAGGCCAAGTTGGAGAGAAGCGTACGGAATTTGCGGCGGCTCGACTTTTTTGAAAACGTGGAAATGGACACCATCAAGGGAAAGTCTTCTGAACAGATGAATTTGGACGTAAAAGTGAAGGAAAAACCGACCAGATTCATTTCTGTCGGCGGTGGCTTCAGTTCAGCCGACCAGATATTCGCCATGGCACAGATAGCCGAGAGAAATCTCTTTGGTCGCGGTCAAAACCTCAACTTTCAGGGCCAGTTTGGAAGCATTTCCAATCGATTTACCCTGAGTTTTACAGAACCCTGGCTGTTCGACATCCCACTTTCATCCACCTTTCAGCTCTATAGATGGTTCCGGGACTATGACGAGTATGAAAAGACGAGCTTTGGTACAGGCGTCAACTTTAGCTATCCGGTTTGGGATTTCACCCGGGTTTATTTCGGCTATTCCTATGATGACTCCGATGTAACTAATGTGGATGAGCTTGCCGCCACCTTTATAAAGGACCAAGAGGGTCGAACGGTCTCCAGCGTATTTAACACCACCCTGAGACGCGACAGCAGAGACCACGCCTTTCTCACCACTGATGGTTCTGACAATTCTTTGAGCGTGGATTGGGCCAGCGGCCTCTTTGGTGCCGATGCCAGCTATGTCAAAACAATTCTCAACTCATCTTGGTGGTTTCCGCTACCCTTGTGGAAGTTTGTTGGTTTTCTTCACGGAAAAACCGGATATATAGATGGGGGTGATATCCCCATCTATGAACGTTTTTTCCTGGGTGGCATCAATTCCATCAGATCTTTTGATTCGGGGGATGTGAGCCCCCGGGACCCTTTGACCGGCGATCGTATTGGCGGTAACAAGCTGATACTTTTCAACGCCGAGCTTCTCTTTCCCCTGGTAGAAGCACAGGGTTTGAGGGGTGTGTTGTTTTTCGACGCGGGTAATTCCTATTTTGAAGGTCAGGACATCGACTTCGATGATCTAAAGTATGCTTACGGTGGTGGCATTCGCTACCATTCCCCCATGGGTCCCTTGCGGCTGGAATATGGTATTAATCCCGATCCCAAAGACGGGGAAGACAAGTCAAAATTTCAGTTTTCCATGGGGGTCTTCTGGTAACGTCTGGTTAACGGGTTCAGCC
>CP070735.1:327409-349776 GCA_020347625.1 Deltaproteobacteria bacterium
CAGGATTCTCTCACCGCTGTCGAGCTTCAGCTGACAATACATCTTTCCCGGGGGTTCGTTTTTGTAGGTTACAACCTGTGCCAAAATCTTTCTCCGACATGCTGCAGGAGGAGACCCGCATAGTTTAGTTTATCTCCTCCATCCTCTACAAAGCCTCGCTACTGATTGGGATCAGATCATCCTGATTTGGGAAACCAAGGTTCGAGACGGATCAATAATACCAGAAACTATGATAATCTGTACAAGAAGCTACAGGCAAGATGAATTGACATGGTTCCGGTCAACTGATATTTGACCTTCATTCGGTAAGACTTCCACGATGGTCAACAATGAGCGAGGAAAAATCATGGCAGAAATATTTCCTGGAACATGCGTCGCCCCCTCAGGTGAGTTCATCTACGGTATCCACAAATCAAAATTCACCGCTATCAATTTGCGGGAAAGTGATTACATCGTAACCTTGGGACACGGCTTTGACCAGGAGATCATCGATAATGCTGACAATTTTCCTGAAAACGATGTTTATATTGATTCCTCAAACTGGGTTTTCGAGATTCCCAATGCCTTTCCCTTCCTGGGAGCGACATACGTCATCAAGTCAGGTGCCGACCAAACCGCAGGCGGCTGCAACCCCTTCCACACTCTTTTGAAAAGACAATATGAAGTTGGCTACGATCAGGATCTTCAGGCTCAACCGCGTGCGGTACTTCTGACTCTCGCTTCAGCCTCCGCAGACCCTGATCTTTTGGTTAGGTTGGCCGAAATATCAGGTCGATTTGCGCTTGATGAGAAAACCGGCGCACCTATTGGTTTGATCTACGAAAAAACAGAAAAGGGGGAATTCCGCCCGGTTGTTCTGGATCGAGATCTTTTTCAGGTCGTCTCCAACAACCCATTTCTGCCAAACCAATATAAGCGCCATATGGTTCTGGTGCCAGGCGCGCAGGGAAAAAGCCACATCGTCGGCGAGCATAGTGACGGTGACACACACATTTGGGAATACTTGCGAGAAAACAGCTATATTCCCTGGGGTCATTATGCGGCAAACATGGCTGACGACGCTGTTCGCTATACGGTGCAATCACTTACAGCGAGTGACATTATTGGCCTTCGCCATCTCTATTACCAGAGGATTTACGTTCAGCTTGCAGTCGAATTGGGTTTGGTTGTGCCGGTAAAAAGGCGATCTTTAGCACCAGGTGAACTGGAGGAGTTACGACTGACTGTCCTCCACGAGATAAACACACGCAACAAATCCGGCGTGGTGTTGCCCTTCACCGGCATCACCTGGGGGCAAAACTTCGGTTTTGACCTGTCTCCATCTGGATACCGACTTGGTGGTTCACATCAGCAGATACACCAGCAGTTTGGACTCGTCCCTTCGCAAATGCCAGCATTTAAGGAAGGAAAGAACGAAGCGAGCGCATATACCATCAACACTTACGCGCAAACCGACATGGTAGGGCAATTCGCCAGGGATTACAGGGAAAGAACCCAGCAGGATTTTTTTGACACATATCTAAAAGCAATTCGTAACAACAAAAGGATGGATGGCCGAGCGGACAAAGAGAAAGAGCTCATCTTTTACCAGGACGGAAACGTAATCGCTTTTGTCCCCAAGGCCCAGCGTTCCCAGGGTGAAGTGCAATTAATGACCAAGGTGAAGTGTGGAAACATTGTCGAGACGGACACCGAGACTCGAAATTCTCTCGACCACGCCATGCTGCTCACTATGAAGGTTTTGGAGAATTTGGGTGTAGAGATGTTTACGGCCCTGGAGATATCCAAGAGATTGGAAAATCGGGATTCAGATCAGCGTCTGCTTTACTGTTTTTTTCCAAGGCATCCGCGGTCCCCCGGGGGCTTCAGCGAATTTCAACAGCGTTGGATAAGCAATCACTACCCGGAAGACTTCGCCAAGGTTTGCCGGGATGAGGTTTACAAGATCATGGAAAATGACACCTGAGCCCCTCGTCTCCGGGGAAAGGATCTGGATGGCTCAACGTGTGAGATCAGCCGGCCAACCCTCTCATTTGCACTCTTCAGTTCTTAATTCATGCAAGGCTTTCATTAGGTCTAAGGAATCTTTTGCTTCTTGGTATCTGCTTTCTGACACGAGCTTGTTTAGCTTATCTTTCTCCTCTTTCATGAGTTCTGCAATTGCCTTGCAATAGACGATGCTGGATACTTGTGCCGTTATTTTGGTTGGTGTACTTTTTATTGTGATACTTCCGTCGGTTTTTCTTTTTACAGCCAATTCTTGCCCCACGGCATTGGCCGCTGAAAACAAACCGAAAATCAAAAGAAAACTACAGGCCAAAATAACTTTACTTGCTGTCTTAGCCATAGCACATCCTCCAATAAATTGGCTCGTTAGACGCCCCTCCCCTATTTCACCATTGGCTAAAGGAAGACCACGCACCGCATCTTAGTACTTTAATCGGCTTTAGGCTCTCTGTTTAGCGCTGCGGTTCTTGAATCTGTCCGGATGGAAATCTTCTGGTGCGATAGTATCTTACCTGAACAAAGGGTATCCAATCTGTTACGGAGAAGCAAGAAAAAAGGTTTACCCCTTGAGGCCTTGAGGTTTCACTTTTCCACGACAAAATGTTTGCGGCAGAAGGTGAGCGCTCGTTTTAATGCCACCCGACATTTTCTTTCGTCTTCTGCATTCAAGGCATCGGGTGCGCTTTCCACGCTGATTGCGCCTTTGTACCTGGACTGAGCCAGCCGTCTGAGTAACTCGGCAAGTGGCAACTGGCCGTCGGGTGGAGATCGATGATCACGCCCGTCGAAATTAGACAAATGTATGTGAACAATGCGCTCTTTCAATTGTTCATACACATCAACCGGGTTTATCCCCCAAGTACCCAAATGCGCCGTGTCTAAAGTCAGGTGGGGAAAGCTACCGAGCTCTCTGGGCCGGTTGAACCAGTAAGCGTTGAGGGGAAAGCCAAGAAGGTGGAGTGCAGGCATGTTTTCCAAACCGATGGTGACGCCCGAGGATGATTCCAGTTCCATCAGTTGGCCATCACGAATGAAGTGATAGTACTGTTCTCGCCGAAGCCAGGGAAAGGGCAAGAAGAATCTATGGTACCCCAAAAAGTGCAGTTGTACTACAACCCCGCAGAAACGAAGGGGTAAATGACTAACTACCACGGGTACGTCCAGCTCTCTGGCCAGGGCCACTGTGCGTTTGAGACGTTCCAGTTCGTCGCGTGGCCAGCCCTGGACATCTCTCACGAACGGACTGTGCAGGGCGGTGATAGGAAGTTTGAACTCGGCGGACAGGGAACGCAAATATGAGGGGTCTCGGCTATCCCACTTCCCGTCAACCAATACCTCTATCCCGTCATATCCAGTCTCGGCAGCCAGTCCGAAGACCCGGTAAATACCGTAGTTGTAAAGCGAACCTGTCGAGAGGACGATCATGACGACTTCTCTACTTGTGATTGAATTTCAATCAACCAGCCCCCCCTCCGAAAGGTATAAGGCGTCTAGCATGGAGCAGGTCATTTGTCATTGGTCATTTGGCTGCCAGCTGTCATTTGTCTTCCCTTCTGCCCTCTGGGGTCCTACTTCCTTCTGCTGCCGGCATACATACGCCTTGTACCTTGAGCCCTGTGCCTTGTACCTTTTCTTTACTGTTGCCCAACCTGGAAATGGAAATGTCCGCCACTCCAATGCGTCATTCTTGACAGACCTGGTAACCTGTGTCAAACGTAATTCCAACACCTGGCAAAGAATAACCGTTTTGCATTTCTTTTCAGGAGGATTTTCATGAATGAACTCACTGGAGTAATCAAGCAGCGAAGGAGTATCCGAAAGTTCAAGCCCAAACCGGTCCCTGAGGAAATCATCAAGGACATATTGGATTGCGCACGATTGGCCCCTACTGCGATCAATATTCAACCCTGGCTTTTTGGCGCGGTGACGGACTCGGACCTGAAACGCCAGATTGCCGAGATCACCGACCATGGAAAGTTCATCAAAGACTGCGCGGTGTGCTTTGCCGTTTTTGCTGACTCTACCAGGAAGTATTTTCTGGAGGATGGATGTGCTGCCACGGAGAACATCCTCCTGGCTTGCACCGCGCATGGGATCGGCAGTTGCTGGGTGGCCGGTCACAAAAAAGACTACGTGCACTCCATCAGGGAACTTTTGAACGTCCCGGAGCCGTACACCCTGATTGCCTTGATCGCGGCTGGATACTCGGATGAAAGGCCATCGCCCGCAAAGAAACAACTAAATGAGGTGATTTTTTTGAACAGACTGGGTTGATTGAGAATGGGACAAAGAACCCGATCCAGAGGGAAATTTATGAGAGAGTGTTACCTCTGCAAGAGCAATTTTGAAATTACCGAAGACGTTTTTCAGACGGATTTGCTCTACGCAAGGATAAGCATCAAGAGGGAGGTAGAGTGGAAAGATATGGTGCTAACCGTCTTTGTCAAGAACAGTGAGGATGAAGATGTTCTCCTGTGCAAGACATGTTTTTCCACTGCTCTCTCTCGCTGCGCTCAGGAAGTACAAAAGACAAGCATTCCCATGACAGCTGGCATCCAATTCAGGGGCTCGTAATGGGATTGTTTTAAAAGGCTAGAAGTTGACTCCAACTCGTGCCTAGTGCCCAGTCCCGCATACAGAGGCTTGTCTTAATCGTAATAGTGTTATAAGAAACTCCATCACCAAATTATTTATTTAGAAAGGTAAATAGGACAGAAAATGATAACTTTTCTGGATTACGGCGCTGGCAATGTGAGAAGCGTCATCAACGGAATCGAAAGCCTGGGTGAAAGGGTCAAGGTTGTAACGACGGCCGAGGACATCCTGTCTGCCGAAAAGCTGGTTTTTCCCGGAGTTGGAGCTTTCGGCAGTATGATGAATATTCTACATCAAAAGGATTATGTTGAACCCTTGAAAGCGTATCTCCGCTCGGATCGTCCGTTTCTGGGAATTTGCCTGGGATTGCAGGCTTTGTTTGAATACAGTGAGGAGGCTCCTGGTGTCAAAGGTTTGGGCATCATTCCAGGTTCGGTGAAAAGGTTTGCCATTGACCTTTCAGTTCCACACATCGGCTGGAACGGCCTGAACATCAAGCAGCCATCAGTGATATTCAAAGGACTTAGCGGCGACGAAAAGTTCTACTTTGTCCACTCCTACCATGTGGTTTCCGAGGATAAAGAGGCCGTCCTGACGACAACCGACTACGGCTATGAATTTGTCAGTTCCATACAGAAAGGCAACATCATAGCCACCCAGTTCCACCCAGAGAAGAGCGGCAGCGCCGGACTCCAAATTCTGAAGAATTTTCTGGAAACCAGCGTTGAAAAGACCAGACCTGTTTTTCGGTCTGAGCCCACCAGGCTCGCCAAACGGATCATCGCCTGCCTGGACGTCCGCTCCAACGATCAGGGGGATCTGGTGGTGACCAAGGGGGATCAGTACGACGTCCGTGAAAACGGGGCCGTCAGAAATCTGGGTAAACCGGTTGAACTGGCGCGCAGGTATTACAAGGAGGGTGCTGACGAGATAACCTTCCTCAACATTACGGGCTTCAGGGATTTTCCCCTTGAAGACATGCCGATGCTGGAAGTGCTCAGGCAGACCTCGAAGAATGTCTTCGTGCCTCTCACCATAGGTGGCGGGATCAGGGACTATACGGACAAGGATGGTCGAAATTACAAGGCACTCGAGGTGGCCGCCGAATATTTCAGGTCCGGGGCGGACAAGGTTTCCATAGGCACCGATGCGGTACTGATTGTCGAAGAATGTCTGAAGAGCGGCCGGAAGACCGGCCAGAGTTCCATAGAGGAGATATCCCGTGTCTATGGTAACCAGGCGGTGGTCATCTCGATTGATCCGAGAAGAGTTTATGTACAGTCACCTGAAGGGGTTGAACATCAGGTGATCGAAACCGCCATACCGGGTCCCAACGGCGAACGATATTGCTGGTATCAGTGTACTGTCAAGGGAGGCCGGGAAGGCAGGAACCTGGACGCGATCACCCTGGCACAGGTCTGCGAAAAGTTGGGAGCAGGCGAAATCCTGTTGAATTGTATTGACAGAGACGGAACCAACCTGGGGTTTGACATTGAACTGATCGATGCGGTCAGCAAGGCCGTTTCCATTCCGGTTATCGCGTCCAGCGGTGCCGGCGGTGTTGAACACTTCTACGAAGTCTTCACCGAAACGGAGGCCGAATCCGCATTGGCCGCGGGTATTTTTCATCGGAGAGAAATCCCTATTCGAGATGTGAAGATATATTTGAACGGCAAAGTGGAAGTCAGACTCTGAAGAACTAGCAGGCAGCGCGTAGATTGCGGATTGTAGATTGCAGATCGCAGATTTGGGATTTCTAATTTCGGATTGTGAATTGCAGAATTGTTTTTTTTCTGCCAGCTGCCAGCTGTCGGCTGACCGCTGAATAAGGAAAGCCTATGGGTTATATCTTGCTGGCGGGCGGTGCCGAATTCGGTGGACACATGGAAGTTCCGGATCGTCGAGCACTTGAACTGGCAGGAGGATCCGATGCTATTCTGAAGATCATCCCGGCGGCAGCAGCACCGGACAACAACCATCGACGAGCCGGGCAAAACGGTGTCAACTGGTTTGAATCTCTGGGCGCAACCAACGTTACCTCCCTACCTCTCATCGACAGAAAATCTGCAAGCGATTCGAGTCTGGTTGATATTCTGCGCCGGTCTCAGTTGATTTACATGTTGGGCGGTTTTCCCCATTACCTGGAACAAACGTTGACGGGGAGCCCCAGCTGGCAGGCGATGTTGACAGCCCATGACTCAGGGGCTGTCCTTGGCGGTAGCAGCGCTGGTGCCATGGTGCTGTGTGAACACTACTATGATCCATTTGAAGATGAAATACACAAGGGGCTGGGGTTTGTGCCCGGAACCTGTATTTTGCCTCACCATGACACCTTCGGACAGAGTTGGGCTGGCCGGCTGCTACAGGAACTGCCCTCAGCAATCCTTATCGGCATCGATGAACAGACCGGTATGCTGAACGACGCACCAGGTGGCCGCTGGCACGTCTATGGGCGAGGAATGGTAACCTTATATAGAGGGGGCCGCACCATAAAGTTCGGACCTAACCAGCCGTTTAGTTTGACGGACTGACTGAGGGGTTGCAGATTTCGGATTTAGGATTTCGGAATTGGGAAAGCATAAAGCGAAACATTTTTGAATTTGCCCTATGCTCCATGCTCTATGCTCTTTGCCCTACTTGTCCGCCATAGTTACGCCTTGGCGTAACGACGGCGGATGCCCTATGCCCCATACCTCCCCATCTAGTTATCAATCACTTCTAGTGCTATAGTCTCTAGCTCCGCAAGATCTACTTCTTCGGGCGGGCAGTGTTCATTTACCACCTGAGCGATGAATTTTCGGTCTTCGTTGGAGATATCCAGAAAGCGAACCCCCATACCACGAGGATTGATTTTATCGTCAGGACCGTAGATGTTCGACCAAACGACTTCAGCTTTGACATTTAGGGACTTCTCTGGAGAATTTATGGCCAGATCGACGACTTCGTTTAGTCGCAGCGGTTCCGGGCAACAGACATAAGCTCCGCCAGTGCTGACGTTCTTTGTTTCTCCCAGTATTGGGCCCTTAGCAGTTAGTGCAAAAACAGGCCATTTAAGCTCGGCTCTCGGATTTGCGCGATTTTCCTTGTTGAACATCTTGCGCCTCCCCCCATGATGGTTGCATCCATTTGTCTGTGCAGGAAATATGCCATGGGGTTTTATCACGGAGACAGGCGACCGTTTACCGAGTTACCGGCTACCCTGAAGGCACAAAAGTTATGGGTGCTCCTCTGGTTCGATGAGGAGATGAGGATAATCCTTCACTATAATTTCCATGAGCGATGGGTCTATTTGAGCTCTATACAGTGTTTTGACTCTGGAAATCTGTTGAACAGACAGATTCTCTGCTCGCTTTAGATTTGCGCCGCGAAAGTCTGCTTTCTTAAGGCTGGCTCCCAAGAAATTGGCTCTCCTCAAGTTAGCTTCACCTAGGAACGCGCTATTGAGGTCAGCGCCCATCAGGTCCGCCCGCTCCAGGTTGGCGCCCCAAAGAGCTGTCCTTTTTAGGTTGGCTCTGCACAGGATTGCCCACTCCAAGTTTGCATCTGCAAGAAACGCTCTTTCCAAGTTGGCTTCTCCGAGGTTCGCCATCTCCAAATTGGCTGCCACAAAGTCCGCTCTTTCTAGGTTGGCGCCCCAGAGTACCGCACCCCTGAGTTCCATTTCAGAAAGGTGCGCCCCACTGAGGTCTGGGCGTATATTGGGACGTTCATCTCTCCACTTATTCCAAATTTCCACACCTTGCTTGAACTTGGACAAATGTTTTGGGTTGGCCATTTTTCCAATACTCCCTGCTTTTAAAGATGGTATCTTAATGCTGAAGAATTGGCTGGCGGGTAGGAAAATGCAAATGTCAGGGATTTGATTACAAGAGGAAGTTTCTACTCGAATGGGATGCAGAAGATAAGCGGAGCAAATCTCGGTTCCGAACCCCCTTTCATCACTGGACAGTAATCGATTTACCCATAATAGGCATAGTCTGAAACAACGTTCTTGCTCATTATCATCAGTTCAAGATTTGTTGGCGCTTACGTCAGTTCTTGATCTTTCGATTATTCGTGCTGAATAGATCTCTCCCGACCCACGGGGTCAATCCTTTTTCCTCCTTGTTGAGAGTGGTCTGACGGATGGCCAGAGGTCATTTAAATCACGCGGCCTCATAATCACCCTCAATGTGAAGAATGAACTCGTCCGCCTTGTCCGCTCGTTCTAGCTTGAATGTACCTTCTCCTTTGGTACCGGCCAGATTCCCCGTGCCAAGGTAGGTCTTCCAGGTGCCCTCGGTGACTTTTCTGAGTCCGTCCCGACTACCCTTGAAACGGCTGTATACTGACCCATTCTTGAAGTTGGCCATAACATAGCCTTCCATGAGACCCCAGCCCCTGACCCGGTCATGGATTGTTACACTGCGGCGCGAGACGAATTCGCCGGCCACACCCACTTGGTAATCAATGGGCTCCCCCTCCATTTCAACTACCATCATGTTGTGGTCAGGCTCATCGTCAATCTCGAAGGCTTCTCTCCTAGTGACCACAAGTTTATACGTCTCTTTCTTTTCCATACGGTTCTCCTATCATTACATCACGCTCTTCTCGCCTCAGCGGACCTTTCTCTATTTTGATGCTTCATATCATCTGGAAAGTTTTTGAGTAATTTCTCCCTCTGAGTTCTTCTGAATGAAGATTGCGCTTAGAGCACCAAGAAATCAGCAGGCAGAGTGAAGCACAACGAATATTCGGTCGAGAAGATGTACAGAAAGCAGAGATTTTGAACTGGTTATAGATTAGGCCCCCGGCAGTGCCATGTCAAGAAAAACCACCCTTTCTAGTTGGATTGGGACAGTAAAGGAGGCGTGATATAGCCCTAACAGTGATAAACCACAACTGGACTGTTAGGGTCAGTTTTTCTAACTATTATTCGCTTATTCGGGCTAACGCAAGACGTTGGTGGAAAGAAATTCGAAATCGTCTTCGGAAAGGTCTCTGAGGCGAACACCCAAACCATAGGAAAAGGGAGCGTCATCACTTGGATAAACATCAAATCGAACTGGCTCTGCAGAGACAAATACAGCGTAGTGGTGTTCAGGTATCTGCATGCTTAAGTCGAGGGCTCCACCCACATCAGGCAGTTCCTCCAGTTGAATTAAGGCGCCACCCAAACTTATATTTGTTACCTCTCCCTCTATTGGTCCCTGAGAGGTGTCTATACTAGCCGGCCAGACTACCTGCATTCTGGAATATTCGCGTTTTTCTTTGAAGGGCATATTCCTAAACTCAGTCGGGAGACTCTTCTTCTCTCCAGATCATGCCTTCTGGCTGGGGGAAACATTCAGAGGCTGGATAGTACCTGTTGCAATCCCAACAGTAGGTTTGTTCTTCGCCTGGTTCCCAAGAGAGATGCTTATGGCCCCAGGGACACTGCTTAGGGTGTTCAAATGGAACTGTCTTTTTCGTTTTCTTTGCCACCGCCTCATCAATTCCCCGGCGGATTCTTCCCGGTGTTTTCTGATAAGACCTTTAACTGAGTTTAGCTTACTAAATCGAAGGGAAAGATGGCAAGAAAAAAAGCCCCGCTTAGCAAAACCGGCGAGGCCCAAAGGGTACATTGGTGAGATGCATCTGACAAGCCGCTTGGTACTGAAGGTTTAAATTTAGAAATGAACCCAATTTGACTCGCGCCTTTTGCTGCACGCTGTAAAACGGTTAGATATAAATCACTTTTCGTGGATGAGAAATCCTACAGATGCCAGGATGGCAATACTGGAGCCGAAGCCGAAATATATTAGGTACCAATATTCAAATTCATGCCCTAGCAGGATGTTTCTGTTGAAGACAAAGCCCCAATACATTGTAAAAAGGTAATTTACGATTAGCGCCAATTTTGTTCTCCCCGCAAGGAGCGATAACGTACTTATCAACAGGAGCAGCATCAGCTGATACACTGGAATGGCAAGTTCGGCTGTAGATAAGAAATCCATATAATCCTCGTAATGGAATGGACCCTTTGCGCTTTTTTCATGCAAACTATATGCCGATAATCCGCCAGTTGCGGCGGGCGGGAGAAAAGTGACAGGATGGTAAATGAAGTCCCCATCGGCTGGTGTTGCATGTAGGTTGGTCTGCGTGGTGAACCGATAAGGGCCGGGGCCACTGGTGTTGTCCATACCACACTTCGATAGTTGCGAAAATGGCACTCGCAAGCAAACGATGTACTTGCTAACAATTGGAACAGAGAACAGGTACTTTGAACCACCTCGCTTTTGTTTAAATACCAATGAAATAGGGCTTCTAAAAAAAGCTACCCCCACCGACACCAGGCCGATGGGGGGCTCTCAGAAGGTATGTTGGCGATGAGCATTTGCTCATCTTACCGTTTAATTACTGCAAACAAGGTGCCAAAAAAGCGAAGCCGGAACTCCGCAGTCTTCTTTTCATAGTGAATGACCTATTTTTTATAAAGGCGTAAATGAGGAGCAAAAAAGGTCAGACGTTTCTCGAATAGAGCGCATCAATCATTTCTCTTCTCTCTGTGCTGGGACACTGGGCCAATTCAGAAGTAAGCTGTGCCTTGTGCGTGGGCATCTTTTCATCTGGGTAACGACAGAGAAAGATCCCATCAATCTCTTCAGGGTTGCCTTTACCTGCGGAGGCTTTGGAGGGTTTGGCGAGTATCTTCACTTTCGCATAACGGCAGCGTTCCTCGCTTGCGGGGTATGTTCGCGCAAAACAGTACTTCCGCACAAAGCTTAGCTCTTCAGCCGAGGTCTTGTTTGTTCGCTCCATCGTGTCTACCTCCTTTGACGGACTTTTCTAAGTAGTAAGCCTTCGAGGCCATGTAAAACCTTTGTTATTGTGGTATGTTACCATAAGATATGATGATACTGTATATACGAAAAACCACCATTTGCGGTTACATTTTGGTTACAATGTGAATTCTCACATCCCCAATCTTTTAATTCCTCAATCCTCAGTCTACAATCGACTCTTTGCCCTATGCTCTGCGCTCTATGCCCACCTAAATCCGCAATACGCAATCCCAAATCCGCCATACCACACCTCCACGTCTCCGTCTTTTATCTTCGGCTCTACCAAGGCAGCAATCATGGTATTCTAAAGAAGAGAACCGAGATCGGTCTCAAAAGAAAGAAGGGGGTGATCATATGGAATTTTGGCGAAAAATCTCGATAGTCATTATTTCCGGCATATTCGCAATTATAGGTGGCGGGCTGGCCTGGGCCCTGTCCGAAGACTGGGGCGTCGTGTTCACTTTTCTGGGCTTATTAGGATTTTTCCTCCTGGCATTTCTTGTCAACCCGGAGCAAATCGTTAACGAAGTCTTGAAGGAACTGGAAACAAGCGACCATTGAAAGCGGTTAAACCTGTTTAGTCTATTTAGCCAGTTTTAATCAACGGGCAGCCGACAGCAAGCAGCTGGCAGCAAAAAAATCAATTCTGCAATTCACAATCCGAAATCCGCAATCCCAAGTCTCCGCGTCTCCGTCTCGCCGCGTCACTTTTTTGGTGCCTAGTGCCTAGTGTTTTCTGTCTGCTGCCTGCTTCAGCAGCGCCTCATTTCAAGTTCTCTAGGACTGTCTGGTATAATATCGTTATGGTAAGGAAAGCCTGGGAGATAATTTCTCGTGTCCTTGGCAAATGGCGTCTACACTATCACGTTTATCTGTCACTGCTCGCTATCCTCATCGGTATTCTCGCAGCCTATGGTGCCCTTCTCTTTCGATTTGCCATCAAGTTTACCCAGTACTGTTTTTATCAGGACGCACGAGATATTTTGGCTTTTGCTGACACTCTACCGACCTACCTCATAATCGCTCTCCCAGCGCTAGGCGGTCTGCTTGTTGGGCCAATTATCTACTTTGGCGCTCGCGAAGCTAAAGGACACGGTGTCCCCGAGGTCATGGAGGCTGTGGCCCTCAGGGGTGGACGCATTCGTCCGCGCGTTGCCCTCATTAAAATCCTTGCCTCGGGCATTTCTATTGGTTCTGGGGGTTCGGTGGGTCGTGAGGGCCCCATTGTCCAGATTGGTTCATCTATAGGATCTACTCTGGCTCAAATCCTCAAGGTTCCCCACTTTCGGCAAAGAACCCTCGTCGGCTGCGGTGCGGCTGCCGGAATTGCCGCGACGTTCAATGCCCCCATTGCGGGAGTTCTTTTTGCCGTAGAGGTACTGCTGGGCGACTTCGGCTTGACCACGTTTTCCCCCGTGGTGCTTTCCTCGGTAACTGCCACGACTATTTCTCGATACTACCTGGGTGATTTTCCAGCGTTTATTATCCCTTCCTACAAGGTGGTTTCCTTATGGGAGTTCCTGTTCTATCCTCTTCTCGGCATTGCTGCGGGCTTCGCCGCCCTGCTATTCATCAGCAGCTTGTATAAGTGCGAAGATCTATTTGAAGCACTGAAGATTCCCGAGTACCTCAAGCCGGCCCTGGGCGGCCTCTTCCTTGGTTGCATTCTCTGGAGGTGGCCTCACGTATTCGGGGTGGGCTACGGGTCAATCAACCTGTCGCTCGAGAATCAACTGCCGCTGCTCCTCCTTTTTACTCTAATCTTCGTAAAGATTGTCGCCACTTCCATTACCCTTGGCAGCGGTGAATCTGGCGGAATTTTCGCCCCGTCATTGTTTATCGGCGCCATGGCCGGTGGTTCTTTTGGCTACATTGTTCACGGACTCTTCCCGCTAATCACCGCCAGTTCCGGCGCTTACGCCTTGGTGGGTATGGGTGCTCTGGTAGCGGGAACCACCCATGCACCCATCACTGCCATACTTATTATTTTCGAATTGACTGGCAGCTATAAGATCATCTTGCCCCTTATGATTTCCTGTATTGTGAGCACGATCATTACCACCTCTTTGAAGCGTGGCTCCATTTACACCATCAAACTGTCACGCCGGGGCGTAGACATTGCGTACGGCTGGGAACAGAGCATCCTGCAAGCCCTCAAAGTCAGGGACATCATGAACGATCAGGTGGTGACTATTCCAGAACAGATGCAGCTGGTTGATGTCATCAATACCCTAAAAAACAAAGACGTTTCCTATCTGCACGTGATCGATGATACAGGCGCATTAACAGGTATCATATCTTTTCGCGATATCCGCCCAGTATTACAGGAAGAAACGGTGAAACGGTTGATCATTGCCAGAGATGTGGCCACCACCGACGTTGTTACCATACGCCCATTCGACAATATTCAATTGGCCTTGCGGGAAATGGGGGGCCGAGGAATTTCTCAACTCCCGGTGGTGGCAGAGAGTGACAACCGGAAGGTAATCGGGACAGTGAGTAAAAGGGATGTCCTGGCAGCCTATGATAAGGCTGTGGTTAATCGCGAAATAGAGATTTACTGAAAATCAATTTCACCGCAATCTTTACATTCTTTTATCTGTTTTGCTCATATGAATCATGCACTAGATCTTTGACCTCACCCCCTGATTTGTAGTAGCCTTGGCCCAAAGGGTGTTCTTTCGGTGTCAGCATGGAGAAAATTCCTATGAAATCCTCTATAGTGGATCCGACCAGGCTATGGGATGAACATGTGAAGACGTTGGAGTCGATGCACTTTGAAGCGAAAGAGGCAGAGGCTCATTTGGAGAGTGTGAGGGAAAAGCGGGAAAGCCCCCGCATTCGCTCTCTTTACCTGACTTCCTACATCCCCAAGAAGGGCAAGCGGCAAGTATACATTATCTCCATCGGGCGAACCCTCGACGTCAGCAAGGGTGGGGCAAAGATAGAAACGCATCGACAGCTTGACATAGGGACGAAGCTGGAATTGGAAATAGCAGTGGAAGACCGGATAATTGCCGCCAAGGGAGAGGTGGTATATTCTGAGAAAATTGGGGCTGGGCTTTTTGGAACTGGTATCAGTTTTATTTCAATAGATGAGGAAGATCGTCGGTTGCTTCGTTGACGGGTCGGAAATCTGGCGTCAAGAACCGTTGATATGTTTTCATGAGACACGCATGCCCGTCGGTCTAAGCAGAGATTACGTCGTAATTTGACCATCTCCGGCCTACCCTTCCTTGGGCTCACCTCTTGACAGCAGTTCACGTTCAGCTCGTCTGAAAGCTCGGGCTCTTGTCGAGGCCTGGATGGTCATTTCATTGCCTCCGGAGTTTTTTAGCACCAATTGGTAACCGTCATCTCCCGCCTTGCTGTCTCCTACAACCTGCCAACCGGCCTGCTTCAGATTCTTTTTCAGAATCCTAAATCCTCCGCGCATTCTCTCCTCCCCTCCTCCAGAAAATTGAGTAACCACTCGATAGCGTTCATTCTTTTGCAGATGGGCGTAGTTTTTTCCAGAGTGACCAGGACTCAGCATAGTCGCTAAGCGGTTTGCGGTCAACAATGTACGTCAGTAGTTCCCCGATTTTTTTGGTGAGCTAAACCGCTTGCGAATTTTCTTTCTCGGAGTGGTTCGACTGCCAGATCCTCGTTTATTGGCACTTTTTTTGCTGGGTCAAGAATACAGCGGCACACAAAAGCGATAGAGCAACGTCAGATTTTAGAGAGGGGGTGGAAAAATGGGTTTTTTAGGCATACACAAAATAAAGGAATCTGGGTCTAAAAGCAGTTACACATTTATTGGAGAGACATGTAGGGTTGAAGGTAGAATTGAGGTAAATGGCGAACTGGTGATAAACGGTACGGTGGAAGGAACTATCAGGTGTGACACGCTGTTTGCTAGCAAGGGCAGCAAAATCAAAGGTAGAATCAAAGCTCGCAACGCAACCCTAAGTGGCATTGTGGAGAGTGAAGTGGAAGTAAGCGAGCATCTCGCCATAAATCAGACAGGTGAATTGACGGGAAGTATTTCATATGGAACTTTATCTGTAGAACCAGGTGGAATTTTGAGTGGCAAATGTCTCAAGGTAGATTCCAAGGGCACGAAGGTGGTTGCGCTGGAACAGATTGGAAGTGTATCTGCCAATTATTGAGATTCAACCAACGAGCTCAAGGCAAAAATTAAGAATTTATGGACGTTTCCGAGTTCTCATGTTGGCCGAATTCGGAAATTTATAACACCCCAGAAGAATCCAATTACGCCAGCAATCAGCGCACCGAGGTCTCGGTACCTCAAATAGAATTTGTTTGCGATGCTGAGCCGTTTTCTCGGCACGCCGATCTTTGCTGGAACCACACGAGGAATCCAAGCATATTCGCCTTTGCCCACCAAAACCTTGTTCCACGTGATCTTCCGCCGTTTGGCAACGTCAGCAAGCAGCAGAACCGTGCCCTCAGGTACCTTGAGGATCACCGGTGAGGTTTCGGCTGGCTTACGGTGCAAGCCCACATTTTTTTCAAGCACTTCCACAAAGAGATGACTCGACTCATGTACCGTCTTATTCCAGTCTGGACCAAGAATGTGGTGCAAGTAATGTGCTGACACGAAGAATAGCAGGAATCCGATGGCAAAGCCGAAGCCACCCTTTAAAACACTGAGGGATAAATGAGGGATAGTTCTTGTCCGGATGGCCAGAAACACTCCCGCAAGCGCCAGGAAACCGAGCACACCCGGGATGGCAATGCGTGCGTCCAGGATGAGCTGGAGTTTCAAGGTGAGCAAGGCCAACAATTCTTTGTCGGCCAGGAGGTAGCGCAGGTACTTGACGAATAGGAAATAGAGTATAGCGATGCTAGCGAGGGAGTAGATCGAGAATTCAAACTTCTGCCGTTTCACCGTCTGCATAAAAACATTCTGTTTGATGCCACTGATCAGACTGGGGTACTTCTGCCACTGGCATCTATAAAGGGTGACCTCCTCCTGCTTCCCCTTGGGAATGAAGCTGCCTGCCTTTTCCAGAGTGAAGGCTTCTTTCTTAACCACTGACGCCGTGGCAGCTGAGAGGTAGATCTCATTTCCCTTGGCAAGATCCTGCACCCGCGCCGCCACATTCACCGCATCCCCGTATATATCGCTGTCTTCCACAAGGGCCTTACCTGTATGAATACCAATGCGAACCCTCAACTGAAAGAACTTGTCCTCTTCCCGCCGCTTCTCCAAGATCTGCTGGATTCCTATGGAAGCCCTCAAAGCGTTCCTGGGGGACTTGAATGACGCCATGATGGAGTCGCCAATATGTTTGATTATCCTGCCCCGGTACCGCTTGACCACCGGAGAGATAAGGCGATTGTGCAGGTCTATCATCAGGCGACCGTCGAGGTCTCCACACTCGTCCCAATGACCCGTTGAGTTCTCCACATCCGTGAACAAAATGGTGACGGGTCTACGCGAGCGACGTATCTGGCGGGAAACGCTTTTTGAAAAACTTTCTCTGTGGTTCTCGGACATGGGACTCTCTGCGGCTGAAAATGATGTTCAAGCTCAAGCGAGCATATAGAATGCAAATATGATGCCCATCAAACTGTGCACAAAATACTCTCACCGTCTGTCTCACCATCCCTCCAGCTGACTCCCGTGCCAAGGAAAGACGCCTAAAGCCCACTGGGGGGACAACTCAAAGCCAGGTCCTGTGGGCCTTGATTCTTTACTGTGTCCAGGACTCGGTTGGCAAACGCTTGCTGTAACGCAAAACTCTCTTCGGTGAAGGCTGGCTTGAACTTTGCAACCTTAACGTTTCTGAGACGATAGACGTAATTCATTTTGCCGGATCTTTAGCAAGCAAAACTTGGACGGGGAGTCGTAAGGATAAAATAATGAAAGTGCCGAAGTGGCTGATAGTGGTAGCTCTGGGGCTGACTGCATTTTTGTGGTGGCAACAAGGGAGTGATGTGACTGACCATTTGCCTGACTGGTTGCGCACCAGCAGTCCGAAAGAGGATTCTGGTGCAATAGAGTATACTTTGGTTGGCGGATTTCCAGCCGCAGCGACCATGTCTGCGTTCAAGAAATTTGCCGCGCTTAGCCAAGGGAATAACTTTGAGGCTGTCCAAGAATTGAAGCATCAGGGCTTGGTTTGGGAGACAATTGAGGGGCAGCAGGTGCGGCTTTTGGGAGGAAAGCCAAACTCTAAATTGGTTCAGGTGCAAGATATTGGAAGTTTTGACTCATATTGGACCTACGCAGAAGCGTTGGAGAAATAACCGGCATCAAAAATTGAACCATCTGACGCCCATTCTTTCTTGATTCAAGACCCATCGAGAGATCTTCTTATCTTACGGTTTTTGCCCATTTTCCCTCTAGAGACTTTTAAATATGGCTTTCTCGTAAAGCTGCTGTTATGATGCCAACAGCCAGGATAGTTTATGAGATGAATGCAACATCTCGTCTAACTGCAAGGGAGCGAATATGCCGCTGATCAGGAACATTTCTCGGACAAAGATCATTTTGGAGCACGTGACGGACGAGCCATTAGAGATCAAACCCAATGAAACCGTAGAGGTCCCAGCAGAAGCCCTGTCTCTTCCGCTGGTTCGCCACTATATCGAAGTAAAGCGTCTGGATACAGTCGCCAAGAAGCCACGGATGGGGGATGTAATACTCTCGCGTTGAGTGGCTGCCTGACAGGCCTTTCGCCAGATTATGGAAAGCCACTATCTTCCAGGCCCGGTGAGCCTGCCCATTTCGCTCCTCGAAATCATCCTTTTCGTCGTGTCCATGCTTTTTTTGTTCGAGGTAGGCGGGAGGTACCGTCTCTGGGTGGGCTCCTTTCTGCTTGTTTTTGTGGCCTGCTCGATTGCAAGCCGCTTTTGGCCACCTCCCAAGTTTGACCTTCCTACCACGCCGATCTCGGTCAGAGCAAGCCCCCGTGAAGACCCTTCCAAAGCCAATTTTGTCTGGAGTTCCAGGTATCGAGTCCGTTTCTGGTTGCACATTTTCCCGGTAAGGAAATACGGTCTCCTTCACGACCGTGCCGTTGAAGAGAACATCTTAACAGTAGATGATTTCATCCAGCCCAATTCCCTGGATGACAGTGACCTCTGTCTGGTTCACGGTCGTGGCTACCTGTACCGTCTGTATTTTCTGGGAATTACCCGCTTGGGCCTGCTCAACGGTGAAAATCCTATCACTATCAATTCTTTGAAAAAGCTAAAAACTGCTTGCGGCGGCACCTACCTGGCCTGCAAGATAGCTCTGGAGCAGGGTCTGGGGATGAACCTTTGCGGCGGCTTTCATCATGCTTTTCCCTGTCGCGAGGCGGGTTTTTGCCACCTGAACGACATGGCGGTGGCCATTCGTAAGCTTCAGATGCAACGGGCAATTGACCGGGCCATGGTAATAGATTGTGATGTGCACCAGGGAAACGGCACAGCCGCCATTTTCGCCAAAGACGACTCGGTCTTCACCTTCAGTATTCATCAGGAAGACCTGTATCCTCATCCAAAGGCAATAGGAGACTACGACATCAGCCTCGACAGCAACCTGAAGGTGGATGATGGTACTTACTTGGAGAAACTCAAGGTCTTACAGGAGTTGATAAAGGACCACCGTCCCGATCTAATTATTTACCTGGCCGGTGCCGACCCCTTTGCTGAAGATCGATTGGGCGGCTTTCTCCTCAGCAAAGAAGGGCTCATGGCCCGCGATGCTTATATCCTGGGGCTATGCAACAAGCTGAAGATTCCAACCGCAATTGTTTTAGGGGGGGGCTACGCCAGAAATACTGCGGACACGGTGGAGGTTCATTTAAACACCATTCGAGTGGTTACCAGGTTACTGGAAAATCCAGAGCTGGAAAAAGTGGCTTCGCACTACAACCGACGGTACTGACAACGCCCCATCCAAAAGCCGGCCATGCGGAGAGGAGTCGGGCATACTGGATTCGAAGGAGCGGGTGAAGGGTACTTGTGGAATCAACTCAGTTACTCTTTCTGTGCCTGGTTCTACAGGTGACATAAACGTGGGATTTGTCTGGTTTGGCTGATGAAGGCAAGTTTATGCTTTGAAGGTCATTGCACTTAGCACAGTTTTTTCCTAGAGGGCAGCCGTATACCCATAATTCGTTAACCCTGCGGGTCTTTGGCTCATCACCATATTGACAAGCAACTTGGTTGAAATCCCCGTTGCCGTCCTTGGTCGATGGAAATGATCCCAAATGATTACAAATCGAATTCACTCCCTCCTCTAGACGAACGCAACTCGTTCGGATTGGGCAATCCTTCGCCATGAGCAGCTCAATTTTGAATTGATCATCGGCTAAATTAGGAGTGACTCCCATCTCCGTTCCAGACGATTTCTGGTCGACGATGACATGTCTTTGTTCTCCATGCGGTGATGTCTTATATATCAATTGAACAACCCCCAATTGTCAGGTTTAAATCTCCCGACCGGCTATACTTTCGCCCCTTCGTTCTATCGGCTCAAAAATGATGCTAATTACAATCTTATCTTCTTCATCCCGCTCAATGTTGATAATTCCCCCATGTCTGTGAATCACCACCTTGGTTAGCGGCATCTCCAAATCAGCCTCATCCAGCTGCTCGGCTACGAATGGGTAGAAGAAGTGTTCCATGTCGTCGTCAGCCAAATGAAGCGCTGGATAGAAGAGCCGAATCACCGCCGCTCCATCGTATGTGGTGACAACTCGGAGCCTGGATTTATCGGGCATGTGGCGGCAAGCGTTCTTTAGAATAGTTTCCAGGGCGTTGCACAACTGGCTGCGGTCGGCATGAATGTAAGGAAGCCTTTCGTCCAATTCCAGGTCGAGCTTGATCCCCAGTCTGTCAATTTTCTCCTCAGCGCCACTGACCGCCTCACGAAGAAGATCGTTCAGGTCCACTTCTGCAAATTCGAGGGAAATGGGGCGAATGTAGGACAGAATCATCTTGAGGATTTGCTCCAACCTGCCCATCTCTTGGACGACAATTTCGACTTTACGCCTGTGAGAGTCGTTCTGATCCATCTCTTTGAGCAACCGTCGAGCAAAGCCGCCGGCTGAAGTTAGCGGGTTTCGAATTTCGTGTGCCAGCCTCGCTGAGATGTTGCTCAGAGTCTTAAGTTCCTCTGTTTGGATGATTTTCTCCTGGAGTCGCTTGCGTTCACTGACATCTACGATAATACCATCCACAGCTTGCACCCTGCCCTCATCGTCGAGTAACGGAATCGCGTGATTTAGCAGGAATAATTCGAGACCGCTTTTGTGAGTGCCACGGTATTCCATCATAAACTGCCCACCTTCTGCGAGGCAGGCCGTAAATTGTTCTGTAACTTTTTTTCGATCCTCTGGATGTACCGTCTTGGTCCAGAAGTCACGATCTCCGGTCACCTCAATGGGCGTGTACCCGAGAATTTCCTCCACAAATTGGTTGACAAAAACGATGGTTCCATCGGGCTCGATTCGATAGACAATTATTGGTGCATGTTCCACCAGCGTCTCATATTTTTCCTTCTCTTCAGCCAGCTCATGCGTCCTCATCTTTACCCTTTCTTCGAGGGTATCGCAGTATTGCTGGACTTCTTGCCGTGCCCGGTTGAGCGAGTCGAGCATGTCATTGAGCGAGTCCGCCAGGGTACCAATTTCGTCGTGCACCTGAACGGGAATCTGCTGATCCCTTTTACCACCTGCTATCTCCCGCGCCACCTTAACGATGCCGTGAACCGGTCGGAGAAACAGCGCCACTACCCAAATGATGAGAACGGATGAAACGACTAGGGCCCCAACCATCACAGCGAACATGATGTTTCTGTTTCTGGCCAACCTGGCAAGTGTGGCAGCTCTGTCCACGCTAATTTCCACCACACCTATGCTCTTTCCAGAGAAATCCGTGAGAGGGCCCAAAAAAAACGCCAGACCGGCTGCACCAGGAGGACTGATCAGAACTGCCGGACTCTGTGCTCTAAAGACCTTACTATAAGTCCCACCTGGCATCAGCGGCGTTTCTACTGATGTGGTTGCCAGTCGGTTGAAGCCCTCGTCCCCTTCGCTCGGAATGAGGAGGGCTAGGTTCATGTTGTACCTGCGTTTGAGGGATTCCAGAAAGGGTTGCTCCACAGAATAGCCGACCTCAAAGGTACCAATGAGCTTGTTTTGGTAGTAGACCGGCACCACACCCCTGACCCCGAACCCGGTGACACCCCATTCGAGTCCAGCTATCCCCTGCCCCGACTCTTCCACCCTGGCAATGGTGTGGCGAAAAGATACCATCTCCTCGCCGTACTGATAGATTCGGTGTAACCGGAGAAAGGATGTTGCTGGTATTGTGTGAAAATGGAATTGTTTTACGTCGAACTCTTGCTTCAGAACCTGGTATGAAGGGAGCAGCAATTCAATAAGTGCCCGGCGGTCTCTACGGGCAAATGCCTCCTGCACAGCCGGCGACTGGGCCACCTGGTAAGCCAGACTCAGGGCCGAACGCTCGCGATCTTCGATCTGGTCTGAAAAGGCTTGGTAATAATCGAAAAGCTTTTTCTGTTCTTGACTCTCTATTAGCCTTTTCTGACCGTTTAGGCCTAAAAGGATGAGAAAAGTGGTTCCTACGAAGGAAAGAAACAAGAAGGGTATCAGCAGCTTCCATTTAAGGCTTATGTCTTGAATTCTTCTTAGATTCACACTCCCTACTCCCTCAACTCGGCAATATAACACATTCCCTTGTTTTAAGCAGCGGAGAGGAAGTCTCTTTATCAGCTAGATAGATTCTTCGGAAGATAGGAGGTAGAAGACAGGAGACAGGAGATAGAAGACAGCGGGCAGATTGCAGCTAGCAGCATGCAGCCAAATGACCAATGACTAATGACAAATGACCTGCTCTATGCCTTTAAACCCATTGGTCCAATATTCCCTCATTCCAACATTCCAAGGTGTTCTTTTCCCAAATAAACTTGATGAAATACAACAAAGTTGGACACCA
>CP070735.1:349876-355113 GCA_020347625.1 Deltaproteobacteria bacterium
GAAAATTCGTAAAGTGGGACTTCCTCGACGATGAAATCTTCCGGTCGTTCTTTCAGACGACCGCCGGTACCGGGGAGGTCCGCGGTGAAATAAATTCGGCCAAAGTTATTGTCCATGGCAAAACTAAACCTCAATCTCCAGAAAGTCGCGACGCGGCGACGCGGAGATACGGCGACGCGGAGAAAACTGTCAGCGGGCAGCTGGCAGCACAAAACACTTGATGTGAAAATATGCCAACTGTGGACTGTCAGTTGGGAAAGTCTCGTGTCGATCCACTACGTTGGCAGAAGCGATTTGAGTGTTTTATTATCCAACTTTTCCAGGACCGCTATGGTGAGAGCGAGAGTCGCTTTAACGTCCTCTATGTGAATGAGGCCGCTGTGGCTGTGGGCGTGGCGGACCGGTACGCCAAGTACCACTGTGGGAATGCCACCCTGCGCCATATGAATGGCACGAGCGTCGGTTGCCCCACTCTGACGTACAGCCAACTGGTGCGCGATCTTTTTTGTTTGGGCGAGTTCTGTGACCCATTCCCAGAAGCGGCGGTGGATGATGGTGGAAGGGTCGTACAGACGAATCTGGCAGCCTTTGCCCAAGGCGCCCTGGGGACTGTCCTTGGCGACTCCCGGGAGATCATCTGCCGGTGGACCTTCCAGCACGATGGCTGCCTGTGGTTTAGCCACCTCGACCGCGGTTACCGCACCCCTCGAGCCGACTTCCTCTTGCACAGTGGCAGCACCAACGATCATATTCGGGTGTTTCTTCAACTTTTTCATAGCAGCGACCATTACCGCACAGCCGACCCTGTCATCCCAGGCCTTGTTGGCAAGAAGCTTCTTGTTGTAAACGGCAAAGTGGCTAACCGGTGTAATGAGATCTCCAAGCTGTAGACCTAAGGAGGCAACTTCCTTTCTCGAAGCTCCACCCACGTCAACCAGCAGGTCCTCAACCTTCAGTTCGCTTTTTTGCTCCTTTCTAAAATGAGGAGGTATGGCAGCGACGATTCCCTCCACTGGACCTTTGCTGCCATGGATGTGGAGCCGCTGGCCGGGCAGCTGACTTGCGATCCAGCCACCCAAGGGTTGAATCCTCAAGTATCCACCCTCTGTGACACTCTGGAGCATGAAACCCACCTCATCCATGTGGGCTGTGAGCATAAGGCGCGGCTCTTTTCTGCTTCCCTCCTTTAAGGCGATGAGGGAACCCAGGCCGTCACGTTGGAACTGATATCTTGGCTTTAAATGTCTTCTGATTAGACTGGCTACCGGCTCTTCCCCTCCCGGTGGTCCGGGGCAGGTAGATAGTTCCTCCAACAACTCCAGCAAGTCTTTCATAGTCACCTCCGCTATATCCCGGATAATTCACCAATCGGCTGCTCCGACCGCGGATATGAGCGTCCTTCCGTGCGTCCTCGGGTCTTCCTTCGGCAGGCTCAGGACAAGCTCATCCTGCGACGTACTGTTCAAGTACGCCTCGGATCCAAGTCCCTGCGGATATCCGGTAGCACGCCCATCTAATTCGCGCTCGCTGCGCTCCGCTCAGTCCCGCAAGCGGGTTCCCAGTTTCGCGGTCTCGCGACACCAATTCGTGAACTATCCGGGCTTGAATTCCAACTATGAGACAATAAAAAGGGCAAGAATTCAACTGGAAGTTTGCGAGAACCGTCGGCGAACAGCCCCTGCCTCAACCCTCAGCACCAGCATTCCTGCTCCCGTTTAATATTTTTACCCATTTTTTACCGTACATAAAATGGGTAAGTTTACCCAAAACGTATACGGTAAAAAATGGGTAAAAAACGGGGGGCAGGGCGTGTCCTGCTCGGTTGGGAACCTATTTAGATTCTATTCAGAGTCTTTTCGGATTCAGATTCGGAATTGTAGCATTTGGGGCGGGGATTAACCCCGCCCCTAAGAATTCGTTGTTCGCAGAATTGTTTTATAGCTCTAAATTGCTGAATTTCCGTATTCTTTGGCGTTTTGTTTCTTGACAGCAGTGACCTCAGGTGCTACAAGTCGCCATCAAAGGAGGTTGTGTGGTGTAAGCTCTAAAGGAGAAAACCTGCCTATGGGGGTTTCCAAAACCGTCCTTCATGAGGAAGTCGAATCCCGCTATCTAGCCTACGCGCTTTCCACCATTGTTTCCCGAGCCCTACCCGATGTGCGTGACGGTCTCAAGCCTGTGCACCGGCGTATCATCTATGCCATGGAAAGCATCGGGGCCAAACAGGCTGCGCGCCATGTGAAGTCAGCCAGGGTGGTGGGGGAGGTTATTGGTAAATACCATCCCCACGGAGATGCCGCCGTCTATGATGCCATGGTGCGAATGGCGCAGGACTTTTCCCTGAGATATCCTCTGGTAGACGGGCAGGGAAATTTTGGCTCGGTGGATGGCGACGGTGCTGCCGCCATGCGCTACACCGAAGCAAAACTTTCCGCCATTGCCGGCGAATTGCTGGGTGATCTCAAGGCACAGACCGTCGCTTTCACAGACAACTATGATGGCACGCTTATTGAGCCAGCCGTGTTGCCGTCTCGGATACCTAATCTGCTTGCAAACGGCTCCAGCGGGATTGCCGTGGGCATGGCCACGAATATACCGCCCCACAACCTCACCGAGGTATGTGATGCTCTCATCAATCTCATCGGCAACGAAGATGCAGACACCGCCGAGATAATGGCTCGGATCAAGGGGCCCGATTTTCCCACGGGCGGCCAGATTATCTCTTCGCCCGGAGAACTCAGGGAAATATACCGCCGCGGCAAAGGCAGCATCAAGGTGCGCGGTGAATTCGAGGTGGAAACCCTCAAGCGAGGGCGAAAGCAGTTGGTTATCACCTCGTTACCTTATTCGGTGAACAAATCGCGTCTGGTTGAGAAAATCGCCGATTTGATCCTTTCCAAAAAACTGCCCATGGTGAACGATGTAAAGGATGAAAGCGCGGAAAACGTGCGTGTCGTGCTGGAGTTAAGAGACGGTAAAGTAGATCCTGAAAAGGTAGAGACCTTTATATTTAAACACACTGACATGGAGATAAACTTCCCGCTGAATTTCACTTGCTTGACCCCCTCGGCCACGCCAGAACGGCTTTCCATAAAAGAAATTCTCAATCACTTTCTTGATTTTCGGAAAGAGGTCATCGTCGGTAAGCTGGAGTTCGAGCGAGCTAGCCTGGAAAAGAGAATCCACATCCTTCGCGGCTTCATGAAAATCTTTGTGGATTTGGACGCTGCGGTCGCGATTATTCGGGTGGCCGAGGATAGATCGGAGGCGCACGACAATTTAAAGGTCCGTTTCGACCTAGACGACGAACAGGCGAAAGCCATTCTAGAGCTTCGGTTGCACGCCCTGGTAAGGTTGGAAATAAGTAAGATAGAGGAAGAGTTGGCCGCGAAGGAAAAGCGGTTAAAGCAGATAAATACCATTTTGGCCAGCCGGGCCAAGATTTGGAAAGAAGTGCGTAAAGAAATCGCTGCTGTCAAGAAGAGCTATGGCGACAAGCGGCTGACTGCTGTGGTTGCTGACGGGCCGCAACTTACCTATGACAAAGAAGATTTTGTGGTTCACGAAGATGTCTATGTGGTGGTGACGCGCAATGGCTGGCTCAAGCGGGTTAAATCCTACGATCCCCGTACCCAGATGCTCAAAGAAGGTGACGAGGTACTTGCGGTAATCGGGGTAAACACCAGAGAAACGGTTGCCTTCTTTTCGAATTTTGGCAAGGTTTATGCCAGCCGGGTCTACGATTTGGAGGTCTCGGGCAAAGGCTACGGAGATCCGATTCAGACACTCTTTCACTTTCAGGATGAAGAGAAAGTCGTGGCCGCCCTCCCATCCGAACCCGAGCCCGGAGCTGTATGGGACACTTCTTTCATGGTTCAACCAGAGACAGGCGATGCTAAAGATCAACCAGGCCAACTAACCTTCTTTCCTGACCTGGGTAAAGATTCAGAGGGTGGCAAGTTGGCAGGGCAAGAACCACCTTCACCCCTTTGTCTGGTGGTCACCCGCCAGGGAATGGGGTTTTGTTTTGAGCGCAGCAGCCTCAAAGACCCCAGCGCCAGAGCCGGACGAACTCTGATCCGTCTTCGCTCTGGAGATGAAGTGGTTTACGTGCGTCCAGTAGAGAGACCCCTGCTGGCCGTAGTCACCAACCGCAGGATCTTGGTTACGCCAATGTGGCAGGTGAATGTGTTGGCAGGGGCTGGCCGCGGCATTAGACTCATAAAGCCCGATCCCCCAGGTGTATTGGATTTCTTCACTGTCAGCAGTGATGACTGGCTGCAACTGCTTAACCAAAAGGGGAAGGAGAGAGAGGTGGCAGTTGAAGAGCTGCCCATTTACAATCGTGGTGCCAAGGGGGCGGTGATAAAAGGTGGAATCAAGAGCGTCCAACGAAAACCCAAAGAAGAGGAACTGGCCAAGCTTGAGGTGGAGGGGAATTCGGAGTAGACCGACGGGGAGACGCGGGATTTTGAGCAGGCAGCGGACAGCTGGCAGCCCAAAAGACCTAGTGAAGATATCAGCTCCATTTGGCGGGTACGGAGACCCGCCCTACTTAATCTCGCTACTTAGAAGTGGCATGAAATAAGCATGAATCAAATAAAGCTGGAAGTAAAAGGCTGAAATCATGTTGATTTTATTTGACATTTTTATTTACAAGTTTAAACTTAAGTTTGGTCTCATGAATTCACAGCATGATGATACTTTCCAACGTTAGAGGATGTGATGGCAACCAGCTACACAGGAAAGGACATCCAGGTACTTAAAGGTCTGGCGCCGGTGCGGCTGAGACCGGGGATGTTCATTGGCAATACCTCCAGCACCGGTCTGCACCACCTTTTTAATGAGGCCCTGGACAATGCAGTAGACGAGGCCCTGAACGGCCATTGCGACCGAATTCATATCAGCATAGGCGCTGACAACAGCATAATCGTCACCGACAACGGCCGGGGCATCCCGGTGGACAAGCATCCCCAGTCGCGAAAGAACACTCTGGAAACCATCATGACCTCCCTGCACTCGGGCGGAAAGTTTTCAACCAAGAGCTATAAGATTTCTGGAGGCCTCCATGGAGTTGGCATCTCTGTGGTAAATGCCCTGAGCGAAACCATGCAGGTCATCTCCAGACGTGATGGGGTTGAATGGCAGCAGAATTTCGCAAAGGGCAAGCGGAAAAGCAAGTTAGAGGACCTCGGCCCCACTACAGAGCGTGGCACAACCGTGATGTTCCGCCCGGA
>CP070735.1:355213-360777 GCA_020347625.1 Deltaproteobacteria bacterium
CACCTTGCGGTCTTTAACCTCGACAGCCCCAAGAACCGTGGGCCCCATGGCAGCCACATTTGCAGCGTTCTTGATGGATTTGACCCTGACGAGATCAGCCTGACGAATTTCCTGCATTTCAAAGGAAACGCCTCCCAACGAAAGCCCCCCGTAAGTGAGGGAGAGATTTTCCGTTCTCGGCAGTATGAGAATGTTGGCGCCGTACTCCTCCAGTTTCTGCTGAATGTCGCGGTTCATTGCTTCGATTAGGCCCAGGAGGGCAACTGCCGTGGAAACCGCAATGAGGAGTCCAGCGAGAACAAAGCCAGCCTTTGCCTTACGTCGCCTGATATTGCGGAGGGCGATGTCTCTGAGATTCATCTTTAGCTCCTCCTGGCAAAATCAAAGTACTGACTACCCTGAACTATGTCGGCAATCTTTATAACTAGTTTGTCGCCCGCAACCGTCCGGTTCAGAGGTGCCGGGTTGCAGCCACCTTTTATTTCGTTGACCTTAATGGAGGCGAATCGCTGGCCGCAGTTGCGGCAAACCATGAAGTCGCCATCCTGGTAGTAACCCTTCCCTTCACGCCAGCAGACGTCGCAGGCGTCATAGGCCGCCCTGATTATTCCGTCTGAACTCCTGAGAATAAAAAAGCGGACAGTAATACCATTGCTGGCGGGATATTGAAAGTGCTTGGCCTGTCCATCGTTGAAGGCCTGAACCGGGAAGGAGACTTCCGTAGCGGTGACCTCTGGTTGGATGGCAGGAGGTTTAGGTCTGAACTCAAAGCCTGTCTGTAACAGATAAAAGACCAGACCGCCCACTATGACGATTGCCACAACGAGTAAGGTTCGAAGGGGTGACTGGTTCTTTTTTTCGGTCTGGAGGACGGCTTCCTTTTTGGAGGCACTCTTTTCCGCCACATTCTTTTTCTTATTCTTTTTGCTCATAACAAACACCTATAATGAGGATCAGCCCTTTACATGGTACATTTTAATTTTGTCATCATGACTGCGCCAATTGAATAGGACGTCTGGAAGACTCGGCCCTGGAGGCCTGAAATGTCCCATGTCGAGGGCTGACGCCTAAATGGGGACAACAGTCAACGCCAATGGAGGTACATCGGATTGAGAGGTAAGAATCAAATCAAGAAGGTTTGGGTGAGAAGGTAGAGGGATGCGCCAGGCCCTCTGATTTGGGGACTCTCTTTAGAGGCCAAAAGGGGACGGGATTGAGATAGGATGAACTTGTTGTTTGAAGATGCAGCAATTTTCGCCCCGGCAGGGCTTGCATTGGGAGCCACAGCGAAAGCCGCTAAATCTTTGAACTCAGAGTTGGATTCCAGCGTGTGGGGGCAAGGGGCGGTTTCGAGTTCAGAGCAGCAATTAGCAAGCAGATCAGCGGACGGGGCTTTGTTATGAGACCCATGAATCTTGGGCTGTAGACAACACTCCGCAGTACAGTTGGGGTTTGCGGGCGCAATCCCCACGCACAACAGGCATATTGTGATGACCACGGTAAGTGTTTTTCCGAATGACCGTCGCAACAAGGAATGTTTTCTCCATCATTTGAATTCCTAGTATTCTAATCGGAAAGTGGCCTCCAGTCAATACTTTTGGGCCCAGCCCTCAAAAGCAGTTGCGGAGCCGAGATAATAGGCTTTTTTCGAAATGTGGGTGGTTTGCTTTCTGATGGGGCAACCTCCTTGCAAAGATGCTGGGTCTTTGTTAAGAATTCGTGAAGTCCAAAATAAATTGTTTTCTGAATGAAAAAAGAGGACAAACAAGGAGTTGTTAAGCAATGGATTTTCTTGCTTTGGCTAGACAAAGATACAGTGTACGGTCCTATAAACCAGATCCAGTGGAAACAGAGAAGTTGGACCGAATTCTCGAAGCGGCCCGGCTGGCGCCGACAGCCGTAAATATCCAGCCGTTTCAGTTAATCGTCATTCAGACGGCCAATCGTGAGGCCGAACTTTTAAGAATCTATAATAAGAAATGGTTCGTGCAACCGCCGATCGTAATATGCGGCTGCGGCTTTCCCGGAAAGAACTGGGTAAGAAAAGACGGTAAGAATTACAACGACGTGGATGTGGCCATTGTGATGGATCATTTGATTCTCGCTGCTACCGCCGAGGGGCTAGGGACCTGCTGGATAGGAGCCTTCAATCCTGCAGCGGCAAAGGAGATTCTTGGCTTACCAGCAGGTGCTGAACCAATTGCCTTTACCCCCCTTGGTTATGCAAATGATCAGCCCCCTGTCAAGAAACGGAAACCGCTGTCGGAACTGGTAAGATATGAGAAATGGTCTCAGCAACTAGGCACTAAGCACTAGGTACCAATGGCAAAGGACCAATGACATGGAGAGGTAGATGGTTGATTACGATCTTAGATTGCTGCTCGAGCGGTTGAGGAATGAGAAACCGTTGGTTCACAACATCACCAATTATGTGGTGATGAATTTCACTGCGAACACACTCTTGGCCATGGGAGCTTCGCCGGTAATGGCTCACGCCAAAGAGGAGGTGGAGGAGATGGTCTCCTTTGCCAGTGCATTTGTTATTAACATCGGCACGCTTTCTGAGCACTGGATAGAATCAATGCTTCGGGCGGGTAGAAAAGCCAACGAACTCGGCGTGCCGGTGATATTAGATCCGGTAGGCTCGGGGGCGACATCACTGCGAACCAAAACCTTCAGGCAGTTGGTCAAGGAACTGAAATTGGCAGTGGTGCGCGGTAACGCCTCAGAGATACTTTCCATTGCCTCGGATGCCATCAAGACCAAAGGGGTGGACGCTGCCCACGATCCTGAACAAGCCTTGGAGACAGCCAGGGAGGTTGCCAAAGAGATCGACTCTGTTGTAGCGATTACGGGCTCGGTGGATTTGGTTACCGATGGGGAAAAGGTAATTCGCTGCTATAACGGTCATCCGCTCCTTGGTTCCGTCACAGGCACCGGCTGCGCTGCTACCACGACAATAGCAGCCTTTGCCGGCGTAACCAAAGACCCGCTGGAGGCCACATCGGCCGGTCTCGCTTTCTTTGGACTGGCAGGGGAGCTTGCCGGGGCCAAGGTGAAGTCTCCCGGCTCCTTTATGATTTCTTTGCTAGATGCTCTCTACGAGATTACCCCTGAAGAGTTCCTGGAAAAGGCCCGCTTGGAGGAAGTTTAATAAATAAGTAAAGAATAGCACCCCAACGCACTGGTGAGGCCAGTTAGCTCAGAAAATTCCCTCCTCATATTCTGCTCTCAGATAGCCTGAGGACAGAGAAGATATGAATTCCCGGTCCGCCTCTGAAATTTCGGTGAATCTTACGCCCATACCCCGAGGAGTTTCATCCTTATCTGAGCCAGCGGGATAATCCCAGGTTACCTCGGCAGGGACGTCCAGATAGCGACTGTTTGGAAACATGATTAACACTCTGATCTTTTCTTTGGGGGGAAGGGGTCGCTCGCAGAAAATATAAGCTCCTCGAGGGCTGATGTTTCGTGTCTCCGCTATTATGGCACCACGAGAGGTTATGATAACAACGGGCCAATTGCCTTTTACTCTGGGGAATTCTCGCGCGTCAGTCATCTCTAAAGTATCCAAAATCATACCTCCCTAGGCACAGTTTTGCAGCCTCCTCCCCTGGCCCCCAAGTGAGTTCTAATGACGTGAATTAACCTAGAAGACTAGTATTGATGGACTGGCGTCCTTCACAACTGAAAAGCAGAACAAGTGGCACAAGCAGATCGTGTGTGCAACGTCTGTGCCAGGATATCCTTGCGATATTGGTTGACACCTCTGGCTTGTCGATATGGAAAGATCCAGGCTGAGATCAAGTGTTTTCCCGGGTCGAGTTGACCACTTCATGCCTTAAGTTTGACCGAGGGACTAAACACCTCACTCATGACTTTGTTCGCTATCTTCGCCAAAATTTTTCCTTGGGGATCCCACAAGCCTTCAAGCTCAGGATAATGGTAAGGATCAAGCGCTTTGCTTATGCGTTCGGCCAGTTGTTTTATCTCGAGCCCAGATTTTTTCTCACGGGATTTTGAATATTCTATAACAC
Organism: Deltaproteobacteria bacterium; assembly: GCA_020347625.1. Taxonomy (GTDB): domain Bacteria; phylum Desulfobacterota; class Syntrophobacteria; order BM002; family BM002; genus BM002. The sequence goes on from CP070735.1 coordinate 359,251, forward strand.
GCTTGACAGGGTGAAGAGGATCTCCGAACCTGATCTTGATTTCAGGCGGTGACGACATTGAGACGATCTCTTGGAGTTTAGTCATTCCTTGATTTTGGCAAAGTTTGAAAAGGTATTTTGCAACTTGATTGTTGAAGTAGTTAACAAGTTCATAATTAGCCTTTTTCCTGATCAGCTTTCTTGTGAAAACATATTTTGGTACGATTTTAAAGGTAAGGAATGAGGTGTAACAAAGTATCTCGAAAAGTAGTCTTAACTCGATGCCTTCTGTAATCTTGCGAGACTTGATTGATTTTTTCCTGGACTTCGGACTTTTGCAAAATTCCATATAAGTATTACAGATATTTTTGACAGCATGGTGACTTTCCAGGTTGCGATCAATAGACAGAACAGTCGCTTTTGCTTTTAAGTCCAATTCCGCTTCTGAATACAAAGGCATGAGACTTCTCTTTATAGTGAAGTTTTCCAAAGTGATTAATATAAGAGACCCTTCACCACTGTCTTAATGCTGCAATATGTATTCCAAGGAATGGGACCAGCTTGTAAGGTTACAAAACCAAACTGGAGATTGCAAGAAATAGTTCTGTTTGGCAAAACGGGGTAGACTTCTTGTTACGCCATTTTTTCTTTATCCCCATGATAATAAATACTATAAATATCTTATTTGTTATATAGATGATATGACCAGACAGGGGGAGGACTAAAGTGGCGAAGGCTGTAATCATAAAAGGTTTTCCAGAAGAACTGCACCGCAGGGCCAAAGCAAGAGCCGCCTTGGAGGGAATAACCCTTAAAGCACTAATTATCAAACTGCTGGAGGGATACCTTGAGAAAGTCGGGGGCTAAGAGTCTTAAAACTTCTGAGAGGAGTATCCAATGCACTTAGAAAACAGAGTTGACCCACTCAGGGACGAGCGTTGAGGAATCATGGTCAGTTGGATACTTGAAAAAGAAAAGGTGGACTACTCCCTATACCTTGTAACCGACAGAGCCCTGTCTCTCGGCCGGAGCAACCTGGAGATCATAGAGGCGGCGGTGGAGGGTGGCGTAACGATTGTGCAGCTCCGAGAAAAGGAGGCGACTACAAGGGAGTTCTACGAAGAGGGGTTGAAGATTAAAGACTATCTGCAATCTAAAGAGATTCCCCTCATCATTAATGATAGGATTGATCTTGCTCTTGCCTTGAACGCGGACGGTGTCCATGTGGGGCAGGACGACATGCCAGTCCGTGTAGCTCGAATGATACTCGGGTCGAACAAGATCATCGGGGCTTCAGCATTTACTCCTGACGAGGCGAAGGCCGCAGCATCGATGGGGGCGGATTATCTGGGGCTGTCACCCATATTCGTGACAGAAACGAAGCCGGAGTTGACCCAGCAGATTGGCATCGAGGGTATTAAAGCTTTGAGACGTTCCGTAAGAATACCTGTTGTGGGTATCGGCTCCATGAACCAATCTAACGCGTTCGAGGCAGTAAAGGCCGGCCTGGACGGTGTTGCCGTGGTTTCGGCTATCTGCTCGCAAAAG
>CP070735.1:360877-364670 GCA_020347625.1 Deltaproteobacteria bacterium
GCTTTCAGGTGCTCTCTCTGTATGGCCAGGTAGGTGTCACTCATATTGTTCGACCCTTTATACCGTTAAGTGAGAGAAGGTTATTAGTTATACGTTATAAGTTATACGGGAAAGAACATGTTTGCTTGCTTTGGATTTACAAAGAGTCCTGTTGGGATAACCGAATAACCTATTGCGTCGTTAAGGTTCCGCTTTCTCAGTCAAGGCCGCACGGAAACGAAACTGGCAAGGTAACCAATTATCACCGGAAAAATGAAGCTGCAAAGGAGTCTGGTAAATGTTATCTGAAATCCCAGCAATGGAATTTCGAAGGCGATGACCCGGTTGATACCGATGAGGGCCCAGGCTGACAAGTAGGCGATTAGGGGTCCTATGTGTGCTCCCGCTTTGAACATTGCAGCGACTATAGGGAATTGTATAAAAGGACCGCCCGGAGCTACAGCTCCCAGAAGGGTCCCGATTAAGATACCCTTGAATCCACTTCCTTCTCCCACCCAGCGGATAAGAAGTTCTTTTGGAAGCAGCACCTCAATCAGGCCGGCCACAAAAAAGGCCAGAATCAAGACGGGTATGAGCTGCAATAACAGTCCACCCCCTGATTTTACGGCTTGGATGGGAAGCTCTGGACTCTTGTGGTAGGCGATTCCTCCCAGTATGACAGAGAGAACCAACATGACAAAAAATGCTACTTTCATACTAGATCTCCATTTCTCAAAAGATGCAAGATCCCATATTTGGCGAAAAAAATCTGTTCTCTTGGGCCAGCACAAGTCTCGATGGTTTTACAAGCCGAAGAGGTATACGGCATCAGGTTGAGCAGCCAGAATTCAGAATATTATTAATGAAACGAGTCTCTATTTACTCCTGGCTCCTGACTCCCGGATTCTTTACCAGTAAAGTAATGTACGCCATAGGCAGCAATTCTTGTCAAATGCTTTTTTGCCTGTTTGCTGCTATATTGTTGGCTAATGCATTGGAAAATGGCGGATGGAATTGTGTTTTTGCGGTTCGGTGCCTTGGGTTTGGTGATATTTGTGATCTGCTTCGCCATGGCTTGCGACCGTGGGCAGCCGAACATCGGCGGAGGCAAGAGACGGGTGATAGACATAGAAAAAACGGTTGAGCGCTTGCAGGAACACGTCAGACAGCTCACGGTAACAATTGGTGAGCGGAGTGTCCGCTTGCCAGAGAATTTAGAGAAGACGGCAGCCTACATCGAGTCATTCTACCGCGATATCGGTCTTTCAGCAGAACGAGAGCCTTACGTTTACCGGGATTTCACCGTGGCCAACATTGTCACTAGGCTGAATTTCAGCGGCAGTCCCACCAAACAGTATCTGCTGGGGGCTCACTACGACTCAGTTTGGGGTACGGTGGGTGCTGACGATAATGCCAGCGCTACTGCGGTCCAGCTGGAAACTGCCAGGCAGTTGCAACTTTTACTGGCTGAAAAAGAGATGAATCTAACTGTAAAGTTTGTCTCTTTTGCCCTTGAGGAGCCTCCTGTCTACGGCACCCGACGTATGGGGAGTAAGATCCACGCTAAAAATGCCAAGAAAGCGGAGGAGAAGATCGATGGCATGCTCTGCTTGGAGATGGTGGGCTACACTTGCCACCAGGAGGGCTGCCAGAGCTATCCTTTTCCCTTGATGTTTATGGGCTATCCCAAAGCAGGAAACTTCATTGGTATCGTGGGTAACCTCAGCTCCAGGGGGCTTACCAGTTCTCTTTACAAGGCTTTTCAGAAAAACGTGGAACTGCCAGTGGTGAAGCTGACCGTGCCTTTCGGGGGTTGGATAATGCCCTCGGTGCGGTTGAGTGACCATGCCTCCTTTTGGGATCAGGGCTACAAGGCAGTGATGATCACTGACTCCGCCTTCTATCGCAACCCTTACTACCACTCGCCGTTAGACACCATGGAAAAGCTGGACTTCAAGTTCATGGCGGAGCTGGTGGAGAGCCTGGTATTTTTCTTCCAAGAAGTAGGCACAAAATAGGAAACAGCAGGCAGCAAGCAGCAGGCAGTACGGAGGGAATGCCGTTATTAGTTATGAGTTATACGGAGAAATGTATTCGACACCTTGGCTCTGCCGGGAAGAAAGCAAGATTCTAAATTCAAATATGAATAACGTATAACGTATAACATATAACGTATAACGATTAACACCTAACGGCTGAAAGCTGATGGCTGAACGCTGATAGCTAAGTGGGACTCATTTCGTGACTGTGAAAACCAGCCTACAACATTCCTTACCTTCACAAATTTGGTCATGAAGTTCGAAATTTATCGTTTCACCGAATTCAGAAGCCCAGACCGCATATTCTGTATTGCAAATACGGGTTCCTACCTTTCCGGAAAGATGTTCTCTACCTGATTTGATCATGATGTTATGCCAGGGGCATTCACTCAAATTGATCTTCAGGGTGCTGTCATCGTCGCTATGCTCGATTTCAAACACGAAGCCATCCAAGGTAAGCTTGGTTATCAGGCATTGGCGCAGCGCCTCCAAGCCATCTTCAACATTTCCCAGGGACTTCAGCTTGCGAGCCTGGATCTTGGGCATAACCTCCCAAACTTCGTCATCGATGTCGAGAGCAGTATCGAAACCATACCTCTCTTCAACCTTCATGAACCACAGACCGTCCACAGCCGTGTAACTGCGCTTGAAATATTCGCCAATTTGTTTGTCTGTCAAATCGAGCATTATGATGTCTCCTACTCGCCTTTATCCTGTTAAATATCAGCTATAAGGTGTTGCCGGAGGCGAAATCTAACAGGTTGATTTCCCTCATTCCAGAGACTTACTACCAATTCGTCATCCCGGCCAAGTCTCGCAGAGCGGGACGCGAGCCGGGATCCAGTAAGAACACGACTAAATTAAAATTTTGCTGGATTCCGGATCTCACCCCGCCAAGTCCGCCGCCGGCGGACTCGTCCGGAATGACGGCTAGGTAATTGTGACACAGTCCCCCAGGGGAGGGGGATTTTAGGGTTCATCAAACCACTATTTCTCTGCAAGAACCACTGAGGTTTCGATTTGACGCTCAGGGATAGACCAGTACTTTTTTAGCAGACGGTCTTTCTCTTCCGGTGTGACCAGGCGGAAGCCGTGTTTTTCATAGAAACTGATGGCCCAGGTGGCATCCGCCCAGGTGCCGACCAGGATCGGGCGGGAAGTCATTGTGCGAAGGTGCGATAGCAGCTTTCCCCCTATGCCCTTGCTTTGTTTGGCCTTGCGAACATAGGAGTGCCTGATGAGGGTTACATCTTGGACGTCTTGAATTCCCATCACCCCAACGAGTTCACCATCTTCCTCATAACCATGGAATTCGACACCCGCTTCAATCTCGTGGCTGAGTTCTTCCCTGGGCATATAAGGTTCCTTCCAGCGGTCCTCAGGAATAATCCCCCTATAGGCCTGCGCGGCCTCGTTTATGACTTCGAAGATGGTCTCAAAGTCATCGCTGTCACATTTACGTATCATGGCTCTTTCCTGTGGAAGTCAGTTATTCGTTAATAGTTATACGTTATTAGTTATTAGAGAAAATGTGCTCACTTCCATAGTGCGGCTACAAAAAATTAAGGCTTCATCTGCGACGTCGATTAACGAATAACGATTTGCCATATAACTAATAACTATTAACGTATAACAATTACCACTGCCAGCTGCCCTCTGCCAGCTGCCCGCTGCCTCCTGATTACCTCTCCGCGTATTCGTAAAAACCCCTGCCTGTCTTCCTTCCCAGCCAGCCGACTTCCACATACTGGCGCAGTAAGGGGCAGGGCCGGTAC
>CP070735.1:364770-368581 GCA_020347625.1 Deltaproteobacteria bacterium
TCAACGATGTTGAGGCTTATGGCTATTGCCGCCAATGTGGCTCCCCAAACGATATAGTAATACGTTCCCGGCTCGTCGAGAGTTATGGCACCTATGCTGAGAACCGGGATGCCAACCAGGCCGGAAGGTCCACCGGTGAGCCAGACCAACTCCTTGAAACAGATGTAGACGATGATGCCGAAACCGAGAGTGGCCATGGCCAGGTAGTACCCGGTGAGTTTGAGCGTCGGCACTCCCACCACCAAGGCCACCACCACGGTGACAACAACGGCCGCCACCATGGCTGGCCACGGAGACACCTGATAGGTGGCGCTGAGAATTCCGGAGGTGTAGGCTCCAAGTCCGAAGAAGGCGGCATGACCCAGACTTATCTGGCCGGCATACCCCATCAGCAGGTTGAGCCCAACTACCAGCAAGGTGTGAATGCCGATGAAGATCATCACATTGAGGTAGTAACGGCTCGTCACCATGAGAGGCAAGAGCGCCAGCAGCAGGCCGAAACTACCAACCTGGAACCATTTGTATTTAAGAAGACGAGCCAATTTAGTCATTGGTCATTTGTCACTGGTCATTGGTCATTTGGCTCCGCCGTCATTCACAAACATTCATTGGTACGACCTAATGACCCAATGACTTAATGACAGCAAAACGTAGTGACCTAAGTTTGCCTTGCGCCTTGCGCCTTGTGCCCTGTGCCCTGTGCCAACGCTTCCCTCAAAATCGTTTTATTTCCTTCGGCCCGAGGAGACCACTTGGCCGGAGAAAAAGCACCAGAAGCAAGACGAAGAAGGCAATGGCATCTTTGAATCCAGAGCTGATGAGGCCGGCACCGAGAGCCTCCAGCACTCCAAGGAGAAAGCCGCCGAGGATGGAACCAGGGCTGCTACCCAAGCCGCCCAAGACCGCAGCGCAAAAGCCTTTGAGCCCGAGCATGGTTCCCACATCGTAGCCGCACAAGGTGATGGGAACAATGACGATACCCGCAGCCGCCCCAATGGCCGCACTCAGAGCAAAGGAGACCAGGACCATGCGGTTGACACTGATCCCAACCAAACTGGCTGCCCGGCGGTTGAAGGCGCAGGCGCGCATAGCCTTTCCAGTTATGGTGTGTTTGTAGAAGAACTGCAGACCAGCCATGACAACTACGGTTACACCAAGAACCCAGAGACTCTGAGGCACCAAAGTAGCACCCCCCAGATGGATCGGCGAAGCACCGCTAAAAGGTCTTAGACCGAGGGCATCCTTACCCCATATCATCATGGCTACGCCTCGGAGAAAGATTGAGGCTCCCACGGTAATAATGATGAGAGTGACAGGGTCTGAACTCTTGACGGGGCGAATGGTGAACCGTTCCAGAATTGCGCCTACCAGGGTCACTGCCAGGACTGCCAATATAAAGCTCAGGGCAAGGGGGAGATTACCCGAACTATCCAAGGCGATCACCGCCATACCCCCAAGCATGACAAACTCGCCCTGGGCGAAGTTGATCACCTCGGTGGCATTGTAGATAATGGTAAAACCGAGGGCGATCACCGCATATATGGCACCATTGGTGATGCCGGAAATCACGTACTGGAGAATCTGGTTACTCAGGTCCATTGTCAGCAGTCATTGGTCAGTAGTTAATAGTCATTGGTCATTGGTCAATTGTTGTGTTTTAGTACCAAGAAAACGAAGAACACGAAGATCCGGGGATCTGCGATGTGGGATGTGTGATGTGGGATGCGTGATGTGTGGCTGAGGTGCGCCATCCCACATTAAACAAGACGAATCCCAAATCCCATATCTATCATCTTCGTGTCCTTTTTGGCTTAATACTACCTTTACTGAATGACCTGCCAGTTGCCATCCACTATCTTGACCATGACAAAGGCCTCCTCTTTGGTAAGGCCGTTGTGCTCTTGGGGGGAGAAGCGAAAAATGCCGCTTATTCCCACATAGCCGCTAATCCGCTCAATCTCGTCGCGAATCTTGGCCCGATCATCCCCTGCTTTCTCAAGAGCCTGGGCCAAGATTTGCAGACCGTCCCAGGCATAGCCGCCAAAACCCGAGATGGCCATTTTATATTTCGCTTCATAGTCATCGATGTACTTAAGCAGTACCGTCTTCTGAGGATCACCGTCCGGCAGGTCTCCGGCGACAAGGATCTTGCCGGTGGGCAGAATAATACCGTTGGCAGCTTCAGCAGCAAGCTCGATGAACTTCTTGGATGCAACCCCATGGCTCTGATACAGCGGAATCTCAATCCCTAACTGCCGCATGTTCTTCGCCACCACGGCCGGTCCCGGATTTGTGCCCCAACAGATAATGGCCTCCGGTTTCAGCGCACGAATCTTGGTAAGCTGTGGGGTCATGTCAGTATCTTTGGGACCGAACTTTTCAGCGGTGACCATCTCGAATCCGTAATCCGGAGCCTGCTGGATCAATTGTTCTCTACCGCTGTCCCCAAAGGCGTTGCCAACCGTCAGAATGGCGATCTCTGTGACTCCCTGTCCCTTCAAATACTCATAAATCTTGGCCACTGCCATCACATCGGTCTGAGGAGTCTTGAAAACCCATTTTTTCACTGGTGTGGTGATTTTTACAGAGGCGGCACAGGAAATGAGTGGTACTTGGGCCTTTTCCGCTATGGGCACAACTGCCAGGGTGGTACCGCTCAGCGAGGGGCCGACGATGGCCAGTACATTATCCTTCTCGATGAGTTTGTTTGCATTGAGAACCGCTTTGGTAGCGTCCCCCTCTGTATCGTAGATGACAAGCTCAATTGGATGGCCGTTGATACCGCCTGCGGCATTAATCTGCTCTGCCAATAGCTCCATGGAATTGCGCTCCGGCTCACCGAGAAATGAGGCACGGCCCGTAATCGCAAAAATACCACCAATCTTATAGGGGGCCTTGGGCTCCTCTTTTTTGGCGCAGCCGCTCCAAGTCAGAGCCACCAGCAGCAGTAAAACTGCCCAAATTCGGTTTTCTCTTATCCTACCCCTTTTCATGATCCACCCTCCTTCCACTTCACCTCTTTGTCCGGTGTCATCTTACATGGCATAGAGTTTCTGGCCATTGATAACCGTGACACCGTCGCGGGTCAGCACATCCACGGCATTGTCGATGTCATCGAATCGGAAAATAAGCACCGCGTTTTGGCCACTTTGTTGAACGAAGGCATACATGTACTCCACATTTATGCCGGCCTCGAAAAGAATTCGCAAAATTCGGTTTAGACCCCCCGGGCGGTCCTCAACTTCCACTGCCACAACCTCGGTTCTTCCCACGGTAAAACCATGCTCTTTGAGAACTTGCTTGGCTTTCTCATGGTCATTGACGATAAGCCGCAGGATACCGAAATCAGAGGTGTCAGCCAAAGATAGCGCCCGGATGTTGATATTTGCTTCTCCCAAAATTCCGGTAACCTCGGCAAGTCTTCCAGCCTTGTTCTCCAAAAATATTGATATCTGTTCAACCTTCATGGTCTCCCTCCTCTGGCGTGGGCGTATATTATGTTGGTTTAGCCGGTTTGCCGGTTAAGTCGGTTTAGCCGGGAAGTAAACATCATGCGCAAAGACGATGGCCCAAAGATGGATAACCGAAAAGTAATCACTGACAGGCTAAACCGGCTTAAATCTTCCGCTTGTCTATTACTCGAACAGCCTTGCCCTCGCTGCGTTGAATACTCTTGGGTTCCACCAGCTTGACCTTGGCAGAAACCCCAAGTAATTCTTTAATGTTCTGCTCCAGTCTACGCTCCATGTTTTGCAACTCCTTGACCTCATCCGAAAAAATCCTCTCGTTCACCTCCACCATGACAGTTAGA
>CP070735.1:368681-380569 GCA_020347625.1 Deltaproteobacteria bacterium
GCGTGAGTCAGCAGAATCAGCTGGCGCCCGTGAAGTTTTCCTCATCGAAGAACCCATGGCCGCTGCCATCGGCGCTGGGTTGCCCATCACCGAGCCGACCAGCAACATGGTGCTCGATATTGGCGGCGGCACTACAGAGGTGGCAGTTATCTCGCTGGCTGGTATCGTCTACAGCAAGTCGGTACGAGTTGGGGGGGATAAGATGGACGAGGCCATCCTCCAGCACATCAAGCGGAAGTACAACCTGCTCATCGGCGAAAGAAGTGCTGAACTGATCAAGACCACCATCGGCAATGCCTTTCAGGGGGATAAGGTCGAAAGGATGCAGATCAAAGGACGTGATCTCGTCTCAGGTATACCCAAGATTATCGAGATTGACTCCGATGAAACGCGTGAGTCCATAACTGAGCAAATTGAGACCATTGTGGAAACTGTAAAGATTGCCCTGGAGCAGACCCCGCCGGAGTTGGCCGCTGATATTGTCGATAGAGGCATCGTCCTCACCGGGGGTGGGGCACTTTTGAAGAGCCTTGATAAGCTCCTCCGGGAGGAAACGGGACTTCCCATCACCATTACTGAGGATCCCCTGTCCACTGTAGTGCTGGGCTCCGGAAAGGCCCTAGATAATCTTGATATTCTCCGAGAGATCATGATTTAACCCACGCTTGGGGATGGTATGAACCGAAACGGGAGTACCCGTGGGAATGATCCTAGTCTTCATGTCAAGGAACCAAGGTGCCGGTGACCAGTCAAGCACGGAAATTTATAATCCCAATCCTCATCTTTCTTCTTGTCCTTAGTTTAATCTCCGCTAACCTTCATAGCCGCGAGAACATGAGCTTCTTTGAATCGCTCGTGGTGGGTATTATATCGCCCGTTCAGAAGGTGGTCCGTGGCATCATAGGTGGTGTGGGTGGCGTGTGGCGGGGGTATTTTCATCTGGTGGGGTTGGAGCAAGAAAACGAGGCCTTGAAGCGGGAGCTTCAAGAACTCAAGCTGCAAATGAACAAATATCGAGAAGCCGATCTTGCCAACAAGCGCTTGCGGGCTCTTTTGAACTTCAAGACATCCATCCCCACCCCACTGCTACCTGCCGAGGTGGTGGCTTTTGACCCCTCGGGTTGGTTTCAAACCATACTCATTGATAAGGGCAAAAAGGACGGCGTGATTCGGGATATGGCGGTGGTAAGTGCCGATGGCCTGGTGGGCAGGGTTATCGGCGTCAGTGGCCGCCACGCCAAGGTGCTCCTTATTTTAGACGGTAACAGCGCGGTGGACGCTCTGATCCAGCGCTCCCGGGCCCGCGGTGTTTTGGTGGGGCTGGGAAGGAATCGTTGTCTCCTCAACTATGTCCAACGGAATGAGGACGTCCAGGTTGGCGACCCGGTGATATCCTCGGGCATGGGAGGCGTCTTTCCCAAAGGCATACTTTTGGGGAAAGTTCAGGAGGTGGTTCGCGGCAACTCCGGCCTGTTTCAAACGGTGGAAGTAGAGCCTGCTGTGGACTTCAGCAGGCTCGAGGAGGTCATGGTGGTGGTGCAGCCCCCACCCGAGGACCCGGTTCCAATGGGCACAAGCATGAGACAGGAGTAATGCGCACCTTTTTTCTTTACCTCGTGTTGATTCTGGGAGCGTATCTTATCCAAACGGTGCTCTATCCGGCATTGGTCGTTCCTGAACTCCGGGTGGACTTGTTTCTGATAATACTCCTCCATTTCAGTTTCTCCTACAAGAGATCTAGGGCTCTGGTGTTGGCACTCATCCTCGGGTTACTCATGGATGTGGGCTTACCCATGCAAGGCTTTTTCCACCCGTTGCTCTATTTGGGAATTGCGCTGCTTTCCTCTTTGCTCTGGCAGAACTTGAATTTACATAGTAGGCGCGATCAGGCAATCTTCGTCGGAATCTGTACTTTGCTCGAGGGCATCGGGATATGGGCAATTTTGGCCTTACAGGATACAGAATTTGCGGCGACAAACTACTTGCTCAGGATTTTGGTAGGGCGAACCATAGCCGCTAGTTTGGTCGGCCCCTTACTTTTGGCAGGACTGGAGCGACTGGATCAGTGGATCGGTGATCTTGCCGAATTGCAAGAGTCCCAGGAAGCATGATTGATAGCTTCTTAAAAAGTCTAATTGGTCTACTGTAGGCGGATTGACTTTGCCGTCTAATTCAAAATTAAGCTAAACTCCGCGTGAGCACTTAAGGGCTGAGACATTCCCTCCGCTTACGCTTGGTCTACTGCCCATGTCGGGCGGAGGTCCTTCGGACCGAAGACAGTGGCAGCCCGCGCTGCGGATGTTGCCAGACTTTGCAGTATCGTGCATAAAGATCTATCCATTGTAGCTGGCAAAGTCTGACAACATACGCCGCTTTGGGAATATCTCAGCCCTCAAGTCCACTCTATAGGGATTTAATGAGGTTTCATAGTTTCTTATGAGTTCATCATGACTAGCTTCAGCCCTTTGAGCACATCGTCGATAAACGGAGAGCGCTTGCGTTACCCGGTGGTCCTTTACCTGGTGGCCTCGGTATTCGTTGTCTTACTATTGCGCCTCTGGTATTTGCAGATCATACGTGGGGATTCCTACCGCAACCTCTCTGAAAACAACCGGATCCGCCTGGAAGACATCGTGCCCACCCGGGGGATAATCTATGACCGTCATGGCCGAATTCTGGTTGACAATCGCCCGGCGTTCAATCTGGCAATTGTGCCTGAAGATGTGAGTGATATTCATCTGACGCTCGGTCAACTAAGTGGGCTTCTGGGAGTTGAACAGGCCCAGTTCATGGAGAAGTTTCAAAGTGCTCCAAAAGGCGCGCCATTTCGTCCTGTTTTACTCAAGCGGGATATGACCCGTGATGAGGTGGCGGCGGTGGAAAGCCACCGCTTTGACCTTTCGGGCGTTATGGTCCAGATTGAACCGAAACGCAGCTATGAACGTCCATCCTTTGCGGCTCATCTCATCGGCTATCTGGGGGAGATTGAAGAGGCGCAACTAAAAGGCAAACGCAGCCAGGGCTACAAACTCGGTGATTATCTGGGAAAATATGGTGTGGAATTGGAGTGGGAGGAAGCGCTAAAGGGCGAGCGAGGTGGGCGCCAGGTAGAAGCAGATGCAGCTGGACGCCAGCTCCGCATTTTGCGGGAGGTTCCGTCACAACCTGGACACAATTTGGTGCTTACTTTGGACACAGGATTGCAGCTTAGAGCTGAGCGTGCCTTGGAAGGGAAAGCTGGCGCTATCATTGCCCTGGATCCAAACACCGGCGATGTTCTGGCAATGGCCAGCAGCCCAGCCTTCGATCAGAATCAGTTCATTCGAGGACTTTCGGCCACAGAATGGCAGTCTATTGTGGACAATCCCCTGCATCCTTTGGAAAACAAGTCCATTCAAGGACAGTATCCAATTGGTTCCACCTTTAAGCCGGTGGTGCTGGCTGCTGCTCTTGAAGATGGCGTCGTCGATCCGAATACCATTCTGAGTTGCTATGGTGAGTACCGGTTGGGCAATCACGTCTATCGGTGTTGGAAGAAAGGGGGCCATGGCGAACTTGCACTCCACCAAGCTTTGGTTCAGTCGTGCGACATCTACTTCTATCAGCTGGGGCAAAAACTTGGGGTGGATCGAATGGCTGCTTACGGCAAAGGTTTCAGGCTAGGCAGAAAAACTCTCATTCGGCTCAACAACGAAGCTGCTGGACTGGTTCCGACAGCAGAATGGAAACTGCGTCGTTTTGGCGTTCCCTGGCAGAAGGGTGAGGACCTGGTCACGGCCATTGGCCAGGGTTTCTTGCTTGCCACCCCCATACAAATGGCTGTTTTCTACGCTGCCATCGCCAACGGTGGTAAATTCCTGAGGCCGCGGGTGGTCTTGCGAGTTGAAGATCCAGATGGGGCAGTGATAAAAAACGTTGGCCCTGAGATTGTTGGACAACTCAATCTGAACCCCAATACCCTTTCTTTTCTCCAAGGAGCTTTGGAAGGAGTTGTCCAAGAACCGAGAGGTACGGGTCGGGTCGCACAGTTGAGGGGCAAATTACATGAAATAAGGGTGGCCGGCAAAACGGGTACCGCTCAGGTGATTCGGGCACCCGAGGACGAAGAAGAGCAGGATGAAAGCGAAATTCCCTACAAGTTCCGTGATCACGCCTGGTTTGTGGCTTATGCGCCGGCAGAGGCACCGGAAATTGTGGTTGCGGTGTTAGTGGAACATGGCGGCCATGGCGGCTCAGCAGCAGCACCTCTGGCCCGGGAGGTGATGGAGGAGTATTTTAGTAGCCGGCTTGTTGAGGAGCGAGTAGCCAGGAGCCAGTAGTCAGCGGGCAGCTGGCAGATTGCAGCAGGCAGGGAAACTAAGCACTAGGCACTTATCTTAGGACGCGGAGGTGTTTCAGCAGGCAGATTGCAGCTAGCAGCAGGCAGTGGGCGAATGATTTCGGATTTCGGATTGCGGATTTAGGAAAGCATAGAGCATAGAGAAAGAATTCAGGAGTCAGAATCCAGAGTTCAGGAGACAAAAACCTAAAGAATGCTTTTCCCTACTAGCTACTGACTACTGACTACTTCAATATAACGCTATGCGCCATGCGCTATGCGCTTTGCGGTATATAACAAATGATAGATAGACGTCTTATACAAAATTTCGACTGGGTGTTGCTGCTCTTGACTGCTGCAATCATAGCAGTGGGTCTGGTTACCCTGTACAGCGCGCTATCTTATGGTGGCAAGGTGCATGCCGGCATACTTACACGCCAACTCTATTGGTACGGACTGGGAGTCCTGGTGATGATCTTGGCTTTTAGCCTGGATTACCAGTGGCTCGAAAGGTTCGCCTATCCGGCATACGTTTTCGGCATCGTGCTTCTGGTGGCCGTTCTTCTCCAGGGCAAGACCGTGTCGGGCTCCAAACGCTGGCTTGATTTGGGACTGGTGGTTGCTCAGCCTTCAGAACTAATGAAACCTCTATTGGTCATCGGCCTGGCCCGCTTCTTTGCCAGACAGGAAAAGCGCGGCGGCTACAGGCTGCGCGAATTGGGCCTGCCAGCAATCATGGTGATAGTGCCAGTGGTGCTGGTAGCGATGGAGCCGGACCTTGGAACCTCGGCGCTTCTGCTCGCCATTTCCGTCTCAATGATTCTTTTCGTCGGTGTGAATCTTAACTCTCTTCTCCTGTTAGCAGGAATTTCGTTAAGCTCCCTTCCCCTCTTCTGGTTCCTGATGAAGGGTTATCAGCGGCAGCGCGTTCTGACCCTACTGGATCCGGGTCGAGATCCACTGGGGGCCGGATATCACATCATTCAATCAAAAATTGCAGTGGGTTCGGGTCAGTTCTGGGGGAAAGGGTTCCTCAAAGGCACCCAGAGTCAGCTGCGATTTATCCCTGAACACCATACCGATTTCATTTTTACGGTTTTGGCAGAGGAGTGGGGCTTTGTCGGCAGTTTGCTGCTTTTGGCTCTTTTCCTCTGCCTGCTCCTACGTGGGTTGAATGTGGCGCGCCGCTCCCGAGATCAATTTGGTGTTTTGCTTGGCTTTGGCATTACCGCCATTATCTTTTGGCATGTGGCGGTGAACATCGCTATGGTTCTGGGTATGTTGCCTGTTGTGGGCATTCCACTTCCACTGGTAAGCTACGGTGGATCGTCAGCCGTGGTGACCATGGCAAGTGTCGGTATTTTGCTCAATGTGGCCATGCGCAAGTTCGTCTTCCAAAAGTGAGCGAGCAGCGGTTTGGGCCCGTCTGGGATATTGTGATTTTTTTTACTTTTTTTCTTGCAATGAATAATTTTGTGTGCTAATAAAGCTCCCGGACAGACACAAAGTGCTTGCCACGCCAACTTTCGCACCAGAATCACTCTTTACGACTAATGTCTTCTTTTAACAATTTTGGTGCCTTGAGAATGGGAAGGGGTCTGCAATCCAAGTAACGTTGATGGCGGCGCCCAGTCCCGCGAAAGGCCTTTCAAACAACTGAGATTGTTAACATTTTAACAAAGAAAAATTCGCCCCGGGTGTGAGATGCCCAAAACATTTCGGAGAGCGAGATTATGATCAATCTGGACATTACCCTCATCATTCAAATGATCAATTTTTTGATCCTTCTATTTGTCCTGAATCTGATTCTTTTCCGACCCATCCGCAAGATCATCAAAGAGCGCAACCAAATCATCGATGACTTCAACACCGACATAACCTCCATGACCGATCAAGCCCAAGAATCCATGGATCAGTTCGAACAGAAGATCCTGGAGGCCAAGAAGGATGGCATGGCCAAGATTCAAGCCATGAAGGAAGAAGGCGAGGAGGCGGAGGTCCAGCTGATTTCAGCTACCAATCAGGAAGTCCAAGCTAAGGTCGAGGAGGCTCGAAAGAGGGTGGGGTCCGAGATCCAGGGTGCTCGAGATCAGCTACAGGCACAGGTTCAGGCTTTCTCTGTGGCGGTGACCGAGAAGATCTTGGAGAGGAGCATTCAATGAATTGGTTGAGACAGAGGGGGGCCAGCAGAATTCTTGCCACACTTGGTTGCTGCGGTTTTGTGTTGCTGCTGCCGGTGGGAGTGGCCTGGGCTGCAGAGGGCGGCCAATCAATGTGGCCGGATTTCTTCTACCGCCTGCTCAACTTTAGCATCATGGTTGGAGTGCTGGTATTAGTCTATAAAAAGCTCAACCTGAAAGGGTTTTTTACCAAGCGCACCGAAAAGATTGCCAACACCCTTAATGAGTTGGAAACCAAGAAGAAAGAGGCGGAGAAAACTTACGAGGAATACAAGCAGAAGTTAGCGCAACTGGACAAAGAGACCGATCGTATCCTGCAGGAGTACATAGAGCAGGGCGAGAAGGAAAAGGCCAAAATTATCGCTAACGCTGAGAAGGCTGCAGCGGAGATCCGCGAGCAGACAGATATTGCCATTGAACAGGAGATCAAGAGCGCCAAGACGGAGCTGCAGCGGGAAATTGCCGAGCTTTCGGTGACGGCAGCCGAGGCAATGCTCAAGGAAAAGATTGGTGATAAGGATCAGCAAAAGCTGGTGGATGACTTCATGAAAAAGGTGGTGGAGGCCAAGTGATTAGTCAGATTTTAGCCAAAAGATATGCAAAAGCGCTTCTGACTTTAGGGCGTGAAGACGGCAGCTACGAGCAATATGGTGAGGAGCTGGATGGATTCGTGACCTTTTGGAAAAGTGAGACAGAGTTTGCCGATGCTGCTTCCAATCCACTTTACGCCAAAGAAAACCGTAAGGTTATCGTCAGCGCAGTGGCTGAGAAGCTGGGACTGTCTCCGGTTTTCAAAAGCTTGCTCGACCTGATGCTGGACAAGAACCGGTTAGGCATCATTCCCGACGTTGGCACTTTTTATCAGAAGCTTTTGGACGAGTTGAGCAATATCAGCAGGGCCAAGGTGACCAGTGCCACGGTTCTATCTGACGAGGCGGTGGCATCGATCAAGGCCTCCCTGGAGAAAACAACAGGCCACAGCATCATTGTGGAAACTGAGGTGGATCCCGAGCTTATCGGTGGAGTAGTCGCTCGGGTCGGAGATTTGGTTTTGGATGGTAGCGTCAGAACACAACTGACGAGTATCAAAGAAACTTTAATAAAGGGGTGAGACGAGCCGATGGAAATCAGGGCCGAAGAAATCAGTCAGATTATCAGGGAACAGATTAAGGACTATGACAAAAAGGTTGAACTGAGCGAGACCGGCACCGTTCTAACCGTTGGTGACGGTATTGCCCGCGTCTACGGGGTGGAGAAGTGCATGCTCATGGAACTCCTGGAGTTTCCCACCGAGCATGGCATTGTTTATGGCCTCGCCCTCAACCTGGAGGAAGACAACGTGGGTTGCGCCGTCATGGGTGAGGTTACCCACATCAAGGAAGGTGGTCCGGTCAAGCGCACCGGTCGTATCGCTGAGGTGCCGGTGGGTGAGGCGGTTATCGGACGGGTGGTGGACCCGGTGGGCCAGCCTTTGGACGGCAAGGGCCCCATTGAAACCACCGAGTTTTCCCGAATCGAGCGGATCGCCCCCGGCGTTATTCACCGCCAACCGGTGAACGAGCCCATGTATACCGGGCTCAAGGCCATCGATTCCATGACCCCGGTGGGCCGTGGCCAACGGGAGCTGATCATTGGTGACCGCCAGATCGGTAAGACCGCCATTGGAGTGGATGCCATTATCAACCAGAAGGGCCAGGATGTCATTTGCATCTACGTTGCCTGCGGCCAGAAAAAGTCTACGGTGGCCCAGGTGGTGGAGACCCTCAGAAAGCATGGCGCCATGGACTACACCATCGTGGTCTCGGCCTGCGCCAGTGATCCTGCTTCGTTGCAGTTCATTGCTCCTTACGCTGGCTGTGCCATGGGAGAGTACTACCGGGACAATGGTCGTCATGCGCTTATTATTTACGATGATCTCTCCAAGCAGGCAGCTTCTTACCGGCAGATCTCCCTGCTCCTCAGGCGGCCGCCGGCCCGTGAAGCATACCCGGGTGACATCTTCTACAACCACTCCCGTCTACTGGAAAGGGCGGCAAAGCTCTCGGACAACGCACCGGATCTAGATAGCCAGTACGCCAAAGGCGGCGGCTCGCTTACGGCTTTGCCCATCATTGAGACCCAGGCCGGCGACGTCTCCGCTTACATTCCCACCAACGTGATTTCCATCACCGACGGTCAGATTTATCTGGAACCCGGTCTTTTCTTCGCCGGTGTGCGACCGGCAATCAACGTGGGTCTTTCGGTATCCCGCGTGGGCGGCGCCGCTCAGGTGAAGGCGATGAAACAGGTTGCCGGCCGTCTGCGTCTGGATCTGGCTCAGTATCGTGAGCTGGAAGCCTTTGCTAAGTTCGGCAGCGATTTGGACAAGTCCACTCAGGATCAGCTCAATCGAGGCATGCGTCTGGTTGAACTATTGAAACAGCCCCAGTATGTGCCCATGTCCATGGCGCAGCAGGTGACGGCCATTTACGCTGGTACTCGCGGCTTCCTGGACAAGTATCCTGCGGAGAAGGTGGCGGATTACGAACCCCAAATGTTGGAGTTCATTGAGCAGAAGCATCCTGAGATCTTTGAGGAACTTACAGCTAAGAAAGAGATCAGCGACGAGCTGGACGAAAAAATGAGTAAGGCTCTTAAAGAGTTCGATGAGATCTTCCAGGCCGCCGTTTAGAAGAAAAAAGCGAGCGAGAGAAGCGATCTATGGCAACCCTACGTGATATCAAAAGAAAAATTGATGCGGTCAAAAAGACCCAGCAGATCACCCGGGCCATGAACATGGTGGCGGCTTCCAGGCTTCGCACCACCCAACAGAAGCTGGACCAGTTTGTTCCTTACGCCAAGCAGCTTACGGAAATCATGAACCGGGTGGCCGCCGGGGTCGAGCCCGAGGGTTTTCCTCTGCTCCTTCCCCACGAAGAGGTGGTCAAAGTGGAGCTGATCGCCATCAGCGCTGATCGGGGCCTTTGCGGTGCCTTCAATACCAATCTGATCGGGGCAGCGGAAAAGTTTACGGCAGAAAAGGAGCAGGAGGGTTTGGAAGTATCCCTCACCCAGCTCGGCCGTAAGGGGAGGGATTATTATCGACGGCGGAAGCGGCCCACTCGTGTTTTTCATGAAGGCATGCTCAACAATCCCAATTATGCTGATGCCAGCGCTTTGGGCCAAGAGGCAATTGATCTGTTCTTGAGCTTTGAAGTGGATGAAGTCTACATCTGCTACGCCCAGTTCATCAACATGGCCACCCAAAAACCGGTAGTAAAAAAGCTGCTGCCCATAGCGCCTGAGACCATGGAAGAGGAAGAACAGGAAGCTCTGGAGTACATATTTGAGCCGTCAAGAGAGGGCGTGCTCAATGATCTGCTGCCAAATTATATCCATCTGCAGATTTTGGAGGCCTTTTTCCAAACCGCGGTGAGCGAACATGCTGCCAGGATGACCGCGATGGACAACGCGGTCAATAACTGCAAAGAAATGGTGCGGGATCTTACCCTCATTTACAACAAAGCCAGGCAGGCCGGCATCACCAAGGAACTCATGGATATTGTTGGCGGTGTGGAAGCCTTGAAGAAATAATAGTTTTTTTGTGAGGAGAATCTATGAATATCGGAAAAATCGTTCAGGTCATCGGCAATGTGGTGGACGTAGAGTTCCCTGAGGGGAAGCTACCTGAGATTTTGTCGGCGCTTGCCATCAGCAACCCCAGCATTAGCGATGAGGAAGGCAACCTTATCGTGGAGGTTGCTCAGCATCTGGGTGACAACGTGGTTCGCTGTGTGGGCATGGACTCCACCGACGGTTTGGTCAGGGGTATGCCTGCCACGGACACCGGAGCACCAATTCAGATGCCGGTGGGCAAGCCCAGTCTCGGCCGGGTGCTTAACGTCGTAGGCCGGCCCGTCGACGGGTTGGGACCGGTTGATGCTGAAAAGTACGCTGACATCCATCGAGCGGCACCGGGCTTCACCGAGCAGGACACCTCGGTGAGGGTTTTGGAGACCGGGGTGAAAGTTATCGATTTGTTGGTGCCATTTCCCCGTGGCGGCAAGATGGGGATGTTCGGCGGTGCCGGCGTGGGCAAGACCGTCATCATGATGGAAATGATCCACAACATCGCTATGCAGCATAAGGGCATCTCGGTGTTCGCCGGAGTGGGGGAGCGTACCCGCGAGGGTAACGACCTCTATCTGGAGATGAAGGAATCAGGCGTCTTGCCTATGGCAGCTCTGGTCTACGGCCAGATGACCGAGCCTCCTGGAGCCCGGGCACGGGTGGCCCTGTCAGCGTTGACTCAGGCCGAGTATTTCCGGGATGAGGAGGGTCAAGACGTGCTACTCTTCATCGATAATATATTCCGCTTTACCCAGGCCGGCGCTGAAGTTTCGGCCCTGCTGGGCCGCATGCCTTCTGCCGTTGGATATCAGCCCACCTTGGGAACCGACTTGGGCGAACTCCAGGAGCGCATCACCTCAACCACCAAAGGCTCGGTAACCGCAGTCCAGTGTGTCTATGTGCCGGCGGACGACCTTACTGACCCGGCCCCGGCAACCACATTTGCTCACCTGGATGGCACCGTGGTGCTCAATCGGCAGATCGTGGAGTTGGGTATCTATCCAGCAGTGGATCCGTTGGATTCCACCTCGCGCATCCTTGATCCCCACGTGCTTGGTGAGGATCACTACAGCACCGCCCGTGACGTGCAGATGATTCTGCAGAAATATAAGGATCTCCAGGATATTATCGCCATCCTCGGAATGGATGAGCTTTCCGAGGAAGATAAGGTCGTGGTGGCCCGGGCCAGAAGAATCCAAAGATTCCTGAGCCAACCCTTCTTTGTGGCCTCGCAGTTTACCGGCACCGACGGTAAGTACGTCAAGGTGGAAGATACGGTGCGGGCCTTCCGTGAAATTGTGGACGGCAAGCATGACGAAGTTCCGGAGCAGGCTTTCTACATGGTGGGAGGCATAGAGGAAGCCTTGGAAAAAGCCAAGACCATGGCGGAAGCATAAAGGCGGGGTCGAATCAAAACAAGATTGGCTGTAATGACCTCTAGATGGTGATTTTATGGCAGAGAAGACATTACAATTGGATGTGGTAACTCCAGAAAAAACCGTTGTGAGCGAGCAGGTTGATATCGTAATGGCGCCCGGCTATTTCGGCGAATTCGGTGCGCTGCCCAATCACATTCCTTTTCTTGCCCAGCTTCAACCTGGAGAAGTCAAGTATCGTCTGGGTGGTCAGCTCGAGTACGTGGCAGTGGGTGGCGGCTATGCCGAGGTGTTGCCCACACAGGTGACAGTGCTGGCCGTAACTGCTGAGCATGCCAAAGACATTGACCTTGAGCGGGCACTGGCTGCCAAGGAACGCGCTGAGCAACGTCTCAAAGAGCGGCA
>CP070735.1:380669-385302 GCA_020347625.1 Deltaproteobacteria bacterium
CCATCCACTAGAAAAGCATACTCGTGGCGTCCTTCGGGCAGCCGGAGTTCTAGCGTCCAAGTGTTTAGGTCACTAAGCTGCTGCATTTTGTGGCCGGTAGGATTCCATTGGTTGAAGGAGCCGATCAGGCTCACTGACTTAGCCGCCGGGTAGCTGAGGGTAAAGGTCACAGGAATGAGGCTCGCCCGGCGAGGATCCATGGAATCTTGGTTTTTTTGCCATGGGCCTAACTGAAAAGCAATGACTAGTCCCAAAACGAGAACCATAGCAGCGGGAACCATCTTTAAGGGTTGAAATGTAACTGTGAGAGGCCTGAGGGCCCAACGGTAGATTCGCAACCAGCCCGGTACGGTTTTGGGCTTTAGTGAACTGAGGATGGATTCAGTCAAACCAGCCGGGGCTTCCCTGTCAGGCATACGGTAAATCAAGCGTTTCAGGGCGAGAAGTTCTTGGTCCTCATCGTTGTTGGACGCGGTGTTGTTCAACTTGGCAGATGAGTCGCGAAAAGTTTGATCAGAAGGATCTTTTTTGCGGCTCATGGGTTCCTCCTATATTGATCCCGTAACATATTCAGTCCCCGGTGCACACGCATTTTGGCTGCACTTACCGAAAGATTCAGGGCTGCAGCAATGTCACGCATAGAACACTCATCGTGGTAACGCAGAATCAAGGCCTCCCGGTAGATAACGGGAATCTCTTCCAGTGCTTTCTCCAGCCGTAGGAACTCCAGGCTCTCGCACATACGGTCGTGCTGGTCGCTGGGGTAGTTGCAACTGGAGAATGATTCGGGGTTCAGTGCTGATAGCGTCTCAGGGTTACGGGTGTTTTTTCGGGTAAAGTCTCTGGCAAGGTTCAACCCAATGGAGTAAAGCCAGGGGAAGAATCTCTTGCCCGGATGAAAGCGCTCCAGTTTTTGGTAAGCTCTGATGAATGTCTCTTGGGTAAGGTCGGCCGCCATGTCGGGCGAGCCCGCCATCCGGTACATCAGATTGAAAATGGGCTTTTGGTAGCGCTCTACAAGAGTGCAAAAAGCGTTTACCTCTCCCCGTAAGACCCTATCAATGCAGTTCTGTTCGTCGTTACCGTTCATGAGGAAAATCAACTGGTCGCTATTATTACTCACTGTTCATTGGCAGCTCTCTCAAACCACCTCTTTGAAATATGGCCCTGAGGGAAAGGAGTTTACCACATAATATATACGTGACAATGGAGCTTTTGGTCACAATATTTCTTTGAATCCAGTGTTGTTGGTTTGGTCGTTGAGTCAGTTGGAGTTTGTCAGTCAGAGGACACACATACCTTGTCATGATTCGATCGGTGAGTTCATAGCTCTTATCTAATAGGAAAGTTGCGATCTCTACGGCAGGAAGACAAACATTCCTACAAAAACTTTGTGACCAAAGTGACAGATACCACGTATATGAGATAGCTCGCCAAATTCAAGGAGGGTATGCTCGCGATCCCGGGAGATAACAGCAAGAGGCGTTGAAGCCTCTGGCAGTCTTTCCCTTTGAAGAGGAGGTGATTCCGGATATTAATGTGGGAGGGTTGTAAACATGTTTTGTAAGTATTCTAAGTCTGCCAAAGGAGATTAATGTGAAGACGCATAGCATTCTGAGTATCATTCTGGCTGCGATTATGGTCTGCGGTTTAAGTGAATCCGTTCTCGCTGGTGGCAGTGATTGTAAAGGGAAGAAGGCAGGGGGGGTGGAAGAACTTACACTTTCTTCAACTGAGGCCGGAACCTTGACGTTCATGCGGGAAGAGGAAAAACTTGCCAGGGATGTGTATCTTGTCATGTTTGCATGCTGGGGTTCTAAGATTTTCATCAATATCGCCGACTCTGAGCAGAATCATATGGATGCCATCAAAACATTGCTCGACAAGTATGGACTTCCTGATCCAGTTTATCAAGAAATCGGGGTATTCAACGATTCAAATCTTCAAGAATTATACGAACAACTCGAGAGTCAGGGGGAAGTTTCTAAGTTGGATGCACTTATGGTGGGTGCTTTGATTGAAGAGATAGACATAGAAGATCTCCAAACGGCTATTGACCAGACGGATAGAAAGGATCTGCAGCGTGTTTATAGAAACCTCATGAATTGTTCCGAAAATCATTTACGTGCTTTTGTTTCGCAAATTGAACGCCTAGGAGTGAACTATGAGGTCCAGCATCTTCCACAGGAGATCGTTGATGAAATTCTTGCCGAAAGATAGCAGCGTGAATGTAAAACGATCGGTCCGGACTTGCTGATTTGTTAGGTCCAATCACATCTATTTGCCATAGAGCAGAAAGAAGGGAGGATTCACAAGCAAAGCCGCTTGCTAAATATGGCTGGTCTAATCTAATGGAAAAAACAAGGTACGGGAGGTATCTCTATGAGACTTTCACGCATGAGTATGGTTACCGGTTGTGTTCTTGCTATTACACTGTTTTGGTTTCTGTATCCTGCTGCCGCGTTCACCGATGAAATTCAGATTCAGATCGATGTCGCGCCGAACGTCCTAAACATTCAGAGTCAAGGCGTAATTGTTAGCGTTCATACGGATATTGCCTACAGTGCAGTGGTTGGAGCGAGCGTAAATCTCAATGGTGTTTCAATCCAATACTGGAAGGCAGATGCACGGGGCAACTTTGTTGCCAAGTTCGTGATGGATGAGATAAAGACCTTAGACGGTCTAAAAATAGACGGCTACAATGAGCTTGCGTTGTTTGGATACACCACTGACGGTGATACATTCATAGGTAGGCAGGAGATCAGGGTCATCGATATCATCCCAAGAGGGACTTAATACTCAACGTGTTAATTAAGGTTCTTCCCAGTTTTGCGTAGGTGACAGGTTCATCCTGCACCAACCAAAGTAAACGAGGCTTCGCGAATGAAAAGAATGCGGAGTTTGAAGTACTCCATGTCTCTAAATCCGTAAGCAGCACGTTTGAGTACTTTGATTTTGTTGTTAATTCCCTCCAGAGGCCCGGTGCTGATTGGGTAGTCATAGTAGTTGAGAATGCCTTCAAGATGATTTTCGATCATGTTGGCCATGGCATCGAGCCGTGAGTTATCCAAAGAGCGGGTCTGTTTAAGCCAGATTCTGATAAACTGCTCGGCCTGATGCCGGCAATCCTGCTCCCAGAACAAGCGGAGGTCTTCTTTCAGTAAGTAGGCTTTGTGGATGGTTTCGTTGAGTGCCAGGAGCGCTTCGAGGCGAGTGAACTTTTCCTCATCGTCATAGATGTTCTCGAAGGCTGAAAGAAGTAGGTAGCGTGAGCCTTTCATGACCGCCTTCTCTGCACCGCTTTTGCGACGATATTCATCCCGGCGCACCTCATCGAGCACCCGGTTCATGTTGGCCACTAGATGATAGCGATCGTGAATGATCTTCACTCCAGCCGGAGCATAGAGCTCGATTGCCTTCAGGTAAGCGCTGCTCATGTCCACCGCGATGGCTTTGAGGTTGGCCCGACCGGAGCATTTGACCTTGATGAAAAAGGCTCTGAGACATTTGGTGTCTCTTCCCTCGGTGGTGTAGATGACCTCGCCTGTCTCCAGGTCAACGACGTTGGTCAGATACCTCTGTCCTTTTTTGACCGAGATCTCATCGATGGCAATAAGGCGTACCTGGCCGATTCGACGCCGCTTAAACCGCTTGTTGAGATCATCTTTGATGATGGCTTTGATGGTATTCCAGCCGATAAACTTCAATTTGGCAGTAATGGCCGCCTTGGTCATGTGTCTGGCCATCTCGACCACGTAGCGACACAAGGCCCGGGTGTAGCCCTTTCTGGCATCGGCCACTTCAAAGCTCTCCAGCCGGGTGAGCCCACAGCTTTGGCAGCTGAGCCTGTGAAGATGTCCCACGATGATGGTCGGCTTCAGTCCAATGGGCAGGCTGTGCCAGATTTTCTCTGTGCGACCCGCAAAAGTCACATCCCGGCTCCTGCAATTGGTACAGTACTGGTATGCCTCTTTCTTTTTGACGTGAAAGAACACGGCACCGTTGAGATAATCGGCTCTGATGTACTTATAGGCTTTCAGACCAAAGGCATGGTACAGTAAAGATGTGGACATCGGAGGCCTCCTTGGTAGAAAAGTTTTTGGCGAAAAACAAAATCTACCATACGGCTTCCATGTCCACTTCGTCTATTCAAACATATTACCTGTCACCTACGCAAAACTGGGAAGAACCTTAATTAAGTTCAATATCCTGGAAAAGGCAGGGTGGAGCACACCCTGCCTTTTCTTTCCTAGTCGCTTTTAGTTCTATCGTCTTTGTCACATTCTGCTAGTATTCGGCAACACTAAGAATAGATCTTTTTGATACTTTTTCTCAAACTCCCTGAAGAGTTTACATATGATACTCTACACTCTAACGTTCGAAATGCTGCTACCACATATCGTAATTGTACCACCAGTCTCTGATACAAAGAGTTCTGCTATCTACGTTTAGTCCAGGCTAACCAAGAAATCTCTCAATGTCCTTTTCATGTCTGCACCCGGCGGCTTGACACGAAATCAAGTTTCAGCGTTAGTTTATTCATTTCCATACCGCTCCGATTGGAGTTCATTTATCATACTTTCTACATTTTTGTCGTTGCCACCATATGTAGCTTGCAATCTGTGGGCTCCCG
>CP070735.1:385402-392042 GCA_020347625.1 Deltaproteobacteria bacterium
AAAAAAGATGTGGACATTAGAGGTGAGTCGAGCCTCACTGAATTTGCCACGATGGTGGCTCCTGTGGATCTGTTCCAAAGAAACCTTATTTCGGACGATCGCAAGACCACCGTCCTCAACTTGGTGCTGGAGGACAAGTCCGACAAGGAATTGGTGATCCAAAATGTAAAGGAGATGATTGACGGGGCGGACAAAGAACTCTCCCTTTACCAGATCGGCATGCCCCTGGTCTCCCAAGCGCTGGCCAGGTTCACAGGGCAGGATTTTTTCAAACTCCCGCCTTTCACCTTCTTGCTCATCGCTTGTATTCTTCTTTTTCTTTTTCGTAATCTTGCATGTCTGCTCCTGCCGCTCACTTGTGTAGGGTGCTCGCTGGTGTGGACCTTTGGGTTCATGTCTCTGATAAAGATTCCCCTGTCTATGCTTACCATGATAGTTCCCGTATTCATTATCGCCGTTGGTACGGCATACTGCCTTCATATCGGCTCTGAATACCTATCCCACGCCCAAGTGGCCGAGTCACGGGCAGAAGCGGCTTTCTTGACATTTTCCACCATTTCCCTTCCCACGGCCCTTGCTGTTTTCACCACAGTGATCGGCCTTGGCTCTCTCCTGGTCAACCGCATCGTGGCAATTCGGGAATTTGCCGTCTTTTCTTGTTTTGGTATGTTCAGTCTGCTGATCATAGTGCTCACTCTTTTTCCGGCGGCTCTCGCCCTTTTTCGCCTACCACAGAAAAAAGAAACGGATGACAAAGGTGGGTTTCGTATCCTCGACCGTTTTCTGGACTGGATCGTTAACCTGGTTCTCAACAAACAAAAAATTACCCTGCCGCTCCTGGGACTACTGGTTCTGTTCTGTCTTATCGGAATTCTTCGCATCCGAGTGGAGACGAGTCCAGTGGAGTATTTCAAGAAAGACACTGAGGTAAGCCGCCACTTTCATGACATATACAAAGATCTCTCGGGAAGCTTTCCGATCAATGTGGTCATGGCAAGCGAGGAAGAAGACCATTTCGAGAATGCCGAGCACATCGGTGACATCGCCCGCCTCCAAGAATTTCTCACAACGTTGCCTGGTGTTGACAAGACGGTGTCATTTGCGGATTACCTGAAACTGGTCAACTATGCTTCCAACCAATTCGAGCCAAAATACTACGCGCTCCCCGAAGAGGACTTCGAGGTCAGGATGCTGATGAACAGCTACAAAATCATGCTCGGCGACGACATGTTTTCACGGTTCATGAGCTCTGACTTCGCCAAGGCAAACGTCCTTCTTCTCACCCACATATCCAGCTCAAGTGATTTCCTTCGGACACGTGATTTGATCTTTTCCCACGTTCAAGAAAATTTTTCCAAAGACTTGATATGGGATGTGACGGGCCTCGGGATGGTTATTTCCGCAAGCAGCCAACTTCTCACCAAGGGGCAGGTCAAGAGTCTATCCCTGACCATTGCGCTGATCTTCGGCATTATGTTCATGCTCTTCATGTCCACCAAAGTGGGGCTTATCGCCATCGTCCCCAATTTGTTTCCCATTGTTATCAATTTTGGCATCATGGGGTGGCTCGGGGTAGAGCTATCCATGGTAACCGGCCTTATCGCCAGTATTGCCATCGGTCTTGCCGTTGACGATACGATCCACTATTTGGTCCGCTACAACCGGGAATTCAAGAACCATCTTGACGACAAGCTGGCGCTGCGAGAAACCCTGAAACACGTGGGACGGCCCATTGTCTTCACCACGCTCACCATCAGTGTGGGGTTTTCCATCCTCACCCTATCGAGCTTTAAACCCACCGCCATTTTCGGGGTCATGATGGTGATCACCATGGTTTCGGCCCTGGTGGCGGACCTGATCATCCTCCCCTCCTTGATGCTCCATGTGGAGCTCGTGACCGTGTGGGATTTGTTGCGGTTGAAACTGGGAAGGGAGCCACATGTAGGAATTCCAGTTTTCAAAGACTTGTCACGCACACAAATTAACTACATCCTGGTGGCCGGGGCATTAAGAGAATTCGAAGCCGGAGAAGTCCTGTTTCGCAAAGGAGACCCCAGCGATTTCATGTATGCGCTGCTCTCGGGCACGATGGATGTGGTGGATCCCCTGTTTGCAGATGATTCGGCCGAGTCACCCGGCATGCAAAGACACATCACCCGCTTGAAGGCCGGTGACATGTTTGGAGAAATGGGCTTCATTCGAGCTGTGAATCGTTCGGCTACGGTAATTGGAGCCGAGGCAGGGGAGCTTTTGCAGATCAACTGGAGGATGATAAAGCGGCTACAGTGGCTGTATCCTCCTACGGCGCAAAGGTTTTTTATTAATCTCATGACCGTCATTTGCGACCGGCTGGAGAGATCCACCGACCGCCTCACGGCAGAGATCCGCGTGGATGACCTTACCGGTTTGTGCAACAAGAGAGGCTTTGTGGAGTTCCTGGAACGCGATATTCAGAGGGCAAAAAGGTACGAGTCCAAACTTTCACTTTGTCTGATGCGAGTGGCGTTTGATACGACCAACCCGGAGTTGAGCTATGATGACAGAGACTGGATGATCAAGTATCTGGCTGGGATTTTTGCAGAGCACGTTAGAAAGAGCGATACTCTGGGCAGGGTCGACACCCATATGTTTGGCCTTATTATTCCTTACACCTCGGCGCCAGAGGCTCAGCAGATCATTGAGCGGCTTTTGGAGCCCCTGCAAGAGAAATCCGACCAGAGCATTCCGGTTAGGTTAGCAGTCGGCCTAGTCGAGCTTTCAGCGGAGGCAGATGAGACAGAAACCGACTTTCTTGGCAGGGCCACTGAAGAACTTTTGAATGAGGTAGAATCGGAGAAATACCATATCTTGTCCATTCCCAAAGAACCAGCTGGCAGCGTGCAGGGCAAGTAGGCACTGAGGTGGGAATTCGGTTACTAGTTATTAGTTATACGTTATATGTTATACGTTATAAGTTGTTCGTATTTGCAGTTAGACTCTTGCATTCCTGTCGACCGAGCTAAGATGCCGAATACGTTTTCCCGTATAACTAATAACTTATAACGTATAACGACTAACACCTGACAGCCCACCATCTCATTTTCAGCGAGGCTTTATCTGCAGTAGCATAGATGATAAACTTACAAACCTTGGCTTTAAAATCACTACTTGCGATCATTAGAATATGAAATCTAAACAAATCATCATTCTCGGGGTGGGTAACCTCCTCTTTACTGACGAAGGGGTGGGTGTCCGGGTGGCGGAAGCGTTGCAGGATCGCTATGAGTTTCCGGAAAACGTCAAGGTGGTGGACGGCGGCACCCTTGGAATGAACCTACTGGGCATCATTTCTGATACCGATCATCTCATCGTGGTTGACGCGGTGCGCAACAATGGCGACCCTGGCACCCTCTACCGGTTGGCGGGCGAAGAGATTCCCAAGCGTATTCGAGCGAAAAATTCTCTTCACCAGGTGGATCTCTTAGAGGCCCTGACATGTTGTCAGGCCCTGGACAAGGTCCCGGAGACGGTGATCATCGGTGTTGAACCTGAAGACATTACCACCCTCGGGATCGAACTTACCCCCACCGTCAGTGCACGGGTGGAAGATCTGGTCAACAGGGTACTGGAGGAGTTGACCAGTTTGGGGGTAGGTTATTGTCTGAGGGATGCGGAGGTTTGTGCGGACTCGGAATTTGTGAGAAGGATTTGAGCAGGGGAGTGTACGAATGTGCCTGGCGATACCAGCTAAGATCATGAGCATCGAAGATAATATGGGAACCATAGACATGGCCGGCGTCCAAAAAAAAGTCAGCCTGATTCTTCTCGAAGATGCCAAAGTGGGGGATTACATCATCGTGCATGCGGGATTCGGCATACACAAGATCGATGAAGAGGTGGCCATGGAGTCACTGAGGATACTTCGGGAGGCGGCGCACTTGCTGGATGTGGAAGATACGGCTGGCCCAGACGAAGTTACCATTACGGGTTTTGGCACGGACGAGGATTGACGCCATAGCGCAAAAGCACAAAAAAATGGGGTCAGATCTCATGTGAGTTATTAAATTGCCCCGCGTTTATGTTTAGAGAATGATGCAGGCTAGTGGAAGGCGTAATAACATTGACCGTTTGCCGTAACAATAAAGATAAGAGCAAGGAGAAAATTCCAAGGCGGCTAAAGAGGCTCATTGAGGCCCATCAGTCCACGGCGGACATGGAATCTCTGGAGGCGTTGTTGCCTCGGCTCTTGGATCTTGCTCGAAACGTCACGGACGCTGAAGCCGCGTCTATCTTGCTCTACAACCCAAAACGCGACATTTTGGAGTTCGCCGCTATCAGAGATGAAAGTTTGGGCGAGAGAGCCAGCGATATCCTCAAAAGTTCCGTAGAGCTCAAAATGGGCGAGGGGATCGCGGGCTGGGTTGCCGCAAACCGGGAACCCATTATGGTTGAGGACGCGCAAAGCGACCCTAGGTTTTTCAAAGAGGCCGACGTTAAGACCGGCGTTGTTACGCGAAACCTTCTCTGCGTTCCTTTGCTGCACGGGAATCAACTCCTTGGTGTGATCAACGTACTCAATTCTAAGGAAAAGCCTTGCTTCGATGGAATTGATGAGGAGCTTCTGGGCTGCTTTGCAGACCTGGCCAGCACTGCCATCACACGATCCAGGTTTCTCCAGGCCCGAGTCGAGAGGCAAAGGTTGCAGACTCAGCTTGAAGCCGCTGCCCAAATACAATCGCTTTTCTGGCCAGATCTCCCAGAATTGGGGACGGGAAGTCATGTCTGGGCTGTGTCAGTACCCGCTGCCTTTGTGGGGGGAGATGTATATGATCTTATCCCTATGCCCGATGGAAGCTGGTTAGTCTATGTGGCGGATGTGTCAGATAAAGGTCTCCCCGCTGCCCTGATCATGGTGGCTTTGTGGTCGAAGATGCGCAGCGAGGCACTGCTACACAGCGAGGTGGACGCACTTCTGGAGACCGTGAACAATGCCATGTATGAGCTGTTGGCTGAAGAGGGGTTTTTCGCCACCATAATTCTTGGACGATATTGGCCGGCAACCGGAAGGATGCAGCTTGTGCGTGGCGGCCATTTACCTCCGCTGTGGATTGTTGGAGACGGATTGGGGCCAGTCCCTGAGTTGAAGGGGGTAGCACTTGGTATTACACCCGATGCTGAATATGAAAAAAAAGAGATAATCCTGTCGCCAGAAGAATCGGTTCTTTTCATAACTGACGGGATTACCGAGGCGCGAACTGAACAGGGTGGGTTTTTTGGACGTAGTCGTCTGATGGAATACCTCATGACAGCAAAAGGCCCACCATGGGGAAACGGGCTGATGAGTGAGGTCGATGCCTGGAGAGGCAATGCAAAGGTAAACGATGACCTTACCATGCTTGAAATCTGGCGAGACCCTGCCTAGTTGACAAGGCTCTCTTGTCATATCTTTTTCAGACAACTCAGAGCAACCTGTTCTTACTCCACAATTGACAAAATTTTTGACACCGGGCTGACTGTTGTGTCAAAATGAGCACTAACGTATTAGAGCTGACCTTGGTGCGGTGCGCTTTCCACAGGTCTCGTGGGAGCGTGGATTGCTCATCGAGTTCTGCTGAAGTACTACTGTTTCACGACTAGAAAACCCTTCTTTATTTAGATTTAAAATAGACAATACGATCGTTAATAGCATTTTAAACAGCGGTCATATCAATGGGTGCCTGCTAGGTTTTTCAACAAACATCTGAAGGAGAAGGTGCGGGTGGATGGAAAGTTATGCAGTTACACATCGAGGGCTGGCGAAGGAAGATAATCAGGATTGTTTCTTGGTGAAGGAGTTCAACGACGGTTCTGTCCTTCTTGCTGTGGCCGACGGGCTTGGTGGTGCAGTGGGAGGCAAAAAGGCTGCCAAATTAGCCAAAGAGAGTTTGGATGGTTTTGATCCCAAGAGGCCGGTGGTGGAGGACCAAATTGTAGAATTGATGCAGGCGGCCAATCAAAAAATAATGGATGCAGTTAAAAAGGAACCGGACCTGGAGGGTATGGGCACCACGATGACTGCAGTCTTCGTCAGAAATGGGATTGTCTCCTGGGCCCATGTGGGGGACTGCAGGCTCTACGTTTTCAGTGGAAATGAGCTTCAGCAGATAACCGTGGACGATACCATGGCAGGCTTTCTCTTTTCAGAGGGCGAGATAACGAAAGAGGAGGCAAGGGTTCACCCGGGGGGGAAATTGGTTTTTCAGTGTATCGGCGGGTATGGGGAATTTGAGCCAGATACAGGTAGCTTCCAGGTGCGGCAGGGCGATGTACTGCTTCTTTCCACTGATGGTCTCCACGACGAAGTGCCTGAGGAGGAAATAGTGTCCATTCTCAGGTCGGAGTCTAAGCTGAACGAAAAACTGGACGCTTTTGTCTCAGCAGCCCTTGCAACAGGCGGAAAAGACAATATCGCCGTGGTCTTATCAGAGGTCTGATCTGGTGGCCCTAACCCGTATAAAAGTCTTCTGGCTTTTTTGCATACAATAGTTTCGAGGGTGTGTTCATGAGCCAACAAAGTGAGCGCAGACGGTATCCCAGGAAGGTTTTGACCCCACCAGATGTTGGTATCGTCCACCCACACTATGGAGTGGAAGACCAGGATCATTCAACAGAAAGTGGGAGC
>CP070735.1:392142-395444 GCA_020347625.1 Deltaproteobacteria bacterium
AAACCACCGAGACAAGCATTCCCGTAGAGGGCAAGCTTTATCCGACCAGCATTATTGCCATGTATCCCGTACTCCACGGGCTCGAACTCGGTCGTCACTACAGCTATCAGGTATATGACGGAGAAACCCAGAGTATCGCCCTGGTCTCCCAGGAGATTTTAGCTTACGAAGAAAGCGATCTATTCTCAGGAAAGGCTTTCAAGATCAAGACTGGGCTTCACGGTCACAAGGTGACCACCTGGATTGGCTTAGACGGGAAGCCTCAGCTTGAAATCGGACACGGGGGAGTGATTATCTCTGGCCTTGAGAGTGAAGTCGTGGCGAAGAGGTACTTGGCCCAGGCGAGCATAAATAAAGAGGAGACGCTTCTAGATTTTAGCCTAATTAAGAGTGAAGCCGTCATTCAGGAGCCTGAGCGGGTGAGTTTCTTGGAGGTTGTCTTGAGTGGTATCCACCCGGATCTTCGCGTGCCAAACGATGAACTGCAACAGTGTCAGCGCCGGGGTGAAAAGGTAATTTGTCGAATTAACACACCTGAGTTGAGTGGGGCCGGTCTGGGATACAATGAAAATCCTTACGAATCATTGCGCTACTTGCAGTCGACTCAAACGGTTCCGAGTCAAAACGAGCTCATTCGTAAAACCGCGAAGAACATAACCGCAGAGTCTGGTTCACCCCTTGAAAAAATCCAAGTCCTAATAGACTGGATGCAAAATAATATTGAACAAGAACCCGTGGATGTTTTTACGGCGCTGGACGTTCTCTCCCGCAGAAAAGCTGAATGTCAGGGCCACACCTACCTTTATGCAGCCTTTGCCCGTTCCCTGGGTATCCCTACCCGGGTGGTAAGTGGGATCGTATATTCCCAGTATTATGAAGGTTTTCTCTACCACGCCTGGGCGGAGAGCCTGATTGACGAGCATTGGATTACAGTGGATCCAACTCTAGCCCAATTGCCCGCTGATGCCACTCATATCAAGTTTGTTGAGGGGGAGAGTTTTTTGGAGTTGATGCCTTTGGTTGACTTGGTAGGGCAATTACAGATTCAGATTATCGCTGTTGAGAGTTCTTGAGAATGCCAATTGCGCCGGTCTTTGTCTTCATGGACGCTGAGAATCTTTTCCTTTCTTTCGCGGATCTTGCAAAAACGTATCCCATCCTTTCAGATCTTTTCCTGCAAATACTTGATGAGCCCCTCAACCCGCTCCTTGTTCAACCTCTTAGTATACGAAAACAGAGGTGTGCACACGCCTTCTTCCCCGTCGTCAAAACAGTCTCCAACGCTAATAAAATAGAGATCCCCTTCTTTGCGCAATTCTAAAAACCCATCTTTCTGTAAACTCTCACCGAATTTATACATTTGTTCTCCTCCTTGAGTGGATGCTTACCCAAGTAAAGAATAACTAGCCCAGATCAGTCGCTCGAACCGAAATAACAGGTAGTTGTCGGCAGCGAAGAGCAGGCGCAAGCCGGGTCTGCATTACGAATATCAACGTGAACTTGGGAGTTCGTTATAGTCGCAGGTTACGAAAAGGCGGAAGAAGATGCAAGACAAAATTGGACGATACCCTGGAGCCTAAACTTTCCCGAGATATGGGTCGAGAAAGAGAGTCTTCATCAAGCGTAACTTAGGCGGTCATTTGTTTCAGCATGTGAAAACGGCAAACTATTCTTCAATCACCACCCACTTAAATGCTGTTCTGCCCAGCTCTTGTTGGAACGTTATCGAAAATATACCGCCGGTCTTCGTTCGACATGTGTACAAATCGAATCCCCATCCCAGACGGTTTACCCTGGCCTTCAGAGGTGTCTGACTCTGAATCAACAACTTGGCCAATAGCAATCAACGGGTGGCGATTGGGTGGTTTTATGGTCAACTGGAATATTTCGTAAGGAGCCAGAACCGGGCAGCAGGAGATTAAGGCGCCTCCAGCACTTATATTTATCGTTTCCCCTCGGATGAATCCATTTTCATTTTCCCATGTTTGAGGGAGGAAGGAGACGAAGCCTATCTGGCCATCCGTTTGGGTCATGTGGTGAGGTAAGCTTTTACAGTGCAGTTTCAGGTGATAGCGAAATATGCTCACCGGCCACTTGGCCTCATATCTGATCGACAGCCGTTTTTGCTTGTCCACATTATTCACTGTCTACCCTAACCGGTCCAGCCAGACGAAATGGGGTTTCATCTGTCTCGAAGCTTGGGGATGCAATCTGTCCAGCTCGACTTGACTCGCTATCGCTCAGCCCACTGCTATTCTTTGCCGTCGGGAGGTTATTTGTTTCTTTGGTGCTGCGCTGCCACGAAACTTTGGATAAACTGCCGGACGACACGAGACGCTCTTGTGAAGCGAATACCCATCCCACAGGCAGGTATGTCCTTTTCTGAGCGGCAGACTTGCAGCCAAGCAACTTCAGCACGGGCAATCAGTGGGCTGTGATCCGGAGCTACCATGTGGAGCTTGAATCGCTCTTTGGGTCTCAGTGGTTTTTCGCAACGTATACAGGCACCATTGGCACTGATGTTTTCCATTTCTGCTACTATGCTGCCATTGCTGTCTTGTACCAGAGCCGGCCAATCAACAACCGCTCTCGGGTGTCGGCGTCTTTCTCTTCCCATGGGCCACCTCCTCGTTCACGGAGGGGATATTTGGACTTTTTTGCACGCCTTTTAAAACAATGGGAATGGCTTCTATCAAAGTAGTAAAGACTTGTCAAGTGACCTGGCAATGACCAAATATCAGCCATAACTTACTGAATATAATCGATAACATTGCAATAAGAATGTCTTGGCAGGCAGGGGCGCATGGTGGCTGAAAAACAGTAAAAAGGCAGGGCCACGTAGGGCCCTGCCCTGAATCCAGTTTTCGCTGTGTAACGAAAGAATCTTTTTCCTAAACCGCTCGCCAGATAATCATCAAAATAAAATCTAGCATACTCTCTACGGTGAGGAAGATTCGATTTTTAGTACTACGAAACCGGTAAAGTCCACCATGTCGCATGAATACAGGCCTATGATATTCAGGTTGTCACCAATGATTAGCTCGCTGAACGGCAGTGTAGGTAGCCCCTCTGTAGCTGTGAGATCCAATACTGTAGCGTCCGGGGGAACATAAACCTCTTGGACTCCTCCCTCCTCCATTTCGACCTCTAAGACACGGTCTGGCAAAAAGCGGGTTATCACACCCTGAAACTGGTCCGGTTCAATCTGCACTTCTTTGGCCTTGAAGTCATAGCTGTGGGAGTTGTAGTCCGGATCGACAACCACACGGACCTGCTTGTCAGTGCAGAGTAATTCTGGTAGT
>CP070735.1:395544-398402 GCA_020347625.1 Deltaproteobacteria bacterium
GTGTTTATAATTACCTGAAAGGCATTGATAGAGTAGACCTTGTGCTCGATGGGAAAATGGGGCCGCAAGTCAACCGCTGGGTCTCCAAGCAGATCCACATGCCTGCCGAACTCACCCTGCGGTCTCCTCTGTCCGTGTCAAAGGCCCACGTGGCGTGGGACAAGGACAGCAAAACAGCTTTTACCGGAAACCTTGTCGTTCAAAATGGCCCCAAACTATCTATAGATATTGTTCAAAGCCCCCATGAACTGAGGATCAATAAATTGCACATTCAAGATAAGGATTCCAATGCCTCTATTGCTTTGGGCATCAACGAGAAGGAGTTCGGCCTACAATTTGTCGGTAACCTAGTTGAAAGTACTAGAGAAAGACTTTTCGTAAAAAGCGAATTACCTAAAGGATGGATACAGGGAGATTTCCAGACACAAATCTGGTTCGATCAGCCCATGAAGTCAAGGGCTCGAGGAAGACTCATTGGGAAGAATATTGTTTTTCCATACGAGGTGGTGGCACCTCTCAGGATACAAAGCTTTCATCTGGATGCTGAAAAGAATGTTATCAATCTTGAATCTGTCGATTGCACCTGGGGAGATAACCCAATAAGCCTCAACGGCGATGTGGGCTTTTCGGAGACAGGACTGCTATTCGATGTGGACCTTTCCACCGATTCGATCGACTTAGATAACATATTAGAAAACCTAAATAAAAATGATAAAAACGAGAAAAACTCTGAACTTTTTCAAGACATTCCGGTGCAAGGGATTGTCAGATTGAAATCAGGAAAGTTCACCTATGAGACGTTCACCTGGAGCCCTTTCAATGCCAATATCCGTTTAAATCGTGACACGGTAAATATTGCTATTACTGAAGCCAACTTGTGCTCCGTTTCAACTCCAGGGGTGGTGCAATTGTCCCCCCAACACTTGCTGTTGGGTTTTGAACCGATCTCCAAAGACCGGGAGTTGGATGCTGCCCTTGGCTGCTTGTTGGACAGAAAGGGTCTGGCCACCGGCAAATTCGATCTTCGAGGAAAGGTCGAGGCGCAGGGTAAGAGCGAGGAAATCGGCGACGCTTTAAGGGGAGATATGGCATTTTTGGCCAAAGACGGCCGCATATTTCACCATCGAAGATTTACCATGTTCGAGAAAATGTTTCTCCGTGTCAGTGGTAATAGAGCCTTTAGAGGAAGGGTTCCAGACCTGAGAACAGAGGGATTTCCATACGACTCCATAACAATTAGGGCAAAGCTTGCAGCCGGTAAACTCAGGCTGAAAGAGGCGGGCATGATTGGCGGGGGAATGACCATAGCTTGCACGGGCGATGTGGATCTGGTGAGAAGGGAACTTGATCTCGAAATTCTGGTTGCCCCTTTCCAAAACGTAGACAGGATAGTCTCGAGAACACCATTGATAAAACGCATACTGGATGGCACGCTGGTCACCATCCCCATTAAAGTGGAAGGTAACTGGGAGGATCCTACGGTGAGAACGCTTCCTCTTTCCAGTGTGAAATCCGGACTGCTGGGAATTCTGGAGAGAACTGTGACCCTTCCTGCCGAAGTAGTGCAACCATCAGATGCCAGCGAGGTAGCAAAGTAGTTTTGACTTGAGCAACAGGGATGAACGAGAGGAGTCTGCGATTATGACGCACAACATCAAGGTGATTGATCAGCTTGATCTGCAAGACAAGCGCGTCTTCATCCGGGTTGATTTCAACGTACCCTTGGCCGACGGTCGGGTGGCAGATCCCACCCGTATTGAAGCCGCACTGCTGACCATCCGCCACGCACTGGACCACGGCGCTAAGGTGATTCTGGCCTCGCACCTCGGTCGTCCTAAGGGGGAGCGTAATCCCGACCTATCCCTCGAGCCGGTGGGTATTGCTTTGGCGGATTATCTGAAAGTCAAGGTAAAGCTGGCGCCAGATTGCATCGGTCCGGAGGTTGAGAGGATGGTGGGAGCGATGAAGTCTGGAGAGGTGCTTCTGCTGGAAAACCTCCGGTTTCATGCTGGAGAAACCAAAAACGACCCTGATTTCGCTCGATCCTTGGCCAAACTTGCCGACGTTTATATAAATGACGCCTTTGGAACCGCTCATCGGGCGCACGCTTCCACAGAAGGCATGGCCCATTTCGTTCCAGAACGCGGGGCAGGCTTCCTGCTGCAACGGGAAGTGGATTACCTCAGCAGGGTTCTAACAAATCCGGAGCGACCCCTTATCGCGATCCTGGGTGGGGCCAAGGTGTCCGATAAAATTCCGGTTATTCAAAACCTGTTGCACTTGGTTGATGCGCTACTTGTCGGTGGGGCCATGGCCTACACCTTCCTGCGCTCTAAAGGTCAGCAGACGGGGAGGTCCATGGTGGAAGAGAACCAGATTTCTCTGGCAAATGAACTGCTGAGCGCTGCCAAAGATCGAGGGGTATCTTTCCTATTGCCGACGGATCATGTGGTTGCCGACAACGCAGAAGAGGGAAGCACGGCGACCACCGTGCAGGGACAAATACCCAATGAAAAGATTGGGCTGGATATCGGCCCCGATACCATCGGCGCGTTTGAAGAGGAGATTGGTAAAGCCCGGACCATCTTTTGGAACGGCCCCATGGGATTGTTTGAGATAAAGCCCTTCGACAAGGGTACGATGGCAATTGCCGCCGCCCTGGCGGACAGTCAGGCGCTTACGGTGGTTGGCGGTGGGGATTCGGTGGCTGCAGTGAACCGTTCTGGCAGGGCAGGGGACTTCTCCCACATTTCCACCGGCGGCGGGGCATCATTGGAGTTCCTGGAGGGTAAAAAATTGCCGGGACTGGCAGCACTCGAATGAGCCAAGGCTAGAGGAGGGGTGTGTTGCCCACCCAA
>CP070735.1:398502-401059 GCA_020347625.1 Deltaproteobacteria bacterium
AGACAGCCCACCATTGAATCTTCGGAGAAACTAGAGGCAGCAACAGGGGTATGCCGTGAAGCATGGCTCTGGCCTGATCGCCATTGGAATCCCTATGTTCCCTTCATGTCTAAGCCTAACACCTGTCTTGGTTGTGCAAACAGAAAAGGACGAGTCAAGTGGTTGGTAGACAGGTGCATGGACCTGGTGGACAAGGCTGAGGACAAGATAGCATCAGAGCAAACGTGCCTTAATGTCTTTAAGACAATGGGTGGATACGATGACAATGTAGCCTATGGACTCAGGCGTTGGGAGAACGATGAGTTTGTGCTTGTAGCTCACACTGCCCCATACAAGTTTAAGCCTGTCATGCACCGTAGTGAGATGCCCAACTTCGCCAACCACCTGGATAATGATGAACCCATTCTGGTGCACAGTGTCTTTCAGATGCCAGAAGATTGGCCTGAGCGAGAAGAAATGATTAAGCATGGTATTACGTCCTTGCTTGGTGTCTCCCATGAAGGCTGCGCCTTTGGCATGATGACCTTCAACGGTCATATCGCTAAGTGGACTGATGGTATGATTGGGATAGCAACCGACTTGATTCAGTGTTTTCATAGAAACAGGGTTCAGAGACTAGAAAAAGAGTCAGCGGAGGTCTGAAAAGTGGGTCCCCTTCGGGTCAATGGGGGGACGGTCATGAAATTAAAGTTTCTGTTTAATCGCAAAGCGCATAGCGCATAGCGCATAGCGAAAAAGCAAAGGGCATGGGGAATACTAGGCACTAGGGACTAAAAAACCGACGCGGGGATGGGAGGAGACGGAGACGCGGCGAAGATTCAGCTTTTACCTTTGTGCTCTTAAATCTTGTGGCAAAGAATTGACCAGGTCGGGCGGGCGGGTTAACGTTCCGAAACACACTCCGTGTGATTCCACCGATAGTAGCGCATTCTCACCCCTTGGAGGAATACAATGCCCGGCAAAAAGCACAACTGGTCCCGAAGGGCTTTTTTGCGAGCTGCCGGTTTGGGGTCTATAATTGCGCCCATCGACCGTCTAGCCGAATCATCAAATGAACCGGCCGCCATGCCTACCCGCCCTTTTGGTAGAACCGGTGTACGGGTGCCCATCCTTGGTTTTGGCGGAAGTCTGGACCTGGATCAGCTGATGCTCAGGCAGGCCGCCAAATGGGGAGCCACCTATTGGGATACAGCTAGTTCCTACATGGGCGGCAATAGCGAGAACCGCATTGGCAAATACGTGGGCAAATACCCTGAGGATCGCAAGAAGCTCTTTATCGTCACCAAGTCTCACGCCTGGACTCTTGACGGCCTGACAAAAGATCTAGATAGATCTTTGGAGAGAATGAAAATCGACTATGTTGATCTTTTCTTCATACATTCTGTCAGAAGCATCAATGAATTGAATAGCAAGATAAAGACGTGGAGTGAAAAAACTATAGCCGGAGGTAAAATCAGGTTTTTCGGCTTCAGTACTCACAGTAACATGGCAGAATGCATGCTTGGGGCGGCGAAACTTGGCTGGATTGACGGCATTATGATGTCATACAATTTTCGGCTGATGCACAGCGATCAGATGAAAAGAGCGGTGGACGCATGTGCAAGAGCGGGCATCGGCCTTACCGCCATGAAATCCCAGGGTGGAGGCTCGGTGAGAACCAGCAGTGAAACCGAGCTGGAGCTCGCCGGACGCTTCTTGCAGAAGGGCTTTACCGACGCTCAAGCCAAGCTCAAGGCGGTTTGGGAAAATCCAAATATTGCCAGCATCTGCGTAGAGATGCCGAACATGACGATCCTCATGTCTAACGTGGCCGCCGCCATGAATCGAACCAGCCTTTCCTCACACGATAAAAAATTGTTGCATAAATACGCTCAAGAAACCCGTTCAGATTACTGCGCCGGCTGTACTGACCTATGCGAGTCGGCTACCGACACCACTGCTCCCATTGGAGACGTTATGCGCTATTTGATGTACAGTCGCAGTTACGGCGACCACCATCGTGCTGCCCAGTGCTTTAATAGAATCCCCCAGAGGATTCGGGTTCAGATGGCTAGTCTGGACTACACCACAGCCGAGCAAAGGTGTCCCCAAAAAATGGCCATTGGCAAACTTATGAGGCAGGCGGTGAAGGAGCTAGAGAAGAAGGCGTGAATCGTGAACGGTAAACGGTGAATGGTAAAACGACAGCAAGGAGTATGTCATCTGTCCTCCGTCATCTGTCTTCTGTCTCCTGTCTCCTGACTCCTGACTCCTATTTCTTGACACCTGCGAAGGTCACGCCGAAAGTATCGAATTCTGCGGCAGACGACTCGTGTTTGGAGCCAGAAAATACATCTACTTGTTTACCCCATCTGATGCCGTCAAAGCCGACGCGATCTAAAACCCAGCTCCACTCTGCATCCTGCAGAGCACCGGCGATTCAGCCGGACCACAAATCAATGTTATCTTTGGCACTCTGCGGGACCTGCTTGTGAACAACGATGTCGGCAATTTGGAACCTTCCCCCGGGCTTCAGGACGCGATGCACCTCCCTCATCACCACCTCCTTGTCCGGACA
>CP070735.1:401159-419242 GCA_020347625.1 Deltaproteobacteria bacterium
ATCAAGGGGGTGAAGTCAATGGAATATGAACCGGGCTATACACCACTGGCCCATGAGAATGATTGTGATTGTTGTTGCGGCTGCGACAGCTTTGCTGAAATGGAAGAATATCCCAAGGATGAGGAAGGAAATCCCATTTACCGACCTTTTTAAAAATGATATAAACCGAAAAGTCAAAAGGCCCGCTTCGGCGGGCCTTTTTTGTCGCAAATACTGCCTAAAAGTAGCGGACCCGAGTAACTTTCTACTGCCGCATGAAAAACATTACAGCAGCTGATAAGCTTCTCGGGTCCGCAAATATAAAATACCCCATATTAACCAAGATAGTCAAGAAATATATGTCTTACCCTCGCATTTTTTAAAAAAGTTCTTATCGCTCAAATAAGTCTTCTCTTTACTTTTACCTGGAAAAATCCGGGTTTTTGTGTGAAGCTCTGCGCCAGAAATAGAATAGCTGAATGCAAAGGAGGAGCGGCCGTGGATCTTTACGACGCTATTAAGGGACGGCGAAGTATTCGCAAATTCAAACAAACCCCCGTAGCAAAGGATCTCCTCGAGAAGATCTTTGATATTGCCCTCTGGGCTCCCTCCGGGATGAACAGGCAGAATTGGAAACTCTTTGTGTTGACGGGAGAAAGAAAAGAAGAGCTGGTGTCCATCTGCTCTACCAGCTTTGAATATCTGGAACCCCAACTCCAAGAACTCTTTGCTGAAAAGCCCAAGATCGTAGAGGCGACTCGCAGGTTTTTCAAACGACTCGGAGGGGCACCAGTTGTGGTTTGTGCTTACTTCGAGCCGGCGAATACGGTAGATGTTACCAGCTACCAGAACGTGGCAGCTGTCATACAGAATATGCTTCTAGTGGCACACGCTGAGGGTCTTGGAACGTGCTGGATGACGGGACCAGTGTATGTCACCAATCAGATCGACCGTTTCCTAGGGGTGACCAACATGACCCTGGTGGCCATAATACCGCTGGGGTATCCTGACGAAACCCCAAAAGTCCCGCCACGCCGACCAGATCGGGTGGTATACCAGGGTTTTTAGAGTAGTCCTTGGGTCATCAAAATATCTTGGTTTGTGCCGTCACTGTGCTTTGCAGTAATTCATAGTCACTAGGTCGTTGTTTGACTAGATCAATGGCGCCTGCCGTTGCTCTTATTAGTAATCGATTTCAGAGTCGACATAGTGACCTAATGACAGCGGAGCGCAATGACTGAATGACTATTTTAACTAGATGGGAATGGCAACCAACTTCGTTTCTTCGAGCCGGTCCAATCTTGCCATAAGTACCCGATTTTCAGAACCTGAATTGGCCTGCACCAGCACGGGCAGGTAGTTGTCCGAAAAGCCACAGTGCATGCCGCTCGCTTGGTCCCGCCGATTTTCCACAAGTACCGGCCTAATTTTTCCTAGAAATCGCTGCATAAAGGTGAGTCGCTTTTTCTGATCCAACTCTCTGAGGAATTGACATCGCTGGCGAATAAGTGCAGGAGCTACCTGTTCTTTCATAGTAGCCGCAGGGGTTGTGGGTCGAGGTGAGAAAGGGAAAATATGCAAATAAGCTACAGGGAGAGATTCGATTAAGCGGTAAGTATTCTGGAAACATTCATCGGTCTCACCGGGAAAGCCCACCAGTACATCAACTCCCACCGCCAGATCGGGAATCCGGTGGGTGGCCCCCACCACCAGTTCCCGGTATGAATTCGGGTGGTAATGGCGGTTCATCCGACTCAAAACAGAACTGTCACCACTTTGCAGTGGAATATGCAAGTGCGGGCAGAGTTCGGGTGTGGTAGCCATGAGTTCCAGCAATTCAGGGGTGATTTCTCCGGGCTCCAGCGAACTCAGTCTGAACCGTGCTGGAGGGCTCTGGTGGAAAATGGCCCTGAGAAGGTCAACCAAACCTTGCCTGGGTTTCAAGTCCAAGCCCCAATGGCCCAAATGAATACCAGTGAGTACAATTTCCTGGTAGTTGTGGTCCAGAAACCTTTGCACCTGCTCAAGAATGGACTGCAGGCTGATACTACGGCTGCGGCCCCGGGCGTAAGGAACGACGCAGTAAGAGCAGAAAGCATCACAGCCGTCTTGAATCTTCAAGAAAGCCCGGGTCCTGTGGGCAAAACTAGAGACAACTAGGGGGGTCGGCTCAGGAGCCTTGCGGGCATCTTTTATGTGGATACATGGCGGGACATTCTTTTCGGGGGGACCAAGATAATCCAGGAGCGACAACTTTTCTGTGGTACCGAGGATATGCGTTATTCCGGGAATGGTGGCTATCTCTTCAGCAGCGATTTGAGGATAGCAGCCCATGACCACCACCCGTGCTTTGGGATTCTGACGCACAGCACGACGGATGAGCTGGCGAGACTGCATGGCAGCCCGGCTGGTGACCGCACAGGTGTTTATACAGTAAAGGTCGGCTTTTTCAGCAAATGAACATAGCAGGAATCCAGCCGCTGACAGTTTTTCTTCCAGGAAGGCGGATTCACACTGATTTACCTTGCAACCAAGCGTTGTCAGCGCTACCGAGCTCATGAGATCACCCGCTCGATGATGCCGCCGCCGATAACCTCGTCATCAGAATAAAAAACGGCAGATTGCCCAGGGGTAATGGCCATTTGCGGCTCGTGAAAACGGACGATGATTCCCTGAATAGTATGCTTCAGTAGGGCTGGAGCTTCCTGGTGGCGAGAGCGAACTTGCACCAGCGCCTCCAATTTATCCGTGGTTGGGGGAGTGACAATCCAGTTGACATCGGTAACCAACATTTCCACTTTGTTGAGGTCCGACTCACGACCCACCCGAACGGTGTTGGTTTCAGGCTCAAGTCCCACCACATAGTAGGGAGCGGAGGAGGGAATGCCGAGCCCGCGGCGTTGGCCGATGGTGTACCGGTGGATTCCTTGATGTTCACCTACCTGGCGTCCCTCCAGATCGAGAACGGGTCCTGGTTCCGGCAGGTCCGGCCCCAAATGCTTCTCCATGAAGTTCCTGTAGTCTTCATCAGAAATAAAGCAAATTTCCTGGCTTTCGGGCCGATGCCAATCGCTCATTCCAGTGTCTGCAGCCAGTTGCCGGACCTCGCTTTTCAGCAAATCTCCCAAGGGAAATAACGCCTGGGCGAGTTGGGGTTGGGTGAGTCCGTAAAGAAAGTAAGACTGATCTTTGCGCCGATCTCGCGCCCGAAACAACCTAACCCGTTCATCACTGTCGGAAAAACGCAGTCTGGCATAGTGACCGGTTGCGAGAATTTTTGCGCCAAGCTTTGCA
Organism: Deltaproteobacteria bacterium; assembly: GCA_020347625.1. Classification (GTDB taxonomy): domain Bacteria; phylum Desulfobacterota; class Syntrophobacteria; order BM002; family BM002; genus BM002. Next base: position 404,433 of record CP070735.1, read on the forward strand.
GCTTGCTCTCGGAGTGGTTTGAACTTGATTGTTGGATTGCAGATCACGCAGGGGTTTACCGTTTTGCCCTGCCGGTAACCTTTGAGAAAGGGTTTTATCACCAACTCATGGAAGGGGTGGCGAAGATCCACGGCGTGGAGAGGAACATCTAGACGGGCCGCAAGCTGCCGGATGTGTTCGCTGGGCTCCGGCCGGTCGTCCGGGCGTAAGATCATGTGAAGCGCCACCACCTGGTGGCCGTGCTCTTTTAGCAGCCGAGCCGTTACCATGCTGTCCACGCCGCCACTGATTGCCACTGCCACGGTTTCCCCTGGTTGGAGCTTGTTTGGATGCGGCAGTCTGATCCGGTCGCTGAGCGCGGTGCGGATAGTAAGGGGCTGAGCTTGGTCTTTTTCCGAGCTAGAAGGATTCGTTTGCGGTTTCTTGATACTCATAGAGCCTCGGCCCGATCGATACTCACGATCATGGCCCTTACTGGACAGGTATTCACGCAGAGCTCACAACCGCTGCACTTTTCGGGATCGAAAAGCACATGCATACTAGGCCGCTCAATGTGAAGAGCCCCGGTGGGACAGACGGCCGTGCAGGCGCCGCACTCGAAACACTTGTCCATGTCTCGCTGGATATCCTGGGCGACGGTGTCCACCGTGACTCCCCGCCGCTCGAGGTAGCGGATGCCACGGTCGTAGTCCTCGCGGTTTTTCCCCTGCAGTTCCATAACCACCATGCCTTCACGGCGGGGGTAGACGGTAGCCTTGAGGATATTGAAAGTTAGGTCGTAGTCCCGCACCAGGTTGGCAATGATGGGTTCATTGACGATCTCTTTGGAAAATCGGAGCACGAGCATTTTAGCGTACATGGTAATCCTTTCTCATTTTTGTCTCAAATCCACGCCTAGTCAAAAAACCTTTGTTTCTGCTGGCCCGGTAAAATAGGGTTACCTCCCGGGAATTCAACTGGGCATTGCAGCGCCAATATATCTAGATGAGCATAAATCAATGGCAGAGTTGGATATAAAATATCCTCTCTTACTTGTCAAATTTTTCTCTTTATTGGCAGCTTCTTCTTTCTGCCAAACCCACCCCCGCCGGGAGTGCGGATGCTGAGCAGATCACCAACCAACACTTCCAGATTTACCTTACCGGGCAGCCTCTGGGGTTTTTTCTTGCGAAAAAGTATATTTTCACCGGCTCTGCCGGGTTCGCCGCCCCTGGTGCCCGTTGGGGGGTGGCGGCGTCGTTCGCTGAGCAAGCTCACCCGGGCCGGAGCAAGAAAACGATAATCGCGTCGGATGCCGCGGCCACCTCGATAGCGACCGCGACCTCCGGAACCTGGAATCAGTCTGTACGTTTCAATGAGCAGAGGGTAACTGTGCTCTATGGCTTCCACCGGAGTGTTCAAGGTGTTGGTCATATGGGTATGGACACCGTCAAGTCCATCCATGTCCCGCCGCGCCCCCATACCACCACCGATGGTTTCATAATAGGTAAACTCCGGACCCTCACTGTCAGGGGAGTTGCCAATGGCCACATTGTTCATGGAGCCGCAGCTGGCAGCAGGGATTTCTCCGGGCAAGGCTAGGGCAAGAGCGCCTAAAAGCACATCCACCAACCGCTGGGAGGTCTCCACGTTGCCCGCAGCCACCGGAGCCGGAAATTTGGCGTCACAGATGGTGCCCGGTCTGGTGTGCAAGGCAAGGGGCTCGAAACAGCCGTGGTTAATGGGGTAAGACTGGTCCATGAGGCAGAGGAAAACATAAACCAACGCCGACTGAGTTACTGCCCTCACCGCGTTTACCCCTCCCTTAACCTGAGGTGAACTCTGGGTGAAGTCAGCTTCCACCTGGTCGTCACGAATGGTGAGACGAAGGTGAATGGGGATATCTTCTGTTTCACAACCATCGTCGTCCAGCAGATCTTGCCACTCGTAGATTCCATCGGGGATACGGCTGATGCATCGGCGCATGGCCCGCTGAGAGTAGGCCATGAGTTCTGCTCCCATCTCCTCAAGTCGTTCACGCCCGTGTCTGGCCACCAGTTCTTCCAAACGCAAGGATCCCCGCCTGAGGGCAGCCAACTGAGCGTCTAGATCACCCTGGCGCTCGGTAGCGGACCGGCATCGCCTGAGGAAGTCCTCGAGAAAGCTGTGATGAGCTGAACCGGCCCGAACCAGTCGAGTTGGCGGAATAATCACGCCTTCCTGGCGAATATCTGTTGCCACCGGCATGGACCCGGGTTCAATGCCGCCGACGTCAGCATGATGGGCCCGGGCGGCTACAAAGAAAAGCGGGTGAGGTTCACCGCAGTAAACTGGCGCGATGAGGGTAATATCCGGAAGATGAGTCCCGCCCTTGTAGGGATCATTTAGAATCACCACATCGCCGGGACTCCATTTCCTGCCTGAGTGGACCGCAGCCATTGCCAAAGGCATGGCTCCGAGATGTACCGGGATATGCGCTGCCTGGGCAAGCAGCAGACCTTGACGGTCAAAGAGGGCACAGGAGAAATCGCGCCGCTCTTTAATGTTTGCTGAAAATGCACTGCGACGCAGCACTATACCCATCTCCTCGGCCACTGAAGCGAAGAGTTTGTTGAAGACTTCCAGTTCAATTGGCGTGGCCATCTATCGCATCCTCTCCAAGTGCAAGTTCCCATGGATATCGGCCTGCGCAACAAATTCGGGCGTAACCAGACAGGTGCTGCTGTCGTCTAAAATAAGTGCAGGTCCGGCGAACTTTTGCCCCGGCTGCAACCGCGTGCGGTGAGAAATTGCGGCATCAACAAAAGTTCCAGCATAATACAGTGGCCGATACCCTGGAAGTTTTTCCTGCCCAGCTGCACCTTGGCGGGGAAGAGAGAGAGCCGGTGATTCAGTCTCCAGACTGAGTCGGAGCGTGGTGATTTCAATATCCCTGTCCAAAAATGCATGACCAAAAAGCCGCTCGTGTTCTTGATGGAAAACATCCACAAAATCCTTGGTGTGTGGAATCGGGATTTCGTAGGATTGTCCATGATAGCGGATGTCCAATTTCCGCACGGAAGAAAAATCAGTGGCCTCTATGCCGGTCCTTGCCAGTTCTTGAAATGCGTCTGATTCAAGGCCCTGAAATAGCTTTTCTAGTTCGGTGGTTTGCAACTGGTGTTGTTTGAGAAGTACAGTGCGTGACAGATCACGCCGGTGGCTACCGCTCACCATGCCGAGGGCTGAGAGTACGCCGGTGGCAATGGGTAGAATGATGCGGTGGATGTTCAATTCAAGTGCCAGTTCACATGCATGCAGACCGGAGGCTCCTCCTAGACAAACAAGGACATAATCTCGGGGATGGTAACCGCGTTCCACGGAGACGGCCCTCAAGGCTCGGCTCATGTTGGCATTGGCCACTGCAACAATGCCTTCAGCTGCCTGCAGTGGTGACACCCCAAGGCGAGAGGCGAAATGGTGCATGGTCTTTTCGGTGCGCTCTGGATAGAGCGTTAGCCCTCCGCCCAAAAAATAATCGGGAAGGAGGCGACCCAGAAAGAGGTTGGCGTCTGTGACCGTCAGCTCGTTACCCTTGCCGTAGCAGACAGGGCCAGGATCGGCACCAGCGCTCTTGGGACCGACTCTGAGGGCACCACCCCGATCCAGCCAGGCAATGGAGCCACCGCCGGCTCCGATGGTATGAATGTCCAGTACCTGGACACCGACGGGAAAGTCGTCCAGCCGATATTCCCGCGTGTAGGGAAGATCCCCGTCTGAAAGTGCCACGTCCGTTGATGTGCCCCCCATGTCAAAAGTTATGATTCGCGGCTCGCCCAGAAAGTCTGCGATTTTTCTGGCCCCGGCGAGACCACCGGCCGGACCGGAAAGGATGGTGTGCACTGGACGTTCAGCGGCCTCGGGGACGGTCATGTGTCCTCCGTTTGATTGCTGCACCAGCAAAACGACCGGGCGCAACCGCTGTTCGAGCTCACGGAAATAATGGCTGAGTAGAGGTCCCAGATAGGCGTTGATGCAGGTGGTGCTCAGCCGCTCATATTCTCTAAACTCCGGGAGAACCCTGGAAGAAAGTGATACCGGTAACCCCAGATCCTGCAAATAAGCACCAACCAGTTCCTCGTTTGTTGGGTTTACGTAGGAGTGGAGGAAGACCACAGCTATCGACTCAAAGCGACCGTGTATGAGTTTATCTTGCAGTTTACCGAGATGCCCGTTCTCTGGTTTCCTTACCAAAGTGCCATCTGCCAGGGTTCGCTCGTTCACCTCGAAAACCCAGGAACGTCGAATAAATGGGGCAACCTTTCTCACCTGGAGGTTGTAAAGCTCCGGTCGGTTCTGGCGACCAATACACAGAAGGTCCCGGAAGCCGCGTGTGGTAATTACCGCTGTGCGGGCTCCTTTACGTTCCAGGAAGCCATTGGTGGCGACAGTGGTGCCATGAATGACTTCATCCCCTGGGTAGAGGGACTCACAAAGTTCATCAATGCCACGACATACCGCTTCAGCTGGATTATGCGGGGTGGAAACCACCTTGTGAAAGCGAAGACCGCCCTCTTTTTCCAGAACGAAATCCGTAAAGGTTCCGCCCGTATCAACGCCGATGCGCATCCTCAGCCCTCTACTGGGGGATTATTCCAGGATACTCAACACCCTCTGATGATTAAAAATAAGGAACCCCATTGTAAAACCGCCCAGACCTTAGGGCAAGAAGATATGTCGGGCGCAATACTACAAAGATCGTTACTTCACTTTTACCCATTTTTGGTAATACCATTTTTGGGTAAATTTACCCATTGTAAGCGCGGTAAGATTTGGGCAAAAAATTATTGATAATATATTTAAATATAATATATTACTAATAAAAATACGTGTTATGTAATTTTTATTATGTAAACTATCTGCTGTTTTTACCCATTTTTGGTAAAGCCAGAAATGGGTAAAAAATTCGGTGTTTATTATTATTAATATAGTGGATCCTTTGGTCAGCGGTTGAGCAAGTGCATGGCTGCCGTTGAGAGAGGTCGGCGCAGGGTGTGGTTGTGCACCGCATGGTTATCGATTATAGTGCAAGTCTCGACCTGGTAAGCCGAAGTGATTTGTGTGGCAACAGATTAATTGGAGTGAGGCATGGATAATCTGACACCATTTCAGCAACGATTGGAAAAGATCAAAACATTGTTGAGCGAACAACCTTATGACACTTTTATGGTTTCGGAACCGTGGAACCGGGCGTATCTTAGCGGCTTCTGGGCGGAGGACATGCAACTCACCGAATCCTCTGGTTTCCTTTTGATCACCGAAAAATCCCAGGTGCTGGCAACGGACTTTCGCTACATGGAACAGGCTGAAAAGGAAGCCCCAGGTTTTCAGGTGTTGATCTACAAGGAGAACCTCACCAATCTTCTGCCGGAGATCTTTGCAAATCTGTCCACCCGTAATCTTGGTTTTGAGAAAGATCACCTCACCTACGACCGATTTGTGAAAATACAGGAAACCCTGCAGAAGTGGCACCCAGACGGAGAAATGGTGCCTGCCGACGACTTGGTTGAAGGATTACGAATGATAAAGGAGCCGGAAGAACTCGAGGCTATTCGCGACTCTCTCGCTTTGACCGAGTCCGTTCTGGAGACAGTATTAGCCGAGGCCGAGGAGGGCAAGACCGAGAAGGAATTGGCCTGGCGCATCGAACAGCTTATGCGGGAAGCGGGGGCAGAGGCAGTTTCTTTCCCGCCCATTGTAGCCTCAGGTCCCAGTGCGGCCTTGCCCCACGCCGTTGTCAGCGACCGTGAGTTGCAGCAGTCTGAAACCATCATCATCGATCTGGGGGCCCGGCTGGATCACTACTGCTCGGATATGACCCGTACCCTCATTCTTGGGGAACCGGACCATAAGGCACGCCGGATCTACTCCATTGTCCGGGAGGCCCAGTTGCGGGCCATGGCAGCGGTCAAGGCTGGGATCTCCTCGCTGGAAGTGGATAAGGTGGCCCGGGATTACATTTCCTCGGAAGGCTATGGCGAATACTTTGGTCACGGCTTGGGTCATGGGGTGGGACTTGCCGTCCATGAGAAGCCGGGTTTTGGGAAGAGCAGTGCCATGGTACTGGAGGAAAACATGGTGGTCACCATCGAGCCTGGGATTTACCTTCCCGGCTGGGGTGGAGTTCGGTTGGAAAACATGGTTCGAGTGACCGCGGATGGTTGCGAGAATCTTAACAAGAACGACTTTTTTTATTCATTCTAGAAGGCACTAAGCACTAGGCACTGGGAACTAGGCACCACATCAAGGAGTCAGGAGTCAGAATTCAGGAGGCAAAGAATAGATCCGAGTCCCTTTTCCTGGCTACTGGTTTCTATGAAGTTGCCTAGCGCAAATGACCAATGACTAGACGGTTGGAGGACAGGGAGATGCAAGAGCAAACCTATCGAATTGAAACCGATTCAATGGGAGAAGTGCAGGTTCCGGCATCGGCCTACTACGGGGCGCAAACCCAGAGGGCCGTCCAAAATTTTCCCATCAGCGGGCTGCGCTTTCCACGGGAATTTATCCGCGCACTGGGTCTAATCAAACGGGCTGCAGCCCGGGTAAATTTGGAGCTAGGCTTTCTTTCCAAAGAGTTGGCGGAGGCCATCATCCAGGCAGCAGGCGAGGTGGTGGAGGGGAAACTTGATGACCACTTTCCTGTGGATATCTTTCAGACGGGATCCGGCACTTCCACCAACATGAATGCCAATGAGGTCATTTCCAACCGCGCTATCGAACTTCTGGGAGGTGAACTGGGCAGCAAGTCTCCCGTGCACCCCAACGATCATGTTAATCGAGGACAGTCCAGCAATGATGTCATTCCCACAGCCATCCATTTGGCTGCTGCCGAATGTATCAATGCGGGACTGCTGCCGGTGCTCATGGCTTGTGAAAGTGAACTTGCGGCCAAGAGTGAGCAATTCGACCACATTGTCAAAATTGGACGCACCCATCTACAGGATGCCACACCAGTGCGCCTCGGACAGGAATTCAGCGGCTACGCCCGTCAGCTGCAATTCGCCCGCGAGCGTATTGAACAGGCTTTGGGCGGCCTCATGGAATTAGCCCTTGGGGGTACGGCCACTGGAACGGGTCTCAATGCCGAGCCCGGCTTTGCCTCTCGAGTCATTAGATTGTTGGCCGAGGAGACGGGTCTTCCCGTGGCGGAGGCCGCAAACCATTTCGCGGCTCAGGGGGGCCAGGATGCGCAGGTGGCTACCAGTAGCAGTTTGAGAGGTTTAGCGGTGGCGCTCACCAAAATCGGTAACGACCTGCGGTGGCTTGCTTCCGGACCCAGATGTGGGTTGGGCGAGCTACGGCTGCCAGCGGTACAACCGGGCTCCTCCATCATGCCGGGCAAGGTAAATCCGGTCATCATCGAATCCCTGCTCCAGGTGGCAGTCCAGGTTATGGCCAATGATTTGGCTTTAGCCCTTGGCGGCCAAGCTGGGAACATGGAACTAAATGTCATGCTGCCGGTAATGGCCAAGAATCTGCTGCAATCCATAGAGTTGCTGAAAACCGGAATCGGTAATTTTACGAATAAGTGCTTGAAGGGGCTTGCGGCTGACGAACAACGGTGTGAGGAACTGGTGGAACGAAGCCTGGCCCTGTGTACGCCACTGGCACCTGAGATAGGCTATGACAGGGCCGCCAATCTAGCTCACTTGGCCTACGAAAGTGGAAGGACTGTACGAGAGGTGGCGCTGGAGTTGAGTATACTCCCGGAGGAGAAGTTGCTAAGAATACTCAATGCCGAGCAGATGACCCGACCCGGTTTTCCAGGCCGCACGAAGCACGAGTAGACACCGAACACTAGGCACTATGCAGTAAGCACCAGGCACTACTGGTCAGTCCTTGATCTCAGTGCCTAGTCCCTAGTGCTAAGTGATAACGGGGTGGAAGTTGCCACCGGTGAGTCGATCAGCACCATGGTAGTGGTTTTGAAGATGAGCCTGGGTCTGGTATAGTGCTTATGTAACCCTTAAGCATTGGGAGACAATGGCAAAAATCTATCAGTTTGAAGATGGCCGCAAGGCTGACGATAATCTCATCTGCCGAAAACCCCTGGAATTCCGTCGCGGCGATTGGCGTCAGGGGCAAGTGCTGCAGTGTTTGCGAGGTGAGGCGGAAAAATACCAAGCTCACAGAAAACAAGTCATCGCAGACGGCCACAACCATCTCAGCTTCATTCCCGAGCACTTCAGTTTGGTGAATGGATGTGATTACACGGCAATGGGGCTTTACCGCTTTCGAGAAGACGAGGAGCAGGCTAGGGAGTTTTATAGGCTGGCAGGTCTCATGGAATGTGTGGTGAATAGTACCTCACCGTTATTGCGAACCGATCTGCTGCGCAGTATCTATAAAACCATATTGGCTCTGCGCCAAAGTCTTAATTTCTCCTGGAAGGGGGACTCCAGCCAGTTTCTTCTCCCCTTGCATCCACACTTTTACCATCGTAGGGATTTCTTTGACAAGATATTAAAGGCAGATACGCTCAAGACCCTATATGATACGGTGGAGAGTGAGACCACGGTCCAATTTGATCTGCTGGCTGCTGAATACGTCTTCTACCTGCCCAAGCGGATGGTCGATGAACCAGCTTAGGGATATTTTCGATCCCATTTTCTCCGGTGAAAATAGATTGACAAAAAAGCACAATTAAATCAAATTAACGGTAAGTTATCGCCACCATTTCTACCGAATGTCGGTGAGTGATTACTTTTTTCTTTTCAGTGGACAGCGGTCGAGAGGTAATGGCCTGTCGGCCAAAAAATTTGCAGCAGTATCCAGACCCTTTCTGATGGGAAAAATGAGGTAGGCTCGCCTCAGAGGGGAAAGAGGATGCCCACCTGGCCCTATCGATACCAGTTGAGTACGCAGGATAGGTTGCGGCGCTCGGTTTACGAGGTGCTGCGGGACCAGATGGATATGTATTTGGTCCAATACGGGCTCATTGAGTCATACTGGAACTTCTGCGAAGCTGGTGAGCCTTACCCCTTTGTTCCCAGGCGGGAGTTGAAGCCCCGTGCTCGAGTAGTCGAGAGAGAATTGATATACCACAACCATTTTCTCGTTCTCTTTTGCGAAGGGACCATTCCAGGTTACTACAAGAAATATATCCGTTTTTTCGATAGAAATAAGGTCACCAAGGAGGGAGTTGCTGAACTTGCCCATGTGCAGTTGCACAAAAAATATACCAAAAATTTAAGATACTTCGAAAATCCGAGTTTTGAGAGCTTTGTACTTGACCTGTTGCCGGTGGACTATGCCTTGCTCATTCAAAGGGATCCGTCAATAAAGACCCGAACGCGCTATGCGATGACACACTTCCATGTGAAAATTGACTGGCCCATTGACAACGCCACAGAAGAAATGGCGCAGCAACTCCGCTACATTCCCAAAGATCTCTATGAGATGGGCGAAAAATATGCCGAGAGTCTCAACAATAAGCTTTTCGAAAATTACGGATTTCACCATACGGTGGGAGGCCGCCGCACGGCTGCGGTGGTGGCTGCCCAGTTTCTTAAAAAGATGGAATTCATCTCAACGGTTTACGTCGCCAGTTCTGAGTCACGCGCGCTCACGCGTCTCAGCGAGCGTGGGGTGACCAGATTCGTGTTAGTCAGGCTGCCCATAGATGAGATTGCCCGGCTGGCCTCTGAAAACCGAATGAAGTTTGACAATTTCGTGGAAAGGTTCTTGGTAAATATCGAGGACGACTATGGTGTGGGCGTTTTTCAGGTAACCTACAGTAATACAGTCCATTCAAAGCCCCCCGAGGACGGTAAACTACGAAAATTGAAACTGGATTATCAGTGGCTGACGGTGAGCGATCAGCTCCTCATTCCTCTGCGGGGCTACACAGATATTTACCCAATCCCCTACAGCATCATTTACGCACCAGAATTGGTAGACTCCGACCTGCTCTAACCTTCTTGTTAGCTGAACCTCTGCGTGGCGACCGGGGGGTCATGCTAGCCCTTGAAAACGGTGCCTCCTGGATAGACTGCCCCTTTTCCCAGCTCCTCCTCGATGCGCAACAACTGGTTGTATTTGGCCAAACGGTCAGTGCGGCTGAGGGAGCCGGTCTTGATCTGGCCGACGCCGGTGGCCACAGCCAGGTCTGCAATGGTGGTATCTTCTGTCTCGCCAGAGCGGTGGGAAATTACCGAACTATAGCCGGCAGCGCTGGCCATTTGAATGGCTTCCAGTGTTTCGGTCACCGTGCCAATCTGATTTAGTTTTATCAGGATGGAATTTGCCACCCCTTCCTCGATACCACGGGCTAAAATTTTGGTATTGGTGACAAACAGGTCATCCCCGACCAGTTGCGTCCGGTCACCTAATCTGGTAGTGAGCAATTTCCATCCTTGCCAGTCATCTTCAGCCATACCGTCTTCAAGTGAGATAATGGGGTAGCGGTTGACCCAGTCAGCGTAGAAGTCCACCAGGGCCTCGGGGGCTTTTTCCGGTTCCTTTTCAGCCGCCAGCAAGTAGCGGCCGTCTTGATAGAATTCACTGGCGGCTGCATCCAGGGCTATGGCAATATCTGCACCCGGCCTAAAGCCAGACTGAGCAATGGCCTCCATGAGCACATCCATCGCTTCTTCATTTGACTGTAGGTTAGGGGCAAAGCCACCCTCATCACCAACAGCGGTCTGATGTCCCCGGGACTTGAGGACTTTTTTCAAGTGGTGAAATGTTTCTGTCCCCATGCGCAGTGCTTCAGAGAAACTCGGGGCGCCGAGCGGGACAATCATAAATTCCTGAATGTCCACGTTGTTGTCCGCATGGGCGCCGCCATTAATAACATTCATCATGGGTACTGGCAGAATACGAGCGGAGATCCCGCCGAGATAGCGAAAGAGGGAGAGACCACACTCGGCAGCAGCAGCTTTGGCCACCGCCATGGAGATTCCCAATATTGCATTGGCCCCCAGATTGCCCTTGTTCTCGGTGCCATCCATTTCGATCATGTAACGGTCCAGGGCCCCCTGCTCAAAAGCATCCAGACCCAAGAGTGCAGGTCCAAGGGTCTCATTTACGTTGGCCACGGCCCTGGTTACGCCTTTACCCAGATAGCGATCGGGATCATCGTCGCGCAGTTCCAAGGCTTCACGGATGCCGGTGGAGGCCCCCGATGGCACAGCAGCACGCCCCAAAAAACCACTATCAAGATGCACGTCTACTTCAACGGTGGGGTTGCCTCTAGAGTCAAGGATTTCTCTTGCTTTGATATCGACAATCTCGCTCATGGTGTTCCTCCACTGATGGGTCAAAAGTTAGGGGGGCCAGAGGTAATCAACGCTTATGCTCTTCTAACATAACCGCTCATGCGAAGCAATGTGATTTGAAGTGGAAGAGGAGCTAGATCCAGCACTTAAAAGATACAAACTGAAAAGCGTCTCTCTTATCTCCTAGCCACTGACGACTGGATTCTATGCATTCGGCTCATAACTCCCCTCCAGCAATACCGGTAGTGGGATTTCTAGGGCTATTTCTTCCGGATTAACCCGAGCGCGATAGACAATAATCTTGACGCCTGCCTGCTGCGCTCGGCTGAGTGCCTGGGCATAAGCATGATCGATATGGGCAGCAGGGGCGAAACGATCGGCATCCTCGCGCTGGACCACATAAAACATGGCACTACGGTTACCGAGCTTGACAGCATCGATTAAGGTTTGCAGATGCTTGCGTCCCCTCGCCGTCGGGGCATCTGGGAAGAATGCCGTACCATTTTCTACGAGCGTAACATTCTTGACCTCTACGAAGACCGGCATATTGCCCCTGTAGAGGCAAAAATCGATGCGGCTATGCTGCAATCTTACTTCACTTGTAAGTCTATCAAAGGGACCGAGCTCGGGAATTTCTCCTTGAGAAGCTGCCTCAGCCAGCAGTCGGTTTGCGGTCAAGGTATTGATGCCCACCCAGGTGGAAGGGAGGTGAATCAATTCCCAGGTATATCGAGTTTTTCGTTTGGGATTCTCTGCTTGTGAGAGACGCACCTCCCTGCCGGGCAGGTTGCAGCCTTTCATGCTGCCGGAATTTGGGCAGTGCGCCGTGACCACACTGCCGTCACTCAGCCGGACATCGGCGAGAAAGCGTTGGTAACGGCGAATCAAAACCCCCGAAACCAGGGGCGATGAAAAGCGCACTTGGATTCTCCAGATTGATAATCTCTAGTCGTTTTGAAACATTGGGGCAAAGAATACCAGCCGGCGAACGTCTTGGGGTCAATCTAATTGATTGACTATTCCTCTCTTTCTATATTACTTAGGAGTACCTACTGCAAGTATTTTCCCTGCTTGCCATTTGTTGGATGCTGCGCTGATGAGACTCACGATATTGTGAGACATTTGAATCCATGATTGATTCTTCAAAAAGCAGGCGGAAACGGTTTATCACTCCAGTCAACCTGCCCATCTTTAGCTTCGCGGGCTTAATCCTAATTGGCACTTTGCTGTTGATGCTCCCGGTAGCTGCCAATGGACCGGTGCTGGCACCGGTGGACGCCCTGTTTACTGCAACCTCTGCAACCTGCGTTACCGGTCTGGTCGTTGTGGATACCGGCACTCGCCTGAGCCTCTTTGGTCAGTGGGTCGTATTGGTGCTTATTCAATGCGGCGGCCTGGGCATTATGACCTTCTCCACCGTGCTTATACTGGTTATGACCGGAAGATTCTCCTTTATGCAGCGGAGCGTCATTCAGGATACTTTTACCCATGGCCCGGATACTGGACTTGCTTCTTTGGTGCGCCACGTGGTCATGTTCACCTTGCTAATGGAGGTGGCGGGGGCTGCCCTGCTCTTCCTCCGCTTTTCCGGGATGTATCATCCAAGCAGGGCCCTATATCTTGCCATTTTTCATGCAGTGAGCGCCTTTTGCAACGCCGGTTTCTGTCTGTATGCACAGAGTCTGATGGATTTCAGTGGGGATCCACTGGTAAGCTTTACCGTGGCCTTTCTGATTATTTTCGGCGGCATGGGGTTTCTGGTGCTCCTCGAGTTGAAACGGCTCTTGTTCAATCGCGACCAAGCCAGGCGGGCCCGGCGTCTCTCAGTCCATTCCAAGTTAGTGCTGACGCTGAGCATCGTCCTACTAACGGGTGGAACGGTGGGATTCTTGTTCTCCGAGTGGAAACATTCGATGGCTGGCCTTTCGGTGCCCGCCAAGTTCATGGCGGCTTTTTTTCAATCGGTCACAGCCAGAACCGCGGGATTCAATACCTTGGACTTTGGTAAAATGGCAAACGTGACCTTACTTTTTACCATCCTGCTCATGTTCATAGGAGCGGGTTCCGGGTCCACCGGCGGCGGCATCAAAATCAACACCCTGGGGGTCCTCTTCGCCTTAAGCCGATCACGGCTCAGGGGTGAGGAGGGGACGAGTATATTCCGCCGTTCTCTGGCACCGGAGACAGTTGGTCGAGCCATTTCGGTGTTTGTTGTGGCGATTGTGTTGATCTACGCTGCCACCATGGCTCTGACGGTAAGCGAGTTGGGCACCACGATACACGAGGAGAGTAGGGGACTCTTCCTTAAACTCCTCTTTGAGGTGGTCTCTGCCTTCGGCACTGTGGGCCTCAGTGTGGGGATTACGCCGCAGCTGAGCAGTATTGGCAAACTGATCCTCGTCCTGGTGATGTTTGCAGGAAGGTTGGGTCCACTATCCATTGCCGTGGCTTTGACTGGAAAAGAACCCAGGTCCCGGTTTCAGTATGCGGAAGAGAATGTCATGATCGGTTGAGCAGCGAAGAGTTGGGCGGGGTCAGACCGGACAAGGTGCACAGCAGCCAATGGCGTCATAAATCAATTTGAAGGGGATCCATCATGGGACAATTTGCTGTTATCGGCATTGGTAATTTTGGCTTTTACCTTGGACGCCATCTCTACGAGAAAGGGCATGAAGTTGTGGCCCTGGACATCAACAAAGGCCAGGTGCAAAAAATTAAAGACGTGGTCAGCCAGGCGGTGATCGCCGATGCCACCGATCGGGAAGCTCTGGAGGCGTTGGGAATGAGCCAAGTGGACGCCGCAGTTGTCTGCATTGGAACCCGGATGAATGCGAGTATCCTGGCAACTTTGCACCTAAAAGAGCTTGGCATCAAAAAAGTACTCGCCAAGGCGACTAGTGAAGAACATGGCCGAATTTTGAGGAAAGTCGGTGCCAACGAGATCTTTTTTCCCGAGAAAGATCTGGCCATTGGGGTTGCAAGCCGGCTGGACAATCCGAATATGTTGGACTATTTGCCATTCATCGAAGGCTACAGCATCGTGGAACTCGCACCTCCCAAAGAATTTATTGGTAAAAGCCTCAAAGAACTTGATCTGATAAACCGCTATGACATACAGGTCTTGGCCATCAAGGAAATCATCCCGACTGGCCTAACGCTGATTCCCAAAGCCCAATTCCAGATCAAGGATAGCGATTCACTCATCCTCTTGGGCCCTGATGAGACCCTCAAACAGCTTCAGGAGCAGAGTTCAACCTGAAAATGCAAAACGATTAGTTACTTCACTCCGCATTATAGTGACCTGAGATAGGAAATTACCACAGAGGCACAGAGGACACAGAGGGGGGTGTTTTTTCCCTGGCCGGGAGACCCGCCCGCCTCGCCTTGCTCGCATGGCGGGCTGGCGACGGCCAGGGAAAGGAGCCTCCGCCTGCGGCGAAAGCTCTTTAGCCTGTTGCCAACCATTGACATGAAGCCACCCGGTTACTAGATCGTGCCCGGAGGGCTGCGATCTTTTGCCCGATCGCCGTCTCCCGATCGGGCAAAAAAGAAAACGGACTCTGTGCTCTC
>CP070735.1:419342-423065 GCA_020347625.1 Deltaproteobacteria bacterium
TCCTCGACTTCAGTTACCTCCTCGGCCTCAGCAGGCTCCTCCTCAGCTTCAGCAGGCTGCTCCCCTGGTTTCTTTCGAAGCTCCTCCATGACCTCTGACTTCTGCTGGTAGATCTCGTCCGCTTCTGACGCGCTGGCGACAATATAGGAGGTGAGGAAGATGACCAGGTTCTTGCGATCTGTAGTCTTATCCTCCGCTTTGAAAAGCCAGCCCAACACGGGAACATCGCCAAGGCACGGCACCTTCGCGGTTGTTTCTGTATAGTCTTCTCCGATAAGGCCTGCGATCACCACCGTTTGTCCGTCCTTCACCTCGATGTTGGTCTCAGCAGTCCGCTTGACAGTCGTTGGCGCCAAAATGATTTGATCTCCGCTTTGCACCGATTCACTAATGACGCGACTCACCTCCTCGTAGATTTTGAGCTTGACGAAACGTTTCTCATTGATCTGCGGGGTGATCTTGAGGGTAACGCCCACGTCCCTGTATTCGAAGCTCTGAATAGCCCGGTCGGTAACGGCCGTCCCCTGATCCACCCTGGTGCTGAAGGGGATATTTTCCGCAACAACCACCGTAGCCTCCTCATTATCCAGGGTCATGAGCTGGGGGGCTTGAAGGATGTCAAAGTCATTCTGGGTCTGGGATGCATTGATCAGGGCGGTCAGATTGTTGAAGGTGAGATTACCAATGGTGATGGGAAATGCCACCACTCCGGCAGTGAGACCGCCTGGAAGAACCAGTTGCCCGGCCTCCGTGACCACAGATGGTGGCGTCACTGGATTGACCGAGCCAAACGCTATCCCTGATTGGTCGGTGGCAGGGATATTCGTTCTGCCGGCCACACTCCAGTTTACCCCGAGTGATATTCTTGTGTCGGTGGAGATTTCCATAAAGACCGCCTCCACGTAGACCTGCTTCCTGGGAATGTCCAGCTGCTTGATGATGGGTTCGAGTACCTGGAATTCTTCCGGTTTGGCGGTGATCACCAGGCTGTTGGTGGCCTTGTCAGCGACGATCCTCACTTCCGTGGAAATAATGGGTTGCTCGCCCTTTACCTGGGCTTTTGCGGGCAGGCCGGAAAGTACCTTGGCCAGCTCCTCCGACTGCGCGTTTTCCAGATAGATCACCTGGATATTGCCCGCCCCCATGGGAGTGGGTTGATCCAAGGTCTTGACTAGCCCCTTGATCATTTGGGAGTTTAACCGGTCGGCCAGGACGATGAGCACGTTGATCCGCTCGTATGGCACAATTTTCAAGGGAGGCTCGGCCCGGCGGCGTTTGGCCGTTTTCTGCTTCGACTCCAACAATACGGACACCTTCTGAGCCAAGCTCTCGGCGCTGGCATGATCCAGGGGAATTACGGTGATCGTCGCCTCCTGGAATTCCACGTCGATCTCTTCCACGATATTCAGTAGTCGCTGAATGTTCGACTGGAAATCAGTGATGATCAGGATATCCGTGGGCTCGTAGGCGATCACCACCCCCTGTTTGGAAACCAGTGGCGCCAGCAGTTTTCTGACCTCCTGGGAGTCGGCAAAGAGCAGCGGCATGATCTGGGTGATGATCCGGTCATCGGGTCGGGGTACAAAGGTTGGTTGCCTGCGGAGCTCCACGCTCTTTTGCCTGGCTTCCACCGAGGGTACGATCTTGATCACCTTGCCTGCCGGCACCGTAGTGAAACCATTCACCTCAAGTACCGATTCAAACACCTTGTATGCCTCTTCTACAGATATCTTGCTGGGCGAGAGAACCGTCACCTTGCCCCGGACCTTTTCGTCTACAACGAAATTCTTGCCGGTGAGTTCGCTGATGAATTTTATGAAGACCTTGATATCCACCTGGTCGAAATCCATGCTGATGGTTTTGTTCGACCTGGCATCCGCACTTGGCCCACGCTCCGGTTGAGCGTTAACCTGAAGCGCCAGACTGACAATTAGCACCAGGACAAAACTCAACAACCACATGCATTGATGAACTTCCTTCCTGGCCATCTGTTTTCTCCTAATTGCCTTCATCATTACCTAATAGACTGCAATAGCAACGCTCAGCAGACTAATAGCTTTTTCCCTGTGCCTTCTTTTTGCTGCCCGCTGCCTGCTGCCTGCTGCCAGCCGGTTACTCTATTTCATACCGCAAGTTTTGACTGCGTCGACCGCGCTTGATTTCCACGTCGACCTCGCCGCCTTCCATGAGACTCTCATAAAGCTCGATCGCCTGATCCGGGCTGGAAATGGTCTCGCCGTTAATCCCCTTGATCACGTCACCATTCCGGAGCCCCAGCTTGGAAAAAAGGCTGCCAGGCTTAATGTTACTTACGAGAAACCCTGCTGGCTGCTTCCCCTCCATGAACGGGCGTATGCGTACCTCTTGCATTAACTGATTGAGGTCAGCCAGATAGGTTTCGAGTTCTTCGCGTTCCAAGCGAATGGTACCGGCAGCGGCTGGCGGCCGCCGTGTTGGGACCCGCCGCGCCGGAGCCGCTGTTTTCCCGGTACTCTCCTCGGGCTCCATGGTGAGTACCATATCCCGGGTTCCGGTGTTTATAATGACGTTGTGCCGTAGGATCCTTTTGATTCGAGCCTGTTTGACCTCATCCCCTTCACGATAGGCTTCTTGTTTGCGGGTGC
Source organism: Deltaproteobacteria bacterium (assembly GCA_020347625.1). Classification (GTDB taxonomy): domain Bacteria; phylum Desulfobacterota; class Syntrophobacteria; order BM002; family BM002; genus BM002. The sequence continues at coordinate 421,967 of CP070735.1, forward strand.
TGAGGTCTTCAATCATGGCATAGCTGTCTTCAGGTATGTTACCCACGACCGTGCCGACCAACTTTAGCCCAAGGCTTTTTGCTGCCGTGGGAATTCCCTCCAGGGAGACCTCTTCCTCCGCCGGCTTAGCTAAGCTCTCTGAACTCCCGCCAAAAAGATTACGCTCCGATATGATGGCATAGTATTCTAAAGGCTTGGTGTCGGTTGCTGGTCTGGAAGCTGTGCTAACTTTCGCTTCATCCACTGCCGGGACCGGCTCGAGTTTGGCATTCAAAATACTAATGAATGCATCAACCCCGAAGTAGATGATCAGGCTGAGCACCAAAATGTCGCAGATCCAGCGGTGTTTGAAGGAAAACATTTTAGTAGCATTCCAGGTACTGGTGAGCGAAATTTGTACTATTTTCCCCAACATGTAGCAAAAAACGGTAAAAAACACAACTAGCAAGAAAGATGCCCAACTTCCGGAAATCCGGATACTTTTATTGTTCGAGTCCGTGGAGTGGGAGCTTGAGCTCCTTTTGTGATGTTGACACTTTTGTTTATTTCAGGCCAAATAATAGTGTTACCAGGTAAGGAGCTAGAATATAAGAGCTAGCGAGTGGCAGACAATTTGCAGTGAATAAGGATTCTGCTTTTGCGCCCTGTGCCTTGTGCCTTGCGCCCAACTCGCAGAGTTGAAACATGATCTGTCCAAAATGTGGATTCAGCCAGCCGGATGACATCTATTGCGCCAGTTGTGGTGTGAACGTAGACAAATATGTCCGAAAAAGGAAAAAGAAACGTTTCAAACTAATAATCATCGTGGCTTTGATCAGTATCGCAGCAATTTCCATAGCCAAGTTTGTCGTTACCACAGAGGATAAAGAACCATTAGAGATCAGCAGAAAAGGTGCGGTAACCGAAGACAAGGTCACCGCTAAGAGAAGTCCACAAGAACCATTACAAGGGCAGGAAGCAGAGCCCAGTGAAGCAAGGTATCCTCGAGAGAGGAAAATGGCTCGCCTTCCCCAGACGGGTTCACCGCAGGAGGTCCGTAAACCTGCCCCAACAGGTCAAGACCTTAACCGAAACCGCGAACCAGGAACCGAGCCTTCCA
>CP070735.1:423165-427833 GCA_020347625.1 Deltaproteobacteria bacterium
CCAGCTCAACCAAAAGTTGTCCGGTGATGAGACTCCCGGTCTTGAGCTGCGCCCTGAGTCCTCTTTCCACAAGAATATCCATGCGGCGCTTTCTGTCAATGCCCCGTTTTGGCATATGAATCCAAGTTACCCTTTCAGGTTCATACTCGACTAAAACCGGGATCCGTAAGGCCAACTTCTCCGCATCAAGCTCCAGTTTGACATCGATGACCTTACCGATCTGGATACCTCTGAATTCCACCGGTGCTCCAACAGAAAGGCCCCTTACCGAACCATCGAAGTACAGGAGCCAATATCTCTTCGTCACATACTGTTTTTCATAGATCTTCTCACGGCTTTCGTACAGTTTAAATACGTGATCCTCCTCAGCCTGAGCACCAGATTCGAGGCTCACTGGCGTATCGAAGGCAATGCCCCCAAACATCATGGTCACAAAAGACTCAGTGTTAACCCTTATACCGCCGGCGTCAACAGCAACGTCCAGCCCCGATGCGTTCCAGAATCGGGTATTTTCACGAACGACCTCATGATGTGGTCCATGAATGAAGATCTTGATGTCGACATGTTTCCCGTTTTTCTCGAGCTCGAATGCCACCACCTGTCCCACCTTGATCTGCCGGTACAAAACGGGGGAACCAACGTCAAGGGAGCCGAGTCTTTCCGCTCTCAACACGAAATGACGACCGGGCAGGCCTGCGGTAATGATGGGTGGGAACTCCAGCCCCTTAAAGGATCGAGCCTTCTTGCCGGGTTTTCCGGGGTCGATACCAATATAGGCGCCTGCAAAGAGGGTTCCGAGCCCAGAGACCTCGCCGGCGGCCACCCGGGCCCGAACCACCCAGAACCGGGTGTTTTCAGTTAGATGTTTCGCGGCTCCTTTAACGAGTTCTGCGGTCACAATAACGTGGGAGAGGTCTTTACTGAGTTCGATGGATTCAACTTGGCCAACTTCCACGTCTTTGTACTTGATTTTGGTCTTGCCAGCCTCCAGCCCTTCGGCAGTCTGGAAGGTGATGGTGATGGTGGGACCTTTCTCGGATAAAGCCTTGTATACCAACCAGCCACCGATCAGAGCAGCCACCACTGGGACAAGCCACACCAGAGAGAAAGAGAAGGATTTCTTGGTTTTGACGATAGCTTCCGGGGTGGAGGAAGGATTTCTGCTACTGCCATTTTCTTCATTCATAATTTGTCTCCATGGAATCCCATATGAGCCTGGGATCAAAGCTCATAGCGGCAAACATGGTGCTCACCACCACCGCCGCAAAAAAAATTGCACCGGGCCCGGCCTCGATGGTTGCCAAACCACCCAGTCTGACTAGGGCCACCAGAATGGTAACCACATAAATATCCGTCATGGACCAACGACCAATTGCCTCGGTAATGCGGTATAAGCGGGTGCGATCCTTTGGCCGCCACTGCCATTTACGCTGAACGGAAACAAGCAAATAGATGAGAATAAAAAGTTTCACCAGGGGAACAAAAACACTGGCGATAAAAATGACCAAGGCTATGGGCCACATGCCGGTGTGGATGAAGTAAATCACCCCACTCATAATCGTATCCGATTGGGCCTTGCCCAAAGAAGTCACTGTGGTAATGGGAAGCACATTAGCTGGGATGTAAAAGATAAAAGCAGCGATAACCAGGGCCCAGGTTCTTGACAGGCTGTGGGGTTTGCGCTGGTGTAAGACTGAGCCACAACGGGGACAAATCATCTCTCCCTTGCCATGCACCGCTGAGGCTTGACAGACAAGATGGCAGCTATGGCAGCTAACCAGTGATTTCTCTAAAGCTGTGGCGAATCCTTCCTTCAACTATCTAGCTCCAATCTATTCCAGACAAGATGGGGATCCAGGGATGAGGCAGCCGCGGCCAAGACGAAGATCAATATGGCAAAAGAGAAAATGGCGATCCCAGGAACAACCTTTGCCATTTTGGCCAGTTTGACCATAGAAACCAGGATGCCGACCATAAAAACCTCCATCATGCCCCAGGGCTGGAGACTTCGGATGAAGCGAAAAACCAAAGCGGGCTTCCACCAAGGTAGCCGGTTGACCTTCAAGGGCAGCAGTAAGTAAAGCATGCCTGCAAGCTGGACCACAGGAAACAAAATACTGGTAAGAAAAACCAGCACCGCCAAGCTCCGCATATCCTCATTGTAGAGCTCTACTACGCCTGTTATCAGTGTAGTCTCCCGTACAAGGCCTCCACTCTTAAGGGCAAGAAAGGGAAAACTGTTGGCAACAACAAACAAGATCAGCCCGGCAATGGTCCATGATAGGGTACGATCCAGGCTGTCTCGCTTGTGGCGTTGCAATACAGCCCCGCAGCCAGAACATTTGGCCACACTTCCCTCCGGCAGAGCCGGAAGCTCGTAAAGTAGGTCACATTCGTGGCAGGCTATGGTTGAGGCTGTACTCATCTGTTAATCTCCACTGCTAAACATAAGAGACTCAAAATTCCTTATCCGAAATCCGCAATCCTCACTCTGTCATCTCCTTGAACCTTCGTCAGCGCCTCATTGCATGGACGGTGAATATTTCCGAGTTCTGCAGGGTAGGAGGCTGCCCCACTCCAATCTCCCTCAGCCCGTACTTTTGCAACAACGTTGTTATGGCCTCGAGGCGGTGATCCAGGTCGTGCACGTCGACGACCACCTGCTGAATCTTGGGCCAGTCTTGGGCCTCAATGCCCCGAAAAATCTCCAACTCGGACTTCTCGGCATCGACCTTGAGCAAATCGATGCGATCGATCCGGTGGTCGCGCAAAAACTGTGACAAAGTCTGCATTTGACAAGTGACAGTCTCCAGATACAGCGTTCTCTTCAGGGGGTAGTGGAGGATCAGACCGCGCAGGAAACTGGGCAGCCAGCGGAGACAGCGAAGGAGCAGTGGGGCCTGGTCCAAGTAGATGATGTTGTTCAGGGTGGCCTCTTTTGCCATCTTAAGGTCAGCCTCCTCATTGGGGTAGGCTGTGGACAGGGAGGTGGCGCGAGGGTAGTAGGCAAAGGAGACCGTCTCGCAACTGCTTGAGAGTCCGAAGGGGAAGGCCTTTAGCTGTTCATTCTGGTCGTAGCGACCCAGGTTGAGGCGAAGCAACTCGAAGGTGGCCTGGGCGGGCTCGAAAGCATAAACGTTAAGGTTGCGCTCGCAGTGTTCGTAAGCCCCTAGGGTGAAGAGGCCCACATGGGCCCCAACGTCCAACACAGTACCCCCTGGCTTCAACCGGAGGCCGTTTGATAGGTAGCCTTGAATCTCCAGATTGACGATTGGCACCTCATGCTTTTGAAGGCACGAAACAACCATGCCGTTGGGTAGTGTTACCTTTACTATTTTCACGATTCACCTATTATCAACCGTCGGGGTTCAGGTGTTTGGCAATGTGTTTTGACTATTACTTCGCCCCCGCCTCATTGAGTATTCCTACAACTTACTCATGGCGTGTTGTCTCGGCATATTCTAAAGCCGTGAGCCCTTCGTTGTCTTTCGCATTGATCTCAGCCCCTTTTGCTAACAGTACTATAACCACCTGGTTGCGCCCCCCATATGCAGCATACATTAGAGAAGTTATACCCCGTTTGTTTTTTGCATTGACTTTGGCACCTTTATCGAGAAGGGCCACCACAATGTCGTTGTGGCCGTTTAGGGCAGCATACATCAAGGCAGTTGTGCCGCTGGTAGGTAGTTTGACATTCGGGTCAGCACCATTGGCTAGCAAGAGCTTGACGATCTCAGTGTAGCCGCTCCTTGCATCCCCAAATAAAGCGGTAAATCCGATGCCATCCTTCACATTGACGTCAGCACCCTCTGCCAGCAGGGCTTCTACAGCCTTGGTATCGCCGTTGAACGCTGCGTCGAGGAAGTCTCTATTCACCCTGGTTGTAGCACCAGTGCCAATCAAGGGAGTGAAGAGGATCACCACTGAAATGAAAACCACCGGTAACGGTTGCCAAATCGCCCTACCTCTGACACATTTTCTTCTCACCATAGCAATTTCCACGCAGTCGGTGGTTATCTTGCCTACCTTAAGATCTAGGACAAAAGAATGTTTGTCAATTCTATTCAGACTTGAGTCTGCGCGCAATGCCCTTGGCCCAGGCATTGGCCGTCAAGCCGTGGGCTAACACACACAGCATTACGGTACATGCCACGGTGTGTATGAGTACAGACTCACTAGGCAGATTCTCGTTGGCAACTATGATGCAAAATACGATGCTCGCCAGGCCCCTGGGTCCAAACCAGGCCAGGAACATTTTGGTTTCCAGTTTCTCTCCGAGACCCGTCAGGGCGATTATATTGGGCAGCATACGAATAAGCGTGAGGCTCAAAAGGGAGTAGATCACCACATCCAGGGTCAAACCTGCCAAGTACTTACCAACGATCCCCCCGAACAGGACCCAGGTCAGCATCGCAAGCAGTTCGGCGATGCCTTCGCCAGCCATGACCAGCTTGTGGGTATGTTCCTTCGCAAAGTGACCGAACAGCAAACCGCCAACAAACGCGGCGATGTAGCCGCTGCCGTGGAGAGTTTGGGCCGTTGCGAAGCAGGCCAGGGCCAGAGTGACTACCGGAATCTGTTTCCACTCATCGCTGTACCAGTCGCGTTGTGCGCATATGGAAATCACTTTGACTCCCACTAGAGTCAACACCACCGCCACGCCCAGGC
>CP070735.1:427933-432526 GCA_020347625.1 Deltaproteobacteria bacterium
AACCAGTAATCTTTATAACGGACCGCAATAAAGTCATCGGCCGGCCTACTCCCATCGCTATCCACTGTAATGAGCGGCCCAAATTCCTTGCTCACGTCCATCTGGTCAAGGAGAGTCTCGTAGGTGCGGCCTTCAGTAAGGTGCTCCTCGGGAACATCCACATATGAGGCCAACTCTATAATGATTTCGAGCATGGAGCGGCTCAGAACCGCTATTTCCCTGTCGTTTCTGGCGACTGAACCATAAACCACTTTGAACTCTCGAACGTCGGGGGCAAGACCGAGCAGCCTTTTGACCGAATTGATAGCTGATACTATCTCAGGCGAAATCTTTTTCTCCAGGAAATTGAAGACTGTCGCTTCTGTTTCATCTTGGGTTTTCTCGATGCGCATGCCCACTGCACCAGATTGCTGGATCTTGAGCAGTAAGGAGATCAACTGGTAGAATTCAGGATCGGCATCGCGTTTCATCGAATGTCTACCCGTCCGATTATGGATGCCATTGACGGTCTGCACGCAGGTACGGAAAACATAATCCACCCGGATGCCGGTCTGAATAAGAAAGAAAATCGCCGGTGGCGGGATGGGTTTCACCAGGCTTTCCGCGAATCTTTTCCCCATGAGCGGGGCGTAGGTAATTGTGGGTTGGTCGCGGTATTTGCCGGTACCGCCCACATTTTGACCGTCTCCGTTAATGCCATCGCTCCAAGAGGCGCCCAGCGTAATCTCGCCCTCCAGAGCATATTGGTTGATAACCGAGGCAACGTCGACAAAAACCGGGATGTCAGCATAGCGGATCTTTACCATGTTGAGGAGCATCTGCTTTTTCCAGGAGGTGGAGATGGCTGATGCATAATCAAACCGGTCGCGGGGGATGGTCCTTGGCCCAATGCTGGCGCAACCCGCTAATAAAAGAATTGCTACTGCTCCGATAGTGATCTTGTACCTGGTAATTTTTTTCATGGTAACTCCTCCCGCGTTTGCGAAAAGTGGGGTCAGCCCGTTTCCCCGTTTCTCGTTCTATTCCACCCAGTGGAGCACATTGCGGATGATGGACCAGCGAGGCTCTTTCTCTGCGGCGCCCTGGCCTAAGATCCAGTAATTGTAGAGCCTTTCGATGGTTTTATCTCTCTTTTTCAGCTCAATCCAGCGGTTCATGAACGCGTTCAGCTGATCGTCACCATAAGCCATTGCGTAACCCACCGGTACGGTCTCCGTTGCTCCCTGGGGGACAACCACCTCGTACTCTGGATACAGTAAGGTCCAAGCGGCACCAGCCTCGGCGGAGGTCAAAAGGGCGTCCAGCTCGTCCCCTTTTTGTTCGAAAAAATCACGCATAGATTGAAGTTCGATCAATTTTACTTGGGGAAATTTTTCTTCCACTTTTTTGCGGTAGTAGCCACCGTAGGCAGCGCGGATCCCCACTCTCAAGCCCCCCATACTTTTCAGGGCTTCAAGCTTAGCAAACTCCTTTCTACGATGATCCTTGACCACCAGTGCAAGGGTCGCATCCAGGTAGGGATCCGAGAAGTTCACTTTTTCCAGTATTGGGGTTAGCATGGGAATACCCCCGATGGCAATATCGAAGTGATCATCTTTTAACTGCTGAGCCATGGTTGCGCCCTCAAAGGGTATAAACTCCAGGGTGACGCCCAGTTCCCTGGCGAGCCTGTGGGCCATCTCAACGTCAAATCCCACCAGATCTCCTCCGCTATTGAAAAAAGACATTGGCATCCTGCGCGGACTGTAGCCAACCCGCAAAACACCACGGTCGCGTATGGTTTGTAAGTGTGATTTTTCTGCTTGGACCTTGATGGAAACTGGGGGAGGGGTCTCGTGAACGATTGCCGGCACGGGGTTAAGTAACAGGTGCATGCCGGCGATCACTTTATCCCTGCTAAAAGCGTCGGTAACAGTGAAGCTGAGCAAGAAGCGGGTGCCTATTACCAATCCAGACGTGACCAGAAAAGTAATTACCACGTAGTGAAACAGGCGTCGCCAGTTAATGGATAGAAGGCCGGTAATCATGCAGGTGGCCAGCAGGGTAAAGGCAAACAAATTCATCCCCGCCAACAAAGCCGCAAACCGCCGGTTAAATAGGCCCGTGAGAATAAAGAGTTGATAGAGGTCGGATGGAATCTGCATGCTGTCCAGGAGGAAGGGCATGGCTATATCGGTGCTGGCAAACAGGCTGGATAGGCCGGTCACTGCCACATGGGGATAATCCATGACTGACAAGGGTTTGCCGACGAGCCAGGCACTAAAAATGAGGAACAGCAAGGTAAGCAGCTTGCCGGTGCTGGGAAAATTAAAGGAAACAGGAATGATGATGTCAACAAGGGAGTCTGTATCTTCTTGTTTCAACTGGTACTGCTCAAACAGATCCTTACAGTTTTCGATTAAGATCGGCAGGATAATAAAGAGCTTGCCGGTGGCAAAAGCTGTGACCAGAGCATCTTTGGAAATGGAGACCACGTCCCTGTAGCTGAATGGGGTAAGGGCGGCAACCAGCATCGGCAATATCCAGAAAGTCAACAGCATTGATGCCACAACAAAGGTGACTATATAGACCTGCAAACGGCCGATCTCTTCCAGCGTCAGGGTACCGGCCGCGCTTGCTGCAATGGCAAACACGCCGATGGGTGTGAGGTAGACAACAAAGCTAGCTACCCGGCTGAGCGCAGTGGCTAAAACGTCAAAACTGTCGATGAGTTTGTGTTTTTCCTTTAGACCGATCAACCCTATGCCCACGGCCACACTGAACAGTACACTGGCGGGAATGACGGTATTGGCAAGAGATTTAAACGGATTTGAGGGAATGAAGAGTTCCAAAAAATCCACCTCTTTTTTTGCCTGCACCAAGCTGGTGCTGAAAAACGAAGCAGTCTTCATACTCGGAAATGCCAGTGGCATGGCGAAGATGACCACAAACGCAATACCCCAGAACAGGAGCAGTAACAGCCCCGCTTTTATGGCGAGGATTTTGGCTTCGCTGTAGGAGAGCCGTCCGATTCCGACCATAAGCGACACCACGATGTAGGGCAGAATCGACATTTGCAGGAGTTTGATGAAGGCGTCACCCAATATCTTGAGGCCGGCGCAATATTCCCCCAAGAAAATCCCACAAAAGATTCCCAGCAGGAGTCCAAGGAGTATGTATCCCGATAGTCCGAGTCGAAATTTCTTTTTGGTTTCAGTGGCCATGGCTGCGGTTTTTCTCGGTCTCTTGTGTGGTTGTCTCAACCCGGAACTGCTTCCACGCTGCCACAGTTTGCCGGGTGAGATCGGAGATGGTCTGTTCAATGTCTTCTTGCAACTCTGCCAGAGTGCTCAGCATTCTGCTGCGGAGCTCATTGCTGTCAGGATCCGAGATGCTCCTGGGATGACCAAGACCGAGTTGAACTCCCACGTCAATGGCAATGTCGTGAAGATCTTTCGGTGTCTGGAAAGAGGTGCGGATGGAGAGTTCATGGTAACGGGCAGGCCACTCATGAACCCAGAACATCTTGTCTACCTTATATCCAGCATTGCGGCCGATTACGATGAAACCCGTGTAGCGGTAGGGTTTGTCGGCGAGGCGAGCCTGCATGACAATGGGGCGCATGGGGTTTTCCTTGCTCAACAGGATGCAGGAGATCCCATGAAGAGCACGTACCTCCTTTATTTCCAGGAATAGGTTGTCCTCGCGGGCCTTGGTGGCTCCTTCCACCTCAAACAAATATTTTTCATTCAGAGCGCTGCCAACGCCCATTTCCAACCTGCCGGCCTTTTTGATCTCAAAGAAATAGGGTGGCAGTTCCGGACGCTTCACCGCCATCTGGTCGATGTATTGCTTGAATGGTTCTTCGAAGTTTTCCAGTGGTTCCCCCAGCGGCTTCATGAGTTCTTCCTTCGTAGTCAGTGAAAGCTCTCTGTCCGTGGTGAAGCTGGCACGAACCCGAGCGACCAGCTCGGGAGGAGGAATGGTGAGCCCAGGATCCCTGAGGGCGGCACCATAGCTGGAGAGGAAGTTTTTCACTAGCGGCTCAGCTTTTTCCTGCCAACCATTGGCTCGGCAGGCCAAATTTATGGACACGCCGAAGCGTACCAGATCAAGCACCATGGGCCCTACGGTCGCATCATCGAAGTCCGTGAGACCGCGTCCCCGCTCAGTGATGGCGTAGTTTTCCAAGTGGGCGTCGCCGTGGAGGTTGACCTTGGGAATCCCACCAAGGTGTTCCTGGAAGCGAACGCAGACTGTTTCCGCAAATATTATGTTGATGTAACGAAAATAGCCATGAGGCCCCCGCCGGATGCGTTGCAAGAGCTTTGGATTCTGCGATAATTCATAGTAATCAGGCGAAATTATGAGACTCTGTTGCAGGTTCTTTTTTGGTGCCGGGGTGCTTGCCCTTAAGAAAGGCTCCGTTTTCCTGGAACGGTTCGCTGAATTATCTGCTGAACAACCATTAGGGAGAACCAAAAGGGTTAAAAGAACAGCACCTGAGAGCGCATGTAACGCAACCCAAAGGGATCTGCTGAATGGCTTTATCGGTTGCCTCATATATCTTCGTAGCACAGTGAGACTTCAGTCGAGTAATGCTTTCCGGAGCCT
>CP070735.1:432626-436527 GCA_020347625.1 Deltaproteobacteria bacterium
CTCCACCAGTTCGCGCGTGCGCTCTTTAACTCGTTGTTCCAACTCCCCATGAGCCCTTCGCAGGGCCGCCTCTGCATTTTCTTGCTCGACCCGCGCTCTCAGGGCAATTATGCCAAAGGATAGATCACCGGCCAGTTCTCCGAGAAGATTGACCTCCTCCGGATCAAATGCATCTGGTTTCGATGCGTATATGTTTAAGGCTCCAAACGTTTCCCCCCGGCTTGCCAGAGGGAGTGCAACGGATGATGCAAAGCCGCGCTTGAGTGCTTCAGCTCTCCAGGGAGCAAAACTGGGATCATTTAGAATATCTTTGGCAATGCTCGGTTTACCACTACGTATAGCCGTGCCCGTAGGGCCGCGACCCCTTTCACGATCAGCCCAGGTAATGTGAAGACTTTCGAGGTAGCCCTCCTCATATCCCGCCTGCGCCATCGGACTTACGGTCTTCTTCTGGTCTTTTTCTTTTAATCCAACCCATGCCAGCTTGTATCCACCTTCCTCCACGATGATCCGGCATATACTATCCAGCAGGTTCGCCTCATTCTCGGCATGAATCAGGGCATGGTTGCAAGCACTCAGCATCTTCAGCGATCTATTAGCGCTCTGCAGTTCCTCTTCCAGCTGCTTGCGCTTGGTGATGTCGCGGTTGCTGGCGCGTCTGCCTAAATAGCTCTGATCCTTACCGTAAACCGGTTGGCAAAAGTGACTGAGCCAACGTTCCTCACCGCTTCGGGTAATGATGCGGAAGTCCACATGCAGCACCTGGTCGCTTTCCAAGCTTTCTTCCAGGTGTCTACAAACTACGTCGTGGTCTTCTGGATGTATTATTGTGCTGAGAAAGTTTGGATCCTTGTGGAATTCATTGACCGAGTAACCGGTAATACGCTGGCAAGCTGGCGACACATAAACATATTTACCATCCGGGGCGAGCCAATATTCCCAGTCATAGGTGAAATCGGCCACCAGGCGAAAGAGTTCTTCACTTTGCCGCAGTGCTTTCTCAGCCTGTTCACGGTGTCTTTGCGAGAGCTCCAACTCGTCAAGTCTTTCCCGTAATTGCTGGATTTCCTCTAACAGCTGTTTTTTTGTCTTATGGGTGTTTTTCATTTTTTTTAAGAGCTCTGAGATATTCAACCTGCACTGATTGTCTTTGCTTAAACCGAGTTTGTCTTGGAAAACGCCAGCGCTTGGGGAGCATCGAACAACGAATAACTTTGAAGGAGTACGATTACAGAGTATGCTTTATTAAGGATAGGGAATATAGAGTGAACTGGCAATACAAAAAATGATTTAAGCTGACCTCTCTCTTTTTTTGCCTTCAGAAGGTGTAGTCAATTGAGCCTGTCTAAAATCTGCAATCTAAAATCTGAGAATTCAGTAGCCAGTAGTCAGTAGCAAAAGAGGCACTCAATCTTGATTGCTTTTCTCCTAGATTCTGTCTCCTGTCCCCTAACTCTGTGCTCCATGCTTCTTCAACATTTCCTCGACCATTTTTTCACATCAAACAAACTGCTATATTTTATTGCCCTTGGTCATGACCGGGTATACAATAACTTTATACAGCTCCCAGTCGACTCTTGAAGTGTTCCTACGCGACCAACAATCTTGGTGCATTTCGCTTTCGTTGTATTTCCTTATCTTCTGAATGATCTAGTGGACGAGGGGATCTGGCGACAAGAAAAGCTCTAGCATCAAGGAGACTCCCACGTGAAGATAGCCAACAAGCCGAAACGCATAAGAACAACTATGACCTGTGTTCTAACACTCATCCTGCTGGCAGTGAACCCTGTCTGTGGCGATGATGCCAAGGACTACGTCAAACTTGCGCGAGAAAGCTCGTCTGCGAGAAAGAAGATCCAGCATCTCAGCAAGGCGATCGAGTTGGATCCAAATCTGGCCTCCGCCTACGAAAAAAGAGGGATGCTTTATTATTTTCAAGAAAAATATGACAAAGTCATCCAGGATTTCGAAAGTTACACGAGACTCAAACCCGAGGATGCCGAGGGTTATCGGATGCTTGGTATGAGCTACCTCTACAGCGGATCTTATGACGCTGCCATAGCCAACTTCACTCAAGCCCTAAAGGTAGATCCTAATCTGATTAAGGCACTTTGTTACCGTGCCGAGGCGTATCGATTGAGTGGTAAAGATGAGGCAGCGGTTCGCGATTCCACAGAGGTAATCCAGCGGGGAAAAGAAGGTCGCGTCGTTGCAGACGCTTACATCACTAGGGCGAAAGTTTTTCGAAAGATTGGTCACCAAGAGCAAGCGTTTGCTGACATCAGATCCGCCCTGCTGGTAGACCCCAGGACTTGGTTTTATCGCTATGTATCTGACTATGCTAGCCTAAAGGAAATGCAAGGTGCTGGGCTAATTGCCCTTCTGGTCATTGCATTGGTGGTGATTTTCAAATTAAAGATGGAAATACCAGATAAGGAAGATTAATAGCGGCGCGGTTGAGCGCAATCCCACATCTCATATCCCATATCTTACATCCCCGTGTCTGTCCTTTAGTGCTTAGTGTCTAGTGCTCACTGCTTTAATACCAAATAAGAAGGGTTACAACGCAATGTAGGAGAAGAATAACCATCTGTAGCCAAAGATAACTGGTTTTCTTCTGACGGAGAGAAAAATATATCGGTATGGTAATCGCGTAATAATATATGATTAACGTCAGCGAAATAAAATAATGTGAATAAATAGGACGACCATGGAAAAGATTTGAAAGGTAAAAATAAAAAAACCTTGGTAGATCTAAAAAATACAATGTAAAAAATCTACCTAAAGCACTCATTGAAAAATATGTATAAAGATATAATGAAACAGCGAATATATACACCGAAAAAAAATGTACAAGCAATGCTTTCGTTCGACTCATCTTCTGCCGCCTGGTATCCATGTTCTTCACGGGTCATCTTATCTTAACAAAAAGTGTTCACACTGGTGGGTAAAAAATCCTCCGATCAGCCCAGATCTCACATCTCATATCTCACATCCCACATCTATAAAAGGGTTTGATCGATGTTCACATAATTGCTAGAATCGATTATATGATCAAGTCAGAGGTTGATAGATCCAGGAAACTTACCATTTTCACTGTAAGTGGAAAGGTCAAAGCCCGTGAGTTCGCTATTGCCATCCGCTCCTACTATGCAGGTGAAGTTACACTCTATGCCCTATGGGACTTCCGCAAAGGAAATGTACAGTTGACCGATGACGAGATATGGAATCTTGCCCGTTCTGTGAGCACCCTCAACCTTTCTAGCCGTACAGGTGGTAAGACAGCTTTTGTGACCAAAAAGGGAGCATCCTTCGGATTGGCCAAGATGTACCAACTCATCGCAGACACAATGTCTCTCCCCTTTGAGATACAGGTATTCACCGACCTGAAGGAAGCACATCAGTGGCTTGGCACTGGCGATGCCCCTGCCTCATAGCCCGCAATCCTCTTCAAAACGTATCGCCTCAACGGTAGGACAACCTCCTCTAAATGTAACATCCTGGCACTGAAGTGGCCCGACCCATACAACCAGCATCAACAGCATATTTAACGGAGAGCAGCGATGGTATCTTTGAAAAAGATTCTTGTGATCAACATCGGCTCCACCACCACCAAGGTTGCGTCATTTGAAAATGACTCTTTCAGCATCCAGGAAACCATTGACCATAGCGAACAACAGCTCGGGTCACTCACTCATTACAGGGAGCAGTTATCATTTCGCAGAGAAGCAATCGATGGTTTTTTGACGAAATATCAGATAGGGCTCGGTGAGTTGCATATGATTGTCAGCCGCGGCGGTCTCACTGCACCGCTCTCCTCAGGTGTATATCTCATTGATGATCGGATGTGTGAGGATCTCCGCTCAGGAAAATACGGTCAACACCCGGTCAACCTTGGTCC
>CP070735.1:436627-439798 GCA_020347625.1 Deltaproteobacteria bacterium
AAAGTCAATTCCTTTATGCCGTCGGCAATCTCCACCGCAACCTCTTGTTGCTGTCCAGGCAGATCGGCAAAGGGAAGCTCCTTCCGTATCAACCGATGAGAGCGTTCATCCTCGGATTCTTTTTCCAGCACATAGATGACCCGATTAATTAGCTGGCTGGGAAAAATCATATCGAAACCAAGATGGTTGGTTGAGGCAAATTCCACCAAAGATCCTTCTTCCCCCTCGGCCAGCGTACCACCTCCGAAACGAAACGGTGAGGGCTCATCATTTTTCTGTGACTTCGTGTAATAAAGGGATTTGAGATCGTCTGCCATTTGCATCAGAGCGAGTCGCGCTGCTTGGTCCACATCCCTGACACTTTCCACCTTCTCGGTGGTTTCCAGAGTACCGCTGTATGCACCGTAAAGACTCGTGAGAACCAGGGCAAGAATGGCGATCGCAACGAGAATCTCCAGCAAGGTAAAACCGGTAAGGGAGTATAGCGCATAGCGCATAGTGCATAGCGTTATTGGTCGTTCTGGATTCTTCATTTCATGTGTCTCATTCGTTTTTTGAACACCGCAAGTCTCACAAGATCACTTTCCATGTTTTCTCGCCGTGTCCCCGAGTCTCCGCGTCTCCGACTCAACCCATCCCCGCGTCCCCGCGTCACCACATCCCCGCGTCGTCCCAAGCTGCCCGCTGCTTGCTGTCTGCTGCTAGCTGCCCTCTCTGGACTACTGGACAGGCAAGAGTTCCTCAACTCTCACCTCGTTGTTTGCTTGTCCTTCCCGCTGGACAGTCACCACCACCCGTATAATTCCATCCAGTTCGGTGGGTGTACTCTCCACCTGCCAGGCGAAATCCGGATAATCGTCACCAAAGTCACCTTGGAATTCAGACCAACGCGCGGCTCCAATCGCCTCAACTTCTGCCAGTTTGCTTACTGCCAGAAGGGAGGCAGTTGTGGTCTCTCTGGTTTTTGTCAGGGCCTCTAGACTCTGCACATTGGCTTTGAGAATGGCCACCATGGCAATGGCCAGGATAGCCGTCGCCACCATCACCTCCAGCAGAGTAAATCCCGAAATTAGTTGCTTAGAACGCTCAAGCATTCAAAAACCCCTGTCTTCGCGGTAACCAGCTCTACTTGGAATTAGGCACTACTTGTCTGATAAGAATGAATTGAGTTTGTCTCGCCGCGTCACCGCGTCCCCGTCTCACCGTGTCATCCCGATCTGCCAGCTGCCTGCTGCTCGCTGCAAACTGGAAAAGCGCTACGCGCTTTAATCTACGTAGCCTTCCTGGACTGCCAACCGCCCGTTGAAAGCCTTGATGGAAAGAGTCTGGATTCGGTCGCCTGGGCCAGCCAGATGAATCACTGCGGGCTCTGCCAGACCTTTGGGATGAAAGTGGAGGGAAACAAGTCCATTGATCTTGGTGTCTTCGGGTAACTTCTTGACATCCATGAAGCGAACATCTCCCGCAAGCGTCCGTTTCTTGATGCTGTCAAGATTCGCTGAGGCAGATTCATCTAAGGCAGCAGCCCAAAAGCTGTTGGCGTCCAGGTCCAGAACAAGTTCCCACAGGCGGCCTTCTAGCATCGCCTGGTTTCTTGCGTGAGCCACCGCCCCTGCCAGCCGTCGGGTGCTCGATTTTAGATCGCTGCGAAATAGGGCTGATGAAAGCTCTGGGAGTACCAGACCAAGAAACACCGTAAGAACCAACAAGACTACGGCCAGTTCCACCAGGGTAAAGCCAGGAGGTTTATTCGATCTCCCAACTGCGCACGTCCGCATTCTTGCCTTCGCCGCCTTCCTCGCCGTCTGGGCCGTAGGAGATAAGATCAAAATCTTCGTGGTCCCCTGGACTCATATAAATGTATTCATTTCCCCAGGGGTCCTTGGGAATTTTGGGAATGTAGCCCTTCTCGGGATAGTTCTTCGGAATCTTACCAATTGATGGCTTTTCCACTAGAGCCTGCAAACCCTGGTCGGTGGTGGGATAGTAGCCGTTGTCAAGCTTGTACTCTTTAAGCGCCGCGGAAATACTTTCTATCTGCAACTTCGCCTTGACCACCCTCGCCTTTTCCGGCTTCTCCATGAACCGGGGGACGATAAGCCCCACCAGAATGCCGAGGATAATGATTACCACCATGATCTCGATCAAAGTAAAACCGGAGGTGGAGCGTATGACTCGGGTGGGGCGAAAGGAAATGAGAGACCTCAGAGAACACTTCTCAATGGGAAGGAATTGTTTACTTCGTCCAGTAGTGGAGATTCCATGGTGATGATTTTGAATTTCCCCGACATTCATTCTCATTCTCCCGCCTCCAGGAAGTACAGCTTAATAGTCGCTGTCCGGAACAAACTCGATCTCAACCCTACGATTTGCGGCGCGGCCTTCATCCGTTGTATTCGGCCTAAGAGGATTTTTCTCTCCCATCCCAATAATGGTTATCCTTTCGGGGCTGATACCTTTCCCAACGAGGTAGCTTCGCACAATGTTCGCCCGCGATTCAGATAGCCTACTGTTGTACCCTTTTGGTCCCACATCGTCGGTATAACCGCGAAGCACGATCTCGCACTTGTCACTTCGCTCTAAAATCGTGGCAATACTGTCAAGTTCTTCGTATGCCTCCGAGGTCAATTCGGAAGTCTTGTAGTCAAAGTTAATAATGGGTCTGAAATCAGCTAAAAAATAAGCTGTCTCTTCACTACTCTCTTCGGTGGGATCACTAGCTTCAGCTTCATAGGTCTCATCACTGGCATGCTCAACGGTCGCCTCTGGACTCATTCCAGGTATCGGTGGATGAATCCTTTTTATGACATGCTCTTTGCCACAAATCAGCACGACGTGATCTGGGTTGATCCGCAACACCCTTACGTCTCCGAGAAACTCCCCCTCATGAAGGATCTTCTCATTCAGCACGGCAATACTTCTCCCCGGATTTTCGTCCCAGGCGATGGCATTCAACCTGAGATCAGGCAGATCAGTCTCAGCCAGCAAGGGCTCGGTGATGGAGTCTGCTTGACTGGTTTGGTAAGCCAGCAAATCGGGCCTCTCGGGCGTGACTGCGTCGGATGCAGCCACAGGCAATGTATCTTCCTCTGCCACCTGCTCTGAAGCCACGGGGGCAGTTCCTGGGCTCGGCATGATAATGGGGTGCCTTACCATGGCACGATGCTCCAC
>CP070735.1:439898-452309 GCA_020347625.1 Deltaproteobacteria bacterium
AGAAGAGTACTCTTTCCTGCGCCATTGCCGCCAATGAGAGAGACCACCTCTCCTCGCTTGACATGAAAGGTCACCCGCCGCAGAACTTGGATGTTACCGTAGTGGGCGGATACATTCTTTACACGAAGCATTACGAGTCCCGCAAAGTGCATAGCGCATAGCGCATAGCGTATGACATGAGATAGACAAACAGTTTTAGAAACAGATTTCTCAGCATCAGTAGATGACTAAAGATCAACATTAGTGGGTGTGTACTTGAGACGATACAGACGCTCTGCGCTTAGCGCTCTGCGCTGTGCGTCCCACCCAAATATGCCTTCACTACCTCTGGATTTCTCTGGATCTCCTCGGGTGTCCCTTCAGCGATTTTGTGACCATGGTGCAAAGCAATGACCCGATGCGCGATACTCATCACAAGGTTCATGTCGTGCTCTACCAAGAGAATAGTAAGACCATGCTGCCGCAACCCCTGTATAATCGCAGCTATTTCTTCAGTTTCCCGAATATTGAGGCCGGCGGCAGGTTCGTCCAAAAGTAGCAGACTTGGCCCTGATACAACAGAGCGAGCAATTTCTAAACACCTTTGTTCTTTCAGGCTAATGCTGTCGGCTTTTCGTTCGGCGAGATGGGCGATGCCGAACTGCTCTAGGGAATCCATGGCTTGTGTGACAGCGGTCTGCTCCTCTCGTCTTTCTCCGGGAAAGTGTAACATACCTTTGACAAACCCACTGCGAAGGCGGTGATGTAGCCCCAGCAAGACATTTTCTAGCACAGTCATGTCCTGAAATATCTGGACTGACTGGAAGGTGCGTGCAATCCTTTTTTGGGCTATTTGGTAAGGTTTCATGCCGGTTATGTCCGCGCCATGGAGTAAGATCTCCCCGCTCGTTGGGGGATAAACCCCTGAAATCAAGTTTAGCAGAGTGGTTTTTCCTGCACCGTTGGGTCCAATGAGGGAGACAATCTCTCCTGAATTCAAGTCGAACGAGACCCCTGCAATTGCCATTAGACCGTCAAACTGCTTGTTTACCTGATTTAGCTTAAGGAGAGTGTTGTTAGTGTTCATACTCTTCCAGGAACTCCCTTTGTTTACTCTGAGACTCCGAGCTTTGCGGCTCGCTTATCAGACCATAACTTTATGAGACCCGGTAACAAGCCCTCTGGGAAAAACACCAGTGCTCCCATCAAAATGACGCCATAAAGCAAAAGGGCATAATCACGCATTGCATGAAGCACTTCAGGCAAAGCCGTAAGCAGAGCCGCACCCAGCAGCCCTCCCCATAGATTTCCAATACCCCCTACCACCACCATAGTGACAACCTGAACGGAATAAAAGATATCAAATGTCTTGGGACTTATAAACGAAAGGTAGTGAGCGTAGAGGCTGCCGGCCAAAGAAGCATAAGCTGCACTGACCGCAAAAATGATCACCTTGTATCTTTCGGTGTTAACTCCCATGGCGTTAGCCACAAGTTCATTTTCATGAATGGCGCGAAGGGCGCGGCCCACCCGTGAATCAACCAGGTTGAGTGAGAGAAAGAAAATTGCCAGGAAAAAAGACCACAATAGCCAGTAATAGTGGAGGTCACCCTCGACGGGAAAGGGCCCCAGGTTAAGGGGAGGAATGCCAGCGAAACCAGAAGGTCCGCCCGTCCAATATTCCATCTGAACCATGAGAATGTAGACGATGATATTGAAACCCAGGGTTGCCATGACTAGGTAGTGGCCCTCGAGCCGTAGAGTTGGTATACCCAGTAAATATGCGACCACAGCAGTGAAAACCATCACCGCCAGTAGGGTTGGCCAAGGCGGTGCGTTGTACATGGCTGTAAAGATGGCCGACAAATAAGCGCCTATTCCGAAGAAAGCCGCATGTCCCAGGGAGATTTGACCAGCAAAACCGATAAGCAGGTTCAAACCAAGAACGACGAGGCCGTTTATGGCAATGATATTTAACACCAGCAGGTAATAGCCTCCTTTGACCACTAAGGGAAGCAGGCCCACCACCCCCGCCAGTCCTAAGAAGTAAATCCATTTCTTGCGGGTTTTAGTCATGGTAAAAGTCCGAAGTCCGTTGCTCAAGTCGTTCAACCGTTCGCCTTTGGCGAACTCGTTCAAATCGAAGGAGCTTAAGTGATCAGTAGCCAGAAAAATTCAGGTACAAGGTACAAGGTGCAAGGTACGGGGTAAAGCACTGAACAGAAGTCACAGAATTTCCTGTACCTTATACCCTGCACCCTAAGCCTTGCGCCTTTCTTCATTCCGCAATCCGCAATCCGAAATCCGCAATATTCTTCCCTATGCTCCATGCCCCATGCTCTATGCCCTCTCTACACTCTCTTAATCTCTTCCTTGCCAAAAAGCCCGGCAGGTCTGACAAAAAGCACTAGTAGCAGAATCATAAAGGCAAAGGCATCCTTATAAGCTGATGAGATAAACCCAGCACCAAAGGACTCCATGATTCCAAGGAGAAGGCCACCGACTACCGCACCCAGCATACTGCCATACCCACCCAATATAGCAGCAGCAAAGCCTTTTAGGGCCAGCATAACACCGGCGCTGTAAGACATGGTGGTAATGGGGGTAATGATGATACCGGCCACCGCGCCGATGCCGCCACTGAGAACGAAAGAAAGCAGCGTCATGCGGTAGACAGCGATACCAACGAGTGCTGCCCCCCTCCGATTCTCCGCCACTGCTCTCATGGCTTTGCCGACCATGGTCCTATTGAAAAATATGCCGAGTAAAACAACCACCAGCAGTGTGATTCCCAAAATCCAGAGGGTTTGGGGCAGAATTGCGGCATGGCCCCAGACTAGAGGTTCATCGCCGGAAAATGACGGCAGCGTACGTGGGGTCTTTCCCCAGACAAGCATGGCTGCCTCCCTCATGGTGATGGAGGCGCCCACGGTGATCATGACCAGAATCAGAATGCTATTGGAGCGCGCCCTGCGAATAGGCCCAATCTCCATTAACCAACCCACTGCCATTACAGCCAACACAGCCAGAGGAAAAGCGATGGGCACCGGCAATCCAGCAACCTGGGTGAGACTAATCATGGCCATGGCCCCGATCATGACAAACTCCCCTTGAGCGAAGTTGACAATGCCCGTGGCGTTATGAATAATCCCGAATCCCAGGGCGATGAGGGCATAAATACTGCCGCTGGTGATGCCCGAGACAAGAAATTGTGGGAGTTGAGTCCAGATCATAAGCGCAAAGCTGCTAGTTTAGTTGCTTTTTGATCAGCGCGTCGCCGTTTCACCGTGGCGCCGGATCGGTTCATTTTTTTCTCTCCACTCCACATAACACCCTGTGCGGTTCCTCGTTCACTGCCAGACTCAGAACCTGATCACCCTCTCGAAACATGAGCCGTTTTTCAACCATATCTGAAATGAAATTTTCCAGCTTATCTAAAGAGACGTTTGGAAATTCATGGAGGATTTGGCCCAAAGTTCTACGTGTTTCACAGAGTCGATAAATACCCCGTGAGTAGCCCTTGAGTCGAAAAGTCTCCATCTCGTAATTCTCGCTTCGCCTTCGGATTAAGAGAAAATCTCCACCGTCACGATAGCCAAGCAAGGGAGCCGGGAAATGGTCTTTTCGCAGTGAGTGATACTGCTCTTGCCAGCGGTCAAGATCCCTAGCTACCGGCATCCAGAGCTTCTTTTGTTTGGTGCGATCGCCTATGTAAGTTTTTATCATTAGGCAGAGGGATTCTGCGAGCGAGTCCGGTAGCAACTTTTTGTAGTACGGGTGATTGGCCACCCTGCGGATGCCAAATTGTTCAGGGTGAAGGTCCACCGGGCTGTTTTGCCCCAGCCAGAAACGGACCTTGCGAAGTGGTTGGTAAGGTAGGACAAAGTCGAGGTTGTTAAGGGTTTCCTCGACATCCCTGCTATCACTTGTTGGAAAGCTTAGGATGAGGTTGGATGAATGGTGGATACCCAGTTCTTCGCAGTGTTTCATCACCTCAATGTTTTGGATGGCCGTGGTCCCTTTGTTTATTTTGGCAAGGAGGCTGGTGCTCAAGGCCTCAACTCCAATCTGGACCCGATTGACCCCGGCTCTACGCATCTGAATGAGGTCTCCACGAGAGACAGATGCCCTTACTTCAGTAAAGATCTCGAAGCTCCGATCTAACTCGGTGATAGATTGAAAGAGTCCTTTGAGCTTCCGGCTGTCAAGAATGTTGTCAGCAAAGGAGAATTTCAGACTAAAGTGTTTGCGAGCCAACTCTTCCATTTCCCGCGCCACTTGAGTTGGTTGTTTGCTCCTGTACCCTTGCCACTGCAAATTAAGATTGCAGAATTTGCAAGCACGATCGACAGAGCCAGACTTTACTCTGTGCCACCAGCATCCTCGAGAGGTTTCCACCGGTAGATTGGGTATTAGATTGGACAAACGAGATTGACGGCTTAATTGCGCAAAATAGTCGGTGTAGTCTGGCACAGGAAGTTCTTCTAGGTTCGACAGCTGTTTCAGCCCACCTCCGGTGACCTTACCTTGTTTATCCCGCCAAAGCAGGCCAGCAGAGTCATCACCTTTAGAGTCGCCATTCTTGATTCGGTTGATTAAAGTCAAAAGTGGAAGTTCACCCTCTCCACTCACCACGAAGTCGATCTCGGGTGAGTTGGCAAGGAGCGAGTAACCCAGTTCGCCAGAGCAACTGGATCCGCCAACCGCTATGAGGCAATGGGGATGATGTCTGTGGATCTCCCTAATCATATAGAGAGATGAGGTCAACTGGGAAAGACAGATAGAAAGACCGATGAGATCATAAGAAGACCAGGCCAAATTAAGATGCCTTCTTTGGTGCAAGCGGTCAATTTGTCTGGAGATATTTTCAAGATCTGGAGGATGCCCTTCGGCACTGTACTCCTTGGAGACCAGCTCAGTTATCTCAGGTCTTCTCTTCGGGTTAAACAGATAAGCGTAAATGGACTCTGCCACCCATGTTCGCTCGGCGATGGTATTGTAAGCCTTCAGCCCCAGGAGATTGGCCACCTCGAGGTAGGGATGGTAACAATCAACCTGTATGTCTGGTGCCTTGACTTTGAGGAAACTCTTGAGGGTTCCCAATTGTATTGAAGGACGGTTAGCCAGCGGCCAGGGCATGGAGATGAGGGCGAGTCGAAATGATGCCACGACTGAGTTCCACTTCGTTTTAAACCACCCTAGCCCCCTAATGGTCTCTTGAGCCAGACTAGGGCAAGTTCCGCGGACGGGTCATATTTGCAGAAGCGCATTTCGGAAGGTTCACCCATTGACTGTTTAAGTGAAATGAGCTGATCGAACTCACGGTTAACCACCACCTGGCAGAATCCCATTTCCTCCTCCTCAGGAAGGGGCAGGTAGTCTGCTTCCCAGACTTCCTTGGCGATGAGGGTCAAACCATTTTCGAGGAGATTGCTGCTACAGATCCTGTAGCAGGCTCCACAGTCACAGGTATACACATCGTCGAAATCCATGGGAATGGGGTGCTTTCTCTCGCAGAAAGGACAAACAATGTTAAGGATCATGAGCGATCTCCGTTTCGCGTGATTAGGGATTATTGACAAGGACAATTGAGAAATTATGCACTGTTAGTCTAAAATTCCAAGTTTGTCATTCCTAGGTCAATAAGCTCCTGAAGTCAAGGATTTTATTTGAGCAAAGAAAACCTGGTCCTGTGGGCCAGGTCAAAGCGCATGGCGCATAGGGCATAGAGAATAGGGAAGAACATTTCGGATTGCGAATTGCGAATTGCGGATTTTGAAATCATGAGGTGTGATCTCCGTCCTCTGTCGTCTGTCCTCCATTCTCCGTCTCGCCGCTTCTCCATATCCCCGTGTCGTTCCCCTGTGCCTTGTGCCTTGAGCCCTGCGCCTTTCCCTTGGGGCAGCTCAAAGCCAGGTCCTTTTATTCTTTACTCGCCGGCCGGGAGTGTAATGCTGATTGCATCTCCAGGTTTGATGGTACCGCCCCGGAGAACGCGAGCGAAAATTCCCTCCCTTGGCATGACACAGTCACCCACCTGGTGGTATATGGCGCAACGATCATGACACTCTTTGCCGATCTGTGTAACTTCTAACAGTGCTTGCTTTCCCAAGGCAATCTGAGTGCCCAACGGAAGTTCCCAGAGCTTGAGCCCGGTAGTGGTGATGTTTTCGGCAAAATCTCCGGGAGCGACTTCAAGACCCTTCTCCCGAATCTTGGCAATACTCTCCGTGGCCAGGAGGCTTACCTGGCGGTGCCAGTCGCCGGCGTGTGCATCACCGTCGAGCCCTTTGTTTTCCAAGAGCTCACAACGGGGAAGGTTTGTTTTCTTCTTCCCCTTCCGGCTACTGGTGGAAACTGCCACGACTTTGCCTTTAAGAGGGGCAGGACTTTGATTCACGGCCTATACTCCTAAAATATTACCTTTCGAGGCTGTGATGCTAACTGAACTGGCATGTTGGGTCAAGTGAAATGGGGTAATCAAATAGGTGGTTAGGTATGTATGCAAAACTTTTTGTGTTATAGAAGCATAGGGCATAGGCAAGAATATTGCGGATTTCGGATTGCGGATTGCGGATTTGAGAAGGCGTAGGGCATAGGGAAAAAGATCGTAAACGGTAAATGGTAAACGGTGAACAGTTGTAGAAGCATGGCCCAATCCGTTTACCGTTCACCTTTCACTGTTTACTAAAACGCTGAGCTCATTGGAGGTGCCATGCAAGACATCCTGGCAATACTGCGCATCTTGGACCAGATGTACCCCAAAGCAAAATGTAGTTTGGACTTCAAGAATCCTTTGGAACTTCTCGTGGCCACCGTACTTTCAGCTCAGTGCACTGATGAGCGGGTAAACCAGGTGACCAAAAACCTTTTCAAGAAGTATCAGGCCGCGGCAGATTATGCCAATGGTCCTCTCAACGAGTTGGAGGAGGATATACGACCCACGGGGTTTTTCAGGAATAAGGCCAAGAGCTTGAAAAACTGTGGGGCAGCGCTAGTGAAGAAATATAAGGGTGAGGTGCCGAACAGTCTCGAGGAGTTGGTCAAGCTCCCTGGCATTGGCAGAAAGACGGCAAACGTCATTCTGGGCACTGCCTTCAATACTCCGGGGATTGTCGTCGATACCCATGTGGGACGAATCACCCAGCGGATAGGTCTAACCCGGCAGCGTGATCCAGTGAAAATTGAGTTTGACCTGATGGAGCTTATTCCAAAAGAAAAGTGGACGGTTTTCTCCCACCAGCTTATTCAGCATGGTCGGAAAATATGTACAGCGCGAAAGCCCAAGTGCCCGGATTGTCCATTGTTGGAACACTGCGACCACGGCCAAGTGACAGCTGGCAGCTAGCAGCAGGCAGCAGACAGCGAAGCGCAAAAGCGCTGAGCGTAATGACATAATGGTGCTTTGAGCTTTGTGCCAGGTGCCTGGCCGAACTTAGGACAGTGGCAAGAATTAGTTGAAAGTTCGATTCTAGAGATGAGTATGGACGAACCCATGAAAGTTCGTGGCCTTGGTCTCATGTCCGGAGGTCTCGACAGCATGCTGGCAGTCAGGGTGCTCCAGGACCAGCAGATCGAGATGACCGGTATTACCTTTGAGACTCCTTTCTTTGGCCCTGAGGGTGCGCAGCAGGCGGCCAGTCAGCTAGAGATTCCCTTGCGGGTGGTGGATATAGGAGAATCTCATCTCGAGATGCTCAAAAACCCCAAATACGGTTATGGCAGCCAGATGAATCCATGCATTGACTGTCACGCCCTCATGCTCCGCACGGCCGGTAAGATAATGGAGGCGGAAGGATTTGACTTCCTTGCCACGGGGGAGGTATTGGGCCAGCGCCCCATGTCGCAGCGAAAGGATGCGCTCAAGGCCGTCGATAAACTTTCGGGCTATGGGGGGTACATTTTACGTCCGCTGAGCGCCAAGTTGCTTTGGCAGACCATACCAGAGGAATTGGGCAAGGTTGATCGCCAGAGGCTTCTGGACATTCACGGTCGTTCTCGCAAGAGACAGATGGCTCTAGCCGCTGATTATGGAATCAAGGAATACCCGAGTCCTGGTGGCGGGTGTATTCTCACCAAAGCCGGCTTTGCCGACAGGTTGAGGGATCTTTTCACCACCCAGGAAAATGTGGGACTCCACGACGTGGAACTTCTAAAATGGGGTCGTCATCTGAGACTTCCCTCGGGCAGACGGGTCGTGGTGGGACGAGCACATGCGGACAACGTCAGGCTGCAAGAGTTGGCGCGAGGGGAAGATCTTGTGTTGAGGGTCAAAGGAGTGCCGGGTCCAACAGGTCTAATGGCCGCGGAGGCTTCGGCGCAAGAGGTGGAATTGGCGGCGAACATTGTGGCAGCCTACAGCGACGTCGAGACTGGCAAAAAGGCCGTAGTCGAGGTGACTGGGAAGGAAGACCGTAAGATTAGAGTCAACACACCTCCAAAAGAGGAATTTCGCGAACTGTTAGTTTGACGTCCGGTGTTAAATGGGCATAGAGCATTTATCAGCAGGCAGCCTGCAGCTATCAGCGGGCAGCTTCTCCAACAGGGCATTGGCACTAAGCACTAGAGGGCGACGCGGTGAAATGGCGACACAGAGACACGGCGAAAATGCCGGAAGTTTCAGAGAATTTAATCTTGATTGCTTTTCTCCTGAATTCTTGATTCTGACTCCTAGCTCCTCGCTTTATGCCTTCTTATCCAACTTCCCGCCTGTTTCCTGCTCCCAGAGCTCGCCTAGCCTACCAGTCCGATATCCTTCCAAGTCCAAAGTTACGGCCACATACCCTATAGACTTGAAATATGCCACCATACGGTCACGTAGGTCCGTATCGCTGAATCTCTCAATCTCTTCGGGTGACAGTTCGATGCGGGCTGTGCCGTCGTGATCTCTTACTCTGACCACAGTAAAGCCTTCCTCAAAGAGAAATTCTTCAGCAGATTCCACCCTGGCTAGAGAGTTCGAATCAAGGGGTATGCCGTAGGGTATTCTCGAGGCCAGACAAGCCATAGGAGGAAGATTCCACGATGGTAACCCCAGTTCTCTACTAAAGACTCGGACTTGTTCCTTGTGCAAGCCCGATTCCGCTAGAGGACTGCGGATTCCCAACTCTTCGAGGGCCCAGTGGCCCGGTCGATGATCGGTGGCATCAGAAAGTTGGCTACCCTCAACGAGGTGAGGAATGGACATTTTCTGGGCTTCGGCGAGCCCTCGAGAGAAGACCTGCTTTTTGCAATGATAACAGCGATCAGGCTGGTTTGCTCGGATCTCCTCGGCAGCAAGAGGATCAATCTTGAGAAAAATATGTGTTATGTTTCTCTCTTCACAGAACTGAGTGGCACGATCCAGCTCCAACCGAGAGAGAAAGGGTGATACAAAGGTGATAGCTTTTGCTCTATCTCCCAACACCTCGTGAGCAACGTGGAGAAGGAAACTGCTATCCACTCCACCGGAGAAAGCCACCAAGACCGAGTCAAGGTCACGCAGGATATTCTTTAGTCTATCAAGGTGTTTGTCCAAAGATCTCTCTCCGTGGCTAGCGAGTGCCACTGAAGTGGCGACACGGCGAAGGGGTGACGCGGCGATAATATGGACATTATAGAACAAATATATTGAAGCCGATCAAGTATTTCTCCGTTTCCCCGCGTCTCCGCATCGATAGCTCTTGGGGTCCTGTGTCACGCCTCAGCTCTATCCTATTGTCAGTAGTTATGAGCTCGGCAGAAAGTGTTGCGGCTCTCCCAGCAGAAATTCCCCCTCACTAATCCACTTCTTAAGGATCTCAGCAATCTCTCTTGCCCGAGGCAAACTGGAGAGTGGTACAGCCTGCACCTCTCTACCGTTAAAGCGGAAGGAGCCGCTATTCAGCTCGGCATAGCTCACCTGGCCTATGGGTTTACCAGCGCCCTTGGGGTAGTCCTCGCTGTAATCAACAACTGACGCAAAGAGCTCCTCGTCAGACACCGCAGTGTAGCGCGCCATTTCCTCATCAAGTATTGGTATAGGCACTCCCAGACCAACGGCCAGGGAACAGCCGTAGCCAAGAATGCTCACCCCAAGCAGCCAGCGGGGCTGCATTTGCTTGAGATCCCCAATGACCATCAAGGTGCCCGCCGGTTGCAAGGGCGTGTCATTGGGAGCTCGGTCGACCTGGGGCCGGTGTTGCGTGCCCGGCCAGGTGATGTAACCCTGGGCACCACCTAGAAATAAGCGGGTTCCGAGGCCCAAGGTGCGGTAAAGGGGGTCGTTGAAAAGAGGACTCAGCTGGCCGGAAGTGGAATAGTTAGCGTTAGCTGCATGAGGTTTGAGGACACCCATATACGTGTAGATAGTTTTCTTCGATAGATTAACTGCACAATTGTAGTTCTGATAACCGTTTCTAGGATTACACAACAAGGCATAATTGAGATTCTTGAGCCTCACTTTTCTTTCATACTGGCGCCTCGGATAGCAATCAGTGCCGTACGCCTCTGCCCTCAACTTAACAGATTTCCCAGCCACCAGATCGCCGATAACGTGACCACCGCCATATTCAAAGGCACCAGGGTGAATTTTGTTGAGGGGATCGTCTTCAGTTGGTTCAGTCGCACCTATATAGATATCCACAGCAGCTAGCCCGGCATAGGCGGGCACATCATTTAGCCAGACCTTGCTTGCCTTTATTGGAGGGCTCATTGGCCCAAAATTGATAAAGGCACCTGATGAACACATGGGTGCAAAGGTGCCCGTGGTTACAACGTCCACCTGTTTCGCAGCCTTTACCTCACCCTTCTTTCTGACGATATCAATCATCTCCTCGGCAGTAACCACCACCGCCTGCCCCTGCTTTATCTTCTCATTAATCTCCTGGATTGTTTTATTAACCTGAAACTTCGCCATAGTTACTCCTTAACTTTCACGATAGCTATGTCATTGAAGGCATAGGGCAAGGACTAAGGTTTCAGCCTTTGTGTTTCTTCTCCCTGACACCTGCCTGCCCGCCGTAGCCCTGAGGGCGGTGGCGGGACACCTGACACCTTGAGACTTGGTGCCTAGTGCCTAGTTCTTAGTGCTTAGTCATTCTTGCGCATTCCGTATCCTCTCCACCAGTACCTCAGGCAGCGGTCTCGCTTTCCAGGTATGATCTATGGCTACAATAGTGGCAGTGCCCTCTGCCAGCAGTCCGGTCTCCGGCGGTCGATAAAAGTGAAACTGGAAGACTATGACCTTCTCCTTGATTTCCTTCACCGAGGTTTCCATCTCAAGCAGTTCACCGTAACGTGCCGGAATCAGAAAGCGGCAATCAGCGGCCACTATGGGTAGGCCAAATTTCTCTTCCCGGTTGCGAAACATAGTCTCGGGAGGCAAGCCTAGATTGCGCAGAAACTCTTCGATGCCCCGATGGCAGTAGCGAAAATAGCTGACGAAATACACAATGCCATAAGGGTCAGTATCACCAAAACGAACACGCACTTGGGTCCTGTGGCTCAGCATACTGCACCTCCTCCCGGGTTATGAGTGATATGGGCAACCTCTGCGTGTATTCTCGGCAATATTCTGAAGTGACTACATACCCTCGATTACAACTGAATTGTAATCAAGGAGGTCTCAAACTGTAATCTTCTTATAAGGGAATTAAAGAAAAAAATCACGAACTATTTTTTGCTTGACAAAATCCGGCTTCAAGTTATTATTGAAACAAATTCAGTTGTTTAATACTATTTTCTACGCGTTTTCTACAACCGACAGCTTCTCACTCCTTCGCAGAAGCGTCCCTGTTACACCAGAACACAAAACGGTCTAACTCGAGTAGATAACTCGCATTTCATAGTTCTCGTTGCACCTGTTTTCTAGTTCTAGCGGAAGCAGCGACACGGCCAGATTCACAAACTATCCTGAGAGTAATCTGTTTCTCCAGAGCACCCGAGTTCTGGTAGCAAACAGTTTCTATACCTGGCAAGCAGGCCAGCGCATTTTTCCACCAAGACCGCCGAATAGTACTAGATGATCGCATCTATTCCGTGAGGGTGAGATTTCCGACTCCTCATGACCGGGCAACTCTAACCAGCGGCCAGGTCATTGAGGACACAAGTGCATTCTGTGTTCCGTTCTAAAGACTACTTGGCTCTACTCATTAAGTGTAAAGGAGGTGATATCAAACCAGTCTATTGCCACTGAAACAGGTGGCTCAAACGACTTGCCGACTGGTAGAGCAGAAAACCTGCGAAGGATAACCAACCATTGGGCCCCGTGACTTTCCTACCTACTTGGGGCTGAGGTTCTTATTAAAAGCTCTAACCAGATCGCAGCGAGAAAGGAGGTGGTGAGTTTAGCGAAGAGGAATTATCGGACTAACCTCTAACGCCAATAAGGAGTTTACAGCAAGTCTGGAGATAATACTGCTGAATCGGAGGTTAAAACATGGCAGAAAAAAAAGACATTGAAATAAACAGCAG
>CP070735.1:452409-470528 GCA_020347625.1 Deltaproteobacteria bacterium
AGGGTGCCACCTGTATCTACCATATCATCGAGAATAATCGCGGTCTTGTCTTTGACCTCACCAATGAGGTGCATGGCCTCCGCCTGGTTCGCCTCTTCTCTTCGCTTGTCAATAAGCGCCAAACCGGCTTGCAACCGGCTGGCGTAAGCGCGAGCTCGCGGTACGCCCCCTGCGTCCGGCGAAACAATTACCAGTTCATTACGAAACTCTTCCCTGATGTGCGGCAAAAGAATCGGGGAGGCATAAAGATTGTCAACAGGGATGTTGAAGAAGCCCTGAATCTGACCAGCATGCAGATCCATGGTGAGCACTCGATCAGTCCCCACTGCGGTGATCAGGTCGGCAACCAGGCGGGCGGTGATGGGTACCCGAGGCTTGTTTTTACGATCCTGCCTTGCGTATCCGTAATAGGGCATGACCGCCGTGATCCGTCGTGCAGATGCCCGTTTCAGAGCATCAATAATTGTCAATAGCTCCATGAGATGGTCATTTACAGGATGGGCAAGGGATTGAATAACGAAAGCATCTGTGCCACGGACACTTTCTCCCACTTCCACCAGGGTCTCACCATCGCTGAAACTATCGATCCTGGCCCGGCAAAGTGATATGCCAAGATAGTCGCAGATGTTCATCGCTAGCTCTGGGTTACTATTGCCACTGATAACCCTGATGCCCACCGTTGCCATATACAAACCTCCTCACAGGACAATTTCGGCGTGTTACCTTAATACATACAAGCCCAAATGGCAAGACGAGATGAATGGTTTTTCAACTTTTGGGAACTAATGTGGCCAGAGATAGGCTGGAAATGATCCATCGCCGAGAGTGGTGCAGAGCGCTTAGGGCAGAGCGTAGAGAAAACGAACCATCTTCGCTCTGCGCTGTGCGCTTAATGGCTGCCGCAATGATCGCAACAGTGTACTGAGGCTGCCAATGCCTTGACTACCTCCTTGGGCTCCGCCTTTGCCACCGCAATAATTTTCAGCTCCAGCACCATCCGTTTATCCACCTCTTGCTGATCATCTTGGCGTAACAGGTGGTATGCCACATGAGCCGCTGTGTCCGGCTCCAGAAGCAGTTTCAACGCCTCACCTTCGCTAAGACTCTCCAGTTGTTGATCTATCCCGTCAATCCACGACTCAACTCCATAGAGAAAGCGGTGCTGCCCTGAGGTTTCTCTGGTGTGGTCAGCTTCGCTTTCACCCTGTAAACGAAACTCAACTGTCACATAATGTAAGGGCGTCACGCGTCCTATCGTTTCCATGATCTCCTCTCGAAATTAACTGTAAGACCATATCCAGTTATTTTAGCTTTTTTCTCATCTATTTTCCATTGCCAAGTGTTTTCCGTTTGGCGAATCCAGCCCCTGATCCAGCCAACATTCCTTTTGCCTGAGAAATGATGGTCAATACAAATGGGTTTCAAGCACCTGAGAAGTGCCAGGGACCATTTGATTTTTCACCGACTTACCGTTACTATCGGACGGTCACAACAAGGAGGAAGTGGTTATGGTCTGGCAAGCAAACTTCAAGGGAAAGCCGATTTTTCTCGCTCTGTTCTCTGCTCTGCTCTTTATTCTCCTGTCACCCTCAGCTGCAAGTCTTGGAAGCGGTAACCCCATGGATCTCATCTTCACGGATACGGAAGGGAAAAAGGTTCGGTTTAGCCAGATAATAGCCGACGGCCCGGTCTTGCTCTATTTCTGGGCCACCTGGTGTAAACCCTGCCGTAAAACAACACCCAAGGTAAACGCTTTTGCCCAAAAGTATAAGGATCAGGTCAAGGTACTGGGGATTAACGTGGGTGGAATAGATTCGCTGAAGGACATCAAGAAGTATCGTTCACGCCACAAAATAAGCTACCGCATGTTGGTGGACCACGATAATGAAGCGGTAAAGGCTTATTCCGTTTTTGCCATTCCCGTCATTATTCTCCTTGATGAGGGTGGTAAGGTGCGCTTCCGTGATAATGAGCCACCGGAAGATCTGGAAAAACTCCTGTCTGATTAAGCCGTGAGGACCTATCTGGACCAGGGCTTGCGGCTGAAGGCTTATGGTTCATTAACTCTTTTTGGAAGTTTGGACCATAAACTCGGTAATTTGCTGCTTTACCCGCCCCTTACCACATTTAGGGCACTTGACCTTACCCTTTTCGTATTCACTTATCGACATCACCACCGTAAAAATTTTCTTGCAGCTCTGGCACTGATACTCGTAAGTAGGCATAATCGCACCTCCTCCCCCGTGGCTTCTTCTGGGGCAATGCAAGCCATTCTGTATGGATTATATCGAGCTATGAAATAATCTGTCAACGGACATTGGCAGGACGTGGGTTAAGGCTTCTGTGCGCTCACCAGCATCCGCTTGGTGAGAAGGCCGTAGTCATCAACCTTTGGATGGGAGACCATAGTGATTCCGCAGTCGATCTGATGGAAGCCGCTGTCAACCAGTAAAGCTTCTAACTCGCTACCCTGGAAAAGGCGTGCGAAATAGGTAACATCCCTAACGAGTCCTCGCCGCTTACTCAACACCATCTCTCGAACCAAAATCCCTTCATCGCGGAGTTTGCGCTGCCGACAAACGACCACATCTTCATTGGCTTCGTGCCAGCTGGTGGGTTTAAACTGCTCCTGAACATAGTCGGAGTGAACTAAGTCTAAAAGCACCCTGCCCCCAGGTCTCAGTACCCGATAAATCTCCAGCAGGATCTTCTGATTCTGGCTGTCCTTCTCAAAGTAGCCGAATGAATTTCCCATAACCAGTACAACGTCGAAGATGGAGTCTGTCAGCCCCACATCGCAGGCATCGGCCCGGCAAAATTGGATCGAACAGCCCACCTTTGCTGCATCCTCGGCGCCAACTCGCAACAAGACCTCAGAGTAGTCCAATACGGTGACATGCCCGAAACCGCGTCTACTAAGCTCTATCGAATGGCGCCCCTGACCGCCACATAGATCAAGAATACGATCATCAGGGCTGAGCTCGAGGGTGGCCAAAACCATATCCACCTCAGCCGCCGTGGTTTCCGGACAGCAAACACTGCGGGCATCGGTAATCAGGTAGGTCTCGTCAAAAACGTGCTGCCACCATATACGATCGTAATCTTCCATCTCTAGCCCAACCAACTCTTGCTGGCGTCTGACTCTTTAAGTGCCATAGTTCCAGTTACTAGATGCTCTTACAGGATGCGGTTGGTCTCAAATTCGCAATCCGAAACAATACTTATTATTCCTCAAGATGGCCACCAAAGGAGAAAAGCCCGTCACTGGCCATCAGTGCGGGTTGTCCGGTCCAGGGAGCTGCCCTTGCAATAGATTCCTCTTCCGAGGTAATGTGGACAAAATCGTCCAACTTCCCTGCACGCCACCACTCCGTCAGCTGAACCGCGTCCGCCCACAGGTTCTCACAGTAGACCTGCAGTTGTTTTACCTGGGCTTCATTGATTAATCGTGGTCGCCATGCGGTTTTGATGGGGCCCAACAGGTAAGTGTGCCCCATGGCCACCGCCTGCTCATTCACCTCCTGACGAATTTCCTCGAGTGTGCTGTAACCCACCCGACAGATGGCTGCATTGATGCTGGCAACCAATTCCCCCACGGGCGCCGTTCCCGGCTGTATTGCCAGGGCCTGAGTTCCACCTCCTGCCCCCACATTAGTGGGAATACCACCAAAACGGCCGAGGAATCCGATCAGCCCCGCATCAGTGATCAAACAACGAAAATCGGTCTGCCACCGTTGCAAGCCTACCCGCTGCTCCTCGCGAAAAAGCCAGGGCGACTCTTCTGCCCAAAGGTGGAGTGGTACCAAATCCTGCACTATGTAATTCCCGGCAGTAAGAGCCTCTTGCAGATCCGCGTCGGGATTTTCGCTTTTGAAGCCGATAAAGATTCCCTCGCCCGAGTAGCCTTGCACCGGCTTGAGCACGAGTCGGTCCCAGTTTTCCCTGGTCCACGCCACCAAATCGGTTATCTGCTCACCCTTTGGACCGGTTGTAGCGCGCTCATACAACTGTCTGGTCCACGGGGTTCTGTTAACCGTGGTCTCGTGTAGCTGACCAACGAGGGTATCGGTAACCGCTTCAAAGAGGCCTTTGGCACCAGCGGGCTCCATACCACGTGGATTCACAACAAGATCATCTTCAATGGCATGACGCAGGGCCGTAAGGGGATGGTCCTTTTCCATTTTCAGTAGCACATCGTTGTTGAAATCCATAAAAACCACACTTGCTCGAACGCCGTCGTGGAACAAGCGACCGCGGTGATAGTCAAGCTGGTGTGGAGCTGCAAGTGCCGCCGTAACACCCGGCAAACTGTTAAGGTACTGCACAAAATTTCGGTTTTCAACAACCGTATCTAGAGTGTCCGGTTCGGCCACCAAAAGAACATGCGCCGGTTCGTTGTTGTTGCGCCGCTTATGGGCTCTAAGCAGGGCAGCAGCAAAGGCTGGGACCGGATTCAGGTACTGATGGTCAAAATCAAGCTCAACATCCAGGTCCAAATGTGGCTGCAACTTCTGCCAAGCAAGCTTACCAAGCTCCTGTGTAATCCTTTGGTACTCCCAACCTCCAGGACTGCCAAGATTCCACTCAGAATGATAGCCAAAAAACGCTTCCACCGATATCTCCTCCTTCTGACATGGGGTTTAACTTAAAAGTTAATTCAATCTAAACCTTTATGGATATCCAAACGCATATGTTCGCCTTGAAGGCTGAGGTATTCCCGAAGTCCCGCCCATGGCGGGATTGCCAGTCTATGCAAGCTTGAATCGATGAGCCGTCCTGCATGGTACTGCATAGGCTGGCAATATCCGCAGCTCGGTCTGCCACTACCTCCGGTACGAAGGACTTCCCCCCGCAAGGGTAGCAGACCGAGCGTAAGCGGAGGGAATGGCTTAGCCTTGAAGCGTTCGTGCGTAGCCAAGGCATTAACCGTTTATCGAATCTCGAGCAAGAAATTTCGAATGACGAAGTTCTTTTCTTCTTTTGTTTGCGGTTTTGATGCTCGTCCCAAAGTTTACTATAATGTTTGGCCCGTGCTGAATCTCTATTCCTGATCCTCTGAACTGGTTTGGAGAGCTTTGCCTACTCTAGCATCTTCTGCCAGGTTTTCAAATCTCCAAGCAGCCAGATGAAACGGTATTTCGCCACCTTCCAGGAGCAAGCGATGAAAACGCTGCCAGCCAAATTTTGGTTTAAAGCGCTGCCGCAGGTTGAGAATTTCGTATTTACCAAGGCTGTAGCAGAGCTGGTAACCGGGATTCAACTGAAAACGTTCCACCTGAGCAATAGCCTCGTCCCTGGCAAAATTGACGGAAACGAGAAGGCTGGCGGCTGCCTCGGTCGTGAATCTGTGCAGGGCCAAGCCCGCGTCAATCAGGCAGCGAGCAGCCCTCCAGAGCCGACGTTTACAATCCACCAAGAGTTCCAGCGAATCCCGGACGTGTCCAGACTCTCCAAGGATGGATTCAGCATAGTACGCCCACCCCTCATAAAAAAGAGGTGATTCAACCTGGCGTCGCACCGGGTTGTCGAGATGTCGACGGATGCTGTCCAATAAATGATGTCCAGGATAGGTTTCGTGTGCAGAGAGAAACCTGTATTCCCGATGCAGCCGTTGTCTCCGGAGTGTATCCACCTGCGTATTGCTTGGTGAAATGGTACTGGTAATATAGAAACACGCCTGCTCGTGAGGTTCAGTGGTCAAAGGCGTACTATAAGAGGCTGCACTTCTCACCGACCGCAAGTAGGTTGGGGTTTCGGTAAGCGTCACCTCCTGATCCTGGTGGTCATCCAGTAAGTGCAGTCCACGGCAAAGATCGCGCAGACTTGCTATTTCCGCCCCATAAAGCTGAAAAAGATCCAACTCCTCCCCTCTGCCAGGTTGGTAGCTCTCATATAGTTGCTGCCATTCCAGCTTGGGATTGATACGTTGGCGCAGCCGCTCCATTTCTGTCTGGCTGTCCTGCCATTCATCCTGAGCGATAGCGTAGATCTCATCCAGAGATCTGGTGCAACCGAAATGACGCTGCACCAACTCCGCCACCGCGACCGGTTTCACCGTCTCTGTGGATGCCGGGCCAATTTGACGCAGTCTCTCGGTAAGGACGGCCAGCGCCTCCCGGGCCTCCCGGCACGGCAAACCCAGTTGCTTTCTGAAGCCCTCTCGGTCCGCATATCTAAGAATTTCCTCCAGATACTCACGGGCATCCTCAGCCATTGCCAGTCCGGCCCGGTGGTAGGGACCTGGAATGTTTTCCAGATTCTCGTCAGCTTGGGCAAACAGCCCCTTCAGACCAGCAAGTCGCTCCGCAGTGCGACCCAGACCTTCCTTTGCATCATTGGCAGGCTTGTTGAGAGCGTGGTCCACCCCAATACAGGCAATCTTGAGGTAGATGAGAGGGTTGTGACGCCAGGATTGGATCTCTGCCAGCTCGATGAGCAGGCCATCCATGTTGTGGAGTAGAAGTTGCCGATCAATTTCTTCTTCAAAATCTTTTTCCCCGGACTGCTTTTTTAAGCGGGTTTGAAGATCACGCACTGCCCCCACGGCGGCTGCAATTGCATCCTGACTCAATTGGTCAATTTGGTCAAACCATTGTGACGCTTCCTGGACACGAGGCAGAAAGTGGAATTCATCACTGGCGCACATGACCGGAAAGGCTCTGGCGAGCAAGGAGAAGTACTCCTGAGCAATCCTGCTTATTTGGCTTTTCGGCTGATCTGACATCGCTCGTTCAGTTCCGTTGAGACCATGAATTCCTTAACCGATTCAGTAATTTGGGGATTTAGGAATCTAACTAATAGCTCCCATTGGCCAAGGCAATCCCAGAATAGAATCCCAATTCCTCAATTCCTTAATTTAACCGAGATCTAAGTCTTGCGGTACCTGCCAGTCGTCGCCAAGAAACAGTGGCAGCTCAGCAATACACAACGGGCCCACCCGTACCAGCCATCCCGTTTGCCGCTCCAGTGGCTCCCTTAGGCTGGCGGCAAACCCGGGAAGGATCATTTCTCGCCTCCCCTGCCCCTGCTGTAGCACCGTCTCCGCCAAAGTGGTAGAAATCTTTTCCACTTTTAAAGATTGGTAAACCATTGCCATATCGACAGTGTCCCCACGACAATCCACAAAAAGCAGCCAAAAGGGGCTAAGGGTATACGCCATGATGCCGCTGAGTACCTCTTGGGTAAACTCGCTATTGCCGGAAACGAGTACCAGGGTACCATGGTCGGCACGATTTACCTCCATCAACCCTGTCAGGGCGGGGCGAGGGAGATCCAGAGCAGGAACCTTGGGAAGGATACGGTCGGCGTGTAGAGCTAATTGAAAGGCCCGTATTGAGTTTTCACTAAGAAAGGGGCACGCTGCCGGAGTCAGTCTGCCCATTTTTAATTGTTTCACAAAGGTGGCGCAGAAGGATTCTCCACACTCTTTGCAGTCTGTGCCGGGAAGGTATGTGAGAAAATCTATTTTGTTCAGATAAAGGTCGGCATCAATCATTTATTTACTGGGATTAATCTGGCGCGACGCTGGTCTAATCTCTAAATGGAGGAAAGGCACGCTAGATTAAAGGGAAGGGGTGGTGGTAAATAATATCGGTGCTGTTTTCAGGTTTCACAAAGTCAGGCTTCCTGACAGTGTCGGACAAAGTTGTCTAGCCTGAAAACATCCAAAAGACTGAGATCTATCCATTTCATCCCCACGCCGGTCTCGCCGCAGGGCTCCTGCTTGGGACATATCCAGACGACCTCAGCCTGAGAGACGACCGAGCCATGATATTGGGGTAGAATGACGTTGATATGCACTCGGTCACCAACGTCCATGCTCATATCGGTGCGGACAAACACACCGACAGGGCTGATATTCTTCGCCTTTCCTTTTTCCGCACCGCTCTTCCCTAGCAGACAATAGGTTGTATTGATGTGTGCGCGAGGAAATCGCCTTTCATCTTTCATGGCATGAACGCTCCCAAGTGTTTTATTTAGTTGCTCTTATACCATAAAACCGACAAAATGCATAGGCAAATAAGTCATTGATCATCGCCAATCCTCTCGGCTCAGGCCTGTCAGCTCAGCAGATATCCACGTAACCCCCTCCGGGGAGGCTGGTCAACTGGCCAACCGGATTTGCCGGCAAGTCTGTGTTTCTTCAATTGAATATGCTAATATGTCGCGGTTCCTTGCCAGCAGGGCGCAAGAAGATCCCAAGAGGTGTGGCAAGCAGGAAAGTTTCGAACACTGAGTTTTTCCCGGAGGTATCGACATGGAAGTTAAGAAATTGGTCATCGTCGGTGGAGTGGCTGGTGGTGCCTCGGCAGCGGCCAAGGCTCGGCGCTGTAGCGAGGACGTGGAGATTATCATGTATGAAAAAGGGCCTGATATCTCCTATGCCAACTGTGGGCTGCCATACTACCTATCCGGTGTGATTCAACACCGTGAGGATTTGCTTATCACCACCGCCGAGTTTTTTCGCCACCGCTTCCGTGTTGATGCCCGACCCAGAACAGAGGTAATCCAAATTGATCGCCCTAGAAAAAGAGTAGTTGCCAAAAACCTCAATACCGGGCAATTGGAGGAAGAAACCTATGACAGGTTGATCTTGGCCCCCGGTTCTCATCCCATAATGCCGCCGGTGGCGGGCATTGATCTTCCCTTTGTTTATACCCTCAAGACCCTGGAGGACACTGACCGAATCTTCGCTTACCTGAAAGAGAAAGAACCCCGTCGAGCCGTGGTGGTCGGCGGGGGCCTCATTGGTGTGGAAGCCATGGAGAACCTCGCTCTCAAGGGGCTCGACACTACGGTGGTGGAGCTTGCGCCGCAGTTACTCACTTTTTTGGATTGGGAATTGGCTGAAAAGGTCCGCTGGCATGTGCGCAATAAAGGCGTCAACCTCTGTCTCTCGGAAGGGTTGAAGTCGGTGGAGAAGCATAACGGCACAGGTTTAGTCAGAACCGATAAGGATCGAGAGATTCCCGCTGACCTGGTCTTGGTTGCGGTCGGGATCAGGCCCAACGTGGATCTTGCCCGAGATGCAGGTTTAGAGATCGGCAGTTCAGGCGGGATCAAGGTGAATGAGTTCATGCAGACCAGTGATCCGGACATTTTTGCCGCGGGTGATTGTATTGAGACCACAAACCTGGTAACCAACAAACCTGTGCTTACTCCTATGGGCTCGGCTGCAAACAAGGAGGGGCGAGCCGCCGGCGCTAACGCTCTTGGTCGCCGCATTGCGATTAAAGGTTTTACTGGAACTATCATTGTCAAGGTCTTCGACCTTACGGTGGCAAAAACCGGCCTTTCAGAAGATGAGGCGGTGGCTGAGGGTTTCTCACCTTTGGTTCTCTACGTGCAGCCTGGTCACCATGCCGGCTACTTTCCAGGGTCCAAGCCCTTGAGCATTAAAACAGTTAGCGAACGTGACAGCGGTCGTCTCCTAGGTGCTCAGGTCATTGGCGAAGAGGGAGTCGACAAACGTATTGACGTTTTTGCCACTGCCATTTACCACCAAATGAGTTTGGAGGATCTCCTCAATCTGGATCTGGCCTATGCCCCGCCCTATTCAGCTGCAAAGGATCCGGTGATCGTGGCCGGAGCAGTGGGTCAGAATTATTATCAGGGTGATTGGAACCCCATTAGCCCCAGGGAACTTAAAGATAAAATGCAATCTGGAGAGCCCCTCACCCTGATAGATGTCCGTACCAAGCTGGAATTGACCAAGGTAGGTCCCATACCAGGAGCCGTCCATATCCCTATTGATCTTTTGCGCAGACGGCTGCAGAACCTCGACCCCGAGAAAGAGACCATTTTGTATTGTGCCCAGGGACTCAGATCTTATCTGGGCAACCGCATTCTGGCCATGAATAGCTTTAAAAAGGTCAGGACTCTCTCTGGGGGGTTGGATACCTGGACCTATGAAACAGAACCTCCAACTGCTGACTCAGCACCATGACGGTTTTTCACCTAGACCGCTTGCACTAGGTCTCTGAGCCTCAACCGTCGAGTATCATGTCCATATTGCGTTTTTTCACTTGATTTTTGTCAAAGCCCTGTATTAAAGTCCCGTTGATAATGCCTGTTTATAAACGCAGATCCATCTCGCTTCACGGGTTTGTTTCCCTTACTGGAGCCGGGATCTGAGGTAGGGGGCCATTTAGGTAAATCTTTTCAAAAGGAGGTCAGCGTTTTGGCAAATGGTATCGTAAAGTGGTTTAATGACAAGAAGGGCTATGGTTTCATTCAGCAGGAAAACGGTGAGGACATATTTGTTCACTACTCCTCTATCAATATGCCTGGATTCAAATCCCTTACGGAAGGTGAGCAGGTAAGTTTTGAGGTGGAAGAGAGTGACCGAGGACCTGTGGCAAAGAACGTAACAAAAGCTTGATTTGGATTGAGAAGGAAATTACTTGAGCCAGGCTGGGCATCTCGTCTTGAACAGATGGGATGCCCTTCTAATTTGTATCCTCGGCTACGACTTGATTGTGGCTACTGATGCTCGACAAACGGATTATTCAGTTTTTAGAAGAGGAAAGGACTGTAGAGCCATGTCAGTATCACCTATTCGCTGCCGTTCGAATGAATCATCGTTAAAGATAGATGTACCGGGTTCAGCCATCCTTAAAACCTTTTTTGCCGCCCATTTGATTACCGTTTTACTTTTCGCCACCGGTTGTCAGAGCGTCTACTATCAAACAATGGAAAAGCTTGGTTACCAAAAACGAGAAATACTTATAGACCGGGTTGAAGACGCTCGCGATGTACAAGAAGAGGCCAAAGAGCAGTTTCAATCGGCCTTAGAAGAGTTTAGTAGTGTGGTAAACTTTAGCGGCGGTGAATTGGAGAGGAAGTATGAAGCACTCAATGCCGAATTTACCGACTGCAAATCTAAAGCGAATGCAGTGCGGGATCGGATCGTTGCAGTTGAAGATGTGGCCGAGGCATTGTTCGACGAATGGGAATCCGAATTGAAGCAGTATACCAACGACAAATTGCGCCGGGCAAGCCAGCGCAAATTGGTTCAAACGCGGAAGCATTACGCCCAACTTATTGGTGCAATGAAGCGTGCCGAGGCGAAAATGGATCCGGTGCTTGCGGCCTTTCAGGACCAGGTTCTATATCTCAAACACAACCTCAACGCTCAGGCCATCGCAGCCTTACATGACGAGCTGGTTTCTGTCGAGGCAGATATAGAGGCACTGATAAGGGAGATGGAAGTTTCCATTGCTGAGGCCGACAGTTTCATCAAGGCCATGGTAGAGGCATAGGTCAAATCTTTGTTTGTGAGAATTCATGTACGTCTGAACTGAATGGCTGGAATGGTCGAGACAAGCCCGCGACGAGACTTGTCGACGAGGTCGGGCCGAGTCGCTGCAGATCTTACAAGGACCTGGGTTAGAGCCTAGCCTGTTCACGGGCCACATCGTTTTGCAGAAACTCGCATTCGTCACGGTCGAAGACCCAGCAACATTTCGGCTTTACCTGGTAGATGGAGCAGAAAAACTTGCTGGAAGCGAAGTACTCGAACAAAAACGGGCAGAAGCGTTGGTGTTCGCAACCATCACCACTAAAATAAGCGTGCCAGCGGCCTGGTGGCGCAAATGATCCGGTGAACTCCGGCGGACCGCCTCGAATCTCGCAACAACCCCCACAGTAGTCACACCAGCCCGCCTCAGGAAGGTTTTCATTGGGAGAGCCTGTGAGCCCCATGCCAGATACCTGGCCAGTACGATCAAGCTTGGCTAGGTCCTCTCGAATTGACAGGAATATCTCTGTCCACTTCAGTAAATGTTCAGCTACGATTTTTGCCAGCACATTCTCAGTCAAATCAGCAAACTTGGGTTCTGCGGCAAACTGTTCAACGTTTAGTTTCCTCAATTTGCTCAACGGAAAGTAGGGGTCTACCAGAGCCTTTGCAACTAGCTCACGCTCTCGGCTTTGCTGGTAGCAGTCTTTGAGCAAATCAAGCGTTTCCTGCCAACTATTCAGAGTTTCAGAGTTCAGGCTA
Organism: Deltaproteobacteria bacterium; assembly: GCA_020347625.1. Taxonomy (GTDB): domain Bacteria; phylum Desulfobacterota; class Syntrophobacteria; order BM002; family BM002; genus BM002. The sequence goes on from CP070735.1 coordinate 464,411, forward strand.
GAGCCGGTTTCCAACTCCAGCGCGCGACAATGGCTATTGAGCTCACAAAATTCGATGAATCGTTTATGGAATGAAGATGTGACCATTGTTTCAAGTCCTATCTCGCGCTTTTGTATATACACAGGGGTTGGAGGCAAAATGATCTTTGCGTGGGGCATGGGGCAAGGAGCATGGGGTTAGATAGGTTTTTTCTAGGTCACTGCAAACAGTTAAATCTGACCTCCGATCTCCGACCTCTGACTTCTTATTCCTGCCCGCTGTCCGCTGCCAGCTGTATTCCCCGTGCGCCCTACTTGTCCGCCATAGTTACGCCTTGGCGTAACGACGGCGGATGCTCTATGCTCTATGCTCCATGCTCCATGCTCCATGCTCTATGCCCTATGCTCCATGCTCCATGCTCCTATGCTCCATGCTCTATGCTTCATTGGAGACTTCATGACGTTGCAGATACCGCTCCCACCGGTTGTCAACCCAGGCTTGCAGATGATCTATCTGCTCGGCAGTCACCTGCTTGAAACGACCCTGCAACTTGAGGTACTGGTCAACCGGCTTTTTCTTGCCACTACCGGCCATACGGCGACTGCGTCCAGTGAGACGAAAAACGTTGCCTTCCACCTCGTAAAGAACCCACATCCCAGTATCCACTGCCAACTTTGCCAGTTTGACCAAATCATCGGTGGGAAAGCCCCAGCCTGGAGCACAGGGAATGTGCACATGGACAAAGCGAGTACCATAGATGGTCTTGGCCTTCACCACCTTGTCGAAGAGATCCAAAGGGTATGCAGGAGATGCCGAAGCCATGTAAGGGATTGAGTGGGCTTCCATGATGGCCAGAATATCCTTCTTGTGCTCGATCTTAGTCCCTGGAGTGGTGGTGGTAAAAGCCCCCATGGGCGTGGCGCTGGAGCGTTGGGTACCTGTATTCATATAGCCTTCATTGTCATAACAAATATAGAGAAAGTCAGTATTCCGTTCCGCAGCGGCACTGAGAGCCTGAATGCCAATATCGAAGGTACCGCCATCCCCGGCTATCCCCACCACAGTGTAATCGGTCTTCCCCAGCGCCTTGAGACCGGCGGCAATACCGGTAGCCGAAGCAGCTGTAGTGGCAAAAGCGGTGTTGATGTTGGTTAGACGCACTGAGGTGGATGGATAGAGTCCGTGCAACACAGTCAGACAGGACGCCGGTATGGTCAGAATAACTTTCTCCCCCAGAGCCTTGAGGATATGACGATAGGCGAGAGATAAACCGCACCCTGAACATGCTCGGGTACCGGGCAGGATGTATTCCTCTTCGGGCAATTGCATTACCGTCTTGGTTGTCATTCAAAACCCCAACAATTTCTACAGAACAGCTCAAGGTGGATTCGTTTGCACCTTGGACGTTATACGTTACTAGTTATTAGTTATACGTCGAAGGCCTCCCAAATAAATCAAGGTAAATATGTACTTTTTCCCTAATAACGTATAACCAATAACTAACAACCGATCTATCTGCTGCCGCTGCCCGCTACTCTCTCTTCGCTATGCGCTCTGCGCTATGCGCCATGCAGATTAAACTGCAACTCCCAGCCAATGGGGGCCGTTCATTTGACCTTTCCGCTTCAATGCCTTTAAAGTAGCGGCTTCCAGGTCAGCAAAGCTGACGTTTTTCCCACCCAGACCCACAATGTAGTTGGTGATCACCGGGCGCTCATCACCTTCGAATAATGCCGCTTTGGTCTCGGTGCAGGTGGCCCCTTCATTGCCGTAACTGATGTTTTTGTCAAAAATCACCACATGTTTGGCATCTGACAGCGCAGCACGAAGTGGTTCTGCTGGGAAAGGCCGGAAAACCCTCAAAGCGACCACTCCAGCTTTGTAACCTTTGTCGCGAAGCTGGTCCACCGCGAGGGAAGCCTCGTTGGCCAGAGAGCCCATAGAGAGCAAAATGATATCAGCGCCATCAGTCCGATATTCCCAAAGCAAACAACCGTAATCTCGGCCAAAAATCTCCCCAAATTCTTGACCAACTTTGAGGATGACGTCCCCGGCACTCTCCAGCGTCTCCTGCAACCGCAGGCGAAACCCCATGTAGCTGGGACAATCAACTCCTTCGGCATTGACACGCGGGTCAGCCAACATCACCGGGTTGATATTGATAGGCTCAGGGCCGTCCACCTGCAAGTGTGGCACATAAGGCGGCAAAAATGCATCCACCTGATCCTGATCCGGTATTTCCACTGGCATGACCGTGTGTGACAGCACAAATCCGTCGAAACAGACCATCATGGGCACGTGGAGCTGTTCAGTGATCTTGTAGCCCATGATGATGCTGTCGATGATTTCCTGATTGTCTCGACAATAGACCTGCATCCAGCCGGTGTCGCGTTGGGAAATAGAGTCCTGCATATCGTTGAAAATGGTCCAGGGAGCCCCGAGTCCTCGATTGGCCAGCGCCATAACGATTGGGAGCCGAGCCCCTGCAGCCCAGTGCAGTTGTTCATGCATGTAGGCCAGACCGTTTGCCGCAGTGGCGGTAAAGACACGTGCGCCCACAGTTGAGGCGGAAATACACACAGTCATTGCGCTATGTTCACTTTCCACCCGAATAAATTCGGCTTTCATTTCACCTGAGTCCACGTATTTAACCAGGGTCTCCGGAATCTTGGATTGCGGGGTTATTGGATAAGCAGCAACCACCTGCACCCGGCTGATCTTGGCGCCCAGCGCTGCCGCCTCATTTCCGTTGATAATTTTCACCTTGCTCATATCCGTACCCTGTTGATGGAACTCTTTGACTGGTCTGGACCTGCCTCCCTTGGAAACCCTGAATGGGACACGTATTGCTTTCTAATCGATGGTGCTTTACCAAAACGAGGTCTACTACGATTCCTCCCCACCTGCCTCCGTTTCGTTGAGAATGGCGCATTCCTTGAGCAATAAATCTTCCTCGTCCTCCATGGTTATCGCCTTGGCTGGACAAACCTGAGCGCATATCCCACAACCCTTGCAGTACTCGAGATCAATCTCAACCGGTATTCCCCGATTGATTGTGCCATCCGGGCAGTAGAGCCAGCACAGATAACAGGTGTCCTTTTGCTTCTTGCAGGGAGTACACTTACTGAGATCAATGATCGGACGCTTGGCCCTCCAGTCGCCGGTTCTGCCGGCCTCACCTCTTTCCAGTGTGGCACAGGCAGAAATGAACGGGTCCTTCTTTGCAACCATAATCAGATGTCCTAATGTTCTCTAAAGTGATGTTGCCACTGACTGAGATAGTCGGCTTGACAGCCGTCCCCGAAAATATGGCTCTATTATAACCCTAACCTGCCAAGAAAAGGATCTGTATGCCAGTATTCATTAATTTCTTAATTCCCCAATTCCTTAATTTATCTCCTGCTTTTGCTTCAGCCCTCAACCCAGAGAGACCCAGTCTGGTGTATGACTTACTCTTTCTCGCTAGGGACGCCAGGCGCGGTTGAGCTTCGTCTCTTGGTAGGTGAGTTGGGCTCCCTGAATATTAATCTCTGCTGCACCTTGGCTGAAGTTCTCACCAATGGCTCTTACCAGACTTTCCATAGACACCAGGCCGCTGGCCCTGGAAAAGGCCCCGAGGAAGGGGGTGTTAATCATCACAGCCCCGGCAACCACCAAGCCGATCTCTCTGGCAATGGCATTGGCATCGGAGGTTGCCACTGCGATGCTCAAATCAGTGCAGAATGTCTCGGGTGGGCGGCTGGAGTTAACAATTAGCAGACCCTCTGGTTTCAAGCCTCCCAAGACGTCAACTGTCTGCATGAGTCTGTCATCTAAAACGAGGACCACATCGGACTTGGCGGTGGGGGTCAGCGTACGAATGGTTTTTTTTGAAAACCGAGTTGTTGCGGTTATGGGCGCTCCTCGGCGCTCAACACCAAAGAAGGGCGCTGCAGTAACGCCTTTGTAGCCGTCCAGATAAGCCGCCTCGGCAAGTATCATAGCTGCGGTAACTGCACCTTGGCCACCGCGGCCGTGCCAAGTGACGTTTATGATCCTCTCTTCTGTATGATCCTCGAGCATGATCCCCTATATACCTCCGGAACCACTCAACTGTCCAGTAAATCATAGCTATCGGCCGTCAGCTTTCAGCAAAATACAAGACATTATTTTATGTTATAAGCGTTTGAAAAAATGTTTTCTCTGCTGAATGCTGATAGCTGACCGCTGACCGCTTTCTTCCTGCTTTTCCCTTGCCGCTGAGATACTTCTGGGATAGTCTTCCCATGGGAAGCTGGCACAAGCATGATAGATCGCGCTGTAGTCTATGCGAGCCGAAAGGAACAGCTGGACACCTCTATCCCATCCCTTATTTATGATAGGTATACGAAATGTCTCAAAAATTGATTGAGAGAATTACGCTGCCGAACGGTTTGGTTCTGGAACTCGTGGATCAGTCTCGAGTCATGGCTGGCGACCGCTGGCTTGTCTCACTTCTCGCTAGGGTGGAAGTCCCCATATCCCCTGACTACTTCACCACCATGGGCCACAGTGAACAAGCTTACCACGATCTTGTTTCTGCCTACGGTGATCCTTTGGCTTTCACTCAGGAAAAAGTCCGCCATTTCGTGGACAAGAAGGATTACGAAGACGTGCTTACAGGGATATGCCAGCGACTAAAAGATACGCTGATTCCCTACCTCGGCAACCCCAAATTTGCCTCCCAATTTGTCTTGAAAAAATATGGCGACCTACAAGATCGCCAGGATTGGGTCGCCAAAAACCCCTGAGAACAACCCACCCCTCCCCGAGCGGGAGAAGCAGAATTTAGTTCCAAAATGTTAGTATTGAACCGCTCGAGCAGATACTCTCGACTCAAGCAGCTGACCGATAACGCCTCTGCCTTCTTTGAATTCTTTTAATCGCTTTCTTACGTTTGATGCGCCTCCGCTCACTTTTACTTAAATAATAAGTATGTCGTCGAAGCGCTGGCTGAACGTTTTTTTGAAAATCCTTTCGAAGTTTCTTAATTTTCCTTTCCAAAGACTCCTTTTCAGAGCTGGCCATTCAAAGTTCACCTCTCTTTCGACACAAAAAAAGCCCTTTTAGCAGGGCCCAGCAGCGAATCTCTTATGGCGTAAAAACCTTACAAGTAGTGCAACCTCTTCACGATCTCGAAATTTTCAACCAAAGCAATCTCACTGCTGTGGTCCCTTTTCAGTAGCTTTATGTAACATATCTTCTGGCGACATGCAACCCTGTAAGCTGAGGATTCAGCGTACTACTTTCCTCAGAAAACGCTAAACACCCATTGTCAATGATACCTCTCTGCCCGCCAAGAAGGCACCACCTAAAGCGCCAGCCTCGTCACCCAGTTGCGCTTTAACCACCCTAATATCTGTGGGCGGCATCATTGTGAGACGCCGCTCTAATTCAGCCTGGAGAGGATCGATGAATGCCTCCCAACCGTTGGCCATGCCGCCAGCGATCAGAACGGCTGAAATACCCAAGAGGTGGACAACATTGGCGATGGCAATGGCCAGACTTGTGCCGACCAACTGAAAAAGCTCCTGGGCCATCTGGTCTCCAGCCATGGCCGCATGGTAAATGATTTCTGCACTTAGTCCTCCTGGGCTCTCCACATCTTTCTCAAGGCTACTTTTTGCTCCTTGACGCAGCCACTGTTCCGCTCTCCAAACCAGCCATGATGCCGATGCCAGCGTTTCCAGACAGCCATGATTGCCGCAGCGGCATCGTTCACCGTCAGGCTGGATGGTCATATGTCCAATTTCGCCAGCAGAATAGCCCTCCCCTTGCCATGCCTTGCCATTGACAATTAAGCAGCCCCCAACGCCCGTTCCCGGGGCTATGCAAAGAAAATCTCCTAGATCGCGCCCCCCGCCTAACCAGTATTCACCATAGCTGATACAGTTCACATCGTTTTCGATAAAAACTGGGAACTGGAGATCTTGACTCAAGCGCTGGCCCAAAGGGAAGTTCACCCAGCCAGGCAAATTGGGTGATCTGACCACCACTCGGTTGGGGAGATCGATCAGCCCGGCGCATCCTACCCCGACTGCTTTTACAAGAAATCCTTTCTGTTCCGCCTGGTGAGTCAACTCCATCAGGCAAGCACTGAGATCGGCCAAAACCGCATCGG
>CP070735.1:470628-474998 GCA_020347625.1 Deltaproteobacteria bacterium
ACAAAGCCTTTCAAGTCTGCCCCTGACCTGGCGAACTCAAGTACAGCAGCTCCACCAAAGCAGTATCCCATTGCCACAGCATTATGGACATCGGCACCTTTAGATTTTGCAGTTTCCAGTGCAGCTTGTAACAAGGCGCGCATTTTAGCACGGTCTTTATACAATTCACCGGTGTGCTGGCGTTTGTCCTTTACCTCTGTCGGTCTAACTCCGGCACCAAACAAGTCAGCAGCAAAAACCGCATATCCCATATCAGCTAACATGTTGGCACGTTTCACTTCATAGTCAGTCAGACCGTCCCAGTCATGGACGAGCAATATCAGTGCGGCATCGGGAGAAGGGCTAATAAAATATCCCTTATAGGGTTCTCCATTAACCTCGTACGAAACTGACATCCCTGCCCCATTTGCGGTGGTTGAAACAATCAGTATCATTAAAAGTGTGATAACGTATTTCATACTGTTTCTCCTTTAAACAAATCTTAAACATATCAAAAACTAAATCCACGCTACCCGTGGCATTCGCCTTTCTTAGGCCCTCTCACTCAACTGTTGCATGGCGCTCGTCGAGAATTGGGACTACCCGCGAAACAGCTACTGCAGCTAGGCGGGATTTGGTCAGGCGACGAGCCATTTCATAACTTATTTTGGCAAAAGTAAGCATTGAGGGTGAAATTTCAACCGTCAGTCCGAAATCAAAAAATAAGGAGGATGCCATATTTGACGAGATAAAAGAATCTAGACGGATTCGCACCCCTAAAATCGAAAAATGGCCTTGATGCCATTTCGGGTCAGAAGCACGCTTTCCCACAACTGTTTGATATCCCCGTTCTTGAGACAATCGAAAACCACCAGACCACCATATGTTGTCCTTCATACCACTTGACACACAAGGATCTCTCATCCTATAGTTTTTCTCATCGAAAGCGAGTTCTTAGCAGTCTCATCCTATAACTCCTTCTATCGAAAGCGAGTTCTGTTCAGTTACTTTAAGTCGACTAGAATTCAATTACGAGGGTAACAAGAGCTCGTCAATTTGGATTCACTGACTTTTTCAATCACCCTTTTCTTGGTGAGGGCAATGAGCAAGAAAATAGTGAAAAAGGGCGGCGGTGATCTTCCCCTCAGCCGCGAATATCAAGAACTGAAATCCCTTTGGCACATAAGCCAGTCGCTCTACCAGTATATCAATGTCGATGATCTTATTCGCCATATAGTTAAACAAATAACAGAAGTGATGGGTGCAGAAGCAACTTCGGTAATTTTGTACGATGAAAGAAAAGATGAGATGGTCTTCTGCTGGTCTAGTGACATACCAGAACGCTTAGACAAACTTGAAGAGATTCGTATTCCTGCTGATCATGGGATAGCGGGCAGTGTTTTCAAAAGTGGTAAAGCAGAAATCATATTAGATGTTATCAATGACCCGCGACATTACAGTAACGTCGACGCTGCTACTAAATTTGAAACGAAATCCATGATAGCCGTACCCCTCAAAACAAAAGAGCAGACCATCGGCGTTCTTGAAGTTCTCAATAAAATTAAAGGCGATTTTGATGAAAAAAACTTGAGCTTTCTAGTAACCTTGGCACCTATAATTGCCATGGCACTGGACAATGCCAGGATGTGCACCGAGCTCAACAGAGCATATCATGAACTTCAGCTGATAAACAAAGATAAAGACGAACTCATTGCCCAGACTAGAAACGAAGTTGCCTTCCTCAGGCGGGAGGTTGAGAGACACTATCGTTTTGACCGGATCATAGGAAATAGCGAACCCATGTTGGACGTTTATAGACTATGTGAGAGGGTCATTGACTCCGACATAACAGTACTGGTGGAAGGGGAGACAGGCACAGGAAAAGAGCTCTTTGCCCGCACTATCCACTTTAACGGACCCCGAAAAGACAAGCCTTTTGTTTCGCAGAACTGCGGCGGCATCCCTGACACCTTGCTGGCAAGCGAGCTATTCGGCCACAAGCGAGGAGCCTTTACTGGAGCTGTTAGAGACAAGAAGGGACTTTTCGAAATCGCTAACGGAGGCACGGTGTTCCTAGACGAGGTGGGTGAGATGTCGCCTGCCATGCAAACAAGTCTTTTGCGGGTTCTGCAAGAAGGTGAGATCAAACCCCTAGGATCGGATCTGAGTAGGAAAGTGGATGTCAGGGTGATATCCGCCACCAACAAGAATCTTGAAGAGGAGCGGCAAGCCGGAAGAATGCGAGAGGATCTCTTTTATAGACTGTCGGTTTTTGCTATTAGACTACCACCCCTCCGAGAAAGGGTCGGAGACATCCCAGTACTGGCAAACCATTTTGTTTCTAAATTCAGGAAGAAAACTAAAAAGCCGATTAAAGGATTGAGTCAGGAAGCCTTGGATGCTCTAGCGGCCTACCCCTTCCCAGGAAACGTAAGAGAACTGGAAAACGAAATTGAAAGAGCCGTGGCTATGGTGACTGATGGCCACGTAATCGAGTTGTCCAATCTAAGCGCTAAAATACAGGACACCTCGGTCAGTCCAATCCATGGAACTCAGCTGCGCCACTCTTTGAAGGAAATGGTTGAGACGCTGGAAAAGTCAGTTCTAGTGGAAAAGCTCCGTGAGCATCGAGGTAATAAGACCAGAGTGGCCAAGGAATTGGGTTTGAGTCGAAATGGTTTAATGAAAAAGATGCAACGATATGGACTCTAAGCCTGCCTGCCAACTTCGTGCCCACCAGATGCCAACCTAGTTGGCATCGGACTGCCAACTTAGTTGACACAGCATAACTAACTGAAATCACGCATTTTTCATGCCTAACCCCGCTAGAGCTATCAACTTAGTACGCAATTTATGTATAAGAGAATAACGGTTTTACGTCGCACTCCACCCATCCTACCCCTTTAAATATCATGTAATATTAACTGGTTGAGTAAAATCTTATGTCGTTGCCTCCGACTTGGCACGCACCTTGCGCTTTGAGTGAAGCGAAAGCTTGGCTGAGAACCGGAACTAGTTACAAATAGTAAGGGGGGTGCCCATGGGAAAATCATCAGTTCTACAGGCTTCATTCCCCGAGGTATTCGTCAAGAACAAAGGGGTACAGCCATGCGAGTTGGATCTACTCTCCAAAACACCACTGTTTGATGCCATCACCACAGAGGCTGCATGTCCTGTGCTGAGCGCCATGACTCCGATGCGTGTGGCGAGAGGAGAAAGATTTATTTCACAGGGTGACCAAGGAGATAATCTCTACATCATCCAGGATGGAACCTGCACGGTCAGTGTGGAAAAAAACTCAGAAAACTATACTGTTGCCCGTCTGAATGGTGGAGATATTGTAGGAGAGATTGCGCTTCTAACAGGTGGACCTCGGACTGCCAACGTTGATGCCGAAACAGATATGACGCTTTGGTGCTTGACCAAATCACAATTTGCTTCGTTCTGTGCTGAATATCCAGATTTAAAAGATTATATCGTTGAGCTTGCGACAACTCGGCTTTCTACCGAAAAACTGATCGCGGAAAGATCTATAGGGAAATACATGATAAATGAAATTATAGATCGTGGGGGCTGGAGCATTGTCTACAAAGGTCTTCACACAAACTTGAACATGCCAGTGGCGATCAAGATGCTGAAGCACACCATGGCCATGGACCCTCATTTTGCCTGCAAGTTTAGGAATGAGGCGAGAACTATTGCTCGTCTGAACCATGAAAACATTGTCAGGGTTTATGATATCGAGGAATTACACGGGACGGTCTTCATTATCATGGAGTACCTCGAGGGCGTATCACTGGAAACCCTTTTAAATAAAACAGCAAGACTGCCTTTGTCGGTGGTATTGGACATACTCCTGCAGGTCTGTTCTGGGTTGAATTATGCCCATGAGCAGGGTTTTGTACATCGAGATATCAAACCAGCTAATATCTTCATTCAACCTCAGGGCCGAGCAAAGATTCTTGACTTCGGGTTGGCATGCTGCCCAGGGACCATCGATTTTTGCCTACCAGGAACTGTTTATTATATGTCGCCGGAACAAATCGAAGGTGAATCTGTGGATGAGCGTACTGACATTTATTCACTCGGGATTGTGGCCTATGAGATGATTACCGGCCAGAGACCTTATCTTGAAGATGACCTAGCCAAATTGATGGACCTCCATGTTCAGGAGGATATCCCAGATCCCCGCGTGCTGGTTCCAGATCTACCGGAACCCTTACACTATTTCATAAAGCGCGCCACCCAAAGAAACCCGGCTGCCAGATTCAAAACCGTTTGGGAAATCCTCCGTGACCACCAGCCACTCGCTAAAGACTTAAGTCTTGAGAGACAACTGCTCGCTGGGGAACAGAATAAAACGCTCGGCCTTTCTCTATCTTACCTGGATG
>CP070735.1:475098-478972 GCA_020347625.1 Deltaproteobacteria bacterium
ACGAAGGTCTTGAGAATGGGGAAATGGTTGTTGTCACCCCTCTCAAGGCGGTGACCGACGGCATGACGGTGAGGATGGTTACTGAGAGCTAGCAGGCCCAGACACTAGGCACTAAGAACTAGGGACCAGGCACTAGGTCATTTTTCATTGGGCATTTCTCATTTATCGTTGACCATTTGGTGATCCGCTATTCTATGCTCAACTCTCAATGGCCAATGAGAAATGAGGAATGCGAAATGTGTATGGTGCCTAGTGCTTACTGCCTAGTGCCTAGTTTATTGCACGTTAATCGCTCTGAGTAGAGCTTTTTGCACCAGACCTAACATTTGAGGAGAACAAGACTTTATGAAAGGTGCCGTTGCCTGGTTTGCCGAAAATCACGTTGCCGCCAATCTGCTCATGCTTTTTATCTTGTTGGCCGGAGCGGTCACCGGGCTGACCACCAAACTGGAGATATTTCCTGAGACCTCTCTGGACACTATCTCCATCACCATGGAGTATCCTGGTGCCTCGCCGGCAGAGGTGGAAGAGGCAATCGTCCGCCGCATCGAAGAAAAGGTAGCCGGTCTGGCCGGTATCAAGCGAATCGATTCTGTGGCTAGAGAAGGGTATGCCTCTGTGGCCATTGAGGTCATGACCGACTGGGATTTGCAGGAACTGTTGGACGAGGTAAAGGCCGAGGTGGATCGCATTACCACCTTTCCAAATGAAGCAGAACAGCCCGTGGTCCGGGAAGTGACCCGACGGGTACAGGTTCTCAATGTGGCCGTCTATGGCGATGCACCGGAATATACGATCAAGCACCTCACCGAAAGAATCAAAGACGAAATCACCAACTTGCCGGGCATCACCCTAGCAGAACTCGCAGGTGTCCGTCAGGGGGAGATTCACATCGAGGTCTCTGAGGAGACTCTCCGTCGGTATGGCCTCACCCTCGGTAAAGTTGCCGAGGCAGTCAGAGGAGCGAGTCTGGACTTGCCAGCGGGCAGTGTTAAGACCGCCGGTGGTGAAATCCTGGTGCGGACCAAAGGCCGCCGTTACTACGCAGCGGATTACCGGGATATAGCTGTGATCACCAGGCCCGATGGTAGCAAAGTCACCCTCGGGCAGATCGCAATGCTCAGAGACGGATTCGAGGATGTGGATCTCTTTACCCGATTTCAAGGCAAGACAGCCGGTATTATCCAGGTATACAGGGTGGCCGATCAAAACGCCCTGAAAGTTGCCAGCGCGGTAAAGCAGTACATTGAAAGAATCCGGCCCAGTCTGCCTGAAGGGGTGAATATCGATTTCTATCGGGACAGATCCAGCATATTGAAAAGCCGCATTTGGCTGTTGCTGAAAAACATGACCTTGGGTCTGATTCTTGTGAGCATCCTTCTGGGCATGTTTCTTAACATGCGACTTGCCTTTTGGGTCACTCTGGGCATACCCATCTCCTTCATGGCTGGATTGATGCTGTTGCCCAGATTCGATGTATCCATCAATATGATCTCCCTGTTCGCCTTCATTATGGTTCTGGGTATTGTGGTGGACGACGCAATAGTCGTGGGCGAGAATATATTTCGAAGACACGAGGAGGGACTAGAGCCTCTGGATGGAGCGGTGAGAGGCACCTTGGAAGTGGGCAGGCCAGTGGTTTTTGCAGTTCTGACCACGGTGGCGGCTTTCTGGCCCCTGCTAATGGGGACAGGCACCATGGGAAAGATCATGCGAAACATTCCCATAGTGGTTATCCTGGTGTTGCTGGGCTCTCTAGTGGAATGTCTGCTGATTTTACCTGCCCACTTGGTCGGATCCAAGCGGAGAGTATCGGGCAGCATTGAGGACAGCTTTACGGCTCGGGGACTGAAATGGTTCATCAAAGGACCTTATGCCAGGACGGTGGATTTTTGCCTTCGTTGGCGTTACGCCACCATTACGCTGGGTATCGCTGTGCTATTGGTAACCATAGGAGTATGGAAAGCCGGATGGATTAAATTTACCCTGTTCCCCAAGGTGGAAAGTGACTTCTTGATATGTACCTTGACCATGCCGGCAGGTACTCCGGCTGAGCGCACAGAGGAAATCGCAAGCTATTTGGAACGGGCCGGAAAAGAGGCCATAGCCGAAATGGACGGACAACGGCCAGAGAGTGCGGAGTCACTCTTCAAAAACAGCGTTACCTTTGTTGGGATGCACAGTGGAGGACACGGTCCAATGGCCGGTGGGCCGCAATCAGGAGGGCATCTGGCCCAGATCACTCTCGAGCTTCTTGAAGGTGAAAAGCGGGACGTGACCGCAACCAAGCTGGCCAACTTGTGGCGCGAGAGGGTAGGTGTCATTCCGGATGCTGAGTCCATCACCTTTCAGAGTGTGCTTTTCAGCGCCGGAAATCCCGTTGAGGTTCATTTGTCGTTGGACGATCAGGACAGGCTGCTTACCGCGGCGGAAGATCTGAAGGAGGAACTGAAAGGCTATCCCGGGGTATTCGATGTGAGCGACAGTTTCTTTGCGGGCAAAGAGGAAATGCAGCTTAAGCTTAAGCTGGCTGCCCGCAGTTTGGGATTGACTTTGGACGATTTGGCCCAGCAGGTGCGGCATGCCTTCTACGGGGCCGAGGCCCTGCGCTTGCAGCGCGATCAAGATGAAGTCAAGGTCATGGTTCGCTATCCGGAATCAGAGCGAAAGTCCCTGGGTCATGTGGAAGATATGCGCATTCGAACGCCGGACGGCTCTGAGGTTCCGTTCAGTGAGGTGGCTAAGATAAGAATGGAGCAGGGCTACGCCGCGATCGAGCGGGCTCAACGTTTCAGGGTGATCAAAGTCACAGCCGATGTGGATGAGACAGTCACAAACGCCAACGAGGTGCGTGTTGATCTGGAGAGCAGGTTTCTGCCGCAACTTCAGCTGCGCTACCCCGGCTTGAGATACACCATGGAAGGGGAAGGAAAAGAGCAGAAGGAGTCCATGGCCGATGTAATCAGAGGTTTCATCATTGCCCTGTTCGCCATTTATGCCCTATTGGCCATTCCTTTCAGATCATTTTTCCAACCCTTTGTGGTAATGGCAGCCATTCCATTTGGTATAGTCGGCGCAATAATGGGGCATCTTATCATGGGTCACAACCTCAGCCTTTTGAGCATGTTCGGGGTTGTCGGCCTGGCCGGTGTGGTGGTCAATGACTCCCTGGTGTTGATGGACGCCACCAATCGGTTCCGTCGGCAGGGGCTGAACGCTCATGACGCCGTCAGCACCGCTGGGGCCTTACGATTCAGAGCCATCATTCTCACCTCTTTGACCACCTTTGCTGGACTTACACCCATGCTCTTGGAGCGGAGCCTTCAGGCTCAATTTCTTATCCCCATGGCCATTAGCCTTGGTTTCGGCGTTCTGTTTGCCACCGTCATTACTCTGCTCTTGGTTCCTTGCGGCTACATGATTCTGGAAGATCTGACAAATCTGTTTGGAGAACTGAAAGCCAAAATCAGAAAGCGGGAAGCACCAACCGCCTAAACAGCAGGCAACCGTTTCAACTAGGCACCCGCCTTCGCTAAAGCTTCGGCGAGGCAAGCTAAGCACTGGGGACTAGGCACAGGGGGACGACTTGGGGAGGCGGAGAAACGGAGACGCGGTGAACAAGTCATTTTATCTTTCCCTATGCCCTATGCTCTATGCTCTATGCCTTCCCAAATCCGCAATTCGAGATTACCAAAGTGCCTAGTCCATAGTGTTTAGTGCCTAGTTTCTATCCTCTTCTCGGATATCTCCTGTCGAAGCCTCGGCTCATAGCGGTTCTCTTCTTAACTCGTTTAACCATCTCGACGAAACTGCTAATTGTCTGAAAGTACGCATCTCCACAGCGGAACAAGATGTCGTTGTGGCCGCAACCTGC
>CP070735.1:479072-482249 GCA_020347625.1 Deltaproteobacteria bacterium
AGGTCTTGCAATTTAGAGGAATAAGAAAAGCTAGTGCTCTGCTGCATCATAATAACTTCTTTGATAGACAAGTCTTGGTTTAAACCTTCTTGAGGTCTAGTGGAAATTTAACCCATTCCTCACGGGGGAGCAATGTCAAGGTTGACGCAGAGCGCACAGCGAAAATGATAGTAAACGGTAAAGGGTAAAGCGTGAAGGGTGAAAAGTGAACAGTGAACAGGAGCAGATCAGATCGGTTTACCCTTTACCGTTCACCTTTCACCGTTCACCATTTACCCTTTACTTTTTACCAAACGCACCGTGTTCTTTATGATCTGCGTGGTGCCCTCTTGCACATGGCAGTATAAGGAATAGGCTATGGAACGATTGATCTCTGTGCTAGGTATTCCGGGGCTGTTACTCATCGCATTTATTTTTTGTAAGGACCGTAAACGGATCTCCTACAAGACTATTTTGGGCGGAATCGGACTTCAGTTTTTCTTCGCGGTGATTGTGTTGCGAACCCGTATCGGCCATGAAATCTTCTACTGGGTAGGCCGAGGCGCCGAAAAGCTGATCGGCTTCACCGAAGCTGGCTCTAGTTTCCTTTTCGGTGACCTTATGACCGTGCCGAAATACGGCTTCATTTTAGCGTTTCAGGTTCTACCGGTTATCGTCTTTTTTTCCTCCTTGTCAGCTATACTCTATTACTTCGGTATTCTGCAGTGGGTGGTTCGGCTAATGGCGCATATCTTCACTCGTACCTTGGGCCTCTCTGGGGCGGAGTCGCTCAGCGTCGCAGCAAACGTCTTCGTGGGCATGGTGGAGGCGCCAATTCTTGTGCGTCCTTACATTGCTAAAATGACTGAATCGGAGCTCTTTTGTGTTATGAGCGCTGGTATGGCTACCATTGCTGGTAGTGTCATGGCTGCCTACATTGGGATTCTCCAACCACACTTTCCCCAGGTGGCAGGCCATATCCTCTCTGCCAGCCTCATGAGTGCTCCCGCCGCCGTGGTCATTGCCAAGATCATGATTCCCGAAAGCGAAACTCCCTTCACTGCAGATAAGGTTCAGGTTAGCCAAGAGAAACAGGATGTAAACTTTATTGACGCTGCGGCTCGCGGCGCAATCGACGGCGTGCACCTGGCCATCAGTGTTGCAGCCGTGCTCATCGCCTTCATCGCCCTGGTGGCAATGGTTAACTCCATTTTTGGACTATTCGGCACCAGCTTTGAGACAGTTCTGGGTTGGCTGTTTGCTCCCATCGCTTTTATTATGGGAATTCCCTGGAAAGAAGCGGTACAGGTTGGCTCCTTGTTGGGGCAAAAGACGGTACTCAACGAATTTGTCGCCTACCTGAACATGGCCAAAGGGTTGGCTAGCGGTGAACTCATTCTCAGTGGTCGCTCGATTACCATCGCCACCTACGCCCTATGTGGCTTCGCCAATTTCGGCTCCTTGGGCATCATGATCGCCGGCATCAGCGGTATGGCCCCAGGCCGTCGCCACGATCTGGCCCGATTGGGGATTCGCTCCATCATTTCAGGATCTCTCGCCGCCTTTTTAACAGCTACCATTGCTGGAATCTTGGTGTAAAGGTAATGACGCAGAGCGCAGAGCGCATAGCGAAAATGATAGTAAACGGTAAAGGGTAAGCAGTTAAGGGAGAAAAGCTAATCGGTTTACCGTTCACCGTTTACCTTTCACCGATCGCTCTGCGCTCTGCGTCAACCTTGACATTGCTCCCCCGTGAGGGATGGGTTAAATTTCCACAAGACCTCAAGAAGGTTTAAACCAAGACTTGTCTATCAAAGAAGTTATTATGATGCAGCAGAGCTCTAGCTTTTCTGACTCCTCTAAATTGCAAGACCTTTTTGAAAGTGGTACTCGAAAAGACTTTGTAGCCGAAGTGCGTCAGGCAATGAGGCAGATACTGGCAAAACTCCAGGTGGAAGACCATTATGAACAGGTTATCTCTGAGATAAAGCGAGAACCGGGCTACCGGGATTTAAATAACACCTGGGAAAAGTTGGAACCGGCAGTCCGCCGCCAGAAGTGGCAGGAACTGATGGAAAGACTGGTCCAACTCGCTTATGCCACCCGGCCATACTGCCTGCGATGCGGGGAATGCTGTCGCCAGGGAAGCCCTTCACTGCACCACGAAGACCTGGAGCTTCTTGACCATGATCTCATATCAATCCGTCAGATTTACACTCTTAGACAGGGTGAGCCCGTTAAATTCAACATAGAAGGACGTCTTGGTTTTCTCCCGGGCGAATTAATCAAGATTAAAGAAGACCCAGAAAGCCGCAACTGTATCTTCTTGGTGCGGGAGAATAATAACTGCACCATTTACCACCACCGGCCACTCCAGTGCCGGGTCCAAGCATGCTGGGATCCGGAAAAGTTGGAAAAACTATACCACCAAAAAAAGCTCACCAGACGTCACCTCCTCAGGGAAGATCAACCCTTGTTGGAACTGCTGGAAGCCCATAATGAGCGTTGTTCGTTCGAAAAACTAGACAGTGCTTTTAAGAAATTCCACGAAACCGGCGATGAGAAGGCCATTGACCAGGTCCTGGACATACTCCGACAGGACATGGTCTTCAGGGACTTTGTCAAGACAAAGCTGGATCGTGATGAGGAAGAACTAGATTTTCTCTTAGGTCGACCCTTGATGGAGCTTGTTCGCGCCTATGGGGTAAGAGTAGAAAAGGATGAAAATAACGTTTACCACTTAGTTTCAGAACAGTAAATTGGAAAAATCACCCGCCTCTGTCTCCTCTGTGGTTAATCCCCCAGCAAGACTCGCTCACAAAAAACTTGCCCAGGTAACCGCTCTGATTCGTTCCACTTTTCTCGGCTCAGCCTTAATTTCTCCCTATTGGCATATGGCTTGCATCTATCTGGGATTGGCCTGTTGGGCTGAATCACGAGAACTAGCATGAGTGGAAGAGTCAGCTATTCTCTTTGCTCTACGTTTCGGCCTGCACCTCTCTCCGCGGTGCGCTCCGCACAGGGATTCTGTGACCGGTCAGCTTTGACGGTTCCATGATAAGGCTTAGGGAACAAGCATGGAATACAAAGACTTCCTTTATTTCATCCAAAATGTGGGCAAGGATCCCTCGCGCCTAATATTCGAAGACGAACTCACAGGCATCTATAACCGCCGCTATCTCCTCAACTATCTCCAAT
>CP070735.1:482349-486058 GCA_020347625.1 Deltaproteobacteria bacterium
AATTGGGATGGTAGCCCCAACCAGATCCCTACCAAGGACAAGAAGCTCATCTGGGTGGACACCACCGCTCGCTGGCGCATCAGTGATCCACTCCTTTATCTGACCCGGGTGACCACCAAGACCACAGCACTTTCACGCCTGGATGGTATTATCGATTCTGTGGTCCGGGACGCTGTATCAGAGAACGATTTAGTGGAACTTGTCCGCAGTGAGGGTTGGGCGGGTGCGGTGGGTGAGAAGATAAGCGATGCTGGCTACGCTCAGAAGGAAGTGGAGGAAGTGAGTCGTCCTTTGGTAGTAGGACGTGAAAAGATCACCAGGGCAATGTTGCTGTCTGCTTCGAAACTGACTCCCGAATTCGGCATCGAACTGGTGGATGTAAGGATCAAGCGGATCAATTACGTGGATAGCGTGTTGAAGAAGGTCTTTGAAAGGATGATCTCGGAACGCAAGCGGATTGCAGCCCAGTATCGCTCGGAGGGTGAAGGCGAGGCGGCGAGAATCAACGGTGAGATGCAAAAGGAGCTTAAACGAATTTCATCGGAAGCCTTTCGCACAGCGCAAGAAATAAGAGGAAGAGCTGATGCTAAGGCGACAAAAATATATGGCGATGCTTACAATCAGGACGCAGAATTCTATTCTTTTTCCAGGACCCTAGAAATCATCCGGAAGCAGGAGAAAGAAAATACTCGCATGATTCTGACGACCGATAGCGATTTCTACAAATACCTCAAGGGAATACCTCGTTAGAACTGAAAAAAAAATGAAAAATACGAATTTTTCGTATTGCGATTAGGTGGAATTTGTGTATAGTGGTATGCAGGTCTGCGCGGTTCGTACCGTGTTGCCCCTAACGGTGTTTGTCAAAAACATCGCTGGGGGCTTTTTTTAGGCCCCAGCTTTTCTACAACAATTCAGAATACAAGTCCTCTATATCCTCTATTTCCTCTTGCAAATATGTCTTAATCTTTTTGGTGATTCGAACTTGGATCTGCCGCACTCGTTCGCGACTGATCCCATAAAGATCACCTATTTCCTGCAAAGTAAGCGGTTCTTCGGCCATTAGTCTGTTGTCGAAGATAAATCGTTCTTTTTCCGGCAGTGTGGTCCTGAAAGAAGCCAATTTTTGCGTGAGGATCTCTTTTCTTTCAAAGTCTGCGAGCTGATCGTCCGCACCAATTTCATCCGAGGGAATGAAAGATTGGTGGTCGCTGTCAGAATCTTCTTTGATGGGAGCGTCCAGAGATACTTCCCAACTTCCGAGTCTTTGATCCATTTCAATGACTTCAGATTCTTTGACATCCAACCGTTCGGCGAGCAGTTTGGGCGCCGGCTCAAAACCCATGGACAACAAGCGCTCTTTTTCCTTGCGCAAGTTAAAAAAGAGTTTACGCTGGGCTTGAGTAGTGCCGATTTTAACCAGCTTCCAATTATCCATGATGAACTTGATAATGTAAGCCTTGATCCAGAAAGAGGCGTAGTAGGACAGCTTGTAGCCACGGTAAGGGTCAAATTTTTTCACTGCCTGCATTAGACCAATGTTGCCTTCCTGGATCAAATCCATAAGATTGCGCATCCAGTGGCGCTGAAAGCTGAGGGCGATTTTTACTACCAGCCTCAGGTTTGAAGTGATAAGGCGATAAGCGGCCTCCATATCACCCTTTTCCCGATAGCGAATGGAAAGGCGCTGCTCCTCCTCTCGACTGAGAAGGGGATACCGCTTGATTTCCATAAGGTAGTGTTTTAGCGGATCATATGGGATAAGGGAATCAGAAGGGTAGCTGTCCAGGGGTTCCGTATAGCTTTCTTCGAAATTATATTCGGCAGCCGCTTCTAGATTCTTCTTTTTTTCTTTTTTCTTTCTTGCTTTTTTTGCCATCTTTGCCAATTATCCTTAATATTTGGCTACTCTACGCAAAAGACAGCCTATCAGATTGCCGGAACACATTAGGCTACTTCAGCTGTGTCCTCATGTCAAGCTAGTCCCGCCGCAAAGCGCAAAGCGCATGGTGCCAGGAAAACTACGAAATAAGCAGCCGGTATTCTTTCAGGAATTCCAGGAGAATATCTTCCATCCGGGGTTTACCCATCGGCTGGATTTCGTAAGTTAAACGCACGCACTTCTTATTCAGCTTGAGAAGACTGGCGAGATCCACAGGGGTTGCAACCAACACCACGTCAGCGGGAGTCTGGTTGATGGTGGCTTCCAGGTCGGCCGTCTGTTCGGGACCGTAGCCCATGGCTGGCAGTAAATCAGCTATATGGGTGTAGGTGTCAAAGGTTTCGCGAAGGCTGCCACGGGCGAAAGGTTTAGGATTCACTATTTTTGCCGCACCCATCTCCTGAGCCGCCAGGTAGCCTATCCCATGTGCCATTTCACCGTGAGTCAGGGTTGGACCGTCTTCAACCACCAGAACTCGTTTGCCCTTAATCGCTTCGGGGTCATCCACCTTATACGTTGAGGCGGTTTCCACAATCTGGGCTTCCGGATTTACCTGGTGAACGATCTCGAGGACGCGCTCGACACAGTGGTGTGGCGCACTGTTTACCTTGTTGATGACCAGTACCCGAGCTCTTCGCAAATTGGTTTCTCCAGGATGATAGAGCAGACCGTGGCCTGGCCTGAAAGGATCCAGCAATACGATTTCCAAATTGGATCGTATGAAAGGGAAATCATTATTGCCACCATCCCATAAAATGAGCTGGGGCCTTTCCGCTTCGACCCGGATCAATACTTCCCGGTAGTCCACACCTGCAAATACCACTGCATTTCTGGCGATTAGCGGTTCGTACTCTTCTCGCTCCTCGATGGTACATTCTTGAGCGTCCAGATCAACAGGCGTGGCAAAACGTTGGACTCGTTGACGGGAAAGATCTCCGTAGGCCATGGGATGACGGATAACCACTGTGCTAATATTCCTTTCTTGCAGCAAGTCACAGAGATGTCTGGTGAGTTGGCTTTTGCCACAACCGGTACGAACAGCACACACAGATATGACGGGAATGGTGGTTTCCAGCATGGTCCGCTCAGGACCAAGAAGCAGAAAATCAGCTCCGGCTGCCAATGTCACCGAGGCTTGGTGTCCGACCATCTCGTGTGAGATATCGCTGTAGGAAAAGACAACTTCGTCCACTGCATATTTCTGGATAAGTTCGGACAATCTTTCCTGAGAAAAGATCGGTATGCCCTCAGGGTAAAGAGGGCCGGCCAGATCGGCAGGGTAAACCTTCTCCTCAATACCGGGGATCTGTGCGGCAGTAAAAGCAACCACTCTGGTCTCTGAACTCTCGCGATATACCATGTTAAAGTTATGAAAATCCCGGCCGCCTGCTCCCATAATTATGACACGCTTTTGCCTGTTGTCTCGATTCATTTCTCCTGTCTCCACCCGAGGTGTTTTCTGCTAAACTGGTATAATACTGTAAGAGTCCAAGGGCAGCAATGAGGGATTGTAAAGCACTAGGCACTTTCCAGCTGGCAGATTGCAGCGGGCAGCAGGCAGCAGGCAGAAGGCAAAAAGCATTTATACAGCGACGCGGGGACGTGGCGACGCCGCGCGACGGAGATTTCGGGTTTCGGATTTTGCATTGGCTTTTAGAAAGGTTATCGGCGACCGCTGAAGGCTGAATAACTTCGGCCTATTGTTGAAGAAGGCTCAGTGGGAGAACTTGTGATCTGTGGGCCAGGATTCAAACTTTAGACAAACCG
>CP070735.1:486158-495863 GCA_020347625.1 Deltaproteobacteria bacterium
CCGACTGCCTTCTGCCTGTTCATCATAGTACTGCCTTGACCAAAGTCCGTAAGCCCGACAGCCGAAAAACCTGTTCTCGTAAATTAGACAGTCCTGACCCTGCAAAAATGGACACGATATAATCTCCACTGGATTCAAGAAAAAATAACTGAGTATGCGTCTGTAGACCTGCAGCCTTTGAGCGGATGACATTTTTGCCAGCATCCGGATTGCAGCCAAGGCTTCCAACAAATTCATTTCAGGCAGCAGGGAACAACAATCGGTTCGCCGTCGGCAGTGGGTTCCCGGCAGCTTTTCATAGGCTTGCTTCAGCTCGATCCGCTGAGTTGTCGAGCCGGTTAGTAGTTGTTGAATTGCCTCTCTGGAAAATGTCACTCGAGCATGACCTCTTTCAGCGCACAGTGTCCACCTTATTCTTAAATATCAAGTTTAGGTGACTAGTTTCAATGGCTGCCCGCTGCTTGCCTTGGCGCGCCGTAGCCCTAAGGCGAAGGCGGCTGCTTGCTTTATTGGAATTTTTCCTTCCAGATTCGCATTTTTTCATGGGGCCAGCGGACGCAAAAGGCAGGTTTTCCTTTCATCACCAACTGCATACAAGTGTCGCACTCCGGGTCGCAGAGCAAAACCTCATCTTCTCTTCCCTGCTTTACCTTTTTTGGCCATTCAGGATCCGTCCACAGAACCCGCGCCAGGCCGATTAAATCCGCCTGACCACTGCCAATAACCTGCTCCGCCAACTCGCCTGTATCTAGCCGTCCAGCGGTTATCACCGGAACGTTGACTTCCTTCTTGATTGCCCCTGCCAGGTCAACCATGTAACCCTTCTTTTTCGATTTTTCCACAATTTCTGGCAAGAAAAAGGACTCATACGTTCCACCCATCACTGAAATATACGCCACCCCGGCTCCAGCCAGCGCCGTGGCAAACTGAGATGATTCCTCCAGTTTCAGACCATCTGGCAACCATTCATCCGCCAAAAATCGATAGCCCACCGGGAAGTCTCCTACTGCATCTTTAACCGCAGCCAGTACCTCCAGAGGAAACTTTTGGCGGTTTTCCAGGGCCCCGCCGTATTCATCCTCTCTTTTGTTGGTCCGCGGCGAGACAAATTGGGCCAGTAAATAGCCGGTACCGCCGTGCAGTTCCACCAGATCGAATCCCGCTTTCTTGACCCTGGAGGCAGCATCGACAAATTTGTCAACAACATCTCTTATTTCCTTCTGGCTTAAGGCTTTAGGAATGCGGCCGAAAGTTTCCACAGCGGAGGGTGCCACCGGTGCTTCAGCACCGGCAAAACGTCCAGCGTGGTTGATTTGCAGACATGCCAGTGCGCCTTCTTTCTTTATAGTCTCTGCAAGTTGGGCCAATCCTTTCAGATTGTCGTCAGTATCGGCCCTTATGGTTCTGTTGGACCCACTACCAGTGGGATGATCTACAGTAGCATTCTCAACCACCACCATCGCCACACCACTTTGCGCCATCTCGCGGTAATAATCCAACATCAGGTTGCTCACGGTGCCACCTTCACCCGCATAGCCCAAGTAGAGAGGCGCCATGGTTAGACGATTCTTTAATTGGAGTTCTCCTATCTCTAGTGGTGAAAACAGATGAGTAAAAATTGTCATGATACACCTCCGGCAGGGTAACGTTAGTAGTTCCTAACGATACAGGGCACCAAGAACAGAAATGACGCGTAGCGTCTAGAGAAAGAATAGTGAAAGGTGAACGGTGAACGGTAAACGGTTACAGAACAAATCACTTTACCGTTTAATATTTACCAATAGTGCCACGTTTTCTCCTTTGTTCTCTTTGTGGTATGTCTATTTCTCCTTCATCTACCAGCGAATTAGGCTGCTGCCCCAGGTTAGACCTCCCCCGAAACCGCACAGCAGCACGAGGTCACCCTTTTCAATGCGACCCTGACGGCTGGCCTCATCCAGGGCGATGGCCATGCTCGCCGAGGATATATTGCCATAGCGGTCGATGTTTACGAAGATCCGCTCCATGGGAACCTTGAGTTTCTTGGCCATGGCCTGAATGATTCGGATGTTGGCCTGATGCGGAACATACAAAGCGATCTGATCCGCGGTCAATCCATTTGCTTCAAGGGCTTCTTCGCAGGCCACAGTAAAGTGCTCCACCGCCACTCGGAAGGTGGTCGGCGCTTCAACGAGTTTCAGATAGTGAAGCCCCTTTTCCACGCTCTCATGGCTGATGGGAGTTGTTTTTGAACCGCCGCCAGGCATGAGTAGATTTTCCCCTTTGGAGCCGTCGGTATTCAGCATAATTGACAGAATCTCGGCAGCATCAGCTTTTTCTTTACTTAGTACTGCTGCGCCCGCTCCATCCCCCCAAAGGATACAGGAACTCTGATCCTGCCAATTTACCGTCCGGCTCATCACTTCAGCAGCCACCACCAGGGCGGTGGTGTAGGTGCCGGTTTTTAGATATTGCTCGGCCACCGACAGTCCAAAAAGAAACCCACAACAAGCAGCTGTGACGTCAAAAGAGACAGCACGACTGGCACCGATCTTTCCCTCCAACCAATTGGCACCAGAAGGACAGCAGGTATCTGGCGTAATGGTGGCCATCACCAGCAGATCCAAATCTTCCGGCGCCATGTTTGCCTGTACTAGAGCCCGAATAGCCGCCTCTTTACCCAAGTCCGAAGCACTTTCATCCGCTCGTGCGAGCCGCCTCTCTTTGATACCTGTACGCTTTCGAATCCACTCATCCGAAGTGTCCAGCATCTTTTCAAGATCAAAATTGGAAAGTACTCGCTCAGGCAGATAGGACCCGGTGCCGACAATTTTGACTGTATGCATAAGGGCTGCTTCCTTCAATCTTGCTGAGAGTCTGACATTAACCAAAAGATTTGGGTTAAGCTCTAACAAAAATTGATAATTGATGTCAAACGTCAGCCAAGATTTTTGTCCGTTGTCTATGATAATGCTTGGAGAAAAAAGCGTGAAGGGTAAACGGTAAACAGTGAAAGGTGAAAAGTAAAAGGTGAATGGTAAACCGGTTACGAAATAATTGTAACGCTGTTTACCTTTTACCGCTTCCCGTTGACTCTGTTTTTTTATAAGCGCCAAACAACGAAGAAAGTGAACAAAAAATATAACTGGCATCGGACTGCCGACGAGCGACCCATTATCAATGTTAATAAAATGTCAACAACCTGTTGACCATAAATTTTGGTTTTTTCGATATTTTTTAAATTTTTCTCTTGAGAAATGATAAGAAATATTCTACACTCCGCCGTTATACCGACCGTAATAGATCATAATTCAAGTTAGCTGACATTCGTAATTTCGGGAAAAGCCTAATGGGACCCCCGCCACGCCCCAACCTCAGCGACCTTGCCGATTCTCATCTGACCTTGGCGTCGGAAGATTGCGAAAAGCGGTTCCGCCGTCTTTTCGAAAGCGCACCGCTGGTTGCCTACAGCCTGGACAGCCAACTTAACACTCTCTACATCAGCCCTTATTGCCACAAAGTCTTTGGTTACAGCGACGAAGAAATCCGAAAAGACCACCTGTTCTGGGACCGACATATCCATCCTGACGACCGGCAACGGGTACGCATCAGCAGGGAATACTATTTGAACGAGGACCAGAGTTTCACCCTGGAATACCGAATTATTCATCGGAAACGCACAGTTCGCCACATCATCAATCACACCATTCCGGTCAGACGCGACAACGAACTGCATTGTATTGACGGCTTCGTCTTTGATATCACCGCCAGAAAATATTTGGAAGATCAGTTGGTCCTTACTGAAAGAATAAAAGTGCTCAACGATATGTCCTTGAGTGTCGCCCATGAGATCCGCAACCCCCTAACCTCCATTGGTGGTTTTGCCCGTTTGCTCGATCGCCGAATGGCTTCGGGCGATCCCAACCGCGCTCACCTGGAGATTATCCTGAAGGAGGTTTCCCGCCTGGAAGTGACCCTCAATAGGGTTCTGGATAGCTGTAAGCGAATCCGGTTGCACAAAGTGCCCACCAATATAAATACAATCCTAAAAAGGATTCTCAGTCAACTAAACCACGAATTCCATCACAGGGGAATTCAGGTCACCGCTAACCTAAACAGCAGGATGCCTGAGATAGAACTGGACCGGCATCTCATCGAGGAGGGCCTCCGTACCATCATTAGAACTATATTGCAAAGTATTCAAGAAGGTAGTGAACTTAGCATTACCACTGCTGTCAACCACAGTCACGTGGCCATTGAGATTAATGGATTTAATTTGAATCCCGAACCTCTCGACGAATATCAACTTCTCTTTCCATTCTACCGCGAACCCGCCTTCGATGGAGGCGTCGGAATTCCTCTATCTCAGCAGATCATCGCCCAACATGGCGGCAACGTGGTCTTCAAAAATGGCAGCAACCAAGAAGCCACCCTGATAGTAACCCTGCCCATCACCAATACCGTCCCTAGCCCACATTAGCTCGACCACAGACCCTGAAGATGGCCAGCCAATGGGCAGCAACATTACGCCAACTGCAACTGAACGGTAATGAACTTTTCTTGAGCCAATCGACGGGAAAATCATGGCCGTCCGAGAAGATGGCGATATCAGCTGTGGCAGTCGGCGGGTTGTGGTGGTTCCTGCGGACGGCAAGGATAAAGCGGTGATTAACACTTGAAATCCTCCCCTCGTACACTTATAACAGAAAGAATTCGGAAAGATCTCAGTACCATAATGGTACCAAATTCGAATCCATCTCAGCATTGATACTTCTGACAAGATTTAAACCAGGGAACAGCAGGAACAATTCCCTGGTACTCTAGATATTTGAGAGGGAACAATGGGCCAGAGTAAATTGGAAAGAGTTCGCGAGAGAGTCAGGGAGAAACTCGAGAGTTATACAAAATACAACTTCGAACGGTTACAAGAAGAGGCCTTCGCCTCCTTTTTTGATCTCGCTCAGGAATATACCACCCTCGAGACTCTCTATCTGGTATGTGCTCTGGTGCCCAAGGAATTCTTCGATCTGGATGCCCGCCTTTATCTATTGGATCAAGATGGTAAGACCTTGAGCCTAGTCTGTTCCAGTACTAAAGGGGTTGAAGAGGATGCTTCCAACGGCAATTCAGAAGTTGTCGTTCGGGAAGAGCCTTACTTTACAGAAGATCACTCATATGTCATTCCCATTCGAGGCAACAGGGCAGTAAGCGACCTGTTGCCGTTACAATACGTCAAAGATATCCTCGGTAT
Organism: Deltaproteobacteria bacterium; assembly: GCA_020347625.1. Classification (GTDB taxonomy): domain Bacteria; phylum Desulfobacterota; class Syntrophobacteria; order BM002; family BM002; genus BM002. Next base: position 491,389 of record CP070735.1, read on the forward strand.
GTTTGAATTATTCCCTGCCGATAAAATCAGTGAACAACAACGCTTTTTCCTCGAGAAGTTTACCAATCGAATTGGCTACAATCTTCACCAAAAGCAGCTTATCCATCAAAATCTGGACCACATTAAATTCATCAACCAGTTGGTCGCCGACATCGAGCATAACGTAATCTCTCCTAATATTTACTACAGGCTCTTTTTGAAGAAGCTCCGCCGGCGAATCGATAATGGTTATGAGATACAGGAAATGGTCCGCGAATTGGTCTCGTTCTGTCCGGAAATTGATGACAGGACCTGTCGAAAGTTGCGTGAAATCTTCCACTCATTGGGAAGAAACATCGAGGCTTTGGACGAGTCAAGAAAGGAAATGGAGAACCATTACGAACACACCAGCCTTTATCTGGAAACTTTACTACGTCGTGAGCACTTCCGGCACGGCACCTACGTGCTTCGCAAACAGCGTTGTAACTTCAGAACGGAAATAATCGAACCCACTTTGGCTCGCTATCTACCGCATTTCAATAAAAAGGATATCAAGGTAGACAACCGGTTGGAAGAAGTTCCCGACGAACTGCTAGAATTGGTGGTTGATAAGGGACTGCTATCTCAAGTTTATGACAACTTTTTTTCAAACGCGGTCAAATACACTGAGGAGATCGAGGACGAATACGGTTACCGTGTCAAGTTTGTCTCCTATGGAAAGAAGCTCTTGAAAGAGTATTTCGGCAAGGGAGTGGATGGGATCAAATTCACTGTTTTTACCACTGGTAAATCCATAGATCTTGATGAGGCCGATCGACTTTTTGATGAGGGTTACCGAAGAGCCGGAAGTGATTTAGAGGTGGGCACGGGTCACGGTCTTTACTTTGTCAAGCACATAATAGAGATTCACGGCGGCGAGGTAGGAGTGGAACCGCAGAAGTATGGCAATACCTTTTACTTTATCCTGCCACAACGGAATGGGAAGATGGCTGTTGCCACTACTCAAGAGGACGGGAGCAGACCATGGTGAGGAAAGTGGTCTGGTGGACCATGAGCGTGGCCAGCGTAATCCTGTCCATCTTTTTCCTTTTTATGGGTATCCAGCTTTGCCTTGCATCTTACCGCCTCGGTCATCCACACCAGTTCATAATGACCTTCTTTGCCTCCAATCTGATTATCTTGATCAGCATTGCCATACTGGCTGGAGTGCTCGTGCGAATCATAGCCCGACTGCGCCAGGGTCCTGCACCAACGGATGAGGAACGACCTTTGCTGGCTCGAGATTCTCATGACCAACCAAACACCTGAGCAGTACTTCTCCCCATACTCCCAAATTATTCCAGACTTCTCTGCCTTCTGTCGGAAGCTTTCTAACCCTCTACCAGTGCACCTGCGCTTCAATACTTTGAAAGCCACTGTGAACCAAACCCGCTTGCGCCTGGAGCGCCGCGGTCTCAACTTGTTGCCGGAAAAATCCGTCAGCATTGTTTTTCGAGCCAAAAATCTTACCCAACCCGGCCACCTAATAGAGTTCTCCTTGGGTCACCTCCACTCTCAAGCACTCTCCTCGGTGATGTCCGGGTTGGCCCTTGGACCTAAACCTGGTGATGTGGTGCTCGATCTGTGTGCCGCCCCTGGTGGCAAGACGAGTTTGCTCGCCCAGCTCATGGAAAACAGGGGTTTAATCGTGGCCAACGATAGATATCCAAACCGTCTCATACCACTCCATTCCAATCTGAAGCGGTTGGGAGTTACCAATACTGTCACCCTTTGCTATCCCGGCCAGCACTTTCCCAAAAGACTTAGATTTGATCGGATTCTCGTGGACGTGCCATGTTCAGCCGAGGGTACCTTGCGCGGTGCCGCCAATTCCAATATACGGCAGCCATACCAGTCCGGCAATAAACTGCCCGGCCTTCAGCGTGACCTTCTGCTCAGGGCTTTTGATCTTCTCGAACCGGGTGGTACCCTGCTTTATTCCACCTGCACCTACAACCCGGATGAAAATGAAAGTGTGGTTCAATCTCTCTTAGAAAACAGGCAAGCGAAGGTCCAGCCCATTTCCTTGGACCTGCCGCACAGCCCCGGACTGGAACAGTGGAAGGAGATAACCTATGATGCCACCATCCAGCAATGCTGGCGTATCTATCCTCACCAACTCGATACAGTGGGATTCTTCCTGGCCAGAGTGGCTAGAGAATCCTGAAAGAGATAAACTGTTGGGGTTTCTCCAGGAGCGGTTCGGTATTCCCCAGACACTCTTTACCAACCACTTCTTTTGCAGGCGAGGCGCCACTGTCTGGATGTTGAACAAGGATCACCGCTTACCGTCTCTGGCCTCACTGCGCGTGCAAACTGTTGGTCTGCCCCTGCTCCGCAGGATCAAGGCACACCTCAAACCGACATCGGTCGCGCTACAGCTCTTTGGTAGTCATGCAAGCAAGAATATAGTTAGTTTAGAACCAGAACAGTTAGGTGATCTAGCTGAAAGGAAAGAGATCAGGGGTGAGTTTGCCTGCAGTCCAGGTTATGTCATTGTCGTGACCAACTCTGTAATCGTTGGTTGTGCTCTCTTTTTACCCGGCCGGCTAATTTCCCAATTTCCCCGACATATGTTTACAGATCAAACGTGGAACGATCTCTTGCAGAGTAAAGAAAAGGAAAAGGGTTTGCCGCGTTAAATTCCTGTCTCGAAACCAATTAATAAAGTGAGCTCTGCAAACAAGAATGGGGCGACGAATATGCGTCGCCCCATTCTATTCCGCAAAAAATCGGCCAAGTGCAATCAAATTTGGTAACCCAGGAATAATAAGACGTATCAGGACTCAGAGGGACTCTGGGTGCTGGAATCGCTTTTTTCTTTCTTGCTCCCCTTGTCCTCTTTCGCACTACTTAAGCTAGGACTATTGTCCACTTGACTGCCGGGTTTCTTACCAGCGTAGTCGGTTACGTACCACCCACTGCCTTTGAGGTGAAAGCTGTTGAGAGACATCAATTTCTTAAGCCTTCCATTGCAGTAAGGGCAGTCTTTCAGGGGAGGGTCGGAAAACCTCTGCAAAGATTCGGTTATCTGATGACACCGCTTGCATTCGTATTCGTAAATAGGCACCCTTACTCACCTCCAGTACATACAGTCAACCAGACATGCGTTTCATTTCACGAGCTGTTTTTATATAATCATATCTCCCTTTTTGTCAAGGGGCAGCAGCAGGTGTTGTCCTTCGTCATTGATCACGGCTAATCTTGCACTATAACTGACCGTCAAACCTGTGTAAAAACTAGCAGACTACTGCACTACTCACTGACAATGTCATTCCGAGGTCTCCGGATGAGCCCTAACTAGAGCTTACCTGATCTCTGAACTTCTCCATGAACTGATAGTTCTGGTAGGCTCCCAGTACATAGTCCAGCCTGGAGAGGCGCAGCGCACCAAGAGCTTGCTGGGTGATGGTGTGCACCCGGCTTTCCTCCTCCTGACGTTCCAGGTGGTCCACATCAAACCGCTGCAGAAATTTACAGAAGCGAACCACGTGTACCAATTCGTGGGTAACAACGTAGATTGCCAGGGGAAACAATTCCAGAGGCTCATCTCGCTCCACCGCCGCCATAATGTTGTGATCTTGGAGGCAGATCTTGAAAAAATCATAAGGGCGTCCACCGGGCACGGTTTGCCCAGGCTTTCGACTGTAACGGGTGATCTGGGCAAAGGCGGACTCGGTGATCTCTTCTGTACTGAGCTCAGCAAGGGTCCGAATATCGTAACGCACGTGCTTCCACTGGGCGGTGGAAATTTTGAAATAATTGGCGGTTACGTCTTCAGCAATTTCCACCGCCTGTGAGACCACCTGGATTTGCGCCGGGTTGAATTTTCCCATGCTTCTATTTGCCTTCAGCTTTTATTACTTCCTCAACCCAGCCTATGGCTGCTATCATTGCCGGAAATCCTACCGTGGTTAGAGCGAGTAGCAAGGCATGGTAGAGTTCCTCTCTGGAAGCCCCCTTCTCCAAGGCTTTACGGGCATGAGATTTTACAGCTCCTGGCGAGACTGCTCCCACCGCAATCCCCAAGTTGACCAGATATCGGGTTTTTGGATCCAAGGGCCCGGCTGACTGGCACTTGACCCCCAGTTCTTCATAAAGCTTTGCGATTTCTGGGTACTCACTCTCAAACTGTTTGAATGGTTTTGGTAAATACATGTCTATCTCCTTTCGTTGAACGCATAGCGTTTCGTAAACAGTGAACGGTGAGCGGTAAACGGAGGAAGACAGTCACCTCAACGTCTTACTGTTTACCGTTCACCTTTCACTGCAAGCTGCAAGCTGTCTCCTGCCAGCTGAACAGTGCGCTTTGCGCCATCACTCCGGCCACACCGGTTCTCTTTTTTCCAGAAATGCGGCCATGCCTTCCCGGGCCACTGGCATCACCCCGTTGGCAGCGATGACCTCACTGGCGTAAGCATAGGCTAACCGTTCCGACATCTCGATCTGTTGGTAAA
>CP070735.1:495963-500328 GCA_020347625.1 Deltaproteobacteria bacterium
AAAAAAATAAAAATTACAGTATTTTTAGTATTATATACTGTCTAGGCAGAAGAAAAAATATTATACAGAATAATTTCCAATCCTTTGTTTTTCCCCAGATATTTACTCTTTATTAGACAGAAGATTATGTTTCCAGATGGTATTTACGGTATATACTATTGATATTATATATATTTCTACTGACTAGGCAGATATACCAGTTAATTAGACAGTAGAATCAGCCGCGCTCAACTCGCTCACTCTTATATAAGGTAAAGATTTAGCATTCCTTGACATATCGAACCGTCACTGTACAATCAGTTATTCTTTTCCTCCGCTGAAAGCATACGGTCATGAGCCAGTTCAACAATCGACCTCAAGACTTCAACGTAGCGTTGGCTGGCCTTAGCAAGCGCAGTAGGTTGACTACGACCCTTTTCCAAATAGCTGCTGAAAAAAGCCATCATCTTTACCTTGTGGGAGGATTTATCCGGGATCTCTTTATGGGTCGAGTCGGCAAAGACATTGACTTCGTAACTCCACGTGCATCTGAATTAGCAGCATCGTTGGCCGAGAATACCGGTTGTCATACGGTACTTTTTGACCGTAAATTCGGCACCATTCGTTTGATTCCAGTCACCGCACCTGAGGGTGAATTTGATCGAATCGATCTCGCTCCACTTAGAGGCTCGTCCATTGAAGAGGATCTCTCGCTGCGAGACTTCACCATAAATGCTCTTGCCCTTGATATTTCAGCTTGGCAGGGCGGAGTAATCGCGTTTATCGATCCCCTGGGTGGGCTTCGCGATTTAAGTGCTGGCCGATTGCGGGCCTGCACCCACCAATCCCTGACGGATGACCCGCTTCGTATCTTGCGCGCTTACCGGTTAGTTTCAACCTACGGTCTTGCGCTCGAGCCTAAGACCAGAGAGTGGATAGTGGAAGGGCGACGGGGTCTTGATGAGGTGGCGGTGGAGCGAATCAGGGATGAACTCGTGCTCATTCTTTCCGCTTCAAATTCTGCTGCCATCCTCCGGATGTTGGATGCCGACCATCTTCTGGAATTAGTCCTGCCTGAATACGAGCCCATGAGGGATCTGCGCCAAAATGATTTCCACCACCAGGACGTCTGGCAGCACAGCCTTTCCGCCTTAGAAGCTCTAGAAACCTTTCTCAGCAGACCCCAAGAATTGCTCGGAAATCATACCGACGAAGCTCTGGCGGTACTCAATCAAAAGATAGCCGGCGACAGAACCAGGCAGTCCTTACTGAAATTGGCTGTTCTGCTACACGACATAGGCAAGCCCGCCTGCCGAACGGTGGATAAAGATGGGTTCATCCATTTCTACGATCACGAGAGAGTGGGAGCACGTTTGGCCGGCGCCGTATGCTCACGCCTTTGTTTTAGTAACAAGGAGATCCACTTTGTTAGCCAGTTGGTTCGCCAGCATATGCGGGCGATACACCTCTTTAATCTAGGACGTCCTTCCCGGAGAGCTCTGGCCCGTTTTTTCGGACTCGGACCCTCACTTTTCTGGCCCCTCCTTTTGCTGTTTGCCTCCGATTATCGGGCGACACGAGGCCCGAGATCTCTAGGGGGAGACATGAGGCCGCTTCAGCAGCGAATGGGAGAGTGGCTCGAGTTCTATCACCATCAGCTAAAGCCAAGAGAGGTAAAGCCGCCTCTGGTCAGCGGTCACGATCTTATGGACTATTTGCACCTTGCTCCTGGCCCCACGGTGGGAAAACTGCTCCAAGCCCTGGCCGAACTGCAATGGGAGGGCCGGATAACTACTCGGCAGGAAGCGCTTCATCAGGCTGCTCAGCTGCTCAAGGAGTGGGGTAGTGGTGGTAAGGAGTAAGGAGTAAGGGGTTGAGATATAAGGTTAAATATGTATTATAAAGCTAAATCATAATATTATAGTTTCTACGTAAATCCTATACCCTGCACCTTGCACCTTATGCCTTGAACCCTTTATTTATTTCCCTTGACGGTCATAATCTTTTTGACTAGACTTACTGCAATATCATTAAATAATAAATAATATGAAGATCTTAGCTAACTCGTTCTTAAATCATCTTCGACAGAGTGAACTCAGGTTGGCCAAATCAATTCTGCGATGGAAGTTGCAGAAAGAGGGTCAGCCCCTGCCTGAAAACGATGAACTGGATGCTGCCGCCTCACGTCTCCTTGATGAAGCACGTGATATCGCCGGAAAAACGGGTAAAAATCTCTTTGATATTCTCAAGGAGGAGGCGAGAAACTTCTTCAAATCAAAGACTTCATAGGCCACCTAAGGAGAAAGAATGCTGGTTGCAGAAGATTTTTTTGATCTCAACAACTGGGCCCATCCCGAACTCTTCGCGGGGGACGATCCAGTATGGCAGGTTTTCGGTCGCCTCAAATCTCACCTGGCGAAAGTGCTGCAACCCAATTTAGAGGAACTCGGTCGGTCTGGCCCCATGTTACGGGAGACGGTGGTCCTATATGAAGGAGAACGTCTCACCACAGGATTTGATTTACGACCTGGCGATGCAACCAAAGGAAGCTTCCAGGTGATTCGGGATGGAAAAGTACTTGAGGAAGCGACTGTACTCTATGCTGGCAGCTGCTTGATGGACGGAGACATTTTCATTGGGCCTGGAAGTGTGGTGGAGCCAGGGGCGTTGATCAAAGGCCCTACTATCATTGGCTCCTACTGCGAGATCCGCCAGGGTGCCTACCTACGCGGCCACTGTCTTGTAGGAGACCGCTGCGTCATAGGTCACACCACCGAAATCAAGCATTCAGTTATGTTGGATGGTGCCAAAGCGGGTCATTTTGCCTACATTGGTGACAGCATTCTCGGAAACCGCACCAATCTTGGGGCGGGGACAAAGCTAGCCAACCTCAAAATAATCGACACGCCTGTAAGCGTTAAGGTGGGAGATAAAAGGTACGACACCGGTTTACGAAAATTCGGTGCCATTATCGGCGACGATACGGAAACGGGCTGCAATTCGGTCACCAACCCTGGCACCCTGCTAGGCCGCCGCTGCCTGGTCTATCCGGCCGTGTCTGTCAGAAGTGGCTACTACCCGGATCGTTCGATTGTCTCTTGAATTAAAAAATTTGGTTCCCGATGGCGCTCGACCAGCCCAGTTTTCGGCTTTTTCAGTGATACTTTAATTTTTTGGTAATTATTTTAGTTAATTATCGAAAATTATCGTTGACAAAGCGAATAGCTTCGGATACTTTGTATAAAGATTTCATCTAGATCTTCTTCTTGGTAGTAACTATCGTCCAACCCTCTATACCAAGAGGGCCAATTCCAGTAAACATTCTAGCGGGGAGGAAGGGGGAATGAATAAAAGCCAGCTTATTGAGCGAATAGCAAAAGAGGAGGGTATTACCATCAAGAACTCGGCCAGTGTCGTGAATGTGGTTTTCGACTCCATGGCTGAATCGCTTGCCAAAGGCGATCGTGTCGAAATCCGAGGTTTCGGCAGCTTTAAAGTCAAAGGTTATAGCAGCTACCAGGGGCGCAATCCAAAAACAGGAGAAATAATTCAGGTCAAGGAAAAGAAGCTTCCATATTTTAAGGTCGGTAAAGAAATGAAGGAGCGCGTCGACCGCTAGATCCATTACCACAGGTTATCCCCACACACTTCACAAATATAGCCTCACAGTAGGTTGTCTCGATCCGGAGGAGGTCACTCCATCAAATCTGGTGAAACAATCTACGTTCAACTGGTGCATATTTTTCACAAAACAGGATGAGCGTCGGGCCACCTGCACCAAACCAGCTTCCTGTCCCTCAGCAAGTGGTGGTGCAGCAGTTCGGAAAAGCTCTCGCCCCACCCTGATGTTCGTTGACAAAACTATCACAACCATTTATAATCATTGAATAAAAAGACGTAAGAGGACTCGATAAAGACCTCCCTGGCAGCGGCGTACCCAGTATGAGTGAGCGATTAGAGGAAAGACATGCCACTTTTAAAAGGGTTGAAGAGATCTACCAGCGCTTCTATGAGGCTTTGCAATTAGATGGAATGCTGCCATACCGCAGCACAGAGTCGGGTATGTGGGCAGTTTCAGATGCCAGAGAGGTCTATCACGCTTTTTCCCATTTCCAGCTGGACCGATACCATTATTTGGCAGACCTGGGTAGCGGAGACGGCAAGGTAGCTCTGATCGGGTCCTTATTCACGCGGGTCACGGGCTACGAAACCGATGAAGTTCTTTATCATAAATCGGTGGAAATCCGTGACGAACTCGGTCTCAGCAATGCCAGTTTTCAGCTACGAGACTATCTCCTGGCGGATCTGAGTCCTTATGACATCCTTTACCTCTATCCGGATAAACCTTTTTACGACTTGGAGGAAAAGCTGCGGTCTCTCTGGCAG
>CP070735.1:500428-509841 GCA_020347625.1 Deltaproteobacteria bacterium
AACGATTCTTCATCAAACAGGAGGGATTCTGGCATAAGGTAGAACCATAAAATTGTAAGTCCCAAAGCTGTGAGGATGACAATCCGCCAGGAAAGTCCCAGTTTCTTATTTTTGTTATTGTCTTTTTCTTCCACCATACAGCTCACTAAAGAGGTATTTATTGCACCTATCCAATTCGGCAATTAGGATGAACTTTGCCACATCAACCTCCTCTCCTCTTCATGACATTTTTCTTTGTCGACCGCAACCATTGAGTAGCACAAATGAAACCTCTATGAAAAAACTGAAATTGATAGTAAAAGTCGCTTATGGAATCTTGAGTTTTCACTAACGTCATTTGTTTTTTCAGTTAAGGCTGAGTGGAATGGAAAACTCAAATAGAGCGAAACCCGTGGGCGCTGGAAGAAGCAGCTTCGGGCTCATTGATGCAGACAAGGTTTTCGGCGAACTCCAGCTCGAAAAAGGGAGCACCTTTGTTGATTTGGGCTGCGGTCGGGGAGAATACGCCATCGTTTTTGCAGAGATAGTCGGGCATGAAGGTCTGGTGTACGCCATCGACGTGTGGGAAGAAGGTATTGCCGCCCTGTCAGAAGAGGTTAAGGGCAGGCGGTTAAAGAATCTGATTCCCATGGTCGCCGATGTGGCGGAAAAGGTGCCGCTGGAAGACAATAGCGTTGACGTGTGCTTCATGGCCTCGGTGTTTCACGATCTCGTCCTGGCCAATGTCACGGACGGAACACTGGCAGAGGTCGTCAGGGTGCTGAAAAGGGAGGGATTTCTGGTAATCCTCGAGTTCAAGAAGATCGATGGTTCACCCGGACCACCTCTGAGCAGCAGGCTGGCGCCCGAAGAGGTTGAGAAGAACGTGGCTCGTTACGGTTTTGCCAAAGAACGAATAGCGGAAACAGGACCGTACACCTACTTGATTACTTTTCAGCTGAAAGGGAAAGCTCAGGGCATAGGGCATAGGGGAATACAACTGACAGATCGCAGCAGGCAGTAAGAACTAGGCACTAGGGACTAGGCACTGCGGAACGACCCAGGCTTCGCCGAGGCTTCCGCCTTCGTTAAAACTACGGCGGACAAGACGGCGGGCAGGCGCGGAGATGGGGTGACACGGAGACGCGGGGAGAAGGCGATTGCAGATTGTGGATTGAGGGTCGCAGAGCGCATAGCGAAAAAGCATAGAGCGTATATTCAGGAGTCAACCCTTTACCGTTTACCGTTTTTCACTGACTACTGGATTCTTTGATTGAGGAGGCGGCTGGATGGACGAAAAAAACAAACTGTCAGGAATCGAAAACTACCTCAAAGAGTTGTTTCCCGGATGTGTTGTTGAGAACATGTGGGATGCTGAATCTCGTAGATATATGTTTCGTGTTGATGCACCCACCGGTGAAACCATACATACCATAGGTATCTCCAGTGAATTCGTCAGCGACAACGAACCGGGGGATATCGTCATTTGTCTTAAATTATATAATCTCAAGGCATATCTTGAAATGTACGGAAACAAGGAGGTTTTGGTAACTAACGATGGCATAAATCCTGGTGGGACACGGCCTTCAATAATGAAATAAGCAGACAATCAGGGGTCAAGATGCAGAGGATAGATGGCAGCGGCTTTTTTGGGCTGAAGAAGTCCGAGGTCGGACCAAAACTAGTAGCTGTCAATATGCCAACATAAGGCACTCGAAAATCGACTGATTTTGGTCTTAAAACGGGTGTTTCCAGAATAATAGCGTAATATGATAATTTGGCCGGACACGACGGATCCCAGATTTACACTGAGAATGGTAAAAGGACGCGGTGAGGCAATGCGCAGAGGCCCCAAAAAAACGATCAAAGCTTACGGCGTTCGGGCTTTCCTGTCGCCTCACCCTGAAATAAGAAAACTGAAACAAATGCACAGTCCTTCCGCTCACGGCAACAAGGTCTGGAAGTCCACCTGGCTGTTGATTGATTATCTCAACCGGAAGGGATTGTCAGACGGTGCTCGCGTCATGGAGGTGGGTTGCGGCTGGGGACTGGCGGCAATCTACTGTGCCAAAAAGCACGGGGCCGAGGTTACCGCCATTGATGGTGATGCCAAAATCCTTCCGTACCTGCGTCTACACGCAGAGATCAATGAAGTTGAGATTACTGCTCTCAAGAAAGATTATACCAGACTGAGAGTTAAAGACTTCGAACAGGTTGATGTCTTGATTGGAGCGGATATTTGCTTCTGGGACACGCTGGTCGATCCGCTCAGAAAACTTATTCTGAGGGCCCTACGTGCGGGCGTGCAGCAGGTGCTAATTAGCGATCCGGGAAGATCTCCATTTGAGCAACTTGGAAACTATTTCATCAACAGGCGCAACGGCAGAGTATTGGACTGGACAGCTCAACGACCACGGCGCAGCCAGGGAAGAATTCTAAAGATTGCTCAAGACTCAGCTTAAACCTTCTGTGAAAAATCCTGATCATCTTTAGAGGCGCAACAAGGTGGGATCAGGAATTACCGGTTGTTGTGAGTTGGGTACCTAGGGATGTGTGGTTGAGCCAAGTTTCTGTGCTCACTTTTTCTAGCCCTCCCTCTTTTAGATAGGCTTTCAATATCTTTGCCTCATCGTCAGTGATACGTGCTCCCACCCTTGTCTTGCTTGCTTTGGGATATGAGCTATAGACAATGGCAAATCCATTAACGGCCAGGATTATGCCTGGTGTTTCCCTGTCGCCACTAATCCACCAAATCCCCACCTCTGCTTTTTCTCTTCGATGAATCAAGGCTGCGACATAATAGGCATCTTTGTAGTTCCAGGATCTAACTGCACAGCCGCCCTCTATTTCATACCTCTGATCTAAGCCCCTGTTGATCAACTCAAGCTGTTTTTGACTCGCGGGCTCGATTTTAGAGAAATCATGCTTTGCTGAGCACCCCAGGGCTAACAATACCAGGGCACCGACCATGAAGTACCTCATACCACCACCCCCCACTTTCCTTTTGGCTACCTCGTTGGAGGTGCAAAGGATGTGCCTTTTCGGTGGCTGCAAGCAATTTCATTAGTATTTCGTAGAATCCGTGGCCTGACTGGGATGTTGACCCAAGTGAGAGCAGGGGGATAAGTGAACTTTTTTTTAACCTGTAGTCAACAAAATATCACGTCAGTGAAGAGGGGAGAGGCTAGGGTGCCAATTGAAGCGTTTGCCCCACCCTTAGCAGGGATCCTCGGATGTTGTTGAGCTTTTTCAAGGTGGGCACGGGAACACCGGTTTTAAGCGCAATATGGCTTAAAGTGTCGCCTCGTTTGACCACGTAGCGCTGAGGGGGAACCTCAGCGAGTTCACCAGACGATTCATTATCAAATTGATCAAGAACTGCTGCTAGTTTGAGGCCCGAGCCGAAGGGGACCCTAATTGCATATCGCCCAGTTGGCAGTTGGTGTTGGAGGATATGAGGGTTCAACAGTTTCAGTACGCGGTATTCTGATGCCAAGGAAGTGGCTACCTTAGTCAGATGAAGCCGCCTGTTGATTCTGACTTCTACGGTATCGTGTTCTAGGGGCTTATAGAGTTGTTTCTTTTTCAAACGGTAGCCATAACGGGCTGCATTTTCGATGATTAGCTTTGCGGCCGCAATGCGAAAGATAAATCGTTCGGTCTCTGATGGAAGGTTGAGACTGTAAAAGTCGTAAACCCTTTGCTTTTTGATTTCTCTCTTGAGCAATCCCTCGCCGCAGTTGTAGGATGCCAGGGCTAAAGACCAATTGCCGAATGTGTTTCGAAGGTATTTGAGATAACTCAGGGCTGCCTCGGTGGATCTCTCGTAGTCCAGCCGTTCATCGATCAATCGGCTCTTGCGAAGACCGAGTTCTCTGGCTGTGCGGGACATTAACTGCCACAATCCAGCAGCTCCCTTACTCGATCGGATGTGGGGGATAAGTGCACTCTCAACCACTGCAAGATATTTGAGGTCGTCCGGCATTCCTTCTTCTGCAAGTTTCTTCTCTATGTGGGGAAAATAACGTCCAGTTCTTTTTATCCAGAGAATGACCTGGGGCCGGTCATAGACTGCTATGGTAAACTCACGATCTAACTTCTCCCAAACACCGGGGTTTTCAATTGGAATTTGCTCGTCGCACAAGCTTACTGACCGCGGAAGACTCAGGTCTTCGCGGCCTGAAAAGGGTGTGTTCTTGGTGATCAGGGCGCAGGCTGGGAACAGAGTGATGAGTGCACCGATCAGTAGAATGTAAATCAATAATCTGATGGGGTAAAGTTCTTTTCGCATGCCAAATTTTGATCAGCTAAGTTATTGAGATATATACACAATTACAAACTAAAAAGGTAATTTGTTTTTTGTTCTGTGATATCACTAGTGCAGGGTTAATGCCAAAGAGTTGATGAAAACCGAAAACCTCAGATAATCCAATTCTTACTGAGTTCCACCCCAATTTTGGCTCTCTGGTCATGTCACTAAATTTGGCGAAAGGGCAACTTCGGATTGGCCAAACGGCCATTTGCAGATTTCGGATTTGGGATTTCGGATTTGGGAATTGAGGAATTCAGGAATTAAGAGATTGCGGATTGTGGATCGCATAGCGCATAGAGCATAGAGGATAGAGTTAGGAGTCAGGAGTCAGGAGACAGAGAATAACTAATAATGGGTAACGATTAACGGATAACATGTCATTCTATTCACTGTTCACCCTTCACCGTTTACCTTATACAGCTTGATGCTGCTCTTTCAGGTTGACAAGATTTATGGGTTGGGCCTAACATAATTTTAAATAAGCTGGATTTTCAACTCACGAACCGTGGCGTAATTTCGAAAAAATATATTGCTTAGCGGTTAAGAGAACGTTTGCTATTCAATCGCAATTCCACCCCATGCTCGACTTCGTTCTAGCCTAGAAGTTTCAATCACTCCTCCGGCTTTTGAGCGCCACTCTCTCTACTAATCCTGGCCGGTTTTATAGTTACATCTGCTGCGATCCTTAGCGAGGAAACGGGCCGGACTCCATCATCAACCACTGAGGAATGGCAAATAGCATAAGCCTGAGCAATGCTATCATGATGGTCATAGATGCAGTATTGCACTGCATTAATGGAACTATCATTCCTAGGAGGTTGTCCATGAAAAAGATCACTTTTTGGATCCTTGTCTTCAGCTTTTCCACCCTGCTAACAATCAATCACTCTCTTATGGCAGCAGAAACTACATCGCCCACCGGGAAATCCTTTACGAATTCTCTCGGCATGAAATTCATTCTCATCCCCGCAGGTAGCTTTACGATGGGCAGTCAGCCTGACGAGCCTGAGAGAGACCAGGAAGAATTACCGCACAAGGTAACGATTAAGAAGCCTTTTTACATGCAGACAACTGAGGTGACTCAAGCGCAGTGGAAAAAGGTCATGCAGCATAACCCTTCAGCATTCAAATACTGCGGTGAAGATTGTCCCGTACAAAACGTAACCTGGCACGATGCTCAGGAATTCATAAGACGGCTTGGACAGCTGGATGGAACAGGCAAATATCGTTTGCCTACTGAGGCCGAGTGGGAATATGCTTGCCGTGCGGGGACTACTACGCCGTTTAATACCGGGCTCTGTATTGCCACAAAACAGGCGAACTATAATGGTAATTATCCCTTTAGGGGTTGCCCGTCGGGCAAATACAAAGAGAGCGTTGTCAGGGTGGGAAAGTTCCAGCCAAATCATTGGGGCCTTCATGACATGCACGGTAACGTTTGGGAGTGGTGTCAGGATGTATATGAATCTTACCCCAACCGCCACGTCACCGATCCGAAGGGGCCATCCTCTGGAACATACCGTGTGTTGCGTGGCGGCTCCTGGCTCAGTCACTGTTGCTGGTTACGTTCAGCCTCTCGGAGGTACCATTATCCTGGTACCCGCGCAGAGCACATCGGCTTTCGTGTTGTTAGGGAGTTTTAGATTGAAGATTGAAGAATGAAGAATTTAGGAATTGAGGGATTTGGGATTGTAGATTGCAGATTGAGGGCCGCAGAGCGCATAGCGAAATACAGCTGACAGATTGCAGCAGGCAGCTCGAAGACAGAGGTCAGAGATCAGAGGCAGAGGACGGACGACAGAGGACAGTGGTATCTTGCCCTATGCCCTACTTGTCCCGCCATAGCCCTTGGGCGACGGCGGATGCTCTATGCTTCTCTTCAATCCGTAATCCGAAATCCGAAATCGCAAAATGCCCCATGCTTCTTCAACGGTACATGCTAAGAGATTCATCGAGTTTTTTTTCGATCTCTTTCAGTTTATTTTTAAGCCTATCTACCCTGGCTTTTAAATCCTCATTTGCAGGATCGGACATAAAGGCAGAATTAGCTTCTTGTAATTCTTTACGGAACTCGGCGTGCGCCATTTCCAGGCGATGAATGTTGTCCTTGATTATTTTATATTCCGGCCAATCATCAGTTTCATCATAAAAATACATTGACATGACAGCACCCTGGTTTTCTTGCGAATTATCTCGATTAAGACAATTTAATCAAACAAATACCTTTGTCAACCCAACTCCCCAAAACTGTTGAGCGCATGGTCGCGGGCGCACCAACCCACCTGGAGAAACGGGGAGACTCCTATCGACACCCGGATTGACTTCCTCGCCTAATTGGGATACATGATCAACTTTCCCCGCGATCGAGGCCGCACGATCAGCGGGGGCGGCAGATAATCTATTTCGGGGCAGGCGAGACGACGCCGGCGGCAGGTAGGGACGGGACGTCTGCCGTATGCACCAAAACAGCAGGACTATGAGCAAAACCCGCAACTTCAGCATCATCGCCCACATCGATCACGGCAAGTCCACTCTGGCCGATCGCTTCATCCAGTATGCCGGTCTCATAAGCGACAGGGATTTCCGGGACCAGGTCCTGGACACTATGGATCTCGAGCGTGAACGCGGCATTACCATCAAGAGCCACACCATCACCCTGCCATACACCAGCCGGGATGGGCAAGACTTCGAACTCAACCTAATTGACACCCCCGGCCATGTGGACTTCTCCTACGAGGTGTCCCGGGCCCTGACCTCCTGCGAGGGCGTGCTCTTGCTGGTGGACGCCTCACAGGGGGTGGAGGCCCAGACCGTGGCCAATGCCTATCTGGCCATGGAGCAAGACCTCATTATTATCCCGGTCATCAACAAGATCGATCTACCCTCCGCCGACGTGGAACGGGTCAAGGTTGAGATCGACAGGGAACTCGGCCTCGACCCGGAAGAGGCTATCCTCTGCTCCGCCAAGGAAGGGCTGGGTATCGAGGAGGTTCTCGAGGCCATCGTGAACCGGATTCCGCCCCCGAAGGGAAGCTTAAACAGACCGCTCTCCGCAATCATTTTTGACGCCAACTACGACCCCTTCCGGGGAGCGGTCATCAGCTGTCGCGTCTTCGACGGCAAGGTACGGGTTGGGGACACCATACGACTCATGTCCAACAAGGCAACCTACAGGGTTGAAGAGGTGGGCATCTTCCGCTTACGGCTGGAGCCTCGGAGTGAACTTCCAGCAGGAGCGGCGGGGTACATCATCTGTGGGATCAAGACGGTGAGCGCCACCCGCATCGGAGACACCATTACCCTCGACGGTGACCCCGCTCCGGAACCCCTGCCCGGGTTCAAGCAGGTGAAGCCGGTGGTCTTTTCCTCGGTGTACCCCATCTCTTCGGATGATTACCAGGGGCTCGCCGAGGCGCTGGAGAAATACGTGCTCAACGATGCCGCCCTGGTCTACCAGAAGGACTCCTCCGCGGCCATGGGGCAGGGTTTCCGCTGCGGTTTCCTGGGATTGCTCCACCTGGAGATTGTCCAGCAAAGGCTTGAACGGGAGTACGATCAGGCCATTATCATGACCGTGCCCAGTGTCGAGTACCGTTTCACCCTTCAGGATGATTCGACGGTAACTGTGGAGAACCCGCAATACTACCCGGACCCGTCCAAGATCGAACGCGCCGAGGAACCCTACATCAAGGCGAGCATCTTCACCCCCGAGCAATACATGGGCGCGGTAATGCAGCTCTGCACAGAGCGCCGCGGCCTGAATCCCCGGTTCACTTATCCTGCACCGGGAAAGATCGAGATCACCTTTGAGATGCCTCTTGCCGAGGTAATCTACGATTTTTACGACCGACTGAAGACCGTCACCAGGGGGTACGGATCCTTTGATTACGAGCTTATCGGCTATCGGGAGAGCCCGTTGGTAAAACTTGACATCCTGGTGAACGGCGAGAAGGCGGACGCACTCGCCGCTATCGTCCATCAAGACCGTGCTCGGAAGCTGGCGGTGCAGCTATGCGATCGACTCAAGGAGGAGATCCCCAGACACCAGTTCAAGATTGCCATACAAGGGGCCGTCGGCGGCAAGATCATCGCCCGCTCCACCATCAACGCCTTCCGAAAGGACGTCACCGCCAAGCTCTACGGCGGCGACGTTACCCGCAAGCGCAAACTCCTGGAGAAGCAGAAGAAGGGCAAAAAGCGCATGAAGATGGTGGGCTCCGTCATGATTCCCCAACAGGCCTTCGTGGCCGTGCTAAAGTCGGAAAAGGACTGATGACAGGAGTCAGCGGGAAGCCGGCAGCTGACAGCTTGCAGCCAGAAGACGCAGGACAGAGGGTGGATTGTAGATTGCAGATTGCGGATTTGAGGGGCATAGGGCATCCGCCGTCGCCCAAGGGCTATGGCGGGACAAGTAGGGCATGGAGCATGGGGCACAGAGCATGGAGCATGGAGCAGAGAGTAAGGAACCAGCCCCTCACCGTTTACTGTTTACCTTTCACTGTTCACCGTTAACGACTTCTACCTTTTACAACAAATGACAGCGAAGCAATTGTGCCTAGTGCCTAGTGCTTACTGCGAGCTGCCAGCTGCAATCCTTGGTACGCCGTAGCTTCGGCGAAGGCGGCTGCCTGCTGAGTAAACCCTTCTTGACTATCATTCAGAATCTCCATTTTCCTCCTTCCGCAAATTTTCCAAGCTTGACTCGATGATTTACTGAGTAGTCTGGTTTGATTTTTGCAATTCCGTTTCATGTTCCTCGAATAATCTTAATAAAGATGGGGTTAAACTTTGACTATTTCGGTCGATAGCCAACAGTGAAGCTCGACCCCCCGTTCTGCCGAATTCGATCATGAAAAGATCAATCTTCGAAAAAGTGACTAACAATGAGAAACATATCTATGTCATCGGTGGCGGAAAAGGTGGCACCGGTAAGAGCTTCATAAGCTCAAGTCTCGGCACGATTCTGGCGCAACAGGGAAAGAAGGTACTGCTGGTGGATTTAGACCTGGGGGCTTCGAACCTTCATACTTTCTTAGGCCTCGGAAAACCGCGGACCAGTTTAAAACAATATTTGAATAAGGAACTGAATGATATCAATGAGGTTGTTCTAGAAACGACACAA
>CP070735.1:509941-513469 GCA_020347625.1 Deltaproteobacteria bacterium
GGCCGCCCTTGCCTTCGATATGCAACAGGCAGTTCAGCTGAAATTTGAAATCGTTCGTGATGTTCTCGCCACAAACGATAGGGCAAGAATTGATAATATAGTCGACAATCTTTCAGATTTTCTCGGAAATATCATAACCTGATAACCAGCATCTATTTTTACCCATTTCTGGCTTTACCAGAAATGGGTAAAAAATATCGATATTTTCTATAACTATATAGTATTAATATTTAAATTGGTATTTATGATTTTTTATTATGTAAACTAATTGGCCTTTTTACCCATTTTATGTACGGTGAAAAATGGGTAAAAGTGGAGGATTAGAAGCATGTTTACTGAGCTTTTGGCAGACAGGGTATGTCTGATTACCGGGTCGAGTCGGGGGATCGGGCTGGGGATTGCCAAGTCCCTTGCTGCAAATGGGGCCACCGTAGTGCTGCATGGCAGGGACAAAGAATCGCTGCAAGAATCCCTGGCCAGCCTGCCAGAACCCTCGAGACACAACTTTATTGTCGCCGATCTGATGACAACTGAAGGGGCAAGGACACTGGCAGACGGATTCCTTGATTTGCACGAAAGACTGGATGTCCTGGTTCACAGTGCAGGGGTTCTCGGCCCCCCGAGGACTCCTTTGGCTGATTATCCTGAGATGGCCTGGCATGAAGTGCTCCAAGTCAACCTGACCGGACCGTTTCTCGTCACTCAAGCACTACTGCCCGCCCTCAGAGAAGCTGATCGGCCATCAGTGATATTCATCTCCAGTGGAGTGGGTCACAGGGGCCGTGCCGGTTGGGGCGGTTACGCGGTGAGTAAATTCGGAGTGGAGGGAATCACTCAGGTTTGGGCCGATGAATTGCGGCAAGAGTCCATCAGGGTGAACGCGGTGAATCCTGGAGGAACCCGCACCGAAATGCGGGCCGCAGCCTATCCCCAGGAAGATCCACTGACCCTACCGACCCCCGAAGAGATCGCCCCCGTCTTTGTCTGGCTCGCTCGGTCTGATACGCAGATAACTGGCGAGAGTTTGGAGGCCCAGGAATGGATTGGGCGGGATCCAGCAGATGAGAGATGACTTTTCAAGTCACAATTCACATGTTCTAATAAAATGGTTAGGCCGTGATCGGGCCTGGGAAGAAAAAGTTAATCAAAGGCGAGAAGTAATGGCTAAAGTGGTTAGCATCGACTTGGGTGAATGCAATGATTGTGAAGGCTGCATTGAAATTTGCCCGGAGGTGTTCCGGCGCAACGAGTCCATGGGCTACATCGAGGTTGTCGAACTGGATGAATATCCAGAGGAAGAGGTGCTGGAGGCCATAAACATCTGCCCTGCGGACTGCATTGGGTGGGAATATATTTGAGTTGGTCCGTGTCCATTCTGTATTGCCTCTCAACGAGCAGCATCCATCTTCTCACGGATCACATCCGCCAACTCATCGGGCCCAAACGCGAGCTTGGAAAATATCCTTTCTTCAACCCCTTCGCATAATCTGAAATTCTCGCGGATACGCTGGTGTAGTCCGAGGTCATTTCTACCGTATCTCGCCAAGATATCATGCATTCGTTCTTCCAGGCTGACCACAGAGGTGTGCAGGACTCTTTTGTCGGCATAGTAGACAATCTCTTTTTCGGAACAGGTGCCATCGGTGCTATGGCTTTTCAACCGAACATGTTCACCAACGACGTCGGCAATCTCATCAAAGTGGTGCTGTAGGCATATTTCTCTTCCCAAAGCGGCGTGATCGCCACCTGTTTTTAGTGTTTGCGTCTTGCCGATGTCGTGCAGCAGTGCACCTGCCACTGCCATTTCAATGGAAACAGGGACGCCAGATCTTACGAGCCCTTGGGAGATGACTCTAACGATGTCGGCAACCACAATGCTATGGTCTTTGATGTTGGCCAACATCCCATATCGGTCCATCAGTCCATAACACTCAGTTTCAGTTGGTATCATCTTGAGGTTTTCCTTTCTGGCAGCATACTGCAAAAGATAATACTGACAAAGCTTACCAGCAAGGCCGTCCAGAAAACAGCCTCAACCCCCTTGCCTATGGATTCTCGGATTGTATTGAGGGTTGCGCTGGAGAGCGACTCCAGAACTTCCGGCCGGAGGAATTCCTGAAGATTTTGGGAAAGTTGGGTTGCCAGACCAGGTGGAACCTCTGAGCGTGAGAGAGTATTTGTAAAGGTCTCAATGGCTTTATCCGTGTAATGGGACATCATGGCGCCAGAGATTCCTATACCGACGGTTCCGCCCAATGTTCTGGCGAATTGCTGCGATGAGGTCGCAATTCCCAGATCGCTCTCTTCGAGACTGTTTTGCACTTTCAGCAAAGTGGCGACCGAAACAAATCCCATGCCTATTCCTATTGGACACACCACTGCGCTGAAATAGATGAGCCCGGTGCTCGAGCTGAAGGTCAAGGTCAGGGCAATACTGGCGAACATAAGGAGCGCCCCAGCCACACTTGAACGTTTTTCTCCAAGTCGATTTACAGCCTGACCACAAACCAGGGCGCCGGCCGACCACCCCAGACTGAGCGGAACCATGACAAGACCCAGCTCGGCGGCAGTTCTTCCCAAAGTCCCTTGCACGAAAAGGGGAAGGAACGCCAGCAGCGAAAAAATCGCAAAACTGCTGAAAAAGGCAGCTCCATTGGCTAGGGTAAAACCAGCTATCCTAAAGAAGTGCAGGGGTAGGATTGGCTCTGCGGCCCGTCGTTCGACATGCCAGAAAGCAGCGGAGGCAAGGATAGCCAAGGTGAATAGTCCGATGACCTGGGGGGAGTTCCACGGATGAGCCTCGCCCAAAAAAAGAAATGCGATCAACATGGCCACGACGCAAGTGCTTAGGGATATGGCGCCCAGGTAATCGACGGCCGCCCCCTCTTTTTTTTGGCGCGATTCCTCGAAGTAGCGAAGGATGCAGTAAACCGCTAGACAGCCAACGGGAACGTTTATGTAGAATACCCACGGCCAGGCCAAATAGGTGACGATGAAACCTCCCAATAATGGCCCCAGGACGCTGGAGACTCCCCAGACAAAACTGATAAGGCCCATCATCCTGCCGCGCTCCTCAGGAGCAGATATCTCGGATACCACAATGTAAGCAAGAGCAAAATTGCCTCCTGCCCCAATCCCTTGTAGCCCCCTTAAAAGCACGAGCTGGGGCATGCTGTCCACCATGCCCGCAAGTGCTGAGCCCATGATGAAGGTTCCCACTGCAAGGACGAAAAGCTTCTTGCTACTGTACAGGTCGGCCAGTTTGCCGAACAAAGGCAGAGCAATGGTTCGGGTCAGCATATAAGCTGAAAATACCCAGCTGTAGAGTTCCAGTCCTCCCAGGTCGGCAACAATCGTCGGCATGGCCGCCCCGATAATTAGAGCATCCAGAGCACCTAAAAAAACCGCCAACAAGGCAGCGGTTAAGACAAGAACCCGAGATCTTTTTGGCATTTCTACTGGCACAGATATGATATTTTCCACCTAACGTCGCAAAGGTAAAATTATAAGGATGCGTCGAAGCCCGCA
>CP070735.1:513569-516827 GCA_020347625.1 Deltaproteobacteria bacterium
ATTGCCGAGGATCAGCCGATCTGGTGGCACCAGGCTGAGGTTGAGGCTGAAAAAGAGGGGTATGTTCTCATTACACTCGATGAACTCAAGAGCTGGTATGACGCTGGCAAGCCTTTTCTGATTTTAGATGTGCGGCCTGATTATGAGTACCAACGGGGTCATCTTCCCAATGCGGTCAACCTGGAATTTGACCTGGGTGAGAGGCTCACCCTGAAACCTGAAAAACGCAAAACGTTCGAAGAACTTCTCGGTCCAGACAAAGATCGCACCGTGGTGATTTACTGCCGGAGTTTCAGATGACTTCGCAGCGGCATCGCCTCGCGCTGGGCCGTGCGCCTGGGTTACAACAATGTCCGCCGGTTGCCTCACGGATATTTTGGCTGGAGGGATGAAAATTCACCCGGGGCGACTGAAACCAAGACAGTTCGCCAGCTTGGCCCAGACGATTTTTTCCCTTCCTGCCGGTTGGTTGTCCTCAGCTCCGAAAGGGATCGAAATTATTTGCACATTCAACACAACGAAAGGACCATTTCCCTCGAAGACATCCAGAGCGAATATATTTTCATCGAGCTCTACAACGAGTTCTGCCATCAATGCTTGCAGGAGGTCAAAAACTACAAAGCTCTTTACAGCATGTTAAGTGAAAGCAACTCCCTGAAGGACAGTGTCAAAATGATGGGAATTGGCGTGGGGAGCAAAAAAAGGCAGGTGGCAAAATTTAGGAAGGGGCATGGAATTGCTTTTCCCCTCTTCGCTGATGAGCAAGCTGAGATATTTACCTGTTTGGGAAAGCCAGATCTGCCCACCTCTTACCTGGTGGAGAGACATCCCAACGGTGGCAGGAAAATCATTTTCGTTCAATCAGGCCATATCAAGAGCACAGAAAAGCTTATGGAGAAGGTTAGATCCATCGTGACAAGCAAGCGATTAGCTGTCAGCCATCAGCCATCAGCACATGAATAAGAATTTTGGGCTGATAGCTGAATGCTGCTAGCTATTGTTTAGGATGGCCTGTCGAAATAAATAAAAACAAAGAAGACTGGAGGTAGTACAGAATGAAAGCCAAAAGAGTATTCACGTTGACCATCGTTGCTCTGATAGTAGCAACAATGAGCCTTGGCTGGAGCGGCACGGTAAAGGCTAGCGAGCCTGCCAAGCAAGATCAAAGCTGGAGATATCACGACATCGTCACGCTCGATTTTGTCAAACAGCATGTCAAGATACCAGCGTCTCAAGATGTCATGATTATTGATGCCCGGCCCTACAAACCGAAATACATCAAGGGTCACATCCCCACAGCCGTCAGCATCCCCGACAGCCAGTTCGATAAGTTCAAGGATCGACTGCCTGCGGATAAGAACACACTGCTCATCTTCTATTGCGGCGGCCAGAAGTGCAAACTGAGCCACAAGTCGGCAAGGAAGGCTGAAAAACTGGGATACAAGAACGTTAAGGTATTTGCTGATGGGTTTCCGGGGTGGATGAAAGACCCCAAAAACTACGCCGAAGTTTCCGTAGAGTATGTCAAGAAACAGATAGACAGCAATGCAGACATGGTCCTGGTTGATGCCCGGCCTTACAAACCCAAGTATGTTAAGGGCCACATCCCCAGCGCCATTAGCCTACCCGACAGCCAGTTTGACAAGCTGAAAGGCAAACTCCCCGAGGACAAGAGCAAAATGGTTGTCTTCTACTGTGGTGGCTACAAGTGTAAGCTCAGCCACAAGTCAGCCAACAAAGCCATCGCCCTCGGCTACACCAACGTCAGGGTGTTCGCTGGAGGCTATCCTGAGTGGAAAACTTATGCCGGCACAACCCCTACCACGGTTAAAATCACACCGGGGAAAGAAGAAGGAAGCATCGATATTCAATCCTTCAAGAAGATCATAGACAAAGACCCGAAGAGCGTTCTTTTGGTTGATGTTCGCGACCCCGATGAATTTAAGACCGGTGCTTTCAAAACAGCGGTTAATATTCCTGTTGATCAGTTGGAAGCAAAAATGAAGTCCCTGCCAACTGATAAACCAATCGTCTTTGTTTGTGGCACGGGAGCCAGAAGCGGCGAAGCCTACTACATGGTCAAGGACTTGAGACCGGAAATCAAGGACGTCTATTACGTAGAGGCCGAGATTACCATTAAAAAGGACGGATCCTACGAGGTCGCGCCGACTCCGTAATCACACCTAGAATCTGATTTAACTAACAAGCCCCATTCCCCAGAAATTCCAAGGGGAATGGGGCTTTTTTAGTAGGGGACGTTGGTAGGTTTTGAAGGTTTTACCCGACGGTTCTTGCCTAAGCGGTCCTTTGAATCATAGAACTTGGGGTCAAAACCTTCAAAACCTACCAACGTCCCCTAAGATGGTCAGGATTCCCATAAGAACTGTTGCAGAGAGGGGATAAAATCGACACTCTTTTTCGGAGGCTAACCTTTTGGAAAGCTTAGACACCCACGGGAGCATCACGTCAGAGGCAAATGCCGAGGCTTCTGTGATATAAGCTTCGTCTTTGTCGTTCCAGCCTTTTCCCAAAAGGAAGTATAGATACTCCAATTCTATGGAAACGTGATCGGGCGGTTCCAGGATCTCGTCTGCTATGGACAGACCCTTGGCCTCAAAGCGCTCTTTCATTGCACTTGCAGGCTTGCCCATCAAGGGGGCATTCTCATATTCATAGCAGGACTCGTAGAGTGGGGCGGGAATACCTTCCTTGGCACTAATGAACAGCCGGACATACGCTGGCTCCAGATATTCGCAAAGAGAATCGCCGTCCTTGAAGCTTCTGATAACGGAAAGGATTTGACGCAGATTTCCTCTTGATTTTTCATCAATAACGGCGGTCAACTCCTCCAAACGGACGAGATAGTCCTCTTCCACCATCTCTACACATCTATCGCCACTCGGCCCCCAGAATATCTGGCTAACCATCTTCAGCCCGTCGAGCAGAATATTCTGTTCTCGCGTCATGCCCTTGCACCTGCCGAAATATGTTATAGTCATTCGGACAATTCATTCTTCCCAAATATAGAGACATAACGATACACAGGCAAGTATCAACAAGGGGACGTTGGTAGGTTTTGAAGGTTTTGCTCCCAAGGTCGATGATTGAAAGAGCCGCCTAAGCGAGACGTGTAGGTCAAAACCTTCAAAACCTACCAACGTCCCTACAAAATGTTAAGGAGGTAAATGATGCGAGTGGTGGCTTTCAACTGCAGTCCGAGGAAGAATGGGAATACGGCCAGTATGATTCAAGTGGTGC
>CP070735.1:516927-525791 GCA_020347625.1 Deltaproteobacteria bacterium
ATACTTTGGTTTTCATGTGAACCTCTTTCGAACAGCTTGGGAGAAAAAAATCTCATCCCTCACCGCGCTGTCTCGGCGACCGATGCTAATCGAGGGTGCTTTGAAAAATAAGACGTGCCTTCATCGATTTCAAGGAGGGACGAACTGGTTATCTTGCTGCAAGCTCGAGGTCAGATCTTGTCCACTATTCGGTTGGCAAACTGCAGTTGGTGCAGCCGGTAATAAAAATGTCGGCGGGACAAGAGATCCTCATGAGTGCCGTGCTCTACAACTCGGCCGTGATGCAAAACCAGAAGGCGATCTGCCTCACGGATGGTAGAAAGCCTATGGGCGATAACCAGAGTGGTGCGGCCATGGAGAAGACGTTTGAGGGCCTGTTGAATCAAGTACTCTGTTTCACTGTCTATGTTGGCCGTGGCCTCATCCAGGATGAGTACTTTAGGATCGTATGCCATAGCTCGTGCGATAGCGACAAGTTGGCGCTGTCCGGTAGAGAGAGTCGCGCCGCCCTCATGCACTGCCGATTCGAGTTGACCGGGCAGCCGGGAAATCAGGTCTTCCAAATGAGCCATCCGAGCAATCTGTTCCAGTTCATCGAGAGGTAGGTCTTGATCCAGGGCTATATTCTCTCTCAAACTACCGGCGAAGAGAAAGACATCTTGCATGATCAGTCCCACCTGCGTCCTGAGCCAGGAGAGATCCAGATCATTTATGTCGCGTCCATCAAGAAGAACCTTTCCCTCTTGAGGCTGGCGAAATCTTTCCAGAAGACTGATGAGCGTGGTTTTCCCAGCACCGGTCACCCCAACAATTGCTAGCGTTTCGCCCGCCTTAACCCGGAATGAGATGTCTTTCAACACCGGCTCACCTGGACGATAAGCAAAGCTTACTTGCTGGAACTCAATGTCACCCCTGACTGCGGAAGGTCTAACTGCAGTCTGAGAGTGCGTTTCTTGTTCTTCGTTATCAAGAAGCAGAAAGATACGCTCAGCTGAAGCCATAGCGGACTGCATAATGCTGTACTTCTGTGAGACATCCCTGATGGGTCCAAAAAACATGCGCAGATAGGAGATAAAGACCACCAGAGCACCCAAACTAAGACTGTCTTGTAAAACCTGGCGACCACCGTACCAGAGCAGTAGAGCGATGGTAGTTGTGGCAAGCAGCTCGATGCATGGGAAGAAAATGGCCTGAAGTATTATTTGTCTGAGGGTGGCGAGATAGTAACTGTGGTTCAGGTTCTCAAAACGGCGCAAAGTTTCTCTTTCCTGACGGAAAATCTGAATTACCCGGATGCCAGAGAGATATTCGTTGAGGGTGGAATTGATTTGGGCAAGCTTCGCTCTAATCATGCGGAAGGCGTGGCGGACCTGAACCCCAAAAACGTGGAAGAGCACCGCAATGAGTGGAAGAACGGTGAGGGTTACCAGGGTGAGATCCCAACGAAGATGAAAGAGAATAACGAGAATGCCGAATAGTAGCACCACATCTTTCAGAAGTGTCATTACCACTGAGCTGAACATTTCGTCCAAGTTTTGTATGTCGTTGGTAATACGAGTGACGAGCCGTCCCAGTGGATTGCGGTCGAAAAAGGAAAGAGACATTTTTTGCAGATGGCCGAACAAACGCATCCGCAGATCATGCATCATGTGCTGACCAGCGTAAACCATTAGCAGATTTTGGCCGAAGGTACAGATGGCGCTCAATAGGAGCAGTGCTAGAAAGATCAATCCCAAGCTGTAAAGGCTGCTGATGTCGTGCTGACGCAAGCTCAAAATTTCACCACGGGACAACTTGGCGAGATCTCGATAATCAATGAAAACCGTCCCATTTGAAATGTGAAATAGGTGAGGGTGGCTGTTTACCACTTTTCTCTGCTCAGTGGTCTGGATTGCGGCAAAATAGAAACGATGAGGGGTGATGACACCTTTGTCTTCAAGCCAGCGAAGCAGGCGAGGATCCACATCAGTCAATGTTCTTACAGAGATAAAGAAGTGGCCAGGTTCCTGGTCCAGGTGTAACTTTCCACGAACCTGATTCAGAAAGCGCGTGAGTGGTGGCTCGGGCGGGGATTTCGGCACCCTTACATGCCGGGCAGAAGGTAAAATGTATCTGTCTATTCCCACCTTGAGCAAATAGGGCAGGGCAAGATCAAAGAGGGTGATCATTAGTATGAGAACAGCACTGTAACCAATCACCTTGAGGTAAGGGCGGCCATAGCCGGCCAACCGTTTCCACAGAGGCCAATCGTAGGGCTTTCCCAGCTTGTCTTCTTCGAAATACCCGTAATTGCCGTGCATAGCGAGTGCCTAAAATGTCTAAAGTTGGTTCCTTGTTACTTGGCTCGCCGCGTCAGTGCGTCGCCGTCTCTCCGTGTCATTCCGCACGCCCAGTGCCTAGTGCTTACTGCCTAGTGCCTGGTGCCTGGTGCCTAGTCCCTAGTGCTTACTGCCTGCTGCCCGCTGCTCGCTGTCAGCTTTCTCCTGCTCTTACCTCTCCGTATAACTCTTCTTCCAGCTTCTGACGGCGGAACAATGTTGCGTAGATGCCATCTTCTTCCAGGAGTTGGTCGTGAGTTCCCCGCTCTCTTAACCGGCCCCCGTCCAGCACGAATATCACATCCGCGGCTCGCATGGCCTCTAGACGGTGTGAGGCTATGAGTGTGGTTCTGCCTTTGAAGTGACGTCTGAGATTGGACAAAATGTCCAACTCAGTTTCGAGGTCTACTGAAGAGAAACAGTCGTCGAGAATCAGCAAAGGTGTGGATAGCAACAGCGCCCTGGCCAGGGTAAGACGTTGCTTCTGTCCACCAGAGAGGGTAACACCGCGCTCGCCCAAAAGGGTCTCGAACTCTTGGGGCAGGGCAAGGATTTCTTCGAGCAGGTGGGCCGCTTCCGCCACTTTTATCATCTCGTCTGTACTAGCGTCCGGCTTTCCGAAACAGATGTTGGCTCGAACCGTATCCGCAAAGACAAAAGGATCCTGCGGGACATAGGCGATGGCATGTCGTAATTGTGCGAGGGACCAGCGATGAATCTCCTCTCCATCTAGATAGATTTGTCCTGGGGAAATCTCATAGAGGCGCGGGAAAAGCTGACATAGAGTACTTTTCCCAGCACCAGTGCGACCAACAATCCCGACTAACTGTCCAGGTTCAATGTTTAAATTGATATCCTCCAGGGCCGGTACGGTTGAACCCGGGTAGGTAAAAGTGACACCGCGGCTTTCGATAGATCCATGGGTGGGGACCTTTTGCTCTACCTCTGAACCATCCACAACCTCGGAAGTAGTGTCCAGAATCGCTTGAATTCGGCCGAGCGAGGCTGAACCCCGCTGGAACAGATTGATCATCCAACCAAGGGCCATCATTGGCCAAGTAAGGAGGAGCAGATAGCTGTTGAAGGCGACAAAGTCACCAGTGGTAATAGCGTTAAGGATGGTAAGCCGACCACCGACAACAAGGACCAGTGCCATGCTAAGGTTGGTAAACAGAAGGCTCATGGGGGAGAAAAGGCCGCCGATTCTAACCATTCTGAGATTTTCGGCAATATATTCCCGACCGGTTCCATCGAAGCGGTTAGTTTCAGAGACTTCCTGGGTGTAAGCCTTAATGGCCCGAATGCCAGCGAGATTCTCCCTGGCTCGCTCGGTCAACCGGGAGAAAGAGGCTTGAACCCTTCTAAAGCGCTCATAGAAAATTTTGCTTATGGTGCTGGCAAAAAGAGCAATGAACGGCATAGGCAGAAGGGCTATGAGGGTGAGCGTGGGATGAATGTAAAGCATGAAACCAATTGCTGCAGTTCCCAAGACGATGGTGTCTGTGAGGGCCACCAATCCCATGCCGGTAGCCAGTTGCACGGCTTGGATGTCATTGGTGGCATGGGCCATAAGATCACCGGTATCCGTGCGGTCGAAGTAAGAAAAGGAGAGTGTTTGTAGATGGGCAAACAGCCTGTTCCTGAGAGCCTCTTCGATCTTGCGGGAATGGCCAAAAAGGCAACGTCTCCAGACGAAGCGAAAGGCAACAATGCCCAGGGCCAGGGCCAGTACCATCCCGGAATATTTGAGTAAATTTGAGCTGCTAGCCTGATAGCTGGTGAGATCATCCACAGCCCATTTGATCACGCGGGGAATAAACAACTGCAAGATGTCAACTAGTAGCAGTGCACCGATCCCGATGGCGAGGTTGCGGAGATTACGCCGAAAGTAAGGAAGAAGGATACGATAAGGATTCATGGTTGGATGTTATCATAAAGAGGCTGGGGAGTTGAGATAAGTTCATCGGGCAATTTCTGAGTAGCCAGTAGTTAGCGCTAATAGTATCGATTTTCAAAATACGAATCTTAAAATGTTTAGCCCTTGTACCTTGTGCCTTATACCTTGTACCGGAATTTACCTGACTTCTGACCCCTCCTAAGCTGATAGCTGAACGCTGAAGGCTGACAGCTTCTTTAGAGCATACTCTTTTCACTTTCCTCGATGGCTCGGTCCACCTCCGCCTGTAGCTCCGGGGGTAATCCCTCTATCTGGACATTGAGAAACCCCCTGACTATGGTGGCGGTGGCCTCTTCTTCGGTGAGCCCTCGGGCCATGAGATATTCGATCTCCTCTTCAGCAATCTTGCCTACCGCCGCCTCGTGCGACATTTCTGCTCCCGATTTATGTCCCTCCAGTTCAGGAATGGCATGGATCACACCTTGGTCAGAGAGGATGAGCCCGTGACATTCCAGGTGGGCCTTTACATCCGGCTGCAATCCAATGAGATGTCCTCTTGCCTTGATCGTGCCCCCCGTTGTGATGGTCCGCGAGATGATCTCGGCTCTGGTGTGGGAGGCTTCCAGCACTACCCGGGCGCCGGTGTCAAGTTCACAACCCGGCGGAGCCACTAGAATGGAATGGAAACGCGCCACGGCTCCGGGACCTGTAAGACGAACAGTGGGGTACATTTGCAGCGATCGCACCGGTTTGAGGCTCACGTAGTTAGAAAGGAACAAACCATCCTCCTCCACCACTATGCCAGAGCGCGGCCGCACCATTACCTCTTCAGCCCAATCGTGGATCATTGTGAAGGTGAGCTTGGCTCCACGCCTGACATAGAACTCAGAGATACCAATGTGGAGGCCTGATTGCAGACGAGGGGCGGTGGTGCAACCGGTAATGATATTGAGTTCAGAACCCTCTTCAGCGATCACAATATTATGGACATTCTGAGCAGTCTTATCGTGCCTCATATAAAGACAGGCCTGAATGGGGGTCGTTACCCGCTGTCCTGCCAGGGCCCTGATGAAATAGCCATTCTGAAAATGCAATTCGGCCTGAGCGGTGTATTTGTCGGCGTCCACCTGCACAGCTTGCCAGTAAAACTCTTCGAGCCAACGATGCTGCTCCAAGGCCTTGGCCATGGGAAGTACTTCCAGGCCACGCTGCTTAGCCGCACAATGGACAATCCGGTGATCGGCTTGCACAAAAGTACCCGACCTATCTGCATCTTCGAGATCGACCCCTGATTGAATGATTTGTTTTCGATCCTCGTGGGTGAGTGCTTCCAGATCTAGGTCATCAGCAGCATCTTCTGCGGGAAGTTGGAATTGAAGCAGATCCACATCTGTGCCAAATGCGGCTTTCTTGTTCTTGGCACTCTCGGCGCGATTTTTCCTTATCTCTGACATTCGATGCACTCCCGGTATCCGTGTCGCTGAATGCCTTTGAACAGTTCTCGCGGATTGCCTGAGCAGTGGATGCGGCCGTCCATGAGCACGTAGCCAGAGTCTGCTTCAATGTAGTTGAGAATAAAACCCAAGTGGGAAATGACTAGGCCGGATTTACCCCGTTTGCGCCATAGATATTTTTCCAGAAGCTTGTTTATTGCCTTACCGAGGATCTCCAGGTTTTCCAGGTCAACGCCGGACTCAGGCTCATCCAGCATCACCAGCTCGGGGTCCTGGAGAAGTAATTGCAGTATTTCGGATTTCTTCATCTCTCCGCCTGAAAAACCCACATTCAGTTCACGTTCCAGCAGTTCGGAAAACTCGAATTTCTCTGCCAGCATATCGCACGATTCGCTGTCGTTGTTGCAAATACTGAAAACATCCCGGGTCTTCACACCACGGATGCTCGGTGGTCTTTGGAAAGCTAAGCCAATGCCCATTTTGGACCGCTCGTTGATGGGCATTTTCGTAATATCCTCTCCTTTGAAAGAAATTCGTCCTTGTCGCACCTTGTAGCGACTGAAACCCATGATCGTCATGAGCAGTGAGGATTTGCCCGAACCATTCTTGCCAAAAAGGATGTGGGTTTCTCCACTGGGGATAGTTAAGTTGACGCCTTTGAGTACTTCCGTACCCTTGACGTCTACCCAGAGGTCATTTATTTCCAACATGATCAACCTCCCTCTATTAAGGAGCCAATTTATGATTTGGGATATGAGATGTGAGATTTGGGATGAGAGACGGATGGAGGACAAGGGGGATGCCTCATCGCACATCACACATCAACTATCTCTCTCCAGCGAGCCAAATACCTCCAGTTAACATAACCGAAAACGGGTGAAATAGCAAGGCCAGTGATTACGGATATATACCTTGATTT
Organism: Deltaproteobacteria bacterium; assembly: GCA_020347625.1. GTDB lineage: Bacteria > Desulfobacterota > Syntrophobacteria > BM002 > BM002 > BM002. Next base: position 523,516 of record CP070735.1, read on the forward strand.
ACTGCCATTTTAGTTGCTCTCACCGGTTGAACAGAGATGAGATGGTTTGGCCACAGATGGGGATGAAGTTCAGTTCATCGGAGGTTGGGTTTTCATCTCAGAGCTTGGCCCGACGCTATTTGCTTACCACCTTTACGGCCCCATTCTCTTCGCTTTACCATTGCCGCCGTTTACCTTGCTCTGTCCATGGAAAAGTGATAGGCTAACAACCTTTACTAGTCGTATTCCAGCTAAAGCAAAAGCTTATTCCCAAAGGATTCGTGAGGTAGGTTGCTCGATATGAACGTAGGTTCAATTTTCTTAATGCGGATGGGGTTGGGCATTCTGTTTGCCTTCTTGATCGTAAAGCTTTTTTATCCAGACGGTGGCATTCTGGCTGTGGCCGCTTTTGCTGTGTTCTTTGTTGGTCTTGCATATTTGCTGACGCACTTGAGAGAAAGAAGGCATCGCGAGGAGCGATTGAGATGAAGTTTATTGCTGTCTCCGACGTACGAAACATTGGTAAGACAAAAACTGTTGCTTGCAGAATGGGCTATAGATGCATATCATTAAATGTAGTAGACATAGGTGCGAGATCTTTGTTTTATCAACAGGATTTTGCTTTTTATCCTATTCTTTGCACCAGGGCTGAGGCCCTAAGAAGATATTCACTATAACGTGAGGTGATTAAATGAGTCCTATGGACTGGAAGGGACCACCTGGCCGAGGTCCGGGAGGCATAAAGGATTTCGAAGAAGTATTCAAGAAGTTTCGAGAGCAGTTTCGCGGCAAGTTTCGTCTGGGAGGCTCCTTGTGGCTTATCCTTATCGTCTTGCTTGTTGCTGTCGGAGGTTATGCTAGCGTCTATACCGTAGCCCCAGAAGAGACTGGTGTGATTCAGCGTTTCGGTCGCTATGTGCGGGTAACCGGTCCGGGCCTGCATTTCAAGCTGCCTTTCGGTATTGAGACGGTGCGCAAGGTCAAGACGGGTCGCAATTTCCAGATGGAGTTCGGCTACCGGACCATAGAAGCCGGCGTACGCTCACGCTTTACCGAGCGTGGCTACGAAGAAGAGTCTCTCATGCTGAGTGGCGATCTAAATGTCGTCGATCTCCAATGGACCGTACAGTACAAGATCGGGGATCCAAAGGATTTTCTCTTTCAGGTAAAAGATGTGAATAGTGCCATCCGAGATATGTCAGAATCGGTCATGCGCCGGGTGGTTGGAAACCGGCTTTTTGACTTCGTCCTTACAGTAGGACGTGCCGAGATCGCTGACAGAGTTAAAGTGGAAATGCAAAAGGTTCTGGATTCCTATCGCACCGGTATCCAGGTGGTCAATGTCAAGATGCAGAATGTGACTCCGCCTGGGCCGGTCGAGCCTGCCTTCAATGAAGTGAACGAGGCTGAACAGGAAAGAGAGGCGAAGATCAACCAGGCGCAGGCCGCCTATAATCGGGAGATCCCCAAGGCCAAAGGTAGTGCCTTGCAGACCATATCAAAGGCTGAAGGCTACGCCTTGGAACGGGTGAACCAGGCTCAAGGAGAGGCGGATCGGTTTCTAAACGTGCTCAAGGAATATCGCCAGGCCAAAAATGTTACAAAAAGACGCCTTTACCTGGAGAGCATGGACCAACTACTTAACAGGGTGGGTGAAATATACGTGATTGACGCAGACCAGAAGGGACTAGTTCCCCTGCTCGATCTCCAGAAAGAGCGAGGAAAGTAAAATGAAAAGTAGAGTACTGCCAATACTGCTCGTGGCGATTGCGCTGGCAGTCGTGGTCTTATCCGGTGCGTTCTATGTAGTTAGGGAAGGCGAGCAGGTGGTAATCACCCAGTTTGGTAGGCCTGTGGGTGAGCCTGTCAAGGATGCCGGTCTTAACTTCAAGATACCCTTCATTCAGGCGGTGAATCGGTTTGAGAAGCGACTTCTTAATTGGGATGGTAGCCCCAACCAGATCCCTACCAAGGACAAGAAGCTCATCTGGGTGGACACTACTGCTCGCTGGCGCATCAGTGATCCGCTGCTTTTTCTGACCCGGGTGACCACCAAGACCACTGCACTTTCACGACTGGATGGTATTATCGACTCTGTGGTCCGGGACGCCGTTTCCGAAAACGACCTGGTGGAACTGGTTCGCAGCGAAGGCTGGGCGGGTGCAGTGGGTGCGCAGACAAGCGATACTGGCTACGCTCAGAAAGAAGCGGAGGAAGTGAGTCGTCCTTTGGAAGTGGGACGTGAAAAGATCACCAGGGCAATGCTGCAGTCTGCTTCGAAACTGACTCCCGAATTC
>CP070735.1:525891-533273 GCA_020347625.1 Deltaproteobacteria bacterium
CCGTCAACCCTTCACCTTTCACCGCTCCACCTATTACCCATTGAATAGTCTTCTGTTGAACAATATAATGCGTTGGTTGGTTATATCAAAAAATATATTACGAACGCGAAAGGAGCCGCGATTATGACTACCATCGATCCTGCTCCCTCCTTGCACTTCATCAGAAGAATCATCGAGGAAGACTTAGAGACCAATAAATATGACGGTAGAGTCATGACCAGATTCCCCCCCGAGCCCAATGGTTACCTACATATTGGACACGCCAAGTCAATCTGTCTGAATTTTGGACTCGCTGATGAGTATGGCGGTCTTTGTAACTTGCGGTTTGACGATACCAACCCCACAAAGGAGGAAGTGGAATATGTGGAATCCATAAAAGAGGACGTTCGCTGGCTGGGATTTGATTGGGAAGACCGTCTCTATTACGCTTCTGACTATTTTGAGCAGCTGTATCAATACGCTGTGCAACTAGTTCAAGAGGGGAAAGCGTATGTTGACAGCCTGAGTGCTGAGGAAATCAAAGAGTACCGCGGCACCTTGACCAAGCCAGGTAGAGAAAGCCCCCATCGAAACCGTCCGGTTGAGGAAAACCTGGATCTATTTAAGCGCATGCGGGCAGGGGAATTCGAGGACGGCACCCACGTGCTCCGGGCAAAAATCGATATGGCCTCAGGCAATCTGAACATGCGGGATCCGGTCATGTACCGAATTCTTCATGCTGAGCATCATCGCACGGGCAACGACTGGTGCATTTACCCCATGTATGACTGGGCCCACGGCCTCTGCGATTCCATTGAAGGGATCACGCATTCCATCTGTACCCTGGAATTCGAAGATCACCGCCCCCTCTATAACTGGTTCCTGGAACAGTTGGACGTCTATCGTCCACAACAGATAGAATTCGCGCGCTTGAACCTGACCCACACTGTGATGAGCAAGCGTAAACTCCTGCGCTTGGTTAAAAATGGTCATGTCAGGGCTTGGGACGACCCACGTATGCCGACAATATCTGGGTTCCGAAGACGCGGCTACACGCCTAAGTCCATTCGAGACTTTTGTGAGCGTATCGGCGTGGCAAAGAAGGACAGCACGGTCGACATAAGACTTCTAGAATACTATATCCGCGAAGATTTGAATAAAAGGGCCCCCCGCGTTATGTCCGTTTTGCGCCCACTTCGGGTGGTCATCGACAACTACCCGGAAGATAAGGTGGAAGAGTTGGAAGCCATAAACAATCCCGAGGATCCCGCCATGGGTAAACGGATGGTTCCTTTTTCACGGGTCCTCTACATCGAGCGAGATGATTTTCGGGAGGACCCACCCAAGAAATGGTTTCGTCTGGCTCCCGGTCGTGAGGTCCGGCTACGCTACGGCTATTACATCACCTGTGCCGACGTGGTTAAGGATGAAAAAACCGGCGACGTGGTGGAACTGCATTGCACCTACGACCCCGAGACAAGGGGCGGCTGGTCTCCAGACGGGCGCAAAGTTAGGGGAACGTTGCACTGGGTGTCGGCGGCCCACGCCCTCGAGGCAGAGGTGCGCTTGTACGATCACCTTTTTATAAAACCGGACCCGGAAGACGAGGAGGATGGCTCTGACTTCGAGGTCAATTTGAATCCAAACTCTATGGAAACCCTGAAGTCTTGCAAGGTTGAGCCAAGTCTAACGGGCGCGGCATCAGGAAGCCGATATCAGTTTGAACGGTTGGGATACTTCTGCGTCGATCCGGACTCTTCCGATGAAACTCTGGTATTCAACCGGACGGTGACTTTGCGGGATACATGGGCCAAGATCGAAAAAGCCCAGCAAACAAAAGCAAGCGGCAAGCATTAGCCATTGTACATAGAGCAAGAAAGACAAGACATCAGATCACTCCAAAGAGCTCCAAACTATCTTTCAAGAAGAGACCGGCAAAAACCAACAGTATGATTCCCAAGAATCTGACGGTGTAAATGTAATTTCTGCTTTTCAGAAAAAACCGCGATTTTCCGACCACAACAGCTACCACCACTTTCGAACCCACGAGAAACACGTAGAAACCGAAAACAAAAAGAAACGCTGAGAATACCCCGATATTCAGAGCTTTCAGAACCAATGGTGCGCCAATTGTGAACCAGAACATGTAGGGGCTCGGGTTCAAGAAGTTTACGATGACGCCTTTTCTCATTGATTGGGGTCTTTCCTGCTCCAGATCGATATCAACCCCTTTGAACGAGATGCTTTCATAGGCGAGATAAGTAAGAAATGCGCTGCCCAGTAAAGAAACTACGCCCAGTAGTGGCAAGATGTTTTCTAGGCGGGAAAGGACAACTATGGTGATTAATACAATTGGAAGATCCGTCAGAAGAGGTGCGATGGCTACTTTGATGCCTTCTTTGACGTCATGTTTGAGCGTTTCGGAAATCACCAATGTCAGAAGTGGGCCGGGCGTTAGACCCCCACTGAGTCCAAAAACAACTCCCGAAAACAAAAAGGTAATTCCTGGTGCCATGGGATCGCATGATTACATATACAAACCATATATGCTACCAGTTCAGGGCAAAAAACAGGCAGGGTCTTTGCTTGACCCTGCCTGTTATCCTAAGAGTGAAAACTAAAAGGCAAACGCTATTCCGCGTACCCTTTATCCCCTGCCCCGTGCTATCCGACTTACGATTTAACCCGCCAGCGAGTGCCGTCAGGTCTATCCTCCAAAATGATGGACATGGCCGCTAGTGTATCCCTTATCTCATCTGCTCGGGCCCAATTTTTATCCTTACGTGCTTGAGTTCTCTCAGCAACCAGCTTTTCAACTTCTTCCTCTTTGAGATCCATGGCCGCCAGGAACAGACGGTTGTGTTCTCTGAAAAAATCCTTGGGAGACTGCTGCAAAAGCCCGAGAACGGCCGCGCACTCACGCAAGCGGTGTACACCCTGGGCAAGGAGGTCTTGCTCTGCCGGCTCGGGTTTCCCGCTTAGACCGTCCTGAAATCGATTGAGGGCCCGGCTAAGCTCGAACAAGTGCCCCAATGCAGCTGCAGTGTTAAAATCGTCGTCCATCTCCTCTTGGAACCGACCAGATGCATCCTCGATTAGATCTCTCAGCTCTTTGAATTCAGATCCTTCTCCCGCAGGCAGGACGTCTTTCTCAGTAACAAGACCGACGCGTTCCTCAACCTGACCAACCGTCTGATACAGCCGTTCCAAGCCGCGCTCCGCCTCCGCCATGCTCTCCCTGGAGAAATCAACGGGACTCCGATAATGACTCGACAGGAGAAATATCCGCAAAACCTCAGGTTGATAACGCTCCAACACCTCCCGGATGGTGAAGAAGTTTCCCAATGACTTGGACATTTTTTCCTGTTCTATGTTTACAAAACCATTGTGGACCCAGTACTTGGCAAAATTAATCCCGTGTGCCGCCTCTGATTGGGCGATCTCGTTTTCGTGGTGCGGAAAAATAAGGTCTTTTCCCCCGCCGTGGATGTCGAAACTTCTTCCCAGATATTTGCTGCTCATAGCTGAACACTCAATATGCCAGCCCGGGCGACCCTGCCCCCAGGGGCTGGGCCATGCCGGTTCATCCGGTTTGCTCGCCTTCCATAGGGCAAAATCCATAGGATTCCGTTTATTTTCCTCAATGGCAACACGAGCGCCGGCTATCATATCATCCAGCTTGCGTTTGGAAAGTTTCCCGTAGTCGCTGAATTTCTCTACGGCAAAATATACATTGCCGTCCACCTGATAGGCATACTCCTTTTCTATAAGCGTCTCAGCCAAAGCGATCATTTCTGGGATAAACTGGGTTGCCCGGGGTTCATATGTCGGCCGTGCGACCCCCAACCGATCCATGTCTTCATAGAAGGCTTCGATATAACGCTCGGCAATCAACAGTGGGTCAGTGGATTCCTCCTGGGCTCGCTTGATAATCTTGTCATCGATGTCGGTGAAATTTCTGACAAAAACCACATCAAAACCACGGTGGATCAGGTATCGGTAGATCACGTCGAAGACGATTGCCGAACGGGCATGGCCAACATGGCAAAGGTCATAGGCGGTAATGCCGCAAACGTACATGTGAACCCGGTCGGGCTGCAACGGCTCAAAAGGTTCCTTTTTGCCGCTCAGCGTGTTGTATATCCGAATGGACATGCTCCAAGTTCCTTTGATTATTTTCTCTTTTTCACTTCCAGCAGTCCAGCCAGGGCATAGGCAGCAATTCCCTCGCCCCTGCCGGTAAACCCCATACCTTCGGTAGTCGTGGCCTTGACACTCACCTGATGAGTTCCCACCCCTAAAGCATCAGCGATGTTGGCTATCATGGTGTCCATGTACGGCGCCAGCTTAGGTGATTGGACCACCACGGTACTGTCCAGGTTCTGTAGCTCGAAACCAGCCTCTCTTATCATCTTCCCAACCCGCCTGAGTAGAACGATACTGGACACGCCCTCGAACTCAGGATCAGTATCAGGGAAGTGACACCCCAAATCTCCCAGGGCAGCCGCACCGAGCAGGGCATCGCATACAGCATGGAGCAGGACATCAGCATCAGAGTGACCTTGCAAGCCACGATCATGTGGAATATCCACGCCACCGATAATTAGAGGCCTCTCAGGTACCAAGCGGTGCGCATCGTATCCAAAGCCGACTCGAATCATGCAGTGACACTCAAAGTTAATGGTTGATGGATAAACGTTATTAGTTATTAGTTATACGTTATACGTTATACGTCGATATTCTCTCTCTGCGCCAGCAGTGCCTCAGCAATGACAAGATCGCTCGGAGTCGTCACCTTGATGTTGTCCGGAGAGCCGGGGACCAGGTGGACCGGAACTCCGAGACGCTCCACCAATGCAGCATCATCAGTAACGGTTATATTTGCGCGAGTAGCTTCCTCATAGGCACGCCGGAGAAGGCTGGTTCGAAAAACCTGCGGTGTTTGCGCCAGCCATATGGTTTCCCGTTCCAGGGTTCCAGCCACAATTCCATCCCTCCCCCGTTTCACTGTATCACGAACTGGTACAGCCGCAAGTGCCGCGCCATGGGATTGTGCTGATTTAAGCACCGAGGCCAATAGTTCAGAGCTGAGCAATGGTCTGACACCATCATGCACCACCACCATCTCATACTCAGGTGGAACCGCTTCCAGGCCGAGAGCCACACTCTCTTGGCGCTCCCGGCCACCGTCCACTATCTGCAAGATTTTATTACAAGGATAGGGTCCGAGAACTTTCTCATCAAGGGCTTGCCGTTGTTGCCCTGCAACAACCAGGACGATGCTGTCCACCTCGGGGCTCCGCTCAAACACCTTAAGCGTGTGCGCGAGGATGGGTACCCCCCTCAGGTACAGGAACTGCTTTTCAACTTCTGTACCCATGCGCCGACCTTCACCGGCAGCAGGGATTATGGCAACAACACGCATAACGACAGTATGGTTTGGGGACAATAGGGACAAATGCGGTCAGGGTGATCCTCAAAAAACAAAAAAAGGGAGAATAGAGCAGGTCGTAAGCCGAGTTCTGTTTCCTTGGGAGATCACTCCCCAAAGGACAATGATCATTCATCTAGGACCACGATTGCTCGGGGTCTCAAGCGACCTACCCGAGAGCTCGAACGGGCCGTCCTCAACGCTCTCCTACTTGGTCTTGCTCCGGGTGGGGTTTACCGAGCCTCCGGTGTCACCACCGGAGCTGGTGAGCTCTTACCTCACCGTTTCACCCTTACCCCGGGAAACAAGCTATTTCCCGGGGCGGTTTGTTTTCTGTGGCACTTTCCTTCCCGTCACCGGGACTGGGCGTTACCCAGCACCCTGCCCTGCGGAGCTCGGACTTTCCTCTCCCCCGTTTACCCCGGGAAGGGGAAGAACGGGACAGCGATCATTTGACCTACTCTATTCTCTCTACGTCAAGCGGTATGTTTCTCTTTCTCCCCCTCGCAGACCTCGATCAATGGCGTCATTGGCCAATCGATCCGCCTGCTTATTGTGCTCACGGCCTACTTGGACAATAGCATAATCATCGAATCGCTGCAATCTGGACATTACTTCTCGAAATAGCTTCTGCAATCGAGGATTTTTCACCCGATACTCGCCACGCACCTGCTTCACTACGAGCTCCGAGTCCGAGAATATCTGGAGATTTTTAAAACCAAGATCCTCAGCCGCCTGCAATCCTCTTATCAGAGCCTGGTACTCCGCCTCGTTATTTGTTGCATCGTCAATGAAACGGCTCAGTTCAAGGACCTTTCTGTCATTTGGACTCAAAAGTAACACGCCGGTCCCCGAGGGTCCCGGATTACCCCTTGAAGCTCCGTCGCAGTAAAGAGACGCAGCCGTTCCCCTCGAATGGCGTCGTTCATGCCCCATGTCAGCATACTCTGCCCACTCCTGACAGGAACGCACATGTTCGGCAAGCACGTTCAAGAGATGGCGAAGCTCATTCCGACTCAACTCGGGGAACTCTGCCCGAACCAGGTCATCCGGCAAACGTTCGCCCAACAATTCGAGGACACGGCTTACGAGTTGACGATCGACCGTGCTTTGCGTGGCCATTTACTTTTGCTCCCCCAAGCCCTGGGACGACAACTGGTAAGCCTCATGACCTTCCAAGTAGATGATCCGCTGGCAACTGGGACAGTGCATCATCTCTTTATTCTTCTGCAAATCGATAACCATTTGGGGAGGCAGGTTCATGTGGCAGACCTGACAGGTACCTTTGTTCACCGGAGCAATTGCGACACCGGCCCTATTGGCCCTGAGAAATTGATATTTTTTGAGATAATCTGCAGGAATCTGCGGTTTCAGCTGTTCCTTCTGCTCCTTGAGATTTGCAATCATCGCATCCGCCTTTTCAGCTTCCTTTTCAAGCTGTGCTCCCTCTTGTTCCATTCTTTGGCGAGCCTCTGTCAAGAGATGTTCCTGCTCTTGAATCTGTCTCTGTAAACTCTCGATCGACTCCATCTGTTCGATGATCTTATCCTCTCGTCCTCGAACCAGCGCTTGAATGTCATCAATTTCTTTGAGTGTGGCCTGATACTCTTTATTGCTTTTCACTTCAAGCAATTTCTGCTTACTCCTGGCTTCACGAACCTCCAGGTCCTCCACCTCTCGCTCCAATTGCCGCCGCAACTTCAGTGCGGACTCCAGCATTTCCTGCTGCTGCAACAGCCGTGCCTCTGCTTGCTGTTCTTCTTCCTTCAATGCCGCAATCTGTCTTGGAGTGCGCGCTTTCTGCTCAACAAGAGCCCGAACCTTTTTCTCGATTTCTTGGAGTTCAATGAGAATCTGTAAAATCTTTTGCAAGGCTTTCCTCCACATCTATTTGATGAATTTACGAAAGTACCACAGAGTTCCCACATCATGCCAAAAATCAGCAGGTGGACTTGGTAGATGTTCAATAAAA
>CP070735.1:533373-543584 GCA_020347625.1 Deltaproteobacteria bacterium
AAATTCCAAATAAATCCCAAATTCCAATATCCAAAGACAAAGGTCGGTTTGGTCCGCCGCAGGCGGATTGGTCATTGTGATTTGTTTGGAATTTGTAATTTGTGATTTGGAATTTCTGGTCCCTCCATTACTTTAAAGACTCATGCGTAAAGCAGGCACAACTGCTCGAGAACAATTTGGCTTATATATGGTTACAAATCGTACGGTGTCAGGCTTTCATAACCGTTCTCAGTGACTAGAACCGTTTGTTCGAACTGGGCAGAAAGGGAGCCGTCCAGGGTTATAGCGGTCCAATTATCTTCTAAAATGCGAAGTTCTTTATTCCCCAGATTAATCATAGGTTCGATGGTGAAGACCATGCCCGGAACTAAAGCAATGCCTTCGCCTCTAGAGCCGAAATGAGGAACCTGTGGGGGCTCATGAAAATCAAAGCCAATACCATGTCCTGTAAACTCTCTGACCACCGAGCAGCCTTGACCTTCAGCATATCTTTGGATGGCCCAACCGATGTCCCCTACGGTATTTCCGGGGTTCACCATGGCCAAGCCGACTTTAAGGCTCTTGCGGGCTACCATGACAATCTTTTGGGCGTCGGGGCCGGGCTTTCCCACAAAAAAGGTCTTGTTGGCATCGGCATAATATCCATTCAAGATGGAGGTCACGTCAACATTCACTATATCGCCGTCCTGCAAAATCCGCTCTCCAGGGATGCCATGACATATGACTTCATTGACGGAGACACAAGCGCTTTTGGGAAAATTCCGGTAATTTAAGGGGGCCGGGATGGCACCCTGTGCAATGGTAAATTCGTGAACCAGGGTATTAATCGCCTCAGTGGTTATACCGGGTTTGATCTCAGCCTCCACCAATTGGAGCGTATCTACGACTAGACGTCCGGCTCTCTTGATCCCTTTAATGTCCGTTTTCTCCTTGAGACGAATGTTGTATTTTTGGGCGTAGAGGCTTTTGATGTTTTGAGGGTCTGAACTCTTCTTCCGCAGATTTCCAAGGCAACATTTCTTGTATTTTAGGCCACTTCCGCAAGGACAAGGATCGTTTCTTCCGATCTTCTTTGACATGCATGCCTCTTAGGATGTCAGATTATGGTTTAACCCGGGTTAGACAACCAATGAATTGCTACGGACCTCTTTGCTGGACCTTCATCAACTGAGCGGTTGAGCCGCTATCATGCCACTAATGAGTTCACCTTGCAACATTCCGCTATTTAGTAACCAAGGAGACACAGAGAAATGGTCCAGAGCCAAATTCGAAATACGAGATCGCAGAGATTAAGGAATTCAGGAATTTAGGGATTCAGGAATTTAAGGATTCAGGAATTATCTAGATGGCTGTCCGCTAAGTTTTCATGATTGCGAATTCCTCAATTCCCTAATTCCTTAATTCCTCAATTTGCTTCGTGCTTTGGATTTCGAATCTTAACCGCCTCTGTCGTTAGTCTTTGATCAAATATTGTCATGGCTGTAGCGCCAGACCTATTCTGCTGAATTTGGCAAGAAATGTGCATAAATTTTCAAAACCTGCAGTGAAGTTATGACACTGCGGGGGGCCTACCAAATCAGGCCAAAACCGTTTTTAGCAAAATGATTCGCCGTGCAGGATCCGGCAAATGACAAGATTGTACCCTCTTGTTGGTGGGATGGGTATGATTTTTGCCATATGCATCACCCATAAGTGCCTGATTAGGCATAAATAAAATGAAAAGCGGTAACATTCTGACCAGCTGCAGCCCCATGGGAATATGTCCATGAAAAAGTGCTACCTCGCTTTTGAAATAGGATCCATGCAGAAAACCATCTATCCATTGTTTGGACCGACGACCATCGGCCGCAGTGCAGATAATACCATTACCCTTCCAGATCCAACTACCTCGAGGAACCACGCCAAGGTGAACTTCGTCGACGGGGTCTGGACTGTAGAGGATTTGGGCAGCGCCAATGGCATCATTTGCGGTGGTAAACGCGTGGAGAGAGCTATTCTCAAGTCTGGGGATACATTTCGAATCGGAGGGGTTACTTTTCGCTTTATTGAAAAAGATTTCGTTGAGGGAAGCGATCAACTCTTTGAGACGGTGGAAATCCTTACAGCAGCCGCCAAAGAGCAGCATACGTCAGGTTTTGATATGGGGGAAGAAGTAAAGGAAGAAGAAAAAGGTGAGGAGACAAAACCTTGGTCGGAAAGACTCCAGGATGCTGTTGCCGCAATTCCTTTCTTCGCCCCTCTGGATGAGAATGATCGCAAGGAACTGGCTGATACCGCAACCCTTCACGTTTTCGATGCAGGGGAGGTCATCATCCGGGAAGGGGATCCCGGTCGTTCGATCTACGTCATTTTAGAGGGCTGGGTCAGGGTGTTCACTAGGGATCATCACGGTGAGGAACTAGAACTTGCTGCTTTAGGGGCGAGCCAGTTTTTCGGCGAGATGTCATTCTTAACCGGCAAACCCCGTTCGGGTTCGGTGGCCGCGATAGATACGAGTGTAGTCATTGAACTCAGTTACAACAATATGCGGAAGGTGGTCAAAGCGCACCCCACGGTCAAGAAGGTGTTGTTGGAATACTACGAAAAACGAATGGGGAGCACCGAGAAAAAGCGTGCCGAGGTGGAAAAGAAAGATCCGAGGGCTGATTCCCGCGGAAAAATACGACTCCCAATAAAGCTCGTAGTGTTGCCCAAAACCACGCCCACGGGCAAGGTAAAACCCAGCTCGTGGGAGGCTGTTTCAGTGGATCTTTCTACCACAGGGATTGTGGTAGCGGTACCGGCGTTGTCTGCGGATGCATTCCACGTCGAGAGTGAAGTCCGCTTGGAAATTGAGCTTCCAGAGAGATGGGGAGAGATTCGCAGCCTGGGAATCATCCATCGTGTAAAGCCTGCCATGACTGAAAAAAAGATGATTCTGGTGGGCATAAAATATGTCGGCATGGCAGACGCTGATAATAAGAAGCTCAGTGAGTTTCTTTCCGGTGCATAATGAGGACAAGTCTCAAGCCATTGACTCGTTTCAGCTGCATTTGTCAAAAGGGGGGTGGCTGTCCCGAAGGTCAATACCTGGTCACTTTTTATCCATTATTCCAGGATTATGTTTGGGCTATCCGTCAGTTGTCTCACTTTTCAGGTTAATGCCCTAGGATTACGTTGCTTGTTGCCTTGAGGAGAGCCTCATCTTGACTTCTGATCAACAAACCACGACCAAATTTCTCGAAGTCTCACGCCTGAACAGCATAAAGACCAAGATCATTGTTTTCGCTCTTCTCGCCACCATTATCCCTTCGGTGAGCATGGGCTGGCTTTCCTATCTCCAAAATAGAAGGTTCTTGAACGAAAAGATCAAACAGGAACTGAAAGTCGTCACCTCCCAAGCTTCCCGTGAACTTGATCTGTGGCTGAAAGACCGACTGTATGATGTGCGGGTCTTTTCGAGCTCGTACGTGGTCTTGGAGAATCTTGAAAAGACTTTGCGATCGGGCAGCACGCACATTGAAAACGTTGTGGCGCTGCGGCGACTCAAGGACTACTTGGGGTCCGTACGTGAAAAGATTGTCGACTACCAAGAACTAATGCTCCTGGATCTGCAGGGCAAAATGGTGGCGACCAGCACAGATCTAACCACAACCGTGAAGTTACCAAAAAAATGGCTCAATAGGGCACAAGCCAACAAGCATACTATTGGCAAAGCCTATTGGGACGAAACCTTGAAAGCGGGGGTTGTGGTTGTTACGCAACCCATAAGGACGGCCGGCGAGCGCTTACTAGGCGTTCTTGTCGCAAAGATCAACTTTCAAACAATAAGCAAAATTCTAGAAAGATATGCCCAGGGTGAAATTGGCGAGCTCTATCTAATCACCAAGGACGGGGTTTTGCTCATCAGTTCCCAACCCATTTCAGGGAAGTTTTTAGAAAAAAAACTGTCGGGAGTTACAACGCAAGAGCTTTTTTACAAAGAAGGAGAACCTCAAAGATATGACAGTTACCAGGGCGAGCCGGTGGTGGGGGCCCTCAAAAGGATGTCAGAGCTTTATTGGGGAGTTGTGGCCGAAAAGGAGAGAGCAAAAGCGTATGCTCAGATTGTCCGACTTCGTAATCTGACGTTGGCATTGGTGGTAGGTCTGCTGCTGTTCATCGGCCTTGGCGCCTATCTTCTCAGCCTCAGCATGGTACGTCCGTTGGGCCAGTTGACAAAGGGTGCTTCAAAGGTGGCCGCGGGGGATCTGGATGTTGATCTTCCCGTTCTCAGTAGCAATGAGGTGGGTTACCTTACTGAGGTTTTCAACGACATGGTAGCAAGATTGCGCCATGGGCGAGAACAATTAGATGCGATCAACGACAAACTACGCAAGAAGAACAAGGCACTCCACGAACTCTCCATAACCGACAGTCTTACAGGACTGTATAACCGTAAACATTTGATGGAGACTCTAGGCAAAGAGGTGGCACGCTCCGAGCGGCATGAGCACGAGTTTGCCTTGCTGATTATCGATATTGATCATTTCAAAAAATACAACGACACTTACGGCCACTTGGCGGGTGACGAAGTACTCAGCAGGCTTGGCTCAGTTTTCAGTGAGTCTATTCGAAGCTGCGATTATGTTGCGCGCTATGGTGGGGAGGAATTCATCGTCATACTGCCGGAGATTGGGCCTAAGGATGGAGTGCAGGCGGCAGAGAGGATTCGGAGTCGGGTTGCTGAAGAATCATTTGGGAGCGACTCCGAGCCCATAGTGGTCACGATTAGCGTGGGTGTCGCTTCATACCCCAAACACGGTGAAGACCCCGAGGTTATCATTAAAAACGCTGATGAGGCCCTTTATAAAGCCAAAGAACTCGGTCGCGACCAGGTGGTTCTTGTCGGCCAAAAAAAGAGGAAAAAAAGGCGGAGCGCAAAGTAAACGAAGACTGTTCTAAGGGTTGCTTCAACGACCGCCGATCAGCGTCTGATAGATCCATCCCTGGGTGCCATCCTCACCAATCACTCGCACCCACTCGCCCATGTACGAATAACCAATAAGCGGCGTGCCTGCCTCCAGTGTTGTGAGAATATTGCTTTCGATATCGGGCTGCTCCCTGAGATTACTCGTTCGCATGACCTTGAGCGGCAGCGGTTGGGCAAACAGAACCTCACCCTCCAGGGGCGTTATGTTGCCTCTACTTGCAAGTCGCAACTGGCCTGCCTTGATGTGACCTTTGGCCTGACTGGTGAGGTAGAGGGCGCCCCCGTAGTTTTCTTGTTTGAACTCCCGGGTACCCATCTTCAAGAGTTGTTCAGCCTTGACGAGGTCTGGATCGTCTTTCTGGCCGGCCAACTGGACCTTTAGGGCTTTTACGGCAATTTCAGCCTCAGCAATTTCCGAGGCTGCCTCGGCCTTACTTTCCAGGCTGCGAAACTTTGCCTTGGCCCTGACCACCTCCTGGATAGCCTCATCCAACAATTTCTGCTGGGCGATCATTTGCGCGTCTTTTTCCAACAACCGCAACTGCATTTTCGCGATCTGGTCCTCCATTTTTTTAAGAGAGGCTTCACGCTTTGCTAGAGTCTGCTGCAGTTGCTCATAACTGGCCTCTTGTTTGGTCCGCTGCTTGACACATGCTGCCAGAAAGCAAATAGATACAACCAGCACCAGCTTAAAAAGTTTTTGAGGGCGACAGGAAGCTGATAGATAAATCATGCCAAGTTCTCCCCCTGGGCTTGAAGTTGGTCAGCCTCATAAAATAGAGGATGTTTTAGGTTTTCTAGGCCTACAGCCTGGCTTCTTTACTTTGCTATACCGGGCTGAATCCCTTTAAAAACCTCTATTGAAACTGTTAGTTCTGGTTTTGGCACTACCGGTCAACCATAGCAGATTTTGCTGTAACAAAAAAGAGTCAGCCCGCATTGTCCACAAAACGGTTACTGCGACCGCAGATATGACCGTCCTTTCGCGTGATTCCGCGGGATTACCCGGTTGCACGGCCATCTCTATGGTCTCGCTGCAGCGTTTCGTGAATAATGCGGGCTTAGATTTTACAGCATTGACATCACAGTAAATACCAGTACAATATATCAAGCAAGAAAAGCGGACTGTATTTACCCACCTCGAGACGCGTTCTTGGTTTATTTTCCAACAATACTGCCAAACTATCTCTCTTGATGGAGGAAATATTGATGGCGACGGGCAGCAACCCTCCTATTGACCCAAAGACGGTTGCCATGGAGGTGCAGAAGGGGAAATCCCTGGAAGAAGTCCAGCGTATCTTTGGGATCAAGATGAAGAGTCAGGTGCAGGACCTTTACGTGAGAGGTCTCCGTCAGCTTGGAGAGATCCCACAATTTGGCCTCCCCAAAACAAAGGTGAAGAGTTCTGCCAAAGTTACTGACACGGGATACCGCAGGAGTATTGGGCAGAGCGGTAGCATTACCCTGACCCGCTCACTCCTTTTGGAAAATCTGGGCTTCAAAGAGGGCGATGTATTCCAGATTCTCCGGCAAGGTGACGATCTGATTCTGCGCAAAGTCGACTAGCAGTTTTCATTTCGCATTATTCATTAAGACAAAGTTATGTTAAGGTGCTTGCTCCTCAATGTGCGACGGTAAGTGCGCAATGAGAGGTGAGAAATGTGCCTGGTGCCTAGTGCTTAGTGCCTAGTCATCTTCCGCTATGATCATCCGGCAATCCACTGCCAGACATCCCTGGCCAGCTCTAAAGACTTTCAGGGGATTGACGTCCAACTCTAAAATCTGAGGAAAATCGCAAATAAGTTGTGAGATACGCTGAGTAACTTGTATGAGTGTATCGAGGTCGGCTGGCGGCTGGCCTCGTACCCCCTGCAAAAGTTTTCCACCCCGAATTCCAGCAAACATCTCGTGAGCCTCGGCCGCCGCCACTGGAGCAACTCTAATAGCCACATCACCGAAGATTTCTACGTACACGCCACCGAGCCCAGAGAGAACCACGGGACCAAAGACGGGATCCTGTTTGGCTCCCACAAAGACTTCATGTCCGCCAGGAACCATCTCTTGTAACAGCACAATGCTCTCCCCGGCTCCGGGCTCAGTTTTCTCGATCAAATTTGCCAAATGTTCATATGCATCCCGGATCTCAACATCCGTTTTGAGGTCGAGTAATACTCCTCCCACGTCCGACTTGTGAACAAAACCCTCCCCCATTACCTTCATGGCTATGGGAAAACCCAGTGATGCCGCCTGGGATGAGGCCTCTGTAGCACCTTTAGCTAGGGCCCAGTCCGCCGAGGGAATTCCATAATGAGAAAGAATCTGAAAGGCCTCGGCCGTGGTAAGCTGGCGGGCTTTTCGATCCTTAGCTGCGGCCAAAATAGTCTCAACCCCCTTTTTATCAACCGCAAAGGTCTCGGCTTCGGCAAAGGTAGTGAGTCGACGGCTGAAGAAATCTCTGGAAATACTTAACGCTTGGGCCGCCTCCTCCGGCTCTGTAAACATGGGAAAGTTTGGATGATTGAGCCGATTGAGCCTCCATTCTTCTTCGGTGGTAACCACGCAAAGGGCTACGGGCTTTTGTGCTTGTATGCTCGTCTCCTTAATGGAACTCACCAAACTACGACTGTCATCCTCAAAGAAGATCCCGTTGTAATTGACCACCACCAGCATTCCGTCGATGTCGCCGCGGGCCAAGGTGTCGCTGACGATCTGGCGAAACACTTCAAAATCGAACAAATCCCCTAAGTCCATGGGATTGCCCAGACGGATAACTCCGGCACGAAGGTGCTTTTCCACCATGCGGAGGAAATCCTCGGGAAAAGGCTGCAGGATAAAGCCATACTTGGCGGCTGCATCGGCGGCAATTACGGCGTGACCACCGGAGCGAGAGACAACGGCGAGGCGACTACCGCGCATGGGAGGTAGACTGTGCGCTTTGATAGCTCGGATAGTGGAGCAGGTGTCTCTGACCCGCTGAATACCACACTGGTGACATGCCGCATCGACCACCTCCTCGGCGGCGGAGAGCGAACCAGAATGAGACCGGGCAATATGGGTGCTTGCTTCGCTGGTATTGGAGTTGTGCAGGAGAATGGGTTTGCTGGAGCGGAAGGCGAGTTCCATGAGGCGACGGCCGTTGGCAATCCCTTCCAGGTAAAGAAAGATGGCCTCTGTGCCTGGGTCTTCCAGAAGATATTCCAGTAGGTCGTTTTCATCGGTGTCCAATTTGTTCCCTATGGAGGCAAACTTGTTAAAGCCCAGATGCTCCCCCGCGAGGGTGTTCAGCATAGCCCCTCCCACCCCGCCGCTCTGGGAGATGATGGATAAGGGACCGAGATGAAAGTTATCGCGAAACGGCATAAAAGGGACCGCAAGCCCCGTTTCTTTATTGATGACGCCGATACAGTTAGGACCTATAAAACGAATGGAGTGCTTGCGGGCAGCGGCGATCACTTGTTCTTCCAGGCCTTTACGCTCATCGCCCAGTTCGCTGAAACCGGCAGATTCGATTACCACTCGCTTAATGCCTTTCTGGCCGCAGGATTCCATGATTTCAGGCAAAGTGACCGCCGGGGTGAGGACGGCGGCAAGATCTACTGGGTCTGGGATATCCAAGATGGTGGGGTAGATTTTGTGGCCCATGTAAGAGCCGCCTCTAGGGCCCACAAGGTAAACCTTACCTGTATAGTTAAACTCCTCGAGATGGTAGACAATGGCCCGGGCCAGATTTGTGGGGGAGGCCGAGACACCAACAACTGCCACGCTTTTAGGATAAAAGAATTGTTTCACTGTCGAACCTCCACAAAGAAATTGGATAATTAAGGAATTCAGGAATTATGAATTGTAAAATAGGCCTATTAATTTAGCTCCTCAAGAAATCTTTTTTCCCTTTAGGGGTCTTAGCATGATTCGTCATCCCGGCCAAGTCCCGCAAAGCGGGATGCGAGCCGGGATCCAGAAAGAGTCTGGGTGTATTGATCTTTTACTGGATTCCGGATCTCGTCCGCATAGCGGACTCGTCCGGAATGACGGGCTCGGCGAGAGGCGCGCGATTGCTGATACTAGACGGGCTCAAATCCCCTGTCAATGGATAACATCTCGGCACTAACCTTGCAGTATTTTACCGATTGCAGATTTTGGATTTTATGAATTAGACTAATGCCAATCTGAAATCATTACGGGGGGTAGAAAATGAAACCCGGTGAAGGTATCGGCACTTTTTTACTGGTGCTGGCGCTTTTGCTCAACTTTTTCACTCTGATATCTTCGGGCTGTCAAAGTCTAAAGCAGCCGCGGCAATACGATGAAGACGATCGTTGGATATGTCCAGAATATGCTGACGTGCCGCTCAGACAGGGTTATTTCGAGGAGGCGATCGAGCAGCACTTGAAGGTGCTCGCTCAAGATCCAGGCAACGCACTGGCTCACTATCACCTGGGCTATGCCTACGGTCAGCTTGGGGTCCACGATGATGAGGCGGTGGAATACCTGAAGGCTTTCGACCTGGGTCTGGAAAGAGGAGACCTCTTCTACAACCTCGGGATGGCTTATATGGAATTGGAAGACTACTCCCGCGCAGAGCAAGCCTTCCACCGGGCAGTTGACATAGAGCCCAGCTATGGAGAGAATCATCGGGCCCTTGGAACGGCTTACTACAAGCAGGAGTATTACCACGACGCCATAATCTCATGCCGCAAGGCCACAATTCTTGCACCAGATGATCCAGACAGTTGGCATTGCCTGGCAGTGGCAGCAGCGAAAGCAAATGAGGTTGGGGAATCGTGGGCTGCGGTTAAGCAGCTTAGGAATCTGGATCCGGATTATCGGCTCGACCCTGTCCTGCTTGAACTTTTCCCCTCAGAAAAGAAATGAGCCAACGGTACACGGTGAAAGGTGAACGGTAAACGGTGAAAGGTAAAGGGATTGGGAGATATTTCTCCACCCCTTCACCCTTTACCGTTCACCGTTTACCATTTACTGTTTACCTTTTTCTACTCCATGCGCTATGCTCTATGCGCTTTGCGTCAACTAAGGAGAGCTGCCTATGGATATTAAAATTCACAAGGGTGATATCACCACTGCAGAAGCGGAAGCGCTGGTTCTTTTTCACTTTGAACAGGATGAAAGGCTACTTGAGGTTACGGCTGCAGCCAATGATGCCACTGGCCACATAATTGAACGGCTGATAACGGCAGGCGATTTTCGCGGAGAGCATCTGGAGCACCTTCTCCTCTTTACCCAAGGGACTCTTGCAACAGAA
>CP070735.1:543684-556169 GCA_020347625.1 Deltaproteobacteria bacterium
AAGATCATTCCGCGGCGGATTTCTGGCAACTGTGCCCGGCACCAAAGGGAGGTCACCACGGCCATCAAGCGAGCTCGACATATTGCCCTGATGCCCTATACAACCATTCAGCCGCACTAGCGATGAAATTTAGATGCTGCAGAAGATTTGCCGTGAGCTTTGTCTGTCCTTCCGGTCCATTACATCACAGCGCTAATTTTGTCCCGTTCCTCTCTATAAGCAGTTCCGAAGTCTTTTGCTGATCACGGAAAATAGGACTCAGCCCATTAGATGGATATGAATTTGACGGCAAGGTAGAAGCCAGTGATTCTGGTGTTCTCGGAACGGAGGTTTGTTGTCCATGAGAGTAATCCTGAAAGAGGACATTCCCAAACTTGGTAAAATGGGGGACACGGTGCAGGTGGCCCCTGGTTACGGTCGTAATTACCTCATTCCCAAGGGTAAAGCTGTGCTTGCCAGCAGCAAGAATCTGAAAACTCTCGAGCACCAACACCGGTTGATCCAGCGCAAGGTGGAGTTGGTTCGCAAGGAAGCTGAGGGGTTGGCTGGAAAGATCAATGGATTGACCTTGACCCTCAGTCGCAAAGTGGTTGAGGAAGACAAGCTGTACGGCTCTGTTTCAGTGAGTGATATTTCGCAGGCTCTTGAAGAGGCAGGTGTGGTTGTTGAGCGCAAGCTAATAAAGTTAGTTGAACCCATAAAGACCTTGGGTGATCATCAGGTTCCCATTAGGGTGCACGCTGACGTGACTGCCGAACTCACCATTCAGGTAATCAAGGAAGAGTAGGGTTTAAGGAAATTCCTTCCAAGCAAAGCCATGAACCTGTGGTATCATTCTAAGGACAGGCTTTAGCAGGATTAGGGAAGGCCATGAACGAGCAGGGTGGTGAACCCACCAGGGTTCCTCCTAATAACATTGAAGCCGAGCAGTCGGTTCTAGGTGGCGTTCTTCTTGACAACGACGTTTTACCCAGCGTCCTGGAAATTCTTGGCGGCGGGGAGTTTTACCGGGCAGCTCATCGCACCATCTTTGGCGCTGTGATCAAGTTGTTCGAGAGGAACGAGCCCTGCGACCTTGTTACCCTGACCAACCTCCTTAAATCTCAGAAAAAACTTGAAGAAGTGGGAGGCGCAAGCTATCTGGCTTCGCTGGTGGACAGGGTCCCTTCTGCGGCCAATGCGAGCCACTATGCCAGAATCGTCAAAGAAAAGTCGTTGGCGCGGGCGTTGATCAGCCGAGCTACTGAAATCGTGGCAACCGGTTTTGATAGCAGTTTGAGGGTAGAAGATCTTCTGGATAAGGCTGAGCGGGCCATTTTTCAAGTTAGTGAAGACCGAATCAACCCATCCTTCTTCCCCATCAAAGACGTCGTCAAACAAAACATCAAGACTCTCGAGCAGCTCTATGAACGTCGGGAAATGATCACTGGTGTCCCAACTGGATTCGTAGAGCTGGACCGGCTGACTTCTGGTTTGCAGCCTTCGGATCTGGTAATTGTTGCTGGCCGTCCCAGCATGGGTAAGACCGCCCTTGCCCTCAACATTGCCCGCAACGCTGCGGTTGAAGCCGAAATACCCGTGGGCATCTTCTCGCTGGAGATGAACAAAGCACAACTGGGTATGCGGTTGCTCTGTTCCGAAGCCAGGGTGGACTCTCAAAAGATGCGTAGCGGTTTTCTGAGTGAGCGGGACTGGCCACGACTTACCCGGGCAGCAGGAACGATCAGCGAGGCTCCGATCTTCATAGACGACACTCCAGCCATCTCTGCGCTCGAGCTCCGGGCCAAGTCTCGTCGTTTGAAGCGAGATCAGAATCTGGGACTGATTGTTGTGGATTATCTACAGCTCATGCGAGGGTCTCAAGGCAGCGAGCGACGGGAGCAAGAGATATCCGAGATTTCCGGCTCGCTCAAGGCACTGGCCAAGGAGCTTGATGTGCCAGTCATGGCGCTCTCCCAGCTCAACCGTCGGGTGGAGGAACGACACGACAAGCGTCCCCAGCTTGCTGACCTTCGCGAATCCGGTGCCATAGAACAAGATGCTGATGTCATCGCTTTCATTTACCGCGATGAAGTCTATCATTCTGATAGTCCCGACCAGGGCCGGGCCGAGGTCATCATTGGCAAGCAGCGTAACGGGCCAATAGGGAAGACCACACTCACCTTTCTCACCCAATATACCCGTTTTGAAAATTTGGCATTTGAGGATATGGGCTAGAAGCTGCTGGTTTCCTGTCAGTAATCTCGCGAGTAACAGGTTTCAATCCAGAAGATCCAAATTTCGAAAATGGATAAAGCCTAAATCCGAATTTCGAAATCCGAAACCAAGTTAATCAATGGATGGGAGATGTGAGATGTCGGATACCACTATTATCCAGTATTCATCTTCCATCCCATATCCCACATCGCATATCGCGCATCATACATTTTAGTGCTCTCCGTAATAACACTGAAGAAAGATTATCTGAGCAAAGGAAGAGATAGCAGTGTACTGGAACCAGGATTTGGAGACCATGTCGCCGGAAGCGTTAAGTGCGCTTCAGTTGGGGCGATTGCGACGGACACTATTTCAGGCGGTTGAATCCCCCCACTACAGCAAGGTCTTTGCCGAGAATGGAGTTAAGCCTGACCGCATCGAGACGATTGCGGATGTCCATCGACTTCCTTATACAACCAAAGAAGATTTGCGGGATCAGTTCCCCTATGGTCTTCTCTGTGTTGACCAGAAGGAGATCATCAGGCTGCATTCATCGTCTGGGACCTCGGGACAGGCCACAGTGGTCTTTCACAGCCGGAGCGACATTGAGAATTGGGCTGACTTGGTCAGTCGGTGTATGTATATGACGGGTGTTCGACAAGACGATGTTTTCCAGAACCTTACCGGCTACGGGCTTTTCACCGGAGGACTGGGCTTTCACTACGGTGGCGAGCGGTTGGGTACTCTTACTATCCCTTCAGGTACAGGCAACACCAAACGCCAAATTCTGCTGATGCAACAGTTCGGCACCACCGTGATCCATCTGATTCCCAGCTACGCGATGCGGCTCATGCAGGTTATGGAAGACATGGGTGTGAACCCACGGCGCGACTTGAAGCTACGAATCGCCTTCCTGGGGGCCGAGCCACATTCAGAGGAGATTCGGCAGCGAGTGGAGCGATATTTTGGGGTGGAGGCCTTCAATTCCTACGGCCTTTCCGAGATGAACGGACCAGGGGTGGCCTTCGAGTGTCCGGAAAAGGAAGGTATGCACATCTGGGAGGATGCTTTCCTGGTGGAGATTATCGATCCTGATACCCTGGAACCCCTTCCCCCTGGGGAGGAGGGAGAGTTGGTGTTAACAACACTCAGCCGTGAGGCCATGCCCATCATACGTTACCGCACCAATGACCTCACTCGAATTCTTCCGGGGAAATGCCGGTGTGGCCGTGTCCACAGTCGCTTGGACCGGATTATAGGCAGAACTGATGACATGCTCATCATCAAAGGGGTAAATATATTTCCGGTTCAGGTGGAACAGGCACTTATGGAAATCCCTGAAGTGGGGCAAAACTATCTGATTATTTTGGAAAGAGTGGACGAGATGGACACCATGCGACTGCAGGTGGAGATGCGGGCTGATATTTTCCAGGAGGACATGCGTCACCTTAAAAAACTCCAGAACAAGATCACTCGAGAACTCCGCAACGAACTTCTCGTCACTCCGAAGGTGGAACTGGTGCAGCCAAACACTTTACCACGCTCACAAGGTAAGGCTGTACGGGTGGAAGATCGCAGAAAGTAATAGCGAGCATTTCAAGTTTGCTTGCAAAATCCTCCGTACCGGATTACAATTTTCACACGGTACCGTTAATTTGCGGAGGAACTTCAATCCGAAAAGTCTATGGTAATACCGCCGGCCTTGGGGCCGGCACCATAAAACGATTGCAGAAACTTTACCGGCGACGTCTGCCCCCCCGAGAGATCATCACTCCTGACCTCTCTCGCACTCTTGCCAGACTCTCATTTGACATCAATCGTCAGCTGGGACTGTTAATCAACCGTAGCGGTGAGATCGAACGGGTCATTGTGGGCGACCACCGTTCCATACTCATACCTGAGCTTTCTCCTACCCGTGGCCACCGTGGGCGTCTGCGCGGCTTGCGCTACGTACACACCCATCTAAATGGCGAATCAATCAGCGAGGATGATCTGATGGATCTGGTCTTCTTGCGGTTTGATTTAATGGTGGTCCTGGAAGTGGATAAGCATGGTGGAGCTCACCGTTTACTCGGGGCCCACCTGCTGCCGGAGAACGTCAACGGCAAGGGGTGGCTTCTCTTGGATCCACTCCCCGCGCACGAACAGAAATTTGACTTCCTCCAGCTAGTGCAGTCTCTGGAAAACGAGTTTGCCCGGCAGCAAGCCTTGGTGGAAGTCAGAGGCGACGAGGATCGGGCAATTCTGGTAAGTGTAACTAGCGCTCCCAGAGCGGAAGCCGAGGCATCGATGGCAGAGTTGTCAGAGTTGGCTCGCTCATCGGGCATTGCAGTTGCCGACCGCATCATCCAGCGGCAACAGAGGATAAATCCAAAGTATCTCCTGGGTCGCGGCAAACTGAGCGACTTGGTGCTACGAGCCTTGCAATTGGGGGTGGATCTCATCATTTTTGACCAGGATCTCAATCCCTCCCAGGTTCGTTCAATTACCGACTTTAGCGAGCTTCGAGTTATCGATCGGACTCAGCTCATTTTGGACATTTTTGCACAGCGCGCCAAGAGCCGTGAAGGTAAGATCCAGGTGGAGATGGCTCAGTTGAAGTATATGTTGCCGCGGCTGGTGGTTAAAGATGATGCATTGTCCCGGCTCACTGGCGGCATTGGCGGTCGGGGTCCTGGAGAGACCAAACTGGAAATCAACCGGAGGCGGGTTCGAGATCGAATTGGCCGACTAGAGAAGCAACTGCTTCAGATAAAGAGCCAACGAGGACAGCGGCGGGGACTGCGGCTGCGCACCGGTCTTCCCACCATCTCCATCGTTGGCTACACCAACGCTGGAAAGTCCACACTGCTAAATGCCCTTACCAATAGCAGGGTACAGGTGGGGGACCGGCTTTTTGCCACCTTGGATCCCGCCAGCCGCAGGCTAAGGTTTCCCCGCGATCAGGAAGCAATCATCACCGATACTGTCGGGTTCATTCGCGACCTTCCCAAGGATCTGATGGAGGCATTCGGCGCCACCCTGGAAGAACTTCGGCATGCGGATCTTTTGCTTCATGTGATCGATTTGAGCAATCCCATGTTCGAGGAGCACATACACGCAGTGGAGGAAACACTGGGAAAGCTTGACCTGCATCTCATTCCAATGCTGCGAGTTTTCAATAAGATGGATCTGGTAGAAGATGAAGATTACGTGCAGAACCTGTGCAACCGTAATGGAGCAATTCCCATCTCAGCACTAAATGGTGACACCCTGCGGCCTCTGGTTGAGGCAATGGCGGACAGGCTGAGCCTTGTGCCGGTGGAGGGCAGGTCACAAGTAAGTGAAATAAGAAGTAGCTAATTAGAACTCTGGGTTTTGCCAGGTGGAGTGGAGGGTGGAATCTAGCGGACGACCCACATAAATTGGAAATTATAGAAAAATCTATCTGTGATTTGCGATGAGGGATTTATAAACGAGCTTTACCAAAATCTCACATCTCACTTCGCAGCGTTAGATGTGCTCAACAGCTTCGTGCGGTGCCGTGCAAGAACCTTCCTGGCCCGTTGCACGTCTTTGCTTATCTGGGCGGACAGCTCCTCCGGTCCCGAAAAAGTCTTCTCATCCCTGAGGCGCTCAACGAAACGCACCTGTATGATCTTTCCATAGATATCTTCACTAAAGTCCAGGATATGGGTCTCCACCGAAAAGGCTCCATTCTTGAAGGTGGGACTGTAGCCTATGTTGGTGGCTCCGTCATAGCGCTGGCCATCTATGAAAACTTCAGTAGCGTATACACCCGGTTTTGGGGTGAGTTCGTCGATGAGTTGTAGGTTGGCGGTAGGGAACCCCAGAAGACGGCCACCCCGGTCACGGCCTTGGATTACTCGCCCGGCTACCTGATAATCGCGCCCCAGCATTTTACGGGCTTTCTTAAAATCACCAGCCATTACAAATTCCCGAATAGTGCTGGAACTCACCTCTCTACCATTAACGGTGAGATCCGTAATCACGTGAACCTCGAAGTCCAGTCTCCGGCCCATCTGGCTAAGGAAAGGGATATCTCCTTCTCTTTTATTGCCAAATCGGTAATCCGGCCCGACGACAACCGCCCGGGCCCCAATCTTCTTATGAATGATGTCGTGGACAAAATCATGGGCGGTTATTTGAGCAAATTCCCTGGTGAACTCGACGACGACAAAAACGTCGATGCCGGCGTCCTCGATGAGTTGTACCTTTTGTTCGTGGGGAGTAATGAGCGGCGGCCCATTGGAGGAGTCAAATATCCTAATGGGGTGTGGATTGAAGGTCATAACTACGGATTCGCCCTCGAAGGTTGCAGCCAATTCTTTGACGCGTTGAAAAAGACTAAGGTGTCCAATATGTACACCATCGAAGTTGCCTATGGTGAGCACCGGATTGCGAAAAGGTTGATGGATATTGTCAATGCCGTCGATGATTTTCATTGAAACGATGCGAACCTCCAGCCACTGGCTGTCTTTGAGCTCAATGTTAAGATTTTACAACTTGACAAATAAAGTGTGTAAGAATACATTAACTTTTTTCAACTGGCAATACCATTTTGTCGTGCCGAAGTGGCGGAACTGGTAGACGCGCTAGGTTCAGGGTCTAGTGCCCGTTAGGGTGTGGGAGTTCGAATCTCCCCTTCGGCACCATCGTCAGATATGCCACCGTCAAGGTGGCTCTTTTGCTTTATTTATCTTTTCTGCCTCCTGGCCTTTTGCGGATGGCCAGGGGGGCTTGCCTTGTTTTCAAGATAATTCCTCTCGAAAAAAGCACGGCTGAAAAAGTGTCTTAAAGGCTACTTACTATTGATTTCTAAAGCTTAAGTGGCTATAAAGGGCCCTCCGGCTTTGTCCTGCGCCATCATCTAAGAATCGAACGCGGAAAGCTGATCCTGACGGATATCCGATGCGCAAACGAAAAGCGAGATCCTCGCCTAAGCCCAAAAGAAATAAGAGCTTGCAGCTAGCATGTGCCACCATAGCTGTTTACCTATTTATTAGTCTGCTCGGGGCTGCCTCTGCTGAGGACTTCGCTGTAACACTATACGGGGGTCGTGTCACCGACGGTGACGCGTCGCACGCCATTTCACCAAATGTGGATTTTGTGGACTCGAACCTTGTGGTTGGGGCGGTTGCCTGGACCTTCAAGCGTTTCTTGGATGATAAGCTATCGCTGGAGGTAGAAGGGAATGTGGGTAAGTATTTCGGCGATCAGAAACATTGGGAGTTCAACGTTGCGGTGGCTGGCCGTTGGCACAAGTTTCCCTGGAGCCATACGGTGGCGACAACTGTTGCCTGGGGCGTTGGACCGTCATATGCAACTGAGGTACCCAAGGTGGAAGAGACCACCCACTCATCGAGCCAGCAGTGGTTGGTATTCTGGTTTGCCGAGATCACCCTCGGTCCTCCAGAGAGTCGCTGGGCCGGGATTTTTCGGTTGCATCATCGCTCCACTGGATTCGAGACGGTGGCAAAGGACGGAGGATCCAACACGCTCGCCGTCGGTCTAAAATTCCGCTTTTGATTGGCACAGTTTTCGCTATAGTTGCGTCTAAAGAAAGCGACGGTTTGTTTAGGTAGGTTGTAGACGATCTTTCCGGCTTGGTGCGAGGTTATTGTGTGTCCAATTTCTCCTACGATCGCTTGAGGTTGATAATTTGGAATAATTGCCTCAGACGGCGAATAATCATCAACGGTGATTGGATTGCACCAAACGGTTAAATTTGATAGATAATGGGGAAATAGCACGAGGATTCCACTGATGCTAATTTCACTGGAGAAAACCTATGAACTGTTGGGCTGGGAAAAACTTCCAGGAGACAAGGAGGATCTATTATTTCTGAGAATGTGGCTACAAGAGATCGTGGAAGAAAAGGGCGAAGCCTGGGTGAAAGAGCATAGGGAATTTCTCAGGAATGAGTGGGATTACGTCTTGACCTTACTGCCTAGCGCGGATGTTTGAGATTGAGGTTACGTACCGAATCGGTTTAAAGCTTTGCATATCCCCTCACCGCAATAGACGCGGTAAATAGCACACCTGAATTTTGCCAAAATAGTTGTGGTTGATTTTTGCCCCGATTCCCTTTGATTTTGAACAACATCTTTCTTGAACCTCTTAGACAATTCTTTTTGCCACTCCAATGGGATTGCAGTCGTAAGATCTAACTGGTGCCATTTTCGCTTAAAAGTGGTATTTTTCTGCCAAATCTTTGCAGTCGATTACCCAATATGGCACCAGGATTACTTCAATACTATTGAGTTAAGTAATTAATAATTATAGTAAAATACTGAATTACTTGGTTGGTATGATTTGTGCCTATTTAGTTTTGAACAATATTAACCAACAGAAATTTTCGATCCTGCTCAGTCGGTCTGATGGGGTTTGAAGGAGAGGTTTGGGAGTTCTTAATGACTGAAGTTCAAGTTGAACGTAGAAGCGGTAAAGAAAGACGTTCCGGCGGGGAGCGCAGGCTGAGTATCGACCGTAGATTCAGGCACGTCCCTGATGGGGCCAGCGGAGAGGACCGAAGGGTTAGAGCCGGGTGGAGGATAATTGATCTTCGAAGTGGCGAAGATCGGCGTTCCGGTAAGGACCGCAGAAGAGGAAGTGGCCGCAATAAATCTTTAACCGTCCGTTCCATTCACCAGTAAGAGTTCAGTAAAGCCAGTTTAGACCGCTAATGAAATGCGGCTCTACAGAACAACCATTTTACTCAGGCTTTGGCATTTCGAGACCAACTCTTGGCAAACTCACAAAAGATGAACGAAAACAAGAGTATAAAGTTTGATAAGGTCATATGCTCCGGGTGCAAAGCGACGTTGATGATAAGGCCAACAGAAAAGAAATGCCCGGTTTGTAAAAAACCACTACCAATCCCGGAGAAGCGACCGTAAGGGGAGCCTTACGGTCGTACTTTATTGCTTCTCGAAGGAATCAGGCTCTCTCCGCCGTCTGGAGGGGCGAAAATGGCGATACTCATTAGCGGCAAAACCTGTCCCAAGTGCAAGGGCATGGACCGGCAGCGAATCAGACGGAGTTTTTGGATGCGGTTTTTACCCGGCAGCAAATACTATATATGTGAGCACTGCAACGCAAAATTCTTATCTATATTCGAGCTGTACTCATTCTACTGGCCGTTTGGGGCCGTTGCATGAATTGTTTTTTCCACCTTCCAGGTTGCCAGCCACCGTCTTAAGCTGTCTGCATTTGGCACTGGCAAACCTCTCCCGCAACTGAACACGTCTGCATTGCGCCCCATTTCATCTCTACTTGCCGAACATCCCTTTGACCTTATCGGTGGCGCTGCCCAAATCAGTCTTACCAACCGGCGTTTCTATCTCGACACTGGAACCGAGTTCTTTTAATTGCTCGTTCAGAGCAGCGGTTACGGCAGGAGATGTCATCTCCTTGTAAAGTATAGCGAAGACCTCTTTGAACACCTGCTCAGGGGATGCACCGCCTCTTTTCTCGCCTATGTTCTTTAGATGGATGTCCTGAAGTGATGCGGATGCACTTAAACTTTGCCCGCCGACAGCTGAAACGGACAAATCTACCTTAGCGTCCTTTATGATGAAATTTTTGATTATGAGTTTCTTACCCTCATCCTTTTTGCCCGACTGCTGCTTTGCAGCGCTGCCCTTACGGACGCTGCTTTCAACATTATTTAGAATGGTCTTGAAGTTATCGGTTCTACCCGCCTTCTCGTAGGTGATCTCAGGTCGAACTACCTCGATTTTGTCGATAATAATGGGGTCTCTGGTTATGGACTTCTCATCCAGATCCACAAATATTGAAGCCACCGTCATGGCCTCCGGCGACTTGAATCCTTTGGGGTTGCCCAGATAAAAACCTTTGAGCTTGGCCTCGCCGGATAATATGGAAATCCCCACACCCGACAACCGCACTTCTGTTTTGGTGATGGTGGGGCCGTAGGTGTTGACCGCTCTTTTAATGATGGGGCCCAAGTTCGATATGCCTACGACCAAGACGACGATAATGATAACTACCAGAGCGGTACCGCCGATAAGAATCCATTTTTTCATGCTCTCGCCCTCCCTTTTGGCTATTTTTTCTCTTAATGACGACAGAATCATTCAGAATCCTGCTCTTGTGTAACTATAATTATTAATTCTGCTAGATCAATATCCGCGTATTTTGGCCCGAAAAATGCTTACTCCATGGAAAGGGTGGTATAAGGGCTGAGTAAATTGGAGAGGCCCGCGGCTCGGTCCCAACCTGCTTGGGTCCGGAACCCCGGGTTCTGCGATTTCCCGACAATATCGTAAAATGAACTGCGTTGTGGTAATGTGATCCAGGAAAGACGGCGTCAGTTCAGGTCAACAGGGTACTGCATCTGAAAGGGGAGAGTAGCCATGGATGAAGTGGCCGAGTTTTTGGCTGGTTCAGTGGTCTGCAAAGATTTTGATGGTGTGGAGGTCGAGGAAATAGCCAAGATTGCCAAATCCATGCAATTCCAGACCGGAGACGTCATCGTAGCTGAAGATGCCCGTGGGCGAGACCTCTACTTTATCAAAAGTGGGAGGGTGCAAATCACCCTGAGCGGTCCTTCCATCAAAGAGGACGCAGGGACAATCACTAAGTGTCTTCCCGGACAGGTTTTTGGGGAGTTGGGTTTCATAGATGGCGCCCGGCGATCCACCTGGGTGGTGGCCATCGATGAAGTTGAGGCAGTCAAGCTGAGTTGGGACGATTTTGCCAAACTAACCCAAAGCAATATGACCATTGCCTATAAGTTCATGTATAATCTGGCTCTGGTGATTGCTGAGCGGCTGCGGGACACGACCATGTCGTTGAGCAACGTATTGGGGGTGCGGGGCTAAAAAGAGTCCTGATCGTCTGAAGGTTCTGAGCCGCTATTTCACCCAAGAACACCTCTTTCCACTACTTCATCTTTTCCTGAGCCTGTTTGGGCCAGGGATATGAATGCCATACCAACGTTATAAAGAGACATTCCATGTACGGCTTTCTTGCCGATATGGTGATGCTACTGCATTTTGGTTTCATCCTTCTGGTGATCACTGGCGGACTTCTGGCACTTTACTGGCATCGTATTGCTTTTGTACATCTGCCGGCAGTGTTTTGGGCTCTCTATATAGAGCTCAAGCCCGGAACATATTGCCCATTGACCCCCCTGGAGCAAACGTTGCGGCAGCGTGCCGGGGAGCCCTCTTTCGCAGGAGGATTTATTGATCACTACATTGCTCCCATCATCTATCCAAATATGACAATTGAGGTTCAATACTTGATAGGCGTCATTCTGTTGCTTTACACGGTGGCAATCTATTGTGGCGTCTACTGGAGGTACCGCTCAGCTCGCCGTTAGATCGTATAGCGTTTTATGCTTTTGTTTCTGGCTGCAACGCGGCAGACATTCTGTTTATCTTCTCTGGTGAACTTGCGCCTGCGATATTCTGCCTTATATTGTTGCAAGTTTTAAAATTTCGTGAAGATACCCATGAAAGGGGGCGATCTTAATGGAAGAAAATTGCCTGTGTATGGTTATCACCGAGGATAATCGCATCCTCTGTGTGCAAGATGAGAACTGTTGTGAGGAAGCGCGCCAGAATTTGGAGCCCTTTGAATGTTAATCAGCTCAACGTTCAGAGACTCCAGCAGTGCGGATAATATAAAAACTGCCACCGCCACATTGGCGGTGGCATTCTTTTTACAACTATCTGCTTTCGCCGCAATAAGGGCAGTAGCTAAAGTCTTCCTTAAGGGTTGCCCCGCATCGAAGGCAGCGGGGGAGGGTTAGATCCGTGCCGGGGGTGTAAACTTCACCGCTTTCGGCGGTAACATGACCACATCTTTCGCACTGGATAATAGGCGTGCCTTGTCGGATGCGAAGTAGCGGTATGAAAAAGAGGGAGAGGTAATCATCAATTCGAGTGAGGTATGCTTGGCTCAGGCCGCAGTTAGAACAGATGCGCGGTCGGTCGTCAAGTCGTTTTTTCCTCGGGCCGATACCGCCAATGAAAATCATCTGAAAAGATCCCCCCAACTCCAGCAGTTGTCCCATTATCGCCAATCAGACACCGCCTGTCCATTCATATGGAATGAGGAGTTTCCCCAAGAATATCATACGCGGGGTATAGGGGAAGGCTACTCCACAACGAGCAATTGAAGCTCCCTGCAGCCAGCTACAGCGAGTCTTCGAAATGTAAGGAAGATATCTGATCTTATTGTAGTTCGCTCTCAGTCCCGCCGAGGCGGGACTGGGTTCGTGCTAGTTGAGGCATTTTCGCGCCATTTTATGGCAGTAT
>CP070735.1:556269-563008 GCA_020347625.1 Deltaproteobacteria bacterium
CTTACGCTTACCTCCGCAAGCCTTTTCAGCTAAAGCACTTCCTGTCGATTCTCAAAGATGCCGTCGAACACAGTAGATTACGGGACGGCTATGAATACCGGCGAAGATTAGAAGTGGAGGCTGAAAACGCGGAACATTCCATTTAAAGTTCCTTACGCGACGAGTTACCTCGCTCGGAATAAAGCCTGCCTGAAAATTCACCACAGAGGCACAGAGGACACAGAGGGGGGTTATTTTTCCCTGGCCGGGAGACGACGGCCAGGGAAAAGAGCCTCCGCCTGCGGCGAAAGCTCTTTAGCCGACGCCAACCGTTGACTTGAAACCACCCGGTTACTAGATCGTGCCCGGAGGGCTGCGATCTTTTGCCCGATCGCCGTCTCCCGATCGGGCAAAAAAGAAACCGGACTCTGTGCTCTCCGTGTCTCCGTGGTTAGTAAGAGTAGATATCAAAACCGCTTGAGTAGCTCCTCCCGAATCTTTGCCATGGCAAGGGTGTCATGGCTGCAATAGGCCAGCAAGGCTTTCTCAATCTTTTCCCTCTCCGTTGGCGACGTCTCAGGATTTAGCATGCGTAAGTATTCAAGCGACGCATGGGTGCCCTCCTGAATGGTCAGATCTGCGTAACCCATGGTGGGGACAAGAGCTGGTAGCACCGATTTTAACGAAAATGAACCAAGAAATGCGGGATTGTAGAAATATCCTCTCAGCAACGCCTGTAGATCCTTATATCGATCCAAGGTGGCAAGCAACCGCTCGCTCTTCTGCGGTAGGTGTGCCGCCAACTCTCTTACGATTCTCTTCTCGTAAGTTGAGTAAGTAAAGATGGTGCCCGTTTCACCCAGTGTCTCCAGCAGGGTTGTGGCAAAGTCGTCCCGTGGATCAATGTCATCTGTACACAGATAGCTGAAATGCTCCAGGTCGCCGTTTTCAAGTAAAATGTGATCTGACCACTGAAAGGGAATGGTCTGGTAAGGCTTGGTTTTTGGGTAGCGGGGGATGGCAGGGCTGACCGTTTCAAAGTCAAGAAAATGAACAGGATATTCCAAATTTATCAACTCATCCATCAGCTCAGGAGCAACATACTCCTCCCGGTTGACAACGCATGTCCTTATACGCTCCTGAAGCTCGGTGAGCGGGAAGGTCGTCGGAATGTTGCGGATGTCTTCGATGCCCAATGCCGCCAACTCATTCAGTCTGTCCTCTCTTATCCCTGTCAGACCCATGACCCAAAACTTGGGCATTTCAGCTGTGCAGTGCTCCCAAAACTCACAAGTATAAGGGTTCAGGCAGTGTCGGGAAGGCAAAATCTGTTGCGGATTGGCTTCTGCCAACATCTTCTTTAGCTCAGCAAGCTTCCAGGAAAGCGCTTCCTGTTGATCAAGAACTTCCTCCTTTAGGTCTGAAAAACTAAAAAGGATCTCAAGTACCAGTCGCTCCCCGTCGTATACATACTGGTTATTTAGATGGAGGATTCCAGCACGGTCTATGGTCAAACCTGATCCCTGCAGAACACCATATTGGACAGCAACGTCCGGCAAATATACGTCCTTGACTGAGGTGGCTGACTTGACCTCAATTAGATTCCAGGCCCCATCTTTCTGCCTCTCCAGGATGTCTACCCTTATCCGCACGTCGTCGTGAAAAAAGGCTGCCTCGAAGATTGCCGGTATGCCTGGATCCCGCATAGCTGCCAGCGTAGATTTGACCGCCTCGGCGTGGTGCAGGTGATCTTCCTCGATGAGTATTCCTTCGGGGAAGAGGCGAGTTGCCAGTTTTCCCACCTCGTGACCAACGTCGAATATAGCTTGCTGTGCCGGGCTAATTTCAGAAGCCAGTTCTCGGTTATAGCACTGGTGCCACAACCTCAGCGGACACTGCAGTCCGGAAAGAAAGCGGGACTTTGAGAGTGTTGGTGGTTGATTCTGGGTCATATCTCACTTTGGATGTGATTCTGGTTTAATCCGCTAAGGGCGCAAAAAAAGCGATGTGTGATGTGAGATCTGAGATGTGAGATATGAAATGCTGGACGAACATTGCATTTATCATCACACATCCCAAATCTTACATCCGATATCCAGTAATTATTCGTTCTTAAACGGACAAAGTCTTCAAGCTAGATTTGTATTGTAGATCGTCTAATGAATTTCTTAATGGCATCATAGAGCATGAAACCAGTTACCAGTTCATCACCGGAGATTTGCTGAAGCCTTATGAGCTCATCGCGTCTCAGCGCACTGATTATCTTTGGACACAGAAAGTCCACACACAGAACCAGCCGAACCTTCAACAGGCAGCCCCTATCAGACAACAAGTAGCAGCTCTCTGGTCTGCGGTGGTGCGTCGGCAAAGAAACATCCAGGAGGAGATTGATGAGCAAAAGAATAGTGTCGAACTTGTTTTCCATGCCTGCGCCGCAGCAGCTTCCTCCCTCTTCTTCATCACAGCGCTTGCAGGTCTCGACAATATTAAGGTCCAGCATAACCTTGCGGCTGGCTCCTATGCTCCTATCCAGTTTCTCCAACAGGTCTTTTATATGTGGATCGGTCAGTAAAACATCTCCCCATTTGGCATGAAGGTCTTGTGCCAGCCCAATCTTATCTTGAATGGAATACCGCTCATCGCAGCATTCAGTAGGCCTCATCATGAGCCGGTCTAGAGTTTGTTCAGACAAGCGGTCCATAGAGAGCTAAATCTTATATGTTATACGTTATAAGTTATACGTTATAAGTTATATGTTACATGTTATTGGGTATCCTCGAAGCATCCCTGAGTATGCAAAGCGTCTTGATTCGCCGAATCTTTTTCCCCGTATAACTATTAACTTTATTTTGCCTGTTTCAAGCCCTCAGCCTGCTTGCCCGCCGTAGCTCGAGTGAAGGCTGGGTCGAAGGGCTGCCTGCTGCTTGCTGCCTGCTGCTTACTGGCTTTTGCTTGCTGCTTCGATCTCCCTTAAAAACTCAACTGCCCCAAAACCATCTCGATGTCGTTCGTAATAGCTGATTGCTACGTCGGCATATTTCTCATATAAACTTTCTCTAGCAGACAATAGCCTGGGATAGCAACGTGCCAGGGCTTCCTCGTTGGTTTCTGCTGGCTTTTTGTCGAACAAGTCCCGCCATAACACGGGTCTTGGCTGAGCTACATATACTTGCAGCATGCGCTCCTTCACTTCGGGAGGTGTTGACAGATGAACTACCGTGGTAAACCGCAGTAGCTTTCCTAAGGTTTCTTGCCCCGTGTAGATGACACTGCCGGTTGTATCGATAACTATTTTCTCCATGCGGCTCGGTTCGCGATTTTCAAGGTCCCCTAGAATTTCGTTAAGTACGTCTATTTCATTGGCTAGGTACTTGGCCTCCCGCGACTTATAGTCAGGTTCGTAAGGAAATCCCATCCACTCGGCCAACCCCATGGACGTTTCGTCTGCTCGTCTTAGTTCAGAAGCAAGCCTCCCCGCAATCAAATCATCACAGCAGAAACGGTAGAAACCCAACTCGGCAAGCTTCACCGACCAATAGGATTTACCTGATCCTGCCATGCCAATTAAAGAAAGCCGCATAGGTAATTAAAGAATCCAGGTTCAGATGCCCTGCTTCCAGAGCTGGTATTTTCTCGATGCGAGAGTCAGCTGGGGCAAAAAAGTGTCAAAGTAACCAAAAATTCCAAATAACAAATCACAAATTCCAGACAAATCACAATCACCAAAATTCTAAATTCCAAACCAACCTTTGTCTTTGAATATTGGGATTTGGAATTTCATTGGAATTTGGTACTTGGAATTTGGGATTTCACACTGCTCCAGTGCTCCGATCGACTGCACCATAGCCTACTCTATGGGTATCGGAGCGTTCTTGTCGAGAACACAGCAAAAAACCCCGTCTCCCTACTCTGTCAGGGAGCGGGGTTCCATATGATATCACTTAGCAGGACTTACTTCAGAACCCTTCGGCACCGGATGACCATAGAGTAAGTAGGTTCAGTCTGGCATCAGAAAAACGGCGGCTTAGTCAAGAGGCTATAGACTACTTGGAAGCATCGGCCGGAGTTAGGCCTTCTTTTTTCTTCTAACGACTCTCTTCTTCTTAGGAGCGGCCTTATTTCTTGCAGGCGCCGCTTTCTTCTTTACTGCGGGCTTGCGTTTGGCTTTACGTGCGGCAGCGAGTTTTTCAGCCAGCCCGAGGGCTTTGGCTGATTTCCTTCTCTTAGCTGAAAGTGACTTGGCCGACAGTGGTTGCCTGGCGGAGAAGCCCCATTTCTTGCGATATTCTTTGGCAGTCAAGTCGAATTTTGCGAGTGTTTTTGCTGTAAGCTGCTTATACTTGCTTCCGTCTTCCAGGTTTACGACGTGATTCCTTTTGATGGACTTCATTGGGTTGGCACGGAGCTTTGCAAGTTCATCATCAACCGCTTCGCCGGGCCTGTCTTCGAGACCTTTGATGTAGCTCAAGGTCTCAAAAACTTTCTTGATAGCTGCATCCATCTCATCGGCAGACATGGTTACGTGTGATGCCTGGGCAGAAACAATATCAGCCGCCATTTGTGTTAAACTTTTGGCCATTGAATAAACCTCCTGGTCCGGGTAATAAACTACTTTAATTACCATAATCTAGAATGTTTACTAGATCAATAAAAAACGAGCCCCTAAGGCCGACGATATAATCGTAAGCAGATCTAAGATGACATATTTTTCAACTACAAAAGAATGAAAAATAGCACATGTTCAACGGTAAGATTTTGATTGTAGGCTCTTTCTAATATGGAGATGTTTAGCTTTCAAGTTGTCTTGAGTTTGACTTCTTAAATTGGGATTGAAACAGCCTATTGCTGTTGTGAGATTTTCAGCATTCAAACTACCGTGGGATTGATTTCACTAGTCGACATCCGGAAACTCATCAATCGCGGGCAACAATGGTGGCCATTCCCATTCCCCCACCGACGCAAAGAGTTGCCAGGCCAACCTCCAGATCACGGCGAATCATCTCGTGCAGCAAAGAAACCACGATGCGCAGACCAGTACATCCCACAGGGTGTCCCAAGCTGATGCCGCTGCCATTCACATTGGTTATGGTACGATCGAGCTCCATTTTTCTTTCGCACGCCAGATATTGAGCGGCAAAGGCTTCATTCAGTTCAATCAGCTCAATATCCTTCAGACTCATGCCCGCCTTTTTGAGCGCATTTTCGGTGGCCGGAATTGGTCCATACCCCATTAGATGCGGTTCAACTCCGGCTACGTGGTGGGCGACGATCCGGGCCACGGGGGTCAGGCCCAGTTCCTCTGCCCTCTTTCTGGTCATGATGATGGCAGCGGCAGCGCCGTCATTGATCCCGGAAGAGTTCCCTGCGGTAACCGTGCCGTCTTCCTTGAAAACCGGCTTGAGCTTGCTGAGATCCTCTATTCTTAGACCGAAGCGCGGGTGCTCATCCTGAGCAAAGACTGATGTTTTTCCCTTGTTTCCAGAAACTTCAATGGGAACAATTTCATCCTTGAATCGGCCTGCCTTGATGGCCGCCTCAGCCTTATTGTGGCTCTCCAATGCCAACTGGTCTTGGTCCTCTCTTGAAATGCCATCTCTCTCTGCCAAATTCTCAGCTGTCATTCCCATGATCATGGGCTCCCCGAGAACACGGCTGCCGGAGTATAGCGCTTCCCAGAGTGAGTCAATTACCTCATGATTCCTCAGTCGCATTCCCCAGCGAGCTTTGTCCAGATAGTAGTAGGCGGAGCTCATTGATTCCACACCCCCAACCAAAACCACCTCACTGTCACCACAGAGAATCTGTTGTGCTCCGCTTATCAAGGCCTGCATGGAGGAGGCACATTGCCGCTGAATGGTGAAGGCCGGCACGTGAAGTGGTATCCCTGCTGCCAGCGCTGCTGTACGCGCCGTACTGACTTCATCGACGCTTTGGAGGCAATCTCCGATGATGATATCGCTGAGAAGATCGGCATCCAGATCATTGGCGCGTTTCAATGCCTCTCGCATAACATGGGCTGCCATCTGATGAGCCCTGATATCTTTCAGCGCCCCGCCGAATGTGCCAATGGCGGTTCGAACTGCTGCAACTATTACCACGTCGCTATCTTTACCCACGATTCAAACTCCTTGAGCTGGTTCATTGGTCATTTGTCATTGGTCACTAGTCAGTAGTTAGTAGTTGAGAGGAACTCAATTTTGATTACTTTCCTCCTGTCTCCTGTCTCCTTACTCTATGCCCTATGCTCTATGCCCTCCCAAATCCCAAATTCGCAATTCGCAATTATTTCCCTATGCCCTATGCTCTATGCTCTATGCCCTCCGAAATCCGAAATCCCACTACAGTGTATTAGCAATGATCAACCGCATGATCTCATTGGTACCCTCGTAAATCTGGGTAATCTTGGCATCCCGCATCATCCGCTCAACGGGAAATTCCTTGATGTAGCCGTAGCCGCCGAGAACCTGCACCGCCTCTACCGTGGCCTCCATGGCCACATCACCGCAGAAACACTTTGACATTGCACTCAGACGAATTAATTCGGGACTGATACGACTCATGTCTTTGGAAAGCTCCTGGTACAAAGCGCACGTCTTGTAAAGCAAATGCCGAGCCGCCTCAGTTCGCATGGCCATTTCTGCCAGCTTGAAACCCACTCCCTGATGCCGGATGATGGGCTTACCGAAACTCTCCCGTTCTTTGGCGTAAGCAGTGGCGTATTCGAGGGCTCCAGCGGCAATACCAAGCGCCTGAGCAGCAA
>CP070735.1:563108-578356 GCA_020347625.1 Deltaproteobacteria bacterium
ATCTTCCTCAGCAATTATTCCATCCAACTCTTTCATGGTCTCAGGACTATCTATGAAAGACTGAAGCATCTGATAAAAGAGAATGGTGTCTTTCTCATGCTCGATAGCCAATTCTATCAACTCCTCTGGGCTGTTTATCTCTGAAAGATCGACTTCAGCCAAGGAAAATTTTTGATCGCCTACCAGACCTCTTAAAGCCTCTCCACCAATCTCTCCCGTTTCGCCACCTGCTTTTGCCTCCTCCGCCACTCTTTTTAGTTTTTCGAACCACTGTGCATGGTCACGCTCTTCATCTGCCAGACAAACTAGAACAGGCTCAAGCGACGGCGTTGACATCTTTGCAACCGCCTCGCGATAAAAGATTTCAGCGTTTTTCTCAAGTTGGATGGCCATGTCGATTATTTCTCGAATTGAAAACATATTCACACCAATTCAGGAATTAGGAAATTTTGGAATTAAGGGATTGAGGAATTAAACACCTTTAAATCCCTCAATTCCTCAATTTCATTTAAAAAATGATATCGGACTTATATCTGCCATCGTCCTGAGCCCGGGCGGGGACTGGATTACCACAGGTATCGCATTGACGATTATGGCACAAGTCGCGGTATCTCCATTAATTCCTTGCTTTATGGACAGATCTATATCTGGAGTGCCTCTTATCAGAATCCTGTCGCGTGGCTCTGGCTCTCCTATTGTGGCCCTGAATACCAGGGTGATCAATTCTTTGTCGTTAGTATATCCTCTGCCTATCTGGTTTACCCCAAGTGCTTTGCCCGCTTCAATGGTGCGATTTCCGGTAGTCACTGGCTGAGATGCAATAACCGGCTCGACGATGTCCTCCGTTCTGTCAAGCCTCCACCCAACCCCAGCAGCAATGAGGTGCATGGATTCAGTAAGCCCGACGTGTCTCAGATTGCCTGCTTTCACCTTGTCTTTGAATTGCTGCACAGAGAGCCCAGCACCGATTTTTTCTTGAAAAGGCACCCTTCTAAACTGCGCATCCTGGATCCGTTCAACAGTCACCTGTTTCACGTCTCTACAAACGCCGGTCATGACCAGAGGCAGAAAATCCATTAGAAATCCCGGGTTCACCCCTGTAGACAATACGGAAACGTTGTGCTCTTTTGCAGCCGAGTCTATATCCTTGGCAATTTCGGGGTTGGTCAGCCACGGATACATGAGTTCCTCGCAGGTGGAAACCACATTCTTACCATGGGAGACAATTTCCAGGATTTGCGGACGAATCCTCTCCAGGCTCGACGTGGTCGTGAGCACCACAACATCCGCATCTATTTGTTTGAGTAGCTTTGCCGAATTATCACTGACAGTTAACCCCAGCACCGCATTCAATTCCGCCAGTTCTCCTACGTCAACCCCAACTTTTTGTGGGTCGGAATCAACCGCCCCAACAAGGTCGAAATGATCTCTCTCGGCCAGATATTTCACACTCTTACAGCCAATAGGTCCTAGTCCGTATTGCACTACCCTGATCTTTTTGCCCATTCCATTCCCTCGCACCATTTGCAAATAGCGTTCAACACCGTAGTCGACGAAGCTTACATGTTGAGACAACTTGGGTCAATACCCAAAGGCACCTAAGACTTACTTGTTTCAAGCAAATCAATCTACGACCAAAGCAAATCTGGTCGAAATTACCCAAAAGTTGTACGGCATAAAATGGGTAAATTTACCCATTTTATATACGGTAAAATATGGGTAAAAAATTCGGGAAGGATGTGAAGGAGAAACCGATGGGGGATGTGGGATTTTAGATTGTAGATTTCAGATTGGGGATTGGGGATTAAGATTTACCTCGTTTCACTCGGGACAAGCTCACGCAAGTTTCGTCTCAGCAACTCAAGGGCCAAGTCAAAAAAAGGGCCTTCCCTGTCGGGAGGCCCTTTTGTAACTTGGCTCGGGGGCTAGGATTCCCTTCGGTACCCTCAGGGTAAACTCACGTAGATTCTCCCTTCTGCCCCTTTAACCTTCAAAAAGAAAGCCTTCCCGTTTTTGGGAAGGCTTTCTTTTCGAATGGCTCGGGGGCTAGGATTCCCTTCACTACGTTCAGGGCAAGCTCACGCAAGATTCGTCTCAGCAACTCAAGAGCCAAGTTAAGAAAGGGCCTCCCCGGTCGGGAGGCCCTTTTGTAACTTGGCTCGGGGGCTAGGATTCGAACCTAGATTAGAGGTTCCAAAGACCCCTGTCCTGCCCTTAGACGACCCCCGAACACTTTCATAATTGCGGGATTAGCTACCCTGATGAAGTTTTTATTGTACCCACATTTCCATGCATTACAAGTAAAAATCACCTGAGGGTTTAACCCTTGAGCTAGCGGCTTCAGATGGGAGATGAGTTGTCCAGTTAAATTAGACGATATGTCAGGTCTGCTCGGGACTGGTAAAGAAACGAATGAGGAATTCTTCATCTTTTGGAGAAAGGTCGAATCTCTTGGCTGCCTGCTCTATCATGCTCATAATAGGACCGCAGTCCTCCGGCTCATATTGCTTTTTGTCTGAGATCCACTTGATGGCTTTTCGAATGTTCTCACCCTCGGGCAGAATACTCATGCTCTTTTCCTCCCTGACCAATAATTAACAAAATGCCGCTCTGGTTGCACCCATTGTTCGCTTCTCCAAATAGCGGTTACAAGTTATCTTCATCACTTCCGGCGAAACCTCTCAGATACTCCTCCCACTCAACTGGAAGCATATATCTCTTTTTGTTGTTGCATTCCTTGCAAGCCGAAACCACATTGCCCCTGGTGCTTTTGCCTCCCCGGATAATAGGTACGATGTGATCCATGGTCAGCTCATCCGGTGCGAAGCGACCACCGCAATAGTGACAGGTACCACGTGCCACCCGCTGCTTCCACCAGCGCGTCTTGCGCAGAGCTCTGGCCTTGTCCCGCTCTCGTTTGATCTCCTCTTCACTCACACTTACTATGAAAGACTCAGACATACTCTCCAACACCAATCGAACCGTTCACTGTGCAAAAAATGGGCCGTTCACGCCCTACTTTTCACCTCATACTATCACTGTCATCAGATCTATTTGCACTACGAAGGACTACTTCAGTCACTGCGCTCAAGCCTTGTAAATCCGGCTGGCGTCACAGTCCCAAATCTGAAAGGTGGTCCAATCTGAGGATTCGTCTCAGATTGTTTCTGAAGAAAGTTTTCTGCAAATTCAATAAGTTCCAAAAGGGGACAGTTTCTCTGACACATCTGAAACAATCTCATTTCCCCCGACATGGTTCTTGGAACTGCCACAGAGGGTCCTATTTGCATCCGCTGGAGGGGAAACTGTCCTGTTTCACTGCCCCATAAGGCAAGTTGATAGGGGTCATCCTGGGATCGAAATGAATAGCCCCCCACCACAAAATAAATCCTATCAAACTGACCGTTTGTTGCGGTCACCCGACTATCATTGCGCAAGGCTGCTCGGTATTGGTCGGAGAGGTAAGGCCCAGCAGCGGAGACGATCTTCTCGATTCCCAACAGTCGCCGTTCCTCCGCATATTGCTTAAATCTCATACTCAACTGGACGCTGATACCCATGCCACCGCTGACGATGAAGGCATGGGTACCTATCGAAAACAGCTTATCGATGGTGAATTGGCGCTCCTCACCATCCGCGTCGAATGCGGTGGCCATGCTGTCAGTGGCCACCATTATTCCCTCTGTGGTCTTCCCACTGAGAATCTGAGTCATGTATTTATGCCTTTTATAGTAGCTTCAAGGCGTCGTTTGCGTAAATAAAACTAGGCACTAAGCACTAGGCACTAGGCACCAAAAAGAGAACCTTGACGTCTTGGTGTATTTCTAGCTTTTAGTTGAGGAATAAATTTGGATAATATTTTTCAGTTTTTGTGCTTAGTGCTTAGTCCCTAGTGCCTAGTGTCAACTATGCTTTGCAGATAGCGGACGTGAGCCCTACACGTTCCACACGCCACTTTCAATGAGCTCGGCTCCTTCCAGTGGTCCCACATATTCGTATAGCCAGCAAGAAACAGATCCCCCTCCGTCCAGGAGTTCAGCTCTGTATTTAACTCGACGGTAGAGGTTTTGCGGATCCTCTTCCCCGTAATACTCCTCTACCTGGTCAAGGATACCTAGGACCGTTTCTATCTTTCGGAATCGGTGAACCTCTCCCATAACCACACCACTATTGGACTTCAGGATCATTCCAGGAAAAAGGCCAAGATTATAGAGCAACCCACCTTGCACTTTCGCCGGCAAGACCTCAAGACGGAAATCCTTAATGTCCTCTAAAAAATACAAGGGCTCCCCCCGCTTCAGGCTGCCGTAAAAGAAAACATGCTCTATCTGCTCGCTCACCAAACATAAACCTCACTGCTGCAAAGAACATTTTATCGCAAGCAAAGCTTGCTCCTACAGGAATTATTGTTTGTTGATCGCTAAATTCGCAATCCGAAATCCGAAATTATTTCCCTATGCCCCATGCCTTCTCACATCCCACATCGTCTATCCCGCCTCCAGTCGCAAGATGTTTACCTGTGGATCGTGCTCCTGGATAAGGGAGATCGTTTCCGGGTGGCAGGTAAAGAAAAGCACCTGGTTGCTTTCTGCTAGCTCGAGCATGGTGATGATGGCGGCACGTGCCCTGGAGGGGTCAAAGTTGACCAGAATCTCATCCATGACCACCGGTAAAGGACGTGCACGTCGGCCAAATTCTTGGATATAGCCAAAACGTAGGGAAAGATAGAGTTGCTCGGCAGTGCCTCGGCTGAGTATATCCAGATCGTAACGGCTGCCATTTGCCCCAACAACCTGAAGGCTCTCTTCACCGTGAGGTGCCACAATCGTCTGGTATCGGCTATTCGTAATGGT
This sequence comes from Deltaproteobacteria bacterium, assembly GCA_020347625.1. Lineage (GTDB taxonomy): Bacteria > Desulfobacterota > Syntrophobacteria > BM002 > BM002 > BM002. Next base: position 567,962 of record CP070735.1, read on the forward strand.
CCGAAAGAATTGTTCTGACTCTCTTACGACTGGTTGTTTTCTATCCTTCTCATAGATCTGACGAGCCTCCTGCAAAAAACGAAGGCAAATGGTCAGCACACTCCAACGGCGAGCAGCGTCAGTGAGTTCTGCCATGAGCCCATTGCGGCGCTGCCTTAAAGCTGAGAGCTCCTCCGCTGATTCTAGCTGTTCCCTGCGTTCATCGAGACGTCCAAACTGCTCCTGTAGTGACGCGACTTCTTTTTCCAGTTCCTGAACGTCTTGCTCGAGCTCATCTCTCTCAGTTTGCAATCTCTCTGGTGAGCACCGCATTAGTTCGTCCTGAAACCGGACCTGGTCTTCGCCACGTCCGCCGAGATTCTCCAGGTTACGCAAGTGCTGTTCCAGAACTTCCTTTGCTGACGAACGTTTATCATAGAGCTGCGCCCTCTGACGAAATTCGGCTTCCTCTGTGGCTCCCCCCTCTCTAAACAGATCGTTGAGTTCCTTCTCATCCTGCCGCAAAAGTGCATCGTTTTGTTCTAGCTCTGCCCTGTATTCCTCAAACTGTCGTTGGAACGCTTCACGGCTTCGTTGAACCTTCTCTTCATGCTCGAATTCCGCCACCAGCCTGTGAACCAGCAGCTCAACATCCTCCACAAGTGCGTCTTCTACTGCCAACTGCTGAGCAATGGACCTTGCTTCTTCTTGGTAGGTCTGCACCAATTTTTCCATCACCTTGAGCCTATCTTCGAGCTCTCTCAAAGATCCGGCCTGCTGACGGAGGGAGCGAATCCTTTCCATGACCTCCAGTGCGCCATTGGGAGTGAGACTCTCGGCCAGGCCTGCCTGGCGCAGCCAGGTAAGCCAATGCTGTTCCGACTCTTGCAACTCCTTCTGCGCATTTTTCATCCGTTGTTCTTGCTCAGCCAATTCCTTCTGACGTCGTTTCGTTTCCTCCTTGCACTCCTGGTAACGTTGCTGTGTGGGCTGCCACAGGTGAAGTGCCTCTTGTTCAGCCTCTGCCGCAGCTTCGGCCCGGTCCACCTCCTCCAAGTTTGGTTGGGGCGCAAGTCCCAGTGCCTGTGCCGGTCCAACTATTTCTTGACCGTTAACGCTAATCTCAGCCAACAGTCTGGCTTCCTCGCCACTAAAGGATTCCAATTTTTCTCCGATCTCAAAAAACTGCTTTTTCAAGAGATCCCTTTGAAGCCTCTGTCTTTTCCTTTGTCCCAGGGAGAACCAGAGCAATGCAACACTTACAAGCAAGCCAACCGCGGCTACGATTGCGCCGGCGAACAGATCACGATACCAGCCAGCAGCCGCTCCAGCTGCAACAGACAACAGGACCACCACCGCCACAGGCCATAGTGGCGCGGTCCCTATCCCTTCCATTTGTTCACTCAAACCATCCTTCTGATCCAGCAGGTCTTTCTCACGCTCTCTCAGGTGTTCCAATGCACGCCGCAAATCTCGTCCCGCCTGGATCATGTTGCGTAAAGAACGCATTCCAAGCCGTCGCTCCAACAAAACACGGGGGTCCTTTTCCTTCGGTTCTGGAATCTGGCCAATAGCCTTCTCTGCCTCCCGCTCCCTAACCTCCGCCTGCTCCAAGCTGCTGGTGGTACGGACAAAGCTACGATCTGCCTCCCGTTTGGCATCTCGAGCCCTTTCCAGCCTTTCCTGACAGCGAAGAATCTCTTCCCGGGCACTGACGGAGGCGTCAAATTGACCCAACCTCTCCATTTGCCAATCCGGCCCCAAGCCCTTGAGATCTTTCTCCAATGATTTTCGCTGGTTTTCCAGACGAGGACGGATTTCTGTCAGCTCAGCACTGGCAGCAGAAAACCGCTCTAGTCCCCTCTCCAGCAGATGGATTTGCTCCCCCGCTGACAGCCATTGTGGTCTCAACTCAAGTCCATCAAGATCCTTCTCTACCTGTTCAATCTTGTGAACCAACTCACCCCTATAGGTCTGGAGAAGTCGATCTCTCTCCTGCAATTTCTCTAGCCGGGTGACACCATCTGTTGGAAACACCTCAATTTTGGGTAGGTTCGCAACTTCCTCGCGGATTCTGCACACACTAACCCAGTCTTCCCAACCTCTTTGCAGAAGTCTAACCCTGTCAAGCCTGCGCCTCTTTCTATCGAGACCACCTCTAGCACTGTCAACCTCCGCGGCCATCTTGTGGATCTCAGCCCGCAGATCATCGTAACTTTCAATTTCTGCCACTCTCTGGCCAATACCTAGGTCTATCTCCTGCAATTCCCTCAAAAGGGTGTTGATGATAGGGTTTCTACCACCGGGCTTGAAGATTCTGCCGATGGAAGTCTGGAGCCCTTTTTCAACCTTGGCCAATGAGACCTTGCCGACGCCGGCACCTGCACTGTAAATCGCAGCTCTCACCGCCTGTCTGTTGAGGGAATCAAAACTTTGTAATTCCTCGAGGCTGAAGGCAAATACCGAACGAAAAAGATCTTCGGTGGCAGCACCAGTCAGCTGACGCAATACTTCCTCGTCTCCTTGACCACCATCGGGCAAAGTAACTGTCACCGGCCCTCGCTTGGGTCCGTGATGACGGGCTATTACATAGTGCTCCCCCTCCTGGCCCATTAAGGTCACATGGCCACCGTGGCGGCCGCCTTTCAAGGGTGGATACAAGTTTTCACGCCGCTGTCCAGGTGGAAAACCAAATAGGATAGTGCGCAGGAAGGCAAGCAGGGTAGTCTTGCCAGACTCGTTATCACCAAAAAAAACGTTCAGTGCAGGTGAGAGGTCCGAGACATCGAAGTCATTAAATATGCCAAACCCATCTATATGAATGGCGGTGAGCCTCACTCGCTCTCCTCTGCAACAAGCTCATCTACACACAAGCTCTCAATTTCATTTATGAGTTCTAGTAAATCTTCTTCCGCAGGAGTCTCCAAGAACCTCCGGACCCGACGATCATCATAAAGTTCGCTAATCATTTCCTGCAACCGCGCCGGCTGTTGGCGAGAGTCTTCAACAAGTCGCAGCACTTCGCCGAGAAAATCAGCAGATTTTCTCCTCGAATCCAAATCAATAGGTGTGCTAGTCTGCACCTGTATCTGCTCGATCCAGACTGGGGGCGCGGCTTCGAGTCCTGCCTCACGCAAGCGCTCTGTTAGGTCCTCTACTACCTGTGGCCTGAGTAGCACCGAATGAAGAACGGTCCTGCCAGCAAGGGTAAGTCTCGCTATGGTTGGCCGCCCCTGAGCTTGATAGCGGATCTCATCACAGGCCCGTTCCAACGTTTCGATAAGATCCCCTTCTGTTTCAAGATTGTCGATTTGCACTTTGCTAGAATTCCAACGCACAGCGTCCACCGGTTCGAACCTGGCATCAACCTCTCCATGACCATCCACCTGAACCACTAGGCAACCGCGGGGGCCCTGTTCCCGAATGTGCAGACCCTGAGTGTTGCCTGGATAGGCAATAAAGGGGTGACCATCTTTAAATACCCGGTATGTATGAACATGACCCAAGGCCCAATAATCCAGGTCTGCGGACACGAGTTCATCCATCGTGCGTGGTGCATAGGTCTCATGGGCCGGATCACTTCCCACGCTGCAGTGAAACAGGCCAATCTGAAACGGCTGCTGGCCCCGGCGCTGGAAGCCGGCGCCAAAACCATCTTCAATACGGGAAGTTGGATAGCTTAACCCTTGGATAAGCACCACTTCATCCCCTTCCACATCAACTGAAACCGATTCCAACTGAGAGCCGAAAATATGGACCCCCTCCGGCCAATTGAGGGAGGCGGACCAGCCGTCCAGCGGATCGTGGTTGCCATGGCACACAAAACAGCGGATGCCAGAATCGGTCAGTTTCTTCAGACCGTCGGCAAATTTCAGCTGAGCGCGGAGACTTCGATCAGCCGCATCGTAGACGTCACCAGCGACAAGAAGGAAATCGACTTTGTTGGCCAGAGCCAAATCCACCAAATTATCAAAGGCCTTGAAAGTGGCATCTTTGATCAAAGAGGCAACCGTGCCATCTGCCTGGCGCAGCCCAATAAAAGGACTGTCAAGGTGCAAATCGGCAGTATGAATGAATGAAAATCTCTTCACTTCTGATTTTCCTGGTGCTGATGCAAACCACGACTAGAAAGACGTTGACGACATTCCTGCTCACCGAAATATCGGCAGCTCATTGGTTTAATGTGATGGATGCCACAGAAAAAGAACGACTCACCAAAGTACTGGAACAAAAAAGGGCACAATTGCTGGTTGTCCACTGCCCCACCAGCCAAATATTTGTACCAGTGCTCAGGATAATGGAGGCCCGCCGGTGGGTCTGGCGGCACGCCGCCGATCTGGCAGCAAATCCCACAAAGTGTGCACCATTGATCTTTGGGAAGCTCATGTTTCTGCCCGTCTAGAGGAATGCACGTGATCGTCATGGGGTTAAAAAGCATCTCAATGTCCAGCCGGATCCTGAGGAAAGCCTCCGAATATCTGCCAAGTTCAGCAGCAAGGACAGGCTCCAGATCGGGCCGACTCTTATTGATGAAAAAACGCATCCCGTCCACATCTGAAAAAATCGTTTGCGCCAACATACCCAGGGGAAAATACGGATCCAGTAATGTTTGGCGCAGTGTGGCGGGCTTAATCTCCTGTGGGCAACGCGATAGTATCTGATCTAGAAGCCCGTTCACCGAACTTTGATACGCAGATGAGTGGTCCTTCAACAGCCGTTGCTGCACTCCGGCAAAACGCTTATAGAGTTCCGTAATATTTAGACTTATCGTCTCCATGGGCAGAGGTCGTATTCATTCATGAATATCGTAAAGTTCTTGGATTGTATACCACATCTAACAGTCCCTTCCCACCTCCCTATTATTAGGTCAAAGAAAACCTCTTCCTTTCGGCCGGGTAAAGTTTCAGTAAATTCACCGGTAGGTATATCCAGAGGTCTTGGAGCGGTGGAGTTTTGGAGTATTGGAGTGTTGGAAAAAGCAAGAATTCAAAGACTAAGCTTTGAAAAGTTTTTTCATTATTCCAGTACTCCAGCACTCCATTACTCCAATTGACGGCTGAGCGAAGGAGAGACAATTAAAGCCGCCTTGGGTGGTGACTCAAACCTAAATCCCCCTATTCTTTATTCTTGACATTTGGGACACGAACCGGCTAAAAACTTATAGCTTGACGTAGTTTGCGGCTCAAAGAAGTTTTGAAATCGAGTTATGCTCTAGGTGAAAGCCATCCAGACTCGTGCTGGATGGCTTTTAAAGTTAGGGGAGGTAAGAATCATGAAAAAGTGCGCCCTTTTTGTCTGGATAGCCATAATCTTACTTACTGTCCCATCCACTTTACCTGCACAGGCCGATGCAGAGGTGCCAGATGTTATCAGGGTGGGCGTCACAGTCTCAGTCTCCGGCAAATTTTCCACTGAGGTAGGTCCCTTTCAACGGCTCTGCAGGGCCTGGGTTGATGAGATAAATCGTCAGGGCGGGATCTACCTGAAAAAATATGGTCGAAAGTTACCTTTGAAGCTAATCACCTATGATGACCGCAGTGAAGCTGCCACCGCGCGGCGCTATTACGAAAGGTTAGTGACGGTAGATGGAGCTAACCTGCTCTTCGGTCCTTACAGCAGTCCCCTAACCTTTACAGCCAGCGCAGCCTCAGAACAGCACCAGGTTCCATTCATTGCCATCTGCGCCAATTCACCTAAAGTATACAATCGGGGGTTCAAATGGATCGTCTGCGTTATCGACGCCGCACCCCGATACACCTATCGTTACTGGGAGATGGTCCAGGCACAGGGCAAGGCTCGCTCTGTGGGGTTTGTGGTGGAAGACACTCTCCATCCAGTGGGAGTTTATAAAGGTTCGCGACAACTGGCGGAAAACGCAGGGCTAAAGGTGTTAGCCGGAGAAGTGCTCCCGCCGGACACCGGCGACTTCACTCCGGTCATTCTTAAACTGAAAAAACTCAACCCTGATATTGTCTATGTATCCTCAAACATCCCTTTTGCTGTGGCCTTCATGAAGCAGGCCAAAGAACTCAACCTTTCGCCACGGGAATTTCATTGTATACATCACAGTGGCGTGTTCCAGCAGCCACTGGGAGCTGCTGCCGACTACGTGGTGGGACAGTCCTACTGGGAGCCCGGCATGAAATACAGCGACCCGGATCGATTCTTGTCTCTGCTCAGGAAAGCGAAGATCGATCTGGACGACTATCCCTGGTCGCCAGCTTACATGATGGCATTCGAAATCGCCGAAGCGGCACTTATCCAGGCGGGAACCATAGAACCAAAGGCTCTGATGAAAACCCTGAAGAACCTGAGGATAACAACCCTCGGAGGGCCTGTCTGGTTTGCAGAAAACGGCGTGGGAACTATCAACACCTACCCCTCTCAGATCCAAAAGGGCAAGTACCAGATCATATGGCCGCCGGAGGTTGCTACGGCAAAACATATCTATCCAACGCCGGCATGGAATCAACGATAAGCGCAGAGCGCCAAGCGCATGGCGCTGTAATTTAGGAATTAAGAATTAAGGAATTCAGGGATTGAGGATTTTAGATTGCAGATTGCAGATTTGAGATTTCAGCCTTGAGATAAAGGAATTTGGGATTGGGGGAAATCAATAGTAGATTCGCCCTTCAGAGCTCTTTAATTCCTGAATCCCAAATTCCCCAATCCCTTAATCTATTAGATTTCGATATTCGGATTTGTAATACCACCGTTGTGGAGTCTAGTGCATGGACTTCAGCAGTTTCATCCAATTGTTGTTGAGTGGATTACTTTTAGGTGGCATCTATGCCATGGTTGCTGTGGGGTTGGCTCTCTGCTTTGGAGTCCTCGGCCTGCTAAACCTAGCCCACGGGGCATTTCTTGTGCTGGCGGCATTTACCTATCAAGCCATTCATGGTTTGTGGCCAGCCGGCACCCTGGTTGGCATTATAATTGTACCGCTTTTGTTTGCCGCTTTCGGCTGGCTCGCCTTTCGCTTTCTCCTCCAATCCGCCCTCAAGCGTTCTTCTGAAGATTTCCTGATCCCGGCGTTACTCATTACTCTTGGCCTCGCTTTTATACTTGAGGAAGGAACCTCAACCGTATGGAATCGGTCAATGGCCGGCATCGTGAGCCAATTTGCAACTATACAATGGCGGCAGTTTTATCTCCCTGGTAACCGACTATTTGTGCTCGCTCTCATGCTGGCTATCTCGGCTGCTCTGCAGTTATGGCTCAGTTACACCGACAGTGGTCGTCGTCTGCGAGCTCTTTCTCAGGAACCTACTGGCGCCACCCTGATGGGAATCTCTCTGGCGCGCGTTACAGGCATTACTTTTGCGATGGCCACTGGACTTGCTGCCATGGCGGGTCTTTTTTACGTGACGCTGTTCACTGTAAGTCCTCACATTGGTCTCCCGCTCACTTTGAAAGCGCTTTTTATTGTTGCCATAAGTGGCAGCGGATCCCTCACCCGGCCCCTTGCTGGTGGGCTGGCACTTGGATCCCTGGAGACCATGTTGGCCGCACCTTTTGGAGCCAACTGGTCCAATGCTCTCAGCATTGGTCTACTACTCATCTTTTTGTGCTGGAGGCCGAAAGGATTATTTGTCAGGAAGGTTTACACCGGCATTAGTTAACGTGTTGGGATAAAGAGGTTTATGAGGATTTCCGTGAGTACAGCCAGACGACCAAAGCAGGTATTTCCCGCACTCGTCGCCCTATCAGCCCTCATCGCATTCCTATTTCTCGTCCCCAGCTTCTGGGGCGATTACGCCAGGATACTCCTTTTCTCCATCTTGCTGTATGTAACAATGGCCCTCAGTTATGACTTGGTTGGCGGGCTTTTGGGTTACCTCTATCTCGGACACGGGCTGTTTTTCGGCCTCGGTGCTTACGCCACGGCTATGGCTTTAAAACACGGTCAACCGCTTCCGTTGGCCCTTCTACTGGCGGCATTTGTTTCCCTGCCCGCTGCCGCCCTTCTGGGCCTGCCACTCTTTCGACTGCGCGGGGCCGTATTTGCCCTGGCCACACTGGGCCTTCTATTATTAGGAAGCCAGATGGCGAAAAATCTATCATGGTGGACCGGTGGCGCCGCAGGTCTTTCTCTTCCTCCAAATCCCAGCCCGTTTCTTACTTACTCCCTCTCCCTGACTCTGACGTTGGCAATGATTATTTTTCACTGGCTTCTCTGCGGTTCCAGGTTGGGTCTGAAGCTCGGTGCAATCCAGGAAGGTGAAGATATGGCTGAATCAGTGGGTATAGACAGCGGTAAGGTAAAGAGGCTGGCGTTGATCTTCAGCGCGGTTCCGGCAGCGCTTGCCGGAGGACTGCACGCTCGCGAGATATCCTTTGTGATTCCCTCAGAGGCTTTCGGCCTTGAAAACTCTCTTGCCCCGCTGCTGATGTGCTTGCTTTTTAAGCCGGGAACCACCTGGGGACCCCTGCTCGGGGCCCTAGTGCTCTCCACCGCTCAAGAAGTCATTTGGACCACTATCCCTAGTTTTCGCCTGAGCCTCTATGGGGTGCTTCTGATCTTTATTGGAGTGCAGAGAGCAAAGCAATCATAGTTACTAGGCACTAGACACTAAGCAGTAAGCACTACAGAAAACAACTAGAAAAAGTCCTTCTAGGTGCCTAGTCTCAGTATTCGCGGCCTGCCTGGGACTGCTCTGAACTGCATTCACTCCAATAGATATTCCTCCTCATTGTAATGCTGGGAGAACGTGGAAGCGGCACCCTTGAAAATATTCAACTGGGTCAAGATAAAATCGGCTACTTCCTGTCGCTTTCTTAGACCAAGGGTATTGAAAACCTCCTGCATCTCTTCTATGGAAGCGCACGCTTCCAAAGACTGCCAAATCTCCTCAGCGCTATGGAAGTCCGTTATCCCTTTTTCCCCCTTGAGCCGGGCCCCGTATTGTTGAAAAGTGTCTCTAGCACTCTCCACCATACTGTCCATGCTCCTTTTCAGTTCGGCCACCGCCTGCTCGAACCCCTCTATTGTGTCACATTCCGGGGTCAGCGAAACAAAACCCCTTGCGTCTGAAGGGTAAGCCCTTACCGCCAGTCTCATACAGGGCGGTGCTGCCTCTCCCTCCTCTTCTTGAATCACATCCAGAAGTAATACCTCCATACCCATTACCCTTCCCTTTCCACCAAGACCCGGGGGCTAGCTACCATTGACAGTCCATCACTGGTATTTTAAGCTCAAATGAGGCTAGCTTTGCTAGCCCGCACAGCGCAGAGCGCCAAGGTTGGTAAACAGCAAAGGGTGAACGGTAAACGGAGTAAAACAGGTTCCTGCAACTGTTCACCGTTTACCGTTAACCGTTTACTGGATTTCACGCTTTGCGCTATGCTCTATGCGCTATGCGTTTTAACAATGGACAACAGACAACGGACCACTATGGACCAAATATTCCTATACCAGCAATGGCTGCACCAGAGGTTGCAAGAATATGTTACCTCGTCCCGACCACCTAAACTTCGAGGTCGGAAGATCGCCATGCCAACGGGCCAATATGGGGCAGCGCTGATGCAAGCTTACCTTGGCAAAGCCACCTTGGCCTGGATTTCTGAACGTTCAGGAATTCCCATCCAACTCTTGAGACAGTGGCGAAAAGAACCACAATTTCTCTTGGTGATGGATTGGAGCAAATCCGTTTTCTCTGCCGCCTTACAGGAAAACTTGATATTAAATGATTACTCGGTGGCCCAGTATCATTACATGGCCGCGGAAATTTCGCTTCTGGAAGAATCAGTGCGCGTAGCCGTCAGGGTGCCTCTCTACCAACGTTTCAAGAAATTGGGCCGGAGTCTTATCAGTCGTCATCAAAATGATCTGACCATCTCCAAATATGACCTACGGTTGTTCAGGCGGCTGTTTCTCTTCTTTCTGGCACTGGAGCACCACTGGCCTAGCTCTGCCCATCACCGCATCAGAGAAGACTTCCTCCCTCTTGCCAGAGATGTGGTTTGGCCTGTTCTTGAAGAAAAACTCTGGGTTGAACCAGCGCTTGAAACGATGCAAGAAACCGCTCCCCTCCCTCAGATTCGTTCAGTCCTTGAAGGCAAGTTGAGTAAGACCTTGAAGCGGTTTGTCTAAAGTTTGAATCCTGGCCCACAGATCACAAGTTCTCCCACTGAGCCTTCTTCAACAATAGGCCGAAGTTATTCAGCCTTCAGCGGTCGCCGATAACCTTGCTAAAAGCCAATGCAAAATCCGAAACCCGAAATCTCCGTCGCGCGGCGTCGCCACGTCCCCGCGTCGCTGTATAAATGCTTTTTGCCTTCTGCCTGCTGCCCGCTGCAATCTGCCAGCTGGAAAGTGCCTAGTGCTTTACAATCCCTCATTGCTGCCCTTGGACTCTTACAGTATTATACCAGTTTAGCAGAAAACACCTCGGGTGGAGACAGGAGAAATGAATC
>CP070735.1:578456-607839 GCA_020347625.1 Deltaproteobacteria bacterium
ATGGGCCTGGAAATTCTTAAGGTAGTGACACTGATCCTGTTGATTCTGGCAATGCCTGCGGGTGTCATTGCAGTTGTGCTGGGGCTTCCGGGAACATGGTTGATATTGGCCACATCCCTCCTTTATGGTTGGGTTACCGATTTTGCCGTAATAACCTATCAAATGCTCTTGGGTCTTCTTGTCCTCGCTGTTGCTGCCGAAGCTTTGGAGTTTTTGGCCGGTCTTTGGGGTGCACGACGCTACGGAGGCACCAAAAAGGCAATGTTGGGAACTTTGCTAGGCGGATTAATTGGAGCAATTATTCTGTCGCCCATGCTTTTTGGTTTTGGAACTGTACTAGGAGCTTTTTTCGGTGCATTTGCGGGCGGATTTATGGTGACCTATTTAGAACAGAGAAAAATGGACGATGCGGTACGTGTGGGATGGGGCGGTTTGCTGGGACGGGTTTTCGCGTTGGTGTTTAAAGGGGCAGCGGTTGCGACCATGATCGGGCTTGATTTATGGGCGATATTTTTTACGCAAAGCGCTTAGTGCCTAGTGCCTAGTAGTAACTACTTGCTGCTTACCCCCAACTCTCCCTCCAGTTTGGCGAGACTTTCCCTGGCAAAATCGATGGTAGGATCCATCTCGAGTGCTATTCGGTAAAGGCGGATAGCTTCTTTTTTATGGCCCATCTCTCTTAAGTTTGAGCCGATGTTGGCATAGTCGATGGCGGAGCCAGGGTCAATTTCCAGGGCCTTTTCGAACTGTTTGATAGAGCGCTCGTGTTCCTTCAGTTTAAAATAGCAAAAGCCCAGAATGTTATAGATCTCCTTGAGATTAGGATCAAACTCCCTCGCTTGCTCCAAGGCCTTGATGGCGCCCTTATAGTCTCCTAGATCCTTTAGACAGACCCCTATATGAGTGTGGACGCTGGCTACATCCAGAGGGCGAGGATGCAGATCCAAAGCTGTTTGAAACTGCTGGAGTGCTTCTTGAGGTTGGCCCTGGTATTCTAGGGAGAGACCCAAAAAAAAGTGTAAATCGTAACGGTTTGGGAAGAAGTCAAGTAACCGCTTGATTGCAGTTGTGGCATGAAATCCATCTACTGTTTGGCTGATGATCTTGGCGGCGTGGAAGGGCACACTTGTATCTCGGGTACGATCTCGAAAGTGGGCTCCAGGTATAATGGTGTAGACAGTGGGAATTCCCAACTGCGGGTGAGTCACGTCAACGACCAATACCTCGAGGCCGAGACGAAATAGGGAGGCAACACAGCGCTCGATCTCAACCTTGAGATTATTGTGGCTGAGGTCTGGAAGACTTTTTATGGAAACCAAAGGTGCGGAACCTGTTATGTATTCAGCCTCTTCCAGCTTCCCATATTTGGGTAGAGTTGGACGGTAACTCGTGCGATTTTGAAAGTCTCCTGCCAGCTGTGCGATCTCGGTTAGAGCGCGCACGAGTGATTTTTCCGGATTGGTGGTTGTCCCAGCAGTAAAGACGATCTCACTGCTTTCAGGGAAAGTGCTGGGATCCCAGGCCAAGGTGCCTATGGTGGGAATTCCAGTGTCCAAGGAAAAGTCTTTTATGAAGAGTTGAATTGACTGTGCGGCGAATTTGTTGAGGATTTCCCTGGCTGCCGGATCTTGGACACTGGCGGGATCGATACTGGGAACGAGTAGTCGCTCGTGGCTAATCACTGAAGAGACGTGACGCTCAACTACCTCGCACAAACTCTGCAAGATGGCTTCCTCGAGTGCGTTTCCAGCAGCAGGTCCGTTGTACTCATGGATCGTATAAAACCAGTCAATGGGAATTATTGTGTCCATGTTCCGGGTGAGATTATGGGCCCGAGTCCAACGCAAAGGTATTTCAGCTAACGCAGCGATTCCCGCCTCAACGTCAGTCGCTTCATCATATAGGGCCTGCCAGAGCATCTCCATGGGAAGCTTGTTGCCATCCGTCTTCTCATATGTGGCCATAAGAAAAGGAGTATTCTTGATGAAGGAGAAAAAGCTAAAGCGCTCGGCCAGTTCCATGAGTGCGCTTGCCTCCGCCTGAATCGGTGTGCCGCCTTTTCCCATCTGTTTCTTGGTGCCGGTGAGAACCACCGTATCCGTGCCGCAAAGGCTTATATAGACTGGTATGTCTAAACGGCCGCTGTCAATGCGCATGGTCTTGTCCAGGATGTCCATGTCCACATTGGCGAAGCGCTTCCGCACATGAGCCACGGTCTCTTCCGGCGACCGCACCTTATCCTGATCGTACGTGTAAGTTTTGAAGATATCCCGCAGCTTGATGCACTTGTTCATCAGTATCCTTTCCTAGTGAAAGTGTAGGATTATTGGTATATAGGCCAACGGAAGTCTGATGTCAAGGTGGCGTGCGCATGAAGAGGACCTCCCACGTTATCAAATGTATAGTATCCGTATAACTAATAACGGCTAACCAATAACTTGCTTACGCCTGATGCCTAGTTTCTCACCGGGTGACAGAAACTGCGACTGCTAAACGGATAAACCGGGGTTGTATCTCAGAGGGCGAATGTTGAGGGAAAGCGATTCGTTGTCGAATCGGAGGTAATTGTGGCGTACCAGATTATCGATACTCTTCTTGAAGTCTTCCTCTCTCAGATTCAGGAAATGAGGGACATAGCTGCCATATTCATCTAGTTTTCCTTTGGAATCCAGATAGTAGAGAGTAAAGAGTACGAACTTTTGGTGCAGGCTCAGTCTCTGGTCTGTGAGTATTCGATCCTTGAGATCTTTGGGTAGGTGTAAAGCAGGTTTAATGTCGAGGGGGGGTTCCATTATTAAAATTTCCGTTTCCATCGGGTTATTTTAAAATAGCAATAACCTCTACACGTTACCCGATAACATATGAATTTACAATAGTTTTTCCTGCAACACTGTTCTCACATCCCACATCCTAAATCAAAGAATCCAGTAGTCAGTAGCCAGTAGGTGAGAGGAATCAATCTTAATTCTTTTTCCTGTCTTCTGTCTCCTGTCTGCTAACCTCCGACTTCTGCCTGCTGCCGCTGTCTGCTTCTTGCTAACGACTCACTCAGGCCCTAGACCCTTGGTCCTTATGATTTTGATCTCTTGATGATTCGGAGCAGTTTATTGGCTCCCTTTCCCTTGAAGCGCGAGGGCAATCCGCGTAACTGTAACAAAGAAGGTATGTCCTCGGGCATTTCCCGTGCCAGTCTTAGCAAAATTTCGTTGTTTATAATTCGGAAAGGCGCTTTGTTGGTCTTGCGGGCGAGATATTCACGATAGGAAAACAGCTCCTTCAGGGTTCGGCGGGAAGCAGCGGATAATTCCTGGGCTCCCTTGAGACGCAGGTAGCCGTCCGCTTTCCAGACCCTTTCAGGTTTGAAGCGAATCTTCTCCAATCGAGCGAATCGCTCTTGTGCTAGACTCGCAAGATTCCTCTCCTGCAATCGTCTGTGAAGCCGATGCCTCAGCCGAATGAGAAAACGGGTGTCCAATTGAGCGTAGTAAAGTTGCTCGGGGCTGAGAGGCCGGTTTTCCCAATTGCAGCGCTGATACTTTTTGTCCATTTGCACCCCAAACTCCTCAAAAAGGATTCCTGCCAGTCCCAATCTTTTGCGGCCGAGCAGACGGCACGCCACAGCAGTGTCGAAGATGTTCCTTACCCTGAATTTAAAATCTTTTCTCAGGCCGATGAGGTCATTTTCAGCGGCGTGAATAACCTTTTCCACAGCGGGATCGGCAAGAATGCTACCAATAGGTGATAGGTCTTCTATTACCAAAGGATCAATGATGTAGTCGCCATGTTCGGTGGAGAGTTGAATAAGGCAGGTGCGTGGTTTGTAGGCGTAAAAGCTGTTTGATTCGGAGTCTAAAGCCAAATGACTTTCACTACTTATGTGTTCGGCCGATTCATCGAGCTCGAGTTGACTAGCGATCAGTTTAGGAGCAGGCATGGGCGCTTTCATAACACATTCTCGTATGCTATAAAAGAACAATATTTGTGCGAGTTACCAATGAAAAAGAGACGCAAGAAGAAAAGTTCTTCAGCTCCCCCTCGCGTAAGCTTTAATGCACCCTTCGCCGGGCTGGATGAAATACTGAAGCAGATGGAAGTTGAATCACAGCCGGAGAGTAAAGTGGATGAGGCAGGAGGAGCTGTGGCAAAGGAAAATGGCTCAGAACTCCAGTCTGGCTCCAATCGCGAGGCAGAAGATGATATGTTCCGGGAGGCAATGGCCGGTGTGGAACCTTTAAAGAGCACTAGGGTAAACCCTAGGCAGCCGGGGCCATTGTCGAGACCGATAAGGCGTCCCCTGTTAGAAGGAGAACTAGAGGCATATGCACAACTGGTGGACCTTGTGAGCGGTGAAGGGTGCTTTGATATCCAATATACTGATGAATATATAGAGGGTGCTATAGTTGGGGCTGATTCTGCTCTTCTCCCAAAACTTCGGCGCGGGGATTTCTCCATACAGGCCCATCTAGACCTCCACGGCATGACCGCTGCAGAGGCGCGGCAGGCTGTGGAGCGCTTTATTCTAAACAGCGTTATTAAAGGGTTACGTTGCGTCCTGATCATTCACGGTAGAGGACTCAACTCGCAGGATCAGATCCCGATCCTGAAAGAACGGATGAGAAGCTGGCTCAAACGTGGCCGTTTAAAGCATTTGGTGCTTGCATTTGCTACGGCGCAACCCTGCGACGGCGGTGCTGGAGCTCTCTATGTGCTCTTGCGCAAGTTCCTGCCCGTGGAAAGCCGGTAGTGCTAAAAGAGATAGAACCACGAAAGGCAGAAAGATCACAAAGAAAAAAGAGCATCCAGTGTAAGGAGATCAGGTGGTTGGGGTCTCCATAAAGGATACAATTACCCTTGTCTTTCTGCGAGCTGTGGTTCGCATTAAAATCTGAAAGCAGCTACAGTCTGCCGACGACGGACAAGTGGAAGGGGGAATACCATGGTAAACGAACTCATTGAACGAATAACTTGGCTGGGACACGACAGCTACAGGGTTGCTGGCGATCCGGTTATTTACTTCGATCCCTATGAAATAGGGGCAGGGGATGCCGCCGACATTATCTTCATATCCCACGAACACTTCGATCATTGCTCGCCGGCAGATGTGGCAAAAATCCGCAAGGATGACACGATAATTGTTACTGATGCGGCTTCAGCGGCAAAGCTGGAGGGGGATATCAAGACCATGCAGCCCGGTGACCGGTTTATTGTAAAAAACGTTGAGGTGGAAGCCGTCCCCGCTTATAACGTGAACAAGGAGTTTCACCCGAAAAGCGCTGGGATGCTCGGATTCGTGGTGAACATTGGTGGGGTTCGGATTTATCATGCAGGTGACACAGATTTCATTCCAGAAATGAGTAACATCGAAACCGATATCGCCTTGCTACCGGTATCTGGTACCTATGTGATGACGGCTGACGAGGCGGTTCAGGCGGCGCTAGCCCTGGGGCCCAAAGTGGCTATTCCCATGCATTATGGTGCCATTGTTGGCGGCAAAAATGATGCGGAGCATTTCCGCGACCAGTTGGCCGGAAAAATAGATGTGGTCATTCTCGAAAAAGAGGAATAGGTGACGGCCTGTTGCTCAAAACGAGCTCTTGATTAGTTTCGCGAGTACTCAGGGAAACCACGAAGGACACAAGGCACAGAAAGAGTTTAATATCATGAGGTGATCTCCAATGGATGATCCAAGCTTTTATTTCTGGGTTGGTCTAATTCTCGGGGCTGTAGTGGGCGCATTGCTAGCATTGCTTTACGGCAAACTACGTGGTTTATTCGCTGGTTCAGAACTTACGAGGTTGCGGCAGGACAACCGGACTCTTAGACAGCGGTTGGAGAAAAAAGACAAGCATATCCAAGAGATGATGTATCATACCGAAAAGATTGCTGCGGGTCTTACGGATAAGTCAAATAGGGAAAAAACCAACGGGCAGTGAACTCGGTGATATATGATTGCTAGCATCGGGCGTGCTGTCTGGACAGCTCTGGAAGAGTTTCTCAGCAAACCTCCTCTTCTCCTCAACTTTCAACGCTCTTTTTAAACTGCCGGACTACAAAACGACCCAGATTAGATACCTCTGTTTTTGTGAGGTGACCATCCAGATTGCTCAAGGGAATCTCAGCGCGGGCCATAGCCCGATGACCACCAGCACTGCCCAGACGGCCAAAGGCCTTGATTGCCCAGGTGCCAGCATTTTTTCTAAAGCCATCGTTGCGAATAATTACCACCAAGTTTTTTTGGCAAACGCCTGAGACCACCGTCCAGCCAACCTCATGGCATCTCATAAAAAAATCGGCAACAAGCACCAATATATCTGGTGAATCGACATTGCCGAGATGGCTAAAAATCTTGCCCTTGGTGACTTGTTTGTTTTCCAGGCCCATCTGAAAATACTTGAGGTCCCTGATCCCCATATCGGATATCTCTATCTTACGCAGCAGATTCATATTGGCATGTGAGAAGAGGTAGCGGAAAGCTTTAACATCGGCTTCAAGAGCACCTAACTCAAAATTGTGGGTGTCCACTCGGATGGCGTACAGAAGAGCGGTGGCTAAACTCTTTGAGGGGCGGATTCTGGCCGAGCGCAGATACTCGGTCATCATAGTGGCTGTGGCGCCGTAATTGGGCCGAATGTCCACAAAAGGCGCGTCAACATCCATGGTAATGGGGTGGTGGTCGATGACGACATCATACTGGAAATCGGCAAAAGCCTCATGGTGGTGAGGTTGGCCGTCTACCAGAAGGGTTTTGGAGAAATTTTTGGATTTAATCTTCTGCAGTTTAACTAAAGGGATCTTGAGAAGCCGCACCATGGTGACATTGTCAAACCGCTTTATCTCGTTGAAGTGGGCGATGGAAACGGAGTGTACCTTGTGCCAGAGCAAACGTTTGAGGGCCATTGCTGATGCCAGGGAGTCCGGATCAGCATCAATGGTTATCAGGACTTTATCTTTAGGAAGGAAAAGGTCAAACAGCTTATTGAGATTTTCGCTAATTGAACGTGGTCTTGCAGCTTGTTTGCGCGAAGAGGCAGGCGGCATGCTGTTGTCTCACTGCTTTTTTACCAAATATATCCACAATTTGGGGGATGTGTGCGTATCCCCAACACAGTGCCATATCCGAAGAGCGAGGTCAAGCCCATTCTACATTTATTAGCATGGGGCATAGGGCATGGAGCATGGAGTAAGGCGAGACAAGCGAGACGGGGGGCTGGCGAGACTGGGATATTCAGCAGAAAGCTGATAGTAGGCAGGAAAGAGGTTTCTTGTTTAAAACAATCATTCCTGCTTGCTGCAAGCTGACCGCAGACAGTTGATAAGACCGGCCAAACGGCTAGCTGGCTAAACAGTCGAAGGTTACCTGCTGGCACCGCTGCAGCTGGTGTTACTGGTTGACTCCCTAGGGGGCATCTGCTATCTTCTCGACGATTTTAGAAAAAATAGATTTTAGTATATGAATTTGGTTGCAAACTCAACCTGTTCACTCGCCCGGCTATCTTAGATATGACATACTGACCGGTGTCAGCAGTCACGTCCCAAGCGGGGTGGATTGGGCTGGCGAAATTGTGAATGAGCGATGGAAAGCCATCTGGATCTTTTTTTCGACTATCTCACGGTAGAAAGGGGCCTTGCAGCCAATACTCGCGCCTCTTACAGCAGTGATCTGCTCAAGTTCCTGAGTTATCTTCAAGATCAAGGTATTCGTGAGTGGCGTCAAGTGGGCTACCCCGATGTCATGGCTTTCCTGGCCCAGGCCCAGGAACAAGGCTTGGCTCCCAGGACCAGGGCGCGGCTGTTGTCGGCAGTGCGTGCGTTTTTTAAGTTCATGGTACGAGATAGCCATCTCAGCGAGAGTCCGGTGGCTAATTTGACCTCACCCAGACTACGGCGCCACCTTCCCGCCGTGCTGAGCGTGGCGGAGGTAGAGAGTTTACTGTCGCAACCAAATCTGGACCTGCCCCTGGGCCAAAGAGATTTTGCCATGCTGGAACTTCTCTATGCGACTGGCCTGCGGGTTTCCGAGTTGATTGCGCTCACTGTAGGGCGCGTAAATCTGGTGGTGGGTTTTCTGGTCGCAGTTGGCAAAGGGTCCAAAGAGCGCATTGTGCCGATGGGGGAGGCTGCCAATGAAGCGGTGCAGAGCTATGTTTTGGAGTCCCGTCCGCTTATACTGAAGGGCAGGATGAGTGACATACTCTTTGTGACCAAACGAGGTGCGGCAATGACCAGGCAAGGATTCTGGAAGCTGCTCAAGAAATATGGACGACAGGCAAATATTCGAAAACCGTTGACGCCGCATACTCTGAGGCACTCGTTTGCCACCCACCTTTTAGAGCGTGGTGCAGATTTGCGTTCGGTGCAGATGATGTTGGGTCATGCAGACATTAGTACAACACAGATCTACACGCATGTCGCCCGGGAGAGACTCAGGGAGGTCCACCAGAAGTATCATCCCAGGGCCTAACGCTGACGCTGCGAGCCGGTGACGCGGAGAATCAACTTTAATGGGGCTATCTCTCCGCGTCTCGCTGTCGCCGTGTCGTTCCGCCTTGGAGTAAATGGTAGAATTGTTAAGGGACACTGGCAAAAGGTCCTGAGTAACTAGATTAGGTTGAAAAGTGGAAATCATTACCACCCACATAAATGCGGATTTTGACGCCATGGCGTCTATGATTGCCGCGAAGAAGCTTTATCCAGAGGCGGTGATGGTGTTTCCCGGCTCCCAGGAACATAATCTAAGAGAGTTCTTTGTTGAATCCACCTTCTACTTTTTTGATTTTGCCAGGATCAAAGAATTGGACTTTACCAAGATTACCCGCCTCATCCTGGTAGACACTCGGCAAGCAGGCCGAATTGGCAAGTTCGAGAGCCTGGTCACAGGCAAGAAGAAAGTGGATGTCCACATTTATGATCATCATCCCAATTCAGAAGATGACGTCTCGGGATCCGTTGAGGTTGTCAAGCCCGTGGGCGCTACCGTGACGCTGCTCACCGAGATTATCAGGGAACGCAATATTGGACTCACCCCTGATGAGGCCACCATCCTCGCACTGGGCATTTACGAGGATACAGGGTCGTTCACCTTCTCATCCACTACTCCGGCGGATTATCGAGCAGCGGGATTTCTCGTGGAGCAAGGGGCCAACCTGAACACAGTGGCGGACATGCTCACGAGGGAGCTGACCGCGGAGCAAATTTCGCTGCTAAATGATATGATTCACTCGGCTACTACTCATACCATCAACACCATCCCCATTTGCATAGCCCGCGCCTCCGTTGATAAGTACATTGGTGATTTTGCCTTGTTGGCACACAAGCTGATGGACATGGAAAACCTGGATGTGCTGTTCGCTCTTGCCCGGATGGAAGACAGGATTTACTTAGTTGCAAGGAGCAGATTGCCTGAGGTGAATGCGGGAGAAATAGCTGTAGTTTTTGGTGGGGGTGGTCACGCCAGTGCTGCCTAGGCTACCATCAAAGACCTAACCCTGATACAGGTTGAGGAGGAACTATTCAGACTTCTCCAGGGCTGGGTCAACCCAAGACGACAGGCGAGGAACTTGATGTCTTCTCCCGTCATCTCGGTGGATCCGGAGCTCAGCATGGAGGAGGCCGCTGATCTGCTCACCCGCTACAATATAAACGCTGCACCGGTAGTAGAAGGGATCCGCTTGGTGGGCATACTCTCGCGCCAAATGATTGACAAGGGGATCTACCACGGTCTTGAAGGGGTGAAGGTGGGTGATTTCATGAGTACTGAATTCAGCAGTGTTTCACCCAGCGCCTCCCTACTGGAGATCCAGGAGCATATTGTGGATCGCCAGCAGCGATTGCTCCCCGTTGTGGAAGGCGAAGAAGTGGTTGGGGTCATTACTAGAAAGGATCTGCTCAACACGTTGCTCAACGATCCCAGCCGCATTCCCACCTACCTCTACGAGCCAGTGCATGCAACGGGAAACAAACGACGCAAGAACATAAGCAACATTATGGCCGAGCAGCTGCCCCGGCGGGTGACCCAAATACTCCGAGAAGCGGGCGAGGTTGCAGAAAGGCATAAATATCGAGCTTACGCAGTGGGAGGGTTTATTCGAGACCTGGTGTTGCGGCGGCCCAATCTGGACATTGATATTGTGGTGGAAGGTGACGGTATTGAGTTTGCCAAAGAGTTTGCCCCGGCTTACGGGGCTAGAGTCCGATCCTATAAGAAGTTCGGCACGGCGGTGGTGATTTTTCCGGATGGTTTTAAGATTGATGTCGCCACCGCGCGGTTGGAATACTATGAGTATCCGGCTGCACTGCCCACTGTTGAGCTAAGTTCTCTGAAGCTGGATCTTTACAGAAGAGATTTCACCATAAATACCCTGGCTGTGGAGCTAAACCCGGGGAGCTTTGGTCAGCTCATCGACTATTTTGGAGCTCAGAGAGATTTCAAGGATAAATCCATCCGTGTGCTCCACAATTACAGCTTTGTTGAGGATCCAACCAGGGTATTCCGCGCCATTCGCTATGAACAAAGGTTAGGGTTTCGCATCGGTAAGCACACTTACAACCTCATTGTGAACGCGGTCAAGATGAACCTGCTTGTACAGCTCAGTGGTAGGCGACTGACAAACGAAATCAAGCTCATTCTGAGCGAGGAAGACCCGGCACCAGCCATCAGACGGATGCATGAATATAACTTGTTGCCTTTTCTTCATCCTGATATCACCTATGGTCGCACGTTGGAGCGACTCCTGGCAGAGATACGGTCTGTACTGGCCTGGTATGACCTCAGCTTTATTGGCAACGGCTGTCGCCGTTGGCTCGTTTACCTCTTATCCTTGGCTGATCCTTTGAGCTCGGAAGGATTGGAGGAATTTTGCCATAGGATGGAATTCCCTCCATGGCTTACGAGCTGGTTGGTGGATGGCAGAAAAGAGACCATCGCTGTGGGGCAAGGGTTCTTTCGTAAGAAAAGCTTGAAGCCGAGTGAAATCTATCATCTACTGGAAAATCTTGACCCAGAGTGGCTCCTCTTCATTATGGCCAAAACTCAGCAGGAGAACACCCGAAAGGCCATAAGTCTCTACTTCCGCAACCTCAAAGAAGTGCGGCCGGACTTGCGCGGAAGAGACCTGAAAGATATGGGGATCACACCTGGACCCATTTATCGTCAAATCCTAGACCGTCTTCTGGATGGACGACTGAATGGCAATTTGACCAGCAGGAAGGAAGAGGTGGAGTTTGTGCGGAAGCATTTCATAGAGGCTGCGCAAATGTGAGATGTGGGATATGAGATTTGTGATTTGAGACACTGAGCGGTAAGAGTTATTAACTATGTCACAAGAATATGAGGTTAAACTCGAAATCTTTGAAGGTCCCATGGACCTCCTGATCCACCTTATACGGAAAAATAAGGTGGACATCTATGACATTCCCATAGCTTTTATAATGGACCAGTACCTCGAGTATCTTGACATCATGAGAAGCCTAAATATAGATGTGGCTGGCGAGTTTCTAGAAATGGCGGCCACCTTGGCGTATATCAAATCAAGAATGCTTGTGCCCCGGGTCAGTTTTGAAGATGAGGAAGATGGGGAGGACCCGCGCATGGAGCTGGTCAGACCTTTGTTGGAGTACGCCAAGATTAAAGAGGTGGCCCTGGCTCTTTCAGAGAGCCTACAACTGGATCGGGACGTTTATTTGCGAAACATTCCGCCAGAAGAGCTCTGGGATCAAGAAGGAGGACAGGAGATCGCCGAAGTGGGTCTCTTCGAACTGATCACCGTCTTTCAAGAGGTTCTGAAGCGGGCCGAGCCCGAACACTTTATGGAAATGACTGCGGACTCCTTACGTCTCAAGGACCGAATTGCCCAACTTATGGAAACTCTCGCCGGAGTGAGCAGCATCACCTTCAATGAACTGTTCTCGGTAAAAATCAGAAAGGCAGAGATAATCATAACTTTTTTGGCGATCCTTGAACTCATGCGACTGCAAATGGTACGGGCTTTCCAGCATCAACCAAGTGGAATCATTCGGCTCTATCTGGCGGTCGAAGATGGCGCTATGGCTGGTGAATAGTAAACGGTAAAGGGTGAAGGGTAAGCGGTAAAAGGTACAGGCTCCTGGAAGAAGGACGGGTTCAATAATACGTCAGAAATGACCAACGACGCCAAGCGCTTTGCGTGCTCTGGAGATTCCCCATATGGCTGAAGTGCGGGCCATCATCGAAAGTCTGCTTTTCGTCTCCGAGGTTCCTTTAAGCCTTGCTAAGATCAAGTCCGTTCTTGCCATGTACACCCATGCAGAGATAACCGAGGCTTTAAACGAATTGCGCCAAGAATATTCGGGCGAAGGGCACGGGTTTTTTCTAGCCGAGGTGGCTCAAGGTTATCAGTTTCGCAGCAAGCCAGAGTATGGGCAGTGGATTCGTGAACTCAAGAAGATCACCCCAACCAGGTTGAGTCAGGCCGCCCTGGAGACATTGGCCATCATCGCCTACAAACAGCCGATTCTCAGGTCTGAGGTAGAGAGTATTCGTGGCGTGGATGTTGGCGGCATACTCCGCTTACTATTGGAGAAAAGGCTCATAAAGATTCTGGGGCGTAAGAATGTGCCTGGACGCCCCATCATTTACGGAACCACCCAAAGGTTTCTGGAGTTTTTTAGTCTCAAAGATATCTCTTCGTTGCCTACGCTTGAAGATGTTGGAGAGTTGGCGGAACATCCCGTCACTGCAGAGGGGACTGAAGAGGGCGAATAGCAGTCATTAACATTTCCCATTGCGAAATGGACAGTGCGAAATGTGACATGCAAAATGTAAAATGACAAATGAAACCCGAACGGCTGCAAAAAATTCTCTCAAGAGCTGGGATTGCTTCCCGGCGCAAGGCAGAGACCCTAATCCTTGATGGTCGTGTGTCTGTTGACGGCAAGGTGGTAAGTGAACTGGGCACCAGAGCTATTCTGGGCAAAGATGATATCAGGGTGGATGGGAAAGCTATTGAAGCCGAAACTGAAAAGGTGGTTTTGGCATTCTTCAAGCCGAGGCGATGCGTAACTACGCTCCACGACCCTCAGGGAAGAGTTACAGTGGCCGAATTTGTCGGTGATTTTCCATTGCGAATATATCCGGTGGGACGACTGGATTACGATGCAGAGGGTCTGTTGCTGCTCACCAACGACGGGGAACTTGCTCACCGGCTGCAGCATCCCCGCTACAAGGTGCCTAAGACTTATCAGGTAAAAGTGCGCGGCCGTCCGTCTGAGGCGGCCTTGGCGCGTTTGCAACAGGGTGTCAGCCTCGAAGATGGAGTCACCGCTCCGGCAGAGTTGACTGTATTGAAAGATGGGGAAAAGACGACCTGGCTTTCTTTAACTTTACGAGAGGGGCGTAATCGTCAGGTAAAGCGCATGTGTGAGACCGTTGGGTACCCGGTTTTGCGCTTGCGAAGAACAAAAGTAGGACCAATAAGTCTTGGAGCTTTGGGGACAGGAAAAACTCGGCGACTCAAGTCCAAGGAGTTGAAAGCATTGCGCAGAGCTGTCGGGCTGGAGAAGTAAGATTTTTTCCTGAAGGCATCGATTCGCAATTTTGCCGCTCGAATCACAAGAAAAAAGCCGAAATCCAAAGCACGATCAGCATAAGGCAGACAAAACGAGTTCAGATGTCTGATGAGGAATGTAAGATAAGATTGCACTGCTAGACAAATTTATTCGATTATCTAGCGCACATCTCCTACCCATCGACTGCCCCTGTATAGGGTTTCGATAGTCGAATTGCTTAATCAGAGAGACGAACTTAAGCGTCTTTGTTTATCCAATCTCGAGGTAGATGAAGCGAATGCAACAAAAAACTAACCGCAGAAGGATTCCCTTAAGGCGATTGGAGCAAGAGCGGCTTGCGGCGCAACAGGCGAGAGAGCGACGGCGCAGATTTTCCCGTAAATTAAAATGGTCTGTTCTTCTTTTATTCCTGGCTGTAATTATTGCCGGGGTCACTTACGGGGTTTTCTTCAAGCGCTACACTGCACTCCAGGACATGTTACCCATGCCCAGGCAGCTGATATCTGTGGTCATTATTGTAAATGAGGTGGCCCATACCATACCCGCCGATGGCACACTGGTGGTGCATCCGGCGGATATGGTCAAAGTTGACGACGTCCACACAGATGGAAGGTTTAATTGGGGGCTACGTCTAAGCTCGGAGCAGTTTTCAGCAAATGAGCTACTGGAGGGACGTCGAGAGATCAAGGAGTTCTGGCCAAATTTCGAATATGAGGAGCCCTTGAAGGCTGTAGTGGATGTATTGGCCGGATCTCAGCCCATTGGTCGTTTCCACATGGTAGTGCGTTTGCGTGCCCGAGATTGGGTAGAGAAGGCGGAGGAGGCCACCAAGATCGATCAAAAAGTACGTTACTACGAAAAGGCCTCTCGTCTCGCTTCCAACAACGACTTAATCCTGAACAACTTGGCACAACTCTATGCCGAGCAAGGCCAATGGGCCAAGGCTGCCGCCACCTATGAGAAGGTGGCAGCTTCCAGTAGCACTGTGCCTGTCTTGAGCAGGTTGGTTGAAGCTTATCAGAAAGCAAACAACACCAACAAAGCCCTTGCCGCATATCTTAGGTTGATCCGGGTGAGCGGCTCGAATAAACAGCCATTCTATGATTTTATCAAATATCTAAGTGATAAGAAAAACCCGAAACAGGCATCCTCATTTCTTTCCAGCAATTTGAAGTCGTTCCCGAAATCCTATCTACCAGAGGTCCATGCTTACCTGGGAACCCTGTACGGCCAACAGGGGAAATGGCAGCAGGCGATTAGTTCATATAAGCGTGCTGTGGCCGGCGGTATGGATGATCCACTAATTCATTTGAACTTGGGCGAGGCATACAGCAGAGTCGGCAATTATCGCCAGGCTGAGAAAAGCTTGCAGGCGTATCTGAAAGCAAAGCCTAAAGATGTGGATGCAAGGCTTCGGCTGGCAGCGGTGTACCGTAAAAGAAAAAAGAATAATGCTGCCATCAAAACCCTGAAGGGCATCATCAAAGACAATCCGAAGTCTCTCAAAGCACATTTGGCCCTGGTGGATATCTACGAGAAATTGAACAAAGACAAGGAGGCTGCCGCTGTCTACGAAGCTATTGCTAAACTGACCCCTGACAATAAAGTGGTGTACTACAACCAGGGAGTGCTCTACTTCGAGATGAAGCAATACGATCGGGCCGCGAAATCCTTTTCCAAGGTTGTGCAATTAGACAAGAAAGATATCGATGCCAGGGAATATCTAGTGGAGGTGTATCGCAAAAGTAAGAAACCGAAAGAGGCCCTGGCCGTTCTCAATGATCTCATCAAGCTCAAGCCAGCCCATTGGGATTACTATAGAAAGGCCTTTGCACTCTACGATGAGCTCGGGGCCTACCAAGAGATGACCAAGTCCTTTGCCCGGGCGGTAGGAAAAGCTCCGGAACAGCCTGAACTAAGGTATTACCTTGGTATGGCCTACGAGAAACGCGGTCTGCTGGTTGAGGCTATTCGCCAATTCGAAGAAGCTTCGAAGTTGGAGTCGAAAAACAAGGACTACCTCATGCACCTTGCCGGGCTTTATGAACAGATTGGCAAAAAGAGCGAGGCACTAACGACTTATCAAAAGGTTCTAAACCTGGATCCTGAGAATCCCGAGGCCCAGGAAAGTTATCTGCGATTGAAAATGGAGGAGATTGGAGGGTAATTCCTAAATTCCCAAATTCGCCTATCGAGATTTCCCTTGCAGATATTGGTCCGTTGTTGTATAGAATCTGCACTTACGCGGACCTGGTTGGGCGGGTAACTCAGTGGTGAGAGTGCCGTCCTCACACGGCGGAAGTCGGGAGTTCGAATCTCCCCCCGCCCACCATATAAAAACTAGGGTTGCCAGAGATTCTGGCAACCCTTTTTGGTTTCAAAGAACTTACCTTAATCTACCAAGCTTTTTGAGATTTCTTGCGAAATATTTTTCTCCAGGCCTTGCGTATTAACAACAGGGGTAGAGATAAAACCAAGGATGCCCCACTACGGTACATTTCTCGCGGAACGGTTGCCGCCGCGTGTTTTCCTACCAAACCTGAAGGAATCAATGTTTTCCCTCCTTGCCGAAATCAATCAAATGCTGGTTTCTCTTTGCTGCGCAAATAATCCCATCAAGCAGAATTCTTTCCTGCCTCCCCTTGCGCAGTGGTGCGCCTGTCAGCTTTACTCGTGACCGTGCAAGATCTGATCCACGCTTAAACCGTCAACGAAGGGAATTAGGGTATAAACGGGAAGGGAATAGGGGACATCCGTGAAAAGGTGAAATTCTGGCTGGTCATTATTTGGAGGATTCTTGTTCTACGAGGGTCGAGATGAATTGGCGGTCTTTGGTTGATATGCTGGTGAACTGAACACCCATGCCGAAAACATCGGTTTTACCAGTTTTAAAGGTGCCTGACCAAACATGCCGTGCAGTCACTGAAATTGACTTTTTTACAGTAGGTTTGAGAAGGATTTGAAAAACTTCTCTGAGCTCAGGTTCCTCCGAGCATTGGATGAACACGCCGTCCACACTGATATCTTTGGTCACTCCTTGAATGAACCCGTGAAGAGTTTCAACAACAGCAGGCCACTTTACGAGAATTCTGGGATAAAGGCGTCTTTCTATGGAACTCATGCCGATGCCCTTTCGGACCTGAGGGATAACCTTTATTCATTGACCATCTGACGCTTCCTCAGGGCTCAGCCAGGTAGCCGAGTTGAGGGGTGAAGCCTAAAAGAATCTAAGGTGATTATCTGGGTCAATGATGCAGGTCCACTTGTCCCTGCATTTGGCGCAGCAAAACAGATAGAGCCGATTATCCCTAAAGACAGTAATTGCCTCATCCTGAGACATATTATTTTTACAGTATTCACAAGTGTTCATAATTACAGACAACTCCTTTTTGTAACAGTCCTGTTGTCAGTCAAATCTGCAAGGAAAATGCCAAAAATAGTCAAAAATGGTTTGTCAACTCTATCCCGTCACCGCAGGAATATGCAAAGGATGGTGTGCTTTAAAAAAAGAATAGGGGATTTCCCCCATCGACAACATATTAATTAGGCTAACTTTTTCGGCTCTCAAGCCATGATTGTTGAAATCTACACAACTCGATACATTTTGTGATATCTTTGCTAAAATGGCATAAAGCTTGCTGATTTTATTTAATGGTATCTTTAAAACGCTACTCCTTGATGATCTCGGTGGATAGGAATCTTGCATCTAACAACTTTAGGCATTTTAGATAGCTTTAGAACACTTTAGGCAATTTCCAGGATTTCCCATGTTTAAATTCCTTTTCAAAAAAGAGCAACAGGTCCAACAGCTGATATCAAAGTACCTGGAGAACTTGAGAATGACTCAGGAGCACTTTGAAAAGGCTATGGATTGCTATTTTGACTTCGGTCTTGGGGAAAACTGTGATTTCCTCATAAAGCAGACTCATAAGTTCGAATCCAGGGCAGACGATATTCGCCACGAAATTATAGAGATGATGTATTCCAAAGTTCTGATTCCCGAATCTCGTAGTGACATACTCAGACTTCTCGAGTCCATAGACCTCATCCCCACTCACTTCGAGACAGTTCTTTTCATGATACAGGGCCAGAGCCTTAAAGTCCCAGATTTCATCACGCCTGATTTCAGGGAACTATTGCGGGTTTCCCTGGAATGCTGTGATCTGGTGATCAAACAAGTTGAAGCCTACTTTAAGAAGACTGAGGATATCAAGGCACTGGTACATACTATCGACAGCCATGAGAGCAGATGCGACCACATGGAGCGAGAAATAGTCAGGAATATTTTTGACTCCCATTTGGATCCCTTTGAAAAGATACAGCTCAAGGAACTCGTGATCCAAATGGGCGAGATTTCCGATCAGGCCGATCGTGTCTCCAGAAGCGTCCACATCATCAATATTAAGCGTCGGGTGTAATGATTTCTCTTCTTGGTGGAATATTCCTGGGCTGGTCTTTGGGAGCCAATGATGCGGCCAATGTTTTTGGTTCGGCTGTTTCGTCTAGAATGCTTAAGTTTTGGACGGCCGCAATTTTGGGCGCTTCATTTGTCCTCGTCGGCGCTCTGCTGGCGGGCCAGTCTGGTATTGAAACCCTGCAAGGTCTTACCAGCTTCACCTCTGACCAAGCCATCATAGCCTCAATCGCTGCCGCCTGTACCGTAACCCTGATGACCCTGCTTGGCCTGCCAGTTTCCACCTCCCAAGCAGTGGTGGGTGCCATCCTAGGAGTTGGGCTCCTGAACCGCCAGCTCAATGTCGCAGGTTTAGAAAAGGTAGTGGTCTGCTGGATTGGGACCCCTGTAGGGGGCACGGTTTTAGCCGTTATTATCTACAAATTGCTGGCGGCAATAGTCAACAGAATGAATCTGAATATCTTTCAGTCAGACATTTTAGCGCGGCTGAGTTTGATTGCTGCTGGTTCGTATGGTGCCTACGCCCTCGGGGCCAACAATGTGGCAAACGTTACGGCAGTTTTCGTAGGTGCCGGAATGCTGAGCGTTTCTGCTGCTGCTCTGATTGGGGGATTGAGTATTGGCCTGGGCATCCTCACCTTCAGCAAGCGGGTGATGGAAACGGTGGGGAAGAAACTGGTGAGACTGGACCCTTTTTCAGCCCTGGTAGTGGTGCTGGCGCAAGCAGTAACCGTCCACATCTATGCTTTGGTAGGGGTTCCGGTCTCCACATCTCAGGCAGTGATTGGAGCGGTTCTCGGCGTGGGAATCATAAGAGGTGTCAACACCATACAGCGCCGGACCCTGGTGAGTATTTTTCTCGCCTGGTTTGTCACCCCTCTAGTAGCCTCCATATTTGCTCTTGCCTTCGACTTTGTCACGCATTTACATTATATTCCCAGCCATTAGACTAAAAGGACGCTATAAATACCTATGTGATGTGAGATCTGCGATGTGAGATGCATAATTATCCAAATTGGTCTGGCAGACCTTTCTCATCTCACATCCCATGTCTCATATCCCACATCCGATACTTTCTTCTGGCACCTAACTCCTGGTCACGCTGGAGATGAAGCAAAAAGCAACCCCTCCCTTCAATCCATCCCTGGCTCTGGTAAGTGGAGTTCTCGCCGTTTCTACGGGAGCCATTTTTGCGCGGTTGGCTGAGGCACCTGCCTTGGTCATTGCAGCATATCGGGTTGGGCTGGCCTCATTGTTGTTGGCTCCCTTCGCCTGGTGGCAGGCTAGGGCTGAGCTCTTGGAGCTTGAGAAACGAGATTATCTGCTGGCTCTGCTCTCTGGACTTTGTCTGGCCTTACATTTCACCACCTGGATATCATCACTCAATTACACCTCCGTAGCCAACAGCGTGGTTCTGGTCAACACCAATCCCCTTTGGGTTGGGGTGTTGACCCCCATGATAAGTAAAGATCGTCTTACCAAATTCACCAAAATCGGTATTGTATTGAGCGTTATCGGGGGCATTGTCATCGGCGCTGGAGATTTTGCCACTGGCGGACAGGCATTATGGGGCGATTTTCTGGCCTTACTCGGCAGTATCTGTGCTGCCCTGTACTTGTTGCTGGGCCGTAATTTGCGCCGCAAGCTTTCCTTGCTCGCATATGTAATACTCTGCTACGGTAGCGCTGCAGTGATTCTGTGGGCACTGGTTTTTGCCCTGCGGCTTCCGGTAGTGGGTTTCAGCACAGGGACCTATGCGGCGCTTGTTGGTATGGCCCTGATCTCGCAGATCATTGGCCACACCAGCTACAACTGGGCCCTCAAGTGGTTCAGTGCCAGCCTTATTGCGGTGAGCCTATTAGGTGAACCTATTGGCGCCACCATTCTGGCCTATGTCATCTTTGACGAAGGCTTGACCTGGACGAAATTCATTGGGGGCCTTTTGATTCTTACTGCCATCTATCTGGCGGCTCGCGGTGAGAATAAAGGTAATCGAAGAGAGCGCTGAGAATCTCGCTAAGCGCAGAGCGGAAAAGGCAGTAATCGGTAAACGGTAGATGGTGAACAGGCGCAAAACAGATCCGTTTACCGTTCACCCTTCACTGTTTACTAAAGCGCCATCCTCTTTGCGTCATGCGAACGCTGTGAGAGGTGAGATGCCACTTATTGCTCAATCCAGCTATCTTCCGCCTCTTGGCTTCAGTAACGGGCACATTCAGTCGCTCTTTCCTACCCTGTTCCGCAAAGTGAAAGGCGTCAGGTATGAAAGAGAGAGAATCTGGACTTCTGACGATGATTTCTTGGATCTCGACTGGTCCAGGGCAGGAGCAGAAAAGCTGGCAATCATTACGCACGGTTTAGAGGGAAATACGCAGCGGTGGTATGTTCTAGGAATGGTCAGGGCGATTAACCGCAGCGGTTGGGATGCTCTGGCATGGAATATGAGAGGATGCAGCGGTGAGCCCAACAAAAAACTGCGTTTCTACCACAGTGGCGCCAGCGAAGATCTCCAAGCGGTTATCCAGCATGTGTTGGAGCGTGAAGAATATCATTCCATTGCCCTGGTCAGCTTCAGCCTGGGAGGCAATATGACCCTCAAGTATTTGGGAGAGCGGGGCAAGCAAGTAGATCCTCTAATCTCCAGAGCGGTCACTTGTTCGGTACCTTGTGACCTGCGCTCCGGTTCATTGAAAATGGCGAAATTGGCGAACAGACTCTACATGAAAAGATTTACGCGAATGCTGCATGAAAAAATCAAAGCAAAGATGCGTATCTTGCCGGGAGAAATTAACGACGAGGGATACCATCGGATAAAAACATTCAAGGATTTTGACGATCGCTACACCGCACCGCTCCACGGCTTCAGGGACGCAGAAGACTACTGGCGTAAATCAAGCTGCAAACAGTTCCTGGCAAATATTACAATTCCTACACTGCTGGTTAATGCGATGAACGATCCATTCCTCGCCGAACCGTGCTACCCCGTTGAGGAAGCAAAGGCTAACCCCAATTTTTTTCTTGAAATGCCGGCCTCAGGAGGCCATGTGGGTTTTATCTCCTTCAACAAGAGGGGGGAGTACTGGTTTGAATCCCGGGCTGTAGCATTTTTGAGCGATCAAAGGAAATAAATTTCAGATTTTAGATTTCAACGCTGAGAGAATCGCAGTTAGGATGACTAGAATCTGCAAGTCATATCCTTTGACTGATCCCGCCACCTTGTGCTAATTTTGATCACCCCGCGGCGGGCCTCGGGTTATGCATTCGGCCACCGGCCTTTGTCTTTGGATACTGGAATTTGGTGCTTGGCATGTGATATTTTGTAATGCTCCTTGCAGGGAATAGTATGCTGAAGAAAAAAATTCTGATTGTTGACGATGAACCTGATCTTGTTGAAACACTCAAGGTCAATCTCGAACGGGAAAATTATGAGTGCTTTGCGGCCTATGACGGCAACAGCGGCCTGAGTCGCGCCCGCAACGAGATGCCTGACTTAATCATCCTCGATGTCATGTTGCCAGGTATTGATGGCTACATGGTTTCTCGGCTCTTGAAATTCGACGAGCAGTTCGAGGGGATTCCGATTATCATGTTGACTGCCAAGGGGCAGAGTGAAGACCGCGAAATGGGTGAACAAACTGGAGCGGACTACTACATGACCAAACCATTCTCGACGGAGAAGCTGCTCGCCAAGGTCAAGGAATTCTTGGGTGATTAATCGTAAAATAGTGAGAGGCAAACCGCATCTCTCCACACCCTCAACCGTTAAAGTTGACTGTGATCATCCCTCGTCCCCGAACCCATACTTTTCTGGTTTAGCTTCATTTAGATTCCCCTTGTTGGTTTAATCGTGCCCCATGGGTATAATAAATCATTAAATAGATATACTCACTCAGCGTATCTGCACGAAAGCTAACTGGTCATTTTGCACTAGGCGGGCGAGAGTCCTCATAAACCCACCTAGGAAAGGATGATGCCATGCCGTCCGAAGTCTCGATTGTCAGGGGGGACGATCGAAGAGAGAATATCCGTCGATCTCTAGAGTTGATCGAGGACCAGATCCGTTTTGGGCACCGCATAGTCGTCAAGCCAAATATGGTTTCAGTCACAAAGCCGCTGTCTGCTACGCACGCAGAAGCCCTTGATGCGGTCTTGGAGTTCATCTACGAGCGCACGGACAGAGAGATCACGGTGGCTGAGGGCTGTGCGGCTGCGGATTCAATGAAAGGCTTTGAAACCTATGGACTGGCAGAAGTCGCCAAGCGCTACGGGGCTCGACTGGTGGACCTCAATCGTGACCAGCGGGTTGAGGTTGAGGTGATAGATCGGGACCTGCGTCCAATGACGCTGCGGTTCGCCCGAACTGTGGCTGAAAGTGATTGTCGCATCTCTCTGACGCCCATGAAGACCCACGATGCGGTTATCATCACCTTGTCTCTGAAAAACATGGTGATGGGGAGCCTGATCCGCGAGGGCCGATACAATTTAGACCGGCTGATGCATTGTTTGAGTCACTGGGTACGTCCGCGCGACGCCCTCTACCCGCGGGGTCTGGGCTGGGTCGTGCGGCATATCCTGCGAAGCGACAAGGTGGCGATGCACCAGACATATGCGACTATAAATTACAATCTTTTCCTCATCGCCAAACGTTATCCTGTTCACTTGGCCATCTTGGACGGCTACACTGCCATGGAAGGATGTGGGCCGACGCAGGGCACGCCTGTGAACCTGCGACTTGCTGTGGCCTCCACTGATTACATTGCTGCTGATAGTGTTGGTGCACGCATTATGGGTTTCGAGCCGGCAGAGATTGGCTATCTCCATCACGCCATTGCTGACGGCCTTGGTGAGGGTGCATTGGATCGGATACGGATAATTGGAGAACGGTTGGAAGATTGCATTCGCCCTTTTGAGCCCCATCCCAACCACACACGACAGAGAGAATGGAAAAGAGCTGAGCTAGAGGATTTACGTACTTCTTTAGCAAGAGTCTAATTTTCCAATCGTGCAGAACCATTTAGAGAGCTGATACTTCGCAGGATAACGCTGATCTTAACCCCAACATTCCATTCTTCCATCACTCCATTGGCATTAAACCGGACCCCACAGGGGTGAACTTAAAGCAGGACTTCCCTGGGGTTGGACGCTTACTTTGTTGCCCGAGGATGCTGTCATGAGAGGATTTGTGGATTTCATGAAAACGACAATTGTCGGTGGTTTTTTTGTGGTGCTGCCGGTTGTGCTGGTTGTCTTCTTGCTTGGTCAAGCTGTCGCCGCGCTCGTGGGGGTGGTTGCGCCACTGGCCGATGAGCTTCCGGTGCAAGAGTTCGGAGGGATTGGGGTAGCTACGCTTCTCGCAATACTTGTCGTCCTTGCCCTATGCTTCATCACCGGCCTTCTTGTTCGCACCCGCATCGGCACGCTGGTAAGGGACTGGTTGGAGCGTAGATTCCTCAACCGGTTGCCTGGCTACACAATTATTAGGAACCTGACGCACAGATTTTCCGGGGAGGAGGGTACGGAGTTTGCGCCCGCCCTCGTGGACCTCTACGGCGCCAACACACAGGCTCTGGCCCTCATCATGGAAGAGCACCAAGACGGCAGTTACACCGTCTTTGTACCCCTGGCGCCAACCCCCACAGTGGGCCAGGTTCATCTCGTGCCGCCCGAACGAGTGCGCAGAGTAAACGCCCCTCTCGGAACTGTGTTGAACAGCGTCATGCAGTGGGGCGTAGAATCTAATAAGTTCCTATAGGATTTTTGGACGACTTGCCTATGTGGGCTTGGGCAGAGAGCATGACTTCTGAGAGTTGACTCTCCCTCCTGACGTTCGTATCCTGTTCAGGCAGCACGGGGATTAGACCCGTGCAGTATGATGAAACAGGGCCAATGGGAGCGAAGTCAGATGTCAATGAAATCAGAATGAAGAGCTAATAGGGAATATATAAGAGTCTTCGGGCCAGCAGTTTTGCTTACAAATGTTACGAAACAAACTTCATGAAGCAGGGGACAAACCAGATGCGAATAGTGGTGTTGGTGGAGAAGATGTTGTCTGAGATTGCTGACCATTCTGTCAACTATTGAATGAGGTGAAAACAGCCATGAAAAGACGTTGCATTCTCTTGGCAGTAATACTGCTTGCGACGAAACCAGCTATTCTCAGTGCTGCTTCAATTTACAACAGTGATTTCAAACCACACCAAATCCAGGTGAAATACAAAGACGGAAGCCAGTACCATATAACCGTTTATAATTCCTCAACCCACTATTTTAGATGCAAATATGGTTGTCAAATAAAAGTTCTCAAAACGGGTGCTACAATAACCCTAAATTCAGATACAGTTGTTTTGATTGATGATGGAAAACTGCGGGTCAGATAAAATTATTCACTGGCAAATAGAAATCGTACTCCTAGAGACCCGAACGATATTGGCAGTTTGGCCAGATAGGTCAAGCACTCCGGACCCCCATATTTCCTTTATTTCAATTATTTAAGCCTAATTATGATTTTGGCATTACTTTCGCATTAAAACAACAAAAGTGGTTATAGGATTACCTGGTTATTATTGGCTTGGGAAATTGTCTGAGATTGGGTTATAAATGAGCGGCCGAACCAGGAATGTGGAGATTGTTTTGGTGGTATGCGAGATTCGTCCCTTGTGAATAGTAACCTGATAATAGAGAAAGAAGAAGCATAACAGCTAGGCGTGATTGATGGCGAAGTCTAAGAAAGTAGTTTACAAGGGCTACCATTTCAGCAGTAGTTTAGGGGCGAGATGGGCGGTGTTTTTTGATGCTCTGGGTATTCCCTGGGAGTATAAAAAAGAAGGACGTGAGTTGGGCGAGACCGGTGGTTATCAGCCAGATTTTTGGCTACCACAGCAAGAGATATATATAGATGTAAGGCCGGCAACCTACAATGATAAGGGGGAGATTGAATTTCCAGAAAATGCCGAAGAAAGAGCACTGGAGAAGAAGACCGGTATTCCAGTGGTTACACTGTGTGGGATCCCTGGGAAAGTCACACATCCCTTCCCACCACCATTTGGAGACTACGTTGGCTTCAGACTGAATGATAGTTGTTATTACTGGTGCGAGTGTCCCTTCTGTGGTGCGGTAGGTATCCAGTTTGAAGCCAGATCTGCAAGAAACAGGCACGAGGGTGGGTGCCGAATCCCGCTGACTGAACATCCGGACAAAGTCTACAGTTACGACACAGAACGTTTGAACGATGCCTACATAAAAGCCAGGCTCGAAAGGTTTGAGAACAAAGAATAAAGAATCATTACTATCTTGGACCTAGATGGTCGGACTGTCATTGCCCTTTTCCGTGGATATCGGTCGTCCTATTACGCATTGTTCACGCATCGTGGTTCTTGTAGGCGGTTTGTGGATCATGCGGGTTAGTAAAAATCTTACCTGAGCACATCTTTCATGATGCTGAAAATGTCGGTATTATCCAGCGGGCTTGCCAAACGGTGACTGCCTGGGCCCTCGCTCCAGATGAGGACATCATTGCCGGTGTGTTTTCCAGAAATCCATGCCTCCTCCACAAAATCCCCCGGCTGGGCAAGCTCGCCTTTGGGCCCGCTGATGGAAAATCCACCGGTTTCATGATCAGGTGCAATAATAACGAGGGTGCTTAGCTTTCTGGTTGGCTCTTGGTTGATCCAATCCAAGACCACCTTGACGGCTTCGTCAAAAGCGAGAGTTTCGCAGATTTGATGGAAAAAATTGTGATGATGGTTGGCCCAGTCGATCTGTGACCCCTCCACCACCAGGAAGAAACCATCCACGTCTTTCTCTAAAATCTCCAGAGCGGCGGCTGTCATCTCAGATAGGGTCGGCTCATCAGCTGGGTAAACCTGTTCGGGGTCGACGCGAAAGAATTCCGGTGTCTTCCCAGCCGGGCTGAAAAGTCCCAAGATTCTCTGCGCGCCCTTTGAGACAGCATTCGTCATGGTATTTTTGGTATAAACCACCTCATACCCTTTCTCTATTGCGTCAGCGATGAAGTTTCCGAAAGTGCCACAAACGTCAGCCTCACCCTCTGTGGACGTGAATCTTGTTTCTCCGCCTCCGAGGATTACCTCAACTTCGGTTACCTGAATATACTGCCGGGCGATTTCATTCTCGCACCGGCGCGTGTGAACATGGGCGGCGAAGGGGGCGGGAGTCGCATGAGTGATGGTTGAGGTGGCCACAAGTCCCGTGGCTTTTCCTTTTTCCTTGGCGAGTTCCAGTATGGTTGGCACCGGTGCGGGTTCACATTTCCCGTCCTGATCCTCGTCGTGACAGGAGATCTCTCCGTTTCGGAATTTTTCGCCACTGGCCCAGGCCGAAGCAGCAGCGGCCGAGTCGGTTATCGTGCTGTTGGCCGAGTGGGTTTGCTGGTAGCCGATGCTGGTCAATGTTTCCAGATAAAGAGGGTCTCCATTGTGTCCATCTTTAAAAACTCGAGCCGCTGTAACATTTGAAAGACCCATACCATCAGGAACCATAAAGATAATGTTCTTGGCTTTGGGACTCAGCTTGCTCTTTTCTCTGTAGCCTACTGTGGATGAACAAGCCGGAAAAAACAGGGCAAAGGCAAGAAAGTAGAGTGTCAGTGACAGAGACCTCTTTCTTTGAAGCAACTCAATCATCACTATAGCTCCCAAGATTAAATATCGGTGGTTAGAAGGATTAAACTTCAATCCTGGGTCGCACCTGGATTAACCGTTGTCACTTGTAATCAGCAGAAAGCCTAACCGTCGAGACCCCGCATGTCAACAGTTGTGGGTCAGGTCAAAAACATTGAAGGTGCTGAATCGTTTTTGATCGGTTAAACTATTCTGTGCTGAACATGAGATTATGATTTGAGATTTCAGGTTTAAGATTTTAGGAATTCTCAGACAAGAGAACTGCGCAGTTTCAATCTGCAATCTGAAATCTTAAATTATAATAACGCATATGTCTTCAACTCCGCATAGGTTGGGCTTGAGGGCTGAGGTGTTTCCGAAGTCCCGCCCATGGCGGGACTTCGGGCTGCCACTGCCTCCGGTCCGAAGGACTGCCACCCGCAAGGGTAGCAGACCGAGCGTAAGCGGAGGGAATGGCTCAGCTTTCAAGCGTTCGAGCGGAGTTAATTGCAAAGGGGTAATCCTAAATTTAAAATCACCATGACTCAGTAGCTAAAAAGGAGCCTCATAATGAAGTCAGCAAATCGTGAGCCTCGTAACTTCATACTAACAGCTATCGTTGTGCTTTCTCTGTTTATACCAAACTGTGCTACAGCACCCTCCTCGTCCGAGGGCAAACCGGTATCTTCATCCGAACTTGTCGAAATTGAAACGCGACCTGGCGTAACCCAGAAGTTTATTCTGATCACACCGGTTGATCCTGTCGCTGCCGTTGTTTTGTTTGCAGCTGGACGTGGAAAGTTGGGAATGGCTGGTTTTGGTGGCAAACCGACCTTGGCACGCAGTGACAATTTTCTGGTCAGGGCAAGGGAAGATTTTGCTGACCATGGCCTTATGGTAGCGGTAGTAGACTCTCCTTCTGACCAACAGGCAAGAGGGATAAATTCACTCTTTAGAATAAGCAAAGAACATGTTCAAGACATCGAGGCAGTTGCTTCCTATTTAAAAAGCAAGGCAGATTTACCGGTCTGGCTGGTTGGCTCCGGTGAGGGAACTTTTTCTGCGGCCAATGGCACTATTAACATCAAAGAGAAAATTGATGGTCTGATTCTCGCCGCCGGTATTACGAGAACTCCATTAAGCTGGCGAATGCATAGAACACATCCGCAAGGTGTCATAGATATGCGTCTTGCAGATATTGGGGTGCCAGTATTGGTCGTCTGGCATTCGGGTGATAAGTGTCAGTTGGGTTCTCCAGCCGACGCGCCGATTTTGAAAGCTGGACTCACAAATTCCCCGAGCGTCGAGATCCGGTACTTCACCGGAGGAAAGGCTCCCATGTCAAATGAATGCTATCCGCAATCTCCCCATGGGTTCTACGGTGTCGAAGAACAAGTGGTATCTGCGATTGCTGAATTTATCAAATCTAGTGGAAAGTAAACCTTGGTCGGCTGGTAGAAGACTAATATTTTGGGACCTTGCCCCTTTCCCCTTGGCAAATGAGTGACTAGCATTTAGTTGACTGAACCCGAATCCGTGATAGTTGTAAGAAGAAGATCAAATTCTCCGGTTTGCACACAACCGTAAAATACAAGGAGGTTAGGAATGATTAGCTATCGCAAACGCTTAGCAGCAGTTTTCATTCTAGTTTTGGTAATAGGGCTTGGCATTGCTTATGCGGGAGGAAAAGAAGGCATTGCAGGCTGGGAGAAAGACAGTGCTTACAACAAGCTCTATGATCTGGACGAATGGGATAAGTTCAAGGGCTACGTGGTGTCCATTAAGAACATTACTCCTCTGCCGGGCATGGCAACGGGTGTAGCGGTGATTGTCCGCGACAAAGAAGGTGGAACTGTGACCGTTCACCTTGGTCCTAAATCGTTTGTCAATCCGAATACCCTTGGACTCAGGAAGGGTGACAAGGTGAGCGTCAGAGGCTGCTGGGCTGAGATCGACGACGAAGAGGTGTTCATGGCTGCCAAGGTCAAAAAGGGTGACTATTTTGAATACAAGGTGCGGAGAACCAAGGATGGAACGCCGTACTGGACCATGAGCCCTCAGGAACTGGCCAAGGAAAAAGCCGGTCAATAGTTTTCGCCGGGTAAACTGGTGGCTGAGCGCACGCGAATGCAGGAGAGTGTTCGAATCTAGGGAATCCAGTCCCTTAGTGCACGTCAGGTTCGCCGACGCCGTAATTACCGGTAAGCATGGTCACCTGTTATGGTGGGGTGACCCTTTCGGGTGGGGAATGCACCCTTTATCCCGACTACCTGGAACCCCTGCTCAAGCGACTAAAGGGCAGCGGGGTCCATCTCGCCATGCAAACATCTGGTTATTTCGACTAATCGTCCGTGCAGAAGAAAATACTTCCTTATATGGACCTGATCCAGTACGACATCAAGCTCGCTGATCCAGAAAACCATAAAAGATATCTCGGTAAGTCAAACCGGAGAATCTTCAACAACCTCCAACGGTTCGTTCAAGAGGAAAGTGTCGAGATGCACCCCCGAGTGCCCCTCGTCCCGGGCATCACCGCAACCGAATCGAACCTCTCGGCCATCATCGATATTCTGTGCGAATTCGGAATAGAAAACGTCTCTTTGCTTCCTTACAACCCCATGGGAATAGATATGGCGGTAAGCCTAGGCCGAGAGAAGCCAACCCTTCCGGAAAGATTTATGACGCCTGATGAGGAAAGTGAAATCTATGCCATGTTCAGCAGACTTCTCGAGGAAAAAGGAGTAAGAAGCTCAAAGGACCGGAAGGGTGGGGGTATCAAAGCAAGAAAACTCCCAGCGAATAATAATCC
>CP070735.1:607939-614176 GCA_020347625.1 Deltaproteobacteria bacterium
GTTGCAACCGAGAAATAGCGCGATTTTCATGGTCTTATCCCCATCCACTATGTAGATTGTTGTCTTACCTGTTTGACCGC
Source organism: Deltaproteobacteria bacterium (assembly GCA_020347625.1). Classification (GTDB taxonomy): domain Bacteria; phylum Desulfobacterota; class Syntrophobacteria; order BM002; family BM002; genus BM002. Next base: position 608,020 of record CP070735.1, read on the forward strand.
CACATTCTTGAGTTCATAGAGCACGTCTGTGATAGTGACCCCCTGGGGACAGTGCTCCTGACACTGATAACAGGTAAGGCAGTCCCAAAGCATATTTGAGCCCAAGGCCAGATCCCTCACGCCCAAGCCACAGGCATGCATGATCTGGTGTGGCAACATACCTAGGACCTCTTCGGGGTTGTCATAGTTGGCCACTACCGGGCACACGGTGGTACAGCTCTGACAGCCAAAACAAACCGAGAAGGTGCTTGCCTGAGCTGAAAGGCTCAGACCACCCCGAAACGCTCTGTCGGCAGGGCTTAGAGGTATGAGTTTGTCCGGGCTCATTAAGTGGTATTCAGCAGCGATGGCCCCCCTGGCCCTATCCAAGGGCTCCCTGTAACCATCATCAACCAGAGCCTCCCGCCTGAGCCCGCGGTAGTAAGAAAACGGCGAGAGCATAAAAAACTCAGGGTAACCCCGCCCAAGGACAGCTTCTCTTGCGCTGAACCACATGTCCTGCAAATTGATACCAACCGGACAGACAACGGTGCACCGCTCGCAATTGGTACACAGGTAAATCCCTTCCTGCACATCGATGAGCTGTTGTTCCGTGAGGCGGCTACCTGAGGCAAGTTTTTTTAAGGAACCTATTTTTTCGGAAGGCAGAATGTTCAGATTTGGGATGGACTCAAAAGCAACGCCAACCGAGCAATTTAAGGTGCAACTTCCGCAATGGGTGCAAGCATCCAACTCTAAGACCTGTCTGGTGGCGATATTGGCAGGACTCGAGCTTTCCATGTCCATCACTGAATTGGCTAGAAGACTGAGGGGACTGGCAAAGAGGTGAAACATTTTACTGAAAGGCAGATAGGCCAAACCGAGCCAGCAGGCGAGAAAATGGATATACCAGAGGATCTCAGGTATATTTGCTCGGTCCAATCCCAAAGCGATAGGGCTGATGATTTTCGCTGTGGTGTAGCCCAGAAATGCCGATTGAGGCTTAGAGTGGCACTGGGCGCAACTCATCTCATGGGCTTCCTTACCCGATTCCAGGAGTTCATCGTCAAAGGGGGCTTTTACCGTGGGGGAGACGACGGCAAATTCCTTGACCCAATAGGTTTCCAGGGCTCTGAGCTCCTCTTCGTCAGCCGCAATGGTGTACTCTTCCACCATCTCCTGGTACCTGGAATAAGAAGTTATCTTGGTCCCTTCCAAAAGAACGCCGGAAATCATAATGATCGCGAGGATGATGAGGGCGTAGTAGTCCTGGCCACCGGTTCTCAGACGGGGTATCTTCATAACAAAGCGGCGATAGAGCGCAATACCTATGCCAACGATTACCAGGAAACCAAAGAGATCCCTTAAAAACATGAACGGGTTGATTGTCGAATAGTATTCTGGAAAGAGCACAGAGGTGATGAACTTGTCCAGTCCATGCATCAGAAGGAGAAGCATAAAACCAACATAGAGACATATGTGCATGAGCCACCTGAGAAAGTCTTGGCGCAATACTCTTATCTGGAGGAGTACATCGACAATAAAGACTCGGAGGAGCGTGAAGATTTTCCCGCTAAACAGGGTTAAGGTGATTCCTTTGATGGCAGCAGAAATACGGGTCGAGGTCGGAATATCTCCTGCTTCCACACCAATATTGTAGCGGAACCAGATTGATATCTTATAAAGCAAACCGAGTCCGAAAATGGTGAGGGCAACGTAGAGCGAATTTGTGAAGAACATCAGCTTATCATCCTTGAATTGGGTTTGATTCAGGTTGTTGCAGAAACGGTGTTAACCAAGCTGGTTTTCCCACTGATCTATAAGGCTACGCCTTTCAGATCGCGGCGTGGCCATGAGTCTGCGGTATCCTTGCTTGAGAATACCACTCTCTACCGGTTGCGTATTTCGGCTCTGCACAAGCTGACAGACTGGTATGGTGGATTCCACCGACCTCGACCAGGTCGGGCGAAATAGTTGGCACGGCGTATTCATTGGTGGGCAAGGTGTTGACAAACTGAGGAAAGCAAACAGAACGGGATCCATAATCGGCGAGAAAGTTGGTGGAACCCATACTTACACTCGCTTAAAGCAGCTTTTATCCGTAAGAGTCATCCAGGTGAAATTCATCACTTGCACTTAAATCTCAGTATAATATAAGATAAGAAAAATTGTAAAGATGATTTACATGTCAGTTGTAAATTGCAATTTGGCTGTTAAATGCAGCAAGGAATGGCTCCTGAAAAAGTTGGCAAAGAAGATTCCTACGCGCAAGGTACGCCCAGCGGAGACAGGAGTAGGGGGACCCAATATTCAGATCACAAACGGGGGGTAAACACTATGGCTCGAATTCTGGTTATAGATGATGTCAAAGAGGCTGTAGATGCCATTCAAAAAATACTAAAGAAACGGGGGCATGAGATCCTTGGTTATACGGATGAACTGGAGGCCATTGAGGATGTGAAGAACCATCCGGTTGATCTTGCCATACTGGACATAAAACTGAAAAAAATGGATGGCGTTGAGGTCCTTGGCAGACTAAAAGAGATTCAACCCGGTATTAAAGTCATTATGCTTACAGGTTACCCCACCCACGCAAGCGTGGAGCAGGCCATGCGAATAGGAGCGAGTGCCTACTGCATGAAGCCCATCGACCGAAGGGAACTTGAAAGCAAGGTGGACGAGGTGTTGAGTCAGGAAAACTAATTTTGGGAAGCATTCAGCTTTCCGCTGTCAGCTTTCAGCTCTTCTTACATTCTCTCCGTGTTCAGGTGCTTCGTATCCATTCCAACGCTGGCGTTAAACCGCGCGATCTATTTAGGAAACCGCTGAGTGTGTCCTTGATGAAGATGTTCGGGTAGAGGCGGTGCCATTCGGTCCCGCCGTGAATAGTTTTTTCCAGACAGACACAGCGAGAGGTAAGATCCCGATGAAATACAAACAATTGCAAGAAAAGGTTAAAGAGCTTGAAGATGAGATTTTAAGGCTCAAAACGGAGGAGTCCAGGTCCAGTTTGATAGAAGAGGCGCTGCAGGAATCACTTGCCGATTATGAACTATTGCTCGGTAAGATCCCAGGTGTTGTCTACAAAGGATACAAGAATTGGGCCGTTGATTTCTTTGACGATAAGATAGAGATGTTCACGGGGTACCCAAAAGAAGTCTTTAATTCTCGACGGATGAAGTGGTCTGATTTAATTATTGAGGATGACTTGGAACCTGTCAAAGACATAACAAAAATGGCATTGAAGGGGAATAGATCCTATATCAGAGAGTACAGAATAAGAATTAGAAATGGCCAGATAAGATGGGTCAGGGACAGAGGCAGCGTAGTGTGTGATCCGGAGGGCGGCATTCAGCATTTCAGCGGCGTTTTCTTTGATGACACTGATAGAAAGGAGGCTAGAGACGAAGTCACCAGAACCAAGATGGAGTTGGAGCAGATCTTTCGTACAGCAGCAGACGGGATGAGGGTAGTGGACAAACATTTCAATGTGCTCAGGGTCAACGATACGTTTGTTGACCTGTCGGGTGTGAAGGAAGAGAAATGTCTCGAAAGAAAGTGTTACGAAATTCTAGGGGGACGCCACTGTCATACATCCGAATGTAATATTGCAAGAATCTTGAAAGGTGAGAATAGGATAGAAATGGAGACCGAGAGAGAACGGATGGACGGCAGCCGAATCCAGTGTATTGCCACAGCAACCCCTTTTCGAAATGAACGGGGTGAGATCTTGGGTATTGTGGAGGACTTCAAGGATATTACGGATCGCAGGCAGATGGAGGAGTCTTTAGCGCGATCTGAGGCAAACTATCGACTGCTGCTTAGTACCATTCCATCTGTTGTCTTTAAAGCATATGAAGATTGGTCCATAGAGTTTTTGGACGAAAAGATCAAGAAACTCACCGGCTATTCAAAGGAAGACTTCAATTCAAAGAAGTTGAATTGGTATGATATTGTTATTCCAGAAGATATTCAGTCAATAAAGGAGTCATTTAAAAAGGCGCTGGAGGAAGATAAGGTCTATTTGCGAGAATACAGAATAAAAACTGATTTGGGCGATGTTCGGTGGATTCGGGAGAGAAGCCAAATTGTCCTGGATGAAAACGGCGAACTTGCCTATATAAGCGGCATTTTTGCCGATATCACCGAAATGAAATTGATGAGCCAGGAGTTGGAAAGATCCCACAAGGAACTAGAAATTCGCTACCGGGAAATCAACGAGTTGAATACCAATCTGGAGAAAATGGTTGAATTGCGCACAGCAGAGCTTGTCAGCTCGGAGAAGAAATACAGCCGACTTTTCGAGGACTCAAAGGACATGGTCTATATCTGCGATGAGAAAGGGAAGGTCATGGAAATTAATCCCAGCGGTTTGGAACTGCTGGGCTACGACTCCCGGGAAGATTTCCAACAGGTGACCCTTGAAGATGTGTTCCGAAATCCGGCTGATGCCCGCAATTATCGCCAGATCCTGGAAAATCAGGGTTACATCAAAGATTATGAGGTAGAGTTCAAGAGAAAAGATGGCGGAATCCTTAATATGCTCATCACGGCCAATGCCATTTTGGATGAATCGGGGGAATTCGCCGGGTGTGAGGGGATTGCCAAGAATGTGACAGAACTCCGAAGAGTCACAGAAGGTTTGATGGAATCACAAAAAATGGCCACAGTGGGACAATTGGCGGCCGGGGTAGCCCATGAAATCAATACCCCCCTTCAGGTTATTCTAACCCATTCACAGCTTCTGGCAGACGATTTCCCCGAGGGAAGTGAGGCGCTTGCGGATCTCAAACTCATCGAAACACAGGCCAAGATATGCGGCAGGATTGTTGCTGATCTTCTCCTCTATTCGCGAGAGGGCGAGCGCATCATTGGCTCTATCAATATCAATCAAATCATTGAAGAAGTGCTAGCGGTCATGGAACATTCCCTGAGCATAGACCGAATCTTTATCACAAGGGATTTCGCCTCTCATCTCCCGCCAATCTCTGGGGACAGTGAAAAACTGAAACAGGTTTACATTAATATGTTTAATAATGCGCATGATGCAATTGGCAGCGATGGTGCCATTGCCATTACAACCCAGCACGACATGGATGCAGGAGAAATAGTTATTTCTTTCATGGATTCGGGCAGAGGCATTCCTCCGGAAATCACAAATAAAATTTTTGACCCCTTTTTTACAACCAAAGGGGTGGGAGAAGGCACGGGGCTTGGATTATCAGTTACCTTCGGAATAATTAAGGATCACGGAGGGCATATTGAGGTTGAGAGTCCACTGTCTGCTGAAAGACTGGAAATATTAGAACGCGGTGAAGGAGACAAAAGAGGCCCAGGGACAGCTTTTATCGTCCACTTGCCTACAACCTAACTTAGCTTACCACCCAAACCGCCGTCCACTTCGCCAGCTGTAAGACCTTTTTGCTCACACGGCCCATAAAGAATTCTTCCACACGCGAAAGGCCCCTTCGCCCCATGACGATAGTGCCACAGCCGGAGTTTCTGGCTTCATCAACGATGGCCTCGGCTCTGCTGGCTGCTCCGGAACGGATCTTAGTGGAGATACGGTCCCGATTGAGGCCAACCCTTTCCAAACGACCGACAGACTCTTCCAAAAGGGTCGTTGCAGCTTTTTCAGCCTTCTGTAATTCCTCACTGGCGTCTGCTGTCCAGGATTCTAAACCTCGGATGACATGAAAGAGCGTTACCTCACAATCCGTAATGTCCATCATGGTTCCCGCAAAGTCCAAGACCTTAGAGGCCTCCTCCGAGGTGTCCATGGCTACCAGTATCTTGTCATCTTGTGGGCTGCCTCCCACCACACAGACGGGTACATGGATGAGACGCCCCATGAGCTTGTCAGCAACGCTCCCCCAGACCAGATCTTTTAGCTGGCTCTTTCCCAGCCGCCCCACAACTACCGCGTCATAACCGCGTTGGGACTCAGTGATAATGTCTCGCGCTATGCCTTTCTTCCTTTCCTCCATTTTGACACTGACCTTATCCTCGGGGAAGCCTAGATCCAAGAATAGCTGGCGAGCTCTATCCATGAATTCCTGGACCAAGGCCTGTTCCCGCGTCGCCCAGGCTGCTGCGCTGCTTAGCTTGTGCTTGAATGCCGGGCTTTTCTCTACATCCCAGAAACCCTCAGGAACTTTAGTGAGCACATGGAAAAGAA
>CP070735.1:614276-633172 GCA_020347625.1 Deltaproteobacteria bacterium
GGTAGTCGACCTTCTTGACATGGGCGTCAGTGAGGATCGGATTCAGGTGGACATCAAAAGACATGATCCTCCGTGGTCGAGGGGTAAGCACTAAGCACTAGGCACTAAGCACTAGGCACTAGGCACCGAACATAAAACACTTAACATTCTGTGAGTAGTCAGTAGCCAAAATCAGGGGGATGGTTAAGCAGATCTAAAACCTCCTGGCTCCTGACTACTGAATTCTAAATCTTTTCACCATTGACCGTTTACCCTAAACACTATGAAAGAACAGACTCCCAATAAAGAGACCTGTGCTTTGGTCAAACAAGAATACAAACCTGGCAGCTGTCTGGTTGAGGTCGATGGAAAGCGGCTGTTAGGCTGTCAGGCAACTCTCCGTTTGCAAGACGGTAAATTGCAGCGATTGATAACGAGTATGCACCTTTCCAGGCCCGAAAATTATTTGTCCATCTACCAGTCGGGATGTAATCTTTCCTGTCGGAAGTGCCACTCCTGGTATTTCAGTAAGCAAGCCACAGGTGACTGGCGCAGCCCTGAGGACATTCTGGCGGTGGCCAGGAACTATGAAGCTCAGGTGACTCTGGTGGAGCCGCGGGAACGAAGTACGGCCTGGCATGCGCACGAATCTTGCCATTGCTGTGGAGCCTGTGTGATATCGGGAGAAAGGTCGCCGCGGTGTCCAGGAGTGCTAGAGCTGGGAGAGATTACCTTCAGCCCCCAAGGTTTCGGACCTGCCCGAAACATTATCGCCTTCACCGGTGGTGATCTTACCTGTCGTCCGGATTACTATGCAGGCTGCGCCCAGCTTATCAAGGAAAACACCGCGCTTTGGATTCTAATTGAAACCAACGGTTATGGGCTAACTCCTGCAAACATGGATTCACTGAAAGACAGCGGTGTGGACAGTTTTTGGCTTGACATCAAAGCCGAAGACCCCGAGCGTCACCGCTGGCTGACGGGCTGTGACAACCAGTGGATCCTTCAAGTGCCCGAGGAGTTGCTAAAACGAGACTTTGTCCTGGAAGTGCTTTCGCTGTATGTTCCCGGCGTTGTAGAGGCAGAAGAGTTGGGACGAATTGCCGCGCGGTTGGCTGCCCTGGACCCGTCGATTCCTTTCACCATTTTGGCCTTTTTCCCGGAACATCAAATGCAGGATTTCCGAACTCCCACAGTTGAAGAGATGATAAAAGCCTACGAAAATAGCAGAACTGCAGGGCTAACCCAAATAAGGCTTGGCAATCTGGGAGTGTTTGCCAAGGGTGTCGAGGATTATCGTTTGTTGGCAGAGCATGTTGACAGGGAGGCTTATTGAGAGACAGGAGACAGAGGACAGCTGGCAGTTAGTAGCACGGTTTTTGGGGACAGTCCGTTTACCTTTCACCGTTCACCACTTGCGCTTTGACTAGTTAACCAAATGCTGATAGGCATGAAAAACATCTTGCGTAGAGGCGAAGAACTCGTTTAGAATCAAAGGTCAAGAGACAATCGGGAGGCGAAGAATGGGACATTGGACAGTGAAGAAGGTGCCTATCGAAGCTGCCAGAGAAGATGTGGAGGAGCACGAAGGACGAATCCAGGGACAAGGCTCGGTTATGCTTGACGATTGTCCTTTCAAGAAGGAAGTCAAGGACGAGACTGGGAAGGTGATCCGAGTTGAGTGTGCCGACGACTCTGGAGTAAGAACCTGTGAGCCTGATGCGGAAGACTGTAAGTTGCAGCAGTGGATGGATTCGGTTAAAGCCTTCATCCGTCAAATTGATGTCAATGCCCTGTAAAGATGGTGCTGTCGAGCGACGGGGCCTTAGGTGAAAGCGCGGGTCAGGAGTGTAGTGCTCCCCCGCGTTTTTAATTCCAAGCCGTCAAACCACGTCCTCGGGGCTGGAATACGTTGCTTGCCTTCAGTGGGCTGAACAGGCTGTTCAAGAAAGCAGATACCTGTTTTACATAAGAAAAAAGAGTGTTTAGCATGAATGTCATCAGAAAAAAGACCAGGCAAATCCGGGTTGGAAGCGTGCCGGTGGGTGGAGATGCCCCGGTGGTTGTCCAGTCCATGTGCAACACGGATACTCGAAATGTCAAAGCAACCTTGGAGCAGATCAGGCGATTGGCCGAGGTTGGTTGCGAGCTGGTTCGACTCGCCGTATTGGATGAAAAGGCGGTTGAGGCGCTCGAGACCATCAGAAAAGAGTCGCCCACGCCGCTTATTGCCGACATCCACTTTGATCATCGCCTTGCTTTATCTGCTTTGAAGTCGGGAGTAGATGGCCTGCGGATCAACCCGGGAAACATCGGTGATGAGAGGGCTGTGGCCAAAGTCGTACACGCCGCTGCTGAGCGGCAAGTACCCATTCGAATCGGGGTGAACTCAGGCTCGCTAGACAAGGACCTTCTGCAGCGCTATGGGGGGGCAACTCCCGAAGCTATGGTAGAAAGTGCTCTCCGCCAGGTGCACCTTTTGGAGTCATTACAATTTTATGAAATCAAAATTTCCCTGAAATCATCCGATGTGATGACCATGGTGGAAGCCTACCGGATCCTGGCTGATAGGGTTTCCTATCCTCTTCATCTGGGTGTTACCGAAGCTGGAACTCTTATAAGCGGTACGGTAAAGTCAGCGATTGGCATCGGGCTATTACTGGCACAGGGTGTGGGTGACACCATTCGGGTATCGCTCACTAGCGACCCCACAAATGAGGTAAGGGCGGCCTATGAAATCTTGCGTGTTTTCAAGCTCAGGGAGCGCGGGATAGAATTGATCTCCTGTCCCAGTTGTGGCCGCTGCGAAATCGACATTATCGGCCTGGCTCATGAGGTTGAAAACCGGTTATTAAAGGTGAAAACTCCGCTTAAAGTCGCTATTATGGGATGTGTGGTCAACGGACCCGGGGAGGCGAAAGAGGCCGATGTAGGGATAGCTGGTGGGCGGGGCCAAGGCATCCTTTTCAAAAAGGGAGAAATCGTCGCGAAAATACCCGAAACCCAGCTAATGTCGAGGCTTTTGGAAGAGATTTCGCTAATGGTCGGTGAGGAGATCGCATAGCGAAAGACAGGAGACAGAGGACAGCTGGCAGCAGGCAGCAAAGCGTAATTTCCAAAAATCAAATTTTAGATTCACCGTTGGCTAATTAACGATGTAACTCATTGATTGATTAATCCGAGGCACCTTGCTACTGGGAGATACACCGGAGGAGAATTGCACCAATGAAAAGAGGTATTACCAAGCGAGATGAGGATTTTTCCAGGTGGTATACAGATGTGATCGCTGGAGCGCGATTGGCGGATTACTCGCCGGTAAAAGGTTGCATGGTCATCCGTCCCAGCGGTTATGCCCTCTGGGAGAAGATGCAATTTAACCTCGACAGGATGTTCAAGGAAACAGGTCATGAAAATGCTTACTTTCCTCTTCTTATCCCGGAGAGTTTTCTGGAGAAAGAGGCTGAACATGTAGAAGGATTCGCACCCGAATGCGCCGTTGTAACCCACGGGGGTGGCAAAGAATTGGAGGAGCCTCTGATCATCCGCCCAACTTCGGAGACCATAATATGGTCGATGTACAAGAAATGGATCATGTCATACCGGGATCTGCCGCTACTGATCAACCAGTGGTGCAACGTCCTTCGTTGGGAGATGCGTACTAGGCTGTTTCTGCGCACCACGGAATTTCTTTGGCAGGAAGGGCACACAGCCCATGCCACCGAAGCGGAGGCAGAAGAAGAGACCCTGCGCATGCTCGATATCTACCGGACTTTTGCCCAAGATTACGCCGCAATACCAGTTATTGCTGGAAAAAAGAGCGAGCGGGAGAAGTTTGCCGGAGCCGTGCATACTTACACCATCGAAGCGCTCATGCAAGACGGTAAGGCGTTGCAAGCTGGAACTTCACATAATCTGGGACAGAACTTTGCCAAGGCTTTCGACGTGACGTTTCAGGACCAACGGGGAGAGCAGCAATTTGTGTATGCTACCAGTTGGGGAATGAGTACCAGGATGATTGGTGCTCTGATAATGACGCACGGCGACGACCAGGGTCTGGTATTGCCACCCCGACTGGCGCCGCTTGCGGTGGTCTTCATCCCAATTTTCAAGGGTAAGGAAGGCCATGGAGAGATTATTGATTACATAGAACAGATTGCGGCATCTTTGGACAAAGATTACAATTATCGGGTGGATGCGCGGGAAGAGTACACACCCGGCTGGAAATTCAACGAATGGGAGCGTGCTGGTGTTCCCATTCGTATTGAAGTGGGTCCAAGGGATCTCCAGCGCGATGAAGTTGTGGTTGTCCGCCGGGATACTGGGGAAAAATTCAGTTTACCCAAGAATGGGTTGAAGGAAAAGGTGAGCGGGTTGCTGGAAGAGATTCAGAATTCCCTGTATGAGCGGGCACTAAGATTTCGCGAAGAACATACCGTTCGGGTGGATGACTATCAGACCTTCAAGGAAATTGTTGCCGAGCGCGGCGGTTTCCTCTTCGCCTACTGGTGTGGAGATCCCGAGTGCGAAGATCAGGTTAAACAAGAGACCATGGCCTCAATTCGCTGCATTCCCCTGAGGGCTGAAGGTGAAGATGGTGCTTGCGTACGCTGCGGCAAATCCTCGCGAGATCGGGTCTATTTTGCCAAAGCTTACTAATCGGTTCGCGTGAAGCGCGAATCGATCAGTGTTATAAGTTAACCGTTATTCGTTGTAGGAAAACCAAATAACTAATAACTAATAACTAAGTCGCAAGACTGCTATGATTCGTCTCAACGATATTGTTGATCAAATTCTTTCCTACCACCCGGAAGCGGACACCAGTCTCGTTGAAAAGGCGTATGTTTATTCCGCCAAGGCGCATGCAGGACAGGTACGTCTATCTGGAGAGCCCTATTTGATGCATCCCTTGGAGGTGGCTGGCATTCTGGCAAGGATGAAACTCGATGTCTTCAGCATTGCCTCCGGACTTCTTCACGATACTCTGGAAGACACCGACACGAGCCTGGATGACTTAAATCGCCTTTTTGGTAGTGAGGTTACCCAAATAGTAGACGGTGTAAGCAAGATCGGCAGGTTCGAGTTCAGCAGCCTCGAAGAACGCCAGGCTGAAAACATGCGCAAGATGATCCTGGCAATGGCCAACGACATCCGGGTGATCCTCATCAAACTGGCGGACAGGCTTCACAACATGCGCACCCTTGACTACCATGCACCGGGCAAACAGCGACTCATTGCTCAGGAGACGCTGGACATCTATGCCCCACTGGCCAGCAGGCTCGGGATTGACTGGATCAAAACCGAGTTGGAAGATCTGTCCTTTTCCTATATCGATCCGGATATGTATGAGGAGATTATCGGTGGACTAAAAAGAAATGAGGAGGAACGCGAGCGCTATATCAAGGAAGTAAAGGGAATTATCCAAGAAAAACTGGCGGAGTTTGGTTTAAAAGGAAAAGTCAGCGGCCGTCCCAAGCACATTTTCAGCATCCACAAAAAGATGGTGACTCAGAATCTGGACCTGGAACATATCTATGACATCATCGCATTCCGCATTATCCTCGAGAACATCCGAGAATGCTACGAGGCTCTGGGAGTGATCCACTCACTGTGGAAGCCCATCCCGGGCCGCTTTAAAGACTATATCGGTATGCCTAAGGCCAACATGTATCAGTCTCTCCATACCACAGTGATCGGGCCGTATGGAGAGCGGGTTGAAATCCAAATCCGAAGCGATAAGATGCATCGGATTGCCAACGAGGGTATTGCTGCGCACTGGGTGTATAAAGAAAGCAGGAGTGTTCCTGAAGGCGATAGCGAACGGTTTGCCTGGCTTCGCCAGCTGTTGGAATGGCAGCAAGACCTACAGGACCCAAAGGAATTTCTCGAGACAGTCCGCGTAGATCTTTTTCCGGATGAAGTGTATGTCTTTACTCCAAATGGCGAGGTGAAAGCTTTTCCGCGCGGTTCCACGCCGGTGGATTTTGCCTATAGTATCCACACTGAAGTGGGTCATCAATGCACGGGTGCCAAGGTAAACGGCAGGCTGGTGCCGCTCAAGTACGAATTGCGCAATGGCGACATTGTCGAGATTATAACGTCCGCCAAACATGTGCCCAGTAAGGACTGGCTAAAGTTGGTCAAGACCTCTAGGGCTCGGACGCGCATCCGTCACTGGATCAAGACCGAGGAAAGAGAAAGAAGCATAGTCCTTGGCCGTGAGATTTGCGAGAGAGAATTCCGCAAGCATGGACTCAACTTTAGCAAATACCTCAGTTCGGATGAATTTCTCAAAGTGGCCAAATCCTTCTCGCTGCAAAAGGTTGACGATTTGCTCGCCAGCATCGGTTATGGAAAGATCTCAGCCTTGCAAACCATAGGCAAGCTCACAAGTCTGCTGGAACCGGATGAGAAACCTGATGAGATTCAGATCGAGCGGGTAGAGCGCAAACGACCGGCCCAACGTGGTGGGGTGCGGGTGAAGGGGGCGGCTGACATTCTGGTGCGCTTCGCCAAGTGTTGCAATCCTCTGCCCGGTGAACAGATAGGTGGATACATTACGCGGGGCAGGGGAGTTTCAGTGCACCGGGCCGACTGCCCAAGTTTGCTTTCCGGAGGTTTCGAGCGGCGTATCGAGGTAGAGTGGGAACGAATCGGGGAAGAGGTCCACCCAGTGGGTTTAATGGTGATCTGCGCAAATGTAAAAGGCTTACTCTCTGCAATCAGCGGTACTTTGAGCAATCACGACATAAATATTCTAGAAGCCAATATCCGCACTCGGGTGGATAATCGCGCCGAGTGCAAGTTTGTCGTAGAAGTCAGGGATACAGACCATTTGCAGGGGGCGATTGCGGCGGTACGCAAGATCAAGAACGTCATTGAGGTAAAGCGCTCGTCAGTTCTGGATGTCCACTAACGGTAGAGATTTAGGGATTGGGGAATTTGGGATGTAAGGTAGAAGATAGATAGTTGAGGGATTTCAGATCACAGATCAAATCTAAAGTTTTGTTTTTTTGCCTTGTCAATTGAAGTTGAATGTGTTAAACAGCTCGACTGCTATAAAAATCCTGAGCTCCTTTAGATGGAAAGCATCGAGCTAGATAGGATATGGCTAATTTCAGCTCTTATCGGAGGTAATAATTAATGGCCAGGGTTTGCCAAATATGTGGGAAGCGACCCCGATCCGGACACAATGTCAGCCACGCCAACAATAAAACCAAAAGACGATGGTACCCCAACCTACAGCGTGTGCGCGCTCTGCAGGATGGAGCTGTGCGGTACATACGCGTCTGTACTCGTTGTTTGCGATCCGGCCGAGTCCTTAAACCTGCCTAAACAATCTGGGGATTACGGGGATTGAGGAACTATAGACTGGTGTGGGATTTCGCGACTCTTGCTTATTGCTACACTTCAACTCCATTCTTCCTGAATCCGCCAATCTACAATCTGAAATCTCTTCATCTCATCTCTCAGGGCATTTGCTCTCAGTCGATTATCACCGGTGGTTCTTTGTCGCCGCGGCTATGGACGGAGCCTATGTGGAAAGCCTTCTGGCCAAGACCGTGCAGAAGTTCGAGGGCATCTTCCAGGCTTTCGGCAGGCACTACAAGCACAAAACCGATGCCGTTATTGAAGACTCGATACATTTCCTGCTGAGAAATCTTTCCCTGTTGCTCAAGAAAAGAAAAAATATTTGGCACCTCCCAACTTTCTTCCCACAACCTTGCCTGGCAAGCACCGGGAAGAATTCTGGGCAAGTTATCATAGAGGCCACCACCGCTGATGTGAGCCATACCAGAGACCTGGTACTCTCGCAAGACTAACTGGACAGCTTCAGTGTAGATGCGCGTGGGCCTTAGCAGTTCCTCGGCCACGCTGCAGCCGCACTCAGGAATAATATCATTTGGAGACAAGCCAAGTTCCTGAAAGATGATACGGCGGACCAGCGAATAGCCATTGCTGTGCAGGCCGCTAGACGCGAGGCCGATGATTTCATCACCCACCCCTATTTCTGAGCCATCTATGATGGCGTCTTTTTCGACGATGCCAACAGCAAATCCTGCGAGGTCGTACTCATTATCACCGTAGAAATCCGGCATCTCAGCAGTTTCTCCGCCGATAAGGGAACACTTGGCCTGCCGACAACCCTCAGCTATGCCAGAAATGATTTCGCTTACCAGATCAAGGTCCATGCGGCCAATGGCCAAGTAGTCTAGAAAAAACAGCGGTCGAGCACCCTGCACCAGAATATCGTTTACACTCATGGCCACCAAGTCAATTCCCACTGTATTGTGGCGCTCTGCCAGGAAAGCAACTTTAAGTTTGGTGCCGATGCCGTCTGTCGAACTCACAAGCACGGGCTGTCTGTAATCAAGCTGCCCAAGGGAATAAAGGCTGCCAAATCCACCCACATCAGTGATGACACTAGCGTGAAAGGTAGATTTGACCAAAGGCCTGATTCTGGAAACCAACTCGTTGGCAGCATCCAGGTCCACGCCTGCTTGTTTATAAAGATCTGCTTCTTTCATCCGGCCTCCGTTTCTTGACTCCATCCAGACCCTCCGGGTGCGGACACACTCGTCCCCCCTGAAGTGGCCTGTTGTTCTGACTCGGGTAAGCTTGCGATTCCAGCTCTTGCTTCAACCGGAATCCTAATTCGGTACAGTTATGCCGCTTGAGCTCCATTCTAGAAATGGTTTAGAGTAGTGTCAATCGCTTTCGTATTACGGAAAAACTTTTTGACAAGGTATTCTGCTTACGGTATTTTGACAGATCTCAACGAATAAGGATGGTGATAAATATGGTTGAGCCTCTGATCAAATTCAGCCGGATGCGTCGATTACCTCCATACGTTTTTGCTCAGGTGAACGCGCTCAAAATGGAGCTGAGACGAGCCGGCATGGACATTGTTGACCTTGGTATGGGGAATCCTGATTTGCCCACCCCACAGCATATCGTTGACAAGTTATTGGAAGCGGCACAGAAGCCTCATAATCATCGTTACTCAGCCTCACGGGGGATTACTAAACTAAGAGAGGCCATAGCCAACTGGTACGGGACTCGCTATGACGTGGATATTGATCCGGAAACGGAGACTGTTGTGACGATTGGGGCCAAGGAGGGTCTTTCTCACCTAATACTCTCCCTGATAAGTCCTGGAGATGTCGTCTTTGCCCCCAACCCAACCTATCCAATTCATCCTTATTCGGTGATCATTGCAGGGGGTGACTTGCGAAGCATTCCCATTGAAAAGGGCAGGGACTTTTTTGAAGATCTTAAGGTAGCCACCAAGCAGACTTGGCCCCAACCGAAGATGTTGATTATTTCTTTTCCTCATAACCCTACAACTGAGGTGGTTGATCTGGAGTTCTTCCAGAAGATATGTGACTTCGCCAAAGAACATGAGATCATCGTGGTGCATGACCTGGCTTATGCAGACCTGGTATTCGACCAGGATATGGCCCCGAGCTTTCTCCAGGTGGACGGAGCCAAGGATATCGGTGTCGAGTTCTTTTCTCTGTCAAAGAGCTACTCTATGCCTGGGTGGCGTGTTGGTTTCTGTGTGGGAAACGCTGAAATCATTTCGGCGCTCACCCGGATAAAAAGTTATCTTGATTATGGCATCTTCCAGCCTATCCAAATCGCCGCGATTATCGCACTCAACTCAGATCAGTCGTGCGTCAAGGAGATCGTCAATGTTTACCGCTCTCGACGCGATGTTTTGGTGGATGGGCTGAATCGGGTGGGCTGGCCGACTGACAAGCCCAAGGCCACCATGTTTGTCTGGTCGAAAATTCCAGAGAGATTCTTGGATATGGGTTCGGTGGAGTTTTCCAAGTTCTTGATTCGTGAGGCCGGGGTCGCTGTTTCGCCAGGCCGAGGTTTTGGCGAATACGGCGATGATTACGTGCGGTTCGCCTTGGTGGAAAATGAAGAACGAACCCGCCAAGCTATCCGGGGTATTCGCCGGGTGCTGCGTTGATACAAAGCGTATTGCTCGTATAGGTGAACGCCCCATCGAAGGCACCAGGAATGGACAACTGTCCACTTTCTGGTGTCTTTTTGGTCTGCGCAGAGCGCAAACTGCTCCGCGCAGCCAGCCCTTTCGACCCAGCCTTCGCCAAGGCTTCCGCCTTCGTTAAGACTACGGCGGGCAAGCAGGCTCAGGGCTTGCAGCAGGCAACTGATTGTGGATTTCGGCATTTCGTATAACTCATAACTAATAACATTTAACTAATCGCAATTCCGTTAGACAAGAGAGTAAATAGCCTCCAGGGGTGTGTGATGGATGAAATTCAGGTCGGTTTGATCGGATGGGGTACGGTGGGCTGTGGTCTTGCCAAGGTTCTTGAAGACAACAGCAGGATGCTTCAAGAACGCTTGGGTGTTCCCTTGCGACTGAAAAAAGTAGTTGACGTGGACCTTGAACGACCCAGGCCGATCGCCTTACCAAGAGAAATCCTTTCCGATCAGGTGGAGGACATCTTGGGTGACGACGACATTCGAATTGTGGTGGAGCTTATTGGCGGTATGGAGCCAGCGCGCACATTTCTGCTGGAGGCCATGAAACGCGGTAAACAAGTGGTTACCGCGAACAAAGCTCTATTGGCTGTGCATGGTAGTGAGCTGTTTGCGGCAGCCCTTAAACATCGGGTCAACATTGCCTTTGAAGCGGCTGTTGGTGGGGGCATTCCCCTCATACGTGCATTGCGAGAGGGGTTGGCAGCCAACCGAATCGGACACATATACGGTATTCTAAACGGTACGGCCAATTACATCCTCACCCGGATGGCTCGCGAGGAAACCACCTTTGCTGAAGCGCTGAGTGAGGCGCAGGCACATGGCTTTGCAGAAGCCGATCCTACCCTTGACGTGGAGGGGGTGGATGCGGCCCACAAGATTACGGTTCTCAGTTCTCTGGCTTATTGTTGTGAGCTAGACTTTGATCAGGTTCATATAGAAGGTATTACTCAGATCGATCCGTCCGACATTCAGTTTGCCGAAGATTTTGGCTATCAAATAAAGTTGCTGGCCATCTCCAGAAATGCCGGCGAGAGGATAGAGGTCAGGGTACACCCAACAATGATTCCCCAGGAACATATGCTGGCAAAAGTGGAGGGAGCCTATAATGCTATCCATATCTCCGGTGACGCGGTTGGAGACGTCATGCTCTACGGCCAAGGTGCCGGTATGATGCCTACTGGTAGCGCGGTGGCCAGTGATCTGGTGGACTTGGGGCGTGATCTTCTGGTGGGAGGTGGCGTGCGGATACCACCCCTGGCTTGCGAGGGGGGGGCGGTGGTGCGGCGCGAGATCAAGCCCATGGACGAGCTGGTGATCAACTACTACTTCAGGTTTTCGGCGGTGGATCAACCCGGGGTGCTTTCCAAGATTTCCGGCATCCTCGGCAATCACGATATCAGCATCGCTTCAGTGATTCAGAAAGGAAGACAGGTAAAGGGCTCGGTGCCGGTGGTAATGATGACCCATGAAGCGAGGGAGTGCGACGTACGTCTGGCTCTGGCTGAGATTGACAAACTCCAGGTTGTAACTGCGCCCACCCGGTTAATCCGGGTGGAAAAAAATGAATCCCCGCATGAAGAATAAAGCAGCGCGTAGCTCAGCTGGCAGCGGGCATATTGTGCATTGCGGATCTCGGAGGGCATGGAGCATAGAGCATGGGGCATGGCGAAATACAGCTGGCAGATTGCAGCTAGCAGCGGGCAGCTCGAGACGACTCGGGGACGCGGAGAAACGGCGACACGGGGAGAAGAGATCAGAGGGCAGCTGGCAGCGCTGTTATTAGTTATAGTTTATCAGTTATTAGGATAATAATATTAGGAATTCTCAACTAAAGACTCAAGGTTGAATCTCCCAAGAAACCAAGTAACGTATAACTAATAACGTATAACGTATAACCAATAACACCTCATCCCTTCGAGCCCAATCAGACATGGCAAAAAATAATGAGTGGATAAAATATGGAAAACCGTAAAACGAAATACCTGATCCTCGTGGGTGATGGCATGGGCGATGAAGCTCAAGAAGAGTTGAACGGTAAGACGCCCCTGGAGGCAGCACACACGCCCCACATGGATCAACTGGCCTCTTGGGGTACTCTTGGGCTGACGGAAACCATCGCACCCCATCAGGACCCTGGTAGTGATGTGGCCAACATGGCAATCTTGGGATACGATCCGGATCGCTACCACACAGGACGCGCACCATTAGAAGCGGCAAGCATGGGAGTTGAACTTGCCCTCGGCGAGGTAGCCTTCAGGTGCAATCTGGTGAGCGTTGAGGCCGGTGGTGATGCAGGTCTCATTCTGGCTGACTATTCAGCCGGTCATATTTCAAGTGAAGATGGACGCTCGCTCATTACGGCACTCCAAAAGAGTCTAGGCAACGAGTCATTTCAATTTTATCCAGGGGTAAGCTATCGTCACCTGCTGGTCTGGCGGGGTGGGCGGTCTGATCTAGCAATTACTCCTCCTCACGATGTCACGGGTCAGCCAGTGGCGGAATATTGGCAAGTCTACGATGGAGTCCCCGAACTCAAATCTCTGATGGAGAACGCTAGGCGGGTGCTTGCCAATCAGGACCTGAACCAACAGTTGCTTAAACAGGGAAAGAGTCCGGGCAATGCCATCTGGCTTTGGGGTCAAGGGGTTGCTCCCATTATGCCGAGCTTGAATGATCGGTTCAACATTGAAGGAGTGGTAATATCCGCAGTGGATTTGGTGAAAGGGCTCGGGGTCTGTGCTGGTCTGGAAGCGGTGTCAGTTCCTGGAGCTACCGGATACCTGGATACCAATTATGGAGGCAAAGTGGCGGCAGCACTGGGGGCTTTACGTGAACGAGATTTTGTCTATTTGCATGTGGAGGCTCCAGATGAGGCGGGGCACGAGGGGAATTTGAAACTCAAGATTGAGGCCATTGAGGCTTTCGATTCGCAGGTGGTGGGTGCTGTCATAGACGGATGCAGAGACATGGATGGGGTTCGAGTGATGGTGATCACCGATCACCTCACGCCGGTGCGAATCCGCACTCACGCAAGGGGACTCGTCCCCTTTGCTATCTCTGACTTGCCGGCGGATCAGATTGGGGTGCAGCGAGGGTTTTCAGAAAAAAGCGCGGAAAAAACCGGCCTGGTTATCAAACCTGGCCACATGCTCATGGAGGGGTTCATTAAAGGAAGCATAACGCCCCGCACATAGCGCTGTGCGCTGCGCGCAAGCAGGCAGTAAGCAGCAAAGAGTAAATCAACTTGTAGGTTCCAGATTCACCGGTTACTGTTTACCGCTTACTCTTCACCGATTACTTTTAAACAATTTAACGAATTGACTTGACAAAGGGATGACCGAACCGTTTCGGGCAGAACAAAGGGTGCTATACGGCGATACCGATTCGATGGGCGTTGCCTATTATGCCAATTACCTTAAGTGGTTTGAAATCGGCCGTACGGAACTCTTTCGGCGGGTGGGAAGCAGCTATCGCTCTTTGGAAGAAAGCGGTTGTTTTCTACCCGTGTATGAGGCCTATTGTCGATACCACAATCCGGCTCGCTACGATGATGTCATTCTCATCGAGACATCGTTTACGCTTGCGGGTAAGGCCAGACTGCGTTTTGATTACAGACTCTTTGACAAGCATTCCAAGACGCTTCTGGCAGAGGGCTATACAGTTCACGTCTGCACCGACAGAGATGGTCGAGTGCTCAAACCCCCAGCTGAGTTAAGAGAACTCCTCAGCCAGATGGGGGAAATCTGAGGGGACAGAAGCCAGTAAGAGTTAACCGTTAAAAGTTATACGTAGATTGTATTCATTGGAAGAAAGCAAGAAGGTATCGACTTATAACGAATAACTAATAACGAATATGTAATAACTAATAACTAATAACTAGTAACTATTAACGGACCTGAGACCTGACCCATGTTGATTATTCCTGCCATTGATTTGAAGGAAGGTAAATGTGTTCGCCTGGAGCGGGGGGTGATGTCAACCGCGACGGTCTATTCTGATGACCCTGCGACGACAGCCAAGAGATGGCAGGGGGAAGGGGCCGAGTTGCTTCACGTGGTCGATCTAGACGGCGCCTTTGCCAAGGAACCCAAGAATCGCGACGCCATTGCCGCCATTGTCCAGTCGGTGGCGATACCCGTCCAGGTGGGCGGTGGTGTGCGTTCCCTCGAAACTTTGTCAGCCTATTTGGAGCTTGGGGTGGAACGTGTAGTGCTGGGTACCGTCGCTCACCGAGATCCAGAGTTGCTGCTTCAAGCATCTGAAAGATATCCAGGGAGAGTGGTCCTGGGGATTGACAGCCGAAGGGGACGCGTGGCCGTTGAGGGCTGGAGTGAAACCACCGAGGTGGGGCCAGAGGCACTCGCCGCTAAATTTGAAGATTTGGCCCTGGCTGCAATTGTCTATACAGATATATTGAGGGACGGCATGGAGACAGGTCCAAACATTGAGGCGACCCGGAAATTGGCCGAGGCGGTAGAAACTCCTGTGATCGCCTCCGGCGGAGTAGGGCGAATTGAACACATCCAGGCACTGCTGCCGCTTGCGCAGGTTGGCGTGATGGGGGTTATTGTTGGCCGCGCTTTGTATGGTGGCAGCCTGAAGTTGGGGGATGCTATTGCCCTGGCGAAAGCCCGCTGAGTACATAGCGTCTTAGCCTTTTAAGTGATAGATTATCAACTGGGGAGAAGAGTCAGTTTGCTCTGATGTTGAATTGAGAATGCCTTTGCTGGTGTCTCTTCTTTCGTTCAGAGGCTCACGGTCTGGTCACTTCAAGTCCGGCTGTGACCGGGGGAAGGCACCCCCTCCCTGTTCCCCGTTCCGGCGGAACGGGGCCACGGGCTCCCCCAGCCACAGCCGGGGAAGTGGCACAGACCTTCCGCAGTCACTCAGAAAAGACACCAGCAAAGGCATCGGGGCAGGCTGCGAAACAATGAACATCTGGGCAACCTTGCGGAGTAGCTTCCCCTTTGCCAGGGTCGCAAATGAAATTTGTGGGGAAGGTCTTATTGACTTTTGTGTTGACAGATTGTGAAAAAAAGATAAAATAATAAGTTTAAGTAACTAATTGAACTTTCATGGGGTTTTGACATTCCAAAGGGGGGATGGCTTGATGCCAGATTGGTTGGTTTTTTTGAGGTTCCAGGCAGAACCACACCCCACCGATGCCCAAATGAAGGGAGGGTGGGGGAATGACGAACGTCCGAGTGAAATCGAGCGAGTCTTTTGAGAGTGCTCTCAGACGGTTTAAAAAGGAGTGTGAGAAAGAGGGCATCCTTTCTGAGGTCCGGAAGAGAGCGCATTACGAAAAGCCCAGCGTGAAGAAAAAGAAAAAAGCCTTGGCAGCCAGAAAGCGGGCGCTGAAGCGGATGCGCAAATTTGGACGAAGATAATGAGTCTCCACGAAGAAATTACCGCGTCTTTAAAGGACGCCATGCGGGCAAAGGACGAGGCAAGCTTGTCCAGCCTGCGCCTTGTGCTCACCGCCATAAAGAAACGGGAAAAAGACATTCGTCGGCCTCTGGAGGATCAAGAGGTGCTGGCAGTGATCTCTTCCCAGATAAAGCAGAGGCACGAATCTATCGAACAATATAAGCAGGCGGGAAGAGCTGATTTAGCGGAAGCTGAGAAAAGCGAGCTCCAGGTACTGCAGGGGTTCATGCCAGAACAGCTTTCGGAAGAAGAAATGGCGCGAGTGTTGGACGAGATTATTGCTGAAGTAGGTGCCGTCAGCATCAAGGACATGGGTAAAGTAATGAAGGCAGCCATGGCCAAGCTGGCGGGCCGGGCGGACGGCCGTGTGATTAATTCTATGGTGAAGGCAAAACTTGCTGGTTAACTCCGGTCTTCCGAGTTGCAATTGGATGACAAAGGTTAGAGGGGCGCACTTTCACGAAAGCAGATGATGTGGAAGTGAGGGTTGTTTTACCGATCGTGGTGATGAAAAGCTCCTTCATTCGCCAGAGTTTTCATATCTAATTGTATCTCCTTCTCATCTAGTGGCACGACCTGTCTGGGAGGCAGGCTTGCGAGCTCTCTTTGTTTTCTCAACAAACTGCATTTCTCGTTTTGCTTTTTTTCCAAAGGTGAGAGGATCAGCTCTCTGGTCTCTCCCCGACATGGAGTGACATGGATCGCCAATCTCTTCGTGTCCTTGAGTTTCCGCAAATTCTGAGCTTTTTGCAATCACTCGCTACTACTGTGCCAGGAAAGCAAGCCGCCGGAGAAGTCCGTCCCAGCACCGATGGGCAACAGATAGACCTTTGGCTAGGCCAGGTAACTGAACTCAAGGAATATTTGCAGATTGGTAACACGCTGCCCCTTGGCTCCATCGAGGCAATTTGTCCCATTATCGATCGGCTCAGGGACACCGGAGAGATTTTGTTGCCGGAGGATCTCCTCAAGATAGCAGGAACACTCCGGGCGACTCGCAACCTTTACGATTTGGCAAATCAATGCGAACCGCAATACCAAAGGCTGGCAGAGTTGCTGGGAAATCTTCAGCCGCTTCCTCAAGTTGAAAAAAAGATTGGCCGTGCTATTGACCAGCGAGGTCACATTAGAGATGGAGCGAGCCCGGAACTTGCGCGCATTAGGAAAGAGATCGTTGAGCTGCGCAAGCGTCTCCACGAAGAGCTGGCAGAGATTCTCGAAAAGCAGGCTTCCCAGAAAACCCTCCAGGAGAAGCTTATCAGCGTACGCAACGATCGGTTGGTGATTCCTCTTCGCAGTGATGCTAAAGGAGCGCTGGAAGGCATCATTCACGATACCTCTCAAAGTGGAGCCACATGTTTCGTGGAGCCGCTCTCTGCTGTTCCGTTAAACAACCGGCTGAGTCAGGCCAGGAGTAGGGAACGGGAAGAGCAGACACGTATCCTGCGAGAGTTGACCGATGCAGTGATGGCAGATGGGGACATACTCGGTCAAAATGAGCGCTGGTTGGGTTATATAGACTGTGTACACGCCAAGGTGCGCTTGAGCTCTTTCCTCTTGGCTAGAGCACCCCAGGTGAATGGCGGAGAGAATATACGACTCCTACAGGCGGCCCATCCGATTCTCGCTCTGCAGGAAAGGGCGCAAGACGGCTCTACCTTGCCAGCAGCACTCGCAGAGATGGTTATGGGGACTGAACATTCAGAAACCTCACAACCTGATCGAATAGAGGTCGTGCCCATCGACTTGCTTCTGGGTGGTGAGCAGAAAACGTTGATCATCAGCGGTGCCAACACCGGTGGCAAGACGGTGTCTTTGAAGACCTTAGGACTTCTTGGCGCCATGGTTCAGGCAGGCCTGCATATTCCCGTTGCTGAGGGAAGCGAATGGCCGGTACTGATTGGTATTTTTGCCGAAATCGGCGACGAGCAGGATGTACGGGCTCACCTGAGCACCTTTTCTGCTAAAGTACAAAGATTGATACGCATGCTGTCACAGGTGGACACCCGGTCATTGGTACTGTTGGACGAAGTTGGCACCGGCACCGACCCCACCGAAGGAGCCGCCCTCGCCCTGGCTGTGTTAGAGGAATTGCGAACGCGAGGGTCCTTTATCGCTGTCACCACCCACTACCATTGGGTTAAAGCTTACGGCATGCTCAATGAAGGAGTGGAGAACGTCTCGGTCGCTTTTGACGAGGAAAGCGGACGCCCAACGTATCAGTTGCTTTACGGCCATCCCGGGACCAGCAATGCCCTGCAGATTGCCGCCGATCTCGGTATGCCAGCTAATATTATAGAAGTGGCAGAGAGCCATTTGGACGGGAAAGAGGGGCGGGCTATCGATCTGATTCGACAACTTACGGAGGCCTGGAATCGAGCCAAGGATGAGGAGGAGCAGCTAAGAGGCCAGCGGCGGAGGTTGGAACAGGCGCAGGCGGAGCTGGCTCAGGAACACGAACGTTTTGTCGAATCCCGTGAGGAGATGCTCGATGAAGTCAGGCACCAAACCCAAATGCTCCTCACGGATACTGAAAAAGAGCTGAAGTCGATCATTGCCCGCTTGCAGCAGGGAGGGATGCGAGAGGCAATGGCGGTGCGCAAAAGGGTTGAAGAGATTAGAGAAGAGCTACAGATGGCCCTGGCATCCCAAGCTAAGGAAAGGGATGAAGGGTTGATGCCCACTACGGAGGGTCAGCTGGTGCGTTTGCGGGGGGTAGGCGGGAGCGGCACCCTACTGAAAATCAAGGATCAGGGCCGTCGCGCCGAAGTGCAAATGGGTCCAAAGCGTGTGGAAGTAGACATGGAGGCCCTTGAAATTTTGCCAGCTCAGCAAGGTGCGACCGCTAGAGGTTCGGGGAAAAACGGAATCAGGGTTTTTAAAGAGGAAACAGAGAGTTTTCAGCAACGCTTGCATCTGGTGGGCCTAAGAGTTGAGGAAGCTATCTCTTTATTGGACAAGGCAATTGATCGAGCTATTCTGAATGGATACACCCAGATCGAGGTAGTTCATGGACACGGCACCGGTAGACTTCGGCAGGCTGTCCAGGAATTTCTTGCTGAACATGCTGTGGTCAAAGGATTCCACCCAGAGAAGCAGAGAGCTGGAGGCAGTGGAGTCACAGTTGTTGAACTGAAAGATTAGCAAAGTGCTTTGCGCAGCTAGCAAAATAAGGTTATTAGTTATTCGTTATGAGTTATAGGTGAAAGGGTCTAGCAATCTGTAACTTTTTAGGGGTTTAGCTCCTCCTCGACGATACGTAACTACCGTTAACTCATAACGTATAACGTATAACGACCAACAGCACTGGAACTTTGAACTTGTAACAATTGTCTCATTTAGTGCCTAGTGCCTAGTATCTTTCCCTCGGGAGTGAATCGTGGCGCGTATCAACCGCGATGTAATTGAAGAGGTCAGAGTTAGCAGCAGTATCGTGGATGTGGTGGGCTCTTATGTATCACTCCGCA
>CP070735.1:633272-667028 GCA_020347625.1 Deltaproteobacteria bacterium
CAATGCGAGAAGCCAACGAAACAAACGAATACGCTGCCAAAACTTTTGCTGCATGAATCCCTAACTCCATTCCGAGGGGACTCCTATCCCGATATATGCAACTTCCAGGCCCATTGCTGCTGCTGAGCTGGCTTGTAATTCACATATACCATAGGCCCTGATAGAGTGTAAAGGGCAATTTCAAAACCTATATCAATATAAAGTAAGTAATTTCAATATGTTATATTATTATCTGTGATTAAGAAATATAAGAATTTTGGCATTCAAAAATTAACGAAACCATTAATAATTAGAAGTTTTTCGCTCTTTCCCCATTATGCCATTGTTCCATTATTCCACTATTCCAATTTCATTTAGCGTAACCCCCTATGGAGGCAACTCAAACCAAATCCTCCAGGTAGCGAGCGGTGATTTCCTCCCACTTACCTTGGGCCTGGAGCAAGAAATCGCACACCTCACGCACGGCCCCCTGGCCGCCTTCCCTCTCTGTAATGACGTGACAATAGGCGTGAAGATATGGCCTGGCTCCAGCTACTGCCACAGACAAGCCTACCCTCCTGAAAACGGGGACATCCACAAGGTCGTCACCCACATAAGCCACATCTCGATCCTCCAGCTTTCGCTGTTCCAGCATCTTTTCATAGTCAGCCAGCTTGTCTCTGCTTCCCTGAACCACCAGCTGAATGCCTAGATCTTCGGCACGCTGGGCTACTACCTGAGAGCTTCTGCCAGTGAGGAGCGCCACCTCAATCCCCGCCCTTTGCACCAACCGGATGCCGTGGCCATCATGAACATGAAACACCTTACTTTCTTGGCCGTCAGCATGGAAGATCAGGCCGCCGTCGGTGAGCACCCCGTCCACATCCAAAATCAACAGTCTGACCCGAGATGCCCGTTCTCTGACCTCTGCCTTACTCAGGTGATACCTCACGCTTCGCTATCCCGACCTCTGCAATATGCAACCTAAAATCTCAAATCTACAATCTCAATCAGTTCCGTTCGGCCACCCTGTGGTGACTAGCTTTTACGCACGGAAGGTTTTATAGCCTCATGAACTTTAAGCAACACCTCCAAGAGAGCATCCATATCAGCTATGGGGAGAGAATTGGGACCGTCACAGGGAGCCTGATCTGGGTCGTGATGGACCTCCAAAAATACTCCATCCACTCCGGCAGCCACTGCCGCCCGTGCTAAAGTTCCCACAAATCGGCGCTCACCTCCAGAACAGTCCCCAGCACCTCCGGGAAGCTGAACACTGTGGGTGGCATCAAAAACAACCAGTCCGTGCTCCCTCATGAGATGCAGCGAGCGCATATCCACCACCAAGTTGTTGTAGCCAAAAGTACTGCCTCGCTCGGTGAGCAGGACCTGATGGTTACCTTTAGCATGTAACTTGGCAACGACGTTGGCCATGTCCCAAGGAGCAAGAAATTGGCCTTTTTTTACATTAATGGGTTTACCGGTGGCTGCGGCAGCCAATATCAGATCGGTCTGCCGGCAGAGAAAAGCAGGAATTTGAATGACGTCGAGCACCTTAGCTGCCTGCTCGACCTCTGCAACTGAGTGGACATCAGAAAGTACGGGTAGACCATAATCGTTCCGGACAGTGGCAAGAATCTCCAACCCTTCCTCTAGACCAGGCCCCCTGAACGAGGAATGAGAGGTGCGGTTGGCTTTGTCATAGGAACTTTTGAATATCAAGGGAAGAGACCATTTGTCAGCGATCTTTCTGAGATCTGCAGCCACAGCCAGAGTAGCTTCACCGCTTTCAATGACACACGGTCCAGCAATAAGGAAAAGTTTCTCATCACCGATGGTAAATTGCTCCAATATAATGGATCGCATCAGTAGCCTTTCTAGAACGGTACAGCCGTCTCAAGCTGACTTGGATTTACCGTGATTGGTAGCGTATTCCAATGAATACTTGATGAAATCTCGGAATAATGGGTGGGGGTCCATTGGTTGGGATTTGAATTCGGGGTGAAATTGACAGCCGAGAAACCAGGGGTGATTCTCTAATTCGATAATTTCCACCAGTTCCTTGTCGGGAGATAGTCCGGTGAACCTCAGCCCTTTTTCACCGAGTATTTCACGGTAGTCGTTGTTGAATTCATAACGGTGGCGGTGGCGCTCGAAAATTTCATGTTGGCCATAGGCAGCAAAGGCACTGGAGCCCTTCGCCAACATGCAAGGATAGGCTCCCAGCCTCATAGTGCCGCCCAGATCGGAATTCTCATCTCGCCGTTGAATAGTCTGAGTCTGGTAATCAAACCACTCACGCATGAGGTAAATAACCGGTCCTGTCGTATTCGGATCAAACTCCATACTGTGAGCTTGAGGTAGACCAGCAACATTGCGGGCGAATTCTACCACCGCCAACTGCATACCGAGGCAAATTCCAAAAAAGGGCACCCGGTTTTCCCTGGCATATTGGATTGCCCTGATCTTACCGACAAATCCGCGAGCACCAAACCCTCCCGGTACCAGGATGCCATCCGCATCCGCGAGCAGGTCCTCCCCCCCTTCCTTTTCAACCTCCTCAGAATCGATATAGGAAAGAGTCACATGGCAATCATTGGCAACTCCACCGTGGACTAACGCCTCGTTCAAGCTCTTGTATGACTCCCGCAAATCAATATATTTGCCAACAATGCCAATATTAACCTCATGCTTGGGATTCTTCAGCCGCTCAACCAGATTTTCCCAGTGCTCCAGCCGCGGTGCTCGAGTCCAGATATTTAGGAACTGTACAATCTTGTCATCCAGACCTTCTTGATGAAACTTGAGAGGCACCTCGTAAATACTTTCCACATCCTGGGCTGTAATCACCGCCTCAGGCTCTACATTGCAAAAGTGGGCGATTTTAGCTTTGATCTCTTTGCTGAGTGGGACCTCTGTGCGGCACAACAAAATGTCGGGCTGGATGCCTATACTACTCAGCTCCTTGACACTATGTTGGGTTGGTTTTGTCTTTACCTCGCCGGCTGCCCGGATGTAGGGAACAAGGGTGAGATGTATGTAGATGACATTTTCCTTACCCACGTCCGACCTGAACTGCCGGATCGCCTCGAGAAAGGGAAGCCCTTCGATGTCACCTACGGTACCCCCTATCTCAACGATGGCCACATCCACCCCATTGGTGACCTTGAGTATGCAGTCTTTGATTTCATCTGTGACATGCGGGACTACCTGAACCGTCCCCCCCAGGTAATCTCCCCGACGCTCTTTGCTAATCACAGAGTAGTAGATGCTACCGGAAGTGAAATTGTTTTTTCTGCCCATTTTGGCAGAGGTGTAGCGCTCGTAGTGCCCAAGATCCAGATCGGTCTCTGCCCCGTCGTCGGTAACATAGACTTCGCCATGTTGAAACGGGTTCATCGTTCCTGGATCTACATTTATGTAGGGATCCAATTTCTGTAGGGTGACCCGTAAACCGCGGCTTTCCAGCAAGGCACCAATGGCTGCAGATGCCAGTCCCTTACCCAGGGAAGAGAGTACCCCGCCAGTTACAAAGATGAACTTACATTTGCTCAAGCCAGCGGTCTCCTGCCATCTTGAAAAGCTGAAATGTGTAAACCTACCGAAAATACGGGGCCCAGTATAGCAAGAGAAGGTCAAATGTCAACGGGCTGTTGCGCCTAACTAAGATCGATCAATCTCGCAACCAGCCAAGCAAACCCCAGAGAGAGCATGCACCTTTTTTCTCTTGCATTTTCTCCTGAGTCATCCTATAGTAATTTCACTTGAGTATCGGAAGTTCTAGGAATCACAAATTGGGTCGAGCCGCGTTTCTATTTCGGTAACGGCCCTAGTCTTTCCTGCCGAAATCCCAAGTTTCATATCTTCATTTTCATTGCGTCCCGATCTCAGTGTATCGAGGCCTTTGAGTTGGGGTAGTAGAAACGAATGCTTCGGTATCGTCCCACAGTTAGTAGGGCCCCGGGTGGTGAGGTTGTTTTTTCATGCTGGTAGCCCGACGCATGTCTAGAAATCCCGTCGCAATTTCCCCGAGCGCTTCGATCATGGATGCCATCGAGCTCATGAAGAAGCATTCCATTCGACACCTCGCCGTGGTGGATCGAGAAGAACGCTTGGTGGGATGGGTATCTGACACCGATCTCCGGGGCGTACTCATCGCCTCAATGATAGAGGAGTTGACGATCGGCGATGTCATGATCTCCGACCCCATTACAGTCTCATCCTCTGATGTCCTTGAACAGGCGGCGTTTCTTATCACCCAGCACAAGATTGGCGGTATGCCGGTTTTAGAGGATGGTAAGCTGGTGGGCGTTATCACAGTCGTGGACATCTTGGAAGCATTTATAGACATTATGGGCGTGCTTGCATCGAGTTCGCGTTTAGATGTTCAGCTCGGTGACTCACGAGATGCCTTCCAGGAGGTTTCCAGAATCATTCGGGAGTACAACGGCGAGATCATCAGTGTTGGCATTTTGAGTCAAGAATCCACTGAGCGGATATACTCTTTTCGTATTGAAAAGTGTGATACGGAACCGCTGCGCCAGGCCTTAGAGGCCCAGGGACACAAGGTTGTATCTTTTAGTCCCTGAGACAGATAGTAAATAATTTATTTTTTTAACAAACCGGTGCTTGCTTATGGTTGAGCTGCCCACTTGTTCAGGGCGGCTACTTGCACTTGTTAAATTGTCCCAGCAATTCAACTGGAAAGGAGGTGAGGCCTCATTATGCTGCCCTTTGCTGAAGTGCTCGCATTGGTGGCATAAGGGCAAAATTGGACAGTATTGTTAAGGGTCATTGCCCTTAGGGGCATGAACCAGATTGTTGAATGAGAGACACTCGTTAACGGAGGTACATTATGGGCAAAATACCTGAAAATTACTTACCACCAAAAGACATGTGGCCTGAATACTTGGTTCCCGAAGAATTTGCCGACACCCCCATGGAGCTCAATCTCGCTGACTTTTTGCTGGATCGTCACGTCCGAGAAGGCAAAGGCGACAATCCTGCCATCAAATTCATGGATAAGACCATCACCTACGCTCAAGTCCAGCAACAGGTGAACAAATTCGGCAACGCCTTGAAAGATATCGGCGTGGAGCCTCAAGACCGCGTTGGCATCCGTCTGGTAAACTCCCCGCAGGCGGTTGTTGCCATTTTTGCCATTGAAAAAATCGGCGCCATCCCCGTGCCCACTTCACCCCTGTGGTCCGGAGAAGAGGTAGCCTTCGTGGCCAACGATGCCGAGATGAAGCTCTTTATAGTAAACGCCCCGCTCATGCCTCCTGTTGAGCAGGCCAAGGCCAACTTCGAGCACGGCACCAAGGTGATTGTGATCGGCGGCGACCCTACCGAAGTCAAGGCTGCAGGAAACATGGTCTTTGAGGAGATGCTGGAAGCAGGTGCTCCGGATCTGGAACCCACCATGCTCAAGGCTGACGACATCGGGCTCATGCTCTACACTTCCGGCACCACCGGTATGCCCAAGGGCTGTGTCCACTTTGTCCGAGCAGCGATCATTGAATCAAGAATCGTGAACAAATACGTCTATAAGATGAAACCTGGTGATGTCCTGGGTGGGGCCGCCCCGGTGTCCTTTGCCGCCGGATTCGGCACCTTCACCCTGATTCCTTTCGAAGGAGGAGCTGCCATCTCCCTGATTCCCAAGTTCTCTCCTCCGGATATGATGGACTTGATCCAGAAGCACAAGATCACCATACTCACGGGTCTCCCCACGGGCTATCGGGCCTTGATGAAGTTTCCCGCTTTCAAGGATTACGACACCAGCTCGGTGCGTCTCTACACCTCGGGTGGTGATGCCCTGGGTGCCGAGACCTTGAGTGGCTGGCAGGCACTCACCGGCAAGCCCATCTGGGAGGGCCTCGGCGGCACCGAAATGCTTCACCTGGTCACCTCCAACACCATGAATCCAGAGCCGGTTCCAGATTCTATCGGCAAACCGCTGCCCGGTGTCGAGGTGCGCGTCATTGACGAGTCGGGTAACGACTGCAAGCCCAATGAGGTGGGCAGCATGATTCTCAAAGGTGCCTCGGGTACGCTCTATTGGAAGCCATACATTGACGATGAACGTTTACTCAAGTCGCAAAGAAAGGGCGTGGTCAACGGCTGGAATCAGATGGGCGACGCCGTCTTCATGAGAGAAGACGGCAACATCTGCTTCGTATCCCGCGAGGACGACATGATCAAGAGTTCCGGCTACCGTATCGGTCCTGCCGAGGTGGAAGAGGCCCTCGAAAAGCACCCGGCGATAGCTGAGGCGGGTGTGGTCGGTATTCCTGATCCTGACAAAGGCCAAATTACCAAAGCCTTTGTGGTTCTAAAAGAGGGTCAAGAGGGCAGCGAGGAGTTCTTTGAAGAACTCAAAGGGTTCTTGAAGGAGCACATTGCCATCTACAAACTGCCCAGGGCCATAGAGTACGTGGAAGCTCTGCCACGTACACCAACCGGTAAACTCTTGCGTCGTCACCTGCGCCCGCCCAAATAGGAGCTGGTAAGACAGCAAGAAACTTCAATCCCCTCCCCTCTCTGGGGGGAGGGGATTTTTCTTTACTAGCAATTAGGGAAACCGGGGCCCCGCCCCGGAGGGGTGGGGACTGAGCGGAGCGCAGCGAGCGCGAAGAATTTAGGAATTCTGGAATTAAGCCCCCCACAAGCAATAGGCACGGCTTCTTTAATTCCCAATCCCTTAATTCCCTAATTCCTTAATTCTCAAATGCGCTTGTTCCTTTTTTCTCTTTTATCCACTGTGAAAGTTCGGTAAGATGACACCAGGTAATCCACCCGAAGATGGAGTTATGACCTTGCTCTTCAAACGCTACTGCGTCATAGGACTACTGCTTTTGCTATTAATCTGGTGTCATCTTGTTTCGGCAGCCCCTTCTTCCATTAAGATTGGTGAGATTAATCCTCTCTCTGGCAGGCTTGCCAAACAGGGTTTGGAAATCCATCAGGGTGTTGAGGTGGCTGTTGCTGAAATCAACGAGACCGGCGGCCTCGAAGGGAGGCGGGTGGAACTCATCTCTCGCGATGACCAAAGCCAACCAGATGTAGCCATCGCCAGGGCCGAGGAATTGTGCGCCTGGAAAAAGGTGCAGGGGCTTACCGGCGGCTACGTTGATTCACTGGTAGGACCCATCAGCGAGGTTGCCAAGAAATATAAGGTACCTTATGTTGCCAGTGCAAGTCTGCAAAAAGAGCTCACCCAACGGGATAACCCTTACTTTTTCAGGGTTGCAACGCTCCAGGGTTTCGTGAAACCCCTGTGTACCATCATATCCCGGCACTTCAAGCCGCAGCGTTTGGCCATTCTCCATGCAGCAACTCCCGGCTCCACCGAGTTCGCTCGCGATCTGGAGAGTTGTCTTGAGTCTCACTCTGTTACTGTGGAGCTCATGGAGAAATTCCGTCCAGGCACTCCTGATTTCACGCCTCTCATTGGCAAATTAGCCAGTATGGATATCGACGTCGTTGTCTCTGGTGGCTTTTTCGCGGATCATCTTCTTTTGGTACGCCAACTCAAGGAAAACAGGGTATATCCCAAAGCCTATATTGGCCCTTTTGGCATTGCTTATGAGAGCTTCATTCGCGAAATGGGTGACGATGCTGACTATCTCTTCAGCACTTGCGCCTGGAACCCTGGAATTACCCAGCCTGGTACCGAGAAGGATTCGAAGGGCTTTGTGGACAGGTTTCGCCGCATGTTTGACCGGGAGCCGAATACCACCAACATGCATGGTTACACCTCTACCCGGGCTCTGCTTGCAGCCATGCAACACGTTTTGCGTCAGCGCAAACCACTGACCGGACTGAATATCCGTCAGGCCCTGGCGGAGCTTAATCTTGATCTCCCCATGGAACGGCTATCCTTTGATAGACATGGTGACCCCCGCAATTATCACCATGTGGTTGTCCAGATTCAGAAGGGAAGACTAGTCGCTGTCTACCCATCAGACCGCGCCACCGGTTCCGCTATCTACCCAGTGCCTAGTTGGAGTCAGAGGAAGTAGCACTCATGTGGACCACCGTTCTTGTTTCCGGGATCACCCTGGGCTCCTTTTACACCCTCATCGCGATGGGATTTGCCTTGATTTTTGGGGTAACCCACACCTTTAATCTAGCCCATGGTGAGTTGCTCGTTCTTGCTGGGTATGTAGCCTACTGGCTCTGGAAAACATTAGGTCTGTCCTTTGTTTACACTTTTCCCGCCGCGATCTTAGCAGCGCTATTCGTCTGTCTGGCTCTGCAGCGGTTATTTTCCATGCTCAGTGAGCCCCTGGAGTTGAACTCCATCGTGGTAAGCTTTGGAGTTGCCATTTTGCTTCAGAATGGAATGCTCTTTTTCTTCTCAGGTGACTATCGTCTCATTCGGATCCCCGCCCTTAGTCAAGGGCTCCATTTACAGCCATTCTACCTCAGCTATGCTCAATTAACCCTTTTAGTTCTTTCACTCCTGGTGATTGCCATTCTATACCTGCTCATGCGCCACACCTATCTGGGCAAGGCCCTAAGAGCCACCATTCAGGACAGAGAAGCAGCAGCCTTGGCCGGAATCAATGTGGGCGCCATGGGAATTCTTGCGTTTGCTATCGGGGCCGTACTAATAGGATTGGCTGGCCCTCTTTACGGCTGTATTCACTATCTCTATCCTACCGCTGGCCTGCAAGCCACTCTGCTAGCCATTACCATCACCATTTTTGCCGGTATAGGTCGCATCCAAGGGTTGATACTGGGCGGTTGGATTTTGGGTCTCGCTGAATCGTTTGCAGTCGTTCTTTTGGGGGCCAGCTGGCGGGAGATGGTGAGCGCCGTCATGCTGCTTCTCTTGTTGGCGATAAATCCTCAAGGTATTCTTGGAAAAGAGGAGCGATGAGAAAAGAAGCGGTCATTTCTAAAGGTCTCAGACATGTTCATCTTGTCCAGGCTGCCCTGCTTCTGGGTTTCTTCCTTTTGCTCCTGCTTCCCGTGTTGACTGGATATAGCGACTACATCTTACAAGTGTTCACTCACGCCCTGCTTCTGGCAACCCTGGCCCTGGCCTGGAACATCCTGGGAGCCAGCGGGGCCATTTCCCTGGGCCATGCGGCCTTTTTCGGCGTTGGCGCCTACGGCTCGGCCCTTCTCAGCCATGACCTGGGGTTTTCGCCCTGGTTCACCATTCCCTTGGGAGGATTCCTGGCCACCACCGTTGCCTTGATTGTGGGTTTTCTTTGCCTGCGACTCAGGGGAGCCTATTTTGCCCTGGCGACCCTGGCCTTCGTGGAAATCCCCAAGGTTATCACTGACAACTGGGACGGCTTGACTAGGGGATCACTTGGACTGGTGGGACTGCCCGGGCTCCCCACCCTTCGTCTTGGATCCTACTCTCTTGATATCAGCGGTAGTCCGGTAGGTTCTTACTACTTTGTGCTCTGCTATGCACTCGTGTTAGTATCAGTTGTGACCCTTATATTTCGATCTAATCTTGGACTAGCTCTCCAAGCAATCCGCGAGGAGGAGATCGCTGCCCAGGCGGTCGGAATCCAGGTTCAGCGGTATCGCATCCTATCGCTGTTGGTCAGCGGTTTCTTCACCGGAATTGGTGGTGCTCTGTATGCCCACCTTATCCGCTACGTCGAGCCCGGGCTGGTCTATGGGCTCCATTTCTCTGCTGTGCCTATGATTTTCGCCATCTGCGGGGGCCGGTTCACCATTCTTGGCCCAGCTTTGGCAGCTTTGATCCTTTATCCTTTGGATCAGTTCATCTTCCATCCCCTCGCCCCGGCGGGCCACGAGTTCCTTTATGGAGCTATTATCATTTTGACGATCCTGTTTATGCCCGCCGGATTCTGGGGACATTTACGGAAGGGACAACTTGTCTCTATTAAAACTGGAAGCATTGAGTAAGAAATTCGGGGATCATTGGGCCCTGAGAGATATCGAATTTAGCATCAATCCAGGTGAAATCGTCGGCTTGGTGGGGCCAAACGGTGCTGGAAAAACGACCATGTTCAACCTGATTACCGGACGCCACAAACCCAGCAGCGGCAGGGTCCTATTTGCAGACAAGGATATCACCCATTGCAAGCCACATGAGATCCGCCGGTTGGGCATCAGCAGGACGTTCCAGTCCTCTCGCCCGTTTGCCAAGATGAGCACCCTGAAAAATGTGGTGGCAGGTCGTATTTTCAGCACAGACTTTGATCTTTTCACCCGACCCTCGGACATTGAAACGGCAGCGCAACTTCTCGAGTTGGTAGGCATTGCTCACAAAGCAAAACTGCCCGCCGGCGAGCTTACCCTCAGCGAGCAACGCAGGCTGGACCTGGCCAGGGCTCTCGCCACTCAACCTCGGCTACTGCTGCTGGATGAGGTGGCCGCTGGTTTTAGTCCGGTGGCGGTAAAACAGGCAGTAGAGTTGGTTCTTCGGGTCAGAGAGCGGGGTGTCACCCTATTCATCATCGATCATTTCCTCACCTTGAGCCTCCGGGTATCCGACCGGTTGTTGGCCCTGGACCGTGGAGAAAAGGTTGCGGAGGGCAGTCCACAAGAGGTCATGAGAAATCGCGAGGTCATCCGTGCCTATTTGGGCATGCGACGGAAGGATGAATAAGGGTCAGTTGTCCGTCGTCAGTTGCAGAAAGGGCATAGAGCAAAGGGAAATACAGCTGGCATCCGCCTTCGCGAAAGCTTCGGCGGACAGGGCGGACAGCTTGCAGCAGGCAGTAATTGGTGAAGGGTAAGGGGTGAAGGGTAAACAGTTGATGTGGCACACCAATCGGTTCACCTTTCACCGTTTACTGTTCACTAAAACACTTCACGTCTAACATAAGGAATTGAATTGGAAAAACCGCTTTTGGCCATACGCAACCTGAGTTATTTCTACGGTGATCTCCAGGCACTTTTCCGGGTTAACCTTACGGTGTGTGCAGGTCAGATCGTTTCGATTGTCGGGCCGAATGGCTCGGGCAAGACCACTCTCATGCAAGCCGTGGTCGGCCTCCTGAGGCCGGTGCAGGGGGAAATAAGCTACATGGACGAGTACATCCATGAGCTTCCGGTTCATGAGGTGGTGCGTCGGGGTTTGGTGTATGTGCCAGAGGGCATGAAGACCTTCCCTCTCATGAGTGTCATGGAGAATCTCGAGGTCGGTGGTTATATTGCGCGGGAGCGAAAAGCTAGCCAACTCTCCCTGGTTTTCGAGATTTTTCCTACACTGGCGGATAAGCGTTGGCAGCTGGCCAAAACCCTCAGTGGCGGGCAGAAGCGTATGCTGACGCTTGCCCGGGGCATTATGAGTGGTGGTCGCCTCCTCATGCTGGATGATCCTTTTCTGGGTCTGGCCCCCAAGGATGTGAACAGGCTCTGCAATACCTTGAGGCAGATTCGCCGCCACGGCTTTACCCTGTTTATGGCTGGCCAGCACGTACGCAGAATTCTGAGTGTGGCCACGCGAGCCTATCTTATTGAGGAAGGCAAAATCACCCTATCCGGGACCGGAGAACAACTCCGTGATCACCCCCACCTGCAAGAAAGCCTTTTTGGAATCGTGGCAGAGGCGGGATAAAGAACGATGTGAGATGTGGGATGTGAGTTGGGAGATATAGGACGGGACCTCTGAAAGAGTACTTAATCCCAAATCCAAAATCCGAATTCTCAAATGTTCAAAACCTGACTACCAAAAAAGAATTCTTAGTGTTTTGGTCATTTGAAACTGGGGACCCGCCCGAAGGGTGGGGAGTCCGAAGGACCAATTTCGATATTCGGATTTCGGATTTGGCTGCTGATTAGCCGCACCTTGATTTCTGTGTCTCAGCGGTTTAGTTATTTCCCGCACACTAGTATGGTGCCAACATGATCGATGCCCATTGTCATCTTTATTCCGACAAATACGATCATGATCGCGACGCGGTGATCAAGCGCGCCGAGAAGTCCTTGACCGCGGTGGTAATTTCTGCGGTTGATCCCACAAGTCTTCAGAAAAGTCTGGCCATTCGTCGGCAACATCCTGACTTCATTTACGTAACTGCTGGCATACACCCTAGAAAATCAGCAAAGCTCAAAAGAGTGGAGCGAGTCCAATTGTGGCAGACCATCGAGAGTGTCAAGGAAGAAATTGTCGCAGTGGGAGAGGTTGGCCCTGACTTTTACCGTACTAAAGATTCCCGCTTGCGCCAACGGCAACTCTTGGTCCTCGAGGAAGCTTTAGAGCAGGCTGAGGCCCTGAACCTCCCGTTGGTAATTCATGCCCGCCAGGCAGAAGAGGCCGCTTTGGAAGTGGTAACTCAAAGTCGAACGGATGTCCTGTTCCATTGCTTTGCCGGGACCAGACAAATTGCAAAAAAGATTACCGGTCAAGGCTTTTACCTATCATTTTCAGCTATTCTTCTTTTTAGTCGCGACATTCAAAAGGTTGCCACTGAGGTACCTCTGGAACTCGTTCTCACTGAAACCGACAGCCCGGCCCTATCTCCCAAGCCCAATCGGTCCAGAAATGAACCAGCTTTTCTAGCAACGATTGTTTCTCGTCTGGCGAGCTTGCTTCAATACCCCTCAAAAAAAGTAGCTGCTGTAACCGCGGCAAATGCCCGAAGATTTTACCGCCTCGACGCTCTATAGTGCTTGCTTTTCTAAAATACTTCTTGATAAACTGATCTGCTAGATCTGCCAGCCTGTATTATTCAAGAATATTTCGGTTTCGTGAATAATCTGGGCCAGGGACTATTCCTCCTGCAATAATTCCGATCAGATAACTTACTGTCATCCATATGGAATGTTGGGATAAAGGATTGGGGCCATGCCCCTTGTTGATTAGGTATTCACCGCTCCCACTTCTGAGGTGCGTGTGATTGCGAAGTATGAGTCATTACTAGATTGTTGAATATCTATATTTTCTAATATCCTGGATCAATCAGCTATGGAGGGATAAACCATGAGTGAACCATTGAAAGCAGGTATGACCCATGAAATGGAACGGCAAGTTACTGAGGATTTGTCGGCGCAGAAGGTTTTTCCTCATGTGCCCAATGTCTATGCCACCCGAGCCATGGTTGGACACTTCGAGGAAGTGTGTGCCGAGATGGTTCTGCCCAATCTTGGTGAAGGGGAGCAAACTGTTGGGATTGGCATGAAATTCAAACACATGGCGGCCACGCCGATTGGAATGAAAGTGCGCTTCAACGCCAAACTGGTCGAGGTCGACGGCAAGAAACTAACCTTTGAAGTTGAAGGCTTCGACGAGGTGGACAAGATCGGTGAGGCCACCCACGAACGTTTTATCATCAATGCCGAGAAGTTCAACAGCAGAATGGCCGAAAAGGCCAAAAGCGTATAAGCACCAAGCGCATGGCGAATAGTGCTCGTGGTCATTTGGCTCCGCCGTGATTAGGTCAGTTGGGCTCACGCCCGTCATTAGGTCGTAGAATGAGTAACAATGAGTGACAGCGAAGCGTAATGACGGCCACCTTTAGTGGCCAAGTGACCATAAATGACAACATACATAGCGCAATGACTTTGCAACCCATGACGCTCTGCGCTGTGCGCCGATAGGAGCTAGATATGACGATGACTGACCCGGTAAGTCGATTGGATGCCATTCTAAGGCCCAACAGTGTGGCTGTAATCGGTGCTTCAACCAGCCCTGATAAACTGGGACATGAGATTCTAAGAAACATCTTGGACGGGGGTTTCCAGGGGGCCGTCTATCCAATCAATCCAAAGGCTGACACTATCTTGGATCTTTCCTGCCACGCGAATGTCAAAGATATCCCCGAACCGGTTGATATGGCCGTTCTCATCATCCCGGCTCGATTTGTGCCCCAGGCAGTCCAGGATTGCGGCGAAAAGGGGGTTCAAGGTGCGGTGATCATTACCGGTGGATTCAGTGAGGCTGGACCAGAAGGTGAGGAATTGCAGAATCAGACAGCGGAAATAGCGCATAAATACGGGGTGAGGCTAATCGGCCCCAACTGCCAGGGAGTGAATAATCCCCATCACCCGATATGCGCCTCCTGGCCCCTGCTCACCTATCGTGGCAAGGTGGCAGTCATTTCCCAAAGCGGTACTGTGGGAGCTGCAATGATGGACTGGTTCTCCGAGGAAAAGCTCGGCGTCTCCAGCTTTGTCAGCATGGGCAACCGGGCCGATGTGGACGAAGCCGACCTTATCGACTATTTCAACCAAGATCAAAACACTGAGGTTATCGCAGCTTACATTGAAGGAATAAAACGGGCTGACCGCTTTGTGGAAGTAATGGAAAGGTTGCAGAAGCCTCTGGTTGTTCTCAAGTCCGGCCGCACTCCCAAAGGCAAGGTGGCCGCAGAGTCACATACCAAAGCCCTCGCCGGTGCTGATGCCATCTACGATTCTTTGTTTAAGAAATACAACGTTTGCCGAGCCTACACCATCGAAGAGTTCTATGACTACGCCAAGGCAGTCGCTTATCTTAAGCCACCCAAAGGTAACAACATTCTCTTTATTACCACCTCCGGCGGCGCCGCTATTCTCGCCACTGATCAGGCCGAGCAGGAGGGGCTTGATGCCGCCCCCTTACCGCCCCAAGTGGTTGAAGCTATCACTCCCCTAATACCGGCCCATGCCATCAAGGCTAATCCCATAGATCTCACCGGCGATGCCACGGCCCAGATGTTTGGTGATGTTATCCGGGAAACACGGGATCACTTCGACACCCTGGGGGTTATTTTTGGCGACCCGGTGGAAGGTGCTTCAGAAGTTGTGACTCCAGGTGCCAATGAATTGGTCATCTTTCTCGGGGGAGCGGACGTGGAGCGACGGGAACGTGAACTCATGCATCTAAATGGGATACCCGTATTTCCCACACCGGAAAGGGGTGTCAAGGCGTTGGCCCAGGTCATGGACCGCCATGCACTTGCTGCACCTCAAAGACCAACGCTTACCCTTTCGGCAACTGGAAGGCAGTTACCGTTGCACGAAGCCCTTTCACTCATCTCTGAAAAAGGATTGGCCTGTGCGCCCTTCGCCCTGGCGGACAGCCCGAATAGTGCCCGTGAAATAGCCCAACAACAGGGATTTCCGGTAGCTCTCAAGATAAGCTCCCCCGACATAGTCCACAAAAGCGATGCTGGTGGGGTCCAACTCAACCTGGACACCCCAGAAGCAGTGGAAAAAAGCTATCACGAACTTTTGGCCAGAGTGAGTAACGCATTCCCGGAGGCGAAAATAGATGGTGTTTTAGTAAATAAGATGGCCCCTCCAGGCCAGGAAGTCATCATAGGGTTGAACCGTGATCCCCAGTTTGGCCCCATCCTCCTTTTCGGGCTTGGTGGGGTTCTGGTGGAGATTTTCAGAGACGTGGCACTCCTCCATTCCCCGGTGACCCGAGAGGACGCTCTCGGGATGATTCGGGGAATCAGGGGCTACCCGGTCCTGGCTGGGTATCGAGGACAGCCAAGAGTAGATGAGAACGCCCTGGCCGATTGCCTCCTGGCAGTGGCCAAACTCGCTGAGGAACATTCGGAAATCGTTGAAATCGATTTGAACCCGGTATTTGCCTATCCGCAGGGTGCGCTGGTGGCGGATGCCAGAATTATCATGCACAAGGGCAGTTGATTATTTTCTCTATTAACTAATAGAAATTTTGGGTAAAATAGAACTTGTCAAGGTTTTACGGTTGAGAACAGCCAGCCTGAGTGCTGGTATACGTGCGGATCCGGTTAAAGTGTTATCTTGGGAAGAAGGACATAAAAGATAATGGATGTCCCGAATTGGCTTGCGGTACGGCTCAAGAACCAGTACCCCATGCTGCATTATCTCACTGACCGTACCTTCGGAGTGGAAATCGAGTTTTACGGACTGGAGTACGTTGTCACTCCGCTTGATGGGGGCATCATCAAGCCGTATAATATTTCCGCCAGAGCAAGGGATGGCCGACGTTTCCACCAGCTTTGTTCAGATTCAAATATTACCATTGGTACTGACCAAGACTCTTGGCACTTTGAGCAAGACACATCGGTAAGAGGTAAACGCCATACGCAATACGGCGCCGAACTTGTCAGTCCAATACTCACAGGTCTTGAAGGTCTGGTCCAGGCCTATAATGCTTTCCAGTTTCTCAATGATATCGAAGGGGTAGACATTGATGCGACCTGCGGCTTCCATGTTCACCACGGGGTTGACCGGGAGGTGTACAGCTGTGAGCAGCTCAAAAAACTTGTTAGCATCGTCCACCCCATGGAAAACCTCTTTTACCTTCTTATCCAGGGAGAGCGCCAGAACAGAACAACCTGCCGCCCCATAGAAATTGATGTGAAAGAATTTTTGAGAGAATGCGATCCCGTATGCGGGCCAAAAAACTGCCGCTTAAAGAGGCTCTGGTATTCGCCTGAAAATCGCTACGATCCAGTTAATGCAGAACAAT
Organism: Deltaproteobacteria bacterium; assembly: GCA_020347625.1. Lineage (GTDB taxonomy): Bacteria > Desulfobacterota > Syntrophobacteria > BM002 > BM002 > BM002. The sequence goes on from CP070735.1 coordinate 649,642, forward strand.
CGCGCTATGATACGACCCGCTACCATGGGCTGAATCTCCACTCGTACTGGTATCGCTCCACTATTGAATTCCGTTATCACTCCGCAGTGCTCCAACACGTTGACGAAGCCATGCAGTGGATCATCTTCAGCCAGTTTCTCGTGGAGATGAGCCAGGGAAATGTCCCAACCGTCTCCTTTTACTCAAACGGAAACAAGTGGCTGCAAACAATCTATGTAATCTACCACGCACTAGGCTATTCGGACCGCATCAAGAGTATCTCCAACTAGGATGAAGCGGGCAATTGCCTGTCATCTCTGAAACTCGCCCTCGTGCTCCATGTGATAGTGTCCAAATGATGTTCCTATAGTCCTCGAATGAATTAGTTCAGCAAACCTAACAAAACAACAGTAAGGAAAGACATGTGTGACATTATTGCCTTATCTGCTGGATATAACTACACGGCCCAAGAATATTTGCCTGTGTTCGCAGAAAAGGCCAAGCAAAACATGAACGGCTGGGGTATTGGATTCTATCGCAATGGCAATGCTTTCGTGGAAAAATCCTCAGAGCAAGTATTCGCAGATGATCAGATCCATGAGAGCTTTCAGCGATTGGCCCGGGTCATTGACAGCCGAATTATCATCTCTCACATAAGCTGTCCGTTAAGCGGTGGTCGTCATAGTGCTCACAACAATCCTTTCTCCCTGACCTTTTTGGACCACACCTGGCTTTTTGTTAATGTCGGCAGAGACCAGGACATTGACCAGTACGAAACCGTCAATGAACCCCGTCTAGAGGCTGACGCCAAAGCTGCCAGGATTCTTGAATATCTGAGAGATGAGTTGCTAAAGCGCGTGGAAAGCTACCCGTATGGAAGCCTATATGGGACGCTGCGCGACGTCATTCGACAGCTCTTGGCTGCCTACCCTGGCCTTTACATGTTTTTCCTGGCCAACGAATCGGTGCTTTTTGGGTTTTCCAACTTCCGGCGATTTTTGTTACTGAAGAAAACTGAAACGATTGGAGACGTCCTGGTTATCACCTCAGTTGGAGAACGGCTCAGTTCAGGAAAATGGATACCCATAAAACCTGAAAAGAACTCCTTGGGCAAACTAATGGTTATTGCTGGTCCGGACGTTCTGTATTCAGGAGATATATAATTGTCCGTCGTCCGTGGTCCGCCTGCGACGCCATAGCCGTAAAGGCGACGGCGCGGGGTCAGTTGCGCAAATCGGGCATGGAGCATAGGAAAAATTAGACTGCAGCTAGCAGCAGACAGCAACTTCTGATTGTCGGTAAAAGTTTTTTGCTGTCAGCTGTAAGCTGTCCGCTGCCGGCTGTAGCGTAGCGCTTTGTAGTGAAAGAAGTAAGCCATATGTGCGACTTATTTGCTCTGTCGGCAGGAGAGGATTACTCAGCCCCCAAGTCTTTACCTCTTTTTGCTAAACAAGCCCGCAAGAACATGGATGGTTGGGGCATAGGGTACTTCAAGAAATACATTGCTTTCATTGAAAAATCGGCAGAACAGGCCTATCTATCCGGTCGTATCCACGATAGCTTCCAGAGACTTGCCCGGGTGGTGAACAGTAGAGTCATCCTCTGTCATGTCCGTTTTCAGACCAGCGGTCCAGTGGATGAATGTCACGCCCATCCTTTCACCCTCGAATTCGGCGGACATAACTGGCTTTTTGCCCATAACGGCAAGGCTCCGACCGTCGAGGACTACCGCACCAGCGGCTCTCCCATCGAAGGTGTTGAAAGTGATTCAGCCAGAACCTTTGAGTATTTGCGGGACCAAATGAACCTGCACTTAGCCAGTCAGCCTCGGATCTTGCCCACTCTTTTCGAGGCTTGTCACCAGAGTACTGCGCAACTACTAAAAGATTATCCCGGCCACTACAACTATCTATTAACCAACGGCTGGGTTTTGTTTGCTTTTACAAATCATCGCCGGTTCATGCTGCTGAGACGCAGCAGAAAACTAGAAGGCGGGCTCTTGCTTACCACCCTGAAGCGGGGCCTTAGTGATGAGAACTGGATGAGGGTAGCGAAAAGCACCAACAGACAAGGACTACTTCTGATGATCTCCGGTACGGATATAATCTACCGGGAATCACTTTAGCCACCTCTAATAAACAGTCCAAATCACTCTGTCAGTAAAGCACACCGACCAGACGTATTACTCATCTTCTTTCATCTAAAAAATTGAAATAATAACACTTATTGTAAATATTACCCAAAATTGACCGTACTAGAAATGGGTAATAGCTACCACAAGTGGCGGGCCAGGGGATGCTCCATCCGGGGGACTAGTTGAATGGCTTGCTGCTCGCAATGGCTCCGGCACACCCCGCAGCCGTAGCAGCGCAAGGGGTCGATGAAGGCAATTTTGCGAGCCGCTGCAAAACTGATGGCGCCGAACTGACAGGCTGAAAGGCAGGAATCACAGCCGCTGCAATTCTCCTCCGCCTTCTGGGCAACATATTCTGCTCGAAAAAAAAGACGAAACCCATAGCGGTGCACGACCATTGCTAGGCAGTCGGCTCGGTCACAGTTGCAAAGGCCACCGATAAAAGGAGTTTTGAATGTCCAGAGAGAATGCATCAAACTCTCTTTTTCATAACCCCTAAGGAGCTCCAGGGCCTCTGTCTTGCTTAAGCGTTCGAAAACATCCACGTCTGGTCCAGGTCTGAACGTCTCAAGAAAAGCCTCTTTTATTTCCAGCAGCTTTTCCGGATCTAGGCTGAGGCCAAAGCAGTAGCGGGCGCCATTATCTCCAGTGCTTTTTTTCCGACAAATGCAGGGCAGTCTGACAATTGAACTAGCCAGACTCAAAACTTCCTCCAAGTCCTCCAGGGGCACCACCTGGCCAAAATGGTCTCTACGGTAGCGTTGCTCGTAAAACCAGTAATACAGCTGCCGCAGCCATGAAGGGGCTTTCATGCCGAGATGGAATTTCTTTTCCAATTCTGCCACATGACCACTACCTACATCCTTTATGAAGTCCCTGATGTAGTTGCGCCTATTGAGGTCAGCCAACAGATCCTGGGAATAGTTTTCTGCCTTGAGATACCACTTTTTCCCTTCGCCATGTTGATGACAGAACTCACACATAAACTTTTCAAAACCTCCCCACCAAACTCACCGACACAAAAATTTGCATATGCAACAAATATATTATTTTTACCCATTTCTGGCTTACCAAAAATGGGTAAAAATCACTCGCTTACTTGAAGTATTCAACGGCATTGCGAAAAACCTGGATGCCGTAGCCTTCCTGGGGGTAAGGTTCCCCACGGCGGCGGTAATTCTCCTTTTGTCGGGTCCAATTGGGATGGTTGGTCCAGTGATTGAAGGCTTCCGGATGCGGCATCAGGCCGAAGACTCTTCCGGTAGGATCGCAAACGCCGGCAATGTCCTCCAGAGAACCATTGGGATTTTCCGGAAAGCGCCCATTGGCAGGATTCCCCTCGCTGTCGGCATAGCGCAGGACCACCTGGTTATCTTCCAAGAGACGGTTGATTACCGGCTTCTCCGCGTAGAACTTGCCCTCGCCGTGTCGAATCGAGAGTTCCAAGTGATCAAGTCCTTTGGTAAACACACACGGTGAATCTTTCTGTACCTGAAGGTTTACCCACTGATCTCGAAAGCTGCCACAGTCGTTCCAGATAAGAGCCACCTGGCGTGAGCGATAATCACCATCCAAACCCGGTAATAATCCCAAGTTCACCAGCGCCTGAAAGCCATTACAGATGCCGATAACAAGATTTCCTGATTCAATGAATGCGAGTAATTCCTCGCCCATGTTGTAAAGCAGCCTGGTAGCCAAGACTACACCGGCCCCGTGGTCATCGCCCCAGGAAAAACCCCCAATAAAGGCCAGGATCTGATAATCTTCCAACCGGGCAACCTCGCCGAGCTTCTCACCCATAAGCAGTTGATTGATGTGAATTCTGTGCGCCTCGGCTCCGGCTAGCTCGAAGGCATAGGTGGTTTCCCAATCGCAGTTCAAGCCATAACCTGTAAGAACAAGTGCTTTGGGAGAACTTCCATTGCGATACGCAGGACGCGAAATGTTGTTATTTTTTTGCATCATGTCCGTTGTTCAAATCGTTCAAGCCGTTCAAATCGTTGAAACCGTTCAAGTCGTAAGGTTTAAGTAGCCAGTCGGGAAGGACAGTCTTTATGTTTTTGCCTCCTGGATTCTGAATTCTGACTCCTGGATTCTTCTTCAACGCTGACTGCTGAGCGCTGACCGCTGGCTTTACAGTTTCCCAAAAGGCTTTTTCCAGGCTGATTTCAGCTGCCGGAGCCCCACATTGAAAAAAACACTCCCACCCAGATCACGCACCGTGAGTTTTCCCTTGTCTGTCACCCGGCCAATGCAGCCCAAAGGCAGACCTTTGAAGCGCTCCTCGAATTCAGACGTGTCCTCTGGTGCCACGGTTACAATGAACCGACCAGCTGACTCTGAGTAGAGTAGACTATCTGCATGCTTGATCCCCTCTACCGGTACCTTGGCCAGCTCCACTTCCAAGCCGAGTCCGCCTGCCATGGCTACTAGAGCCAGGTGGACTCCGAGCCCACCTCGGTAGATGCCGTGTACCGAGGCCAGCAACTCTCCGCTAATAACTTCCTCAAGAGCCCGATAAACAGGAAGAACCTCCTCCAGCCTCACCTGGGGTACATTCAATCCCGTATAACCGAAAAGATCGTAATATTCCGAGCCTCCCAACTCGTCCCGGGTTAGCCCAATGACATAGAGAAAGTCCCCGGCCGCTTTAACATCCATGGTTACGCAGCGTCGCACATCTTCAACAACGCTGGTACCAGTAAATTGTAAGGTTTCGAGGCCGGAAACCTTGTGTCGTTCTCCAAAATCCCCCTCAAGATTTCCGTCTACGTACATACTGTCCTTGCCCGAAAGCAAGGGGATGCTAAAACCGAGACAGTAATCTCTCAAGGCCCAGTTGGCCCGGACAAGTTGGGCCGCTTTCAGTTTGCCGTCAGGGTTGGTTTCGGGATGGTACTGAATGTTGGGCCAGCAGAAGTTATCCACCCCGCCAAGGTGTTGTAGACTCCCGCCCACAGCCAGGAGCCGTCTCACAGTTTCGTCTATGGTGCAGCCCGCCATGTGATAAGCGTCAATTCTGGAATAGGTCGGATTGAGCGCCTGTGCCGTTGCCAGGCCTCGAAGCGAATCAAGACGCGGACGCAGAACCACCGCATCATTGGGCACATCCCTCTCGACTCCCACCAGATGCTTAATTACGCTGGTCCCCTGAACCTCATGGTCATATTGCCGGACAATCCACTCTTTAGAGCAGATATTGGGGCGGCTGAGTAGCTTCAGCAGTATCCGCCGCTGATCCGCGGGCGGACCCAGCACTGGTTCTCTGAGTCCCCGGTATTTCGGCTCCATCCACTCGGCCTCGAACTCCCACTGGGGAAAACCAGATTCAAGCAACGCCAGATCCACGTAGGCACAGCTCTTACCCTCGGAAGTAATGTGCAGCTTGCCGTTGTCTGTGTACTGACCGATCACGGTGGACTCAACCCCATGTTTATCCGAAAGCTGCATAAAGCGCTCGAGGTGATGAGGCTTCACTGCTATCGTCATTCGTTCCTGGCTCTCAGAGACCCATATTTCCCAAAGGTCTAAACCCTCATATTTGAGCGGTACCTTTTCCAGTTCCACCAGGGCGCCCCCAGAAAACCGGGCCGACTCGCCAATTGAGGAGGAGAGGCCCCCACCGCCATTGTCAGTAAGGAAGGCAATCAACCCTTCATCCCGTGCCTCCAGGAGGAAATCGTGCATCTTTTTCTGGGTGTAAGGATCTCCAATCTGCACGTGACCGGCTGGGGTATGTTCGCTGTATATCTCACTGGAGGCCGTCACCCCGTGGATACCATCCTTGCCCACCCGGCCACCGCACATGATGATCAAGTCGCCAGCAGTGGTTGTTTTCTCTTCGCTGGGAGTATCTGCCACAATAGCCGGCATCAGGCCGATTGCAGTGACAAAAACCAGACACTTTCCCATATAACCATGGTCAAAAAATACCTGACCGTAGGGGGTGGGTATTCCACTCTTGTTACCACCATCTCGCACACCCTCTATGACTCCGTCCAGCAGTCGTCGCGGATGCAGGTGCGGCTTCAGCGGGCCCCTGTAATCGCGGTAGCCCACGCAGTAACCGTAAGTACCCGCAATGAGCCGGGAGCCTTTGCCTGTTCCCATTGGGTCACGGTAGACACCGACTATTCCAGTCAATGCCCCGCCGTACGCCTCCATGTTTGAAGGGCTGTTGTGCGTTTCTCCGGTAATGACGTAGTAAGTATCCTGATCGAAACGTCCAACCCCAGCATTGTCCCAGAGCACTGAGATAACCCAGTCTTTTTCTTTTTGCAGGGTTAGGGTTGGACCCTCGATGCAAGTCTTGAACAGATTGTCCACCACTTCGGTCTGGTTGGTGCTCAGATCTCGGTAGAAGAACTTTCCTCGGAAAGTATTGTGGTTGCAATGATCGCTCCGCGCCTGGGATATGTATTCCAGTTCCACATCCGTAGGATCAGACAACCCTACACGGCTGCGGGCAGCACGGACATCCGATCTTAGAAAATAGGAGCGAATCACCGGAATGTCTCTATGGTGCAGGGCCAGATTCCGCTCTTGGCTCAAGCGCTCCAACTCCTCATCACTCGAGATGGATAGTGTCGCCACTGAAGGTTGGTGGGCGAGTCGCACCTTAGGTACGATAATGCCGATGCCCTCGTCAGGGTCCCAATCATCCGCTGAGTATATCCGCCACTGCTGGATAAGGTCATTGGCCAACAACTCTCCGGCAATGCGCTCCACTGCCTTGCGGCCCCTGGTTCCCCTGCCCAATCGCTCGGAGTGAAGTAGATACAGCTTGGAGGTATAAACGGCCTCCTCGGCTTGGAATTTAACCTTGAGGAGATCCTCCACCGCTTCCACCGCTGTGCTCCCCGGGTTATCTCTCACTCCCGGCCGAAAACCAACCCAAATAGCCCAATCAAAGGAAGTGGCCAGTGGCTTAAAAGAAGAGACTTGGGAAACCGGATTGGTGAAGATGCGATGGCGGGCTGCTTCCAGTTGCTCGTCGCTGAGCTGGGCGTCGATGGTCAGAACGTGGATGGTGCGAACCGCGTCCAGGTGAATATTGAAATAGTCCCTGGCTTTACGCCTGATTGATTCTCCTTCGGCATCGAACAGCTCCGGCTTGAGGGTAATCTCCAGGCGAACAGGCACGAATAACTCGCTTTCTTTTACCTCAGATTTGCACGAACCGTTTGCTGCGACGACAATTCATGACATATCTGGGTCAGGGGAATTTGCGGCCAAAAGTAGCAGATTTTCCGAATGACAGTCAACCGAATAGTCTCAAGGAGTTTCCCAATAAATCTTATTTTCGACCGAGGCATAGGGAAGGCTACTCCACAACGAGCAATTGAATCCCACTAAAGCGGGATTCGAAATGTAAGGAAGATATCAGATCTTATTGTAGTTCGCTCGCAGTCCCGCAGTCCCGCCGAGGCGGGACTGGGTTGGTGCTCGCTGAAGCATTTTCACGCCATTTTATGGCAATGTCCCAGTTAGGAAAGCACCATATCTTCATGCAGACCCTAGCCAAGCGGAGATGTGGACAGAAAGGTTGCTCAGATGCTCGTTGTTTCGCAGCCTGCCCCTATGCCTTTGCTGGTGTCTCTTCTTAACTTGACAGCGGCAATTTATTATTTTAATATATGAGCAGATATTCAGATAAAGACGGAGGTTTGCTGTGGTTGAACAAAGTAGGGACCTATGTGACTGCCGCCTTATCCACCGTCGCACGGTGGAAAAGGCCATGGCATCAGCGCTCGCCCCGAATGAAACCGAGAGCTTGGCCCAAATATTCAAGGCTCTGGCGGATGAGACTCGCTTGAAGATCCTCTGGGCTTTGGAGCAGCGGGAAATGTGCGTCTGCGACTTGGCCGCCATGCTCGGGTTAACCGAGTCGGCGGTTAGCCATCAGCTCCGGCTCCTTAGAAATCTGCAACTTGTTTCCAATCGGCGGGACGGGGTTGTGCTTTACTATCGTCTGAGCGACAACCACGTGTCACAGTTGATCAAAATTACCCTCGAGCACCTCCGGGATTGATAATAAGGGTTATCCATGAATATTGTTTTTCAAATAGCACTGGCGAGTTGGACCCTTTTCGTGGCGGCAGCTCCATATCTGATACTGGGAATCCTGGTTGCCGGGCTTATGTACCTCTTTCTTGCACCTGAAACCATTGCCAAACACCTCCATAGTGGAAGGGTCCGTTCAGTATTCAAAGCAGCGCTGTTGGGTATTCCCTTACCCCTCTGTTCCTGCGGCGTTTTACCGGCTGCGGTCAGTCTAAAAAGACAAGGAGCCAACCGGGGTGCTACTGCCGCCTTTCTCATCGCCACACCCGAATCTGGAGTTGATTCCATCGCCATTACTTACGCCCTTTTGGATCCGCTCATGACTGTTATTCGCCCGGTTGCTGCCTTTATCACCGCTTTTGCCGCAGGAATTATGGAAAACTTTTTTTCAGGGGAAGAGGAACAACAGATCTCAGTGCAGCCCGACCTCAGTTGCCGTGTGGATGGCTGTTGTGATGGTAATAATTGTCCGCCTGAGGAACATAGCAACCACCACAGCATGGTACGGAAGTTGTGGAGCGGAATTCATTATGGTTTTTTCGACCTCTACCGGGAACTTTCCGGCTGGATAGTTGTTGGCTTCATTCTAGCGGGAGCTATAACCCTGTGGTTGCCCCAGGACCTGACCAGCCGTTATCTGGGTGGCGGCTTTGCCACGATGTTAATCATGCTGGCTGCCGGCATCCCCACCTACATCTGTGCCACCGCCTCTACTCCGGTAGCCGCTGCCTTGATTATGAAGGGAGTAAGCCCGGGTGCGGCTCTTGTGTTTCTGCTGGCGGGACCCGCCACAAATATTGCCTCTCTCACGGTATTGTCCAAAGTTCTGGGCAGACGCGGCGTGATTGTCTACTTGGGTTCTATTGCGACTTTTTCCGTGTTGTTGGGATTGGCAACCGATTGGCTCTACAGATTCCTTGGGATTTCCTTGCAAACCAGATTGGCCACCGCTGCCAGCGAACTGCTCCCCACCTGGCTGCATCTCGGGACAGCTCTGCTGCTGGCGGGCCTTACCCTTGCATTCTTCCTTCGTGGAATCGTGCACTTCGCAAATTCCAAAATCAAGCCAAAAGCCGAGTGTTGCAGTTGAAAAACACTTACTCAGGTCCATAGCCGCACACCCGATTTACAACGGTATTCAAAGCCATCTTCGCCTTGACAAGACCGCCAATCGGGATTAATTTTCTTTTGCTAGAAAACTTTTACCGACGATTATTGAGGTCGGTTTTATTAAATGATTTCAGATAATTAAATGAGGAAATAATTAAGGAGGTATAACCTATGATGGCCAACCAGCTCAGAACTACTGTTTTGCTGGCAGCCCTAACCGTGCTAATAGTCCTCTTCGGCAGAATGTTCGGCGGCAATCAAGGCATGGTGATTGCCTTTATTTTCGCATTGGTAATGAATTTTGGCAGTTACTGGTTTTCAGACAAAATTGTCCTCGCCATGTATCGGGCTAAGGAGCTAACCCCAAGTGAAGCTCCAAAAATCCACCAGTTGGTGGCAGAGTTGGCCCAAAGGGGGGGAATACCTAAACCGCGAATATATCTCATTCCCTCTGAAACTCCCAATGCCTTTGCGACCGGCCGCAATCCGGAACATGCGGTGGTGGCGGTTACCCAAGGCATCGTTCGCTTACTGAACGATGACGAGCTAAAAGGTGTCTTGGCCCATGAACTGGGCCATGTCAAGAACCGTGACATCCTCATTGGGTCCATTGCCGCCACTCTCGCAGGAGTGGTGATGATGCTCGCCACTATGGCCCGTTGGGGCGCGATTCTTGGCTTTGGAGGCGGAAATGACGACGAAGGAGGAAGCAATATTCTGGTCCTCATAATTATGTCTATTGTTGCACCTTTGGCTGCCCTGCTAATTCAAATGGCCATTTCCCGCTCTCGGGAATACCTGGCAGATGAAACCGGAGCCCGTTTGGCGCAAAATCCCAGAAGTCTTGCCAGTGCCCTTGAAAAGCTGGCCTCCGCTTCTAAACGCATACCCATGCAGGAGGCCAAACCGGCAACAGCACACATGTTCATAGTCAATCCCCTAAGTGGTGGTGGCTTTGCCAGTTGGTTCAGTACCCATCCACCCGTTGAAGAGAGGGTTAGCCGTCTGCGGGCCATGGCAGTTGCCTGATCTCACCATCTTTTGTCCACCGTAAATCTGCCGGCGGGGTTCTGCCCCGCCGTTTTTGTGCCGTGAGGCAGAGCGCAGAGCGCTAAGCGCAGAGCGAAAGAAGCCAGAATTTAGAATTTAGAATATAGAAAGTGGCACAAGTCTTTGTTTTCTCCTGTCTTCTGACTCCTGGCTCCTGAATTCTCTTTTTACGCTATGCGCTATGCTCTTTGCGCTATGCCTGTTACTCCCCGTTTGACATTTCTTAGCCAATCCATTATTCTCTTGCGGGCTTAAAATGGAGTGGCAAGTTAATTAAGAGCTGATCAAACAGAACCTTAGAAAAATCACTTTCCAACACTCCAAGACTCCATTACTTTAATTCTCCAAACATACAGAGGTTTTTCCCATGGCAAACGTTGTTGTGGTAGGAACTCAGTGGGGCGATGAGGGCAAGGGTAAAGTAGTTGATCTCCTCAGTGAGTCCGCCGATTATATAGTTCGGTTCCAGGGAGGCAACAACGCCGGCCACACGCTGGTGGTTGAGAATAGGAAGTTCATCTTGCACTTGATCCCATCCGGCATCCTGCATGCCAACAAGACTTGCTGCATTGGCAATGGAGTGGTGGTGGACCCCGGTGTGTTGCTGGGAGAAATCGAGAAGCTGCGCAGCCACCAGGTGCAGGTGAGTCCTGATAATCTGGTCTTGAGCGGACAGGCCCACGTGATCATGACCTACCATCGTGAAGTGGACAATGCGCGGGAACTCCGCAAAGGTAAGGGTAAAATCGGCACCACCGGCCGGGGTATCGGTCCATGTTACGAAGACAAGGCGAGCCGAGCTGGCATCCGCATACACGAGCTGATCAATCCGAAATTTTTTACGGACAAGCTCAAGGAAAATCTGGAAGAGAAGAACTTTTACCTGGAAAAATTCCTCGGCGCTCAGCCTTTGGATTACAACCAGATTGCGGACGAATACCTCGCTTACGGAGAGCAGCTTCGGCCATATGTCGGCAATGTCTCTGAACTGCTGGAAACGGGTCGGCGCCAAGGGAAGAATATCCTTTTCGAAGGCGCTCAAGGAACCCACCTGGACATAGACCACGGCACCTATCCCTTTGTCACCTCTTCCAACGCGGTTGCCGGTGGTGCTTGCTGCGGAGCCGGTATTGGTCCCAGCCGCATTGATACGGTCATGGGCATTTGCAAGGCTTACACCACCCGGGTAGGAGGTGGTCCATTCCCCACTGAACTCACTGATTCTGTTGGCGAGCACCTCCAGAAAGAGGGAGCGGAATTCGGTTCGACCACAGGAAGACCACGCCGCTGTGGCTGGCTTGATATGGTGGTGCTGAGAAATGCCGCTCGGTTGAATGGACTCAACAGCCTGACCATAACCAAATTGGACGTGCTGACTGGTCTCGATCAGATACGAATTGCCACTTCATATGTCCACGAGTCCAGCTCGATGGAAATCTTTCCGAATGAATGTTTCACCTTGGAGCGCTGCGACCCCTCTTATCTTAATTTACCGGGTTGGAGTGAAGATATCACTGGCGCCCGCAAATTCTCAGACCTCCCCTCAAAAACTCAAAGCTATCTGCGCAACATTGAAGAGCTGGCTGAAATCCCACTTTCTGTTGTCTCGGTAGGTCCCGGGCGGGAGCAGACTATCATGCTGCGAGATCCCTTTGAGGGTTGATTTTTCTCGATCTCTTCCCCTGTTCTGCGATTGCGTTTACAATTAGCGCAGTGTTCCACTCTTTTTAGGCTTCCCATCCAATTCATTGGCTAGAAGCTGACGATAATCCAGGTGTTGTGGTGGTAGTTGATGTGAACCTGTTGACAAAGAAAAACAGATGGCGGCGGAAACAGATCTAGTTGAGAAGAATGGAATCGAACAAGCCCTTCTAAAGCTCAATGAACGGTTGACCTCAAGGGCGCTGAGTATATGGATGGGAAAAGATAGCATCCCCTCCCAGCTGAAGATATATGATGGTTTTGAACACCTCTTGGATCCCCGCATTATATTGCAGATGCGTAGCGATGGGACTGAGTCCAGATTGAAAAATAGGGTCTTTCATACCCTTCTTGGACACTATCTACAATACCGCGTTTTCCCTTACGAAAACGAATTGTTCACCTGGCTCAAAGGCGCTGCCGCTCACGTTAATGGCGAGAAGATCTATTTCAAAGACATCCTCTCCTGGTGTCAAAAACGAAGCGACCTCCAGGGACGGCGGATCTTAGAAAAAGAGACCAGCAGCCTGTGCAAATTCTTGAAACCTTTTGCCCTAAGTTTTTGGGAAGCCTTTCTGGAACTCTTGGACGATGAGTTTGGCTACAAGAGTTATTCGGCCTACTGTGAGGATAAGAAGCTCATTGACTACGAGAATCATTTCCACAAGCTTCAACAATTGCTCGAGCAGACCGGTGAAATTTATCTTGCCGCAATGGAGGGTTGGGTTCAAAATAGCCTGGGATTGCCGCTGGCTGAACTCAATAGATTTGATGCAATCTATCTGCTCGGATTGGGTGAACTGGACCGAATTTTCCCTAAGCAAATCCCCTTGGTGGATCACCTCGGCTTTTTCCAAAATTGGGGAATTCGGGTAGCAAACATTCCTGGACTTCACCTGGAAATCGATTACTCGCCTCGAAAAAGCTTCCAGGCAATGAGCTTTGCCTTGAGAATCCCCCACGACATCCATCTGGTGATGAATCCCCAAGGTGGTTGGATCGACTTGGAAACACTTTTCCATGAAATGGGCCACGCCTTGAGTAATGTCTTTACTGATCCAGCGCTTTCGCCGCCTGAGAAAGATTTCTTCACTTCGAACACGCTTTCAGAATCCTATGCCTTCTTGCTTCAGAATATGTGCCTGTCCCCGCCCTTCCTGGAAAGACAACTGAAACTTTCCCCACGACAGATAGATGAGATAACCTTTTACAAAACTTTGAAAGATATGTCCGTGTTCAGAAGATACGGCGGGAAATTTATGGCTGAGTATCAGATGTTCAAAGCAAATAACCTGACTGATGGTGACTTTTATGCAAGTCTCCTAAAAAAATACACGGGTTTTTCCTATCTCCCAGAAACCCAGCTCTTTGATCTGGCGCCAGAATTTTACGCGCTAGACTACCTGATCTCATGGATGGCTGAGGCCACTATGGAAAAATTCCTCAGGCGGAATCTGGGTTCTGAGTGGATGTTCAAGCGGGAAGCGGGCATGATCTTGAAAGACTGGTGGCGAGCTGGCAATCGTTATGAGTTTGATGATTTTTTCAAGTTCAGCGGGCTGGGGCCAATTGACAGTACGGATATTCTGAAAAGGTGGATCAATAAGATCCCAACTACCAACGAAAACGATCGCCCAATTCACAAAGCGCAAACACTCGATGATGTTAGCAAAAACTAAGCAAACCCGCCGTCAGCAGATAATAACCTTGCTATCTCAGGGAACTTACAGCTCCAGGGAATTGTCACAGGAGCTGGGAATATCAGAAAAGGAGGTCTGCACTCACCTGCCGCATATTGCCCGCTCCCTTGGCGCCCAGGAGAAAGAGCTGGTCTTGATACCCTGTCAATGCCTGGAGTGCGAATACCTTTTTGGCAGCCGCAAACGTTTTACCAAACCGAGTCGCTGTCCCCGCTGCCGTGGAGAACGTATTCAGGAGCCAAGGTTTATCGTTAAATCCCGTTCCGAGAAATAGATACCTAAACCTGGAAGGAAATTTGTTGAGAAAAACGTTGCCTTAATTAATCGGCAGTAACCGTTCTTTCAGGTAGAGGGGCTTTCCTACTTCGCGCGTCTCCGGTGCACCATCATTTTTGCCTTGTAATGTTTGACAATCGCTTTTTGAAGACGTTGGCGCTCTCTAGTGGCGAGACGCGTGAAACGAACCACCATGCCCCGCGGTGTTATTTCATCATCTGGACCGTAGCGATTAGACCAGATTACCTCAGCTTCCGCCACCAACAGCGACTCATTTTTTGCGACCTCAATACTCAAACTGGCGACATCATATAACCTAAGGGGGTCTTTGCAGCGGACAAATGCTTGCTGGGTGCTTATGTGTTTTGTTTTTCCTCTCAGAGGCCCGTCTGCGGTGAGCACAAGAACAGGGTAGTTGGCGTCTACTTTTGGATAATGGTGCCCTCTTTTTCTTCTTAATGTATTCAAAATCATACCTCCATGCTCTCAGGCAGGATTGCCCGTTTTGGTGGACAACCGTTCTTTTTTGGCTCTAACTCTAGTAAGAAAAGCATTTTTGCGCCTAATGACTACAGGGGATGTAAGTCTTTCCTGGAGCGAATTTGCAAAGCCCGTACCAGCCGTTTTTCTGATTACCGAGCACTTATTGACGTTTCAGCAGATAAGGTGAATATTCATTACTGGGGAAACTTTAGTTAGTGAAGAACCTCTTGACAAAATGAGGGAACTCTAATAAGGTGTCATTCTTTACTACATTAGGGATGACGAAGATGCGCTTCAGACCAACAGGGAATGCAACATTTTCAATCGGACGCTTCTTTTTCTTTTGCTTTTTTAGTGGCGTCCGCCCGGTCTCCTAGCGCTTCGCGTCTGGCCCCGGGTGGACCGAAACCGGTCGCCTCGGGGTGAAATCCTTCTTGTTATCATTGAACTCAAGCCCCAGGGCGACAAGCCCCGGGGCTTTTCTTTTTTACAATTACAATTTTAAGGAGTCTTTCCCATGATTCTCGTCTTGAAACAGGGCATAAGTGAGGAAGAGAAAGATCAGGTTCGCAGCACTTTACGGGCAGAAGGATGTATTATCCGCGAGATGGCCACCGGCGATGAAACCATCTTCGGTGCGGTGGGGCAGATTAGCCGCGATCTGCGGTTTTTTGAACAATTGCCTGGAGTGGCCAAAGTGATTCCAGTCTCTCGACCCTACAAACTGGTAAGCCGAGAGATGCATCCCGAAGACACCGTGGTTCAAATTGGCGACGTGGAGTTGGGTGGTCCACGTATCGTGGTCATTGCCGGACCCTGTGCCGTAGAAAGCAGGGAGCAGGCCATGACCATTGCCAGAAAGGTGAAGGACGGTGGAGCCGTGCTTTTTCGCGGTGGCGCCTTTAAGCCGCGTACTTCACCATACTCTTTTCAGGGTCTTGGGGAAGAGGGTTTGAAGATTCTTGCCGCAGTGCGCGAAGAAACGGGGCTGAGAGTAGCAACTGAGATGACCTCCCCAGCTCAGGCTGACGTGATGATGAAGTATGTAGATCTGGTTCAGATCGGCGCCCGAAACATGCAAAACTTCGAGTTACTTCGGAGCGCTGGACGCATCGGTAAGCCGGTGTTACTCAAGCGTGGCCTTTCTGCCACCGTGGAGGAGTGGCTGATGTCGGCCGAATACATTCTCTCTGAGGGTAACGATCAGGTCATCCTCTGTGAGCGCGGCATTCGCACCTTTGAACGTTACACCCGCAATACCCTGGACCTTACTGCCATTCCCATCATCAAGAAGCTGACCCACTTGCCGGTGGTCATTGACCCCAGCCATGCTACCGGAATCCGGGAAAAGGTGAGTCCAATGGCGCGTGCTGCCATCGCCGCGGGTGCAGACGGTCTGCTCATTGAGGTACACCACGACCCGGCCAACGCCCTCTCCGACGGGCCTCAGAGCCTTTACCCGGAGCAGTTTAAACAACTGATGAGAGACCTTTACGTGATCGCCCCGGTAGTTGGCAAACAACTTGATTTTGGCTACCTGGAAAAGGCCACCGCAATCCGACTTCCGGCCGCAGCAAAAAAAGGCAGTCCAAAACGCGCTGTCTTTGCTGGCGAGATGAGGGCTTTCGCCCATAAAGCAGCCAGCCAGTTCTTTGGCAGTGAGGTGAAGATCGAACCGGTCTCCTCGTTTCGCCATGTGTTCCAGGAAGTAAAGGACGGCAACAGTGGTTTCGGTGTCGTTCCGCTTGAAAATTCCTTAACCGGAAGTATCCATGAAAACTACGACCTACTTCTCGAATACGACATCAAGATCGTGGGGGAGATAACCCTACGTATTGTCCACGCCCTCATTGGTCACCCAGAAACCAAGCTCGAGGAAGTCACCCGGGTCATCTCTCATCCGCAGGCACTTGAGCAGTGTCGCGATTTTCTGGAAAGTCAGCAGGGCTGGGAACTGGTTGCGGCCAGGGATACTGCTACAGCGGTTCGGAGGATCAAAGAAAAGGGCAATACAGGTGAAGTTGCCATCGCAGCCAAGGAAGCAGCAGCCCTCTTTGGGCTTAAAATCCTCAAGGAGGGTATCGAGACCAACGCCAGAAATTATACTCGTTTCGTCGTTATAGCCGGCGATAGGGTTAGCAATGGTCCCAAGACAAAATCATCCCTGGTTTATGCAACGAGCAATAAGCCCGGCGCCCTATTTGATACCTTAAAGATTTTTGCAGAGAATGGGATCAACCTTGTCAAGCTTGAATCCAGGCCTATCCACGGTAAACCCTGGGAGTATATGTTTTACGTGGATCTGGAGGCTGACGTGGAATCCACTGAACTGCGGGGAGTGATGGACGAACTCTCAGCAAAGACCGAGTTTCTCAAAGTTTTGGGAAGCTACTGAAGTAGGTCCGTTATCAGTTGTCCGTTGTCCGTTGCAAGGAATGGGGCATAGAGTTAGAAAACAGAAGACAGGAGCTAGGAGACAGGAGTCAGAAGTTAAGGACTGAGACGATTTTCTCTTTCCTCCTGACTACTGACTAGTGGCTACTGACTACTTTATAAACACGGCTCGAACGATTTGAGCAACGGACCACTGACCACGGACAACTGACAAAGAGCCTTGCGCTGTCTGCCCTCTTTCTCCGCGTCTCCGTCTCCCCCTATCGCCGTGTCGTCTCGCAGTGCCTAGTAGTTCTCCTGCTTGCTGCTTGCTGTCTGCTGCCCGCTGCCGGCTGCCTCCGGCCTGCTGATCTCTAACTCCTCCCCTAACGTTTTCAGGATAATCTCCGGTCCCTTGCCGAATTCTCTCTCCCATCTCCGGATATGACCCTGGTCGGCGAAGCTGTAGTAGAGGTTTCGGCCGATGATTAGATGATCGAGCACCTGGATACCCATAA
>CP070735.1:667128-715497 GCA_020347625.1 Deltaproteobacteria bacterium
AGGTTTCGCCTTTCGTGGCCGAAGGGGGCGCCTGAGAGAATGGGAAAGGAAGTAGATGTCAAACGCTCTTGGACGAGATCGTTGAGTTCGTCGCGGGGGCCGCTTTCGGAGAAATCGCCCAAAACAAGAGCCGCAAGACCGCCAAGGTGGCCGGTGTGGATCAGCTGGGTTAGCATTCGGTCAATCCTGTACAGGGGCTCGCCCCGGTCTTCGAGAAAGAGGATACAGTCTGCAAGGGTTGGAAGAAAGGGTGTTCCCAGCAGGTGACTGATGGTGGTGAAGTTACCTCCCAGCATGGTGCCGGTCGCCCTTCCAGATCTCAGGCAGATTGCCTCGGAAAAGTGGAATTCCAACGACTCGGTGCTGCTGATAGCGGTCCAGAGTGACTCCACGCTTTCTGAGTCCGCTGTGGCTAGAGTTGAGACAGTGGGTCCGTGAAAGCTAACCATGCCGGCCTGCCCATAGCAGGCGAGAAGCAGCGCGGTGACGTCGCTGAAGCCCACCAGTGCTTTAGGATTGAGTCGTAGTTGCTCGTAGGAGATTTCTGGCAGTATGCGTAAAGAGCCATAACCTCCCCGAGCGCAAAATAGCCCCTTTATTTCGGGATCTTGGACGAATTCGTTAAAGCGAAAAACACGGGATTCATCACTTCCGGCCAGGTAGCCAGGTTGAGAGGACTGGCTGCCCACATCTATGACAACATCTAGTCCCAGTTTCTCTAAGATGGCACAGCCAGCCTCGAGTTCGTCTACAGGGCAAGGGCTCGCCGGAGCCAGCACGCCTACTTTATCTCCGGGACTCAGCGGGGCTGGTTTGCAAAGGGTCAGCATGAGGGACCGATCTGTTTTATCTGGGGTTTGTCAGAAGGCAGAATCTAAGCAAGCCTCTCATTGTTTGACTGCACAAACGAACCAAAGGAAGAAGAACTTATGAGCGCCAGATGGGCGACAGTCTACTGGTCGCGATTACGTTCAAAGATGATTCTGAGTCCTTCCAGGGTGAGAGCGTCGTCCACCAGTTCAATCTCTTCAGATTCAGCGGAAATCAAACGGGCCAGTCCGCCAGTGGCCACCACCATGGGATCGGTCCCGACCTCCTTTTTGATTCTGCGGACAATACCGTCCACCAGACCGGCGTAACCGTAAACAATTCCGACGTTCATGGCACTGATAGTGTCTTTGGTTAGAACAGCTTTGGGTTTAGCGAAAATCTCGACCCTTGGCAGTTTGGAGGCTTTTTGGAAAAGGGCCTCGCAGGAGATGAGGACGCCGGGGCTGATGACTCCTCCTATGTACTCGCCCTTGGGTGAGACGTAATCGAAGGTGGTGGCAGTGCCGAAATCAACAATTATCAAACTGGTCTTATATTTCTCGTAAGCAGCCACCGCATTGACAATGCGGTCGGCGCCAATCTCCTTAGGGTTGTCATAGTAGATGGGCATTCCGGTGCGGATTCCGGGTCCGACAAGGAGAGGTTCAAGTTCAAAGTATTTATTGGCGAATTCGACAACAGTATTTAGCATGGGGGGAACCACACAGGAGGCGACCATGTGGGTCACATCTTGGAACTGGACATTTTTGGCTTCAAAAAGGTTGTGCATGAGGATGCCGTATTCGTCTGCGGTCATATCCTGTTCAGTGCGAATACGCCAGTCAGTGACGAGCTCTGTACCGCGGTACAGACCCAGGACTGTATTGGTATTGCCGATGTCAATGGCGAGCAGCATGGGGAAGGTCTCCTTTAAGACATGGCCCGCTCTATGGTAGCCGCTGTTTCCTCGGCCAGCTCAACCACCAGCTTCTCATCTTTACCCTCAACCATAACCCGGATCAACGGCTCGGTTCCTGACGGTCGTATGAGCAGCCGACCTCTATTGCCGAGTTTCGCCTCGACCTGTTTTGCGGTGTGAGCAATTTCGGGGAAGGCGTCGAGAGACTTGCGCTCCTTAATTCTGACGTTGACCAGGTGCTGGGGATAGCGGTCCATAAGCGCGGCCAGTTCAGAGAGGGTTTTGCCCTCCGCAAGCATTACCTCAATCAGTTGCAGGGCGGAAAGGATTCCGTCTCCGGTGGTGTTGTGATCTAAAAAGATTATATGGCCAGACTGCTCACCGCCTAGGTTGAAGCCGCCGGAGAGCATTCTTTCCACCACATATCGATCACCAACCGCGGTTCGTTCCAGCTTGCCGCCGAGAGAATTGAGGGTTACCTCCAGTCCCATGTTGCTCATGACAGTAGTGACCAAGGTAGAGTGATTCAATCGTTTTTCTTTGAGCATGCGGGAAGCGAAGATGGCCATCAACTGGTCACCGTCCACCACCGCTCCCTTTTCGTCCACGCAGATCACCCGATCGGCATCCCCGTCGAAGGCGATTCCCAGATTAGCCCCCGACTCTAGCACGAGTTCAGCCACCACCTGGGGGTAGAGACTACCGCAGCCGTCATTGATGTTGTAGCCGTTGGGTTCGACGCCAGTCAGCACCAGATCGGCACCCAGTTCCTCGAAAACGGCTGGGGCCACCTTGTAAGAGGCACCGTTGGCGCAGTCCACGGCGATTTTGATCCCGTCCATGGTAAGATCTCGGGAGAAAGTGTTCTTTAGGAAAACGACGTAGCGACCCACCGCATCGTCAACTCGAAAGGCCTTGCCCACTTCTTCCGCGGTGGGACGGAGATGATCGATATCATTGGAAAAGATGAGATCCTCAATGCTTTCTTCGATTTCGTCGGCGAGCTTGAAGCCATCCTGTGAAAAAAACTTGATTCCAGTGTCTTGGAAGGGGTTATGCGAGGCAGAGATGACCACACCGGCATCAGCCCGCATGCTGCTGGTGATGAAGGCTATGCCCGGCGTGGGAAGCGGCCCCACCAGCAGCACGTCTACTCCCATGGAGCAGATACCAGAAGCGATGGCGTTTTCGATCATGTAACCGGAGAGTCGGGTATCTTTGCCGATGACGATCTTGTGGCGACGCTTAGCGTTTCTGAAAACGTAGGCGGCACCTCGCCCCAACTGCATGGCCATTTCGGTGGTCATGGGATAGACATTGGCTACGCCCCTCACTCCGTCAGTCCCGAAGATTTTTCCCATGTTACGGCCCTCTTATTCGATTTGTAGGCTATCCCAGTAAGAATTCTAGACTAGGCACTAGGCAGTAGGCACTAGGCACGGCAAAGGCGCCGAATTCAGCTCACTCCTCGTTCCCCCTTGTGAGTTCAGCACTGAGGATTGCGTCTGTTAAGTCTACAATCTGGCGGCAAGTAGCGACTTCATGCACCCGAACAATATGGGCTCCTTTAAGGATAGCGGTACACACCGCAGCCCAAGTTCCGGGCTCGCGCTCATTAACCTGCTTGTCCAATACGGCACCGATGAAAGATTTGCGCGAAGGCCCCAGGAGAATAGGTTGTCCAAGTGTTGTAAAGGCATCCAGATGCTTAATTATTGATAGATTGTGGTCTACGGTTTTGCCGAACCCAATACCCGGGTCAATGATAATCCGACCTCGGGAGATCCCTCCCGCGCAGGCAAACTGAATGCGCTCCTCTAAAAATGCAATGATCTCGGAGAGCAGGGAGACATAATGCGGCTCGACTTGCATGGTGCGTGGAGTTCCCAGCATGTGCATGAGAACTATAGGTACCTCGGCAGCTGCCGCCAACTGTAACATTTCCGGATCAAAACGCAGCCCGCTGATGTCGTTAATCATAGTGGCACCGGCATCCAAGGCCGCTCGGGCTACCTGACTTTTGCAAGTATCAATGGAAATGGGAATAGAGGTACGCTTGGCCAGTTCACTGATCACAGGGATGACGCGCCGCAGTTCCTCCTCCAACGGAACTGGATCGGAAAACGGCCTGGTGGATTCACCGCCAATGTCAAGTAAGTCCGCGCCGCTAGAGGCAAGGACTTCCCCTTGCTTGATAGCCTGATCTAGATCAAAAAAGTGGCCGCCGTCTGAAAAGGAGTCCGGAGTTACATTTATGGTTCCCATTAGCAGGGACCGCTTGCCCAACTCCAGGGTGAAATGGGGGCTGCGGATCGTAAAGTGCGCGCGGTTCACGCCTGGGTCTCTCCGAGTTTATCCTTTGGTAGATCCCTTTCTTTGGCAGCAACTGGCTCTTTCTGTCCCTCGGGTTCGGTCCGGGGTGGGCTGGTTCCGGCCTTGCGTTCTGCCGCAACCACATCTTCGGCAGTCACGGTTCGGGTGAATTTCACGCCAGGCTTGGTTTCATCTATGATGGCATCGATCTCCTTCCCGTCCAGGGTTTCCTTCTCAACTAGTGTTTCGGAAATCTTGTGGAGAAGATCTTCGTGCTCCTGCAGAATTTTTTTGGCAGTATTATAGGCCTCATCAACTATTAGCCGCACCTCCTCGTCGATCTTTATGGCGGTTTGCTCGCTATAGTCTCGATGTTGGGCAATTTCTCGGCCGAGGAAGATCGCCTCCTCTTTTTGACCGAATGCGATCGGTCCCATGGACTCACTCATGCCATAGACCGTTACCATCTTGCGGGCTATGTTGGTGGCCTTTTCAATATCATCACTGGCGCCACTGGTCCTGTGGTTGAAGACGAGTTCTTCCGCCACTCGGCCACCCATCAGTTTGGCCAATGTATTTTTCATGTAAACCTCATCATAGGAAAGGCGGTCCTCTATTGGCAGCGTCATTGTTACCCCGAGGGCACGGCCCCTGGGGATGATGCTCACCTTGTGTACCGGATCCGTTTCAGGGAGAAACTTGGATACCAGGGCATGGCCGACCTCATGAAAGGCTGTGTTGCGCTTTTCTCTCTCACTCATGATCATGCTCTTGCGCTCGGTACCCATGAGGACCTTATCTTTGGCCAGCTCTAGGTCTGACATCTCAACCTTGTCCTTCTCCCGACGAGCTGCCAGCAGTGCAGCCTCGTTCACCAGATTTTCCAGATCAGCACCGGAAAAGCCGGGAGTACCGCGGGCGACCACTCTAAGATCCACATCAGTGGACAGGGGTGTGTGGCGAACGTGGACTTTAAGAATACCCTCCCTGCCCCTCAAATCGGGAAGGGGGACTACCACCTGGCGGTCGAAACGGCCTGGTCTCAGCAGGGCAGGGTCCAACACATCAGGACGGTTGGTGGCGGAGATGAGAATGACGCCATCGTTGGATTCAAAACCGTCCATCTCCACGAGCAACTGGTTGAGTGTCTGTTCCCGCTCGTCGTGACCACCGCCCAGACCCGCGCCTCGATGTCGGCCCACCGCGTCTATTTCGTCGATGAAAATAATACAGGGGGCATGCTTCTTCCCTTGGACGAATAGATCGCGCACGCGGGAAGCGCCCACACCGACAAACATCTCCACGAAGTCAGAGCCGCTAATATTGAAGAACGGCACGCCGGCCTCACCGGCGATTGCTCGGGCCAGTAACGTCTTACCGGTACCCGGAGAACCAACGAGCAAGACCCCCTTGGGTATACGACCACCGAGCCTGGTAAACTTTTTGGGATCGCGCAGAAACTCTATGACTTCCTCGAGTTCTTCTTTAGCCTCCTCAATGCCGGCCACATCCTCAAAAGTCACCTTCCGAGCCGAATCGGAAATGAGCCGGGCTCGGCTTTTTCCGAATGACATGGCTTTACCACCACCCGCCTGCATCTGCCGCATAAAGAAGATCCAGACCGCAATGAGCAGCAGCATGGGGAACCAGCTTATGAGAATGGTCATGAACCAAGGTGACTCTTCCACCGCTTTAGCAGTGATCTGAACACCTTTGTCCCGCAGTTCGCGGATGAGGTCAGGATCATTGGGGACAAAGGTACGAAAAGAGGTGCCGTCTTTAAACTTGCCATAAATGTCATTTCCCTGGATGGTTACCTGGCTTACTTCACCATCGGAAACGGCGGCGACAAATTCACTGTAGCTGGTCTCTTGCTTGCCTTGGCCAGGGTGGTTGAACATATTGAAAAGCAAGATGACCATCAAGCTAATGACCAACCAGAGGGCTAAATTTTTATAGAAAGGGCTCAATTGAATTCTCCCCGAAAACAAACCTTAAAATTTACACCAATGTCACTTTACTACTAGCATACCAAGTTAGTCATTGCAAAGTAAATGTCAATGACGCTCGCTTGGCGGTTACAGCGGATAAAGCAAGGATCCAAAAGGGACATCTGCAAGAACTATTCCCCCTCAATCCCTTTCCGAAAGCGAAACCGGGCGACGCGGCTCGTATTTGTGGTGATTTTTACCCTGTCATCCAACCGAAAGCCCACCAACCAGACAATGTGGTCCTTGCTGCAAAGAACGGGAATCCTTCTTCTGTGGCTTCTTGGCACCTTTAAAT
Source organism: Deltaproteobacteria bacterium (assembly GCA_020347625.1). Lineage (GTDB taxonomy): Bacteria > Desulfobacterota > Syntrophobacteria > BM002 > BM002 > BM002. The sequence goes on from CP070735.1 coordinate 673,457, forward strand.
CTATAAAAAAATCCTTGAGCTTTTTGGAGCCGTCCAATCCCAGAGGACGAAAACGGTCACCAGACTTAATGGAGCGCAGAAAGAGAGGAAACGAGATTCGGTCTCGATCCATAAAGGCATCAGTTGGATCGTCACTGAACTGGGGGGGCCCCTCGAGGTCGAGAAACTGCACCTCCATGCTGTGGTCCAGCAGATGGAGCGGATGGACGCCGGGCCCTGGGATCTCATAGAAGAAATCCACAGGGTCCTCCTGAGTAACGGATACAGTCAACCAACCGTAGTTTTTTTCCACAATCAGCGCTCCAGGGAGGTGAATCTGGCCACTGCTTGTATGGGAGCGGCAAAACTGCATGAGAATTTCCGTGTGCTGAAAGGTAAAACCTCTCAGATCTCCCTTAACCTCCTCCGCCACTCGTCGCAATAGTCGCCTTTGCATGGCAGGGTGAGTTTCGAGCAGCGGTGCGATTGGCAAGCGGATTCCTCCGGGCTCGTTCTCGCGAACATGAAGTTGCAGCCAGGCCTGCAGAATTGCATCCCAGTAGTCCTGCTCTTCTCGTAGGATCTTAGTGGTTCGTACTAAAGTGGCATTTAAATTGCTATTAAAATCTCGTCGTAGGTGTGGCAAGATTTCCAGCCGCAGAAGATTTCGCTGGCACCAAGGCCTCAGATTGGAATCGTCCTGCCGGAAATCCAGACCATGGCTATGGAGATAGGCCATGATTTCATGCCGGTGGCATTCCAGCAGCGGGCGAATTATGCCGTCGCGGCTGCAAGCGGGCATGCCGGTTAGACCTCGCTGGCCGGCACCACGAAATAGCCGGAGGAGGACCTCTTCAGCCTGGTCATCAGCATTATGGCCCAGGGCAAGTTTGGAAGCTCCCTCTTCGGCCATGACCTGTTGCAGACTTTGGTGGCGGAGTGAGCGGGCCGCCATTTGAAGGGAACCACCATGTTTTTTCTGCCAGGAGCGTACATTCAGCCTTCTATGGACCACCGGCAGCCCGAATTGGTTGCCAAGACTTTCAACAAAACTGGCATCCTTATTCGCCTCAACCCCACGAAGCCCATGATTGACATGGGCCAGCAGTAAATCGATGTTGTGTTTTTTACGCAACCGATGGAGGAGGTGGCAGAGAGCGACAGAGTCCGGACCGCCAGAGACCGCAACCAGTACCCGGTCTCCTGGCTCGAGCATCTGGTTGGAAACAAGCGTATTTTTGACCTTTTCCAGCAGCATCGGCAGTTTTCCCGATTCGTTTAGACTTTTTGATTATACGTAAGGCTCGTAACCCTGTCCAGAGTCGCGCAACAAGTTGGAATGCTCAGGTAACATTGCATATATGTTGTAAATATCATAAGGATATGCTAATGAATTCCCTGTCTATGGCGGGTGGTGAAATCCTTATTAGAGCGCAGATTTACAGGCGCACCCGTCTATAGAGTCGTCGGTTAGCATTAAAAGAAACGGGATTGGTTGAGCTCTGCGGGTCCAGGCCAGCCGATCCCCAGAGGCAGATCATGGTTCGAAGGAAAATTGGTCAGATTCTGGTTGAAGCCGGATTGATCACGGAAGAACAGCTGGTAGAGGCACTGGCAGAACAGAAAGAGACCAAGAAAAAACACCTGGGCAAACTGATCGTTGAGAAAGGCTGGGCCAAGCAGGAGGATATTTGCCAGGCCCTTTCCAAGCAGCTTAATATTCCCTACATCAAACTTAGCGAACTCGAAATCCCAAAAGATGTTGTGGAGACCATTACCCGAAAGCAAGCAAACAGAAAACTCATCTTTCCTTACAGGAAAACGGGAAGACGTTTGCGTCTGGCCATGGCCAATCCGCTGGATTACAGCACCATTGATGAGGTCAAGTTCAGGACAGGGCTGGATGTGTCCGTTGCAGTTGCCACCGAAGAGGATATCCGTGAGGCCATCGAGAATAACTACCCGGATGAATTTGACTTCGATTTATTTGCTACGGTGGTACCCTCGGAAGAGGTGGAGGTGCTGGCGGAGGAGAGAGAAGAGAACGAATATGATGTTGATGAACTGATTCGGCAGTCCGAAATCGCCCCCATCGTGCGGTTGACCAATGCCATTCTCGCCGATGCTATCAAGTTGGAGGCTAGCGATATCCACATCGAGCCTCAGGAAAGAGAGGTTGCGGTGCGCTACCGCATCGACGGGATGATGAAGAATATTTTCAAGGTGGGTTTACCGGCGCTGGCTCCGCTGGTCTCCAGAATAAAAATTATCGGTGACATGGACATCGCTGTGAAGCGGCGTCCTCAAGACGGACGTACCAAACTCAAGGTTGGTAAGAAGCAATACGACATGAGAATATCTACCTTGCCCACCATTTTCGGTGAGAAGGTGGTCATTCGCATTCTTGACCAGTCCAAGGCATTCATTAGCTTGGACGAACTCGGCTTTAGTCCCGAAGATCTGACGACTTTCACCTCCACACTTTCTCGGCCGCAAGGCATCGTTCTAGTCACGGGACCAACAGGAGTCGGCAAAAGTACTACCCTTTACGCTGCTCTCAATCGTCTGAAGTCAGAGGTGATCAATATCGTCACCGTGGAAGACCCGGTGGAGTATCAGTTGCCTGGAATCAACCAGGTCCAGGTGAATGAGCGAGCCGGCATAACCTTCGCCTCAGGTCTGCGCTCCATTTTGCGCCAGGATCCCAACGTGGTCATGGTCGGGGAGATACGCGATGCAGAAACTTCGAAGATAGCCTTCCAGGCAGCCAACACCGGGCACCTCGTGCTTTCCACGCTTCACACCAACGATGCTTCATCGGCGGTTACCCGACTGGTAGACCTGGGCGTCGATCCTTATGTGATCGCTTCATCGCTGCTTATCGTTCTGGCGCAACGACTGGTAAGGAAAAACTGTCCCCATTGCCAGATGGTCGACGAGTTGGATGAAGCACTTCTTGCTCGCCTGGGATTATCCAAGAACAAGGATGACCAAAAGAAAATCAAGAAGGGTCAGGGCTGCGAGGCTTGTCAGTTTACCGGATACATTGGCCGGCTTGGGATTTACGAGATGATCATGGTGGATGATGACGTTCGCAAGCTGATCGTCAATGGGGCTTCAGATACGGAAATTGCGGAGAACGCCAAAAAACGTAAGGTTGGCGACCTCTTTGCCGATTGCCGAAAGAAGCTTCTCCAAGGAATCACCTCCGTCGAAGAGCTTATGCGGGTGGCGCCGCCCCCTGAACTGGACAAACGCCACATTGGTGTAGAGCCGAGTGCTGAACTGCCCCCGGTTGATAAACCCGTTGAGGTTCCGACAAAGCAGCTGCGGGTTCTGGCAGTGGACGATGACCCTTTCATTCGCAAGATGCTAGACAAGGTGCTGACTGAGGCCCAGTACGATGTGGTACTGGCAACGGATGGGGAAGAAGCCCTGGAAAAGGTCTATCGTGAGAGGCCCGATCTTATCATCTCGGACGTGGTAATGCCTAAACTTGACGGTCTGTCCCTGGTTAAAAAGCTGAAAGGTCAACTCCAGACCAGTATCATTCCAGTGATCCTTCTCACTTCGAAGGACGAGGTGGAGAGCGAGGTGGAGGGTCTGGAGGCGGGCGCTGATGACTACATTCCCAAACCCATTGTTGCCAATCTGCTGCTGGCCAGAATCAACCGGGTTCTATCCATCTACGGTCGGGCACAATAGGGAGGTATGGCCCCCTGAGATTCAGGAGTCTCTTACATGCCAGATTTCCCATCCGGACCAGGGAAAAAGATCCTTGAGCAGATTCGCCGGGCTCAGCAGAACCAACATGCCCCAGTAGCCAAAGATTCCCCTCAACAGCAGTATCTCAGCTTCCGCCTCAATGAGGAATGGTATGCCCTTAGCGTATACCAGTTGGTGGAGGTTTTGCCTTTACCCAAGATCACTCGGGTTCCCAGTGTACCTGACCACATTCTGGGGGTCATGAATTTACGTGGCGAGGTGCTCTCCGCCATTGACTTAAAAAAAATCCTGGGCCTACCCCAAGAGACGCCGGCGGTGACCCCAAGCATTGTGGTGGTCGAAGAAGGTGGGGTGCGAACTGGATTGCTGGTGGACGATATTGGCGATCTGGTGGATTTGGGACTGGATGATTTGACAGAGGAGCCACTTTTGACAGGCAAAGCTCAGCCTGCTTTCTTTGAAGGGGCAGCGCATTGGGGTGGCATCCTTTTGAGTGTTATCAACCTGAGAGGACTGTTGCAGGCAGAGGGCATGTACTCGCCTCAGGGATGAGCCATGGAAAAGAGCAACAAGGTTGCCACCTTGGAAATTCTCACCTTCTGGGTGGGTCCTTTCCTGCTGGGTGTGGAGGCTGGTCAGATAGCCTCGTTGCCAGGACCTTTAAACCGTGAGCTCCCGACCCATGACGGCGAGGTAATCGATGAGTTGCCAATTTTGGATCTGCGGCCAGCATGCGGCCTACCTGAAGCGATGAATACGCAGCAGTGCCAGGTTCTGCTGGTCAATCGGGCTGGGGAGATGGTGGCCTATCTAGTTGACCAGGTGGCTGATCTCATCACGGTAGAGATTGGAGGGCAAATCTGGCCTCTTCCGCCATTACTCGACGTTCAGAAGCGATGGCAGCAGCTATGGGGGGTCTGCCAATGGAATGGCCAACTGGTCCTTTTGGTAGACCTTCAATACGAATCCCTAAATACGCCAAAGGAGGGATAAGTTTCCCATGAATACCCTTAAGAAAAAGATCATTTGGAATCAGGTTTTGCTGTTTATCTGTTTTATCATTATCCTCGGACTGCCCTACCTCTGGCTTAGTTCAGACCTGGCAGCGAGTCAGGTTCGCCCCTTTCTCATTATATATGTTCTCAAAACATTCTTGCTCCTGGGCCTTTTTGTGCTCCTGCCAATCCAGTGGTCTCGGCCGCTGCTGTCACTAGAGCGTGGTGTTTCTACTGAGCGAGGGTTGGATTTCGATAGCGCAGCGGCCACGTTGCGGCTAAGCGGTGGATTGCCGGCCCGATTGGCGTTGGTTCTCTTTCTGGCCGGATACGGAATTTATCTGCTGTCCATCCTGGCCATGCGGTTCGCGGCACATTTCAGCTGGCCTCAGTGCCTGCAAGGGTTTCTCGTAGGTCTCGTCGTTTGTTTGATCTACTCCCTTTTCACCCTGTTCACCATGGAGGGAATTATTCTCCCGGTGATGGCCGCAGCCATGAGTCGTCTACCCCAGCGGGTACCTCTGAAAGGAATAAGTCTCTCCCAAAAACTGTTGCTTACCTGCGGCTCGCTGGTCCTCATCGCGGTAGTTTTTGTGAGTTCAATCAGCTTTGTCGGGAGCAAGAAAGCGGTGCAAGGTCAGGCCATGGAAGTGCAGCGCATGCGGCTCGAGCTTGCGGTCAGCGGAGACAACTGGAAAGATCTGGTTGTAAACAGGAAAGCGGACGCGCTCCATGAGGCATTAGCAAGGCTTGAGCTTGGAGCGGGTACCTTGGCATATTTGACCACCAGCACCGGATTCCCGCTGGCCACTAGACCCCGCGGTTTGGAACCCGAGTTACCGGCCGGGTTGTTGAATGAATTCACCCAGGACAGTTCAGGTACATATGCGGACAACCTGAGAGGCAAGATCTACACCTTTCAGAAGGTGGGAGATCCCAACGTGTTTCTTGTGAGCGAGGTGGATAGGAGTCAATTCTTCACGCCCTTGCGAAACATCGGTTGGACCAACAGTCTCGTCTGTTTGGTGACGCTTGTTATAGGTTTCTATCTTTCCTATATTCTGGCCTACAGTTTTACCAAGCCCATTAGCAAACTTGGAAGTTATGCCAGGCAGATTTCTGAGGGAGAAATCTCCGAGAAGATTACTCTGGCCTCCGGTGACGAGGTGGGGATGCTAGCTGACGCCTTCGCCCACATGCACGAAAACTTCATCCAGTTGGCTGAGCAAGCTCAAAAAATTGCGGGTGGCCACTTTAGTCAGAGTGTAACTTTCCCTGGTCCCTTCGGCCAGGCCATCAATACGATGGTGACGAATTTGCGGGATATGACAGGACAAAGTCAGGCAGCGGCCTCAAGGATCGGTAGCTCTTCCAGTGAAATCGTAGCGGCAGCCCAGCAGCAGGCAAGCGGCGCGGCTCAGCAGGCCGCATCAGTAAGCGAGACCACCGCCACGATGGAGGAACTGAGTACAACCGCTAGGCAGATCGCTGAGAATAGTAACGCCGTTACCGCGGTGGCTGAAGAGACGTTGAAAAGCGCAGAGGAAGGCCAGGATCTTATGGAAGAGAGCACCAGCAGCATGACCCTGATCAGAAGTAAGACTGAGGAAAGTGCTGCAAAGATTCTGGACCTTGGGAAGAAGAGTCAGCAAATTGGCGAAATAATTGATATTATTAACGAGATAGCCATTGAGACCAAGATGCTCTCCCTCAATGCTGCCATAGAGGCAGCCAAGGCAGGCGAGGCAGGCAAGGGCTTTTCTGTGGTCGCTGGAGAAATCAGACGTTTGGCCGAGGACGTGGTGAAATCCACCGGGACCATTCGAGACGTGCTTTTGGAGATCCAGTCGGCCGCGAGTGCTTCGGTTTTGGCTGCTGAGGAGAATGTCAAGGGTGTCGAAGAAGGCGCGGTTCGGTTGAACAGGGTGGGGGACGCCCTGGAGAATATCATTGCCATGGCCGAGCAGACAGCGGAGTCGGCGCGGCAGATCTCGGTGGCGACGAATCAGCAGAAAGAGGCGAGCGAACAGGTGGTGAACACCATGAGGGAAATTTCCAAAGTGGCACAGCAGACAGCAGCCGCCTCCAAGAATGCCATCTCCTCGGCAAGTGACCTCAACCATCTGGCGGAGGAACTTCGATCACGGGTGAGTAAGTTTAAGGTTGAATAAAGTCGGTTGTCCGTATTCTTTGGTGCTTACCGCTTTTGGATTTTAGTGAAAGGGACAACCGACAATAGACAGCAAAGCACATGACAGAAGATACCGATCTATTTCTAACACTGAAAGACGATTACCGGGAAGCCCTGGAGCAATTCAACGATGCCTTACTGCGACTGGAAAGCGACCCTGAAGATCGTGACTCTCTCGACCGGGCCAGTCGCCAACTCCATAATGTTAAAGGTTTTGCCAACCGGATGAGGGCACCGAAGCTAGGACAGCTGGCTCACATCTTTGAAGATGTCCTAGAGGCGATCAGTTTGGGCCGCTTTCAGTTCGACGAAACTCTTGCCAACCTCCTTTTCAAGGGGATAGATCTCTTCGTTCACTACCTTCGAAGCAGGGAAGTTCCATCCGACAAAGTGGCTGAGCTGGTGGAGGAAATCGAGCCCCTGCTATTCACCACCATCGAGGCAGAGAGCGCCGCCACGGACATGGAACCGCTTCTCCCTGATTTTATAGCTGCTGCCCGCGATAATGTGGAGGCTATAAACCGGGGATTGTCCAGTCTAGAAAAAGATCCCTCCAACAGCGAAATAATCCGGGAAGTATACCGCAATGCTCACAGTCTAAAAGGTTCTGCTCTGACCATGGGATTCGAACGTATGGGCAAGCTGGCCCATTATATGGAGGATGTACTTCGAGCTATTCAGAAGGGGCAACTTCCTGTGACCCCGAAAGCTTGCGATGCACTTTTCGAGACCAACGACGCCCTCAGCGTGATGTTAGACACCCTTGCCGTCAGTAAGCGGATGAAGGTGGACGCAGAAAGCAGTATGAAGCGGTTGGCCAGTTTATTACCTGACATTGAGCCTGAAGAAGAACCGAGGGTGGCGGAGCCTGTCAGGCCTGTCATTGAACCGAGCGAGGTGAGCGCGACTACTGTTCCGGCCGTTGATAGTGTCCGGGTGAGCACGGCTAGATTGGACGAGCTGATAAACCTTGCGGGTGAGGCGGCCATTGCCCAAATAAGGCTGGCCAGTGAAGTAGACAGTCTGATGCGCATCCGCGAGAGCTGGCAAAGATTGCGACTAAAGGAAAACTTCTCCCAGCATTCGATTTTAGAAAGTGATGTTGGCTCGATCAACCAGTTCTTGGAACTAGGAGATTCCTTGGAGGAGACAAGCCGGAGGTTGCAAGAGGCCGCAGAAAATACCAGCCGCCACATTGAGGCTCTACAACATCGGAGCATGGAGATTCGGATGCTGCCGCTGGCCCTCGTCTTCAACACTTTACCGAGAGCAGTGCGCGATCTCAGCAGACAATTCGGCAAACAGGTGAGCTTTCGGGTGGAGGGGGAACGGACTACCATTGATAAAAGGATTCTTGAACAAATTGGTGATCCCCTCATTCACTTACTACGCAACGCGCTGGACCACGGTATAGAGACGCCCGAGGTGCGGCGTCAATCGGGCAAGCCGGAAACGGCAATAATCCACTTGAAGGCAAGTCAAGAAGGCGGCAAGGTGCTTATCACCCTGACGGATGACGGCCAGGGAATCGATCACGAAAGACTAAAGGAGATTGCCATAGGCAAGGGTCTCATAGATGGCGACGAGGTAAAAGATTGGACGCAAGCTCAGCTCCTGGAACTTATCTTTTTGCCCGGATTCAGTACCAGTTCTTTGGTTACCGACGTTTCGGGACGCGGGGTGGGAATGGACGTCGTGCGCGCCAACGTGGAAAGACTCAAGGGTCAGGTGGAAGTCACCTCTGAATTGGGCAAAAAAACCAAGTTTGTCATATCTTTACCCGTTACTCTTGCCACTGTTCATGCCCTCATGATCCAATGCGCAGGCGAAATCCTTGCTATTCCTACTTTTTCAATAACCAAGACGCTCCAGGTCCCCATACATGAGATCAGGCCCATACAGGGGCGGCAAGCCGTCGTCCATCAGGGAGAAATTCTTCCCATACGAAGTCTGGTCACCAGCCTCGGATGGGACGAAGAAAACGGTGGCCCGCTGGCCGAAGGACGGGCCCTGGTTGTGGTCACCCAGGCCGGGGAGCGCAGAGTCGGTTTTCTCATCGATGATATCTTAGGGGAACGAGAGATCGTCATCAAGGACCTGGGAAGCCATCTGCGAAAAGTTAGCTGCGTGGCTGGTGCCACCATTCTTGGCTCTGGTGAGGTAGCGCTTATTCTGGATATACCACAACTGCTTTGGCAGAAACCGGTTGAGGTTCGGCAAGAGTGGCCAGAGCAGTTGGAGGAAGAGGTTAGTCCGGACCGTAGCCACCTAATTCTAGTAGTGGAAGACCAGGTTGTGACCCGACAGATGGAAAAAAGCATATTGGAGGCGGCTGGCTTTAGAGTTGTCACTGCTGAGAATGGTCTGGATGCCTTAGAAAAATTAAGGCAGCAGAGCTTTGATCTGGTGGTGACCGACATACTCATGCCCAAAATGGATGGATTCACACTCACCAAAGAAATTCGAGACAACGAAAGGACCAAAAATTTGCCGGTGGTTGTTGTAACCTCCATGGAGCGTGAAGCAGACAAACGGAGGGGGCTGGAAGTTGGCGCTGACGCCTATTTGGTCAAAAGCAGTTTTGATCAAAGACATCTAATTGATATCATTGGGAATTTACTTGGGAAGCGCAGGGTTAAGGGCCAGGGGACATCTGGCACTGGGAACTAAGCACTAGGCACTAGGGACTAGGCAGCAGGCGTGGTGGAATGACACGGAGATACGGCGACGCGGTGACACGGCGATAGCATTTCGCATTCCGCATCTGATCATCAGAGATAAGGCTATCAATCCTGAAAATCAGAAAATTCTTGCCAGCTGGGCCCTGAGCTGAAGACTCAACAGGCGGAACTACGGTATGCCGACTGATCAAGAAAAGCTAATGAGAGACAATAGCGAGATTCACGAGCCCATTCGCGTGCTCATCGTCGACGACGTGAAGAGCGCCCGTGATCTGCTCAGAGATATTCTTGCAACAGATCCCGGCTTTGAGGTGATTGGGGAAGTCGCTGACGGTTTGAAGGCAGTTGAGTCTGCCTTGCTGCTTCGGCCCAACCTCATAACCATGGACATCCGACTTCCCGGTCTCGATGGATTTCAAGCGGTGGAGCGAATCTTGGCAGAGGTACCGGTTCCCATCGTGATGATCACCGCATCCATGGGTAACCAGGAGGAAAAGCTCTTTCGCGCCTTTAACGCCGGCGCACTAGATGTACTTGACAAGCAGGAACTGTACCTCTGGAGGACGCGACCGGAGATTCGGAATGGCTTTTTACGCAAACTACGAGCTCTGGCTCTCACCCGGGTGGGGCGAGGCTGGGTTCGCGGCTTACCAGAACCTGATCCTATAATCACTCACAGGCATCCACAAGTCGAAGCGGGAGCATCCCCTCTGGTCATAGCCATCGCAGCATCCACCGGTGGCCCTGGTGCCCTAATGAGGCTGTTCAAGCAGATTCCCAGCCAGGTGAATGGTTGTTTTCTTGTGGTACAACACATGAGTCGTGGATTCCTGGGAGGGCTAGTCCGCTGGCTTGATGACGAAGTGGGACTGGAGGTGCGGGAGGCAAGGGAAGATGATCCACTGTTGCCGGGTCTTGTATTGGTTGCCCCCGATGATTACCACATCCAGGTTACCGACTGGGGTACAGTGCGTCTCAATAAGTCCTTGCCCATAAATGGCCACCGGCCCTCAGCGGAATTACTTTTTGACTCGGTTGCCAACTGTTATGGCAAAAGAGGTGTGGGTATTATACTTACCGGTATGGGTTCAGACGGGGCGACGGGACTGAAAACTCTCAAAGAGAGCGGGGGGCACACCATCGCCCAAGACGAGGAAACCAGCATCATTTTCGGCATGCCCCGAGCAGCCATTGAGAAGAACGCAGCCGAGATGGTTCTCCCTTTGGAAAAAATCGGACTACAGATCCTAACATGGATATCTGAGCAACAGAGAGTGGAGATAGAATAGCCAACGATGGAATGGGCCAAGAGCTTTATTCACCCTTGAGAAAGTAAACCATCAATAAGAGCAACGCAATTGGAACTCAGCGAGCAAGAATATCACCACTTCCGTGATCTCATAGCCGAGCGGGCTGGACTTTATTTTGACCCAGCGAAGCAAGATTTGCTCACGTCAAACCTGCTCAAGCGCATGGAAGATTGCGGCCTGAGCACATTTACCGACTATTTTCAGCTTCTTTGTTCCCCAGCAGGGACCAAAGAATTCGATCATCTACTCAATCTGATCACCATCCCGGAAACCTACTTTTTCAGGGATCAGGCCCAGTTCATGGCCCTCAAGCGTTTCGTAATCCCCGAGCTGCTGAAAAGAAAATCTCATCCGGCATTACCACTGAGGATATGGAGTGCTGGCTGTTCCACTGGTGAAGAGCCCTATACCATTGCTATGATCTTGGCGGAGGGAATACCAGGGGTAGTTTCCTCACCAACCCACATTTTGGCCACAGACGTGAATCACGCTGCCCTGGAGGGGGCGCGTCGGGGGATATATGGTGCTCGTTCCGTGCGTGATGTGCCAGAGGAATATCTCAACCGCTTTTTTACCCAAAAGGGTGGTGAATATCACCTTGACGAATCCATCAAGCAGATGGTGGAATTTCGCCACTTCAATTTGGTATCTGAAAGTTATCCCCCCCTGGAAATTTCTGGATGGGACATCATTTTCTGTCGCAATGTAACCATTTACTTCAAGCCAGAATCCACCAGGCGAGTTATCCATAACCTTTACAAGAGTTTGAAAGAGGGCGGATACTTATTTGCTGGATTTTCAGAGAGCCTGCGCTATGTCTCGAACGAATTCGACACAGTGCAGGTTGGCGGGGTTTTTCTCTACCAAAAGGGGGCGCCGCAAAAACGACAGCCGCGCAAAGCCCGGCAAACCAGGCGTCTGCGTCGCCTAACCAGTCCGCTTGAGCGAAAGCCACGCATACGGTCTGTCAGCGGCAAGGAGGCAAAGGAGACGCAGAAACTCTGCTCCCGTGCCAAGGAGTTCCTGGAAATAGGCCAGCCTGAAAAAGCCAGTGAACTACTGACCCCTTATCTGGATAAATCGACGGCACCCGAAAGCGTCTTTCTGTTGCTGGCAGAGATCGCCCTCAACCAGGGTGAACTTGAAAAGGCGGCGCAGCTATGCCGTAAGATTATTCGCCACCAACCACTTTCCCATGGCGGACATTTTTTGTTGGGGATCGTTTATTGGAGTTGGGAGGACGAGCGGAGGGCTATCGAAGCATTTGAGAAAGTACTGTCCCTGAAGCCAGAGCATGCCCTTGCACGCTTCAATCTGGGGGACCTCTATAGCCAGGCGGGTCAGCTTGCCAAGGCAAAACTTGAATACACCAACGCCATGCGATTATTAAAAGAAGTTCCTGACTCGTTTGATGAGTGGTTTGCTGGCGGCTTTTCTCCTGCTCTTCTCATCGATACCTGTCTCAGTCGACTCAGGACGCTGGATAGTGAGCAATAGATGGTCCGTAGCTAGTAGGCAGAATTCAGGAGTCAGGACGGAGGCCGACGATAGTGACGCGGTGACAAGGAGAAAAGCCAGGCCGATGCGGAGATCGGCCCTACGGCAGTGGAAAGCATCAAAGTAAAGCGGGTGTTATCACCCCTCACCGGGGTATTATGGAAATATTTGACTGGATAAGAGAGCTGAGCAGCTGGGTCATTCATTGGGCCCACACCCCTTATGGCGGGATAGCCCTTTTTGTGCTTGCTTTCTGCGAATCCTCATTTTTCCCGATCCCGCCAGATGTTCTTTTGATTGCTTTATGTATGGCGAACCCGCCAATGGCCTTTTGGTATGCCTTGATCTGCAGTCTGGGCTCTACCTTTGGCGGCATCTTTGGCTATGCGCTGGGACGTATGGGTGGCCGCCCCCTCCTGGAGCGCTGGGTTCGAACCGAGCGGATTCAAATGGTGCAGCGCCATTATCAACGCTGGGATGTGTGGGCTGTGGCAGTGGCGGGATTTACGCCAATTCCCTATAAAGTATTTACCATCAGTGCCGGCGCGTTTCTCCTCGATTTTTGGCGTTTTGTTCTTGCTTCCATCCTGAGTCGCAGTGCCAGGTTCTTTTTGGTGGCGAGTCTGTTTTTCTTTTTCGGCCCGACCATAAACCGTTTCATTACCCGCTATTTCAATCTTCTCACAATTCTCTTCATCATTCTTCTGCTCCTGGGTTTCTGGGTTATACGCGCAAGTTCAAAGAGGGCGATGAGGAACCCTTGATTTAGCAGGCAACTTGCAGCGGGCAGCCGGCAGCCCTTCGACCCAACCTTCGCCCAGGCTACGGCGGGCAAGCAGGATCAGGGCTTGCAACAGGCAGCGGGCAGCAAGAGTTTCCCCAAAAATTGATTGTTGATGTTTGTCAACTGACGTCAAGAGCCAATTTGGCCCTGAGTATACATTAAGAATGCTTTCCTGGTGTCTCTTCTGAGTGACTGCGGAAGGTCTGGACACTTACCGCAAAATAGGATTAGAATACACAGCTTGGTTTGCTGATATGAACTGCGCGAATTGAGAAACTGATTGAACCTCATAGAGGAGAGGTAAGTCTTTGAGCGTTCGGAAAGTACTCATAGCTCTTCCCATCATTGTCTTGCTCTTTTTGATTCAATCTTATTTCTGGGTTCCCACCTATGAAGAGCAAACTAGGGGTAACCCGCAGCGACTGGGAGAGTACGTTACCGCCTCAATTGGCGACGCCCATTTGCTCAATCCGATCCTACACGCAGACAGTGCCAGCGGTGAAATAAGTGGCTTGGTATTCGAGGGACTAATCGACTATGACGAAAATCTAAACTTTCGTGGACGTCTGGCAACAGGTTGGAAGATTTACGAGGAGGCCTACTTTTATGTCAACGATCTGGCAACTATTCCCGGTCTCGGACAGGCTGACGCCAAGCAAGTAAAGAAACTGATGCGTCAGGCCAAAAGGGAGCATTCCGATCGTAAGGATGCGCTGTCAAAGTCCCTGGCCAATATTGAGGCGATAGAGATCTTACCGCCACGGCTACTTCAGGAAGAGCTCTCAGAAACCTCCCCGGATGGGAAAAAGGTCAAAGTCCTCCTGCAAATCTCGGCTCCACCCAGAATCAAGCTGACCTTGCAACGGGTGGATCAGGACCTTTTCAGAAACTTGGAAAAGATACTGGGACATGAGTACTTTTCGTCTTTCCAAGCTGAACGGTATATCCGAATTGAACCAGCAACGTTCGAAGCAAAGAACAGCGAATACGCTGAGACCTTCCTGCCGGCAAAGGAACACAATCCCGTCATTCTCTTCCATCTGCGACCCGGGGTGAAGTTTCATGATGGCCATGCCTTTAGTGCCATCGATGTAAAGTTTACCTATGATGCCATCATGGATCCAGCCAATATTTCGCCGCGGCTGGCTGATTATGAGCCGGTGAAAAAGGTGGAGGTGCTCGACACTTTGACCGTGAAGATCGTTTACAAACGTCTATACTCCCCAGCGCTTGGGACCTGGTCGATGGGCATTCTGCCGGAACACCTGTTGAACCGTGCGGCACTTCAGGACGAGGCGCTACGGAGTGGCCTTAAATTGGAAACCATTTCCATCCGGAATAGTAGTTTCAACCGAAAACCCATTGGCTGCGGCCCCTTCCGCTTTCACGAATGGAAGTCCGACCAGTATATTTTGTTGAATCGTTTCGAAGACTACTGGGAAGGCCCGCCCAATTATCGCGAATACTCTTACCGAATCATTCCAGACATGTTGACGCAAGAGATGGAATTCTATGCTGGCACTGTTGATAACTACGGGGCGCAGCCACACCAGGTCCACCGCCTCAAAGAGGACCCTCGTTTCCAAAGCTTCTCCGGCTTGAGCTTTGGTTATTCCTACGTGGGCTACAACATACGTCGCCCCCCATTCGATGATGTGCGGGTGCGCAGGGCTCTCGGCATGGCCATCGACGTGGACAAGATCATTCGCTACGTCCTTTACAACCAGGGAGAACGAATCACCGGTCCATTTCCTAAGCAGACCGATTTTTACAACCATGCCGTTAAGCCGCTTCCATACGATCCAGAGGGGGCTCTGCGATTGCTGGCAGAGGCTGGCTGGAAACGCAATAGAGAGGGATGGCTAGAGAAAGAGGGTAAGCGGCTGGAGTTTACTCTGATCTCAAATCAGGGTAACCCCATCCGTAAGCAGCTCCTACCCATAGTGCAGAATTCCTGGCGCAAAATCGGCGTTGACGTCAGGACCGACCTGCTGGAGTGGGCTGTGTTCATTCAGGAGAGGGTGAACAAACTGGACTTTGACGCCCTGGTTCTGGGCTGGGCCATGGGCATCGAGCCTGACCTCTACCAGATATGGCACTCCAGTCAGACTGGCCCTCACCAGTTAAACTTCGTTGGCTTTAAGAACAAGGAAGCAGACGATCTCATTATAAGGATTCGTCAGGAATATGACCGCGAGAGGCAGATTGCCTACTGCCACCGGCTTCATGAAATAATTGATGAGGAGCAGCCCTATACCTTTCTATTTGTGGGCCGCTGGACCGCTCTTCTGGATAAGCGCATCGTTATTATGGAGCGGGACGTGGATGGCACGCTGAGGTATGAAAAGATAAAGCCAACAAAGACTGGCAATTATACCTTCTTTTTTAATAAATGGATTAAACTGCCTACGGTACCAACCTTTGAGGCGGAGGGTTAGCTGATGTTGGCCTTTCTTGGACGAAGCTTTGTACAGAAACTGATCACTCTTTTCTTTATCTCGGTAATCTCCTTCGCTGTTATCTACCTGGCCCCGGGTGAACCTAGCCAGGTAGATCCTTTGAATCCCAAGTTCACCAAGGAGGTGGTAGAACGGTTCCGCCAACAGTTTCACCTAGACAAACCGCTCCACCAGCAGTATCTGTTATTTTATCGGGATCTATTTACCGGCAAAAGTGTGTCGTGGAAGGATGGTCGCTCCGTACTGGCCAAGATTTACGAACGCTTTCTGAATAGCCTGCCACTATTTATTGTGGGTACCCTCATCACCTGGACCCTATCTTTTCCCGTGGGCATCCAGGCGGCAATCAGCCGAGGCGGTGGTTATGATCGCTCCACAACATTTCTTGCTTACCTCCTGATCTCCATACCGGGATTCTTCTTCGCCTATATACTTATCATATTCGTTGTGAATACTTTTCATGTGCCGGTCATCGGCATGCGTACCTTTGGCCTGAGCGGGGCCGGATTGGCTACTAGAATGATGGATAGGGTCTGGCACCTGCTGATTCCCTCCATTCTGGGGGCAACCGCAGGAATTGCTGTGCTCTCCCGCTACGTTCGCGGCCAGATGCTCGAGGTGGAGAGTCAGGACTACGTCCGCACCGCCAGAGCTAAAGGGCTTCCTGAGGAGCAGGTTCATTACAAGCATGCTTTGCGCAATGCACTTTTACCCTTTGTGACCATGTTCGGTCTAGTGTTACCGGGCCTCATAGGTGGTTCGGTGATCATCGAGTCGATCTTTGCCTGGCCCGGGATCGGACGCATGGCCTACGAGGCGATTCTTGCCCGCGATTATCCAGTTATTATCACGGTGAACTTTATTTCCGCCATATTGGTGTTGGTGGGGACTTTCCTCTCCGACCTGCTTTACATGGTTGTTGATCCGAGGATCAAACTATAAGTGCGCATAGGGCATGGGGCGATTTTAGATTGCAGATTTGGGATTTCGGATTTACGCATAACGTATAACTAATAACGTATAACCTGAAACCAACATCGCCAACTGAATTGCGAGGCTTTTTGAACAGTGCAAGATTCTGGCTCTGAACATACCCTTTCGACTGAAGCATTGGATTTACCTGCTCGGCAAACCAGGCTGCAGGAGTTCTGGGCCCAGCTGCGTAAGAATAGGTTGGCCTTAATCGGATTGGTCATCTTTGTACTCTTCTTTATCGTAGCTGTAACTGGAATGGTCCTTACCACTGGGACATCTCCGCAATTGGATTCAAGTCTGGTGAGGCTTCAGGAAAAACTGCGACCACCGTTATCTCGCCCGAACCTAAAATCATTGCAAGCCGACGAGGTACCCGTGCTGGGCATCTACTTACTTGGTACTGATGAGCTCGGCAGGGATGTGTTCGCCCGTATGCTTCAAGGAGCCTGGGTATCTCTTACGGTGGGTTTTGTGGCAGTGGGAATTGCCGTGCTTATCGGGATAATACTTGGAGGGCTTTCTGGCTATTATGGTCACAGCCCCGTCAGGGTAGCTCAAGTATTCATCGCAGTACTCGTGGTCCTAGTGGTAACGAATTGGAGCAGGTTATCTTTTAAAACTCTTGCAGTCCTCATCTCTATAACGGTTGCCCTTGCAGTTTTTTTATTGTTTTCTCGCAAAAAAGAATTCGGTGGGCCGCTATTCTTGCTCAACACCCAACTCTTTTCGGTGGATATGCTTATTACCGGTCTCATAGATATCATGCTCTGCTTTCCCAGTTTCTTTTTAATCCTGACCGTGGTAGCGCTGCTGCCTGCAAGCATCTACAACATCATGATTGTTATCGGGCTGACTAGCTGGATGGGAGCGGCGCGTTTTGTGCGGGCCGAGTTTCTCTCTTTGCGGGAACAGGATTTTGTTACTGCGGCCCGGGCCTTGGGGGTCTCTGACTGGCGGATTATATTTCGCCATATGGTGCCCAATGCCATTGCTCCTGTGTTGGTATCAGCCACCATCGGTATTGCTGGAGCCATCTTGACAGAGGCAGGTCTCAGTTTTCTTGGTTTTGGAGTGCCGCCGCCTCATGCCACCTGGGGCAACATCCTCTCGGACGGCAAGAACTACCTCTTCGATGCTCCCTGGCTCACCATTATTCCCGGTGTGGCTATTCTCGTGGTAGTCCTCTCGTTCAACCTTTTTGGTGAGGGGCTGCGGGACATCCTTAATCCGAAACTTAGAGAGCGGCATTAGTTGTCACAGTGTTTGGGAAGTGTGTAGATTTTAAGAATCCAGGAGTCAGGAGCCAGTAGCCAGGAGGATAAAGTACTTTTTTCTTTGAGTTTTTCTCCTGAATTCTGACTCCTTGTCACTGTGTGCTTAGTTTGGACGGCGATGAAATGACACCTGATCCTCTTTTAATAGTTAAGGACCTGAAGGTCTACTTCGACACTGACCAAGGGATGGCCAAGGCTGTGGATGGTGTCAGTTTCCGGGTAGGGCAGGGTGAGACGGTTTGTCTGGTGGGCGAGTCTGGATGTGGCAAGACGGTTTCAGCTCTTAGCATTCTTGGCCTGCTGCCCCAGCCCCCGGCCCAAATCGCTGGGGGTAAAGTTTTCTTTAAAGGACGTGACCTACTGGAGCTAGAGCAGAAGGATCTGCGAGAAGTAAGGGGTCGAGAGATTTCCATGGTATTTCAGGAGCCCATGACCTCCCTCAACCCGGTGTTTACCATTGGTCACCAAATCGAGGAGGTAATTACCACCCATGAGGGAGTGGACCAAATCGAGTCCAGGCAGCGGATTATCAGACTCCTAAATGACGTGGGGATTGCTTCACCAGAAGAGAGGATGCAGGATTACCCGCACAACCTTAGCGGGGGCCAGCGGCAAAGGGTCATGATTGCCATGGCTCTTGCCTGCAGCCCGGAGTTGATCATTGCCGACGAACCTACCACCGCCCTGGATGTGACCATCCAGGCCCAAATACTCAATCTTTTCAAAGAATTACAGGAAGACAGAGGCATGGCAATCCTGCAGATTACCCACGATCTCAGCGTTGTTGCCGGGGTGGCCGATCGTATTTATGTGATGTATGCGGGAATTATGGTGGAGGAGGGTTCAGTATGGCAGATTTTCCGTGAGCCTTGCCATCCATATACCATGGGATTGTTGGAGTCTCTGCCAGGGCGCAGAGCCAAAGGCCAGGATCTGGCAACTATTCCCGGGGCCGTGCCGGACCCGGCCAACAAACCGCCGGGGTGCCCTTTTCATCCGCGCTGTCGGTACGTGCAGGAGAGTTGCCGTGTCCAGTTTCCAGAGATGTGCGACTTCAGCGACAGACACCTGGCACGGTGTCCAATTATGTACGCAAAGCGCAAAGTGCAGAGCGCATAGCGCAAAGGCATGGAGCATGGGGCATAGGGCATAGGGTAAAAGAGTTGATAAGATGGGAGATGTCGAAGCTACCTTGAACTCAAGATGAGCAGTAGCAGGGCGGGTCTGCGTACCCGCCATATAGGACTCAAATGAAAGAAGACTCTTCCGGTAACAACGTGATCTTGAAAGTGCAGGGTCTGAAAAAGTATTTCCCGGTGCGGCGCGGTGTTCTTCAGAGAGTTATCGGCTGGATTATGGCGGTGGACGGGGTGGATTTGGAGTTATCAGGCGGCAAGACCCTGGGTTTAGTGGGGGAGAGTGGTTGCGGTAAATCGACTCTGGCTCGTCTCATCCTCAAGCTGGTCGAGCCGGATGCAGGAAATATCTTCTTCAGGGGTGAAGAGATCACCGGGCTCTCAAGAGTCGAGATGAAACCCTATCGCCGTTTCATGCAGATTATTTTCCAGGATCCCTTCGGCTCTCTAAACCCAAGAATGACGGTGGGACAATCCATCGAGGAGGGATTGCGCGCCGTCGGTGTGGGAAGCCTGGAGCAACGCAGACGGAGGGTGGTCGAGCTCTTGGAAATGGTTGGAATACCAGCCTTGGCAGCCCAACGATATCCGCATGAATTCAGCGGCGGCCAGCGGCAGCGGATCGGGATTGCCCGCGCCCTGAGCGTGGACCCGGAGCTTATCATCTGTGACGAACCCGTGTCGGCCTTGGATGTTTCCATTCAAGCCCAGATACTAAACCTCCTGAGGAGTCTCCAAGAGGGCCTGGGTCTGACATACATTTTCATCGCCCACGACCTGCATGTGGTGGAGTATGTCAGCGACAACGTTGCCATTATGTATCTTGGACACATCATGGAGTACGGTCCGGCTGAGGTGGTATACAGCCAGCATTTACATCCTTATTCTTCGGCCCTACTGGAGGCAGCCCCTGTTCCAGATCCCTCGGCCAAGCGTTCTTGGACACCATTGGCCGGTGATGTGCCAAGTCCATTTAATCCTCCTCCCGGCTGTAAATTCCAGAACCGCTGTCCCTTGGTGGAGGACCGCTGTCGGAAGGGAGAGATCACACTTTATGAGGTGAACGGTGCCCATCGGGTGCGCTGTTGGAAGGTCCTGGGGCGTTAGGCACATTACGAAAAACAACTAGACACTAAGCACTAGGCACTAAGCACCATCTTACTATTAGGGACCTGCGATAATCTGATGAAATTGAAAGAAGCATCCGATTTGGCGCGGTTGAAACATACATCTATGTGTCTCTGTGGTGCCTAGTGCTTACTGCTTAGTTCCTAGTGCACGGAGCGCTGGCGCGACGTGCTTGATTGATCTTGCAAGGCAAATATGCTACCTAGGGGCACATCGAAAAAAGGGCAACTGAAGCTTGAAAGAAATAACTGAAGCGTTCTAATGAATATTCTTGATGATTTAACTTATTTTGAAAGTTTGTCTTGATTATGGATGCCGACGACGTCAGTCAATTTGGAGTGCAGCAATCCAGCGAGAGCCGGGTTTATTCCGTGAGCGAACTCACCCGGGAAATTCGTGGACTGCTGGAAGATCACTTTCCCTTTATCTGGGTGGAGGGGGAAATCTCCAATTTCAAGGTGCCAGTTTCCGGGCATTACTACTTCGTGCTCAAAGACGCTGATAGCCAGATACGCTGTGTTATGTTCCGTTCCCAGCAGCGCTGGATGCGCTTTCTGCCGGAAGATGGCCTCAACGTTCTCTGTCAAGCCAGAGTCAGTGTCTACGAGCCCAGAGGTGAATACCAGTTGCTGGTGGACGCTATGGAGCCGCGGGGCGTCGGGGCGTTGCAGCTTGCTTACGAACAGCTGAAGCAGCGCTTGGATGCAGAAGGACTCTTCGACCCTGAGCATAAGAAGCCCATTCCCTTCCTGACCCAACGTCTGGGGGTGGTAACTTCAGCCACAGGAGCCGCAATCCGTGACATTATAAGAGTGGTGAGGCAACGCTACAGCAACCTGGAGATCTACCTCTATCCAGTGCGGGTTCAAGGTGAGGGGGCTGCAGATGAGATCGCAGAGGGGATAGTGACCTTCAATGACGAGTTCCCCGTAGACGTCCTCATTGTCGGTCGGGGTGGCGGTTCCTGGGAGGATCTGTGGGCTTTCAATGAGGAGGCCGTGGTTCGGGCCATTTTCCGATCAGCGATCCCGGTGATATCTGCGGTTGGCCACGAGGTGGACGTCACACTTGCTGACCTGGTCGCCGACGTGCGCGCACCGACACCATCTGCAGCAGCGGATCTGGTGGCTCAGAACAAAGAGGCCCTGGAGGGCTATGTGGCTGATCTATATCAGCGGCTTACAGGCCGGGTCCGTCAGACATTAAACCTCACCAGCGAAAGGTTGATCAGCAGGCAACAGCGGCTGCGACATCCAGCTGCGCGGTTGGCTGATCTCCGCTTGCGGTTGGACGAACACGCCCAACGGCTGGAATCCGCCATTCGTAGGGTGCTGAACACAGAACGCCAGTCGTTTTTGCGGTTGCGAGATCATTTAGTCCATGTCAGCCCAGCCCGGAGGATCGCGGAGTCACGGGGGCTCGTAAATCACTGTTGGCGCGATCTGGGGCTCTTCGCTCGACATAGTCTGCTGGAAAAAAGACAGAGCCTAGAGAGCACTCTGACGCAGTTGGACGGGCTGAGTCCACTGGGAATCATGGCACGCGGCTACAGCATTACAACCACTTGGCCTAAAGGAGAAGTGGTGCGCTCGGCCAAGCAGGTAAGAAAAGATGATAAGATCCGAGTCCGACTGCATGAGGGCTCGCTGGATTGCAAGGTAACCAGGGTGGAGGAAGCTGAGTGAACATTGCTCCATTAAGACCGGCCTCGCCACGGAATTCGGCTTCTGAACTCTTATTCTGATGTGGGATTTCGCTGTCTAAAAAATCCATCTAGGGAGTTACGGTTTTGAGAAAGGTACTGCTGGTCATGATTACAGCCCTGATTTTTTGTTTGGCAACACAGCATCCGGCTGGGGCCACGGAACTGATACATCCCACACAGCCTCTGGCTCAAGGAGAGGTTGCCCGAATTATGGTAAAGGGGCTTCCAGACGGCTCCAAGATAAAAGGCACCTGGCAGGGGGAATCCCTTGAATTTTTCAAGATTGATGAGCTAGATTACCTAGCTCTAGTGGGGATCGACCTAAGGCTGGCTGCAGGAATCTATCATATGAAGATCCATGCAGACACCCCAGAAGATCGTCCCCAAACCTGGCGGCGAAGCCTTGAGGTAATCACTAAAGACTACGGCACTCAACGACTGACCCTACCAGAAAACATGGTCACCCTGGATGCAGATACGTTGAAACGGGTGAAGAAGGAAGGAGCACGGTTTAGCAATATTTGGTACAAAAGATCCCCCAGACGTTATTGGCATGGCAGTTTCATACGCCCCGTGCCTGGAAAGCTGACAACACCCTTTGGCCTCAGGCGAATTCTCAATGGTGAACCGAGGAGTCCCCACTCTGGAGTGGATCTGCGGGCCGCGGTGGGCGAGCCCGTGCGGTCGGCCAATCATGGCCGGATCGTTCTGGTGGGAGACTTCTATTTCCACGGGAAGGCAGTGGTTGTTGATCACGGTTGGGGGCTATATACCATGTATTTCCACCTCTCCCAGGTGAATGTTTCTGAGGGAGATTTGGTGGGAAAGAGAGCGACCATTGGCCTAGCTGGCTCAACTGGACGAGCCACCGGACCACACTTGCACTGGGGCGTTCGACTGGGAGGTGCTCGGGTCGATCCCTTCGCTCTTTTGAGAGCGACAGGCGAGTGAGGTAGGAACCGGATTCTTTCACTGACCTGAACAACCCTTCGTTGGACTCGGATGGTATTGCGGTTTCTTTTTTTTCAAAAATTAGGTACGTTGGATTACTTGTTGAACTTATTTTGGGGGCTTCATGGCAAGAAAAAAAGAAAAATTCGAAGAGGCGTTGCAGAAGCTTGAGGCCATTGTTGCCCAGATGGAAGAGGGAGATCTTTCCCTGGAAGAAACCCTGAAGGCCTTTGAGGAGGGGGTAAGGCTAGCCAAGTTCTGCACCACCAAGCTTGACGAGGCCGAGCGTAAAGTGGAAAAGCTGATCAGGGACCAAGCTGGCAAAGTGCAGCCCGTCCCATTCAGTGAGGAGGAAGATGACGGTTGACTTCGATTTGAAACAATACCTGGAGGCTCGCCGTCAGATGGTGGAAGATGCTCTGGAGGCTGCCCTGCCTGAACAAGAGGGTCCAGAAGCCAGGGTCATTGAAGCCATGCGCTACAGCCTATTTGCTGGAGGCAAGCGACTGCGCCCAATTCTCTGCCTGGCGGCAGCCGAGGCGGTCGGGGGCGAGGTTGAGGATGCAATGGCTGCTGCGTGTGCCTTGGAGATGATCCATACCTACTCGCTTATCCACGATGACCTGCCTGCCATGGACGACGACGATCTGCGCCGTGGGGTGCCTACCAACCACACGGTTTTTGGCGAAGCCATCGCCATTCTTGCAGGTGATGGACTGCTCACCGAGGCATTCGTGCTCCTCAGCGGCAACACGACTCCGGTTTCAGAAAGGACAGTACAGCTCATACGGGTTATTGCCAAAGCGGCCAGCTACCGTGGCATGGTGGGTGGGCAGGTGGTGGACATGCTTTCCCAGAACAAACCGGCCGATCTAGAGACTGTTAAACAGATGCACAGCCGTAAGACCGCCGCGCTCATCTCTGCGGCGGCTGAGGCGGGAGCGTTGGCCGGGAACGGCACCGAAGACAAGGTTGCCGCTTTGGCCCGTTACGGCACGGCTGTTGGCCTGGCTTTTCAGATTGCAGACGATATTCTGGATATAGAGGGAGATACGGAAGTCCTCGGCAAAAGTACAGGTTCAGACGAGGCCAGGGGGAAGGTTACCTATCCCGCGGCGATCGGTCTTGAGCGGTCAAGGGAAGCAGCCCGAAATATTGTAGATGAGGCCCTGGAGGCGCTCGAGGGATTTGATGAAAAGGCCGACCCCTTGCGGGCCCTGGCATCATACATCGTAACCAGGAAGAAATAGCGGAGCGATATTGGACACGGGGCTATAATTGCTGATTCGTAATCGCTTGGTGCCCATTACCAAGATTTTTAATTTCAGGGTAACTTATTACGAGATTTAGCGACCCATAAAAATAAGGACCTAGTAACGGTGTGCGCTATGCGCAGTCAGAAAGGAGTTCTAGGTTGAGCACGGAAATGGACAAGCACAACTCAACGTCAGAGCAGGAGCGGAATTCGCTCCTGGCTGGCATAGACAGTCCGCAGGATCTCAAGGCTCTCTCCATTGAGGATCTCTACCAGCTGGCTGAGGAGATTCGTGAGGAAATCATCTGTACTGTGGCTCTGAATGGCGGCCATTTGGCGCCTAATCTGGGGGCCGTCGAACTGACCCTGGCACTGCACTACGTATTCGATGCTCCCCGGGACGTAATTATTTGGGACGTGGGTCATCAGGCTTATGCCCATAAACTGATCACCGGTCGCAGAGAACGATTTCACACTATCAGGCAGCATGAGGGTATCAGCGGTTTCCCGAAACGCAGCGAAAGCCCATATGACGCTTTTGGTGTTGGACATGCCAGTACTTCAATCTCTGCAGCTCTGGGTTTTGCCGCGGGAAAATTCATAAAGGGTGATGAAAATAGGGTGGTAGCCGTCATTGGTGATGGTTCGATGACCGGGGGGATGGCCTTCGAGGGGCTCAATCAGGCCGGACATCTGGAGCGCGACCTTATCGTGGTGCTAAACGACAACGAGATGTCCATCGCCCCCAATGTGGGCGCACTTTCTTCCTTCCTTAGCCGCAAGAGAACGAGCAAGTTCGGAGTCCGCATCAGGAAAGAGGTAGCTAGTGTGCTCAGCAGTATCCCCGGAGTCGGAGACGATATCCTGCAACTGGCCAAACGGGGCGAAGATTCATTGATGAGTTTTTTTACCCCCGGTATGCTCTTCGAGGCTCTGAAATTCGAGTACATCGGCCCCATCAAAGGACATCGACTGGAGCGGCTCATAGAAGCCTTCAATAACGCAAAGAACATCGGGGGTCCGGTGCTGGTGCACGCGCTAACCACAAAGGGCAAGGGCTACAAACCCGCCGAATGTGATCCTTCTAAATTCCATGGTCTGGGCAAATTTGAAGTGAGTAGCGGCGAGCCTTTGAAAAAGCCGGGGGCGCCCTCCTACACCAAGATTTTTGGCCAAACTCTTGTAAAGCTGGCGGAAGAGGACGATCGGGTGGTGGCGATAACCGCCGCCATGCCGGAGGGCACCGGCTTGAGTCAGTTTGCTGCCCTGTATCCGGAGCGTTTCTTTGATGTGGGGATTTGTGAACAGCATGCGGTGACTTTTGCAGCTGGATTGGCATTGGAGGGATTCAAGCCAGTGGCTGCCATTTACAGTACTTTTTTGCAGCGCGCCTTTGACCAGGTAATTCACGATGTCTGTCTGCAGAACCTGCCAGTTACCTTTGTCATGGACCGGGGAGGATTGGTGGGAGAAGACGGCCCTACCCATCACGGTGTTTTCGATCTTTCTTACCTGCGACATATTCCCAATATGGTGCTGATGGCGCCGGCCGATGAAAATGAGCTGCAAAAGATGCTGAAAACCGCCTTGGAGCACGACGGTCCCGCGGCCCTGCGGTATCCCCGGGGTTCTGCGGAGGGAGTGGCCATGGACAGTGAGATCCGGACCCTGCCCATCGGCAAAGGGGAGTTGCTCCGTGAAGGCAACGATCTGGCCATTCTTGCCATCGGCAATAGGGTGACGCCAGCGGTGGAAGCAGCTAGAGTTCTTGAAAAGGAAGGTGTCCAGGCTGCTGTCGCAAACTGCCGCTTTGTCAAGCCCTTGGATAGGAATCTCATCTGTCAGCTGGCTCGCCAGACCAATCGTCTACTTACGGTTGAAGAAAATGCCCTCCATGGCGGTTTTGGTAGTGCGGTACTCGAATTATTGGCTGAAGAGGGCCACACGGGTGTCCGTGTTGTTCGTCTGGGCATTGGCGATCATTTTATAGAACACAGCGCTCAGCAAGTGCAGCGGGCAAACTGCAACATCGATGCGGCGGCAATTGCAGAGGCCGCCCGCACTATGGTCGAGACCGATGACGCCAAGCAAGCCGTGTCCTATAATCAGCAGTCAGCCACCAGCAATCAGTAAAAGTCAATAATTATATTGA
Source organism: Deltaproteobacteria bacterium (assembly GCA_020347625.1). Classification (GTDB taxonomy): domain Bacteria; phylum Desulfobacterota; class Syntrophobacteria; order BM002; family BM002; genus BM002. Next base: position 699,655 of record CP070735.1, read on the forward strand.
GTTGGCCTTTAGCGGCTTGCCCGACACCTCCGGTGTAATTAGCGTATTTACTGAAGGCTGAATTTTTATGGCTGAGCGCTTGCGGATTGATAAATTACTGGTGGAACGAGGATTGGCTGAAAGCCGTCAGCGTGCCGCAGCATTGGTGCTCGCAGGAAAAGTGTGGATCAACGGCCGCAAAGCGCTGAAGGCAGGCCAGTTCGTTGCCCCAGACACGGAAGTGGAGATCCTCGGCAAAGGTGACACCTATGTCAGTCGCGGTGGCGTCAAGTTAGCGGGTGCTCTGCAAGAGTTTTCTCTGCAAGTGGCCCAGCTGGTAGCCATGGACGTGGGTGCTTCCACCGGGGGTTTCACAGACTGCCTCCTCAGGCGGGGGGTAAAACGGGTCTATGCCATCGACGTGGGTTATGGCCAGTTGGCGTGGAAGCTCCGGAATGATTCTCGTGTGGTGCTCTTGGAACGATGCAATGTCCGCTATCTGACGCACGAACAAGTTCCAGAGCCTGTGGATCTGGTAGTTATTGACATCTCCTTCATATCCCTAAAGAAAGTTATTCCCAAAGCTCTCGATTTTCTAAGAAATGGCGGTTGCTTGCTGGCGCTGATCAAGCCCCAGTTCGAGGTGGGACGAGGCCAGGTGGGCAAAGGAGGCGTGGTGCGCGACCCCGAGTTGCATCAGCAGGTAATAGGTGATTTGGAAGGTTTCTGTCGCACTCTGGGGTTGGAAGTTAAAGGGGTGGTAGAGTCTAGCTTGCTGGGTCCCAAAGGTAATCGAGAGTTTTTTATTTCTGCAGTGAAACCTTAGCTATGAAAGTTGATATTATCTTTGTCGGTAAAACCCGGGAACCATATCTGCGGGAGGGTATCGAGGACTTCCTTGCCCGTTTACGACGATATGTGCCAGTGGCCGTAAAGATTGTGCGTGCCGAGAGGATCAACAAAGAAGGTCATTATGGAAAGGTGGTGGCGGTTGAGAGTCAGCGAGTGGCAGCCGCGGTTGTTGAAAGCAGCCACCTCGTAATTTTGGATCGACTGGGAAAACAGATGTCCTCGGAAGCGCTGGCACGCTGGTGGCAACGGTTGGAGAGAGATGGATGCCGTAGGCTATGTTTTGCTGTGGGTGGGGTTCTGGGCTTTTCAGATGAACTGCGGCAACAGGCCCAGACCCTGCTTTCTCTTTCAAAAATGACTTTTACCCACGAAATGAGCAGGCAAATACTATTAGAGCAGCTCTACAGAGCCTGCACGATCATGCGGGGGGAAAAGTACCACAAGTAATCGAGTTAAACGGACTCAACCGACTTTACTTCGGGCACCATTTGCTTGACAATACGCTCAACACCTTGTTTGAGAGTCATCTGTGACATGGGACAGCCGCCGCAGGCACCAGTCAATCTCACCCTCACGACGCCGTCTTCTTCCACATCTACCAACTCAATATCACCACCGTCACGTTGGAGAGCAGGTCGGATTTTATCAAGAGCTTCTTGAATTTGTTCCCTCATTCTATCCTCCTACAGGGCAGAAACATTCATATCTGAACTTTGGCCAACCTGCCCAAAGGGACAAGTTATGTACAAGTTGACTCTATTATCTGCCAGTCTGTTATATTTGGTTATTTATAACCACTGTCGTTCAATAATGCAACCGGGGACTTCCTGACCCGTGCCGGTCTTGTGTCTCACTGCAACTGAGTCTTTTATTAACCGGTGCCTTGATGTATGATGACGTCTTGTGGCAACCAGTGGAATCAAGTCATTTGGCTTTCGCTGTCAGTAGGTCGGTACCAAAATGACAGAGAGTGGCAATTTAGCGTTAAGACAGTAAGCCTGATAATGGGCAGTCAGCCTTGATGCCAACTGATGCCAGGCACGTTCACCGAATACCGAACCATGTGAGGTTTCGTATGAAAGAGGAACTCATTCAGAAAATCAAAAATCGTCAATCGGTAGTTGGAATCGTGGGACTCGGCTACGTTGGACTTCCGCTCATGCTGCGTTTCACCGAAATGGGATTTGCTGTACTCGGCTTCGACATTGATGAAGTTAAAGTGGACAAGCTTAACAGCGGTAAAAGCTATATCGGGCACATCCCTTCAGCGGCCATCGCAGAGAGGCTGAAAAAAGAGGTTGAGCTAAAAGAGGGTAGGGTAGTGCCGCTTTTTGCTGCAACCAGCGATTATGGACGAGCCTTTGAGACAGATGTGCTTATTCTCTGTGTTCCCACGCCTCTCAACAGGCATCGCGAACCGGATTTATCTTTCGTGCGTAGCACCATAAGTTCACTGTTGCCACACCTGCGGCGCGGACAGATGATCGGCCTGGAGAGCACCACTTACCCCGGCACTACTGAAGAAGAGCTGCGGACCAGAGTTGAAGAGGCTGGTCACGTCATCGGTAAAGACATCTTTCTCGTCTACTCGCCAGAGCGCGAAGATCCTGGCAATCCCATCTACAATACCCGCAACATCCCAAAAGTATGCGGTGGCTCCACCAGAGACTGTCTCGAGGTGGGCGAAGCTCTCTACGGCGAGGTAGTTGACCGGGTGGTGCCGCTGTCATCCACTCGGGCAGCAGAACTGACCAAGCTTCTGGAGAACATCTACAGGGCGGTAAACATTGGGCTGGTAAATGAACTCAAGATCGTGGCAGACCGCATGGGGATAGATATTCGCGAGGTTATCGATGCCGCCGCAACCAAGCCTTTTGGTTTTACCCCTTTTTACCCTGGACCTGGATTGGGTGGACACTGCATTCCCATCGACCCGTTTTATCTGACCTGGAAGGCCCGCGAATACGGGATCAACACCCGTTTTATCGAGCTGGCCGGTGAGGTAAATACCGCCATGCCCCAGTGGGTGGTGGGCAAGGTAATCGACGCCTTGAATGAGAGGGGGAAGTCACTCAAGGGAGCCAGGGTTCTAGTTTTGGGACTGGCCTACAAGAAAAACGTGGACGATGCGCGTGAGTCGCCGGCCATGGAACTGATGGAAATCCTTCAGAGCAAGGGCGCTGAGGTCATCTATAGTGATCCCCACGTTCCGGTTTTTCCCTCGAAACGTAGGCACCATTTTGAACTGGAGTCCGTGGAGCTAACCCAGGAAGCACTGGAAGGAGTTGACTGCGTGCTGCTGGTAACGGATCACGACGACTTTCCCTACGATTTCATCGGAAACCATGCACCCTTAATCGTAGACACCAGAGGCGTTTACCGCAACGACCAGGCCAATGTGGTAAAGGCCTGATCTGTGTATCGGGAGAAGCAACATATTTTTTCCTTGACACGCCGAATGGTCCTACTCTATCTTTCATTTATATAACCTAGAGCTTTACTCACACCTAACATCCGAGATTCGAGCTCTGGGGGCACCGGCCTTCCATTTTGAAGTTTTCTTGTATTGTGAGCGAACCGCATCATTTTGACTTAAGCCCTAGCAGCCGGTTTGATGGACGGTGCACCTCTGCGACAATATTGCTATGACCCAAACAGGGTAACAGCTGCTGGGGAAACTATGGTGGGGGCTAGGAGCGCGCAGCTGGAACTGGACCTCCGGGATGTCGGTTTGGGATGCACCTGGCGCACATGACTTTGTGAGTGGCAGAAACGCTTAAACATTGAGAGTTACTCTACCATCACGGTCGCGGTGCAGTGACATCCCGGTTGGTCCATATACAGAGGCCCCTATGTCCAACAAGCCAGAGAAAATCTATCAGCACTGTGCGCTCAAGACAGATAATTTTACCAATGAGCGGCAAAAGAATGTTTGAAGCTTTAGGTTAAAGGTGTTCCTTAAGGTTATAAGATCCCGCACCTATGAAGTGGGGGTTTGAATACTCCATTATCAAATCACCATTTGCTTCCAACGTCACACCTATAGTAGCCTCCCAATAACAAGTCCTTGGTATTTTTGCAAAGGTTTGTGAAATTACCATAAAGGGTTAACGTTATTGTCCCGAAAAGTTTTGTGATGGGGAGAAAGCAAGGTCAAAAGGGGAGGCGCATTCTTTAGATTCAGGTAATATCCATCGATACCTACTTCCGAATTACTGCCGTGAATGGTAGATATCTGACCATTAGGGCTAACTGATATTATGTCTTCTATGGCTTTTTGGTTTGTGTCGGTGCAGGTATCAGTTTAAGATACTCTTATAATATCTTTAAGGCTAACCAATCCAACTCAAATGAAAAAAACTGAAAGTTTATGTATTTGCAAATAGATTATATTCACTTCCCCAATAGGGAATCTAGGAGCAGGTATGTTGCAAAAAGGTTCCAGAGATATTTTCTCGATTCGCTCCTGGACGTTGGTTGCTTTGAGGCACCACTTAGAACCATTCTCGAAGGCATCGAATATACAGGAATCGATCTGGCTGGAAAACCTGACATACAATTGGATCTGGAAAACTGCACCAAGCTCCCTTTTGCGTCAGATAAGTTCCAATGCGTTATATGTGTCGACGTACTTGAGCATTTAGACAATCTGCACGCGGTTTTTGATGAAATAGTCAGAGTCGCAGCTCATTATATTATCATCTCTCTTCCCAATTGTTGGCGTGATGCTAGGCGCCCAATTGAAAGGGGAACTGGCACGTTTGCACATTATGGCCTGCCCGTCGATCCTCCATTGGACCGACATAAATGGTTTTTTAATTATACGCAGGCTAAGGAATTTCTTGAAAGGCAGGCTCAGAGGAAGTGCTTGGAGGTTGTGGAAATGTTCGCAACAGAAAAGCCAAAGCCTTGGCCAGCAAGATCATTCAGGAAACTACTCTACCACGGAGATCGTTATAGAAACAGATATACCCAGACGGTCTGGGTTGTATACAAAAAGACCAAGCAAATGTAATTTGGCACCACAGCGGAGGTGCGAAAGTCTCTGCTGTTTTGCCAGAAGTTGGTCTATTTTATATTGAGAGTACAGCATAATCATAACTGAAAACATTTTTCTACAAGTTTTCGTGGTGTGCCCTTGAACGTATTTCTCATTTTTTTGTTATTGTAAGTTTTAGTACCATATCTAGAGCTAATCCGAAGAGGCTGTCATTTGCCCGGTGTTGTATGCCCAGCATACATCCTGGAGGAAGCGAAGGGATCGCTCATGGATCGTTCAGAGATTAAGCATTTCCTTAAGGGCTGTGAATTTTTCAAGGGGCTCCAGAAAGATAACATTCAGGAAATCACAAATCTGTGTCGGATGAAAACATACGTAGCGGGAGATCACATTTTCCGGCAGGGCGATCTGGGAGATAGCATCTACATTGTGATTGAGGGCCATGTCTTTTTGGAAAGATCTGTGGACCTGGGCACCCGCAAGGGTAGCGTGGTCATAGGAGTGCTCAGTAAAGGGAGGGTATTTGGCTGCTGGTCCACACTTCTAAATGAAAAACATACCCTCTTGTCCTCGGCGTTCTGTCGAAAGGCAACCAAAGTTTTGGTCATAAAGGGTCCGGATTTAAGACAGATAATGCTTGATAACAACAAGCTTGGGTTTAATGTCTTAGAAAGGCTCTGTTTTTTACTTCGCGACAGGCTTATGGGTGCGTATGAGGCGATGGAAAACTTTTAAATGTTAGTTTGCAGGCGGGAATTGGCAGTCCAGCAGGAGTCAACGGCCTGGTGCTCAAAACCGATCTTGATCACCTGACGAAGACCTGGAAAAACTACAAATGAAATAATGTTGCCGAATTACCAGCTCTGCTGAAAATCCAACGCCAAAATGTAACTCCTTTGTGACCAAACTGAAATAATCCTGGAATAAAATAAGAGCTTAAAGATGCGGGTGTCCAAATGACCCCCGCCGTGTCCGCGCCCCCATCGGAAAACCAGCACAGAGCCTACCTTTCCCGATGGGGGTTTTTCTTTGCTCCAATTGCCCGCATGGACCCGGGTGGGATTCTGCTTACCCACATCCATTTGAGGCATAAGGCATTTGGCATAGAGCATGGAGCATAGGGCATAGGGCATAGGGCATAGAGAAAGGAGCCAGGAGTCAGAATTCAGAATTCAGGAGAAAAGCAATCAATCAAAATTGAGTTCCTTTCAACTACTTCCTAGAGATTTCTTCTGTTTGGTGCCTAGTGCCTAGTCCCTAGTGCTTAGTTAGAACAGCTGCCAGCTGTCTGCTGCCGGCTAACACACGCCCTGTGCCTTTAGCCTTCCCCTAGGGCAGGGTGGAGGCAGGTACGCCTATTTCTTACTTTTTTTGGTATGAATAATGCTAGTGCCATGTAAAGCAATTGAATGACGGTGCTCTTAGGAGGACAAATGTCCAGACAACAGAAAAAAATACCTCATTTCATCCAGATTGAGGGATGCAAAAACTGCAAAGTACACCAAGAGTATATCACCCAGACTGGAACACTGTATGAGGAAGGACATCCACTCCATGCAAAGTGTGTTCACATGGGGTGTGACCAGTATGGTCACAGTATAGAAGACCCCTTCATCACGCCGCAGGAGTATCTTCGGATTGCACGGGAACTTGATTTTGAGCCGGCCCTGAACCTGGCCAAGAAAACCATTGCCAAGTTCTTTGATTTCTATGATACGAGGGGGAGCATGCTACCGTGGGTCACAGAGGCCATTTCTGAGGAGAAGCGTAAGAAGCCCGCTCATATCAAAGTCGCTCCGCCAATCGTCAAATAGTGGAAAACAGTTCGTAAATGTACTCAGCAACTGCTCAAGGGCTGACCTTGGTTTATCACTCTTCCGCCTCTTCTTTTTCCGCCTCCTCCTCTTTTGCCTTTTCCTTTTTTGCCTTTGCTTTTCTCGCTTTTTCCTTTTTCGCCTGTTCTTTTATTACCTCTTCCCAGTATTTTTCCCTCTCTTTTCTCTTTTCCTTGCGCTTCTGTTTGCCACTTCTGGGGTTCTTCGCCATCTTACACCTCTCTTTCTTCCTGGCTGTATGTGGGCTAGAGGCAGTAGAAATTGGTCGGCAAGGATGCTTCTCTGTTGCGTCTTGCTCAATCCTAATATACTTTATGAAAAACTAAAACTCCGTGAAAGAACATTTCAATGAAAAGTCACTGTAACATTATTCTCGGTGTATTTTTGCTCGTGCTCCTGGTGGTTGGTTGTGCAAGCTACAAAATATCAAGGGATAATTCTGAAAAAATACCGAGCATTAAGACCTGGCACATTCGTCTGACATCTGAATATGATGTTTTTGAAAAAGCACTTAGTTCTGACCAGCAAGAAATTGATAAGTCGGAAGAATCCGTCCTTTTAAAATGTGACCTGCAGTTGCGGGACAAACTATCATACTATCTCAAAAATAAGTATCAAATGACTTTGGTTTCGGACATGGCTGCTGCTTCGGGTTTCATGCGCATGGATGCTGAATGTCGCTGGGGTTATTATGACACCCTCGATGTCACCATTTATGACCTGGAGGAAAACCGCTTGGCTGAGATCGAGGTCAAGAATGGTGGAGATATCCTTGTTAAGGACTCCGATGCTTTTGCTGAATATTGCGCTGATGCAATCGCCGAAGTTATTCTTGGTTTATGATGTTCTGAGAAATATGGGGACGTCGTTGACCGGGGTGAGTCATTCATTCTGTTCTGCGCCGTCCCGGTCCTTTTCATGAGGTGATATCATGTATGTCCTCAAACTTAAAGGAGACCCAGTTTGGCGATCGCCAGGACCTAAAGAATCGGAAGGTCCATTCGAGTTCGAGCTGGAGGCTGTCATGTCAAAGCGTCCGACTCCTTTCCTGGTCCATGGTGAGGTGCACTACAGGATAAAGAAAACTCTCAACTTGGAGCAACTGGACGCTCTAACATTCGCGAAATGCCTGGAAGAATTTGCGGACGAGATCAGGGATGCGGCCGAAGCCGAATCCCTGGGATCAGAGACATAAGGGGACGTTTGTGACCGGGTTGGATTGCTCTGTTGTACTCAACCCGGTCACCAATGTCCCTTTCTCATTTTCAACCCCCCTCCGATTACAGAAAACCTAGAGTGATCCCGCTTCTGGGATGAATTTTGCATGATTTGACCGACAAAAAAATCGGCCGGTGGTTGAACCAATCCATCCTGCTCTTGCCGCGGGCAATCGGTATCTTGTGTTGCTGGCGGTGCGGGTTTGCTTACAGATGGACGGAGCATCTGCATAGACACGTTCGACGGAGATAAACATGACCATCGAGCATTTCCAATAAACACCTATACTCTCGTGGCATGGGAGGCGATTATGCCGGGGCGTCGTTACCGGGTGGTTTTTGAGGGAAAGATCGCCGAAGGACTTCAGGTTCAGGAGGTGAAGAGGAATCTGGCTAGTCTCTTCAGAATTAGTGAAGATCGTATTGAACGGTTCTTTTCGGGCAAGCGGCTGGCGATAAAGAAGGATGTGGATTATCAGACTGCCGTGAAATATGTGGAAGCGTTCGAGAGAGCTGGGGCGATTTGCAAAGCAGAAGCACTCGAACCTCAGACTGATTTAGAGCCATCACTAGAGCTAGAAAAGGATGTTGCCAAACCAAGTCAGCCTGACGTCATTATCTGTCCCCAATGCCAGTTTGAGCAGGAAGAAACCGAGGAGTGCATTCGCTGTGGTGTGGTCATAAAGAAATTTTCTCAGATAGCTCAATCGCCAGAAATCCGGGAAGAGTCGCGGGGAGTTGAAGATGACCTCACTGCTTTTGTTGGAAACAATGCGAATGTCTACATTCAGAAATTTAAAAAGTTCAACATGGGGGGTGCGAATACTTTCGCAATTACCTGGAACTGGTCTACCTTCTTTTTCGGCCCCTGTTGGATGTTGTATAGAAAACTCTATGGTTGGGCCGCGGTTGCATTTGTTCTATCAGCGATACCCTTCACGAGCTTAATTTCTGCTTTAGCTTTCGCTATGACAGGAAATTACCTCTATTTTAGACATGCCAACAGAAAGATCAGTGAGCTAAAAAGATCTAGACCATCTTCCGAGTTGACCGCAGCTTTAGCTAGCGTCGGAGGCGTAAATCAGTGGGTAGTTACTCTAAGCATAGTTACAATTATCGTAGGTTCCATAGGCTCGGGATTGATCATTGGTTACAGTGCAACCAGGGAAGCGACGATTGGCAAGATATCGTTCGTCAAAGATTACAATAGAGGACTTGATCAGGCCTACGAAACCGGCAAACCCGTCATGCTTATCTTCTCGGCTGAATGGTGTGGCGCATGTAAGACAATGATTCGAGAGGTATTTTCGGATGATGAGGTGGCTGAGGCGTCTGAGCAGCTGGTAAACATTTACATAGATGTGGACAAGGTGGATAGAAAATTGATCAATGACTATCAGGTGAAATATGTCCCATCAATTTTTTTCCTTGATTATAGTGGTGAAACAATCATAAGAGTCGCTGAAAAAAGGGCACCAAGAGATTTTATTAACAATATGAATTATATGTACCAGATGCACAGTTACAGCGAGCAAGAATAATAAGAATCAAAGCCACCTCGAAATAACGGGACGTCTTTGAGCGGGTTGAATGAGTTTCTTTTGCGTGTGAGATCTTCAACCTAGTCAACGACCTCCCGTTCTTGTTGATTGGGCACGCCTCTTGCAGACTTCTCAGATCGATGCGGCAAATTCTAAGGTAAGGGGCGAGATGAGGAAATGCCTCGATGTGACATATGTGTGGGGTGCTGGTTTTACAGAAGAGAAATAAACCCCAAATCTGCAGAATTTGAATTACTTAGAAAATACTGTCATGGCGCATACATGGAATGTGTTCGATATCAGTTTGCTAAATCCCTCGGGATGCGCAAGTTTCCAAAGTGGCTGGAGCCAAGCGACAGCAGAACGACCAAAGGGTTTAACCGCATCTCTATCAATTGACCGTCCTCCGGTATAATAACAGTCACCTTAGGGTACCCAAGACCACACCTTTTACATGCTGACCGAATTTTGGACTTACCAAAAGTCGTCTTGCCATTTTCTTCCTTCACTTGTTTCTTTGTGCTTGAATTAGCCTCCTATTTTTCCTGTTCCAAACATGACTCTTTGCAATCGGCGGATTTCTTGTTGCATTTTTCCACACATTGCATTGCTCTAGAGTCATCAGCCCAGTACCAGTCATAACAGCGTCCAATGCAGTTTTGGAGCTTAATCCGGCATCCTGTTGTGCATTTCTCTTTCTCAGACCTGTGTGACCATGGAGCGGCACACCCCAGGGCTAAAAAAAGCAGCGCAGAGATCACGACAACAGTAACGTGATTAGGACTGGACATGATATACTTTAGTTTGCTGCACGATTGGATCGAGAGGCAGCGATGAGATCTAATGCTTAAGATAGAATGCTTAGCTTACATTTCAAATCCCACTTTTGCCCCGCCAAGGCGGGACAAAGAGCTTCAATCTTCACTAAGAACACCCTCCAGACTTTGAATTATGGATTCGTAGTATTTCCTGTCATCACTTTCTTCGGGAAACTCCTCTTTTCTTTTGCGGATGAGTTCCAACAGCCATAGCGCTTCTTTTCGGTTCTCTTGGAACTTCTCCAAAAGGTCTTCCAATTGCGTCTCTATTCCTTTGGCCATTTTCGATCACCTCATTTCTTGCAACGTGGTTGGTCCGAATTTAGGAAAGCTGGTTTTTGGGTTTCCGGTTCTTAGATGCTATGGCTCAAGGAGCCAGGTCAGAGGTCAATGGATTGGAGATTTCAGATTGCAGATCGTAGATTGACGCAATTCGCAATTTACGATCTGCAATCTGAAATATTCTTTACTTAGTCTCGGATTCGCTACTGGAGGCCGTATTGGGTTCTTCCGGCTCAAAGCATAGCTGGTGGCATGCATACAATGTTCTGTCGCATTCTTGCATGCAGAGGGTTTGTTCACTTTCCGTCAAGTCTTGGCAGCTAAATTTGCAGGCTGTGTGCTCAGTCTGACATTGAGACACACATTCCACCTCCTGTGGCGATGGGTTCCTGGGGGTTTGGGGCATCGGAGTGGTGCAGGCGAACGCTAGAACAACCAGCAAGATCACCACCAAAATCAGGCTGTGCTGCTTCATGAGCATGTTTTTCTCCTTTCTTCCCGGTTACCCTTCCCCCACTGCCAGGGGCAATCTTTTCCTTCCTAGATTATATTATTTGATTACAAGATAACAGTCGGAGTCACGTATCCACACTCATGTTTCCAGCTTGACATGCTGTCTATTCGAGAAATTCTTCCCGAAAATTGGCAGTATTGTGACACTAGATCACTTTGCTCACCCATATGGACAGGGAAAACCACAAAGTTGCAAGCGAGATAAGTAATTGAAAACGATTAGATAATACCTTAATTTGTCCTGATGGCACAGTTTTTTTATCTGTACCGCTTAAAAATCGTAGGAGGTTGGCTATGGAATCAGCAGTTTCCAAAGCGGCAGCCACAATTGCAATATTGTTTTTATTAGCTGTGGTAATTGCGCACGCAGTGACCGAAAAGTTTCTTCTTTTTTGGTGAGCTTATTGGACTAGATATCGGGTCTTCGAACTGCCCACTCACCGCAGCGAGGCGATGCTTGTCGTCTTCGTAAAGCGTTGATATCTTGTTTTAATATTGAAATTTTGCCAGAGGTACAAGTTCCTGGGCCAGGTCGACGGGCTTGTCTTCTTTCAGCTTCCAAGAATCAGCTGTTTCTGATAAGATAGCACACTGCCCGTTGGAAAAGTCTGTTCAGCCTGCACAGTGCTTCAATAATAGCTACCCGCGCAACAATTAAACCAGCCAAAATGGGCCATTATGATGGCTAACGAAAAACGGCAACATCCACGAGCTGAAATCACATGGCCTGTCACTGTGATAACTCATAACGGCCCGGTGGATGGAAGAACCCAAAATATCAGCCGCGCTGGTACGCTGATCCGCTGTCCTGAAGTGCCCGACCTCGACGATAACTTCCGCCTGGTTTTCAAACCTGCTGGACGCCAAATGCTGTTAGCTACTGGCGAGATGATTTGGTCAGACATTCTTCTTGATGACAAATATGCCTTCTATGCAATGGGTGTAAGATTTACATACGTTCCAGAGCATGACCAGCATGTTCTTGGCAAGGCGGTTTCAGAGCACACCTGAGCACCGCCCGCATTGGTGAAAGGTTTTATTCTCTAAACCCAACCACTTTTTTTATCTACGGAGCCTGAAATACATCTTGGCAAAACGGAATATTCTCCCTTTTCCCCGCGTTCAATTTCGTACATCTTCCCCCATCTGAATGTTTAGCAAGAGGATTGCGGCATAAATCCTGCATTTAACTGGATACAGGTGGACCAGGTCGCAGAAATATTGGGTTGGACCACTCTTATGGGGGGAGGCCAGGATGATCAGGAAACAGGCGCGCATATGCCCCAGAGCCGAACTCAAATGGCCTGTATCCGCACAGATTAGCGGTGGGCTCATGCACGGAGAAACGAAAGATATCAGTCCTGCTGGGGCTTTTATTCGTTGTCGAAAGCCGTTGAAGCTGCACGAAGTATTCGACATGGTTATCAATGCTCCAGAAAAGCCTTTGAATGTGAAAGCTGAGGTAATCTGGTCGAATATCTATGGCTATGATGACGAAATAACCCCTCGTGGGATGGGGGTTCGCTTTGTAACAATTTCTGATGAAGACCAAAAACTTATCGCCCAAGAGCTGAACCAATACGACGTAGGAAAAGTGGCCTGCGAGTTTCTGGATACTTTGGAGACAGAATTGGCATAAATCTAACGATCTCACCAACTCATCTGTTTATAGGCTTGTCAGCTTTATCTTTTTTTCTTGCCACCTTTCACCTAATTTCTGTAACCTGCTAAAAGTGCGTTTATTTGGGCAAAGAAAACCTGGTCCTGTGGGCCAGGTCAAGTTTCAATGGCTTTGCCGGTAGAGATGTCCAGCGTTTTTGGAGTACTGGAGTATTGGAGTGTTGGAAAAGGCTAAAACCCAAAGATCCAACTTTAAGGCGTTTTTGCATTACTCCATTACTCCACCACTCCATTACTCCAGCTGCCTGCCGTGCGAAGAAAAGACGTCTAAAGCCCCCTTGGGGGGCAACTCAAAGCCAGGTCCTGTGGGCCTGGATTTTTTACTTGGTGCTGTCCCAGCAGACCATTGAGATAGAAAAAGGTTACTGACAGGGACATTAGGGAAAGGATTCTGGAAACATGAAAGGCTGGACCAAGATGCAAAAGATGCTACTGACAATCGCGGGCCTAGTTGTAATCCTTAGCACTAATCCATCATTAACCTATTCCAAGAAAACGGCGCAGAGACTGGAAACAAACAGTGCTGCTGTGATACTGCTGTCGCTGCAGTTAGGTGAAAAAGCGATGCAGTTATTCGACATAAAAGACGACTTGATAAGGAAGGTACAACAGGAGGTAAATAACATCACTCAACAAGAGAGATTTATGTTGGATGTGATCAGCGAGCTAAAGTATGTTGCAACTGTCGCGTACTTTGAAGGTAATTTATTGGGAGCAGTGTTAGCGATAAAGGAGGATTTTAAGTTGGATTTTGTCAGTAATAGGATATTGGAATTTGAACAATCCATAGCAAGTACAAAGTCGAGCATGATGCCCATCCAGGTCGCATATTCTGGAATACAAGATACGGCAGTCCGAGAGAAAATAGCCAAAGCAAGAGAAATCATCTTGTCATTGGAACAGTTGTACCGAAAAAGTATTGAGACATTACAAAAAATGAAACAGGAAAGCACCAAGAGCGACAGCCCTGTTCTTCAACCCTGAGTCGAACTTGGGCTGAACAGTCGCAACATTTACCATCTGCGGAAATAAGGGCGAAAGTCAAATTCCTCCCCGCACAGCGGGATCTTGGGCATTCCATTGTTCCATGTGGATGACACCACGCCCCTATGGGATGAACGCAAAGCCAGGGCCTGCCGTGCCGACTTGTCTCACCGAAGTTCCAACGTAGGTGGGTCCTCCGGGGTCGGATTTTTGCTGTGGTTTTTTTAATCAAGAATTAAAGGGTTGCCAAAAAGAATTATACAATAATAAGAATAAGGATTTTAATATGATACGAATGGAAGATTGGAAGTTGCTATTAATAGATGAAGATGATGAAGTTCGACAGGCCTTGTCCGCTTTCTTAGAAGACGCTGGTTATCGTGTACTGACTATTGCGAATGGAGAAAGCGGTATCGAGTTATGTTGTGAAGGATCTTTTCAGATTATTATCACTGAGATTGACCTGCCAGGTATTGACGGTATTGAGGTTTTGAAGTCCATAAAGAAGGCATATCCACATACTGAGGTGATTGTGACCAGCGCTTATAATGAAATCGAAAACGCATTGAAATCTTTCCGACTTGATGCTGCTGACTTTATTACTAAACCCATAAACGATGATACGCTTATGGCGGCACTGGAGCGAGCAAAGAAGCGCTACAACATCCAGAGAAAGCTGCAGGATTATACCGACTTTTTGGAAGAAAGGTGGATGGACACATCCGAGGAGCTGGCTAAGATTTTCAATTTTCAAGAAAGACTCATCGAAAGCTCGATTGACGGCATTATTGGGTGTGATTACGATAGGAAGATCATCATCTTTAACAACAGTATGGAACAAATGCTTGGTTATACTACAGATATGGTATGCGGAAAGATGTTTTTTTATCAACTATTTTCATCTCAGGAGTGGGAAAAGTTCCAGAATCAGTTGTATAGTGAAGAATTAGGTGGAGAGGATAAACTGTTTCTTTCTGAATCGACCCTAATTTCCAAGAAAGGGGAAAAGATTCCGGTGCGGCTTTCGGCACAGGTGCTTTTACAGGGAAGTGAAGAAATTGGTTTAGTAGCATTTTTTCGTGACCTGCGAAAAGTCAAAAGGCTGAAACAACAGTTTCTGGATCAGGCTAATTATCTTCACCAGGACAAGATGATCTCTTTAGGAAAACTGGCTGCCAGTGTTGTTCATGAACTTAATAATCCCCTTACTGGTATTCTTAACTATATTCGGCTTATGATCAAAATTTTAGGCCGAGATTCTCTATCAACAGAACACATACACAAGTTCCAGAGATATCTTGATCTCGTGGGGAGTGAAGTCAGCCGTTGTTCTGACATTGTCTCTAACCTACTCGCGTTTTCAAGAAAACCCAAGCTGGAATTCAGCGAAGTAAATACAAATGATCTCTTAGAGAAGAGCATACTGCTGAGCAAATACAAGCTAACCCTTCAGAATATTCAAATCAAAACGAATCTGTATCCTAAGATTCCCGAGATATTAGGTGATTTTAATCAACTACAGCAATGTCTTCTCAATCTCATTTTCAATGCCGCTGATGCTATGCCGGATGGTGGAAGTCTCACCTTGGACAGTTCTTTTTTTCCGGACAAAGGTTTGGTTGAAATAAAAGTTACTGATACGGGTCGTGGCATTGCCAGAGAAGATCTCTCTAAGGTTTTTGATCCTTTTTTCAGCACGAAAAAGGAGGGTAAAGGTCTCGGTCTTGGCCTTTCCGTGGTTTACGCGATTATTGACCGACACAAAGGAACCATCAGCGCAGAAAGTACGGTGGGCAAGGGAACTGTGTTTACTATAACACTGCCGGTTAGCGGGAAAGTTAGCTGAATTTCAGGAATTATCGAGCTGTTTTCCCATTAAAGTAAAACTGAAACAGTGAATGTGTGAACGGGGCTTGATTCGGCGGCTTGACACGGAATCAAGTTTAAGCGTTACGGTAATCCAAAGCCACGTCCGTTGGGCGTGGCTTTTCCACTAAAGCGTCCGGTGAGGCATACTTTCAATTCTTCCTGCTGGCGTGACTCTGACGTAATCAAGCTTGCGCTGTAATTCCTTAATTGTGGAAGCACCGGCATACGTCATCCCCGATCTCAACCCCCCAACGATGTCGGCGATGATCAACT
>CP070735.1:715597-740928 GCA_020347625.1 Deltaproteobacteria bacterium
ATGCCTGGAAATACCTTTGGCACCGTTTTTCGCGTCACCACCTGGGGTGAATCACATGGCCCGGCTTTGGGCGCGGTGGTAGACGGCTGTCCCCCAGGTTTGACTCTCTCGGCTGAAGATATAAACGAAGAATTAGCTTGGAGGAAGTCAAGAGATCCTCGCGTTTCCACTTCGCGTAAGGAACCAGATCAAGTGGAGATCTGTTCGGGTGTTTTCGAGGATCGCACCACCGGCACCCCAATAAGTCTGCTGATTCGCAATCGAGACGTGGACAGCAGCAGTTATGATCACCTTCGAAATCTTTTTCGTCCCGGCCACGCTGATTACACTTACTGGCATAAATATGGGATTAGAGAAAAGCGTGGAGGCGGTCGTGCCTCGGGACGAGAGACGGTGGCACGGGTAGCCGCCGGCGCTGTGGCGAAAAAGGTACTGGATCAACACGGTATTATCGTGTTGTCCTACACCCTGGCCTTGGGAGGTATTCGCGCCCAGAAGTTGGACTTTGACGAAGTTTACAAGAATCCGCTCTTCTGCCCAGATGCCGAAGCAGTTCCGCGTATAATTGAACGCTTGAAGGAAGTGAAGGAGGCTGGCGATTCAGTTGGCGGGGTGGTAGAGATCCGGGCGCAAGGATGTCCGGCCGGCCTCGGTGAACCTGTGTTTGCCAAACTCGATGCAATGCTGGCGGCAGCGTTGATGGGCATCGGGGCGGTGAAGGGCGTTGAGATCGGCAGCGGTTTTGCAGCAGCAAACATGTTGGGTTCAGAGAACAACGACCCTTTGAGTCCAGCCGGCTTTCTTACCAATAACTCCGGCGGCATTCTGGGTGGTATTTCAAATGGTGATGAGATTGTGGCTCGCGTGGCGGTGAAACCGATCCCCTCCATTGAGAAGGAGCAGCAGACCATTACAGAGGACGGTGAACCAACCAAACTTTCGGTCAAGGGAAGACACGATGTCTCGGCCATCCCTCGCATCGTGCCCGTCTGCACGGCCATGGTGCGGCTGGTTCTGGCTGATATGCTATTGCAACAGAGAGCAATACGGTAGGGTCTCAATACGGACTGGGTAGCAGGTAAGAAGCTGAGGAAATATAAGAAGAGGCTCAAGGCGTAAGGCTCAAGGCACAAGAGTCAAAATCCGGGAAAATTAAGGTACAAGGTGCAAGGTCCAAGGTACAGGGAGAATGTTGGACAAACATTACATTTTACCTTGAACCTTATACCCCGTACCCTGGACCCTGCCTTAGATTAAGTCATTAGATTCAGCTCCTCAAACAGCCCATCAGCATAATCTAGGATATAGTCTCGTTGTTTCTGGCTTGCGTATTGAATGCAGCCGCAGCGCAAACGATTTCGTGTGCGAATCAGCAGTTCAAAGCTAATGGACTGGCGGTCTAAGTTGACGGCAAAGTAAAATGGTTGGCAGTCCTCGTGTTCACGCTGCAGCTTGTCGAAGAGCTGTTCCGGCATAGGAATCCAGTAAATCCCGGGTAATTCTCCAGCTTCGGAATTACTATCAAGGTATTCTTCCAGCTTTAGAAAGTCCCCTTCACGCAACTGATCGATTACGTACTGTTTCATGAGGTCAATCCGTCTTTTCCGCGGTTTCCATTATTCCAATGCTCCACTACTCCAGTTGACCAACAGCTTGCCTCTGAGGATGTTTCTCAGTTTACTCGGTCAAGTTAGCTCCAAAGCGGCCTGATGTAAAACCATTTTTGCTGGATTTCCGGAAAACCTTTCGCTAGAATGCTTTCAAAGATGCGCAACAGGCAAAGCTAACTATCACCAGTGTTACTTCAAAGATGATAAGATCGCCGCTTTCAGCTAAGTATACATAAACATAAAAGGTTAAGCTGAGTGCTGACGGCTGAATGCTGACAGCTCCATCCGAGAATCTCTGATTCCGGATGGGAACTCGTTACAGGAGTTGTACTTATCGGGCTGAGCTTGAACAGGGGGAAAAAAATAGGAGATCGGGCACCTGACTTGAAAGAGGAATATGGCAGACTGCTGGATCAAGTACAGGTAAATGCACCTTATCGGCAGCTAGTGGACCAATATCTGGACCTGTTTCTTTACTATGGCATCAACCCGGAGATTGGTTTCGATGCAGTCGCCCTTGAAACCTCCGATGTGGAGGCCATGACCGAAGTAGCCCGCCTTATCACAGAGCAGGGTAGAACCGTTACTTTCCACGGGCCATTCATGGACCTGGCTCCTGGGGGTGTGGATGAACGTGTCAGGAAACTGAGCGCTTGGCGGCTGCAACGAACCATGGAACTTGTTCCTCTTTTTCGACCGAAAAGTGTGGTTTTTCATGCGGGTTATGATGATTGTCGTTACGATACCCACCGCCGGGAGTGGTTGTCCGGAAGTCTGGCTACCTGGGAGCCCATCATTAAACAAGCGGAAGAGATGGATGTATTGATCAATCTGGAGAACGTATATGAGAAAACTCCGGAGATGATTCTGGCCTTGATAGAGAAAATATCTTCAGAAAGTATAGGCTTCTGCCTTGATGTGGGTCACATGAATGCTTTTGGAGATGCTCCCTTGGCAGAATGGCTTGATGCGCTGGGCCCATATCTCAGGGAGATTCACCTTCACGACAACGATGGCCAGAGCGATACGCACGGACCCATTGGCAGCGGCACGGCACCTTTTGAGGAACTATTTCAATACTTGGGCGATAAGGGGATCCGACCCACGGTCACTTTGGAGCCGCATGAAGAACCTTCACTCTGGCGGAGCCTGGAGACCCTTCTGGAGCTCTGGCCTTGGGAAGACTAGCGTCTGGTCGAAGAAATTTTGCTTACCAACGGTAAATCAAACAGCAAAAGGACCAAAGTTTGGCTAAAGGGTACAATTTTTATATTCGCCGTATTGGCGGCTGAATGAGGCAGAAAACCAGTGAGATTGCAGAGGGACAAGTGGAGGAAGCAGCACAGGGGAAAGATCGATGAAAACGCTCGTGGAATACATCGTGACAGCGCTGGTTGACAACCCAGATCAAATCCTAATAGCCGAAAGAAGCGGCCGCAATACCACAATTATTGAGCTGGCAGTTGCCAAGGAAGACATTGGTAAAGTAATCGGCAAAGAGGGGCGCACCATCAACGCCATCCGCACCATTCTCAATGCCGCTGGTGCCAGTCAAAAGAAACGGGTGGTACTTGAGGTTATGGGTTAGTTACTCTTGATTGGCAGCCGGCGGAGTTTGGGTTTCCTTTGCTCCGTATTTCTGTATAGAATAATGGCTGGAAAACCATGGGTGACTATGATATGGCACTCTTACTCGTGTGCCAATTAGATCTGTTCGCCGCGTGACATGCAGCAAACCAACAACAACCCTGCAAAGACTCCAGCAGAGGTGTTAGCCAGCTCGCATTTGCCCCTACAAATATTTTAAGGAGGAACATGATGGCCAAAGCCAAAAAGTTTAAAGAAGTACCGGTCGAGGAGCTCTTTACCAGAATTGACCCAGGCTCCCTCGGTTTTGACAATACCGAAAGCCTCTGCCCACCCGAGGAAGGAGTGGTAGCCCAGGACCGTGCCATTAATGCGATCAAATTCGGCATGGGCATGAAAGATACAGACTACAACATTTTCGTTGCAGGACAGCCCAAGACCGGACTCACTTACATCGCCAGGACCTTTCTTGAAAAAACGGCCACAGATGAACCGACCCCTCCTGACTGGTGCTATGTATACAATTTTGGTGAGCCCGATAGTCCTAAATACCTCAGTCTTACTGCAGGAAGAGGTAAGGAGCTAAAAAAGAGCATGGAGCAGTTTGTCCAGACGCTCCAGGCAAAAATTCCAGAGGTCTTCGACAGTGAGGATTACAGTGCCAAGGAGGCCGAGGTCCATCAGGGATTTGAGCAGAAGCGGCGCGAAATAATTGATGCATTGTCCAGCAAAGCCAAAGAGGAAGGCTTTATTCTCCAGTTCTCGCAGGTGGGAATGGTGATCGTTCCAGCTACCGAGGATGGTCAGCCCATGTCCCAGGAACAGCTCAGCCAGTTGCCCGATGATGAGAAGAAGGCCCTTAGGGAAAAGAGTGATGAGCTGCAGAAAGAGATGAATGACGCTATAAAGGAGATCCGCAAGGCCGAGGCAGCTTTCAGGGAGAAGCACAGCAAGCTGGATTCTGAGATAGCGATGTACGTCGTGGGGCATTTGATGGAGACCCTGGAGGAGGAGTTCAAGGATGAAAAAGATGTTCTCGAGTATTTCAAAGAGGTACAAGCGGACATACTGGAGAATATCGATGACTTTAAAAAGAAACCAGAGCAGCAGCAGCCGACAGCTCCCATGCCGATGCCGCCAAAGGAAGTGGCTTTTCGCAAATACGATATCAATGTCCTCATAGACAATTCTGAGACCAAAGGGGCACCTGTAATTATCGAGTCAAATCCCAGCTACCCAAATCTCTTCGGTAGCATAGAGCGGCAGGCCTATTTTGGCGCATTGTTTACCGACTTCACCATGATCAAACCCGGAGCCCTGCACCGGGCCAACGGCGGCTACCTGGTATTGAAGGCCCTGGACCTTTTGAAGTACTGGATATCATGGGAAGCCCTGAAACGGGCGATAAAAGACCGGCAAATCAAGATTGAAGATCTCGGCGAACTCTATGGCATCTTCAGCACCCGTACGTTGAAGCCCACGCCGCTCCCGTTGAATGTGAAACTGGTGCTCACAGGTGACCCTTATCTCTACCAACTGCTCTACATTTACGATGATCGCTTCCAGAAGATGTTCAAGGTCAAGGCCCACCTGGACACCGAGGTGGACAACACCGATGACAATCTGAAACAGGGTGCCTGTGTTATGTCCAAGTTTTGTGTCGATCAAGGTCTACGTCATGTGAGCAATGACGGAGTGGCACGGGTTCTCGAGTATAGCATGGAGGTCACCGGAGATCGGGAGAAACTTACTCTCAAGCTTGCTGATATCAGCGATCTGCTCAAGGAGGCCAATTATTACGCCGGCCTGGAAGACGCCAAGTACATTGATAGCGGCCACGTGCAGAAAGCGATTGACACAAAGAGGTTCCGTGCCAGCCTCTACGAGGAGAAGGTACAGGAGTTGGTCAAAAAGGATGTCTTCTGGGTTGAAACGGACGGCCACAAAGTTGGCCAGGTGAACGGTCTGTCCATTCTGATGACGGGTGATCACGAATTCGGTAAACCCAGCCGCATCACTGCCACCATTGCCCTTGGAAAAGGAGGAGTGGTGGACATAGACAGAGAGGCAAAGCTCAGTGGCAACATCCACACTAAGGGTGTCATGATCCTGAGTGCCTACCTCAAAGAAAAGTTTGCTCACAATAAGCCCTTGAGCCTGTCGGCCAGCCTTTGCTTCGAACAGAGCTACGGTATGGTCGAAGGGGATAGTGCCTCCAGCACCGAGCTTTATGTTTTGCTCTCCGCCATCTCCGGAGTGCCCATTTATCAGGGAATTGCGGTGACCGGCTCTGTAAGCCAGAAAGGTGAGATTCAGCCCATCGGCGGAGCAACCCGTAAGATTGAGGGGTTCTTCGACATCTGCAACCATAAGGGGTTGAACGGCAAACAGGGGGTTATGATTCCGGATAAAAACGTCAAGAATCTGATGCTCAGACGCGACGTGGTGGAAGCGGTTGAGAAGGGCAAGTTCCATATCTATCCCGTCAGCACCATTGAGGAGGGCATTGAAATTCTCACCGGTATGGAAGCAGGAGAGCGCCAGGAAGACGGCACCTATCCAGAGGGAACTCTGTTTCGGAAAGTGGATGACAAACTCAAGGAGATGGCTGAAATGGAGAAAGAATTCGGCAAGAGCAAGGAGGACGAGAATAAAGAAGAGTAGGGTGCTGAGTAAATTACAATGAAATTTTAGTCGAAGCGGGCGCTCTCTGGAACCATTTAAAAGAGCGCCCCTTTTATTTAGCATAGGGCAGAGGGAAATACAGCTGGCAGATTGCAGCTAGCAGCGGACAGCAGACAGCGCTGTTATTAGTTATAGGTTATAAGTTATTAGGGGAATAGAATGCGGAATTCTCAACTAAAGACTCAAGGTTGAATCTCGCAAGAAACCAAGTAACGTATAACGTAATATACCCTGCGCCCTGAGCCTTGAGCCTTGAGCCGCTGCGTCCCTGATCTGTTCATCTTTTTGTGCCGAGTTGAGAGATGTCGACAGCTAAAAGACTTGAAGCAGTACTTTTCGACATGGACGGGGTGATTATCGACAGCGAGCCACTTTGGACGGAAGCTGAGATACAATTTTTGGCCCGGAGGAGCCTGAGCTACTCGCCACAACTGAAAGCAGTTCTTATGGGGCGTGACTCCCGGGAGGCCGTTGGTATTTTGATAGAACACTACAATCTCAGCGAAAGCGTGGACGATGTAATTGAAGAGCGCAACGAGCTGGTTGCCGGACTCTTTCGGGAGTTACTCCAACCGATCCCATACGCTTTGGATCTGGTAAAGTCGGTGCGTCATTCAGGGGTAAAGACTTCGATGGCCTCCTCTTCGCCGAAGCGGCTAATCGAGTTGGTTATGGACAAGTTCAGTATCGCTGGGTTGTTCGATCTCGTACTGAGCGGCGACCAGGTAGCCAGGGGCAAGCCGGCTCCGGATATCTATCTCACTGCGGCCAGGGAACTGGGGGTAATTCCCGATAATTGCCTGGTGATCGAAGATGCTCCGAATGGAGTAGCTTCCGCAAAAGCCGCTGGTATGCGCTGTCTAGCCATTAGCACAAGCACGAATGCGGCGGAACTTGCTATGGCCGATAAAGTAGTAAGGAGTTTTGCGGAAGTAGATCTTCAGCTACTGCAAGACCTAGTGCAAAGCAGTTCTACTCGGGAATAATAGCCATTACTATAGGTTTGGAGACTAGGCACTAAGCACTAAGCACTAGGCACTAGGCACTAAGCACTAGGCACCTAGCGAATTGATCGGATGGTTTCGCAAAGCGGTTTAATCTATCAGCTCGAGTTGAATAAGAAAGCAATATAAAGTAGAATTTTAATGATGGTGGTCCCATAAAGACACCCTTTTTGGGGTCGGATAATAATCTCAGATTTTCTTACAAGTGGAGCAATGGCGCGAATCATTTACGATCTAGCCTCCAAGGGCAAAGGTTTTTATCATATTTATACTGATCTTGATTTTTGGGATGCGCGCGGGGTGCTCAAAGGTCTGGCCAAGGTCAAAAGAAACTTCGGCAATTCGCCACCTGGGGACAAGTTTCCGTCTCAAGTAGTGGTTGAAGATTTCAGCAAGAGGATAAAGGCAGAGATTGAAAAACGGTTAAAGCGCGCCATCCCCTCGCCGCCTCGCCACCTCATCGTCCAGTCCATCATTTTTTCGAAAAAGTTCGAGTTTGATCGGCGCAAGTACTACCCTGATCGTTGGTCGCCAGACAAAGTGCTTTTCTTTACTAAAAAGCGTCTTCCCATAAACCAGCCCGTGATCGATAGTGCCTACAAATGGGTGGAGCTTTCCATCCAGGGCAACACTGTGACCATTCAGCAGCACCAGGGGGCTCGTCCTGAAGGAACAGAGACCAGTAGCAAAAAGGGCAAATCCAAGGCTTATGGTCCCGCGTGCTTTTGACTGGTCGGGTACCGTCTGAGTTCATTGCCAACGGCGACAATGAGTAAATAGAGGACAAGTGGATGACTAGCAAGGAAATAAAAGACCGATTTGTCGAGCTTGATCGGCTATATGGTGAGCATGCCAAGAATCAAAGCTATGAGGATTACCAGGATAGGAACAAGCTGCGCTTGGAACTGCATGACTTATTTCTTATCCTGAAACCGTATATCAAGAAGCAAACCCAACTCCAGTGGTATGAACCCACCTACAATTACGCCATTACTGGCAATGTTGATTATATTGAATCCGTGAGGATTGACCTGGCCCATATTATCAGCCAGTATGAAGGCGCCAATTCTTCAGAGAAGGTGTAAGGCACAGGGCATAGGCCGTAAGGCTCAGGGCTTATAACGTTATACGTTATTAGTTATACGTTACTTGGTTACTTGGGAGATTCAACCGTAAGTCTTTAGTTGAGAACTCCGAATATTATTACCCCAATAACTTATAACCTATAACTAATAACAGCGCTGCCTGTTGCCAGCTGCCAACTGCATCAAAGTTCGTAATCGCCTTCCATATCCAAAATGTACTCGTTTGAGCCTTCTCCCGTGGTTACCCTGAATGAGCCTTCTCCTTTAATACCAGCCAACTTGCCTGTTCCTTTATACGTTTTCCAGGTCCCGGTGCTGGTTTTAGTACTACCGTCACGATGGCCCTCTAAACGACTGTACACCGAACCATACTGAAAATTGGTTATGGTATAACCTTGCATGGGCCCCGTGCCCTTTATTCGGTCGTGGAAATTAATGCTGCGGCGAGATACAAATTCACCTGCTACCCCCACCTCGTACTCCAGGGGTTCACCCTCCAGTTCCAGAATCATCAAGGTGTGATCGGGCTCATCATGCACATAGAGACTCTCCCTCCGGGTGACTCGGAGTTTGTATGAAGCTTTTCGTTTCATGGCTATCTCCTTTCATGGGGTATTATGGGAATATGAAGAAGTGTGAATTTCTTAGACTGCCATGTCCTGCGCTAATCGCGAAGTCTAGCTACTGCTTCTTCAACCGTCTCTCGGTATTCATGTAACTGTGGTTCGGTCTCTGCCTCAAATCGTAACACCAAGGCTGGCTGAGTGTTGGAGGCCCGCACCAAGCCCCAACCGTGGTCAAAGAGCACGCGGACGCCGTCAATATCAATCACGGAGAACTTCTCTCGGAAATGCTCCTTTACCTTTTCCACCAGGGAGAACTTGAGCTCATCGGGGCAGTCCACCCTGATCTCTGGCGTGACCACTGTTTCTGGGACCCCCTCGAGTAGTTCGGCAATGGTTTTACCCGTTTTGGAAAGAATCTCCAGGAGTCGACAGGAGGCATAAATGGCGTCGTCAAAGCCGAAATATCGATCGGCGAAAAACATGTGACCGCTCATTTCTCCAGCAAGGACAGCATCTTCGTCTTTCATTTTGCGCTTGATCAGGGAATGACCGGTCTTCCACATGATCGCCTTACCACCTCTCGTTTCGATATCTTCATAAAGTGTCTTCGAGCACTTCACTTCCGAGATAAAGGTGGCACCTGGACGTTTGGAGAGAATGTCGCGAGCATAGATGATCATGAGCCGATCGCCATATACCACCTGACCTTTATCGTCTACTGCGCCAATACGGTCGCCATCGCCATCATACGCAACTCCCACATCCAGTTTCTCACGTTTTACCAGAGCGATCAGATCCTGAAGGTTTTCCACCACTGTGGGATCAGGCTCATGGTTGGGGAAGGTGCCATCTGGTTCACAATAGAGATCGTGGACTTCGCACCCCAAGGCGCGGAACAGGGGCACAGCCACCGGGCCGCCAACGGCATTGGCAGCATCCACCCCGATTCGAAGTGGCCTTTCCAGCTTGATGTCATTGAGTATGTGTTTGTGGTACGGCCTGACAATGTCGTAGGAATCCAGGGTGCCCTGCCCACGAACGAAGTCGCCATCATCCATTATCTGACGCAGCCTTTGAATTTCTTGACCGAAAATAGTATTGACCCCATTGCAGATTTTGAACCCGTTGTACTCCGGCGGGTTGTGCGAGGCGGTAATCATGATGCCGCCCTCTGCAACCAAATGATGGACCGAAAAATAAAATACCGGCGTCGGACAGACACCTAAATCAGTCACATGGAGACCTGTGTCCAGCATTCCTGCCAGTAAAGCTTCTCGAAATAAATCAGAGCTGGGCCGGACGTCGCGTCCCATGGTAATCCGGCTTTTTCCTTGGCGTGCCATGTAGGTTCCGAAGGCGCGGCCCAGCTGAGTGACGTCAGCTTCAGTGATCTCAGTTCCAACGATTCCTCTAATGTCATATTCCCTGAATGCCTTCAGGTCCATTCTGCTTTCCTTCCATACGGTCGATCTGGAGGTTTCGGTGCCGAAATGGGAAAAGAGCTTCGGGTGAAACATGTTTCCTTAGCTGAGAATCTTCCCTCTATTTGACCTCACGCCTCATTCCAGTGTACAAAAAAACGTCCCATTGGCAACTAGTTTTTCGCAAAGCGCATAGAGCATAGCGCAGAGCGTCTATTTAGCTGCCAGCAGGCAGCAGGCAGCAGGCAGATTTCCTGATTTATGTGTGAAAACAAGAGGTTGGTATCCATGACCAAGAATCTATTTACTGAGGCAGATCTGAGGCAGATGGAACAATTGGGGATCACAGAGGGTGAGGCGAAGAAGCAGGTGGCCATCCTCGAAAAAGGTCCGCAGCGTCCGCACCTAATACGGCCATGTACACTGGGAGACGGTATTGTTGACCTGGAGACTGTGGAGCAAGAGCGTCTACTAACCAGATGGAAAACGGCAGCCGCTGAGGGTCGCCTGGCTGAGTTTTTGCCAGCCTCCGGCGCGGCCACAAGAATGTTTGCCTTTCTTCAGCGCATCCAGAATCGGTTGGGCCAGGTCACAGCGGGTAAGATTGCCGAAGGGGCTGACGAAAAAGACAGTGATTACCGTGACTTCAAACTTTTTATCGGGTCCCTGCGAGAGTTTGCCTTTTTCGACCCACTGTCCAGGGTTATGGCCAAAGCGGGTCTCTCTTTAGAAGAGCAACTGGCATCGGGAGACTGTACCGAACTCTTGGACTTTTTGCTGGAACCGCGGGGGCTCAACTATGGTTTGCTTCCTAAAGCCCTGATTCCTTTTCACCGCTATTCTGATCACACTCGCACCGCTTTGGAGGAACACCTGGTGGAGTCAGTTCACACGGTGCGAGATGCTGCGCACCGCTGTCGTGTTCACTTTACCGTGTCTCCGGAGATTGAAGCAGCGGTTGAAAACCATGGTCAGGCGGTAGCGGCAAATCATGCTGAACGGTTTGGGGTGCAGTACGAACTCAGCTTCTCGGTACAAAGCCCGGCAACGAATACTTTGGCGGTTGATTTAAATAACCGTCCATTTCGGCGGCCCGACGGTAGCCTCCTCTTTCGGCCGGGCGGCCATGGCGCTCTTTTAAAGAACCTAAATCAATACCAGGGAGATATCGTTTTCATCAAGAACATCGACAACGTTGTGACCGATGACCATCGGGATCCTGTTGTCCTCCACCAGAGAATGCTCGCAGGGATGCTCCTCGAGCTTCAAGATACTATCTTCCGCTATCTCCGGTTGCTTGACTCTGGGTCGGTGGGGGCGAATGACTTGCAAGATGTGCTCGATTTTGCGGCCCAGCATCTCAATGTTTCTTTCGCCGAAGAATTCTCGCGTTGTGGTGATACGGAAAAGGCGTCCAGACTATTCCGGTTGCTGAACCGGCCCTTGAGGGTCTGCGGCATGGTAATAAACAGGGGAGAACCGGGTGGCGGCCCCTTCTGGGTAAAAGATCATTCTGGCAGATTAAGTCTTCAGATTGTTGAGAGCGCCGAAATAGACCAGGATTCTCCAGAACAGACTTCAATCTTAAAAGCATCCACCCATTTCAGTCCAGTGCAGATCGTTTGCGGCTTACGTGATTTTCAAGGTCAACCTTTCAATCTCGCAGAATTTGCCAATTCTGAGGCGGTTTTTGTAACCCAAAAAACCGAAAATGGCAGGGATTTGAAGGTGCTGGAATTACCCGGCCTATGGAATGGCGGAATGGCCTACTGGAACTCGGTATTCGTGGAGATTCCTGAGGAGACATTCAATCCGGTCAAAACGATCAATGATCTATTGAGACCAGGACACTTGACTAAATGACGCGGTGCAATTGGTCCACTCCGGTCCAACTCAGAGTGGCTGGATCTGAAAACTTCAGCTTGTTAATGTAAATAGTCAGGGCTGACATGACCGCTTTGTACCAAATTATTAAACAATTGATTTTACCCCCGAGTTGCATTTTTGTTCTCTTGTTGGCCAGTTTTATCCTCAGCCTGATACGGTTCAAAAGGTTGGGTAGAGTGATGCTGGGCCTGTCCATTTTGCTCTTCTATCTTCTCAGTATCTCACCAACAGCAGACCTGCTCTTGGCTCCTCTGGAGTCCGGCCACTCGACGATTACAGCCAAGCAACTGCCCCGGACCGGCACCCTGGTGGTGCTCGGCGGCGGTGCATTCGCCACAGCCGATCTTCCAGCATCGAGCCGGTTAACCCAGGGCTCCATCCAGCGGCTTCTGGAAGCGGTCCGGCTTTATCACCTCATGGATCAACCAAAAATCGTGATCTCCGGTGGCAGTGGAAATCCTTTTGTCAAGGTATCAGAAGCGGAAATCATGCGAGAGCTCCTTCTCAATCTGAGGATTCCGAAGAAACGGATTGTGATCGAAAGTGAGTCCAGGAACACCTATGAGAACGCCACAGCCGTCCAACGATTGAAATTGACCCGTCCCCTTATCTTGATCACCACCGCCGCCCACATGGACCGATCCCTCAGGGTTTTCAGGGCGCTTAAAATGAAGCCTTTGCCAGCCCCTTGTGATTTCAAGGTCCACAAGAGAGAGCACGATCCCCTGCGGTTCTTCCCCTCGGCTGGCGCCCTGGCCAACTCCAACGCGGCAATCTACGAATACCTGGGCACCTGGTGGTATGCTCTAACCGGGAAGTTTTAACCGACAATACGACAGGGAGGCCACGGTTCGGATTCCATCCGGATAGCGTCCTAACAATAAGGCCTTCAGAGGCTAGCCGAGTGATCGGCCAATTTTTACTCTGGCCATCATGGGGAAAACCACTTATGATGAAACCGGCCGCTGATATGCGGCTGGTTATCTTTTAGGGGTGACAGAAAATGGGAGCCAAGAAAAGTGGACCCGGCCGAAGACTGCGGCTGCTGTTCATTATAGGGATGCTTGCATTTTTTGCTGGTGGAGGTGAGAGGGCGACAGCCCTCACCCGCAGCGAAAAGAACACCATCCGTGTTTTTCAGCAGGTGTCCGCTGGCGTTGTGAACGTCACAAGCACCAGCATCGAGCGTGATTTCTTTTTCAATCCGGTACCCACGGAAGGGAGTGGCTCCGGGGTTGTCATAGATAACGGGGGACATATAGTCACCAGCTTCCACGTGGTCCGCGACAGCAGCCATTTGGAGGTGACTCTGGCCGACGGCAGTAGATGGAAAGCCCGACTGGTTGGTAGTTCACCCCGCAATGATCTGGCGGTGATCAAGATCGATGCATCGAAGGGGCAGCTTAAGCCTTTGCCGCTGGGTTCGTCAAAAAGACTGTATGTGGGTCAGAAAGTATTGGCAGTGGGAAACCCCTTTGGCCTTGGACAGACACTGACTACTGGAACCATTAGCTCAGTGGGCCGCGACATTCGGATCAACGAAGATGTGGTGATCCGCGGTGTCATTCAATCGGACGCTGCAATTAACCCGGGCAATTCTGGCGGGCCACTCATCAATTCCGACGGTGAGGTTGTCGGCATCAACACGGCTATTTTCAGTCCAACAGGCACCAGTGTAGGCATTAGTTTTGCCATACCCTCGGATACAGTACGGAATATCCTACCGGGGCTGGTTTCCATTTGGCCCAAGCTCTTGAGCTGGATCATCGCAGTGATACTGGTGGGGTCATTCATCTGGTGGTTCTGGCGACGTTTACAGCCGCGCGACATGAGACACTGAACAGCAGACAGCGGGCAGTGTTAGCATAGGGCATGGGGCATAGGGCATAGGGTAATTCAGTTGACTTGCCAGCTTCTCCGTGCTCTATGCTCCAGGCTAATTTGACAGTGAAGCGTAATGAGCTAATGACAAGAAAACTAGGTTGGTGCGGAGGAAAAAGAGTGAAGCTATCGAAAGCGGCTTTTGTCAGTATATTTGTGACTCTCTTATTGCTTCAGGGAGCCAGCAGCCTTGCTAGCACCGAAGAAGAGCAAAACAACATCGATATTTATAGAGCAGCGGCGCCGGGGGTTGTTAACATCACCACCATTTCGGTAGAGCGAGACTTTTTCTTCAACATCGTGCCGCGTCAGGGAGCAGGTTCAGGTTCGATAATTAATAAAGATGGTTACATCCTCACCAATAATCATGTGATTCAGGAGGCCCGGCGTCTTGAAGTGACCCTGGCAGACGGCAGCAAATGGCAGGGAAAGCTGGTCGGGACCGATCCTGACAATGACCTGGCAGTGATCAAAATAGATGCGCCGCCGCGCAAGCTGACCGTCATCCCCATGGGTGATTCGGATCAGTTGCTGGTGGGCCAGAAGGTCCTTGCCATTGGTAACCCTTTTGGTCTGGGACAGACGCTCACCACTGGGGTCATCAGCTCGTTAGCGCGGACCTTGCGAGCAGAGAACGCTACGCTCATGGAGGACATTATTCAGACCGACGCCTCCATTAACCCAGGAAACTCAGGTGGCCCACTGCTTGATTCCAGTGGCAGACTGATCGGAGTGAATACAGCAATTTTTAGTCCCACCGGCGCATCGGTGGGCATTGGCTTTGCTGTCCCGGTAAATACGGCCAAGCGGATCATTCCGGACCTCATTACCCGAGGCTATTATGCCTATCCCTGGATAGGCGCGAGCGTCACCACCTTACTGCCCGGTGATGCTCGGGCACTTCAATTCAAGACTGAACGTGGGGCCCTTATTGTCGAGATTGTCCGGGGCGGCCCAGCTCATAATGCAGGGTTACAGGGTGGCGACCGGCGAGTTCGTTTGGGTAACCGTATTCTAATTGTAGGCGGTGACGTGGTGGTAGCAGCCGATGGTCAGTCCATTGAGAATGCTGACAGCCTCATCCGGATTATTAAGGAAAAGCGTCCGGGCGACGTCATCAAGTTGGACGTTTACCGAGGCGGTACTTACCGTCAACAGGTGCTGCTGACACTGGAGGAGCGGCCAAGAAGGCGCTAAGCGCATAGCGCAAAGAGCATAGCGTTTTGGTAAACAGTAAGAGGTGACTGGAAAACGGGTTAAGACATGGTCCTGCAACCGTTCACTGTATTTCACGCTATGCGCTATGCGCTTTGCGAAAGGATTGATCGTGCCTGAACTTCCCGAGGTGGAGGTAATCCGCCGGGGTCTGATTCCTCATCTGGTGGACCGTACAATCCAGCGAGTGGTGATCAGTAATCGCCGCCTCCGGTTGCCCGTTCCCAGGTTCAAGCTCAAACGCTGGGTGCAGGGCAGCCGAGTGAAGGCTGTGGATCGCCGCGCCAAGTACCTGCTGGTTGAAATGAGCAATGGGGCTATGATGATACTGCACCTCGGTATGAGCGGTCGTCTGGCTTTGTTCGCCAATGGGACCCCCAGAGCCGTCCACGACCACCTCCGCTTTTTCTTGGACAGTGGGTTGGAACTCCGTTTCAATGATGTGCGCCGCTTTGGCTCAGTGCAGGTATTGGTCCCAGAGGAGGATAAGGGATTACAAATTTTAGCCGGTCTGGGGGCCGAGCCTTTGGATCCCGATTTCTCGAGTAATTACCTGATGGAGCAGGCTCGAGGCCGGATTAGACCCATCAAGAACTTCCTCATGGACGCGAGGGTGGTGGTGGGGATCGGCAATATTTACGCAAATGAGATTCTGTTTTCGGCTGGCATCAGGCCCACCTATCCCGCGGGGAACCTAAATGGTCGTGAATGGCACAGGGTGGTTGGGGCCTGCCGTGAGGTGCTGGAGAAAGCCATCGCCTGTGGCGGCACCACCATTTCCGATTATGTAAACAGTGGTGGTGAAGCTGGTTATTTTCAGTGTGAACTGCAAGTCTACGGCCGTAAAGGAGAGAGGTGCCAGACTTGCAGCAGCACCATTGTCCGGGAGGTACTGGCCGGCCGGGCCACGTTCTTTTGTCCAAATTGCCAGAAGTAACTTATATTATTGAAGCTGGCAGCAGACAGCCTGCAGCGGGCAGAAAACACTAGGCACTAGGCACAATATCTGAATAGTCTGTTTTCAGTGCTTAGTGCCTACTGCCTAGTGCCTAGTCTATCTATCGCTATGCGCAAGTGAGAAGTCTCATGAAAATCCGTCGCCCCCAACAAAAACGTTCGCTCATTTGGGCAGGAATCATTCTCCTTGGAGGAATCGTCTGCGGCTCAGCGCTGGGGGTCTTCTTGACGCTTACCCATGATCTTCCCCGCATTCAGGAGCTTGAGAATTTCCGCCCCAGTTCCGTGACCAAGCTCTTCTCGGTAGAGGGTGAGGTCATCGGCGAATTCTTCGTGGAAAAACGGGTTCCGGTCGCCCTGGAGGAGGTCCCCACTTACTTGCAACAGGCGGTCATTGCGGTAGAAGATCGACGTTTTTATAAACACGCTGGTCTAGATTGGCGGGGTATTGCCCGGGCTATTGTCAAGGACATTAGGGCGGGCCGTCTCAAGGAGGGAGGCAGCACCATTACCCAGCAACTAGCCAAAGTGCTTTTCTTGAACCCCGAGAAAACCTTAACTCGTAAACTTAAAGAGGCCATATTGGCGCTTCAAATTGAGAGGCGCTATCGCAAAGATGAAATTCTCGCCCTTTACCTGAACCAAATATATTTGGGCGGCGGCGCATATGGGGTGGAAGCTGCAGCCAACCGATACTTTGGTAAGCACGTTTGGGAGCTGGACCTGGCAGAGTGCGCTCTCATAGCCGGCTTACCCAGAGGGCCCACCCTGTACTCTCCGCTGGTCAATCCAGACAAAGCCTTGGCTCGCCGGGCAACGGTTCTCAAAAGCCTGCTGGACACCGGGCGCATAAATAATGAGCAATATGGGGCGACCGTCGAGGAACCCATACAGCTGGCATTCTCTTCCAGTTCAGGAGCAGAGGCTCCCTATTTTATCTCTTTTATTCGCCCTCGCTTGGAAGAAGTTCTGGGCGAAAACCTCCTCTATCGAGGGGGTCTCACCATTCAGACAACACTCAGAAAGAATTGGCAACAGGTGGCTGTACAAGCGTTGGAACAAGGTCTTTCGGCGCTCGAGAGCCGTCACCGGGATGAGTACGAAGAAGGAGAGCGACCACAAGGTGCGGTGCTGGTTTTGGATGCTCGCACGGGGATGATCAGAGCCATGGTAGGTGGACGCGACTACGAGATCAGCCAGTTCAACCGTGCCACCCAAGCCTACCGCCAGCCGGGATCGGCCTTCAAGCCCATTATCTACAGTTATGCCCTTGAAAAGGGCTACACCCAGGCAGATCTCATCTGGGACGCGCCGGTTTCCTATCCCCAGACCGGTGGTGAACTATGGCAGCCGCAAAATTATTCGGGTCGCTTTGAGGGCGAGATTACCCTCAGAAAAGCGCTGGAGATTTCGCAGAACATAGTGACAATAAAACTTCTGGAACGACTGGGCCCGAGTCCGGTGGTTGATTTCGCCCGTCACCTGGGAATTGCGAGCGTGCTACATTCCGGCCTCTCCCTCGCTCTGGGGACCTCTGAGGTAACCCTTCTGGATCTGACCTCTGCCTACCAAGTCTTTGCAAATGGCGGAATATGGGTTGAGCCCTCAGGCATCGCTGAGGTTCTGGATCATAACGGTAGGTCTATATGGAAGGCGGCTTCTGCAAGTAGGGTGGCGATTAGCCAAGAGACCGCCTACATCCTGACCAATATGCTGCAAGGGGTAATCCAGCGGGGCACGGGCAGAGGAGCCCGAAATCTCGCTTACCCTTTGGCCGGAAAAACCGGTACCACTGAAAGGAGCCGAGACGCCCTGTTCGTGGGGTACTCGCCGGCAGTTGTGACCGGGGTCTGGGTCGGAAATGACAACGGTCGACCGCTAGGCCATAAAGAGACCGGCGCCCGAGCGGCACTTCCCATCTGGCGAGAGGTGATGGGAAAGGTGCTACCTGAAACAACCGCAGCAGACTTCGTAAAGCCTGAAACGGTGACCCTGGTCCGGATGGATGTGCGAAGTGGTCTCCTTGCAAATGGAGACTGCAAGGATGCGGCTGAGGCCGCCTTCATCAAAGGGACTGAGCCTGCCAAACACTGCGCGGGGAGCGGCAAAGGTCAACTCGAGAAATTTTATTAAAAATAGGGGACGTCCCCTATTTGTGAGTTTAGCATGAAGAAAATGTCGAAAATTAAGGTTTTTACGGTGGGAGGGACTATAGATAAAGTCTATTTTGACAAGAAAAGTAAATATGAGGTTGGAGATCCTAAGGTTGGCGAGATATTGAAAGAAGCGAATGTCATTTTCGACTACGACTGTGAGTCCATACTAAAGAAAGACAGTCTTGACATGACAGATGATGACCGTCAACTGATTTTCGACAAAATTGAATCCGAGCCTAATCAGCATATTCTGGTAACTCATGGTACCGATACAATCATCCAGACCGCTAAGACACTCCAACCTATCCAAAACAAGGTGATCGTACTTACAGGAGCAGTCGAACCGGCGAGATCTAAATCAAGCGATGCGCCCTTCAATATTGGTGCAGCAATTGCTGCAGTTCAGTTATTGCCACCTGGCGTTTATATCGTTATGAATGGCCGCATCTTTTATCCGGATAGGGTGATAAAGGATATGGATCTCAATCGGTTTAAAGAAAGTTGATCTGTTGTCTATGCCAAAATGAAACAACGGTTTTTTCAAGTTTATGGCCTGGGGCAGTGCTCTCTGGACTACATCGGTAAAGTGGACAACTATCCCCCAGCTGATGTGAAATGTGAGTTTGCCGATATGGTTATCGAGGGTGGCGGGCCCGTGGCCACAGCCTTAGTTGCATTGGCTCGGTGGGGAGTCTCCTGTGCCTTTGCGGGAGTGTTGGGAGATGATCCTTTTGGCGCCATGATCAAGGCATCACTGGACAAAGAAGGGATAGATACCAGCGGTGTCCTGGTCAGAAAGGGGTTTGATTCTCAGTTCGCCTTTATTGTGGCTGAACCCGGGTTGGGAAGGCGAACCATTTTTTGGCGACGGCCCACAGGCCCACCCCCTGAGCCTGATGAAATCGATCACAGCATTATCCGCAAGGCCAAGGTGCTCCACGTAGATGGACTCTTTACCGAGTCCTGTCTTGCCGCTTGTAAAACGGCCAAGGAGGCGGGCGTTCAGGTTGTCGTGGATGCTGGTTCCCTACGAGAGGGTACGCTTGAAATTGCCCGGGTTAGCGATTATTTCCTGGCATCTGAAACCTTTGCTGAGGCCCTCGTTGGGGAAGGCCGGCCGCTGGATGCTTGTTACAAGCTGGCGGAACTCGGTCCTCGAGTTGTTGGCGTAACCACGGGACCGCGAGGTTACGTGGCTTTGGAGGGGGGCAACATTATTGAACGGCCTGCCTATCCGGTGGAGGCGGTTGACACCACGGGCTGCGGAGATGTCTTCCATGCCGGCTTTACTTATGGTTTGATTGAAGGTTGGAAAGTGGACAAGTGTCTCGATTTTGCTGCGTGGGCGGCTGCCGAGGTGAGTTTAGAGTTGGGCGGACGAGCCGGTATCCCCCCGCTGGAAGAGGTCAAAGAAAAGGGTTGGTAAAGATGACCCTTGAGAATGATTTTGTTGACATGATCACTATCCGTAGAGCCAGGCAAGATGACAAGGAATCAATTTGGCGTGTCCATATTCGGGCAATCAAGGAAGTCTGCAAGAGCCATTATTCAAAGCAAGAAATCCAAGCCTGGGTTGGGGTTCTCAAACCAAGTCGATACGAAGAGGCAATCCGAAAAGGACCATTTTATCTGGCGGCGGCCGGTGCAAGCATTCTCGGCTTCGGCAACCTCAACCAGGAAAACGGCGAAATAGAGGCGTTATATGTCGATCCTGACCATGTGAGGCGAGGTGTGGGAATAAAAATCCTACAGGCCCTCGAAAAAGAGGCGGTGGACTCAGGCTTAAAACTGCTTCGCATAACCTCGTCCTTGAACGCGGTCAGCTTTTATGAGATGGCGGGATACAAGCCACAGAGACAAAAGAGGTGGTTGTTGCCCTCCGAGATGGTAGGTTGCGTGATTATGATCAAAGAACTTATCTAGCCAGACCATTATTGTCCTGGTAGCTGCGCAAATGTCAATATGTGAGGGTAGGGAAGTCAATCTATGCTACAGGAACTCGACACATTTCTTGCCGGCTGGGAAGACAACTCTCTGCAGGTTAAAAAGAGTTTTGTCAGGCTGACAGATCATATCAAAGATAAAGGAGATCTTAGCTTTGATTTTAAAGCTAGGCCAGGCGTGAGTTACTCACTGCGGGTACGGGATAGGCTGCAGAAAACAAGGGAACTTTTCGTGATTATGGACGTCATCGACGACGATCCAGAAAATAGGTGGCTTTCAGTATGTTTTTACCCCGATATGATCACCGACCCGGAGGAAAAAGGGGTTCTGATTCCCCTGGGGCTGCTCGGCGAGGATGGATACTGCTTTGATTTAGAAGAGTGGGATGAAAACTATTTGCAGTACTTGAAAACAAGGTTAGATGAAGCGCGCGAGAAAGCATCGAAACAACTCGCATAGCGCATAGAGCATAGCGCATAGCGTTGCGAAAGGATGTGAGATGTGAGATGTGGGGGATACCAGTTCACCGGAAAGAAGTTGAATCACACATCTCACATCCAGTTGTATTATCCAAGCTCAACCAGAGGAGACAGAAAATGAGTGAGATCAAAGTCGAAAATGCTCCCAGTAAGGATCTCTTAGAAAACTTGGGCGTATCAAGTTGGCCGATCTGGACCAAGGAGGTTTCCGAATTTCCCTGGCAATATGATGCCCAGGAAACCTGCTACCTTTTAGAGGGCGATGTCATTGTAACTCCGGAAGGTGGAGATCCGGTGGAGATTAAAAAGGGTGATCTTGTGACCTTTCCCAAAGGTATGTCATGCACCTGGAAAATACGCAAGGATGTGAGAAAGCACTATAAGTTTGAATAGATGAACTTCAAAGACTACTTCTCGAAACAAGCATCCGAATATACCAGGTACAGACCACACTATCCTGGTCCACTATTTCAATATCTTGCTGAGCTCACCATTGAGCATCAACTAGCTTGGGATTGTGCCACCGGCAGCGGCCAGGCCGCTCTTGGCTTGACGCCTTACTTTGATGAGATCATCGCCACCGACGCTAGCGAAAAGCAGATCACCAACGCAATCTTACACAGCAACATAACCTATTTGGTCTCTCCGGCGGAGCAAACAGAAATCGATTCCAACGCGGTTGATTTGATCGTGGTGGCGCAGGCACTGCACTGGTTTGATCTCGACAAGTTCTATGGAGAAGTAAAAAGAGTCCTGAAAGCAGGTGGAGTCATCGCAGCCTGGTCTTATGGTTTGCTTCGTATTTCCCCCCCTGTTGATGAACTTATCGATAAGTTCTACGTGGATGTGGTCGGACCTTTTTGGCCTCCTGAAAGAAAACTGGTCGACGATGGCTACCGATCGATACCGTTTCCGTTCCAGGAGTTTACCTCACCAGCATTTAGCATGGAGGCCAACTGGAGCTTGGACCATCTGCTTGGCTACATCGGGACATGGTCGTCTATACAGAAATTCAAAGAACAGAACAAAGCTAATCCCCTCAAAGGCTTTGCGAGAGATTTGAAACAAGTATGGGGACGGCTAGAGGACGAAAAACGGGTTCGTTGGCCGATCAACATGAGAGTAGGGAGAATGCTGTAGGCAGCCGGCAGCGGGCAGCAGGCAGCCGTAAGCGCTGTTATTAGTTATAGGTTATAAGTTATTAGGGTAATGATATTTTGAATTCTCAACTAGAGACTCAGGGTTGAATTCCCCAAGAAACCAAATAACGTATAACTAATAACGTATAACGTAAAAAACCCTGGGCCTTACGCCATTCACTCAGCAAGCATAACTGTTAGTCAAATCAATGATGTGATCGAGGACTACTGATGACGAGAGCCCCCCTAAAACTCGCTATCTTTGACATTGACGGAACACTCAGGCGGGTGCGAGATCCATGGATTCACCTGCACCATCATTTAGGAGTGGCCGAACAGGCAAAAGATCTCCCCGATCTTTGGAAAAGGGGAGAAATTACCTATGAGGAATGGGCACGTCTAGATGCATCTTTTTGGCGCGGACATTCGCGCGAAAAAATGGTTGCAGCTTTGAAGGCTAACCCCTTTCGAGATGGCGCCAGGGAACTGATTGGCTGGTTCAGTTACCGTTCAATCCCTTGTGTGGGGATTAGCTCGGGTTTATCGATATTTAATGAAGTAACTTCCCGAGAGCTCGGCATGGAAGAGATCATTAGTAATGAACTGGAGTTTGATGGAGACATCTTCAATGGTACCATTTCCATCCAGGTCCATGAGCATAATAAGGGAGAGATCATGGACGAAGTCATGAAGCGGTATTCTGTCAGAGAGGAACAGGTCGTTGCCTTCGGTGACGGAACTGCTGATATCCCTTTATTGATAAAAGCCGGTCTTGGTGTTGCTATTTGCCCCTTGAATGAGAAGGTGCGGTCTAGCGCGGAACATGTTGTGGGATCAGAACCCATTGATATAGCTTTGCCCTTTGTTGAGAAGCATTTCAAGGTGGGCTAATTGTCAGTTGTCCGTGGTGCTCACTTCGTTCGCAGCAAAGCGCATAGCGTTTATCTGCTGAAGATTTTACGCTCTGCGCTATGCTCTCTGCGCTCTGCGTCTATGACGACGGACTCCACCAATAAAGGCAATCCATTATACGCAAAAGTAGGAGATCGATTTTGGACACTCTCATGAGCCGCGCACTCGACGCTGCACAGTTGGGGGGCGCCCAGTATGCGGATATCCGGGTAGTGGAGAATCGTACGGAAAGCATCCAAGTCAAAAATGGTGTGGCAGAGGCGCTCAACTTTTCGGAGTCCATTGGCTTCGGTGTTCGTGTGCTGGTAAACGGTGCTTGGGGCTTCTCGTCTAGCCGTGACTTGGCAGCTGAAGAGATTGACCGAGTCACCCAGCACGCCCTAGAAATCGCCCGCGCTTCCGGACTGGTTAAGGGCGAAATGGTAGATCTCGGACCACCGGTAACGAGTCGAGGCACCTATCAAACGGCTGTAGAAATAGACCCCTTCAGCATTCCTTTGGAAGAAAGGTTGGGCGTGCTCCTAACGGCTGATGCCGCGATGGCCCGCGTGGAAGGTGTGCGTGTAAGACAGGGGAATCTGGTTATTATTCGCGAAAAGAAATGGTTTGCCAGCACGGAGGGTGCTTTAACTGAACAGACCATCATCGAAACTGGCGGTGGAATAGTTGCCACTGCGGTGGGTGAGAGTGAAGTGCAGGCGCGCTCCTATCCCAATTCCTTTGGTCGCCAGCAGGTCACCGCAGGCTGGGAGACCGTGCTGGGATGGGATCTTCCCGGCAACGGAGAACGTATTGCTGAGGAAGCTGTTGCCTTGTTGACTGCAGATCCCTGCCCGGTTGACACCACAACCACGGTGATTTTGGCTGGTGACCAGATGGCCCTGCAAGTGCACGAATCATGTGGTCACCCCATCGAGCTTGATCGTGTTTTAGGCAGTGAAGCTGCCTACGCTGGTACCTCTTTCCTTACACCGGAGAAACTGGATAATTTCCGCTACGGTTCTGAACTGGTCAACATCACCGCTGACAGTGTACGGCCTTTTGGACTTGGAACTTTTGGTTGGGATGATGAGGGAGTGGAGGCGCAATCCACACCCATTGTCAAGGATGGTAATTTCGTTGGCTATCTGATGTCTCGTGAGACTGCCTCGAGTTTGGGCAAAGTCTCAAATGGGTGCATGAGGGCGTCGTCCTGGAACCGTATTCCCATCATACGTATGACCAACGTCAGCTTAGAGCCCGGTGAGTGGGATCTTGAAGACCTGATTGCGGACACCGATGAGGGGATTTATATGGCGACCAACCGCTCATGGTCCATCGACGATAAGCGTTATAATTTTCAGTTCGGCACTGAAATGGGCTACGAAATAAAAAATGGTAAGTTGGGCCGAATGCTGCGGAACTGTACCTATACCGGCATAACACCTGAATTTTGGAACAGTTGCGACGCCATATGCAACCAGAAGCACTGGACCATGTGGGGGACGCCCAACTGTGGCAAAGGCCAGCCCTCACAGATTGCCCACACTGGTCATGGTGCGGCGCCGGCCAGGTTCAGGAACATTCGAGTGGGGGTGTATAAAGGCGATTAGGCAGCCAGTGAAACCAAGCGGGGACGGGGAGACACGGCGACGCGGTGAGTCCAATGACCATTGACTAATTACTAAAACCCGAAGGGTGACTCATGCTGGGACGGAAAAAAGCTGAAGATATATGCAAGGAAGTGCTTTCGCGTGCGGGCAAAGACCCTGCAGAGGTTTTGCTCTTTTTTGAAGACCAGAGCTTAACGCGATTCGCTAACAACTACATCCACCAGAATGTGGCCGAGCGTAACGCTACCCTGATTGTGCGGCTGCTACGTGGCAAAAGGATGGGATTGGCTACCACCAACCGACTGGACAGAGACGGGCTAGACAAACTGGTAGAACGTGCCCGGGCCAACGGTAATGTCAGCCCGGAGGACCCGGATTACCCCGGATTGCCCGAACCGGCAAATTATGCAGCTGTAGACGGTTTTGATCAATTCACAGCCGAGTATTTACCCGAAGCACGCGCCAGAGCGGTAGGTGAGGTATGCCGTTTGACTGCGGAGAAAGGATTGAATGGTTCAGGCGTCTTTTCCACCGGGACGAACGAAGTGGTTGTCGCCAATTCACAAAACGTTTTCGCCTATCATTGTGGCACGAATGCCGACTTCCAGACCGTCGTCATCTCGGAGGACAGTTCAGGGCGCGGACAGGGTTCGGGATGGCGCGTGGATAACATTCCGGTGGAGTCATTGGGTCTGGAAGCGATCAAAAAAGCTGAAGATGGTCGCAATCCTCTTCAGGTCGATCCAGGGGAGTACACCGTTGTCCTGACGCCATATGCAACCGAAGACATACTCAATATGCTCAACTATTATGGCATGGGAGCTCAGCCGCTACTGGAAGGGCGTTCCTGGATGAACGACCGGCTGGGAGAGAAAGTCATGAGCCAGCTGGTGGACATCTGGGATGATGGGGTGGATTCAGCCGGGGTGCCGATGCCGTTCGACTTTGAGGGTGTGCCCAAAAGGCGGGTGAATATTGTAGAGAAAGGTGTGGCGAAAAGCCCTGTCTTTGATCGCATCACGGCCAAGAAAATGGGGGAGAAAACAACCGGCCACGCTCTACCGCCAACAATGCGCTCTTTCGGGCCTTTAGCCACTAATCTTTTTATGGCTCCCGGTACGAGTAGCACTGAAGAAATGATCAAGTCCACCGGGCGGGGCCTTTACGTCAGCCGCTTTTGGTATACCCGGCTGGTACACCCGCGCGATTGC
>CP070735.1:741028-785140 GCA_020347625.1 Deltaproteobacteria bacterium
GAAATACGGCAGGCAGATTCCAAACGACGCGCAGACACGGGGACACGGCGACGCGGCGAGAGATAACAGGTCTAGCGATAAACGCTCAAGACGACCTTTGCGACTTAAACGATTTTATCGATTTCAACGATTCACCTTTTACTGTTCACTTTTCACCCTTCACCCTTTACCGTTTACCGCTGACTCCTCGCTACATTAAACCCCGATAATAGCCTCCATCTATTTGAATGGTGGTGCCGGTGATGTAACTGGCCCGTTCGGATGCAAGAAATACCACCAGGTCAGCGAATTCCTCAGGTTTGCCCAGCCGCCGAAGTGGGATACTTTCCTCCCAGGTGCGGATGACATCCTCCGGGCTTTCCTGCCTTTTCTCAGCCAGCACTTTTGACAGCTCTTGCACCCTGTCTGTGAACATGTAGCCAGGGCAGACATTGTTCACCAAGATGTTGTCTGCTGCCAGCTCATTGGCCAGAGTTTTGGCAAAGCCAATGACACCGGCTCTCACCGCGTTTGAGAGGATGAGGCCGTCTATGGGCTGTTTGACCGCAACCGAAGTCATGTTGATGATCCGGCCCCAGCGCTGTCTTTGCATGTAGGGCAATGCCTCACCAGTAAGCCATATGGTGCTCAACAAATTAAGGCGGACAGCCGCTTGCCAATGCTCATCGGTGAGTTCCTGGAAGGTAGCTGAAGGAGGTCCGCCAGCGTTGTTGATCAGAATGTCCACGGTGCCAAAATGGGACGCTGCTTCGTGAACAAAGCGTCGAGATTCATCCGGTTTGGACACATCCGTTGGGCGAACCCAAACCTTAACCCCGGTTTCTTCAGTGATGGCAGCAGCAGTTTCGTTTAAATGATCTTTATCCCGGGCGCAGAGAGCCAATGAGGTTCCTTCACGAGCAAGTCCGAGCGCCACCGCACGGCCCAGACCTTTGCTTGCTCCCGCCACCAAAGCCACTTTACCTTCAAGTCCCAAGTTCATGAGTCTGCACCCCCTTAGAGCAGAAAGTCCCAAATGTGAAGTAACTCTTCGGCCACATCACACATCCCACATCCTAAGGTGCTCCCTCCATAAAGCATGAATTATAGCGATAGCTAATCCAAGAAGTACTCCTCTTTCCGGGTGACCTCCTTTTTCAGCCTTTCCACCGTCTCTTCCAACACCGGGAAAACGTTTTCACGAATGTCCCCGGCCACGGCGACCAGCATCACATCGTCACCGATTCGTCGGTAGCCTTCGAAGAGGTGGACTGCTAGCTCAATAATGCCGGTCCGGTTCCGCATTTCTCGGACAATTCTCTCCAATGCATCCCGATCGACCTCTACGCTCAGTCCCTCGACTTTGCGGCCGTCCCTGGAGGTGGCCCTCACAACACCATCGTGGCAGGCGATCATTCCCACCTTGTCAAAATCAGGACGGATCTTGATCGAGTCCACCATTTTCTGAAGATTCATGCGAAGCAACTCCATTTTCTAAGTCAGTTGTATGGTTGGCATGGAGCATGGAGCATGGGGAAATACAGCTGGCAGCGGACAGCTTGCAGCAAGCAGCCAATACTCCTCATATTCTGCCAACCGCTGGCTGCCCGCTGTCTTCTACTCTATGCCTTTTCGCTATGCGCTCTGCGCTCTGCTCCAAACATCCCCGATTTGATTGACACTGTAGATGCACTATTGTAAAGTCCATAGCATAAATACAAGTGCTCAGCAAAGAGTTTTCGGCGACCACATAGTTTAATTCAGCGCCCACGTTCAGGGTGCTTCGAGGGGCCAGTGAATAGGGCCACTCGCACACTCCTGAAAGAGGCAGGTGGGCATTGTCTTCGCCACCTGTGGACGCTGCTCCACAATAGGGCCATGCGACTAGGTATCATCGGGCTTCCGGGTTGCGGCAAAACCACGGTTTTTAACGCCCTCACCAGCAGTTCAGCTCAGGTTGCAGATTTTTCTACGGCAGTGCGTGGTCCCAACCTGGCAGTGGTCAAGATACCGGAGCCTCGACTCCCCTTTCTTGCCCAACTTTACAATTCCAAGAAGGTCACAGAAGCCACGGTGGATTATGTAGACGTGGGCGGTCTGACCGGCTCCGCCCAAAAAGGCCAGGAACTGGGGGAAACATTCTTAAGTCACGTCAGACCGGTGGACGCTCTGGTTCATGTTGTGCGAAATTTTCACCATCCTATGCATGGAGCAGCGGATCCTCTGGGAGACATTTCCCGAGTTGAGACCGAGCTTATTCTGGCTGATCTGCTCGTCGTGGAAAAACGACTCGAACGGATTGCCGCTGAGAGACAAAGGGGAAAAAAGGAAAATCCAGAAGAGGTACGCTTGCTGCAGGAGTGCCAGGAAATCCTTGAGGCGAGTCGCCCCTTACGTTCTCAACCAGGAATTTCGGAAATTCCCCTTATGCGAGGCTTCAGTTTCCTCTCAGCCAAGCCTCTGTTAATCCTCGTAAACCAACCTGAGGAGGATGTTCCGCCATTGCCTGTCGAGGTCACAGACGGAACCATTGCACCTCAGCTCGAAATTGTTGGAAAGCTGGAGATGGAGCTGGCGCAGTTGTCTCCGGATGAGGCCAGTGAGTTTATGGTGGAGATGGGACTCGAGACGCTCGCCAGAGAGCAGGTGATTCAGGCTTCATCCCAGCTTCTCGGCTTGATTTCCTTTTTTACCACCAACGAACAGGAGGCGCGAGCCTGGACCGTGAAGGCGGGCACCCCTGCTCTACAGGCTGCCGGCGTCGTCCATTCTGATATGGAGCGCGGATTCATCCGGGCAGAAGTGGTTCAGTACGATGATTTGGAGGGTGCCGGGAGTTACGCTGTTGCCCAAAAGCAGGGGCTTGTTCGTCTAGAAGGAAAGGAGTACATCGTCCAAGATGGCGATGTCATCTTTTTTCGTTTCAAAGTCTAAGTATGGTGGAATCTGTTAGAATGAGAAGTTGTTAATTACGAATTTTGCGTTAAGATGTGCTTTCGTTTGAGTGCTTAACGCGCAAATTATGCTCAACCAGTATTCAGAAGCGGGTAGATTTTTGACGGAGGATGAAAAATGTTTGACAAGAAAAAGCTAGAAACCATTAAAACGGAAAAGGAGCAGTGGGACTGCGGCCCTGTTGAGAAGGTTTGTGCCAAGTTTCCGGATAGAAAAACCACCTTCACCACAATCTCCGGGGAGGAAGTGGAGCGTCTCTATACACCCTTAGATATCGGCGATTTCGATTACGATTCAAAACTTGGGTTTCCGGGGGAGTATCCCTTTACCCGGGGCGTGCAACCCACCATGTATAGAGGACGGTTTTGGACCATGCGTCAGTACGCTGGCTTTGGCACAGCGCAAGAGACCAATGAACGCTACCGCTATCTACTTGAACAGGGACAGACTGGTCTAAGCGTCGCCTTCGATCTGCCAACTCAGTCTGGCTACGACTCCGACCATGCGCTATCCATGGGTGAGGTGGGAAAAGTGGGGGTTGCCATTGATTCTGTGGATGACATGCGGGTCCTTTTTGACCAGATACCTCTGGACAAGGTGACCACATCCATGACCATCAATGCACCAGCCACGGTCTTGCTGGCCATGTACTTGGCTCTTGCAG
Source organism: Deltaproteobacteria bacterium (assembly GCA_020347625.1). GTDB lineage: Bacteria > Desulfobacterota > Syntrophobacteria > BM002 > BM002 > BM002. The sequence continues at coordinate 744,627 of CP070735.1, forward strand.
AGGAACAGGGTGTTCCTTATAACAAGGTGGGCGGCACAGTGCAGAATGACATCCTCAAGGAGATCATCTGCAGGGGTCAGTATATCTATCCACCTCAGCCATCTATGCGATTAACTGTTGATCTCATCAAATACTGCTTCGAACACGTACCCAGGTGGAATTCCATCAGCATCAGTGGATACCATATTCGCGAGGCGGGCTCAACGGCAGCCCAAGAGATGGCCTTTACCATTGCCAATGGCATCACTTATGTACAGTCTTGCATTGACCGAGGAATGGAGGTGGACACCTTTGCCCCACGCCTTTCCTTTTTCTATAACGCCTTCACCAACGTCCTGGAAGAAGTAGCCAAATTCAGAGCCGGACGGCGCTACTGGGCCAAGGTGATGAAAGAGAGGTTCGGTTCTCAGAATCCGCGTTCCATGATGATGCGCTATCACGTGCAGACGGGGGGTGTAACACTGACCGCACAACAGCCGCTGAACAACGTGGTCAGAGTGGCGCTGCAGACCCTCGCCACCGCTTATGGCGGGGCCCAGTCGCTGCACACCAACTCCTTTGATGAAGCGCTTTGTCTTCCCACTGAGGAGGCGGTAACCGTGGCCCTCAGAACCCAGCAGATTGTGGCTGAGGAAAGCGGTGCTGCCGACACCATTGACCCGCTGGCGGGCTCTTACTACGTAGAGACTCTGACCGATCGAATTGAGGAAGAAATCGATGAGTACATAAAGAAAATTGACGCTATGGGAGGCACCCTGAAGGCCATAGAGGAAGGATACATCCAGAGAGAGATTCAGGATAGCGCGTATCGTTTTCAAAAGGAAATCGAGACCAATGAACGAGTCTATGTGGGTATCAATAAATACACCATGAAGGAACCGCCGCCCACCAACCTGCTCAGGGTGGATCCGAAGCAGCGGGAGATAGAGACGGAAAAGCTGAAGAAGCTTCGGGGGGAAAGAGATCAAAAGGTTTGGAAAGCAGCCCTGGACAGGCTGGCTGAAGTGTCAAAAACGGACGAAAACGTCATGCCAGCAGTGATCGAGGCAGTAAAGGCCCGGGCTACAGTGGGTGAGATCTGCGATGTCTGGCGGAATATTTGGGGTGAGTATCGGCCCAAAGAATTTGTGTAAACGCATAGCGCAGAGCGCAGAGCGTAACAACGGTAGACTGAGAAAGATTTTTTTTCGCCATGCGCTATGCGCTTAGCGCCATGCGTTAAGTAGGAGGTTCAGAATGACAGCTAAGAAGAGAATTAAGGTCATCATGGCCAAGCCGGGCCTGGACGGTCACGACCGGGGGGCAAAGCTGTTGGCGCGCGTTTTCGCCGAGGCAGGGATGGAAGTTGTTTATACCGGGCTGCGCCAGACACCTGAGATGATCGTTGAAGCGGCCCTGCAAGAAGATGCAGATGTTGTGGGCTTGAGCAGCCTGAGCGGAGTTCACAATTACTTTTTCCCGCGGGTGGTGGAATTACTCAAGGAAAAAGGACTGGATAATGTTCTGGTTGTTGGTGGCGGAATCATTCCCGATGAGGACGTTCCTGGGTTAAAAGATGCCGGGGTCGCCGCAATCTTTGGACCTGGCACCAGAACAGAAGATATAGTGAAATTTGTCGAAGAAAACATTCCCAACACCTAATGGGCCGCAGCACAATAGGTTTAATTGTGCTTTTTTGAGGTTTGGATATCTCTTTTACTATGGAAAATCTAGTTCCGGAAGTGTTGCAGGGTTCTATACGGGCCATGGCCAAGCTTATTACCCTGGTGGAAAATGAGGATTCGCGCTCCCTAGAATTTCTGGGAGCCATTTATCCTCATACGGGAAAGGCGCACGTGTTGGGTATTACCGGCTCTCCCGGAACCGGTAAAAGCACCCTCACCGACAAGATTACGGCTGTGCTTCGCCAACGGAATCAGACCGTGGGCATCATCGCCGTAGATCCTTCCAGCCCCTTTACCGGTGGTGCTCTTTTGGGTGACCGAATCCGCATGCAGCGGGCCTTCGGAGATCCGGACGTGTTTATTCGCTCTATGGCCACTCGTGGAAATCTGGGTGGACTTGCCCGATCCACAACGGATGTGATCAAAATCATGGACGCCTTTGGTAAAGATTGGATTATCGTCGAGACCGTAGGTGTTGGGCAGGATGAAGTAGACATCGTCAAGGCTGCGGATACCACTGTTGTGGTTCTAGCCCCCGGGCTGGGCGATACCATTCAGAGCATGAAGGCAGGCGTCATGGAGATCGCCGATCTCTATGTGATCAACAAAGCGGATAGATCAGGTGCCGATGCACTGGTTACAGAGGTTAGGATTCGGGTTGAGCAGGACGCCCAGATCAAAGCGAGACCCTGGCAAACGCCGGTACTTAAAACAGTGGCTGTAGAGGATCAGGGAACGGAGTCGCTGGTGGAGGCTGTTGACCACCATCGCAAGTTCCTAGAAGAAAGTGGCAAACTCAAAAAAGTTCGTTGGGAAAAGACCAGACAGGAGACATTGTCTCTTTTGAAGGAAGAGATTTCCAGAAACGTTTTGGAGAAGATTCTGGGAAATGGTCGATTTGACGATCTCATTGACGACATCATCGCCAACCGTAAAGACCCTTACACCAGTGTAAAGGAGATTGTGGAAACGCTTTTTTCAGACGAATAGAGCATAAAAGAGCATAGAGCATAAGGTATGGACCAGTGACTAGAACGACGCGGAGACGCGGCGAGTTCACAACTAAATGACTAATGCGAAATGATAAATAGCTGGGGAGGAACAGATGAAAGTATTAAAGATCGATCACCTGGGCATTGCTGTTAACAGTATCGAGGAGGCAAAAAAATTCTTTGAAGATACACTAGGCCTCGAATTTGAAGGCACTGAGACTGTGGCCGAGCAGAAAGTGACCACAGCCTTCTTTCCGGTCGGCGACAGTGAGGTTGAACTGTTGGAATCAACCGCCCCGGACGGCCCCATTGCTAAATATCTGGAGAAAAGGGGCGAAGGTATACAACACATTGCCTTTCGGGTGGAAAACATAGAAGAGGCCCTGGCTGAACTCAAAGAAAAGGGAATAAGGCTCATAGACGAGAAACCGCGCATGGGGGCCGGCGGTGCCAAAATCGCCTTTCTCCATCCCAAAGCCACCCACGGGGTGCTCATCGAGCTCAGTGAAAGGGAAGATTAACTTGCCGTTGGCGGGTCGCTAATGACACGTTCCTGACTAGGCACTAAACACTAGGCACTAGGCACCAGAGTCCCTACCGTAGCTTCTACTTGTGCTTAGTGCTTAGTCCTTAGTGCCTAGTATTAAAAAACCCCGACCTGGAGATTCAGGTTGGGGTTTTTTATCTTGTCTGGTTAATTCCCCTCTTACATTGGAATGTTGCCGTGCTTTTTGGGTGGTAGCGTTTCCCTTTTTGTGCAGAGCACCTCGAGTGCTTCTATTAACCGTGGCCGGGTCTCGCTTGGGACGATCACTCCGTCAATATAACCTCGAGATGCAGCAATGTATGGATTGTAGAGCATGTCCTGGTACTCATCGATCTTTTCCTTGCGCTTTGCCTCAGGATCATCTGCCGCCTGGATCTCCCGACGGAAAATAATATTTGCCGCCCCTTCTGCGCCCATTACCGCAATCTCAGCACTGGGCCAGGCCAGAGCCATGTCGCAGCCAAGATCCCTGGAACACATGGCCAGGTAAGAACCGCCATAATCCTTTCTGGTAATCAGGGTGATTTTGGGCACGGTGGCCTCTGAGTAACACCAAAGCAGTTTGGCGCCGTGGCGAATCACTCCGCTCCACTCCTGGTCACTGCCGGGCAAATAGCCAGGCACGTCGGCAATGGTAAGCATTGGGATATTAAAACAATCGCAAAACCGAATAAATCTGGTTGCCTTATCTGACGAATTTACGTCTAGACAGCCCGCTAGCACAGTGGGCTGGTTGGCGATGATCCCGATGGTGCGACCATCTAACCTGGCGAAACCCACAAGAATGTTCTTAGCGTAGTGCTCGTGAATCTCATAAAAATCACCGTTATCCACGATGGAGCGGATGACATCCTTCATTTCGTAGGAAGCCATGGGGTTGTCGGGAATAACACTGTCCAGGGCTGGATCGGTGCGAAGCGGGCTGTCACCTGTGTCCACCCGCGGTGGTTCCTCCATATTGTTGTTGGGGAGGTAGCTCAGCAGCACTTTGATACGCTCGATAGCGTGGGCGTCATCTTCACAGGCGAAATGGGCTACCCCGCTTTTGGTGTTGTGGGCCATGGCGCCGCCAAGATCTTCAAAGGTAATCACTTCGCCTAGAACAGCCTTGATCACATCGGGTCCGGTGATAAACATATGGCTGGTATTCTTGACCATGAAGACAAAATCGGTCATGGCTGGAGAATAAACCGCGCCTCCGGCACAGGGACCCATGATCGCGGAGATCTGCGGCACCACACCGGAAGCAATTGCATTGCGGTAAAAAATCTGCCCGTAAGCCGACAGAGAATCAACTCCCTCCTGGATGCGTGCCCCGCCGGAGTCATTAAAGCCGACAACGGGAATTCCAGCTTTCATTGACATATCGAGGATCTTACAGATTTTCTTTGAATGCATTTCTCCCAAGGTGCCGGCCCTAGCGGTGAAGTCCTGGGAGAAGGCACACACTGGTCGGCCGTTCACCTTGCCATAACCGGTAATGACTCCATCGGCTGGAATGTCCATTTTGTCGAGACCAAACAGGGTACCCCGGTGCTTCATGAAAATATCCGTTTCCCTGAAAGTATCAGGATCAAAAAGCAGATCCAGCCGCTCCCTGGCGGTGAGCTTTCCGCGCTCATGTTGCTTGCTTACCGCGGCTTCTCCGCCCATTTCCTTTAATTTGGCTTCCCTTTCCCTCAACTCTTTAATTTTGTCGCCTACGATTCCCATCTATTTATCTCCTGTCTTTCTGGTATTTCATTTGGGAGCGATCTATCTGAAATTCCCTTGAAAATTGCTGTCATTCTATCCCCTCAACCCCTTTTGTCAAGGCTTTTCTCCAGCAGGAGTCATCCCAAAAATGTCATTTATGACCGAGGTATACAGGTGAGGGTACGCAGGGTAAACTCATCTAGTGCCAGGGGTCCAAAATCCCTCTTGAATCCCGGTTAAATCTTTCGGAGCTTATGATGCGGAGCATTATGGCACCAAGCGAACGGTCGGCAACGGCTTCCCACTTCTCTGGCAAGGATTGAGGGGGTGGTTTGTAGCTAAATCCGAGTTGAAATTTAACCCTATTACTCCGGTTTCCCTCACAATCACGCACAAACACTTCAAAACTAAGAGTATCCCAAACGAGAGCCTGGTCCGGAGGAGTATTCAAGAAAAGATATCCGGCTACCGTTTGGCTGTTGTCACCATTGAGCCGCGTGAAATCAGTAGGATAAGTGCCGACGCCTGTTTGGCTTAGCATCACCACAATGTTATTCATATCTCCATCATTGTCTTCGGCACGCAAGTAGAGTTTCCAGGTCCTACCAGGGCGAATTATTTTAGCAGCGTAATAGTCGACTAATACCGGTGAGCGGCCTTTGCCCTCCCCTGTTCTTTTTTCACATTGTGGATAAGTTGCACATCCCCATAGGAGTTGGGTGAACACGATGGCAAGCAAAACTTTTCTAATCATCTCTGAAATCCCACACGGGGTGGTCGTTTTAGGTTTTCTTTGCGGCTAAAGTAAGACAGTCAGATGTGAAAGTAAAGAAATTTTTCCGTCCCGCAAGTGGGCGAACTACAATGATATGGAGTGAACATTTCAAATCCCGCTTTAGTCCCACTTTAGCGGGACAGAGAACTTCAATTTGACACACTCGTATCTAGCAATGCATAGTGGAGCAGAAAGACTAAATTATTGACATTTTTAATCAAAATGTGATAAATAGCTTCGAAGAATAAAATTGCACCGTGTTGATATATTTTTGAGGGAAGTTGTTTCCTCGTTTGCTACTCAAACGCAGAAGCCTAAGGCAATGAACAGGAAAATTCTACCTGCTAAGAAAAAGTGGTACCTGCTCGTTTGGCCCCTTCTGCTGCTAATCTCTGTCCTGCTCATCATCTGGAGCCCCAATGGCTTACTTCATTTGAGGCAGCTTAATATTGAACACCAAGATCTCTCCCGCAAGAACCTGATGCTGGAGCAAGAAAACCACCGTCTCTATCAGGAGATTAATCGTCTTCGCGATGATCCCACAGCCATTGAAAACCTGGCTCGCCAGGAACTGGGACTTGCTAAAGAAGGAGAATTGATCTTTCAATTTGTTCCTTCTGTCAACGCTGATGACCTCTCCGCCGAGTAGCCATTTAACCCCCCCCTTTTTAATCCTAGAAAAGCAAATTGGACATACCGGGCCCCTGCCCTACCGGCTGAAAAGTGTCTAAAGTAAAGATAAGAAGTCAGGAGTTAGAAGAACTTAGCATGGCGCATGGGGCATAGGGAAATACAGCTGGCAGATTGCAGCAGGCAGCAGGCAGCAAAAACCAGGAACTAGGCTCTGCGGGAGCGCACGGGGACACGGAGACGCGGAGATTGAGGATTGAGTGTGGCATAGAGCATCCGCCGTCGCCCAAGGGCTATGGCGGGACAAGTAGGGCATAGGGTAAGGAGATAAGAGATTCTGTCCTCTGACTTCTCGCTGCTGACTCGTCACTGAAAACGGTCTCGCCACCCCTGATCGCTGAGGGTAGATCACTTAACGCTTAAGTGTTGATTTTAACCGGCAAAGCATCTATAGTAGCCGCAAATTAGCCCACATAACAACCAACTAGGATCCTATCTTTCAGGGGATCAACCATGGATGAAGTTGAACTGTACAAGCAAATGTTAAGCAAGGATCCCTCTTCGCACGCTTTCATCTATCTTGCCTAGGCACTTTGGGAGCGTGACATGTACTCTGAGGCCATCGAAATCTGCACCAAGGGCCTCAGCTTACGCCCTCATGACCTTCGAGCCAGGGTGATTCTCGGGCTGTCTTATCTGCTCAACGGGGAACTGGACCGTGCTGAGACTGAACTCTTGAAGGCTAAAGAAATGCTGGAGATCAACACGGTGATCTATCAGGGGCTTGCCGAACTTTATGAGAGAAAAGGCGATTTTGAAAAGGCTGCCCGCTTCCGTCAGCTTTTCGAAACCATCCATCCTTCAGAAGTGGAAAGCCCGAAGCCAGAGCACGAAAGCGAGTCGTTGCAGGAGGAGATTCCCCCTGAAGGTGAAGAAGTGGCCACGGCAACAATGGCCGAACTCTATGTCGAGCAGGGTCATCTGGATAAGGCCATCGACGTCTATCGTAAGATTCTTGACGCCGCTCCCGAAACTGAGGGTGTTGAAAAAAGAATTGCAGAGCTGGAAAGTGAAATTGCCGATTTTAAAAAAGGGCGCACGCTTCTCTCCGTCCTTGAAGGGTGGCGGAATAGACTGCAGGAAGAAGCCCCAACCAGCTTACCAGCATCGGAGCCGCCAAGTATTGATTCTGAGAGACTTGCCGCATTTCTAAAAAAATACGTCAAAGATCCGGACTTATGATCTGATTGCTCTGCTATTCCTATTGCAGCTTTAAAACTGACTAGCTTCGAAAACGAGGAGAAAATGTATTCCACAAGTGACTTTCGTAAAGGTTTGAAAATAGAGCTGGAAGGAAGACCTTTTCTCATCGTCGACTTTCTCCATGTAAAGCCGGGAAAAGGTGGTGCTTTTATCCGAACCCGCCTCAAGAACATGGAAACCGGCCAGGTCTTGGAAAAGACTTTTCGCTCCGGTGAAAAGGTCGAACGTCCGGATTTAGTGGAGCGCGAAATGCAGTACCTCTACCAGGACTCCGAGGGCTACTGTTTCATGGATAATAATAATTATGAGCAGTTTTTCATTGACGAGGAGCATTTGGGTGACAGCAAGGATTTCTTAAAGGAGAACGTTGACGTCAAAATGCTTTTCTTCAACAATAAACCCATAGGCATCGAACTGCCCATATTCGTGGAATTGGATATTACGCAAACAGATCCAGGGGTCCGCGGGGACACTGCCACCGGTGCCACCAAGCCAGCCACTTTGGAAACTGGAGTTATCATCCAGGTGCCTCTGTTCATCAATGAGGGGGATAGAGTGAAAATAGACACCCGCACCGGTGATTATGTGGAGCGGGTTTAGATCCAGCCTAAATAGACCTGTCAGCATCCTACCTTAGTTATTCAAGATGGAAATCCTGGTCCTTTGGGCCAGGTCAGAGAACAGCATAGGGCATCCGCCGTCTTTACGCCAAGGCGTAATTATGGCGGACAAGTAGGGCAGAAGGGTGATTGTGGATTTCGCCCGCCCGCCTCGCCTGAGCGAGCAGGCTCGCGATGGCGGGCAGGGATTGCGGATTGCGGATTGAGGATTTGAGATATGAGATGTGGGATGTGAGATTATCGGCTGCCCGCCCTGTCCGCCGTAGTTTTAACGAAGGCGGAAGCTCTAGCGAAGGCGGATGCAATCTGCCAGCTGTTGTCTGTCATACGTCCTCTGATCTCTGACGTCCGACTTCTGCCTGCTGTCTGCTGCCGGCTAACACAGGCCCTGTGCCCTGTGCCCTGTGCCTTAAGCCTTTTTCTTAAGGATTGTTGCCGGAATCCGGCCAGGCACGCAACGTGCAAAGGGGAAAGCACAGAGGGAAAGACACTATACACGGGTTGGTTTGCTATGGGAAAATATACGTATAGACCACCTTTCTCGGTATCGTAAGCGGTCAGAGCAGACGCGAGGGATTATGGCAGAAATCAGCAGGCTGGCCCTGTCATTCAGCAAGCTTGGAGTAAAAGCCCTTGAGCGGTTGTTCAAGGCCACAGTGAACCTTTACGGCGTGGAAAACATTCCTGATGGGGTGATTGTTTTTGCCGTAAACCATTTTACCCGTCTGGAAACCTTGCTCCTCCCCTACCATTTCTACATGCTCACCGGTAAGCCGGTGATGTCCCTTGCCTATCACGGGTTTTTCACCGGTGCTCTCGGCGTCTTTCTTGATAGCGTGGGTGCGGTATCCACCAAAGATCCAAACCGGGACAAGACTGTCATTCGTTCCCTTTTGATGGGCGACAATCCCTGGCTGATTTTTCCTGAAGGGTCCATGATCAAAGACAAGAAGATCATTGAGAGCGGCAGATTCCTGATATACAGCACGACGGGCACCCGGCGACCTCCTCACACCGGTGCTGCGGTCCTGGCATTGCGGACCGAGTTCTATCGCAACCGGCTGCGATATCTGAAGGAATCAGACCCCGCCTTGCTCCAAAAGCAACTGGAAGTGTTCGATCTTGTCTCTCCCGAAGAAGTTACCGAGCGCGAAACATATCTGGTACCGGTTAACCTCAGCTATTATCCTATCCGTTCAAAAGAAAACGCCATTGAGAAGCTAGCAACATACCTTGTGAAAGACATTCCCGACCGATTTGTGGAAGAACTGCAAACCGAGGGCACCATGCTGCTTTCCGGGGTTGATATAGATATCACTTTTGGGGAACCTCTAGCTATCAGCCCTTGGCTCAGAAAGCGCCGTATTGAGAGAGATATGTTCGCCAGGCGACCCATCATGCCTGATGAAGTTCTGCCTTCTAGACCGTTGATGAGGCGGATCGCCAGCAGACTCACCAGGAAGGTCATGGCCTCTATTTACCGCAATACCAATGTCAATTACGATCACCTCGCCGCCTACCTACTAAAATACTATCCCAGACGCCGGCTGAGCCTGTTTGACTTTGCGGAGCGGCTTTATCTTGCCGCAGAGACCGTGACCAGACTGAAATCGGTCCGCTTTCACCGTGCCCTCTATCTGGATCAGTGCGTCCAGTTTTGTCGGCGATACCCGCAGATACTGGCAGATTTCATCGAGGTGGCGGAGAAGAGTGGTGCGGTAAAAATCAAGGGAAACAGGATCCAGAAGAAAACCCGAAAAGTGAAAGAGCTTCTCGATTTCCACACCATTCGAAGAGACAACCCCTACCAGGTAATTCTCAATGAGGTGGAGTTCCTCCGTCCCATAACCAAAAAGTTGCGTTTCATTGCCGAATACCCTCGATGGTTTATGCGCAGAAGATTGCGGCGCAGATTCCATCGTATCGCCAAGCGCGAATTCGCTGCTGACTACAATACTTATCATCGCAAGGGAGAGTCGAAACCCAAACACATTGGCTCGCCAATCTTTTACCGGAAGTTTCGTGCCAAAGTTGGGGTCCTTCTGGTGCATGGTTATATGGCCGCTCCCGAAGAGGTCAGGCCGCTTGCCAATCACCTGTATCGACATGGCTATACGGTGTTTGCCCCGCGGTTGCGCGGACATGGCACCAGTCCCGAAGATCTGGCCGAGAGAACCTGGGAAGATTGGCTCCAGTCGGTGGAGCGCGGCTATTTGATTCTGGCGAACAGTTGCGAGGATGTTGTGCTGGGTGGATTTAGCGCAGGCGCGGGTTTGGCCCTCCTCGCGGCCACCAACAGTCTTTACAAGATAAGAGCGGTTTTTTCCATTAACTGTGCGATGCGGCTGCGAAGAAGAACGGCTAAATTGGCTCCAGCCGTTGTTCTCTGGAACAAGTTGGCCGACAAGCTCCTTAAAGATGAGGGCCGTCGCCATTTCATACCGAATGAACCTGAAAATCCGGAGATTAATTATTTGCGCAACCCCATAAGTGGCGTGAAAGAGCTGATGGAACTCATGGATGAGCTCTCAGAGCGATTGGGTCAGATCGAGGTTCCGGCTCTGGTAATTCAGGCTTCCGAAGACCCGGTAGTTCACCCCAATGGCAGCAAGGAACTTTACGAGAAACTAGGTTCCCGCGACAAAGAATTGATCGTGGTCAGCTCTGAGCGCCACGGCATCATTCGGGGTGAAGGTTCGGATAGTGTCTTTGCCCAGGTAGTTGAATTCTTAGGTAAGAGACTATGAATAAGTTGATCGCGTGACCAGAGTATCTTAAAGTCTGCATTCCACATCATATATTCGAACTTGCTTGGCGCCCGCCCTCGGGAATTGCGCTGTATTTTCCAGAAATCTTGCTGGGAGTTTTGTGTTTGGTCTGGATGCCGGGTGCGACAGCTGTTATTATAAGAGCCAGTAACATAAGCACTTCTTAGATAAATCAAAACCAGTCTCGATCAACCACGTTGAACAAGGAGGGTGTACATGAAGGTAAAAATCGACTACGACTTGTGTATGGGCGACAGAAACTGTAACAAGGTATGTCCGGAAGTCTTCCAATATGACGAAGACCAGATGATATCCAGAGTTCTTGTGGACGAGGTTCCTGGACATCTGGAGGAGCTCGTCAGAAAAGCCGCGGATGAATGTGCACCAAAGGCAATCATCGTGGAGGAATAAGCGAATATTGTCGGATAATCGGGTTGAGGCCGATTATTACAACTCGTTATTACAAGGTAGGCTTAGCCATCCAAAAAGGGTGGCTATTTTCAATTATCCTGGAGGCCGCGTCGTTTGGACATGGTCATTTAAACACAGGGAGAATTAAACGTGGCGAAGTTCAAGGGTAGTAAAACCGAAAGAAATCTGCTCACAGCTTTTGCCGGGGAATCCCAGGCGCGAAACCGTTACACTTACTTTGCTGAGCAAGCGAGGCAGGATGGGTTTGTTCAGATCGCGGACATCTTTGCAGAGACGGCCGACCATGAAAGAGAGCACGCCAAGAGGTTCTTCAAGTTTCTAAATGGCGGTGAGGTAGAAGTAAAGTGGAACTTTCCCGCCGGCGTCATCGGTAGCACCTACGATAATCTCATAGCTGCGGCGGCGGGCGAGCGCTATGAACACACCGAGATGTATCCCGGTTTCGCTGAGGTGGCACGCCAGGAAGGCTTTGTCCGCGTGGCCGAGGTTCTTGAGGCCATATGCGTTGCTGAAAGACAGCACGAAAAGAGATACCTCGAACTGGCAGCCAACGTCAAAGATGGACGCGTTTTCAGACGTGAAGGCGAGGTTGTTTGGCGCTGTCGCAACTGTGGCTATTTGCACCTGCACGCGGAAGCCCCTGAAGTCTGCCCGGCTTGCATCAGTCCTCGAGCCTATTTTGAACTTCTCGGGGAGAATTGGTAAATTAAAGGCACATGGTACAAGGCACAGGGCACAAGGTCTGTGTTAGCCGGCAGCAGACAGCGGGCAGCAGGCAGTAATCTGGTCATTTGGCTTCGCCGTCATTAAGTCATTACGCTACGCTGTCATTTGTTGTGATATGAAATCCCAAATCTACAATCTACTCTCTGCTCTATTCTCTAAGCCCTTTAATCTCCTCAATTCGAAATTCGCAATTATCTCTCTATGCTCCATGCTCCATGCCCTAAGCCTTGCGCCTTGTACCTTTTTTGCGATCTATTTCCTTATATAATCCCCAATCTTCCTCATGCGTATGAGTTCTTCCTCACTTAACGGACCAAGGTCCAGGGTCCTGAGAGCTTCTCTCATCTGTTCGTGATTCTTGGGTCCAGTCATGCAAATATCCACTGCCGGATGGGACAAAGCAAAGCGATAACAGTCGCTGGCTGAAGGCGCGTATTCACCCGGAGGCATTTTTTTCTGCTCAAGCAAATTGCCCCACCTGGTCGCCGTATAAGTTACTATGCCTGAAGTACCTTCTCCCTGCAGATACGGAAAGGTCGCAGTCTCCGCGCCCCGGTGTGCGGCGTTGTAGCGAATGTGAAAGATGTCAAAAGGCTCTTCGCTAACCAGTTTTGGAAAGAGTCGGCGGTTGTGACTGGATATTGCGAGGAAACGGAACATACCCTTCGCCTTCATGGCTAAAGCCCGTTCTAGAATTCTCCGTGAAGGTTTATTGTTGTACCATCCCAAGAGCAAAACATCACCGTGATCGAGCGCCAAACGTTTCAGTGCCCGGTGATAAAAAGTTTCCATTAAAAAGCCGGAACGGGAATAGCTCTGGATGACGATAACCAGATTATCTCGTTTTCCCTTCCGGCAGATATTCCGTATGGCATCGCTCATCCCGCTCTTACGCAGAGAACCCCAATAGAAATAGTTGCAGCCCTTGTCAAAAGCTTCTTCGAAACTCACCGCTGGTGCCCCATAGCTCGAAGCTACGCCCAACCGCCCTACTTTCAAGCCAGTTCTGCCCAACATTCTCGGTTCATTGAAATCCATGGCACCACCTCCTGCATTCCAAATCCTACATGGATTGCGCCAATCTATCCTAATTCAGTCAATTCCAGATTCTTAAAGATATCACTTGTTTTTTCCCACTTTAGTGTTTAATTAATCATGGCAGAGAAAACAATTCAAAATCAGGAGGAAGCTATGGAATTGCGCTCGCTTGGCACCTCTGATGTTAAAATCACACCAATTATCATGGGCACTTGGCAGGCCGGCAAAGACATGTGGGTTGGCATTGATGATTCCGAGACCAAAAAGGCCATTCGAGCCGCTTTCGATGCTGGCATGATCACGGTTGACACCGCGGCAGTGTACGGGGATGGTCATTCCGAGCGAATTGTCGGGGAAGCGTTGGCCGATGTCCGGAGTCAAGCTGTCTACGCCACCAAGGTCTTCTCAAACCACCTGAAATACGACCAGGTCATTGAGGCATGCCATCGTTCCCTTGAGAATCTTAAAACCGATTATTTGGACCTTTACCAGATTCACTGGCCCGCAGGTTCTTTTGGCAGCGACATTGTCCCTATAGAAGAAACCATGCGGGCAATGAATGATCTCAAGGAGGAGGGTAAGATACGCGCCATCGGTGTGTCCAATTTCTCAAAAACCCAACTGGAAGAGGCTGCAGGGTGTGGCCGCATCGATAGCCTCCAGCCGCCCTATTCATTGTTCTGGCGGCATTTGGAAAAAGACGCCATGCCGTACTGTGTTGAGAACAATATCACTATAATCGCCTATTCTCCTCTGGCCCAAGGGCTGTTGACCGGGAAATTCGGTCCCGAACATAAGTTCGCGAAAGGTGATCACCGGTCGAAAAACAGGCTTTTTGAACCCGAAAATTACCAGCGAGTGCAGCAGGCCTTAACTAGACTGCGTCCTGTCGCCGATCGGCTCGGGGTAACTCTGGCACAACTGGCCCTGGCTTGGCTCATTGCGCAACCAAATACGTGTGCAATCGCCGGGGCTCGGAATGCGGAACAGGCGTTGGATAACGCCAAAGCGGCCGAGATCCTCCTGTCGGCTGCCGATTTGGAAGAAATAGGCGAGATCGGCAGTACCGTTGCTGACCATTTTGACGACAATCCGGTAATGTGGAAATTCTAGTCTGCAATAATGTAAAGAAGTTGTCTCTGTAGAAATGTATCCAGCTTGGAAGAGAGGTGGGAAGATTAGGAAAATGATTTTGTTTCGGCTGATTGGCTCACCACCTGAGCCGCGTACCGTTCATATTCCGAGATGTAAATTTGGTTACTGACGCCTGAGCACTGTTTGGGACAGCCTTTCATTTGAGTGGTGTCAATGATTTCCATCAAAGATTTACCGTCGGTCCACCAGCTAAAGTTACAGTTACGACAAACCCAAAGAGCACGGGCCATTTTTCTGTAGCCTTTCTCCGCGACCGGGCGCGAGCAAATGATGGGGCGCGGCTTTTTCTCAGCTTAGCATTCAGTATCGAATACGCGCATGTCCGCTCACATAACCTTGCTACCGTGAGCTTACAGAAGCAAGATGACTATTGCAAGAAATTTATTAGCTGGATTGAAAATTTTCTTTTTTTAAAAGTATAAATGAAATCCAGCATCCATATTTAGTGACTTCATTACTAGCAATAGAGATTTTATTGGCGAGATTCGCGATGGGGTTTTAGTCATGGTAAGAAGAATTTTTCTATTACTTTTGGTAACCGGGATGCTGTTTGACTGCATGGGGCACGAAGAAGTTTATCGTCAACGTAAAGCCATGAAAGAGGGGTGGCCACCGGAAATCCTCGGGTCTTACGCTGACGAGGTGATCCGACCGGGCGAAACTTGGAAGGTTTATTTGCGATTCATTGACCGCGACTGCGATATGACCTACATAGTGGCAGATCTGACTCAGGCCGGCTTTGGTTCATACCCGGTCAGTTTTACTCAAATAAAGGAGACAGGCTGCCAGGAGGTAAAAGGCTACGTTTTTCTCAATACACCCCTTGACCAATATTTGAGCTGGGATCAATTTGAACTGAAGGTTCTTATTCGTGACCGGCGAGGCAATCGCAGTAAGCCCCTCTTTTTTCCATTAAGTTTCGGGAGGTCGTCAGAGGATAATTTACCTGAAAGCTGGCAGGTAGCTGCTGAAAAGCCACTGGGTCCCATGCGATTTGACCTGATGAGTTCCCAACGACTTCAGTCTGGCGGAAGTTGATAAATCGAATTACGCAAATGCCTTCACCATTAAAGGTATGGCCACGAAGGTTCCCACCGAGCTGCCAATGTTGGTGAAGACCACAACAAGCAGTATCCGCGTGATCTTATTCTTCCAAAACCCTTTGAGAGAAGAGATGTCCTCGGGCAGATTCTCAAAATCCCGTACCCTTGGCTTTCCCAGAAAAGCCTCCACCAATCCAGAAACCCAGCCAGCGGCGATCATGGGATTGAGGGATGTCAAAGGGGAGGCCAAAACAGCCGAGAGAACCGTCAGCGGGTGCCCCAGAGCAATGGCGGCACCGAGGCCTGCCAGAACACCATTTGCCAAGACCCACCATTTGATCATGTGGGCGCCGGTTGCGGTCCCGGCGGTGAAAAATCCAAGGATGAACAATCCCAAGATGAGAATCGGAATGAGCCATTTAAGACAGATGGTTAACCTGCTCTTGGGAGGGATCTTGCTGAGTTCATCAATATCTACCGGCAAATTCCAGTAACTTTGAATCCCTGGAACGTGCCCGGCTCCCACGACTGCAACGATCTTTTGCCCCTGGGCTGTTCTGATCCTGTGAGCAAGATACTGGTCTCTCTCGTCGATTAAAATACTCTTTATTTCAGGAAGTTCTTCCCCCATTTCTGAGAGGAGTGCCTCGAGGGCATCCTTCTTCTTCATCTCTTCCACGTCTTCTTGTGTCAGCGAATCCACCTCCCCTGCCGAGGAGATGATCTGGGCCAGCAGCTTTACCTTCGTCCATAATCCCATGCGCCGCCAGGTCCTTGATAGGGTGGTGCGTATATCCCTGTCCGCCAAACGCACACTGGCACCCACCTCTTCCGCCGCTCGGATGGCTCGCAACATTTCTGCACCCGGCTTGCTCCCCAATTTCAAACCAATTTTTTTTTGGAAATGGGCTAGCATCAGGTTTGACAATAGGAGAAAAGCCTTTTTTTCTCTGATTACTTTGAAGAGATTGGTATCTTGCCATCTGCTTTCCTGCGTCAGCGATTGATATCTAGATTCGCAGAGTTCGACACATACCGTATCCGGCTTCATTTCCTCAATGACTTGAGCAACCAGATCGGCACTCTGGCTGGACACATGGGCGGTTCCGATTAGATTTACCTCTTTAGCTTCGTAAGTCAGTTTAAGGATATTATCACTGTTAACCATGGGTATTACACGCGTTGCCTTGTCCGGAAGGATAATAAGTTGTGGCTTACTCTAATTTCTCTTGCAAAGGAAATCAACCAGGGGCGGGGATAATATTATGCTAGACCGCTTGCATAAATAATTTGCAAATGAAAAAAGTTACGGATTAAGCAGGATAAGCGGCTTTTAGTCCCTTGAGGAAATTTCCAAAGGCTGTTGAAGAAAAATAAACTATCCTGGTTTGCGGCCCAAAGCAGACCTCATCGCCATCCGCTAATTGGTATTTTTCATAGGGTGTCAAGGGTTGACCATTTATGAGGGTCCCATTTTTGGACCCACAATCCACTAAAAAACAGGCAGTACTGGTGGGGTGAGCGTAAAGGTAGGCGTGAGACCTGGACACCATATTGTTATAGATGACGACGTCATTGAAAATAGCGCGTCCTATGGTGATGGTATTTTCAGCTGAGTCAGCCTTAGTTTTTTTTACCTCGATGACTCTGGCTTCTAGAGCAACAGCGTCTGGGGCGCCTTGTTTGAGTTGTTGCATAACATAGGGGTCATCAATTGAGGTTGTGTTGAGCTGAAAGACGGCCTCACTGTCCAAAACACTCTGGACTTTTTCGAGTAAAAATCCGTGAGGGTTGAGTCTGACAAATTCAGAAAAGTCGAGATTCGAAGTGAGCGAGAGGTAATGTGAGATTTTCTTGTACTTGAATCTTTCAGTTGATTCAAATTTTTCAATTCTCTCAAATTGCCGAAAGTTCTCGGCAAATTCCAGGGCGATTCCTTCGATCTTATCATCGATCCGTCTAATTACTGCATTGCCCCGGAGGCCTATAGCCTGATCACTGTCTATAAAGTTTGGCGGCAGATAAAAGGTTACCACCGCCTGGTCGCCGACCTGAAACTCGCGCCAATCTTTGGTTTTGATGAGGGCCCCTCCCAGGCTTACATTTTCGGTTATGCCCTCAGTCTCGTAATTGCCTTTGGCGTTAAATATTTCCGTCGGGAAGTGACGCTTTATGCGAACATATTTTCGGCGCTCACGTGTCGTCATCAGACTCCTGTCTTGCCACGGGGTAGCAAATGGGTTCTGTAGTCCATCTATTTTTATCGCGTAAACGAAATTATGCAAATCTTATGCCTACTTAGAGAGAGTTCTACCATGAGGTGATGTTCCGAATCTTTTCAACTTTTACGGTCTAATTCCAATTCTTCGAGAGAGCACGACTTTTTTTATAAAAATGTGTTCTCTCTCCATAAGGCTGTTGTTTAATGGAATTAAGGATTAAGTAAAGACAAAGAGCGATTCTCAAGGTAAAATTGAAATAGAGTGTCAAAGAGGTTTAACAGGTTTCGATTGAAAGATGAGCCCACCTTCTCTCCCTCTGTGGCACAACTTTGAGCGTGCCGTGAACAGTGATAATGTCGTGAGGGACAGGCAGCGGAAGGTTTTTCTCCTCGATGGCTATACCAGTGCAGAGCGATGCGTCGATTATCGTTAAGTTGACTCTGTGGACCCAACTAAATCGCTAAGACGGTCTAAAGGGGAGTTCATGGTTTAGCGGAGTCGAGAAACGAAGGCTTGACTGTTCTAGATAATGAGCGCCACAAAAGACCATGTCAATTAGGGAACGATAACCTCAAGCACGGTTCAGCATGAATAGACGTGAAGTGAACCTGACGGAGGAAATAAGGAGAAGGTGAAATGACAGAGGGTAACCAAGACATTTTGGAGCAAATCGTCACAATTTTTGTCACAAATGGAGTCGAGAATTTCTTGGTTGTTGCTGAAAATCCAGAATCACAACAACAAGTGGGCGAAGACTTTCGTGCCGTGTTTGGTGGCAAAAAGAGCAGGATAGTGGCAATGCTCATGCGGGTTCTTCAGCAAAAAGAAGACAATTTGGGCCTAATTCTCGACTCATTTGTCTCTCTCGGTCATCTTGATAAAACAGAGGAAGAAGGGGAAGTGGACAAGGTGATAGAACGGCTCAGAAAAAACTAAAGTAGTATTTGGACACCGATCACGTCGCGGTGCTGTCCACCCCTATAGAGCAGTGTGCAAATGCGGCTAATAATGAACGCGCGAGCAAGGGTATAAAAACCATGAGACGGAAAGAAGATATCCAGAAGGCAGATGGGAAGCTAGGTGTACTTATCCCGGGAATGGGAGGGGCAGTAAGTACTACCTTTCTGGCGGGGGTGGAAGCGGTGCGGAGTGGTATCGCACTTCCTGTTGGTTCGTTAAGCCAAATGGGGACCATCCGACTGGGAAAGCGGTTCGAATATCGTATTCCACGTATTATGGATTTTGTACCACTCGCTAGGCTGGACGACTTGGTCTTCGGCGGATGGGATGTTTTTGAGGATAACTGCTACGATGCAGCCCTTCAAGCCGGAGTACTCGAGAAGGAACATCTTGAGGCGGTTCGGACGTTTCTCGAGGGTTTACATCCCTGGCCGGCTGTCTTCAATCAGGCATTCGTAAAAAATCTAGTTGGTCCGAATATAAAACCGCAGACGTCTCACCTGGAACTGGTTGAGAGCGTTAAGACGGATATCGAAGCCTTCAGACGCCAACACCATATATCACGTTGTGTTATGATCTGGTGCGGCAGCACTGAAGCCCACCTGAAACCCGCGGAAGTGCATGGTTCGCTGGCCAATTTTGAGGCGGGTTTAAAAAGTAACGACCCTAATATCTCGCCAAGCATGCTTTACGCTTACGCCGCTTTGACCAGTGGCATCCCTTACATAAATGGAGCCCCCAATCTCACCGTGGATATACCGGCCATGGTGGAGTTGGCTGATCAGTGCCAGGTCGCAATCGTCGGCAAGGATTTTAAAACTGGGCAGACGTTGATGAAAACCATTCTGGCACCGGGATTGAAGGCGCGCATGCTAGGTCTCACCGGTTGGTACTCTACCAACATTCTCGGCAATCGGGACGGCATGGTCTTGGAAAATAAGGATTCGTTCAAAACCAAAGAGGAGAGCAAGCTCTCGGTTCTAGAAACCATACTTCAGCCAGAAATTTATTCAGAACTCTACGGTGACTTCCACCACAAGGTGGTAATCAGCTACTATCCACCCAGGGGTGACAACAAAGAAGGATGGGACTGTATCGATATATTTGGCTGGCTCGGCTATCCCATGCAGATCAAGGTGGATTTCCTTTGTAGAGATAGCATACTGGCAGCACCCCTGGTGCTTGATCTGGTCCTGTTTATTGATCTGGCCCAACGTGCCGCAATGGCTGGTATTCAGGAGTGGCTTTCTTTCTATTTCAAGAGTCCGCAATGTGGAGCCGACCTCTATTCCGAACACGATCTTTTCATTCAATTGATGAAACTGAAAAACACCTTGCGCTACCTGATGGGTGAGGATCAAATTACCCATTTGGGGCTAGATTACTACTACCATCTCTAACCCGGTTGAACGTATAAATTTCTTTTTCAGTCCTGGTAGCACTTCAGCCCCGTTGGGTTTTTTCGATTCAGTTAGCATCATTGAGAGTTCTACCCAGGTGAGTTTCACTGGCCCGATACTTCGATACCCGAATGCATTTCGATTGTGGTACATTTAAACAGATTACCGTAATGGAGAGGAGGGAGATGGATGGCTGTGATTACTGTTTCCAAGGACTTTGCTTCAGGGGGCAGAGAGCTTGGTCGGTTGCTTGCCAAAAAGCTTGGCTATCATTATGTGGACAAATCTCTTTTTCAGAAGATTGCAGAAGATTTGCATGTATCAGAAGGGACCTTGGAGTCTTTTGAGCAGAGCAGGGAGTACAGGATATCGAATCTTTTTTCCAACGCGTTCAGCACGAGTTACATTCAAAGAATCGTCGGGTACGACAAGACAGTAGTTGAGGAAAGCGACTATCAGAAGAGTTTGGAGAAACTCATACTCGGGGTAGCCGCAGAAGATAATGCGGTGATTATTGGACGGGCGGCGTACTATTTCTTAAAAGATGTAGAGGACTCCTACCGTTTTCGCGTCGTTGCTCCCATTGACTCGCGCGTCAAATATGCAGTGGAAAGACTGGGCTTATCCCCATCCCAGGCTCGGAAAATCATAGAAAAGAAAGATAAGAATCAGGTCTGGTTTCGTCGCTCAGTCTGTGGGGAACATTTTGACAGCCCACTTTTTTTTCATTTAACCCTGAACACGGGCGTAATATCCCTCGACAAGGCTGTCGATATGATATTATCGGTGGTCAATGAGTGAACGAGGGAGGTCGAATTTCGGAAACCAAATTATAGTGGAATCTTCGTTGGAACTGTATTTTTTGGTTACCAACTTGCAGGTTGGTTCTCTTAGCGTTTCGGCATAAGGATTATTTCAATTCGTCGGTTTTGGCGACGGCCTGCCGCTGTGTCGTTAGATGCCAGTGGGCGGTAATAGCTGTAAGCGGTTGCTGAAAGCCTCTCTGGTTCGATCCAACCCTTTTCCTGCAGATAACGAGCCACCTCTATAGCCCTCGCAGCAGACAACTCCCAGTTGCTGGGATATTTGTCCATCAAAGCAAGGCCAATGGGGACATCATCCGTATGTCCCTCTACCACAACGTCCTGGTCTTTACTCTCCCTCAAAGAGTCTGCCAGTTCCAGAAGTACTTCTTTGCCCCTTTTGTTAATCTGGACACTCCCTGTATCGAAAAGAATCTTGTCGACCAAAATCACTTTCAGTTTGCCCTCTATTTCCTCAATTCTGATTTCTTGTGCTTCTATCTGATCTTTCAGGGTTGATTCTATCTTAACCTTGGTCGCATGGAGTTGTCTGATAACTTTTTTCTGTTCTTCAATGGTCGAGTCTTTCTGATCAAGCGCTTGAGAGAGTTCCAAATTTTCATTCTTAATTTCCTTAAGTCTGCCCTGGAAATCTGCCAGGCTGTCAATGCACTTTTCTCTGCTTTCCTCAGTGTAGCTCAGTCTAGTTTCCGTGGTCTCCAACTCTTGCTGGGTGTCAGCTAGATTCGCTTCGAGCTGCAAGTATTTCGTTCTGGAGACACAAGCCGAAAGCAGAAGTAACAGCAGGCACAAAACAAACAACAACCGTCTTTCGAGCATAATCTCTACCCCCATGACACAATCTGTTTTTAAAACCGATCTGATGTCATTTACTATTCCATTTTCGAAATAACTCTCTTCTTCTCCCCTATGCTAATCATATATATCTGTTTCCTGGTAGCTAGGTGAATCATATCGATAAGATAGTGAAATGATTGTTTTTAGTCAATAGTGGAAGTTTAGCCATGTAAAGCACCGTCTTTTTGCCCATAAAGTGGTGACGGGTCTCGTGAGCGAAGAGGAGGAGTCAGACGCTAGAATTTACGGAGCCAGTAGAATGATGGAGCACTGGAATAATGGGTTAATTAGGGAACACGGGCGGGGTCATAATCAGCGGTGTGGTTAACTGTCGTGTGGCCTTTGGTATGAATTTGGGCACACTGAGTGAAGGGCAGGATACGGGGAATCTGAGCTCAGATTAAGCTGCGGAGAACCGGTTTGATCCTTCTAGCCTCGTTGGGGAGTAAACCCTTCGGAACATAGAAAGTCCCAAGTGATCGTGAAAATTGATAACGCGCACAAGCCAGGTAATCTCCATGACAATATCTCTGGAGCAACTCAAATGCTTGAGATTGTGGGTCTATTTTATTTTGGTAAAACCAGCACTCTCCTGATATGTCACACCGATTCATTTCGCCACCTCGATTTCAGGTCGACGTACAGGATGCCGGGCTTTCCGATGGAGCAACCCACGGAAAAATGGTGCTAATGAGGTGACCCAGGCACCCCCCCCCTTGCTTGATAAATGCAAGGGCTGTGCCTTTTGGCAAATCAGTAGCAAAGAGTAAGAGGACCCACCTTCGCCCAGGCTTGCGCCTTTGTTAGAACTTCGGCGAGACAAGACAATGCGGCAGGGAGGTCAGAAGACAGGAGACAGGAGAATATAAAAGAAATTGGATTACTCTATGCTCTATGCCCCATGCTCTATGCTCTGCGCCTTAGACCTTTCTTGCTAAAGCTCTTTTGAGAGCCGCAATGTGAATTTCACCGGCAAAATGAACCGGGCTCTTTCCATGTATGGGGTCCCAACCAGAGGGGTCTGCAGAGCAGAAAAATTGGGTCTCGAGGCCAATGCGAAATAGCGCTTCTTCCAGATCCATGCCCGCTATCCGTTTTGCCGCCTCCCAGGTAGCACCGCAGGGAGCTCCTCTAAGTACCTTGATGTGGACAACCTTTCCGTTGGTAACCTCCGCAGCGAACTCTGGCGCGCCAAATCGCTCTCCATAAAAGCCCAGGCCGACCTGCCTGGAAAGGCCGCATCAGGTCGGAGGGGTCAACGCCCATTTGACCCGCAACTTCTTACCGGATGCGATCAAAGGGATCTCTTTTTGCTCACAAGCCAGGGCAAGGTCATGAGACAGGTCTGGATGTTTAAAGAAATCCAGGACAAGGTCCGCTTGGATGTCTGGGGGTAGATATTGCGCGGTATCGTCGAGTATGGGAGGTAGAGGTAAGTCAATGGAGACCAGATCGAGGGTAAAAAGTTTTTTTCCGTATTTTCTTATACCTTTTACTTTGCTCTCACCACTGCCATTCTGTTGAAATACAATGATTTTTTGAGGAGCGGGCGTTGCCTTCTCGAGTTTGGCTGTTTCCAATAAACGGTCATTTGCGCACTTCCCAGCAGTCATTTGTCATTTCCTCTAAAGACTCAGAGTTTAGCCCCTGTCGCATTAATCCCAGCCCATTTACCGGGAGTTTTTACTATTATCTATGGGTTAACGCATCACTTCTTACAGGCCGACGGGAAGCCCGGTTCAGAAGAATGTGAATTATATCATGAAAATGAAGGATTTTCTCTAGAGAGACAAGCAGCTGTGGTGGATTAACCGTAAATAATCCACGTTCAGGCTTGAATTACTCTATCATTAGGAAGGATGATTAGAAGTCTTGGATTTCTTTATTAGACCTGACGGTGTTCAATTCTCTATGAGCTTGACTCTTGTTTTCACTGCTGAAATGCGGCAATACCAGTCTTGCTGAGTAAACCTGGTCACGCTCTACGTCGAAGGCGCTGCTTTTTTATGCAGTTCTTTGATCTCCTCTACGATCTCTTCCCTTTTGATCAGTCCCTTACGCTCTAAAACGTTCACCAAGGCATCCAGAGTAAAAACTTGAGACCAGAGGGCTTCTTCATAACTAACAAACTCATTTGAACCTGATTCATCTGCCATATGGAGTCCTCCACTTTCAGCAAAACCTTATTGTTGTAATCAATCGACGGGATTGTTCTGCAAAAACTACCAGGTGATTTTTCACCTACCGGGCAACTCTATAAGGTGAAAAAATGCTTCAGTGAGAATCTTTAAATGGAGATAGCTTCGGAAAATCGAAGCTCTCTACAGCTAGCTGCCGTGAACTTCAATTTCTCCTATAAGCTCTGTCACTGTGTCGTAAATGTACTGGCGGTCTTTATCAGAGATTTCAACGAATCTAACTCCCATGCCCAGTGCCAATACCTTACCCGTCCATATTACCTCAGCAGTAATGCTGAGGACCGGACTATCTGGGGGTTTAATGGTTAAAGTGACGATTTCACCAAGGTTCGCTGTTTCATCACAGTGTATGTACGCACCACCGACGCCTAAATTTCTCAGCTTGGCCTCTATAAAACCCCTGGTTGTCTTTACCGTAACAGGCCATCTGATTTCAGCTCTCGGGTAACTGCGTCTATCGGAATCGACAGCCATAATCCCACCCCCCGTCTTGAGATTGTTCTTTCCACCAGTCCTTGTACAACACCTGGAGCTTTCAAACAATGATTTTATTTAAACAAAGAAAAACTGGTCCATTGGGCCAGGTCAAGTTTCAATGGCGTTGCCGGAAAAAGAGGTTTAAGGCATAAGGCATAAGGCGTAAGGCGCAGGGAAGAAAAAAATATTCCAGATTCATTTTACCCTATGCCTTGTACCTTGAGCCCTGTGCCTTTCTCTTAAGGGAGTAGAAAACCGGGAGAGGG
The DNA here is from genome assembly GCA_020347625.1 of Deltaproteobacteria bacterium. Classification (GTDB taxonomy): domain Bacteria; phylum Desulfobacterota; class Syntrophobacteria; order BM002; family BM002; genus BM002. The sequence continues at coordinate 769,159 of CP070735.1, forward strand.
CAAAAAAAAGGCCCCTTAGCAAATCAGATCGGATAAGAGCTTGTGCTGCGGGGCCAATTCGGGAGGGGATCGCCCTCCGCTTTAGGACTGAGATATTTACAACAATGACCTTCCTGTTGTCAAGAAAAAAATTGAGAAAAACCTCACATAACCCAAGATAATACCAGTGACTGCCTCTTTTTCTCTAAAGGACCTGCCCATTTCAACCTCCTCCCAGAAAAGGTAGGAAGGTGACATTGTCCTTGTTTTCGAGGATTCTATCCAAAGAGGAAATCTTGTTGTTTACCGCCACAAAAAGCCCGTTTTCGGGAAATGGAAGTTCCGGGTAGGATGCTTTGATATAAGCCAAAAGGTCAACAACTCGCGTATCCTTTGAAAGTGGAATCCGGATTTTGTCGGCACGAGCCTGAGCCCGCTGCAAACCTAAAAAGGTAACTGATACATACATGGTCCACCCTTTGGTACTAAAGACTAAGCACTAGGCACTGAGCACTGGAATAGTGGCTACCGCATAGCTAGATGCTCGATTTTCGATCTCAGCGCTGTAACCCGTACTGCTTCAATAACGCTTCTGCCTTCTCGTCGAGGAGATCAAATTTTTCTAAGGTTTCCGGCAAGGGCACCGCGTCCGAATTATATCCCTTGGCCTCATATACCACATCGCACAGCTTTTGGTAGGCTTCCTGCCTGAGCTCCACCAAGGTCTGGTGCCTATCTTCAGGGGAAGCCGGAAGGGAGTTGTTTTCCCCGAGATGCTGCCTCAGCCAATCGTCGTAATATTCACTGCGTGATTGGTATTCATTGAAATAAGCCGGTCCCATGGCTCTCAGAGGTATTTGATCGAAAATTCTAGTCCCTTTGCCCTGGCGCAAGTTTATCATTTTCTGTAAGAGATGCAACCGCTCAGAGTCATTAAGAATATCCTGCACGGTCTTGTTCTTGCCAACGGTAGCGCCGTAGTATTGGGCGTAATATTCAAGGGTCGGCTGATTCTGAGAGGGGTTATCCGTATTGGCAGCATCGGGATGCCGCACATCGATCCAGGGGAGCTTGCAGAGGCCTACAGCGTTAAACCAGGTGCGGATCAACGGGAACCATTTTAGGGCATTTGCCTTCATCTCAAATGTGGGTATCTCATTGTGAACCAGATCGATGAAGATGAGCCAGGCCTCATCATGTTGGGGACCTTTGAGGGAAAATCCATAGCCACCCTGCTGGGCCAATGACTCCTTGCAGAGGTACATGGAAAATTCCAACCCCTTGACTTCCATCCCGAACTTATCTAATTCGGCCATGGTCTCTTCTTTGGAAACGGCTGTTTTGGCTGCGTACCTTTCCGCTACCCATCTTTTCGCCCGGTTTACTCCCTGACCGCATGTCTTTCCCAGCCCTTCTCCCCTGCCAGTTTCATGAAGAAGACGATCAGCTGACTCGATATTGCCCCAGGTTAAATCATAGCCAGTATCTTCGATGGATAGAAAACCTCGCTGGAAGCACTCCATAAGAAAAGAGGCAGTTACACCCATGGAGATTGTGTCTAAGCCGTAGTCGTCGCAATACCAGTTATATTCCATTATGTACTGTGGATCGAAGATCCCTTGACTGGTTACAGCTGCGACGGTTTCATATTCAGGGCCGTCAATACCTACTCTGCTGCCCGCCTGTGGCCCTCTGGTCAATTCAACATCCTCAGCCCCTTTAGCGCAGGCCAGGTTGCAACCCAAATAGCAGCCGTCAGGAACTTCCTTGTTGAAGTAGCGATCCAGAAAAACATCAGCGAAGACAGCAGGAGCATCCTGATGCTGGCCATACTGATAGTTGTTTACTGGCAGCAGATGAAACTTGTTCATATATTCAGCCAAAACAGGGGTACCCCAGGCGCTAAGGTGAAGCTGCTTGGAGTCTTGCTGGCTGATGACCGTTTTCAGTGCTGCCCCTGCCTGCTGAACACCTTTCTTATCTACGGGATTGTTAGCTTTGACGCGGGGCTGACTGGAACGGACGATCACCGCTTTTAAGCCCTTAACGCGCATAACGGTGCCTGTACCCCCTCGCCCGGCCTGCTTGCTGCGCAATCGGCCCCGTCTCCTGTCATAGAACAGGCTGTTTATTATCCCGAATCTGGCGTGTATAGCGCCGCTGCCGGTAGTTACGGCAGCTAGATTGTCCGCAAGATTGCCGTCATTGAATTCTTTTAGGAGGGCCTCACCATAGTTGAGTCCCCCAAGATCGGTCTCCCCGCCATATGCAGGGGCCTGAGCAATGCTGATGGTGGATTCATCTCCATCCACAATGACTACCACTTCTTTGTCTGCAATTCCTTGAACTGCCAGGGCGTCAAACCCGCACATTTTTAATAGCGGCGCAAAGTGTCCGCCAATATTTGAATCGATGAAGGTATCGGTCAGGGGAGAAATTGTCCCAACAACGAACTTGCCGGTGCCCGGAAATCTCGGTTCGTTACAAAGCGGTCCGCCCGCCATAACCAGAATATTTTCCGGGCTGTCGTAGCGGGTTTCCTTGGTAGTCCTCTCCCAGATCATTTTCATGGCGTAACCGCGGCCGCCCACGTATTTATCTTTGAAATTGGGCTCCACTTTCAAAATTGATATGGTCAGAGAGGATAAATCCAATTGCAATATCCTGTCAGTATATCCGCCTTTAACGGGCGCGGCTTCGTATCTGATTGAATCGAGTATCTGCATCCGTTTCCTTTTCGCTGTTGACTTGATATGGACACTGGCATCCGCTAGTTCTCTCATACAGTCCGCTGACCACGGGCAGCACAAAGCAACCTGACCACCTAGGATAAAAAGGCTGAGTTTGGTCGGTTATTGTTTGCTGGGAGAGAACGAGGAATCCCTTGGTTTTGTGACGAAATGATACAAGCGCATCTTTTATAGGAAAATCCATATATTGTCAAGGTATTTATGTGATTTGCGTACTCCCCTTCTTCTTTTTTAGATTTGTCAGTTTTGGCAGGAAAAAAATAGGTTTACCTATCGGTAAATGCCATTCTTCATTTAAGTGCATGCCCATATCCATGTGCACAATGGCATACATGGATCACCCAGCAGGTCAAATATTGGCAATGATCCGGGTATTGCAACCGTCTGCGGTAATGATCACCCCGCACAGTACCGCCATTGTTATTCTTTATGCCGGCTCGTTTTTACCATCAATATTCCTATATCAGCATATTTCATAACAGATTTGGACCGTTCCGGCATGTATCTTGCTCTATCTCACCCCTTACTTTAGTATCATTGACGCTCTTTATCTCTCCATCGACTGAGTGGTCGAAGTACAGATAATGGTGAGGAGAGTAACAGCAAAATAGTAAGCCCTCCTCGATTGTTGGGGGCGTAGGAAGGTAAACGTCTTGAGCTACCGGTTTGAACACTCCCAGTGTCGTAGAAGGGGAGTCTCAAGGAAGACGGAGAATACGTTCTCTTTGGGAGTTCAAAATTACGATCACCCGGAGAGAAGGGAGGATATAAATCATGATTTTTGACCCCATTCTAGGCTGGTTTTCCAATGATCTGGCCATCGATCTGGGTACAGCCAACACACTTGTTTATGTACGGGGCAATGGCATCGTACTGGACGAACCCTCGGTGGTGGCGGTGCGCCGGAATGGTAAGGGACCCAATAAAGTTCTTGCTGTGGGCCATGAGGCCAAGATGATGTTGGGGCGTACTCCCGGTAACATTGAGGCGATTCGTCCAATGAAGGAGGGCGTAATTGCCGATTTTGAGGTGGCCGAGGCAATGCTCCGACATTTCATCAAAAAGGTACACAATCGCCGCAGTCTGGTAAGGCCGCGTATAATCACTTGTGTTCCCTCAGGAATTACCCAGGTGGAAAAGAGAGCGGTGAGAGAGTCAGCAGAGTCAGCCGGTGCCCGGGAGGTGTTTCTGATTGAAGAACCCATGGCTGCTGCCATCGGCGCCGGCCTCCCTATTACCGAGCCCACCAGTAATATGGTTGTTGATATCGGTGGTGGTACAACGGAAGTGGCAGTAATCTCTCTGGCTGGAATTGTTTACAGCAAATCGGTGCGAGTAGGTGGTGACAAGATGGATGAAGCCATCTGCCACTACATCAAAAACGAATACAATCTCCTCATCGGCGAGCCGACCGCAGAAATGATCAAGACCACCATAGGCAATGCCTTCCGGGGCGATAAAATGGAAGAAATGCAGATCAAGGGGCGGGATCTGGCCTCCGGCATTCCCAAGATAATAAGCATTGACTCTGACGAGATACGTCAGGCCATAACTGAGCAGATCAAGTCCATAGTGGAGACGGTAAAAACTGCGCTCGAGCAGACGCCACCTGAGCTGGCTGCTGATATTGTGGATAATGGCATAGTTCTGACCGGGGGAGGCGCACTTCTGAAAAATATTGATAAGCTGCTTCGCGAAGAGACGGGTCTTCCCATCACCGTAACCGATGAGCCCCTGTCCACTGTTGTCCTGGGATCCGGAAAGGCTTTGGACGAAATGGAAACTCTCAGGGATGTCATGATATAGTGCAAGCGTTCTGGCACGCTCTCAAAAAAGGCTGCCTTCAATCAACAGGGGGAAGAATCTGGATGTAAAGTATCGCTGAGGTGAAGCTTATGGTGCGGACCAGATTACATCATCCCCCTCCCCTCTAATTGTGAAGCTTGGTCTGCCATCTTCACTGATCGTCAAGAGTGCAATTCCTTTCTCACCAGTCATCCTGAATTGTGGTTCTCCATCTTTCAACTCCAGGGTGAGAAGCTCCGCATGGCTCGCATCATAAAAACTCATTACCGTGCTTTCTGCTGACGCCGAAATCGCAATCCGTTCATTACCATCTGTGTCTGCGAAGCTTAATTGTTGGGTCACCATTTCATAGGCAGTGACCCTCGATGTACGTATTTCATATTGAAGTTGTCTCAATTTGCCAAGGACAAAAGCCGCGGCGACAAAGATCAGCGCCGGCAATATAAAGGTTCTTGTCTGTACGCTCAGACGGTCATAATAGCCACCAAGGAGCATGAAGAAAATGATTAGTGCTAATAACTTTGGCCAATCTTTCTTAACAATCATCTGACCCTCCTCCCGGAAAGAGCGGGGATTCGTTTTTCATGATTATGATTCATTGGGGCAAAGAGCATCCGCCGTCGTTACGCCAAGGCGTAACTATGGCGGACAAGTAGGGCATCGGGCATAGAGTAATGAGTGAACCCTTTACCCCTTACCCTTCACCTTTCACCGTTCACCACTTACTCCTGACTCCTCATATAATCTTCCACCCTTCCCTCCTTAACAAAACGGTACCTTTTGTCAACAGAAAACGGTGAAAGGTAAACGGTGAAGCGTAAACAGTTGTGGAACAAATCCGCTTACTGTTTATCCTTTACCCTTTACTCTTCACCGTTTACTGATTGCCAATCGCTCTGGTCTATTTCATTTCACAAAAATCGGTGCGACATAGTTTTCTTGTCTGGACGATAGGGTTAAATTTACTTAAATGAAACTAAACTAATGGTCTCTTTGGTTGTCAGACTTGTCCATTCTGACAGGTCTGCCCGAGGAGGGGCAACTATGTATATAGACGAGCATGTTACTCCAGACAACATTGAAGATATAAAAGAAAGTCTAGGCGATTATGACTATGTGGAAGAGATCGAAGTCGGTGATGTTATCTCAGTAATAGAATGTGGAGAAAGTTATAGGATCATTACTTGGGAGAATCGGTATGAAGAGCGTAACGCCGTCATCGATTTCGGCGATGATTATCTATGGGGGGAATGGGATGGCGTCAGGATAACCGTAGAGTATGGCGATGAGATTCTCACTTATGATATTGATGGCGACTGCAGGTTTTTGGGCGTTATGTGAAAAAACCTAGTATAAGAACCAGAGAACTGGCCGTCGGAAGATATACGTCCGCGGGCATGGGATCTTTCTCAGATGATCGGAGCGGCTGCCTAGATCCATCTAGAGAACCGGCTCTCAAACATTGACCAACCGCATTCCTGCCTCTGGATAGCGCGTGCCAGCGGCAACATTCTTAGGTGCGATGGTGTCGATTCGGTTCAGATCTTCTCGAGTCAGTTCAACCTGCAAAGCTGCAAGGTTTTCTTCCAAATAGCTTATCCGTTTTGTTCCTGGAATTGGAACAATGTCCTCTGCCTGGGCCAGTACCCACGCCAGAGCAAGCTGAGCGGGAGTACACCCTTTTTCATCTGCCATTTCCTGGATTTTTCTTACAAGTCGAAGGTTGCGATGGAAATTCTCCCCTTGAAGATTGCAGCAGCTAGCGGAAACTGACGTGTTCCACCGGCTCATCTATCTCTGCCGGAAAATCATTTAAGGGAAAGGGACGTTGGTTCTGATTTAGAGTAAGATAACGCATGACTTCGTAGGTGTAAGTCGACACCTTATTGGAAAAGCTTCTCACTGAATCATTGTAGCTTAGCGTGATGAGAAGATAGATGTATTGGAAGACAACGGCGATCTGAACGATCAGTTTTATGATTTCAAAAATCACGAGATAGAGCACTGTGTAAAGCAGCCGAATGGCGATATTTTTCCTGGATAAGCCGTTCTCTTTCTTCTCCTGCATGATCGCCTCCATTTGGGAAAGGTAAAAGGCTCAAGGTGCAAGGTGCAAGATACTGGGAAAGAAAAAATATTAAAAATACATTCTACCCTTTACCTTTCCCTTTGCGCAGCTCAAAACCAAGTCCTTCTATTCTTTACATTTCGGACCCTCGATTTCTAGTTTCCGACTCCACAGAGTTAGTGCCTAGTCCCTGGTGTATACTGTCGGCTGCCAGCTGCCCCCTGCCTGCTGCCTACTGAATTGTCCCCGCGTCCCCGTGTCACCCCATTTCCGCGTCGTCCCGCAGTGCTTAGTCCCTGGTGCTCACTGGCCTTGAATGCCAAACATGCTGTGTTTCTTGTAGTGAAGATAGTGTTCGGCTATGAAATTAAGCGGTTTTTGGGCAGCATGAAAATTAGCATGAAACAGCCAGAAAACCTCAGATAGTCCATAGGTTCCGGCAGCTGGGTGCTCAGCAGCCAATTTGTAGAATTTTCTACCCTCCTCCAAGTATTCGGTCGCGTTCCTTCTCACCCTGCCGACTTGCTGAGGCCTCAACTCTCCTGTTGATGGATAGCGGTAGCTAAACTGGACATATCCAGGAAACACGCCCAGCATGAACAAGCAGATATCGGCAATTCTCTTGAAAAAACCCAATCTGTGTTCCTCATCCACCGACTCACAAAAGCGTGTAAGGCTATCGATGTCAAGGTCGTTGAACCTTATTTTCCGCCAGATGCCTTTCCGAACTCGGTAGGAAATCGAATAACTCTCGATTTTGGTAAAAGAAGAAAGCATCTCCGCCAGATAAAGCAGAACCGGTTGCCTCGATATGAGCTCAACCACCTCTTTGGTATCGAAGACTGCAATCTTCTTTGTTCCCTCTATCTCGATGGTGTGCGAGGCGGCCTCCATTTCTTTACGGGCTTTTCTGAGGAGGATTTCGAAATAAAGCCTTGGCGATATTTTCAGAAACAGTTCTTCATCGGCCACGACCTGGCGGAAAGTTCTTTTATCACCGATGAAACTGTCTCGAAAGTCCTCGTCTTGCTGGATAAGTTGTCTGAGTTTCGCTTTGTCCTTGACGTCAGGGGCTACCACTGAAACCAGAAAATCGAGATCTGCATCGGTGAATCTGAGACTTCCACTTGTCATTTCTATTTTCTTTTCTGAAGATAGTTAAGGAATATTCCTTGCAATACATTACCGCCAAGGAGGAACTGCAGTACTTGCCAATTTTACCATCTTTCGGTTGCGCGAATCCACGGCCAGCAGTATATATTTGGAGTCTGGGTTGCAGAGAGGTTATCTTTATATGCATTCCGGGTCAACCCGGCAGATTTAGCAGATTAAGCAGATTATGCCACTTGTTGGTCTTTTCAAGTTGAGGCGGCAGGGCTCCTCGCTCAGGGGAAATAGTTTTTTAAAACGGCATGAATATGACTCAGAGGTCAGATCAACTGCCAGAGAGGGTTGCAATCATCTCTGATCCACACGCGAATCTGCGAGGCGTTGAGCTCTGTTATAAGAAGATAAAATCTCTTGGAATAGAGCAGATATTTTGTTGCGGTGATCTGGTGGGCTATGGGCATGAACCCAACCAGGTGGTGGAGTTTTTCCGCGAGCATGACATCCCGACCATCTCCGGAAACCATGACAGGCTGGTTTGTGGCCAAAGCGAACCGGAGGGATGGAACCCGTTTGCCCTGAAGAAGATTGATTGGACCAAATCGGTTCTTACCGAAGCGAACGTTGCTTATCTGTCCAGCCTTCCAATAAATATGCTAGCAGATGACCACTGTATAGCCCATGGCGCCTGGAGCGATCCGGACAAGTACCTTTATGAAGAAAGGGATTTTTTTACAGAATTGGAGCATCTTCCCGCCACACTTATTTTCTATGGGCACACACATATGCCCAGCGTTTTTCAGTTTCTGCTCGCCGAGGGAAAGTGCGACTACCGCCATCTCATGCCCAGCGAGCCATCAGATGTCTTTGTCAAACTGCCAGAGAGCCGCAATCTTATTCTCGTCTCCTTTGTCAATCCCGGTACAGTTGGTTATCCACGCGGCATGAGTGGTCAGGCGACTTTTGTGGTATGGGAGAGGGAAACGGGCAGGATATCATACCAGTTCTATAGCTTGCTGCAGAATAGGTGAAAGGTGAAGGGTGAACGGTGAAGGGTGAAAGGTGAGGGGTAAAGGGTGAAGGGTGAAGGGTGAAGGGTGAAGGGTTCACTCCTTACTAGATGCTCCAAGCTTTTTCGCTATGCGCTATGCGCTTTGCGCTCTGCGACCTGCAATCTAAAATCTACAATTTGCTTTATATCACCCATCCCTGCCGGTGGAACCCCATGTCCCAGAACAGGTACTCTAGCTTGGAAGTGGTTATGAAATGATTGCGAACCATTTCCTTTTCACCCTCCGTTAGCTCATGGGCAATTTGATCCATAACATCCAATACCTGCTGGACAATGGCAGTAAATTCATCACTGGCATAGGTTTCGATCCAACGGCTAAAAAGTGCTCTTGGGGACCCTTTTTTCTCGAGCTCCTTACCAACCTCTCCGTAAATCCAGTAACATGGAAGGAAAGCTCCCATCCCCTCGTAGAACGGGCGTTCGTAAGCAACCCTCAATAGATAGGAGGTGTAAAGGAGGTTGTTTGGTGCCATGGGGGTGGTGTAGACGTCTGCTTCTGTGAGCTTCCAATCCTTGAAGAAACTCTCATGGAGTGCGCGCTCCACCTGAATGGTATCTCTGGCGTGTTCGGCAAACATCATGAGCCATTTGTCCTCCGGGGCTTTTGCTCCCAATATGGCAAGTCCCCTGGCGAAGTCCCGCAGGTAGAGGGCATCTTGGATGACATAAAAAAGGAAGGCCTCTTCAGACAAAGAGCCATCCGTTAGCCCCCGGACAAAAGGATGCTCCAATATTTTTGCATATATTTCTTCTATGGAGTTCCACAAATAATCCGTAAGCTTCATACCATTACCTCCCTCATCATTCCATTATTCCATTATTCTACTATTCCTATGGTGTTTCCTGGCTCCTAAATTCTAGCTCCTGACTCCTTTTCAATCATTTGAATATTCGATCTACTGCTGACTAGCCCGTCGGATTTTTCTTGCCCGACTTTCCAACTCCGCTGCCTTGTCGTTCTCCTGAAGTTTCTTATAAAGTTCCGCCATATTTTCCAATACAGTGGCGACATTAGGGTCGCTAGGGCCCAGACTCTTTTCCCATATCATCAATGCCCGTTTGTAAAGAACCTCTGCTTCACTATATTTACCCTGAATCTTATACAAAAGGGCCAGATTGTTCAGCGACTGTCCCAGATCCGGATGATCCGGCGGCAAACTCTCTTCTCTAATTTTAAGTGCCCGTTGGTAAAGAGGTTCGGCTTCGCTATATTTGCCCTGAACTCTGTACAGCCCAGCTAGATTGTTGGCCGCTGTTGCCACCTTCGGATGGTTTGGTCCCAGAGTTCTTTCCTTTATTCTCAGGGCCTCTTTGTACAACAACTCAGCTTCGCTATACTTGCCCTGGATCCGGTATAAGGTCGCCAGGTTATTTTGAGATGTGGCCACCCTGGGATCATCTGGTCCAAAGGTCTTTTCGGCTACCTCAAGCGCCCGCTCACCCAGGCTTACCGCCTCATCGTATTTTCCTTGCTGGTAGAGTTCCGCCATCTGTAAATTGAGATCCGCCCAGCCCGTTTCTTCAGCATAAGAAGTTGAGATAGCAGTTGAGGTTATTACTAAAAATATAAATAATTTTAAATGTATATCCATATATAAATATCGGAGATAAAGGTTCAACTGGAGTAAAGCAGATTTGAGATTGTAGATTGCAGATTGAGGAATCTTGTGGCTTATACTTGCTGCTTTGATCAAATGTTTGTCTAAGTGTTTTCGATCTCCAATCTGAAATCTAAAATCTACAATCTTTAATGTATCATCATGAGATAAACTTTGTTTTACTTTTTGTGCCAATTAATCCTGGTGATTGGCTACTTCAAGTAAACTCTCAGATTTCAGATCACTCCCCCACAGGGCAAAGCCCGCTGTGCCCAACAGACCGCACCCAAATGCAACCAGAAAGTTAACACTGGGCCCAATTTGCCATAAGAAGGCACCACCAAAAGCTGCTAAAGAGACCATAACGTCGCGCAAGAGATAGTAGAGGCCGAACATGGCTGCTTTGCGGTCCTCTGGTGCAAGATCCATAATGAGAGCTTTGCGTGTCGGTTCGCCGAACTCCTTTAGTCCTCGCAATATGAATGCTAACACAAGCCATGAAAATGACCGGCAGAACAGGAGTACCAACGGAAACAATGTGAAGAATATAAAGGTGATCAGCACAAAGGGTTTCTTGCTGCTGCGGTCGGCCAAATAGGCCACAGGAACATATACAGCTACAGCGGTGGCCATTTCTATGCTCGTCAAAATGCCGAACTCGAGAGCACTCACAGGTGCTGCAATGGTCTTCATGCACCAGACGACCACGAAAGCATAGGGGATCTGTTCACAGAACCGGACCAGAATGTCGGATACAAGCAGCCGTTTGAGCGCTGGAGACATTTCGCGCAAAATATTTTCCCCTGGCGCGAGCACTCGCCCATCAGCTGTAACATCCCTCGGCTCCTCTTCAATGAGCACTTGTTGCAACACTGCAGCCACCAACGAGAGTATGAGCGCAGCAACAAAGGCCAATCGCACACCGTCGCGTTCTCCCCAGATGGTGATGCACAGACCTCCCAAGATCGGCCCGAGGGCCATGGGAATACGTCTAACCAGGGAATGCATTGAAACGCCCATGGTCCGCTTGTTGATAGGTAGCACTTTTGCGACAAGGCTCATGGTTGCCGGCAAAGAAATGGCCGACCATGATAGGAAAAAAACTGCCCCAATCAGAACAGCCTGCCATGCTGGGATCAATATGACCAGGAGGAATCCGGCCATGGCGATTATGTTGAAAAAGAGTAAGGCCCGTTTGTAGCCGAATCGATCGGAGAGATACCCGCCCGGGTAGGAGTAGAGAGCTGACAACAGATTGTCTAGGCCGCTGAGTAGACCGATTGACAGAGCACTCCCACCCAAAGCGATGAGATAGATTGGCAAAAATCGCTCGGCCATCCGTTCGCCCATGCCTACTAGGATGACCATGCCAAGCATGCCAACCGTGCTTCTACGCAAGCCGAGGAAATCTGAAATACGTTGCAACCTGGTCATCTCAAACCAATATTTTTATTCCTGCTAGCCGTCGAACCGTGGTGGGTAAAGCAATGTTTAAGATTTGGAATTGCCTTACCCCAGATCCAGCCCAATAAACCATTTACCCGCAGAAAGCTCCAGAGGGGATTCATTCGTGAGCCTATTGGACGGTCACCCTGAGGTAGATATCTCCACGGGTGTTATCGTCGAGTTGCTCTCCCGCACCGGAAAGGCGGAGTACAGTGCCATCGCGAGACCCGGGTGGCACGGTGACTCTAAGAATCCGTTTTTTCGAGCCCGAGGTAATGTTGAGCAGCTTGCGTGTTCCCAGTTGGGCTTCTAATGGCGTAATTACAATAGATCCGTAGACGTGCGGACCATCTGTAGGGTATTGAGGCTCGGCTGGTTTGACAACTTGCAAACGGTGGGTCTTTTTCTTGGAGGTTTTCTCTCTTATTCGTCGGCTGATGCCAAATTCTGGAGCAAGCACGAACAACTTGAGGGCAACCATACCAAAAACGAATCCACCTATGTGGGCCCACCACGCGATGCCTCCGTCATGACCAGTGGTGCCGGCGGCACTGAGGAATTGGAGGAAGAACCAGAAGCCCAGGAAGAAATAGGCTGGGATTTCTATGAAATAGGGTATGAAAAAGATGGGAATGAATGTGAGTATTCGCGAGCGGGGATATAGCAGGAAATAGGCGCCCATAACTCCAGCAATGGCTCCGCTGGCTCCCACGGTCGGGAGCTGGGAATACAAATTGGTGAAAAGGTGTGATAGGCCTGAAGCAAGACCACAAAGGAGGTAGAAGATAAGATATTTCACCGGACCGAGTCGGTCTTCGACGTTATCGCCAAAGATATACAGCATCCACATATTACCCAGGAGATGCCAGAAGCCGCCGTGAAGGAACATGAAGGATAGGAAGGAAAAAGCCTGCTGTCCTAGGGTGAATTGCGAAGCAATTTCTGGTACCGAGTAGCGTGCAGGAATCAATGCGTACGTAATGATGAATTCTTGCAACCTACTCCCCTGTGCCATCTGCAATAGGTATACAAGGGCATTGATGATGATCAGTGTGGTGTTGACAACGGGATAGCTCTTGGACTGAATTGTGTCGCGAATAGGTATCATGGATATGGTGAACGATCAGTTGCTTAGGGGTGTTTAAAGGAATTCCTTCAGTTATCGCTTAATCCCGCGGACTCTCGCTGGTCGATGGCGATTGCGGTCCAGTCCATCTCAGCTCGGCCGTTGGCCAAAGAGCGTAGAAAGCGGTCTTCAAGCAAACCAGCCAAAGGCATTGGAACCTGGCTATTGCGAGCTGTATCCCGCAAAAGCCTGATATCCTTCGATCCCAGCGTCAGGCTGAAACCTGCCGGCTTGTAACTTTTATCAAGGATCATTTTGCCGTAGTTCTGATAAATGGGACAGGCGAACAAGGTTTGAGTCAAGAGGCCATGGACCAACGCGGGATCGACCCCACTCTTTTCCACGAGAGTAAAGGCTTCGGCAATGGCCTCGATTGAGGAGGCGATCAAAAAATTGCCGGCTAGCTTGACCACATTTGCAGCCGCGGGATCATTGCCGAAATCATAAACCCCCTGCCCCATTACATCCAGCAAGGGGGTCACTTTTTCTTTGGATGCTTCTTCGCCGGCAAGACAGAGCCAGAGATTGCCGGCTCGAGCTGCATCGGGCCGTCCGAAAACCGGGCAGGCCAGATACTTTACCCCGTGCTCTCTGTGGTGTTGGTCTAGCATTTGTGCCGCAGCCGGACTGATGGTGCTCATGGATAAGTGGATGGAGTCGCCGCTCATGGCTTGCAGCACCTCATCATTAACCACTTCCATAACCGCGTTGTCGTCGGAGAGCATGGTGACCAGAACTCCGGCGGTTTGAGCGGCTGCGATCGGATTCTCAAACACTTCTGCACCCTTTTCAGCAACTGATATTGTCTTGTTTGGTGTGCGGTTGTAGACACGCAGCCGGTACCCGCTTTCCAGCAGACAAAGGGCCATTCCTTGCCCCATCTCACCCAATCCGAAAAATGCGACGGTTTCCATCGATGCGTCCCTCCGAAAATTCCATTGAAGTAGGAAAACTTTGCTCGGAGACAATACTTCAGAAACACTCATAACTCAAGAGCGGCATTATTTTAGCGCGGGATTGAAACTTCTGGTAAGGGGTGATTCTGTGGTTCGAAGGGCTGATTTTATTAAGAAGTGATTATTATTAATATACAGTTGATCTTGGTTCTTAAATCTGCAATCTGCAATCTTAAATCTTCAATCACACATACCCCGACACCGCAACCTACAATGGTCTCTGCTTTCTCAAAAACTGTACCGACCGCAGCCTTTCCATATTATGCGGGCTGCAGAGCGCTTCCCATGTAGTCGATAATGTTTTGCACGTTCACGATTTTTTCGGCTTCTGTATCGGGGATTTCGAGGTTGAATTCCTCTTCCAGAGCCATAATCAGCTCGACAACGTCCAGGGAGTCGGCACCCAGATCTTCCGTGACACTGGCTTCGAGAGTGATCTCTTCCAGGTCAATGCCCAACTGATTTGCGATAATCTGCAAAATCTTCTCTTTCATTTCAGCTATACCCATCGCTTTTTCCTCCACATATTGAAGACAGTATTGTTTTCCCCCCGATCATAAGGCTGCATACTTTGGTCGAATGCTTGATTCTTTGACCCTTTATATCGAGGGTCGTTGGTGGTCCTCGGACGTTGCTCCTGGGGAAACAGGATAGTCCCATTTTTCCTTGCACACTTTGTTGCAGAAAAAATAGATGCCGTCATCACTGTAAAGGACCGTAGAAAACTCATCCTCATCAAACGTCCTCAATGTTTTTTTACACTGCATGCATGTAAGCCTCATTGGAGCTAACCCTCCATTTTGAGTAACTGCTTCAAAAAACCCCACCGACCTGTGTCGCCCCTGGCCTGGTCTGCACGGGTTGGTCAGTGGGGTAAATGAGATAGGAGGAAACATTCAGTTAAAAGCTACATGCTCGCCTCATGGATGAATAATTGCAAAAGTAGTGCCAAGAATAAAAAAAGCGGAGTCGGTAACTCCGCCGAGGTACTTTTTAGGATATCTTTGTTGGGGCGTGCGCTTAAGGCGCTTTCCAGACGACTTTGCCGTCATCTCCAACGAGGACAAGAGAGGATATAGACCGCTTTTCAATGGAGCCCGTGCGCCTCAATTTGGTCAAATCCACTGTTCCAAGTATGGCGCGTTCATTCTTGTCTTTGTCATAAAGCAACAGATAGGGGTCTCCATCCTCTGCCAGGGTTAATGAGAGGCGCTCCTTGCCCTCTTTGTCGTGCAGTGTTAAATAGGGCTCTCGCTCCTCCCCTAACCCTATGACGGTGCGATGTTTGCCCTCCTTGTCGGCGAAGGTCAGAACGGCACCCTCTTCCGGGGAAGTTAGGCTGAATACTGCCCGGAACTCGCCTTTTTCGCTGAACAGGACGATTCCGGGACCACCAGCATCCATCCCCCAGGTGGACCGCACCCTGCCTGCTTTATCCACCAAACGGAACTCCTCCGCCACAATGACTTTCTGTGACGATGCGGCCTTTTTGGCGAACGCAGGTTTGCTACTGTAGAATTGGCCGGCCAGCATGCCGCCTACCAATCCTGTGAAAAGGGACAATATCAGTGCCAGACAGTGTTGTTTTTTATTCATATCTTTCTCCTTCATGGCCAGTCGAGTTCAGACCTACACTACCATGGGGTGAACCATCTGAGAAAGGCTTATTTGGGCAAAAAAACCTGATCCTGTGGGCCAGGTCAGAGAATAGCATGGGGCATAGAGCATAGCGCATAGAGCATAGAGCATAGAGTAATGATATTTCTTTTATATGTTCCTTTATTGTATTTTCTGTCCTCTGTCTTTTGTCCTCTGTCCTCTGACGTCCGACATCTGACTTCTGCCTTCTCTCTGCTGCTGGCTAACACTTGCCCTGTACCCTGTGCCAGAAGCCTTTTCATGGGGACAGGCCAAAGCCGGGTTCTCCTATTCTTTATTGCTTACTCTAAAACTATTCGATCGAAGCCCTCTGGGCAGTACACTTCATGCGTTGCCTTCTCGGCTCCAATATAAACGGTATCGCTCTGAACGAAAGTATCTTTTCCATAGAAACCTATCGAGACAGCCTGTGATG
>CP070735.1:785240-797562 GCA_020347625.1 Deltaproteobacteria bacterium
AGTTGCCAGGGTAAGGAGAAGTTCGATAATTTCTTCGTCAGTTAGCTTTTCCAGCCCATGAGTAAGGAACTTCTGCCGAAGCCTTTCGCGGTGGCCGGCCACACGTTTCTGCCACTCTTTGTTCTCCATCGTGGTGCCCCTTTTCAGCTGGCAATTTGCAGCGTGCAGCCAGCAGCTGAAGTAATGAGTGCGCCTAATCTTCAAAAAAACCGTAATCCTTAATTTGCCAGCTGTCCGTCAATTCGGCGTGTAATACACACCTTTCAGCTGGCAGCCGACAGCGGACAGCTAGCAGCTAATTAGATCTCTACCTTACTATATTGGTTTCAGAACCGGTAAAAATACTGCCTACTGCAAGCTGCCTGCTGCCTGCTACATTTCAACTCCGGCCACTGGGGTTTTGCAGTCAGGACAGAGCCCTTTACGGATAGCATATTGGCCAGTAGCAAAGCCAAACCGGTCGATGAGCACCCGGCCACATTGATGACAGAGGGTTTTTTCCCCTTGATCGCCAGGTACGTTGCCCGTGTACACGTAACGGAGTCCCGCCCGCAAGCCAATCTCACGAGCCCGTTTTAAAGCAGTCACAGGTGTACTCGAGATACTCCTGAGTTTATAGGTCGGGTGGAATCGGCTCACATGCCATGGGGTCTCCGGCCCCAATTCCATAATAAACTCTGCAATCTCAGATAATTCACGGTCACCGTCGTTGAGTGTCGGAATTAACAGGGTGGTAATCTCTAACCATACCCCCATAGCCTTGAGTTTTTGCAGTGATTTCAAAACGGGCGCAAGTTTGGCTCCGCACTGCTCTTTGTAGAAATCATTGCTAAAAGACTTCAGATCCACATTGGCAGCATCCAAATAGGGCTCGATCTCGTCCAGGGCCTCTGGGGTCATATAACCGTTGGAGACAAAGATATTTTTCATACCGGCCGCGTGTGCCAGTTTGGCAGTCTCGTAAGCATACTCAAAGAAAATGGTTGGTTCAGTATAGGTATAGGATATGGATTGACACCGGTTCTGGCGAGCAGCAAGAACCACCTGTTCAGGCGGGAATTCTTCTCCCATGATGCGTTTGATCTCTCTCGGCATCTGAGAGATGTCGGCATTCTGGCAGAAAAGGCAGCGAAAATTGCAGCCCACAGTGGCTATGGAGTAGGTATGGCTCCCCGGCTGGAAGTGGAAGAGCGGTTTCTTTTCCACAGGATCCACGTGCTTGGCAATTACCCGAGCGTAAACCAGGCTCTGGAGGTGGCCGTCCTGATTTTCGCGTACGCCGCAGATACCCCTTTTCTGGTTCTTAATGACGCACCGATGCGAGCAGAGATAGCACTGAACCTCCTGGTTCTCTAGCCTCTCATAAAGCATTGCCTCTCTCATGTGTAACCCACCGACGCGGAAGATATGTCACTCGATGCGGACAGCATCGGGTTTTGTCTGTATCTAATTGCATTACGGGTGCGGGATTGCGCCCAGCGGCTGTTTCTTTTTTCTTGCGGGCGGAGGTGGAAATATCTTAAGCGTGCCCTGAGGCAACTGCCCCTGTGAACGGTGTAGCTTGGTCGTCAGGGGATCTTTGCAAGCGATGAAGCTATAGCAAACGTCAACTTGCATGACAATAAAGGCACCCAAAGGGTTTTGCTGAAACAGAGGATGGTCCTCCACAGGACGCGTAATTCTCATAAGCTTCAAAGGGAAAAAGAGAGCGGTACTCCACTTAATGGGGGTGGGTCCCAAGATTTTTTTAACCATCTCTTTGAGTTCCCAGACGCTATAAAACCGAGCATGTCGATAAATGGTATCCGCCATTAATCCCTTGAGGCGACGCTGCATTGCCATAATTGCATATTTATTTAAAACCCCCAGCACCACTCGACGGCGAGTTACCCGGAAGGCCTCGGTGAGAGCTTTCTCCGGGTCATTGACAAATTCCAGGGTGTTGATCAAAGTTGAGAGATCAAATTCATTGTCACTAAAAGGAAGATGCTCGGCCCAGCCCAGATGTAGATCCGCACCGTCCCGCATTCGACTTCTTGCCCTCTCTAGCATGAACGGGCTGGCATCCAGACCAGTCACTTGAAGCCCCAACTCTTTGAGCCAAGGAAGATGAATGCCGGTGCCTGTCCCGATATCCAAAATCCGTTCCCCTTTGCGAGGTTCCAGGTAACGCTGGATGAGGGCTCGTTCGAGGGTAAGAGCCTGGGCACCGCCCGGCCTTTCATACCAGGTGTCGTAGTGCTGAGCACAGCGATGATCAAAGGAACATTTCAAGGTATTTTTTCCTTCCTTCCACACTTTTTTGCCACATCATAGCAGTCTTACACGTTCTATAGCACTTTACAAAGTAAATCCGCCAACCGCAATGCGCAGAGCGCGAAGCGCAGAGCGTAATGTCCCTATCACCCCTTATTTATCTGTGCAAATCATTGGG
Organism: Deltaproteobacteria bacterium; assembly: GCA_020347625.1. Classification (GTDB taxonomy): domain Bacteria; phylum Desulfobacterota; class Syntrophobacteria; order BM002; family BM002; genus BM002. The sequence continues at coordinate 787,675 of CP070735.1, forward strand.
TTAAACGCTATGCGCTATGCTCTTTGCGCTTTGCGGTTAAATGTCTTCCCGAAACACAGCTCCCTTAGCCCCGGAGGTCACCATCCTACTGTACCTGTAAGCATAGCCTTCCTTGATCCTGGGCTCCGGGGGCCGCCAGCTCTCCCGTCGTCTCTTGATCTCCTCCTCTGAAACCTTCAGCTCCAGCCGCTTGGCCGGAATGTTGATTTCGATCCGATCACCTTCCTCCACCAAGGCAATGGGGCCACCATCGGCCGCCTCTGGTGAAATATGGCCGATGGCTGCTCCTTTGGTGCCACCACTGAACCGACCGTCGGTGATCAAAGCAACCTTGGTGTCCAGACCCATGCCCGCAATAGCAGAAGTGGGAGTCAACATTTCTCGCATTCCAGGACCACCTTTGGGCCCCTCGTAACGGACCACCACCACATCACCTTCTTTGATCTGTTGGCCCATGATGGCCTCCACTGCATCCTCTTCGCAATCAAACACCCGGGCGGTTCCCTCGTTCACCATCATCTCTGGAGCCACCGCCGACTGCTTCACCACCGCTCCCTCCGGTGCCAGGCCTCCGAACAAGATCGCTATGCCCCCCTCAGCATGATAGGCCTCTTGGATATTTCGAATCACCTCGGAATTTTTTACCAGCACTCCCTGGAGATTCTCCCCCACACTCTTAGCGGTGACGCTCAGTGTAGACTTGTTAATCAAATCAGCCTCTGCCAATCTTGCCAGTACTGCCTGCACGCCTCCAGCGGCATCCAGATCTTCCAAATGGTGAGGTCCTGCCGGACTAAGACTACACAGGTGGGGAATGCGTGCACTAATCTCGTTGAAAATATCCAAATCAAGATCAATCTGCGCCTCGTGTGCAATAGCCGGGACATGAAGGACCGTATTGGTGGAACACCCCAAAGCCATATCTATGGCAATGGCGTTTTCAAAGGCTTCCCTGGTGGCAATTTGTCGTGGCGTTATGTTTTGGGCGATTAGTTCCATTATTTGCATCCCTGCCCGTTTGGCCAGACGGTAGCGAGCTGCAGCCACCGCCGGAATGGTGCCGTTGCCTGGTAGACCAAGGCCCAGTGCCTCTGTCAGGCAGTTCATGGAATTGGCAGTAAACATCCCCGCACAGGAACCGCAGCCAGGACAAGCGCAGTCCTCCATTTCAGCTAATTGGTCCTCGGTGATCTTCCCGGATTTCACCGCGCCCACCCCCTCAAAAACGCTGACCAGATCAATGGATTTGTCAGCCACTTTGCCGCTGAGCATGGGGCCACCGCTGACCACCACGGCTGGAATATCCAGTCGAAGCAAAGCCATCAGCATTCCCGGCACCACTTTGTCACAATTGGGTATGGCCACAAGCCCGTCGAATGGGTGGGCCCGAGCCATAATCTCCACCGAATCGGCAATGAGTTCACGGCTGCACAGTGAATATTTCATACCCTCGTGGTTCATGGCGATACCATCACAAACACCAATTGTATTAAACTCAATGGGTGTTCCGCCTGCCAAACGCACACCAGCTTTCACCGCCTCAGCGATGCGATCCAGATGAATATGACCTGGAACAATCTCATTGGCCGAATTTGCTATCCCCACCATGGGGCGAGCAATCTCTTCATCGGTGAATCCCATGGCCTTGAACAACGAGCGGTGAGGCGCCTTTTCTATTCCTTTTTTCATGACATCGCTGCGCAATTTATTCCTCCAGAGGTATGCTGAGATTAGTATCTTGGAGAGCCAGATCGACCGGAAGGATAACAACTCAGAACTCGCTTCAATATTCGGGGTACTCTAGAATAAAACCCCTTGATTATCAAGGAAAAAAATAACACTTGACAGTGTTCAGTGATAACTATAGTTTATTTTTGAAACGCAGCTGACTTCTTCATTTTTCAGACCTGGAAGGGCGAAATGGATGATTACAAGGCTGTCTATCCCATTGGTATTGTGGCTGAGTTACTGCAAATCCACCCTCGTACCCTGAGAATCTATGAACGCGAGGGCTTGATTAAACCTGCCCGCCGCAGTGGCAAACGCTTTTTCTCAAATAACGATCTAAAATGGCTCAAATGTCTACGTAAGCTCATACACGAGGACGGTCTCAATATTGCCGGCATCAAGAAACTTTTGACCCTGGCCACCTGCTGGGAGATTCGTCAATGCCCTGAAGAGGAGCGCAAGAACTGCCCGGCAGTGCTGGACTTTCCTGTTCCCTGTTGGGAGTTGAAGCCTAAATCCTGCCTCGACAAAGAGCTCGAGTGTCAAAGCTGTGATGTTTTCTTGACCAAAAAGCAGCAACTGATGTTAGACAACTGCAGAGCTGATTAGACGGAAGCCCTTAACAGAACAGCACTTTTTTCGAGCTCTGGGTATCTAACTTAGGGCTCAAGGCATAGGGCACAAGGTAAAAACAACCAAAGAAAAATTATCCTCTCTTTATGCCTTGCGCCTTGCACCTTGTGCCTTATACCTCTTGGTTAGCAAAGGCAAGATAGCTCCAAACGATCATCCCACTGCTGCACGTGGTGTTTCGCTTAGCACAGGGTCAGAGCTAAGCTTTGCTAAATAGGGTTTTTCACCTCACTTGACGCGGGGTCCGCAACTTTCTATAATTCCCCCAGCCAGTGTAACCAACTAGGCAAGAATCCAAGACTTTGAAACATGTTCCACCGGCTCTAGTTTAAAGTTGCCGTGGCGTTATTTTCTCTACTAAAATAACTGAAACAGCTTGCTGAAACATTGATATGCAGCTCACAAGGGTTGCGCGAATAGGGCTGAGGTTACCATGTACACTGTAGGCATCGATATCGGTTCGGTAAGCATCAACTGTGTTGTCGTAGACGAAGTCGGGGATCTTGCTTACGAAGCTCCCTATCAACGGCATTTCGGCCGCTTTCTGCCTGAAACCCTCCAGACGCTCAGGTCCATATATAAACGCTTTGGCGAAGAACAGATACAGACTGTTGCCTTCACCGGCAACCACGCCAATATTATCGCTTCCCGGCTTGGAGCTCTTTACGAATACGAGTCCATTACCCAGGTGCTCGGTGTACTGCACCTAGTCCCGGATACTTCTGCCATCATCAGTATGGGAGGCCAGGATGCCGGTCTGTATCTGCTCGCCCACGAGGACGGTCAATGGTATATGCAGTCTTTCGCCATGAACGGGCCCTGCGCTGCCGGAACCGGTTCCTTTATTGACCAACAGGCAGAGAGACTTTCATCGTTTCTTTATGACGAAAATGTCTCCTTTTCCCAAGAGCACATTTCCCAGATTCTCGCCGACTTCATCGCTCGGGGCCAAAATAGCACCAGCGCCGCTCCGGTGGCTTGTCGATGTACCGTCTTTACCAAGTCGGATATGATCCACTTGCAAAACAAAGGGGAGCCTTTAGCGAACATCATAGCCGGTCTACACCAAGGCAATGCTGCCAATTACATCAGTACCCTTGTTGCAAGCCAAGAGGTTGAGGACCCCGTGGTCTTCATCGGCGGCGTCGCCAGCAACAAACTGCAAGTGGAGGCCTTCCGCCACTATTTTCCTAAGCTCCTAGTTCCACCGCACCACAACTCCATGGGAGCACTGGGCGCGGCCCTATTCGCTCTAACCCGGAGTGAGCAACGTAAGCCTAATTTAGCTGAATTGGAAACCATGGCGGATGAGGGTGCCAGCGACTTTGCCGAAGCTCCGCCTCTCCGTCTCCGAAAAACTTCATTCACCGATAATGTCGTCATCCCCAGACTTAAGCAGCCGCCTCATGGCAAGCTTCAGGTTTATCTGGGAATTGATATCGGCTCCACCACTACCAAGACCGTATTGATGGATGTAAACCAGAACATTCTCCATAAGCAGTACGTTCAGACACAGGGCAAACCCATTGAAGTAGCCCAAAGACTTCTTGCGGGCATTAGAGAGGAATTTGCCGAAAGTCTCGATTTCTTGGCCACTGCCACCACGGGATCTGGACGGCACGTGGTGGGAAATTTCATTGAGGCTGATCTTATCATCGACGAGATTACCGCCCATGCTCGAGCCGCTGTACACTGGGACCCCGAAGTGGACACAGTTTTTGAAATTGGCGGCCAGGACTCCAAATACATTTGGCTGGAAAATGGCAATCCCATGGACTTTGATATGAACAAGGTCTGTGCCGCGGGAACCGGCAGTTTCCTCCATGAACTCGCCAACAAGCTGAGAATCAACATCGTCAAAGAGTTCCAAGAAATTGCCCTCTCTTCCAAGAGACCTATAAATCTAGCCGAGCGCTGCACTGTATTTATGGAGTCTGACCTGGTCTCTTACGCCCAGAAAGGTGCCCGCCTCGAAGATCTCATAGCCGGTCTCTGCTACGCCATTGTCTACAATTACCTCAACCGCGTGGTGGAAAAGCGGCGAATTGGCAAACGCATTATGTTTCTTGGCGGACCATCGCTAAACAAAGGGATCGTTGCGGCCTTTGAAAATGTTCTCAATAAAGAAATAATTATGCCGGCACACCGTGAGGTTCTCGGAGCACACGGCGCTGCTCTGAGCGTCATGGAAAAACGGTTGAGTTCTGAAGTGGCCGAGTCAAACTTTCCCGGCCTTGACAATCTAATCCAGGCCGAAATCTCACATAAAGAAAAGATCTGCCACGCCGATAGAAACTGCCACAACGAGTGCAAGTTGAAGATATATGATTTTGGCGGACGCAAGAGTATCTGGGGGGGTGACTGCGGTCGCTATGAAGTGAAACGGGATAGGAAACAGAGCGAAGAAAACTGGTTCGAGAAACGCGAGCAGCTCTTACATTATTATCTCAGGGACCAGTTTGTAGATTTGGCAGAGCTCCGCTCCCGTCCCGACTCAAACAGGCATGGCAACGAAATCCTCGACGGCAAGCCCACCATAGGTATCCCTCGGGCCCTGCACCTGCTGCAATACTCCATCCTCTGGACCCATTTTTGGACAAAGCTGGGATACCGTGTCGTTCTCTCTCCCAAAACTGACCAGCAAATTGCCGTAGCAGGGATTGAGTCCATGACCTCGGAAACCTGTTTTCCAATCAAGGTGTTCCAGGGTCACGTAAAAGCCCTGGTGGGTCAGACCCGGTATCTCTTTCTCCCTACGATCATCAATATGTCCACCCCCCAGCCCGAAGAAGCCGGCTTTTTTTGTCCACTTGTCCAGGGCAGTCAATACATGGCCAGCATGGCCTTGAACGTCCCTCGCGCCACCCTGTTATCTCCAATCGTTTACCTGAAGGAATCGGTGGAGCGAATTGTCCTTGACCTGCATCGCGCCCTTGGTAAGCCCTTGGGGTTGAGTAGGCGTCAAATTGATCGCGCTTATCGCGAAAGCCTTGAAGTTCAATGGTCTTTTCATCGCGATCTTCTCCAGCAGGGTCGTAAATTTTTCGATTCACTACAGCCGGCCGACCTCTGGGTTGCCGTGAGCGGCCGCTCTTATAACCTTTACGACGAACGCTTAAATCTAAGACTTGGGCAAAATCTAGCTAAGTTGGGGATCAAGGCCATTCCTCAAGATTTACTGGACACTACGAACGTTGACCTCAGCGATTTTCCCGATATGTATTGGGGCTCGGGAGCCCAGATTCTCCGAACAGCCAAGTTGGCCAAGGCAAATCTCGGCGGTTATGGTATGCACCTTACCAACTTCAGTTGTGGCGCCGACTCGTTTATCGAGCACTTCTACCGTCACATCATGGGACAAAAACCTTATCTCATCCTGGAGTTGGATGAGCACAGTGCAGTGGCGGGAATGATCACCCGTCTGGAGGCATTTAAAAACGTGATTCAAAATGAGCATAGACAAACCCTTGAGGGCTGGCAGCAAGTGCAGTGTGCTTCATAATAGATCAGATAGTTATCTATAGCAGAATTGTTGTTTCGTAGAGCGAAACATAAAAGGGTGACCATTTTCATCATTTAACTCGTTGACCAGTGACAATGACGCTATGCGCTATGCGCTACGCGGTGAGTAAACCGAGCCATGGGCGAATTCGAATCACTGAAAACAAAGCTCGGCAAATTCAGCTTGGCCAATAAAACGCTGCTGATGCCGGACATGAGCCACGCCGGCAATGTGCTGCTCACCGGCACCCTTAGAAGCTTTGGTATCGATGTCCAGCTCATGCAAACCTACAAGGGGCTGCAGTTAGGCAAGCAGTACACCTCGGGCAAGGAATGCTTTCCCTGCCAGATCACCTTAGGGGACCTCCTCCACCATCTAGAGCAAGAAAAAGAGCGTCTGGGAGACGCATTCCAACCTGAAAATTACCTTTATTTCATGGCTGAGTCTGGTGGGCCCTGCCGATTTGGCATGTACAACAAGTTGCACCGAATCATTCTGGATTCACTGGACGGCTTCGGTAAGATTCGCATCGCCACGATTACCAGCAATGATTCCTATGCCCTTGGCGGGTTGCTAGAACCGCAAATGCTAACTCATTTCCGGAGAAGCGCTTACGTGTCTGTGGTTATTGGCGATGTGCTGGATCGTATGCTTTGGCGTACGCGCCCTTACGAAAAGGAGCCAGGGCAGGCCGAGGATTATTTCCAAGAAGCGCTGGACATCATGTGTCGAGAGATGGAAATCCACGGTCGCAGAAAAAAATTTCGTAAAATTCTTGACACCCTGGAAGCGGTTGTCAGGAAAGCCCGCGATCTCATTGATCCCACTATTCCTTCTAAACCACTCATCGGCATGGTTGGCGAAATTTACTTGCGCAGTCATCGGCAATCCAACCAGGATCTCATTAAACTTTTGGAGAGACACGGTGGGGAGACGGTAAATGCCTCCATCGCTGAGTGGATTAACTATGTGGCATATGACAACATGCAGCGGGCGAGGCGAGAACTCATTTATGCCCTCAGGCGGCGCGACCTCAAGTCTCTTCGTCAACACTTTAAAGATTGGCTGAGCAACCGCACGGAATTAACTTACCAATACTTCCGTCTTGACCAAATTTACCGAAGGGTTAAAAAGCACTTGCCCATCCATGGGGATCACCGGATAAACCAAATCGAAAAACAGCTTGATAATGACCGCCTTTTCTCTTTTCATGTGGGCACTGAAGCAGGCCTGAGCATCGGCGGCGCCCTTGAATACTGCCTGCATGGATTTGATGGAATCGTTAACGTTTTTCCATTCACCTGCATGCCCAGCACCATGTGCTCTGCAATTCTGAAACCTGTCCTGGATCGAATTCAGATTCCTTACATCGATGCTTCCTATGACGGCACCTTCCAACCCAACCTCGAGGCCATCGTACGCACCTTTATGTATCAGGCAGTGCAGCGTCAGGAAAAGCGCCAAGCGCAGGGGAAACTAGGCACCAAGCACTAGGCACTAAGCAGCGCTTTGTCACTACGCTTCGCTGTCACTATTAGTCATTGGGTCATTATGTCGTTAGCTGACTCGATCACCAAATCACAGCTTCGGAGTTACGGTGATCATTTTCTCGCTTCGACCTAATGACAGCGCAGCGCAATGACGGCGAAGCCTAATGACCTAATGACGATCTGCCGCCCACTGCCTGCTGTCAGCTGTCAGCTGTATTTCTCTATGCGCCATGCCCTCTGCGCTATGCGCTACGCGTTAAGTCCTTGCATTCCCTCAATCCCTGGTTTATCCTAATTTGTTAACCTAAAAGATTATACAAAGAAAAAACTTACCGGCAGAAAAATCAGGAGGTGAACTGCCGAGAGCAGGGTGGATTTAAGGTATGAACCGTCAGATGTTGATCAATGCGGAAGAGCCAGAGGAATATCGGTTGGCCATCGTCTCAGGAAAGAAACTGGAAGAGTTCTACATTGAGACTACCACGCGTGAAAATACTAGGGGAAATATTTACAAAGGGGTGGTTGCCAACATTCAACCCAGCCTCCAAGCCGCTTTTGTCGACTTTGGTGTTGAAAAAAACGGCTTTCTCCAACTCCACGAGATTCATCCTGATTACTACCAAAAAGAGCCACCTGGAGAAGGAGAGCGAGGCCGCATCCAGGATGCCCTTCGCCCTGGCCAGGAACTTATCGTGCAAGTGGTAAAAGAGGCAACAGCTGCCAAGGGTGCCTTCTTGACCACCTATATCTCTCTGCCCGGGCGCTATCTTGTGCTGATGCCCGGCAGCAAACACGGCGGAATCTCCCGAAAAATTGAGGACGAACAGCAACGCCAGCGGTTGCGGAAGATCATCAGCCAACTTCGCGTGCCCGAGGGCATCCATGTCATTGTCCGTACAGCGGGTGAAAACAGAACCAAACGGGAATTATCCAAGGACTATAATTACCTGCTTCGGCTCTGGGAGAATATCAAGGCCACTGCCCAGAAGGCACAAGCACCGGCCATGCTCTATCGGGAAAGAGATCTGACCATTCGCGCCATCAGAGATTATTTAACCACGGACATCAAGAAAATTCGGATCGACAATAAGGAGGTTTACAAGCGGGTTAAAGACTTCATGGCTATTGTCTCACCTCGTCACCGCTGGCTGGTCAAACTGTACAAAGAGAAACGGCCCATTTTTGCCGAATACCAGCTCGAAAATCAGATTGAGACCATTTACAAGAACAGAGTTCCCTTGAAATCGGGAGGATTCTTGGTCATCGACACCACCGAAGCTCTAGTGGCCGTTGACGTAAACTCAGGAAAATCAAGCCGCGAGAAGCAACTGGAAGAAACCGCCTTTAAGACAAATTTAGAGGCAGCGTCTGAGGTGCCACGACAGCTGCGTCTCCGCGACCTTGGCGGCTTAGTTGTGATCGACTTTATCGACATGAGGGACCGAAAGCATATCCGTCAGGTGGAAAGGACCCTGCGAGAGGAATTCAAGAAAGACAGGGCAAGAACAGATATGGGCCGGATCAGTAAATTTGGCCTGCTGCAAGCTTCCCGACAGCGGTTGCGCCCCTCGGTGCAATCTAGTTCCTATGTTCTTTGCGACCGCTGCGGTGGCACCGGCGTAATACGGGCCACTGAAGCAACCGCTTTGGCCTATCTCCGTAGAATCTGGCTGGAACTCAGCCGAGGTGGAGTCAATCAGGTGCGTGCTTCCTTTTCCGAGCCAGTGGCCGATTACTTGCTCAACAAGAAACGAGCCGAACTCCTCAAGCTGGAAAACCGCTATGGTGTCAATATAAATATCGAAATACGCCATGATATCGCCCCTGGTGAAGGTCGATTGGAGTTTTTGAGACCGGAGGCCGACTAAGAGCGCACCCACCAGTTACCGGTGTTCTCTATACAATAACCAACCGTTTCACCGCAGCCACCACTTCATCGGGTTCATCAATCAATTGGATCAAATCTAGATCCTCAGGCGATATCTTACCCGTCTCCACCAACTGTTCCCGCACCCAATCCAACAGTCCTTTCCAATAATGATTACCCACTAGAATCACCGGAAATGGTTTGATGCGATCTGTTTGAATAAGGGTGAGCGCCTCGAACAGTTCATCCAAGGTACCAAAGCCACCGGGTAATACGACATAGGCCTGAGCATATTTGACGAATATGACTTTGCGTATGAAGAAGTATCTAAAATCCAATCTGACGTTGGCATGGGGGTTTGGCTCTTGTTCCATGGGCAGCTGAATGTTGAGACCCACAGACCGGGCACCTCCTTCGGCTGCTCCCCTGTTGGCCGCCTCCATCAGGCCGGGGCCACCGCCGGTAATGACGTGGAAGCCATTCTCGGCAAATAGCCTGGCAATGTTCCTTGCCTTTTCGTAGTGTGGATCATTCGGCCCAACCCGGGAAGAACCAAAAATTGACACAGCCGGATAGATCTCTGCCATCGTTTCGAAAGCATCAACAAATTCGGCCATAATCCGAAAAAGCCGCCAGCTTTCCCTCACCGTGAGATCATCGATGGGATA
>CP070735.1:797662-807975 GCA_020347625.1 Deltaproteobacteria bacterium
ACTCTGCGCTCTTCCAGAGGACATTCACAGTCCGGTTCCTCAGCCTTTAGCGGGTTAAAGGGCATGCCATCGTCCTCTATCCGTATGGTGAGAGTACCATTTTCATGTGAGATGGAAATTTTGATCCAATGTACACCATCATCCGCGTATCCATACGAGATTATATTGCTGACAAGCTCTTCCATGGCGATGCAGATTTCAAATGTAGTTTTGTGAGCCAGGCCTAATGACTCACTGAACTCCTCCAAACCCTGGCACAGTCTATTTAATTCAGAAAGGCTGTTCCTCAATCTGAATGAAATTCTATTCCCGCTCATGAACCTGAACCTTCCATCTCCACCTAATATTATATAAGACTCACGCCAGCTTTTTGTCTGCACGCCTCGCAGAATCCATCTTGATCAACCAAGAGCCGCTCTTCCCAGGCGCGCACGCTATCAACCACAGACTTTAGAACCTTGGGCATCAGGTCTGGGAATTGTTCCATCACCTTGGCGAACTTATCCCGGGTGAGGATGAGGCACGTCATATCCGTTAAAGCCTTGAGGGAAAAAAGGCGATGCATATCACTCAAAAGTGCCAGACTTCCAACAAACTCGCCTTCAACATAATTTTCTTGCGGCGACTCACCGCTTTTATCTTCGCGCATGAGTGCAGCCTCCCCGGAAACAATGTAGAACGCCTTGCCGTCATTATCATCTTTTTGAAACAGGTAATCTCCCGGCCTAAAAGTTTCTCTAACGCAAAGATAGGCGATTACCTTGAGTGCCTCAAGGTGAAGACCCGAAAAAAATTGGATTTGGCGAAGGATTTCAAGATTTTCTTGAAACTCACTGGTTTTAGACTGTCGATTTTTTTCCGTAGATGAGCTCATGTAACATCCCTTTCCTGGCAATCAATTCGTCGTATGTTCCCACCTCGCCTATCCTTCCGGCCTTCATTACTGCAATCTTGTCATAGTTTTTGACAATATCTAGACGATGGACAACCGCGATCAAAGTACTCTTACCCTTCCACCTGGTGTCAAGCAAGCTCTGAATCCGCGACTGGGATTTATTGTCAAGGGCCGAAGTTGCTTCGTCCATTATAAGGATTTGTGGAGCCTTGAGGAAAACTCTAGCAATGGCCAGCTTCTGTCGCTGCCCCCCAGATAATCTGTCACCCTTACTGCCTACCTGGAACTCCATGCCGATCTCAACAATGGTCTCGAGCAAGTCTTCTTCAATGAGCACCCGGATGATGCTCTGATCGATCTTCTCCTCGGCCATCGGGTTGACGGTCTTGGTCTTTCCGAACAGGATATTGTCCAGAATAGTTTGGGTATGGATGTATTCCGAGGCTTGGTAGAAAGAGAAGGCCTCCGGATCATCCCTTGATATTTTCTCTCTAAAAAGGGCGCGCCCCTCCAAAATCAATTCTTCTAAGATGTCTGCCAAGCCGACCATTTTGTGTTTACCCGGAATAAAACGCAACGCCAAGCGCAGGAGGCTATCCACGTCCTCAGGCGAAAGCTGATGCAGCTTTCTTTTCTTCAACCGCTCAACCAGCAACTTGTATCCATCCAGTTCATCTGCACCGATGGGGCTCTGTTCAAAGAAAACCTTATCAGGTGGTAAGTTGCCCAGAATGTCCACCGTTTGTTCGCATAGGTCAGCGCCCAGCCGCAAAAGCGGTCTTGTGAGGTCGGCCTCGTTTAAAAACTCTAGAAAGTACCTGTTTACCGACAAATTTTCTAGCGCAAATGACTTACGGTTGGGCGAGCCGAAAGTAAGATTCGCCGCCACAGTGGAATGAAATAAATAGTTGTTTTCATCAAAGAACTCCACATACTCTGCCAGTTCCTCACCAAAATCTCGCTTGAAGTTCTCGCGGACGCGAATGAGTTTGGAAACCAACTCAGTATGTTCGTCATGCAACAGCATGGTGTTCAGTCCGAAGCGCAAAACATCCACAAATATCCCTGTCTGTTGCAGCGCTTCGATCATATCGTCGAGACTCGGCATGGCCTCGCCGCCATTAGCTTCTTCTCCATCAAGCTTTGCGGCACAAGAGTAAACGAGATTTTCCTTGATAGTTCCTTCGAAAGTAAAGGGCGCCTGAGATACAAAGCCCATGTTTTGGGTCATGTCCTTTTTGGAAAGATCTGCGACTTCCTTGCCACCGATCAGGAGATGTCCGCCCGTGTACTTGTAGAGCTGTCCGACACAGAGGGCCAGCGTGCTCTTTCCACTGCCGGAAAACCCTACCAAAGCGAGTTGTTCCCCGGGTTTTAGCGAAAGATTGATCTGATCTAACAACTGGATACCGCCCTCAACCACAAACGACAAGTCTTTGATCTCGATGGAGCCCTCCAGTTCGTAAGGCTCGCGACCCTCAGGTTCAAGAGCGTATTCGGGCATAGAATCAAAGTATTCCATGGTCCGCTTATAGCGCACGCTGCCATCCTGATAGGCCTGGTAGAATGCTATCAGCTCTCTCCAGGGGTCAAACAACTTTTCCTGCGCAGAGAGAAAAGCTACCAGTGCACCCAGATCTAACCGGCCCATGATGGACAGATACCCTCCTACTATAAAGACGAGAAACGGACTCAGGTTGTTGAAGAAATTGTTTAGTGACTTGACCCCGAATTTGTAAAGATTCCATGTGATTCTAATTTTAAACAGCGCCTCAATCAATTTACTGTATCTGCGGTTTTCAATGCGGTAGGACCCGTTTCCGTGAATCTCATGAATGCCAGTGATGGCTTCGCCGATTTTACTCGATAGGGCCCTGGTGGTATCAACCCGCCGTTTGTTTGCCCTATTGGCGCGATTCTGCATTCTGGGCAGCAAAAAAAGAACCATGGGGTAAATGCTGAGCGATATGAGCGCCAGGAGAGGATTTAACCAGAACAGGTAAACGGCAAAGGCGACCAGGGTCAGAATGCTGGTTGCGGGAACGGCTATGGCCATACCCACGAAATTACCCGCCGCGGCGAGCTCTGTCACCAAGGATGAAACCACCATCCCAGGCTGAATTTTTCTGAAAGTGTTCAGAGGCAGCGTCAGAATGTGATGGTAGAGGTCTTTTCTCATCTCGGCGAGGGCTCGCTCGCCAATCAGGGTCTGAAGAGCGCTGATGACGTATTTCAGCCCAGTGGCAAGTAAAACAGCGGCAAGATACAGCCCGCAGTAGGTGAGCAGTAGTTGGATCTTGCCAAACCGAATCGCTTCATTGATAATCCGCTTCTGCATTTCTAGGGGCAGGACCCTAGTAAGAACCGTAATCATGATAATCACTAGAAGAAGTGCTTGGAGTTTGAGATTACTTGATAAGACCCATGAAGATAGGGACCTTCTTATAACCGGGGTGTTTACTTTTCTCATGATGGTCGCTTCCTCCCACTTCGCAAAATAATGAGATGGGGCTTACGCCGAAACCAGACTGTATCACCCACTATATCAGACAATGGGATGAACGTTGTTAGTATACAGGATTATATCTTGAAAAACAGAGGCTTTCTACGATGCCACCAAAGACGGTTTCTCTGAACTAACCGGGGAGGGTACGGCGTGGTTGGAGATTTGGAGTTTTAGGAGCTAACGCGTCAGGATTGGAATTTGAGTCGTGTTTTTTTGATCGGTGCTGTTGGTCTTCGCAAAGCCCGCAACAATAAAAACGAGGTGATCGGACTCGACTGTTTGCGTCAGATTATAGACAAATACCCTGCATTACCAGCAGAGGCTATTCAGAAAAGGGTTACAAGAAGTCTTCGCAGTTTTCAGGGTGACGTCGCACAAACAGGCGACATCACCCTGGTTATCGTCAAGCTCACTTCTCACTTCTTCATTTTTTTCAATTGTTTTTCAATGACTACCTGGAAGTCTTCCAGGTTGCGATTCCTCAGTTGCCTACCGTTAATAAAGATAGTGGGGATGCCGCGCACCCCCGCATCGCCACCATCCCGGACATCCTGCCTAACTAACGCCACTATCTCGGGATCCTTCATGTCCTCTTGAAACCTCTTTATATCTAGATTCAGTAGCCGGGCGATTTCCTGAATCTTCTGGTCACTGAGCTGTTTGTAATTCTCAAAAAGACGATCGTGGAACTCCCAGAATTTCCCTTGTCTACCAGCAGCAAGGGCAGCAACAGCGGCCTGCCAAGCAAATTTATGATTTTTGAGCGGAAAGTTCTTGTATACAAGTTTCACTTCTTCTGGATATTTCTCGAGCACCTGCTCGAGTAGAGGCGCAAGCCTCGCACAGTAGGGTCATTGAAAATCACTGAAGACAGCCATGACCACAGGCGCATTAGCGGGTCCCTTGAAGGGGGAACCCGAAATACTAATGTCCTGCAACAGCGTAATGACTTGGACTGTCTTGTCCTTTTTACTGGTGAGGATAAGTATGTCATCACGCGGGCCAACATTCATTCCATCAACTCTTTTTCCCACCTCAACTTTGTCTTTAAGCGTACCATCCGGAGCATAGATATGGATGTTTCCCTCGTCGGTAAGGACGTAGAGCCATCTCCCGTCCGCAGAAACTGCCACATCAAGGGGTATTCTCTCAATCTTCAATGTTTTCACCACATCCCATTCCACACCGGCGCTGCTGAAGGAAAAAAAAGTCAAAACAATGAGAGGTATTAGTAGGAAAGCAACAAGTTTATTGTTCATTCGAAGTCTCCCTCTGTTCATTCAAAACGTTGCCAGTCCACCCAGCCACTTTCCTCGACAATAACAAATACCGACGACGGTGGGCCCATATTGAGGTCTCAGCTCTCGGCGTCAATTCCTAGATTAGCGGGACCTTAGCACAGGACAAGGGGTTTGGTCAAAAGAGATCAACCCCCATTATTTCTCCCTTGCCATCCTGGAAATCTCGAAAAGTACGGTGCCACCACCCGTGATTTCGCAAGGATCAAGACATTGTACATAGGCTTCCTCTGACTCCCCGCGGGAGAGCCCCAGCTCTTTGGCCGTCACGCCCTTAGAGAGGGCGATATAGTACGGCAGGATCGATGTCAGTGAATGCATACATACAGCGTCAGTCTCTTCCGGATCCAGAATATATCCCTCATTTAGGGTGATCTTGTGGTCAACTTCATATACGGGACAACTACCTTTGATCTCCACTACTCTTATGATCAACTTCATTGGTGTCTCCACGTTTTCCTGAGGATTATCCCATTTGCCAGAGACTATCGTCAGGGGTGATCAAAATCAAGGGATTTACCTTGAGAAATCTGATGGGGCTTAAGCTGGATCTCAGCAGGGTAACGCTGTCTTGCTGTGATGGGGCTAAGATATATTTCACTTGTTCAGAGGGGGGACGGATCTTTCCTGTTTTATCGACATCATGACCGCACTGGAGATAAACCATCTGTGATGATCAGCAATATGGGTAAAACGAACACCCATGCTGGGCGTCTTGAGCTCGTCATCCGAGATATCAGCGCTAGACCAGACCACTTCGGCTCCAACCACCAAAGAACTTCCTGCTTCTGGAATCCTAATGGTCATTTCCAAAACTTCATCAGACTTTTGTGGTTTTTCACACCGGATTGTGGCACCCCCTGCACTGATATTAAGCGTGACCCCCTCCATAACGGTTCGCTTGGTTTTGATGGTAACCGGCCATTCTATTAATGCTCGAGGATGTTTCCTTCTTTCTCCAATGTTCGGGGTCATGCTTCTGGCACCTCAATCGGTGATCTTCTCCTCTTGCCAATGACTATCCGCGGGTTTAAGGTGATTTGAAACCAGTGCCGAAATCAATTCCAGGTCCTTGTCGGCAATTTTGATGAAGCGAACACCCATACCACGAAACTCGGGCTCGTCGTTGTGCCTGGAGGGATTTGACCAAATCACTTCCGCGATAGCTTTAACCCGCGGATGAAGCAGGGAGACACTGATGGCCAATTCAAAGACCTCCTTGGGTTTTAGCGGCTCCCTGCAAGAAATGAAAGCTCCACCATTGCTGACATCCTTGGTTTCTCCTGCCATAAATCCCTGGGTGCTTTTCATAATAACAGGCCAGTTCACCACAACTCTGGGGTGTTGACGCCTTTCTATGCCTGTTGTTCTATCCATGGTTCTCATCCAAAGAGTGCAGCTTTGATTGCCGCAGCTTAATCCTTGAACAGAGGCAAACAGCTAAAATGAAGATTTTGCGACAAGAGGAGACAGACCTAATCGCTTGTTAATTGATGCAACGACTGTGCCACGCTTGGGTCTTAGGGCAACACTTTTACAGGCTGATCAATAAGATAATAAAGAATAGGAGAACCTATCTGATCCAGAGGGGGATTTTTGAGGTCAATGATTATTGAGAAGGAGTCAGGAGCCAGAATTAGGAGTCAGAAGAACGTATAGGAATAGTGGAAAATTGGAATAAGGGAAGACCACTGTTCTGGAGGGATGGTAAAGTCAAAAAAAGCCCCCACTGACCGACCTCATGAAGGGTTTGGGCGGCCTATGGGGGTTTAGGGCTAAAGAGCCCGTCAGACCTATTGGTCAGGATAGAAAAGTTTCAGAGAACTGTCAATCCGTAAAACCACCATTCAAGAAAAATGGTCTAAATTGTGGGACTCGGAATGTGAAAAGTTAGTCTTGCCAACCGACAACCCTGTAACCCAAGTCGGGGTGATTGGGATTGTCGTTTCTCAAATATATGTAGCGACCGCCAGGATAGACGTACTGCATAAAGCAACCGTGCCGTCGACAGGTTCGGTTGAAGGTCATGGGCATTCCCCACGCGTCAACCGCCTCACGGAGCGTCATGCCAACCCGGAGTTGCCGAGATTCGCCTACCACGTAGTGCGGTGAGCTGTCTGCCCATTCTTCGATGACTCTTGCCATGGGCCCCACACCTTGATCGACTAAAAAACCCTTCGACAGCTTACGATATGGTTCTGGTGGAAACGGTACCACGTCGCTGTTTGCTGAATAAAAATCAATACTGCCGGCGAGTGAACCTTCAACACAATCAGAGCAATGCAGAGCTAGAGTGCTGTCGCGATAGGATTTAACAGAGTGGAAAATTTCAGCTGGGTTCAGATTACGCTAATACGGCGGTTGATGTCAATATTTAAAAATATGCTTATTAACTCTCCTCCGCATTATGGTGGTCTGAGATCGGGGATTCACCACAGAGACACAGAGGACACAGAGGGTGGTGATTTTCCCTGGCCGGGAGACCCGCCCGCCTCGCCTTGCTCGCATGGCGGGCTGGCGACGGCCAGGGAAAAGAGCCTCCGCCTGCGGCGAAAGCTCTTTAGCCTGTCGCCAACCGTTGACCTGAAGCCACCCAGTTACTAGATCGTGCCCGGAGGGCTGCGATCTTTTGAGAATCACTGATATCGGAAGATAAGAATAGAGGATGGCTTGAGTTACAACTGATCTTCAATGGGGAGCAGGCTATAGAAGCCCACTTGAAACCGCTGCCAGCCGGTTCTTGCGGGTTCCTTGCGGAGGATACCGTCACTGGACTCCCAGATGAGCTCGTCCTTCTCGTCCAAGCGGACACGCCAGCTGTTCTCAGGGGCCAGGTCGCGATAAAACAATCGGGCGAGTTCGTCGGCAAGTACAGGATCATCGATGAGAAGACCCACCTCGGTGTTCAGGTACACGGATCGGGGATCGAAATTCGACGACCCCACGTAAACACGGTCGTAGTCAACGATAATGACCTTGCTGTGCAACCCCAG
The DNA here is from genome assembly GCA_020347625.1 of Deltaproteobacteria bacterium. Classification (GTDB taxonomy): domain Bacteria; phylum Desulfobacterota; class Syntrophobacteria; order BM002; family BM002; genus BM002. The sequence continues at coordinate 805,355 of CP070735.1, forward strand.
AAATTTTGCCCGCACAGGTGGGGTATCGTAAAGCACTTGAATCTCTGCGTCGTGGCGCAATTCGTAGAGCTCCGTGCCCGTCTCGATGATTGGCCTGCGATACCGCCTGAATGCGCTGTGGACAATCGGGCTGTCTGTGGCGCCAAGGGAGTTGGTGAGAATCTTGACCCGTATCCCTTGGTCGATTGCTCCCTGGATTTCATTCAGATCGCCATCGTGGGGAATGAGATAGGGGGTGATGATGAAAACCTCTTCGCGCATGTCTTCAAAAAGCTCATCTAGTCCTTCAAACATTTGAACGGGTGGCATGTCAGTGCCGACCAGGGGCTTATCATAAACCACCTTTGCCAAACCCCCGCTCATGATGTCTGGCAGCAAGTTCAACTCTTCGGACCAGTCCTGCGGATATAGCGAAAAACTGCCAAGTAAATCCTCAGACTTGGCAAGTTTACGCTGCCACACCTTCCTTCGTTTCTTCAGGTATTTATCCAGGGTCTTGCTGGTGGAAAACGCCTCACCCGGGTAAACCGACTCGCTGTTCCAGTAGAGATCGAAAGACTTTGACAGCTCAGCAGCAACGGGACCCACACAGAGCACGTCCGTATCACGGAAATTATATTTCTTGCTGAGTCCGAAGTACTCGTTGCCAATATTTCGACCGCCGACAATGGCAAAACGATTGTCGGCCACCATGACCTTGTTATGCATGCGGGCGTTGAGCTTTTTCATTTTGCCGAGAAACTCGAACCCCTTTCCTAAAGCACCGCCCCGCCCTTTCCAGGGGTTAAAGACCCTCACTTCAAGATCAGGATGGGTATCCAGTGCGGCAAGGCTTTTTTCTGCACCACCTAACAGCAGGTCGTCCACCAGCAGCCGCACCCGAACGCCCCGATCTGCAGCCTGAAGGAGTCTCAATAAAAGTAACATGCCGCTCTCATCTCCGTGCCAGATAAAGTATTGCGCATCAATGGAGTGTTGGGCCTGATCTGCCAGCATCAACCGCCAGTCCAGCGCATCACTATTCTGGTCAATGGTTAAGAAGCCGGATTTCTCTTCACCAAATTTTTCGCTAATCTTCTTGGCAACTCGAGCGAGCTCTCCCTCTTCGCTCGGCGCCATAGCATAGCTCTCCGTGCGAGGATAGTCCTGGGGTAGGGTTGCGCAGGCGACAAAGCCGAGTAGGAAAAAGATCGCCAGCACGGCTGCAGCGAACCGTGCCAATGGTTTCGGATCTTTCCGCCTCATGCCCATTGTACCTTGAAAAAAATACATTCTAATGCTCCTTCAGGCTTTTGTTCTGGTACTATGACATGCCCACCTTGCCATTTATGACATTGGGCTTTCCGCCTGTCAACGGCCAAAGATTATCTTAAAAAAAGACGGAGCAAAAAGAAACCCCACCGACCCGAATTTTTTTGCGCCCTAGTCTATGCAGTGGGCCGATGGGGCTCTGAAGAAGAAGGAGGGTTGTCACTGAGGGGGTGTTAACCTCACCTCGCTTTAGGAATCCTGCAAACCTAGTGCCAAAAAACACCGAAAGGTAAAGATGGCAGATGGCAGATTTTAGATTTCGGATTGCGGATGTGACCAGTCTAGGCAAGTCACCTAAATTGGCCGATAAACCAAGGTAGAGTTGGCCAAAACATCAAATAGACGGCAAGTTCCTGCCCAATTTTCACAGCGAATTACGCCAAGGTGAGAAGGTTTTTTTAAGCCGCACCAGCCATTTCTTTTGGTTCGAATTCGTGGCACTTCTCGCAGATGGATTCAGCCTCTCTTTGCAGCACTATGGCATGGATGCCGGAAAAGCTGGTGGGTATATCCCGACTCACCGTCTCGAGATCCTGGCATAATGGGTAGCGCTTGCAATCTACGGGTTTTCGGTACTCTCCCATGATATGCCCCACTGGCAGTTTCAGATCCTGGAATGCCAATTGGTCTCCCGATCATTCATTCGCTGCAAACAAAGTGCCAAAAAAAAGCGGAGCCTATATGGCTCCGCTTCTGTTTACAGTAAAAGGTTACAATCGAGTGGGTTAGACTCTTTCTTAACCCTTCGTGATTACAACCCCCCTATCGTTAACCGAACGCGTCGATTCAATTGGCGACCCTCTGGTGTATCGTTACTGGCCACGGGAAGGTCTTTACCATGCCACACCGTCACGATCCGTTTCTCAGCAATAGTATCGATATTTGCCTCTGCTGCTGAAAAAATTTCCCGTTGCATCAAGTAATTTTTGACGCTTTCAGCCCGTTTTTGTGATAAGAGCAGGTTATATGTTGGATCACCGGTGCTATCAGTAAAACCTTCAATAACAACGTATGCCTCAGGCTTTTCCTCCAAAAACTTCGCCAGGGCATCCAACTCGTCGTTATACTCCGCACGGATATCCGCGCTGTTAAAATCAAACAGAATGTTATCGAGTTCTACGCCCACCACTTTGCTTACAAGCTCGGTCTCGACAACAGCTCTGTCTCTGACCATATAAAGAGCGCCTATCATATATTCCGGCCTGTCTATCAAGGTATCAAACGTTATGACCCGGGAGCATGTGTTTACTGATGCGAGATCATTCACCAGTTTTTCGCCCTTAGCTGTCTGCGCTGAACTGATAATATAA
>CP070735.1:808075-814673 GCA_020347625.1 Deltaproteobacteria bacterium
CCTGCGCCTTGTACCTTGCGCCTTGAGCCGGTCGCGAATGAAGTGAGCGACGGGACCACGGACATTCCGTGCGCAGTTGCACTTCCCATCCTCCTCATCTATGATCTATAAAGTGGCAAAAGAATTGCAGTTATTCAAACCGAGCGTTAGCGGTCAGATGGTGTAAAAGGCACTAAGGAAATGAGTCGGGAGGCAACGCTCAAAATCGGTGACTTGGAACTGGGAGAGGGTTTAATTCTTGTGCCCATGGCCGGCATCACTGATCTGAGCTTTCGCAGAATAGCCAGAAGCTTTGGCGCCAATCTGGTCGTCTCAGAAATGGTGAGCGCTGAAGGACTTGTACGGGAGAACCTGAGCACCCGGTATTTACTCCAGAGCCATCCGGAGGAAAAACCTCTGACCATACAACTGTTCGGCGCAGAGCCTGAGGTCATGGCAGAAGCGGCTCGCATGGTTGCTGACAAGGGCGCTGATCTTATCGACCTGAACATGGGTTGCCCTGTGCCGAAAGTTCTCCGCCAGGGGGCCGGCGCCATATTGCTTCGGGACCCAGAAAGAGTTAAGCGTTTGGTTGCAGCGGTGCGCGGCGCGGTGGAAATTCCAGTTACCGTGAAAACCCGCTCCGGATGGGATCAATCTCATATTAATGGTTTGGAGGTGGGCCGCGCTGCAGAGGCTGCCGGAGCCGACGCCATAACCATTCATCCGCGCACTGCTAAGCAAGGATTTTCGGGGATTGCGGATTGGGCTTTCATTGCCAAGGTCAAGCAGGAATTGAAGATTCCAGTCATTGGCAATGGTGATGTCACCCGGCCGGAACATGTTGAACAAATGCGGCAAGTGAGTGGATGCGATGGCGTCATGATTGGTCGAGGCGCCATGGGAAATCCCTGGATTTTTGAGCAGGCCAAGCAATTGAAGGCGGGGCGGAAACCGAGCACGCCCTCACCGCAAGAGCGGCTGGAGGTTATGAATCGCCACCTGGCTCTCTACGAAGAATTACGCCAGGGGCGGCCTTCACTTACAGGTTTCCGGTCCCGGCTCATGTGGTATACGAAGCGGTTGCCAGGAAGCGCTCGCTTAAGAGGTGAACTGGGCAACTGCCGGCACCTTGAAACGATGATCAAGGTGTGCGAGGAGTTTTTCTCCACCTTGTAGACAAGGTGGGTCCGTTGTCTCAGCTCACTGCGTTCGCCGCAAAGCGCAGAGCGCAGAGCGCAAAGCGTTAAGAGATTTGAGATTCTGCGCTATGCCCTATGCGCCATGCAGTCTTTTGCTACAGACCACGGACCACGGACACTCCTAGGAGCAGTTGTGAGAGTGAAAGTGGCGAAAAATGCCGGGTTCTGTATGGGTGTTCGGCGGGCGATAGACCTGGTGCTGAATGCTGCCAGGGATCGCCAGCCTGACGAGATCATTCATACCTATGGACCGTTGATTCACAATAATCAAGTCTTAGAAATGTTGGAGACAAGGGGAATCCGCTGTCTGGCGAATCTAGAAGAGGTTGAAAAAGGCCGCATAGCCATAAGAGCTCATGGGATTCCTCCCCAAGAGCGTAAAGAGATCAAGGAACAAGGATTTAAGATTATCAATGCTACCTGTCCCAGGGTGGCCAGGGTTCAGGGAATTATCAAGAAGCACGCTCTCCAGGGTTACGACGTGGTTATTGTTGGCGACGATAACCACGCCGAGGTGATCGGGCTGAAAGGTTTTGCAAATGGTCGCGCTCGGGTTTTGAATAAACGCGAGGAAGTGGACCAACTTCCAGAGATGGAAAAACTCCTGGTGGTGGCGCAAACAACCCAAGATGAGCGCGCCTTCAAGACAATAGCCGATCGCCTACGAGAACGTTATCCAGGGGCCAAGATTTTTAATACAATCTGCGATTCCACCCATAATCGTCAGGAGGAAGTTCGCGCCCTTTGCGATGAGGTGGAAGCAATGGTGGTCGTGGGTGGCCGCCAAAGCGGAAATACCAAAAGGCTGGCGGAGATCGCCGCGGCCACAGGAATTCCAACCTTTCATGTGGAGACGGCGGAGGAACTGGATCAATCGCAGTTGCAAGAGTTCGATTTAGTTGGCGTCACCGCAGGCGCCTCGACCCCGAACTGGCTGCTCAGGCGGGTTGTGTATGAGTTGGAAAGCATTGAACCGCCAGGTGCTCGTCCACTGGCGAGGACCCTAGAGCGCTACATGCGCTTTTCTCTGCAGAGCAATCTCTACGTGGCCAGTGGGGCTGGGTGCCTAAGTTACGCGGCAGCAGTTCTTCAAGGAATCAAACCCAGGCTTGTGGATTTTGCCATTACGGTTCTCTATGTATTCGCCATGCATGTGCTCAACCGTTATGCCGACAAAGCAGCTCGCTTTAACGATCCTTCCCGTGCAGCCTTTTATGAGCGTTACAAGATTATATTCTTCCTAGCCAGCGTTGGAGCGGTATTTGTTGCGCTTCTCCTTGCGTTATCAGGGGGAGTGGGCGTCTTTCTGGCATTGCTGGCCATGACAGTACTCGGGCTCTTGTATAGTGTACGCATTTTTCCGGAGAGGTGGCTGAGATTCGTTCGGGTAGTCAAACTCAAAGACATTCCAGCTTCAAAGACCATCTTTATTGCCAGCGGCTGGAGCGCGGTGGTTACTTTGCTCCCTGGACTACGCGGCGGTTGGAATTTAGGCTGGTCTACACTCTTTGCTTTGGTGGTGATCTTCATTCTGGTTTTCGTGCGTTCAGCGCTTTTTGACGTTATGGACATCCAGGGGGATCGGCTCGTTGGTGAGGAGACTATTCCCATTGTTATCGGTGAGAAACGAACCAGACGGCTACTAATCTATTTGGTATTGGCCCTGTCTTTATTATTGCTGGTGGCTCCATCTCTCGGGTTAGCCACGGGGTTTAGTTACTTACTGCTAATTACCTGCTGTTACATGGGTTTTTACCTCTTTGTGCACCAGAGGGAGCTTTTGCGGCCGGGTAGCCTTCGTTTTGAGGGTTTGGTGGAAAATAGCTTTTATCTCGCTGGCGGGCTGGCGGTGATATATCAATTCAGTGTGGGGATGTGAGATTCGGCGTAGAGCATAGGGCATAGGGCATAGAGTAAGGAGTAAAAATCCAGAATTAAGATTTCAGTTTTTCAATTCCTTAATTCCTAAATTTATACACTTTAGTTCATTTTAGGCATTGGCTCAGTGTCTCCTGAGATCTCGGTCATAATACCTACGTATAACCGTGCTGCCATGGTAGTGGAAGCGGTCGAATCAGTACTGGCGCAGGATACGGACGGCTTTGAACTCATTGTCGTTGACGACGGTTCCACCGATGATACTGAAAACAGACTGGCCGTATTCGGCTCAAGTCTGCGCTATCACAGGCAGGAAAATACGGGAGTCAGCAGGGCGCGAAATCTGGGGGTGGAGCTCTCGCGTGCGCCGCTGGTTGCCTTTCTGGACTCGGATGACCTGTGGCTACCTTCGAAACTTCGAATTCAGCATGGATATATGGCCAAACACCCCGAGATACTTATCTGTCAAACGGAGGAGATCTGGTGGCGGAACGGCCGACGCGTCAATCCGAAAAGGCACCATCAAAAGCAATCGGGGGATATTTTCAAGGCCAGTCTAGAGTTGTGTCTGGTTAGCCCTTCAGCGGTGATGATGCGGCGAGAACTCTTCAAAAAGGTAGGCTATTTTGACGAAGAGTTGCGCATGGCGGAAGACTACGACCTCTGGTTGCGGGTGGCAATTGATCATCCAGTGCCACTGATTGCTGAACCCCTGGTAATCAAGCGCGGCGGCCACCAGGACCAGTTGTCCAAAGTTCCCGCCATAGACCGTTATCGAATCAAAGCCCTGGAAAAACTGCTAAACGACGGCAGGCTTTCCCCCGAGCAATACGAGTGGACTTGGCAGGCACTCAAACACAAGTGTCAGATATATGGGCAAGGCTGCCTGAAGCGGGGCAAAGTCAAGGAGGGGGAGCATTACCTGGCTTTGGCGGAAAAATACAGGCGAAAGGCATAAGGCCCAAGGCGCAAGGTTAATTCATAGAATCCAGAAGTCAGGAGCCAGAATCCAGGAGGCAAGAACATAGAGACTCTCATTACCCTCTGACTACTGGCTACTGGATTCTTGAATTCGTTTTATGACACCGCACTTGCCAGGACTGCGCGAATGGCCTCCATTTCACCTTCTGCGTAAGGACGTACCGGAGGCCAGTCCATGACGCCATCTCCCACATTTCTGGGGATCAAGTGGAAATGAGAGTGATCGATGAGCTGGCCTGCCGCTCGGTCATTATTGAGGAGAACATTAAAACCGGCGAAATCGAGTTGGGATTTTACAGCCGTGCCGATTTTTTGCAGGACCTCGCCCAGGGCGGTGAGAACATCCGCCGGCATTTCGGGGTATGAAGCATAATGGGTCTTGGGAATTACCAGCGTATGCCCCTTGCTAACCGGATTGATGTCCAAGAATGCTAATACCTTTTCGTTTTCCAGTACTTTTGCTGAAGGGATCTCCCCGCGAACAATCTTACAAAAGATACAATTCTCCATATTTTAATACCTCCAGAACCCCTTATAAAATGAGTAGACAGATTGAACCGGCAGGACTCTAAGTTAGTCTGGGAGTTGATTCTACTTGGCATGGGTGAGGGGTGTCAATTAGAGAATGGTTGTTGTGAAGCGCAAAGCGCATAGCGCATAGCGCATAGCGAAGAGGCATGGAGCATAGGGCAAAGCGTATTGGTAAACAGTAAACGGTGAAAGGATTTGGTTATACTTGTATAACTGCTCGCCGTTTACCCTTTACCGGTTACGACCTTTTTCGATATGCTTTAGGCTGTTAGGGAGCTTGCGATGAAGAGAAATCTGAAAGCAGAGGCGCAACAAATCTTTGAAGCTGGATTGAAAGCTGTTGATCCGATAGATGCGGTGAAGCGGTTTGTGACTCTGGAGGGAAATACGCTTCGGATTGGAGAGAAGGAATACGATCTGAATGAATTCAGCTGTGTCTGGGCCATAGGGGCGGGAAAGGCTTCGGCTGCCATGGCTCAGGCAGTGGAAGAGATCCTTGGAGAGCTCCTCAGTGGGGGGCTGGTCATCGTCAAATACGACCATCTAGCACCGCTTCAAAAAATACGTATAGCTGAGGCGGGGCATCCAACTCCAGACGAAAATGGCTGGCGGGCCACCCAGGAGCTGGTAGATCTCGTGTCGACACTCGGCAGTAATGACCTGGTAATCTTCCTGCTGTCGGGAGGCGGCTCAGCCCTGCTTCCCATGCCCATAGCAGATATAACTCTGGCCGAGAAAATGGCGACCACGGATTTGCTCCTCAAGTCTGGGGCATCTATCCAGGAGATGAACGCGGTACGAAAACACCTTTCGCAGGTCAAGGGGGGGCAACTGGCTCGATTGGCGCAACCGGCCACCCTGGTCTCCCTGATTCTCTCAGATGTGGTTGGAGACCCAATGGATGTCATCGCTTCGGGGCCAACCGTCGGAGATCCCACCACCTTCAAGCACTGTATTGAAGTGCTGAATAACTATGACCTGATTGAAAAGTTGCCCGGTTCGGTACGATCCCATTTGGAGGCAGGGGTAGAGGGAAGGGTTTCAGAGACACCCAAACCTGGCGATCCATTATTCCAAGAGACCACTTCTGTTATGGTTGGAACCAATCTGCAGGCGCTGGAGGCTGCAGCAGCTGAGGCGAAAAGGCGCGGTTATGCTTGCTTGATCCTTTCATCATTGATTGAGGGTGATACGAGCGAGGCGGCTCGTTTTCACACGGCCCTGGTTCGGGAAATTGTCAGGAGTGGTCATCCACTGCCGCGACCCGCTTGTCTCATATCCGGAGGAGAGACAACTGTTGTTGTCCGAGGGAAGGGCAAAGGGGGGCGCAATCAAGAATTTGCTTTGACAGCGGCCCTGGAGCTCGAGGGGCTCGACGGTGTTTGCCTGCTCAGCGGGGGAACAGACGGCACGGATGGGCCTACTGATGCAGCCGGCGCAGTTGTGGATGGCGAGACGGTGGCTCGGGCGTTGGCGAGAAATCTGGATCCGAAAAAGTTTTTGGAAGAAAATGATTCGTACCATTTTTTCCAACAACTTGACGATTTGGTCATCACTGGTCCGACCAACACCAACGTGATGGATCTTCGAGTTATTCTAGTTGCCTAGTGTGTGGTCTGTTGTCATAAAGGGTATACTCTTGTAGACCTGAACCGCATCACAGACCCGCTGGTGTGAATTGCTGTAAGCGTATGTAATAATATAATATTATGTCTTTCTCACTAAATAGCTGCTACTAAACAGCTGACACCGGTGAGATCTTGACAATGCGGGAAAAAGGATTAATAAGACCGTTAATCTTTTTTAAAAAGTGATTTTATGAATAGCAGTGGGCTGGAATGGCACATTTGGCCAGGCGGAAATATTGAGCCGGAGAAAAAGGAATGAAATTTGCTCTAACCCGTGCTGATAGATAACCAGTCCAGCTTGTTTAGCCTTGTGAGGGAAAGGTTTAAAAATATCAAGTAATGGCGGAATTAGGTCGAAAACGTTTTAATGCAATTGGGTCTAAACTGCTTGGTTTAGGC
>CP070735.1:814773-831222 GCA_020347625.1 Deltaproteobacteria bacterium
GGTGACAATGTAGCCATGGAGGTTGAGTTGATCACGCCGATAGCGATGGAGAAGGAGTTGCGCTTTGCTATTCGTGAGGGCGGCCGTACGGTGGGTGCTGGTGTGATCAGTGATGTTGTGGAGTAAAGCAATTAAGGGATTGAGGAATTGCCAATTGGCAATTGAGCAATCTTTCGGGACACAATATGCGCATAATTATAACTTTGGCCTGTTCGGAGTGTAAACGGCGAAACTATTCGACAACCAAGAACAAAAGGACGACTCCGGACAAACTGGAATTTCGTAAATATTGCCGGTTCTGCGGGCACCATACCCTGCACCGAGAGACCAAGTAGGGTAATCTTTGGATGGAGTCCACACCCGATCCGCACATACAGGTAGCCAAGTTGAAAAAACCACTAGAATGCGAGATTGGTGTTGAATTTATCCGGCCGTGATATGACTATTCTACGACCGTTGCTGACACAATTATTGAATGAGATCCCATTCCAGCAGGCCAGTAGCTCGAACGGCTAGAGCACCGGACTCCAAATCCGGGTGTTGGGGGTTCGAATCCCTCCTGGCCTGCCATTTATTTTTGCGGCTATGAAGAAATCTAAAAAAAAGAAAAAAAAGAAATCTGTCGTTGCTTCAAAAGGTTCTACTGACAAGCCCAAGGCTGTGGCAGTCGCAGAAAGCAGGCCGGTCAAAAGTCGAAAGCCAGTAGCAAAGGCGAGTGTCAAAGATAGAACCGTAGGTGTGGTGAACACGGTTAACCAGTTTCTCCGCGAGGTGCGGGCTGAGTTGTCCAAGGTTACATGGCCTACGCGCAAGGACACGATTGCATCAACTTCGGTGGTACTGGTTATCGTAATTATAATAGCCGCATTCCTGGGCCTCGTCGATCTGGGGTTGTCCAAGCTTATGCGGCTCGTGCTCAGTTAGTGCAGAGGAGCGCTGGGGGATTTGCCGGCAATGTTGGCAACCGGAGGCTTGTCCCTGGCGAAGCTTTAATGCTTCTCTGTCCACTAAAGAACGGAGAAAGATTTTTATTATGCAGTGGTTCATCGTTCATACCTACTCAGGATACGAACAGAAGGTAAAGGGAGCCCTGGAAGAGCGGATCAAGTCGCTGGGTAAGGAAGAGTTCTTTGAAGAGATCCTTGTGCCCACTGAGAAGGTAGTGGAACTCGTCAAAGGAGAGAGGAAAACCTCTGCGCGTAAATTTTATCCGGGTTATATCCTGGTACGAATGGAACTCAACGATGAAACCTGGCACATCGTTAAAGATACTCCGAAGGTGACGGGCTTTATTGGTGGCAAAGACAAGCCAACCCCACTCAGTGACGAAGAGGCACAGAAAATTATCGAGCAAATGACTGAAGGCGCGCTTAAACCCAAGCCAAAATACCTGTTCGACCGGGGTGATGAGGTGCGGGTCATTGATGGTCCCTTCTCCAACTTCAACGGCGTGGTGGATGAAGTTAGCCCGGAAAAGGGTAAGGTGCGTGTCTTGGTAAGCATATTCGGCAGATCGACTCCGGTTGAGCTGGATTTTGTCCAGGTGACAAAAATCTAACGTAGCGAGGCTAGGAGCAGCAACACAAAGACCACAAAGAAAATTTACTTGGGCAAAGGAAACCTGGTTCTTTGGACCAGGTCAAGTTTCAATGGCTTTGCCAGCCGAAAAGATTTGTGGCCTAAGGCGCACGGCGCCAGGCGCAGGGAAGAAAAGATTATTCAAGACACCCTATGCCTTGTACCTTGAGCCCTCAGCCTTTCTTGAGTGCACTGACGAGGATGGTTCCGACTGACAGCTAGGAGAGTTGAGATATGGCGAAAAAGGTGATCGCAAATATAAAGTTGCAGGTTCCGGCTGGTCAAGCCAACCCATCTCCCCCCATCGGCCCCGCTTTGGGTCAACACGGGGTGAACATCATGGAGTTCTGTAAGTCATTTAACGCCAAGACCCAGGGGGAAGAAGGTATGATCATCCCGGTGGTCATTACGGTTTATGCTGACCGCTCCTTTACCTATGTGACGAAAACACCTCCTGCCTCGGTACTTCTAAAAAAAGCGGCCAAGATTGCCAAGGGGTCAAGCGAACCCAACCGAGAGAAAGTGGGTCAGGTCTCACGTCGACAAGTGGAGGAGATTGCCCGCCTAAAGATGCCTGATCTGAATACTCATAGTGTAGAGGCAGCGGTCAAGATCATCGAGGGAACCGCCAGAAGTATGGGAATTACAATTGAGTAGGTTTGGAGTAACGATATGGCTAAGAGAGCAAAGAAGCAGAAAAAAGCTAGAGAGAACCTAGATATTGCCCAGCGATATGATTTTGTTGAAGGGGTGAAACTTGCCCTGGATTGCTCTTACGCCCGCTTTGACGAGAGTGTTGATCTGGCTGTGCGTCTCGGAGTGGATCCGCGCCGGGCGGATCAAATGGTGCGCGGCACGGTGGTCCTTCCCAACGGCACTGGAAAATCGGTGCGGGTCTTGGCCTTTGCCAAGGGAGAAAAAGAAAAGGAAGCGCTCGATGCGGGTGCAGACTATGCTGGCTCAGATGATCTCATCGCGAAAATCCAAGGCGGCTGGCTCGAATTCGATAAGACTGTGGCCACCCCGGATATGATGGGATCAGTCGGCAAAATAGGTAAGATTTTGGGACCTCGTGGCCTGATGCCAAACGCCAAGTTGGGAACAGTCACCTTTGACCTTGCCAAGGTCGTCAAAGAGATCAAGGCAGGAAAGATCGATTTTCGTGTGGAAAAATCCGGTATCGTCCACGCTCCGGTCGGCAGGGTATCATTCGGGGCGGAAAAGTTGTTGGAAAATATCGCCACATTCATTGAGACCATTGTCCGTCTAAAACCTGCGGCCAGTAAAGGGACATATATTCGCACCATTGCCATTTCCACTACCATGGGACCAGGGATCAAGATAGATCCGACCAACGTCAAGGCTCTGCTGACATAAATTAGCGGTCAATAGCCAGCGGTCAGTATGTGTTCATTATCTGGCATTAAGAACCAGGCAAGATGACAACGACCAATGACTTATGACCGATGACAAATAAAAATGACTGCCGAGGCGATGCTTTGACTCGTCAAAGACAGTAGGTACCTTGCCCGACGAAAAACAAGATGTAACCAGACTGCTGGTCCGGTCACATCACCATTTGGGTTGGGCATGCGGGTAATTGACTCTGTGTCAGCCTACCGAGACTGAGATAGGCCATCCGCCCCTTACCATTGGGTGCCTCCCCTGACTTTGTCAGAGCATGATTTAACTGGCAGAGGAAAGGAGGGAAGAAGAGATTTGAACCGTCAAGAGAAAGAAGCAATGGTGGACGAGCTCCAAAACATGTTGGAGCGGTCCAAAGCAGCAGTGATCTCCGACTACCGTGGTCTTAAAGTGCCGCAGATCACTGAATTGCGCCATAAACTCAAGGAAGCGGGCGTGGAATTCCGGGTGGTGAAAAACACTCTGACTCGGCTGGCAGTCAAGGGCACTGCGGCTTCACCGTTAGAGGATTATCTTACCGGACCCTGTGCCCTCGCCCTTTGCTACGATGACGAGTTGACGCCGGCGAGATTGCTGCTGGACTATGCCAAAAGCAACGAAAAGCTGGAAGTCAAGGCAGGCGTGCTAGCTGGAAGACTCATGCTCCAAGAGGAGATGAAGAAGGTAATCAATTTACCTTCAAAAGAAGAGCTTCGGGCTCAGTTATTGGGCCTTATGGCGTCGCTGCCCTCAAGGTTGCTTGGTGTGTTTAATGCCGTCCCCAGGGATTTTGTCTCTGTGCTGGCGGCTACACCCAACAATTTTCTTACTGTGCTAAAGGCCATCGAGCAAAAGGGTGAGCAAACATCATGATCTGAACAAACATGACTATGGGAATAGGAACAGATAGAGAAAGTGATGGAGGAGTATAAACATGGCGAAGGCGAAAATCACTAAAGACGATATTAAAGAATACATTAAGAATATGCCGGTGTTTGAGCTGGCCGAGTTAGTCAAGGAGTTGGAGGAAGAACTGGGGGTGTCCGCAGCAGCTCCTATGGCTGCAATGCCCATGGCAATGCCGGGCGTCGCTGCTGGGGCAGGCGCTGAAGCCGCTGTTGAGGAAGAAAAGACTGAGTTTGATGTGGTCATTACGGCAGTGGGAGACAAGAAAATCCAGGTTATCAAGGTGGTGCGCGCCATCACCGGTCTGGGTTTGAAAGAGGCAAAAGCCTTGGTGGATGAGTTACCCGGTAACGTCAAAGAAGGTGTGCCCAAAGAAGAGGCTGACGATGTTGTCAAACAGTTGGAGGAGGCTGGTGCCACAGTCGAGGTGAAGTAGGGCGCGCCAAATGAGCTGGGAGGGAAAAAGCTGCTGCGGAGGGCAGCGGGATTTTCCGATATATTTTCAACTGTGATGGTCGTCCCGAGGGGGAACCCCTCTTTGGGACGACTGTAAATCTTAATCTGGTAGTTTCTGTCCCCTGGCGGACTAGCCTAGGGGGCGGAAACACCTTCTCCGTTATCATCTCCGAGTGTACGACTAGACCTGGGAGGTGAGGTGACGGAGTTGGAGCCAAAGGGGAGAAAACATGGCAACCTCATTGGCCAACGAGTATCGTGTCCGCAAAAATTTTGGCAAGATCAAAAAGATTGTCGGGATCCCTAACCTTATAGAGATGCAGAGACAATCCTACGAACGATTTCTGCAAAAGGATGTGGATCCCGACGAACGCATCGACAAGGGTCTCCAAGGTGTCTTCAAAGGGGTCTTTCCCATACGCGACTTCAGTGGAACGGCGTCCCTAGAGTTTGTCCGCTACACCATCGGTGGGATCAAGTACGATGTTGACGAGTGCTTGCAAAGGGGAATGACCTATGAGGCGCCACTGAAGATAACCGTGCGGCTGGTCGTCTATGATGTGGAGAAAGAGAGTGGCGTTAAGAACATTCGAGACATTAAAGAGCAGGAAATCTACTTCGGCACCATACCCCTGATGACCGAGAACGGAACCTTCATCATCAACGGCACGGAACGGGTGGTGGTCAGCCAGTTGCATCGTTCTCCGGGCATCTTTTTTGACCACGATAAGGGTAAAACACACTCGACCGGCAAGCTGCTCTATTCTGCTCGAATCATCCCGCTTCGCGGTTCTTGGATCGATCTAGAATTCGACCCGAAAGACATCCTCTATGTTCGTATTGATCGGCGCCGGAAGTTCCCGATCACGATCCTGCTCAAGGCGTTGGGATATAACACGGATGAGCTGCTCAATTATTTCTACCAAACCGAGCGCGTCTACCTCAAGAAGGATGAGGTGGCGAAGCCTGTGGAAAAAGATTTTCTGGTGGGCCAGCGGGCGCCGGTAGATATCAAACACCCCAAAACGGGCAAAGTCCTGGCCAAGAAGGGAAGGAAGCTGGGGACAAAACTCATCCAGCAACTCAAAGACGCGAAGATTAGCGACATACCCTTTCCAGATGAGAACCTGGTGGGGCGAGTTGTAAGCCGAGATGTGGTGGATGAGAAAACCGGCGAGGTTCTCATCCAATGTAATGAAACCCTCACAGAGGAACACCTGGTTACCCTCCGAGCCCACGGGATCGAATCAGTGGATTTGCTTTTCATGGATGGTTTTGATGTGAGTCCGTCCTTTCGTAACACACTTCTCCTGGACAAAGTGGAGGATACGGAATCGGCAATCCTTGAGATCTATCGTAAACTGCGACCCAGTAATCCGCCCACCCCAGAGGTGGCCGCCGAGTTTTTCAAAAATCTTTTCTTTAGCCCTGAGCAATATGACCTATCAGAGGTTGGCCGACTGAAACTCAATCAGCAGCTGGGCACCAACGACGTGCCTCTCAGCCAGCGGACCCTTACCAAGGAAGATATATTCAGGGCGGTGCGACGGCTTATTAAAATCAAGGACAAGCAGGGCCCGGTGGACGACATCGACAATCTGGGTAACCGTCGGGTGCGCGCCGTTGGTGAGCTACTGGAAAACCAATACCGCATCGGGCTTGTCCGGATGGAAAGAGCCATCAAGGAACGGATGAGTCTACAGGAGATTGAGACGCTGATGCCCCATGACCTCATCAATGCCAAGCCGGTATCAGCTGTGGTCAAGGAGTTTTTTGGTACCAGTCAGCTGAGTCAGTTCATGGATCAGACCAATCCACTTAGCGAGATCACCCATAAGCGGAGGCTCAGTGCTCTCGGTCCCGGTGGTCTGACGCGAGAGCGGGCGGGCTTCGAGGTGCGCGACGTCCACCCCACGCATTACGGGCGCATTTGCCCCATAGAAACCCCGGAGGGTCCCAATATCGGCCTCATCGTATCATTGAGCACGTATGCCCGGGTAAATGAGTTTGGTTTTATCGAGACGCCTTACCGGGAAGTGGCAAAAGGGAAGGTGTCCAACAAGGTTACCTATCTGAGTGCCATGGATGAAAAACAACACGCCTTTGCTCAGGCCAACGCTCCTCTGGATGATAAGGGCAACTTCGTTCGAGACCAGGTTTCGTCCCGCCTGGAGGGGGAGTTTGTCATGGCCGTCCCCGACGAAGTGGACTTTATGGATGTGAGTCCCAATCAGTTGGTGAGCGTGGCGGCCTCGCTCATTCCCTTTCTTGAAAACGACGATGCCAACCGAGCTCTGATGGGATCCAACATGCAGCGTCAGGCCGTACCTCTTCTACAGTCCAAAGCCCCGATCGTGGGCACTGGTATTGAGAAGGTTGTGGCCAAGGACTCTGGGGTTACAGTCATTGCTCGGCGGGACGGTGTGGTGGAAGATGTGGATGCCTCGCGGGTTGTGATTCGGGCTTCTCAGGATGACAAGGAAGATGAGTCACTGTCTTCGGCGGTGGATATTTATAAGGTGACCAAGTTTCAACGCTCCAACCAAAATACCTGTTTCAATCAAAAGCCCATCGTTCAGCCTGGACAGACAGTGAGAAAGGGCCAGATCATCGCTGATGGCCCGGCCACTGAGATGGGAGAATTGGCGTTAGGACGCAACGTCATCGTGGCTTTCATGAGTTGGGGTGGCTACAACTTCGAGGATTCCATTCTCGTTAGCGAGAGGGTGGTCAAGGAGGATATCTTCACCTCCATCCACATTGAGGAGTTCGAGTTGGTGGCCAGGGATACCAAATTGGGTAAAGAGGAGATCACCCGGGATATTCCCAACATCGGCGAGGAGGCGTTGCGAGATCTTGACGAAAGCGGCATCATCCGGATCGGCGCCAAGATTCAGACGGGTGATATTCTCGTGGGCAAGGTAACACCCAAAGGTGAGACACAGCTCACCCCGGAGGAGAAGTTGCTCCGCGCCATTTTCGGAGAGAAGGCTGGAGATGTGAAGGACACCTCGCTTCGGGTTCCTCCCGGGGTGGAAGGTATTGTTATCGATGCCAAGGTGTTCTCCCGCAAAGGCGTCGACAAAGACGAAAGAACCAAATCCATCGAAGATGAGGAAATTGCGCGGTTGTTGAAAGATCAGCGTGATGAGATCAAGATCATCAAGAAAAGCGCTCTGAGAAAGCTGGAACGTCTTCTGGCAAAGAAATCGAGTGCCAAGCAGATGAAGGAGGGCAAGAAGACCCTGATCAAAAAGGGTGGCGTGTTCGACGCTGACATTATTGCTCAACTGGCTCCCGGGCAGTGGATGGAGATTGAGGTTGAAGGCAAGCCCGAGGCAACTGCACAGGTTCGAGCGATTTGGGAGAACTACCACGAACAGATCGAACTGGTGCAGATGGTCTTCGAAGACAAAATCTCAAAGCTCAAAAAGGGAGACGAGCTGCCGCCAGGTGTGATCAAGATGGTCAAGGTCTACCTGGCAGTGAAGCGCAAGCTTTCCGTGGGAGACAAGATGGCAGGTCGCCACGGAAACAAAGGGGTGGTGAGCCGAGTACTGCCTGAAGAGGATATGCCTTACTTTGCTGATGGCACCCCGGTGGACATCGTGCTGAATCCCTTAGGAGTACCCTCGCGTATGAATGTGGGTCAGGTGTTGGAAACGCATCTGGGCTGGGCAGCCAAAGGGCTAGGTGAACAACTTGCTCAGCTCATTGAAGCGTACAAGAGCAAGGAGAGTGTGCTAGCGAAACTCCGGAGGCTGTATTCCAAGCAGGAATTTAAGGAGTACTTTGCCAAGGCAGATGAAAGAGAGCTTAAGAGCCTTATCCGTCACTACCGCGAGGGCTTTCATGTGGCCAGCCCAGTCTTTGATGGTGCTGACGAGTCAGAGATTAGCGCCTTTTTGAAAGAAGGCAATCTGCCCGACTTGGGACAGACGACTCTCTATGACGGCCGAAGTGGAGAGCCATTTGACAGTGAAGTCACCGTAGGTGTTATGTACATGATGAAATTGCACCATCTGGTGGATGACAAGCTGCACGCGCGTTCCATCGGTCCTTACTCCCTGGTGACCCAACAGCCACTGGGCGGCAAGGCACAGTTTGGCGGACAGCGGCTGGGTGAGATGGAAGTCTGGGCAATGGAGGCTTATGGTGCTGCCTATGCTTTGCAGGAGTTTCTCACGGTGAAATCCGATGATGTTGCCGGTAGAACTCGTATGTACGAGAAGATCGTCAAGGGTGAAAATACCCTCGAGGCTGGGTTGCCAGAATCATTTAATGTGTTGGTGAAAGAACTCCAGGCACTGGGCTTGGATGTTCGTCTACTAGAAGATATTGATGAATAATTAGAAAAAATCAAGAGAGGAGGGCGAACGTGGTTAGCCCTGCTCAAGGAGGTTGCAGTGAAAGAACTGTACAACCTTTTTGTTCGTCCCAAAGACCCCTTAAGCTTTAACGCAGTTCGCATTTCTCTAGCCTCGCCGGAGAAAATCCGAGAGTGGTCTTACGGAGAGATCAAGAAACCTGAGACCATTAACTATCGGACTTTCAAACCCGAGCGGGACGGTTTGTTCTGTGCCAAGATATTCGGACCCACCAAAGACTACGAGTGCAACTGCGGTAAGTATAAACGCATGAAGCACCGTGGCGTAGTCTGTGAAAAATGCGGTGTCGAGGTCATCCAATCCAAGGTCCGACGAGAACGAATGGGTCACATTGAATTGGCAGCTCCAGTGGCGCATATATGGTTTCTGAAGAGCTTGCCAAGTAAGGTCGGTAACCTCCTGGATCTTACGTTGAAGGAATTGGAGAAAGTCCTCTATTTCGACAGCTATATTGTCATAGATCCGGGTGACACTTCGCTGAGCAGACACGAGCTGCTCGGGGAAGAGCGCTATCGGCAGTTGCGCGAACAACACGGCAGCACCTTCAGGGTGGGCATTGGTGCTGAAGCCGTTAAGGAGCTACTGACCGGCTTGAATCTGGAGGAGCTTGCGGAGGAATTGCGTCAGGAAATTAGCAAGACCAACTCTGTGGCCAAACGGAAAAAGTTGGCCAAGCGCCTCAAGGTGGTCAATGCCTTCAGGGAGTCGGGTAACGAGCCTGAGTGGATGATCCTGGGAGTAATTCCAGTGCTACCGCCAGATTTGCGTCCACTCGTCCCACTTGACGGGGGGCGATTTGCCACAAGTGACCTCAACGATCTATACCGCCGGGTGATTAATCGCAATAACCGGTTGCGGCGGTTGCAAGAGTTGAATGCACCCGAAATCATTATCCGCAATGAAAAGCGGATGCTGCAGGAAGCTGTAGACGTTTTGTTTGATAACGGCAGGAGAGGCAAGACGATCACCGGTCCCAACAAAAGACCGCTGAAGTCGCTGTCCGATATGCTCAAAGGCAAACAGGGGCGCTTTCGCCAGAACCTCTTGGGCAAAAGGGTGGATTACTCCGGCCGCTCCGTTATCGTCATTGGACCCAATCTGCGGCTGCACCAGTGCGGCATTCCAAAGAAAATGGCTTTGGAACTGTTTAAACCATTCATCTACAACAAGTTGGAGGAGCGCGGCTATGTGACCACCATTAAAAGCGCCAAGAAGATGGTGGAGAAAGAGACGCCCGAGGTATGGGACTGCCTGGATGAGGTGGTCAAGGAATACCCTGTACTGCTCAACCGTGCGCCAACTCTGCACCGGCTGGGCATCCAGGCCTTCGAGCCCATTCTCATCGAGGGTAAGGCCATTCAGATCCATCCGCTGGTCTGCTCCGCCTTCAACGCCGACTTCGATGGCGATCAAATGGCCGTGCACATACCGCTCTCCATTGAAGCGCAGATAGAGGCGCGGGTTCTAATGATGAGTACCAACAACATTCTCAGCCCGGCTCATGGAGAACCCATCATCGTGCCAAGTCAGGATATTGTGCTCGGCATCTACTACATGACCAGGGAGAAGCCCTTCGCCAAAGGGGAGAACAGAATTTTTGCCAATGCGGATGAAGTACGCTGTGCCTATGATTCGGGAGAATTGGATCTTCATGCCAAGATATTGGTGAGGATGAACGGGACCAGGGTGGAAACAACCACCGGCCGGGTCTTGCTCTCCGAGGTGGTACCAGCCGAGATTTCCTTTGACTTTATTAATAAGGTGATGAATAAGCGGGCGCTGGCCGAGCTCTTCGATCACAGCTACCGCAAGGCTGGCGTAAAGAACACGGTGATATTGGCGGACCGCATCAAGGATATCGGCTACAAATTTGCCACTCAGTCCGGTGTTTCCATAGCCGTTTCAGATATGGTCATCCCGACGCGCAAGCAGGACATTATCCAGCAGGCTTCGGAAAATATCCGGGAAATCGAAAGGCAGTACAATGAAGGTCTCATAACCGACGGAGAAAAATACAACAAAGTGGTGGATATCTGGGCCAAGGCCACCGAGGACATCGCCGGCGAGATGATGTTCGAAATTGCCTCGGAGTCCGTCAGCGGTCCGGACGGCAAGAGCGAACCGATGCCGTCCTTTAATCCCATCTTCATGATGGCTGACTCGGGCTCTCGGGGTAGCAAGGACCAGATGCGCCAGCTTTCTGGTATGCGCGGGCTTATGGCCAAACCATCGGGTGAGATTATCGAAACCCCTATAACGGCCAACTTCAGAGAGGGCCTCACTGTGCTGCAGTATTTTGTTTCCACTCACGGTGCTCGCAAAGGTCTAGCAGACACGGCGCTCAAGACCGCTAACTCGGGCTACCTGACCCGGCGTTTGGTGGATGTATCTCAAGACTCTATTGTTAACGAGGAGGATTGTGGCACCATTGACGGTATATGGGTGGAGGCACTCACCGAAGCTGGTGAGATTATTCAGCGGTTGAGCGAGCGTATTCTGGGCCGGGTGGCCCTTGAGGAAATCAAGGATCCCATTACCGACGATGTACTGGTGAAGGCTAACGAGGAGATCGACGAGGAGGCTGTATCTCGCATCGAAGAGTCAGGTTTGGAGCGGATTCCCATTCGATCGGTTCTCACGTGTCAGAGCAGGCGCGGAGCCTGTGTCAAGTGCTACGGTAGAGATTTAGCCCATGGCCGGATGGTGGAGATCGGCGAGGCGGTTGGCATTATTGCTGCCCAGTCCATTGGCGAGCCTGGAACGCAGCTCACGATGCGTACATTTCACATCGGTGGAACGGCCAGCAAACGTATTGAACAAACCTCCATTCAGAATCGTCTCCCGGGCGCGGTGAAGTATGTCAACCTCAACACGGTTAAGAATGTGGAGGGGGACTTGGTGGTGATGAACCGCAACGGTGAGATCACTATCGTTGCCGAAGGGGGCCGCGAGCGCGAGCGCTACCAAATTATCTACGGCGCAAAACTTAAGGTGAACGACGGCCAAGAGGTCGAGGGGAACACCTTGCTTGCTGAGTGGGATCCCTTTACCACGCCCATCCTCACTGATGTGGGGGGCAGGGTGAAGTTCGGCGACATCGTGGAAGGTGTCACCATGCAGGAGAAGGTTGACCCGGTAACCGGCAAGGCCAGCAAGGTGATTGTCGAATACCGAGAAGCAGATGTTAGACCACGGGTTTCCATTAAGGACGAGTCTAACAAGACGGCCAAGGTGGGCAGAAGTGCTGCCCGCTATTTCATGCCCGTGGGTGCAATTATCATGATTGCCGAGGGCGACGAGGTGGCGGCTGGTGATGTTCTCGCCAAGATTCCGCGTGAGACTACCAAGACCAAAGACATTACCGGTGGTCTGCCAAGGGTGGCTGAACTATTCGAGGTCCGCAAACCCAAAGAGCATGCGGTGATCAGCGAGATCGACGGTATGGTCTCCTTTGGCAAAGATACCAAAGGTAAACGCAAGGTGGTCATCACTCCTGAGGTTGGAGATGTTAAAGAGTATCTGATTCCAAAGGGTAAGCACATCAGTGTCCACGAAGGCGACATAGTGCGGGCCGGCGAGCCGCTTATGGACGGCGCTGCTAACCCCCATGACATTCTCAATATTCTTGGCGAAAAAGAGTTGGCCAAGTACTTGGTAAACGAGGTACAGCAGGTATACCGGCTCCAGGGAGTCAAGATCAACGATAAGCATATTGAGGTCATCGTTCGCCAGATGCTCAAGCGGGTTCGGATTACTGAACCCGGAGATTCAGATTTTCTTATGGGTGAGCACGTTGAGAAGTACCGCTTCGAGGAGGCCAACCAGGTATTGCTTGAGGCTGGCAAGAAGCCAGCGGTGGGTGAACCGCTTCTGCTGGGTATCACCAAGGCATCACTGAGCACAGAGAGCTTCATCTCGGCAGCCTCCTTCCAGGAGACCACCAAGGTGCTAACAGATGCAGCGGTGGCTGGCAGGGTTGATTATCTGCGCGGCCTCAAGGAAAACGTGATCATGGGGAGGTTGATTCCGGCGGGTACCGGTATGAAAGCGTATCGGGAAATGTTGACGGAGGAAGCAAAGGAAGCAGCCACATCAGAATAAGAACTGAACGGTCAGCCAACAGCAGTCAGGAATCAGCAATCAAGATTGAGAGCTGAAGCCCTTTACAATAAAAAAATCTTGACAAATCGAGCAGAGACAAGTAATTTTAACGGGTTTTAGCTTTGAACATGGACACGTTGTCCTTCGGCGCAGCGAAGGATAGCATCAGCGAGAGAGAAGTAGTTGATATGCCTACAATAAATCAGTTGGTTCGTAAGGGACGACAGCGGGTCAAAAAGAAGAAGAGCACTCCTGCCCTCCAGGCATGCCCACAGAAACGTGGCGTCTGTGTGCGGGTTTATACGACAACTCCCAAGAAACCCAATTCGGCGCTGCGCAAGATTGCCAGGGTAAGATTAACCAACGGAATAGAGGTTACCTCATACATTCCAGGTGTAGGCCACAATCTTCAGGAACACTCTGTGGTGTTGATCCGGGGTGGTCGGGTTAAGGACCTACCTGGGGTCCGGTACCATATCATCCGGGGCACTCTCGACGCTACAGGGGTACAAGATCGGCGCCAAGGGCGCTCGAAATACGGAGCCAAGAAACCCAAATAGCCATTAGGCGAGCGGTCGCCACAGCATGGGCCACGGATCATCCTACCGTGGCCCATGTTATGTTCTATTGGGTAGAATCGGCTAGGGGGACTACTTTCCCCCATTGAGGAGCAATCTAATGCCGAGAAGAAGAGAGATCGCCAAGAGAGATGTTCTGCCGGATCCCAAATATGGTAGTAAACTGGTTGCCAAATTCATCAACAACATTATGAGGAAAGGCAAGCGGAGCGTGGCCGAACGGATACTCTATGAATCTTTTGACATTATTGCCCAGCGTAGCAAGCAGGACCCGCTGGAGGTCTTCCAGAAGGCACTGGACAATGTCAAGCCGGTGTTAGAGGTGAAATCCAGACGGGTGGGAGGATCAACCTATCAGGTCCCTGTGGAAGTGCGGAGTAACCGCAGGGTGGCGTTGGCTATCCGCTGGATCATCAGCTACGCTCAGGGCCGCTCGGAGAAGAGCATGACGCAGAAGCTGGCCGGTGAACTGCTGGATGCGGCGAACAACCGTGGCGCTTCGGTAAAGAAGAAGGAAGATACCCATCGCATGGCCGAGGCAAACAAGGCATTTGCGCATTATCGCTGGTAAAACCAGCCGATGTGGGATGTGAGATGTGAGATGTGCGATGTGGGAAAAACAACGAATAAGATCGCACATCCCAGATCACATATCTCACATCGCTGATAAGGAATTGTTTGCGATTTGGATATTCGACTTTAGACCTCAGATGGTGGGCATCACCACCTTTAGAGTGAGATGAAATAGATGGCTCGGCAGATCCAATTAGAAAACGTTCGCAACATCGGCATCATGGCCCACATAGACGCCGGCAAGACGACCACTACCGAGCGGATACTCTACTACACTGGGGTCTCTTACAAGATGGGGGAGGTTCACGAGGGTACAGCAGTGATGGATTGGATGGAGCAGGAGCAGGAGCGGGGAATTACCATCACCAGTGCAGCCACGACCTGTTTCTGGCAAGACCATCGCATCAATATCATTGACACCCCTGGACACGTGGATTTCACCATTGAGGTGGAAAGGTCGTTGCGGGTTCTCGATGGGGCGGTGGCCATCTTTTGTGCAGTGGGAGGGGTGGAACCCCAGTCTGAGACGGTCTGGCGCCAAGCAAATCGCTATGGAGTACCCCGCATTGCCTTCATCAACAAAATGGACCGGATGGGAGCCGACTTTGACCGATGCCTGACCGTGATGCGGTCACGGTTGGGTTGTTCTCCCGTAGCAGTGCAAATTCCGCTGGGCAAGGAACTAGACTTCCGCGGCGTCATCGACCTGGTGAACATGAGAGCTCTGGTTTGGGAGGAAAGCGGGCTGGGAGCCGCTTACCAGACTGTGGAAGTGCCCGACGAGCTCAAGTCTGAAGCGGACGAGTATCGGCGAAAATTGGTGGAGGCGGTGGCCGAGCTGGATGAGAACCTTCTGGAGAAGTACTTGGAAGGTGAGGAGATCAGCAACGAAGAGATCGAGACAGCTTTGCGGAGTGCCACCTTAGAGTTGAGCCTGGTTCCGGTTTTTTGCGGGGCCGCCTTCAAAAACAAGGGTGTACAGCCACTTTTAGACGGCATCGTCAAGTACCTTCCCTCGCCCATGGATGTGCCCGCCATTTCGGGCATCACGACCCGGGGCGAGGAGAAAAGGCTGGCAACCAATGATGCTGCACCATTTGCAGCGCTGGCATTCAAGCTTACGAATGATCCATTTGTCGGGCATCTCACCTTTTTGAGGGTCTACTCGGGAAGCATCACCAGTGGGACCCAGGTACTGAATGCCACCAAGAACGCTCGGGAAAAGATTGGTCGGTTGATGAAGATGCACGCCGACAAACGTGAGGAGATTAAAGAGGTCTATGCCGGTGATATTGTAGCAGTGTTAGGCCTACGCAATACTTCCACCGGCGACACTCTCTGTGATCCGGCCCAGCCGATCGTACTGGAGGCCATGGACATCCCAGAGCCGGTAATTTCAATCGCGATTGAGCCACGGAGTAAAGCAGATCAGGAGAGGCTTGGGACCAGTCTGGCAAAAATTGCTACTGAGGATCCTTCCTTTCTTGTAAAGGTGGAAAAAGAGACTGGTGAGACCATCATTTCCGGGATGGGGGAACTCCACCTGGATATCATCGTTGATCGGCTCTTGCGGGAATTTAAGGTGAACGCCAATGTGGGCAAACCACAGGTGGCCTACCGGGAGACCATAACCCGCAAGGCTAGGGCTGAGGGACGCTTCGTCAGACAAAGCGGCGGCCGTGGGCAGTTCGGTCATGTCTGGTTGGAGTTGGAGCCCAACGAGCGGGGTGGTGGGTTTGAGTTCGTGGACCGTATTGTGGGCGGCGTGGTTCCAAAAGAATACATTCGTTCTGTAAAGCGAGGGGTGTCCGAAGCCCTGGAGCAGGGCAGCCTTGCCAGCTATCCTTTGGTGGATGTTCGAGTTAGTCTGGTGGATGGCTCCTATCATGAAGTGGACTCCTCGGACATCGCTTTTGCCATCGCCGGCTCCATGGCAGTCAAATCAGGTGTTAAAGAAGCAGCGCCGATTCTGCTTGAACCGATTATGGCTGTCGAGGTGGTGGTGCCCGAAGAATACATTGGAGAGGTGGTGGGAGACTTTAATTCTCGCCGCGGTCGCATTTTGCGTATGGAGACCCGCGAAAACGTTCAGGTGATCGAGTCTCGTGTTCCCCTGGCAGAAATGTTCGGTTATGCCACGGACCTGCGCTCCAGCACCCAGGGTCGAGCCACTTTTCATATGCAATTTTCCCACTATGATCCGGTGCCTGTCTCCATTACTGAAGAAGTGAAGGCTGCGGCCACTGGTTAGTTAAAAAAAGGGGAACGATTAGGGGCGGCTCAAGAAAGCAAGCCCAGCAACAAAGATAGCAATGGAAATTCCAAGGAGGAACCGCCATGGCGAAGAAAAAGTTTGAGAGGACGAAGCCGCATGTAAATGTAGGGACAATTGGTCACATAGATCATGGTAAGACGACATTGACGGCGGCGATAACGAAGCATTTAGCCAAGAAGGGCATGGCGGA
>CP070735.1:831322-842332 GCA_020347625.1 Deltaproteobacteria bacterium
ACACCATTTGAGGAATAGTCCCATATGGTCACAAGGTCTGTGGATTGTTACTCAGTGATTCGCGCTTCTGATCTTTTTTGAAGCGGTAGCATCACTTCCCGCTCGTTTGGAATCATTGTAATAACATCTTCAGGACACTGAAGCTCACATTGACCGCAGCCAATGCATTTTTCGGGATTGGCAAATGATATTTCTTCTTTTACGGAGATAGCTTGCACAGGGCAATGTGCCTCGCATGTCCCGCAGCCGATACAGAGGGACTGGTCGGAGATTTGGGCCTGGTAGTAAGACTTAAAGTGCAACGGCAGAATCCCTCTGTTGTAAGAGCCCAAAACACCACAACAATCCCAACAACAGTTGCAGATAGCGATTTCAGGTTGGCTGACATCTTCGCTTTCGTGAAAGACCTGATGGACAGCTCCTTTCTCATGCAAATCTTGAGCGAGCGCCAAGGCGTTATCTTTTGAGATGTACCGGCCGATGCCGTAATCAATTATGTGCCTCGTGTAGACACCAATGACAATGCACGCTTCTGCGGGGAAATTGAAACGGCATGGCTCTTCCACCATCTTATGCCATTGCCTGCAGAAGCAGTGCATAACCGCAATATCGTTTCCGTCACCGTGCTTGTCGATGAGTTCATAAACACTGTCGGAAGGGTAAACCTTTGTTTCAGGTACTTTTACGGCGCGATCCACTGTAATTTTTGTGGCCTTTTTCGTTTCCTCCGGTTGTTTCATGGCCACGATCCTCTGATGAGGTTTTAATCGACGCTTGTAGCGGTAATTCAAAAGACTTCTAATAGGGAAAAAATTCATTCTTCTCCAGGACTTGAATAAGTTATCCAAGCGACGAGCAAATTCTTCCTTTTCAGGTAGTTCACTCCCGTCGGAGAGGTACGTTTCAAACCATCCGACCAAAATACCAGGGAGGGAGAATCGATCCTTCCCATCGGGCCCAGCTTGTGACCATACAAGTCCTTTCTTGAGCTGAGTCTCAAAGAAAGGGCGGAACGACTCCTCGGATAGATTGCTTAGAGAAGCAGCCTGCTCATAGGTATGTGGCTCTGTGCCCATGCGCGTTAGAAAATCGACCTCTTCAGGCGTAATTACCAGATCGAAACAATCCAAAAGAGGTTTGGTGATTGGATACGGAAGCTGATGCCGTGAATTCATCAATTTGGCCAATTTGCGAAGGCTTTGTTCGCGTTTTTTCGACATCCTTGTTTTGCTCATGGCGTGCCTCCATTCAATAGCAGATCCTAAATGTGGATACTGATGAGAAATGTGAAGTCACTCGAACGCTGTGAAAGGTTATATGACATTCACTTCTGCTCCCTAGTGATCTAAACACAGAATATGGTAGATGCCGATGAGGGGGTCAGAGTTTAGATTAGAGTATGATATGCGCACTCAGTGTAGAAAGTCAACGAAGCTGTTTGCCCGGACCGACTGCATTGACAGGTTATGCGAAACCCTGAAGACAATAGAGCTTCTGCCTATCCCTGTGCTTCGGATTTCACGTCTCTGGCATTAAAGTAGCTAAAACTGAATAGAGCGATCAGTGCCACAAGAAGTATCCCCGTTGGCAACATTTTTTCAAAGGTAATAAGTCTGTTGGCGACCGCGTAGATCTCAGCTAGAAGTATTCCCGTTATTACCGGAAATACTGTCAGAAGAAGGACGCCTTTTCGTTCCAGAGGTTTTCTATCCGCCCAAATTAGCAGAAATGTCCAGCCTAGCATCAAGGAAGCACCCAAGCCCAATGCATATCTGTACTCCACCCCATAGGCAATCTTTGGGAACAACATGCGGAGTGTGGCAAGACCGTCTACAATAGCACCGACCCAGTAACTTATTCGTAACCAGATAATTTTGTTCTTCATTTGCATCTATCTTGATGAATAATTTGTATAATTCGCCTAACTATAAATACACGTCCCAAATATTCGTGAGATGCATCTTCTTAGGACGGTTAAATTCAGTTCTGCTGTTCTGCGGGGCAAACAGCTTTTAAGCGGTAGAAACGGAAAAAGAAGTTATCAATCGGCAAGATCTCCACGTCGCAAAAACCAGCATCCTCGGCATACCGCCGCAGGGTTTTCGGCCTCATGACCGTACCTGTCTGTGCAGACGGTTGTTCCGCCATTCCCGCTGGTAAGCAGTGCAGAACACTAAAACCGTACATAAACGCCTCCAGTTCATCTTCTTCGGCAGTAAAGGTCTCACCTACTCGTTCGTCCATGATGAGCACCGCACCGGTCTCTCCCGCTAGACTCAACATGGTCCGCAGCGCCGCCACCGGATCAGACATATCGTGTATGCATTCAAAGGCAGTCACCAGATCATAGTGTCCCGCTAGCGTTGGATCACTGGCATCGCGAAAATGAAATCTCACCCTGTCACTCAAACCGGCCTCCTGCGCATTGGCCCGGGCGCGTTTCACAGAAGGTTCATCCAGATCATAGCCGTCAACAATGACCTTGGAATATGCTTGAGCGATGCCGATGCTCGACCAGCCATAGCCACAACCAATGTCGGCAACCCTGGCGGGAGGGTCTGCTTGTAGCCTTGCGTGAATATCGGATATGGATGGAAGCCATTCAGTACCCAACACCCTGAGAAATGTAGCGCGGTTCATACCGGCCTGGCCCTCCCGCATGTCAACGCCGTAATCACCGTAAGATACGCCACCACCGGTGCGATAGGCCTTCAAAACCGATCCCAGGGGATAAGTTGCCCCAACCACGATTTGGGTCAGCGGGGCCAAATAGTTCAAGCTGTCGCGTTCAACCAGCACTTCCGCATGTGCTGGCGGCAAGCGAAAACGGCGCGACTTTGCCTCAATGCCTGGATCCTCCACTTCCAGGATTCCAACAACAGTCTGCTGTTCGAGCCATTCCCGCACGTAGCGTTCATGCGTGCGTGTGTGGGACGCGAGTTCATGAGGGGTGAGCCATCCGTTATCGGCTAACGCCCGATAAAAGCCGAGGCGGTCTCCAATGTAGATGGTAAAAATATCAAAGGTGCCCATAGTAGACTGAAGTAATCGTTTGACGAGCTGATCCCGCTGCTGGCTCGCTTCTTCTCCAGACATTTTATCTTGGTTGTCCATGATTTGTCTCCCCTTAACATTTACACTTCCCATATCGGATTCAATGATCTACACCCAAAAAATAACTCTCCGGCAGAGGATTTCAATACGAAAAACTACCATTTCAGTAGCAATTACCTCTGCACCGGTGTGTACTTTCTATCTGTCCACAATTATGGGAAACTAGCCGGGGAAATATCTCCTGGAGAGGGTAGGAAGGAGGACGGTGCCCATTGAACCTTCTAAAGCTTTTGCGCTTTATCTAATTATCTTGTCCATTTCCTCCTTTAAATATTAATTTTGTTATCCAGTAAAAGGTGCGTTTAAAACCGAAAAGTGCGATTAACAAGATGAGACATACAATGATAAGGGCAACTAGACCTTCCATCACGCCACCTCCGTTTTGAGAATGCCATTATTTTGGAGGGGATTGTCTATTGTCAGATTACCGGACAATAGGGTGAGGTGCAAGAAAAAACCTCTACCGACCAGAAAGCCGATGGGGCTTAACCTGAGGACATCATGAAGTTACAGGGCAACGAACCTTCACAATGTTAAAGGCAGGTTAGTCAAGAAAAGCAAAATCTTTCAATCCGAGAAACCACCATTTTGACCCTCGTACGTGGACATCGCAGAGGGTTGGACAAGTGGTCTATGCGCCCAAAATCAGGAGGTACAGCAGTAAGCACAAGGTGGTTAAACAGATTACAAAAATAGCTCGGAACATAATAAACTCCAATCATTATATTTCCGAACATGTCGTAAAGTCATTTGGACCGATTGCAAACCCGATACTAAGGAAAAGAAAATTCCCAATAATCGTTTAGCATACTGTCGTGTGCAACCAGGGCGTAAAGTGCATAGATTTATATGCAATTAGGTGGCAAATATTGCACTGTATCAATATTAGAGCAAAGGCCGTGCCAGAAGTACTGTGATCTTGGATTTAGAAGTCTCTGACCTGTAAGACGGCGAAGTGATACCCCAAAAAAAAGCGGAGTCTAAGCTCCGCGGTGTTGTCTGAAAAATGAATAGTGAAAGGTAGTGCCGGTTGGCCTTGCCAGTCTGTTCAGTATCCGAAAAGAAGCCTTAAGGTCAGTAATGAGAGGGATGAGGTGAGGATGCCATATGGAGTCTGACACCCATACCATAAGGATTTGACCAAACCACTTTGCCCTTGCCAGTCAGGGCGGTTCCCCTCTGGGGGACAGTAATGACGAATGAAAATGTTTCCCTTGGTCCCAGAGGTCTATCACAATAGATGAAGGCTCCACCGCGACTGACGTCTCTCGTCTCCCCTATTCTGGTTCCCTTAGAAGTCTCCAAGGTAACAAACCATTTGACTTTACTTCTTGAGTGGCTGCGTTTTTCAGCTTTTCTAACTGTTCTTGTCGTCCTTTTCATAAGACATCTCTTTTGCTCACGGAAAGATTGTCTCTCATGAATGGGGCATAAGAAGAAAATCAACTGCACCTAGGATACGACAACGCGGTGGGCTTTGTCAAAAGGACTGGCTGCATTGCAAAATTACCGCAACATTTTCCTGGTCAGTCCGATAAGATTTACGCTGTGGCGTGAACTTCTCTTGAGCTTGCCGAACAAGTGCAAGCTCACTGGGAGTTGCTACAAGTCCACAAACATTACTAGCAGAAAATAGAAAACGCCTGGCCCTTGTGGGCCAAGCGTTTCCAGAGAAGTGGTCGGACCACGTTAGTTAACTGTCAGTCAGGCAAGCAGAGTCTTAGCCTCCCGCATCAATCTTCCGATCGGCAATTTGCGAGGGCACGACCTTTCTGCCTTGCTGAAGTCCAATTCAGTCAAAAGCTCTCTTGTCCGAATCGGCAAAGTTTCGAAGGTGGAACGTGCCAGCCCGAGATCCTGGTAGGAATGGAAATACATGAGGCAGCGCATGACATCGTTGATCGGCACCGTATTGGCAAGCACTTCTGAACAGAGACGCTCGCATCCAGAACAATAGTCGCCGGTGGTTTCCTCGGCGTGTTGGGCTAACAAGGCACGATCTGACTTTGACAGGCGGGTTTGGTCCACTGCCGCTGCTGCGTTTGTGGCCATGATGGTGAGATTGGGCATCTGCGAACAGATACTGGCGATACGCTTATCTTGCCAAACAGCCATGAGCTTTGCCTGATGGTCTGTAAATCCTTTCTGGATAAAGCGGCCCGCCATTTCAATCTCAGACTCGCTGTCGCTTTTGACCGGACCGCCGCCCATGGTTTTCATGGCCGTTAGACCGATACCGGCCCGGTAGCAGGCCTCAACAGCCTTATTCATGCGGGCCTCGTGCATCAGGCGATAATTGTAGGTAAACATGATGCCGTCTACCCATGGAAGCTTGGCGGCTCCCTCGAGGCACTCTTCCATGTTGGCATGTGTGCTGAAACCGAATAACTTTATCTTGCCGGCCTTTTTCATGGCTTCTGCCCAAGATTTCAAACTCGGTTCCATCTCATTTATGCCACGTATTCCGTGGACAAAGAATAGGTCCACGTAATCAGTGTGCATCCTTTTGAGACTCTCTTCCAGCCGCGGGGTAAAATCGCCACCTCTTCGTGTGGAAAGTTTGGTTACCAGAAACACTTGCTTCCGGGTATGGGGATTACGGGCGAACCAGCGACCGATGCCCTCTTCGCTGCGGCCCCTGCCATATCCCTCAGCTGTATCCCAGTAGTTTATCCCCCAATCAAGAGCCTTTGCGATCATCAATTGATTGTTCAGGATGTCGAACATCCCGCCCAGTGAAAGGGTGGAGACCATTATGCCCGAACGGCCAAAGGGTCTGCGGGGCATGGGCTCCTGGGGTATGTTGATCTGGGCCGAAGCCTGGCGGGGCCGCCAGAAAGAGGAGCCAGCCACCGTGGCCCCTAATCCGACGGCAGCAGCTGTTTTGAAGAAGTCGCGGCGATTAGGTTTGCCACTATTATCCCTATGAGATGACATGAATCATACCTCCTTAACCCGGGGTCGATATGGGCTACTTGGTCTTGGCTGCCGAACCCAGCCAGCGACCCGCGCTAAGGTCGAAAACCGGCTGGAATTTATATTTGTTCATGATCGCGTTTTCAGGGGACTGTAAACTGATATCTCCTTTCTCAATAAAGAAACGAAGCTCACCTTTGATTTTGAGGCCTAATCTAAGGGCGCGTTCAAGCTCTCTTTGGGTTTTTCCGTAATAATCCTCAGCCTTCCTCCCATGATATGCCCGCCTGGCATCGAACCACTCCTGTGCGCTTTCATAAGGCAGCACCACGAAAACCCAATATTCCGTGCGCGCAGGTGAAACAACCTCCAGATACAACGAATATTCGGGGTTGGATCCGTCTGCCAGGGCCTGCTCGACCCGCTTTAATTCCAGATCCTCGATCAACCATGTTGTTTTGCCGCCCACAGCCCGAACGAAATCCTGCACCGGTCCGAAAACATAACCTGGATTTCTTTCCCGGGCAATGAAGTACCCCTCTAGAAACCAAGCAGGAGGGGTATAGGCCAGGAGCCCGTTCTGTTGTCTGAACGGTTGGGCGGACTCCCCAGTAACAGCCGCAACCGTAATGATCAGGCTGGCCAGAATGAGTATGGATGTCGCCAGACACCATCTTTTCAACATAATCGCATCTCTTTCTTCGCCAAAAGGTTGGTTTTGAACCCGGTCATAAGAGCAATAGATTCAGATTGACGCAGACTTGCATTGGTGCTCGGTGGAACATAACAAATTTGCAGTGCGGATTTCAAGCAATAGTCCTTATTGGAAAAGCTTGAAACAGAGCCAAATTCTTCTGCTCCGATTCTTTGTCATGAAACTTAAAGTTTATTTCTATTATGAGGTAATTTCGATAGGTTAAGATCGCAGCATTATATGGTACGAAAGGAGAGTGGCCTAAAATTTCATTTGATCGAGTTATATAAAATTTATTAAAGGGGTACCAGGGGTTCACATAACATCTTTTGAGTCACACTTTCCCCAGTAGAAACTTAAAGACCAAATGTGGGCCGTGCTCTGAAGTAGACAGAGGTTGGATTAAACTATGATATCTGAAATTTGCCAAAAGCGGTGTGGTGGTCCCGGCGGTGATGTTTGACTTTACTGATTCACTCACTTTCGTTCATGAAAACGGGATTGCCTTCGAAAAAAACCAACAACTGGCCTGGCTTAAAACTTATCCAATTCTCATCGCTCAAAGGCTCGCTGGCCACGAGATATCCTCGTTCATCCGGATCTATGATCTCTGCTAAGTCGATGGTCAGATATTGTCCACGAAGTCTGACGATTTCGTAGGGCGCTTTACGCAGCAGGAAATGCAGCCCCACATAACCCGACCTGTCGTGATAAGCGAACAGGTGGGTGCCATCACTAAAAATCAGGTTGAGCTCGCCTGAGCGGTTTATTTCTCTTAATTTCTCATGCAAGAGAATAAAGTCATTTCTATCCGCCAAGCGCAACTGATGATGCTTGATCCATGCCAAAAGACCACAGAAGATGAGTTCAGAATCAGTTGTGCCAACTGGGGTGAACTCTCCGGGAGGAAAATTCAGTTGATCAGTATCTATCGTGCCATTGTGGGCAAAAACCCAGGTCTTATTATCAAACCTCCTGTAAAAGGGGTGCGTGTTGACGTAACCAGCCTCACCTGATGTGGCAAGGCGGATATGTGAGACAAAAATCCTTGAACGAGCACCCAAGTCTTCCAGAAAGCTTCTGGCAAGAGGACTCCGGTCCACCGGCCGTGCTTCTTTAATGACCTGGGTCCCGTATTCATCATACCAGGCCACGCCCCACCCATCAGGGTTATCCGTTGCTCCAGCTTTCAGCCCAGAAAAGGCCAATTGGACGGTAACCTCTTTGTTGAAACAGAGACCAAGTAGTTCGCACATGAAAGCTCCCTCCCCACAGCAGACAATTCAAATTGAGGCCGGGTTAAGTGTAGTAACGGCCGAGCTCACCTGCAGGCGAAACAGGGGAGCTGTAGGCCTGTCAGTTACCGCGAGTAGTTAGGCTGTATCTTTCCACTTTTGGGCGACTACGCCTCGCGGGGTCAGCCAGCCCAGGAAGATAACGGCAAGCCACAACGCCGCGACGTCTCCCACCAAGTGAGCGCGCTCAGCAGAGTCAACGATAGCTTGGACGCCCATGATGGTACCGTGGACAAGGCTCGACCAAAAAGTGAACCAAATCAGGCTGAGGTGTGCCTCGGGCCGGCGGGATGCCCACAGCAAGAAGACACCAAGCGTCCCATAAACTCCGATCATCATTTGCTCGTACTCGTATTGCCTTGGTTGCCAAACCCAGCCGGACGGCCAGAAATGCATCAGGGGGTAAAGAGAAATAAATACGAGTGCGAACGCTACAAGAGCGATCTGCAGCAATCGCCTTCGACGAGGTTCATCCATTGATCCTTCTCCTATTGCGTCTTATTCTAACGGCCGAGCTCAGCTGCCACACCGAAGCTCCAACAGGAGTGTGGCGGGCCTGGCTGCAGCGAGTGGTTGTGGGCGCGAATATCCTTGGAGATATGGCTAGAATTCACCGAGAAACCCTGTTTGTCGGGTCTCCTTCAGCCAGCATCTCTTTCATGACCTTCTTTTCTTGGACGCCTGGTACTATACCGGTTATGACAGACTCTAGGACTATTATGTCAGACTGATTCGTGAACACCGCCTCAGCTGTTGCACGGCCTCTCTCATCAATATCAGTAATAGTGAAATCGCACTTTATGGTGTCCCCAAAATACACAGGCTTCTTGAATTTGAAGGTCATCCCAGAAGCCAGCCACCCAATCTGCCCCCCGATTTCAGTGACGAGGCTGGCAATGAGAAGACCGTGACAAATGCTACTATCAAAGTTCTTCACCTTCGCAAATCGCCCATCAAAATGAACAGGATTGTAGTCTCGAGAAATGTCTGCAAATCGAATCACCTCCTGTTCAGTAAACGTGCGTGAGACAGAAAAAGTGTCGCCTATTTCCAATCCTTCAATAGCTCTCTTTCGAATGTGTGACATCCTAACGCAGCCTCTCCATACGAAGGTAACCCACATAACGGCCCAGCTTAGCGGCCGCACCGGAGATCCAACAAGAGCGTAAGCGGGCCTGTCCCGCCATAGTCACGCCTTGCGTGATGACGGCGGATCCGAAAGCAGCGAGTGGTTAGCTTCGTACTATCTGTATGCGAGCTCTAGTTCGATTACTGCGGACCTAAGTATTTTGTCAAAGGTCCACAGGGGTATCCCCGACAAATGTGCGGAGGCCAGGAGGTTAGCATCGACAAAGCCAATCCCCTTGCCCATCAATCTATGTCTTTCGATGAAGTAAAGGAGTTCATCAAGTACTACAGTTGGAGCCATCGGAAGGGATTGAAGAAGGGACAGGAATTCATCTCTGTTTTTTAGATTTCCGCATGCCAGTTCACCGACGACAAAGGGATGACAAACTACCTTAGCATCCAGGAGCAGTTCTTCAAGATGTCGGCTGCCCCGACGGAGATGATTAACCCATATCGAGGTATCAACGATAACCACAGCTAGGACTTCGCTAATCTTCGCCTTGGAATTGGACGAAGATCTTTTTCGGTGCCGCCCAATCTAGCGAGCCGCTTACTACTCTCAAGGGCTATCAAAGCTTCCAGGCCGAGTCGAACTAAAGCAGTTTTCTCCTTAATGCCGGTCAGACGTGAAGCTTTTTCCAAAATTTCGTCATCTATATTTAGTGTCGTTCTCATATGCATATATATGCATCATTTATGCATACATGTCAAGAGGGTTTTACAGTAAGAAGCTATTGAGGAACTGAGGGATAAAGAGATTGCGGATTTCGGATTACAGATTGTAGATTGCTGAAGGGCGCACGGCAAAAGGCGTAAGGCATAAGGCAGCAAAGACTAATTTCTTTTCCTTGCGCCTTGTGCCTTGAGCCGTATGCCTCTCTATTTACTGGCTACCGACTATTGACTCCTGGATTTTTTGATTGCAGATTTAAGACCGGCTAAACCGACTAAACTGGCTCAACCGACTAAACCAGCTCAACAGCCGACAGGCAGCAGGCAGCAATTAGTAGGTCGCGCTCAGAAAAGCCATTTTAAATCTGCCCGCTGCAGGCTGCCGGCTGCCAGCTGTCCTTTACGGTGTGACCTCGAACTCGAGTGTCTTTAGAACGTTGCCCTCAGCATCCATGACATCTACGCGCCAGGCACCCAGTTCATGCGGTTGAATAATCTTTGAGCTAAAGGTGCGCCAACTGGCAGCATTGATCGCCAGGTCTACCCTTGCTCGCTCGTTACCATCGAAATACCAGACATGGGCGATCTGAGTTGGGCTTTCGGCCCCGATGATCTTAGTGAAACAATAGAGCTTGCCCACTGTAGCCGCAAAGCTAATGCCCGCGTCCACAGGTTCGCGATCAACCACGTTCTGGCAGATAGCTGCCACAGAGACGCTCAGCTGAGCAGGTTCCATCATCTCACCAGCAGGCTCTTGAGCCTGGCCAGTAGCTTCCTGCGCCTGAATAAGGGCCTGGAAACCCAAGCACATGGTCGCGAAAACCAGAATGAAAATCATTAGCTTTTTCATGTTGTGATCTCCTTGTGCTAGAAGTTGATCTTTTCATGAAGCTACTCTCGAATTCGCGGGACAATACCACATATTCGGTAAAATTAGCAAATCGGTCTAGCCGGATAAGCCGTTTTGGCCGGCAGCCAGCAGTAGGTAATAGGCAGTAGGCACGGCGGGACGACCCAGCCTTCGCCGATGCTTCCGCCTTCGTTAAAACTACGGCGGGACAAGACGGCGGGCAGGCGCGGAGAGGCGGTGAGACGGAGACACGGGGATAATAAGCGGGCAGCAGACAGCGAGCAGCTGGCAGGAAAGACACTAGGCACTAAGGACTAGGCACTAGGCACCAAAAAACAGAC
>CP070735.1:842432-852251 GCA_020347625.1 Deltaproteobacteria bacterium
AAATAGAGCAATGAGGGTTTTGGATTTAACTCTGTCCATAACCTGTGCCTCCACATTAACAATTTTTTGGTCAAAGACTTCCCATTGCTTACCATCAATTCCTTTCAAATCTTCAATTTGTTTATCTATATTAAGTAATTTCACCTGACATTCAGGTGGACATTTATCAGTCACTATCTCCTCCCCTTAAACCTCAATCGCGTGGCTCGCTTTACTTCCGGAGGAGTAGCCAGCATCATTTCTTCGTAGAATTTTAAGGCCCGAACAAGTTGAGCCAAG
The DNA here is from genome assembly GCA_020347625.1 of Deltaproteobacteria bacterium. GTDB lineage: Bacteria > Desulfobacterota > Syntrophobacteria > BM002 > BM002 > BM002. The sequence goes on from CP070735.1 coordinate 842,712, forward strand.
CCCCGAGCATCGAGATTGCCAATAAAGGCAATCTTTTCAGCCTTATTAAGTCCAGAAAGAGGATGCAATCTTTGTAGGGATTGTTTCAGGCCCCTCAACGTGCCACCCATCTGTATATACTCAGCCATGTATTTAACCGCTGCATCCAAATCATTATAACGCAGGGCAAGCCTAGCATTGTAAAGAGCGTTGCCACGATCATTAAGCCAGAAGCCAGTCCCATACTTTCCTACTCTCTCCATGTAGCGTGTTTTTTCATCCATTATGTCACGGTAAGCAGCCTGAAATGGATCGACTGTATAAATTAAAAGTCCAGGTACGCTTTCATAATAGGGCCTGGAGGGTTTGCCAGCGAGAGCCCTATACTCGTTCTCAAGGCCAAAGCTCCTCGCAATATGTTCCATTTCATCCCTGATAGTTCTTGGCTTGAACACATCAGGAAAGAGTGCCTGATGTGTAGCTATCTCAAAGGCTAATTTGATGAATGGCACACCGCCCTGGACGACGACGTTCACAGGTGACTTAGCCATATCTTTGGCGATTTCTGGCAGGGTCATTCTGCCACGATACCATTGACTCAGGTAGTAAGGGCTTGCGTCCAGGCCGAACCACTCAGCAAAATCACCGAGCGTACCGACTCGTGGGAAATACTGGACTCTGCCTTCTTTATCCCTACCGAAAGTTAGGTGTGGTCTGCCTCTGATTTCATCTGGCAGATCCTCTTCTTCGCGTGGAAATGCAAGGCCAGTTATTGTTTTTATTATCGCAGACAAAGCGAGAGCCTTGAGGATGAATTTGCCTATCCTCATGGCTATGAACGGTGTTTTAGCAGCTTTCCCGGCAGCAGCCCGTCCTACTTTTTCAGTAAACGTACCGTCATTAGCTGCGTTCTTCCATAGCTGCACATATCTCATAAAGTTGACAGCTTTCCATGACCAGAATGGAAACCATCGTTCACGCAATTCTTGACCCAGGACGGACACTCGATCATAAGCCCCCAGGAGATCATTGCTCATCCAATAAGCTCGATCCTTGATGTTTGATAGCCCCTGGATCTCCCCGGGGATGGAGGCCCAATACTCTTTCGGCAAACCATCCGGTGACTGTTCCATGACACGAAGGGCTTCTTTGTAGGCTGCGTAACGCAGGAGTGCTTCACGGAAATCGGTTGAGATCCTGGCAGTTTTCCAGTAGGCATCCCATATTTTCTTCGGAACACCTACTGCGCCTGTCTTTGAGTGTCTGTCTATGAAGGGTTGTGCCACATCAAACTCACCCATTTCTTGAGCTTGTAGCGTGGCGCCCCATCCACCACGATCTAACCAATCGGCTAGTTCCTGGCTTACTTCTGCGGGATCTTTACCATTAACGAATACTTCCCAAAGCTCATTCCATGCAACTCTAGTATGCTTAAAAATCTGTGGGCTTCCGAGGAATGCAGCTTCGGCATCACCTGTGAGGTTCCGGAAGTTATACTTTCCGAAGCGCCTGGGTGAAACGAGTTGCCATATCTTCCAACGCTTTATGATCCAAGCATGGGCGTTACCTGATGTCGTCCTGACCCTTGGCATTGAGAGTTGATTTAGAGTATCTGCTACCTCATTCTTGAGTACATACTCCCGCCTTTTACCACCGCGCATGAGCCCCTGGCGTAAGTCCTCTTTGCCGATCCCTATTTTTTCAAGCTCGCCTTCAATCAACTGTTTGGCTATGGTTTCGGGAACAGAGTGAGCCATGAAAAAGGTCGTGCCTTCCCACGGTTGCCACGTTCTGTAGCCCTCTGGAATTATGTCACGCCACTCAAGATACTCTTTCCCGAGGGTTTCCTGAATGATCTGGCGCTTCTCATTCATACCCTTGAAAATCGTAGCGGCTGCAGCCGATCCCGGTTTGCCACCATGCTCTTTCAATATCCATGCAGCGTAACGTATTAGTTCGGCTGATGCTTCGTCTGATAAGGGCTCACGATCTGCAGAGGTCCACTCCTTACCTAGCTCTTGCTTGATCTGTTTATTCTCGATCCAATTATCAGCCAGCTCTATAACCAGCCATTCCCATTCATACTCCTTACCAACTGGCAGCTCTTCCATCGCAGCAGCCTGACCGAGCTTGTCAAAACCAATAGCCATCTTGGTATTGAGGACTTGTCTGTATAAATCTTCCGCTGTTGGGGGCTCTTTGTCGGGGGGAACGTCGAGGGTCTTGACCAACTCACCGAAGAAGGTGAGCATTTTTGCATCATTGAGCATTAACGCTCGACCCTTCACCTCGTCCTGTATGTTGTAATGTCTATTGACAGCATCTATGGTCCTGGCGATCTCAATGTCGTACATCATTTGTGATACGACTTCATGTTCTGCCTGGAGATAGTCAGCATTGATGTCTGCGTCCGAAGCTGTGCGCGGTCTTAGATGGCTCCGATAGCTTGGCGTCCTTAATCGCTCGCCGGAACCGTACAATCCCATAACAGTAACGTAGTTGAGGACTTGATGCCTGAAATAGAATTCACGCTTGAGAAACTTAGACACATCAAAGCCTATGACCTTCATCGCCTTGATGTAATCTTCTCTCAGGCTATCCCATAACTCCCCGCGTCGCCGCAGGGCAGCTTGAATTTCAATGTTGCCTGTTATGTGTCTATTGAGATCCGCGTGATCCTTTGCCAGCGTATCAGGTGTGTAGCCATAAGGCAGACCTATATCTGCATCAACTATGCCTCGTTCTCTTTGGAGATTAACCTCCTCCATGAGATCATCGAGTATTACTTTCCAGGCGAAATCTGTTTGGTCAGTTTTATTCAGGCCCTCCTGTATCCGCTCGATCTTCTTCATCGTCTTGTTGTTGACGATGCCTCTTTGCTTGGCGAGTCGTAAGAGGGCGTTTCTTAGCTCTGCGAATTCCTTTGTCTTGGGTAGATGCTCATACTCACGAAAAGCTCTATTCATCAGGCGAGTTTTTATTTCTCGAAATTCTTCTGTGAGCGTTTTTGGCTTCTTTCCGCGAGCAGCTTCTACCCTGGCCTGGACTTCCTCTTCGGCAGATTCAAATGGTTCTCCTTCTGGCTTGCCCTTGGGAGTCCTGACCAGCAATGAACCACCTTCCGGCCCTGTGGGATCTGGCTCGTCAACCCACTCCTCGACACTCTCTCCCACATCTTTACGAGCGAGATCAAAAAGATCCCCCTGGCCCCTGGCCTCCTTGGGAAACATTTCTATCTGTGTTACTGCTTTAGCCAGGTTGTATTTCTTGGAGATTTCGTCGGCGAGCAGGGTACTGAGGCTTCCACGAGCTACTTGCTTTCGTAGCTCTGGATCTTTCAGCATCGCCTTGATTTGGGCTGGACTTGCATCAGGGAAAGACTTTTTGAGAAAGTCCTCTGGAGTTACGGGCCGAGGTTCTTCTTCAATCTTTTGGTGTTCACCAAAGAGGTCGTACTGGATTCTTGATTGTGCAAATAGGCCGCTAACTTTATCGAGCGGCGATGTTCCCTTAATTCTGCCGCGCTCATGTTCTCCGTACTTAGCCCTTCCAGACTTAACAGTAAGGAGAAGCCCACCTTCTCCAAGACCCGCGAGGTCTTTCTCAAGTTGTCCAAGTCTTTTAGAGTGCTTTTTGAAAATTCCACGGAGTTCCCTCCCTATGATAGAGTATCTTGTATCGCCAAATAATGCAAACAGGTCGCCCATTGCGCCCCTAAATGGTTTGCCATGACCCGAAACATCACGATGCGAGTATTCGTGCATCATCGTAAAGAGAAAGTTTCCTGCTTTAGCTATATCTGGATCAACACCAGCGTCAATAGCTGTTTGATAGGCTGGCTTTTGCATATAGGCTTCCGTAACCGAAACTGGATTGATGGCATACAATTCAGGAATATCACCAGCTTCGGGATTACTCTTCCAGCCATGCAAACGCTTATCAATGGTGAGAACAAGATTGATTGGGTCAAGCCCTATCTCTTTCAACAATTCCTGAAACACATTGAAAGCCCTAGCCATATCGCGGTAGAAAGGTCTATGTTTTCTCAGGATCTTGTTGGCTTCTTTTACATCTGCGGCGTCCCTGTAGGGATTCATTATGGTGACTTCTTCAATATCCTTTGACTGATCCTCCATTTGCTTGAAGTCTTTTAACTCTGCATCCTGAAATTCATCGGACATTCTATCGAGAATTTTATTAATATCTACGGCTATCTCAGCGCCGATTTCATTGACTACTTCGGTTCTGTTACTAATAAATGGATACTCCTCACCTGGCTTCCATTTCTCTGGATCTACATCGGGGGTCTTTCTAAAGTTGATGAGAATCTTGAAGTCGGGCTCAAAGGGAACCTTTCTAATATCTGCAATGTTGTCTGTACTTATCTGCAATGGCAGACCTTTATTGTAAAATTTTTGGTCAATCTCATGCCCGCCACCCCAAAAGCCCGCTCCGGTGGGGCCTACATCAAGTAAATATATATCTACTTCTGATCCCTTGGATCTGACTGAGAATTTAGGCTCTTTTAATTCTTCCGGTTTTATGTCGGAAAAGTCTTTCGTATGTATTATGCTGTCGGGATTGCCACGCCTTCCAGTTTGTATAATAACTGCCTTGTGTCGTAATTCATGGACGTAATTATTGAAACCTGATTCCAAGGCCCAATTAGAGAGTTTAAGATTGCCATCTTTATCTGCATCTGTATAGGTTGCCTTGTACTTCGTGCCAGTAGGTGTATCCGCTGGAAATTCGCCAGGACGCTCAACATTTAACCTGACCGCAGCCCTACCCTCTATCTCCCTCTTGCCAATACCAGCAAACATCGCCTCCCGAGTTGCTTCAAATGTAGTCCGGACTTTAACAGCACCCTCTTTGACTGTGCCATCCTCATTTAGCCCATCAGACCACCTTCTAACATCGGGCCTCTCTTTTCCTCTGACTTTTAATGTGGTGTATTCTGGCCTTTCGAGCGCCCAACCTACTGATGAAACCTTGACCTTGTTGGGAAAGTATAGCAATGCTGCATTTGCAGCTCCTAAACCACCCTTTGCTATGTCACTACGCTTACCTTCCGCGCCTATTTTCAGATAACTAAAGGCAAAAACCTCTGGAGCCATGCCCCTGGCATTATCTTCAACGCTGATTGTTGTGGATTTTTTACCTGAATCAGTATCAACATTGCCCTCAACTTTCCACGTTATCATTTGTTGATCCCACGGCCTATTATCTGGCATGGCATCAAGACTGTTCTGCAGTAGCTCATTGGGGATGGTCCGCGTTGGCGCTTGCTTCATAATGTTACGAATCAGCGTTGTTCGCAGTACCCTTTCTTTCTCCATATCGGGATCTACGGGTATTGTCAAACTACCGCTTATGGCATCTTGATAACCAGGATCTAATCGGAGGGTCTTTTTATTGAGATCAAAGGTGAGTGTGCCATAAGGTCTTTCAACAGTATAAATTCTGTCACCCAATTCATCGCCCTGGATTAATTGGACAGCCCACCCTATTCTATCCCATTTTGAACCCATACCGTATTGTGCCTGAATATCCACAGTCAGCATGAGTTCCGGATCTATGAGATCCACCGCAGTTTGAGGCAGTTTAATCGTGGCGGTACTAGGATATTTGCCCTTAACCTTCTTATCCATCTTTTTGATGAGTTGTTTCTCATATTTATTAAGGAGGGCAATTTCATCCTTTTTATCTATTTTGAGGGCAACACGCTCTGGTTTGGGCTCGTCTGCAACACGATCTATACCGAAAGCCTCGCCACCGACGATTTCTATCTCATCGAAGAGTTCTAATAATTGGGTTTCCCCTGTTGAATAGGTCAGCTCTACACTACTGTCCTTATTCTTCTTTGTGACTTCGACCCATTCAGAATCTCCCTGTGCTGTTGGCACATTTACCTTGTCACCTACCTCTAGCTCAACGGGTCCGTATGTTTCCTCTACAACCGTTGTGGCGACTTCCGCTATCCAATCTGCTTCTGCCCTTCTCAAGCGCCTATCTACTTCTTTTTCGTGGTCACTCAAGTCACCAATGAGGGTAGGCTCTTTTCCCGCCTTAACTAGCTTGATCTCCTCTTGCATTATTTCCATAAGATCATTGACGCCCTGATCTTCTTTCAGTATTCCATCCTCTTTAGCCTTCATAGCCAGCTCATCCCAAGGCAAGCCCCGGGACTTACTGACGAGCCCTGGAACACCTGACTCTTTGGAATGAAACTGTCGAGTTTCGCCCTTTAGATTTTCATCCCAAACTGGATTTTCCTTAAACCAACCAAGCCTCGTTGTTGGTTTTGGCGCTACATAGGGCGGTTCGGGTTTAACTATCGTGGGAGTGATCTTAATAAGGTTTGAAACATGAGCATTAAACTCTTGCTTGTAGGGAGTGCCATCTGCTTTCATCCCTACTTGTTTTACCTTCAATATATCTGGACGATCTTCTGAGAGGATGCGAACAACCTCAAATCGTTTGCCAGGATACTGATTATATGTAACGTGATCGCCAGCCCTTAAATCCTTGCCCTTTTTATCCTTGCCGAGAACAGGCCCCAATTCCTCCTCAACAGGAAGTTCTGGCTCCGGAGGAGTCACAGGCTCTATTTCAGGTTCAACCTCTTCTACGGGCAATTCGGCCTCTTCTCGTGGAATTGGAGTGGATATATCCCCTAGCGCAATAGCCTCCGTCGTCCCGTCAATCAGGGCAACTCTGGCTTTCTCATTGCCAATACTGAGGATTTTCCCTTCACCACTAGGCGTTTGCACCGTATCTCCCACCTTGAAGGGGAAGGGTCTAGGTTTGCGGGCAGCCTCTTCTGCCAGCTCGCGGCCTACTTCTTCCTCATAAGGTGGCTCACCGCCCCTGTCCACGATCCACTCAAATGTGCGATCAATATCTCCAACATTATTCATATCCTCTGCGACTTGTGTGAATCCGGCTTCTGTATAGATTTCCTCTAGCCGTAAAGAGGTAGCCACATTCTGATAGTCGGTACGAATGGTGTTTTCATCTACTATGATCGGATCTGGATAGCCGGGGGGGATCTCGACGAGTTCGCCTAGTGCTTCCCGAGCATTTCTTCTCAATAAATCACCAACGAGTTCATCAAATTCCTCTGCCTCCAGAACACGCCCAGGTTCAACCTCTTCTGGTGGAGTCACACCTTCTGGAACAAGCTCACCCCTCAATGCTGGATACTCAGCCCGGACTTCTTGTGGCACAGGTAATCCAGCCTTGACCGCTTTCGCTACTTCCCTGTAGTGTTTCATCGTGATCGTTTCGATCCGTGGCGTACCATCCTTTCTCTTCTTGAACGGATGCTCTTTTCGCAGTATGCCACCAAACTCTCGTTGCAGATCAACACGATCCTCAATATATCGACGGACAGCTTCTTTCCAGTTGGTTGTCTTTGGATCATAAAAGTCGCTGATTCCTGGTTGTTTTCCGATTATCTCAAACTCTTCATCCGGCACATCTTCAAAACGTCTGCCCTGGAGATAAAATCTTTCTGTGTATTCCTGTATGTCCATTACCCACGGCACGGCATGGCGCGGCATTAAACCAAAACCGTCCTCAACAGGAACAACTTCCCAATCCTTGATCGGTGGATAAGCTCCTTGAGCCTTGGGGATATTAAGGCGGGCTCCCCTTTCGGTCTTAAATGGAGTGCCTTCTTTGCTGAGTATGGGTTCTTCTGGTTGTTTAATTTCGGTAGGTCGTTCACCTGGGCGTAGTATGGCTGGAGCCTCCGGTTCGACCATGACAAAGCCTTCACCTGGAGGGGGTCCGGCTTCTTTCTTGAATCGAAGCGGAGTGAAGGGTGGAACCATTTCAAACGGTTCTCTGAGAATTTCTGGCCCTGTGGTGGGGAAGCGAAATGCTTCTTCTGGAATTGCTGACAGGGGATCGGTCATACGAGGATCTTTGGGGTGCATCTGTCCTGTGAGTAACTGAAATTGCTCTCCGGCATTTCGTAACTCAGCTATTGTCGAACCCGATCTGCCACCAAGACCAGGAACGCCAATTCCTCGATCCAATATCTGTTTGTATTCCCATAGCTTTTTAGAATAAGCGTCCGTGATTTGATCTACATCTACCGGACCTAACTGTGTAGTGTTCTCAATAACCGGACGCAATCTCTCGTAAATCTTTCCTTCAAACTCTCTAGCTGTTTCAGGTATATCAAATCTGGCATCGCGCAGAGCTTCATATACGCCGACTCTCCCTGGTCCCATTGTTAAACCAATGAGAGCCATAACACCAAAAGATTCTGCAATCTCTTTGGGATCACCGCCAGCAGCAGCAGCATCAAGAGCGCCAACAGTACCTACCGAAACTACCCTGGATGGCATCTTTAGAAAGCCAGCGCCATGTAGAATATGACCTAGCATCCAACGATGTATGGATTGCTTTATCCCTTCTTTGACAGCCTTTGCCTTGCTGCCAGTTGCTCGATAACCCTGGCCCATACCTTTGAGGAAATACCAGGGAACATTGAGCATAAACTCACCAACAGCGGGTATTGTTCCACCTAAGAAGCCTCCGAGGATTTCGGCGATGAGCCCTGGATCTTGTACCCTATCTCTCCAGTATTTTTCTCCTCTTCGCAGCTCTTCTGTGGCGACCTTAAATACATCACCCTTTTTTACCAAGCTAGGATCTAGGCCGAAGAATTCAAAAGATGTGACCAAGCCCGCTTCAAAGAGATCAGCCACACTATCCATGCTATCCGAGAAAGCTGCCAAGGAACGATTTACATTTGCTGCAGCCAGGTTTCCTACATCTGAGAATTCCTTGGCAACGTCCACTCCAAACTGCGCTCCCGTTTCACCCAGGCGAGCCATGATGCCATCTATTTCATCTGGATCAGGTGAGTGAACAGAAGGAACGAAAGTAGGAGCTATATCTGGAGCGGGTACACGAATAGGGACTCCCTCGACTTGGCTGAGATCCGGAGGTGCTGGTTCAGCAAAGGGACTTAATCCTGCAGACATTCTTCCCCTAGCATGGGCGATTGCTTTATCTACGATTGATTTGGGGATCTTTTTGGGATCGGTGGTGGTGAGGAGAGTCTTGATTTCCTCTTGCGTTAGTCCTGGTATGAGTGTGGGGATCTCCGTTTCTTGTCCATCCATATTAACACCGATAGACAATTCGGTAGAAACACCACCGTCAGGACGCTGTAAAGCTCCCAAGAAGCCAGGACCCTTTTGTCTTACGGGTGGTTGTGGAGCGGGGGGTTGCTCTAACCGTTGCAATTCATCTATCCTTGCGGCTCTCTGGATAGCTTGGGCTCCGAAGGGCAGAGGTGGTTCGACGGGGGGGGTTAATGCGTCTAACCTTCCGGCCCTTTCAACAGCCTGGGCTCCGAATGACATTTCTCCAGGGGGGGCTTGCGGAGTAGTGGGCATAGGGAACGTATCTGGCAGATCCGCTGGACCCGTTTCAGGTGGTGCTTTCTTGAACCTTAGTGGTTCATATTTTTTGAACCTTAATGTAGGCATTTTATCCTCGATCTAAGACATATCGTTCAGTTCCGACCCAAACGATTAT
>CP070735.1:852351-865707 GCA_020347625.1 Deltaproteobacteria bacterium
ACCACCGAAGCACGAAGCGATCTAAAGAACCTTGGATTGGTGCTGGATACCTTCAAGATACAAGATCTTTCCGACAGTGAAGGATACCTGGATGCCATAGGCCGCAAGAAGAATGCCGAGGTGAGAAGGGATGCCACGATAGCAGAGGCCAATGCCGAGGCCGAAGCCAGGCAAGTTGCAGCAGAGGCCAAGAAGAAAGGAAGTGTGGCCGAGTCTGAGTCCGAAATGAACATTGTTGAAGCTAATAACAAGCTTCAGGTTTTGCGGGCTGACTTGGCGGCTGAAACTAATAGAGCTGAGGCCAAGGCCCAGGTAGCCCGGGCAATCGCTGAGGTTGAGGAACAGCAGAAGTTGGAAGCTCGGCGGGTCGAGATGAACAAGAGTAAGTACCAGGCTGAGGTAGTCGTGCCGGCGGAGGCAAATAAAGAGGCCAAGGTACTGGAAGCTGTGGGTGAAGCTGCATCCATTGTGGAAGATGGTAAAGCCACGGCAGAGGCGGTTCGAGTGATGCGCGAGCAGTGGGAAAAAGAGGACACCAGAGAGCTATTCTTGATCCAGCAACTGCCGGATATTCTGGACAAGGTTACCAGTGTGATTGCTGAGAATCTTTCCATTGACAAGGTTACAGTGCTCGACAGTGGTAACGGCAATGGTATGCCGACTTACGTGAAGGGTGTTACCGGCTCGGTTGTGGCCATCATGGAACAGATCAAAAATGCCACCGGCCTTGACATTCCGGAGATTCTCCAAGCCAAGAGCAGGCCGGAGTTGAGTCAGTAACCAGCTAGCAGCTTGCAGCGGACAGCCGGCAGCTAGATTCTGCCATAGCTAGTCGATTCTGCCTGCTGCTTGCTGTCTGCTGGCAGCTGACAAATAACCCATGCGATCAATAAAGAGAGGAAAAAGATGCTCTGCAAAAATAACAAAGATGTAATGAAAATTGTAAGAGATAGGAATGTGAGCTTCATCCAGATCTGGTTCACCGATGTCCTGGGGATGCTCAAGAGCTTTGCCATCACTCCAAGCGAGCTGGAGGGAGCACTGATGGAGGGGATGGGATTTGACGGCTCTTCCATCGAAGGGTTTGCCCGGATCGAGGAGAGCGACATGATCGCCAAACCGGATCCCACCACCTTTCAGTTTGTCCCATGGCGACCCAAAGATCGACCGGTTGCCCGGATGTTCTGTGACATTTTGCAGCCAGACGGAGCTCCTTACGTAGGTGACCCCCGATACGTGTTGAAGCGCATGCTGCGTAAGGCAGCCGAATGGGGCTACACCTATTACGTGGGACCGGAACTGGAGTACTTCTATTTCGAAAACGACGAAAGTACCAAAATCATAGACAAAGGAGGGTATTTTGACTCGCCACCTCTAGATATAGGTGGAAACTTGAGAAGAGAAACCATTTTCACCCTCCAGGATATGGGAATTCAGGTGGAATACAGCCACCACGAAGTTGCTCCCAGCCAGCATGAAATTGACCTGCGCTACGACGAGGGCTTGAAGATGGCCGACACAGCGGTGACTATGCGGATCGCTGTCAAAGAGATTGCCAGGCAGCACGGAGTGTATGCCACCTTCATGCCTAAACCAATATTTGGTGAGAATGGCAGCGGTATGCATACGCACCAGTCTCTTTTCAGGGGAGACATAAACGGATTTTACGATGCCAGCGACGAGTACAACCTCTCCGATATGGCCAAGTCTTACATTGCCGGGATCATGGAGCATGCGAGGGAGATGGCCCTGGTGACCAATCAATGGGTGAACTCCTACAAACGACTGGTGCCCGGTTATGAGGCCCCCGTCTACGTTGCCTGGGCTCAGAGAAACCGCTCCACCATGGTGCGGGTTCCCATGTACAAGCCTGGCAAGGAGCAGGCGACCCGGATAGAGTTTCGCTCACCGGATCCGGCCTGCAATCCCTATCTGGCTTTTGCTGCGATGTTAGCCGCCGGGTTGAAAGGGGTCGAAGATAACTACCAGCTTCCAGATCCTGTTGAAGAGGATATCTACGAGATGGATGAGGAAGCGCGTACGCGTGAGGGTATTACTTCTCTGCCGGGGAGCCTTTTTGAGGCCATCCTGGAGATGGAAAAAAGTGAGCTTATGCGGGAGACCCTCGGGGATCACATTTTCAACAAGGTGCTCGCAAATAAAAGGATCGAGTGGGATCGCTTCCGCACCCACGTGACCGATTATGAACGTAATCAGTATCTACCGATTCTATAAATAAAGGCTCAAGGCGCAAGGTACAAGGCGTAAGGATCAAGAACTTTCTTTTTTTCCCTGCGCCCTGAGCCTTACGCCCTGCGCCTAAAATTTTTGGAGTTCGGGATGGCAAAACGGTTCTTGATATTCCAGCACATGCCATGGGAGGGACCGGGAGAGCACCTCGTCCGCTCGGCCGAAAGCCAGGGTTTACACCTGGATGTAATCGAAGTGTGGCATCAGGCAATTCCGGATTTGGCAAATTATGACGGATTGATAGTGCTCGGGGGAAGCCCAAACGTAGACCAGGAAGAGGAGTACCCTTTCCTACGGGGTGAAAAAGCAGCTATCAGAGCAGTACTCGCGGCAGACCAACCTTACCTGGGATTTTGCTTGGGTCATCAGCTTCTCGCCGATGTTCTTGGTCTAGATGTGGGGCCGAACTCCTGCCGTAGCGTAGGATTCATTGAGGGTCATCTAACTAAAGATGGCCGCCAACATCCACTTTTTCAAAACCTGCCAAACACGATGCCCCTTTTTAAATGGCATGGACAGGCAGTGTTGTCACCGGTCCCGAAACATATTGAGATTCTGGTCACCTCCCTCGAGTGTGAAATTGAGGCCATTTCTTTGAGAGGGAGCCCTCATATCATCGGACTACAGTTCGACAACCACGCCGGTTCAAAAAAAGATGTTACCACCTGGATAGAGGGAGACCGTGCTTGGTTGTCCAACCCACCTGAAGTGGAAACCTCCGTGGTGCTGGCAGAAGCGGTCAAACATGAGACACACGTGGGTGAGCAGTTTGAACTGGTATTTAACAATTACTTGAACTTGATACCTTAGCCTGCCTTATTCAAAAATTTTTAGGATACATGAATATTTCGGGCTAGTAATCTTCGAAGTTGAGGGGGGAAATCATATGTCAAAGAAGACTTTAGTCATTGTTTTGTTGGCCTTTTTGATCGTCGGGTATGCGATGCCGTGTGCCCTTGCGGAAACTCAGGAAACGGTAGCAGAGGTTAAGGCTGTAGATTCTAAGCTGGTGGCTATGGACACTGGCTGGGTCTTGCTAGCAGGGGTGCTGGTCATGTTTATGCAGGCGGGTTTTGCCATGCTGACCGCAGGGTTTTCGAGGTCGAAGAATGCCTGTAACATGCTAATGAAAAATCTAATGGATTTTTGTTTCGGCACCATAGCCTTCTGGGCTATAGGCTTTGGTTTAATGTTCGGTGCCGGTAATCTTCTCTTTGGCACCAGTGGCTTTTTCCTTAATGATACGGGCAACACGTTCGCCTCTCTTGATTGGTCTATTGTACCTCTGGAGTGCAAGTATTTCTTTCAGCTGGTGTTCTGCGCCACCGCCGCTACCATCGTGGCGGGCTCTATGGCTGAGAGGACGAAGTTTTCCGCTTATATCTTCTACAGCATTTTTATAACAGCCATCATCTATCCGATCGTAGGACATTGGATTTGGGGTGGCGGCTGGCTCGCTGAGATCGGTATGTGGGATTTCGCCGGTTCCACGGTCGTCCATTCCACCGGCGGCTGGCTTGCTCTAACCGGCGCTGTAGTATTGGGACCAAGGTCGGGCAAGTACAACAGCGACGGGTCTTCAAACGCCTTCCCTGGACACAGCATTCCCCTGGCAGCTCTGGGCACTTTTATCCTCTGGTTTGGCTGGTTCGGATTCAACCCAGGTAGCACCATGGCGCTCGTCCCTGAAATTGCGCATATTGCTGCAACTACAAATATTGCCGGAGCCGCTGGCGGTATAGCCGCAATGTTTACCGCCTGGTGGTGGTTCAAAAAACCCGACGTCAGTATGGCCCTTAATGGCGTCCTTGGCGGCCTGGTGGGTGTTACTGCATCCTGCGCCTTTGTCTCCATAGGAAGCGCTATTTGGATCGGACTCTTCGCCGGTATCTTTGTTGTCCTCTCGGTGATCTTTTTCGACCAGGTACTCAACATAGATGACCCCGTGGGGGCAATTGCTGTACACGCTGTTTGTGGAACCTGGGGTACCTTTGCCCTGGGGCTTTTCGCCCAAGACAAATTCGCTCCTGGGACAACCGGGAATGGCCTTTTCTTTGGTGGAGGATGGAAACTCCTGGGTGCTCAGTGTCTGGGTATCGTCTCTGTTTTCGCTTGGGCCATGGCCACCGGCTTTTTACTTTTCTGGACAATCAAACACCTGGTGGGCTTGCGGGTGAGCAGAGAAGAGGAACTCCGTGGCCTAGACATTGATGAACATGGCATGGAAGCCTATTACGGGTTTCAGATTTTTACGACGCAATAACGATTCAAAACCGTAGGGCGGGTCTCTGCACCCGCCGAGATTTGCTGATGTAATTTCTTCAGATGGCCGGTACGGAGACCGGCCCTACTAAATAATTGCCGTGAGCCTTAAGCCTTATGCCTAAACCGGAGGTTGTTATGAATAGTGATAATGCACGGGTCTTGCTGCAATCAACCCAAAGTGTGAGGACGCTATGGGCAGGCGCTATCTCCCGGGACTTTGTCTATGCAGTGGCGCTGAATGCTGCGATCTGGACCTACTTTTTGAAAGGGTATGTGGAATCTTTTTCGACAAATCCCAGTGAGGCATTTACTTATCTGGCTGTCGCTGCGGGACTGTCCTCTTTGATATTGGGTTTGTGGCGAGTTTTTACCCGACACACCTACGACCGCATCGCCGGCCTTTACCCTGATTTGTTGGTATGTGAGCAGAGTCTAGAGGTTGAGCCCAACCAGGGAACAGCCGGTTACCTTAGGAGAACAATTCCAAGATTAAGTAGAATTCTTTCAGGCGAGGAATTGAACCCTAATCAGAAGAGTGAGGCGGTGTCTTTTCTGGTCAGGAAGAAGAGTATGGGAAGGCGCAGTCACATAGTGATCGATATCATTGTGCTCGCTGTGATTATAGGTATGTTTGTACTCTGCGTAAGCATATACTCAAAAATCCAGCTTTCCCTGGCAATTGGCTCGATCATCGCCACCATCATGGGGTTCTTGCTGCTGCTGTTCTCAATGCTCTCTTTTCAGCGGTATCCCTCCCAGGCTGTTATTACGGCAGCAATCGCCAAGTATGAGGAAGATTAGATTGAAGATTTTAGATTGCGGGTTGCGGATTGGAGGTTGCGGAATACCCCAGTCTGGAATTGCCTAAATCTTAGATCTGAAATCTCCAACCTCTATTGAAATAACCTTTCCCCCCCGGCCCCTTTTTCTGGTAATAATGACAAAATTGGTTTTTCAGGCAAGCTCGTAAATTACATTTTTGTATTTTTATACCCCTTCTATACAACAAAATTGTAATTTTTTAGAGAAAGACTGATGTTGCTACTTTTCTGTAAACATGAAATATTTATATATTTTTTTGCCAAGATCTCCTTTGGCACATCTCTTGCCGTTGACTTCTGACTGGTTTCTTGAGTTCTATGAGTCCCGGGAAACTCATCCCCAAAGTAAACAGCAAAAGAGAGTGCATCAATCTGGAAACCGGTAAGCAAACTATTACCGAAGAGGAGGAAAAAGCAGATGAGCGAGACAAAAACACAAAAAGATGTATTGAAGATTGTGAAAGATAGGGATGTGAGTTTCATCCAGATCTGGTTTACCGATGTCTTGGGCATGTTGAAAGGTTTTGCCATTACTCCCAGCGAACTAGAGGGAGCCCTGGCCGAGGGCATGGGGTTTGACGGCTCTTCCATTGAGGGGTTCGCCCGGATCGAGGAGAGCGACATGGTCGCCATGCCCGATCCCGCCACCTTCGAGTTCCTCCCTTGGAGACCCAAAGAAAGACCGGTTGCCCGGATGTTTTGCGATATCCTCCAGCCTGATGGCAGCCCCTACGAGGGAGACCCCAGGTATGTGTTCAAACGTATTTTGGCCAAAGCTGCTGAACAGGGCTATACGCTCTACTTGGGTCCAGAATTGGAATATTTCTATTTTGAAAACAACGAAGCCCCGAAGATTATTGATAAGGGAGGATATTTTGACACCCCTCCTTTGGATACAGCTGGAAGCTTGAGACGAGACACCATTTTCGCCCTTCAAGAGATGGGAATAGAAGTTGAGTACAGTCACCACGAGGTTGCCCCCAGCCAGCACGAGATT
The DNA here is from genome assembly GCA_020347625.1 of Deltaproteobacteria bacterium. Classification (GTDB taxonomy): domain Bacteria; phylum Desulfobacterota; class Syntrophobacteria; order BM002; family BM002; genus BM002. Next base: position 858,685 of record CP070735.1, read on the forward strand.
GACTTGCGTTATGATGAGGGCTTGAAAATGGCCGAAAAAGCCGCAACTCTCAGGATCGCGGTAAAGGAAATCGCCAGGCAGAATGGGGTCTACGCCACCTTCATGCCCAAGCCCATCTTTGGTGAGAACGGCAGTGGCATGCACACCCACCAATCTCTTTTCAAGGGGAAGGTAAACGCCTTCTACGATGCCAGCGACAAGTATCACCTCTCCGATATGGCCAAGTCCTACATTGCCGGCATTATGCAGCATGCCCGGGAAATGGCTCTGGTAACCAACCAGTGGGTCAACTCCTACAAGCGACTGGTTCCAGGTTATGAAGCCCCCGTCTACGTTGCCTGGGCCAGGCGCAACCGCTCCACCATGGTGCGGGTCCCCATGTACAAACCCGGCAAAGAAGTGGCAACGCGAATCGAGTTTCGCTCACCCGATCCCGCCTGTAATTTATATCTGGCTTTTGCCGTGATGCTAGCTGCCGGGTTGAAGGGAGTAGAGGAAAATTACCAACTCCCAGACCCCGTAGAGGAAGACATCTATGAAATGGATGAGGTGGCGAGGGATCGTGCTGGGATCACCTCCCTTCCAGGAAGCCTTTTCGAAGCCATTCAAGAGATGGAAAAAAGCGCCCTCATGCGGGAAACATTAGGGGATCACATTTTCGATAAGCTCATCCACAACAAGAAGATCGAATGGGACCGCTTCCGCACCCATGTGAGCAAATACGAAATTGAGAATTACTTGGCGATTCTATAAATAAGGGCAAAAGGCGCAGGGCGCGAGGCTCAAGGCAAGAAGCATAGGGCCCTTGCCCAGCATGCAGCTGGCAGCCAGCAGCTTGCAGCTCGCGCTGTGTCCGTTGTCAGTAGTCCGTGGTCAGTCGTTAAAATCGCTAAAGTGGTAAGGCTACAGTAGCCAGTAGGCAAAATGTAATTTCAAAATCCGAAATCCCAAATCCGCAATCCTCTTGCCCTGTGCCTTGTGCCTTGCGCCGTTTCGCGCTTGGACTGCAGATGACTAACAATCGCACTGAAAGACTTCTAGAGATCTTGGCCGCGACCTACGGTACCAACCCCTGGAACTGGCACACCCGGCAGACTCCTTTCCAGGTCCTCATAGGTACCGTGCTCTCCCAGAGAACGCGGGATGAAAAAACCGACGAGGCCGCCAAAGCCCTCTTTTCCCGCTACCCTTCTCCTGAAATGCTGGCAGCAGCAGACCGGGAGGAGATTGCCAAGTTAATAAGACCAGCCAACTATTACAATACCAAAGCCGCACGGATAAAAGAGATCAGTAAAATCATTTTTGAAAAATATTCTGGTAATACCCCTGACACTGTCCCTGAACTCATGCAGTTGCCAGGTGTGGGGAGGAAGACGGCGGCTTGCGTCATGGTTTATGGCTTCAGGAAAAGGGCACTGCCGGTGGACACCCACGTCCACAGAATATCCAATCGTATTGGTCTTATAACCACCCAAACTCCAGAAGAAAGTGAGGAAGAACTCTGGAAAGTGATTCCTGAAAAATACATCATGGTTTACAACGAACTCATGGTGAAGCACGGTCAGAATATTTGTAGACCCATCAGCCCTCTCTGTCAAAGGTGTCCGATCGTCCAGTATTGTAAATACGGTTCGAAAAGAAAGGAATTGGATTGATGTCAGTTGTCAGTCGTTCGCCTGCGACGCCATAGCCTCAACGGCGACGGCGCGTTGTCCGTGGTCAAAAAACTTCATGTTGGCCAGTTCAGCTTGTTATCGTGCTGATTAGGAGAGTTTACCGGCTTAACCGGCAAACAGACTAAACCGGCCAAACTGTTCTAACTGCCCTTCTCCGAATTCTTGATCTTACCCATACCAGACGAAAGTACCAGCAACAAAGGGGCAGTTTTGTTAGTTAGAATGAAATATGTTTTGCAAAATAAAATTATTATTGCAATTTTTCCTTCATTTCTCTACAATGGTATTACGTCTCTCTCAGGCGAAGCATCATTCGAACCGTTGCCTGAAAGAGTATCTTCCTGATTATCGGGAGAAGAAACATTGGCCACAACAACCTATATATCCCCAAGTCAAGTTTTTCCTCACATCCCCCACACAGGGGTCCGGGAAAAAAGATGGGCACTGCTTTTGTCGGCCGTAAGAATCAGAATCACAAGGAGGTTGTCATGTCACAAAATTGGGGTCCGCACTTTATTGTGCCGTCGGAAACCTTAAGAGCCTTTTCTGGAAAAGTGCTCCTGAGGGAAACTTATGACGAGGAATTATTGCAAACGGAACTGCGGGAGTTGGGACTTTCCGGCTATCCGGTCAAAGCCACAAACCCTTGGTACTGTAGGAAAAAAGGGACGGAGACGTGGATCAAAATCGGTGAATCCTCTGATCGTGAACAAAGCTTCGCGGTTCCCTGGGATACAAAAACTCTAAAAAATGGCGAATATCAAGTGTTGGGGGTAATGCATGTCTTGATAAAGACAGAAGGCGAGGAGTTCATTGTTGCCAGGCAGAATATTGTGGACGTTGTGGTTGAAAACTAGGTTGAAGAAAAGTGCCCTGGCGTCGCCTTCCCGGACCCCTCAGCCTGCTTATTGGCGGTTTTGATGAGATAAAAGGCCCGCCTATGTGGCAGAGCTTTTTCACCTTTCGCTAATATCTCTCTGGGTGGAATAGTTGGCTGCGATTTTTTCTGCAACATTAGCGTCTTTTATTTCAATGGGCAGGTAAGCACGCGAGACAAAAACCTTGGGGTGGAGTAAACCTTGTCGCAAATAATTCGTAATCGGATCTCTCCTCGTTACTTCCAGCGGGATCCTATCCTCTTTAACAACATAAAACTCGAACCAGATAAGGCCTACTTTTTCTACATTGGCGATATCAAAAACCATGGGCTTAATGCTTTCCTAATCCCATATCTTGAGAGAATATACGGTCGCCCGGTGGACTGCATCGCACTGGTGCCCGATGTTCTGGCTCATTATGGTTATCCCAACTTGGCAGTTTTAAACAAGGAGTCTTACCGATATCATGCTGACAAGGGTATGATGGTCAATTGTCGCCCCACTGCCGGCCAGTTCGCCCAGCAGATATCAGCCAGCCTTTTGGCTCAAGAGCTTCTTGAGAACATCCTCAGTGAGCAAGACTTTGTCTACATTTACATGTTTGAAAGCAGGCCGGAGATGACCCTGGTAGACGGTGAGAGAGTGAAACTCCTTGGTCCAGATCCTAGTGTGGCACACCGTTTCAACAATAAAATCATCCAGTACCAAATGGCCTGTGAGGTGGGAATACCCGTACCCGAAGGTTTATGTTGTAACTGCCTAGAAGAAGCCTTGGACTCGGCGCAAAAATTTTTCCGCTCCGGTGAAGAGGTTTTTGTCAGTGAATCATACAGCGCAGCCGGGAGCAACAGTACTTTCGCGTGCAGCTGTGAGGAAATCCAGCAGCGATTCATTGAGACTGACCAACCCTACCTGGTAACCAGACGTGTCCCGCACAGCTATGACCCAACCGTATTGGCTGTCGTGGCTAATGAACAGGAAGTTTATGTTGCATCTGTTGCTGACCAAAGGATGGAGGAAAACCGTTTCCGGGGATCCACCTTTCCTACCGTTTTAAAGGAAGAGGTGGTCAAGCAAATCAAGGAATATACCAGGTTAGTGGGGAGATATATGGGTTCTCAGGGCTACCGGGGCATGTTTGGTTGTGACTATATTGTTAATGATAATGGACAGATTTACTTTGTTGAAGTTAACGCCCGCAAACAAGGTACTACTCTAGAATCAACCCTGACCATGCTCTACAGTCTGCCAGGCCATCCCAGCCTGTCGGAGATCGAATTCTGTGCCATCACCAGGGGAAGACTGCCTCACGGCCTCACCGAGATGGATCCCACTCGATCTGAAATTTGTTGGGGAACATACAATGTCAAAAGTATGCAGGACATCCGGGTGGTTCAAAAATTTCCCTATTTCCAAGGTGAGGCGGAAATATTTCGCCAAGTCTCTCAGGCAAAAGGCGTCTCATCTAGGGCAATAGTAGAGGATCACCTGGGTCCTGGCGTCTATCAACGAGCAGGCGGTTTTGTTGGCAGGTGCATTTCGGTGGGGAAGAATTTTGCGGAAATGTACCGTCAGCTCGAAAAAAGAGAGACTCAGGTCAAAGCAAGCTTCCGTCCCTGGCATCATTAAAGGTAGATCCAGGATATCTTTATCAAGGAGAGTTCCACATGAAAGATTCCGCACTAAGAAAACAAGCGGTGCAGCCGGACCCCATGAACGTCGCAGCGGATGACCGAAAAGTAGCCCTTGCCCGCTCGGAAGAAGTAAGGGCGCTCATTGCAGAGTTCCTGAAGGTTAAAGACAAAATCCCAACAGGCCTTAAGCTGGAGAAAGAGTATACAACGGCCAAAAAGCGAATACTCAAAGTTCTCGGCTCCACTGAGAAGGACTGGAAGAACTACAAGTGGCATCTCAAAAACCGCATCGAGAACGTGGAGACTCTTGGTAAAGTAATCCGGCTTACTCAGAAAGAGGTGCGAGAGATCCGTAAGACAGGTGAACAGTATCGCTGGGGAATCTCGCCATATTACGCAAGCCTCATTAATCCGGAGGACAACAGCTGTCCCGTGCGGAAGCAGGCTGTTCCCAGCATTAAAGAGCGTCTGGACACCTCTGAGATCAAGGATCCCATGATCATCAAATACAACTCTCCTGCTCCCTTAATCTCCAGGCTCTATCCGGACCGACTGATCATTAATGTCACCAATATGTGTTCCATGTTTTGCCGCCACTGCCTGCGACGGAAAGATATTGGAGGTAAAGATCTTATTTACTCTCGCAGTCAGCTTCGCGAAGCACTTGACTACATTCGGGAGAACGAGGAAATCCGTGATGTGCTGCTGACAGGAGGGGATGCGCTGGCTTTGAGTGACGATCAATTAGACTGGATCCTCACCGAACTCGACAAGATCCCCCATGTGGAAATTAAACGGCTGGGCTCCAGGATGCCTTGTGTCCTGCCCCAAAGAATCACTTCAGAGCTATGTCGAATGCTGGAGAAACATGACCCAGTTTACCTCAACACCCAGTACAACCACCCGAAAGAGATTACAACTGATGCGAAAAAGGCTGTTGATATGTTGACCAAAGCCGGGGTGGTTGTCCGTGACCAGACAGTACTCTTGAAGGGCATCAACAACGACCCACATGTGATGAAAGTGCTCATGCATGAAATGTTAAGGATCAAGGTAGCTCCGTACTACATCTTCAACTGCAAGAAGGTTGAGGGTATCCGCCATTTCCGTACTTCTATCCAAGAAGGATTAAACATCATGGAACATCTGCGCGGCTACACCTCGGGCATGGCGGTTCCCACCTATATCATTACGGCACCCGAAGGCAGGGGCAAAACGCCAATTGCCCCACAATATCTCTTGAACCCTAACTTCAACGGTGACGCGCTCATCCGCACCTGGGGAGGGCACGTCTTGCAGTATGAAGATGAAAAGTCAGAATAGTTTAGATCCACAGGAAGTGAAGAAGATCATTGGCTCGCTCAAAGGAGATTTGCTGGTTCTCCTGGACAAGATGGTCGCCATAAACAGCTATTCTCATAATAGCGAGGGAGTGGCTCAAGTGGCTAAGGTGGCGGGCCAGGCTCTTCCCTCTCCCCTCCAATTGCAAAGTTTGACGATTTCTGGAAAAGAAATCCTCTGGACCTGCCGCCATGGTCCTTTTAGGAAAGATCCCATCCTCCTGGTCGGACACCTGGACACGGTTTTCCCTCCGGGCACCTTTGAGGGCAGCATGGTTTTTCAGGACTCCTACCTGCTCGGGCCTGGCGTTGCTGACATGAAGGGAGGGCTTGTGGTGATTCTAGGAGCTCTCCGGGTTTTGGACCATTTAAACCTGTTGGCGAAGATACCTCTTCAGCTGGCTTTCAACGGGGACGAAGAAATAGGCTCTGCCTGCTCAGGCCATGAGCTCGAGAAACTGGCCCGTTCCAGTCGCTTGGGTTTTGTGTTCGAGTGCGGTGGCCCTGAAGGCTCAGTCGTAACTTCCCGGCGGGGATTGCGCCGTTATCTATTGGAGATACAGGGTGAGGCTGGCCACTCGGGCACTTATCAGGGTGCGAAAAAAAGTGCGGTGGTAGAGCTGGCCGATCAGATTCTGAGACTTGAAGATCTAAATGATCCTGAGGCTGAGATTAGCGTTAATGTGGGGCGAGTGAGGGGGGGCACCGCGGTAAACATCATTCCGGCCGAAGCTGAGGCTGAACTAGAGGTGCGTTTCTTTGAGGAAAAACGAGGTGATGAGATCGAGAAAAGAATCCGCACCATGGTAAGATCCTCACCTCGGTCGAAACTGAGAATTAGACTTACTCACCAACACGGGCGTCCCGCCATGTCGTGTACACCGGCAATTTCACACCTTTACCAAGAAACGGTCCGGACTGCTAAAAAAATCGACATCGAACTGCCCGAAGAAGCCCGTAGAGGAGCCTCAGATGCTAATCTGCTAGCTGCAATCAATCTTCCCATCATCGATGGTCTTGGTCCAGTGGGCGAAATGGACCACTCCGAGAATGAAAGAATCCTCAAGAGTTCCCTTTTCCAGCGGGTCGAATTGCTGGTTCACCTTCTCTGGGATCTCCGGGATTGGACACCCTCATAAATTCGAAACTCGGAATAGTTAGCAAATATCGGTATTAAGAATTCTGAATGGAGTGTTCCGCGTTTCCAGCCTCCACTTCTAATCTTCGCCGGTATTCATAGCCGTCCCGTAATCTACTGTGTTCGACGGCATCTTTGAGAATCGACAGGAAGTGCTTTAGCTGAAAAGGCTTGCGGAGGTAAGCGTAAGCACCTTCGTATTTGGCCTCCAAGAGTGTTTCCGAGGAGGGAGTACCAGTAGTTATGATAACCTTGGCGCGCGGCTGTATTCTTCTTGTGGTCCTCAAAACCTCCATACCGCTGGCACCCGCCATCATCAGATCGGTAATAACCAAGTCGAAGGGATGTTTCTCGATC
>CP070735.1:865807-869067 GCA_020347625.1 Deltaproteobacteria bacterium
CAAGTTTCCAATCCGCACGACAGAGGAAGGTACTGCTGTGCCCGATGGCGGTTTTCCTGAGGGCCCTGGTGATCTCAACGACCAGAACCTGTGGACTGAGCCGCAATCGGGGGGACTCGATAAGCTGCCCACCAAATAATACCTAAGATCACCTCGAGACGATCCCCCATCGTGATTCGCCGCCGATGGGGGTTTTTTGTGACCAACTAATAAAGGGGACGTTGTTTACAAATTATACAAAAGTATTTATGTGGTGTCTTACTAGTGCTGTGCGGCGAAAATGTCCACCGGGGAGCATGACTGGTCAGGACAAATCATGGAATCACGAACAGTGACCGCGAGCAGGAGCTTCTACGCCTCTGTAATCAAGGGTATATTGTAGAGAGACCAATAAGTATAACTTGTCAACAACGTCCCCAAATGCTGGGCTGACCCCACTTTTTCTTTTCCATGAAAATCTGCTTCGTTGCCTCCACAAGGAATATAACTTATAATCACGCGATATTAAAAACCCAGTCAAAGACGCAAACGTATTCTCTATTTCCCTCATTCCTAGAGTAATTAAGCCCACTGGATACTCGGCCACGAGGCGAAAGAAAAGAAGCCACGCTGGTCCGTTATCCGTAACGTCCTCAAATGGGTCGATTAAGCAATTAGAGGATACACGGTGGATATCATGCCGCGGAATCATAAAATAGCCCTCGTAAGAGCTCTGGGAACGGTAGCGCTCTGCATTCTCTTTTTGCTGCCTGTAAATGCCCTTGCACAGGACGATCGCGCCGCAACAGACAAACTGTTGGTGGGGGCGGTTTTTGCGCCGCCCGCCTCTATGAAGTCGGCAGATGGTAAATGGGAGGGTCTCGCCATTGAACTCTGGCGCAGAGTTGCTCAAGAAATGGGGGTCCAATATGAGCTGCGAGAATACAGTAGTTTCGGAGAGATTACGGACGCGGTTAAAAAAAACGAAGTTGATGTGATCACCGCAGTGGCTGTCACCAAACAGCGTGAATTGTTTATGGACTTTAGTAATCCCTACCTAAGGTCGGGATCGGCCATAGCGGTAGCTGCCGAAAGCACTGGTCCCAGCTGGCTTCGCATTGTCGAACACCTTGTTTCATTGGATTTTCTAAAAGTGATTTGTGTCTTGATCTTGCTGTGGCTCACAGCCGGCGCCTTCGTGTGGCTATTCGAGCGGAGCCGCAACCCTGCTATGTTCGGTGGCGGAAAAGTCAAAGGAATCGGCCAGGGCATCTGGTGGGCTGCAGTTACGATGACCACTGTGGGCTACGGAGACAAAGCACCCAAGAGTTTGGGCGGGCGGATGGTTGCCCTTGTCTGGATGTTGGTTTCGATTATTTTGATTGCCAGCTTTACGGCGACCATTACTACGTCCTTAACAGTTGGTCAATTAAGCGGCAAGGTCCGAGGCCCACGAGATCTGCCCACTGTTCGAGTTGGCTCTGTGGCCGAATCGGCAAGCCTGAGTTTTCTCAGTGAGCGCGGGATTGCTGCACTGCCCTTTGTGCATGAGCGGGACGGCCTACAGGCGATCGTTGAAAATAAGATCGATGCCTTCGTTCACAATGAGTTAGTATTGAAGTACTTGTTAAGAACCGAGTTCCCCGCCCGAGTGCAGGTCCTGCCAGAAACCTTTGATCATTATTACGTGAGCATGGGAATGCCTTCAGGCAGCCCGCTCCGCGAACCGCTTAACAGGGCCTTGCTCGAGATCATGAGCAGGGATGACTGGCTCAGGTTGCTGGAGAGCTACGTAGGTTCTGGACATTAAGATAACAGGTTTCAGTGTTCCCGCCTTCGCCTCAAGGGCTTCGGCGGGCAGGCAGGTTTCAGCATCTATCTTTTCTTTATCCTGACACCTGAAACCTGACACCCGAAACCTTTAATCTTTGACCCTATGACGGACCAAACCGATGCCTGCAAACCATGAGTCAAAAAGCAATATGGGCCACATCCTCATCGTTGATGATGAAGTTCCCAACCTGAAGCTGCTGGCCGAATATCTTGGCCAAGCAGGTTACCAGGTTCGCCCGGCGGAAAGGCCGCAACTGGCCATTGACTCAGCCCTGGCGAAGCCCCCGGTCTTGATCCTGCTGGATGTGAAAATGCCGGAGATGGATGGCTTTGAGGTCTGCAAGCGTCTTAAACAAGATGAGCGGACACGAGATATCCCAATCATTTTCATCAGCGCGCTGCAAGACGTGCAGGACAGAGTCCGGGGTTTTGAAGCCGGGGGAGTGGATTTTATCTCCAAGCCATTTCAGAAGGAGGAGGTCCTGGCCCGGGTGCGAACGCACCTGGAACTGCGCAACATGCAGCTGCACCTTGAGGAGATGGTCGCCAAACGCACCGCTGAGGTCATAGATAGAGAGCAACTTTTCCGCGCCATCTTTGAACAGGCCGCGGTCGGCATTGCCCACATATCACCGGAGGGCCGCTTTTTACGAATTAATAAGAAGTTTTGCGATATAGTCGGATACTCGCAGGAAGAGATGATTGCGCTGACCTTTCAAGATATAACCCACCCCGACGATTTGGATGTTGATCTCGAGTATGTCCGGCAAATGCTGAACGGGGAAATCGAAACCTACTCCATGGATAAACGATATTATCGCAAGGACGGTTCCACTGTTTGGGTCAACCTGACCGTTTCCTTGCTGTTTGATAGGGGGAGCAGCCCGAACTATTTTGTCTCGGTTATTAAGGATATCTCCGATCGGAAGCAGGCTGAAGAGGCCTTGCGCAAGAGCCGCGACTTTCTAGAGCATTTAACCTCTGCAGTGCCCGATGCCATCTTCTCAATCAAGATGCCGGAGCGAACTATAATTTGGGTCAATGATTCCTTCAATGTCATGGGATATGAACCTGAGGAGTATGTTGGGCAAACAGTCGAAAAGTACTATGCAAATCCTGAAGATTACGAATTAGTTGGCAATTTACAGCAGGATGCAATCCGTAAGGGTGATGATATGATAAGAAGCGAGGTCATGGCGCTCCGCAAGGATGGAAGGGTTATTCCAGTGGAGCTCACGGCCACCTTTTATAGGGAAAAAGGAAAAGTGGACCTTATCACCGCCATGGTAAGAGATATCTCCGGGCGCAAACAGGCTGAACAAAAGATCATCGACTATCAGCAGCGTTTGAAGGCCCTGGCATCTCAGTTGACCATAGCTGAAGAAAAGGAGCGGCGTGCCATAGCTGCCGACCTGCACGATCATGTAGGTCAGTCGCTGGCCTTGGCA
>CP070735.1:869167-871997 GCA_020347625.1 Deltaproteobacteria bacterium
TGACCAGCTTCTTAATTGCCAGTTGAACCGCATCCTGATCCTTGATGGCGCCCTCGACTATGCAGCCGGGGGGCAAATGGCTGACACCCACGTCCTTGAGCCGGTAGGATCCTTTAGATTCCATGAGATGAACGATCTTGATAGCGTGTGAACCGATATCAAGACCAATAAGAGAGGTCTTTTTAAAGAACATGGTCTCTTCTCGATGGTTGGTGGACGTTAGGTCCTGTTAAAGCGATGGCAAGTTTCTGCGCCATACTATCGATATACCTTTAAAATGTCAATTATTTTTCTTAATATCCACAGTGTGTTTGTAAGCAAAATTTTGTTGACTATTTTCGACCTTTTCCGAACTTATTAAAATTACTGATAAAGTCAGATAATTAACAATTTTTCATTAAAATACAACAAGTTACAGGATTATATGTTAATGTATCTCTCTATTTCTTGAGCTGTAACCGGTTCTTGAAGGTCACGAGTGCTGCAAAAACTAAGCCAATCTTAAGTGGGATTTCGGATTGCGGATTGCGGATTTTGAAATTAAAAAATCCAGTAGTCAGTAGCCAGTAGGGCAAACCTCTGTGCCTGCCAACAGAAGTGTGCATCTGTTCGCTGTTTACCGTTCACTGTTCACCTTTTACTGAACTTGCTGCCAGCTGCCTGCTGCAATCTGCCAGCTGTCTTCTGCCTTTTCCCGCTTTTCTCAACGCGTCCCCGTGTCTCCGCGTCCCCGCGTCATCCCTGTGCCCCATGCTCCAGGCTCTCAATGCAACGGACAACGGACCACTGACAACGGACACAGCGCAAGCTGCCTCTGCCCTCTGTCCCTATGCTCCATGCCCCATGCCCCATGCCCTATACCCCTTGACTAAAGGACCGTGATTAACTTATAAGTTGCCATTCAACGAAATCGTGCTAGACTTTGGAGTCACCCGATAGAGAGGTCTCCAACTTGGAGGCTCCGCCCCAGATGGAATACTGGAAGGGGAACAAACATGGTGAAGGTTTCTTGAACAAAGTGAAGGAGAGAAAGGTAACCTTTCCGGAATAACTTTTCCCGCCCTTACTTTGCATCACTGCAATCATCCACTATTCCAAGCGGAGCAAAAAGCCAGAACCCAGACAATGGTGCAGCTCAACAAGCCTATCGGTGATTGGTTAGGAGCTGCCCTCATTTGCTGCCACAGGCTGGAGCTGTGTCATATGCAGCAAGATCGTTCCAGAGAGGTCACCGGTACAATATGAGTCGGAGTGTTAGCCACGGGGATGAGAGCAGGCACGAGGATATTCTTCCTGAGACAAGTGCCAAGAAAAAGAGTGTTCTAAGGGAATACGCAGAGGCCATTTTCATTGCAGTCCTATTGGCTCTGTTTATCAGAGCCTTTGTGGTGCAGGCTTTCAAGATTCCTTCTGGATCCATGAAGCCCACTCTGTTGGTGGGTGACCATATACTTGTCAATAAGTTTATCTATGGGGTCAAACTCCCTTTCACCAACAAGACTCTAATAAAGCTGAGTCAGCCGAAACGGGGAGATGTGATAGTTTTCAAATATCCCCTTGATACTAAAAAGGACTACATAAAAAGAGTCGTAGGGTTGCCGGGTGAACAGGTCGAGCTAGCTGATAAGCAGTTGATCATAAATGGCCAGCCAATGGAGGATCCCCACGCCAAATATTCGGCCTATGGCAATCTGCGTAATTTCGGCCCCGTAACTGTGCCGCCCGAGCATGTTTTTGTTATGGGAGACAACCGGGACGAAAGCTCAGACAGCCGTGTGTGGGGATTCGTGCCCCTTTCTTATTTAAAGGGTAAAGCCTTCCTTATATATTGGTCCTGGGATCGTACAAGTTTTGGAGTACGTTGGAACCGTCTGGCTGACCTTGTTCGGTAGTCATTTCGCATTGAGAGCCCAGTCTAATTAGCACTTTAGGCATTTAAGTACATTTTAGTTCACCTAGCGTATTTAAGCGAAGTTACTTTTAAGGTTTCATGCCATCGTCCGAGAACAGAGGTAATTGATATTGGAGTATTGGAGTGCTGGAGTATTGCATAAAGATATAAATCCAAGGGATGAGTTGAGCTTCATTACTCCACTGCTCCATTACTCCATCACTCCTGGGACGGACTATGAAAAGCCTGGAGCCCGAACTCGCTCCCGGGATTAGAAAAAGGCCAAGTATTCCGAGCGTGGTTTCTTGCCCATGGATATCAGTTCTTACGAAAAGACCATCGAGGCTTTGAGCCTCATAAGCAAGGCCATCACCTCTGATCAGTACATAGAGGACATCCTCAGGCTCATTGTCATCGTTATCGCCAAGGTCATGAACTCTGAGGTCTGCTCACTCTGGCTCCTGGACGAAAAGGCCAAAGCGCTCACCATCCGTGCCACCCAAAGCATTGATAGCGATTACATTAAGGAAAGATCTGTGAAGTTGGGGGAAGGTGTGGTGGGCTATGTGGCAGAGCACAACAAGCCCTACGTAGTTATGAACGTGTTGGAGGAGCCGCGTTTCAAAGAGAAAGAGCTGGCCAAAAAGATGGGCCTGGTTTCCATGCTAAGTGTACCCATGGCTGTCAAGGACCGGGTTATCGGCGTGATCAATTGCTACACTTCAGTGCCGCATGATTTCACCGAGACGGAGAAAAATCTGTTCACCGAAGTGGCCAACCAGGCGGCGGTGGCGATCTTCAATACCGAGCTCATGGTGAAAACCAAAGTGATTCAAGAGGAGTTAGAGTCCCGAAAACTGGTAGGCCGCGCCAAAGACGTTCTTATGCGGAAACGCAATATGACTGGTGAGGAGGCGCACCGGTGGATACAACAGCGCA
>CP070735.1:872097-881027 GCA_020347625.1 Deltaproteobacteria bacterium
GACCCCGAGGGATTTCCCGGTTGCGGGTTCTCTGATTGGCAGCGTCTATCTCTGCATCCGCCAGCCGGTTGAATGCCATTGCTGCACTACGAATCCCCACCATTGCAACCATAATCCAGAATAATTGCCCGCTGGTGGGCCAGCCGTGGGCTGCCAGAAATGCACCCATGAACGCGAAGGGCAGGGCGAACACGGTGTGTTCTACCTTGATCATTTTGAGTATGAGCGCAACCTTTTTTAGCATTGTTGAAACCTTAGTTGGTGAAAGGTGAACAGTGAAGGGTAAAACGTGAAAGGTAAAAGGTAAAAGGTAAGGGACTTTGTGGACGACCTTAACCGTTCACTATTCACCATTCACGTTTCACCTTTCACCTTTCACAAGAAATTAAGGGGTACCCGCTGACTCAGTTCCCCCTCTTCGTAGAGCATGTCGAAAAATAGCTTCAGACCGATTTGCTTGTCCTGATCCAGATCATACTCTATGGTCTGCAGATATTGGATACATTCTGTCCTGGAAAACCAGGAGCACTGACCTGTTTCCAGGGCAATCTTCTCCAGATGGCGCAGGCCGTAGTCTCTAGCCTCCAGCAGTGCCGTATGCGCCTGGTGAACCAGCCCGTCTCTCTGGGCCAGCGTTTCACGGCGTAAGGCCCAGACAGCAAAGACAAAAGATTGTCCTGTCCATTCATTCCAGGCCGCACCGAGGTCCAACGCCATTTCGACTTCGGGTCTCTTCCGTAACTGAAGCGCATCGTCACCAATAGCGAGTACTGCAACTGCTCCCCTGGGCCACTTACCACCAGGAAGATGATAGTCCGCAATCCGGTAGCGCGGTTGTATTTTCAACCTGCGGGAAAACAGCAATTTTAGCAAGGCTATGGAAGTGTCTGACTTTGGGGTGAGAAGGATCTCCTGGCCATCAAGCTCTTCCAGTGGCTTCCGGGACAGGAGTAGTACTGAGCGAACCCGGGTCTTGCAGCTTATGGAAAGGTCGGGCAGGAGTAAATATTTTTCGAAGCGCCGAGCATATTCCACCGATGATATCAATCCCAGATCCAGTTCACCCGCAGCCAGCATGCTATTCAAGGCAGCTGGGGTGCCGTTGACAATCTGGAAGTGGTGACCGACCGCACCACTCTCCAGAGGGTAGAAAATGGGCAGGGTATTGATGAAGTTCACCTTACCCACCCTTAGCGTCTCGGGGACTTTTATCTGAGCCATTCCAAAACTCCTTGGCATCCTGCCGAAACAATGCTCTCGACATCCTGGGCCGTCACCCGAATGGCAAGCCACCTTTTGCCCTTTTCCAGGCTGCCGTAGAGTTCGGCCAGCCCCAGATTGCGGGCGCCATTATGGGTGGCCATTTTAAGTACCGTGTCTGGTCCGATTCCGCACTGGTCCATAAGAACAGCCATCTCTTTGAAGAGATTCAGGTCATCGTTGCTGGCGAGGCTGTCGGTGCCGAGACCGCAGGAAATCTCCGCTTCCAATAGCTGGTTCACCGGCGGCAGACCATGGCCGAGGAAAAGATTGCTGCGTGGACACAGGCATACGGCTGCCCCGGAATTCTTCAGTAAATGAATTTCTTCCTCGTCCACCTTGACAACATGGACGCAGAGGCTAAGGCCATCGAGAAAGTCCAACCGGTCCAGATAAGTAATGGCGCCACATTCAGGGGGTTGCCAGCGGTCGGGGTCCATACCGCGCTCTTCCAGAAGATCCCTTAAGGGGCCCCGGCCAGTGTGAAGAAAAAGAATCTCTTCCTCGGACTCGGCAGCGTGTATGGTAATAATCTTTGCTCGCTCGGACCCCCATGCCTTCACTTCTTTTATCAGGGCGGCCGAGGTGGTGTAGGGAGCATGGGCTGCCAGGCTAACCTCTTCCTCCCCGTTTGTCAGTGCCTGCCGGGCATGATCGGGAAGCCTGCTAAGGGCCTCTTCTAGACTATCGTCATGTAATCCAAATAGTTCCACAAAGGTGCGCGTCAGTATCATCCCTTGAATATCTTCACCAACAAACCTCCCGGAGGAACTAATGTCTCCGACGATACCGGTTCCCAGAGCGTGCATGGAGGCAAGCGCCTCTGCCTGCGCAATCATCAGTTCCTCTGCATCCACGCTCTCCCCGACAGCCAGCAGACTTCGGATCCACTCAGCCATGCTTCCTTTTGCCCTTACCTGTCCGGCCAGACCGCTCAGATCCAGATGAGCATGTGCATTGACAAGGGCGGGAAGCAAGGCGACCTCACCATGGTCCCTGGCTTGAGCCTCAAGCCATTGACGGCGGAGTTGCTGAAAAGGTCCCACGTCCAGAATCACGTCGTCCGCCACCACCACCGCGCCATCTTCAATGGCCGGCTGGGTTATGGGGACAACCAGCCGGGCCCGGTGCAGTACAGGTCGGGAATGGGTCTGACCCAGAGACTGGGGGCCGCGAGGACGCGGTGAATAAAGGTTTATGTTTTTTCTGGTCATAGTTTTCCAGCAGGCAGTGTTCAGCGGGCAGCAGACAGCTTACAGCCGGCAGCGGACAGCTTGCGGCATGCAGCAATGATTCTGTATATGGGATATCTTTTTCCTGCCAGCTGCCAGTTGCCCGCTGCTAGCTGAAAATGCCGTATCACCGCGTCGCCGTGTCGTCTATGAGCTCATAGCTCATAGTACGCTGCCTGGGCTCGTAACCTGCATCGGTGATGATTCTTCTAATCTCTTCAACTGACAGCCTGTGCTTAACTCCCGCGGCAGCGACCACGTTCTCCTCGATCATGGTGCTGCCGAAATCGTTGGCGCCAAATTGCAGAGCTACCTGAGCTACTCCCGACCCCATGGTTACCCAAGACACTTGAAGGTTGCGGACGTTATCCAATACCAACCGGCTGATCGCCAGCGTCCTCAGGTAATCCACAGCAGTGGCAGGTGTTGCCCGGAGCGCTGTATTTTGTGGTTGGAAACTCCAAGGGATAAAAGCGGTGAAGCCAGCCGTCCTGTCCTGAAGCTCCCTGATCCTCAAAAGATGCTCCAGCCGCTGCTCCACGGTTTCTATATGTCCGAACATCATGGTGGCCGTTGTTTTCATTCCAAGACCATGGGCACACGCCATCACCTCCAACCATTCGTCGCTGCTGCATTTGGCGGGTGAGATCCTGCTGCGAACTTCGTCCACCAGGATCTCGGCACCACCTCCCGGGATTGAATTGAGACCCCTTAGCTGGAGTCTCCTGAGAATCTCCTCCAGATCCATTCCCTCTGTCCGCGCCAGGTGAATTATCTCAGGAGGCGAGAAACCGTGGATGTGAATTGGAAAGCGCTCCTTGATAAAGCCAAGCATCTCCTCATAGAAGCTCAAACCCAGACCGGGATGCAGCCCTCCCTGCATCAGAATCTGTGTCCCCCCGAGCGCGATGGTTTCTTCGATCTTGGCAGCCAGTTCCTCGTGGCTGAGTACATAGCCGTCTTCAGCGCCTGGCTGTCGATAAAATGCACAGAAACGACAGCCGGATATGCAAATATTGCTGTAGTTGATGTTACGATCGATCACGTAGGTCACTACATGGTCGGGGTGGAAACTGAATCGGCGATGGTGGGCGAGCGCTGCCAACGTATAGAAGTCCGCCTTTTCCCACAGTACGAGGGACTCTTTCTTGGTCAGCCTTTCACCGTTCCAAGCTTTTTCGGCTATAGAATCCAGCATATTAACTGTCCGATACTCTACGCGGGCGGGGATAAACTCGACTCCGACGACTCGTTGGGTGCCTTAGGAGGTTAAGTCTCATATTTATCATTCTTTACTCTATGCCCTATGCTCTTTGCGGCTCGGTCACCGCGTCAGCTTCAGGCCTCACAGGCCTGAAGAAAGTATCTCTCTGCACCGGTTCCATTCCCGCCGCCAGGATCAGAGTTTGCAGCTCATCCGGGGTGAGCGCCTCTGCACTCGAGGCGCCGGCCATGTGGCCGATACGTTCTTCCATCACGGTGCCGTCCAGGTCGTCCGCTCCGAAATAGAGGGCAGTCTGCGCCATCTTCACACCGAGCATGATCCAGTAGGCCTTGATATGAGCAAAGTTATCCAGCAGCAGCCGGGCCACGGCTATGGTTTTCAAATCAGTGAATCCAGTTCTTCCCTGCACCCCAGACAAACTTGTGTTGGCTGTTTGAAAAGCGAGGGGGATGAAGGTGATGAATCCACCCGTTTCGTCCTGCGCCTCTCTGAGCGCTAGCATGTGGTCCACCCGCTCAGCCGGACTTTCCAGATGGCCGTACAGAAGGGTGGCGTTTGAGCGAATCCCCAATTTATGAGCTTGTCTGGCCACCAGGAGCCAACCATCGCTGCTCAGCTTCTCCGGGCAAAGAAGCTCACGAACCCGAGTGCTGAACACCTCGGCCCCGCCACCTGGCAAAGCTTCGACGCCGGCTTTTTGGAACTCTTGCAATACCTCGGTAACCGATAACCGCTCGATTTGAGCCAGGTGCGCCACCTCTACCACTGTGAACGCTTTTATGTGAGCTAGGGGCCGCAGTTTTTTGATCTCTCTGACGAGATCCAGGTAATAGGAAAAGGGCAGATCAGGGTGGCAGCCCCCAACCACGTGAATCTCGGTGATGGGTTCCTGTAAACGCTCTCTGACCTTGGCCGCCACCTGGTCCACACTCAGCACAAAACCACCTTCCTCACCGTGGCGTCGGCTGAAAGCGCAGAATCGACAGCCGTTAACGCAAATGTTGCTGTAGTTGATGTGCTGGTTATAGACCCAGTAGGTTTGTTGACCGTGGAGCCGCTCGCGAACCAGGTTGGCCAGAAACCCAATAGTAAGGAGATCCTGAGACTCAAAAAGTCTCAGACCGTCTTCCCGTGATAGTCTTTGCCGGGCAACGACTTTTTCATAGATGTCGGCCAGTTCGCCATTTTGAATCCAGCGCGCCGCAAAAGGCAGCTCTGAGGACTCGCTGAGTCCAGAACCTATTGGTAGCCTTTCCATGTTCGTCCCATCAAACTGTAGTTTGTCATTGGGTCACTGGGTCATTAAGTCACTATGTCATCTATTGACTAGATCACCGAATTATAGCTTCACATGTACTGGTGACCTCTTTCAGTAGCGACCTAATGACTCAATGACAAACTAGGTTATTTGCTTTGCGGCCGGCTCACCGAGAGATGACTCGCTAGCTGCCATTCCGAGCTTTACCATCTCAACGCAATCCTCGATCCTTGCTTGAATGACCTCTTCATTCGCCTGAAAGAGTCCCAGCCCTGAATCCATATAAGCCACGCAATAGGCTTGAAGGAAGCGGTCCAAAACCGCATCCAGAAAAAAGGCTGCCATCTCAGGGTCGAAATCCCGCCGCACTTCGCCCCGAACCATTCCAGCTTCGATCATGGGTCGCAGATAGTCCATGGAGAACAATCGGATGGTCCTGAGTAGATCAGCTCGAAAGGGAAAATCCTCCTGGAACAGCATTTTCAGGTAGATCTGATAGATTCTGGGATGGCGCCGGATGAAGTGGATACCGGCTTGCAGAGATTTGGCAAGACGAACAAAAAAATCGTCTCCCTCGGTCTCCGCCTTGACCCGCTTTAACCGCCGCCGCACCAGACTCACAGCATGTTCAAAAATGTGAAAATAGAGGTTCTTCTTACTGCCGAAGTATTGAAAAATTGAGCCTTTGGCGATTCCAAGGCGTCCAACCATGCGGTTGATGCTTGCCTTCTCATAGCCCCACCGGGAGAACTCATCAATGGCTGCATCCAGAATGCGATCTTGCTTGTCAGCCGCTAGCTTGGTGAAGGTGGGTCGGGTGTAAGCGGTGTTTTTCATCAGGTTTCTAACAGTTTTATTTTCAGCACAAAATGACCGGGTGGTCATCATAAGGGGACTCTGGCTCTTGTGTCAAGATTTATTTCATGGAGCCTAGCTAACCTGTCGAATACGTCAACTCTCCAAATGACCCGACGCGGGGACGGAATCAGCAGACAGTATGCAGCAGGCAGCTAGCAGCTCATTTTTGACGGTTAATTATGTTACTAATTAGACCTTTACAGGAATTAAGAGGCATGGAATACTCTGCGATCAAAGTTTGGCTGCTAGCTGCTTACTGCCAGTTAGTGTCCATTCGGAAACCCTATATCCCCTCCCCTGGTGGGAGGGGATATAGGGGAGGGGGATATGATAATTAACTGAAATAACAATTATTTTTCACCCCCACCTTCATCCTCCCCCGTCAAGGGGGAGGAAAAAATGGTATTTCCGAATGGACACTAACAGGGGAAGAGTGTTATGCGTTCCTTCCATTCCTGATTCTCGTTTCGCTTAGGTTGAAGAGGGGACCAGCGGAAGAGAAAATAGAGAAGTACTGGAGGACTCTGTGATGATAATCGAACAGATAACCGTAGGTGACATGGAGGTATTTTGCTACGTGATTGGTTGCGAAGAGACTCGCGAGGCAGCAGCTATTGATCCTGCCGGCAACAAAGGTGACATAGATAGCATAATTGCTCTGCTGGAGGAGAAAAATCTTCAACTTTCCTATATTATCAACACTCACGGACATGCCGATCACACCTATGGCAATCAGCTCTTGGCCAACCGCACCGGTGCCAAGACAGTGATGCACGAGATAGATGACGATCTCTTCACCACTGAGGAAGCCAAAGGTTGGGCAGCAGCATTTGGCCTTTCCGCTGCTCCACCGGTCGACATCCGGATATCAGACGGTGATCGGCTGCCATTGGGTAAGTTGAACGTGGAGTTCATCCATACGCCCGGACACACTCCCGGGGCCGTATGTGTCCTGGTGGAGAACAATCTTTTTACTGGCGACACACTTTTTGTGGGGGCTGTAGGAAGGACTGATCTGCCGGGCGGTTCAATGGAAACGTTGCTTGATTCAATTGAGAAGAAGCTGCTGCCCCTGCCCGGAGAAACAGTGATCTGGCCCGGCCATGATTACGGCGACCAGCCTACGTCAACGATGGCCCATGAGATGGAGTCCAATCCTTATATTACCGACTTTATCTTAGACACTTAAAGGTAAGCCATAACATTTGGAGGAGAAGCGGTGAGAAAATAGCTCCCGTGTCTCCGCGTCAGTTTAAACCATCAATGGCTAGCCCAGAGAAAGGAAACTCCATGCCTAAGACGATTTACTTTACCAGCCTTGCCTCCCCCTGGGGCCCTATGTTTCTGGCGGGTACTGAGGCGGCTATATGCTCTTGCCAGTTCATTGCCGTAAAGGATGTTTCCAACCTACTCGATCAGGTGCAGAAAAAGCACAACGACGCCTTACTGCAAGAAAATGCACTGCCTTTGGCTTCAGCAGTGGCCGACCTGAAACGGTATTTCTCGGGTGAACAGGATAATCTCAGTCATCCCCTAGATCTCCAGGGCAGCCCTTTTCAGATGGAAGTCTGGTCTGCGCTTCGGGAGATTCCTCCGGGCAGTGTAGCCACTTACGGAGAGATTGCCGCGCGAATTGGCAGGCCCGGCGGTGGTAGGGCGGTGGGACAGTCCTGTGGGCGTAATCCAGTGGTTCTTTTTGTCCCCTGCCACCGGGTTGTGGCCGCCAATGGCGGGCTCGGGGGCTTTGGGAGCGGACTCAGTGTCAAAGAGGCACTTCTACTTCATGAAGGGGTTAGATTGAAGTAAAGGGTAAACGGTGAAGGGTAAGGGGTAACTATCCAACCGTTTACCGTTTACCGTTTACCGTTCACCATTCACCCAAAGAACGTGTCCAATTCGTGCTTTAGTTCCCGCTGCATCAGTTCGGCCACCGCTTTTTCCGGAGGTTGATCCTCATAGAGAATTCGGTATATCTGGTCGCAGATGGGCATTTCAATCCCCCTTTGCTGGGCCAGGTTGTAAACCGAGCGCGTGGTCTTGACCCCTTCGGCTACCATTTTCATCTCGGCGAGTATCTCTGCCAGTTTCTTGCCCTGTCCAAGTTGATACCCTACGGTGCGATTACGGCTGAGGTCGCCGGTACAGGTGAGAACCAGATCACCTACGCCAGCCAGTCCAAGAAAGGTCAACGGGTGAGCACCCATGCTGGTGCCCAGGCGACTCATCTCTGCTAGGCCACGGGTCATCAGCGCCGCCCGAGTATTGTGGCCAAGACCTAAACCATCTATCATCCCGGCAGCCAGAGCTATGATATTTTTCAGGGCACCAGCCATTTCCACTCCGATTACATCCGTACTGGTGTAAACCCGGAAATACTGTGTAGAAAAAA
Source organism: Deltaproteobacteria bacterium (assembly GCA_020347625.1). Lineage (GTDB taxonomy): Bacteria > Desulfobacterota > Syntrophobacteria > BM002 > BM002 > BM002. The sequence continues at coordinate 880,320 of CP070735.1, forward strand.
GCTCTTGAACTTCCTGGGCTACCTCCTTGGATTCAGAGGCAACCGTTACTGCAGTGGGGACTTTCTTGACTACCTCACGAGCAAAGCTGGGACCGGAGAGAACGCCATATTCCCAGCTGATACTGTCCGGCATGATTTCTTGCCAGATTGCCGACATGGTTTTCAATGACTCGTTCTCGATACCCTTTGTGGCACTAATTACCACAACTGGACCTTTCAGAAAATCAAGCATTTGCATGGCAACATGTCGATGCACATGGGATGGGACTGCCATGAGCAGGATCCGCTTGTCGGCCAACACCGCCTCCAGACTGTCGTCTGGGTGCAGAAGCGGTGAAAGCTGGACTCCCGGCAGATAGAGCGAATTCTCTTTGGTCTGTTGCATCTCTTCGCAGAGATCCTCTTCAAAGACCCAGAGGAAAACTGAAATTCCTTTGCTGGCTAACAAATTGGCCAAGGCGGTTCCCCAGCTGCCACCACCTATGACGCCTACGGCCTCTGGGGATTCTTTTGCCATATCTTGGTGGTTCATTTATCCTCCGCAAAATACTAGGCACTAAGGACTATGCACCTGGCGTTGCCGAAACTTTGTCAGATAAGTCGAGCGAGACTGGCGAAACGGGTGCGTTATCAGTTATACGTTATAAGTTATACGTTGATGATATTTATTCTTATCTCATCGGAAAAAGACACTTTGCCTGGCAGCTC
>CP070735.1:881127-885682 GCA_020347625.1 Deltaproteobacteria bacterium
CCAAAACTCCAACGACTTTCTCTCATTTGCCCGTGAAGTGCCGTTTTATTTGAAGTTGCTGATTCCTGCGCTGGGGGGATTGGTGGTTGGCCTGATTGTCCGTTGGGGTACGGAGAAGGCAAAGGCTCATGGAGTCCCAGAACTCATTGAGGCCGTGGTCCTCAGGGGAGGAAGAATCTCATGGCGGACGGCAGCAGCACGGGTGTCTGCCGCGGCTGTTACTATCGGTTCAGGTGGCTCCGTGGGTCGAGAGGGGCCCATCATCCACATCGGTTCCTTCTTAGGTTCTGCCGTGGCTCAACTCACGCGCTTGACCAGAGATAGGGAACGGATTTTGATGAGCTGTGGCGCTGCCGCGGGAATAAGTGCCACGTTTAACGCTCCCATAGCGGGCATGCTGTTTGCGGTGGAGGTACTTTTAGGAGATTTTTCCCTGGGTACCTTCTCTCCGATAGTTCTGGCGTCTGTCACCGCGGCAGTGATTTCCGGCTTTCATTTGGGAGATTTTCCCGCCTTTGTTATTCCTTCCTTCCAAATAGGATCACTCTGGGAATATGGTCTATATCCCCTGCTAGGTATTGTATGTGGTCTCGTGGCTGTGGGATTTACTACAACTCTCTATTTCTGCGAGGATCGCTTCAACAGCCTGAAAATTGCAGCATGGGTGAGACCTGCTTTGGGGGGATTGTTGCTGGGTTCCATGCTAATAGTGGTGCCACAGGTTTTTGGTGTGGGCTATGGAGCCATCAATCTCGCCTTGGCGAACCAGATGTCTTTGGCACTGATGGGTGCGCTGATTTTTGCCAAAATCTTGGCGACTTCTATTAGCCTAGGGTCTGGATCGACCGGCGGTATACTTGCACCCTCAATCTTTATTGGTGCAATGACCGGTGGTGCTTTCGGATGGTTGGCGGGGGAAATGCTGGCTCTGTCCAATCTCTCTGCCGTAAGCAGCTATACTCTGGTAGGCATGGGGGCCCTGGTTGCCGGCTGCACTCACGCTCCTGTTACGGCGATCCTGCTCATATTCGAACTCTCGGCAGAATACCACATCATCCTACCGCTGCTGATGGCCTGCATCCTCAGCACTATCACCGCCTCTATATTCAAGCGCGGATCCATTTATAGTCTCAAGCTTCTGCGGCGGGGAGTGGAAATCTCCCGTGGGCGAGAGCAGACGATCCTGAGAAACATTACAGTACGGGATGTTATGGTTCGCGATATTAAAAGCGTGCTGGAGTCTGCCCCAATGGTGACGGTCGTCGAGCTTTTCAGAAGGTTTAACCTTTCCTGTCTCACTGTGGTGAACGCCCAGGGTGAGCTGGTTGGGATTATCTCGTTCCACGATATTGCAGGTGCCGCCTCAGAGGAAGAGATGTCATTTCTGCTTATCGCCAGAGATATGGCTACCATCGAGGTTGACACGGTGGTTCCGACTGATACCCTTGATGAGGTTCTGAAGAAAATGGAGGCGGAAAAAGTGGGTCAAATAGCCGTAGTTGCAGAAGACGGCTCAGGGAAACTCGTCGGACTGGTGTTGGAAAAGGATGTTTTGGACGCGTACGAGCGTGAGCTCCGGTTACGATGGTTCTGAAAAGCCAGCTGTGGGAGGGCAGCATGCAGGAGGCATCCGCCTTCGCTGGAGCTTCCGCCTTCGTTAAAACTACGGCGGGACAAGTCGGCGGACAGGGCAGGCAGCGGGCACTACGGAAGCAATACCGTTATTAGTTATGAGTTATACGGGAAAACGTATTCGGCAATTTACTCAGGTTGACAAGAAAGCAAAATTTTTAATTGCAGATACTACTATCGAACAACTAATAACGTATAACGTATAACGTATAACGATTAACACCTCATGGCTGAACGCTCAAGGAAATTGTGATACAAATGATCGATTACCGCGATATATTGAACAGCATAACGCGGGGTATAATTACCGTGGACCTGAAGGGGGAAATAACCTCATGTAACCGGGCCCTGGAACAAATACTGGAAGTGGTTGCAAGCAAAATTATCGGTCTTTCTCTGGAAGAGATTTTCAAAAGCGAGGATCCTCTTTATCATTTGCTGAAAGAGTCCATTGGAGAAGAGTCTCGTCCCCAGGACAAGGATCTGGCATATACAACCAAATCAGGCACTATCAAACCACTGCGGCTGACTACCTTTGCTCTTAAGAACAAGGCGGGAGAAAGAGCAGGGGGGATTCTTCTGGTAAAAGATATGACCGAAATTCACAAAATGGAAGAGAGGGTGCAACGAAGCTCAAGACTTGCAGCTTTGGGTGAGCTTATGCAGCGATTGGTTCATGAGATTCGTAATCCACTTAGCGCTATGGATATCAACCTTCAGCTTCTTCGAGAGCGGCTGGAAGGTGGCAGTGATGACCCAGAGGTCGGCCGATATTTCGACATTATCAGCACGGAGACACGACGTCTGAATGAAGTGCTTCGTAACGCCACACTATTTTCCAAACCCCAACCTCCAGACCTTGAAGTAATTGACCTTCACCAGGTCATCCGGCAGGTCCTGTTTCTCATCAAAGAGGAAGCGGCCCGCAAGCAGGTTGAGATCGCTGATAATCTAAAGGCTGAGGAGAGTCTTGTTCAGGCCGATGAAGATCAGATAAAGCAGGTTTTCATCAATCTTTTCAATAACAGCATTGAGGCGATGGAAGAGGGCGGTAAACTGGAGGTGCTTTCGAGGAATGATGGCGAAGGCAAGATTATTGGAGTGGAACTCGTGGACACGGGGGGAGGCATCCCCATGGCCAACCTTCACCGGGTATTTGACCCGTATTTTACCACCAAGAAAAAGGGCACTGGCTTGGGGCTGAGCATTGTCCACACTATAATCTCGCAGCATGGAGGCAGTATAGACGTGAGTAGTTGGCTGGGTGAGGGTACAATTTTTAGTATTATTTTGCCTGTTGCTTCAGGTGAGTAAGAAGACGATGACCATAAGGATGCCAAGAATTCTCATAGTGGATGACGAGCCCAATATTCGCCAAGGGCTTGCTGAGGCCCTGGATGGCCAGGGCTACGAGATAGAGCAGGCTCCAAGCGGTGAGGATGCCCTGGCACGCCTCCAGGTGACCCCCTTTGACCTGGTGTTGGTGGACCTGGTCATGGAGGAGATGGATGGTATCCAGGTTCTGCAAGAGATAAACCGACGCTGGCCCCAGACCGAAGTGGTTATCATTACCGCCCACGGTACAATTGAGACTGCGGTCAAGGCACTCAAGGAAGGAGCCTACGACTACCTGACCAAGCCTGTCAATGTTAAGCGGTTCCGTTCCTACGTGCACAACATCCTGCACGCCCAGGAGCTGGAAGAAGAGAATCGTCGACTTAGAGAGCAGCTACGTGCGGAACAAGAGTACAGTCAAATCGTCGGACGCAGTGAAAAGCTCCTGACTGTTCTAGAGATGATAGATCAACTGGCGCCTACGGATGTGACGATACTCATCGAGGGGGAGAGCGGTACCGGCAAGGAATTGGTGGCACAGGCCATTCACCGTAAGAGCGGGCGGGGCCAAGAACCGTTCATCTCGGTAAACTGCGGTGCGTTGCCCAGGGAACTCATTGGCAGCGAGCTTTTCGGCCACGAGAAGGGCGCCTTTACTGGTGCCTCGCAGCAAAAACAAGGGCGATTTGAGTTGGCGCACTGTGGCACCCTATTTTTGGACGAAATTGCCGAAATGGACCTGGAAGCCCAGGTGACGTTGTTGCGGATTCTGGAGGAGGGGCGATTTCGCCGGGTAGGGGGAACACGTGAGATTGAGATAAATGTGAGGGTGATTGCAGCCACTAACAAGAGCCTGCAAGAACAGGTAGAGGAGGGACGATTTAGGGAAGATCTTTTCTATCGGCTCAATGTTGTGCGGATGAATTTGCCGCCACTGAGGGAGAGGCGCGAGGATGTCCAACTTCTGGCTCAGCACTTTTTGGACACATTTGGAGCCAAATATCACAAGACAGATCTGAAGTTTTTAACCGAGGTGAGCAACCGATTTGCAAATTACCATTGGCCGGGGAACATCAGGGAGTTGAAGAATTGTATTGAGCGGGCGGTGATTCTGGCTCGGGGTTCGGTCATTGGCCTAGACTTGCTGCCCGGGCGTTTGCAGCAGGAGTCTATTTTACCTCTAGAATCTGGGCCTTCTGTGGGACTGTCCTTGGCTGAGATGGAAAAGGAAATGATTCGACAAACCCTGGCGCACACCGGTGGGCACCGAAAACGTACCGCCGAGATTCTGGGGATAAGTGAGCGAGATCTATATTATAAGTTGAAGAAATACCAGCTTAAATGAACATCAAATTGAGGAATAAAGGGATTTACATAACAGGCTAAATGATTTCGTCGGTTTGCAGTCTAATCCAATTATTCTATAATTCCTGAATTCGCAACTGCAAATTTTGCAGTAGATAAAAAATTATTGATATAACTAGATAAATATTGTAATCTTTGCAAGCATTTTAGATTGAAAAAAGGAAAAATCTGCAAATTTTGCAGATTATTATTTTTTTGTCCTTCTTCTCTACTAGGCAAGTAG
>CP070735.1:885782-890627 GCA_020347625.1 Deltaproteobacteria bacterium
GGTGGCTCGAATCAGCCTGAAAAAGTATGTCATCGATCCTGACGTTGTCCGATTGGTGGATGAAAATTTCTGCCGACGGGTGGAGTTGGTGGCCATCGAGCAGTTTGACAATATGATGACCGTTGCCATGGCCTACCCCTATAACCTCGAGGCCATTCACGAGCTGAGCCGGCAACTGGGGTTTCGGGTCAAGGCCCTCATGGCCACCAGCGAAGAAATCGGAGATGTCCTGGACTCGGTATTTGGTAAGAAATAGTTGAAGTCAGTCGAGGTGGCTAGTACGCTGCCATTTCTTGTGTCATCGCTATAGGCCAAGGTTAGGCTTTTGCTTCTGCAGGTCTTCGAGGATTTTAATGACTTTCCAGAAGACAAACCGTTGGCAAAAAAAAGGGCAGAGTCTATGGTGACTCTGCCCCCGATGGTGCCTAACCCCCTACTTCCGAATCACGAACTTGTATTTGTGATCCCTTACCTTGCAGGCAGTTTCTCCTTTCACCAGGAAATCTTCCCCATTTGGCTTCGCACCCAGTATCTTGATTGTTACTTCGGCATTGACCGTACCATTGTGGTCAAGGTCAACATCGGGGAAGTCGAAGGTGCCATACATTCTGGCAAATGACCACTTGCAGCGCTTGTATTTCTTCAGTTTCAATCCCCACACCTTCAAATCGGCATCTGCTTGCTGTTCTGGTAATTGGGCTGGGCCGGCAGCGGCTATGTTCACGAAGTCTACGGCCGAAACTCCCTCGGAGGTCACTGTGAGCTTTGCCTGGTAGAAACCGTTTGCCAAGTCGGAGAACGTTGCCGATTCTTCGTTAGATGTACCGATAGGCTCCAGCTGAACCCCATCCTTAGGGTAAAGTTCCCATTGAACTTCCGCATCAACAGGACTGCAGCCAATGCAATTAAGGGTTACGCTGTCAAGGACGACTTGGTCAGAGCCAGCATTGGCGACAGGGCGTTCGGAGCTTGGGTCTAACCAGAACCTCTGCTCGAAGGCTTCTATTGAAGCTTGTCCGCCGTCACCCCCTACCTGTAACCTTACCTCTATGTCTTGAAATCTTGTCGCCTGCCCGGAAAACGCCGCCGTTGCCTCAAGCGCGTCCTCAACTACTTCTGGTCCACTTGAAGACAGCAAGTAACTATCTTGTCTGACCTCAAGATTGTCATAGAAAATACCAGTTCCGTAATCTCGTACTTCAGCTCTTGCATAGCCTGAAGAAGGTGGCTCAACGATACCAGGTTCCAAAGTCAGACTGGAGCCTGTAATCCAGGTTGAGCCGACAGTGTTTACTTCATACGAGAACTCCAGCTCTCTAGTTCCAATAGCTGTCAATGACCATATGGCAGGACTGCTGTCAGGGTCTGGAATGAATTTGAGTCCGGGGTTAAGCGTCCCGACGCCCACTTTTTCAACAGAAATTTTTTCGTAAAGGGATTTTTCATGTATGTCGTTAGATTTCTCGACAAAATTTTCAAATATGAGGTTGTCGATCCGGATCTGGATTGGGTTGCTTTTGTCGAACAGCTGCTGAAGGGTGTAACTCGGTTCTATTGCCAAACTAGGTGTAACTGCAATGCCGAGGACAGCGACCAGAATAATGATCACTGACCACAAAAGACTTTTCCTCAAAACTCTCTCATCCATGGCGCCCCTCCTTACTTAGAAAATACATGAATCAGCAGTAGGTCTCACTTGCTAATGTTCTTTGATAATCACCCCCTTGTCAGTGCGTTTTGTTATTCTTGGGATTCTTTTTTGGTGGCCCCCCATTTCACTTTTTTTACCTTCAGGTTAATAACAACCGGAAGCTTTTCCACCCCCTGCATCCACCTGGCATAGGTAACCTCGGCCAGACAGGGGGTGCGCAATTTCTCCAGGCTGATGGCCGCCCCGTAACGGTCGGTTATCTTCGTAACTTCCGGCGCCACGTAAAGGGGTTCTTCACCAATCACAATATAGTCAACCCCTTTGCCCATAACCTGAAGCGTTTCGGTGATGACATACCCTGAACGCTTCTTGGACTGCGCTTGACTATCTGCGCCAATCATTGCCTGGCTTACTCCGAGAAGCAGGGCCAGTGCGAAAACCACACAGATCTTACGCGTTAACATGAACCTTCCCCCCTATCTGACTTCACGCCAGTTCACGAAGCCGCTCTTGACGTTGAAAGCCGGCTGCATGTCAATTTGGGTTATGGTGCCGGTGGACTGCTGGATGAAGCCCCTGGCACCGTGCTCGCGGCCCACGTGGATACCCAGGCTGGAAGAAATGCCCAGACCCAGATCGATCTTATCCAACACTTTATCCTTGGTTCCTTCTGCCTCCTCCCCGACGACGCTTCTGGAAAACGCAGTGCCGGTTTCAAAATAGAGGGCATGGAGATAGCTGCTGCCTCCGAAGGCACAGACGTCTTCATTGGGCATGAAAGAGGGCGCCAGCAGGATACCGCCCAGCAGCGAGGGCTTGTTGAGGATTCGCTCGCCACTTTCCAGCTCCTTGTACCAGCCGACCTGATAGGTTGAACCAAAGTCCTGCAAGACCTTCAGCTGGTCGAAGGTGGCCGGCACCGTCACATCCGTTGCTGTAATCGTACCATCGGTATAGACCTTCACAGTAGTGGTCTTGAAAAGATCAGCCTTTGTAAATGGCTCCGAATTGAGCAGGGTGTTCATGTCTGCAGTGTCGAGCAGGGAGTTGTAATAGGGATCCTTTACACCGAAAAGGAACTGCTGGCTGGTGTCCGTCTTGTCTTGAGATGATAAGTAGCGGCCGGTGCCGAAGTAGAGCCAGAGACTGTAACCAGAGTCCACCGTGCCCACTGCTGCAGCAGGTGCTGCAGTCAGGGCAGTTTCAGCATCAAACATGTGGCTGAGAACCCACTTGTCCGGATCAACGTCATAGAGCAAGACCGGTTCGCCATTGGCGGTGCCAACTGTGGTGGGAACCTGGAGCCGATAAAGTCCTCCGCCATAGGTGTTCGGGCCGGTCGCATGGGTTTCACCGATGTAAGCGACATTCACCGAATAGTCCAGGCTGAGGTCAACGCTCACCGGAGAACCCATAAAACCCTGGTCATTCAACAGGACATCATTAATGCCATTTCCATCCGTGAGATGGGTGAAGATCCGCCCCTTATAATAGCCAGCCAGATCCGTCCTTCCGGAGGCCATATCCACCAGATAGATACTACCTCTCTGGGTGCTGTCGCCGTCGTAAGTGGTGGGACCAGAGCCAAAGAGCAGGTACCAGTGTCGCTCCAGAACATCGACGATATCCGGACTGCCTGCAATGATACTCCTTTTTTCCACCTTGAGCACCGCTGGAAGCGAGGTGGTAAAGCCGAGCCCGGGATAATCGCTGTGATCAAGCTCCCACAGGAGAATGGGGTCTTGCGGATCGGTGACGTCTAAGGCAAAATAACTGCTGGCAAAGGTTTTGATCTCATCGCCAGTGCCGTTCCAATCACCGTTTACATCGATACTGCCGCCACCCAGGCGCATGCCACCCACCAGCACAGTGCACCATCCGTTGGGTCGGGCGTCTCTTTGTGCATTGTTCATACCCGTGGTCCATAGTGAATTCAAGGGATGACCGGCATTAATAGCGCCTTCATAAATCCGGGCGTCGAAGATTCTCGGCTTCAGATCCACGTAGTAGACGTGGGTGCCATCCATGTAAGCGGGATCTGCCAGCCATTTGAGGTGAGGAAGGAGGTTCTGAGGAATGTAAGCCCAGATCTCGTCACCCGCCGCCAAATCGGGGTATTTGACGTTATCCACAATAAATTCGGCGTTGTCGCCGGTAAACTTGTCACCCGGCTTGAAAACCCCCGCCAGGAAGGCATGAAGCATGCCGTCGTTGGCTCCGGTGTAGACCACGGTTTCCCGGTTCTTGTAGAGTTGATAGAATTCCTTATAGGTTTCATCCTTGTAGATGAGATCATAATTATCCACCGGGCGTCCCACCGCCGTGGGGGTGGAGTGGACAATGTCCCCCAACTTATAAACTTTTGAGCCCAAGGTACGGTTCCTGAGATCGGTGTTGAGAGGTACAGAATCGTCGCCGCGAATGTAGTTGATCAGGTTGACCACCCGAGTCGGTTCGTCGAGACCAAGATAAGCGAACTCTATCTCTGGGGTGTTGGTGTCTTCGGCCAGGTCCAGAAAGCGCTGCAATTTAGCATCGTTATTATTATTCGTGCTGAAGTAGATGAACTCGCCGCTGTCCGCCGGGTGCTTACTGTCAACCTCTCCATCGTTATCAAGATCTACGAATGTATATATGGTCCGACTGTCGGCACTGCGGCTGGCCAAAAGGTCGCCCGCCTCCCACAGGGGACTGAGCTCTGGAAGCAGATGCGTGGTGGGAGTGGATTGTGTCCCATATATGTCAGTTGCTGAGACCTGACGTCTTTTAAACAGGGTCTCACCGCTGGTTTGGTCATAGTTAAAGGTGACGATGGGGTCGGTACCAAGTTCGAGTTTTCCTTGAACGCCCACGTCTTCCCGGAGGTTACCATAGGCGTCAATCCAGAGACTTTGCAGGTAACCGGTCCAGTGAACCTCTTCGGTGGCTGTTGAAGACTTTGGCCTGAAATAGGCCTGGTACAGGGCACCTTCGCCCTCACCCGAGGTGGATAGCACCGAGACCGCCGTACCTGAGTTGGCTCGCTCCAGGATCTTGGTGATGGCGTTAATTAGCTCCTGTTCCAGTCTCCAGCCGTCCTTTGCCTCAAAGTAGGTGTCCGGCAGAGCTTGGCCGTCGAGGCTGGTTCGCTTGTCTTCCCACCACTCGGACCAGGTGTCATCAATCACCGGGGTGGTGTAATCAACCACATCCAC
>CP070735.1:890727-901086 GCA_020347625.1 Deltaproteobacteria bacterium
AGGACCAAGAGGGAAAAGTCCAAACAGAAGAACTGCTCCCGGTGCGTTTTGTCCCCATGACCGGCGCCATTCAAAAAACAAGGTAATCAGCGGTCACTGCAGGAGTTATAACCACGCAGCGTTTTTAACAGTGGGCAGGAGGCTACTAGGCACTAGGAACTAGGCACTATGCACTTGAAGAGCTATTCCAGTTAACTGGTCATTGTGCTTAGTGCTTACTGCTTAGTGCCTAGTTTCTGTCTGCTATATTGCTAAGCACCCAGCTACATGAGCTGCATGCAAGGATCTAGAGTCAGGACCACTGAAGAGTTGAAATTGGAAAATAGCAACTCCCAGCGCGGCAAGCCACATATGCGGGAGCTGGTTGCTGTGGCGATAATCTCCGCTTCGGTGCTTGGGCTGGAACTAGCCTTAATGCGCACCCTGTCCATCTCCCGCTGGCACCACTTCGCTTATCTAGTCGTCGGACTAGCCCTGCTGGGTTTCGGAGCCAGTGGTACCTGGCTTGGATTTTTCACTCCCCGACTGCTACCGCATTTTTCGCGCTGGAGCCGTGGTCTCACCCTTGGTCTCGCCCTGAGCATTACCCTTTTCTACAGACTGGCAGAAACACTTCCCCTCAACATGAGATATATGCTTTACAGCGGCGAGCAAGTGTTCTACCTCTTCTGCTACCAAGTCCTGATTTTTCTCCCTTTTCTTCTCGCCGGGGTCCTCATCGGCCTTACCCTCATGCGCTTCTCCTCTTCTGTGCATCTTGTCTACGGGGCAAATCTTCTTGGCAGTGGCGCTGGGCCCATCTTTGCTTTAGGCCTCATGGCGTACCTACCTCCGGCGCGACTCATTCAGGCCGCCGCCGTCATGGTCTGGGCTGCTGTCTTCCTCTGGCGGTCTGAGCTTAGGGGTTTCTGGCGAAGACAAGGTGTCCCCCTGTTCGTCGGCTTGCTCATTACTGTGGAAATAGTGCTTCTGTCGGTGCCCATGAGCCTCGACCCCCACAAGATGTTGGCAGAGCTGCAGCGTTGGCAGCAGCAAGGAGACGCCCAACACCTAATCACCCGCAATGGACCGCGGGGTAGGCTGGATGTGTTTTCCTCCCCTCGCTTGCACTACACCCTCTTTGCAGGGCTTACAGCCACCGCACCACCCCCGCCCCAGTCCCTCCTGCTGGCTGATGGTGACATCGCCGGCCCCATATTTCGCATTGAAGATGCGGCAGAAGCCGGGATCCTTGACCACACTCCCATGTCGGTGGCCTATCGTCTTTTGCCAGGTGCCAGGGTCTTGCTCCTGGGGGAGACCAGCGGTATCAACGTCTGGCTTGCCAGGCGCTTCAGTGCAGCAAAAATAACCGTAGTGTTGGAAAACCCTCAGATACTGGAACTTTTCCGCAGTTCCCTAACAGACATTGAGGGACGGGGCTTCAAGGGTGGCGACCTAGAGGTTCACGTGGCTTCACCGAGGCACTATCTGGAGTACGCCAAGGAACATTTTGACATTATCCAGGTGGTGGGTACAGAGGGAATGGCGGCCGGTGTAAGCAGCCTCCTCTCATTGCATGAAAACTATTTGTTGACTGTGGAGGGAATGGCTCGCTGCCTGGAGCACCTTTCTGACAGAGGTCTCATATCCATAACCAGGGGCCTGCAGTCACCGCCCAGAGATAACATAAAGATCCTCGCCACCCTGGTGGAGGCACTGGAAAAGATCGGGGTCCAGAAAACAACCAAGCATATTGCCCAGCTGCGAAACCATCTGGCTGTCTGTACCCTTGTTGGCCGCCAACCCTTCCGCTCAAAACAGGTACGGGAGGTGGTCGACATCAGCGATCGCCTCTGGCTTGACATTGACACGTTATCCGGCTTCGATCCCGGGAGTAGAGAACCCTTTAACCGGCTGATTGGTCCTGCCGAAGTAAAGGGTTCTTATTACCAACTGGCGGCCAACAAGATCTTTTCCTCTGGACGGGAGGAGTTCTTTGAAAATTGGGCTTACCATATCCGTCCTGCAACCGATGACCGTCCCTATTTTTTCGACTTTTTCCGCTGGCGCTCCCTGCCCCGCTTCATACAAAGTCACGGCCACCTTTGGTTTCAACGGTTGGAGCTTGGCTACGCCGTATTGGTAATCTCCTTTGGGCAAATCGTGACAGTTGCCTTACTCCTCCTTCTTCTTCCCTTATTTTTTTGGGCCCGACACAGCGGTTCACCCGCGGGTGGAAGTCTAGGCCTGCTCTATTTCCTTTTAATCGGCTTGGGCTTCCTGGCTTTGGAAATGAGTCTGATGCAGCGTTTCACTCTGCTAATGGGTGATCCCTTGCTCTCTGCGGCAGTTGTTTTAAGTGGATTTCTTTTCTTCTCTGGCTGCGGCAGCCTTTGCAGCCAGAAATGGGTGAGTTCTCCGCTGCGAGCCATCTTGGTTGCGGGATTCGGTATCGCCTTAGTCGCCCCCCTCGTCCTTGTGCTGAGCCAGTCATTGCTTGGTCTTGTCTCCGGTTGGAACACCACCGGCCGATTCCTTTTTACCCTATCCCTCTTGGCACCACTGGCCTTCCTTATGGGCTGGCCGTTTCCGGCCGGTATGACCCTTCTGGAACAGTGGTCCCCGGGGCTCCTTCCCTGGGCCTGGGGCATCAATGGCTTTGCCTCGGTGGCAGCCGCCCCGCTTGCGGTAATCCTTGCCATGTCTTTGGGATTCAGGATGGTCCTGGGACTGGCGGTGACCTCCTACCTGGCAGCAGTAGTCTTAGCCAAGATTGTGGGATGGAGTAAACGCTGATAAGCACTAAGCATTGAGAATTACTTTAATATCAAACCTCGATGATCGACGCCTCGATGATATTCTCATATTCCTTTAAGGCCTGCAGAGCCGCTGGGGTAACGGGATTGTCCACGGTGACCAGGCAAATGGCCGTGCCTTTACTGCGAATTCGGCTCAGGTGCATGTCGGCAATGTTGACCTGATGGTCACCAAGCGTCGTACCGATAAAGCCGATGACACCGGGACGGTCGTAATTGGAAATCAGTAACATGCGGCCCTCTAGGGGGGCCTCCATACGATATTCGTCGATTCCGACAATCCGGCATTCAGGCGTTGGGAAAACCGTGCCGGCCACCTGCGACTCACCCTTGTCGGTGACTACAGAGAGGCTTATCAGCCCCGTGTATCCCCTGGCCTCGGAGGTGGTGGTCACATCTACCTTGATGCCCCGACTGCGCATCATCACCGGCGCATTCACCAGGTTAACCTCTTCAGCGAGGGCTCGTTCCAAGAAACCCTTCTGAGCCGCATTGGTGACAGGAGCCAATTCCAGCTCCCGCAGATCACCCCCATAGCTTACCTTCAGCCGGCGTACGTTGCCCTGAAAATACCAAGAGAGAAAACGACCCAGCCGTTCAGCCAGCAGCATGTAGGGCTGCATCTGCTCAATCATTGTGGGGCTCATGGAAGGCATATTCACCGCATTCCTGATCAGTCCGCTTTGCAGATAATCTACCATCTGTTCTGCAATAGCAGTGGCCACATTCATCTGGGCTTGTTCACTCGAGGCACCCAGATGGGGGGTGGCTATAACCTGTGGTAAGGAGAGTAGTGGATTGTCCGCCGGCGGTTCTTGTGAGAAGACATCCAGTGCAGCCCCTGCAACTTTCTTTTTTTTGATGGCCTCATAGAGGGCAGCCTCATCAATGATTCCCCCCCGGGCGCAATTAATGATGCGCACGCCCCGTTTCATCTTTTTGAAAGCAGTTTGGTCCAGCAGTCCCCTGGTTTCTTTTGTGAATGGCGTATGGATACTGATAAAGTCAGATTGCCGAAATAGCTGTTGGGGAGAGACCAAGTCCACTCCGAGCTTGGCGGCTGCATCTGAAGAGACATAAGGATCGTAAGCCAATACCCTCATTTTCATACCCTGAGCTCGATTGGCCATAATGGAACCTATGCGTCCCAAGCCTATGATCCCAAGGGTTTGGTTATAGAGCTCGGTTCCTATAAACTTCTTTTTTTCCCATTTTCCGGCCCGAACGGACTGATCGGCTTGAGGAATATGTCTGGAAAGCGCCATCATCAGGGCCAGTGCGTGTTCAGCAGCGGCAACGGCATTGGCCCCCGGTGTGTTCATCACCAGAATGCCTTGATGGGTGGCTGCCTCGATGTCTATATTATCGACACCAATACCGGCCCTGCCGATTACCCGCAGGCGGGATGCTCGTTCCAGAACCTTGCGATTGATCTGGGTGCGACTGCGGACCACCACGCCTTCGCAGGTCCGGATCGCCTTCAAAAGCTCGTTGGCTTCCAGCCGATCATGCACCTCCACCTTCAATCCCTTGACCTTCTCGAAAATCTTTACGCCCTGCTGATGGAGCCCATCGCAAATGAGAACCCGCATAGAAATCTCCTTCACACTCTATATTCGGATATTCTGGACCGGATCTTGCACATGTTAGGAAGATCAATGCTGGAAGGCAAGCTAATAATTAACCCCAACTTCGAAGTGCAAAGCTGCTGACAAATGACCTGTTGAAATTACTTATAAAATTTGAGGACATGTGCTAGAATCCCATGGTCAAAATCTGAAAAGAGAGGTTAAAAATGCCAGCATTATTCGAAAAGGGTAAGACCTATACCTTCTATTTCAGTCGGGAGCACGATTATATCAACATTACGGGCGAGGTCATCTCATACGAGTCTCCCCTGGTAAAGATCGAAACAGATGGATTGAACCGCATCATCAATTGCTCTTCAGCTTATTTTGTGGAGGCCGTAGCGCGTCGCGAAGATTTAGACATCGAAGATCCGGCCCCTGTAGAATAACCTCGTCCTCATAGATTGTGTGTCCATTGTGTTCAGGTGGACTCACCTCCCCCGTTAACATCGCGGCCAATCGAAGCGGGAATGGCTCAGCCCTAAAGTACTCCCCCGAATTAAACATAATACGTATTTCGAGTCATTTTAGACTGTTAAATAATGCATCCTCAAGTCTCTTTTTCCGGCCTGAAGTCTGTGCCCAAGGCTGCCGGAGCGGTCACCTGCCAGCGGGACAGCCATCTTTTCAAGCCGGGGTAGCGGAAGGTCAAATCCTGAAACCAACTCGCTTTTCCAACGTTCACCAAGAGCAAAGTCAGAATCATCACCGGAAAAGGCGCCACCTGAAACAACGGCGCCGGCAGTCCGGGCAACTGCTCCTGTAAATGGATCCCCAGTACCTGAAGCGTGGCAAACAGATAAGCTCCCAAAGCGGCTCGCAGCGGATGCCAGCCCCCAAAGATGACAATAGCCAGAGCAATCCAACCAGCCCCTTCCGCTCCTTGCGGCCGCCCCCACCCGGGCTTAACTGCAAGTGAAAAGGCCCCTCCGGCCAGCCCCACCAAAGCGCCGCCCATCAAGGTATAGACAATCCGCAATCGCTGCACCTTGATACCCCTGGCAAAGGCGGCCCAGGGTTCCTCTCCAACCGCTCGGACATCGAGGCCGGATCGCGTTGAAAAGAGCCACCACCACAGATAGACGGTGAGGATCAGACTCAGATAAACCACAGGACTGTGGTGGCCCAGTACTTGACCAATGAATGGCAGTTCACGAATGCCGGGGATGGTCCAGACAGGTAACTCAGGTCCCAGTTGTCGGGCGAATGGGTGGCCAAGAAAATAGGCCAAATCCCGACAGAAAAGGGTGAGAATAAAACCCACAGCCAGCTGAGATTTTCCCAAGACTGGTCCCATCAGCGCCACAATAGAGGCGGTTGCAATACCCACCGCCACGCTCGCCAGGAGGCCCAACCAAGGATTGTTGCTGAGGAACGCCACCGCGAACGCGGTCATGGCAGAGAGCAAAATGGTGCCATCCAGGGACAAGTTTATGACCCCGGCACGTTCGGTCAACGTTTCTCCCAGGGTTGCTAGAACGAGGGGCGCACCTGCCGAAAGGATGCCAGCCAGAGTCAATGCCAGATAATCCATTATCTCTTCCTTCGCAGGAGCCGAAAGTGTTCTTCGAGTCCGTGAACGAGAAAGACGGCCAGTACAAGGACCCCCTGAATGACGCCACTCAGGGATGAGTCCAGCTGGAGCTGGAGAGGAAGTTGAATGGAGCCCACATTTAGAACAGCGAAAAACAAGCAGATTGGCGGAATGAGATGGGGCCGGAATGAGGCCAACATCGTCACCAGAAGAGCGGTGTAGCCGTAATTGCTGGAGATGGCCGGCAGCAACCGGTGGTAGACACCCACGACTTGCAGACCGCCGGCGAGACCAGCCAAGGCCCCACATGCCACCATGGCCTCAAGGATGCGTCTGTTCGGTTTCAGACCGAAAAGCAAAGCCGCCTCTGGATTTTGGCCCACCGCTTTCAGGCTGAGCCCCCACCGGGTGAAACGGAGTAGAAAGATAACAAAAAAAATGGCAAGGATTGCCAGCGCCAAGCTCACCGGATTTAGGGACAACCCTTTGAGACCCTTGAGCCAGAGGGTATGATGGAGCGGCTCGGTACCGCTCATGGAAGCAACCCCAGGCCTTCTCCATGGCCCGAATATGAGCCAGAGGGTGAGACCCAAAGCGACGAAATTCAATCCCAGGCCACCAAAGATTTCATGCACCCTGCCCCAAGTCCTCAGCACTCCTGCGAGATAGGCCCACAAAGCACCGCCGATCATGCCAGCCGCGAGCGCGCCCACCAGGTGCAAGCCCGTTCCTCCGGCGGGAAATGGACGGAGAAAGCCGGTGGCAAAAATTGCCCCAAGGATGATCTGTCCCTCAACGCCAATATTCCAGAGGCCGGGGGCAAAAGTTAGAAGCAATGCTGAAGAACAGAGAACGAGGGGGATCCAGACAGCAATTGTTTGAGTGACTTTTGCAGCCGAACCGAGCCCGCCTTCGAAGAGAATTACAAGGCTATGTAAGGGGGGTGCTCCTGCGACTAGAAGAATAAGTGTGGTTATAACGAAAGAAATAAACAGAGCAGCCGCCAGCCGTCCAAGGGACAAACCGAATCTCGCGGCTTGAAACATATCCTACACCGCCCTTCCCTGACCAGCCATGAGGCGACCCATTTCTTCAACTCCGAGGGAATGGACGGGGCGGTCGGCTATGATTTGTCGGTTATAAAATACTAAAACCCTATGGCTATGAGCCTTTATCTCATCCAGATCAGCAGAAGAGAAAATGAGGGCGGCATCACGGCGGCATCTATCCAGCAAATGACTCCATACCTGTTGTCCCGCCCCATGGTCTAGCCCGCGAGTAGGATGTTCCAGAAGTAGAAGCCTTGTTTGCGTCGGAATTAGCGCCAATAAGAGGCGCTGTTGGTTGCCACCGGAAAGCGCCCTGGCTGAGGTGGAAAGTTGAGCTTGGATGCTAAATTTCTTGATACCTTCCTCGGGCAACAGTTGGCCGTGATCGCCGTTGCGCTCAGGAAAAGCTAGGCGAAAATGCTCCACTAGACTGAGATCCGGGAAGAGACCGTGCTCGAGTCGCGCCGCTGGCAAAAAGTGAATACCCGCCTGGCGAAACTTAAGATAGGGGCGCCCCTGAAATTCTTCACCGTCGAAAATGAGACGTCCCTTTCCCACGCGAGCCAGACCTGCCAGGCCACGCAAAAGTAACTCCTGGCCGTTCCCTTCTAGGCCGGCTAGACCCAAGATTTCCCCGGGACGAATCTGCAGAGAAATATCCCGCAGGGTGTACTTATCACCCAGCAATTGGACGTTTTGCAACTGCAAGAACTTCTCCTTGCCCAGCTCTGGTCTCAGTTGAGTTTTGCCAATACCCTCATGCTCGGAGCCGAACATGAGTTTGATCAGCTCGTCTGACTGAAATGGAGATTGCAGTTTCGCCACCAACTTACCCCGCCGCAAAACAATCACTTCCTCACAGAGCTCCTCAACTTCGGCCAGTTTGTGGGTAACAAACACGATGGTCCGACCCCTATCTTTGGCCAGTTGACGCATGGTGGCAAACAACATCTCTTTCTGCGTTATGGATATACCGGTGGTTGGCTCATCCAAGACGAGCACCTTTACCCCCAGGTCCAGAAGACGCAGCAACTCCAACTGTTGCCGCTCGCCTACCGTCAGTTCACTGACTTTCTCCCCGGGCGGCAGGCTAAAATGAAAACGTTCTCCCAGTTCTCTCAGTCTATGCAAGGTTTGCTTCTTGGCTTGTTTTCTGCCCCCCAAAAGGAAGTTCTCGAAAATGTTCAGGGCTGGGAAGTCCAAGGGATCCTGATAGAGCATGCCCACCCCCATATTGAGGGCGCGGGACGGGTTGAGTCCGTCTGCCACCTCACCGTCAAATAAAATGCACCCTTTGCTGGGCTGGGTATGACCCGCAAGCATCCGCATTAGGGTACTTTTGCCCGCCCCGTTCTCTCCGAGAAGTCCGTAGATTCGGCCGGGTTCTAGGACCAGATTAATTCCCACGTTGGCTCGCACCCAGCCATAGTATTTGTGAATATCTTGGAATTCTACCCGCATATCAAGTATCCAGAATCAAAAAACAAAGGTCTTAATGGCATCGTGGCGCAATGGAAAACAGGAGTCATCGATTCAAAACAAGGCGTAGGGCACAAGGTGCAAGGCGCAAGGCTAGTGGTTAGTGTTCAGAGTTCAGGGGTAAATTGTTTATGGCTGTTCTATGATCCCTCTACTTAGGACTGCTTGCGCCTTCCATGCCCTTGAGAAGTCGTTCCATATACCAAATTTGTTTGTCCGTAGCGGTTTCACCTGCCTTGAGGTAGGGGGAGCCGTCCTGGTAGTAGAGAGGCCCCTGGAAGAGATTTATCTTGCCGGTGGCCAACCCTTGGATAAAACTGTTCAGCTTCTCCGCCACCTCTGTTGAGAGTGCCGGGCCATTCACAAACCCAATCGCGCTGGTGTCCTCATTGTTGATATTATTCCAGTCCGGCCCATCCCAATCCCACGACTGCTTCCAGCGCCCTTCACGCACCGCCTTGACCTGTTCTAGATAGGCTGGGCCCCAGTTGAAATAAGGAACTCCCAGGCACACGTCATCGGCGCCCTGGCAAGCACCTTTGTAGTCGTACGGAATAGCCCAGACCTGACGGCCAGCCCTTAGCTTCTGGGCGGCTACTACCACCGCCTCAGTGGTGTCGATGCCAGAAATAACCACGTCATAGCCGCCATCGAAGAACCGATTTGCCACTTGCGTTGGATCCGCGGTCACACCGGGGATATTGAACCAGAAGCCAATCCAGCTCACCTTGAACTGCAACTCCTCGAGGGGTTTTTTACGCACTTCTCGCCAACCGTAAGCGGCACCGAGATAAGCGGAGGCGGCCAGTCGCCTCGTCTCTTCATTTATGAGGGGGCCCAGGTAGCCGATCTTGCCGGTGTTGGTGGTCAGAGCGGCCACAAATCCAGCCATCATTTTCCCATATTCCATCCGGCCCATAACATTACCCAGGTTGGGGGGGGCCTTCTTGGTGAGGACATCATCCCCAGACACGTGAATGAAGGTGATCTCCGGATGTTGTTCGGCCGCCTCCCGCACCCCGTCCTTCATATCGTCCGAATTAGCTATAATCAGACGAGCGCCCTTACCCACCAGGTCATCCACCAGTTGGGGTAAGGTCAGCCCGGGTCGGTCGGCGGGATTCACCTTATCAAGGTAAAGCATCTTCACCCCTGGGAGCTTCTTCTCCACGTAAAGTCCAGCATCGTAGTGGGCCTGACTCCACCCCCGATCATTGTATGGGCCAACCAGCAGCAGGCCAAAGGTGAATGGCTTTTCTTTGGTCTCCTTGGTACACCCCACACCCAGAATCAACAGAAAAACGACGCAAAGTCGCAAGATTCTCGAGAGCATGATTTTCTCCTTTGCGAAGGTTAAAAGAGCACCAGCGCTTTCCGAAAAAGTTGGATGCCTGATATAGGACGAGAAGGAAAATGCAGGTGAGAGGAATATAAGGGAATAATGCCTGATGATCAACCCTCCAAAAAAAAGTGCTGTGGCTGTCACGGGGTCATCCCGCTCAGCTTCACCAATGATACCGTCGTTCCATATTCGAAGTTTCCCCAAAAATATCATACGCGGGGTATAGGGAGGGGGTGCCCTGCCCGCCATGGCGAGCCGCTCAGGCAAGGCGGGCGGGCTTCCCCCGGTCACAGCCGGGCTTGAAGTGACCAGACCGTGAGACTCGGAACGACACAAGAGACACCAGCGAAGGCTTTTTCGTTCCAAAACAGGCCAAACTGGCTCTTGCACTCAATTCTTGGGGGGAAACTCCTGAATCCATATGAATGGACAGGCGGTGTCTGATTGGCGATAATGGGACAACTGCTGGAGATGGGAGGATCTTTTCAGGTGATTTTCATTGGCGGTGTCGGCCCCAGGAAGAAACGAC
>CP070735.1:901186-910672 GCA_020347625.1 Deltaproteobacteria bacterium
GTAGAAGTCGGCCGGTTCAGTTTTTTTGAGCATAAACGGGAAAGTTACACCATCTGGCTGGATCCTGAGCCCACAGAGCCCCTGGTGCGTCTTCAAGAAACTCTGCAGCAAATAGTGCCAGACTGTTATGATGTAAACCGGTTTCCGAGTGGCTTCACTCCACATCTAAGCGTGGGCCAGGTGAAGGGGAGGGCGCAATTGCAAGAATTACTGGAGCAACTTCAACCATCGTGGGGACCGCTGTCCTTTGCGGTGGAACAGGTTAATCTAATTTGGCGGGGTAGTCCTCCTGATGATATATTTCGCGTGGCCCACGTTGTGGATTTGAAAACATAGCCTCCTCAGCCCGCATCACCCACTAACAAGGCGGACAGGACATTACATATGGTAGCAGAATTTCGAACGGCAATCTGTGGATTAAAGTATGATATGTGAAGTTCAAGTTTTCCAGTGTGGACTTCACATATTAACGGCGAGGTTACACTGGCCACAGCTGATCAGAAAGTGCTGGACTAACGAACTCAAATAATTGCTACCATGAAATGGATCGGGCCACCCACAAGGGCAGCCCGATCCTCGTTGCGAATTATCATCTAGATCCTATATGTCCGGCTTCTCATCGGTACCGTACATCTTATTCGCCCGGTCGTAAATCTTCTGGATGATATCTCCGAGATCGAGGTTTTGCTGGTTGATCCAGTCCGAGGTGGTCTGCATGATGCTCCGGTCTACCGGCGGCGCCTTCTTCGCCCCAGGGGGGGACCAGACGTCTTCATTGAATACGACCTCCCTGACTGTGATTTTATCCTTGGTGACATTCCAGACCATCATATCGTCTGCCAAGGTCAGGGGGCCGTCATAGGTTTTCCGAATTCCCTCCTCGATCTTCGGTGCCGTATCGAAGTCATTGAAGAAGTGATAAGCGATTGCCATCCGCGGTTTTACCAGGCTCATTACCTTTCCAAAAGCTGGCGGTGCCGTGTGAATCTGGGTTCCCACATTCAGGGCGCGGGACACAGGGAAGTTCATCTTTTCGATCAAGTCGGGAACCGTGATAAAGCACTCGTGGATGGCAACGTCGGCGCCCTTGGAGTACTTTACATACCACTTATTGGGATAGGTGTCGCCGCCGAAAACAAACTTAAGGCCCTTCCACTCCAGGCTGTAGCTGACCGATCCATCCAGGACATGGTTGGCCGGCCAGGAGCGAATGGTGACACCATTTTCCTGGTAAACAACCTCGTTCTCGCCCCTGTAGTCGAATTCATGAACCTCTAATACCTGACCAGACGCTGGCAGTCGTCCTGCCCTTCCGACAATGTCCCAGGTTAGAGCCTTTTTAAAATGCTCCAGGGCGTACTTGGTACCCATCTCAGGCTTATCTCCACTAGGTCCCCATACCCGGAGCGGCCCCACGCGACCGTTGATCAAGCCGCCAACGTATAGCGCATCGAGGTCGCCAAAATGGTCTGTATGGAGGTGGCTAATGAACACTTTGTCGAGAAAGTCGTAAGGAATTTCTAAAGCAGCAATGTTGTCGGCTGAGGCCGTGCCGATGTCGAAGAGGAACTTGTCCCCATTGCCCAACTCCAAAAGGAAGCAAGTAGCAGCTTGCGATGGGCGCGCATTGGGCATGCCCGTACCACATGAGATGATCCGCATCTCGTCACGACCCAGGTTTTCAGTATTGGGAAAGTAGACGCCACGGTCCCCCCTTGCTTTCACCGGTGATACCTTGAGTTTCGCCGCCTGGGCTTCTGGCGTCAGCTGTAATCCCTTGCCAGTGTCTCCGTCAAGATGTCCTTTCATGTAAACAGCCATCATAGCCACTGCCACGAAAGCCACGATTGCAAGGAATGCCATTTTCGAATTTGCGATGTTGCGCATTGAAAGCCCTCCTTATTTTCAATAGGGTCAATGTCTGCTCATGGGATTACAAGTGAGTGCTAGTGTAATAACCGAAGGTTAGTACAAGTTAAAGCAGAAAACACTTATGTCAACAGAAGCAGCTACCATCTCGGGTGCATTGTTGTCAAAATTGGGGGGGTAAAAAAGAGGATGGCGAAGTGTGATGCCATGAGATCAACTTAGCAGAGACAGAACCGCTAATCAAATTAATAATCAAGCTCTGACCCCAATTTAGCTGACCCCAATTTAGACGTTCTCGTAGATACCCTTTGGCTGTAATTCTGGTGATTCGACGTTTTTCTCTAGTACCAGATACCGCCTGACGTCAAAGCAGAGATCGCATTTGGATAGGTAATCTTTCGAGGGCTGGAAACCGTAGTCAGTTGTTGCGATATCAAAAAAACCAGCAATGCCCTCACCATATAGGGTGGTCAACAGAGGATAATCCTCCGGTGAGAGATTGCTTCCCAGATCATCGCACCGGATGGCAAGACCGGAACAGAGCCCCGGAATATAGTTGCCGTACAAGTCGAGGTGAAAATGGCTCACATCAAGCAGTTCCTTGCAACCTCCCTTGTTTGCGGAGATGATGTCACGACAATTCTTCGTGCCGTAAACCTCTGCAAAGGTTTTAAGCGCCCTACCTCCGAAATGGATCCAGTAACGTGACGGAAGCCTGGAGAGATAATTCCCCCCATATTTCTCTTCATACTCTGGAAGTGCGTGAGTAGCACGATCGTCGAAAGCATCGATTTCAGAGTAAAACTCGGATATCCAGGGGAAGATGTTTATGTCCGTCTCCCTGCACGCCTCTATTACCCCTTTTACTCTATAGAAAGGTATATGTTCATTGTGAAATGGGCTCATGGATATCAGGAGGGTGGAGAGCCCGGATTCTCTAAGAGATGAGAGGATTTCGATTGCTGAGCCTCTTCCATTGAACCAGGAGGAATTGGTCTCCACATATTCTAGATGAACTCCATAGGAGCGAACCACTTCGACAACCATCTTCAACCCATCCGGGTTTAGGAAAGGTTCGCCGCCCCCCACATGGATCGAGTTGCAGCCGAGACTCTTGATCTTTTGCAGAATCTTGCCCAGAGTCTCCCGGTCTATGTAATCTTTTTTCCATTGCGGACTGCAGCCATAAAGGCAGTGACCGCAGGCAGAGGTGCAGTAGTAATTGGTTATTACACCACCAGAACTCAACCGTTTAATCGCAAACTCTCTTTGTCGTCTAAACAACCACTCTTCTCCAGACTATCTGTTCATCTGGATTCCGGATAGTCGCTTCGCGCCTTCCGGAATGACGGAATCCTTTATTTATGCAACCACTTCGCGCTCGCCTCTCTTCTGTCTTCTGTCAGCTGCTGGCTGCCTGCTGCCTGCTAATTAGAGATCCAGTCCCCACTTCTTCAGGCACGCCACTCCCCCCTGCAGGTTACAAGTATTGGTTATATCCATCTCGTCCAATGTCACCTGGGCCTCGTAAGAGCGCACGCCGGTGTTGCAAATCAACACGAGTTTCTTGCCTTTGGGCACTTCCGCCATCCTGGCACGGAGCTCATCCTGGGGTATACTTTTCCAATGATCTGGATATTTGTTTACAAATGGCTCGGCATTGCCCCATCCTCTGCAATCCAAGAAGACCACATCCCCCTTGTCTCTGTGCTTCCAGAGCACATCGAATTCGTCAACATCTAAAATCCTGTTCTTACCGGCGAGAGTATTCTCTGCTGTGTTTCCAAGAGCATTGAGAATATCCATTGCCGCTGAAAATGGAGGAGAATAGGCCAACTCTAGATTGCCGATGTCTTCTGCTGTGGGATTGTACTTCAAAATTGAGGCCACGGCATTTATTCGGCCTACCGTGCCATCGCCCATAGGACCGACGCCCTGAATCCCCAGAACCCTTCCAGTGTTCCTCTCTACCACAAGCTCCAGAGTCATTAAGTCCTTCTCGGGGTAAAAGTGGGCTCGATCGAACTGGATCACCAGGACACTTGTTGCATCAAACCCTTCCCGCCGTGCCACGTCAATACTCAAGCCAGCGGCAGCAACGGACAGGTCAAACACTTTGACAACAAAACTGCCCACCGCACCGGGAAATTCCGCAGTTCCACCGGCCAGATTTGTTCCGATGATGCGTCCCTGTCGGTTGGCCATGGAGCCCAGGGGGTAGTAGCCCGGTTTGCCGGTTATCAGATTGGTCACTTCCACACAATCACCACCGGCATATATGTCCGGGTCGGAAGTCTGCATCTTGCTGTTCACCACTATGCCGCCCCTGGGAGAAATCTCCAGACCGGCATCCCTTGCCAGATCAGAGTTTGGTTCGGCGCCCACGGCGACAATGACCAGATCCGCGTCAATGGTTCCCCTGCTGGTAACGGCCCCCTCAACTTTTCCTTTACCTTCAAGACGCTCAACCCTCTCCTCCAGCTGAAAATCGACGTCCTTTTCTTCCATGTGATGTTTGACAATCTGGGCCATGTTGCGACTAATCAGGCCGGGAAGCAGCTGGTCGGTGATCTCCACCACAGTAGTCTCTATCCCCCACATATCGGTCAGAGCCTCAGCCATCTCCAGACCGATAAACCCACCACCTATGATAAGTGCTTTCTCCACCTGACCGGTGGCAATTCTATCCTTGATGGCAATCGCCGCATTCATATTATTTACAGCTAAAACCCCATCCATTTCGACACCAGGTATGTCCAAACGCTTGGGACGGCTGCCGGTGGCAAGTACCAGTTTATCGTAGGGAAGCCCTTTTTGTTCGTCAGTCAAAAGGTTATGGATGAGAACGCGCTTTTTCTTTCGATCTATGCTCAACGCCTCGGTCTTGGTCAAAACTTCGATATCTTTGGCTTCCCGAAAAAACTTCTTGTCCCGGAGCATGTGAAAGCTGGTTTCCTGGAGCTGGGCCGGGTCACTCACATCTCCGGAGATAAAGTAGGGAATGCCGCATCCTCCGTAGGATATAAGGTCATCTTTGTCCACCATCACCACTTTGGCATCTGGCATCAGCCTCTTGAACCGACAAGCAGCCTTTGGTCCAAGAGCAACAGCACCGACTACGACAACATTTTGTGGCATTCTGAATTCCTCCTAGGATCGTTTGAAAATCAGCTTTTCTTTATAGGACAGTTCTGCGGTGGATTTCAATGGCTTCCTTTCGCCTGCCGAGATTTTCTTGACCTGCTCGGATCATTATTTTAACTCACCCTGCATAAACGGCAATCGATTGGTATGGATCTTGCTCTGAAGTGCAGCGGATAAAGCAGAGCCATTTGGCTGATGGGGCAGATGAAGCCATCACTTGGAGAACGGATACAGCCAGTATGGTCTGCGCAGAATAGTTAATCGATCATTTCTAGCATCGCTTGGAGACCAAGTTTAGACACGCTTTATTCGGACAAAACGTTTTAGCGTCGAGTTGTGTATGCTCCCGTATGAAAAAAGACACTATGCCATATCAAGCTTTCTCTTTGGCAACCTTTTTGCCACTTAATAATGGCCTTGGAGGCCAATCGGTATTGGAATAATACCGCTAAAACCAGAGGAGGTTTCCATGTCCTTGACAAAACTACTCATTATCTGGCCGGGATCCCCAGTGCTCTCCATGCTCATATGGATTGTGGTGCTGGTGGTTTTGCTTTACCTTGCGCGCACCCCAGCGCATAAAGCAATCTATTCTCTAAGCCGCGTCATTCGTAACGCCTTCCGTTTGATGTCAAAGTCAGTGCTTCTCGCTGAAGAGAAACTGGTGCAGCGCAATAAGGAGGTTCTGCTTACAGCCGGGATGGAATCAGTGGAGCGCTTGATTGAGCGGGAGTTTCATCGTGTCAATGCGGTGGTAAAGCGCGACCTGAGTGGCTATCCCTCGCTCCATCAAGCTCTGTCGGATCAAACCACACACATAGATGAGGATTACCGGGAGAGCTCTGAGGTACCGCCACCTCCACCCGGGTGGGTAAATGCAGTGGAGGCGGTGGCAAATCTTCCTTCCCAGGACTCTACGGTGGCGAATATCTTGAATGAAATCCACAAAACGACCCTGTCCCAGTATAAGAGTGCAATGGAAGAATACCGGAAGTCAGTGGCAGTACGTCACACTCTGCTGAAAAAAATGATGCCCTATTGGCGGAAGCTGTCACAAACCTTAGAGCATGTTGGCAAAACAATCACGGGATTACATGAACGTGCCAACGTAATCGACAACCGGATGAAAGAGTATGAAGACATTAGAGCCCAGTCAGACAAGTCGGCACGCATGCTAACGGCTTCATCCCTCACTCAGTTTTTCATCTCCGCGCTGGTGCTACTCATCGCAATAGGGGGTGCAGTGATCAACTTCAACCTAATTGCCCTCCCCATGTCGGAAATGGTGGGAGGCGGAAGCTATATCGGCAGTTTCAAGACCTCCAATGTTGCCGCTATGGTCATTATTCTGGTCGAAGTCGCCATGGGCCTTTACTTGATGGAAT
The DNA here is from genome assembly GCA_020347625.1 of Deltaproteobacteria bacterium. GTDB lineage: Bacteria > Desulfobacterota > Syntrophobacteria > BM002 > BM002 > BM002. Next base: position 907,585 of record CP070735.1, read on the forward strand.
CTTTGCGCATTACCAGATTGTTTCCAATCATAGGGCAAATGGACGACAAGATGCGTACTCGGATGATTTGGATCACCTTCAGCATCCTGTTGATCCTCGCAAGTGTTGAGGCGGCTCTGGCTTACATGCGGGACCAGATCGCTTCTGACATGCAGGCCTTGAGACAATCCCTCGCCGCTGTAGAATCAACAGCCGGAGTGGTAAACAGTTGGATACCCACAGTGGGGCAGATGGTAATGGGATTTGTTCTGCCTTTTGCCCTGACATTCGTGGCCATACCTCTTGAGTCGTTTGTCCAATCTTCTCGAACCGTAATCGGGGTTGTGGGTGCGGCCGTGTTGCGCTGGCTTGCTTTCGTTCTCCGTTTGCTAGGAAATATTGGTCACTATCTGGGAGAGTTGATGGTGAATCTCTACGATCTGTTTATTTTTCCGCCGCTGTGGGTGGAAAATCTAATTAGGGACAAAAGACATCAACCGGACATTATCGTAGAGGAGGAAATATAGTGATGAAAAAACTTCTGACTCTAATCCTTTTCGCTTCGATGCTGCTGTGCGGCTGTGCTGATACCACTACCCACACCCGGGGCGTCTACATGCTTTTGGACACCTCGGGAACCTACAAAAAGGAGCTCAAACGAGCAGAGGCGATTATCAACTATCTGCTTGGGACATTACAGCCAGGGGACACGCTGGCGGTCGCACGCATCGACAGTGGCAGCTTCAGTGAGAAAGACATTGTAGCCAAAATGACATTTGACCAACGTCCGTCGGTCGCCAACCAACAGAAGCGGCTTTTCAAGGAAAAAGTGGACGAGTTTGTCACCACTGCAAAGGGCAGTGCTTTCACCGACATCACCGGCGGGGTTTTGCAGTCGGTGGAATATCTGAATGAGTCCGGGGCGGGGAAGAAATACATCCTCATTTTCTCCGATCTCAAGGAAGAGCTGGTCAAAGGGCACGTTAGGAACTTCCCCATTCAGGTGGATGGCTGCAATGTAGTCGCACTGAATGTCACGAAACTGCGCAGTGACAACGTTGATCCACGGGAATACTACAAGCGCGTAACGGACTGGCAAGCGCGTGTTGAGGCGGGAGGCGGCAGCTGGCGAGTGGTCAACGATCTGGAGCGACTTGATTCCATATTGGAAAGCTAAGCTAAAACCGGAGAAGCGGCTCTTCTGGTTTCTGCGAAGCTGAGTGACGAAATTGGGCACTTTTCGCCTTAAAGCGGTCATATGAAATAAAAAAGATTAGGTATTATTTCATGTAAATAAATGATTTTAATACAACTATTTAATTTACAACTTTGGCACATCGTTTGCTCCAACCAACCGTTGAAGTTCTTAGACGCGGCTCCAAGATAAGATCTTTCAGATCTAGCGAGCGAGAAGGTACCAATGCTAAAAAACTTCAATAAGTTGGTTCGAGCTCTCGCCATCGGGCTCACCCTAATATTACCCCTCACTGGCTGTGCCGCCGCAGTAGGTGTCTTAGGAGCCATAGGATCCGGCATTGTCACCGGCGCGGAATACGTCGTGGCAAGACCCGTTTCTAAGACCGCCTCTTACGACTTTGACCGGGTCAAGAAGGCTCTCCTGGTTGCCCTTTGCAAAATGCAAATCCCGGTGGAAAAGGTCCGCGAAATCGACCACGGTGAAGAGATCATCGCTGGGAACGACGACATAGAAATCGAGATTGAGCTAAAAGAGATCACCTCGAACGTGACGCGGATTAAGATCAAGGCAGGAGGAGATTTCGTAAAACGGGATGCTGCGACGGCCCAGGAAATAGTCCGGCAAACCACTGAAATAGCGGAAACACTTGTCACTTAGTTGGCCTGCTGGAATGCTTCATTTATTGCTTTGCTTCACCACCAGATGGGCTGCAACCCACCCTTTCTTCTTCAGGCGAGGTATCCATATTTGATACCAGCCCTTTTTCTCATCCAATAACCGGAATTCCTGATCCCGCTCTGCTTGGAGGATAATCGGCGCCTTCACTGTGGCCGCCTTCCTGATATTTACCTTTTTCTTGACAATCTTGAGAGTACTAAGATGTTCGATTGGGACATTCCCCTGGTCACCTCTCTCTTTCTGGGTTACATCTACCATGTACTTGCGAACCCAACCTGAGATCCTGAGTCTCGGGATCCACACCCGAAGCCAGTCCCCAGACCCATCGAGCCGTTGTACTTTTTCCTCTTTTACCAAAGGGCCGAAGAAGGGCGAGTCCATACTGGGCCGCAAGAAGACATAACATTCATCAACTCCGACCACCAGGGTGACAAGTAAATTGGCCGGTATCTGTTCTGACGTACTTTCTTTTGGAGCGTCACCCGAGTTGTCCTCTTTCCTTTTCCCCTCTTGGCCGCTGGCGCCGGCCGCAGTAACAAACACCACCAAGGTCCATATCAGTATAGATCTTATGATCGAATGCATCAGTCTAACGCTCCTCAAAATCAGTGCCAGCCAGCGATCAAATAGACTCGAGCTGTATGTCTCCGGAGTATTTTCCCATACAAATAAAATGGGGGTTACGCAGATCCCGCTTATTATAATCGAGAGACTTTCTCTCTACCACCCGGACAACTTTCCCTCCACTCTGCTCCACCACACAATGGCCCGCTGCAGTATCCCATTCCATTGTTGGACTCAATCGCGGGTAGATGTCTGCTCTACCTTCGGCCACAAGGCAAAATTTTAAGGCACTTCCAGCAGGAGTAAATTCCACTTTTTCATATCTCTGCTCAACGTGATGAACGAAATCAGTGAGAGCCTTTGTGGCGTGCGAACGACTGCCAACCAGCACGACCTTGTCCCTGGAACTCTTAGGGGGCTGATGGATTGGTAGTCTTATCGCCGCATCCAGCAACACCTCATCTTGCTGTGGTTGCCCTTGTTCACCGGTAAGTTGCTCAACCGCCTCAAGGTCCTCCAGCTTGTAAGAACCGATCCCCTCAGACGCAAAGTAGAGTGAGCCAAGGGCCGGGAGGAAAACGACGCCGAGAACCGGTCTGTTCTTTCGTATTAGCGCGATGTTCACCGAGAATTCATCGCGTCCTTTGATAAATTCCTTGGTGCCGTCAA
>CP070735.1:910772-914810 GCA_020347625.1 Deltaproteobacteria bacterium
AGGGCGCTCGCGCACATTTCCGAACGAGTAATGTCGCCAGAATTGATCAGCGTGCACCTCGCCATCCCAACTCACACAGCCGATGCCACGACCGGAGCTATTACCCTCGTTCATTTTCAATAGTTCGAGCACCTCTCGGGCTCGCTCCGAACCCTCCCTGAGGAGGCGCAAATATACATAAGGCCCATCAGCGTGATTGTCTACTGTTAATACCTCTTTCGGCATACCGCGTTCGTGCAGATCCCTGGTGCGATCGATAATCAGGTCCACTACCTCACGAGTCTCTTCGAGGCTGAGATCCTCTTCGATCAGGTCGCTTCCCCGTCCCGCGTAAACCAGGTGATAGAAGCACACCCTGGGAATGTCCCGCTCCTCCAACAGGTCAAAAATAGCAGGGATCTCTGCAGCATTCATCCGATTGATGGTAAAACGCAGACCCACCTTTATGCCCGCTTGTTGGCAGTATTCAATCCCGGCCATGGCGCGGTCGAAAGCACCTCTAACTCCACGAAACCTATCATTGACCTCTCTCATTCCATCCAGGCTGATGCCCACATATGACAGGCCCACATCTTTCAAGGTCTGAGCAACGGATCGGGTAATCAAGGTGCCATTTGTTGAGATCACCGCCCGCATGCCTAGCTTTACAGCGTAATCAGCCAGGTCCACCAGATCCTGCCGAACCAGAGGTTCACCACCGGAAAAGAGCACAACCGGACAGCCCAACTGGGCCAGGTCATCCAGTAAACCCTTTCCTTCCTCAGTGCTGAGCTCATCTTTTGCTGCCTCCCCGGTGGCATGGGCATAGCAGTGGACGCACTTCAGGTTACAGCGGCGGGTGATATTCCAGACTACAACCGGTTTCTTGTCACTGGAAAACTGGAGTAGATGAGAAGGAAGACTTCTTGACTGACGCCCATAGCGGAGTGCATCAGACGGTTCCACTGTACCGCAGTACAGCTTTGATATGCCAATCATGCAAAAACCCTTTGACCTCAATTACTTCTTTTTGGGGCCTGGTATGGCAAATGCGCCGGTGCCGTAGGATTCTCGGATCATGTCATTTATAAAACTTTCAGGATCCTCGATTCCTTCCTTGGTGATGACAAATTCTTCCTGGCCGGTCTTGTCCATGATCAGTTTCAGCGCGTAATCGTAATCTGTGGACACCCGTCGACAGATGGTGTCAGCGCTGACCCCTTTGGTAACTGCCCTTTGAAGAATCTCATCCACGGCATCCTCGGCAAAACGGATCCGAACTCGCCTCTTCTTGCCAAAGGTGGACTCGAAGTCCCTGACCTCGCCGATCATGGTGCCGACTTCTTCAAACAGACTCTCCAAAGTCATTCCCGAAAGCACGTGCCAGGTAACAATCAGGTCAATGCGCTCTCCGGTGAAAGCCGAGCCATATTTCTCCCGATAGTAATCCTGCTTCTCCAAAACAGTCTGGGTTGCCGCGGCTTTATCCTCTGCAAATACCTTCTCGTAGCGCTCAACCAGTTCCGGGGCGTCAGGGTTTTCAAGGACGGCCTCCAACGCTCCATCTGGAGCTTTTACTACCTCGGGTGTAAGCACAAAGAAACGTATGTCGGTGGAAGGAAGCTTCTTTTCAAAAGCAAGCACCGCTTTTTCCAGCACACTCACCAAACCCCGAGCGCCTGTCCGCTCCTCCTGAGCCTTGGCGGCCAACATCCTCAGGGCTTTGTCTTCGAAGCGGATATCAATGCCGTAGGCGCGGAAATCCGCCTTCTTGGCATTGATCACCGGATTCTTTGGGTTTTTGAGAATCTCATAGAGGTCTTCCTCCGAGAGTTCCTCGAAAACTGATACCACTGGCAGGCGACCTACAAATTCACTCTCGAAGCCATACTGCATCAGATCCTCGGATTTTACCATCTTCAAGTAATACTCTTCTTCATCCTTGCTGGACACGTCAGCGCCGAACCCAATTCCTTGCTTCTTTACCCGCTTCTTGACTATTTCTGGCAGACCATTGAAAGCACCACTAACGATAAATAGGATATTGCGGGTATTGACCATTCGCTTTTCCCGCTTTCCCGTCTTGCGATATTGTTCAATGGCTTGGATCTGAGAAATGGGATCGTGAGGCACCTTCAAGTCAACCTCGGTCTCTTCCATGGGCTTTAGGAGGGCCCGTTGCACCCCAGTTCGGGAGACATCTGGACCGATGAGATTTTGGCTGGAGGCAATCTTGTCGATCTCATCAACATAGATGATGCCATACTGCGCCAACTCTATATCGTCATTGGCTTCATGTACCAGGTCACGGACCAGGTCTTCCACATCACCACCAACGTAGCCAGTCTCGCTGAACTTGGTGGCATCGCCCTTGACGAAGGGAACTCCCAGCTTGTCAGCGATGAGCTTAACCATGTAGGTTTTGCCCACACCGGTGGGGCCGATCATGACAATGTTGTTCTTTATCCTGCCCACCACGGTGGGATCCTGGGCTTTCTTGCCTCTAAGCTCGTGCTTTATTCGGTTGAAATGGGTGCAGACCTTGGTGGCAAGTATGGCCTTGGCTTCATCCTGCTTGATTACATATTCGTTGAGGTAAGCTTCCAGTTCTTCCGGCTTCATGTCGAACTGGATCTTATTGACAGCATCGCTGCCCGCCGTGGGATCGTCTTCAGTCTGTTCCTCAGCTGCCTTCGGCAGCATCATGGGCGAAACTATCTTAATGCGAGCGCCATACTTCTTGGAAAGGTAATCGCTCAGCTCTTTTTCAAGCTCTTTCTGTTCCGGTAATTTTTTTTCTTTGTCAGCCATGGCAACCCTTGTTTGTGCTTGTTAAATTTCTGCGAAATAAGTTAAGCCGCGATGCCCTTTTTCACTCGCGACCCTTCCTGCTATTCGTTCAGCACTTGTGTAACTATAAACATTTTACCATACCATTTCAACTGATTTAGCCTCGGGTCCGGGGCAGATTTATTTTAATAACACATTGTTATCTATTCAAAAAACATGCCGTAATACTGTCTAGCCCGAATGTTTTATAAATTGCCGTTGCGAGACCTTGAAGAAGGGTGTGCCACGCGCAACCACAATCCCTGAGCAGTAGGTCCGACACCCGAGGACATGCTGAAGGACGGTCATAAATTGCAGATTGTAGATTGAGGATTTGAGATTGCAGAAGACCGAGTAAGACAAAATAAACGATGGAAGTTAAAGTTTCATTCTTCTTTTACTCAAATAACCAGTTTACTTCAGACACCCTTAAATCTGAAATCCTGAGGTGGTCGCCGTCACGCTCTATTGATGAAATATCCTGGCTTGATCTTTCCAGGAGTTTCCCCAAAACAGGTTGGATCAAGCGCTAAAAACTGCGTGTATGGGCCGATAGACCCGAAAGGATCTGAAACTGGACCTGTGCTTCTCTAAACCGAGCTGCTGCAGGGGTCTTTTCTGACGTGACTGGCGGGAGGCCTGTGTTCACTTCCGCTGCTGTGCGTGGGGGAGCCCCTGGCCCGCCGAAGCGCAGCAGAGGTGGGAACAGGGAGGGGGCGCCTTCACCCACGTGCAGCTGCGCTGGAAGTGACCAGGCCGGAGCCTCGGAACTAAAGAAGAGACCCCTGCTGCAGCTCGGGGCTGACTCAGGCAACACAATGCTGAAAGACAAAAAAAATGGGGAAACTCCTGTTGATCTTTCCCCTTGACAAAAATCTTTGTTTTGCTGATGTTAATTAGTGTCCATCCGGAAATCAGAGATTCCCGGATGAAGCTGTCAGCGCTCAGCTGTTAGCGATCGGCCTAACCTTAGGTTTTTAAATGTATTTTGCTGAGAGCTGAAAGCTGTTCGCTGATGGCGCTCATGCGAAAACCGGGGTTTTCGGATGAGCACTAATTAATTACCTAGTTGCAAAGCCCGACAGGAGGTACTTGATATTTAGAATTGCCTTGACACTCCTACGGATGAATGTTAGGAAAAATGGCTTCCTAATTTGTTGAGTGGGCCGTTAACTCAGTTGGTAGAGTATCTGCCTTTTAAGCAGAGAGTCGCTGGTTCGAGTCCAGCAC
>CP070735.1:914910-930561 GCA_020347625.1 Deltaproteobacteria bacterium
CGGAGAGTTGCCTGACAGCCTAACAGCCGCTTTCCATCGACCTCAACCAGACAGCTGCCAGGTTTGTATTCTTGTTTGACCAAAGCACAGGTCTCTTTATTGGGAGTCTGTTCTTTCATGAGTAGACCGGATGCCCACCCCTAGCGAGTTCAAAGTTTCAGGTATGAGTTCATCCATGGTTATGAGTTATACGTTATTAGTTATACGTTATTAGTTATACGTTATTAGTTGCATTTACTCGTTATTCGTTAACCCGAATTGTGCTGCCGGTTGCCAGCTGCCGGCTGCTTGCTGCTTGCTAGGTAGTACCTACTGCCTGTGGCCATTTCTCATCTCACATTTCTCATTGCACATTAAGCATTTGTAACGAGCATCAGTTATAGTTTTTGTGTTTTATCCCTAATGATCAAATGTGAAATGCAAAATGCGAAATGCGAAATGTTGTCTCCGTCTCCCCGTGTCTCCGCGTCCCCGTGTCACTGCATGAGTGCTTAGTGCTTACCCCTCGACCACGGAGGATCATGTCTTTTGATGTCCACCTGAATCCGATCCTCTCTGACGCCCATGTCAAGAAGGTCGACTACCCTGCGCAAATCCTCTGCCATTCTGACAATTGCAGCATAAGAGTGGACCAACTCACCTGGTGCCTCAGCAAAATCTCCGCAAGTGGACCGGATCAAACTGGAACTTTCTTCCAGAAGCGACAGCGCCGCCCTGTATGCTCCCAGTCGGGCAAGCACGCTTGCCTTGTTGGCCAGAAGACCTATTCGAATCGACAATTCGGCATCAGGGATCGCGAGACCCTGTTCCAATAGTACCAGTGCTTTCTTCAATGAATCCTCGCGAGCATAGACAAATCCCAGGTCCCTGCAAAGCACAGCCACTTGGCGATCCTGCCCCTTTTCTTCCGCATAATCCAGGGCAAGGTGGAAGTAATGGAGTGCTCGAGGTATCTGCCTGTCACCATAAGCTTCGTGGGCTAACTGTAACCAGAGATTGATCTGCTGTTCCGCTTCTTCGAGGGGCACTGGAGCTGTCCTTTTTATGGACTCATGCGGAAAACGCAAAATGCTCAACCCACCCTGCGACGAGCATTTAGGAGAGACGAAATCGTTCTAGAGATCGAAAGAGAAGGATTGAGGCTCGAGAAAAGTGACCACTGGGAACTGTGCACGAAGCACATTTGTCGTTTCAAATTCCGAATTTATCATTCTGCAATTTTGCGAAATGGTTTCGTGAATCTCAACTCACAGAGAACAATGCCAACTTGCTAAACAAAAGATGAGAGATGAGCAAAGTGAAATGGAATGGTGTTAACATCAGTGGACCGTGACCGGTCCCTCCTGGTCCTCGGTCTGCTTTTCTTCCTCTTGCTCCCGCTGCTGCAGTTCAAGCAAATAGTGATCTATCTCTTTTTCAGTCTGTTTCGCAAGCTCATCCAGTTCTCTCAGGTCCACCTCAAGGTCCAGCACTTGATTGAGCACCCGCAGAACTGCCATGGAGGCTTTTGGATTCTCAATTTCAGTGGTGTAGAAAGGTATTTCCCCAAGCAGGCAGAAACCCTCCATGCCCTTCTGTTTTGCTACACCCAACAACAGACCGTTCATGCCTGATACCTGCCCCTCTCGTAGTACCCGCCCGCAATAAGGAGAAAGCTCGGTAAGTATCTCTTTACTTGTAGCTGTCATCCATACCCTGGAACGCTGGTAGTGGTTGATGGCGGTGGGCATAGCCGCCGCAGTTATGACCCTTTTAACGCCATAGCTACCGGCAAAATCCAGCAGCGCCGAGGCCAGATGGTACTCCTTTCCAGCCACTGGCTGCTGGTCGCCGACAAAAAACATGAGATCGCCCAAGGCATCAGGATGATGCCAATAGTAAAAACCACTCTGGGGCAAAAGGGCCGACTGAACCAAGCCGTCCTGTATGGAAATACCAGGAACCCTAAAGTAATCAGGTTCTTCCACCAAAGCCAGGTTCTCGGCTCGCAGTGCTTCGTGCAAAAAAGTGAATGCCTTGAGGGCCACGTGTCCCATTCCCGGCCACGCTGCCAAAAGCATTGGTTCTTGCAGTTGAATGTCTGCAACGACATTGATATGTAATGCCAACGGCTTCATCCTCCTGAGTGTCTTGTTATTCTCAGCATAATGCAAAGCTCAAGAGTATTCAAGAGCAGGCTTCAACTCGTATGATACTAAAGGAACAGACACGCAAATCTAGTTTCCGGTTCCAAATTCGAAGTTCAAGGTCGGGGCAGTTAGACGTTATACATTATACGTTACAGGTTATGAGGTGATAGGTAATAAATATTCATTGCTGTAAAATCCGCAATTTTGAATGCGAGATCTGCACTAGGCAACTTTCTATCTGCTGCCTTGTGCCTCGAGTCGGTCGAGTCGATCCTTGAGTTTCTTGCTTTCCTCGACGAAATCTTCCAGCCTCTTCTCCAGTTTTTGGACAGCCTCTCCCTTGTCTCTTCCTTTCTCTATTTTTCTCATAGCCAACCTGGCATTGCGAACGAGGCGGCCATCCAGTTCGTTCTCCGCCACCCGCCGCAGTAATGGTAGGGCCTCCTCACGATTAACTGTCTCCAGGGCCTGGATGGCTGCGAGTTTTGCTCGGAAGGACCTGGGGCCGGGCGGCGGTTGAAAAGCGTCACTCAACTTATCTAGAATTTGTTTGTTATGCGGTCGAGTCTTGCCCATTTTCCCCATGCTCCGCAGTGCCTGTGCCCGAACCAACTCAGGCTTTCCGTAGACTGCGTGTTCGTAGAGCAAGGGAAGAGCCCGATCGTCATCCAATTCAGCAAGTCCCTCTAGGGCCCGGCATCGTATGATTTCATTAAAGGAATCCCTCTCTAGAGCCTTCTCAACTAGCTCAAAGGCAGCTTCTAACTTGGTGCGGGCAACCGCATGAATAGCTTCGGCCTCCACAAAATAGGATGGGTCCTCTTCGGCCAGCGGCCTCAGGGTTTGCAGAACCTTCTCATCCTTAAAGTTGCCAAGGGCCTTCACGATGCCGCGCCTGGCCTTTGGGTGAGGCGCCGTCACACCACCTATTAAAGCTCGCATGGCTTCCTCAGTGCGAATTTCGCCCAGGGCCGTGGCTGCACGCGCCGAAACCCCCCAGAAGGGGTCTTGCTGCATGGCCTCCTCCAGAGCATCTACAGCTTCTCGACTACCCACTTTCGCCAACTCTGCGGCGGCCTCGATACGCTTCAAAACGTTTTTCGCCTTCTTCAACTGCTTGCAGAGTTTGCCGCTATCCGCCTTCCAGCGCATTCTCTTCAGAATGGTGTCCTCCGGGTCCACCAGGACCATATCCGGTTCCTGGTCGACAGGAAGGTAAAAATTATGCTCCCGCGCTTCAACCTGCACGGTGATATCCTGCGCAACCTCATTACCATCCACCAGACGTATGACCAACGGAAAGCGGAACGGGACCGCTTTTTTATCAGCGTCTTGGGTCTGTTTCAAGTGAAAGACCAAAATCCTCTCTTTTTCCTGGTACTCGCAGGAGCACTCAAGAACTGGAAACCCAGGCTTATAAAACCACTGGTCAAAAAACCAGTCGTAATTGTCTCCGGTAACCTCCTCTATACAGCGCACAAAGTCTACTGTCTCCACCACGGAATCCCGGTACCTTGTAAGAAAAAGGTTTATGACCTCCCACCAGTCTTCCTCCCCCAGAAGCCTTCGCAGCATGTGCAGCCGTGAGGCACTTCCTGGGTACAAATGCATATCAAACAGATCAATGGGCTGGCTGTACACGTTTGTGACGATCGACCGCTGGTATTTGGAATCGTGCTCCTCGAAATAGGTTTCGCGATTTTCCAGAAGACGGTAATAGAATTCATCCTCGCCTTCTGCATGTTCGGTGTATAGCAGATCAAAATAAGTGGCAAATCCTTCATGGAGCCAACTATGACTCCAGCTTTTGGACGTGACCAGGTCCCCAAACCATTGGTGTGCCAGTTCGTGGGCCACAAGGTGTTCACTGGTGAAGTCGAGGTGGGCCCGCTCATCATGCAGGGTCATTTCCGTGAGGGTGGTGGCAGTGGTGTTCTCCATACCGCCGAAAATAAAGTCCTGGGCTATGACCTGAGAGTATTGTGGATAGGGATAGCTGATACCGGTCTTGTCTGAAAAAAATCTTACGATGTCTGCTGTTTTCTCAAAGGAGCGGTAGCCCTCCTCTTCTCGGCCCTCGGGGACGTAAAAGGAAAGTGGTATATTGTCAACATGGTCCGTCAATTCTGTGTAGGCCCCAATCGCAAGGCTGATAAGATAAATGCTGTGTGGACTCTCCATGGTCCAATGATACACCAACCGTCCTTTATCACTTTCGTACTTTTCCTTGAGCACACCGTTGCTTACAGCCACATATGGCTTATCCACTGTGACGCGAATCTCGCTAGTGACCTTTTCTCTGGGGTGATCCACACATGGAAACCAGTACTTGTTGTCCTCGTCCTGTCCCTGGCTCCAGACTTGCCAAAGCTTTTCCGGGTACTGCTCGTCCGGAACGGTGAAGTAAAGGCCCAAGCGCGGATCTTCCACTCGGTAATCCAGCCGAACTGTACCGCTTCCGTCCCGGTCAACTGGCTCAGCCAGATAGATCTGCACGCCACGGTCATTTTGCTTGAATTGGAGAGGCAGTCCATCTTGGCTCGTCACACGGTCAACCCTGAACTCGCGCGCCTCGAGAAATATACTCTCAAGCTTCTTTTTGATGGCGGAGAAGGTAACGTGCGCTGTTCCTTCCAGTTTCTTTGCCTCCAGTTGCACATCCAAATCCAGGTAGACGTGGGTGAGCGTCATGTCCCTTGAGGGGTTCCACTGGGTTTTGGCATCCGGCAGCAGAAAGTTTTCTTCCTCCACTCCTTCAGGGAAATACTTACAAAAGTACAGATTGGACATCATTATCGCTCCGAAAGGTTTCAAGGTCAGAGTTCGAACTTCATAGGGGAGACGTTATACGTTGTTAGTTATTAGTTATGCGTTGATAGTTATTCCGCATTCCGAAATCCGTATTCACGAGTCCGCGTTGCACTGCCTGCTGCTCGCTGCCTGTTGGTTCCTGAGCTATGCGCTAGACCTTCGGACAGAACATGTTCACCTCGCAAAACAACTGTAGCAGGGCGTAGGCAACCGCATGCTTTTTCTGCGTTGGCGTTCCCCACAGGGGCCAGCGGCGCATAGCCCTCAGAATTCTTTCAAGGTCTTCATTAAAGAAATATGCACGCTCGAACTCACTAAAGGTCTTGCCGCTCCGAAGATCCCCGGTAGGAAACCAGATTGGTACCCAGCCCTCAATGTTCTCATCAAACATCTCCCAAGCATCGGCTGGATTTACGCCAAGCGGCACAGTTTCCCAATTGATTTCTGGAAAAGATAGACTCTCGTCCAGAAACTCGTGCAACAATGGATTTGGCTTTCTACCCATCATTTCTCCCGCACTGCCAGCGCAGTTTCTTGTTACGGGCATCATATGACATTTGGGGATCGAAGTCCACGGACTCAGCTGACAGCTGGCAGCCCCTCGACCCAGCCTTCGCCCAGGCTTCCGCCTTCGTTAAGACTACGGCGGGACAAGACGGCGGGCAAGCAGGCTCAGGGCAAGCGGTCAGCAAGCAGCACGAAGAAGTGGTCCTGGCCTTAGGTATTCACCCCCTGCCCTGTATTAGTTCTTATGTCTCTTAGGTCTCCGATTTTCGGTCAAACGAGCCTTGGATCCAAACCGTTTTCCCTTATAAATCCTGCTTCTCCTTAATCTCCACTTGCGTTTGACTTCGCCATATTTGCCAAAACGTCCTTTGCGGCTCAAAGGATACTCCCTTGTATGTCGTCAAATAGTCAAATCGTGAATGGTGAACGGTGAACAGTAAACCGTTAATGACTCAGCTATTTGACGAATTCTCTAATAAACCCATCCTGCCCGCTGCTAGCAGCCAGCTGACCTCTGACTTCTGACCATTGATAAATCCGAAATCCGCAATCCACACTCTGCCTGCTGTCTCTTACCCCTCCGCTAGTTTTTCGACCTGGCGGTGGATGCGTCAATCATCGTTTGGTAATGGGACTTCATATACTTTGAAATCCTCCCCCATTTCTGCGCCGGCAAAACGAGATTGAGCGGCCTCTGCCAGGAGGGCCAGCTGATCGTGGTTATACCGCGGACTTATGTGAACCAGAACAGCCCGGCGTACGCCGGCTCGATGGGCAATGCGGGCAGCGTCGACCACGGTCAGATGTCCTTTGGCATCTGCATGGTCACCATCCTCAGGAAGGAACATCCCCTCCATAAAGGCGATATCGGCCTCATGGCACAACCGGTAAATAGCCTTTGCTGGTCTGGTGTCGACCACGTAGGCCACATGCCGACCCCGTCTGGATTCGCCCAAGACCTGTTTCGGCTCAACCTCGCTGCCATCCTCCAGGGTAACGGACTGCCCTTGCTGCAGTTTGCCCCAGAGCGAACCTTTGGGTACACCCAGAGCTGTAGCCAGATGTGGCTTGAATTTACCTGGTCGGTCAAGCTCTTCCAGACGATAGCCCAAACAAAAACGGCTGTGCTCCACGGGATGCCAGAGGATCCGAATCTGGTCGTCCTCATAGGCTACCTCCCCCAGTTCTGACGACCATTCGATGAAAGTGATCGGGAAATTCAGGAAAAACCCCAGATTATCGTGAGATTGCCGAATGAATTTCTGGATGCCGGGAGGACCGAGGATGGTGAGCGGGTCGGGATCCAGGATTTGAGACCTCAACATCATAATACCGGGGATGCCAAGGCAATGGTCGGCATGTAGGTGACTCACTGCCAGGACTCCCAGCCCCCGAACGCCGATTTTGGTCTTTTTCAAGCCTAGCTGTGTCCCTTCGCCGCAGTCAAAAAGGTAGATTCGCCCGTTGAAGCGAACCGCCAGAGAGGTGAGAAGCCGATACGGCATGGGCATCATGCCGCCGCTTCCAAGAAGGATGCATTCCATTGGCTCACGCCTCCCGTTCACCCTTTACCCGTCACTGTTCACCTTTCCTGCACTTCGCTCATATACGTAGACATCTCGCTGCGGAAAAGGTATGGCAATTCCCGCTTGCTCGAATGCTTTGTAAATGTCCCGATTCAACTCATGGATAAGCCTGCCTTTGTCATGGGGCTTATGAGCCCAGCACAACAGTTCAAAATCCAGAGAAGAATCCCCAAAAGTGCGAAATCGCACCCGCGGCTCCGGCTGCGACACAACCAGGGGATTCTTGCGAGCCACGGTCAGAAGAACTTCCTCCGCCTGGTCCACGTCTGTACCATAAGCGACCCCGACACTAATCCGCACACGGAAACGTGGCTCAGGTGCGCTTTCATTGACCACCTTGGTATTGGTAATAATTGAATTGGGTATGGAAATCTGGACGTCGTCCCGGGTTGTAATCCTCGTGCTGCGCAAACCGATTTCCACCACCTCGCCCCGCTCCCCCGAATCCAAGACAATGTAGTCCCCAACTTTATATGGTCGATCAAGCAGCACGGTGATACCACCAAAGAAGTTGGACAGTGTCTCCCTGGCAGCCAAGGCCACGGCAACACCGGCGATACCGGCAGAGGCGAGTAATGGGGTTATATTTATTTTCCAGAGAGAGAGGAAAAGAAAGATTGCCCCTGCAAAAACCACAATCCTGGTAATACTTCCACCCAACCGAATAACCTCGATACCAGTCCGGCCCGATTCACGCCAGTGTTTGATCCAGTCTTCAATGATTTGCAACACCATCCGGTTGATGGCCAGAGCCCAAATCAGTACCAGGAATGTCTTCAAAAGTGACGTTAGAATAAAAGTGAACGGTGGCTGGGGAGAAATCCATTGGACGCCGATCAGGGCGCCAATAAGCACAATACTTAACCAAACGGGTCGGTGAATAGTCTTGACAATTGCATCGTCCAGATCGAATTTCGACTTACGTGTAAGGACGAGCAAAACACGCTCTACAACTAAATTAACCATCCAGGCCAGTATGCAGAATGTCCCAACAATAATGAGGCCGCCCATCACCCTTGACTCATTCATGAAGGCCCAAATCTGGGGTAACCACTTTTGAAGAAATTCCATGCTCACCTCACATTTCCATTTTTAGCGCATTTTTCTCGAATACCTAGGGTTGTCTGAGCTTATCAGCAAAAAATTAAAGGTACAAGGCTCAAGGATTTACGGATGAGATTGAGTGGCAGGACTAACCCGTATGACTCAATCGTGGGCATGCAGATTCGCCCTTGTGAGGCACGGCTCAATGTAAAGTCCGATTACCAGACAGACACTGAATCCTGACAAAATGTGGTGGTATTTTGTAGCCGAGAGACCTAGCAGAAAGACGTTTTACACAGTTTATTACTGGTTTGGCGTGACTGCATCTCTTAATGCATGAGTAGAACCAAAGTTGAATCCTACTTTGGGAAGAGCACGAAGCGGTGCTATACATGCAAACCAGAATCAAGAGGACACTCGAGCCTTTTCCTTGCACGAAAAGAAAAGACAAGAAAATCAAAATTTCACAGACGTCCCCTATTTACTCTAGACCTTCAATTTCACACAGGTCTATTTCCACTGCGCCGCTGTCTGCCCAAAGCATGCGAATAAACCCTACAAGGAGCAGTAGGAAAAAGACTAGTATAATTGAGAGGATAAAATAAATCGTCAAAATCACACTAGGCCTCCTCTTTGTTTGCGCCTCTCCTTCGTGCAAACTCGCCAATAGAACAAGGAGTTTTGCCTTGGTCATATATTTAGGCAGGAATGATGCCAAAGGGAAAAAACCAGATAAGTATAGAAGTTACAACTACTTAACTGTTCTGATTCTCACCAGAGTACTCTTGTTAAATCGCAAAATCTGGCTAACAGGTTAAGCTCGAGATGGCCAAATGACCAACAGAGCCCGCTCCTGCTTGTTTGTCCGGCAGATCAGTAGCGTGGAGGGCCTGTGTGTTCGATTCGGGTTGCAGAACGAAGATCATCTTTCACTACCAAGACACGGGCCAGGGCTGCACCAGCCAAAATGACGAACGCGAGCAACACACCACCACTGACAATAAAGCTCGCGCTATATCCCATGGCGCCGTTGATGAAGCCAGAGCCAATATTACCGGTAAACACGCCACAGGTTCTGGTAGCAAATACCACCGCAGAGCTGCCGCCCATTCTGGCTCCGGGAAAGAATGCAGCGGTCATCACTCCCATTGACAGTATCATCATCACATCGCCTACTGTGTGGAGGAGGCGGACCACGACCATATAAGGAAAAGAGGGCACCATGGAGGTTGCGATTTGAAAAATTCCTGAAATAACGAGCCCGCAGAGAAGAAGGGTACGAAGGTTCTGATCCGCGTCAAAGCGATGCCCGGCGAAGGGAGCAATGATAGCCATCCAACTGCCTATGGCAAGATAGACAAGACCAATGCGTGTAGCCGGGAATCCGAGGCTTTCCTTCATGAGTAAAGTGAAACTCGTCTGCTCCACCCCAAAATGGGTCGCATAAACAAAGGCGAGAACAAGGAAAAGCAGCGTGCGACTCTGACGGAGATCGCGTTGATAACCGCCCAGATCAAAACGGAAGGTCTCAGTTTCCGGCAGTCTGAGAATGAGAGCGATGACAACCAAACCTCCGGCCAAAGCCCCTAAAAGTAGTGCGGTGAAACCTCCCTCTCTCACCAGTAGCCCGCCAATAGCTGGCCCGACACCAAAACCCAAGTACATTCCCGACTGATAGAAAGCGATCTTTTTGCCTACACTGTTTCTATCAATAACTTTCAAAAATAGGGCGTAGAGGACAATATAGAAGGCGGACCCTGCCATGCCCCCCAACGGCGCAACCACCAGGAATTGCCAGTAAACTTTTGCCGTGAGCATCCCGGCGGCGAACAGCAAGAAAATACACCCGCCAAAGAGAACAAGCCGTCGTGGAGAGAAAAGATCGGAGAGCAAGCCAAGAGGAAGCATCAACACGAGAGCAGATATGGAAACAAGCCCCAATATACTGCCGATCTCTCCGTCAGCTATACCCTGGGCTTTCATGTATATGGGGAGAAAAGAATGGAGCATCCAATTCGCCGTGGTGAAAGTAAAAACACACAGGCTGAAATTGATTAAGACTGCGGGTCTCGCTGCTCCAGAGCTAATTTGAGATGCAGTTGTTTGATCATTTGCAGGCATGGGGCTCCAACATGGCATAGTCAAAGAAAATGTGTACATAACATGCAGGACAGCGCAATGCAACAGATCAGTCTGAAGTTGGATCATAGAACACGGAACGAAATGGGTGAACACGAGGCAAGCGAATGTTACTGGTTATAAATTATTCGATATTCCGCGCTTCGCGTTCAGAGCTTTACAGTCTTCGAACGTTTTCAACATTCACACTAACTGCCCCATGTTGTTCCTGCACTCGGCCGGTGAGGAGATAGGCACGATTCATATCGAGGATCTGGCAGAAGCGCTGGTAGACTCTGGGAAAGAAGGTGGTCTCGAAGATAGCCGTTTCATCCTCAAACGAGACAAACTCCATTGGATCACCGTTGCGGGTAAGCACTTCTTTTCCGGTGATGGACCAGGCCGCCATAGTTATCAACCGCCCAACGTATCGGTGGAGCTGATTCGCTGGTACGATTCTTCGTCCACTAGCACCAATCTTCCGGCTATAGAGCCTCAGAGGGTGAACTGAGAGGATGAAACCCAGGGTCTCGCGTTCGTGAGATAGTCGGGTCGAGCGATCGTAGTCTTGAACCTGCGGCCATTCCACTGAGACGGCTCCATTGGGCAGCAGGGAAAAAGAGTCACCTACGGCTTTGTCCCGGCCTTCGCCATAAAATCGCCAGAGCATTTGCGGTCGATTGAGCCCACCCGCTATGCAGTCCAGAGCCCCGCTTTGAACCAAAATGCGGGCAGCAGCAGGTTCCGGGGCAACCCTCTGACAAAAATCATCCAAGGAGCGAAACGGGCCGTTCTGGCCTCGTTCCTTGACAATAGTTTCAAGGATGTCACGAGAGATCCCTTGAAGCTGCATCAGGCCAACCCGCAGGATTCGACCCTCTCCTCGGTAATTGATATCGCTGGAATTGACGTCCGGCCCCAACACCTGAAGGCCTAAACGTCTGGCCTCAGAAATGTAGGCAAAGGTGGAATAGTAGCCACCACCATTGGAAATCACCGCTGCCATAAATTCGGCAGGATAATGGGCCTTGAGATAGGCTGATTTAAAGCTCACCAAGGCGTAGCTGGCTGAGTGGGGTTTGCAAAAGCTATAGCCCCCGAAAGATTCAATCATCTCCCAGACAGCATCGATCACCCGGCGGTTCACATGGCGTTGGCGGCATCCCTTGTAGAAGCGGTTGCGGTAGTCGGACAACCGTTCTTTACTCTTTTTCGACAAAACCTTGCGCAGGGTGTCCGCCTCGGCCGGATCGAAACCAGCCAGCTTCATGGCGATCTGGGAAACATCCTCTTGATAAACCATGATACCGTAAGTCTCGGTGAGTATTTCGTCCAGCAGCGGATGTATACTCTTGTACGGAGCACCCTTGAGCCTGCGAACATATTCCAAAATGTACTGGTTGGCAGCCGGACGGATGATGGAAGAATGAATGACCAGGTGTTCGTAGTCGCCCCGGCCGGTCATCTGTTGCAACTGGCGCATGGCTGGTGATTCCACGTAAAAAACACCCATGGTCTCACCCCTGGCGATTAGCCTCTGGGTTGCAGGATCATCCAGGGGGTTGAATTGGGCGTAAGAAATAGTTTGACCAGTGTTGGCGCGAATGGCGCCCAGGGTGTCACGGATCACTGCCAGGGAGCGATTGCCCAGAAGATCGATTTTCACCAGACCTGCGGCCTCGGCCTGATCCTTTTCCCACTGGATTATCCGCACCCCCTTGGGGGCTCGCTGCACCGGCACATAACGGCTGACTTGATCGGGAACAATGATGGTGCCGCCGCAATGTACCGAGAGATGGCGAGGTATGCCGTTTAATCGACTGGCCAACTGGAGAATCTCCGGCCATGGTGGCTCCAAGTGCACATTCCGGAATTTGGGATGGCGAATCATCCTTTCCTGAATTTTTGTGGGCCGGCCGAAAAAGGAAAGCCGTTTGGTTACCTGTTTGATCTCCGCCGGCGGAATGCCATATACTTTGGCTACTTCTCGAACCGCTGCCCGGCTGCGGAAGCCCACATGGTTGGTTACCATGGCGGTACGTTCACCCCCGTAAGTGCGTTCAACAAAGTCGAGCACTTCGTCTCGCTCGTCCCAGGGAAAATCCACGTCAATGTCAGGAAAATCTCGCCGATTGGCGCTGAGAAACCGGCCAAAGAAGAGCCGGTGGCGGATGGGATCTACGTGGGTAATGCCGAGCAGATAGCTCACCAAGCTTGCGGCTGCACTGCCCCGTCCACAAGTGATGGGTGACTGATGGACAATGTCTGCCACCACCAGGAAATAGTCAGTGAATCCCTTGTCCCTAATCAGAGAGAGCTCTTCTTCCAGACGTTCGGCCACTGCAGAATTTAGCTCACCATAGCGCCACGTCACCCCCTCCAGGCACCTCTGGCGCAAAATATGGAAGTGATCCTGCTCCTGATCTCGATAGTGAGGAAAGATCTGCCCACTGAATCTCCAGTCCGTATGGCAGCGACGAGCGAGATGTATTGCTTCGGCCAGAGCCTCCGGGCAATGGGGAAAATGTGTTGCGATTTGGCCTGTAGATTTTAACCACTGACCAGGTTGAACGACTTCATCCGCGGGCAAATCGGCAAGTGTGGTGTTCAGATCAATGGCGCGCAGTAGTCGGTGTAGAGAATAGTCGTCCGGATCGGCGAAATAGACAGCATTAGTGGCCACTCTTGGAAGCTGTTTCTCCCGGGCAAATCGCAAGGGTGCTTCTCCATCTGATCCAGGCCGTATTTCCACGTAGAGTTCGGCCCGGCCTTGGAGCTGGGCAAGCAATTCCAGATCAGCGCTCAAGATGGCAACACCGGGAAGATCTTCGGCTAAGGCAGCCGTCAGAGAGAACGTTTCTTCCAGATGGCGACGGCTTACCAGTTCGCTCAGATGGGGATAGGCTTCCGGAGTCCTGGCCAACAATATCGCCTCTCCGTCCCGAGCAGTTACCTGCACTCCCACAATGGGGGCGATTCCATGTTTTCTCGCCGTTTCGAGGAAATTTGGTAGGCCATAAAAGCCGTTGGTGTCAGTAAGGGCCAGATGGGTCATGTAGTGTCGACGTGCCGCTAAAACCAGGGCTTCCAGCTGACTGGCACCACGCATAAGCGAGTAACAAGAGTGAGTGTGTAAATGAGTGAATGTCATACAGAACTCAGAATCCGGAACGCGGTATCCATCTACTAGGCACTAAGCACTAGGAACCAAAAGCTGTAGGTTAGTCGTCTTCATCAGAGGAAAGAAGAGCCGAATAACTAATAACGTATAACTATTAACGAACCTCCAACCTGGAACTCGGAACTCTGCCGTAGTAAACACCGTGCTCGCCATAACGATTGCGGATATGGTCTAAAGCCTTGAGCAGTTCGGTTTCTTTGCTTCGAGCGGTATCGTCCCAGGGAAACAGGGCAAGTTGACCAATAGGAGGGTGCAGGTAAGTCGCACTCAGGGCAAGACGCCGGATGCGTAGACGCCTTTGAACAGTCCGATCAAACAACCGGGAAGCCGCTCTATATAGGACACTATCCAGATGAAATTCACAGCCGACAGTATCAAGTTGTTCGTGCGCCCGGGCTTGAATGGAATCCGCATAGGTGACTGTGAGGATCAGTTTACCGGGGCAGCGGTTTTGGGAACGCAACCGCCGACCCAATGCTTCAGCCAATCCGTAAAGATGACCCAATAGTTGAGATCGGCGGTTGTCATCTTCTGGTAATTGAATCTCTTCCTGTATTGCGGGGACAGCTCTAGGCGTGACCACCGGCGAGGAATCCTCTCCCAGAGCCATGCGCCGAAGTCTCTTCCCGGCAGCACCGAATATCTCACCAAGAAACATCGGCGGGACCGCTGCCAGTTCGCCCACAGTGCGAAGATTGAGTTCGGCAAGCAATCTGGTTGTGGTTACTTCACCCACTCCGGGAAGCAGATTCACCCTAAGGGGTGCCAGGAACGAGGCCTCAACTCCAGGAAAGACATCACACAGTTCCTGAATTCGGATCACCCTGGCCGCCACCTGACTCACCAGCTTGTTGCTCGCCAGGCCAACAGCGGTATTTAGTTGAAAATCTCGAGTCATTAACCGTCGCATTTGATCAGCCGTGTCCAATAATGTGCCCCAGAGACGGCGAGTGCCGGTGATGTCAACAAAGAAATGTCCCCAGCCGGCTGGTTCCACCAAAGGAGAGAAATGACCCAGTGAGGCCATTACTCGCTCCTGGACCTGTCGGTAGAAAGAGAAATCCGGAGGCAAGATGGTCAGACGGCGGCAACACCGTCGAGCCCGAGCCACGGCCATGCCCGGCCTGATTCCCTCACCTCTGGCCTCAGGAGAGACCGCCTGGACCACTGTTCGTCCTTGGCCCGGTGCGATGACCATCGGCCAATCCCTCAAGTCAGGCTGCCGCTGTCTTTCCAGGGCGATGCAGAAATTGCGAATATCAAGATGAAGGATATTTCGAATCATGTCTTCGTAGAGCACAAAGCGCATAGCGCATAGCGTTAAAAAAAGAACTTACTTTAAAGAATTTTGGAATTTAGTGACCATCCGGCATAAATGGTCGAGTCGGTCGAGCAGTAATTCGAGGGTTTTGTCTCCGATCAGAGTCCGCCTTTTCAACAAAAACAATATGTTGGCATTTTCAAAGGTAGACCGTCTGGCAATGTTCAAAAACCGGATAAACTCCTTTTTTGAAGTCGAACCGGACCCCTCTGCAATGTTGTTCGACATGCTCATTCCCGCCCCACGTAATTGGTCGGCAAAACGATACAACCGCTTTTCTTCGAGTTCGTCGGCGATGTCAAATAGTTCATCTGCGATTTCCATTGCCATCCGCCAGATTCCCAGATCCTGAAATCTAAATTTGACCTTGCTCATTTGGCACCCCTTTCTCAATACGCTATGCGCTTTGCGCTATGCGCCATGCGTCATCTCTTATAATGCCTCATCAGACCAATAACCACGCCGATGATCTCCACCTTATCGGCCGGTACCACGAGGGGCTCCAGCTCCTCATTTGCTGGTCGCAGTTCCACCTGATCGTTCCGCTGGTAAAATTTCTTTATCGTGGCCTCTCCTTCGATCTGCGCCACCACGGTCTGGCCGTTGTCCGCATATTCTTGCTTGCGGATGATGAGCACATCCCTGTCGCGAATGCCCTCATCCACCATGGAATCTCCCCGCACTTGAAGAGCGAAGTTGTTGCCGCCGGAAAGCAAGCTCTCAGGCACCTCCATGGTCTCGGGTATCTCTACGGCCTCGAGGGGAGCACCGGCGGCCACCCGTCCAAGAAAGGGAACGGCGGCGGCGGTAGTACGGAGGGGTAAAAGTTGAAAGGCTCGTTTCTGATTTCCCCAGGGACTTTCCAGATAGCCCTTGCGTTCGAGCTGTTTGAGGTGTTTGACCACCGAGTTTAAAGAGCGAAAGTCAAAATGGTTTTGGATTTCCTGGTAGGAG
>CP070735.1:930661-944749 GCA_020347625.1 Deltaproteobacteria bacterium
AAACCTGCTGAGGTTTCGGCTCCACTTCATCTGGTGATCAGTCCATACCCGGCCCAATACGAATACCGGGAAGTTGTCAAGGATGGACTGGCCGTTTTCATTCGGCCCATTAAGCCCGAGGATGCGCCCGCATTTCAGGATCTTTTTCATACCTTATCTCCCACTAGCGTCTATTACCGATTCTTCAGTCCCCTGAAGAGCCTTTCACCTAGCATGCTGGCTCGGTTTACCCAGATTGACTACGACCGCGAAGTTGCTCTCGTAGCTTTTGAGGAAAATACATCAAAAGAAAGAATGCTGGGAGCGGCACGTGTGATTAGTGATCCCGACGGAAGGAGAGCTGAGTTTTCCATCATGGTGGGAGATCCATGGCAAGGCAAAGGGGTGGGAGCAAAGCTATTGGATAAATGTCTTCGGATTGCAAAACAACGTGGCGTCCAAACCATCTGGGGCATAGTATTGCGGGAAAACACGCAGATGATCGCATTGGGCCGAAAACTAGGATTTAAAGCCTCAAGAACAGACGAACCCGGTGAACTGGAACTGACTATTGATCTCAGGTCTGTTCAGTTTGAACGGCTGGAAAAATCAAAAGAGATACAGAGTGCTGCATGAGTATGATCCAGAAAGAGGTATCTTATGAGTAAGTATAAAAGGAAAATTTTACTAGCGGTGGATGGCTCTGACCAGGCCCTAGATGCGGTTCGTTACGTGAGCCAACTGTTCCCCCCGAATCGTGTGGAAGTAGTTCTCTTCCACGTGATGAGCAAGATCCCCGAAAGTTTTTGGGATATCGAGAAAAGGCCGGAATTCAGACACAGATTGGCTCCTGTGGCAGCCTGGGCGACTCAGCAAAAGACGCAAATCCAGGAATTTATGGCGAGGTCACAACAGCTTTTTGTGGATCGCGGAGTTCCTGAGAACGCGCTGACCGTTAAGATTGAAGACATGCAGTTAGGCATTGCCAGAGATATCGCCCGAGAAGCACGAAGCGGTTATGACGCACTGATTGTAGGACGCTGGGGAATAAGTAAGGTCAAGGATCTCGTTTGGGGAAGCGTTGCCAACAAACTTGTCGGATACCCAACTCATTGCCCTATTTGGGTAGTGGGTGGTACTCCGTATACTGGAAAGATACTCGTTGCACTAGATAGTTCCGAAGAAGCTGTAGGGGTGGTTGATTACGTGGGATGCATAGTGAAGGGTTCGAGCTGGAAGGTTACCCTCTTTCATGTCATCAGAGGATTTGAGGATTTGAGAACGGAAGCCCAAGCGGAATTTCGTCAAGCTGAGCAAACCATTGTAGACGTATTTGAGGAGTCTACTGCTCGTCTGAGAAAGGCTGGCTTGGGAAGTGATCTGATTAAAACGAAGACTGTCACCAAAGTACCCAGTCGTGCCAAGGCCATCTTTGAAGAAGCCAAAAAAGGTGGCTATGGCACTATTGTATTGGGACGAAGAGGGCTTTCGCGTGTAGAGGAATTCTTTATGGGCCGTGTCAGTAATAAAGTAATGCAGCTCGCCAAGGAAATGGCGGTTTGGGTGGTTGGCTAATCACACAAGTAATGGTGTTGGGATTATACACGGCAGGAAGGCGAGAGCAGTCTACCCAGCTACAACTCGCCTTTCTGCTCAGCTAACCCTCTTTCTCGGTGCTCGCGGTTGGAAGCGTTTCCTGGTCTCCAGACAATTCGCTCTTTTCACGGGAGCCCGCCTGCCACCGAACGTAAAGACCATTGAAAACAAAGGTACTGGCAAAGGTGGTCAGCATAATAATGCTGAACACCAGGTCACTCATGTGCAACTTCAGATTGGTGCCACTCCATGAGAAAAACAGGATGAGCACCGTCAGTTGGATTAAGGACTTCACCGTTCTTAACCGCGCTTTCCTGACTTGGGCGGTTCCCCAGATCACCACAGTGAAAAGTATCAAAATCCCCACGCCAACAGGACCCAGATAGCTGAAGAAGTTGTTGAAATGAACCCAATCCACCTCACTGACCAAGCGAAAGCCGATCAAAAAGACCAGGGCGTAGCCGGTGTGTTTAAATAGGGGGAACCTCTCGATTAAACGAACAAACACTCCCGCCACCAATCGCATAAAGAGAATGCCAAGCATGCCACCAAGCAAGATTACCCACACTCTTTTGGAAATCCCCAGAGCGGCCAAGATGGAGTCTATGCTGAAGGCAATGTCCATCAACTCCACTTTGAGAACGGTGGCCCAAAATCCCTTGCCATAGGCGCCAATCTCGGCCCCTCTCGTTGTACTCGCAAAAAAATGTTCGTAACCCAGCCAGAGGAGATAGCCTCCACCGATTAGCTGCAGGGTCCAGAATTGGATCAGGTAGGTGCCCAAGCCAATGGCGATCACCCTAAAAACGTAGGCACCGACAATTCCTGCGGTCAGGCCCCACTGCTGGATTGACATCTCAAAAGGACCCAGCTTGTAAGACTCGTCCTTGGGCAGGTGACTCACTAGGATGGCCAAAACCAGCGCGTTGTCGAAGGAAAGAAGCCCCTCGCTCAGCACCAGGTTCAACATGACCAGCACACCAGTGCCGGTGAACAGGAAAGAGAGCTCCTCCCAGGTGAAAAAACGCAGAAAATTATGATAGAGACCGTCAAAAAACTCCATCGGGCTATCCTACCTGAGTGACAGGTGTTGCCTCCGGATCACAAATGAACAATTGGAAAGATAACACCCTTTTTTTATTTCCACAATATAGGTGGTTTGCCGCGGCTATGAGAATGAATCCGGTGTAAGGTGCCACAAAAAACCAGGGAATCACCCCTGGTTTTGTAATGGTCTGCAGATTTATATGACCCTGCCTTCGGGCTTACCGTGAGGCGTCATTATTGCGGGTTAGAGTTTGTAATAATCTCCCGAGCGGCGGCGGCGCATGCGAGCCATGTACGAACCCACAATCCAGCCCAAGAGCAACACACCGGCGCCACTGAGAAACCAACGGATATTGCTGGACATTTTCAGTTTATCGTATGCCTTCTGTACCTCTACTAGTTTGGCCTTACTCTGCCGTGCTTCTGCCTGGAGATTTTCGTAGGCCATTTTTAGATTAAGGTAGTTGGACGCTGAATTTTTCAACTCATCGTAGTCCTGGCGCACAGTCTGAAGTTCTCTTTGCTCCGTATCCATCTGTTTCTTAAGCGCGTTATTCTCTCGAACTAATTTCCCATGCTCACTTTGAATTTGTCTGAGCCGCGCTTTCAGTTCATCATTTTCTGCCTGAAGTTTCTCGGCGGTCATTCGCCAGGGGGGACGCTCAGAGAGATATCGGCTGAGGATCCAACCGGTACGGCCATCCTCTAGGGTCACTTCGGCCCAGCCGTCTTGTTCACGCACCAAGGTCACTCGCGTACCTGGACGTAACATGCCAATGATGCGGTGTTCCATCCTGGTACCTGTCCGCAGGTTGGCCTCGAGTGTGGTATCGGAAACGTAGAGCGTAGTCGCCTGCGCGTCCGAACTGGGCAGCCAGACAGTAAAAAACATTGTTAGGCCAAGAAGCCTGATTACGCCAGCAGTAAGCCTAGTCTGCTTTTGTATAGCCATAACGTTAGCATCCTCCGAGAGTTAGTTAATTGCCCCATTTCTGATCAACAACTTATCCACATTGCATTTTGGGGGCCGGTGACGGCTGTCCACTATAGCGGATTTCTTCCAATTGTGGAACAATTTCTTAAATAACTCAGATGGAGCGGTGGCAATCCACCAAGTCCTAACCCTTTCAGATGATCCAAGGTAAGCGGTGAGGGAGGTAATGAATCAACACCGTTGCTGGATGCTAAGAGGAAGCGGGGCTATCTTGTGCGGCTACGCGGTCTTCTCGTAGACGCTTTATGTAGACCATTAATATCGAAAGCGCTGCAGGAGTCACTCCTTCGATTCTGGAAGCCTGTCCCAGAGAGGCCGGCTGGACTTCGCTAAGCTTCTGGCGCACCTCGTTGGATAGACCCGGAATCTCTTGGTAATCGAATCCGGGAGGGATACGCATCTTTTCTAAATTCTTGAACTTTTTGACCTCAGCTTCCTGCCGGGCCAAATAGCCTTCGTACTTGCACTGGATCTCAACCTGGCGTACTACCCGTTCAGGCAGATTTGATGGATGGCCCTCTAATTCTTCCAGATCCGCATAGGACAACTCCGGCCGCTTCAGCAGCTGCGCCAGTGGCACAGCAGTCTCCAAGGGTGCTGATTTTCTGGTCGCCAGCAACTGGTTTACTTTCGCTGTCGGCTTGATCCTGACCCGGTTAATTCGTTGGGATTCCTCGGCAATTTGCCGTCGCCTTTCTTTTAGGTCTTTTAGGGTGTCACTGTTTATGAGCCCCAATTCGTAACCTTTTTCCATGAGGCGTAAATCGGCGTTGTCCTCCCTAAGCAGTAGCCGATATTCCGCGCGGGAAGTAAAAATTCGGTACGGCTCTCTAGTGCCACGGGTTACAAGATCATCCACCATTACACCAACATACGCCTCGGAGCGATCTAAGACAAAAGGAACCCTTTTCTGGACTTGCAAAGCAGCATTGACCCCGGCCCACAACCCCTGGGCAGCAGCCTCTTCATAGCCGGAGGTGCCGTTTATTTGACCTGCCATGAAAAGTCCCCCCACCATTTTTGCCTCCAGGGTCGGCAGCAACTGAGTAGGATGGACATAGTCATACTCAATGGCATAGGCGGGCCGCATGATCTCTGCCTCTTCAAGGCCCGGTACCGAACGAACCAGTTGTATCTGAATTTCATAGGGTAGGGAATTTCCCGTGCCGCTGGCGTAGATCTCCTCGGTATCCAGTCCCTCGGGCTCCAGGATAATCTGGTGCTGTTCTTTGTGGGGGAATTTCATTACTTTGTCTTCCAGCGAGGGGCAGTAGCGGGCGGAAACCCCCTTGATTACGCCGCTGTAAAGAGGAGATAGGTTGATGTTGTTCCGGACGATATCGTGGGTATGCTTTTTGGTGCGGCCAATAAAACAGGAAACCTGGGGAAGGGTAATCCTCTCGGTAAAAAGGGAAAAAGGACGGGGATTCTCGTCACCCTTTTGTTCGGTAAACTGCGAGAAATCAATGGTCGTCCGCCGCAACCTGGCGGGAGTCCCTGTTTTCATCCTCCCCATCTGGAATCCAAGGGAAACCAGGTTTTCAGCCAGGCTATTAGCAGGAAACTCACCGGCTCGCCCCGAAGGAATCTGCTGATCGCCTATGTGAATCAAGCCGTGTAGAAAGGTGCCGGTGGTTAGTACTACTGTAGGAGCCATGAACTCCACGCCCAGATTGTCCCGAACTCCCGCTACCCGGTCACCCTCAACCAAGACCGCTTCCACCAAAGTTTGTTTAATATCCAAGTTATCTTGGCGTTCCAGGACTGCCTTCATCTTGGCACGATAGAGCACCTTGTCGTTTTGGCAACGGGTCCCCTGGACTGCGGGGCCTTTGCGGGTGTTGAGGATGCGAAACTGGATCCCGGTCTGATCCGCCACTTTGGCAATCTCTCCACCCAGCGCATCCACTTCCTTCACCAGGTGCCCTTTCCCCAAGCCCCCCACAGAAGGCGAACAGGGCATGTGAGCCACTGTGTCCAGATAAATGGTGAACAGCACTGTGCTGCACCCCATGCGAGCAGCAGCCAGTGCGGCTTCACATCCAGCATGGCCCGCACCCACGACGATGACATCGTATGACTTGGGATAAATACTCATTTGAATCTCGAAAGCCTAATCTTTACTTGATTTAGTCATTGGTCATTTCTCACTGGATTATATATTATAATGTTTGCAATGAATACCAGTCGTTACCGCGATCTGAACACCGCGCTTAGAGAACATTTCGGCTGCCGTGTGCAAAAAATTAGCCTGGACGCCGGTCTTACCTGCCCCAATCGGGATGGTACCGTCGGGGTTGGCGGATGCATATACTGCAATCCCCTAGGCTCAGGTACCGGTCAGTCCCAACACTACTCCATCACTCAGCAGTTGGAGCGGGGCAAGGAACGGTTGCGCAGACGCTACAGGGCAGAAAAATTTATTGCCTATTTCCAGTCTTTCTCCAATACTTATGGGCCAGTCGAAGAACTCAAGCGGCTATATCTGGAAGCTCTAGCCGTAGAGGATATAGTGGGTCTCGCCATCGGCACGAGGCCTGATTGCGTGCCCGAAAGTGTGCTGGATTTGTTGGTGGAGCTGCACCAGAGAACCTACCTGTGGGTAGAGTACGGGCTGCAATCTGCCCACGATCACACCCTCGAACTGATCAATAGGGGGCACGACGTCGCCGCCTTTGTGGATGCTGTGGAACGCAGTCGCAGACACGGCCTAAACATCTGCGTCCACATCATCCTGGGGCTTCCCGGCGAAAACAAGGCCGATATGTTGACCACAGCACGCGCTCTGGCCGGACTTGACATTCAGGGGGTCAAGATTCATTTGCTCTATGTGATCCAAGGCACCCCGCTCGCTGATCTCTACAAGCGCGCCGCTTATCAGTGTCTGAGTCGCGATGAATATGTGGACGTTGTTTGTGACTTTATCGCTCTGCTTCCCCCACAGGTAGTCATTCATCGACTCACCGGCGATCCTCACCCTCATGAACTTCTGGCCCCTGAGTGGGCCCTAGAAAAACAGAAGAATCTTCAGGCCATCCGTGATACCCTAGAACGTCGCGATATCTGGCAAGGAAAGTTTTTCAGCAGGCAGCCAGCAGCTGACAGCTAGCAGTAGGCCACTATTGAAACTGGATGAACTGAAGCTCTCGCTCTGAAAGGTTCTTCTTAATGAGTTCGATCTCCTCAGACGACCCCCGGCGTGCCTGGGTTGGCCCGTTTATCTTTCTAAACGTTCTTATGTTCCTGGTTTTTTCCAACATCGCCTTCTTTTATCTCTATCCTCTCTTCCTTCAGGCGATGGGGAGCACCAAAACCACTATTGGCTGGGTCATGGGTTTGATGCCGATCAGCACTGTCGTTACCCGGCCATACATGGGCAAACTGGTGGCGCGCCGCGGTGAACAGCCGGTTATTGTCCTCGGCCTTCTGATCATTTTTTTTAGCTCGTTGGCATATCACGGCCTCAAGCAAGTGGCTTGGCCCATGATCCTGGTGCGCATCGCACACGGCGTGGGCTTTTCTGCATTTATCTCGGCCTCTTATACTGCCGTGGCCCAATGGGTTCCTCAAAATCGCAGAGGACAGGCTTACAGCTACACTGGCGCCACTATTCTGGCCGCTGTGGCTATTATGCCATTGGCAGGTGAACATCTCGTAAAGGGTTTTGGGTATCCGGCGCTTTTTAATGGGGCAGCTGCGGCTGTGTTTCTCGCCGGACTCTTGACATTTGCTCCGGTCGCTAGTCGCCGGGTTACACCGAGCAGCTACGAGGGTGAACTTCGCTATGGTCCATTGCTCAGAAGGCGTTCCACTTGTCTACTGCTTTTGGCAATCCTTCTCTTCGTTCAAGGTCACGCCACAGTTCTCAATTTTATTGCCCTCCAGGCAAGTAGGCTGGGACTACCACCAGGATATTATTTCGCGGTCGCGGCATCACTTGCTTTCGTTTTGCGTTTGGTGGCCGGGGCTTTCATCGATCGCTACGGGAAGAAGCGCTTTATGAAAGGTTCCTATGTTTTCTTTGGGGCGGGCATTTGCCTCATTCCGCTAATCTCGCACTCACCGGCGTTTTATGCCTCCTCCCTGCTATACGGCACCGGCCTCGCTTTCCTGTTTCCAGCGGCCATCGCATTAGCTGCTGACCAGGCCAAGCGTCTGGAGGAACTACCCGGCATGTTGAGTCTTGCCACAGCCACCTTCGACATGGGCTTCATTAGTGGCTCTGTACTCTCGGGTTGGTTTGCCGATCTCTTTACACTGGACATCCTATTCTTTACCGTTGGCGCCTTGTCTTTTGTCGGCTTTGCGTTGATGTTCTCCCCCATCCATGAGGCGGGCGCTTCGTAGAAAGCTTTCACACGCTCGGACTACAAGTCCTTCTATTTCTTGTCCCACATCACCTATCTCACATCCCACATCTCCTTTACACCTCCATTTCTTCTTACTGACAAAAAGCGTCAGTTTGCGCCGCTCAGGGTCGGGGCCGGGGAGGATTAGAAACTTCTTTTCCAGCGAATGCATCTGGCTATCTGTTCGATTACGTTGGGGAAAAAGCAATACAACCAAAAAGTGCCGCTTTTGGCACCGCTCATGCACAAAGCTATTCGCCACGTAGGATATGAAATCTGTAACGGCACAAAACAGGGGAAATGGTATGTATGACCTAGATAAGGCTGTCAAGGAAGCAGAGATTATCAAATGGGCTCAGGACAACCGGATGTGCAAGCTCACTGAGGTGCCTAATTGGGTGATTATGACACTCATGGAAGACATCGTCTATTCTGGCTGTCATCTCATCGAACAATTAGTTATGGCTCTGCACGGCTCTTGGGGAGCAGTCATGGAAGATGGCTATCTTGAGCACGCCACTGAGAAGCTTATGACAAACGTGTTGCTTGCCAGCCTCTATGAGGATGGCTACATCGAGATTTCCCGTGGTTTGCTGGATGACCCGCGCCTTTTTGATTTCGACCACGACCTCGATGTTCAGATCGCTTTGACCCCTTCTGGAGAGGAGGCGCAAGTTTGGGAGGAACTCAGTCTGTTTGAGCCCACGTCTCAGCAGATCGAGCTACAGTAAAATTTCAAAATAACATGGAGAGCGGCTAGGGGCATCTTTAAATTGTCCGCGCAGACCGCGACAACGAAAGGGCCCGGGCTAAATCAGCCCGGGCCCTTTCATTATTCGGTACGATTTCTTTTTTGCCAAGCCTTAAATCATGGTCAGAAAGCCGCTCCCACAGGTTACCTGCATCTGTGGCTTGAAATATTGGAATACTGAAATGTCGAGTCCACAGGGATTAGTTAGAAGAACGTGCGCACCTCCCCATCCAGTTTGGCACCCTCCTCCCAATCGAGGAAACGTGTGTTTATATTTGCCTCGAGAGTGGCAGAATTTTTAACCCTTAATCGATTGCTTACATCAATCTCTCCATGAATGCTGCCAGCTACTGTGAGGTTTTTTGCGATGACTTTGCCCTTCACCACGCCTTCTGGATAGACGTGAAGAGTACCTTTGGTGATAATAGTCCCCTCGAACTGTCCGGCAATAAATACGTCGTTGTCACAGTCGATGGTTCCCGTGATTATGCTACCTTTGCCCACAACGTTCATGGCTGAATCCAGAAAAAATGAATGAAGAGCGCTTCTACAGCCACTTTGGCCTATCAGCCGCCAGCCTCAGTCTTTTTGGCAACCTCGCGACAGTTTTCCCAAATGATGCAGTGAGTGCGGAACTTACAGTAGAGTTCAGGATCACTGCATACCGAGCGATCTGTCAGGCATGACTCACAGTAACCGTATTCGTACTTTTCACAATAAAGCACTGCCTCCTCTTTCGGATTAAAGCGGCAGTTATATTTGTCAACCATAGCGGAGGAAGCCTACTCAAAAAACCCTTCTACGTCAAGCCATTTAGTGCCAGGCTCATATTCTGCTAAGCAACCCCTCAAGCTCAACTGCCGCCAGCTGTAGATTGTCTCATACTCATATCTTTTATGCTTGGCACAAAAACAATGACATTCTGGAAGACCGATCCGGCAAATTGGATTATAATCACGCTCTAGAACGGGTTAATGCCACCTGGAGGACTTGATGTCAGCTGCTGTCCACAAACCAAAACCGGTCTGGCTTAGACGACGTTTGGTGCTTAAGTCCTCGGCAAATGAGGTCAGTGCGCTTCTCCGTGACCTCAATTTGCGTACCGTATGCCAGGGGGCACACTGTCCCAATCAGTTGGAATGTTTCGGTAATGAAACGGCCACCTTTATGATCTTGGGGGAAGTGTGTAGCCGCAACTGCACTTTTTGTGCTGTGCCCCCTGGAGCCCACGAGCCTCCACAGCCGGATGAGCCTGAGCGAGTAGCCGAGGCAGTAAAACGGTTGGGCCTACATTATGTGGTAATTACCTCAGTGACCCGTGATGACCTTGCTGATGGAGGTGCTTCTCATTTTGCTGCCACAATCGAGGCCATCCTTTCGACACGGACTGATGTACTGGTGGAGGTTCTGGTACCCGATTTTCGAGGCTCTCATAAGGGTTTGGCTACAGTATTAGAAGCTCAGCCATCCGTTCTGAATCATAATGTGGAAACCGTTTCCCGCCTCTATCCAACGGTTCGGCCCCAGGCTAATTATCAAAGATCATTGCGGCTTTTGGCAGAAGCAAAAAGGTTGGACCCCAAAATTATAACCAAGAGCGGTTTTATGGTGGGGCTTGGCGAAAAACCAGAGGAAGTCATAGCCCTGTTGGAGGATCTTCGGCGGGTGGGCTGCGATTTGGTCACCATCGGTCAATACCTTTGTCCTTCAAAAGATCATCATCCAGTGGTGGAGTATGTCCATCCTGAGCGTTTTGATGCATATACGCAAGAGGCTGAGAGACTGGGGTTCAGAGGTGTGGCCGCGGGTCCGTATGTGAGGAGCTCTTATAAGGCCGACAATCTATATAGGAAAGCAAGAGGGATGGATTGATGTGGGATGTAACGGCAACCCGAAGCTTTAAACAAAATCCCACATCCCATATCTCACATCTACGATGCGCTGCAGCTCCGGGCTACAGGCCCTTTCCAAAAAGGGGAAATGGAGCGGAGTTCCTCGATAATGGGGGGTGTAACCTCAAGGATATAGTTGATTTCTTCCTCGGTGTTATAAACGCTCAAGCTGAAGCGAATTGAGCCATGCGCCGCTGTAAACGGCACTCCCATAGCACGAAGCACGTGGGAGGGTTCAAGTGATCCCGATGTACAGGCAGAGCCCGAAGAGGCGCATATCCCCTTATCGCTCAGTTTTAGGAGGATGGACTCTCCTTCGACATATTCAAAGCTAATGCTGACAGTATTGGGCAGCCGTTGTTCACGATCACCGTTAATAATGCTGTTGGGAATCTTTTCCAGGAGACCATTCTCCAGCTTATCGCGCAGGCTTCTCACTCTCAGGTACTCATCTTCCAGACTCCTGGCTGCTATTTCACAAGCCTTACCCAAACCGATGATATAGGGCACGTTTTCGGTACCACCACGCCTCCCTTCCTCCTGATGACCACCAATGATATAAGGGGAAAAGCGAGTTCCTCGCCTTAAATAAAGCGCCCCGATTCCCTTGGGGGCATGAAGCTTGTGACCTGAAATACTTACCATATCAATTTGACTTTCGGCCATATTGACCGGCAATTTGCCAACCGCTTGGACCGCATCCGTGTGGAAAAGTGCCCCCCTGCTCTTGGCTAAACCGGCTATCTCCTCCACCGGAAAAAGAACCCCAGTTTCATTATTGGCCCACATCACGCTCACTATGGCGGTATCATCCGTTATGGTTCTAGCCACCTCTTCCATGGATACAAGACCTTTGCTATCCACCGGTAACTCGGTAACTCGGTAGTCCTCTCGTTTTAACTGCGCCACCAAATTTTTCACCGCCGGATGCTCAACCCTGCTGCTTACCACATGTCTTTTTTCCGGATTGGAATGCAACGCGCTCATTATGGCGGTGTTGTCACTTTCAGTGCCACAGCTTGTGAAGATGATCTCTTCCGGTCGCGCCCCGATTAAGGCCGCCACACGCTCGCGTGCCTCCTCTACTTTTCGCTGCACCTGGCCACCAAAAAAGTGCATGCTGGAGGGGTTACCGTAGAACTCGGAAAAATATGGGCTCATCTCCTCCACCACCTCAGGGGCCACCCTGGTTGTGGCATTGTTATCCACGTAAATGGTTTTCATTGAGCAACCTCCTCGACCACCAGGGTATCGGCGACAAGCTCGCGCAGTTTACTTTCTACATAATGTTTTAGGGTAATATCCGAGGCTGCACAGGTAGCGCAAGCTCCCTTGAGGGACACCAGCACCCGTTCCCCGATGATGTCCACCAGTTCAATGCTGCCACCATCCTTTTCTAGGTTGGGCTGGATTTCTCTCTCAAGGGTTTCCTCGATGAGCTTCATCTTTTGAATATTGCTGAGTCTCGGTTTGGCGGGTTCTTTGGGCCGATGTTCTGCACCCACCTGGCCTATGACTTCCTGCAGGAGTTCTTCGATGCGCTCATGGCAAGTCCCGCAGCCTCCGCCCGCCTTGGTGTAATCGGTTACCTGTTCCAAGGTGGTGAGATTGTTGTGATTGATCGCATCCAATATCTCACTCTGCGTCACCCCGAAGCACTCGCAAACAATCTCAGAGTCTTCTTTGGGAAGTCTCTCTCCACGATAGTTTGCGATGGCAGCTTGAAGGGCTTCTTGACCCATCACAGAGCAGTGCATCTTTTTATCAGGCAGCCCTCCCAGAAACTCCACGATGTCCTGGTTTGTTATCTTCTCAGCTTCCTCTAAGGTCTTGCCGATAATCATTTCAGTCAAAGCCGATGAAGAGGCGATGGCACTGGCACAGCCAAAAGTCTGAAATTTGGCATCTGAAATCCGACCTGCTTCATCAAGTTTAAAGGTTAGCTTGAGGGCGTCACCGCAGGAGAGAGAACCAACTTCGCCCACTCCGTCGGCATCGTCAACCTCACCAACATTCTTGGGGTTGTTGAAAAGATCCCGTACTTTGTCCGTATATACCCACATGTGGCAACCTCCCACATCATAATATTGTATTGTCAATCTTAATTCAGTCCATTCAATTTTGTAGACTAAAGTTAACTCTCCAAATCGAAGATTACAAGTACATAGATGCTTTAAGTGCCTAAAATAAGCTAAACTGCTCCAGAATTCTTAGAGTCGCAAAAATTGACATTATTTCGCTGATCTGTTTATGTGGGGAGAGCAGATCCGAAAGTTAGTTTTCACTCGCGAAGCGAAAGATCATAAATGGAGAGATTAAAACCTCCTGATTACAGTGGGATTTTTCTAGAATCAAAACAGATAAGGTACGAAGATATCGACCCGCCCCTCAGCAGGTTGATTCGCCTGATTAATGCTAAACCCTGGATTAGGACCTACGGCTGCTGTGCCGGCCCCGCCCACCATGGAGAATCTCCCGGCCATCAACACCAGTTTTTCATTGGCCTTTTGGTTGATGAAGCTTCTGCTGGGAAAATCAAACTGTGGGGATGGCTGGACGAGGCAAATCGCCTCAATGGTTCAACCGGATTGCGGGCAGAAATGGAATACGTCCACAAACACCCTTTTGGTCAGGGCATGGTTGATGGCTGGAGTGCCTACCGTGTTGCGGCCCACGAGATCCGCAAGGGGAATACTCCTCTTCCACCACAAATCTATCTCCGTCTGATCAAATGTTTGGAGACAGCCTGGAGTGACGGGGGGACGTTCTAAAATAGCAGGTCCGTATCAGAATTATTTTTTTTAGTAAAGGAAGTCCCTAAGAAGGATCGAAATTCACTTGACAAGGATAGATGTCTAAGTTAGTAAGAGAGGTCCGCCCAAAAAGAGTCTATTCGCTTTGCGGGGGCGTAGTTCAGTTTGGTTAGAACGCCGGCCTGTCACGCCGGAGGCCGCCGGTTCGAGTCCGGTCGTCCCCGCCAAGTAATTCCAGGGACTTAGGTCTAATATCTAAGTCCTTTTTCTTTATCAAATCATCGTGTCCCAATTATATTCCCAACACTTCCCGCCAAAAACGACTATACCGAAACCCTTTAACAGGGCACAGACAAAGGCTGATCTGTGGCACGATTTGACTAAACCGCCGGCGTGAACGTACGCCGTACCTTGCGCGCAGCTCACCAGCAGACGCTCCATGATTCAAATACATCACGCCCGCAGGCTCGAAATCTCAAAGGGGGGGGCGTCCCCCCAAGAGCCCTTCAGCACGGGCCAGATTGACCTCGACTAATCGCGCACCAAATTTTGAAACCTCTGTTAAACATGTTGGGCTTGTGGGACTATTGGCGCACAGAGGATGAATCGTTGATCGGAAACCATATCTTGTGCCAAATTAATTTCAGCCAAAGTTTAGATTAAGGGATGTAATTCACAGTTTCACAGTGGATTATTGGGAGATTCATCTGCCTCATAAATTCTGCCC
>CP070735.1:944849-950532 GCA_020347625.1 Deltaproteobacteria bacterium
ATAGAAGGCTCGGTACTCATGGTGATAGCAAGATAAATCTAGGCCTGTTAATTAAAGATTTAAACTGTATCGGAAGCCCTTTTAAGAATTTCTCACCTTTCGAAACCAATCTCTCGACATAAAAGTCATTAAGTCACTCGGGCTAGCGCCCGTCATTAAGTCGCTCATATCAAGGAATCGCCAATGACACGGAAGCAGTGATTTTGCTATCCAGCCAAAAAACGACATAATGGCCTAGTGACCACAAATGACGGCGAAGCCTAATGACCAAACATCGAATCACATAGGTCGCCCTTTATGGGTGTATGCCCTCTTGATGGTGAGATACCCACTAGGTGGTAGTTGAAGAAATATGGTAGGCGAGATTGTCTAGCTTAATTGAGAAGTCCACATTCTCCACTCGGCAGCAGTCGGGAACCTGAATCTGCACCGGAGAGAAGTTCAAAATGCCGTTGATCCCAGCCAGGATAAGCTGGTTAGCTACACTCTGTGCGTTGGCAGGTGGCACAGCGATGATTCCCATCTCGACGTTTCGCTCTTTAACCAATTCCTCAAAGCGGTCCACGTGTTCGATGACGAGGCCGTTGGGCAGTGTCTTGCCGATCTTCTCGGGATCCACATCGAAGGCAGCCACGAACTCGTATCCGTGTTTCAGAAAGTTGGCATGTCGGATAAGGGCTGAGCCCAGGTTGCCCACACCGAACAGCGCCATGTTCCACGGACGGTTGAGGCCGAGTATTTCTTTGATCTGATCGTAGAGATCTTTGACCCGGTAGCCGACACCTCGCACACCAAATTCACCGAAGTAGGCGAGATCCTTCCGAATCTGGGCTGGATTCACCCCACACTGTTTGGCAAGTCGCTCCGAAGAAATTACCTCCACGTCATTTGCCATCAATTCGTCGAGATTTCTAAGGTAGATGGACAACCGGTTAATTGTGGCCATGGGAATTTTGGCGAACTTCATCATAACCTAACATTCCTTCTGCAAATCGATAGAATTTGTTGTGACTTTACTCCACTGCCCTCTTGCAAAAACCGCCGGAAGCGTTCGCGACCAGCTGAAATCCAGTCGGAATCCCAGCCGATCCCCCTTTGAGGGTGAGCAAGGGATTGACCCACGCTTGCGGCCAATCCCTCACTGACTGTCTTGAGTTAAACTCTTAGTGAGCAACAAGTCCTACGAAGCCCTGGATGAGCTTGGCCACCGGGTTGGCATAGATCAGAATCAGACAGATGAGCAAGGTATAAATACACAGCGATTCGATCAGCGCCAGACCAATAATCATGGTCACGGTGATTTTACCGGAAGCCTCGGGATTGCGGGCAACGCCTTCCACCGAACTCTTAATGGAGAGTCCCTGAGCCAGACCACAGCCAATGGATGAGATGGCAATCGAGAAGCCCGCTGCCACGGCAGAGTAAACGAAGAACCTAAGACCCATAACTCTCTCGGCCTCTGTCGCTTCAGCCGCAAATGCCAACGCGGCAAATCCCAGAACCAGCACCAGTGTCATAAACAGCACTTTCCTCTTCATGCAAAAAGCCCTCCTTGTTGGTAATTATTTTATGGCCTTCTTCCTACTACGACCTTCTTCCCAGTCTTATTGGTTCTACTTTTGTTGTTTAGCAACCGTTTCAGAGTCGGACAACTGACAGCACCGTCAGCGTTTAGTGAGCATGCTCAATGGCACCAGCAAAATACATCATGGAAAGCAGGACGAAAATCAAGGTCTGGACAGCCCCGACAAACAGCCCCAGAAACAGAATCGGCAGCGGCGCCAGGTACAGACCTGCCAGAAACACAAAAATGGCAATCACCATCTCCTTTCCGAAGATGTTGCCGAATAGACGGATGGAGAGGCTGAGTGCGCGGGCAAGGTGGCTGATGACCTCGATTACAAACATCAGAGGGGCAATAAACAGTACCGGCCCCAGGAAGTGTTTGATGTACTTGGCCCCGTGGAACTTAATGCCGATCACGTGGGTGTAGAATACCACGATGATGGCACAGGCAAGGGTGGTGTTCAGGTTGGCGGTGGGAGAGAACATGCCTGGGGCTAAGCCCATGTAGTTGCAGAGCAGGATATAGAATGACAGGGCGCCGATGAGCGGGAAGACGAAGCGACCTTCCTCGCCGGTGACGTCCACCATGAATTCCTCAATTCCGCCGACTACCACCTCAAAGAAATTCTGGGCCCCCCGCGGTACCAACTCTATCTTGCGAACCAATAGCCTTATGACAACCACCAGAACGATCATGATAAACCAAGTGTAGGTTATGTGAGGTAGCAGCACCTTCTCCAGGAGGGTGTGCGCCTCACCAAAATCGTGGACTATGGTGAGGCCGAGCTTTTCCAGAAACAGACTGATTAAGAAAATTGGATGTTCCATGATTTAGACTACTCCCCTGAAAATGAGTTTACGTGCCTCGTTGAGACCCACCAACACAATACCAATGACAATGATCGACAGACCCAATAGCATGCCAAAGGGGCTCACCCACCCCTTGATTAGCAAGATAGCGATGATCACGCCCAAAGCCACGAAGCGCAGGCAGTATTTGAGCAAATAGAAAAAGCGTGAACCTCCTCCTGTCCGCGTATCTAGGGCCCTGCACAGATTCCGTTTCATCAAAAAGAAATTGGCGATTGCCAGCATTCCTCCCACGCATACCCCGAGGGCAACTTTACGGGAAAGGAAGGCGAAACTGCCGCTGGTTAGCAGTGCAAGCAGGACCCAGTTGAAACGCTCGATCCTTTTTAAGAGGGCTTCATCCTGCAGAATCATGGTAGCCGGGCCAGGGAGGCCTACAGTTCCTTGCCGCGTTTTGAGACGAAATGGTAGAAATTGCGAAAACCTGCAATAATACCGAGTATGAGAAAGATAAGGGTCAGCCACGGGCTGGTATCGAACACCCTATCTAGCCAGTATCCGAGAGCCAACCCTATGGCGGTGGCCAGGACAATGGCAATTCCCAAAGCACTGGCGTGCCCCATCAGCCTGAGGGCCTTTTTGGTCTCCTCCTTCATGAAGACCATCCCTCTCTGTCTGAATGGGCACACCTGCCCGAGAATAGTGGCTGCTCGGGGGCAGCTTTTGACTTCGTGTAAAACTTCACGTACCTTGCTACCATAGCACCTGGGGAAAGTCAACGGTTTTTTGTGAAAAGAATTTCGTTCGCAAAAGGGTAAACGGTGAACCGTGAAAGGTGAAAGGTGAAAAGTAAACGCGAGGCAGTCATTAGGTCATTTGTTCTCCGAGAGTCCAGGTTATTCGTTATAAGTTATACGTTATACGTTATTAGTTATACGTAAATCCGAAATCCGAAATCTTCAATCCGAAATCCCAAATCCCAAATCCCAAATCCGAAATCCCAAATCCGAAATCCCAAATAACTCCCTGTCTGCTATATCTCCTTAAACGCCTCGTCCGCTGCCGCCAGCGTTTTATCGATGTCCTGTTGGTCGTGGGCCAGACTTACAAAGGCCGCTTCGAATTGTGAAGGAGCCAGATAAATACCCCGCGCCAGCATGGCGCAGAACATGCGGGCGAATCTTTGGGTATCTGAAGTCTGGGCGGAGTCAAAATCAGTCACGGGTTGATTTGTGAAAAAGAGACACCCCATAGAACCCACTCTATTCATGCTTGATGGCAACTCATGTTTCGCTGCCAGCCGGCTCATTTCATCAAATAGGTAAGCGGATCGTTCCTCAAGTTCGTCGTAAACACCAGGTTTAGTGAGCAATTTCAGGGTTGTCATCCCGGCCGTCACAGCCAGTGGGTTGCCTGAGAGGGTACCGGCCTGGTAAACCTCACCCAAGGGAGCCACCTTGCTCATAACATCCCGCCGCCCTCCGTAGGCACCCACAGGCAGTCCACCTCCGATGACCTTGCCCAGACAAGTGAGATCCGGGCGCACGCCATATAGAAACTGTGCCCCGCCCAGCGCTACTCGGAAACCGGTCATAACCTCATCGAAAATGAGTAAGGCCCCGGTTTCATCGCACCAGAACCTGAGACCTTCGAGGAAATCTTGCCTGGGAACCACCACTCCCATATTTCCAGCCACTGGCTCGATTATAATGGCAGCCACGTCTTGTCCTTGGCTCTGCATCACCGTTGCCACCTGCTTCAAGTCGTTGAACCGCAAAGACAGGGTGTGTTTGGCAAAATCCGCCGGGACACCGGCACTCCCTGGAATACCCAGAGTCGCGGCACCTGAGCCCGCCTTGACCAGCAGTGAGTCCGCATGACCATGGTAGCAGCCGTCAAACTTGATAATCTTGCTTCTACCCGTGTAGCCGCGTGCTAACCGGATGGCACTCATGGTGGCCTCCGTGCCCGAATTCACCATGCGCACCATCTCCATGGAGGGCACTATTTGAGAGATCATTTGGGCAAGTTCAACTTCCATTGTGGTGGGGATACCGAAGCTGGTTC
Source organism: Deltaproteobacteria bacterium (assembly GCA_020347625.1). GTDB lineage: Bacteria > Desulfobacterota > Syntrophobacteria > BM002 > BM002 > BM002. The sequence goes on from CP070735.1 coordinate 949,293, forward strand.
CGTTGTCAGCAGCAGCTTTAATGGCAGCCACCACCTCCGGATGTGCGTGACCCAGGATGAGCGGACCCCAGGAGCCGACATAATCGATGTAAGCATTGCCGTCAACATCGTAAATCTTTGACCCGTGCCCTTTTGTGATAAACAAAGGGTTGGTGCCCACGGCTCGACAGGAACGTACCGGGCTGTTCACTCCACCAGGGATCACTTCTTCGGCCTGCCGATACAATTTATCGCTACTAACTTGAACCATTGCGGTCTCCTCCGAAGCATTTCTAATTTATCATTTCACATTTATCATTTTGCATTGGCTTTGTCGGTGGGAAATGCCCACCCTACATTTCTAATTTATCATTTTGCATTCGTCGATGGGCTTTATTTTAGACATGGGGCGTGGAGCATGGAGCATGGAGCAAATCAAACGGGCAGTACTTACTCCATGCTCCTTGCCCCATGCCCTATGCCTGTGATTTCCTGCTGCTTACCGCTTACGTCTGCCTCTCAGCCTCCGCATCATCAAAATAGGCCATCGTAGTTTTCTTTAGCTCCTCCTCGGTATAAAGGAGATCATACTTTTTGAGTCCGGCTGCTTCAGCCATCTTTTTGGCGATCCGCCGACATGCCTGAGGCGAAGGTGCGTGAATCATGGTGAAGATGCGGTAGGGCCAATCTGGCTTTGCAGGTCGCTGGTAGCAGTGGGTTACTTCGCGGAAGGAGGCAAAGATACTTCCCACTTGTTCGGCCCTTTCAGGTTCCACCTCCCATACCACCATAGCGTTTGCGTCGAATCCAGAACGCTGGTGTCTGAGTGTAGCCCCAAAACGTCGGATAGTCCCGTCAGCCACCAATTCACGAACCTTTTCGAGCAGTTCAGTCTCGCTTATTCCAAGTCGCTTGGCCACAGCAGCAAAGGGTTGCTTCACAACCGGCAGGTCTTGCTGCAACTCATGGATAATTCTTTTCTCAAGGAGTGTGAGTGGCCGGCTCCCATCCATAGCGCTTAACTCCTCCATAGGTCTTTCTGCCCAACTCCATCATGCCACTATTTCAATCACATTCAACGGCCTCCCCGGGGACTGCCAGTTCCTCTGGACCGGGATTCCTTCAGTTAGGCCTCTACCCCGCTTCCACCCGGACCATTTCCTGGTGATAAGCGTTCATGAGTTCCTCCAGACTCAGAGCTCCAGCTAACCGCCCGGACCTCTCATCCTCTAAAATGGGAAGTAGTCCGTATCCACTACGA
>CP070735.1:950632-955251 GCA_020347625.1 Deltaproteobacteria bacterium
ACCATTACCTTGTTAGGCGGTTTTGGGATGAGTGCGCTCACCGCCCTCACCGCCCAGAATACCGTGGCGGTGGAGGCCATCCATGAGATCCCGTTAGATTTCATTGAAGCTCAGATTGACGCCGTATTTTCAGACATCGGTGTTGATGCGGTAAAAACGGGGATGCTCTCCAACGCCGGAGTGGTGCAGCTAGTAGCCGATAAGGTAGCCCAACACAAGCCGCCCATTGTGGTGGTGGATCCTGTAATGGTGGCCAAAAGTGGTGACCCGTTGCTAGCTGATGACGCTCGCGAGACCCTGGCTGGTTCTCTGCTGCCCTTAGCCACGCTCGTGACCCCCAATCTACCGGAGGCCTCTGCCTTGATTGGCTGGGAGGTTGGCGGGGAAGAAGACATGCAACGTGCGGCAGAGGAGATATACCGTTTGGGACCGAAGTATGTTCTGGTCAAGGGCGGTCACCTTCAAGGTGAACCGGTGGACCTACTATTCGATGGCGAACACTTTCATGAGTTTCGTTCTGAGCGGGTGGACACCAAAAACGTCCACGGTACCGGCTGCACCTATGCTTCTGCCATAGCCACCTATCTTGCCCAGGAACTGGATGTGGTGGCGGCTGTGGCAGCAGCAAAGCGGTTTATCACCGAAGCCATTCGTCACGGGCTCGCTCTTGGACGGGGTCACGGCCCCACCAATCCGTACGCGGTAGTGAGCCAAGATTGGAAAAGATAGCTACCGTTATTATCCACATTTGCTTGAGTATTTCCCTCCATAGATCGCATCATCACCTCTGGACATAAAGCGTTTCCTAGCCCGCATTCAGGCACGAGTCAGTGCTTGACAAACAGATACCGATCTCCTATGAACGAAAGGAATTTAGCCCGGTAAAGGATGTAAAAGCAGTTGGCGTCATAAGAAAAGAGGTGCGAGATGGCGAGGCAGGACAAGAATCTGAACTTTACCTATTCGACAATCAGGTGGCTATTGACTCTGGTTATTTGCATTGCCTTGAGTTTGCTAGCACAAAAGACATCCGCCCAGGAGTCGCCTCAATTTTTGACACTCCAGGAAAGTATTGAAATAGCCTTGGAGCGCAATCTTGAGGTAATGGTGGCTCAGGAAGAGATTGAGGTCGCCCGCCAGCAGAAAAAGGAGGCGAGAACCAATTTCCTGCCAAAGTTTAGTGTTGAATATGGGTACGTTCGCCCGAGCGAAACCGACATCACCTTTGGTGGTGTGACCTTTCAAAACAGCGATAAGAATCAGTGGCGGTTAATTGGTACCATTGATCAGCCTCTTTTCACCGGCCTTGCCAACTTGTCCACGTATCAGCTGGCAAAACTGGGTCTGGATGTGGCCAAGATTCAGCTGGAGCGGACTCGGCTCGATATTATTCTCCTAGTTAAAGAGGCCTACTACGGCATCCTGAGTGCTGCGAGACTTCTAGAGGTGGCCGAACAGGCCGTACGCCAACTGCAAGAAGGAGTTAGAGTGGCGGAGAGCTTCTACCGGGTGGGGCTGAGCCCTAAGGTGGATGTGCTCGATGCAGAGGTGCGGTTGGCGGAGGCGGAGAGGGAGGTGATCAGGTCTACAAATGACCTGCAGGTGGCCAGGGCCCGTCTAAACACCATTTTGCGCCAGTCCATAAATACTCCTTTGAAAGTGGAAGACGTCCTCACCACTGAGCCCTATGAAAAAACCTTTGAAGACAGCCGAGAGATCGCGCTCAAGTATCGGCCCGAGCTGCTCGAGGCGGAAAAAAATGTGGCCAGGTCCAAGAAAGAAATTACGCTGGTTAAAAGCGACTACTATCCCACCATAAGCTGGTCTTTAGAATACAACAGGCGTGGTGATGATCCAACGGTTGAGGGCAGCCCTTATACGGATAGGGAGTTTTGGGAAGCGGGAGCGACGGCCACCTGGACATTTTTCGAGTGGGGTAAAACAAGGTACGCCGCTAATCAAAGACGGGCGCAACTGCGCCAGGCAGAAGATATCTTGCAGCAGGTCAAAGACGATGTTAATTTGGAGGTGAAGACAGCCTATCTAACCCTGCAAGCCGCAGAAAAAGCCGTCTCAGTAGCCGAGAAAAGTATTGTATCTGCAGAGGAGAATTTCCGGATAAGCGGGGAGCGCTATGAAGAGCAGGTGGCCACCGCAACGGAGGTACTGGATGCCCAGACCAGGCTCACGAGGGCAAAAGCCAACTACACAACTGCCCTTGTGGCCTTCAATGTGGCCCGGGCTAGGCTGATCAGAGCCATGGGACAGGAGGATGAATACGGATTGGAGTGAACCTGCCCAGAAGTCAACAAAGGAAAGCATCGACAAGGCTTTTCGAAGAGTTCCTGCCCGCCGCACAACTTACAACCAACTAACGCCAGAGGACTGTTCTATAATAGCGATTTTCTTACTTGAATGGGTCTTGTGCCTATGATAGTGTGTGCCACGTTAGAGTAAGAGCACCAGTCCGTTCCAGCTGAGACCTGCTGCCCATGATTCAACTCTATCACGTGTATAAGAACTACGGTGGCGAGCGATACGCCCTGCACGATGTCACCTTGACTGCTGATAGGGGTGATTTCTTGTTCGTCACCGGTCCGAGCGGGGCGGGAAAGACAACCTTAATTAAGCTTGTCTCTTGTGCTGAAAAGGCCACCCGGGGACAACTGCTCGTGGATGGCGTCAATCTGCAGCGGTTGAAGCATTCAAAGATTCCATACTTTAGGCGTAAGATAGGTGTTGTTTACCAGGATTTTAAACTTCTGGGCGACCGCACTGTCTTTGCAAACGCAGGACTCGCTTTGGAGGTAACCGGTCGACCCCGCTCATATATCGAAAAGAAAGTCCGGCAGGTATTGCGTCTCGTGGGGTTGGATGGCAAAGAAAATAGATTATGTTGCAGACTGTCAGGCGGTGAGCAACAGCGGGTGGCCATCGCCCGGGCGGTTGCTTCAAATCCGATTCTTGTCTTGGCAGATGAACCCACAGGCAATCTTGACGACGAAATCACTTTGGAGATCTTAGAATTATTTAGGGAGATTAACCGGCGCGGCACAACCGTGATTTTGGCCACACATAATAGAGAGCTGATCCGCAGAGTCCCAGGGGCCAAGGTGGGTATGCTGCGCGAAGGAAGATTGGTGGCTGCCGGCCCGGCCAAGGAAGTAATGACCCAACGTTCGGCTCTGGAGGCAGGCTCTCAGGGGGTGGTCTGATAGGATGCGCATCAGTTTACTCGGCTATTTTCTAAAGAAGGCCCTGGAAAATCTTCGGATAAACCCATTCTTGAGTCTGGTGACCCTAAGCACCATAGCCATTTCCATGTTGATTCTGGGACTCTTCGTTTTGATATACTTGAATGTTCAACAATTTGTGCACCAATGGGGTGATGAACTCCAGGTTACCGCATATTTGCAGGAGACGATCTCTCGGAACCAGGCCGAGAAACTGCGCAGCAAGATTGCTGATTGGCCGGAAGTGGAGGATATTACTTACATCAGCAAGACACAGGCTCTTGCGCGTTTTCGCAGCCAACTGAGGGATTACGCCGGAATTCTGGAAGGGTTGCGTGAAAATCCTCTTCCAGCCTCTTTGGAGTTAAAATTAAGGGCTGAGTTTAGTCGCGGTGGAAATATGGATGAGCTTTCCACCAGGTTGGAGCGTCTACCAGGGGTGGCCGAAGTTCAATATGGCAAAAGGTGGCTGGCGAAATTGAGGATATTTGTAGACGTGATGAAGTTGGTGGGTATCACGGTGGGGGGGCTTCTTCTATTGGCCACCATATTCGTTATCTCCAACACCATAAAACTGACTTATTATTCCCGACAAGAGGAACTGGAAATCTTGCGGTTGGTGGGAGCCACTGATTTTTTTATCAGGGCACCGTTTCTCATCGAAGGTTTGTTGCATGGTCTTGGCGGCGCGTTGCTTGCGACTGGCGGGTTGCTGCTCCTAATGCTTTTTCTCTTTTCGCACTTGAACTTGCCTCTGCGGCTTGCCTTCATGCCAGGTTCGTTACCTTCGATCCCATTGCTAGCAGGCTTTCTCGGTTTGGGGCTGCTTTTAGGAATTTTGGGGAGTACGGTTTCTCTACGGAGATTCTTGCGGCCATGACTCGCATACTCTCATTAGTACTGATTATGCTATTGTGCCTGCCGGTCTCAAACGTGTTGGCGGAGAGGGTGCACAAAATAAGGCGCAGTATTCAGATCAACCAGAAACAAATGGGGGAGGTTCAGCAGGAAATAGAAAGAAGCCAGGCCCAGATCGAGGAGATGCGCAAAAAAGAGCGTCTAATCCTCGATCTGTTGGATCAAATGGAGCTGGAACTTCAAATAGCCAGCGAAAAGCTTGACAGGTTGAACCGTGAACGCACTTCTTTAGGCCTGGAGATCCAAGAGAGACGTGAGAGACACAAAGAATTGACCCATGAGATCGAAGCCCTCCAATCTCTTATGGGAGATAGGCTGGCGGCATTGTACAAATTTGGTCGGCACGCATATCTAAATTTGCTGGTGTCTGCCCAAGATATCAGTGGGTTGCAACATCGCTGGGTGTATCTTCGTGCCGTAGCTGAACAAGATAGTGAGCTCATTGGCCAGTTTCTGGATAAAAAGATA
>CP070735.1:955351-970732 GCA_020347625.1 Deltaproteobacteria bacterium
AGAGAATGTCGGGAGTAGACGGCGTGCAGGGCCTCCACTACAGATCCTTTTTCTGGAAGTTCATAGCCTGCTTCTATGGTGGCAAGACGAATCGTGGCGTTTACCTGGGGATTTTCCTTCCGGGTTTGTTCTACAATTTCCTCCAGTTCAAAAGAGATGTCACCGATCGGGGCATTGGGGGGCAGATGAACATCTAGCCAGGCCTCACACCAGTCGGGCACGGCAAAGCCCGACTGAGTGCTGAGCAGATTCCGAATGTTGTAGACTCCCTCGGGACGATGGTTAACCATGTAGTGGGAAATGTGCAGGAGTAGTTTAAGCATACTCTCTATGGGATTAAGATCCCTATTGGCAAGGGAGGCATGCATCCTTTTACCCTGGGCAATAAGCTGTATTTCAATATAGCCATAGCAACTCAAATTTGGCCGGAGATCAGTGGGCTCGGCAATAATCGCCCAGGGAAAGTGATACTCCTCGACCAGGCGCTCGGCACCGTCTCCCTCCTCCTCCTCCCCCACCACAAGAGCTAAAGCCACTGGTAACTGCCGGACTCCAGCTTCCCAGACGCTCAGATAGGCCTCCACCATGGCGGCACATCCGGACTTCATGTCAGCGGCGCCCAGACCGATGATCTTGTCTTCTTGTTGCTCGTAACCATAGTTGTCGAGATCATAAGCCGCCACCGTATCCACATGGCCTATGAGAGCGATTTTGATATCTGATTCCGGTGGCATGACCACAAGATTATAGCGGCTGTCATCCACGTCCTGGCGAATTACCGGAAGACCTCTTTTTTTCAGGTAGTGGTGGAGATAGGTGAGAACTTCCTCTTCTTTGCCTGTAGGACTGTAGATGTCAAGCAGCCCGCGAATGAGTCGGCGTAGACGCTTGGGGTTTATTGTGGAGTTCAGCTCAGCCATTTTTCCTATCTGGTCGGCGTGTCTGGGTCCGTTCGTTATTTTTCTTTTCCCTCACCTGCCGTTTTTGCCCTGTCAAGTTGAGCGTCAAGTAGATGTGTTGTTGTGGTTGGCCGAAGCCCATTTTCCGGAAAAAGTGAAGGGCCGCCAGGTTGTCTGCCTCGGTGTCTGTCAGTAGCATACGGACGCCACTATCCAACATGAGTTCCTGAAAATGTTTGAACAGCTTCACCGCAACACCTTGCCTTTGGAATTCGGGTTCTATACCCAACCAGACGAGATGACCGTACTTCCAGGCGGAGTGGCTTTTCTCTATTGTGGTGCCAAGAAGGAAGCCCACTATCTGCTCATCAGACTCTGCCACCAAGCAGAATTCAGGATCACTCTGGAATAAACTGACAACCTCGTATTCATCCCAGGTGCGGTAGAGGTTCGGCACCTCACGGGCCGTAAAAATTTTCTCGCCGAGATGAAACACATCGGCAATATCGTCAATCTCCATCTCCCGAATAACCAAATTGCTTCGTTTCTTTTTATTGGGATCATCTTCATTCATAATGCTTGAGCCCTCATCTACGGGTCGACCGCAATCCTTCTTGCCTTTTTGGCCCGCCCCGGATTGCGAATGAGAATGGGTTCCACTGAATATTATTATGCCTATTTGGCGTCATCGTCAAGAATTCCAGATGCATCCCATCTCTTTCCACTCTCCAGAAAGAAAACGGAATCCCCCGGCGGTCAGTGCGCCATCCCCGCAACCGCTTCAGGGTGATTCTGTGATAGCAATTCTCATCTACCTCTTCACAGTCCTTTTTTTACCATCAACAATACGGGCGGGATGTTCATTCTTACTGCACAAGTTATGCCCAAAGGGGACGTTGGTAGGATTTGAAGGTTTTTGCCAAGATTCTTCGTCACTCGCCGCTCTTTAGAATGACGTATCCCGATGACTTTTTCAGCATACTGCCTAGTGCCTAGTAGCAACAGCCGGCTTCCGGCAGACAATCTCAGCTACTGCGCGGGTGGGGTTTTCCCTGATGCCTTCGAAATAATGGTGCACCTCCCAATCCCCAAACATCTCATGCAACTCTCCTGGAGCAAGGAGGAAATTCGGATTATGTGGCTTTCCAAAGCGGGGCTGTTCAGCCGTAAAGGTCTCGTAAATTAGCAGCCCACCGTTTCTGAGTCCCTTTTTGATGCAGGGAATTAATGGCCGATGCAAATAACGAAAGACCAGGATTGCTCCGTAGTAGTCCTCGGCCAGTGGGTTGACTCCTTCACGTTCCAGGTCCACCTGCCGTACCTCAATATTGGCACCGCACTCCGTTGCAAGTTTCTTGGCTTGCTCAAGAGCCCGTAGGGATCTATCGCAGCAGATTACCTCCAGCTGCTCCCGGGCGAGAAAAATTCCATTCCGCCCATCGCCGCAGGCGAGATCCAGTACCGGACCGGGCATAGGTTTAACAAGGAACAGACTCAAATGATCTACCAGCAATTGAGCCGGCTCAATTCTGGATTGACTTGAATTCAACTTAAAATCTCCTCGTATGACCGAAATGATGTCAAATTGAATTTTGCTTAAGTATATAGTACGGTCCACTCATAGACATCTTTAATGTTGTGTCCAAGCCTTCAACGGGTTGAGAGGTCTATTCGATGAAACCTATCTATCTTGACTACAACGCCACAACTCCCATCGACCCGGAAGTTGCCGAGGCTATGCGTCCCTATCTCTTTGAGCACTTCGGCAATCCCTCAAGTTCTCACTGGTACGGCAGCCAGACCAAGAAGGCCGTTGAGGAATCCCGCCGCCAGGTGGCAGACCTGTTGAACTGCAAGCCGGATGAGATCGTCTTCACCAGTGGCGGCAGCGAATCCAATAATTACGCCATCAAGGGCACAACGTTTGCCAACCGTGAAAAGGGTAATCATGTCATTACCTCAGCCATCGAGCATCCTGCCGTGATCGAGGTTTGTAAATTCCTGGCTGAACGGGGCTTCCAGGTAACCTACCTGGACGTTGATGAATTCGGCCTGGTGGATCCACTGAAACTGGAAGAGGCCATCACACCGCAGACCATATTGATCACCATCATGCACGCCAACAATGAAGTGGGCACCATCCAGCCCATAGCCGAGATAGGAAAAATTGCCAAGAAACATAATATCGTTTTCCATACGGACGCCGCCCAATCTGTAGGCAAAATACCCACGGAGGTAGACGAGTTGGGTGTGGATCTTCTCACTATTGCCGGCCACAAGCTTTACGCGCCAAAAGGAATCGGAGCTCTTTACATTCGAAGAGGGACGCGACTGGAGAAATTAATTCACGGGGCCGATCACGAGCAAGGCTTACGGGCGGGCACCGAGAATGTCCTCGAAATCGTTGGGCTGGGCAAGGCCTGCGAGATTGCTAAGCGTGATCTGCAAAAGAATATGGACCACATGCAAAAAATGCGGGACCTTATTTTCGAAGGGTTTCGGAAGCAATGGGATGAGATTAGGTTGAATGGCCATCCAGAAAGACGGCTGCCCAACACCCTGAGTGTAAGCTTCAGGGGAATCGAAGCCAACAAACTCTTGTCACAAATCAAGGATGTTGCCGCTTCTGCCGGTGCAGCCTGCCACGCCGATTCCGTGAATATCTCCTCGGTGCTAGAGGCGATGAAGGTACCGCTGGAGTACGGTATGGGCACCATTCGTCTCTCCACCGGCAAAATGACCACCAAGGAGGAGGTCGATCGCGCTGTAGAAATCTTCCTTCAAACTGCTCAGCGCTTGCAGCTTCCCAAGGATTAGCAGTTTCTGGACAAGTCAAGTAGAAGGGCAAGGGCTCATTTCGGTACGGAAGTGTGGCTGACCGTGGCAAGCTTTTCAGTTCGATAGCGCCTAATTTTTGATTGAAATCTATTGGACACCGGCATGATTTCCGCTGCCCAGATACCCACCAGCTCGATGGGAGTCTTCGCTCAGATTCGGTTTTGCTCTTGATCAAATCCTCATGCGAGTCTATTCCTGCATATTTTCACGGACCTTCAGGCTAAAAAATGGTAATTTTTTTCCTATTCTCTGGCAATAATTTCTCAATTCCCAAAATCTATTCTGGCATTCAATGGTGGATAACTTATTGGAATAATTACTATATATTATAATAATTCAATTTGGCATGATCTTTTAATAACAAATGCCGTTGCCCCTTAAACTCTGCCCTGGCCAACCGCAGATAAATAAATCCAGGGGCAGTAACGCAGACCACTCCCATACGACGTGGTCTTTTACGGTAAAGTATACCTTTGGTGACCCTATGACAGACAAATCCGGCCCTTTCCATGACCGCAGAAAAAGGGGAGATAGGAGATCCGGTATAGACAGGCGATCCGGCGAGGACAGGCGAAGTGGCGCTGACCGAAGAAGTGGAGAAGATAGAAGGGTCGGTTGGGAGCAGATAAAAGATCAACGGTTTCAAGGCGTCTTGAGGACAACGGAAACCGTCTCTCACCTATTCAGCCAACCTTTAACAGTAATCATGGGATATGTTGATTTATTGAAGTCGAGCACCGGGGAAGAAGACACCAAGGAGAAATTGACAATTATCAAGAGCCAGCTGGAGTTAATCAGCAAATACTTACAGAATCTCAGGAATGTCCAAGAGTACAAAACAGTGGATTTCGCCGGTGTCACTTTGCTGGATATCGAAAAACCAAAGAATGAGGAAGATAATTGACCCTTGGCAACAAAAATCCCACCTACATGGAACCATATTTGCCTTTCCATTTAAGTTCTTACTTGTTTTGAAACCTTGAGCGATTTACCGCCACCTCCTTGGTCTAGTTCTTGCACCCTATATTGGTTTGCCCGTCTTAACTCTTTTGCGAAACACGGGGGCACGAGAATGACCCTACCCGATACCGGGCCCATTCGCATTCTTGTTGTGGATGATGACCTGCAAATCTTGATGCTATACAAGAAAACCCTCTGTCCGGAACCCCGTGCTGACACTTTTGATCTCACCCTTTGCCAACAGGCAGAGGAGGCTGTTGAGGCTGTCCGAACAGCTGTTGAGAGTGAAAACCCTTTCGCCGTGGCTTTCCTCGATGTAAGAATGCCTCCGGGTCCTGATGGTGTGTGGGTGGCAGAGCAAATCCGGGCGTTAGATCCCTACACAGAAATAGTGATGGTAACAGGCTATTCAGATACCACACCGGATGAAATCGCTGGTCGTGTTCCACCAACTGATAAGTTACTTTATTTACAAAAGCCCTTTCACAATCACGAAATACACCACTTTGCCTCGGCACTGGGCTCCAAGTGGCGCGGCGAGATAGAGTTGCGAAAAATTTACAGCAATTTGGAAGGTCTGATTGAACAAAGAAACAGGGACTTGATTAAACTCAACGAGCAATTAAGAAACGATATCACCAAGCGCGAGAATGCGGAAGCAGAGGTGCAAACCACTTTGGCAAAATTGCGAAGGGCCATGGGAGGGGTCATCCAAGCCATGGCATTGACAGTGGAGAGAAGGGATCCTTACACTGCAGGGCATCAACGTCGCGTGGCTGATCTCGCTCGCGGCGTGGCCGCCGAAATGCGGCTGCCAACCCACCAGATCGACGGCATTCGCATGGCCGGCTTGATTCATGATCTGGGCAAGATCTGTGTCCCAGCCGAGATTCTGAGCAAGCCCGGCAGACTGACTGAAATCGAACACACTTTGATCAAGGATCATCCCCAGGTCGGCTTCGAAATATTGAAGGAAATAGAGTTTCCCTGGCCTGTTGCTCAAATTGTTCTGCAACATCACGAGAGGATTGATGGTTCAGGATATCCGTCAGGTCTGACTGCAAATGACATCATACTGGAGGCAAAGACTTTAGCGGTAGCGGACGTGGTTGAGGCCATGGCCTCCCACAGACCCTACCGACCGACTTTGGGACGAGAGATGGCCCTCAAGGAAATTTCAAAAAATAGAGGCGTGTTGTATGACCCGGATGTGGTAGATGCCTGCTTGAGACTATTGAAAGAGAAAGGTTTTCAGTTCAGGCAATAGCGAAGAGGTTCCACCAGCCGCAACAGGCAGCTGGTAGGGGCCTCAGAGTAGAGCACCATGCTGTCTTTGCCTATGATCATATTTTAGATTATTTTCTTTTACCCCAGAAATATTCGCGCTCGATTTCCGCCCAATCCCCACCGGTAGCAATTTTTGTTTTGCTCAAGCAAACCTTTTTTGTATTAAGCAAACAAGAGTTGGTGTAAAATTAAATGTGATGTTACCGTATAGGTAGGTTCGCCAATGGAGCTGGGAACCTTTGGCACATAACCCTCTGTGATGTTAGGAGAAAAGATGAGGCGGTCTCAAGATGACATTAGTTTGGATGTCAAGGCTCTCAAACTGGGCACCAAGGTTCGAGAACTGCGGCAAAAAAAGCATTATACCCTGCAGGATGTTGCTGCCAAGACAGGCTTGTCCAAACCTTTTCTGTCACAGATCGAAAATGATCACGTGGTTCCTCCCGTGGCTACCCTGCTCAAGCTAGCCAGGGCCTTTGATGTGGGTCTGGCCCACTTCTTTCAAGATGAGGTGGGGATCGACAAAATATCTATCACCAGGCGCAAAGAAAGGGTGCGAATGGAAAAGCGGCCTCACCACCGCAAAGGTGAAGTGAATTATGTGTATGAGGCCCTGGACACCAAAAAGACCAACAAACAAATGGAACCATTCCTGGTGGAATTTCCTGTGCAGGACACCAGTGAAATGGTCTTCGTGAACCATGAGGGAGAGGAATTCCTGCACGTGCTCGATGGCACGCTAGAATTTCGCAGCGTAGATCGGGTGGAAGTTCTCGAAGCTGGGGATAGTATCTACTTTGAATCGGAACTAAGTCACAGCTTTCGTTGCCTCGGGGAAAAACCAGCTAGAGCTATCGTGGTGGTCTGGAACGGTTAGGTATTGGGTATGCGTTTTGCAACCGACACTGACTGTAATCTACCGGCAATATCGACCGGTTTCTGTCTGCTCTTTACGCCGGGTTGTTTTTAGCCATAGACAGGACTAGACCTTCATGATGGAAATCCGCTTCCATGGACGTGGCGGTCAGGGCACGGTAGTGGCCACAATTCTCCTGGCAAAAGCCTTTTTCCAGGACGGTTACTACGTGCAAAGTTTTCCTCTCTTTGGAGTGGAGAGGCGCGGGGCTCCGGTTGAGGCCTATCTGCGACTTGATCGCAAAGAGATCCTGATTAGGACCAACGTCTACACCCCAGACCATGTGGTTGTGCTCGATGATACCCTCCTCGAAGGTGTTGACGTCACCTTTGGGCTGAAACCAGGTGGTTGGATTTTGCTTAACAAGCCATCTCCTCCGGCCGATCTGGAACCATTCGCCGGCTTCAAGCTCGCCTTTGTTGACGCCACTCAAATCGCCTTAAAAAATCTTCTGGGAACTCGTACCCATCCCATTGTCAACACAGCGATGATGGGTGGTCTTGCCCGTGTTTTGGGCATGCCCGCCATGACTGCCATAGCGGGGGCCATCCGTAATGAGGTGCCAAGCAAGCCGAAGGCAAATATAAAGGCAGCTGAGATGGCTTACAAGCGAGTCAGGGTGCTGGAGCCTGACGAATAGCGAGAATAAAAAACATGGCCACACAAAAAACACAGACGAACACTGCTCCTTTGCTCATTCCATGTTCCTATCTCACTACTGAGAGCAACAAGACTGGATCCTGGCGGTTTCTCAGGCCGCAGTATGAAGAAAAAACCGCTCCCTGTAGCGCTGCTTGTCCGGCTGGCGTGGATATCCCTCGCGTTGAAATGCTGACAGCACAGGGCTTATTTAAAGAGGCTTGGGAGACTATTTTGGCTGAAAACCCGTTTCCCGGTATTTGCGGGCGTGTCTGTTACCACCCGTGTGAACAATACTGCAACAGAAAAGAATTTGACGAACCTGTTGCAATTCATACTCTGGAACGTTTTCTCGCAGATACAGCAAGCCGCTACGAACTGAAGCCTACTCTGGAGAAGCTTCCGGCAAAAAGACAAAAGCTCGCCATCATAGGTTCTGGTCCCAGTGGTCTTGCAGCTGCCTATTTCCTGGCTCGGCTGGGTTACCAAGCTGACATATTTGAGGCCTTGACCGAGCCGGGCGGTGTTCTCCGCTGGGGTATCCCCGTCTACCGACTACCAGTTGACATCCTGGAGAAGGAGATCGTGCAAATCCAGGAACTCGGAGTCCGCATCCGCTGCGGCAAATTTGTCTCTCAACAATTTATCGAAGAATTAAAAGATACCTACGACGGCATTTTTCTGGGATGTGGTCATGCCCAAAGTCTTCCTCTAAAGATTCCCGGCGATGATTTGCATGGGGTGGAAGACGGCCTCCAATTCCTCGGGAAGATCCGTCGGGGTCAGGTTCCGCAGTTGCATGGTACCGCAGCGGTAATTGGCGGAGGTAATACCGCCATAGATACCGCCCGTTCGGCGGCCCGATTGGGTGTTAAGGTCCTTCTGATCTACCGCCGGAGGCGTCAGGACATGCCTGCCTTCGATGAAGAGGTGGAAATGGCCCAGGAAGAGGGTGTCGAAATCTGGGAATTGCAGACACCTGTTAAGATAGAACCCAAGGACGGGGATCTTCTCGTGACTTTACAAAGGATGCGGACCATCGAAGAGGACTCCCAGGGGAGAGCCCGAATTCAACCGGAGTCCAACAAAAGGCAAGAGATTCGTGTCCAGCATCTTTTCAAAGCGATCGGCGCGTCAGCCGCGGAACGCTGGTACGACCCTCCCAAAAAAGGGCGTGGTGTGCTGCGGTTGAGCAATTGCGTACTGGTTCCCCAATCCCAGTCCGCTGCTCTTGTCTATGGGGGTGATCTGGTGGCGAATATCAAGAGCGTGGTGCACGCGGTCGCTTCAGGTAAACAGGCTGCCGTGGCTTTTGACACCCTTTTCAAGGACGGTGTTGCTAGTATTGAATCCACGCTTCAGGCAGAGTTTGTGGGTGAGGGGCCAGCAATTTCCATGGAGATCCACATGGGTGGACCTCGCTCCCAACGCAACCATCGTACCGTCCACTACGAGGACCTAAACAGCGACTACTTCAGATTCTCTCCCAGAATTACCGAGCCCCGCCTGTTGCGTGAGGAACGTCTTCAGTCCTTCGGAGAAATCAATCTCAAGATTGGCGCCAGTCTGGCTATTCGTGAAGCAGAACGTTGTTTTAATTGCGGCATCTGCAACCAGTGCGATAACTGTAGACTTTTTTGTCCGGACATCGCCGTGATGCGAGATGACAATCCCAAAGGTCGTCATATCAACTATGACTATTGCAAGGGGTGTGGTCTTTGTGTGGTGGAATGTCCTCGCAATGCCATGACGTTAGGGGAGGAACGGCTATGCAACAAGTCCTAGAGGGAAGCCACGCCGTCGCAGAGGCGGTGCGCTTGGCCAGAGCTCAGGTGATATCCGCTTACCCCATAACCCCACAGACCCATATTGTGGAGCGGCTCTCAGAATACTGTGCTGACGGCACCTTGGATGCCCGGTACTTGCGGGTGGAGAGTGAACATTCAGCCTTGGCTGCTCTAATAGGTGCCGCCAGCAGTGGGGTGAGGACCTTTACCGCCACTTCATCCCAGGGGTTGGCCCTGATGCATGAACTTCTACACTGGGCCTCGGGAGCAAGACTTCCCATTGTCATGGCGGAAGTGAACCGAGCCATGGCCCCGGGCTGGAATATTTGGGCCGACCAGACCGATAGTCTGGCCCAGCGCGACACAGGCTGGATCCAGCTATACTGTGAAGACGGCCAGGAGGTTCTGGACACCACCATCCAGGCTTATCGCCTGGCCGAATGGGTTAACTTGCCAGTCATGGTAATCCTGGATGCCTTCTTCCTCTCCCACACCTATGAACCTGTGGATGTACCTGATCAAGAAGCCGCCGACCGGTTCCTACCGCCCTATCAACCCAGGTTTATGCTGGATCTTGAAAATCCCTGCGCTTTCAGCCAGCTGGCTCCTCCCAACATTTATATGGAAATGCGCTACAACATTCAAACAGCCATGGATGAATCCTTGGCCTACTTCGACCAGATGGAAACTGAATTCGAAGGGATTTTCGGTCGGCGTCACGGTGCGGTAGAGGCAATCCAGTGCGAGGACGCAGAGGTCATTCTGATTACCTCCGGAACGGTGACCAGTACCAGTCGACAGGTCGTCGCTGATCTCCGCCACAAAGGTGAAAAGGTTGGACTCTTAAAAATCAAACTTTTCCGGCCTTTTCCAGTGAGTCGAATCAGGGAGCTTACTGGGACCGCCAGTAAACTTGCGGTCATCGACCGTAATTTTTCCTTCGGTGCCAGCGGCATCTTTGCCCAGGAAATACGGGCGGCTCTCTGTAATCTTCCCGCACACCCCCCAGTCTATGGTTACATTGTAGGACTTGGTGGTCGAGATGTTACCACAGAGGTCATAGAGAATATTTATTACCTCACGAAGAACAGTACGGCTCCCCAACAAGAGAGCGTCTGGATGGGGCTCCACGAGGTAAATCATGCAATTGGACACCCTAGATAGAGAATACATGTATTCGGGACATGTCGGCTGCCCAGGCTGCGGTGCCGCCATCGCCATGCGCTTCCTTCTTAAAGCTCTCGGTGATAAGACAATCATGATCATTCCAGCCTGCTGCTGGTCCATTATTGCGGGGCCCTATCCCCAGTCGACTCTAAAGATTCCGGTGCTCCACACCGCCTTTGAAACCGGGGGTGCCGTAGCCAGCGGCGTTCGGGCAGCCCAGGATGTCAAAGGGGATACTGAGACCACCGTGGTCACTTGGGCAGGAGATGGAGGCACCTTCGATATCGGGTTCCAAGCACTGAGTGGCGCCGTTGAACGCAACGAGAACTTCATCTACGTCTGCTATGACAACGAAGCCTACATGAATACGGGCGTGCAACGCAGCTCCTCTACCCCGTACGGCGCCTGGACTACCACCACACCGGGCCAGCACTGGAAAAAATTGCGCAAGAAAAATATCGTCGAAGCCCTGGGGGCTCACCGTATTCCTTACGCTGCCACGGCTTCCATCGCCTTCCCGGAAGATCTGGTTCGCAAGACCCAGAAGGCAAAGGGTATGACCGGGTCCAGATTCATTCATATCTTTTCCAGCTGCCCCACCGGCTGGGGTATGCCATCGGAGATGTCAGTCAAGATTGCACGAATGGCGGTTCAGACGAACATCTTTCCGCTCTATGAGCTTGAGGAAGGCACTCGCTATACCATAAATTACACCCCAAAAGGTTATCTGGTGAACGAATACTTCCGTCTCCAGGGCCGCTTCAAACATTTGACCGAGGAGGATCTTGAAGAGATTCAGCAGATGGTCGATGAGGACTGGAAGCTGCTGCTACGAAAGGCTGGGGTTTCACCAGAGATGATTTGATTTGCGTTGGTCTTGGCTGTCGCTTACTCTGCCAAGTGTTTTGGAAGTGATTTGCTCACTTAGAAAAAATAATTTATGATTGGTCACTATTACGTTTAGATCTGCTTTGGTAAATGGACGTGAAATGAAACGAACGGGTATTTCCACTTTCTTGCTTTTGTTTCTGATGATTCTACCCCTTTTATTGCCAACAAGCTCGGGGGCAGAGGACCCCATGAGGGGGCCCTGGGATTGGCCAACAGAAAGGCCGGCCGCCCAAAAAAAACAAGTAAAACCGACTGCAGCTGCAAGCTTTTTCACATCCATGCTTACCTTTTTTCAGAGGGTGATTTCCCCAGTGGACGGGGATCGTTGCCCGAGCTATCCCACCTGCGCTGCCTATAGCAAAGAAGCTTACGAAAAACATGGGGCACTTATCGGCACGTTTATGACCGTGGACAGACTTTTCCATGAGGCCTCTGAGGCTAAGTTCTCTCCGACGGTTGAGGTCTACGGGGTACCCCGTATCTATGATCCGGTCTCAGCCAATGAATACTGGAAAAAAAACCGCAAGGAACAACCGGCTGAATAGCCTTCCTCCAGAAACCCGCCAATCCTGGCTCCCCCCAAACATCAATAAGGAATCCGTGACCTGAAGGCCTATTTACCCCCAAGGGATGGCACCTGGTAAGAGGCCTGTGTTAGCCGGCAGCCATTTCAACTAAGCACTTTGGCAATTTCTGATTGCGGATTGCGGATTTCAGATTTTAAATTTCGAAAATCGCAATTCGAAATTCGCAATAATCTCTCTATGCCCTATGCTCTATGCCCTATGCGCCTTGACCAGATTTCCTTTGCCCAAATAAATGCTTTCCTCTGTGTTTAGTTGACATTGATGCAATTCAGTTGCATAATTTAATCTAACTCAGTTGCTTCCTTTAAATCCCGGATCCTCTAAACTCTAGCCCATTTGGACTTTGTCAACTATTGGCAGCATCAAATCTCTACACTCTATGAAAAAGCCTCTTTCTTTAGGACTAATATCTCTGCTTCTCTTTGTTGCACAGTTAGCTTCCGCTGAACCAATAGAGGTATATGTGTCTATTCTGCCCCAGAAATACTTCATAAATAAGATTGGCGCAGATCTGGTTGAAGTTTCCGTCATGGTTGCGCCCGGTGCCAGCCCGGCAACCTATGAGCCAAAACCTAAACAAATGGTCACACTAACAAAAGCCAAGATCTATTATGCTATCGGGGTTCCGTTCGAGAATGTTTGGTTGGACAAAATTGCTGCCGCCAATCCTGAAATGATTATTGTTCACACGGAGGCTGGCATCGAAAAAATGGTCATGAAATCACCTAGCCATCATTTAGAAGGAGAGCACCAACAAGGGAATCACCACCATGGAATCAAGGATCCGCATGTGTGGCTTTCTCCTCCGCTCGTTATGCAGCAAGCAAGAAACATCCTTGACGGGCTGGTGGCGATAGATCCGGTTCACCAATCCATCTACGAAACCAATTACAAAAAATTCATAATGGAGCTCGTTGACCTTGATTTAGAGCTTAAAAAAGTATTTGCGGGTAGGGATAAGCAGATAGAATTCATGGTGTTCCACCCCTCCTGGGGCTATTTTGCTCGCGCTTATGGACTTGAGCAGATTCCAATTGAAGTGGAAGGGAAAGAACCCAAGCCTGCGGAACTTAAGGATCTCATCGATTACGCCAAAAAACGAGACATTAAGGTGATCTTTGTCCAACCTCAGTTCTCGCGACAAGCTGCCCAAACAATCGCTCGATCGATAGGTGGACAGATTGCTTTTTTGGACCCGCTTGCTCCCGACTGGCCCCATAACCTGCGGGAAGCAGCAAATAAATTCAAAGCCGATTTGAGGTGAGGTGTTCCATGAGTGACCCAGTAATTGAGATCAAAGATCTCTGGTTTTCTTTCAACGCAATTCCAGTCCTGAAAGAGGTTAACCTCAGGGTGAATAGAGGGGATTTTGTGGCCCTTCTCGGGCCCAATGGTGGTGGCAAGACCACCCTTCTCAAACTGATGCTTGGTCTCTTGAAGCCTGACCGGGGGAGCATACTTGTTTTTGGTGAGCCTCCGGGGGAAACTTCCCATCGCATCGGCTATACGCCCCAGCACGTCCATTTCAACCAGAGCTTTCCCATATCGGTCCTGGACGCGGTTCTCATGGGAAGACTGCGGCCAGGAAGGGGCTGGTCCCGGTATACCCGGAAAGACAAAATGGCAGCTCAAAAGGCCCTAGAGCGGGTGGAAATGTGGGAATCCCGAAATCGACGGGTCGGGGAGCTTTCTGGAGGGCAGGCTCAGCGGATATTTATCGCCAGGGCGCTGGTGGACGAGCCTGAAGCTCTCTTCCTGGACGAACCAACCGCCAGTGTGGACACGAAGCATCAGACCGATCTTTTTGATATTCTCAAAGAACTCAACGAGACCGTAACCATTCTTGTGGTCAGCCATGACGTCGGGATTGTTTCCACCCACGTCAAATCTGTTGCTTGCGTCAATCAGCAGGTCTTTAGTCACGACGACTCGGAAATTACCCAGGAGATGCTCGAGATGGCATATCAGTGCTGTCCAGTGGAACTGGTGGCGCACGGGCTACCCCATCGGGTCCTGCAGAAACATGAAGAAGATTAAACGATTGCGGATTGCGGATTGCGAATTTGAACAAGTTGTAATCTTTGATTTGGCGGCCCTGATTGGGTTTCTAGCTTTCGTCAAATAGGCCAATTATGAAAGAGCAATTTATAACATTCTGAAATCCGAAATCCGAGATTGTCCTGCGGTTTCTAATGACTTAGTGCGAAGGACCCTAACCTATGCTGGAACTGCTTCAGTTTGAGTTCATGAGAAATGCTCTTTTAGCCGGTCTTCTGGCAAGCATCGCTTGTGGGATCATCGGCACCTTCGTTGTGGTGAATCGTATAGTATTCCTTTCTGGCGGCATCGCCCATGCAGCCTATGGCGGAATCGGTCTCGCATTCTTTTTTGGACTGCCCTACGTTGTGGGGACCATGGGTTTTGCCCTTCTCGTCGCCGTGGTGATGGCAACTGTCACCCTTAAAGCGAGACATCGCTCTGACACGATTATCGGGGTGCTCTGGGCTGTGGGGATGGCACTTGGAGTCATTCTGCTCGATCTAGCGCCGGGATACAATGTGGATTTGATGAGCTTTCTCTTCGGCAGCATCCTCACCGTACCCACGTCTGATCTTTGGTTCATGTTAGCCTTGGACAGTGTGATTCTCTTCGCGGTAGCTTACTTCTACAATGATTTTCTAGCCCTTTCCTACGACGAGGA
Organism: Deltaproteobacteria bacterium; assembly: GCA_020347625.1. Lineage (GTDB taxonomy): Bacteria > Desulfobacterota > Syntrophobacteria > BM002 > BM002 > BM002. Next base: position 970,024 of record CP070735.1, read on the forward strand.
TTTTGCACAAGTTAGGGGTGTCCGCGTCAGGCTCCTATATTTTCTCCTCCTGGCCATGGTCGCTCTTTCCGTGGTAATGCTCATTCGGATCGTCGGGCTAATTCTTGTTATCGCGCTGCTGACAATTCCACCTTACATCGCAGAGAAGTACTGTGGATCACTGAAAATAATGATGTCCATCTCTTTCATCCTGAGCTCCTCTTTTACCCTGGTGGGGCTGTACCTTTCTTACAAATTCAATCTGACCTCGGGAGCGACCATCATCATAGTGGCAGGGGCGTGCTTCTTTGTTTCCTTGCTAGTGGAGCTTTTGAAGTCGAAAAGGCCGTTTTCCGCTTAGGGGACAGAGCGCATCGAGCAGCCGAAAATAGTGTTATTAGTTATACGTTATTAGTTATACGAGAGAATGATTTTTGATGACTTGAAATCTTGATACATAAGAAAGATTTTCTTTAAGGAGACCTTAATAGCGATTAACGTATAACATATAACTTCAGAATCAGGCTTTGATACGCTATGCGCTTTGCGCTCTACGATAGTGGCTAATAGGAGAATATTATGTGCGATCAGTGTGACTACCTTGGTCTCCTTGAAAATAGAGGTTTGGGCCATACTGCCAATCGACTCAGTGTCCTGGAAATCATCGGAAACAGCCCCCACCCGCTGAGTGCCCAAGAAATTATTGAAAGATTGAACCGAACCCAAGGGG
>CP070735.1:970832-974710 GCA_020347625.1 Deltaproteobacteria bacterium
ATATGCATATCCAGACATAGAGTCTCTCATTAAAGGCGAATTAAAGGGCGGTTTGAAAGCGCGCTTACCGGGAGCTGGAAATAAACCGTCCACGGAGCGACCTGATCTTTAAGCAGGAAAATTAGCCTCATACCATATTGTGGACTGCAACTCGTATTTCAATCCCCAATCCCACATCAAACAATCCAGTAGCCAGAAGTCAGCGTAATCGGTGAACGGTGAACAGTGAATAGTGAAGGGTAAAGGGATGACTCCTTACTTTATGCTCTCTGCTTTTTCGCTGTGCGCTATGCGCTCTGCGCTCTGCGACCCTCAATCCTCAATCGCCTTCTCCCCGCGTCTCCGTGTCACCCCATCTCCGCGCCTGCCCGCCGTCTTGTCCGCCGTAGTTTTAACGAAGGCGGAAGCCTCGGCGAAGGCTGGGTCATCCCGCAGTGCCAAGTCTTTAACTGGGATGAAAAGAAAAAACCCCATCCAACCGTATTACCCCAAAGCTGGTCTGCTGCGGCACGATGATGGGGAAAGGGAGTCAAATTCAAGTCTTGGAGTGCTTGATTTGAATTAACCGTCGTAGAAAGGGTTGCCAGAAATAAGTTTCGTAGAGCTTGCAGGCCTTGATCCAATGACCGCCAAGTCGGCACCACACATGTAAGGGATGCAAGCTGTGCTGTAACCACTTTTTCATTCGGAATTTCTCTACCCTTTTTACGGGGATACTACTCAGGTCAAGATGATGTCACAATGGGTTAAAGCATGTATTTTTTTTATTTAGAAACAGTATTTCAATATGCGAATCACCTAGGGTGATCTACTCAGGGAGAATTCTGAGCATTGGCAGCCATTACCGATAGGACACAGCAGGTGAAGCTCTTCCTGGCACGCCCATTGCAGCTTAGGTCTGGGTCAGGAATGGCCACGCACGGGGCAGTGGTTAAACAACTTATTTTTTGTCAGTAGGAAGACCCATGAAGTGCCCGAAATGCGGTCACGAACAGGAAAACACATTCGAGTGTGAATCTTGCGGAATCATCTTTGAGAAATACAGGCAGATTCAGGCGAGAATAGAGGCTCAGGAGGAGTCCACGCCAATTCAGATTAGCAAGCGGATGGGATCTCCAAAAAGCAAGGGCCCGTCGTACGGTTTGGTCGGTGTGGCATTGGGGATTCTCGCCTGCTTGGCTGTATACGGATTTTTCCACTACACACACAACAACGCATCTAAAAACAAAATTTTACCCAATCAAATACCGGTGCTGGTGGAAACGGTTGAAAAAGAGCAACCGCATGATGGAATAGCAAAAACTTCTCGGCGGGCTCATGCCACAAGCAGTGATATCCAAAGAGCTTCCAATGCTACTGTTCTTATAGAAACCTCCTGGGGTTCAGGCTCGGGATTCTTTGTTGACAGTGGTTGTCACGTCATTACCAATCGTCACGTAGTAGAACTGGATTCCAAAACATTCGAACTGATGAAAACCGAGCAAAGTCGTTTGAAGATAATCATTGAAATTGAAAGGCGAGAAATTGCCAGAGCAAAAGAGCAACTGAATAATGTCTCAGACAGGAGTTATCGGGAGGGAATCGAAAAGTTCATAGAGCTCAGGAAGCAGCGGTTGAGCGAAGCGAAGGATAGGTATGAAGCCCTTGTTTCAGCCTTGGAGAGGATAGAATACGAAGCCGGTACGTCTGTGTTCAACGTGACGCTAATTGATCACAGCCAATACTCTGCCAGCATTGCTCAGTTGAGTGACAGATACGATCTTGCTTTGCTGGAGCTTGATAGTTCGGATTGTCCCTTTATTGAAACTGGCAGATCAAGCCGATTAAGACAAGGTGATCCCGTCTACACCGTCGGTCATCCAATCGGGCTGCAATATAGCGTAACTTCAGGTATCGTTTCGGGTTTCCGAAGGCATGCAGGTAGGCGATATATTCAAACCGATGCTCCCATTAACCCGGGTAATAGCGGTGGTCCTTTAATTGATCGTAACGGCCAAGTAGTTGGTGTCACCACAATGATAATCGCCAACACAGAGGGTATAGGTTTCGCAATTCCCATCGAAGTCGTCCTCGAGGAGTTTCAGCGATACATCGAATGATGATGGAGTGAACCGGAGTTAGGATCTCTACTCTCGATTTTTCTGTTGCTTCTTTGTTTTCTCCTTTGATTTCTTCTGCTGCTTTTTCGCCTCGTCTTTTCCTAGCTCGGCCTGCTCCCTGGCCTTTTCAGACTCCTTTTCGGCTTTTTCGGTTCGCTTTTCAGCTTCTTTCCTGGTTCTCTCCTCCTTCTGCTCCGCTTCTTTTTTGGCCTTCTCTTTCATCTCTTCTGATTCTGTCTTGGTTCTTTCCTTCGCTTTTTCGGATTCTTCTTTGGCTCGATCGGACTTTTCTTTTGTTTTTTCTTCCGATTCTTTTATCTTACCCTTCTTGTCTTGTCCTGGTGGAACATCACTGTGCCAGCCTTTTTTTTCTCCTTTATCCCAGCCCGGTGGACGATCACCACTACGCCCTTTGCCTTTGCCCTTGGCCAGAACCAATGGATTCCCTGTCAGTAATAGCAGAGACAGGACTACCAGAAAGAGAGAACTTCTTGTGAGCTTTTGCATGATCGCCTCCAGTTATCTACAGGTTTTATTCACTTGCAATCTGAGTTGGGTGACTTTACCGGAAGTTTTTCGGGATTTCAACACGAAAAAAGGTGAAGACGGTTAGATATCGGGGGCGTAAAGGGTGAAGGGTTGGTGGTGAAGGGTAAGCGGTAAGTTGCTTACTTTTTGTTTTTCTAGTCAAAGCTTCACTCTTTGAGGTGGTCTGAGACCAGATTAGAAATGAAGTCTCGGTCCTCATCTGAGATTCTCTCAAAATGAACACCCATTCCGCGTGGTGGCATGTCCTCTTCAGAGCCATGAGGGTTTGACCAAACCACCTCAACAGGGATTTCCAGAGCCCGGCGGTCGGGTGCCATGATGAACAGCCTGAACTTTTCTCTCTTTTGCAGCGGTTGCGGACAGAAAAGAAATGCGCCGTCGACACCGACATTTCTGGTTTCTCCGACGATTGTGCCGCGATTGGTCAAGATGACAATTGGCCATCTGATTTCAGCCCTGCGATATCCGCGTCTTTCTGAAGGAGCAGGCATATTCGAATCCAGGGTCATTCCGTTTGCGTCAACAGGAAGCTTCCGCAGAGAGGACATGTCTTTACGGTTGTCCTAATCCAAAGACCTGCATTGCAACGGGAACATTTGAGTACGTGGAGTTTAGCTCTTCTAACGGTCATCGGTGCCCCTTTCTTGATTAGTTTGGTCCTTATGCGCCGATACGAGGTAGGAGCCCTTAAATAACTCTGCCGAGTGAATTAGTCGCATCTTAACAGAAACGGGTAAATCAAGGAAGGTAAAAAAAGCCCCATCGACCTACGTTGCACTTGGCCGGTTTTGGTTCCGACATGGTCTGCGCGGTGGATCGATGGAGCTGGGGCCATAGGTAGGGTCAAGACAAGGAGGAGTCTCTGCCTACCACTATATATTCTAACCCACGATCAAATATTGTCAAGATGTAGTATGAAAGAGATGTGGGAGGCATGGAGCATGGGGAAATACAGATTGCAGGTTGCAGCAGGCAGCAGACAGTAAACACTAGGCACTAGGAACTATGGCGCGACGCGGAGATGGGGTGAGATGGAGACGCGGGGACAATTCAGCAGGCAGCAGACAGCGGGCAGCAGGCAGATAGAAGACAGAAGACAGAAAACAGTTACTTTACCCTATGCCCTATGCCCTATGCTAACCTACTGGCTACTGGATCCTTTGATTGTCTGGTGTTTCTTTTTGACAAGATTTCTATCTTGTTCTACCGTAACAAGCCATAGGATCGCAC
>CP070735.1:974810-985743 GCA_020347625.1 Deltaproteobacteria bacterium
ATCTTCCACCAGAAAAACATGTCCTCCGGCTCGGCAAAGGGTTCCTTGGAGTTGATGGTCACCAGAATCTTGGCACCCTTTTTGTCCACAGGCACCTCGAAGCCAGGCAGTTCCTCGGCCAGCTCAACACTCAGATCTTCCAAAAGGAAAAGGTAGTCTTCCTTGGGGATGCCCACATTGTTGCCTGACTCCAAGCACTGCACCACGCCTTTGTGCAGCACACCCGGCACCTTGTCTCGCTCCCGATGCGTCCGTGCCGACCGCATCATCTTCATCAAATCAATGCTCATGGGACAGCCGTGCTCACAGCGGGCGCATAGCGTGCAAATCCAGGGGAAACGTGAATCAATCAGTTCTTGATCCAAGCCCAGCAAGGCCATGCGCACAGCCTTGCGCATGTCCAGGCCGTCCACCCCGGTCACCGGACAGCCACCGGCACAGGTGCCACAGGTGAGACACAGATCGGGAAACTCTCCCGCCAGTCTCCGCTTTTCTCTCTTATCCAGGACTAGTGGCTCAGATTGCATTGGATTCCTCCTTTAAAAAGTTACCTATCTTACAAATATTAAGCGAAGCGGCCTTAAAGCTGTGGTCAACCTTTGGCCGCTAGGAGCTCGGTGAGGCTATTCCCTCCAAATAACGGGTAATCGCCCCGTCATATTCATGGGTTAACCTGTAGACTTTCTTGGCCAGACGGAAACGGGTCTCTAAACTGAGCTGGCCTCCACTACCCTTCATTTCTTTAATGATGGACTCATAGTCCCCCGGATCCACCACTACGGCCACATCCCGATAATTTTTTGCCGCAGCGCGCAGCATAGTGGGCCCGCCGATGTCGATATTTTCGACGGCCTCTTCCAAAGTACAATCCTCTTTTTCAACGGTTTTCTCGAAGGCATAGAGGTTTACCACAACCATATCGATGACCTTTAGATGGTGGGCCGCCATGGTTTTCATATGTTCAGGGTTGTGTCGCTGCGCCAGGATTCCAGCATGCACCTTTGGGTGAAGGGTTTTTACCCGACCGTCCAGCATTTCGGGAAACCCGGTAAAATCGGAAACATCCTGGACCGTAATCCCGCCATCCCTGAGCATGCGGGCCGTGCCGCCTGTGGAAAGAACCTCCACGCCAAACTCCTGGAGCCCTTGAGCAAATTCAACCAGTCCAGATTTGTCAGTCACACTCAAGATCGCTCGTCGGATTTTGCGCTCCATCAACTCCTCCTTCGTCTAGATGCGGCCTACAAAAAAATTGTACTCTCGAGTCTTTGTTGTCGGTCAATCCTTGCGGAGAGTCAGTTGTCCGTTGTGGGTTCACTTCGTTCACCGCTTGGAGCATGGAGCCTGGCGCATGGAGTTTTCGTTTTATCCCTATGCTCTATGCTCTATGCTCTATGCCTCCTTTGCAACGGACCACTGACATCTTATCAGGCCGCCTTCTCAAGTAAAAGTCTGGTGAAAACTTCATTTGCCGCCTGAAGCGCCACTGATTCCGGCGGCAGTTCCACGGTGGGCCTCCCTTCCAGATCAAACTCGTAGATGAGATCATCTTCAGGGATAATGCTCACGGAGTTGCGATCGAATGTCTCCGTCTCTTTGGCGACCAATTTTTGGAGTTTGTCCCTATACTGATTGACCAAAAGGTATTTACGTCTCACTCTTATGTTCAGTTCGTCCACCAGATTATAGATCCGGCGGGCTGAAAGAATACCTCTCCGACTGGGATCACTCACTACCAGAAGTAAATCGATGTCTTTGGTGGTAAGCCTGCTGAAATGTTCCATCCCCGCTTCATTGTCAACAACAAGGTAGGGGTAGTTGAACATCAACCGTTCGATGAATTTGCTGAGCAGGTTATTGGCGGCACAATAGCATCCCGGCCCTTCGGGACGACCCATGGCTATAAGATCGAAGCCTGAGGCCTCCACCAGGGCTTGCTCCACTTTCATTTCCATCCACATATCTTTGGTCATGCCAACCGGGACGTCCTTTTTCATCATCTCCCTGGCATCCCCCAAAGTCTCTTCCACTTCCAGACCTAGGACCTCGTTTAAATTGGAGTTTGAGTCAGCGTCCACTGCCAAAATCGGACTCATGTCGTGCTCTTTCAGAAACCGGACAAGTAGCCCCGCAAGGGTGGTCTTGCCCGTTCCTCCTTTGCCCGCCAAGGCAATGGTATATCCTTGTTTTTTGGCCATTTGAACTCCTATGAAAATATTCTGAATTGCCCGGACCCCTTTATTCCCAGGACCGGAGCAGATAATTATCTTAGCCTCGCGCCCCTACCCACTAAACTGGAAAATATTTGTTGTTCTACTATTATACTAAAATGACGAAGAGACCTGTTATTTTGGTTCTTTTTTCTTAGGATGGCATTCGCCACAGGTAACCGGGCCCGATGTTTCGTTCTCTTTAGAGACCTGTCGATGACAACCTGTGCACATGCGATGATAAGCCTGCTGCAATGTTCTCTGTGTTGGATCCAAATCGGGCTCGAATCGAAAACCGGGCTTATGCTTGTGGCATGAGGCACACTTTACGCCTTCTCCATCTTCTTCCAATTCCGCCTCATCCACGATGTTCTCTCCATCTTTGAAACGATGATGGCACTCGCTGCATTCGATACCCGCGTCATCAAAGTGTCGCAGATGCGGAAATTCAACCGGTGGCCGGCTCCGACTGGTAAATACCGACTGGTCATCCAACAAAATATCTTCTGGCTGAGCGTTTAAGTTGACCGCCCACAAGAGTCCTACAATACCCAGAATCGACATCCAAACCAGAAAATATCCCCGTCGCATGGTTGTTCTCCCCGATTAGATCTACCTCATTGGTTATATGGGATGTGAGATATGTGATCTATACATTCACAAATTGCGAATTAAGGGATTAAGGAATTGAGCTTGATCTCGAAAAATCCCTGAATTCCTCAATACCTAAATTCCTGAATTCGGTTTCCACATCTCAGATCTCACATCCTCCTTGAAACTATTTCGGATTTATTCTCTCCTGTGCTCTGTGTCTAGAACCCCCGAAATATTCTACTCCTCGTCCTCGTCCTCGTCTTTAGCCTTGAGTTCTTCGGGGACAATCAGAGCCTCTTCAAACATTTCTTTAAAAGAGAGCACTTTGATTCCCAGTTCATACTCCTTGTTCAAATCCCTAATCTGATCATAACAGTTGTGGCAGGGGGTTATGCAGATGCTGGCTCCGGTGGCCCGAATTTGCTCCGCTTTCACTTTACCGGACCGCAACCGTCTCTCCCTGAAAGCCCCGGCCATGGGGATGGCACCTCCACCACCGCCGCAACAAAAGTTGTAGTCACCATGCGGCTCCATTTCCACAAAATCCTCGCAGAGGTACTTGATGATTTCCCGGGCATCCTTACCGCAGCCACCGTTACGGCTGACATTACAGGGATCCTGATAGGTACAGCGCTCGTTGGCGAAGACACTTTTGTCCAGTTTTATTCTTCCCTCGCGCAGATACTCGGCAAAGAGCGTTACGCTGTGTACCACCTCAAAATTGTGGTCCCGCCCCAACCAGACAGGCGCTTCAAACTGAAGCGCACGCAAGGCGTGCCCTCATTCAGTGATAGCGACGCGTTTCACCTCCAGTTCCTCGGCCGCATCGCGAACCAGTTGAGAGATATAACTGGCAGCTTTCAGGTCGCCGGCAAACATGGCCAGATTGGTGTCATCCCAGCCTTTGGAAGACATGGTCCAATCTTCACCGGCCAGATAAAAGACCATAGCAGCCTGGGAAATATCCATGGGATAGAACTTGGGCTCTCTGGCGTTGACCGTGTAAAGGAGGTTGGCGCCTTTCTTATCTATGGGAATAGTGGCTCCCGGGAGTTCCTCTTGGAGCTCTTCCTCCATCCACTGTAGGGTATCGATCCAATCCTCCTCACTCACCTCCATCTGGTTGCCATGCTTGTAGTAACTCTCAATGGTCTTCACCAGGTTTTCGGGCACTTTACCCTGAGAAACGCAAAGCCCTCTTCCTGTGCTGGTTATGGTGGCAATGTCGATACCGAATGGACAAAACATGGTGCAGCGCCGACACATGGTGCAGTCGCCATAGACAGTCCAGTAGAAGTCCTCGAGGAACTCTTCGTCTATTTTGTCTTTTTTCTTGAAAGCCTCTAGTACTCTCTTGCCCTTGACCGCTGGGATCATCTTGGGGTCCTTATCATTGGCCAAATAGAAATGGCACGTGTCAGCACAAAGGCCGCAATGGGCACAAATCTCGAGCCACATCTTGAGGCGGGCATTGGTCTTTTCCTCTACTGCCTCCTTGAATTTTTTGGGATCAAAGGCTGTTTCTTCTGCCATATGCTCCTCCTCAGAAGAACGTTAGCAAGTGGGCAGGGATATCTGGGGTTACCAGGAAGGAGCCCTCCGCCTGCCAAATTCCATACCGGTTACCGCCCTGGAGAAGAAAAACATGATAAAATGACTCAGCTTGGTGAAGGGAATGACCACCAGCATCAACTCCCCGAAAAACATGTGCAGAATGAGCACTGTATAATAATCGAAGTATTGGTGGTAGGCCAGATAACCGGTTACGAACGGCGCCAGGGTCACCCCCAAAAGAACATAGTCCGCCGTTGTGGTGACAACGCGAACGTATGGCAGGAGTATGCGGCGTAATGCCAGGAAGATACCGCAACCGATGGTGATAAGGGTCATGTAATCGGCAACTGTCTCTGGGAGGGACCACCAGCTAATCTCCCAGGACTCGTACCAGAGCACCCCGTGCGCCAGCAGAAAAAGAGGCGTCACCAGCAGGCAGAAGTGAAATATAAACCCGACTGCGGTGGTGATGGGGTTCTTCTTGGCCGTCTCATTGAGCGGAACGATCCAGTGAAAGATAGAAAGCCAGAGCCACTTCCAGCTGAAAAACCGGTAGATGGGTTTGTCCTTTTTCGTGCTCAGTTGGAAAAACAGGACAACCCTCACAATCATTCCGCCGATAAACACCCCAAAAGCCAACCAGAGCAAGGGTCCCCGCAACAATTCATACAGGCTCATGGGTTTCTCCTCCCGATTTCGGAGCTACTACCTGGTAAATCCCAATGACGTCAAATCAAAAGGTCGAGGTAGAGCTAGCAGGCGCCAATACCCGTTTTAGGATCGATTGCTGGTCAATGGGTCTAGATTCTGTTTCTTATGACACTTCCGGTCGAGGCAGCAGGCCGGCGCCGGAGACGATCTCCTCTACCCTCTCTTCCCATTCGATGGCCATCACATGCACGCCGGCAATGCCCTTTGTCTCCTTCATTTCCTGGATCTGCTCAATGGCGATTTTGATGCCTTCATCACCTTGTTTCTTCTTATCCACGCCCTTGAGTCGCTCAATGTATTCTTCTGGGACATCCAAGCCGGGCACAAATTTCTGCATGTACCTCGCCATACCCACTGATTTCAGTGGGGTAATTCCCGCCATTACGTAACATTTCTCGGTAAGTCCCTGGTCGTACGCCTGCTGCATATAGGTGTGGAACTTCTCCATGTTATAGATACACTGGGTTTGGATGAAGTCCACTCCCGCATCGATCTTCTTCTTGAGACGGGTCACCCGGAACTCAAAGGGGTCGGCGAAGGGGTTGACGGCCGCACCGATAAAGTATTGGGGAATCCCTTCGCACTCATGGTCGTTGATGAGCTTTCCCTCGTCCCGCATTTTCTTCAGCACCGCAATGAGCTGAATTGAGTCGATGTCAAAAACGTTCTTGGCCTGAGGGTGATCGCCGAACTTCTGATGGTCACCTGAGAGACAAAGCACGTTTTTAATGCCCAGAGCTGAGGCACCCAGTAAATCTGCCTGAATGGCCAGCCGATTGCGGTCCCTACAGACCATCTGCAGATTGGGCTCGATCCCCATATCCAGCAGCAGGCGGCAAACGGCCATACTGGCCATCCGAACCACGGCAGTCTGATTGTCGGTCACATTGACTGATTCGACCATACCCTTGAGATATTCGGCCTTCTCGTGAATATGGTGCGCATCTGCACCCCGGGGCGGCCCCAATTCACCGGTAACCGCAAAGTGACCCGCGGCAAAGACCTTTTCTAATTTGCTACCAGCTTTCATTGTTTTAGATCCTCCCTTACCATTTTGCGAGGTCCACCGTCGCGGCTTGAAGTCCAGTCTTTGAACATCACCACGTTGCCCATTTTGTCCAGCTGCCCTAGACGACTCATGCGCTCATAAATGAGGTGCCAGACACAGTCCGTCTCCGGACTGATCTCACATTTCCCCCCAGCAGATCCGCCGCAGGGGCCGTTCATTAGACTCTTGGCACAGCGGGCAATAGGACAGAGGGCGCCGAAATTGTGAATGCCGCATGACCCGCAGGCCTGGCAAAACTCGGCCCACACCCCGTGCTCGAGGGCACCGCCGATAAAGGTGGTGTTGAGACAGGGATATACCAGAATATCTTCGTAGCGCTTGGCAATGTACTGCGGTCCCACACTGCAGGCCATTGACAGTACCGCATCGTACTTGTTGCTGGCTATTGGTTCCTCCAGCTGGTCGACGTACTCAGGGTCGCACTGACGCTCCAAGGTGATCTCGTCGATCTCAATCTCGCGGCCCTCTTTCTTGCGAGCAATCTTCAGGGCTGAAGCCAAAATGCCAACTTCCTTCTGGCCACCTGAACAGCAGACGGTGACACATCCCTTGCACCCGGTGAGCAGAACCTTGTTAAAGTCCGCCACCATTACCAGAATCTCTTCAATCGGTTTTTGTTCCGCCACAACCATTGTCTTGTACCTCCTTGCCGGCTCTCTGTCCAGCCTGCCAACCGGCAGCCTGAATTACGTCTAAAAACCTTGATGGTCCGCCCAAGACGAAATCTTATAACCCTCAAGCGGCCTTTGCTCCTGATCTTACTGGGCTTGGGCCCAGCTCCTGAATGCGTTGGGTGAATTCCCGGGCAATCTCGGCAAACCGAGCTCCCTCGGCAGCGCTCATGTTGTACATCTCCACCCGCTCTGGCTCCATGCCAATGCCTTCAAGTACCTTCTTGACGTAGTTCACTCGCTTTTTCGCCTTTAGATTGCCGGTAAGGTAGTGGCAGTCTCCCTCCAGGCAGCCGGCCACATAAACCCCATCAGCGCCATCCTCTACGGCTTTGAGCAGGTGCAGGATATCCACCCTGCCAGTGCAGGGCACATTGATGATCTTTACATTACTCGGGTAGTTCAATCTCATGGAACCTGCCAGGTCCGCAGCCGAGTAAGCTCAGTACATGCAGCAGAATGCTATGATCTGCGGCTCAAAGTCTTTCATGTTGTTCTCCTGGTCACTGTCAAAACTTAAATTCCTTTGTCGCTATATTTTCGAACCCCAAACCTGTCATAGTTGGGGTGAATTGCTTGTTTCCACTTTACAACAGCAGGGCATCGCACTTGGCAATCAACTGCCGGTCAGTGAAATGCTGCAATGAAATAGCCTTGCCAGGGCATTCCGCCACGCAGGCACCGCAGCCTCGACACCCAGCCGGGTCAATGACTGCAGCCCCTTCCTCGCCAATATATGGCACTTCATAGGGGCAGGTGCGCACGCAGGTTAGGCAGACAGCGCAAAGGTCCGGTTCCACCACCGCCTTTACCGCCTCCAGAGTAATGACATCTTTGGCCAGGACGGTGGCAGCCCTGGCCGCTGCCGCTTGCGCTTGGGCAATGGACTCATCGATTGACTTTGGGTAATGGGCCAGACCGCAGAGGAAGAGGCCGTCACTACCCAGATCAACCGGCCGCAGCTTCGCGTGAGCCTCCAGGAAAAAGCCTTCAGCATTTTGGCCGATCTTCATGTTTTCGGCCACCTCTTTCGCCTCATTTGGAAGGATAGCGGCGGCCAAAATGAGTAAATCCGTGGGAATGACCACATCCCGGTTCAAGATGGGATCGTGCACCTGGACCTTCAGCTGACCATCCCCGTTACTTACCTGTGGCTTCTGCTCCAGGGAATAGCGGATGAAGAAAACACCTTTCTCACGAGCCTCCTTGTAAACATCCTCTCTGAAACCGTAGGTCCGCACATCCCGATAGAGGATATAAACATCCATGTCTGGGTTCAGCTCTTTGAGTTTTAATGCACTCTCCATGGAGTGGGTGCAGCAAACTTTGCTACAGTAGGGACGCTCCGGTTCCCTCGAGCCCACACATTGGATAAATACCGCCTTGTCAGCCTTCTTAATGGCATCGCCGTTTTCTTTCAACCGTCCATCGAAGTCCAAATGGGTGAGCACGCGCTCGTCTTCCCCGTAGAGGTATTCTGTCGGCTTAAAAGGCTTACCACCAGTAGCTACTACGGTAACGCCGTGTTGCACGGTGATCTTTTGGGCAGGATCTTCCACATTTTCTAGAATCGTCTCAAAATTACCCACAAACCCGGTGTTGCCGCTGACTTTACTGTTGAAGTGAACCTTTATCTTTTTGTGTTTCTGGACTCGATTTACCAATTGTTCCAGATACTTACCGATATCCTCGCCTTTCCAGGTCTCACGCAATTTGAGGGCATTGCCTCCCAACTTGTCGCTCAACTCCACCAGATCCACCGGAAATCCCTGGTCTGCCAGGGTAACGGCGGCCACCATACCTGCCACTCCGCCTCCCACCACCAGACCGTTTTTATTGAGGCCGAGGGTTACCGGCTGCAACGGATCGAGCAAGGACGCCCTGGCCACTGCCATCCGGACCAGATCTTTGGCCTTTTCGGTTGCAGCTTCTTTGTCTTGCTGATGCACCCAGGTATTCTGATCACGAATGTTGGCCATTTCAAAGAGGTATGGATTCAGCCCAACCTCACGTATGGTCTCTTGGAAGAGGGGCTCGTGGGTACGAGGCGAGCAAGCCGCCACCACCACCCGGTTGAGGCTGTTTTCTTGGACCGCCTCTCGCAGCCGTTCCTGGGTATCCTGGGAGCAAGTAAACAGGTTCTGGTCCACATACACCACATTGGGTAATGTCTCGGCGTATTCGGCCACGGCAGGTACATCCGCAACTCCACCAATGTTGATACCACAGTTGCAGACGAACACCCCCACACGCGGTTCCTCTCCGGCAACCACCTGCTCAGTGGGATACTCTTTGATCGTTGTCATCGTGTTGCGGGCTTCTTGCAGCGGTGTGGCCGCCGCCGCGGCAGCTGCACTGGCCTCCATTACCGAGATGGGTATATCCTTACAATCCCTAAAGGAACCACATACATAAATGCCCTCACGGGAAGTTTTCACCGGCTCAAAACTGGAGGTTTCAGCGAAGTTGTAGTGATTCAGCTCAATATCCAACCTGTTGGCCAATCCTATAGCATCGCTAGATGGCTGCAACCCCACCGAGAGCACGATCATATCGAATTCTTCTTCTTTAATCTCGCCGCTCTCATCAACATATTGCAACGCCAGATTGTCATCATCGGCAGGATCAATGGAGTGGATGCGGGAACGGATGAAACGGACACCGTAATCCTCTTTTGCCCGATTGTAGTACTTTTCGAAATCCTTCCCGTAGGTGCGCATATCCATAAAAAAGATGGCCGTGTCCAGGGGCTCATCAGAGTGTTCGTTGGCAACAATTGCCTCTTTGATGGCGTACATACAGCAGACCGCAGAACAGTAGCCATTGTCGCAATGCTGAACGTTACGGGAGCCCACACACTGGATCCAGGCAATCTTCTTGGGTTCTTTGTGGTCCGAGGGCCGAATCATATGGCCCTGAAATGGCCCGGAGGCACTGAGAATGCGCTCGAATTCTATACTGGTGACCACATTTGGATGTTTGCCGTAAAGATAGGTATCTATCACCGAGGGATCAAAGGTATCGGCTCCAGGTGCGAGAATCACTGAGCCCACATCCAGAGTAATCTCCTGCTCTTCCATCCAGTGCTCTACAGCCTCTGCCTGGCAGGCAGTCACGCACTCGAAGCATTCACAGCAGGACATGCAGTTGAGACACTTTGCCGCTTCAGCCTTGGCCTGCTCTTCGGTGAACCCCAGCTCCACCTCAGCAAAACCGGCCGTCCTCTCAGCCATGCTGATGTGAGCCTGTTTGGCCCTGGGAATCTTCTCGATGTCCTCAGGGACCGGGACGAAATTTTCTTGCGGAAACTCGACGGGCTCGCGTCCAGCTCGCAGATCTTCACCCCGGAGATGGCGAGAGATGGAAATGGCGGCTTCCCTTCCGTGGGCTACGGCCCCTATGGCCACCCAGGGGCCGGTGTGGGCATCACCGCCGGCAAATACACCCTCCACATTGGTAGCAAAGGTCACAGGATCAGCTTCAATGGTACCCCAGCGGCTTATCTCCAAGCCCGAAGTATCAGCCAAAAAGGCTGACTCCGGAGTTTGACCAATCGCCGGAAGCACCCAATCGGTCTCCACGATAAACTCACTGCCCGGGACCGGCACCGGCCGACGTCTGCCAGAGGAATCAGGCTCCCCCAGTTCCATCTTGATGCACTGAACGCCGATCACCTTGTTGTCTTTGGTGAGAATTTGCTGGGGCGCGGTAAGATATTGAATATCTATGCCTTCAGCCAAAGCGTCCTCCACCTCGTATTCGTAAGCGGGCATCTCAGCTCGAGTGCGGCGATACAAGATGGTTACCTTGTCAGTCCCCAAACGCAAAGCAGAGCGGGCCGTATCAATGGCCACATTACCGCCACCTACGATTACCGCCCTTCCTTCAAGCTTGGTTAGTTCACCCAGAAAGACCCGGCGGAGAAAATCTACGCTGGAAAGAACGCCCTCGCCGTCCTCGCCGGGAATGTTAAGTTGTAGGTCCTTGTGGGCGCCGATGGCAAGGTAGACTGCCTTGTAGCCATCTTTGAAAAGACCATCAATGGTCACATCCCGACCCAAGGCAGTATTTAGCTTGATCTCCACCCCCAGACGGGTTATGGCCCGAATCTCCTTGTCCAAAAC
>CP070735.1:985843-989474 GCA_020347625.1 Deltaproteobacteria bacterium
ATTCGCAGCAGAGGTGGTGGGTTACAGCGACTTGTCCATCGTGCTGTTCGAGGTTTCGCTCAGCACGATTTATCTCATCCTACTAACCTGGATGTTAATGTTCATGGCGCGCGGCGGTTTAGAACTGGCTGTCCGCGCCTCGTTTCTCCGAGAAATCCCTTTCGTCCGCAGTAATACTGAGGTGCTCGTTCGGCGCTCTGCGCTTTTGACCAACCTCCTCATCGTCTTTGTGTCACTTGGTTACCTTCTGGAGGCTTGGCAGTTATACACCACCCCAATCGGGGCACTTCGATCGTTGCTGTCGGTGAGTATTGCCATCGGCTCCTGGCGGATTAGCGTCGGCTTGGTTCTTGCGGCGGCTGCTGTTCTCTATGGCTCCCTGCTTTTGTCCTGGATTGTGCAGGCGTTGCTCATGGAGGGATTTTTTACCAAACGTGAGTTGGAAGCCGGCGTGCGGATCTCAATGGCACGGTTGGTCCACTACGGCTTGGTATTGGTGGGCTTTCTGCTGGCCCTGGTAGCGTTGGGTTTTAATCTCAGGAATGTCACCATCATTGCCGGTGCCTTGGGAGTGGGAATCGGCTTTGGACTCCAGGGTATCGTGAACAACTTCGTCTCCGGTCTCATCCTGCTGTTTGAAAGGCCCGTCAAGGTTGGTGATTACATCCAGTTGGGCGAGCAGTGGGCCCAGATCCGGAACATTGGCCTTCGGGCAACAATTGTTCAGACTTTAGACCGCTCGGACATTGTCGTTCCCAATAGCGATCTCATCTCCAACCAGGTGGTGAACTGGACGCTTTCGGACCGCATCGTGCGGCTGGTGGTGCCGGTGGGGGTGGCTTATGGCTCTGACGTTCCCCTGGTGTTTGAAACGCTCATGGAATGTGCCATGGCAAATTCCAAGGTGATGAGGTTGCCCGAGCCGCAGATTCTCTTCATGGGATTCGGTGATAGCTCACTGAATTTTGAGCTTCGCATCTGGATATCCAATGTTGACGACAGGCTGACGGTGCGGAGTGACCTCCACCGTGATATTGATGCAAGGTTCAGACAAGCGGGCATCGTAATCGCCTTTCCCCAGAGAGACCTCCACATACACACGGTGGACAAGAAGGCTGCTCCGGATCATCAGGATTATGAGATTCGGCGGTCCAGTGAGGCGGCGGTGGGCGGCGATGGCGAAGACAATGGCTAATCAAGTCGAACAGTGACTACAATACACCTCTTTCCATCATTACCGATCCCAGATCAGATGTGTGGATTTGTTTCGTGCTCTTGCCTGCGCAATTCTGCCATGTGGACCTCCTGAGACGGTCACCAAATCTAGAGGAAATTTTGGGCCATGATTATCGAACCGAAGATACGAAATAACGTCTGTGTAAATGCACATCCTCTGGGTTGCGCGGCTCAGGTGAAGGCCCAGATCAATTATGTAAAGGCTCGGGATAAAGTTGCCAGCCCGCGGCGAGTCGTTGTTATTGGTGCTTCAAATGGCTATGGCCTGGCTGCAAGAATAGTCTCCGCATTCGGTTCAGGTGCCGCCACCATTGGTATTGGCTATGAGAGGCCGGGCACAGCATCAAGACCGGGCACGGCAGGATGGTACAATACCGAGTCATTTAAAATGGAGGCTGAGAAAGAGAGATACCAGGCTTGGAACGTGAACGGCGATGCTTTTTCGGAAGAGATCAAGTCCGAGGTTCTGGAGATTGTCAGAGAAAACCTCGGTGAGGTTGATTTTCTGGTCTACAGCATTGCTGCACCGAGAAGAATGGATCCGAAGACAGGGGAGCTATACTCTTCTGTCATTAAGCCCATAGGTAAGAGGTTCACCTCCAAAACCGTTAATTTTCTCACAGGGGAGGTAAGTGAGATAACCGCAGATCCGGCCACTGAAGAGGAGATCGGTCATACAGTAAAAGTGATGGGGGGAGAGGATTGGCGACTCTGGATAGGGATGTTCCAGAGAGAGGGGGTACTGGCCAAAAACTTCCTTACCACCGCTTTTTCTTACGTCGGCCCCGATTTTACCAGAGCCATTTACCGGGATGGAACCATCGGCAGGGCGAAGAAGGACCTGGAGGAAAAGGCGGTTCAGATCAATGAGCTTCTGAAGCCGTCCGAGGGAAGGGCAGTTATCAGTGTGAACAAGGCCCTGGTGACAAGAGCAAGTGCCGTAATACCCGCAGTTCCCCTCTATATTGCCCTTCTTTACAAAGTAATGAAAGAGAAGAAACTGCACGAGGGTTGTATCCAGCAGATGTACAGGTTGTATCACGAGTTTCTCTTTACGGGGGGGCCACCCCCGGTTGACCATAAGGGCAGAATACGTCTGGACGATTGGGAAATGCGTGAGGATGTCCAAAAAGAAGTGGCCGGGCTCTGGGGAGAAGTGACAACCGACAACATCAGAGACCTGGCAGATATGGATGGCTTGCGGGATGAGTTTTTGAGACACCACGGTTTTGGTATGCCAGGAGTAGACTATACTCAAGATGTCGAACCTGACATATTCTGACATACGCCCATTGCCTTAACAGCACGTGAAGGCCTGAAAGCTCAAGTAACTCTGAACACATTTCCACACTCAATTAAGAAGGAAAGATAGAGCATGCTTGTCGAACTCGAGGGGCAGCTCGAGCGAATCACTTACGCCAATGAGGAGACCGGTTTCACCATCGCCAAGGTGAAAGTGCATGACCGCAAAGAGCTGGTGACCGTGGTGGGAAATCTTGCCGCTCCCACTCCTGGAGAGGTTATCGCGATGAAGGGCGAGTGGGTGAATCACCCCAGATACGGCGAGCAGTTTAAAATAATCCACTACAAAACTCAAACGCCAGCCTCGGTACAAGGTATTGGGAAATACTTGGGTTCCGGCCTCATCAAAGGTATCGGTCCGGTAATGGCCAAACGTATTGTGGAAAAATTTGGCAAGGAGACCCTGGAGGTAATTGAAAACAGGGTAGAGAAACTTGCTGAGGTCGAGGGTGTCGGAAAAAAGCGCATCCAAATGATCAAAAGAGCCTGGGCCGAGCAGAAGGACATTCGGGAGGTAATGATTTTCTTGCAATCTCATGGGGTCAGTTCAGGCTATGCCACAAAGATTTTCAAACACTATGGCAGCAGGTCCATCGAAATGGTGAAGCAGAACCCTTATCTTCTGGCGACAGATGTTTTTGGCATCGGTTTCGTCACAGCCGACAGCATCGCCGAGAAGTTGGGGTTTGCCCGAGATGCTGAGCTAAGGGCCGAAGCGGGGATTCTTTACGTGCTCAACCAACTTGTCGAAGATGGTCATGTGTACTTTCCCTATGAGCGATTGGTAAAGAAGTGCCAGGAGATCCTCAAGGTGGACCGGGAGGTGGTGGTCCAAGCGTTTGGCAGAGTTAGTGTCGACCAAAAAATTGTTATCGAGGATCTGAACCAGGATATCGAGGAGTTTCGAGAAAACTATAAAGCGGTTTATCTGCCCAAGTACCACTTTTCCGAAACCAATGTTGCCGCCAGGCTTAAGATTCTGCTGAACACCCCCAAAACGATAAGGAGGATTGATACCGGCAAAGCCGTCGAATGGGTTCAGAACCAACTTCATATCACCCTGGCCCAGAAACAGTTGGCGGCAATAAGGTGC
>CP070735.1:989574-1007693 GCA_020347625.1 Deltaproteobacteria bacterium
CCCAGCACTTCAGTGGCCGCTTCGGTCGTCTTGCCAGTCCATGCATAATTCGTTCCGAGTTGCCTGATCTGAAGTGAGAGCGGGAGTAACAAAATCTTGATCTTAATGGCAACCAAATTGAATGACAAGGGGATTTCGGATTTCAGATTGTAGATTGCAGATTTGTAAAAGGGTATCACTTCCGTTCACCCTTCACTCTTCACCCTTTACCGTTCACCAGAGAAATTGCGGATTGGGGATTGCGGATTGCGGATTTAAAAAGGCATAGAGCATGGAGCATCCGCCGTCGTTACGCCAAGGCGTAACTATGGCGGACAAGTAGGGCGCACGGAGAATACAGCTGGCAGCTGGCAGCAGAAAGAGGTCAGAAGTCGGAGGTCGGAGATCAGAGGGCAGAGGAAAGAATGTAGATTTTACATGGCAGATTGGAGATTGCCCGCTAGGGTATCTCAATTCATTAATTCGCCAATTGGCAATTAATCACATCTTGTATTTGCCAAAGTCTTCGGCTGAAAGACTTTCTAAAATATCAGTCCATTTCTTGGCTTCATCGTCTTTGATTTCCGCTTTGGCGGGGGTCTCCAACGTTCCGGATTTTTCGATGACCTTCTCGTCTACGTAAATTCGGGCCTTAGCCCGCAAGGCGATGGCAAGAGCATCACTGGGCCGTGCATCAATCTTGGTTTCCTTGTCCCCCACTTGCAGATAGATCCAGGCGTAAAAGGTATTATCACGCAGATCGCAGACCTCGACTCTGTCTACTTTGGCCCCCAAGTGGCCCATCAGATTTTTGATTAGATCGTGGGTCATAGGACGGGAAAACTGGACCTGCTCAAGCTCGGTAGCAATGGCTGTAGCCTCCAATAAACCAATCCATATGGGCAACGAAGTTTCACTTTTAGGATCTTTCAACACAACGATGGGTGTGTTGGTATGCGGGTCCATGGTGAGACCCGATATTTTCATTTCCCGCACCATGATCTCTCCTTCACGACTTTCAAGCTTGCATTCGCTTCCAAACAAACCACACCCTCCAAGGAGTGGGCATGTGCTTTGGTCACCAGAACGGGTATCTCCTCACCCACCAGCTGGGGAGGGCCCTGAAAATTAACCACCCGGTTTTGAGGTGTCCGACCGCTGAGCTGCGAACCGCCGACCTGGCTCGGACCTTCAACCAACACCCGGGAGATTTGGCCTACCTGTGCTTCGTTTTTTTTCAAGGTTATGCGCTCCTGCAGACTTTGTAGCGTCTGCAGCCGCTTCAACTTAACCTCTTCCTTCACCTTACCATCCAGACGGCAGGCCGCCGTCTGGGGTCGATCCGAATACTTGAACGAAAAAAGAGCGTCGAAGCGAGCTTCCTCCAACAGACTCAGACTTTGTTGAAAGTCATCCTCACCCTCACCGGGAAAGCCAACAATCATGTCCGAGGAAACGGCCACGTCCTTTCGAATTCCTCTTAACTCCGTTAACAGTCCAAGATAGTGATCCCTGGTATAGCCCCGCTTCATTCGCTGCAGAATTCGGTCTGATCCCGATTGCACCGGAAGATGGATATGGGGGCAGAGGGGCTCAAGATCGTTAAAGCAACGCATGAGTGGTGGCAGTAGATCCTTAGGATGAGAGGTGGTGAAACGTATCCTCATCAACCCATCCACCTGGGCAACCCGCCGCAGCAACCCGGCGAAGTCGAGTTCCCCCGAAACTCCCTGGCCGTAAGAGTTCACATTCTGGCCTAAGAGGCTCACCTCCCGAACACCGCGTTCGACAAGGCTTTCGACCTCCCGGATGATCTCGTCGCTGGAGCGGCTGCGCTCTCTGCCGCGTACAAAAGGCACGATGCAATAGGTGCAAAAGTTGTCGCAGCCTCTCATAATGGTCACGAAAGCGGAGACTCCTGGCCTCCAGGAATACGTTCGTCCATCCGGTGCGTCACCGAAGTCATAACCGAACTCCACAAAGGCTTGCCGTTCTCCGGTGGTCTCAAAACGGGCGAGCATCGCAGGAACTTCGCTGATTCCATGGGTCCCCACCACCAAATCCAGGTGGGGCAGCCGCCGTAACAAATCTTCACCATGCTGTTGGGCCACGCAACCGCCCAACGCTACTACCAACTCCGGCCGTCTGCGTTTGACAGCCTTGAGGCGGCCCAAGTAACTAAATGCCTTCTGTTCTGCTTTGTCCCGTACTGTGCAGGTGTTGATGAAAATCAAGTCTGCCTGACGATGATCATCCACCAGGACAAACTGTTCTTCACCAAGGATCTCCACCAGCCGCTCACTGTCGTAGCGGTTCATTTGGCAGCCGAAGGTTCGTATGAAAAGCCGCCTTACTCTGTCATCGCTTTGTATTGTCACGATCCAGACCGAGTGTTAGCTTCCAGTTCTTTCTGAAGTTTAGTGATCTTTCGGATGGCCTGCGAAAGACGCTTTGCCAGCGTGCCAATCATCCTCCTGGCCACCTCCGGGTGCTCTTCAATCATATCCTGAATGTGCTCGGCTGAGTAGACCTGAACCACACTCTCGCCCCTGGAGGTTATGGTGGCAGAGCGCTCCTGGTTCAAAACGCTGGCCATTTCACCGAAGAATTCACCGGGGGTCAGAATGACCCCGATCTCCTTACCACCCCTTGAGACCTGCAACCCCTGCTCAGTGGATACCAACTTGAAAATATCAGTTTCTCTGCTGCCTTCCTTTATGATGACTTCCCCGTCCGAGCAGAAGCGAATGTCAATACTGTCCAGTACCTCCCCGGGCTCTTCCCGCCCTGCAGCCTGAGCGGTTTGTTTCAACTGGCCGAGTAGAGACATTAAGATGCCCCTGCTCATCTGCGGGCGCTCGTACAGGATGAAATCAATTGCCCCTCTGTCGTATATGGCAATCCGGGCATTATCTATTGATCTGGCCCTTATGGTTGAAGGTAGATCAAGGAGACAGCTTTCCAGGCCAAAAATGTCTCTTTCACCTAGGATGCTAAGTTGCCGCTGGCGACGGGATATTTTCACATTTCCGCTGAGCACAACATAGAACTGATCGGTTTGCTCTCCCTCGGCAACAATTTCCTCGTCAGCCCTGTAAGTGCGGATCTCCAGAGCCGTTGGCCCGTCTTCCAGACCAACCTCTTTCAGCCCTTCATCATCCACCACAGCTGCACCTCGCCTGCCTCACTTGTAGAAGCTGGTATGTGGATCAGCGTCTGAAAGTGAGAGACACGAACGTTAACGTTTATCCCAGCTGCCCATAATTTTCAAGAGAAAATCGTGCCCACCCATAAAGGTTTGAAATGAACTGAAGTGGTAAACCTAACGATCATATTGAGGATAAGAGCGCTCCTCACCCTCCCCTGTCGGGCTGATCCGCTTTAGCTTCAGTTCGGGGCCAAGTGCCTCCATCAGGCCTTCCAGGCTGTCATAAGATCCCGGTGGCACTGCCACCTGCACCAAGCCTTCCTGGGAATCCAGCGTGGTTATCGTCGCCAGCCCCTCGTAGGCCTCTAGAATGAACTTGAGATAGTGAATTTCGTAAGGATCAACCTGGTAGATCAACAGAGTTGATCGTTTGGGATGCGTCGTTATGGTCATTTTTGATCTCTTGCTAACCGTGGCGACACGTTACCATTTTTGTCTGACGCTTACAAGGACAAAGCCAGATGGCAGGAAATCGTTGGGCGGTTTGCTCTTGACTTGCAAGCATGGTTGAGATTTAAAGGACTGGAGCTTTCCTTTTGGGCGAAAAGTATAAACGGGGCAGGACAATCGTGGAAAGTGTTCCAAAAACCATCCAGGGAACCCGTTACTTGTGGCAGCTAAGCCATCACGATCACGAACTAGCCGGAGAAATTGGCCAAGCCCTCCAGATACCTCCCTTGGTTGCCCTGATTCTCACCAAGCGTCAGATTTCCTCCCCCTCACAAGCTCGCGATTTTCTCTATTCCCGGCTGGAAAACCTTGCCTCTCCGCATCAATTGCCGGACATCGAAAAAGCGGTGATTCGCATAGTTAGAGCCATAGAGCATAGAGAGCAGATTGTTGTCTATGGTGACTACGATGTAGACGGCATAGCTGCCACCGCCTTGCTCGTTCATTTCATCTCCCGCCTCGGTGGTAAGGTGCAGTGGTATCTGCCGCACCGTATTGATGAGGGCTATGGCCTTAACAAACGAGCCTTGAGTCAGTTGCATGGCCAGTCCGTTAGCCTGGTGGTCACCGTTGACTGTGGCAGTTCAGACCATGATGCCATCCAGCACGCGCGTGAGCTCGGAATCGATGTAATTGTCACCGACCATCACCAGCCACCAAGACATCTGCCGGCTGCCAATGTTCTGCTAAACCCGAAACTTGACCAAGATGTTACAGAGCTCAGGGACCTGGCGGGAGTTGGCGTCGCTTTTTACCTCGTGACAGCATTGAGGACTCACTTTCGTCGTTCAGGGCGATGGAATGTCTCTGATCAGCCCAATCTCAGAGAGTATCTCGACTGGGTGGCTTTGGGCACACTGGCGGATATGGCACCACTAACCTCCACCAATCGGATTCTCACGAGTGTCGGTCTTCTTGAACTCTCCCGAACGTCCAGATATGGGCTGCGAGCACTGAGGGAGATCTGTGGCTTGGATAATAGCCAGGTCGGTGATTGGGACGTACTTTTCCGGTTGGGACCAAGGCTTAACGCTCCCGGCCGTATGGGAAACGGTGAACTGGCCTTGCGTCTCCTGCTCAGTACCGATCTTTCAGAAGCCCGAACATTGGCTCGTCAAGTCGACGAAATCAACCGTGAGCGCCAGGTTGCGGAAGATAAGCTCTTGGCCGAGGTCTTGGCCTCTGTCGAGGCGGACAACTCTTTTCAGGCAAGTGGTTCTCTGGTTCTCGCCTCACCTGGGTGGCACAAGGGTTTGCTCGGCCTCGTTGCCTCCCGCTTGGTGGAACGTTTCAACAAACCGACTGTTCTCCTAACTCAAGTCGACCAGGTCTGGGAGGGGTCTGGTCGAAGCGTCCCCACCTTCGATCTCCACCGAGCTCTGGACTGCTGCAGCGAACATTTGCTGCGCTTCGGCGGCCATCGGCAAGCAGCAGGACTTCGCCTCAAACAAGAGCAACTACCCGGGTTCCGCGAAGCTTTCGAAAGCATTGTGACAAAAGAAATCCCCCGGGAAGATCTTCCTCGAACCCTAAAAGTGGACTCTGTGGCTCGCCTAGATGAGATCAACCCAGGAGTCATGACATATCTTGAACTCATGCAGCCTTTTGGAGTAGGTAATCCGGAACCAATTTTCTGTTGCCAAGACTTCCAGGTGGAGAATCTTCGGATACTCAAAGGGTCTCACCTGCAGCTGAGGTTACGCCAAGGAAACACTCGTCTGAATGCAATTGGTTTCAGACTATTGGAATCTGGTCAAACAGCTCCGGTTCCAGAGCGGCTAGTGTTTAGTCCCCGATGGAACTATTGGCAGGGTGAGAAACGATTGCAGCTATATATCATCGATTACTGTTGAGGCAGGAACCAAAGACCGCAAGCACCTGCCAGCATGGAATGTAGGCAAGAATAAAAGAATCTGGCTTTGAGCTGCCCCAACGACGCATAGCGCTAAGCGCAGAGCGCAAAGCGTTTGGTAAATAGTAAACGGTGAACGGTAAATCGATGATGCTAGCTGCGCAACTGATTACCGTTTACCATTCATCGTTTGCTTTTTTTCGCTATGCGCCATGCGCTATGCTCTATGCGATCGCAGCTGACCTAAAAATCCTTGCCATTGACCGAACCCTATGCTAGTTAAATGGAGCCTTGCCAAGTCCGCTTTTTGTGCAGCAACGGTAGCTGTATCTTTTTAAATAGGAATCTACCATTCAAATAATCATGAAACGGCCACTATCCACCATGCAACGATCCCTCTTGTTATTGTGTCTGCTACTCTCAGTTTTCTCGTTCCCTGCTCTGGCCCAAGAAATGGGACCCGCTAGGCCGCTGGTGGCCTCGGGCACGACCTCCATGCTTGAGCAGGACTCACCGGAAGCGCGCAAGCTAGCCCTGGATGAGGCTTTACGCGCCGCCGTTGAAGAGGCTCTTGGCTGGCTCATCCCCTCTGAACGCATCGTCCGTTTCTACCCTCTCCTCTTGAATCGTGTCCTGACCGAGCCCATGGAATATGTTCAGGACTACCAGATAATCCATGAGGGTGTGATATTCGGACTCTATCGAGTCTCAGTGCAAACCACACTCTACCTCGATCGTCTAAAGCAAGACTTGCGCCGACTTGGCCTATTGTTGTCATCCAGTGAGCGTCCCCAGGTGGCCATCTTAGTTGCCGAGCGGACCGACCCGGAAAACTCCTGGCATTGGTGGTGGCAGATGCCACCTGCAGAACATCGGCAGCTCTTTTTTTCCCAGGCTCTAGCACAGCTTATTTCGGCACGAGCTCTCGTGCCACTCGATTCCAATCTCCTCATGGAGAGTTTCCCGGAAGACCCAATCTACCAGGAACCTATATTGCGAGATGTCCAGGGTGCTGCACTGGCAAGAGCGCTTGGAGCTCAGGTGGCCGTGCTCGGCCAAGTGAGTCACCAACCCGCCAGTGATGGAGCACCGGCGATTTCCAACGGCTCCCTCAGAGCCGTGAGAGCAGACAGCGGTGAAATCCTTGCCCGGGTCTCGGCCTCCGCACAGGTTCAGCCCTCAAGCGAGGACCCGGTAACTGATTACGGATTCACTGCCCTGGCAGAACGTTTGGCTCCGCACCTGGTAGATGGGATATTGGCTCCGTTCGTTGTGGTATCCCGCACTCCCAGTGAGGCCACTGTCCAGGTAATCGGAGTACAGTCTTATGGTGATCTCATACTAATAAAGGAATACCTCCAAAGCGCCCCTGGGGTCAAAGAGATTAGGCAAATTCAGTTGAGCGGTGATCTGGGATCTTTTGGCTTGATCCTGGCAGGAGACCTCCGAGACCTGAGTAACGCACTTTCAGGTTATGACTTTGGCTCCTTCTCTACCAGTGCCGAATTGGCTGGCGACAACCTTGTGACTGTTAGAATACGCCGGAAAAGGTAAGCCTCCCCCCCATGACCATTCCCAACCTCCTTACCATTTTGCGAGTACTTCTAACCCCTCTGCTGGTAATTCTGCTTCTGGAGAAACGGCTGAGCGAAGCCCTCATCGTATTTATAGTGGCTGGCGTAACCGATGGGCTAGACGGTCTGATAGCCCGTCTCTATAAACAGAAATCCAGGTTGGGAGCCTTTCTCGACCCGCTGGCGGACAAGTTGCTGCTGGCCACAACTTACGTTCTTCTGGCCTACCTGAATTTGGTTCCCACCTGGCTCACAGTCATTGTTCTCAGTCGCGACGTGCTTATAGTTTTGGGAGTATTCGTTCTGTTCATGCAAGACTTGCCTTTTGAAATCAAGCCCTCGCTTGCGAGCAAGTTGACTACCTGTACCCAGATTATTACCGCTATTGTTACCATGGGCACCGCCCTGGCTTCACCCCATCCACTTCTCAAAAGCATCCTTTTCCAGGCTACAGCTGCCTTCACCATCATTTCCTGGGGTCAGTACATGGTTAGAGGAGTGCGGATCATCCAAGAGGCGGGGAACGAAGAGAAAGACAGCAGGCAGTGAGCAGGTGGCAGCTGGCAGTGTTGGGTGAAAGTTTATCTGCCGCCGTTCAGTCTGGTGAACGGTGAACAGTAAACGGAACAGATACCTTTTCTTTAAATCTGCAATCCGCAATCCCAAATGACTCCCTTCAAGCTCCGTGCCCCCTAGCTTCTGCGCGCCGCGTCTCCGTATCGTCGTGTCCCCGCGTCGTGGAGTGCGGCCCGCTACCGCGGAAATTTTGCTTGACAGTGAACAACTGTCTTGATACTTAATAAAGGCTTGTATTCATAGGCACGTAGCTCAGGGGGAGAGCACTACCTTGACGCGGTAGGGGTCTGGGGTTCAAATCCCCACGTGCCTACCATCCCGTGTAAAAGGTGTTGATAACTACCTTCATGCGAAGTGAAAAATAGGATTCAGCTAGAGGCATCGGAGAGGTAGGACTCAGATGCCTTTTCTTATTTTCCAATGATGGAAAGACTATGGACGAGATCCGCGTAGCCTTAAAGACTGGAGATAGCCAACGTTTGCAGAAAGGTATCAGTGTTGGTGAAGCACTGCAACGTTTGGGAATAGGAAAGCACAATCCTGCGGTTGCAGCCATTGTGGACGATGAACTGGTTGACCTCAACCGGCCCCTGGAGCGGGATTGTACCATTGAGCCGTTGGAGCAGAGCAGCGACGAGGCCCTGGAGGTGCTCCGCCACACAACCTCGCACGTAATGGCTCAAGCGGTTCAGAGCCTTTACCCAGAGGCGAAAATTACCATTGGTCCTGCCATTGAAAACGGCTTTTATTACGACTTCGACTGTCCTGAAACCTTCAGTGTTGAGGATTTGCCCCGCATTGAAGCCAAAATGCAGGAGATCGTCAAGCAGGCCTTACCCGTTCACCGCCAAGTACTGGACCGGCAAGAGGCAATACGTCTCTTCAAGGAGCGTAATGAGTCCTACAAGGTGGAGATGCTCGAAGAGATGGACGAGCCCACAGTCTCGGTTTACGGCCAGGATGATTGGCTGGATCTTTGCCGGGGCCCCCACCTGGTCAATACCAACGAAGTCAAAGCCTTCAAGCTTACTGGTGTTGCTGGAGCTTATTGGCGTGGTGACGAGCGCAATCCCATGCTACAACGCATCTACGGCACCGCCTTTTTCTCAAGAAAGGACCTGAAAAGATATCTGCAAGTTCTCGAAGAAGCACGCAAACGAGATCACCGCAAACTTGGAAGAGAGTTGGATCTTTTCCACATCAGCGACGAGGCGGGACCAGGGCTAGTGATTTACCATCCCAAAGGTGCCTTGCTCCGCCATATCCTCGAGACCTTCGAGAAAGAGGCGCACCTGCGCCGCGGATATAAGATGGCCATAGGACCGCAACTTCTCAAGACCGAAATGTGGAAACGATCCGGCCACTTCGAACATTACCGTGAAAACATGTACTTCACCGAGGTGGAGGGACACTCCTATGGCGTCAAGCCCATGAACTGCCTGGCGCACATGTTGATCTACAAAGCCGACATTCGCTCCTACCGCGATCTACCCTTGCGTTACTTTGAAATGGGCATTGTACATCGTCACGAAAAGTCTGGTGTGCTACATGGTCTGACGCGCGTTCGTCAGTTCACTCAAGACGACGCGCATATCCTGTGCACTCCCGAACAGCTCAACGACGAGATCAAGAGGATCATTGATTTTGCCTTGGACATGATGGACCTGTTTGGCTTCGAATACGAGATGGAGATCAGCACCCAACCAGAAAAACGAATCGGCAGTGACGAGGACTGGGATAGGGCCACAGCCGCCCTGGAAATGGCGCTCAAAGACAAGCAGATTCCCTATGACATCTGCGCAGGCGAGGGTGCTTTCTATGGGCCAAAAATCGACCTCAAACTCAAAGACGCTCTGAATCGCCGCTGGCAGTGTGCCACCATCCAGTGTGACTTCACTTTGCCCGAACGTTTCGATCTCAACTACATCGGCCCTGATGGTGAAAAGCACCGGCCAGTGATGCTGCATCGCGTGCTTCTCGGCAGCATTGAGCGGTTCCTTGGTATACTCATTGAGCACTACGCTGGCGCCTTTCCCACCTGGCTGGCACCTGTGCAGGCCATTATCCTCACGGTTACTGATCGACATCAGCAATACGGTGAAGAGCTTTACCAACAACTCCTGGCAGCCGGCATCCGAGTGGAAAAAGACCTCCGTAACGAGAAACTGGGTTTCAAGATCAGGGAAGCACAGTTACAGAAAATTCCTTATATGCTAGTTGTAGGCGATCGAGAAGTGGAGGCTGCTGGAGTCTCACCCCGGCGAAGGGATGGCAAGGACTTGAAGCTTATGGAGGTGGAGGAATTTATCGAGATCGTCAAAACAGAAAATGCAGTAACTGATTTTATTCTTAAAACTGGATGATGTTTTTCGGCATGGAACATGCTAGGTCTTGACATGGGGTAAAACGAAACGGAGACTCAAAAGTCATCACAGAAAGGAGGGATGTAAAATAATCAAGCACGTGAACGTCAATCAAAGAATTAGGGCTCCCCAGGTTCGTCTTATAGGTGTGGACGGTACTCAACTGGGGATTGTGCCGCTGGAAGAGGCATTGGCTCGAGCCGGCGAAGAAAAATTAGACCTGGTAGAGGTGGCACCCAAAGCTACGCCCCCCGTATGCAAAATAATGGACTATGGCAAGTACAAGTACCTGCAAAGCAAGAAACTACAGGAGGCGAAGAAGAAACAGGTCACTATCCAGGTGAAGGAAGTGAAAATCCGCCCAAAGACCGAGGAGCATGATTATCAATTTAAGCTGCGTCACATCAAACGTTTTCTCGGTGAAAAGAACAAGGCGAAGGTGACGATTATGTTCCGCGGGCGTGAGATCGCTCATTCCGAGCTGGGACTCAAAGTCCTCGAGCGTATTGTTGCGGACACTGAAGAAGAAGCTGTGGTTGAACAAACTCCCAAGCTCGAGGGAAGAAACATGACTATGATTCTTGCTCCTCGTTCCTAGCTCTGTTTGGGTTAGCTTGCTTGCCCTAACTGAGTGCGAACCCCTGCCTTGCTAATTTAGGTTTGTACCTGAAAAGAGAACCTCGGTGTGAGCTGACTGGCCAGCGAGCATCCCACCGCAATTGTGTTTTCTATCCCCTTGCTTTCCAAAAATATCTTGACAATTACGGGGCTACAGGGTATCTTCCTTGATTCGTTTAAAGGGACTCGGGGGACGCAGGAGAAATAATGCCAAAGCTGAAAACAAATCGCGGCGCAGCCAAGCGCTTCAAGACTACGGGTTCCGGAAAAT
The DNA here is from genome assembly GCA_020347625.1 of Deltaproteobacteria bacterium. Taxonomy (GTDB): domain Bacteria; phylum Desulfobacterota; class Syntrophobacteria; order BM002; family BM002; genus BM002. Next base: position 1,000,466 of record CP070735.1, read on the forward strand.
TTCGCCGCTCTAAAGCTTACAAGAGTCATCTGCTGACGCGGAAGACAGCGAAACGGAAGCGAAACCTGCGTAAGTCTGGCCTGATTGATTCCACCAACGTCCGAGCAATTCAACGGTTGCTACCGTACGCTTAGGATTTTAGATTTCGGATTTCAGATTGAAAGATGATTATCGACCGAGATGGACAAATCTAAATTCTCAAATCTGAAATCTGAAATCACCAAGTCGGTTAGAATGTGTTGGTTGAAGATAATCGATTCTAGATACACATAGGGATACATTATGGCACGCGCCACCAGTGCGGTCTCTTCCAGAAGACGACGCAGGAAAATACTTAAACAGGCGAAGGGATATCGCGGGGCGCGCAGCAAGCTACTGCGCGCAGCCCGTTTGAATGTGGAGAGGGCGCTCCAGTATGCATACCGCGATCGGCGTGTCCGTAAACGCCATTTCCGTTCTCTCTGGATCACCCGAATTAACGCGGCCGCCCGAGTTCACGGTCTCTCTTACAGCAGGTTCATGGATGGTCTCAAGAAGGCCGGAATCGATTTGGATCGTAAGGTGCTTGCCGATCTCGCCATCAATGACCCCAACGGTTTTGCTCAGATCGTGGAGCTAGCTCGCCGGGGCGCCTAAGTTCTCCTATCTCAGGCAATAGTAAAGAATAGAAGGACCCGGCTTCGCTCAGGCTGCGCCGCGGCAAGCCCTAGCTTTGAGCTGCCCAAGAGAGCGGCACAGGGCTCAAGGCACAGGGCACAAGGTAAAAACAATAAAAAAATACTTATCCTCTCCTTATACCTTGCGCCTTAAGCCTTGCGCCCTGAACCTCTTCTGTTGGCAAAGCCATTGAAACTGGACCTGGCCCACAGGACCAGGTATTCTTTGCTCAAATAAATGTCCGCTGGCGAAATTGTCATCGTCCATTTGTAATTCGACTTTAGCACTTAAAGCGAGACTGGATCGCTAGACATTTTCCCTGTCATAACTTTCAACACTTCTGTAGCTATTGTCACAGGGATACACGGTTTTGTCAGAGCGGATTCGGCCTCCGCTACCGTCTAGAGGGTAGATCGACTGTTCCGGCGCGGTAAGGCGGCCAGATTTACAGTTTGGTGCAGTTCACTCTATTCTGCGCCACGACAGCCGGCTAGCAAATGGAAATCGATATGATGGAAAAAGAAATCGACATACTTCTCCAGGAAACCCTTGAGCGGTTGGAAACCATCGATGACGCCAAGGAACTGGAAAGGCTGCGTATTGAGGTTCTGGGACGTAAGGGAACGATTCCACGCCTGTTCAAGCAATTGGGCGAAAGCCATGCCCATGAACGTCCTGCGCTCGGGAAAATACTGAATAAGACCCGCGCTCATCTTGAAAACGCCTTCCGGGAGGCCGAGTCCCGGACAAAATCTTTCGCTCCCCAAATTTCCACCCTGGATGTCTCGCTACCAGGCAGGATGCCGTATCTTGGCCACCTCCACCCAATAACCCAGGTTGGCTCCGAAATCACAGAAATCTTCCAGCGGCTGGGATTCGAAGTTGTTGAGGGACCAGATGTGGAGCTCGACTATTATAACTTCGAGGCTCTCAATATCCCCAAAGACCATCCCGCCCGGGACATGCAAGATACCTTTTACATCACCGATAATGTGGTGTTGCGCACCCACACTTCACCCATCCAGGTGCGGGTCATGGAGAAACAGCCACCACCAGTGAGGATCATCGCACCAGGCAAGGCATATCGTTGTGATTCCGATATGACTCATACCCCCATGTTCCATCAGGTGGAGGGACTCATGGTGGATAGAGACGTCTCCTTCGCTGATCTTAAAGGTGTCCTCACTATTTTTGTGCACCAAATGTTTGGGCAGGATGTGGACCTTCGCTTTCGTCCCAGCTTTTTCCCCTTCACCGAACCCAGCGCTGAGGTAGACATCCTGTGTGTCATGTGTCGGGGTGAGGGTTGCAGGGTATGTTCTGAAACTGGCTGGCTGGAGATTTTGGGCTCAGGCATGGTCGATCCAGAGGTTTTTAAAATGGTCGGCTATGATCCTGAGGAGATCACCGGATTTGCTTTCGGTATGGGCATCGAGCGCATAGCCATGCTAAAGTACGGCATCAACGATCTCCGTCTATTTTTTGAAAACGACTTGAGGTTTTTGGAACAGTTTTAGTTTGGAGTAATGGAGTAGTGGACACTACAGTTGTCAGAATTTAAAAATCTTTCCAGTACTCCAACGCTCCAAGAGCAGCCGATTTCGGCAGCTCTGACCGCGCAAACAATGCGTGGTTGGACATTCAAGAATTAAGCTTTTCTCAACTTGGGATTTCACTATGTTGGTCAGCCTCAAATGGCTCCGCTCCCTTGTCAATTGCGACGCACCGCCCGATGAGATTGCCCACAGACTCACAATGGCAGGGTTGGAGGTGGAGGCGATGGAGCCTTACCATTTCGGCCTGGAGCGGATGGTAGTCGGCCGTATCCAAAGCATCAAACAGCATCCCAACGTCGACCATCTTAAGGTATGTGAGGTGCAGGGATCTGAACGAACTTATGATGTCGTCTGTGGCGCTCCAAATGTGGCTGAGGGACAGATTGTGCCTCTTGGATTGGATGGGGCCTCATTGGCTGATGGCGCCGAGATCAGTGTAGCCGAGATTCACGGTGTACTCTCCCAGGGTATGATTTGCTCGGAACTGGAACTCGGTCTCGGAGAGGACGGCAGTGGAGTCATGATCCTTCCTTCCCACCTGGTCCCTGGGACACCTCTTGCCGAAGCTCTCGAGCTCGAGGACATCGTGCTGGATATCGGTATAACTCCAAATCGTGCCGACTGTCTCAGCGTCGTGGGCATCGCACGAGAAGTTGCAGCACTCTTCGGAGTACCCTGGTCTCCGCCCGCCATTGATCTCGTGGAGAACGGTCCGCCCGTCGAAACCCTGTCATCTGTAACCATAGAGGATCCCGACCTCTGCCCACGCTATGCAGCACGGGTGGTTCAAAATATTACCATCAGGCCGTCTCCCCTCTGGTTGCGCCAGCTTTTAGAGGCGCAGGGCGTCAGGGCCATCAACAATGTCGTCGATGTAACCAATTACGTAATGCTGGAATCGGGTCAGCCCCTGCACGCTTTCGACTACCATCGTCTGGACGGACATCGTATAGTGGTTCGTAGGGCCAGACCTAAGGAAACCTTCGTAACCCTGGATGGCCAAGACCACCACCTTCAGAAAGACATGCTGCTCATCTGCGATGCAAGCCGAGGTGTGGCCCTGGCTGGCATTATGGGTGGGCTCAACTCTGAGATTACCGAACAGACCCATACCGTGCTCATTGAGAGCGCCTATTTTCAGCCCACTGGCACCCGTCGTACCGCCAAGACCCTTGGATTGAGCACTGAGTCGTCTTACCGATTCGAGCGGGGCGTAGATCCCGAGGGGGTAATAACTGCCCTCGATCGAGCTGCCCAACTTATGGCTGAACTCGGTGACGGCGAACTGGCCAAGGGCCGTCTTGACGTTTATCCGGCTGCCATCTGCCGTGAACCTGTACAACTCAGAGTTTCCAAGACCAACCGATTTCTTGGCCTGGATCTCTCCAGGGAGGAAATTTATAAGCTCCTGGAGTCCATCCAGTTGGAAGTCCGTACCGCCAACGAAGATCTATTGATAGTAGATCCACCATCTTTCCGAGCCGACTTGACTCGCGAAGTTGATCTCATGGAGGAAGTGGCTCGGTTGGCCGGGTATGATCGCATTCCCAGTGTTTCACCTACCGCCCGTGTGGTTTCAGCCAAGCCAGCAGACGATCAAGTCATCCGGCAACAAACCAAGCAGATCCTTGCCAGCCTGGGCTTCTGCGAGATTGTCTCTTACTCATTCATAAGTCCTCGAGCCATTGAGCTGTTACAGCTGAAAGAGACTGATCCTCGCCGGCGGCTTCTTCCCCTCCGCAATCCTCTGAGTGAAGATCAGGCGGTGATGCGCACCTCCCTTGTACCGGGTATGTTGGAAACAGCTGCTAGAAACCAGCGCCGGAACAACTTCGACCTTAGACTCGCTGAACTAAGCAAGATCTTCATTCCCAGGGAGAATGAGGAACTGCCCGAAGAGCGCTTCAACCTATGCGCCCTCCTATCGGGTCTGCGCAGACCTGCAGCATGGAACGAGCCAGCTTCGACAGTTGATTTCTTTGACATCAAGGGCGCGGTCGAAACACTCTTCTTAGGCCACGGAATCGCAGGTATTCGCTGGAGTACAACGAATCCAGCCCCCTATTTGAGACCAGGCCATGGTGCCCGTATTCTTCTTGCTGACACCCATTTGGGCGACGTGGGTGAGGTCCACCCCCAGTTGATGCAGTGGTATGACCTTAAAGGTCCTGTCTTTCTTTTCGACATGGACTTCGATCTCTTTCTGGAAAAAGTAGCAGCGGAGAAAACATTCGAGCCTCTACCCAGATTTCCTGCAGTCAATCGGGACCTGGCCATCGTTGTTTCTGATTCCGTCGCCGCTCAAGATTTGCTTGACTATCTCCAAGAACATCGTCCACAATACGCTGAATCCATTTTTCTCTTCGATCAATATCGTGGCAATCAAGTGGGAAAAGACCAAAAGAGCTTGGCCTTTCGCATCACTTACAGATCCACCCAACGAAGCCTCACTGACTTGGAGGTAAATGAGATCCACACCGATTTCAGCCAAAAAGTAATCGAAGCATTCCAAGCCCAGTTGCGCTCGTGATTTCTGGTCGAGTGTCTTGGGAATGCTGCTGCATTTCGTACAACAGTAAAGAACCCAGGCAACGAGGACCTACCTGCCTCCAGAGGGAACTTTCTGAGCCCTATGGTGATTGAGCAGCGGTCAGGAGTCAGGACGCACCACCAATCCTGAATCCCTATATTCATTGGCTATGCCCTTGGAGTGTGTGGATACCGTTATGACAGACACCATTCCCAATAAGCGTTTTTTCAAGATAGGAGAAGTGAGCCGAATCGTAGGTGTTCCCACCCATGTGCTGCGGTATTGGGAAAGAGAGTTTTCCTGGGTCCGACCGCGGCGTGCCCCATCAAAACAGCGCGTCTACCGCCGGCGAGATGTTGAGATGCTCTTGAAGATCAAAAACCTGCTTCATCAAGAAAAATACACCATCGCCGGTGCCCGCAAAAAGCTTCAACCCCGTTCTCCTCGTCCATCGCGTGACCAAGCTTTAGAGGAAATAAAACAGGAACTGATAGATCTCCGCCGTTTGTTGGATTGAGAGGTTCATCCGGGGAGGTCTTGACGGCATGATTCCTGCAGGCATGCGGCATTACTGGAAAAAAATATTTGCATTTTGGTAGATATGCTGCTATAGATACCGTGACCTATTTTACTAGCGAAATTGAAAGCATACGTGCAAATCACTGCGCTGAGCTTTTCGGAGGCTGAGGAAAGCGGGGTGGGTATGGATCTCGTTTTATCTAAAGAATCGATCGACAATATCATCAATGTTCTTGATGATGATCTTTTGCGTGCTGGTGCTGATTGCGTCATTCTGGTTGACCGCTCAGGCAACCTTATCGTCAATCGCGGAGATCCCGCCAATCTAGATGTTGTGGCTCTGGCCGCGCTTTCGGCGGCCAATTTCGGCGCAACTGCTGAAATTGCCAAGCTTATCGGGGAGGATGATTTCGCCCTCCTCTTTCATAAAGGTAAAAATGAAAATATCCACTTCACTAAAGTGGGCAAGGGCTTTATCCTAATCACCCTTTTCGGTAAAGATGTGTCTTTGGGGTTGATTCGATTAAATACCGCTAAAGTGACTGACCAGCTGATACCCATTCTGGGCGGAGAGCAGTAAACTTGTCATTCATTGATCTGAGCAAGAACGAGGTACAGTGTAAGGTCGTCTATTACGGTCCTGGGAGAGGGGGTAAAACCACCAATCTACTTTACATCCACCAGGCGATGACCGAAGCTGTTCGCGGCAAGATGGTTACCATTGACACCAAGGGTGATCGAACTTTGTTTTTTGACTTCCTCCCCTTGGCTCTTGGCAAGATTCAAGGACTGAGCATCAAGATCCAACTCTATACCGTACCTGGGCAGGTGATGTATAACGCTACCCGTAAATTGGTGCTCAAAGGGGTGGATGGTATTGTATTCGTGGCAGATTCTCTCAGAGTCCAGAAAGAGAAGAATGTTGAGAGTCTCGAAAATCTGAGACAGAATCTTGCTGAGGACAACATTGATATCAAAGAGATCCCCCTAGTGTTGCAGTACAACAAGAGAGACCTTGGTGGTTCCAATATACCCATCCTCTCCGTAGAGGAGATGGAGGAAGACCTCAATCAGGAACTCCAGGTCCCTTGGTTTACTGGCAGCGCATTAAAGGGTGACGGCGTATTTGAGACCTTGAGGGAGATAAGCAAACGGACGGTGAAATACGTGAGCCGTAAGCTTCTTTCCCGCTAACAACCGTCAGTTCCCACAAGGAGGGGCACATGGATATTACCGACGACCCCTTGGCAGGCGTTGATGCTGACGAGCTTGAGGCCGATATTGACAAGGCCATAGACGAACTCTTTGTAAAGAAGGGTAAGGCACCAGAGCCTTCGAGTGCTGAGGAGGCGCCACCAAAGGAATCTGTCCCAGAACCTAGAGAAGAACCAGCTGAAGAACCGGTCCTTGAAGCACCGGCTGAACCCGAAGTTGATTCATTGGGACCCTTAAAGGAAAGCCTCCTGACACTAGATTGGGAGATAAGTGCCGAAAATATCGAGAGCTTTGAAAAAGAGCTCCAGGCCGTCAATGCAATGGTCAGTGATGACCGTCACAGTACGGCCTTGATCAAGATGTCTTTGGGCGTCCTCCAATATCTTCGTGCCGCAAAGGCATCAGCCACTCCCATTTCTGTCCAGTTTCTGCACGCTGCCACACGAGGTCTCAACCTCCTCCTGCGAGAGCCACCGCCTACAGAGGGCGAGCGCACCCAAGTCATGGACAAATTGCTCGGTCAATTTCGGCGGGTTAAGGCAGAGATTCAGCGGCTTAAACCGGCAGAAGAGTTGGCTGTTGAGGAGCCTGTGGCTGAGGAGCCTGTTTTAGAGGAAATTTCCGCGGAAGAACCCGTCTTAGAAGAAATTCACCCAGAAGAACCACCGCTGGAAGAGCTAATCGAAGAAGAACCTATCCTGGAGGAAATTTCCGCGGAAGAACCCGTCTTAGAAGAAATTCACCCAGAAGA
>CP070735.1:1007793-1012974 GCA_020347625.1 Deltaproteobacteria bacterium
CTCTCTAGCATAATATTCTCCCTCATCGGCGAGATAAAAGGCGTCGGCAAACGGTTGCACACCCGGCAACGACTGCTTATCAAGATACTATGGTTAGCCATGCAACAGACTTTACTTACTGGATAGAATATGGAAGGAGTATTTAATGTCCGTCGATAAAAACAAACAACCAGTACATATTATTCTAGGAGCAACAGGGGGCATTGGCTCGGAGCTAAGCCGTCAACTCGCGGCGCAGGGGGCGCTCCTGATGTTGGGGGCTCGAGACTCTGAAAAGCTCGAGAAACTATCGAAAGAATTGAGCGCAAGCCATTTTGTATTGGATGCAACTCAGACAGAAGAGGTTGAGAGGTGTACGGAGCAGACAGTGGAGATTTATGGTCGGGTCGATGGTATTGTCAACTGTGTAGGATCGGTTCTGCTCAAACCGGCTCATCTTACCTCCGATGATGAATGGGCTGCCACCATTGCGGTCAACTTGACTTCAGCTTTTGCCACGGTGAGAGCAGCGGCACGTGCGATGAGGCGTGAAGGTGGGTCTGTGATATTGACATCATCCGCGGCAGCTCGTGTAGGCATCGCCAACCATGAAGCCATCGCTGCAGCCAAAGCAGGCATAATTGGATTGGTGCGTTCAGCAGCAGCAACCTACAGCAGAAACAACATCAGGGTAAACTGTGTGGCCCCGGGGCTGGTGCGCACCCCTGCTACTAAACGAATCACCGACAACGAGATGAGCCTGAAAGTCTCACTGGCTATGCATCCATTGGGCAGGGTTGGTGAACCTTCGGACATTGCCTCCCTCATGGCCTGGCTACTCGATCCCCGACAGGCATGGGTCACGGGTCAGGTGTTCGGTGTTGATGGAGGATTGGGTACGGTCCATCCGAGATTGGCCTAATCTGTCATGATAAATCGATGGAAACTGATCTGCTACTTCGTCGAAAATGGACGTTCCGTGCGGACGGCAAGCAAATAGTCCTGGTTAAAAAGCATTACGAAAAGTCCGCCCACGTCTTGATGAAGGCGTTTATCTGGGCGCTTTACCTTCCCGACTATCCAACCCTTACCGTGGAGGTCCCCATCGGTGACCGCTACAAGCCCGATGTGGTGGCTTTAGACGAACTGGGCTTACCTAAATTCTGGGGCGAGGCGGGATATACCAGAGTTGAAAAAGTTCGCACTCTCCTTAGACGGCACCGCTCTACCCACTTTGCCTTCGCAAAATGGAAATCTAAACTCGATCCTCTTGCCAAGATTGTTTCCGCTGCGCTGGATGGCTTGAAAAGAGATGCCCCGGTGGATTTACTAAGTTTCCAGGAGAACAGTGCAGAGCGCTTTATTGACAAAAGCGGATACATCAACATCACCCACGAACGGCTGGACTGGATGCGACTGTACTGAGCGACACGGTGAGCAATGGAGATACTGTTACTGGGAAGCTAAAGTGATCACTGACTGAAGCAGGTGATAACGGAGATTATCTGGCGTTAGATTGACAAAGCTTTGGGGGGTATTTATGACTTTCCTAGTCTCCCGTTTGTAAGGCGTATTCATCTTTCAGGCGCAAAATGGTTTTTTGCTCCCATCTGGCAATGTAATCCAAGAAGGCATGCATGCCGCCCTCCCAAGGAAATGTCGCCCAAAATGATGCCCCGAAGAAATCAAAGTATGCTAAATGGGTGACTTTGGTGTAGGACCCTAAGGATTCAAGCTGGAAGTGGCCGTAATGATATCTCTGCCCGCACTGTTCTGGATTTTCCAGGATAAATTCCAGGCGGTATTCCTCCGGGTGGAGTATATTGCGCCATCTGAATTTAGTCCCTGGTTTGTTTGTCAGTTTGTTTTCTATGACCACCACATTTTTTTCTTCTTGAATGACGATCTGTTCCTCGATGTATTTGTTGGTTTCTAAGAAATCACCATGGAAATCAGTCTTAAATCGCCAGAAAACGTCAATCGGAACGGGCACGATATAAATCATCTTGTAGGCCTCGCCGCCGCGTGCTTCTGGTGGAATTCGATAGATGAAGGGATCCCCCCTCAATAATGTTTCTTGCTCTGGCTCGATGCTTTGGGGATGTACCGATAGCGTGGTAAATCCGCTACAAAAGAAAAAAACAAAGCTAGTAAAGAGTAAAAGCCAGAGATTCAGGCGAGTCATGGCTCAAGCCTCCAAACGGCTCCATGGACGATCAATTATTCCTGGGCTCCGGTGTCATTCAACCATCGGTAGTTTACTCATTTCTAAAAAATCTGATCCCTAACATTAAACAGTGATCGGTGCAGGGTCAATTTTTTCTGAAAAATATAGTTTCACAAAAATTGCAGATTTCAGATTGTAAATTGCAGAAATTAGGAATTGAGGAATTGCGGATTTTGGATACTTGCCTCGGGATCACTCTTTGGCAGGCAGAGACGCCTGCCCTACTGGATTCTGACTCCTAGCTTCATACTCTATGCTCTATGCCCTATGCTCCATGCTCCACGCCCCATGCTCTATGCCTTTTTCAATCTTCAATCTGCAATCCCCTTTCTCTACTCTTCATCGTGTTCATGTCTGTGATAGGGATCTGGCCAGTGCGGATGCGCATGAGTGATGGCTCTATGTTCGTGCCAGTGACTGTGGTAAATGGACCCAGGCATCCCGGGAAAGACGTGATTGTGATGCCCGTCATCATGCCGATGCCAGTGCTCATGTGCAGTGCCTTCATGCCGATGCAAATGTCCGTGTCGTTCGAAGAAAAGGAAAGCCAGGGATATGATGATGAGCACAGTGGCGACTATTTGGGCCAGGGAGATAGATTCGCCAAGGAAAGTTGCGGCCATGATGACCCCAAAGAATGGCGAACTGGAGAAGATGATTTGACTTCGAGTGGCACCAAGTTTTTGCGCTGAAGTGATGTATAGGACGATGCTGATGCCATAGGAGAAAATGCCAACAATGATGGCTGCAACGGTCAAGGAGATTGTCGCCGTGTAACCGTCCAAGCCCATGCCGATGATGAGGTTCACAGAACCGGCGACCAAACCTTTCCAAAACGTGGTCTGTGCAGGGGTTATGCCGGTGATCAGCGCGGTGAAGTGATTGTCCAATCCCCAGCACAAACAGGCGATGGTGACCAACAAACCAGCCTGAACCCCAGCGTGCCCTTCGGATAAAGACAAAAGCGTTGATGCCGCCAGCGTTCCTATGATGGCAACCCACCCGTTGATGCAGAGCTCGTCACGAAAAATCAGATGACCAAGGATGACAGTGGCGATAAGTTCCAGATTGAGCCACAGGGACACTGAAGCTGAGGAAGCGAGCCTCAGACCGAATAGCAAAAACACCGGTCCAGCGATACCACCGAAGCCTGTTGCCCCTAATAGTCTTAAGCCAGTTTCTCGATCGAGATTCCAGGGCCAATTAAAACTCCTTTCTTTGATTAACAGCGGTATAACCCCTATGGCAGCACCCAAATAGAGCAGCCCAGCAAGTTGAAAAGTTGGCAATGTCCGGAGCAGTGCCTTACTTGCTGGTGTTGCTGCGCCGAATAGGAGCGCAGCCAAAAAAGCAATGGCTAAGGGATATTTCGGCATCCTCAGTGTGTCCCATCTACGATGAAGTCCCTCAATTGGTTTTCACCCCGAAAATCAAAAATTTTCGGATGTAGTTGTTAGTCCCGCCGCGGCGGGACAATCAGCGGTCAGCTTAGCATACTGTATTTAAGTATATTTTTCTGACGGCTGAACGCTGCGAGCTGATCGCGCTCATCTGAAAACAGCCGTTTTCGGATGAACCACTAATTAATAATAAAGCAGGTCGGTAAATTTACAAATAATGAAGCAAGCTCCTGGCCCTTTTTTTGCAGAGGCCTTGAAGATGTAACCATAATAGTCGTTGGCCTTCAATTTCATAAAAAGAGCTAACGCAGGCGCACATTTCATCTAAATGGTTTAGACAGGTTGAATCAAGGAGGGGTACCATGCCGGAAAAGATTTTGGTAGTGGACGATGAACCGGCTATCAGGGGTTTTCTTAGCGAACTTCTCGCAGAAGAAGGATACGAGGTAATCTTAGCCTCAAACGGCGAAGAGGCATTGAACTCAGCTAAATTGGAGAATCCCGAGGTAATTTTGTTGGACATAAACATGCCGGGAATTGATGGGTTAGAGGTTTGTAAGAGGCTAAAGGGACATAAGGAAACTCGATACATTCCTATCATTATCATCACTGCGCTTGATGATAGAGGTTTCATAGCTGATCTGGAAGGAGCCGACGATTTTGTCACCAAACCTTTCAATTCGATGGAACTCACTTTCAGAATAAGGTCGATGCACCGTATCCGGCAACTGAATCTTGAACTACAGATTGCGCGCGCTTACGTACAACAACTAGAGAGAAAACTCCTCGAGCTTGAAGGAGTCGAATCTTTAAGCTGATATTAAACTAAGCTATCAAGTAATGTTAGCTGTGTCCGGCTACAATTATCAAAAAAAAGCGGAGTCATTGACTCCGCTTTTTTGTTCCACAGATGGAAAGTCTCCCATGGAGACCTGCGCCTGACTAGTGTATGGTTTCAGATAGCTCCACAACAGGAACATCTTCAGGCTTACCATTACCTGATACGAGCTTTCTCAGAAACTTTCTCTCTTCCTCATCGATTTCCTCAAACCGAACCCCCATTCCCCGAGGGGTAAGCTCGTCATCTGGGCCGTGAATGTTCGTCCACACGACCTCAGCAGTGATATCCCGGATGGGGTGATCGGGTGAATCAATACTCAGTTTAAAAATTTCAGACAATCTCAACGGCCTTTGGCAACGGATAAAGGCTCCATTTTTATTGATATTTGTTATCACACCATCCACAGTACCCTCGTCAGTATCCATGGTAACGGTCCATTTGACCTTAGCTCTGCTCTGGGAACTCGTTTCTGGTACCATGTCAATTACCTCCCCTTCCAAATTCGAAATCAACCATACTTTTAACTTTCTGTATGTTGGTTCTGCTAGATGAGCATTATTGATGCCAAACGGATAAAAAACGTGAAATGCAAATAATTTTAATAATTTATAAGTTAGAATAGGACTTAGAGCTTTCCGATTTTATTGACGAATTTGGGCTGTAGGTGGCCAAATTTGGTCAAAAAGGGTGACATTTTCCTGAGAATGACAGGGAGAAGTCAAATCTCACACTAA
>CP070735.1:1013074-1045215 GCA_020347625.1 Deltaproteobacteria bacterium
ATGTGGGCTCAATAGCTGGGCACCAGCAAAATCGCACATCCCAGATCTCAGATCACAGATTTGAATTTGCCACGTTCTCTCTATTTTTGCATCTAACGTGGGCGTCAATAAGTTAGCTCGCCGTATTAGGTACCCTTCTCAGTTCTCAGGCCATGCTTGGCCTTAAGACGCAACAGCCCTGGACTGCGATGAAGGTACATCAGTGGACTGTCAAAACCAGCTTCAATGAAAAAAGCTTCCAAGTCATCGAAGAGTATGGGTCGATTCGGCCAAGTGTATCGTCGTTCTCGTCGCCGCAATCTTTCCCACTGCTGACCCAAATTATGGTTACCATCAAGAACATTCTGCTTGGCGTGTTCGCAAAGGAACATCTCACAGACGATGGGTTTAACACGCCAAAGACAACCGCTCTCATTCAAATAAACACAATTGAATCCACCTGTATCCCGCTCGATGGTCTCCAATAATTTGTCGATTTCCTTATCAGTTGACAGGAGTATATTGATCACCACGTCTGCGAAAAAAGTGATAATGCCCTCACGACCACAGCAAGCGCTTGTCTGACTTGCAAAACATTTCCGCGAGCAAATGTCAGCGAAGTGTTTCCCCTGGAAGCGTGCCACGTCTGCCCTGAATTTCATATAGGACCTGATGCGGTTCCGAAGCCAGCGTATCTGAACCAAAGGCAGCCCTCTAAGGTGTTGGCGCGCCATTCGGATTGCCTCTATCTGCTGGGTGTTATAATCGTTCATGCTTGCCATTTCGTTTGTTTCAGGCGTAGGCACGGAGCAGAGGGCATGGCGCATAGGGAAGACTTGAAGTTTGAAATTTCAAATCTTGAAATCAGAAGTCCGCAATCCGAAATAATTTAGATTTGCCTCATACAACTATTTTAGTTTTAACCCCATGCTCTATGCCCTATGCCTACTTCATTACAGTTCATATAGTGTATCATCTTTCTTCGGTGGACGCTTTCGACTACCCAACTTTCTCTTCCCTTGGGGAATAAAGGGGTCTTCCTCTTCAAGTAAATCACCCATCTCCGCCTCAATCTGCTCGGGGTCTTCACCAGCTTCCATTCGGCGCAAAGCTTCCTCCATGCCGGAGCCAAGTTCGAGACCGGTCATATCGGTGAGTTTTCGCATCAACTGGGCCGCCTGCCGTGGATCATCCTCATTGATCCGCTCCGCCTCGCTGGCAAGGGCACCCATTGCCTTTTCCAGTTTGGACTCATCAATATCGGGAAGCCCGTTTTCCTGATCCTCCTTTTGACCACGAAGTACCGCGAAGGAGGACATCTGCCGCTCGAGCTCGGAACGATTGCACTTGGGACATGACGGTATTTTCTCAGTATTGATCGTGCGGGAGTAGAAGTTAAAAATCATGTGGCACTGCGGGCAGTAAAATTCATATATCGGCATCTTATGGAACCTCCCTTTTTCTTCAGCAATTTTCCAAACGACGATCCAATGCAGTTATCTGCATTTGTTAAATAATTTCAATACAAAAGTCAATGGTAAGTGGAAGTCAGCAGGCATCCGCCTTCGCTAGAGCTTCCGCCTTCGTTAAAACTACGGCGGGACAAGTCGGCGGACAGGGCGGGCAGCGGGCAGCACGCAGCTGAGCTAAATCATGGAGTGATGGTGCCAAGGCCATTTCAAATTGCAGATTGCAGATTGTCTCAAGCAAAAATCTAGAATCTGAGACCAAAAATCGCTGAAACAACAACACACCGAAGATGCAAGATTGACTCGATGAACGAAGTGACTTACGATAACCACTTCCTATACCCATCAACTTGCGCGAGGTTCATATGAGCCCAGTACCACTGGTTCTAGCCACTAGGAACGAGGGAAAAACCCAGGAGCTCAAAGCTTTACTTGCAGACTTTCCAGTAGATATCAAGAATCTCACCGACTTCGGCCCCACGCCGGCAATCGAAGAAGATGGCGAGACGTTTGAAGAAAATGCCGTCAGTAAAGCACGCTTCACCGCCAAAGTCCTGGGCTTGCCGGCTCTAGCCGATGACTCAGGTCTGATGGTTGAAGCTCTGGAAGGCGCTCCTGGAGTTCGCTCCGCCCGATACGCGGGTGAAAATGCCACCGATCTTGAAAATAACATCAAGCTGCTTCAGGAGCTTGAAAATGTGGAGAATCGTTCAGCTGCTTTCGCCTGCACAATAGCCATTGCCGTACCGTGGGGGCCAGCTTTAGTTTACGAGGGGCGTTGCGAGGGCTCTATTACCACAGAGCAAGCGGGGACCCAGGGGTTTGGCTATGATCCTGTTTTTTACTACCCACCATTACAAAAAACCTTTGCTCAACTCAGTACCCAAGAGAAGAATCGGGTAAGTCACCGTGGGCAGGCGCTAAGGGAGCTTCGCAGTGAGTTTGAAAAAGTACTCATATGGCTGCGGCAGCGGTTGATTGAATCTGGCTGGCAATGGTTAGAGGAATAAAAAAATACCGACTCTTTTTTATGAGAGTCGGTATTCTTCTGTTGAGAAAAAACTAGCAACTGCAGGGGCCGCAGCCATCTGGCTTAGCTAGACCGGAAGTGATGGCAAAGCCAGAACAGTGGCCGTCTTCCATGTAATCCACTTTGATGGGGCGAGCCTGATTCATTAGGCTGGAGTCGACGAGATAGGTAAGACCTTCCAATTCAAAGACCTGATCCTTTTCGTTTGGCTCATCCAGAGCCATTCCCAGGGAGGGACCCCCTCACCCAATTTGTGATACAAAAATACGAATGGCAGATTCGAGCTGGCGCTCTTCGAGGTATTCTTTCAGTTTCTCTGTGGCCTTCTCAGTAACTTCAAGCATGCTAACAACCTCTCTTAATTAATTTGTCTCTTAAGACTCTTACTTTCTGACCAAATTGGCAGAGGCCATATATTAAGGACAGTCTCAGATTGTGTCAAGAGGTTATTGGGACAGGGAGGGGATGGAAAGCTTAGGCGAATCATGTTAAGAAAAAAATTATGAGTGTTTTTCTTATAAGTTTCCTTTCTATCTATGGAGGCGTGCACCTCTACTTGTTTCTCAAAGCAAGGTCCGCCTTGGCTCCAGGTCTCGCAGCAAGTCTGGCCTTGGCCTTTTTCTTGACGGCAATGGTGGTAGCACCGATAGCGGTGCGGCTGCTGGATCGACAGGGAATGCATTTGGCCAGCCGATATCTTGCCTATGTTGGCTATACCTGGATGGGATTGGTCTTTTTTTTCTTCTGGCTCAGTCTTTGCCTGGATGTGTTCAATTTGAGCATGAAGATACTGGCTTTGCTGCCTGGATCTAACACTGGCCGCTTCGCATGGAGTGGCAGGGGCAGCTTCATGTTTTTGACTCTGGGGGTCATCTTTCTTGGCTTTTTGTCTGGTTTTAGTGCCTGGCGGATTGGTTTAGATCGGGTGGTCTTGCAAACCATGAAGCTACCCTCTCGAGTGGATAAGTTGACCATTGCGCAGATCTCTGATGTGCACTTGGGATTGATGGTGGGCGAGAGGAGATTGGACCGCATCATTCGGCTGGTGCGAAAAGCCGATCCAGACTTGCTGGTTTGCACCGGTGACCTGGTTGACGCCCAGATGGACCGGTTTAACCACCTGGCAGAGATGTTGGCCGACATACGACCACCTCTAGGGAAGTTTGCCGTTATGGGCAATCATGAGTTTTATGCAGGGATTCGTCAGAGCGAGAGTTTCCTGAAAGCAGCTGGATTTGTGCTGTTGCGCAATCAAGAACATCGTCTGGACGATCTGCTCAGCATTGTCGGAGTGGATGATCCCGTGGGAAGACGGCGGTATCCGGAAAAAGGTTCAGCCAACCTGAGCGAAACCGATTTAGTGGCTCGTTCCGACTCACAGACATTCACCATTTTGTTGAAACATCGACCAACGGTGGAGAAAGCATCCTTGGGACATTTCGATCTACAATTGAGCGGTCACACGCATGGAGGCCAGATATTTCCCTTCAATCTGGTGGTAAATCACTTCTATCCAAGACAGAATGGCTTTTACCGTCTGGGCGGGGACAGTATGTTACATGTTAGTCGTGGGGCCGGTACCTGGGGCCCCCCCATGCGGTTTTTTTCTTCTCCGCATGTGACGGTGATTGAACTTAGCAGAATAGAGAAGTGAAGCGGTGGGATAAGGGGAAAATTTTCCTTTACCGAATGATCTCCACAATGTCTGCTTTCTTGACGGTAAAACTATATTTCCCGCCAAAGCGGAAGCTCTCGAGAGTGAGAGTTGTGTCATCTTCGGCGATGACCACACCCTGATGTCGTGCGCCACTGCTCAATTTAATCCTGATGGTGCTGCCGACCAAATAATCTTTCTCGTTTTCGATACTCTTCTCAAGCTGTTGCTCTATCTTCTCTATGGATACAGCTGAGGCGGGCATCTTCCCAGCGTCCCTGTAACTATTGACAATAGCGCTATAATAAGGCTGCAATTTGGCATATTCTTTTTTGGAAGCGATCAGTCTAACGATAAAATATCTGTCCGGGTTGTGATTAAAAACAGTGACAGCCATGTGTTTATCTGACAGGACCCCACTCAATTGCACAACCTCAAGCTTGTTTATTTTCTTGGCTTCATCCTTAATATTGGTGTATCCAGCTCTCCTCATCGTATCTTTCAAGGACTTGGCATAACTGTTTCCATACTGTCTGCCCCGGAAATAACACTTTAAGCTTGCTTTGGTCTTAGGAGCCTGCAGACTAATTGCTTGTATCACGTTCTTTTCAGCAGGGATCTCACTTCTGCTCCAGTCGGATGGAAAGGAAATGTGGGAACTATCTTGGAATTCAAAACTATGCCACTTGCTAATGTCAATCTTATTATCCGCCTTCACCTCGACTTTTTCCGCGGTCTTTTCTGGTGTCGGCTTTTCTTGAACTGCGGTTGTCTGTTCAGTAACCTCCTCCGCTGGGACCTCCGTTTCTGGTTGGACTTGTTTTTCGGGTACCACCGTTTTCTGCGGTTTCACAATTTGAGAGCTTGAGGCGACCTGCTGCTGCGGCTCAGTGGTAAAGTCCTTATACATCACGGCAACGAAGTAGATCGCGTAGCCGACAACCATTACGCCGATCACCAGATACAGCCCGAGAATCGGATTTTTACGGACATCGTGTGAGATGAACCGTTTCAGCCTCTGCGGGATTTCATTCAGCTTGAGTTTCAGACCACCCATTGTTCCAGCCTGTGCATATCTAGAAAAAAGTCACCTTATAGCCACTTTGTCGTCAGCAAATTGGCGGGGTCCCCCTGCCGACCCCAAGAGAGCATAGGCCTTAAAGCACCTCAAAAATACGCAAAAATTATGATCAAGTTCTTGCTTTCCAGCTCCCCACCAGGTGAGGTCGACCCGTGTGGCTCTAAAAATTAAGCAAGGAACATGCCAGTTATTCGTCGTAGCCCGCCTGGTTTCGAAAGTCTAGGAAGACATTGAAATACCCCTGCCGGAACGATCCATCCAGCCGCTAAAAAGACGGATGCAATCCTGGACTCTGGGATCCTGCCACAGTTCCTCCAAGGAATAGCTCATTTTGGTTGACCAGTTGGGATTCTCTGCGACTGTTCCGGGCAGATTCTGTTGCCTAGTATCCCTGAACAGATCCTCCTGGCTGAGGAGGACCAGTTTGGCGGGGGTCGAGAAAAGAAAACCAATTATGGCGTCGTGGATTTGGGGGGGTAACTCTGTATCTATCTCAGCAGCATGGGTTAGTTCCTCGGTTAGGAAAGCTGAGGTGACCAGTCGCTGTATGATTTGTTGCTTGTCGTTCTTCCTGGTTTCCAAGGCAACGTGAAATTGATCCTCAGTGGGAAACATCCCCAAGCGATTACGTAAGGCAATATCCTGTGCAGTCCAAAATCCCGCCAGGGTGGGAAGATCATGAGTGCTCACCGCAGCCAAGGCATAGGATGGGTAAGATTCCGGTTCTTTGAAGGTGCCCTGCATCTCTCTTTCAAAGTAGAATAGTCGATAAGAGAATATGCCGAACTGGGATAGAATCTCTCTGACTCGGTCGGGAACTGTCCCTAAATCTTCGCCGATAATAAGGGTTTTGGTGCGCTCGCTCTCCAGGGCGATGATTTTAAGTAGATCTTGATAATGGTCCTCCACATAAGTTCCGTTTTTTGGCGGCTGTCCTTCAGTTATCCAAAAGAGTCGAAAAAATCTCATAATGTGGTCAATTCTCAGTGCTCCCCCCGCTTGACAGTTCTTTCTAATTTCCTGGACGAATAGCCTGTAGCCGTGGTTGCGGTATTTTTCTCTATTGGGCGGATGAAAGCCCCAGTTCTGACCTTCGAGAGCGAAATCATCAGGTGGCGCTCCGACCGTGACGCCATCCACATAGAACTCTCGGTAGGCCCAGAAATCAGCCCCGCCCGGATCACTGCCCAATGCCAGGTCATGATAGAGACCGATACCGGCGCCCAATGAGCTAGCAAGATCCTGGGCTTCCTGCAGCTGTTTCTCCAGTTGCCATTGTAGGTATTTATAGAAAAGGATACGCTCCGAGTATGTTTGTCGAAACCTTCGGACCGCTTCGGAAAGCGGTTTCTGGAAGGGCTTGGGCCACTGCCACCAGGTCCAGATAGCCGGATCCTTCTCATTAAAGAAGACCTGCAAGGCGCAGAAAGTGGCAAAATTTTCCAGTAGAGCACCTTCCCTGACCAGGTATTCCTCGAACTGTAGACGCCGGTTTGTCTTTTTCCCCTCATGGCGCCAATGGTGTTGGAGGAAGCTTTGAAATACCTTTTCCAACAGCTCAAGTTTCAGCGCGGCCACCTGCTCGTATTGCACCAGTTCGGCAGAGCGAAGTTCGGTTAACAGCTCTTGGGTCGTCTCAGCCTGTACCAAGCTTATAGCCTCAGGGCACGAGTGATAATCTTCCAAGGCCTCTATATCGAGGTAGATAAAGTTTCGGTAGAAACGGCTGGAGGGAAAATAGGGACTGATATTATACGGTTGGCGATTGGAGATGGCGTGCAGAGGATTCAACCCTATTGCGTCCACCCGAAGAGATCCAATCGCCCAACGAATGAATTCCTTTAGATCCGTGAAGTCGCCTACACCCCAATTGCGTTCAGATCGGAGGCCGTAAAGGGAAATTGCTATACCTGCTCTCTTTCTATCCCCCCGCAAGTTTGCTGGCAGACAAACCTTTTCTGGACAAATAATCACCGAGATTGACTGATGGTGGGTTTTTTGTTCATGAGTAACAGTAAGGTTGAATTGGTAATAGCCGTTGGAAAGTCCCTCAGGAAAAGGAACACCCCAGCGCACGGCGGTAATGGATTCAAATTTTTTGGTGTCCCGGAAAGTAATTTGCTCAGGGGTGTAGGAGTAGTTGATGGGCCTACCGTTTTCTCCGGTAACCTGCAACAGGACCTCGGGCCTGCCATCGATTTGCTCATCAGGGGGGGATTGAGTGGGTAGTCGAAAAAAAAGCTCGGCGGGTAAATGATCCTTGGCTTCAACCAATATGGATTCGGCCAACTGGCTCCATGAGCGGTGTTCCAATTCGTGCAGGGTCTCTTTGAGACGACTGTTATCCACTCCCAAGGCTACCAGCATTTCCTTGAGAGTCTTCGACGGAACTTCGTGGACATTACCCCAAATGTCAAAATAAGAAGACTGGATGCCATAGGCAGCTGCCAATCTGGCTAGGTTGTCATTTTCCTGTTCTACCCTTTCCATATAATCTCTAAATCAACTTTCGAATCTGGCTGCGATGGGCATTCTCCTGCCCATGCCGAAGGCCTTGGAAGTGACCTTGAGTCCCGGGACTGCTTGTCTTCGCTTGTACTCATTTCGATCAATGGTTCGGATGACCCACTTCACCGTCTCGGGGTCGAAGTTGAGCTGGACAATCTCGGCCAGTGAGTAGCGTTCGTCCAAGTAGTAGTGCAAAATCTGGTCTAAGACCTCGTAGGGCGGCAGAGTATCCTGATCGGTTTGATTCTCTCTCAGTTCGGCGGAAGGTGCTTTATCGATGATCTCTTGGGGAATTATTGGAGATTCTCTATTAATATATTGTGCCAGTTGGTAGACCATGGTTTTGGGCACGTCAGCAATGACGCTCAGTCCGCCACTCATATCCCCATAAAGGGTGCAGTAGCCAACCGCAAGTTCACTTTTGTTGCCTGTGGAGAGCACAAGATGGCCGAATTTATTGGACAAGGCCATGAGAATGTTGCCCCTTATTCTGGCTTGAATGTTCTCTTCAGTGATGTCAAGCTCCTTTCCTTTGAAGTGATCCTGAAGAGACTTCAGGTAAGTCTCATAGGCGGGGACTATTGGGATAATCTCGAATCTGACTCCGAGGTTTTTGGCAAGTTTTCTGGAATCTTCCACGCTGCCGGGTGAGGAATAGGGTCCGGGCATGGTGACTGCTAGAACATTTTCAGCACCGACCGCATCCACAGCAATAGAGCAGGTTACCGCTGAGTCAATGCCGCCAGACAGGCCAACAATGGCCGAGGTAAAACCACACTTCCGCATATAGTCCTTGACCCCCAAAATGAGTGCCTGATGGACACTTTCGATTTCCTCCTGGAGAACGTAGAGGCCCGGGGTTCCAGCACTGTCCACAGAAACGGTTTGGACATGCTCTTTGAAGGGTGGAAAGACGACAAGGGGTTCGCCTGCTCCATCCAAACAGATGCTCCTGCCGTCGAAAATGAGTTCATCGTTGGCTCCAACCTGATTGACAAAGACAAAAGGGATGCGGTGTTTGGTAGCATGGCTTCGAACAATATCGTATCTGATTTGCTCTTTCCCCTTGTGGAAAGGGGAAGCGGCTATATTGATTATGACGCCGGCACCCTCTCTGGCCATGATCTCGATGGGGTCATAAGAGTAGGTGCGGGGGTACCATAACGCCGGATCGTTCCACGCGTCTTCACAGATTGATATGGCAAGAGTTTTTTCTTTGAATGTCACTACAGTATCCTCAACCGCGGGATCAAAGTGTCTCGCTTCATCGAAAACATCGTAGCTGGGCAGCAAGGATTTGTGTTGAGCAAACAGGATTTTCCCTTGAAACAGCAATAAAGCGGAGTTGTGGAGACCTTTCCCGGTAGGCTGGAGACTGGGTTGGGGCGCCCCCAAAATGATGCCTGTCTGCGGGTACCGTGTGGAAATGTTCAACAGCTCTTGAACGGCCTCCTGAGCCCTGGCGATGAATGAGGGCCTCTCCAGGAGGTCCCTGGGAGGATAGCCAACGAGAAAAAGTTCTGGAAAGACGACGAGATCGGGAGAATCCTGATTGCATTGTGCCAGTGTCTGCACTACCTTGGACACATTACCCTGAATGTCTCCGACAACCGGATTCAGTTGTGCCATTGTTATCTTCATTACACAAATACCGAAGCTGTTGCACAAAACCAATGTCAAATGGTTTAACGATTTCTTAGGATACCCCTTAATGACCACTAAGAACACAAAGCGTTTATTGAGGCAAGGAAAACCTGGTCCTGCCCCGCACAGCAGGATGTTCGATGGGTTAGGTCAAGTTTTAATGGCTCAGAGGTATAGGGTGCAAGGTGCATAGCATAGAGCAAGCCAATTTATTTCACATACTCCTGTCTTCTATCTTCTGTCTCCCTTCTCTTGAACTCTGACCTCTGACGTCCGACTTCTGCCTGCTGTTTGCTGCTGGCTAACACAGGCCTTGTACCTTGAGACCTGTACCCTGAACCTTTTTAGTATCCGGATTCTTTACCGGTCAACCGCTCTATTTCAACCTTTATGACGACGGTATTGTCAATGGCACTATCGGGATAATCAGAGGATCTACCGCCATAATGCGCCATAATTAAATCGAGCCCCCGTCTCTTTTCCTCCCGGCTGTTTACAAAAGAAGCCTTGCCAAATCCTATGACGCTTCTGTAACGCATGCTCCAGTTACACGCTTTTTCATCCGGTACCACTTCATGATCAATGTCGAATTCGAAACAAACCTTACTGTTCTTTTTGAGTATTTCCAACTTTGTACCTTCGGGTGAGGAGTGAAAATAAAGCGTGTTGTTTTGGTAGGCGAAGCAAAGGGGAACGACATATGGGCAGTCGTCTGCTGAGAGAGCGAGACGACAAACAAGAGATTTCCCGATGATGGCTTCAATTCCGGCCAAGTTATGTATTGCCTTTTCTTTCCTTCTCATCTCACGCCATCAGTTTTTTTATAGCTTCAGCCAAGCGCTTGATTCCCTCTTCGATCTGTACTTCATCCGTATTTGAAAAATTTAGTCTCAGGGTATTTTCCCCGCCTCCATCGACATAGAAGGGCTGCCCCGGAACAAAGGCCACATTCAACTGGGTTGCCTGGTCGAATAATTCCAGAGAGGATATACCTTGCGGCAGTGTTATCCACAGAAACATGCCCCCCTCGGGTCTGGTGTGATTTGTCTCTTCCGGAAAATACTCCTCTATCATGGACACCATAACATCTCGCTGCTCTTTGTACACTTTTCTTATCTTCAGGACGTGCTCATCTAAATCATTGTCGAGCAAATACTGGTGAACGATCCGCTGTGAAAGATGGTTTGAATGTAAGTCGGAGGCTTGCTTGGCAATGATCAGCTTTTCCATTGCCCCCTCTTGCCCACAAATCCAACCAAGCCTTAACCCGGGCGAAACAATTTTTGAAAATGATCCGAGGAGAAATACCCTGTCGTTCAGGTAATTTCGCATGGAGGCTAGATCTCTTCCCATAAAACGCAGTTCTCCGTAGGGGTCATCCTCAACTAAAATCACTTTGTGGCTTTTCAAGAGACGAGCGACATCCTGCCGTTTCTGCTCAGAGTAGGAAATGCCTGATGGATTCTGGAAATTGGGCACGGTGTAGAATAATTTTATTTGTTCGGTTTCAAGTGTCCTCTCCAGTGCTTCAGTATCTATACCGTCCTCAAACAGTTCTATTGCTTGAAACTCGGGCTCATAGAGAGAGAAAGCCTGAATGGCACCCAGATAACCTGGACGCTCGATAACTACCTGCTCCCCCCTATCCAGAAACACTTTAGCGATGAGGTCGAGGCCTTGCTGTGAGCCATTGGTAATCAATATCTCATCCGGATCAATCTCTAAGCGGTGTCTTTTGAGATACCTTTTGGCAATGTATTCCCGCAGGGGCAGATAGCCTTCGGTTGTACTGTACTGAAGAACACTCTCCCCTTTCTGTTGCAAGACCTTCAAAGCTGCGTCTGCAATTTCTTGGACAGGAAATAACCTGGGATTTGGGAGTCCTCCGGCAAATGATATGATCTCCGGTCTTTCGGTGACCTTGAGAATCTCCCTGATAAAAGACCTGCGGACGTTATGCATCCTGTTTGCAAATGTGTCGTTCATCGCTCTTCAGGTAAGGGCTTTCTAGCGCAGCAAATCTACGATCACTCTTCCTTTTTGCTGGCCTGCCAAAATACGATCGATTTCACCATCCAACTCATCGAGTGAGCATACGGAAGTCTGTCGGTCCAGATCAGCCAGCTTCCATTCATTGGCAATCTTTTCCCATGTCTGGCGCCGAAAGGTCATAGGACAACTCTGGGAGTCAATGCCAACGAGCGATATGCCCCTCAATATGAAAGGATAGACGTTAATCTGCAAATTCGGCGATGCCACGTTGCCGCAGCAAGTAACCGCACCGTGAAGTTTTGTAGACTTGATGGCTGTTGCAAGGATTTCACCCCCCACCGAGTCTACCACCCCAGCCCAGCGCCCTTTCAAAAGAGGCTTGCCCGAGGTGTCGGTTGCCTCCTCCCTGGAGATGATTTCCTTGGCGCCAAGATCGATAAGAAACTGCTTCTCATCCATCTTTCCAGTTACCGCAACCACTTGATATCCGATTTGGCCAAGCATTGCCACGGCAAAACTGCCCACACCACCTGTGGCACCTGTAACTAGTATTTGTCCTCGATCGGGAGTGATGCCATTCTCTTGGAGTTTAAGGATGCAAAAGCCAGCAGTGAGACCGGCTGAACCATAAGCCATGCTCTCTTTTAGTGAGAGGTTGTCTGGAAGCGGCACCACCCAGTCAGCCGGTACTCTAATGTATTGTCCGAAACCACCTGGGGTGTTCATACCAAGGTCGTAACTGGTGACAATCACTTCGTCCCCAGGTCGAAATGCATCACTGAGGCTCTCCTCTATAACGCCGGCAGCATCAACTCCAGGGGTGTGTGGATATCTTTTGGTAACCCCCTTGTGCCCGGTGGCGGAAAGTCCGTCTTTATAATTTAAGGATGAATAGTGAACCTTGACCAACACGTCACCTTCAGGCAAGTTGTTGAGCGTCTGCTGAGCGATCTCCCTGGTATATTTACCATCAGCCGTTTCTTGTACAACCATGGCTTTGAAAGTCTTGCTGTTCATAGTATTTTTCCCTCTAACCTTTGGGGGCAGTAAGAAGGAGCCTCGAACCACACAGTGGCCGCAAGTTAGCTATGCTGGCTTTCGCAAAAAGCGGCCAATGATTGAGGCCGGCAGCCTCAGCGAAATCCTTTCGGCATGAGCTTATGCTTGCTTAGGTTTGCAGTCAAGAGGTAACTAGGAAGGGAGGCGGAAAAATACGACCAATTGGCAGCCTGAGATCATTAATGTGCATCCCCAAGGAATTGGCGACGGAAGGCAATTAGGTCAATACGCTTCGCTGTCATTTATAGTCATTATGTCGTTGAGATCACCCGATCCAGCGGCTTTGGAGTAGTGGAGTATTGGAGTGTTGGAGAAAGCAAGAATCTAACGATTCAACTTTAAGAAGTTCTTACATTACTCCATTACTCCAGCTGACTTCCGTCCGAAGGAAAGACGCCTGAAGCCCCCTCGGGGGGCAGCTCAGGGCCAGGTCCTTTGGGCCTGGATTCTTTACTCTTTATTATTTGGGACCACGCCGCGAACGGCACGCTGCAATTGGCCTTTATTATGGTTTCATCAGGATTTTTCCAAAAAGGCCTTTTCCCGTGACCATTTTTGTGTGAGCCTCTGCTGCATCTTCGAAAGAGTACACTGAGTCAATAACAGCCTTTATCTTTCCCTGAGACATCCAGTAGAACCCTTTCTCAACTTCAGCCTTTGTTCCTTGAGTTGATCCGAGGATGTTTGTGCCCTTGAAGAAGACGTGTCTTAGATCAGTTTGGGCATCGTAACCTGTGGTAGCGCCGCATTGAACAAGCGTTCCGCCATACTTGAGCAAAGTAAGCTGTTTGTTGAAGTGGGTCTGGCCGATGTGATCAAAGGATACATCGATTCCCGGAGAGACTCCCGTTTTTTGGGAGATTTCCTTACAGATGGCCCGGACTTGCTTGTGCCAGTCATCCTTCCGATGATCCACCGCGTAATCGGCGCCAAGTTCGATACAGTTATCCAATTTATCTGGACTCGCCGTTGCAATCACCGTACAGTTGTAAAGTTTAGCAATCTGGATTCCAAAGCTACCAACCCCTGAACCTCCTCCCATTACAAGAACGGTTTGACCTGGCCTGATCTTCGCTCTACCCACAAGCATATGCCAGGAAGTGAGTAAGGTCATAGAGGCTGCAGCTGCGTCATCAAAGCTGACGTTATCCGGAATCTTAATTACATTGACCTCCGGTAGATGAGTAATCTCCGAAAAGCCACCCCACAAGGGGCCGGTCTCAAAGCCCCAGATCGTCCTCTTTCCACAATCGTATTCGCGACCATCGGTACATGCAGAACAAACTCGGCACGACATATTCGAGTGAGAGACAACTCTATCTCCCACTTTGATATCGATGACATCTTCCCCTACGGCGATTACTTGACCGGCTGCGTCGGAGCCGGAAATATGAGGCAAGGGGACTGGTATGGGAGTTCCTCTCATCCCCCAAATATCGTTGTAATTCAAGGCAGCTGCTTTGACTTCAAAAACGACCTCGTTGGGTTTTGGTTTTGGCTCTTCAACATCCTTGACCTTTAGGATTCGCTTGTAATCATCATCCGGGGCATATTCTTCGTAAACTACTGCTTTCATGTGTTCTTCTCCTTTCCACTGATTATGCTTTGTTAACGTTATCGTTATTTAGATGGCAATGGGCCCAAGCAATTCATATTAAGATTACATTGAGACCAACCTGCCTGGTTCCTCTGAGGCTAGCATTTTTAGAGGGCTAAACTACCAATGTACTCAATGAGGGAGTTGATGGTTCGATTTAAGTTCACAATGGATTTGTCCATGCCGTACCTTACCGACGCACCCAGCATTCCCGAAAAGATCATATCCGCAGTATCCTCGGTATTTGTTTCATTTCTTAATTGACCACCGTTTTTCGCTTGGTCCAAGAATCCTTTAACCATAAATTTCAGCCGATCAAATCCTTCATTGATCTCTTTGGCTAAATGGGGCCACTGGTCGCCAATTTCTGCCGACTCTACCGAGACCCTGACGAAAATACAGCCGCCAGGAAGATTTCCCGAATCTATCAGATAACGATCTCTATAGTTTTCCAGAAGTTTCTTGATTTTCTTTATTGGACTTTCTATTTCGTCCAAGCCGGCAAGATTCTTCTCCCGCCAAATCTTGCGCGACTCGCTCAACACAGCCGAAAACAGCTCTTCCTTTGTTTTGAAATGATTGTACAGTCCACCCTTCGAAGCCCCTGCTGCCTCAAGGATTTCGTTAATTGAGGTGCCCGAAAAACCTTTTGAGGAAAACAACCTCGAGGATTCTTGAATGATTTTTTCCTTCAGGGTCATATGCTTTCCTTCTTGCAATGAGCAATAAGACCGACCGGTCGGTCTCTAAAGTTTAATTTGTATATTATTTCCGGCACACCGTCAAGTAAAATTTTATTGAATCGTAGAAAACCGCGTTCTCTTAGCCAGGTCAGATCGCATGGCGCATAGGGCATAGAGCATAGTGCATAGGGCATGGAGTTAGCCAATTACTTTTATATACTCCTGTCTCCCATCTTCTGACCTCTGACCTCCGAATTCTGCCAGCTGCGTGATCTGACCCCCTTTCATATCCTTGAAAGGCAAGCCTAAAACTGGCATGATGACAGGTCGAGGAGCACAACAAACTCAAGCGGTTCTTCTCAATGGAGTCTGTTGAATATGGATAAATCTCTCAATGCGGTGATAGTTGGCCCAATGAGGGTACCATTTCTCATATTGACCCCTGCATGCGTTTTATTGGGTACAGCTACGGCAGCATGGTCTGGGGCTCAACTGAACCTGTATTATCTTGCATTGGCATTTGTTGGCGCTGTGGCATCACATATAAGTGTTAATGCCCTTAACGAATACCATGATTTCAAAAGCGGTCTTGATTTCAAGACCCGACCCACCCCCTTTAGCGGAGGAAGCGGAACCCTCCCCCAAAATCCTGAGAGGGCACATGTGGCACTCATTACAGGTCTAACGAGCCTGACCTTTACCGCTTTAGTGGGTATCTACTTTTTGTATGTTAGAGGGCTGGGGCTTTTACCTGTGGGATTACTCGGCATCATTATCATTGTGGCCTACACCAAGTGGATAACCAGAAACTCTTTTCTGTGTCTGGTTGCTCCTGGCCTTGGTTTTGGCCCATTAATGGTTATGGGTACTGACTTCGTTCTCACCGGCTCTTACTCCTGGACCTCATTTTCGGCGTCCTTAGTTCCATTCTTCCTCGTAAGCGATTTGTTGCTACTCAATCAGTTTCCAGATGTTGAAGCTGATAGAACCGTGGGGAGACTTCATTACCCCATCGCCTTGGGGAGGGAGGCAAGCGTAAGACTTTACGCGCTGTTCCTCGCGGGTGCATATGGAACAATCGTTTTTGGCTATGTTGCCGGGAGTCTTCCGCTGGAAGGATTTTTGGCTCTTGGCACAATTGTTATAGCGCTTCCAACGGTGAGAGGTGCGGCCAGATTCGCCGATGATGTGGAAAGTCTGATCCCCTATATGGGGAGGAACGTCGTGGTTGTAATCTTGACTCCAGTGTTGCTTGCAGTTGGTCTGTTTATCGGGAAATAAAAAATTTTCATTTCGGCGAGAAAAGGCCTTGAAATCCTCAGTGGAACTTTACCTGCCAAGGAAAAAAGGAGTTATCTTTACTCCGGTCTCCCTCTGTCCTTGCGATGCGATTTCTTTCAGCCTTTCTGGAGAAACTAGAGCAATCTGTGTCTTGGGAACAGGTCGGTCAATGGAATATATCTGGGCTTCTATAGGTTGAATTCTTTGTAGTTGTCCAAAATATGCTTTAAGGTCTTCTTTAGATACATTGGCCGGACTTCCCTGTATAAAAATGGTCTGAATGTAGATATCGTTCAAAGAACAAAGTAGATTCAACATTTCGGTAAAATCCACATCCTTAACGGGCCTGTTTATAAGTTTGAATTTTCTTTCTGAGCCGGCGTCAAGCTTGAAAATTGGAATGTCTATTTTCGCAATGCGCTCTCGGACACTCGGGTTGACCAAACCGCTGGAGTTGGATAAAAGGGCAACTTTTACCCTTGGCCTATGTTGGTTCCTAATTGCTACCACCTCGTCCACCAACTCAGCGAACCGAGGGTGAAGGGTGGGTTCTCCATTGCCAGAGAATGTTAAGAAGTCGAATTGGAGTGAAGATTTTGCCGCTTCATCCACTGCTTTCACAACATGGTCAAATGTTGGTAAGTCTTCAATATATTTGCTGGTGTCCATTGTAGGCTTTCTCGTCCAGCCGTAATGGCAGTATACGCAATTGAAGGAGCAGAGTTTGTATTCAGAAGGCATCAGGTTTATGCCAAGAGATTTGCCTAATCTCCTTGAGTTGACGGGTCCGTACAGAATTTCCCTTTGCAAGGGTATGAGCATGATCAGACCTCCGAACTAATTGAACTCCACACGAACGTTTGAAAGCTTAGCCATTCTCTCCGCTTCGAACTCCAACCCAAATTAGACTTAGCTATTTTAACTGATATAAATAGATGGGGCTGTTGTGTATGGAGTTGCCAGGGCGCAAGACCTGGTCAGGACTGAAACCCGGCAGATCAAAGTTGCATGAGACCACCACAGCTCCGGGTTTGAGCTCGGATGTGAGCTTTGCCGATAAATCTTGCATAACGTCGGGAAAAAGATAGCAGAACACAATGTCCGCACCGGACAGGTCTGCCGTCCAGAAATCTCGCCGCGTGACTTCGATGTGTTTAAATCCAAGACACAACACTTTAGCTTTCAGATAGGCCAGCAGATTCAGTTCGTAGCCGATCGCTTTAACACCATAACGTTTCCAGGCCTGTCGCAATACACGTCCATCACCGCAGCCAATATCAATCAGCAGTTGCCCAGGTCGCATCTGCAGGGCGTCCATCACTGCCGAAATCCTCACCCTGGAGGTCGAGACGTAAAGGGCTCCTCGAGTGGCGGGAAGGACCATGGCGGTGCACAAGACGTAAGCAGCCTTCAGTGCGAACAATGTTCCCATCAAAATAAGAAATATCCAGATCCAGGTGTACATGTCGTCATAGCATCTGCGTGAGAATTACTGCTCAGCCAGATTGAACCGCCTGCAAAATTCTAGCGATCCCCCTTTGTTCCGCGCCGTTGCTGTCTAGAGTAAATGTTATAAATTGTCACAGACCTGGGGTCAAGGTTGCTCAGGCCGCATTCCACCGCCCAAGCCATCGCTTCCAAGAATTCCTCTGCCGTAATTGCACGCCAGATCTCCGGATAGTTATAGGCTTTGTAGTCCACCCGATATTGATTCATGATGTTCACATAGGTAGATTTCGGCAGGGTGTCGGCCACCCACTTGACGAACTTCTTTGTCCCGGCCACCCGATTGGGCATGACCAAGTGCCTAATCATCAGCCCACGAACGGCAATCCCTCGCTTGTCCACCCGATGCTCTCCCACCTGACGGTTCATTTCAATAATCGCCTTCTTTGTGACCTCTGGATAGTCTGAAGCCCCGGAGGAATACTTGGCCGCTTTCGCAGATTCCATATATTTCATATCAGGCAGATAGATATCCACTATGCCGTCCAGGAGCTTCAATATCTCAACTCGCTCGTAACCACTCGTGTTGTAAACCAAGGGGAGGCGAAGCCCCTTGTGAAAGGCAATCCTCGTGGCATTCAGGATATTGGGCATCACGTGGGTGGGAGTTACCAGGTTGATGTTGTGACAGCCGATCTTCTGGAGGTGGATCATCAGATCCGCCAGGTGCTCATCGCGAATTTCCTTGCCTTGGCCCTCATGGGCAATGGGCCAGTTCTGGCAGAAAACACAGCGGAGGTTGCAGTTGGAGAAAAAAATGGTGCCGGAGCCGCCTCGGCCAACCAACGAAACCTCTTCGCCGAAATGTGGCTGGGCAACATAAACCATGACTTTGGCAGGGGCACGACAGAACCCCCGTTCACCATCTTGCCGATTAGCCCCACACTGTCGGGGACAAAGTTGACATTCTGCGAAGATGGAATAGGCCTGCTCAACCCTTAGAGCCAATTCGCCCTCTACTTCCAACTTCGCATAGGCTGGATACTGTAGCTCTGCGTTGCTCAGCGCTCCATAAAGGGAACTGGGCGGAATGAGTAGCGAGCCACCTAAGACTAGAGAGCATTTAATGAAATCTCTACGCGTGATTTCCATATAGAGAATCTACCATCGAAAAGGATGAAGAGGAAGAGTTTTAACCGTGGGCTGTTCTGGCAGTCTCAGTAGTGACAAGCATGCGAAGGAGGTATAAGGTGTAAGGTGCAGGGAAAGAAGGAATATTAAGAATTTATTTTACCATGTACCTTGAACCCTGTACCTTTTCCTGGGTAGAGCTCTAAGCCAGCTCCTTATATTCTTTACTTACTATCTGGGAATCACTTGGCCAAAAGAATCAAAGCTAGGCAGCTTCTCCCTTTTTGGAAATCTTCCTGGCCTTACTAACCTCGCCAACAAATTCAATTGTGCCACAGTCCAAACACATTATTGAAATGATTGGGACGTATCCGGTGTGAAGCGTCATAAATTTTGGGTTCTCAACGTAGAAGTGGATTCGACCTGTGGATTGGACTCGGCCAGTTTCTAGGGTAGAACTTCCGCAACGATAACAAGTTTTTTCAGCAGCCATGCGATAACTCCTTTCTTTCAAAGAACTACCTGAGATCTACTGAGCTTGCCAGTGCTGGTCTCAGCAAATTCCCGTAAAGGTAAGTTGTGACGCCCCTGGGGGTCGATTGCAATCAATGGCCAGCATGGACTTCTGCCAAAAAATGGCAATTCATTGCCCATAAGGGGACATTTGAGTCAGCGATAGCAGGCCCAAAGCCTTGCGAGTAGGCTCTATGCAAAATCCGTCCCAAGACGAGGCTATAGGTGTTTTAAGCTAAGGAATTCTGGAAAGGATGAAGCTTCAGACTAATGGGATCTGACAAACGATCAAAAGAAGCGGGGCGAATTGCTGCTTCACGGTGTTGCGACAGCATTAATGATGGTCAGGGGAAAATGGCTCCCTGAGTCTCGCCGAAATTCGTCCTGGCATCATACTCTTTCTCCTCATTAGCATATTGCTCAAGAATACGGTAACCTAAACCGTTGGCCTCTTCACCAAGTTCTTCACATGTTTTGCGGGGAGTCAAGACAGCTATGGCCTGTTCAATTTCGGCTGCGGCCTTTATGCCAAAATCTCTGTGCCCATCTTCATGCACCTTCAATGCACGGATGTATATATCCCACCTGTCCCGCAAATCATATGGCGCACCAGCGTAATTGATCCATCTTGGCATTCTATAAACAATATGAACAGCCGTTGTTACTGAATGAATGGCGCAGCCCCCCTCTGACGCGTTATACTGATAATTCCACCTCACGCGCCAACTTGTAAATGCATCGTATGTCTTCCCGTTCGTCCATTTGATGCCAAACCGGCTCATCTGCTGCCTGAGCTCGTTTGCACTGTTACCTTTTATATCGTAGTAGTCGTATTTGATAATAACTTTTGGTTCTGCCCGGACCAGGGACGCGAGAGATATGAGACATATGATCAAGATGCTTTGCGGACAGTACTTCAAGTATTTTTTCTCCTACGGCATCAGAACAGCTAGTTGCCTTTAAACTTGTCTCTACGGTAGTTGGTGAGCTCCGTCATTAACCAGTCTGCGGTGGGTTTCTTTAGATTGTCTGCACATTGGACAAAGTATGGTTTGCCGCTGATTAGGCTCCTGGTTGCGCACCGTTCGATAAAAGCCTCGGCCGTATTGATATCTCTTTTAGCATGTTCGTATTTTGTTTTTATGTGCTGAGCAGCATCCTTCGAATCGTACGCCACGTCGTTGCGGATGAATTTGCAGTTAGATTCTTGGATGTATTTTAATAAGTGATTGATCGTGCTCTCCAAAGAAGTCTCACCAGAGAGCAGATTTGCAGGCAGAAAGACAGCGAGGCTCAGGAAAGTAATCCATGTTATGAATTTTAGTCTTTTTTGCATGGTGGCGAGCCGGAGAAAAAACGTCAGCTTCAACGAGTTGTTGGTTGCTGGGTTTTACGTTCCCAGAGTGGCTGTGAACGAAATCCATATAGGTAAAGAGCTACATATCCTGGAATGATGATGCCATAGCCGATCAATATTGCCACCAGGTCCACGGGTTGGAAAACGGCTGATTCGGGTGGGATCAGGTTATAGAAGCCGTCCCAGAGCACGATAACGAAAAACCAGATTTTCCAGAGATTATGATGACCAATTGGCCGTTTGAAGGCATAGCCATATATTCCAAGCAAGGCGACCATTGAAATTGGAACGTCGAGATAGTGAAGGACTCCCTCCAGCGGCCCGGAAAAGGTGATAGCGTAGAAAACTAAGAGAAGCCCAGTCAGTATGAAGAAGTATATTTTCCAACCCATGACTTCGCTTGACAACCCTCCCTCATTATCTCCAGAGCGCCACTATTGCAGTAGCCTTGGTGAAGGCTGGTTCCAGGTTCCGCTACAATGACCCAAAGAGATACTCCCAACAAGCTTGATTGGTTCAGTGTTTCAACCGGTATCTCCGGTGCTGGAACCGGAACTATCGTGATAGATAATTTTTTTGATGCGAGTGTCTTTTGCAATCTTAAAGGTGGATGAGAATTCCAGCACAGCTTTTTCCGCTTCATCGTAAACGGTGGCTTGACCCTGCAGTGTTCTTCCTTCTTGGCTGGTAACCCTTGCCTTGGCGGTGACAACCCCTTTTTTCACCGGATAGAGGAATTTCGTCTGAAGTGAAATGGTCGCAAAATGAGTTTGAGGGGGGACTATGCTCTTGATGGCCATAACAACTGCGGTATCCGCCAAACTCACCAAGGCACCACCGTGCATTAGCCCGCCACCTTGGGCGAAATCAATGAGGAAAGGCATGGTCAATGTTGCACGACCGTCTGAAGCTTCGACGATCTCCATATTGAGCAACCGCTCAAATGGTGCACAACTAATCCAACCTTCCATGCCAAATTGGTGTGGTCCAGTCAATGGAGCCATATTCTCATTTCCGATTGTAGATTGTAGATTGAGGTCGCATACTTTCCTTACTGTGTAGTTATAAGCTCTTAAATCTTAAATCTGCATTCTGAAATCCAAAATCGTTGTGCTTCAGCAGACCCTTGCAGTTAACCTGCACTGATCCTGTCACAATTGGAGTGCCGGGATCAGAGTTGACCCACAGAACGCTACTCCGGCGAATAAGTTCTGGCCAAATCTTAGAGGGCGCTTCATTGAAAACAGTCTCCGCATCAGCTTCCAAGATGTGCCAGGCGCCTCTCGAAACTTCGTGGTCGAGTTGGCCGGGAGCCCAGCCAGCATGGCCGGCATAGACACGAAACCGCTCTCGCGGGTCAGCATCGCCAATCATACGCTCGAGCACTGTCCGGCTCGAGCTGACGTAGATATCATTGAATATTTTATGAGCATTCTCCGGCTTACTGGCAGATCGTACCAGCATGAACAGATCTCTTCTGGCGACCGGACCGCCAAGGAACACGGTGTCCGTTCGCTTCTGCAGTTCTTTTATCTGGGGAAACACCTTGGAAAGTTTCACCTCACTGGGTCGGTTGATGACCAAACCCATGGCGCCGTGTCGTTCGTATTCAATTAGCAGGACGACGGTTTCCGCAAACGATGGATCAGTTAGGCTACGACTGGCAACGAGGAATTTTCCTTTGGAAAGTTGCGCTTCAGGGCGGGGACTATCCGACGTAAGTGAAGAGACCAGAAACTGTGCAGGCAACAGATCAGTATATTGACCGGAAAACTTCTGCATGATCAATGGCTTTCCAGTCAGCAAAGCGAGCACTATCAACACAATCCCGAGTGCAAGTGTTAATGACTCTCTACGAATTCTCCAATTGTTCCTAAAACAAGTATTTGGTTTCATGATTATTATTCAAGGTGTTTACATGGGTTCTGATTCTTGCAGACGGTTGACTCTGGAGAGCTGACCGGCAACGATTAAAGTTTTGTTAGCTCTATGTTTTCCATCCTCTTATAGAACAAGAATAACAGGAAAATTCCAGTCATGCCGTAAAAAAGATACGTCTATTACCTTTGCTTAGCATGCTGTCGATACTAGATTTCGATATTCTCTTTTATTTTTTAACCACGGAGACACGGAGAGCACAGAGTCCGTTTTCTATTTTGCCCGATCGGGAGACGGCGATCGGGCAAAAGATCGCAGCCCTCCGGGCACGATCTAGCAACCGCATGTCTTCATATCATCGGTTGGCGCCGACTAAAGAGCATTCGCCGCAGGCGGAGGCTCTTTTCCCTGGCCGTCGTCTCCCGGCCAGGGAAAAATCACCCCTCTCTGTGTCCTCTGTGCCTCTGTGGTGCCTGCCCTATTTTTAATGTGGAGCAAAGTAAGTAATCGGAAATATATTATGCCTTGAGTTTCTCTTCAGGAGAAAATAGAGGGAATACTGTCTACTGACATTAAAAAGATATCCAAGGCTACCGCAAGTGGTCTGGTGGTTGATAGTTCAGATACCCATTACTGATTTTGCTTCATGCTCTTTCTCATTGAAGCGGAGGCAACGTAGTCTCTACTTTGCAGTATGGTTAGGGCAAGGACACCCAGGATGAAACCACCATAATGGCCAATGCACATCGCCCATCCTTTGCTAGTTTCAGCCCAAAGATATGTTACCAAAGGCATCAAGGCTGAGGCTATGCCTGTCAGCAAACATACGCGGGCGACGAGTCTCGCAAGACCGGGTTTATCAGTCACGTACTGGGCTGTGCGCTCGTTATAACCTGCAATGAGGTGCATTTTACCTTTCACACCAATGGCGTAAGCGAAAATAAACATCAAAACCGCAATACCTTCCATAATAAAAATCTCAATGATTTTTCCAAACATAGGATAGTCTGTCCTCCCTTGCCATATTAGAACCTGGGCAAACGGTCGGAAAGTCTTAAAAGCAAATACTTACGATCTATAAAGCTTTATTGCGACCTATCTCACCTTCCAAAACGGTTTGGAGAGGTCTAGCGCTCTTTCCTCGGGGTCATGAGTCTAGCCTGAACAAATGTGCCAGCGATCAGCAATGCAACGAACACCAAAAATCTCATCGATTGCCCGAGATCTAGAGTTGCAACAACCGCGCCAGATCCAACCAGGCAGGAGAGGACAATGATGGCCCAGTCCATAATCATTGCTGCGAACAGAGCCCCAACCACTCCTCCGACAGCAAACAACACAATGCTATTGCCGCCGGTAGCAAACGACTGAGCCACAATGAGCGCAAGGTAAGAGCCGGCATAGAATCCTGCGAGAGCAAAGGCAATTCTTTTAACGAAGACAGCGAGTAACGCTCCTACAAACCCAGCACCTAGAGCGACAAAAAGCGAGAGCCACTGCGGTTGATCAGCAAAGACAGCAGCGGTGAGTTCCATACCGACAAGAAATCCAGCGATGCCAACAAAAAGCCAAAAAAGCTTTCGGCCAAAGACAAGCAGAATTAGACCTAAAATGATATAGGAGAATTCCATCCCATTTTCGTCCATGGCAGCAGCCTAATACGCTATGCCATGCTAATCTTTCAGTAAATCTTGCTGGTCGCGGATCTTCAAGTTGGCCTGGAAAGACTTGGCGACTAGAGGATTGGCGACAAACTCAGGCAGGCCCAATTTTCCCAAGACCTGCCGACATAGGTCCATTGGCTCCAGTGAAAAATCGTCCCCCGCCAACCCAGTAACTGTTTCATGGATTCGTTGGAGATAGCCCAGAGCTTCATCTATCAGCAGGGATACACGCTTACCTTCCCTCGGATCATCCCATGAGGAAAGCAAAATGTTAATCTCGTCAATCTCCTTTAACTTCTTTATTGATCTGACAGAAGCCAAAACATCCTCATATATGGGTATATCTCCTGCTATTGGCACGGCATCACCAGCGAAAAGTGCCCCATCCTCACGAAGGAAAAGGGAGATGGAACCTTTAGAATGGCCTGGAGTGTGGATCACTTCCAAGCTCAGGTCGTCGCCCAAGTCCAGGAGATCTCCGTCCTCAAGAATGCGGTCAACTTCAACGGAGCCCGCCACCAGGGAATGAAAACCTGGGACCGACCGCTCTCTGTACTGCAGCTCTACGTCTTCAATCCAAGATTTTTCGCCGGAATGAGCCGCAACCATACAACCAGAGGTCCTTTTTATGGCCTGTACCGCTCCAATGTGATCTGGATGAGAATGCGTTAGAACGGTTATGGAGATCTCACCTGGCGAACGCCCCGTTGTTCTGAGATAATCGAAAATCGGAATTTCCGATGACGCAACTCCGGTGTCAATGAGACAGATATCTTCTCCATAAATGAGATAAACGTAGACGAACCGGTCAACCGCTAAGTCCGGGCTAACCCTCACCTGAAAAGGGATCTTAAGTGCATGAATATGTTTAGTAACCTGCATTCCCTAACTCCTTGCAGCTATTTCTCTATGACGCAGTCCTTGTGAGAGACTTTATCATGGGTTGTTATGAAAGCTTGAATTCCTTTCGACCAAAAAGTAGTTTCCCCATCACTGTACTTTGCGCCGGAAGCTGAGCGGACATGGGGAAGTTCCAGCAGACGTTCGCCTAGCCGCAAAATCACCTTCTCACCGTTATGGGTCATAGTAACCTGGAACCGGTTTCCGTCAGAACACAAATAGTTATAAGTAGTTCCTTTACTGCTGGCGCAAGCAGCTACCAACAGAGCAACGATTACATAGACAGAGAACATGTATTTATTGAACCACATGACGGAATCCTTATGTGACACTGTTTCCTTTATCAAAGAAAAGCTGGATCGGCGAGCCCGTTGCATGACCGAACTCAGCCACGTAGCTGCTGAA
Source organism: Deltaproteobacteria bacterium (assembly GCA_020347625.1). Lineage (GTDB taxonomy): Bacteria > Desulfobacterota > Syntrophobacteria > BM002 > BM002 > BM002. The sequence goes on from CP070735.1 coordinate 1,038,346, forward strand.
CCACAGAAGCGACGTCGGCGAAAACACCGCTGAAGTCCGGAGTTGGAATGTGTTGAAGCTGATAGCGATCATCAACATTCACTATCACTGAGGTGTAATCGATTTCGCCAGCTTCCCTTGTAAGAAAGGTCTTCATCCCCACCGCGCCGGCGACCATGTCATGAACTGCATCGTTGCCCACCATCAGACAGTCTCCGGGATCTTCGCCGATTTTTTCACAGATCTGAAGATAATACTCAGGCCGGGGCTTGACGAAGGACATGTTGTCAATGTGGGTCACCAGATTAAACCTGGACTTCTCGATACCCGCCCAATCCATCCGGCTGTGCTGTACCATCAGTGGAAAGATGGGATTAGAGGCGACCACCAGCCTCAGCCCATCTCTGTGCATCCGTTCGAGCGTGTCGTGAAGACCATCCGGGACCTTCACCTCTACTTCGATTTTGTGGTACTCGGTCTCGTAGAAATGCATGAATCGCCGCCAGATTTCGTCCTCACGCTCCTCGCATCCCTCGGTAAACACGTTCATAAAAAAGCGGCGGTTACTCACCTCTCCATTGTTTTGTCGAAGCGCCATCGTAGCCCGAATCACCCTTGTCTTCAATTCGTCAGGTGTGAAGATATCCGAAAACATCCTGCAAATGCTAATAAAGTAACTTTCGTAGAAAGCCGGTTCATCATAAAGTACCATGGTGTTGTCAAGATCCAACAATACTGCTTTCAACATGCTGCGTTCCTCATATGGGATAAACTTCATCCCCAAATGACTGCCGCTTTGACACCTGGGCGCGAGTCAACCAAGACGATATGTGGAAGTATGACTGCAACGCCATCCGACACTTGAAATGAGCGTGCAGACGGGTAGGCTGCATGGTGTGGTCTAAGGTTCCTAATGCTGTTCCAATGCGTTCTCAGGGTATCGTAGCCTGAGAGACTTTTCAGAGACCACGCTGCCGTCGCAACGTTACTCTCTCTCCGCCAATTCCCCAGTTGTCGGTATCGACCTCGTCTATCACCACAACGGTAGTTTCTGGATTCTTTCCCAGAACATTGGCGAGGAGGTCCGTGACTCCCTTGATAAGCTCACCCTTTTGGTTCGGTGTAACACCTTCCTTGGTCACCTTGATATTCACATAAGGCATAATTGTTCCTGTTATCTTGTTTATGGAGCTGCAAACTTAAATTCTGGGATCTTATAGTATCGTTTTATGAATCCGACGTCTTTCCGTTTGGACGGAATACTACCCCATTAATCATGAAGTTTCCTTCAGCAATAGTCCAGCAATAATAATCAGTCCCAAAAAAGGAGAAGGCGCGCACCCAAAGAAAGTCAATAGGTTGATATCTTGTAAGAAATGATTAGTTTTACCGACTATGGAAATACCATGAGCCGCTAAAACCAATCTATTCTTGTTGGAAAAGCTTGGGCGCCGCAAGGTTAACTGAAATTGTGGGGAATGTTAAAGAGTGATTTTTGAGAATACAAAGGCGACTATCATTATACCGCTGAGCATTGCGCTGGGCATCATACTCTCGCCGGAATCCCTGGTTATCCTGGGAAACGGTATGGGAGGTGGAGGATTTCTGTTCTTGGCTTTTCTCCTTCTGGCCATGACCGCCTACTTTCTGACCGGTCTCAGCTACGATGAAGTGTTTGCCCTCAGCCCCGGCTGGGCGGGCGAAGCCCGCCTCATACGGCAGGCCTTTGGCTGGTTGCCAGTCACGGTTCTTGTGTTTTGCTCCAAAGTGGTATTTATCATTTGTGCTTCTACGGGAATTTTGGCCACGGCAGGCTATGCGTTTAATGAGGTGTTCGTGTACTGGTTTCCAAACCTGGGTTTCTCTTTTTGCCTTTTGGGTTTCCTTCTGCTGATAAATCTCCTAGACCGTAGGGTGGTAACCCTGGCTCAGATGATTTTTGTATCAGTTGCCTTGTTGGGACTTGCCGTTCTCGTTTTTGCTGGTTTCCTGAAAATGGGTCAGGTGACAGAATTTAGCGTTACAGGAATCTCCCCTGCTGTAGACCTGAGCAGGATTGCCCCCGTCGGCCTTATTCTTTTCGTCGGATTTGAACTTGCCGCAATTTCAAGTAAGAAGAAAGGAGAGCAACAACACAGGGTGGCATTTCCACTTTTGGGTGCCATCGGGCTGGCTGGTTTTATTTTCTCTGCCTGGGGGCTGGTCTCTCTCAGATATGTGGACATGCAAGAATTGACCGGCAGCACCATACCCCATATGATCGCCGCGCGGGCAATACTTGGTGAAAATGGGCGTTTAGTCATGGGATTGGTGGTAATCGCAGGATCCCTGAGCGCAGTAAATGGGCTGATATATACAGTGTCCAGATTGCTCTCAGGGATGGCGCAAGAAAATCTGTTGCCGTCCTTTTTTGCCGGAAGCAGCGATAGATCGTTACCCACTCTTATTATTCTGGTTGTAGGGATAGCAGCCATGCTGGGGTTGGGCATGGCTGGCGAGCCGGCACTTGGGATCTACGTAAGGAGTGCGCTGCTATTCTGGCTACTATTTTATTCAGCAGTCCACCTTTCCCTATTAAAAGTAAGAAAAAATTACCTGCAAATTGGACGGGTCTCAAGGTTCGGTTGGCGCCCGGTGGTCTCCACGGTGAGTGTCCTTATTATGCTTATTGGCGTCATAGGACTTTTATGGACCGATCCCGAATCAGTTGAACTCGTAAAATTTATGCTTACCATAAGTGTCGCTGGTTCCATTCTCGGTCTGTTTTGGCTGAGACTTAATAGGGGCGGGAAAGCTTTTGTTACTGTTGGAAAAGGGCATGGTTTGAATTACCCTGAAAATGCATCACACAAAATTTAAGGAGAAGTCAAAATGAAAACGCTCTTATCGGCGATCTCAAAGATATCACTGAGTCTTGCCCTGGTGTCTATAATGACCATGAATTCTGTGGCTGCAAACGCACCCAGGCTGAGCAAGGACGACCTCCGACAGATGCTGGACAATCCAAAGGTTGTAGTTGCGGATGTTCGAACCGGCAGGGACTGGAACTCTAGTGAATTTAAAATAAAGGGGGCAGTCCGGGTGGATTATCGACAGGTGGTTTCATGGGCGAGTAAGTATGACAAAGATAAGATAATTGTTTTCTACTGCGCTTGACCTGACGAACGTACAAGTGCCCGTGCGGCACTGGTTCTGAAGGGCAAGGGACACACCTCCGTCTATGCCCTCCAAGGTGGCTGGCACGAGTGGTTTCGAGCCAAGTATCCGGTAGAGCCGAAGTAAAAGAGCAAAACGCAGAATGTCTGGTAAACGGTGAACAGTAATCGGTGAACCGATCAACGGGCTGTTGTCAACTGTTTACCCTTTAGCATTTACCGTTAACGTCAGGTGTTTTGTTCTTACTGATTTATATGATAACCTGCCTGTGACAATGCCTGGACAGCCTTATCCATCTGATCCTTCTTAACCAATATGTAGTCAGTATCAAAGGTTGACACCGCGAAGATACTGATACCTTCCCGGGCCAAAACCGCTGTCAACGAGGATAATACTCCAATCACAGTGAAAGCCACAGGGCCTTCCACCTTGATACAATGGTAACCTTTTTCGCAGGGGATTTCTGCCGGCACATCTGCCTGGCGACAGACAATAGATAATTCGTCGGCAGTCCGGGTAATGGAGGTAAACTCTCCGGGGATGGCCCAAGATGGCAGGAGAGCATCAGGCTCCAGCCTGCAGATGGCCAAAGTGTCAGAGAGGCACGATAGGGTCGGTTTGGTGTCGGTCATGTTCATCCTTTCCTTACAATCAAGCTTGCTTATGTCCTCTTCATATAATACTTTTGGAATCTGACAAAATGTTTTGTTTATGGTGTTAATCGTCTGTAAGCTATATTTTATATAGTCCTAAACAAGACTTTATTGTATTTTTCCTACAGAGGTCAGGCAGTTCTGCCTGGTATGGTAATCTCAGAGCTTGCTGGAGTTTGGAATTCAGGTTGAGGTGTGTATAAAGTCGTCGGGCCGTGAAATCTGAGGCCGTGCAGCACCATTCTAGGTGGACGCAGGCAAGTATTGACAATCTATTGAGGTGAAATAGTGATCCCGACCCACGAACTAAAAAACTATGAAATCTTTGCAGAATTGGATCCGGCAGAGCTCGGGGTGTTGTCCAAAATGGCTGAGGTGAGGCATGCTGGCGAGGGTGAGGTGTTGATTCAGGCCGGTCAACCAGCGCGAATGCTTTATGTTCTAAAGGAAGGCGGCCTTATGATAACCTTCCCGGATGGTCGAGCAATCACTTTCCATAAGCCGGGCAGGGTGGTGGGCTGGTCCGCCCTAGTTAGTCCTACTCACTACACGGCTTCCGTCACCTGTCTAACGGACTGTGACCTACTTGCTTTTCCCGGCAGTGAGCTCTTGCGTTTGGTCCAGAGAAACGTTGCGGCGGGTACCAAGATCATGCGGAAAATTTCAGAGGTGCTGAGCAGACGGCTGCCTTTCTTGCGGGAAGAGGACAAGCGAAGATTAAAAGGTGGGAGATAATTTATGGGTGGCTTTTCTGCAATCAACGCAGCAAATGGCTGGCTGATCGCTGCACTGGGCATATCTGTGGTCTTTTTTGGGCTGCTATCGCTGGCCTTTATAGTCTCATACTTTCCGCGGATGATCGCTTGGTGGAATGCGCACGCTAAAGCTCCCAAATATTTTGTTCCCTGGGTAAAGAGCCTAATCAGCCAACCACTGGCAAAACCAACTTCAAGCAAGGCAACGGTGCAGAGCGTTGAACCCGGGGAGCTGGATGACGCAGAAGAAGCCCTGCGTCTACTCACCGCTCACATGGGTGAGCCGTTCAAGCTCCCGCGTCTCATAGAGGTGGCTGAACAGCGAGGCCTGGCCCGAGTTCACTCAACCATCAATGGTCTTCTTATCAAAGGCACTATGGTGGGTGGCCCGGATGGCTTATTCCGCTGGGCAATCGGAAGCGAGCGCAAAAGTGGCCCTCAGGGTGTAGAGGTCTCCCGTGGATCAACATAGAGGCTAAAAGAAAAATTGGTTCCGTGAGGAGCTAAAGAGGAAAGTCATGGAATTGCTCATTGATTTTCTACAGAATACCGGATTTGCTATGGCCGATTATCGCAATTTGGTTATGATCGGTGTGGGACTGATCTTCCTCTATCTTGGTATTGCCAAGCATTACGAACCTCTACTCCTAGTTCCCATCGGTTTCGGTATCCTGGTCGGCAATGTCCCGGTTTTCAAGGGGTTGGGATTGGGAATTTATGAAAAGGGTGCAGTACTCAACTATCTTTACTTCGGAGTCAGTAAAGGGATATATCCTCCGTTGATATTCTTGGGTATTGGTGCCATGACCGACTTCTCCACGCTCCTGGCCAGGCCGAAGTTGGTACTCTTGGGCGCCGCTGCCCAGCTCGGTGTTTTTTTGACATTTCTGGGAGCTCTATTTTTAGGTTTTGTTCCGAGGGAGGCAGCTTCAATCGGTATCATTGGTGGCGCGGACGGCCCCACAGCCATCTTCTTGTCGGCTAAATTAGCACCCCACCTGGTTGGCCCTATCGCCATTGCTGCCTATTCCTACATGGCTTTGGTGCCGGTGATTCAACCCCCAATAATGAAGTTGCTCACTAGCCGAAGGGAACGTCTCATCAAGATGAGCGACCCCAGGGAAGTGAGCCTTCAGGAGAGGATCCTCTTTCCCATTGCGGGATTCCTACTTTGCTGTTTTCTGGCACCCGCTGCCTTGCCCCTATTGGGTATGCTATTTTTAGGAAATCTCTTGAAGGAATGTTTGGTTACTGACCGGTTGGCTCGGACAGCCAGAACCGCGGTGGTTGATACGGTGACCATCATTCTCGGACTCACAGTGGGGGCCAGTACGCAGGCCGATGTCTTCCTAACCGCAAAATCCGTCGGTATATTTATTTTGGGAGCCTGCTCCTTCATGGTAGCCACAGCTGGGGGCGTGATTTTCGCCAAATTTATGAACGTAGTGAGCCAAGACAAGATTAATCCGCTTCTCGGTGCAGCCGGGGTGTCCGCTGTTCCAGACTCAGCCCGAGTGGTGCAGATGGTGGGTAACGCGGAGGATCCTAGTAACTACCTGCTCATGCATGCCATGGCACCGAACGTCGCGGGGGTGATCGGCTCAGCCATCGCCGCAGGCGTTCTTTGGAGTTTCATTGGTTGATAGACTGAAAGGGCATCCGTGGAAATCCACTTCAGTGGGGGATGAGACTGACTCCAACTGTCCCCGCTGCAAGGAGGAAACCATCCATCGGGTGGTAGCCATGATGGCGGAAGAGGTGCACTTGGTAATTTGCACCCGCTGCGGTAGCCAGCACAAATACCGTCCTTCGCTCGCGGCCATGAGGAAGAAAGTGCCCCTCCCTTCCGAACGTCAGGCAAGGCTCTTGAAGAAAATTGCCTCAAGCCAGGCATCTAAAGACGGCGAATCTCTAGAGGATTGGCGTAAACTTAAGGAGTTCGCCGGGGAAGGCCAACCCCTGCCATACGATCAAAACGTTTCCTACCATGAGAATCAGGCGATACAACATCCAACTTTTGGACTCGGTTTCGTCCGCACGGTGATCGATGCTTCAAAGGTTGAAGTTGTCTTCGAGCGCGAGGTGAAGATCCTCGCAATGAACCGCCTGAAGTCAGACTAGGCACTAAACACTAGGCAATAAGCACTACTAAGGCAACCGTAAATGGTAAACGGTAAAAAGTTTAAGTCGGTCCCTTGATCCATTTACCGTTCACCGTTTACTGTTTACCCCAACGTCTGGCGATGAAGTGGATAAAGTGGGCCAGGAAATAACAAAGGGCAAAATGGCTGTGATGTTGACCAGAGCCATGATCAGGAAAGTCTGAA
>CP070735.1:1045315-1054821 GCA_020347625.1 Deltaproteobacteria bacterium
ACAGGAGGTTTGGCCACAGGTCCGTCTCTACTAGAACGAATAGGGTGGCGTCAATCAGCTTAACAAAGCGGTGCACCACCCAGTAAAGATCCAAGGGTAAGTAGAGAAAATAGCAGTTCGAAGAGTCCAATTTCTGGCGAGCTATCTGCTGTCCAGTCTCGGTTGTTGTGGAAACGAAAATATCGAAGTCAGGCAACTCCTGACGCAGGGAGCGGATCAAAGGTATAGCAGAAAGCACCTCCCCCACTGAAAGCGCATGCACCCAGATCACCTCTTGGGATGCTGTATTCTCCCTGGGTTTCAGGCCTAACCCAAAACGCGGGCCTAGATTTTGACGATATTTGCCGGTGAAAAGTCGACGGAGAGAAAGATAGAGGAGAATGCCTGGCAGTGCCAGCAGCCACAGCACATTGTAAAGAAAAATCATCTGCGCACCAGATGGCGGATCATCGACATGTCCTTTGGATTTTAACTTTTGGGCAACTAATCGAGGCGGAGATCACGGCTCAACGGTTCCACCGAGACAATCATCCTGTGGAACGCACACCCCTATCAGCATCATCAGCTGCTTCAAATTGGGCGAATTGCAACTCATATAAACGACAATATTCACCGTTTATCTTCAACAATTCTTTGTGGCGCCCCTCTTCAACAATACGTCCATCAGCCAGAACCACGATGCGATCCGCATTCTGGATGGTGGAGAGTCGATGGGCAATGACTAGCGTTGTTCGCCCTTGCATGAGATTATCCAAAGCTTTCTGGACCTCTATCTCCGCCTCACTGTCCAACGACGAAGTGGCCTCATCCAAAATGAGAATGGGCGCATTTTTGAGCAAAGCTCTGGCGATGCACAGTCGCTGCCGCTCTCCCCCGGAAAGGCGCACCCCTTGCTCGCCAATGTGCGCATCGAAACCTTGGTCCGTTTCCATTACGAAATCATGGGCGTTTGCTGCCTTGGCCGCAGCTATGATTTCCTCTTCCTTTTTATCCATATCGCCGTAGGCAATATTATTGCGGACGGTGTCATTGAAAAGAATGGTCTGCTGGGTTACCACGCCAATCTGGGATCGAAGCGAACTGACAGTCGCATCCCGGATGTCCACACCATCAATCAAAATCGCTCCATCGGTTACTTCATAAAATCGTGGGATCAAATTTACTAGGGTGGTCTTACCGGCGCCGCTAACCCCAACAATGGCGACGATCTCGCCGGCTGCCACCTTTAGATTGATATCTTTGAGTACCGTTTTGTTTTGGTAGTGAAATTGGACACGGCGAAATTCCAGACCATGCCGTAGACGGGGCAAGTGGATAGCATCAGGCTTATCTCTGATCTCTGGGGTGGTGTCCAAAATATCATATACCCTTTGAGCCGCGGCCATGCCCTGCTGGAGGACGTTGTTAATATTACTCAACCGCTTCACCGGGTCGTAGAGCATTAGCAAAGCGGCGAGAAACGAGAAAAAGTTTCCTGGGGTAGAGACACCCCGGATGACGTTGTAACCGCCGTACCAGATAATGAAAACAATGCCAACACCACCCAGGAATTCCATCACTGGTGAAGAGAGTGAGCGCACGACCACCGATTTCATCAGATAGTTAAAATATTTCATATTTTCTTCAGCGAAACGCTTTTTTTCATATTCCTCCATGCCAAAGGCTTTGACAATACGGTTGCCGCTGATGGTTTCATGGAGGATTACCGAGATGTCACCCATGGATTCCTGGCTTTTGGTACTGATACGGCGAAGCATCCGTCCAAACTTCACGATAGGCAGAAACGCGAAGGGAAGTACCACCATGGCGATTATGGCGAGCTGCCAGTCTCTGTAAAAAATAACAGCAATCAGGCCAATAATGCTGAAGCTATCTTTGAGCAGCCCGGTCACCGCGTTGGAGACGGCCCCCTGAATTAGATTGACATCGTTGGTTATGCGAGAAATCATCACCCCGGTGGGCATTTGGTCGAAGAAGGATAGCGAAAGCGTCTGGAGGTGGTCGTAGAGTTTTTGTCGCAATTGGGTGACGATGCGCTGGCCAACATAGTTCATAAAGTAGGCATGGCCCCATGCGCTCAGCCCTTTGATGATAAAGACCAGTAACACCACGACAACCAGGATCTTTAGCATCTCCTCCTTTTTATTTATAAATATGTCATCCAATACCGGCTTGATCAAATAAGCGGAAGCAGCGGTGCAGACAGCCACTCCCAACATGCACACCATTGCAATGGCCAAGTGTTGCCAGTATGGTCTCACTAGCTTCAATAATCGCCGGTAGAGATTCATCTGAGGCTTATCCTCTCCTCTCAGTTGCTTTAAAAGCAATATCCATTTCATTGCCTCCGGCAGAATAAGATTTCCCCATAAGCTCAAGGGCAATGGCTGCTGCTCTGTCAGAAGCGCCAGGGCTCCCCAGCTTCTGTTTGACGTCCCTGAGGCACTGCCGCATCCACTGCTGGCGCTTTGTGTCGCTTAGAATGTCCATGACCTCCTGAGAGATTCGTTCAGGCGTAGCATCATGCTGAATCAACTCCGGAACGAAAGTTTGGCTGGTAACAAGATTGACCAATGCCACATGCTTAACCTTCACCAACCGTTTACCGATCCAGTAGGTCAAAGGATGAACCTTGTAGACCACCACAAGTGGCGTCCCGAGGATAGCTGCCTCCAGGGTGACAGTACCGGAGGCGGCAACAATTATTTCACACATCTGGATGATTTCATAGGTATTATGCTCAACCACCGTCAAAGGCAAGTCTACCTCCCTCAGGTAAGGATCCACCTGGTCAGGTCGAATGGTTGGTGCTAGTGGCATGAGAAAGCGGATCTCAGGAAAATTTTTGGTAAGAATTGTGGCAGCATCCAGCATGACTGGCATTAGTCTGGACAGTTCGCTGTATCGACTGCCTGGAAGTAGACCCACCAACCGATCATTTCCGGATCGAACATATTGGCTCCTCGGCAATTCGTCCTTATCCTTTACGCTAACAACATCCAGCAGCGGATGTCCCACGAAGGAAGCCTCAACACCTGCCTCTCGGTATATTTTTTCTTCAAAGGGGAGGATGACCACCATCCTATCCACCCTTTTCCGAATGGTATTGATCCTCCCAGAACGCCACGCCCATATTTGCGGGCTAACGTAGTACATTACCGGGATGCCAAGTCTCTTAGCCTTGCCGGCAATCAAAAGGTTGAACTCAGGATAGTCAATGAGGATAACCAGATCCGGCTGCCAGTGATGGAGGATCGAAGCGACCAGGCGGAAAACGTTGAATATGGTGGCCAAACGGTCCACCCCAGGGAGTCCCACCACGGCCATCTCCGCAGCATCCCAGAGGAGTCCCACACCGGCCTGCAGCATGTGCTTGCTTCCCACACCCTTGAAAATAATGGAGGGATCCACAGCGCGTATGGCCTTTACCAAATTGGCGCCGTGTAGATCCCCCGAAGCTTCTCCTGCTATGATCAGTACTCTATTGCGCATGGGCCCCATCGGACTGCCTCTAGATGGAAAAGCAGTCGCATCATGTGGGGAGATCAGCCAGGCCGAGTGCAACTCCCAATCGCTCCGTCTGTTGCTGAATCAGCTGGCTCACTTGCGTGGCAACTTCAAGGGCTTTTCGCCCTTCCTCTCCGCAGACCATGGGCTGTTTGCCCGTGCAGATTGAATCCGAAAAGGCCCGCAACTGCTCCTCTAAGGGATCGGTGTCAGCAACCGGCAGCTGCTGATACTCTATTTCCGGAAGTCCATCGGAACCTTGTTCTGGAAGTTTACGAAACAGTTCCACTTCATTTTCAGCAAAATCTATGGACAGATAGCTATCCCGCTGAAAAAGTCGAAGTTTTCTCATCTTTTTGGCGGAAATGCGGCTGGCAGTGACATTGGCTATACAGCCATTGCTGAATTCCAGCCGAACACTGGCTATATCCGTGTGGGCCGTAAGAACTTTGACCCCTCCAACCTTCACATCCTTCAGGGGAAAAGGTACTAAATTTAGTATAATATCAATATCATGGATCATTAAATCTAGAATAACATCAACCTCAGTACCTCTTTCGGTAAAAGAAGCCAGCCGATGCGACTCTATGAAGAGGGGCTGGTGCACGTATTTTCTGGCTGCTACCAATGCAGGATTGAACCGTTCAAGATGTCCCACCTGGAGGACCAGGTTGTTGTCCCTGGCCAGTTGTATTAACGAGTCCGCCTCCTCCAAACTGACGGTCATGGGTTTTTCCACCAGAACATGGATACCTGCCTCCAAAAGATCCCGAGCGATCTGATAGTGATCTTGCGTGGGCACCGCTACACTGACGCCGTCAACCATCCCGATGAGATCACGGTGCGATGACCTCGCCTGGCAAGAATAGTGAGCAGCCATCTCTTGCGCACGGCTAGCATCTTTGTCGACCACTGCTATCAACTGCGTTTCTGCGAGACCAGCATATTTTTCCGCATGAAATTGGCCCAGGTAGCCAACACCCACCACCGCCACTCGGGGAGCAGAGTCACTGGTCGTAATCTGCGGCTTGACCACCGTCAGTTCCACATCAGTCCCAGAATCCCTCGCGGCAAGCTTACTGAGGCCCGTTGTAATCCCGTGTTGATCTGGGATGACTTCCTGGTGGGCTGACTTAGAAAGGATGACAACCTTAGCCCTATTGGCAGCCTCAATCATTTTCTCCCTATCGAACATCAACGTCCTGCCAGCCTCCACCACCAGAACTGAAGCGCCGACCTCTTTCATGATTTCAATGGTCTGCAGTCCCACAGCCGGTACGTCGAAGCGTAAATCCTGCTTGGGTTTGCTTGCTTTGACGACCACCGCTTTTTCCCGCCCCAACCGACCGCCCCGAAGGATGGTCTCATCGGTGCCTTCAATAGCCTCTACTGCCAGCACCGCCTGATCCCTGACCAAGATGCACTGGCCCACATCCAGCTTGCCGAACTCTTTCGCCAGTTTCCAGCCGAACTCGATATCCCGCCGCTCCCTGGCATTGGGCTTACGGCGTGTGAGAACTCCTGGAGGGGCCAGCAGCTCCGGCAGAAACAGTGTTGACGGTCTGATTTTGATGCCGTGGGCCTCCAGTTCTTCGGCAAAACCCCTCAGGATTGTGTCATCTTTCTTGTGGAGCATCCGAGCGAGCAACTTCATGGCCTTCCAGTCAGGCCTAATTCTGCTGAAGAGTTTCGTTTTTGCCACCGTGCCGGCCATTGCTGCCTCAGTCACTTGGGCTTTACGAAAGGTTTTAATCATCTTGCCCAACTTCCCGAGACTCACCCAAGCGTAATTGTCGACTTCGGCCTCGAGTTGCCTGTCGGCTTCACCCTTCAATAGCACCGCCGTCACTTGAACTCCCTGACTGCGCGCAGCACGGGCGAAAAGAATGGGAAATTGACCGCCACCTGCAATAAGTCCAATCTTTTTCATCGGCTCAATTAATTTCCGTCGTCTTGGGGAAGTAGAGTATTTTTCCAACTATCCTAACACCGGGTAATTCCACGCTCAGAGCTCCGAATGAAATCCAGTAAAATTTTCACCTCTTTCACCTCTCCCAACTGACTCTCAGCCTGTTGCAGCGCTTCTTTGAGAGGCGTCTCGTTGCGAAACACGATGCGATAGCATTCCTTTAACATTCTGACCACATCTTCGGGGAAGTTCTTTCGCTTAAGACCTACACTATTAATTCCGTAAGGCTTTGCCCGATGGCCTGAGACGAGCACGTAGGGCGGAACGTCTTTCGGTATCCCAGTCTTGCCACCAATATAAGCGTGAGTTCCAATCCGAACAAATTGATGTACAGCACACAGTCCCCCAAGGGTGGCGTGGTCATGGACCACCACATGTCCGGCCAAGGTCGCCCCGTTGGCCATGATCACATGGTTCCCGATATGGCAGTCATGGGCCACATGGCTGTAAGCCATTAGGTAGTTGTGGTCACCGACTCTGGTTACCCCGTCTCCATCGATACTGGCACGATTGATGGTGACATATTCTCTGATAATGTTGTCGCTGCCGATGATGGTCTCGGTACGACGGCCGTCGAATTTTAGGTCCTGTGGCAGTGTGCCGAGAGAGGCATAGGGATAGACCTCACTGCGATCGCCTATCGTTGTGTACGGCGCAATGTGGGCGTGGGCGTGAATTCGGCAGCTCTTACCAATTCTTACTTCTTCGCCGATCACCGCGTATGGTCCCACCTCCACGTTATCACCCAGATCCGCTTCGGGGTGGATGATGGCCGTGGAATGTATCTTCATAGAATGCTCCTTGGCTGCCATTTTAGTCTTTATCCGTTTTTTTCTGCTCAATGGCAGCCAGCAGTTCAGCTTCAGCCACCAGACTGTCTTCAACGTACGCCTCACCCCGCATCTTGAAGATATTCTTTTTCTGGCGAAGCAAGGTGCATCGCAGCCGCAGTTGGTCACCGGGCACAACCGGTTTGCGGAAACGTACTTTGTCCATACCCATGAAATAGACGAGACTGCCAGCCCACTCTTCGGGGAGACAGCGAAAGGCAAACACCCCACCGACCTGGGCCATGGCCTCAACGATGAGCACCCCTGGCATGATGGGATTGCCTGGAAAATGACCAACAAAGAACGGCTCGTTGATGGTGACGTTCTTAAGTCCCACAATCTCCTCGCCTTCCTTGAGACTTTCAATCCGATCCACCAGTAGGAAAGGATAGCGGTGCGGCATTATTTTCATAATCTCTTGGACATCAATCATCACGGTCACCCCTCTTTCAAGAATCTAGCGCTTGCTCCAGCTCAGCTACTCTCTTTTCCAAGTCTCTGATCGTCCTGCGCAGCTCTGGCAGCCGGCTGATAATGTGACAGTTCTTCAGCCAATCTCGATGGGCAATTGCGGGACTACCTGAGACACTCTGACCCGGCGGAATTGATTTGGCGATCCCTGACTGGGCGCCTACCCGAACGTTGTCTCCTATCTCCAGGTGACCTGTTACCCCCACCTGCCCGGCCAGGATGACATTCTTGCCGACTACGGTACTGCCGGAAATGCCGACCTGAGCAATAATAATGGTATTTTCTCCTAGAACCACGTTATGGGCCACTTGCACCAAGTTGTCTATCTTTACCCCTCGCTGAATCCATGTCTTTCCCATGGTGGCACGATCAATCGTACAATTTGCGCCGATTTCCACGTCGTCATCGATCTGGACAATACCCACCTGGGGAATTTTGAAGTAGCTGTGGCCGTCCGGGGCAAAGCCAAAACCGTCACCGCCCACCACGGTCCCACTGTGAATGATCACCCGCTTGCCAATAATGCAACGATCAAGAACTGTGACATTTGGATAGATCAGGGTATCGTCTCCAATCTGAACACCAGCCCCGACATATACACCTGCGTGCAGAGTAACCCTATCTCCCAGCACAGTATTATCGCCCACAAAAACCAGCGGGTGGATGGAAGGCTCATCCCCCATTTGCACGTTTTCTCCGATGTTCGCCTTGGGACTTACTCCTAACGGAACTCGCGGTTTATGACTGAAGAGTTTAAGGATCTTGGCAAAGGCCAGATAAGGATTATCACTGACAATGAAAGGCCTCTCAATATCTCTCAATCCGGGTGGAACAATAAGCGCTCCTGCCCTCGACTCATGCGCCTTTCGAACGTATTTGGGTCCCACCACAAAGGAGATCTCTGTGTGTCGCGCTTCCTCCAGTCCAGCCACCCCGGTTATCTTGAGTTGGGCATCACCGTGAAGCTCACCAGCAATCCAGCTAGCCAGCTCTCCTAGGGTTTTCTCCATGTAACCGTCCTTAGTCATTAGTCATTGCATGCTAGAGCTAATAATACTGACGACAGTGCATCTAGATGAAAAATGATAGTTGCCAAAAGTGCGAAATGAAAAATGTGCCCTTTGCCTACTGCTTCTTTTCTCCACCGGCTTCCTTGGCCGAAATTTCATTAAGTTCCCTTATGATCCGATCGGTGAGTTCCAGTGAGGTCGGCGCGTAGGCAAGACCGGCCATCTGCATCTCCCAAATCATCGTGTACCCCTCTTCCTTCCCAATTCGAGAAATGATTTCCAACACTTTTTCCCTTATGGGTGTGAGCAACTCCCGCTCTTGCTCACCGAGGCGGCGATTGGCCTCAGCTCTTAACTGATCGTATTCTGCCTTCTTGGCCATCATTTGCTGGGCCTTAGCCTTCTTAATTTCATCGCTCCAGACTTGTTCTTTCTTTTTGAACTCGTCGTCCAGCTTTCTTAATTCATTTAGCTTATCAGCCAACTCCTGCCGCATCTTCTCCCTTTCTATCTTAAACTTCTCCAACCCTGCCTTTCCCATCTCGGAACGATCGATGATGGTCTGCATGTCGAAAAATCCAAGCTTAACAACATCTGCAGCCCAAACCGTGGTGCTTAACAAAACAAACAACATCCCTACTAACATGCCTTTGCAGATCCGCATCTTGACACTCCTTATAACTGGTACCGCCGAAACTGTAATATCCACGAAAAGATAACTTTACTTCAAAATGGTCGAGAGTTGATATGATAGATGCTCTGCGCATTTTGCGCAAGCTCAGTTCGCCGAAGTTCCAACTCCGCCGGCTGGCCACCCACTGTTTCTGGGTCAGCCGAGGCAGGAAAACAGATGTGTTACCATCGGCTGAACCCGTTAACCAGACGTTACCAGAAGACCCCCATGGAAAACTGAAATTTTGACTTGTCTTCCCCGTCTTTGGGATCGGGATTAATACCATATTCCAGCCGCAAGGGACCCATGGGGGAATGCCAGCGAATGCCACCACCGTAAGCATACTTTAAATCATTGAAGTCGATGTCCTCGCCCTCAAAATAGGAATTACCCGCGTCGAAAAACACCACACCCCTCAAACCCTGTGTTTCTACTAGGGGAAAGAGAAGCTCGGCGTTGAAGAGTATCATCTTGTTACCGCCAATACGATCTCCGGTCAAAGGGTCCCGGGGGCCTACATCGCCCGAATCAAAAGACCTGATGGAGTTGATACCACCCAGGAAAAACCGTTCATAGATGGGGATATCACTCCCGTCAACATATCCGGTTTTTCCGTGAAGAAACCCAACAAACTTCCACAAGGGCAGCGGGTACCACCAGGCGGAGTTGAGAATTGTTTTGACATAGCTGGCATCGGCACCAAAGAGGCCGCTGGCCCAATCCACGCTCAAAGAATTGTCAGAGCCATCAGTGGTGAGAAAGGCGTGGTCTCTGCTGTCACGTCTCAGTGTGGTGTTAATTACGCTGGAGACCGTTCGACCCTCTTGGTCCTTTATAAAGGTGGAGGCAAACTCATCCACATTAGTTACATCGGAGTCATCATAGGAATAGCCGAAATAAACCCGGGTGAAATCCCAAACCGGATAGCTAAAGTTAACGCCTGCACCAAAGCTCGTCTTTTCATACTCGTCATAGTCCCGGTACCATCTATAGAGCTGGAAGGTGGATGAAAGTGGGATGTCGAACAGCCAGGGTTCTGTAAAACT
>CP070735.1:1054921-1062152 GCA_020347625.1 Deltaproteobacteria bacterium
AGAGGTTAAGTGAGGAACAAGTAAAGTGGCTGGATCAAGCCTCGCTAAGCATTTTGGCCGACCCGGGAATTTGGTGTTACAACGAGCGGGCAGCAAAGCTTTTTCAAGCGCATGGGGCCAAGGTCTGGGAGGACGAAAAATCCATATCTCCGTGCTGGCGCGTGACCTTTCCTGCGGGCCTCATAAAGGAGGCAGTGGCCAAAGCACCGACCCGCCTTGTGCTAGGCGCCAGAAAACCGGAAAACAGTCTTCTCCTGGATGCAGAGGTTCCGCGAGTTTACTTCGGTTCCGGCTCAGAGGCCAATATCTGGATTGAAACGGAGATGGAAGAATTTGTCAGTGTCAATGACGGAGACGTCAAGGTCAAGGTTCCCCGACATCGAGAACTGAGGGGCAACTCAGCCCTGCTCAGCCGCGCCGCCAAGCTTTGCGACAGATTGGAACATCTTGACTTTTTCATTCGGCCCTTGAACATCCAGGATCCTGAGATCACCCCCGAAAATCACGATGTGAACAAGTTCTTCGCCAGTCTCAACAACATCACCAAGCACGTCCAAGCTGGCCTGACCACACTGGAAAAGCTGAACGACGTTGTGCGGATGGCGGAAATAATCGCCGGTGGGGTTGAGCCCCTGAGGCAAAATCCAGTGGTTTCTTTTATTGCCTGCGTGTTCAAGAGCCCTCTTCAAATCGTTGATGATACCGCTGAAAAGGTCTTTTCAATTGTGGAAAGCGGCTTACCCTTAGTGATATCTTCGTCTCCCCAGGGAGGCTCTTCAGCCCCTATCCAGGAAGCAGGAATGGTCGCCCAAATCAATGCTGAAATCCTGGTTGGTATCACCCTCACACAGCTGATCAAAGAGGGTTTTCCAGTGCTCTATGGAAGTGTCCCTGTGCGAGCCCGCTTGGACGACCTGCATGACCTCTACGGTTGCCCGGAATTCAACCAGTACAATATAGACTGCGTCCAGTTGGCCCGTCATTACCAGGTGCCGTGCTATTCTACCGCCGGGGTGGGGGATGCCAAGGTTCCCGGCATGCAGGCGCTATTTGAAAAGCTGCTCACCCATCTCTACATGGCCATGAGTGGTGCCCAATATATTCACTACGCCTTTGGACTCTTGGATCGGACCAACACTTTTTGCCCGGTTCAGGCCGTTCTCGACAATGAGCAAATAGGCAAAATAAAGCACTGTTTGCGAGAGCCCAAGGTTGATCAAGCCGAAATAGATGACATGCTCAGGATAGTCAAGAAAGTCATGGCCTCTAGCCACCGGCTATACGCCCGCTTCGCTCGAAAGGCGATGCACCGGGGTGATGTTTCTAACCCCTATCGCTTTGAGGCCAAAGGGCTAGAGGACAAAGTCATTGAGAATGCTCTGACCTACATGGAGCAATTGGAAACGGAGCCGGCGGAGCATCTGGATCAGGCCATTCAGGAGCAAATTTTTAAGGAGGTCCCAGGGATTCTTCCAAGCTTAAAAGCATACTAGTTATTCTTTCATGTAGGAGCGACCTCCTGGTCGCGATTTTAAGAAAGCCGGAGATCGCAACGAGGACGTTGCTCCTACAACTCAGAAACATGAAACCAAAACAATATTTAGAAATTTAGGCATTTATCTTTTGGAGAGGAGATATCAACAATGGATAAACAGGAGCTTCTAAAGGCAATCGCTTTTAATGTGGTTCAGGGAAGAGTGGAGGCTGAAGACGAGGGTTTTGATGATGGTCTGGAGGGAAAGCCCGGTGTTACCGAGTTGGTGAATCAGGCTCTGGAAGATGGTGTGGAGCCGAAGGAAATCGTTATCGAGTCTCTCACCAAGTCCATGGAGGAGGTGGGAGAGAAGTTCGAGCGGGATGAATACCTCATTCCGGACATGCTCGCTTCGGCTGAGTGTGTCGGTGTGGCCATGGATATCCTGAGCCCCCACTTGTTGAAAGCTGGGGTGAAAAGTAAGGGCAAGTTCGTCATTGCCACGGTGGCGGGAGATCTTCACGATATCGGCAAGAACATCGTGGCGATCATGCTGAAAGGAGCCGGTTATCAGATCATTGATTTGGGTACGGATGTATCTGTGGAGCGAATCATCGGTGCGGTCAAGGAAAACGAGGCGCCTTTTATCGGACTTTCTGCCCTTTTAACCACCACCATGCGAGTGATGGGAGAAGTTGTCAAAAACCTCGAACAAGAGGGGTTGCGCGACAGTGTCAAAGTGCTCATTGGCGGCGCGCCCACCTCAGCATCGTTTGCCCAAGAAATCGGCGCCGATGCCTATTGCAAAGACGCCTTTGATGCCATCGATGTCCTGAAAACCATGGCAGTCTGAGCACAAGCTCGGATGAAGAGGGGGTCTTGCGACTGCAATTCATAAAACATCCGGGCTAGGGAGAGAGAAAATGTCTGAGAAAAAAGCATACACCCAGGCTTTCCACACCGGCAAATATGAAAAGGCCTCGGGTTTGCTCGGAAAGTATGACAATGTGAGAAGATTCTGGGAGGACCAGGTCACTGCCATCTTTTTGCGCCCCGCCCTCAACGAACTGGTGGATCACAAGAGGCAGCGGCTGGAGCGCGTTCGCGTCCTGGATCTGGGATGTGGCAGTGGTGATGGCTATGACTTGATTATGGGGGTCACCACCAAAGATCCTGGCATCTATGAATACATCACCGCAACACTCACTGACGACATGCTTAAGGAATATGTGGGTCTGGACGTCAACCCGGACCTGATCCAACAAGCTGAGGATTACTACGGTGGTGACCCCAAGATGAGATTCATCCAAGAGGATCTGTCCAATGGTCTACCGCCAGCCATTTCCAAGGACGAAGCTCCATTTGATTTCTACTTTACTTCATTCGGGACGCTGTCGCATTTCAATACTGAACAATGCGTCAAAATCATCGCCGACATCTGTAGACATGCGCCTGATTGTGCAATCTTTATGGGCGACTGGCTCGGCCGCTACTCTTATGAATGGCAGGACCTTTGGCACCATCCGGTAGACGAAGAATATTTCATGGATTACCGGATATCCTACATATACCCTGAGGAGGAGCGGGCCACTGCAGACGTGGCATCTTTTCCGTTGAAGCTGGTCTGCCGTGAGGAGGTTGATAACATCATCGCTAGAGCCTCGCAAGAGGCGGGGATAGAAATTAAATCTCTGCTTTTCTTCGATAGGTCCCTGTTGATCGGTCGCCATCTCGACACGGGCGACTATAACAAGCACTGTCCCAAATTGCGTGCTCCTATCAATGCACTTTTCGAGAGCTACGTGCGCACTGACCTGGAAAGCCTGCTGGTGGATTTCGTCCCCAGGCAAGGGTTTGACCACCTGAATAACTTCTTTGAAATGCTCTTCATGTCATCCAATACCCTGGTCAAGCAAACCATGCGTATGCTAGACGAGTACGATTCCGAAACTGGCAAATTGAAGTTTGTTCCTGAGATCCTTCCCTTTTATCCAAAACCTCTCCAGGAGGCCATTGACACTGTCCGTAGAGTAATGGAAGGCGTGGGCTGGGTTGAGTGGGGAGACGTTCGGGCTAATGTGATCGAAACAGTTCTAGGGTATGCCCTACGAAAGCTTGAGACGGATTTGCAACCGGGGACGGGTATGGGACACGGTCTCGTGGGAATTTTTGAAATTCGAAAGTAAAGAATCCAGGTTCATAGGACCCGGCATTGATTGAGCTGAGGTCAGGAGTCAGAAGAACCCATAGGAATAGTGGAAGGTTGGAATAATGGAATGATGGGGTTAAGAGTGAAAAATATTTTTACTATGAATGACGTTCTCGCGTCTCACATCTAACAAGGAGTTCATTCCTTTAAACCCATTATTCCAACATTCCATCATTCCATCATTCCTACACCTCAAGGTATTCTCTGTACGGCAAACCCATTTAACTTTGACTTTGCTTAAAGGACCAGGTTTCCTGCATCGTAATCAAACAAGGAGTCGTCTATGAGTGGTTTTGTGGTTGGCTATGGTAGCCCGGATCCCCTGAAGATCGAAGAAATGTTTAAAAAGATAAACTATCGGGGGCCTTATATTTCTGGAATCTCCGCCAACAAGCAAGTGATCATGGCGCAAAACTATCTCAAAGCCGACTGCCCCATGGCGCATCCAGATAGGGACATGGTCCCCATCAATAGTTCTGGAAATGGGATTTGGCAAATTTGTTACGATGGCCAAATGGGAAACCACAAAGAACTGTCTAGGGCCCATGGCCTTTCAAATGGTCCTTTCCAGGAAGAGCGGCTGCTACTTCACCTGCACCAAAAGCACGGCAGCGATTTGTGTGAATATCTGGATGATGCCATTTTTGGGTTCGTGATTTCCAACGGAGATGAAATATTTGCAGCTAGAGACCTGCTGGGCATCAAAACACTCTTCTACGGACGTAGAGATAATACGCTCTATTTGGCTACTGAACTCAAAAGCCTCGCCGCTGTGACGGATGACATCCATGAATTTCCACCGGGACATTACCTGGATACTGACGGCAACCTTATCCGTTTTGCCGAGTTGCCCAAAACACCACCGGAAGTTCTGCATAGCGATTTAGGCCAAATGGTTGAGGATATTAGAGATATTATTACGAGGAGTCTTCGCAGCCGCGTGGACTTTAATGTGCCCACGGCCGGTTTACTTAGCGGCGGCATGGATAGCAGCGTGATCAATTATCTGGCCAGTGAATTACACAGGGAAAAGTTCGGGAAAAATGCCCGCTTGAAGACTTTTGCCATGGGTGTGGGAGAGAGTGAGGACATTATAAGCGCCAGGGTGTTGGCCGATCATATCAATTCCGACCATCATGAGTTGATCGTGGACCTGGAACAGGTAGTGGAGGTGCTGCCTGAGGTCATTTACTACCTGGAGTCTTTTGATCCTTCTTTAGTAAGAAGCTCAGTTTCTAATTTCCTCATTTCAAGGTACGCCCGGAAGCAAGGCATAGACCTACTTCTCTCCGGCGAAGGTGGTGACGAGATTTTTTGTGGATATTTATACCTCAAAGATTTTCCTCCCGAAGAGTTATTTGCCAAACAGATGGAATGTATCGGCTTTTTGCATAATAACGCTTCCCTGCGGCTGGATCGTATGAACCACTGCAATTCGGTCCGGGTAGTGGCGCCCCTAATATCGGGTGAACTATTTCGTTACATGTTGGCCATCCCACCCGAATATAAGCAGAAACCGGATGGGGATGAGAAAATCGAAAAATGGATCTTCAGAAAAGCTTTTGAACCATTCTTACCAGAGATCATCACTCGCCGTCTGAAACAAGAGTTCTCGCAAGGTTCCGGCTCGGCTGCTCTACTCCCAGATTACTTTGAAACTTCTATCAGTGATGCCGAACTGGCCGAGGCCCAAGCCAAATACCCCCTCGTTCGAAGCAAAGAAGAACTCTATTACTTCCAATTATTTACAGATAACTTCGGCGACGGTCTGGCGGTGAACACCGTAGGGCAATGGATTAAGCTATAGTCCGTTGTCCAGAGAAACGCATAGCGCAGAGAGCAGAGCGCAGAGCGTTTTCGTTTTTACTCCATGCTCCGTGCCCCATGCTCTATGCCCTATGCGCAAACCTACCAAAGATTTTCTTCTGGAAAATTCAGACTTTCAACGAAGTACTCATTGAAGTCGAGGCGAGTGGAAAGCTCGATGTGCTCGATGGAGTGAGCCAGCTCATTGGCCGTCTGCCAGTAAGCTTTAGATAACAACACCATGGAAGCGCCCGTGCTGGCAGCATTGCCGAGAGACTGGACAATGCCCGGTCTTACCTTGGGAATGAGACCAATGCGCATGGCACTGAGGGGGTGAACGTAATTTCCGAGGGCACCGGCGAGATAGATACGGTCAATGCCGTCCACTCCAATACCCATTTCATCCATCAGGGTTCTGATCCCGGCTGCGACAGCACCCTTGGCGAGCTGGAGTTCACGAATGTCTTGTTGGGTGAGATAAATCGGTCTACCATCAAAACTCTCCTCCGGTCCTGCCACCAAAAAGTCATAGACCCCTGATTTATCAATGACTCTCGATTCTGGGATATCGTTTTCATTTTCGAGATAAGGTTGGACCAAACCCTCATGATCGACGATGCCGGTATGCAACAGCACTGCTGCCAGATCAACCAGGCCGCTCCCACAAATTCCCTTGGGCTTGATGTTCGAGATGACTCTGCATGAAAGGTCGCCATTCCCCGAGCTGACACCCTCAATCGCTCCAGACCTGGCAATCATCCCGTGGGAGATTTTCGCACCCTCAAGGGCGGGACCTGCCGCTGCCGAGCAGGTCATCAAGCGCTTGCGGTTTCCGAGAAAAATCTCCCCGTTGGTACCTAAATCCAAACCCAAAATCATCAGATCGTCCTGCTCTGCGGCGCCAGAAGCAAGGACGGCGCTGATCAAGTCTCCACCAATGTAGCCGGATCTAGTAGGCATCACGTAGAGGAGGGCCTCAGGGTGTACCTCGAGACCCACATCTCCTGCTTTCACGATCATGCCATCTGTGGAAACGGGATTGAAAGGTGCTTGCGCGATGCCCCTGGGATCCATACTCAAAAATAGATGCTGCATGGTAGTATTTCCCGCAGCAACTCCGATGAAAATGTCCTCCGGTTGCAACCGGCCGACATGCAACAGACGTTTTGTGATGCGGTTCAAATCGTTTATCAGAAGTTGGTTTAGATGTTGAAGTCCCTTTGAATTTTCTTTGACGTACTGTAGACGGCTGATGACGTTCGAACCGTACTTACTTTGGCTGTTGAGACGAGAGATGGCGGCGACCTCATTTCCGTCAAGCAAACTGATCAGCTTACCCACCAAAGTGCTCGTGCCTAAATCAAAGACCAATCCGTAGCGGCGGCCCCCCTCCTCCCACGGCTGCCAGGCAAGCAGAGATTTTCCGTGAAGCACTGCAGCTCCGTGAAACTGGGTCCTTACCAGCATGTCAGGCAGGGAGCGAAGGCAGTTGAGTGGGGCAGTCAAATCAGCATAGTCAGGTCCCATTGCCAGTCTGATCCGCTCGAAATCAGCAAGTCCTCCATTGTGAGCGTCCGGGGGCAAGCTAACCAACTGCTTTTCCAGCAGAGGATCGAGATAGAAAAGTGGCCTCCGGCCCGTTTTAAGAATCTGAAAGTAGGTATACTCGGTCACAGGCTCGCCGACGTAGATGGTGAGGTCCTTCCTCATCTTGGTGCGGCACGCCAGCCGGACACCTGCCT
>CP070735.1:1062252-1066765 GCA_020347625.1 Deltaproteobacteria bacterium
AAGGATTAAAAAAAAATCGGAGAATATGGTTATGAGGGTTATGTCATTTTTTGAAGATCACGGGGATGTTGAAGCGGAGCTAGAGAGCATATACAAGTTTAGAAAGGAAGTCCAACACGTGGAGCGGGAGTACCTTGAACTCAGGATACTCTTGCGCGATGCCAAGGCCGCCCTCAGAGCAGACCCCGAGGCGGGAGAGATGCGCGTAAGGGTGCATCACTACAAAAGAAGATTGGAGGATATTGAGAGGCAGTATCCCTGGATCTCCTCGGGCAAAGCACGGGAAATCGGTCTCTGGGCTCCCCCGGCCGGATAAGCAAAGGTCGGTGACCGAACCACACGAAGAAAGGGAGAAGCAACAATGGCCTGGTACGAGATAATATTGAGCAGAGAGCAGTTGTCCGAAGGCATATCTGAGAAAATCCAAAGTGACTTTGAAGCACTTTTCGTCAAAGCTGGAACACCTTCAGAGATGGCGTTATTTTGTGATAGTTTCACCGTACCTCAATTCTCCATGTACTTCTCACCAGTCGCTGTGCAATACGCCTCCGACCTTATTTCCACCTACTCCGGCGACCCTTGCGAAAAACCGGAGGCCAGCCAGGTAACTTTACTTGTCGGAGATAGAAACTCAGCCTGGGATTTGCTGGAATAAAAAACCTCCCCCGTCTTCACTTGAAATAAAGTTCCCCATATATTATGTAAGATCAAAACCCAACAGAGCGTGAATTAAGGGATGTAATCTCCACTCAGCCTGTTCTAGTACGATAGCCATTGTTCCTCCAAACAAAAACCTCTTGGTCACTTTCTAGCGGAGACCATTGAGGTTATGATAAAAGGTGTTATGATTGATCTCGGCTTGAGCTTAAGACTAGAGAAAGAGGCGAGGAAGTAGTTCCCGCTTAAACAGTTATGGATATCGAAACACGAGTCCATCCCAGAATCCATGTCAATTGGCCTGCTATCATAAAGACTCGCGAAGGCTCCATTACAGGGAAGACCAGTGATATCAGCGTTGACGGTGTCTTTATTCTTTGCTCAGTGGAGCCTGAACTAGACCATCGTATCTCGATTCTTCTTGAGCCTCCTGGGGCGAGATCAATCCGTGTGATTGGTAAGAGGGTGTGGTCGGATAACTTCGACCTTGATGATAAAACTGTGTTCGGAATGGCCATCAGATTCATCGCCATATCACCCGAAGACCAAAAATACATTGCTACCGTAGTAGGAGAAGGGCGCAGTGACTAGCCTAGACCCTAACGAAATCAAACGAGTAAAAGTCCATCCTATCAAATGCCCTAAGTGCAAGCTCACCGTAATGGTATAGCCAAGCGATAATGTATGTCATGTTTGTGGAAGTTTACTGACTAAACCACCGAAGCGTTGAAATCAATCAATACATTGTGCCAGCTTTTTCATAGGTGTGAATTAAGGGATGTAATCTCCACTTTTCCCTCTCCTGTTGACTTAGCTGATTTTCCCCAAAATGGTGGTTTTTCGGATTGACAGGCTCGCAACCTATACCCTAAAGTTATACTATAGATTGTGTCATTTTTTCATGTTTACACAATATCTATTTCATTAGTGTTAAATTCATGAACCTCAAAATGGGCTAACTTTTCTCCCAATAGAACAACGTTTATTCTATTGGGAGTTTGAGATATTCACTGAGATTCTCCTGGACTTGGTGTGGCATCAAGTTTGACAGTAGTCCCAGGATACTAACCCTACTCGCATCCACAAGCACTCCATCTCCTGTAAGGTTTTTGTCCTCCAGTAGATTTGCCCTTTTACACCTCGTCACCGATCAATCTTCGGTAAAGCTAAATCGCTCCAAGATAAGAGAAAATGTCTAGTTTTAAAAAGTCTCTGTCCACTCTAATCCGAAGCTCGTCTTCATCTAGGAGAAGATAGCCAAATCCAGGATAGAACACGCTGTGGAGGACGAAAATAAATCCTTATTCCTTAGCTGAACAACAATGACCAGGAGGTGGTTCCCATGTTAAGTCAGAGGAAAGTAACAGATAGGAGAATTTTCAGGCCAATCCAGATGCTGTCCATCTTGTTTCTTGCAGTGCTGATTCCGCTCACTGGCTACACTGTGGAATTAAATGTCGATCTTATGAACGCGGTTTCGATGGGCGACACTGCCACCGTCAATGTCTTGTTGGCTAAAGGTGCCGCCGCTAACGCGAAAGATCTACACGGTCGGACCGTTTTGACAGTAGCGGCCTACTATGGTTACACCGATGTTGTGAAAGCTTTACTGGCCAAAGGCGCTGACCCAAATATGAAAGATGTCTATGGTCAGACTGCCTTGACCTTAGCGGCTAACAACGGTCATACCGATATTGTAAAGACTTTACTGCTGAAAGGCGCCGAGGTGAACGCGAAAGATCTCTATTGGTATGGTCGGACCGCCTTGGTCATAGCAGTTGTCCATGATCACACGCACATTGTTAAGGCTTTACTGGCCAATGGCGCTGACCCAAATATGAAAGATCGCTTTGGCCGAACCGCCTTGAGCATAGCGGCCTACTATGGTTACACCGATGTTGTGAAAGCCTTACTGGCCAATGGCGCCGACATAAACATGAAAGATCGCGATTACTTTGATCGAACCGCTTTGATCTTGGCGGCCAACAATGGCCACATTGACACAATAAAAGCTTTACTGGCGAAAGGCGCCGAGGTGAACGAGAAAGATGAATTTGGAGAGACGGCCTTGGCCTGCGCAGAGAGATGTGGCCACACGAAGATCGCTCGATTACTCAAGAAAGCCGGAGCTAGAGAATAACCAGCCATAATGTGGGAACTAGCGGCGTCCGTAATAAAGAAAGCGATCTGAGTAACCGAGTAAGACCTAACGATCTAAACTTGATGGCAGGGTCAGAAAGGGCCCTGCCTCTTCTGTTTGAAAACTAGAGATTGCATACTTTAATCTAGACTGTAGCATTCTCGACCTCAGGCACCATATTTGGTGCTATTCATTTTTTGAAGAACTTGCGGAGCTTCGGCTCCTCTTTTTCTTTGGCTTCACATTAAGTAATGAATATTAAGTGCTCACGACTAATAAAGTGAGGGGGAAGCATAGGGTTTCCCTCCCAACGAAACTGCCCACTTTCATCGCCCTCCATCAATATACTGCAGGCGGAGGGCTTTTCTTCCATCCCACCGTGCTGCATCGGCTGAGGAGATGTCCCTATGGACCTGTAATCATTTTAGTTGCCCGTTCTACTACTAACTGTTCAGGAGAATCAACTTCTCCTTTTGCTGCAACGAAAATCCATGAATGCAGAAAAGCGCCAATACGTCAGAGCTCAGGTTGGGTACCCTGTTATGGTGAAGAGCTCTCAAGGACTTATGCTGGGTCAAATAACAGATATCAGTCCTGGTGGAGCTTTTATCTGTTGTCAGGAGCCATCGGAGCCCGGGGAAATCCTTAAGATGACAATCAGGGTCTCTCCTATGAGTCCACCTTTGAAAGCGAAAGGGAAGGTGATCCGGTCACACATTTACTGTCTTGATGACGAGACCATGTGTCAAGGAATGAGTGTTCGATTTACCAAGATCTCTGAAGATGACAGAAGACTCATCTCATCTCTGATCTCTAGCTAACTCAAATCACAAATCGCCAATCCGCAATCCCCTAATCCCTCAATTCCTGAATTCCTAAATTACCCAATTCCGCAATCGACAAATTTCTATGAAATAAAAAGAAAATAAAAGAAAAGGTAAGGTATGAGTCAGAAATCACAATGTAGATAACAAATTTAACCTAAGAATATCTCTCAGTTTATGACATCTCAGGAAAATCTACATTTATTTCCAGATGTTGCAAAGATCAAGTCAAAATTTCTTTGTGCTCCCCTTGAGTTAGTCCGTGTGCATAACTCAGGAGTATGAAAACCGTTTTTCAGGTCTAATCGCGGTTGACTGATTCTGCAACGGTTGATAGACGCTACTCGAGGGCATAAATTTCAACAAGCAGATTTTTATTTCAGCGACAGGAAGGGAGTCCCCAGAGTGACAATCTGTGATCTTTGTGAGCAGGAGAAGGCAAAAGCATATTCGTGTATGAAAAGAATGGAAGGGCAAATTCCCTTCGGAGACGAAACACAGCTTAGTCTGTTGCCCCACAAATGCCCGGAGTGCCTAGTCGGTACAGGTGGATTTCATCACCTTGGTTGTGGTGTGGAACAATGCGCCAAGTGTCATGGCCAGCTCTTGTTCTGCCTATGCGAGGGTGGAGAAGAATACCGTACCTTGACCGCTCATGTGTGGTGGACCCGACTGCGCAGAACAGTGCCGGAGTCACTTGTCACGGAAAGCTAAGGTCTAGTATTCGCTTACCAAGGTTTATGAAATCCGCTGTTGGCCAGCTTTACATGTTGGGTGTTGCCTTATTGGAAAGTAGGAGGCTGATGAGGTAAGGAGTTAGAAAAAATGATGCTGACTTGCGTGGCGTGCCGGAAGACCTTTACCAGAGAAGATCCTGTGACGATTCATCTGA
>CP070735.1:1066865-1069743 GCA_020347625.1 Deltaproteobacteria bacterium
CACGCACCTCGTTGCGCGGGGTTCGAAAAAAAGAGGCGAAGCTGGCAAAACATGACAGTCGGCGAGCTTCGCTCTGCCAGAACTTGTTACTCAGCAGGTAGTCCTCCATAACCGTTTCTTGGGGGACGCCCAGGGCGCGCAGGGTAATGGCTACTGCTACCCCTGTGCGGTCCTTACCGTGGGTGCAGTGGATAAGAGCGGGGAGACCGCTGGGGTCTGACAGATCAATTAGGAGAGTAGACAACTGAGCACGATAGTCTAAAGCATACGCCCGATAGGATTCGATCATTGCCCGGTGGAACTCGCCCTCTTCCACTTCCCCCCGCAGGATCTTACGCCGTGTCAACGCTGGGTCCATGGGTGCGTAATAGATGGGAAGACTCACCACTTCCAGTGAACCGATTTTCGACAGCGTCGGCGGATCTTTCTCTCGTTCCTTTTCGCTTCTGAAATCGTAGACTGTCTTCACACCGAGGGCGACTATCACTTCCACGTCCCCGGTGCTCACCTTCTTCAGATGATCGGACCGATACAGCAAGCCCTTTTTGATGTGATGTCCGTCGGCAGTAGCGTAGCCGCCCAGATCTCGAAAGTTGCGTGCAGCTGACACCTTTACGCTGCGATGGTGATCAGGGGGAGGTGTGGCGCAGCCTGTCAAGGTGAAAAGAACGATTAGGGCCACCAAAATATGTCTGTTCATAGGTTTGGGGCCTTCCTTCTGAGAAATAAGAGATAACGCCTGTTCATTTAGCTCCGCAAAAATCTCCTCTCCCCTGAAATTGTGTCACAATCGTCATCCCGGCCAAGTCGCGCAAAGCGCGACGCGAGCCGGGATCCAGGAAGAGTATGAATATACCGAACTTTCACTGGATTCCGGATCTCGCCCGCCCTAGGCGGCCTCGTCCGGAATCACGGGTTCGGCGAATTGTGGCTCAGTCTCCAAGGGGGAGGAGATATTTTTGAAAGATTCTAGAAGCTCCGACCTTTGGTCGGAGAGCTTCACTGTTTACCAAACGCTTTGCGCTCTGCGCTAAGCGCTTTGCGTCATAAGGCGTAAGGAGAGGATAATTTGTGTCTATTTGTTTTTACCCTGTGCCGCCTGTCCTGAGCTTGTCGCAGGATGTGCCTTCTGCCCTGAGCCCTGAGTTGTTCCCTCTTTATGGGTCTTCTGATATTCCAGACAAGCCGATTCCCCGTCATTACTTTTCACCTTACCTCCCAGGTAGTCGGCTGCGGTGAGGGGGATGAAAACAAAGGGAGCAAAAACAATCCCACCGACCTTGCCGGCGGTAATGGCCGCCGATTTCCAGGAAAGCGCCTCCACTTCGGGATCATTCAGGGGACCATGGATTTTCACCGGGCTTGCTTTTTTAATGATGAGCGATTTCCTCTTTGGCAGCAGGACGTATTCGATTTTCTCTTCACCCAGATCGATGGTTCCCCCGCCGGTAATGGTAATGTGCTCGGCGTCGAGTATAAAGGCTTTTGTCGAGATGACACCCTGCTCGATGCTGTAGTCGGCCACCCCGCAAGTGATATCGTAATATCTCTTATCTGTCGCTTTCTTCCAGGCCCAGCCCGCTACGTCCCAAAACACCAGATCAATCAGGGGGGCAGGAACCAGGCCGTTTTGCATGGTTATGTAGATGATGCCCTGGCTGTTTGAAGCAAGTTCGTGCGGAGTTGCCCCGGATGTACTGAAGGACATGTCCATATTCATTTCCGCCTCAAGTTCTTTTTTGTATGCTTGCATATCCAGTGCCCGCCGGGGATCGATGTGATCGCCGAAGGCTTTGAAGGTCAGCCGGGGATGATCCCGCACATCGAGTTGCAGGTCGATGTCGAGTGTTCCTTTTGGATAGGCAAAACGAGCCGGGCTGATGGACAGTAGACCCGAATGGAGGACCACGCGGAACTGGGCGGAATCTGCTAGAAACTGCTCTTGAGCAAAGGATTCCACCTTAATGGCAATATCCATATCGACTTTTTCCAGCCAGTCAAAGGCAATGGGTTCCCGGCTAAATACAGGCTCTTTACTGGAAGGTTTCTTTTTCTCTCCTGCGCTGTCCTTCTCCAGCAGTTCCCAAAAGAGCATTTTCCGCGCTGTGATAGTACCAATTATCCGCACGGGAGTCGCTTCAAAGAGTTCCTTGAGTTTTATCTCGATCTCGGTTTCGCCTGCAGTCAACGTGCTGTTCAATTCATTGCCTTTGCCCGTGCGTTTTATCTCAGCATTAAATTGCACCGGTCCGATGGCAGCCCATTTGTGATCCAAAATTGCTCCAATCAGCTGTAGATCACGGGCAGTTAGGTTACTATTAAGAAGCAGGGTGGAGGGGTCTTTGAAATTATCAAAGCTGGCGTCCACCCTCATGCTTAGCAGCTCCGGCTGCCCGGTCTCCACATGAAGTGAATCAATCCCCAGGGCTCCATCACTGTCCGAGATTGACAGCTGGCCGGTTACAGCACCCAGGTCCGGCAGTTTGTCCAAGTCGGCAAAGGCGGCAAAGCGATGGCCATCCAGTTGCAACTGCGCATCTAATTTGACGCCCTTCATCGCATGCAAATCGTTTATATAGCCCCTGGCTTTCACCACGGGGTTATCCTTCTCACCCAGCCGCAGTTGGGCTCCGTCGATGGAGAGCTTTTTCTTCTCGCTGTGAATCTCGGCCTGTGCGAAAAGCGGGCCCAGCTCTGGCAACCGATAGCCCATCGTTCCGGCAAGCGCCTGGCTGCTGCTGGAACTGGCCCGGATGGAAAGACTGGTATTTTGCGGCTGCCATTGATTAGCAGCACTAACCTCACCCAAGCGGCCAGTCAGGTTCACCAGCAGCAGGTCTTCCTGACCGGCTTCCACTGAGATCTCACTGATAACAAG
>CP070735.1:1069843-1080592 GCA_020347625.1 Deltaproteobacteria bacterium
ATTCGGTATTATATATATATAAACAGAAACAGTGCACGCAGGTGGCGACGGAAAAGCCCCCAGCCCGTCGCCACACGCAACAACCCAACTAAACGACACACCAAACGACCACACGATTAAGGTAGCGGGTCTCGTGTACCCAGATGGGTGCGCAGCGTTCCCCGCATACTCATGCCAGTGTGGTTTTCTATTTTTTTGGGCCATTAGCCAATGGAAAGACACAATAGCTGTATCAACACCAAGGCCGTCATTGACTACGTTGAGGAGCGCGATCCTTCCTTGGTGGAGCCGCTACTTAGAGATCTTAGCCCTGAACTTTCAGGGGTAGCGGACGTCAAGAAGTTTCTCTCTGATCCAAACAATTGGGTCTCTTCTGAAGTACTCATTTTTCTATATGACAGGCTCAAGAAGCTTTTTGGCAAGGAAGATGTGGTCTTCGACGTCGGTTTCGAGTCTGTAGCTAAGAAGCGACTAGGTTACATCCAACGAATTTTTCTTTCCGCTTTCCGCAGTTACGCACGTGCGCCCAATCGCCATGCACACACCCTCAAGCGCTTGCAGAGCCTCAACGATAGATTCAATCGCAACAAGCGGGTTCACGTAGCAGAGTTCAAAAGAGATTCGGCTGTGGTCCGCCTCGAGTGGTTTAAAGATATTCCTTTGACCCGGGATTTCTGCCTGATGAATCGCGGCGTCTATACGGCGCATCCTGTCGTATGGAATGAGCCCCCATGCCATTTGGAAGAGCACAAGTGCTATTTCCAGGGCGACCGCTATTGTGAATATCACATACGTTGGAAGCGCAAACCCTCGCTTAAATGGCTTCTGCTGCGATTGATCGCTCCTTGGAGGCTGGCCAAGGCCACCATTGAAGAGTTGGAGCGTGATAAGGAACTCCTGCGGGACAAATTCGCCGAAGTTCATGCGCTCAACCGGCAACTCCAAGCACAGTTGGATCGGCTGCTCAGCCTCCAAGATGCGAGTACCGCCATTCTGTCTACCCTGGATATCAATGAACTGTTTACCCTGATTCTGAAGCGGCTGGTGGAAGTGTCGGTCCTGGACAGGGCGGCGATATTTTTGGTGGACCAAGAACGGGACGAGCTTTACTTTGCCCATGCGGTAGGGGCTGATCCCGCTTATCTTGAAACCGCTACGGCTTACACGGTGCCCCTGGCAAAGGAGGCGAATATACTGGCCCGGGTGGCCCGAAGCGGAATTCCAGAACTGGTGGATGATGTGCCCAACTCGGATCTCAACAAAGAGAACCCTCTCATCAAGGAATTTAAACCACAGGCCTTCATTGCCTTACCTCTGAAGGTCCGAGGCAAGGTTTTGGGAGTGCTCGTATGTGACCAGGAAAAGGCGGGTGGTCAAGTCATATCCGCAGAAAAAGAATTTCTGATAAGCTTCTCCAACCAGATAGCTATTGCCATTCACAACGCCAATTTGTACCGAGAGCTCGAAAAATCAGAACGCCAGTACCGTGAGCTCGTGGAGAATGCCCACGAAGGAATATGGGTGGTTGATGACAATGGGGTGATCACTTTTGCCAACCAACGACTGGCCGCCATTCTCGGGTACGAGAAAATGTTGGGCCGGAATATTAATCAGCTGGTGCCCTCTGACAAAAAGCGCGTGCTTCTCAAGCTTCTTGTGCAGAACATGCGCGGCACAGTGGCCCAGGAAGAAATCCAGATGATACGGAGGGAGGGAGAGTGCATCTCTGCCATTGTCAGTAGTGTTCCAATAATGGATGGAGACCGCTACAAGGGTAGTTTTGCCATGGTCACCGACATCACTGAGAAAAAACGAATGGAAATACAGATTCTCCATCAGCAGAAGATGGAAAGCATCGGCACCATGGCAGGGGGCATCGCTCACGATTTCAACAATATTCTGACCGGGGTCCTCGGCTATGCCAGCCTTCTGAAGCATCGCCTTCAAGATCAAGGGGAAGTCCAGCGGTTTATCGGAATCATCGAATCCTCAAGTCTCCGGGCTGCCGACCTGGTCCGACAACTGCTGGCATTCAGCCGGGGCACTCAGCCAGAAGATTTGCAGGTTGTCTACCCCAATCGCGTTATCCGGGAAACAACCAGACTGTTGGAAAGTTCACTGGGAAAAGAAATACAATTGGAGCTGGAATTGGATTCCGCCATACAGCCAATCGCAGCAAACTCCACCCAGGTCCAACAAGCTGTCCTTAATCTCTGTCTTAACTCTCGCGACGCCATGCCCAAGGGGGGCAAGATTACCATATCCACTGCCCCGGTGGATTTGGCGGAAGAATCGCCTTCTATCTATCAAGATCTAGCAGCTGAACCCGGTACATACACGCGAATTCGCGTTGTCGATACAGGCAATGGTATTCCCAAAGAAAATTTGGACAAGATTTTCGATCCCTTTTTTACCACCAAGGAAGTGGGGGAGGGTTCCGGCTTGGGTCTGGCCATGGTCTATGGCATCGTCCAGAACGCCCGCGGTCATGTACACGTGGAAACTCAAGAAGGAAAGGGTACCAATTTTGATTTATTGTTCCGTGTAGCCAGCGGTGATGAGAGCCAGCAATCCCTCAGTGAGTTGGCGCCAGGTCTGGGCGGCGACGAAACTATTCTCCTGGTGGATGATGAATCACTGGTGCGGGATCTTGGGACCGAAATCTTGCTCAGCTACGGCTACCAGGTGGTGCAGGCCAATAACGGTCAGGAGGCCTTGGAAGTATATAGAAAAAACGGGGCAAACATTGACCTGGTGATTCTCGATCTACTCATGCCCAAGTTGGGTGGTAAGGAGACACTGATCCAACTCAGGGAGCTGAATCCAGATGTTAAGGTGCTCATCTGTAGCGGGTACGGTTACAGAGAAAATGATCCTGAACCCTCTGTTACAGAGGACACACCTCTGGTTCGCAAGCCCTTCATGCCAGAGAAATTAGTCTCAGCTGTCCGACAGCTGCTTGATGGCGAAACAGTTCCCGGCGTAGATCATACCGACAAACGTGGGCTAACCGGGAAGGTCATATCTTTTCCGGGCCGAAGCAAGGCAAGCTCTTAAGACCCTTTTGCAGGGCGACTTCGAGGATACTCTTATGAAAAGGGCACGGGAGCAAGTTCAAGGGGGAGCGGGACTCAGTCGATTTCTGCAATACCGTTTTAATACCCTGATCCTTAGCTGGTTACCGATGAGGGTGGGGAGGGGTTACCTCGGTTTGTTGGGGAGAATTTATTATTTTTTCAACCAAGAAGAAAAACAGCAGATTAAACGAAATCTAATTGCGGTGATTCGGCGGCTGCCTAGGACAGAACCTATGGATCTCACCATCCGTCGAACCTTCCGGGGCATATTCGCTCATTACTATGAGAAGCTACTTACAGCCTACGGTCGGTACGATAAGGTTTACCGTTTTCTCAAAAAGCGGGTGGAATTGGAAAGCCGGCAGCTCTTGGATGAGGCCCTCTCAAAGGGTAAAGGCGTCATTCTGGTCACCGGACATTTTGGTGCCGTCGAGTTTCTGCCATCAATTCTGGCCCTGAATGGTTACAAGGTGACCATGGTAGTTCGTTTTAAAACAAAGCGCTTGAAAAGGGCTCTGAACCGGCGTGCCGCCCGCTTGGGAATTACTCTCTTGGATGCCAGCAACGGCAATGGCGTTATTTTCACTGCCTGCCAAGCCCTGAAATCCAACCAGATACTCATTACCGAGTGCGATGAGTTTGAGGCCTGGCGGCCGGACCGTAAACGGACCACCAGCTTTCTGGGCTGCACCAGCCCTCTGGATCGGACTTTGGACCTCTTGCAACGCCGTTACGACTCACCGGTGATCATGGGGCTTGTCTGCCGCGCAAGCGGTAACCGCTATGGGCTCAAGCTTCACTCCCTGAATGGAGTCCAACATTGGCCTGAAACTGAAAGCTTGTCCAAAAGAGCCCTGGAAGTCTTGGAATGGTATATCTACCTGGCGCCTGACCAATGGTATCAATGGAAGCAAGTACGTGTCGCTCTGGGAGACCAACTCTTCAAAGAGACGAGGCCAATTCATGCGGCTGAAGCAAATCGAATTCTTTCGCTTGCAGATTCAGCTCTGCATGCCAATTAAGCACCACTTAGCCGAGCACACCTACAGTGAGAACCTTGTAGTTAAGGTAGTCACTGATTCGGGGGTGGCTGGATACGGCGAGGGTGTTGCCCGGCAATATGTAACTGGTGAGACAACTGACGCCAGTCTAAGCTTCCTCAGAGATTATCTCATTCCTCGAATCAATGGATATGGGGCAACAGATCCGGCCGACCTGATGCAGACTTTCACTGACTTAGTCCCCTCCCATCAACGAATTCAAGCACCAGCGGCATGCTGCGCCCTGGAGCTTGCCATTTTTGACGCTGCCGGCAAGACTTGGGGGCTATCTTTAACCGATTTGTTGGGCGGCACAAATCAACCGTTCGTCTACAGTGCAATAATTCCTATGATGGACCACGCCAGCTTCCAGCGTCTTCTCTCTCTGATTCGTGACCAGAGGATGGCTTTTGTGAAAATCAAAGTGGGAAACAACAAGGATCTCGAAATTCTGTCTCAGGTACGTCAGACCCTAGGAGAAGAGGTGGACCTGCGAGTTGATGCCAACGGTGCATGGAGTGCTGAGCAGGCTGAGGAACGCATTGCCGCAATGATGGTCTATGGCATCAGCGCAGTTGAGCAGCCAGTGGCCAAGGAAAACTTCCATGGCCTGAAACGGGTTTCAGAAAGCGTACCCATTCCTGTCATTGCTGACGAATCTGTCTGTTTCGAGCAAGATGCAGAAAACCTGGCATCCCAGGAGGCTTGTCAGATATTTAACCTGCGGCTTTCCAAATGCGGTGGAATACTCGCCGCAGCGCGTATTTACGAGATTGGTCGTAAAAAGGGGATTAACGCTCAGCTCGGCTGTCAGGTGGGCGAGACCGGAATACTCGCAGCCGCTGGACGGCACCTTGCAACGAGTCTGGAGCTTCTCTATCACGAAGGTTCTTACGCCAGCTACCTGCTCGAAGAGGACATCGTTAACGAGCCAGTCTCTTTCGGGCTGGGTGGGTTGGCTCAGCCTCTGGCGGGCCATGGTCTTGGTGTGACTGTAAATGAGGACGCGTTGCAACGTCTTGCGGTCTTGCACGAAAAGATATCAATTTTGTAAAGACTCGGCGAATTTTCCGCAGAGAACTCGCAGCCAGCCCAACTCCCCCATCACTCTGTCTCCAATTCACTCACCATCGGTTGACAAAGCTTGATGATCAGGCTTTCCATTACGGCACGCTCAGGTGTACCAGTGCTCTTCAGGGTAAGGTCCGCGCCGAAAAGATGTTCTAGAGAATCAATTAGCTCCGCTATCTGAAAACTGGTGCTGCGGACCATGGTCTTGTGCAAAGCAAAGGGGTGCAGCTTAGTCAGGAGCGACTCTTTTCCAGCTTTTTCCTTCACCAGCGGCATTATCATTTTCTGAAACATGCCATAGGAAACTTTGGCATCCATACTGCCCGCCAAGTGTTCATCGATGAACTCACGCGCCATGATTATCCTTCTAATTTCATTTGCCAAGGAAGCAACCAGTTGCAGCGGGTGGTAGTTCTGGTCCAGTAGTCGGTTGAGAACAAGCAGGGAAGCTGCGCAATCCCTGGAGGCCACTGCATTGTTTAACTCATATAAAGGTTCCTCCCGGAAATGGTCGCTCATGCTTTCCACTTGTTCACTGGTAATCAGAGTCTCATCGCCCAGAAACGATATGAGCTTTTCTATCTGTGTTTTCAGGGCCCAAAGGTTGAAACCGGTACGCTCCAGGAGAAGTGCTAGGGCTCCAGGCTCAATTGTCTTGCCGGCTGCGGATAGGGTCTCTTGGGCCAAATCCCTGAGGGCTTTTTCCTGCTGGGACCGGGCCTGGCGGCTTGTTCCTGAGGCCACGCTGAAATCAGCCACAACTCCTTTTTCTTGGATACACCGGTAAAGGCTTCGTCGCTTGTCCACAGTATCAGTAGCTAGCACCAGACATTGCTCCGAAGGAAAGCCTCCCTGGAGAGCCGCTTCCAACAAAGAAGCGTCATCGCTTCGTCTTGGAACATCTAATCCACTGCTGCTGGCGTGGTCTAAAACCGGATCTAGCCAAGCCATCTCCACTTGGTCTTGCGGCAGGCCAGTAGCCTGTTGCCAGGACTCGGCGGGAATCTCTCGCCAGGCTCCCGAAGCCACATCAGAAAGAGACCACCCCGCATAACCAAGTGCCTCAAGAATAAAACGGGCCGCAGCTTCCAGATCGCCTGCTTCGTGGGCTTCCTTGCTCTTGGCGAAGAGGGCGGGAAGGTTTGCCCGGGAGTAAAAAACCCGACAATCCTGGACAACTACCGCTTTTCGCCCGCCGAATAAAGAGAAGGTATTGACGCTATCCAGGATCTGACGGAAGTCCGCTTGGCTACCATCCACCACCTCAAGGTTGGTGCTTTGTTGGGATTCGGGGATGAGTATCTCGATGAGTTGGGCGAGAGCCGACTTTACCAAATAGTCTTCACCGTGGAAGAGATAAATTGGCGCTATGTTCCCCTGTTCCACCTGAGCAAGAACGTCTTCATAGTTTTTTTTGTTGAACACCGACATGCTCACCCCTCGAGTTGTAAAATCGGCCCAATTCGGTGCAATGGCCATGCTGAATGTTTCCGTATCATATCGGTAGCAACACCATCAAGCTCAAAAATGAGATCAAGAAACAAGTTGCTTTCTTTTCTCATTTGATTATGGTACTTGCCTTGTGCGTGACAGGAAGACGAATTTGCCCCTCAGTGAACGTTGAACGTTACATGGGCATCCTTTGACTTACAGTTCTGAATCTGTTTACCCTTCACCATTTACCGTTCACCAACAACTATGCTCTCTGCAGCCTAAAGACAAAGACATGGTTCACAAAAGGAAAAATCACTTCTACGAGGGTTGGTTGTATCATCTGTTCGTTGACCCCGCCCTGCAGCGGATGCGGCGGATGATTGGCGCCCAAGTCGAGCCGGGAAGTACATTAATTGATATTGGCTGCGGCACCGGAGAACTCCTATTTTTCCTTGCCGATATGTGTTCTGAGTTGGTGGGGATTGAAGCCTCAAGCCGAATGTGGGCTTACGCAAGCAAGCGAGTCGGAGCCTTCAGTCCCGTGCGCATTCTTCATGGCGACGGTGCTCGGCTGGAAGATTTTTCCAATGGACATTTTGACTATGCCACAGCCTGCATGGTTTTTCACGAGATGGAGGAAAGCCAGCGTTTTCCAGTACTGCGCGAGATGCAAAGGGTGGCGCGAACCCTCATTCTGGTGGACTATCGGGTGCCGCCGCCAACAAACATCGAAGCTAGTTTATGTCGCTTGATCGAGCGACTGGCGGGAAAAACCCACTATGGTAACTATACAAGTTTTGCGAGGGCAGGGGGCCTGCCCTTCCTACTGAAAGCTGTCGATCTCACCATTCAAAAGGAGATCTCTTTTCAAAAAGAATGCTTTTGCCTGGTGAAAACTCATTTGAACGACACTTAGGGGATAATTTCCCTCTCCCCCTTAATTTGGGGAGAGGGATTAGGTTTGCCTAGTACACCAACGTTGCGTTCGCGCTGAGAATCTCTTGATTGAGTCTGGCTGCAGCGATCAACTCAGATCCCTCTATCAATTCAGATTCTTCAATATTTCTCTCTCTGATGCAGGGTGTACAGATAAGTAGCTTCCCTCCGGCCTCGAGGAAATTCTTAACCAAGTCCTTGAGCGCGGGCAAGCCAGCTGCTACGACATTTTCCAGATAGCCTTTTTTGGCGAGAAACACTGAGACTCCCTGTAAAGCCACTACTGCCTCAACTTCCATGGCCTGGGCCGCGGTTGCCAGCATGAATGGGAAAGTTGCTCTTTCCGGATCCTCTCCCGCATGTGTTACGATGTAGACCATCTTTTCAGCTTCTGCCATCTTCATTCTCCTTTCTGTTTTTTGTTATCAGAAACTTGCTCTATCTTGGAGTGTATACTTGACTTATGTTGTCATACTGGTATTGCCCCAAGTGAATCTTGACGCTATGCCCTATGCGCTTTGCGCCTTGCGCTTTCAAGCGCAGCGGTTAATTAAGGTTGAAAGGTCCTCCACCTCAACGCCTCCCTTTTTAAGATGTGTCATACATATGGGGCACATTGTCACAACAGGAGCGCCAGTGGATTTCAGTTCTTCAGCCCTGCGGTGGAGTATCTCTTTTGAGAGTTTTGGAGAAATAGACTCAACCGGGCCGCCGCAGCAGTTGGTGAACTTGCCGGAATTCCTTACAGCCACGCATTCAATGCCCATGTTTGCCAACACCTTCGTTGGAACATCCGACATTTCCAAGTATCTTCCGTACATGCAGGGATCGTGAAGGGTGACCTGCTTTGTGCCGTTCTCTCCCCGGAAATTGATCAGCTCAAAGTAGGTTTTTACCTCAAAAGTCTCGCCGACATGTTTAGGATAGAGAACCTTCAAAGCGTACGTTGTATGTGGATCGACCGTAATCAGCTTCTTAACACCCTTTTCCCTAAGTGTGTCAGCAACGAAACTTGCATGTCTTATGAAACCGTCGATGTCACCCAAATCATAAAGCAAGACACCGCTATAGTGGTCGAGTTCGGGGCTATAGAAGAAATCAACCTTGGACTTGGCTAAAACTTTGGCAATGCTATGCAGCATATCGGCGGATTTCTTTTTCTCTTCTTTAGAACTCAACAAAGCTAATCCCAATCCCACCAGAAACTTGGGCATATACCTCCCATACCTAACATAGTCTTCAAGAGCGCTGTCCTCATAACGTTCGAGGTGTCTCGTTGTCATTTCTATGTAAGGTACGGACTGATACATAAGGCCGGTAAAGAGCATGACATCTCCCTCTGCTGGGAGATCCAAACCTTTCCACCATCTATTCATCAAGAGGTTGGGCACTCCGAAGGGGTTCCTCGTTTTCTTGACGTTGTCGGCGATGAGCTCAATGATATCTCTTGGCTTAAACATCAGCCCTCCCCCTCCACTTGGCGATGACATAGCGCCTCAACCCTAGTATGAGCTCGCCAGGATCGGCTTCTCTCGGGCATGTATAGGTGCAGAGCCCACAATGGAGGCAGCGCCAGAGTTCGTCTGACTCCTGCAGTATTCGATCCTTGGCCCCTAGCTGAGCATAGCGAATGATCTTCCGTGGGAAATGTTCGTGTATGAGCGGACAGATTGCCGCGCAGGTGCCACAATTGAAACATTCCAAGGCGGTATCGACTCCAAAGCGCTCCAATTGTTCTGGAAAGTCTAGATCTACCAAAGCCATTCTCCACCCTCCGTCACAGGGAATAATGGGAATCCATTAACGTTCTTTACTGGTTCACTAGCTCGTAGCGTCCGCCAAGCCGTAACGGAAATAACCGCCATCCTTATCTCCCTCAACGATCTCTCCATACTTTTTCAACGTGGCAACAAACCATAGCACTTCAGCTGATGCGAGACCTATGGCCTCGGCTATCTCAGGTATCGTCTTGGCCTCGTCCTGAAGCTGCTCTTTTATGGCCTTCACTGCTTTCCTATTTTCTTTCACTCTGGCTGAAGTCGCCTTGATGATGTGTTTCCTGCTCTCTCGGAGCTTTTTCATCGCTTCTTTTTTTTCTGTTTTTTCAGTTTGGCTCATGAAAAATCCTCTTTGTTACCTGATAGGTGTCGATCCAGAAGTCCCTAATCTCCCTCCCCCTTGACGGCGGAGGGTAAGGGTGAGGGTGACCTATCAGATGTAGTCTCGACCATTGATCGATTCCCCCTCCCCTTTAATCCCCTCCCGCCAGGGGAGGGGAAAACAATTTCTGGGGGTAAGCTGGTTCTCCTGGTGTAGCTTCCAAGTAAACTGTCAAGCGGCAACCTCATCAGAAACGATCATATCCACCATGGCCTCATATTGTTTCAGCGTCCATCCTTTGACATTAATGGCGTTTTCAGGGCAGACAGCAACACAGGCGCCACATCCTGTGCAGAGGGCAGGATTAACCTCGGCCCTTTGCACCTTTTTTCCATCCTCCTCGATCTCCACCATCTGCAAAGCTCCCTCCTGCAGACAAGCATCCACACAGCTTCCCGTGCCAGAGCACAAGCCCAAATCAACTTCTGCGACAAAGGGATCCAGTTCCACAAAGCCCCGGGTCAGCAGAGAAGAAGCCTTCACCGCGGCGCTGGAGGCCCCATTGCAGGCTTCGCCCATGTCCATGGGCGACTGGCAGGTTCCAGCCAGCAGCACGCCGGCAACCGACAACTCAACCGGGCGCAACTTTGGGTGGACCTCTTGGAGAAAACGGTCGGCCCCCACCGGAAGTTTCATCATTGCCGCCAGGTCGGACACGTTGTTGGGCTCCGTTCCCACAGCAAGTACCACCAAGTCAACCGGTACTTCCACCTCTTCGCCAAAAGTAAGAGTATCTTTCACCTTGATGGAGAGGGGATGAGCATGAGATGCCCCGTTCTTTGTAACCACTGGAGCTTCTGCAGCCTCAAAACGGAGAAAGAGCACCTTGTTCTTTGCGGCCTGCTCGTAGAGCTCTTCCTGGCCTCGACCATAGGTACGGATATCGCGGTGGAAGTCGAAGACTTTGGTCTCCGGGTAAGTTTCGCGTATGGTTTTGGCAGCATGAAGGGTAGCTAAGCAGCAGGTTCGCGAACAGTATTCGTTCATATAGCCTGTCTCATCCTCTTGGTGGACCCCTGGTATCTGTCTGC
>CP070735.1:1080692-1083374 GCA_020347625.1 Deltaproteobacteria bacterium
AGAAGTTGCGGGCGGGCGGCATCTATCCTACTCACCTGGAGCTAACACATGCCGCTGAGAAGCCTAAAGAGCGCCGCCAACTGGAGTTCAAACTCCCCGTTCAACGGGTCCGGCGAACAGAAGTGGTGAGCACCACGCGGCAACTGGCCACCCTTCTATCAGCGGGACTGCCTCTGGTTGGTGCACTTGACGGTGTGCTGGAACAGGTTAAGCGGCCTGTCCTGAGTAGGGTGCTCTCGCAGGTACGAGAGCGAGTCAAAGAGGGGATGAGTCTGGCAGCGGCCCTGCGGGAACATCCGTCGGTATTTCCCTCGGTGTACACGGCCATGATCCACGCGGGGGAAACCTCCGGTACTTTGGAGTTGGTTGTGGAGAGGCTGGCCGAGTTCGGAGAGCAGCAGTTGGACTTGCAACGGAAAATTCGCTCTTCGCTGGCCTATCCTATCCTCATGCTCATCGTAGGCCTAGGCGTGGTGGTTTTTCTGATGACCTACGTCATTCCCAAAGTCACCCAGATTTTCGTTGACATGAAGCAGGATCTACCTCTCCCCACCGTCATCTTGATCAGAGTTAGCGAGCTCTTTCACAGGTACTGGCCGATCTTGGTCATTGCAGTCATACTTTGTTTTTTAGCGGGCCGCTACTACATCAAGAGCGAGGGGGGACGCCGTCGTTATCACCGGTTGTTACTACGACTGCCCATTGTGGGTGGCATCGTGGAGAGGGTGGCTATCTCCCGGATCAGTAGAACTCTGGGAACTTTGCTCAACAATGGCGTTCCCTTACTCAGTGCCATGGATATAGTCCGAAGTCTGGTGAAAAATGTCATCTTGGGCGAGGCTATAGAGGAAGCGCGCCAGGAGATAAGCGAGGGGGCAAGTATTACGACGCCCTTGGCCCGGAGCGGGGTTTTCCCCCCTTCAGTTATCCAAATGATTTCCGTGGGGGAGCAGAGCGGCAACCTAGAAGGAATGTTGTTTAAGGTTTCGGAGACCTTCGATAGCGAGGTGGAAAGTCGCGTATCCACCCTGACCTCACTTCTAGGGCCGATGATGATACTGTTTCTGGCATTTTTTGTGGGCTTTGTGGTTCTGGCGGTGCTTCTGCCTATTTTTGAAATGAGCAATTTGGTAGGGTAGGTTGGATTTCGGATTTCGGATTTCGGATTGTGGATTGTGGAAGGCATAGGGCATAGGGCTTAGGGCTTTAATTCAAGCTATGGGGGTTAACATGTACCGGGATTGTTTCGGGTTGCGGTACAAGCCATTCGGGAATACCCCGGATCCGGAGTTCTTTTATTTTTCAATGGACCACCGGCAAGCGTTGATAACGGTGAGCCGGGCCATCAAGGATCGCTGTGGCCTCATACTGCTCCTGGGTGATGTGGGTACAGGAAAAACCACCATATGCCAACATGTCCATAATCATTCCGGCTACAAGTCCGCCTATCTCAATTACCCATTTCTGACTGAAGT
The DNA here is from genome assembly GCA_020347625.1 of Deltaproteobacteria bacterium. Classification (GTDB taxonomy): domain Bacteria; phylum Desulfobacterota; class Syntrophobacteria; order BM002; family BM002; genus BM002. Next base: position 1,082,168 of record CP070735.1, read on the forward strand.
AGAGTTTTTGGAAACGGTGAACCGAGAAATGGGAATCCCTGTGGGCGATGGCTCTAGAAAATCCAGCATAGATGAGCTTGACAAGTACCTCAAAAAGCGACACCTCAAAGGAAAGCCAGCCGTCCTTATTGTTGATGAGGCTCATCGTCTGGCGCTTCCCATCTTTGATGAGATTCTGAGTTTGTCCAATTTACAGCTTTTCAATACTCATTTGCTGCAAATAATCCTGACCGGACAGTCCGCTCTGCTGGATACACTCCGTCATCCTCGTCTGAGATCGCTAAACCAGCGCATAGGCGTGAGATACAATTTACAGAATATGGATCGTGCCAGTACGATCCATTACATCGGCCACCGGCTTGGAAGGGCTGGTTGCACTGACCTCTCCCTCTTTACCAAAGGCGCTTTGGACTCGATCTGGAAGGCGTCGAAGGGGACACCCAGGCTAGTGAACCAACTCGGCGATCGCGCGCTCAATGAGGCTTACCAGAAAGGCAAAAAAAGAGTCGGAAAACGAGAAGTCAAGCAAATCGTAAAAGATCCCCTCTATCAGCCCTTATTTGCAGCCAAGGTAAGATCCTGGTCAATGAGAGCTGCTTACGCAACCACTGCTTTTTCCCTGCTTTTCTGCGTTTCTCTTGGTCTGTGGTATTTTGGCTCGGGCAGCAAATTCATATCTGAGATGGCTAGCACTATCGGGCGTGTTTCAGTGGAGCATCGTGCCATGGTAAGGCACCCCATTATCATGCCGAGCCCAGGAACTGCCCCCGTGGCTTCAGAGCAGGTGGCAGAGGAAGAAACATTGCCTGTGGCTGCATCCGACGCAGTCACGCCCGAGAGGCCCGATTTGCTGGCTTACCAAACCAGCCAAGCAGACTCCATCACCGAGCCCTTGCTGGCTGAGACTGATCTGCCTGATCTCAGGTTGAATGCCATCGCCTGGGACGAAAATCCGGGGAGAAGTATTGCCGTACTGAATGAGAAGATCCTTCATGAGGGGGAGTTTCTCGGAGACGTAAGGGTGTTGCGCATCAACCCAGATCACGTCGTGCTGATTTATGGCAAAGAGCATGTCATTAAAAGGATTCATCCACCGATACCTGGAATGAGTCCAGAGGCGACCGTTGAGCATGCCAGTGATGAGACCTATGAAGCTGAAGCTAGTGATCCCACCGAAGAGAGTAGTGAAGAGACAGCTTATTTTTTA
>CP070735.1:1083474-1092561 GCA_020347625.1 Deltaproteobacteria bacterium
CAACCACAGAGCGCTGTGGTGAGGTTCATGCCAACCAACACAAGGCCCGGTGATATCTCCGGGCTTTTTCTTGTTCCAATCCTATCGTCATTATTTTATATTGAATGGCAGAGTTCTTGCTTGCAATCGTCTCTAGCCTAGATTGTTCATAAATCAGAAGAATTCGTGAATAATGCAGACGAGCATTTGAAGCGAAAAAATATATGTTCAGGGCAAACAGGGTGTAATAGTCACGGAGGTGGAAACATGACTGATTTGCAGCTCCACAAAAAATTAGCTGTTCTGGTCTTTATTTTCTTGGTGACTGCCTGCGCCGGACCTAGCGTGAAAAGAACCGAGGTTGATAAAACCATCGATCTGAGCGGTCAGTGGAATGACACTGACTCACGTTTGGTGGCCGAAGAGATGATTTTGGACTGCCTGGAAAGGCCATGGCTCCAGCGATACGAGGCAAGTCACCGTGGAACCCCCCCAGCGGTAATTGTCGGCACCGTGAAAAATAGGAGTCACGAGCACATCAACACCCAGGTTTTCATCAAGGATCTGGAACGTGCCTTGATCAATTCAGGTCGGGTGGCATTCGTGGCCTCCAAGGATGAACGGGTAGAACTAAGGGAAGAAAAAGCTGACCAGCAGTATGGGTTCACCTCACCGGAGAGTCAAAAATCCATAAGTAGGGAGGTGGGAGCCGACTATATGCTCCAGGGCTCCATCAATACGATCAAGGATGAAATTAAGGGCAAGTACGTTATTCTCTACCAGGTGAATCTTGAACTGATTGAGTTGGAAACTCATCTGAAAAAGTGGATCGGCCAGAAAGAAATCAAAAAATATGTCAAACGCAGTCGCTTTACCTTCTAATGAGTAAGAGAACACTCCCCGGACATGTCATGTAGAAACGCTATGAAGACCACTATAAAGCTCTATCAGTGCTGGAACCGCAGGCTTGCCTTACTGGTAGTGTTTACCCTGGCTGGCCTCCTAATGGCTAGTCTTTCAGGTTGCGCTGGGCCGAGAAAGGTCTACACCACGGTGGACGACCTGAACGCCAAAGGCGATTTTGCCGAGGCCCGAGATTATGTAGAGGGGCACTCCAAAAGCTATGGTAAGCGCAACCGGCTGCTTTACCTTCTGGATCGGGGAATGTTTGCCTTCTCAACAGGAGAGTTCAGGGAGGCCATTACCTCCTTCACAGAAGCCGAGGAGCTGATGCATGAGCTGTATACCATTTCCCTCAGCCAGGAAGCTACCACCTTTGTGATCAATGATAACGCCGCGCCTTACCGGGGAGAAGATTTTGAGTCCGTAATGGTTAACCTCTTTCTTGCCCTCTCATATGCAAATCTCTCTGAAATTGACGAAGCCTTGGTGGAGGCTCGTAAAGTTGACAGCAAGCTGACGGCAATCAATCTTCAGTACGCAGAAAAAGAGCAAAATGCCTATAAGGAGGATCCTTTTGTCCGTCTGCTCATGGGAATTCTTTATGAAATGGGGCAAACCAGATCTGACCTGAACGATGCTTACATCTCCTACAGTATGGCCCTAGAAGGATATGAATCTGAATATCAACGTTTCGGGGTATCATTTCCAGAGCCATTGGTGGAAAACCTCATCTCCGTGGCGTCGTTCATGGGCAGAGATGAGTTGCGCAAAATGCTGCAACGCTTCCCTTCTCACTCCTTCGTCTCCCTGGCACAAAGGAGAGAGAAGGCAGAGGTGTATGTTCTTCATCTTAATGGCAGGACGCCGGTAAAACAGGAAGATGTCCTAGTTGTCCCTGTGCCTGACGGTCACGTGGTTAAGGTTGCTTTTCCACGCTATGAATACATTCCCAGCCGGATTGTAGGTTCGAGCCTTCACGCGCTCCCCGATGCTGGTAATCAGCCATTCGTGGCCGGTTTCAGTCTGGCAGAACCCATCGGCGGCATCGCCGTGGAGAACTTACAGAATCGGCGTCTGCGCATCTACGCCAAGACACTGGCTCGGGTTACCGCCAAGTATCTGGCATTAAGGGAAACGGAGCGAAAGGTGCAGAAGGAACACGGGGGCTTGGCTGGACTGCTCACCAGAGTCACGGGGGAATTGCTGATTTTTATGAGTGAGCAGGCGGACCTGCGCTCCTGGCGAACCTTGCCTGCGGAAATCATGATTAGTAAGATTACCGTGCCCCCCGGTAAATATGAGATCTGGTCTGAGTGTGTAGACGCATCGGGTAGTTTCGTTCAAAAAGTTGATCTTGGCAGCCGAGATTTGAAGGCGGGCGACAAGATTCTGATGCAATTCCGTACAACGGAATGAGGAAATAGCGCAAAGCGCTATTTCCCAGCGGGCAGCAAGCAGCAGACAGCGGGCAGCAAAACCACAAATCTTCTATTTGCTATGTAAGTCCTTTCTGCCAGCTGCCAGCTGTCAGCTGTCAGCTGCCTACTGGCTCTTGCCCCTTGCAGCAATCTTGAATTCCTCCACAACCTCATCGTTCCTGATTCCATAGGCCCGATCGAAGAGATTAACTACTGCACAAGCGTGGTTGGGGATTATTCGAACTCTGTCGCCGACATCTAGATCTTCATCTGGGTCAAGGCTCATAATGCCGTGCTCTTCGGAAAGCCTTTCCAATGTTGCTTTATTGCCCAACACTATGCCAAAGCCGGATGCCATTTCTTTGCGGTGCGCACCCCTGTCCGAACTGAAAGCCTTGCTTCCTCCATCTATGACAGCCCTTTCTCTCGCAGGTCGGCTAATCACGGTGGCCACTACGGACAATGCGCACTCTTCCACTGTTGCCACTCCAAGGGATATCTGTATGGCATCATGAAAAATGTAGTTGCCCGGCCGGATCTCGTTGACACTTTCATGCCCTTGCCACACCTTCATGGTTGGCGTAGACCCAACAGAGACGACATCAGGAGAAGTTCCGACCTCCCCAAATGCTAGTGCGGTATGGGCCATTATTCTGCTTTCCAGGAGGCTAAGCTTTTTCACCTCTGAGAGAGAACCTGCACCATACACCTGTCCGGCGTGAGTGAAAATTCCCTTGAACCTGAGAGAGGGCAGAGCATTTATAGCCTGATAGAACTCGACCGCATCTCTCCCGGGTGAAACACCACATCGATTGAGGCCGCTGTCGATTTCAATGAGGTAATCAATCTCAAGCCCGGCGGCAGCAAATATATCTGAAACCCTGCGGGCTGCGGCTATGCTATCCATACCGACGGATAATTGTACTTTTTTCGCGAGGGCGGCCAATCTATTGATTTTTTCCTCGGTAACCACCTGATTGGCTATGAAAATATCATCGATGCCGGCCTCCGCCATGATTTCAGCTTCTGAAATCTTGGCAACGGTAACTCCAAGCGCACCGAGACGAGTCTGCATCAGCGCCAACTCTGGGATCTTATGGGTTTTGATATGAGGGCGGAGGGTTGCCGAATGCTTGTCTGCTTTTTTCTGCATCCGCTCAAGATTGCGGCCGACAATATCGAGGTCGATTAATAAAGCGGGAGTATCTAGGGTGGCTAAGCTAATGGCTGTCATAAGTTATTGTCTGGTGGCATGTAGAGGGCTAAGAGCAAGTGCAATACGGCAAAAGGCTCAAGGCACAGGGCTCAAGGAGACAATATAGAGTAAGATTTGCCTTGCACCTTGCGCCTTGTACCTTGAGCCTGCAACCTTAGCGGCTTATGCCGCCAAGGTTGCTGTCGATCCCACGCAGCTGACGGCAAATGTGCTACCCAATTCTTGACTCATGCGGGTGTTGGGCCGAAAGCCGGTGCAATGGCCGGTGAGGGCCAGTTGAGCTCCGGAATCTCTTATGCCGTTAATGGTCTGGCTAACGACCTCGTCACTCACCTGGGCAAGGTGTAAACCGCCGATGACAGCATATATCCGGGGGTTTCCGGTAATCTCCTGGGCATACTGGATGGTGTTTACGATTCCCGGATGAGAACAACCTGAAATCACTACCAGCCCCTTTTCTCCCAGGTTTACCACAAGAGCCTGCTCATCCACCAAAGGGTCGTCCATATCCTGTCCGTCCTTGATAATCTTGGCACCAGGCATGGGGCCCTCAAAGCTCGTACGGCGGGGAATCTCGCCGGTGAGATAAACACCTTCTCGCAGTTGCTTAACATCCGTGCCGCAGGTCAACTCAGCGCCGGTTGCCTCAATTTTCTCACGTTCCAGTTTCCACGGACCCACCTTCCCCCGGGGCGTCATGAGATATTTGGGCCAGAATACATCTGGATGGCAGTACATGGGGAGGGGCGCTCCGCGCCAGTCCAGAAAGCCAAGAAGCCCGCCATAATGGTCCGGGTGACCGTGACTCAGAAAAAGAGCATCGACCTCGGAGGGAGTTCTCCCCAAGGCCTCCATGTTATTCTTGAGCGGTTCAAAGGCGTTACCGGTATCCATGAGCAGCGAGAACTTGCTTTCTCCCTGGCTGATGTCAACTAGGTATGCAAGCCCATGACCAGCCAAGAGAAAGCCTTTTAGTTTTCCGGGCACTGCACGTTCAACTAAGGGGGTCGAGGGTTCAAAAACGTCTAAATAATTGTCGATAACCGCGGTGACACTAACTTTTTGTGGTAGCGACATGATGAGCCTCCTTCGACCGTTTCTAGTATTTAAAGAAACTTTGACAACATTTTCCATTTACCATGAAAGGATGAGTACTAAACCATGGTTCATAAACAGCAAGAAAAGTCTGAGTGGAAGTGAACATTTCCAAGTCAACTAACAGCAGTTTATACCATTGTGCATTAAAGTGCAAAGTTTTTCATCCAGCCACCATTTAATAGCGGCCAAAGAGCCGCGACAACCTCTTTCCCCTCCCCTGGCGGGAGGGGATTATTGGGTTATTAGATAGCTTCTCGTTTTCGCTTTCGAACGCTTGTGTGGTATTATTTGTTGCAAAAGGTTGCAAGATTCATCCCGGAGTCCAGAGATATTTTTAATCCTCTCTAGCTCTGTAGCCGGTGAGCAACTGCAAGCAATAAGGGATTTCGTAGCCATGCCTGGAAAAGATCTACCAACCGAGACCAGCATTTTGCACGGGCAATTCAGCCAGCTTTTGGAAAACCTGGGTATTGGTGTGTTCACCGTTGATATAGAGCGGAGGATCACCTCTTTCAATGAAACTGTGCAGCGCCTCACCGGCCTGAAAGAAGATGAGGTCATAGGCAGGAAATGTTATGAGGTATTTTTCAGTGACCTGTGCCATGGTCAGTGCATGTACAGCGAGGCGGTCAAAGCAAGTGGCAAGCCGCTGGCGTTTGATATGGAGATCCAAGACGAAACAGGAAGTCGCCGCAACATCACCAAGCTGGTCTCGCCGCTACTGAGTAGCGATGGAGAGGTGACCGGCTGCATCGAAATCCTTCAGGATCTCTCTGCTTATAACGAATTGCTGGATAGGATAAGGTACGACGAGCACCGACTCAAGCTGATCTTGGACAACTTGGACATTGGGGTTTTTACGGTAAACCGGGGGGGTCACATCACGTCGTTTAATTCCATGGCCGAGAGCATCACCGGCTACGAGCGTCAAGAGATCCTGGGCCAGCATCACGCCAAGCTCACCGGCTGCAATCTGCCAGGACAGGTTTGCAGCCTGGCAGAATCAATCGAGACCGGCGAAACCCTGGCAAATCTCCACCGGAGATTATTTACCAAGGACGGCCGCAAACTACCCATCCGCGCGAATTTCATGGCTCTGCGAAACGAAGCGGGACAAACTATTGGCGGGTTGGAGACGTTCCAGGACCTTTCCCTAATTCAGAAACTCAACCGCGCCATCAGCGATAAATACACTTTCGCCGATATGATCGGCAAAGATGGAGTGATGCAACAGGTCTTTGAGATTCTCCCCGTTGTGGCAGAAAGCGAAGCCAACGTTCTAGTCGAAGGGCCAACTGGTACAGGCAAGGATCTACTGGCCAAGATCATCCATAATGCTTCACGGCGAAAAGATAAACCATTTGTTAAGGTCAACTGTGCGGCCTTACCAGACAACTTACTGGAATCAGAGATGTTTGGCTATGTCAAAGGAGCTTTCACTGGGGCGGACCGGGACAAGCCAGGCCGTTTCCAGGAGGCAGAAGGGGGCAGCATTTTTCTAGACGAAATCGGAGACTTACCGCTGTCCCTTCAAGCCAAACTTCTGCGGGTATTGGAGGATAAGGAATTCTACCCGCTGGGTGGTCGTGAGCTTTCCCAGGTGGATGTGCGGATTATCGCTGCCACCAACCAGATACTGGAAAATCTGGTCCGTGAAAAAAAGTTCCGCGAAGATCTTTATTACCGTCTTAATGTGATGCGGCTTGAACTGCCGCCTCTGAAAGAGCGGCGGGCAGATATACCTCTGCTGATCAACAATTTTGTCAAGCAGTACAACGTCACTAAAGGAGCTTCGGTAACCAGGATCGCGGAAGACGCCATGGATATTCTCCTCAATTATGATTATCCGGGCAACATCCGAGAACTGGAAAATATTATTGAACACGCCTGTGTGCTTTGTCAGGGAGAGATCGTCGAGCGGCGGCACCTGCCCTTGTATATGCAGGCAATACAAAGTTCCAGAGATGAGGGTTTCGTTGCAAGGCCCGGCGTGACAGAGGCAAGAGTTCAGCGAGAAAGGGAACTCATCGTTGAGGCGCTGGAAGAACACCGTTGGCATCGCCAAAAAGCTGCCAAGGCCCTCGGTATGGATCGCACCACGTTGTGGCGGAAGATGAAAAAGTATAATATTGCTCGCTGACCCATTCATGTTGCAAAATGTTGCACACTTTGTTGTACAATGTTGCATTTAAAAATTCTCTAAAAATATATAGTTATTACAATATGTTGTAATATTTTATATTAAATAATGTTGCACAGCTGCAGCAAAAGCCCACCCTTAAGCCTGCCAACATTTGAACTCCAACATCCAAGAAGTTATTGTAATTTATAATATTTATACCTTTTAACCTTTTGTTGGCACAACCCTGGCATTGTCTTCCATACGTCTATAGGCTGAGGAGTATTCGCTATGCCCACAACAGAGAGTGTCGATACAGGTCTTAAATTTTTGAGGGCTGCCAGGCAAAGCCTCAGCTTCAAATTAAGCCTGGCTGTGGGTCTCATTTTCTTGGCGGCGGTACTCGCCCTTACTTTTTATCTGGTCTCAAGTCAGGAGCAGCAGGCCTTTGATCGGATGGTGGATAATGTCAACCAATTTAGTGACACGGTAAAACGTGGCACTCACTATAGCATGCTAAAGAATCAGCGCGAGAGCCTGCACAAAATCATTGAGGCGATCGGAGCTCAACAGGGGGTTGAAAATATAAAGATCTTTAACAAAACCGGCGCCATCATGTTCTCCAGTCAAAAGGACGAGATCGGCAACGATGTGGATCTTCAAGCGGAAGCCTGTTACGGTTGCCACCGTCGCGATCAACCCCTGGAACGGTTGAGTACGACAGACCGAAGCCGCACCTACCTGAGTCCGACAGGCTATCGGGTACTGGGTATAATCAACCCAATATATAACGAGCCCAGCTGCTGGCAGGCTGCATGCCACTATCATCCCGAGAAACAGACTGTCCTGGGGGTCTTGGATATCGGTCTCTCCCTGAAGGCTTTGGATAAAGAAGTTCTAGCCACAAAGCAAAAGGTCATCTTCTTTGCCTCCTTAATATTTCTCGTTGTTACCGCAATTGTGGCCGGGTGCATTCTCTACTTTGTAAACCGACCAATAAGCCGATTGCTCTCGGCCACCAAACAGATTTCCAGTGGAAACTACAATCAGACAGTGGGGCCAATTACCCAGGATGAGATAGGCGACCTTTCCCGTTCCTTCGACGAGATGCGGAAGAACGTCAGGGCTCAAGCTCAAGCCCTTGAGAGAAGTAAAGAAGAGTATCAGACCCTTTTTGAAGAGGTGCCCTGTCAGATCAGCGTTCAGGATCGAGACTTTCGCATCATCCAAGTAAACAGAGTCTTTCAAGAGCGTTTTGGCGATCGACTCGGGGAATACTGCTATCGAGCCTATAAGGGTAGAGACGAGATATGTGGCATATGTCCGGTGGACAATACTTTTAAAACCGGTCAGCCTCAGTTCAGCGAGGAAGTGGTGCTGGGCAAGGATGGCAATCCCGTTTACATACTGGTTTCCACTTCTCCCATTTTCAATGAAGAGGGTGAAGTGATGGCCGCCATAGAAATGTCAACGGATATCACTCAAGTGCGGCTACTAGAAGAGGAACTGAAACGCTCAGAAGAAAAGTACAGGACCCTTTTCAACAGTGATCCCAACCCGATCTTTGTTTTTAATCTCAATACCTTAGAGATCCAAGACGCCAACGAACGCGCATTAAAATCCTACGGCTATGAGAAAGAACAGCTATTAGGAAAAAGCTTCCTGGATTTGGCTGAACCCCTGGAGTGGGATCGGCTGAGGAAAGTCGCCTGGGACAAGGAAGGCGCGGTCTTGAAGGTTAGACACCTTACAAAAAATGATGACTCTATCCTGGTGAACATAAGATTCTCCAGCCTCAAAGATCTAGGACAGGATACGGTAATAGTTACCACCTCCGATGTGACCGAACGAGTAAAGAGCGAAGAGCAGTTGATCCAAGCTGGCAAGATGGCAACTTTAGGAGAAATGTCTGCCGGTGTTGCCCATGAGTTGAATCAGCCCCTTTCAGTGATCAAGACATCTGCCAGCTTTCTAACAAAGAAGATAAATCAGCACGAGTCGGTGGCTCCCGAGATTCTAAGAGACTTGGCTGAAGAGATGGACAGTCAGGTGGATCGTGCATCTCTGATCATCAACCATCTCCGCCAATTCGGCCGCAAGACTGACATTCGCAAGGTAAACGTCCAGCTAAATGACTGTATCCGCGGGACCTTCACCGTTTTGGGCCGCCAGTTAGAAGTACATGGTATAGACGTGGAGCTCGAACTGGATGAAAAACTGCCACCCATCAAAGGAGACCGCAATCGACTGGAGCAAGTTTTTCTTAATCTGATTATGAATGCCCGCGACGCTCTAGACGAGAAGGAGGAACTGCCAGCACAGGAGGTGACAAAGAAACTCAGAATCTCCTCAAA
>CP070735.1:1092661-1098116 GCA_020347625.1 Deltaproteobacteria bacterium
AAGCAAAGGGATTAACCAGTGAGTAGCGAACACCTGCCTGCGCCGCCATATTGCACACAACCTGAATGTGGTTGTCGACAAAAACTGTGGTGAGCCCGTCCATATTGGCCAGATCTTCCTTGTAGAAGTCGAATTCTTGGTGGTCTTTGAGGAGACGCAACCGCTCCTCTTTTAGCGAGACGTCATAATAGTCGTTGAGATTGTCCAGACCGATCACACGATCGCCTCGTTCCAGCAGCGCTCGGCTCACATGGAAGCCGATAAAACCAGCAGCACCGGTAACCAAATAGGTTTTCAAAGAGCTCCCTCCTTTTACTTCGTCCCCTCGGACTTCGGGACTTTGGATCCCATCAAATTGTCCTTGTCAGGATTCGGTCGGTGTGCTATTTAAAGTTTAAGGCAGGCCAGAGCCTGCCCTTTTTGGTGGTGGGTGTAGCTCAGCAGGTTAGAGCACCGGGTTGTGGCCCCGGAGGTCGAGGGTTCGAATCCCTTCACTCACCCCAATTCCAGGACAGCGTCACCCTTGTATGCAGCCCGCCATTATCTAACACCGCCTGCATCCTCAATTCAGTCCACCTCCGCAGTGCAACTGGGTGACGCTGTGATAGCTGGCAGCTCACAGCACTCAGCGGGCAGTCATTCTTCTCGCTCGATCTCCCGTCTCATCTCGACGCTGTGCGCTTAACGGCAAACGGGAGATTCCCAGAATTCATGCGGAAACACCAATAGTGGTTTGTATGGTTCCAATGACTCTGGCACACCCCCTTCTGTCTGGTTAACCTTCAGCAGCTCATAGATATATTGAGCCTTATCCATATCTCCCAGGTTGGCGTAAAGACGTATGGCACGATCAAACTCGAGAGCTGCCTGCTCCCACGACTGTTGTGTCTGGTGTAAAAGTCCAAGTTTTTCAAGACCTTGTGCTATTCCTATTGGATTCTCAGCATCCTTGTCAATTTCAAGTGCCTTGCTTAATTGTTTCTCTGCGCCTGCTAAGTCACCCCTGGCCTGGGCCACAAGTCCAAGTTGCATATGACTGTTAGCCAGAGTTGGCCCCTTTGTGTGCTTCGCTGCATTCAAACCCTTCTTGAGCACTGACTCGGCCTCATCTAGTCGACCCTGCTCTCGCTTCAGCATCCCCAGACTATTCAAATGCATTGCCAGACCGGTCTTCCGGCTATCTTTCATTGCTACCGTGAGCGCTTTTTCCCATAACTCTTCAGCCTCATCGTACCGCCCTGCCTTGTAAGCCAGACTCCCCAAATTACCCAGTGTAAGGGACTCCTCCCTGGTGCTCTTTAACAAGCGATTTAGCTCCAGTGCTTGTTGCAGGTGCTCGGCTGACTCCACATAGTGGTCCTGAGCCAATGCCACTGCGCCAAGGTTATTGTGCACCCGAACCATTTCCTCCAAATTATCCACCAGCTGGCTGGCTTCCAAAGCTTCATAAAAATATCGTTCTGCCTTCTCGAAACATCCCCGCTGGAACCAGTAACTTCCTTGACTGGCCAACAATTTGGCTTCTGCCAGCCGGGGGGGATCCTGGTCCTGGTTCTTCGGGGTACCGCCACAACCGACCATCAAAAGCAACACATAAACCCCCAGAGCAACAAGGCCACTGATTTTTTGTATGGAGCAGGCTCTACAGCGGGTATGATCAAGCATCACTACTGATCTCCTCTTATCTCGAGGCCGTGGCTTTCTGGGGCGGCAGCCGGCGGTAAATTGGGCCTGATCAGAAAATTCTCCTTGACTGAATCCAAGATGCGGTTCACTTCACGCATTCCTTCCCTCGCCTGGCGACTTATCTCAGGAACATCCGTCATGGCCCTCTCCAAGAGGACACTGACTCTAAGCAACCTTTCCAGAAGCTCCTGAATCTTGTCTGTCATCTCAGTAGCCCCTTGAGTAAATTCCTCCACATTCTTCGCAGTCTTCTCAAAATCGGCACCCGCCTGCGAAAAATGGTCGACGGTCTTTCGAAGTGAAGCCACAAGTTTACCAATGGAATCTAGCTCGCTCATTATATTTTGGTAGAGTTCATCACTCTTGATAATTAGGCCTAATGTGCCCTCGCCCTCGTTAACCGTGGTGGAGAGCTGCCTAATATTTTCCAGGGTCCCAAACAGGGGCCCGGTACTGTCCTGTAACTGAGTCGTGATTGTAACTAGATTTTTAAGAATATCGCGGACTAGCTTCAGAGTTCTCTCGAACTCGTACTCCTCGAGGTACTCCGTAAATTTCTTTTTTTCCTTTGAAATAATGTTTCCCCCGGGAGGTACTACAGGTGCATCTGCACTGCCTGGAGTGAGAGCTATAAACTCGCTGCCGATAAAGGTGGGGCTTTCCACAGTGGCTATGCTGTCGATGCGAATCCGGGAAGCATAGGCGGCAAGAACCCTGATTCTCATCCTGACCAGGTTGTTTTCAGTGAGTTCCACATCCGTCACACTGCCAATATCCGTACCGAAAAGCTTAACCCGTGATCCAGTGACTAGGTTATACCCCTCTTTAAAGGTGGTATAGTAGGTAATATGTTTGCGGAACCAGTTCTTACCACGTCCCACAACGGCTACGGTGAATAGAAGGATCAACAGGGTTAAGAGGATAAACGCCCCGGTCAGTTTCTCCATACTACTATACTGGAGCCTCATTGATCTCTCCATTCTCTTGACAATTGCGCGCCGCGCCCTCTCATCGAGGTTCGGTAGCCTGCGTGATCGAATTGATCACCCTCGAGGTGTTCACACCGACCCTTATCAAAGATCAATACCCACTCACCCCAGTGCTTGACCACTTCCGGCTTAATGCTGGACACCAGGAAGGCACAGCCATCTTCGATGCTACAGGTCTTGAAAATCTCCAAAAGCAGCCCGTAAACCCTTTCTCCCAAGTCCAAAGAGGGGTGCTCCAGAAGTATTAGCTGGGGCTTTTTTGCCAGTTCCCGGGCATAAACAGCCAAGCGCCGTTGTTCGAAAGTAAGTTGGGCAGGCCGCAAGAACCGATCCTCATAGAGCTCGAACTGTCTGAGCAAATCCGCTACCTGTTCGTGAGCCTCCTCCCGGTCAATCTCTTCATGGTACTGAAGCCCCAGGCTGACGTTGTCTAGTATTGTTACGTTACTCACCAGGGAGGTTTCTCGGCGAACCAGGCCAATCCGCCGCCGTACTTCGTAAATATCCTGCTTGTCCATCTCCTCCAAAGTACGGCCGAACAAGCGAATCTGACCGCCGGTTGGCGCAGTCAGAGTGGCACAGATCTTTAACAGGGTAGTGGCATAGCGGTGGGGCTCAGCCAGCACCACGGCCCGCTGGCCTCGATTCAACTGAAATGATACGTCCTTAAACAGACAGCTATCACCTTCACAATACTCAATATTTTCACAAGATAGGATGGGTTCGCTCATGAGTTCAAAGCCTCGGGTATCCAGATCAGGGTTTCAAATTTCACCCCAACAAATTTCATTATCAGATATGGAATATGCGTCATGCATTAATCCCTTACAGGTAAAATAAGGCTGAAATCAATACGTTAAAGAATATGCAAATAAGGAAACAATCCACCACGGCACGGGACACTTGTGGCGGAATATTGGTAATCGCATCCCCTGTTTTGAATCCGTGATAGAGACAGACCAGAGCTATGGTTACCCCAAACAAAAATGCCTTTACTGAACCCACAATAAAGTCCGTACCGGTTACAGCGCGGGCGAGGTCATTGAAAAGAGTCCAGAGGGGGACGTCAACTAAAGCCCAGGCTACAACAAATCCGCCAAACATGCTCAGCACATCGAAAAAGAGGATCAAACATACTACCGCTACAGTGACTCCCACCAACCGCGGTATTGCCAGTAAATGCATGGGGTTGATGCCCTGCATCTCGATACTCTCGATTTCACGGAGTACGGTCATGTAGCCCATCTCTATTGCAATGGCCGTACCGGATCTCAGCGTGACAATGACGGCGGTGAGCAACGGTCCCACCTCACGGATAATAACGACACTGAGCAAGGAAGCCAAAACCTCGCGGCTGCCAACTCTGGTCAATTGAGCGATACCCTGGATAACCACCAGCCCACCAACCAGCAAGGCTATCAAGCTGATAAGTTCGAGTGACTCGAAACCGGTGAAATAGATTTGCTGGATAGTGGTGCGAACCATTAGCCGCCGGCCGGTTTTTCTGTAGCTAAAAGCGGTCTTGACACAAACCACAAAAAAACCAAACAGGTCTGAAATTCGGTACAACTTGTTGAGCAGCCAACGGCCGCTGGAGCCGAACACTATCTCGAAATAAGGTTTCGCTTGCATACCGGCCTCGGTAAGCTTATACACAGCCATTTTTTAAGCTGAACAGAAGACGGCCTTGCCATTCAATGCCCGCTGCATTTCGGGATGCAGGTTGCGGGCCAAAAGTTGCAAAAGAGGGTTAAGTGTCCAAATTATTGCCCGTGAGGTCTGAGGGCATCGGTCACCAAACAACTAATCATCTATACCAACGCACGAATAATCTCCCGGCAGAAAGCCGGCAGGTCGTCAGGTTTTCTCGAGGTAATTAAACGATCATCCACCACTACCTCGGCATCCTCATACTCAGCCCCGGCATGTACCAAGTCATCCCGGATGGCGAAAAACCCGGTCACCTTCCGACCTTTGACGATGTCGGCAGAGGTAAGCATCCAGCCCGCATGACAGATGGCAGCCACCACCTTGCCTTGCTTAGAAGCGTCTCGGACCAATTTGACCGTGGCCGAATGTCGACGCATCAGATCCGGTGCATATCCACCTGGAATGATAATCCCGTCATAATCTTCGACACGTATATCCACGGAGGCTGCATCCGAGACAACAGGGTATCCAGTCTTGCTCTTGTAGGTGACACCAGCCTCGGTACCAACAGTGGTCACCTCAGCGCCCTCCTCCTTCATTCTCAGCAGTGGATACCATACTTCCAGTTCCTGATAGAGGTCCTCCACCAGGACGATTATCTTTTTCCCTTCAAGCTTCATGAGATTCCTCCACGATCTTCCGAACGTTGCATTTAACTCTCAATCCACACAAGAAGCGAAAAACTTCACCGCTCCTCGTCGATTTTAGTCTTGTAAGCCAAGTTACGCGTCAGCAAAAACTAACAGAAGGACCCACCCTAGTCAAGGAAGACTGTCTGGTAAATGTAGCCGTAGATATTACAAAAAAATAACAATTAGACAGAAGCAACGGTTAGCTATTCATGCCAACCACTAGACAATAAGCAGTTGGCGGTAAACGGTATACGGTAAACCGTTGAAGGGGCCACTAAATCCCTTTACAATTTATGGTTCACTGTTTATCCGGACGGTCCAGGAAAAACCTTGACAATTAGTAACCGATTTCCTATAAGCAAACCTGTCCTTCTCTTGTGCGCCCGTAGCTCAGCCCGGATAGAGCGTCGGACTTCGAATCCGCAGGTCAGAGGTTCG
>CP070735.1:1098216-1101915 GCA_020347625.1 Deltaproteobacteria bacterium
AGTTTCGCAAGCTTTTTAAACTTGCCCGTCGTGTGGTTTGTCCTCATTGCAACGGCCGTCCTCCTGTATGTGTTGCTGGATGGGTTTGATCTGGGTGTTGGTATTCTCTTTCCTTTTGCTCCTTCTGATCAATGCCGCGACCGGATGATGAACTCAATTGCTCCCTTTTGGGACGGTAATGAGACTTGGCTGGTCCTCGGCGGTGGCGGAATGTTTGCAGCATTTCCTTTGGCATACGCAGTCATGATGCCGGCTCTCTATGTGCCCGTGATCATCATGCTTCTCGGCCT
The DNA here is from genome assembly GCA_020347625.1 of Deltaproteobacteria bacterium. Lineage (GTDB taxonomy): Bacteria > Desulfobacterota > Syntrophobacteria > BM002 > BM002 > BM002. The sequence continues at coordinate 1,098,507 of CP070735.1, forward strand.
GATTTTCCGGGGGGTTGCCTTTGAATTTCGCTTCAAGGCAACGGGAAAATCCAGGAGACTGTGGGATTATTCCTTCCACTTTGGTTCCCTTGTTGCAGCCTTTATGCAGGGTATGTTCCTCGGTGGAATCGTTCAGGGGATTGAGGTGGATGGTCGAAGCTTTGCCGGTGGCCCTTTTGATTGGCTAAACGCCTTCAGTGTTATGACAGGACTTGCCCTGGTGTGTGGTTACGGTTTACTGGGAGCCACCTGGGTGGTGATGAAAACTGATGGGACCACCCAAGAATGGGCGCGAAAGTGCGCCAACTATTTACTGTTCTATGTTGCCGTTTTCATGGCGCTGGTGAGCTTGTGCATGCCGCTAATGAATGCGGATGTGAAAACCTTGTGGTTTAGTTCGCCCAATATCTTCATGCTGTTGCCCGTACCCCTGTTAACGGCTGCCATGTTTGTGACCATCTGGCGCGATTTGCGTAAGCAGCGTGAATATCGGCCTTTTTTATTGAGTGTTGGCCTTTTTCTTATGGGATACATCGGCCTGGGTATCAGTCTGTGGCCCTACGTGGTGCCCTTTGAAATTACCATCTGGCAGGCGGCAGCAGCACCGGAATCTCAATCTTTGCTGTTGGTTGGCACCGTCGTTATGCTACCCGTGGTACTTGGCTATATAGGCTATTGTTATTACGTATTCAGAGGTAAAGCATCCCATGAAACCATTTACTAAGAAGCAGCAACAGTGGCTATGGTTTGTTGTACTTTGGTGTGGCGGATTGGCCGCCGCATTCTTACTGGCCTATGCTACTCGCTGGTTGCTGGGGATGCACTGAAATTAAGTTCACAACAAAAATGGGGTCAGAGCTTAATTATTAACTACGAGGTTTCTGTTCTAGATCGCCGATAAGGACAAAAAAGTGATAGATGTGATCAAAGCGCAAGACCCACACTTCTCCGATTTTGGCTGGCTGAAGACCTAATGGCTGTTTTCCTTTGCCAGATACTTTGACCCACAAAACATCCAGTTCGGCGCATTCTCAAGCAAATTGAACGTGGGGAGTTCGTATATACCGAACCCTTTCCTTTGGCGATGATTACGGCGATTATTCTGCTGCTCATCGGTGTGTTTGGATTTGTTGCTGTCCTGCTCTGAAGGGTTGAACAAGTTTGACCCAATGGCGTCAGATCATCTTTTGAGAAGAATTAATCACCCGCCGCAACTTGATTTCAACAATGAACATCTATGAATGACAAGAAAAATAGAAGGATAAGAAAAAAACGCTGGCTTTGGGTCATCACCGGTATTCTTTTGCTAATCGGATTATGGCAGTTGTTTACAAACCTTTATCGGGAAGAAGAAAAAAAGCTGCGCCGTCAACTTCGGGAGGCCGTGAAAGAAAGATTTCCGGAACAGACAGCTAAGTTCTACCAGACATTCGGATTGTTTTACTTTGAAGCGGATGGGGAAGCACCCGGCGGGATGGCTCTGGAGCGAAAATCCGTTGTTCTGGTTCACGGTCTGGACGATCCCGGCCAGGTGTGGCAAAGTCTCGCACCTGAGCTGGTAAAAGAAGATTTTAATGTGTGGCTGATGCAATATCCCAATGACCAGCCCATCGTGGAGTCGGCCCGCCTGTTCTTCGAGGAGTTGAAGGGGCTCAAACAGCTCGGCATCCAGCGCATTTCCATTGTGGCTCACAGCATGGGCGGTCTGGTCTCCCGAGAAATGCTCACCAGCCCGGAAATAGAATATAGCAGATCGGCAAGAAACAGACTGGTGCCCGAGGTAGCGGCGCTCATTATGGTGGGGACACCCAACCACGGATCGCAATTGGCTCGATTCCGTGTGTTTACGGAAATGCGCGATCATCTAATCCGGTTGACAAAAGGTGAAGCCATCTGGCTGGGAGCAATTATCGACGGCGCTGGCGAGGCCAAAATCGACTTGCTGCCAGGAAGCCGTTTTTTGACAGAGTTAAACAAGCGGCCTCATCCGGAGGGGGTGGATATGTTGATTATCGCCGGAATTACCAGCCCCTGGAACGAAAGCGACATTAACCGCTGGCTTAGCTACTTACGTCAAAAAATGTCCGCTGATCAACAAGAATGGGTCGATGAACTTGGTGAAGATATGATGTCAATGACTCATGGATTGGGGGACGGCCTGGTGACCGTTGAATCCACTCGGCTGGAAGGGGTAGAGCACCGAACCGTGGAAGGCACCCACCTGTCAATGATTCGAAATATCACTAAAAGCAGCCAGCGTATGCCTCCAGCGGTGCCGATTATTGTGGATAGATTGAAGGGAGAAGAATAAAAGGTAAAAAAATGGGTAGCGCCAAAAGGGATACTTGATGACTCGCTTCAAACGACGAATGCTTATGGGCACCGCTCTGCTCGTGCTTATTCTCATCGGGCTGGTGCTCTTTTTCTATCGGCCCACACGTCTGGCTTTGGAACGCGCCGAAGCCTTTCAGTTCCGGCGGATGATCGTAGCGCAATTGGGTGAAGAGGGAGAATATCGGTTTTTTTATGTCACCAATCGAAATCCGGGACCCCATGACGGCCCGCTTGAGGAGCGCTTCGGGAGGGAACGGGAGGAAACGCTCAAGTTCGGTTTTTTTGATACCAGGATTGAGCCGTCGCTGGGCCTCGGCATGCTCATCGATCCCACCGAGTGGTTCCAAAACGAGGAAATCCAGCTGCGTGACGTGCAACCCCTGGACCGGGCAGCGTTTGTTACGCAAGTAAGCACGCTGGTTCAACAATCACCGCATCGATCGCTGCTGATCATTGTGCACGGATTCAGAGAGGCTTTTGTCTCCGGCCTGCGCAAGACCGCTTTCCTGAGCCACGTCCTAGACATCAATTCGCCGGTACTGGTTTTCGACTGGCCCGGAAACCAGGGATCAGCGTTGAGAGGCTATCGGCGCGCCCGCCAGATCGCTAAAGATTCCGGGGCGGAACTCGCCAGCACCCTGGGGCTGATCATTCGGGAAATCCAGCCTGACCGCCTGTGGTTGGTGGCGAACAGCATGGGTGCACAAGTGGTCGCCCATGCCTTCAGCCTGCTTTACCAGCAGGCGGACCTCGCCGATGCAGAAACCGAGATCGAGGACGTGGTGCTGACGGCGCCGGACGTCGATCGCGACGAGTTCAACCGCCAGTTCAAACTGGAGATCGCCGCCCTGACCCGTAACCTTACGGTGTATGTTTCCTCTAACGACCGGGCATTACTGATGAGTCGCGTGATCAATCGAGGAAGACGTTTGGGAGAAAGCACGCTGAACACGCGGAACCCAGACCAGTTTGAAGAGGCCGCCGGAGTGACAGATTTAGTCGAGCCGGACAATGAGCTCATCACTCTGGTGGATGTTACGCCGGTGAATCGAACACGCAATTTCCACAATTTCAG
>CP070735.1:1102015-1125505 GCA_020347625.1 Deltaproteobacteria bacterium
AGGATCGATGGTAGTCATAATCGCGGCTCCTTTCGCGTTCGTAATATATTTTTTGATATAACCAACCAACGCATTATATTGTTCAACAGAAGACTATTCAATGGGTAATAGGTGGAGCGGTGAAAGGTGAAGGGTTGACGGATAGGAGAAAAAAATCAGCTTTCGCTTGCAGAGTCCAGTCCCTAATTATTCCTGCCCGCTGTAAGCTAACAGCTACCAGCTGAAAGGTGCTTTGTTCTTTCGCGCTTGTCACAACCCAGGGCAAGTCCTATAATTTTTTCAAGATATTGTGGGCTCGGCAAGTTGATAACATGGTGACCAGATAATGAGACCCTTTCAATTGATGACAGATTTCGAGCCGCGTGGAGATCAGCCTGGCGCGATTGAAGCGTTGGTGGATGGCGTGCAGCGCAGCCTCAAGCACCAGGTGCTTTTGGGAGTCACTGGTTCGGGAAAAACCTTTACCATGGCAAACATTATCGCCCAAGTTCAAAAGCCAACTCTGGTGATCGCCCCCAACAAGACTCTAGCGGCACAACTTTATGGTGAATTCAAGAGATTGTTTCCCGAAAATGCGGTGGAGTACTTCGTTTCATACTATGACTACTACCAACCAGAGGCTTATGTTCCCCACACGGACACCTATATTGCCAAGGACGCATCAATCAATGAAGCCATCGATAAAATGCGGCACTCAGCTACCCGTTCACTCCTTGAACGTCGCGATGTCATTATCGTCGCCAGCGTCTCTTGTATCTACGGACTGGGATCTCCAGAGGCATACCAGGGACTTTTGCTGCATCTTGACAGGGGTCAGGAGGTTGAGCGGGAAAAGGTGCTCAGAAAATTGGTTGAAATCCACTATCAGCGTAATGATATGGACTTCCACCGCGGGACCTTCAGAGTACGGGGAGATGTGGTGGAAATTTTCCCAGCCTACGAGGAAGAGAGGGCTGTGCGCATCGAGTTCTTTGGCAATGAGGTTGAGCGCATACTCGAAATTGATCCGCTTTGGGGTCGAAGCATGAGGGAGCTCTCGCGCCTGGCAGTTTATCCGGCAAGCCATTACGTGACGACGCGGCCCATGTTGGACCAGGCCATTCAGGCTATCCGGGCTGAACTCCAAGAGAGACTGGGTGAGTTGAGGAAGTTAGGAAAACTTCTAGAGGCCCAGCGACTGGAGGAACGAACCCGTTTCGACCTGGAAATGCTACAAGAATTAGGCTACTGCACTGGTATTGAGAATTACTCGCGCCATTTGACCGACCGTAGTCCAGGAGAACCGCCGCCCTGCTTGCTGGATTACTATCCGGAGGATAGCCTCTTTTTCATAGACGAAAGCCACATCGCTATCCCTCAACTCCAGGGGATGTATCGCGGAGATCGATCTCGAAAGCTCACTCTGGTGGAATATGGTTTTAGGCTCCCTTCCGCGCTGGACAACCGGCCTTTATCATTTGAGGAATTCGTAAGCGTAGTGCCCCAGGTTATCTATGTCTCTGCCACCCCTGCCGATTATGAGTTGAGGCAAGCCCAGGGAGTGGTGGTGGAACAGATTATCCGGCCAACTGGACTTATGGACCCCAAGATCAGCGTACGCGCCGCGGAGCATCAGGTTGATGATCTCCTTGCAGAAATTAGACTCCGAGTAGAACGCAACGAAAGGGTCCTGGTCACCACGTTGACCAAAAGGATGGCCGAGGATCTTACCGAGTACCTAACCGATCTGGGGGTACGGGTGCGTTATCTTCACTCCGATATTAACACCATTGAACGAGTTGAGATTATTCGTGATCTTCGACTTGGCCGTTTCGATGTGCTGGTCGGTATCAATTTGCTACGTGAAGGTTTGGACATTCCGGAAGTATCATTGGTATGCATTTTAGATGCGGACAAAGAAGGATTTCTTCGTTCGGAGAGATCGCTTATCCAGACTTGCGGCAGAGCGGCACGCAATGTGGCGGGAGAAGTCGTTCTTTATGGTAGCGAAACCACCCCATCAATGACCAGGGCGGTAGAGGAGACCAACCGGAGGCGTCGGCTGCAATCAGAATACAACGAAATGAACAGGATAACGCCGGAGACCATTCGCAAGGAGATTCACAATATTTTAGATTCAGTATATGAAGGAGACTATGTGACCGTGCCCACTGTCGCTGAAATAATAGTTGAATATCAAACGGTTGAGGACCTTGACCAGCACATTGTGGGGTTGGAGAAACAGATGCAAGAGGCTGCTGCGAGTCTTGAGTTCGAGGAAGCGGCCCGCTTGCGAGATGAGATAAGGGATCTCAAAAAACAGAGGTTGGAAGTGTATTAGGGCGCAGAGCGCAGGAACCAGCGGGCAGGTTCAAGCGACGCGGTGACAGGGGGAAACGGAGACGCGGTGAAAGAAGATTGGCCCATTTCGACAGCTCCTGAGAAGCGAAATAGTGCCTAGTGCTTACTGCCTAGTGTCGAACGGTATCAAGAAACGAGGTTTGGATACGTCAGGATGGCTGTGAATTCAGAACTGAAGGATAAATTGGATAACCTACCTTCAAGCCCGGGTGTCTATTTGATGAAGGATGCCAAGGGAAAGATTATCTATGTGGGTAAGGGGAAAGATCTGCGCAAACGGGTGCTATCCTATTTTCGTGAGAAGAACCACACTTCACCGAAGACCCGGGTGCTGGTTTCCAAGGTAGCCGATTTAAAAGTTATTCTTACAGTTACAGATAAAGAGGCCCTAATTCTCGAGTCCAACCTCATCAAACGGCATCGCCCTCGCTACAACGTGGTGCTGCGCGATGACAAAAGATATTTGGTTTTGCGTCTGGATCAGAAGGAAGAATATCCCAGGCTGACATTGGTGCGGCGTATTCGCAAAGACGGTGCCCTCTACTTCGGTCCTTACGCTTCGGCGCAGGCAGTGCGGCAAACTCTTAAAGTGCTGCATGGCATGTTTCCCTTGCGGCAGTGCAAAGGGCGCAAGCTTCAACAGCGGGAGCGTCCCTGCTTGAACCATCAGATGGGTCGTTGTATGGGATTGTGCACCGGCACCGTATCTCCAGATGATTACGGACCCGTGGTTGAGCAGGCAGTGCTTTTTCTAAAAGGCCGGACGCAGGACCTGCAAAAAAGATTACAGGAGGAGATGGAAAAAGCTGCCGAAGCCCTGGAATTCGAGAAGGCGGCCATGTACAGAGACAGGCTAAAGGCTGTAGAAAGAACCTTGGAAAAACAACTGGTCGCATCTTCACATTTTCGCGATCAAGACGTGATCTCTACTTACGAACAGGGGGACAACCTAGCACTTGCAGTATTATTTATCAGAGGCGGTCGCATGGTGGGTAGTCGTGCCTTTTCATTCATCACCCCCCAGAGCGGTGCTTCCGAGGCGGTGCGTGCATTCATTCAGCAGTATTATGAAAAGGGGAGGGCCATTCCGGAAGAAATACTGATCCGTGAGCCCATTTCAGAACAACAATTGCTGGCTGAATGGCTGGCCGACCTGAGAGGCCAACGGGTGAATGTGCGCGTTGCCAAAAGAGGAGAAGGCCGCCAGTTGCTGGCTATGGCAGCTCACAATGCAGCCAATCATCTGCTGAGAGAGATGGCAGGGGCCACCGATCCCATGATTGGCCTGGAGCGGTTGCGGGAACGTCTGGGATTGGACGTTTTTCCTCATCGGTTGGAGTGTGTGGATATTTCCAATATACGCGGTCAGTTTTCGGTGGGCTCGCTTGTCGTCTTCAAGGATGGTGAGCCGGAAAAGTCCGCTTACCGTCGCTATCGCATCAGGGATGTGGATCAGATAGACGATACGGCGATGATGGCGGAGGTGCTCAACCGCCGTTTCACCGATGTCCGGGACGCCAAGATACTGCCGGACGTGCTGGTGGTAGACGGAGGAAAAGCACAACTCAATCAGGCACTGGCAGTTCTTAAGAACCTAGATTTAGACGGACTCATTCAGGTGGTAGGTTTGGCAAAGACTCCGCGGTCCACAGCAAAGGCTGACCGGAACCTGGGTGACCGGCTCTATTTGCCGGGCAGAAAAAATCCGCTGCTGCTCAAACATGACCCGCCTTTATTTTCTCTGTTGGGCCGTCTGCGTGACGAGGCGCACCGTTTTGCAATAACTTACTACCAGAAGAGACATCGAAGAGAAGCGCTCCAATCTCTCTTGGATGAGGTCTCAGGCATTGGGCCTAAACGGCGCCGGGATTTGATGCAGCGGTTCGGGTCTGTAAAACGTCTGGCTTCCGCTTCAGTTGAAGAAATAAGCCGGGTACCAGGCATCAGTCCGAAGTTGGCGCAAAAGATTCACAGCGCGCTACAAGAAAATGAAAGCGGTTAATATTTAATGGAAAGCGGATTCTTTGGGTAGTCATAAAACAACCAAGTTGGTTGATATGCGATTCGCTGATGAAACAATTAGACAATATACAGGTCACAGGAGTTTGGAGGCTAAGCAAAATTGCGATAAACTAGAGCCAAAAGCAGTGATGCGGTTGGTATAATAACGAGATAACAAACGTATTGAATTGGCACAAAGGCAGCAATAATGGGTGATCAAGGCGAAATAAGAGTTCGTTTTCCCCCCAGTCCGACGGGATACCTGCACATCGGCGGGGCCAGAACCGCCATCTACAACTGGCTCTATGCCCAGAAAACAGGGGGCAAACTCATTCTTCGGATCGAAGATACCGATGCCGAGCGGTCAACGCAAGAGTCCATTCAGGGCATCGTGGACGGGCTGAGGTGGCTGGGTATCACTTGGGAGGAAGGGCCCTATTTCCAGACGGCCTATGCCGAGGAGCATCGAGAGGCGGCACAAAGGCTGCTGAAGAGCGGCCATGCTTACAAATGCTTCTGCACCCAGGAAGAACTGGAGCACAAGCGGGAAGAGGCGAAAAGAAGAAAGGAAGACTTCCACTACGATGGCACTTGCCGCAATCTTTCAAGTGAGGAAATTGCCAAGTTGGAAGCAGAGGGAAGACCGTATGTGATTCGGTTCAAGGTCCCCCGGGGTCCTGGTGGGGTGGTTTTCGAGGATGCGGTCTACGGGGTTATCGAGAAGAAGTATCGTGATCTTGAAGACTTCGTTATTGTCCGCTCAAACGGCTTACCCCTCTACATCTTATCCAATGCCGTGGATGATATCCGGGATCGAATCAGCCACGTGATTCGAGGGCAGGACCATCTGGCCAATACGCCCAAGCAGGTTCTTATATATGAAGCATTGGGGGAAAGGTTGCCGCAGTTTGCCCACATGCCCCTTACCCTAGATCCCCAGAAGCGTAAGATATCCAAGCGGGCGCACGGCGAGGTGGTGGCCGTACAGTACTATCGCCAAAGAGGTTTCTTGCCCTGGGCCCTGGTCAACTTTCTCGTACTACTGGGCTGGTCCACCTCAGACAACCGGGAGTTTTTCTCCAGGAGCGAACTCATTGATGCTTTTTCCCTCGCGGGGATCAACCGTGCCAATTCGGTATTCGATATCCGTAAAGATGATCCCAAGTTCTTCACGGATCCCAAAGCATTGAGCATCAATGCGCATTACATTCGAACCATGCCGCTGGAAGAGTTGCTGCCTTATGTGGAGGCAGAACTGAAGGCTGCAGGGCTGTGGGATCCAGCTTTTGCTGGTGACAAACGGCCTTGGTTTGCCTCAACCGTGGATCTGATTCGCAGCCGTTACCACACCACCAACGACTTTGCAGATCTGGGACGGGCCTACTTTGCAGATGATTTCCCCATTGATGAAAAGGTGCTGGTGAAGAACATTCTCAAGCATGAAAGCCTTAAAGATTGGTTACCCTTGATGGCGGAGCGGCTGCAATCAATTGGAGAGTTCACGGCCGAGACGGTGGAACAGTCAATAAGAGGACTGGCGGAGGAGTTGGACATCAAGGCCGGGATCCTTATCAATGGTGCGCGGGCTGCAGTCACCGGCCAAGCGGCTGGACCGGGTCTCTTTGATGTACTTGCAGCTGTGGGTAAGGAAAGGGTCGTGCAGCGGCTGCGAGCAGTCCCCGAGCTATTCGCTTGAAAGGTTCTGAGGAGAGATGACAGGAGACAGCAGTTAGAAGTCAAGGTAATTTAAGTACCAGTTATAGAAATAAGCGCTGAACGAAAATCCTCAGCACGCTGGATCTGAGATACCGGCTACTGACCTAATACCATAATCATCAAGACCCCCCTCGTTGGTCGACAAATCCCTCGGGCGTGGCTGCTTTAATATCCGGGCATGCTGGCACGTTTCTTGTATTGTTTGATCTTCTGGAGTGTTTGAAAATTTTCGAGATCTGTCTGATGTGGCAAGGTCTGGTTCATTGACAGATACCTGGCGACTGTGTCACATTACTGACCGGTTGTTTGCACAGATGGAAGAAATTGCTGGTTCCGCATCACCTCCATATAGTGGTAGAAACTCACCTAGCCGGGTGATGCATTTTCTTGCTGTTCTCCAGCTGCCAGTTAGAATCTGGGAAAATCTTACCGGGTAACCAGGTTGGGTAGAGAGGAGTGAGTGCGCATATGTTTTTTGGAGAAGCCTCTTCAAGCGCAATGTACATCGATGTTATCTTGGCCGCTATTATCTTCTTGATCTTATTTGTTTCAGTTGCTCTACATCGTAGGACCAAGCAAAAGATGGATGACCTGGAGAGAAAGGTTGCCTCCCTGGAGCAACAACAGATGGAAACGCTCGGAAGCTTGGATAAGAAGCTCAACTCTGTCAAGCAAATGCTCCTCGAAAAGACAAACCCCTTAACGAGCAAACTTAACGAGTTAGCGATAAAAGCCAACGCAATGAATGAAAAGAGCGAAGCCATTCGCCGGGAGCTCGAGGAGAATGTGACCCCTCTAAAAGCTTCGGTGGATGACACCGCTGCCAAGTTCAGTTCTTCCCATGACGCCATTAGAAAAATAGTCCAAGAAAGTAGAAATGAGCTGGAAAAAATGGCAAAAGACTTGAATGGCTTCGCAGAAGAAATTCAGAAGATGAAAGACTTTATCAGAGAGGGCACCATTGACCTCGAGCTATAATCTATGAATGAGAACATTGCCACCATCCTGTTCGCCGACCTCATGAATTCCACGGAGCTGGCAAAGAATCTCACTTTGCTGGAATATGACGATATGCTCGTGGATTTTCAGAACACCATGTTTGAGGTCGTCTCGCACCACATTGACTATTTCGGCTACCAGGGAGATGGCGTCGACTCGGAGTGGTCCATTTCGGGCGACGAATTGAGAGTGTTCCTTTACTCTGAAAATGTGGGTTACGACATTCTCAACGCCCTGCTAATTGCCACGAAGATCAAGCTTGCCTGGCTGTCATCCGCTTTTAACCAGAAAGTTTTGAATGAAGGGCGGTTGGTGTCACGCATTGGTGTAGGCATAAATTGCGGCAAAGTCATCAAAGATGTTAGACCATGGCGAGTTAAGATAGGAAAGGCGCAGCCCAACATCGAAGGTTACGCCATTAATCTGACGAAGCGCATCGAGTCTGCATCGCGGGAGGGAAGCGTCTACCAGATTATGGTGGGTGCCAGCCTCTACAAGAGATGCCAGCAGAACAAGCATATCAACGTTGCTTTCAGTCACCCAAGAAGTCTGGTTTTTAAAGGCTTGGGTCAAAAAATACCAGTTTACGAAGTAATTTCCTTTGTCAACTTTGAAGTCCTGCCTTCAATGCCTGACTCCATAAAGGAAGGCCTCCTGGAGAAAGTGGAGTACACCGTTAGTGACGCCATGCCTGAGCCTTGGGTTTTTATCGTTCTCTTACGCTCATATATTTCAATGATGGCGGCGAATTCCGAGAATAGTCTGGATGTCAAAGCAGTCGAGCTTGCTGAACAGGCGCTGGAGGTGGTGGATTACAAACCGGTCATCTACAACATGCTAGGATGGCTTTACACCCATGGTGAGAACGTCCGGAATTTAGAGATGGCATTTCATTACTTCGATCAGTGCCTTGCCTTGGAACCCAAGAATGAGGCGGCCCTTCTTCACCGTGCCAGAATTCTGGAAAAGATGGGTCAGACCGATCTTGCCAGACACGCCTATCAAGAGATTCTCTTCCAGAATCGCCACCACGCAGAGGCACAAAGGAAAGTGGCCCAGTACAAAACCGCTCAGGTATGATGTGAGAAGCTGCCCCTATCTCTTATCTGCACTGCATCTCATGTGAACAACTAGGCACCAAGCACTAGGCACTAGGCACCAAGCACTAGGCACCATGGGTCAGCGAGATGAACGAGACGGGATTCAATTTCGGATGTGAGATGTGGGATTGTAGATTGCAGATTGCGGGTCGCAGAGCGCAGAGCGCAGAGCGCATAGCGAAAAAGCATAGGGAGATGACTTCTGATTGCGGATTTTATAACAACCTATAACGTATAACGTATAACCATTAACATTCATCCGTTTACAATGTTAGGGGCTCAACGTCTTCTTCGCTCAATTCCACAGAGACCGCCTGCTGAATAATGTCGATGGCCACCACCAACCTGGCCTTCTCATCCCGCTTACGAACCAAGATGCCCTCACAGCCATACAGGGGTCCATTGGCAATTCTGACCCTCATGCCTTCCGTCAAGTAGGGGTGACTGGTGAGTGCGGGGGCGTTGCCCATAAGTGTTATCAGGCTGTTGATCTGGTTATCCGGTACCGGAAGGGGACCATCCTTGTTCCGCACCAGCCGAACGACGCCAGGTGTTTGCAGAATCTTCACCTGTTCATAATTGTCCAGTATGGTGCGAACGAAAAGATAACCGGGGAAAATAGGCACCTGGATCTTTTTACGTCGGTCCCGGCGCCGACTCCAGCGCTCCATCTGGGGAAAGAGGCATTCAAAGGATTTGGCAGTGAGCCGTGTATACACCTTTCCCTCGTGACGGACCTGGGCATACACAGCATACCAAGCTGGTGAGATCTGAAGAGCCGATGATGCCATAGATTATTCCCGATTTATCACCACAAAGATCACTCGGACAGTCAAAAAAATCGTATCCCCCTCCTCTTGAGGTTGTCAAGAGGAAATTGGCCAACAATACTATCGCCGGATAATAAGGAATCTACACCCACAGGACTTGGCTCAGAGGATAAAGTGATCTTTGTTATTAACTTGACAAAGCAAACCAAATTGAAGAAATTATAGGGACTTTCAGCAGGATTTCCACTCCTGATCTTTTCAATTGGGGCAGGATCCACCCTCGATATTTGAGGCTTTGCCAGGCTATTGTTGTCTATTGCCAAAGTCTGCATTATACTGGCTACCCGCATACCAATTTCAGGGCAGATTACCCCACTCGGGGTTGCGCTCAGATCTAACCAGCTTGGAAGTCGACGTTATGATTCAGTTGGAAGTTCAAGATCTCCATCTAAGTTTTGGCGGCTTGGCCGCTCTCAGTGGCGTCAGCCTGTCGGTGGATCCAGGTGAAATTTTTGCGATCATAGGCCCCAACGGTGCTGGTAAGACCTGTATTTTAAACTGTATTTGCCGATTCTACTATCCCGACCAGGGAAGAATTCTATTTGAAGACAAAGATATCACTCAGCTTTCTCCGCACAAAGTGGCGCACCTGGGCATAGCGCGGACTTTCCAGAATATCGAACTGTTTCAGGGAATGACCGTGTTGGACAATATCAAGCTGGGTGCACACGTCCATTTGCGCTCGGGCTTTCTCTCGGGGGCGTTGTATTGGGGAAAGGCGAGCAGAGAAGAGATGCGGTTGCGAAGGGAAGTGGAGGAGCGCGTCATCGATCTTCTGGAGATTCAAGCCATCCGAAAAAAAATTGTGGGTACACTTCCCTATGGCTTGCAGAAGCGGGTCGAACTGGCTCGGGCTTTGGCCATGCGGCCCAAAATTCTGCTTCTGGATGAGCCCATGGCCGGTATGAATCTGGAAGAAACAGAAGACATGGCGCGGTTCATTCTGGACATCAACGAAGAGCAGGGTGTCACTATTGTTCTCATCGAGCACGATATGGGTGTCGTGATGGACATCTCTGACCGCATTTTTGTCCTTGATTTTGGCACCAAAATAGCTGAAGGGTCGCCGGAGGAGATTCAACACAACGAGCACGTCATCAATGCCTATCTGGGTGGCTCAGATGAGGCCTTTTCCAAATTGGGTATTTGAAACGGTTGGAAAATTAATTGACCGAAAAAATGGAAAACATTGACGGAACACCACTGCCAACTCTACTAAAGCGCAATGCGCACCGTTATGGTAACCAGCGGGTGGCTCTGCGTGAGAAAGAATTCGGCATTTGGCAGTCTGTGACCTGGCAGGAATACTATGAACATGTGAAGAACTTTGCCCTGGGCCTGCAAGCGCTGGGACTTGGCAAAGACGACAAACTGGCGGTTATTGGTGACAATCGTCCCGAATGGCTGTACGCGGAGTTGGCGGCACAGTCCCTCGGCGCCGTCCCCCTAGGCATTTATCAGGACTCTATCCTCACGGAGGTCGCCTACATCATCAACCACTCGGAAGCCCGGATCGTGGTGGCAGAAGACCAGGAGCAGGTGGACAAAGTCCTAGAAATGGCGGATGAGTTAACGGGCCTGGAAAAGATCATTTACACCGATAAAAAGGGGATGCGCCGTTACGATGATTCAAGGCTTGTCTACTTTCCTGAAGTGCAAGAGCTTGGTAGAGAGTATGAACGTGATCGCCCGGGAGAGTTCGACCAAAGTCTGGCAGCGCTGAAGGACACTGACGTGGCCCTCATTTCATACACCTCCGGCACCACCGGATTCCCCAAAGGTTCGCTGCTGACCCACCGTAATATGCTAAGGATGGCTCTCAATCTGCATGCGGTGGACCCTAAACGTGAGGACGACGAATTCGTCTCCTTTCTGCCATTGCCCTGGATCGGGGAACAGATGATGGCGGTATCCAGTGCTCTGGCCATCGGCTTTACCGTAAACTTTCCTGAGGAGCCGGAAACAGCTACTGCTGACCTCTACGAGATCGGCCCGCATGTGATGTTCTCGCCTCCGAGGGTTTGGGAGGGGCTTTCCAGATCGGTAATGGTCAAACACCTGGATGCCAGCTGGAGCAAACGATTTGTCTATCGACTGGCCATGCCGGTCGGCTACCGGATTGCCGACTTCAAGTTTGCACAGCAGAAGCCTCCCTTGAACTGGCGTTTGCTTTACGGCCTCATGTATCTGCTGGTATTCAGGTCGCTCAAAGACCGCTTGGGATTTTCCCGGCTACGCAGCGCTTCTACCGGTGGTGCCGCCTTGGGCCCGGATGTTTTCCGCTTCTTTCACGCTCTGGGCGTGAATCTCAAGCAGATCTATGGCCAAACCGAAATTTCGGGAATTTCCTGCATTCATAGGGACGGGGACATAGATTTTGATTCGGTCGGGAAACCCATTCCCGAGACCGAAATCCGCATCGATAATGCTGATCCCTCGGGGGTGGGTGAGATAGTCTCCAGAAGTCCCGCGCTTTTCCAGGGCTACCACAAGGATCCTGAGGCCACTCGGGCGACTCTAATAGACGGCTGGCTCCACTCGGGAGATGCGGGTTACATAAACGAGGCTGGCCATCTGATCTGTATCGACCGAATCTCAGACCTAATGCGTCTTGAGGGTGGTACCCAATTTTCTCCCATGTACATTGAGAATAAATTAAAGTTTTGCCCATATATTGTCGAATCTGTGGTTCTAGGACACCAGCAGCCTTACGTAACCGCCATGATTTGCATAGACTTCAAGCACACGGGCAAATGGGCTGAGGATCGTCGTATAAGCTACACCACTTACACTGACCTGGCTGCCAAACCTGAGGTCTATGATCTGATCGAGCGGGAGGTGGTGCGGGTCAATCGAAGCTTGCCGGAGGGGGCCAGGATCAAGAAGTTTCTCCTTTTATACAAGGAGCTGGATCCAGACGACGAAGAACTCACCCGCACCAAGAAGGTGCGCCGCAAATTCATCAGCGAGAAATACGCCAAGGAAATCGCCGGCTTGTACGGTGATCGCGAAGCCCTGGATATCGAATCAGTGATCCGCTACCAGGATGGTAAGACGGCCACTTTGAGGACCACTCTGCAGGTGCGTACCGTGCTGCCCCCTGAGGAGTATGCTGCGGCAGACCGGGTATCGTGGTTGAAAAGGGTCTTTGGGCGCTAAGCGCGCAGGGGAGTACCCATGAGTTCAGAACTGCTTCATTTCCTCCAACTCGTAGTCACCGGACTGGTCATCGGCAGTGTTTATGCCCTGGTTGCCTTGGGTTTTGTCCTCATTTACAAGGCAACCAGCGTCATCAACTTTGCCCAGGGCGAATTTGTTCTGGTAGGCGCTTACATCTGTCTCGACGTGATCGTGCGTTTTCAGATTCCCTTCGTTTGGGCTTTTTGCCTGACTTTGGGATTTTCAGTTCTTCTCGGTCTGTTGGTGGAACGGCTTATGCTCAGGCCACTTATCGGGGAACCCATTATCACGGTTATCATGGTGACCATAGGGTTGGCGACGGTGCTCAAGAGCATAGTAACCTTGTTTTGGGGAACCCAGATAAGAGTGTTTCCTCAGATTTTTCCTCAGGAGCCCCTAGAATTCCATGGCATAGTTGTCTCCGAAGTCTATTTGTGGACCTTTGGGTTCGCCCTCCTGTTCATGGCAGTTTTTGCGCTTTTCTTTAAATACTCGCGGGCTGGCATTGCCATGCGTGCAACCGCCGCCGATCAGCAGGTGGCTCAATCCATGGGAATTAGTGTCAAACGGATCTTCGCCATCTCATGGTGCATTGCCGCCGTGGTCTCAGGCGTGGGCGGTATTCTGATCGGCAACATCAATGGCATTAATATCACCCTGGCGGACTTCGGCCTGAAAGTTTTCCCCGCGGTGATTCTTGGCGGCCTTGATAGCATTATAGGGGCAATCATTGGTGGGCTGACCGTTGGGATTCTGGAAAACCTCATGGGTGGATATCTGGATATGTACTTTGGCGGTGGGGTCAAGGAGGTAGCGCCTTTTTTTGTTCTGGTGGTGATCTTGATGATCAAGCCTTATGGTCTTTTTGGCACTGTGGAGATTGAAAGGGTCTAAAAACCGCAGAGCGCAAAGCGCATAGCGACTGGTAAACAGCAAGCAGTAAAGAGTAAAACGGATCTGTTCTGCAACGGTTTGCCGTTTACTGCCTTTTTCGCCATGGGCTCCGCTCTATGCGCCAGGTTACGAATTCTTATGCCTACTGGTCTGTTTCATACTAAATACGAAGACGACGATAAGATCTTCCAAACCGTCTGGCTCAAGTGCTGGATGGGAGCATTTCTGCTGTTTCTCTTTGCTGTGTTTCCTTTTCTTGCGCCCCATTTGAGCGGCTTATTCGGTTTCAGCGTCCAACACATGGCCAACATGATTGGCATTTTTATCATTGGTGCCCACGGCCTCAATCTTCTCACCGGTTTCACCGGCCAGATTTCCCTGGGTCATGGTGCCTTCATGGGAGTTGGTGCCTACACTTCCGGTATCTTGTTCATGAAAGCCGGCTGGCCATTCTGGTTGACACTACCAGCCGCTGGCCTGGTTACTGCGGCAGTCGGAATGATATTCGGCGTGCCTTCCTTACGCTTGCGTGGCCTCTATCTCGCCATAGCAACCATGGCGGCCCAGTTTATTATAGAGTACGTTATGCGCAACTGGACTTCACTCACGGGTGGGAGTGCGGGTCTCATTGTGGATCGTCCCACTATTATGGGTTTTTCTTTCGATACCGATTTCCGCTACTATTATCTGATTTTGGTGCTGGTCATCATTTCAACCCTTTTTCTGAAAAATCTTTTACGAACCAAGACCGGTCGTGCCTTGGTAGCCATTCGCGACCGTTACCTTTCCGCCGAGATAATGGGAGTCAACCTGTTCAAGTATCGCCTGCTCGCCTTTGGCATCAGTTCGTTCTACGTCGGGGTGGCTGGCGGGTTGTTTGCCCACTACAACCTGGTGGTGAGTGATGAACACTTCACCATGTGGCTTTCCATTCAATATCTTGCCATGGTCATCATTGGTGGGCTCGGCCACGTGTTGGGGGGTATCTTCGGGACGATCTTTATGGTATTACTACCGGAAGTTCTTCGCATCCCGACAGAAATACTGAGTAACATCTATCCCAACATCTTTGCCATCTTTGGCACCTTGAGAGAACTTGTATTCGGCCTGGTTATTATTCTATTTCTGATTTTCGAACCGGATGGTCTGGCTGCGCGATGGCATACCATTCGAGCCTATTGGAAGCTATGGCCTTTTTCTTACTGATATGGGAAAATATATGGTCTATTAATACCGGGGGAGGAGGTGAGAAAGGACGGGAATACGACCCTCCAAAAAAAACAGCAACTAGGATGGAGCAACTGTAGCAGCCATCTAACGGATAACTGAAAAAAAGAGGGGGAGGCAGATAATGAGAAATTTAAAGATCTACCATTGGGCCTGCGTGTTGGTGCTGGTGACCGGACTGGTGTTCTGGGGCTGTGCCAAAAAAGAGGCTGAACCCATCAAGATCGGTGGGATTTTCGACATCACCGGCCCCACTTCTGGAGTAGGTAAAGATTACGCCCAAGCCGCTAAAGATGCGGAACGATACATCAACGAAAATGGCGGGGTCAATGGGCGCAAGATTCAGCTTATTGCCAATGACTATGCTTACAAGATACCCGAGGCCGTTAGTCTGTATAAGCAGTACAAAGAGGTGGACAAGGTTTTTGTGATTCAGGGTTGGGGAACCGGAGATACCAATGCACTGAAGCAGCAAGTCAACAAGGAGGAGATTGTCTATATTTCAGCCTCTTACGACTCAGCCCTCAACGATCCATCCAAGACTCCTTACAATTTCTATGTCGGAACAAGCTATTCTGACGGCATCCGGCTGGCAATGAAGTTTATAAAAGATTCCTTTAAGGAAATGTTCCCTGATGCAGGGGACCGGGCCCCCAGGGTTGTCTTCATTTACCCCGACCATCCTTATGGCAAGGCGCCCATTCCGGCCGGCAAGGCAATGGCCGAAGAACTGGGTATAGAGGTGGGGCCCGATGAAATTGTCGGTTTAAGGGCCATAGACGCCACCAGCCAACTGTTGCACATGAAAGAGTTTGATCCTGACTGGGCCTGGGTTGGTGGCACAACTCCTTCTACTTCTGTAATCGTGAAGGACGCTGCCAAACTGGGGCTGCGGACCAAAATCATCTCCAATGTCTGGGGATTTGATGAGAATATTATCAAGCTTGCAGGTGACGCCGGCAATGATCGCATCTACGGCATGGCACCCTTCGCCTTTTGGGGAGAAGATGTTCCCGGTATGAAAGCTGCCATGGAGGCAGCAAAAAAGAGCGCGCCAGATGCTAGCTATACCGTTCGCTATATTCAAGGATGGACGGCGATGATGGTTATGTGGGAGGGTCTCAAGCGTGCAGATAAGGCGGGTCAGCTGAACGGACCAGGACTTAAGGCGGCTCTTGAGAGCCTTGAGAATTTTGACACTGGTGGGCTCACTGCGCCCATTAGCTTCACGCCCAACGATCATCGTCCCAATACCGCCTTGCGGATCTTTAGAATGAGCAACAACAAACTGGTGCCTGAGATGGATCTCTTTATAACAATAACAAGGGAGAACCGCTTCTTGGGTTGGTAATGGAGAAGAATGAGCGCATTAGCGCAAAGCGGCAGGCGCATAACGTATTCAATTTTTAAGATATACGCGATGCGCCGTGTGCTTTGCGCTGTGCGGGCAAAATGGATTCTTCTTGTCTTGTCGATCCTTATAGCGGAAGCCGGATGCGCCCAACTCCGGCCCCGCTTGACTCACGAAGACCTGGTCGAACGTCTTCAATACGGTCCAGATAAAAGTCTGGAAGAGCTGGTGGATATTGCCATGGCTCGGGGGTACAGGGCTGTAAATGGCGATGGCCACTTGCGGCAGGTACTGGAGCTGAGTGAATCAGAATCGGGATACATTCATCGCCAATTCTTTGAGGTGCAGCCACGGTCCGCAGGTTTATCCGATGTATTCTTTTTAGAAAACACAGGCTCAGTCGAGCAAACGAACTTCAGCCGATTCCCCTCTGACCTGCGCAAAGCCATCCGGAAATTTCTAGAAGGACTGTCTGAAGGAAAGAGTCAACAATACAAGCCGATGCTGGTGCGACAGCAAAAGCTTTCACGTAAAATGGTCGTTTATGAAACGAGCGACAAGAACCGTACCATGGATTTTACCCAGAAGGTTGCCTCCCTCGAAAAAAGCAATATGTATGGTCTCTTCCTTTTGCCAGAGGGGCCATTCATTTTCTTTGGTAAAGAGTCACCGGAACTATTTCGCGGGGATTATTTGGAAGCTGACGATCGTTACAACCTGATGGTGCAAGAATTTTTGAGAGCATTGCGCTCGAGTTCTGCATTGTGATAGTCGGAAATCCGCACTCAGTTTTTCATAATTACCCATAAATAAACTATTTAATTCCAAAATATTAGGCAGTTTATTTCAATTTAGTTCACTTTAGGCGTTTGTATTGAGAGTTATGTCATGACGTTGCTCAACGTGAACAACATAGAGGTCATCTACAACGATGTCATTCTGGTCTTGAAGGGAATGTCCTTGAGTGTCGAAGAGGGTCAGATTGTATCCCTATTGGGCGCCAACGGCGCTGGCAAGACCACCACCTTAAAGGCGATTTCAGGCTTACTCAATACTGAAGAGGGGGAAGTCACCGACGGTGTCATAGAATTTGAAGGCGAACCTATTCATCATCTAGATCCCGAGGAGATCGTGCGGCGCGGCATCTTCCAGGTTATGGAGGGTAGAAGGGTATTCGAGGATCTCAATGTGGAGGAAAACCTGGTTGCAGCCGGACACCTGCAAAAGAGCAGAAAGAAAATCAAAGAGAGACAGGAGTTGGTGTTTTCCTACTTTCCGCGGATCAAAGAACGTCGAAACGTCCTTGCTGGGTATTTGAGCGGCGGCGAGCAGCAGATGTTGGTCATCGGCAGGGCGCTCATGGCCCAGCCCAAACTGATGCTTTTGGATGAACCTTCGTTGGGATTGAGTCCGTTGTTGGTGGGAGAGATCTTCCACATCATCAAGCAAATAAACGAGGAGCAGAGGACGACGATTCTACTAGTGGAACAAAACGCCAGACTGGCGCTGACCATCTCTGACTACGGCTATATCATGGAGAATGGCCGTATTGTTTTGGATGATACGGTGGAACGGTTGCGTGACAATGAGGATGTGAAACGGTTTTATCTGGGATTAACAGAGGTGGGAACGAAACGCTCTTACCGCGACGTGAAGCACTACAAGCGCCGTAAACGGTGGTTGACCTAGTAAGCACTAGGCACTAAGCACTGAGCACTATTTGACAGTAATTAATCATGGCAGTAGTGTGAGACCACTGGTGGCGGTCAGCTTTTTGTGAGTAATTGGTGTTAAGTGGTTAGAGTGCAGCGCGCGCAAGAGGAATCCGACCGTGACCATACAGTCTTATGTCGGTAGTAATACCACAATTAAGGGTAGTCTTGAGTGCCCGGAAGACTTTCTCATCGAGGGTTCCGTTGAAGGAAATCTGCGCTCAAACGGCACCGTTGTTGTGGGGAAAGACGCTGTGGTTCGGGGTGATATAGTGGCACGCGAAGTGGCCATTTCAGGAAATCTTACGGGGACAATCAGGTGTTCGGAGAGACTGGAAATTTTCAATTCAGCTAAGATTGTCGGTACTGTTCAGGCACCTATCGTGAAGATGGAGCCAGGAGCACGATTGAATGCCAGGATCATCATGTCCCAGAGCCCGGCAGAACAGCAACCTATCTCCCACTCTTCCGAGGATTCCCCTCCCCCACTTATCATTGCTCAAAATTAAGAATGTCAGTTGTCAGTCGTCAGTGGTCCGTTGTTATTCCAGTCATGCCTTCCCAACTAAAGATCAGCCATAAGCAGCTATCAGGTAGTTGCATGTCTAACTACGGACAACGGACCACGGACTTTACTCTACTCTGGCATGGGCTCCAGACTCAATTCATGGCTGATGTCAATACAGCCGACGACACTCTGGGCTCCTGGACACATGGGCAGATAGGTCTCCAGCGCTTCTCTGGCATCCTCCCACTTGTCTTCGGGTGCTTTGAGCGAGTAGTGCACCTTGATGCGCGTTATTTTAAGAACCCCGTTAACGTTCTCGATATCGCCGGTTACTGCTGCCTGATACAGGTGCTCAAAGGTTCGAATTTTTTTGCCGGCCAGTACCACGGCCAGTGTGCCCATCATTCAACCCCCCACAGCGCCAACGATGTGATCTAGCGTGGCAGCGTGCTCCTCCTCTGGTTCAACTTTATAAAATTCCTTGATTCCACCGTGAACGCCATAGTAAACAGGCTCCCCGAAGCCTTTGATAATGGCTTTTCGGGTGGGCCCCCTTTCTCTGGTAATGATTATTTGTGAGCTGTGGACGACATTTGCCATGGTTCCCTCCCAATCTGCTAGCCCGACTCTGATATTAGGTCTCCGAGCGGTGTGTCTTTCTGTAGAATATCCATTAGGCTCAAGGAAAATAGCTGCTCTTTGAGAATGTTCGTCATTCCTACCCAGATTCCCCTGGTGGGGCACTCTGGTGAACGCTCGCAAAGCTCCGGGTCTGTTACGCAATCGACCACTGCAAGCCTGCCCTCGAGAACTTCAATTATTTGACCCACGCTTATTTTTTCAGGCTTCTGGGCCAACATGTATCCACCACGCCTTCCTCGAGTGCTCCGGATGAGGCCGGCTCCTTTTAGCAGGATAATTAGCTGTTCAAGATACTTAACAGAAAGATTCTGGCGCCTGGCGATCTCTGCCAAAGGAATAGGGCCATCGGCATAATGTTCCGCGAGGTCCACCATCAACCGTGTACCATATCTACCGCGCGTGGACAGTCTCATAAAACCTCCTAAATTATATAGATTAGGTAGAGATTAACAGGCCGGACGCGGTCTGTCAAAGCTATTTTTGCGCTGATCGCTCATTGGGGTTTAGAGCGTAGGGAAGATTTCAGATTGTAGATTTTAGATTGCAGATTGTGTCTTGAATAGTCCCTTGGGCTAGCTTTACGAAATGGTCAATTTGCAGAATTTTTAGAAGGGTTTTTGGGCGCAAACTGAATGCCGACCCGAACGTCTCTGTTTTCTCCGGCTAGCAGTCGCAAGGAAGGAGGAGACAGGACCAAAGGGACCTCAACTACTTTTTTCCCGTTTAGGATATCCATTTCAGTCAGAGAAATGGGTTCAGTGAGCAAGCTATCGATGTCGCGGAGCTCCGATACCGGCCCGCTAACCTTTACATAATCCGGGCTGACTTTGATTTTCTCGATCTGGTATCCCGCAGGGGGAGAACCAACAATGTCGGGTTGGACCGCCAACTTCTTTTCAACTCGTTGTTCCATATCCAATCTAATGGTCGAGGGCGTGATGCGAACCACTTCCATACCAAGGGGAAGTTCTATATTGTCTGCATTCAGCTCTAGCCGATGATATCCGTCACCAATCTCTCTGAGATCTAAAAAAGCATGGACTTGATCAGGCTTGAGAGCGCTGACGAGCCTGCGCTTACCAGTGATTTGTACCTCGACGTTTTCAGCCGACGAGCGCTTGAGTTCCAGGTTCTCAGGTATATTGCGAAAGTCGACTGCGGTGGTGACGTTTATCAAAGATAACTGTTTGCCGGAATAGATACCCCAGAATACAGAAACCAGCAAGAAAGTCAGGAGGAAGCCTCCCACCTGTGAAAGCAGCTCTCGACGCCGGGTCCGGGGTTTTGTCTCAGAGTCGACCCCCAAAAGCAACCGGCCCAGTTTGGCCTGCAACAGTGGGGGCTCGTGTACCGGTTCAACTTCTCCCTTGTGGACCAACGAGACTTCTCCGCGCTCTTCCGACACCAGCAATATCACTGCGTCAGTCATTTCGCTGAGACCGATGGCAGCGCGATGTCTGGCGCCAAAATGCTTCGGTAGTCCTTCCTTGTTGGTCATGGGTAAATATGCTCCCACAAGCTTGATCTGACCATCCTGAATGATTGCAGCGCCGTCATGTATTGGGCTTCCTTTAGCAAAGATACTGACAATGATTTCCGGGCTAAACTTTCCCTCCAAAGGGACACCTTCACGCAGATGCGCCCTCAATCTGTCCTGCTGCTGAAAAACGAGGAGGGCACCTGTCCTGCCTTTAGCAAGCTGAAATGCAGCCTGTTCAACCTCAGAGAGATGTACAGCCCGGGGTTCATAGGGCCGACCAAGGAAGAGCCGGATGGGATTGGTCTGAACGAGCACCTCACGGATTTCGTATCTAAAGACCACCACGATGACAAGCACGGCAACTGCGCCGAGACCTTGGAAAAACCAGCTGGTAAGCACCAGTCCCGTCGCCTGGGCAAACGTGTGACAGAGCCACAACACGAGAAGGCCTAGCATGATCTGCAGAGCGGTGGTTCCTCGAAACAGGATAAACAGCCTGTGAATGAGAATGCTAATCACCAGGATGTCCACCACATCCTGCCATTTGAAGGAAAAAAGGATATCCATTTTCTTTGCTGCCCCGTTTATATAACTTTGCCAGAGTGGTGGCGTAAAAACTGATGGGTAGTTCTAAATCAGGCCCAAAGGATGCAGATTATAAACGGTATTTGAACCTGCACGGGCAAACTCTTGAGCTATATGTCTCCGCCCGAGGAGCAGCCTGATCAAGTTGAGCATCAAAAAAACTATAAATCAATGTCTAGTAAAATAACTACGTTGACATTAATTTACAAGAACTACCAACGCTCCAGGATAATATCCAGTAAGTTCTCCAGAACGTCAAGTTACAAATACGATAAGAAACCGAGCGGAATGGGTGTACGTATCACCTGGCTCTGATCGATTTATTCGCTGAATTATTTCCAAAGATTGGCAGCGTCGCGGTCCTGAGGTTCTATCTATTTACCCTTCTTGCAGTTGTACCTGTTTAGTCTACAAGTAGAATTTACTTTCCCAGAGTGTGAATAAGGTTTCCCAAGCTTTTGGTTTCAACCGTTCCAAAAGATCGCATAAGTAATTGAAAAATCGAGATTCTTACCAACCATTAGACCCTGGCATATATTTTGTAGTATAAACCGCTTCCTGTTGTTTCTCATCGCTTCGGTTAGCCACGGAAATTTGCCAAGCTCAGGGAAAGAGGGAGTGAATATCGAATGCCATTGCCTTTAGGACATACCGCCATTGGTTTGGCTATAAACGATATCTATCCCAAGGGAAGTTTCACCGATAATCCCTGGAAGCCCTTCGTTTTTGTCGTTGCTCTTTCCAACCTGCCCGACATTGATGTTATCACGGGGCTGATGCTTTACGGTAACGGCGACGTTTTTCATCGCGGCCCCACCCATAGTCTTTTGTTCGGGCTAATTATGGCTCTGATAGCATCCAGAGTTGGGAATTGGTGGTCGAAAATCTCAGGGGTGAGTTTTCTTTGGTGTTTCCTGGTTATTTTCTCTCATGTACTGGCTGATGCCATTCTTACCCATGTGCCGGTTTCGCTTTGGTGGCCTTTGGAGTTGAATTGCAGTGGTGGCTACAGTGGCTGGGTAGATGTCATCAATTTCGTTGTCTTCGGGGCGATTCGGGATGTGGGAATAATAGTAACCGTCGCAACGGTTATTGTCTTCAACCGAATAATCAGACACAAACCTTTGCCCTTTGCTTTCTCTCGCCTGTTAAAAGGTCGGTAAACCGATACATTTTCTCTCTCCAAAGGTGAGTCAGCAGCCGGATCATTTCCGATTGCGGAAAGCAGAGAGTGAGTTTTCTATCTTGCCAATACGCTTCGAAAGTCACTCCCAAATAATTGTCTGCAACGGACCACTGACAATAACTTTCTCGTCTCGCCCGACCTCCCGTCTCGCCTTGACGCTAGACACCAAGCTACGGCTCCTGAGTTCTGGCTCCTAAGACAACGCTCACCTCTCGTGTTATACTTCTGATGATTAACCCGTAATAGGCGAGATACGTTGTTCCGAGAATGTTTCGCAAATATAGCGGGCTAAGGAGGTCAGCCGTGAAAAAGACGATTTTTTTGACCATCGTTCTGCTCTTCCTGAGCACATCTACTGCCATGGCCTTCCGCTGTGGGACTAAGCTCATCAGCAAAGGGAACAGCAAGATGCGAGTGCTGGGCTATTGCGGAGAGCCTGACAGTGTGGAGGTTCAAGAGGTCAGGTCGAACACGAGATACAGCAAATGGGGCAAAACAAAATCTACCCAGATTATTGAGGTCTGGACATACAACCGGGGACCTTACAAGTTCATGGCTGAGCTTTACTTCGCCGGTAATAGCCTCATCAGGGTCGAAGAACGTGAACGCGGGTTCACAAGATAGGTGAGTATTGCAGCGCTATCCCCAAGTTGAATTGGTCTCCCAACGAAATAGGGGCAAACTTGTCGAGGTTTGGCCAACTTTTGGCAGGAAGCCGATCACATGCCCCCGTTAGGAACAATCCCCAAAAGACCTTGACAATTAGAGCTGTAACTGCTAGTTATGACGCGCATTTTTGATGATGCCCCCGTAGCTCAGGCGGATAGAGCACCGGATTCCTAATCCGGGCGTCGCAGGTTCGAGTCCTGCCGGGGGCACCAAGTAAAATGGGGCATTTATCTCGGAAAGGTAATCGCATTTTGGTTATGTAATGATTACTGTCCAACCCTATTTCTAACCCATAAGCAATAGATAATAAAAACCCCAGAGGAAACAGGTTAACCCCAATCGGCTTTCGGGTCGGTTGGGGTTTCTTTTTATCACACTGACATATCATATATTGTGCCAGGCTCTATAACAGCCAAAGTTTAAATTAAGGGATGAAATATTAAGTCAGATTGAAACCCTGGGTAATTGCACATTTCTCGATGCACTGCGAAGTTCTCGACCGGGCTATGGGGTTTGGATTCATTTATCATCGTCCAGTATCCCCGCTCTTGAGGCTACCGCTAGCAACCAAGCCGCTGTGTATTGCCGTTATCAACGATTGACATAAAAAGCTCTCTCATTCTATACTTCGCCCCTATTGAAAACTAGTTCTTCGCTGGACTTACGCCTTTTATGAGGAGGGAAACACGATGGAAGATAAGAGCATCCTTGCCGCAGTTGCCCGGACGCTAGAGAGTGAGTTTTATGCCAAGGAGGACGAACGACTGCTCGAGAAGCTGCGGAAGAGAGAGAAACGCGAGGCGCTCCGTGAGTTGGTTCAGGTCGAGGATGACGCATTTCTCGAGCGGTTGATCGAGCTGGGCATCAGTCCCGAGACAGTCCTAGCGTTGACGCTGGTGCCGCTGATAGCAGTGGTCTGGGCTGATGGCAAACTGGAGGATCGCGAGCGCGAAGCAATCATAAAGGCCGCTGAGGAGAACGGGATTTCGGAGGGAACCGCCGAATACCAGCTGTTGGAAACGTGGCTTTCTCGCCAACCTGGCCGAGAGTTGTTCGAGAGTTGGAAGAAG
>CP070735.1:1125605-1129542 GCA_020347625.1 Deltaproteobacteria bacterium
AACCTCTGGGCACCCAGAAAACAAAAATGATCTTCCAAATCCCCTTTTTTTTGTCAATCAATTAGGTGTTTTCCCCCTCACTTTTCAGTGTCCCTCATTTGACTATAACATTTTTCATTTTTGTTTATTTACCTACGAAGAATAGACAAACCAACACAAAAAAAGAATAGAAGAATTGTCAGGAGGAGTCAAACAACCCAAGAATCAAATAATTTGCAGATTAACATAAAAACAAGTATTCATCAAGGATGAAATCAGTTTGAACAAGACAGAAGCAGATGAGAGCTGGTTTTCTAGAGGTAAGGCAGAAGCGGAGAAAGGCATCCCGAATAACGAGCGTTTCACGGGCATTGCCATAGTAGTGTTCAGCGTCTTGATGGTGTTGTACTTCTATGGCCTCATGCATGGTGCCGGAGGCGTATGGCAGCGTATGCACGATGTTGCCCCTGTAGATGGGGTTGAGCAGATCGTTCCAGGTTTTTGGCGGCGGCAGCCTTAGCTTTTTCAAAACCTTCTCGTTGTACAGATTGGTGACGATCCAGGGCGCGAAACAGGTCCAATAGTAATCCTTATCTTTCACCTTCATGCCGTGCCATTCGGCGGGAATCTTATTCCAGTCCTTTGGTTTGTAAGGGACAAGCAATCCGTCTTTCTTTAAGACTTCATGCGCTGGAGCGCCTGCGCCCAGGAAGATGTCGGCATCAGGTTTGCCACCCCATATTCTCACTTTGTCCACGCAGACCGGCCATCCGCCCGGCCGCACGAAGGTGATCTCCACGTCTTTGCCATAGGTCTTCTTGTAGTACGCCTTGAAACCCTCGTTTAGACTGGCGGACAACTCTTTGTAGACAGGACCGACCCAGCCTATCTTGTCTGCGGCTAGCGCTTTCGCCGTAAAGGTTGGCACGAGCAGCAGCGCCATTGAAAGGACAGTTAAGAGCGTTATGGTCAAGACTCTTTTTCTCATTTTTTGCTCCTTTCTGGTGACATTTTCAAATTTGGAAAAACAGAAATTTATTTATCCCCAATCACCTCCTGCCGTATATCTACAACCCGACCTCAATCTTTTCCTGTCATCACCTCCTTTTGAAACAGGTTTTATGCTTCGGTTAAATCTTGAGCAGGATGGAGACAAACTAAAAAACGATGGAATTGCTCTCCCTCCTCCTCTATAACTGTTTTGGTTTAGTGCATGTTACTTCTGATAGAACCCGCATGGGGTTGGCCTCAGATGGTAAGGGGAGATTTGTCTTGCCAATGAGAAGTCAGGAATCTTGCTCCCTTCGGTCACAGGAGCCTGAGACGTATGAACTGGTTCAGTTGTCGACTAATATTTGAAATTACCACAACTAGACCCTGACTGCAACGGAATTGACCCAGGATAATGAGCCTTTCCATGATAGATTGGCGAACCTTGCGCAAAAAAAGCTCATTGTGCTATTTTGATGTTCGGAAATAGCAGACCTGAATAGGGAGGAATCAGCGTGGCGAAAATAGTGATTTTGGGTTCGGGTGTGATGGGCACTGCAATGACCGTACCTTTGAACGACGCCAACCATGCCGTCCATCTAGTGGGCACCCATTTGGATGGTGACATAATACAGGAGATCAAAAAGAACCGTGTACACCCTTTAATAGACTTTCGATTGGCTGACACCGTAGAACTCTACACCTATGACCAATTAGGCCAGGCCATGAAAGGTGCTGAGTTGATCATCCTGGGCGTAAACTCTCTCGGCATTAAATGGGCTGCCGAAATGCTGGGGCCCCTGTTGTCTCCTCAAGTTCCCGTTCTTTTTTTGACTAAAGGTCTGGTGGGTGACGGACAAAATCTACTCATATTGCCGGATGCTCTGCGCGTTCTTCTACCTGCCCAGCATAGAGACAATTATCGACTGGCGGCTATCGGCGGCCCTATGCTTGCCACAGAACTGGCTGCCCGCCGCAATACCAGTGTGGTCATTACCGGCTCTGACCAAGCCCTGCTAGACGAGCTGGCCGACTTGTTGCGTACGCCCTACTTTCACATTTGGACCAGTACCGACCAGATCGGTGTTGAGGTCTGTGCAGCGCTGAAAAATGCTTATGCCCTTGGTGTCGGGCTGGTCACAGGCTGGTTGGAAAAGAAGCGAGGGCCTGAAGATAAAGCGGCTCTATTCAACCCGGCAGCGACTATTTTTGCTCAAAGTATGCTGGAAATATCCTATCTTGTGGATCGTATGGGGGGGCAAATGAATAGCGTGCTTACTCTATCCGGCGCGGGCGACCTGTATGTCACCTGCTTGGGTGGGCGTAACAGCCAGATGGGTCGTTTATTAGGCCTGGGTATTCCCTATGCTGAAGCCAAAGTCAAACACATGCGAAACATCACCATTGAAGGAGCAGAAATGATTCGGGCTATAGGTCCCACCATAGAAACGATGCTAGATCGAGGCGAACTGGACGCTGCTGCCGTACCTTTGTTGCGCACCGTCGTCGCCATATTATGTCACGACGCTGCCGCGAAGATTCCTTGGAAGGAGTTTTTTGCCGGCCCTCAACTTTGAACAAAGCTTCAACCCACCTTGCCATCCAAGAATGGTCTATTTTAGACTGCTGAGGCCACCAGATAAAAACCCAAGAGCATGGCTACGGAGGCGATTAGCCTTCTTTTTCCGTAAGGTTCTCTCAGCGCAAGCCACCCAACGATTACAGCCAACAGCACGCTAGCCTGTCGAATGGTGACGATATAGCTAACCGGCTCAGTTTGCATGACGTGGAGAATCAGACTGTAAGAGGCCATAGTACCGAGTGCCGCAATCACCCCTTGCGGCCATTCGCGTTTCCATACCGTTCTTATGGTTAGATCTCTCTTCAAAATAAAGTGGGTCCAGAAAATCAGATAGCAAAATGTAACCTGTAGCATGAAGAAAACAGGACCATGCATTCCTGTCCGGATCTGTGAGACATCTCTGAGTGAAACCATAGCTGCTTTGTCTACCAGGGTGTATGCCACCACTGCTGCCAAAGTTACAAAGGCCCAGCGAGTGTCTTGCCTTTTGATGGAAGCCCAGAGTTGTAGCATTTCGCTATCCGGTTCACCCCGCAGTTGCAGAACGAAGACGGCACCGATCACAATGGCGATGCCCAGACCACCCCGCAGGGAAATAGTTTCGCCTAGAATCAGAAACGCTGCTATGGGGACCAGGGCCGGAGCTGAGCGTGCGATGGGATAGACATAGGAGATGTCACCCGTTTCGTAGGCAGTGCTGAGAGCTAAGATGTAAACAGCATGAATTGCCCCGGATGCCAGAACATATATCCACAGTTCCCCTGGTATAGCTCTGAGGGGAATTTGCTTAAGGGCGGCCAACGCAATACCCACCATCACCGTACCCTTCAGCAAGGAGAATGCCCTCGGGCTCTCACTGGATTTGGTAAGGTAATTCCAGCCTACATGAATGGCGGCAGACAATAAAACGAGGATGACGGCTGTTAGCGACATGGGAACACTCTGGATCAAATTCCTCAAAAATTACACCAAATCCTAACATTTCTGTAACAATATCTCTCCATACTTTCATTCAAATGGAACCATGACCCTGCGATATTTGACTGAAAGGATAACGCATATTGCTGCAAAAATAGGTGAATCTCTTGACAAGAATCTTAATTGTTATAAAGGGAGGACGTAGTTTCGATAGTTTGGTTAATGCGCAGTGGCCCGACTAGCGCCAGGCTAAGTCTATCCGTAGAACCAACGGAACTCGGTCCTCTTCTCAATTGGTTGCATTAGTGTGATGAAATATTATATTTTACTAGGTAATTAAAACGCAGGATGTCTGCAAGGAGGAAATGACATATGGATCGCAAATTGAGTATTCCTGGGGGGTTGACAGGAGCGCTTGTAGGTCTCGCAGCGGAACTAGCGCTGGAAGAGATCACTGGCATGGAGCTT
>CP070735.1:1129642-1137372 GCA_020347625.1 Deltaproteobacteria bacterium
AGCATATCTTAAACTTTGGCATGGTCAGGAGTAAACATATATAGCAGAGAAGTGAAGTCCCCAGTCAAATGCAACTAACACACCATATCGTAGAACACTTCAATCAGCATCGCTGTGGTCCAAATTTATTGTGCCCGTTTCATTGATTCAATATCCTTAGATCCAGGTCTCAGAACCGAATCTGCAAGCCGCCGCCGAAACCGTAATCGGAGTGCCATTGACCTACTAGGGAAAAGTACTTATGAACCATGTAGGAAAGACCCGCGTAGCCTTCCCACATATCATGAGTGTCGTATTCGGCTTCGCCGAACAGTGCCAGGCGCGGCGTCAATATAAAGGATTTTCCCAAGTTGAACCTCCCACCGCCGTCGGTATCAATCCACACCCGAGACTCCAGGTGGAGTGGCAGCAGGTAGCGAAATCCAAAAACCCCTCGGGTTTCGTCGTCTTCATCCCCCCCACCCAATAGGTTAGCACCAGCGAGGATAGTAAAAAAGCGGTTGATGTAGCGATCGTAGGTGAATATCCCTTCCCACTCGGTGTCGTCCACCTCCTGCCACCCCACTTCCCACTCTGCAGTAAGGATGTTACGAGTGTTGGAGAGCATGAGAAACCCTTGAGTCATGTTGCTGAGGGCGTCGGCCTGACCCCAAAAATACCAGGAATCTTTGTAGAGGTTGGGCCGGACTGCGGCGAGTTGGGGATCGAGAGTAAAGCCCTCGTAGTGAACGACTCGGGCCATGCCGCTCTTCATGTGGTAGAGGAGGTGACAGTGAAAGAACCAATCGCCGAACTCGTTGGCATCGAATTCGATGACGGTGGTTGACATGGGGGCGACATCGACAGTGTGTTTGAGCGGGGCGTAATCGCCCTGGCCGTTAATGACACGGAAGAAATGGCCGTGAAGATGCATCGGGTGGTGCATCATGGTCCGATTTATCATGATAAAGTGTGCTACCTCGCCCTCACGGATTAGGATAGAGTCACTTTCTGAGAGCGGCTTGTTGTTAAGAAACCAGACGTAGCGCTCCATGTCACCGTCAAGGGTGAGGCGGATTTCACGTACGGGTTTGTTTTTAGAAAAAGCAGTAGGCTTGATGGCCCGCAGTCTGCCGTAGGGTGGCCATGGGCGGCTCGGGTCCATACCATCAACGGCGAGGTTTTTGGATGCGGAAACGTCACCAGCGAGGAAACCAAAATTGGTACCATATCTCTTGCCAATCCGTGAGTTTTGAGAAGGTATTGGCATGGAGTGGCTTCCGTGGTCCATACCTACGGTGGGGGAAGTGGGGTGCTCCATCGGCATGCCGGCGTCGTGTGATTTGTCCCCCGCCTCTCCATGCGGCGGATGATCCATACCTTTCATCTTCATTTTGGCAGGATCTGCGCCATGGTCCATGCTATCCATGCCCTGCATGGAGCCCATGCCCATCATTCCTGGTTGGTCGAATTTGCCAGTTTCAACCTCACGATCCGACATACCCATGCTGCCAGCAGGAGTTAGAGAGAATACTTGTTTGAGATAGAAGTGAACCATAGTGTGGTAAAGGTTCGGTCTAGGCACATCAGCGGCCGGATTACGTTGGCCGGAACCTATCCAGACAGAGGTGTAGCCTGAGCCGTCGTGGGCAGTGGCCCGGAATTCATAAGCCCCGGAATCGGGAACTTGAACGAGAACATCATAAGTTTCGGCGACACCAATAAGAAAACGGTTTTCTTTGACTGGCTCTACGGCCTGGCCGTCCGCAGCGACGATGGTCATCGGGCCGCCGGCGAACTCAAGGTGGAAATAGGTGGTGGCAGAACTATCAATGATGCGCAGTCGTATGGTTTCACCGGGTTTGGCAGAAAGGGATGTTTCAGGTTTGCCGTTAGCGAGAAAGCGATCGTAGGCCACGTCGGCGATGTCCATGGGCGGCATGCGTTGCAGCTCTCGCATGAAGTAGTCGCCGAGCATGCCGAGGCGGGCGGCGCCGAGGATGCTCTGACCGCTGCCTTTTTCAAGGGCATACCACTCACTGCCGCGCTTCAGGGTGCGCAGTACTTCGTGGGGGTTTTCATCTGTCCAGTCAGAAAGCAACACAACGAAGTCGCGATCCGTTCGCAGCCTTTTTTGGCGAGGCTCGATGACTATGGAACCGTACACACCGCTTTGCTCCTGCAGGCTGGTGTGAGAATGATACCAGTAGGTTCCGCTTTGGCGAATGGGAAATTCATAGGTGAAAGTTGTGCCGGGCTCTATGGGCGGAAAGCTGATGTAGGGAACGCCGTCCATATCGGGAGGTACGAGCACACCGTGCCAGTGGATGGAGGTTTCCACCCTCATCTTGTTATGGACGTGGATGCGGGCGATGTCCCCCTCTCTAAAGCGCAAGGTCGGGCCGGGAATGCTTCCATTGATGGTCATGCCCCGGGCAGTCTTTCCTGTGATGTTGACCTCTTGCTGGGCGATCGTGAGCTCGTATTCCACAGTTGCTGCTTGAGCCTGGATATGGGCAAAGAGGGTAAAGAATATTAGGCTCGCAACTGCCTTGGCGCTTGTGCGCAATATCATATCCGAATTCCTTGTTTCAGCATTTTCGCAAGGCCCACGTCCGCTTCTTATTTAAAGATTTATTGAGGCAGCAATAGCCTTTCGCCGTGTTTCACAGTCCTGTTTACCATTAAATAGAGTAATGCGCAATTTCCCATAAATCTGGTCGGGATTCATATTACATCCCTTAATCTAGACTTCATCTTGCAAGATATTTAGCACAAAATATGGTAGCTATTTTATTGGGGTTGACTGATTATTTTTCTTCGGAATGAATTTTTCTGGAGTTGAAGGGGAGTAATTTAGTGTCCGCAGATTCAAACTGGAAAACTTCAGCTTCTAGTAGCCCGCCAGGTTCTACTGTCAATGTTCCGTACGCTACCCTTCCTTTCACAGCTGCTGTCTTGGAGATCGCTAGGAGATTGTGGCAGATTATTTCTCCCTCAAAATGCCCAGCGACAGTTATATTTTCAGCTTCAACACTGCCGACTGCCTTGCCGTCTTTGAAAATCTCACAGGTGCCCGCCTTCAAATCTCCTTCGAACATACCCATAAGATTCAGAGTCCCTGGCGTTTCCAGCTTGCCTTCAAGGCTAGTCTTTTCTGAGATGACTGTAATCTCGGCGCTCTTAAATCGCATATTTCCTAATTTTCTTATGATGGATTGTTTTGGAGTTTCTTCTTTCAGCTCTATGCCTTCCTGTTGAAGGTGACCATGATCTTCTTGATTTTGGGAGCCGTGTGAATTAGCCCTCCAGCCCAACATCCTTCGAGGATTCGGCATCTTTCCGGCCAAGACACTCTGCGAGTGGATACCAGCTATTGCAGTCCCAACAGAAGACCCTGTCTTCATCTGCGGACCAGGAGATATGTTTGTGGCTACAAGGACACTGCTTGGGCGGGTTTACGGCAAGGGTATTCATGTCATCTTTTTCGTCCCCTGCCAGCTCAGCCTTCATTAAGTTTTCCTCTATCAAGCGCTCCTCCTCCTCTACATCTTCATCGGAGGACGTGGATTCTAAGTACTCTGTAACGAGAGAGGTAATCATTTCTCGGTCTTCCTTAGAAATTTTGATGAACTCGACACCCATGCCACGCGGCATATCCTCTTCAGGAGGAACTTGGCTACTCAACCATACCACCTTTGCTTTGACCGTTATTGGCCCGTGAGCGCTACTAACGATCATATCGACGACCTCATGATGCCCAAGGGGAGACAACCCACGGATAAAGGCTCCATCGGGGCTGATGTTGTATGTAACCCGTTCAATGGTGCCTTCTTCAGTCTGAATGGCAACAGGCCAACTGACCTTCGCTCTTAGATTTTGACGGCTTTCTTGTTCCATAGACACAGCCATATGGCAAGATCGCTACATAACGAAAGATTCCTCCTAAGGGTTTGCCTCATAGCGTGCTGGATGCACTTTGGTATACGGCAGATAATCCCCAAGCATTACTGCTAAATCGGATAATCCGCCTACCCCTAGGGTACACTTTTTTATCGGGTGGCTTTGAGACCTACCCGCGCGGATGGCTTAGTTAGCTGGAATCTTACCACCCAGGATGCTCCCGACCTCCTGTAAGGCATTACTCCCCCAGAGGTGAGTACACAATAGACGTGCCAATTTGAAATGAAAAGAATTTTAAAATACTTGAGGTTGGAATACGGTATTGATTTTCATGAGATCTTAAATAGTTATTCTTCATAACCGTATCCTCTGGAATAGTATTTTTGACTCTCTGTGGCGAAGGAAGAGAAGGAGATCATCGAGTAATGATGTAGAAAGGGATACCTAATCTGGATTCGCAACAAAATACTCTACGAAAAAGATAAGTACAGACCAGAACAAAAAATGCGGAGCCGAAGCTCCGCACTCCTCGCAGGTGAAATGGATAGGGAGGGTAAGCCTATCTGATTAACTATTTTTTCCGTAACAGCGGGTCAGACTTCCACTATTGACATAAACACCATGCGCTCTGTGCCAAGCGCTAGCTAACTCCAACCCTAGCGCAGAGGGCTGGAGTTAAGAAAACTTTAAAACTAAAGAACGTCCTCTCATTATATTACTAGATGTCAATATTTCACGAGCGCCCCTTCTTTCAGATTAACTCTTTCCAATTCTGAACATCTTGGTGCCACAGGTAGGGCATACACCTTGAGTTGCTGGTTTGCCATTCTTCATAGTTATACTCTTGGCGTCCTTCATTTCTCTTTTGGCTCGGCATTTCATACAATAGGCTTGCATCTTTTCACCCCCTTTCTTTTTTGTACTGTTAAACCATTTGTGATGCAAAAGCGATGCCGATTTAGACAGTTCGCAGTATATTTAGAGATTGGTTGAGGATCGGTGGGTGGTCCGGCCAAGTTATGTCATGGACGCCTAGATTGATCTCAATTCACCCTTCGCCTTAAGCTTTATGTTTAGCTTGGGCCGACCACACCATGAAAAGCCGAGCCGCATCTCCGCAGCTAGCATTGAAAAATGAATGGCTCTAGATGTGGTGGTTGAATCTGAGGATGCTGAAGTGTGAATTAAAGTATGTACTGTAAATTTTTGGATGGTCGGGGCAGGCTTAAATTAACAAAGCTAACTTCACTCACACACCCTCACAGAGTTGATGAAGGCTAACATTTTTAAATCATTCGACTTTTTTCGTTCATTGCTTTCTTGAGGAAGAAATATCCAAGACATAGTGCCAAGATGATTGCAGCTATGCCAAGCAAAGTCACTGGCGGCAGTTTGTACAAATCTAAGATGATAACTTTCCGTGTGATTGCAACAATGGCAACCAGGCAGATTATTTCAATATGAATTGATTCATCCACTAAATATACCTTGATGGTTTCTATCAGTTCGAGACCAATCAGAACCATCATGAAAAATCCAAAAATTTCAAGCATTTCTGAAATGTTTAGTAGAAACAAATGCGGCAGCTCCGATAGCATTCGTTGAACGATAATGACAGCAAGTTCAACTGTGCTGAGGAACACCACCAACGCCATCATCGCAAGCAATCCGATGACTATATAATATTCGAATTTCTTGAGGAGTTTTTCCACCTGTACCTCCTTATCAGCAGCGGATATGTATCTGTGTCACCTTTCAGACTTCTTTTTTCAGATTCTTCAATCGCTCCTGAGGCGATAAGCTAGGAAGCCTTCTTGTCTTTACTGGCGATAATCATGAGTTAGCGTGAACGGGTTCGTTAAATTTTCCACGAAGCTTAGCACATAATAGCATGAATCGAATAGGGTAAAGGTTTGAGAAGGCGATGTCACTTTTTTGGGTGATGATATACGTAAATGTCCTTCGATCACTGCAGAAATTTAGATTACATCCCTTAATCTAAACTTAAGCTGGGATTTAATCTACACAGTATATTGTGTGCTGTGAGGATGGATTAATGAATATGAAAGAGAACATGGCAGTGTTTCAGTAGCTCTGTGCTCTCTGTGTTTAAGCCCACCTCTTGTTGAGCTTCTCCAATAGTCTGTCAATCAAATTATCAAAGGATCCCGTGGACATGACCAGGAGTACATCTCCTGATTCGACTTTGGACAAGATTTTGGGGAGTATACTGTCAGTGTCGGGAAAATAGTAAGCCTCAATCCCGCGAGCACCGATGTCTTCAACTAGCTGCTGGGCAGATAGCCGCTCCTCCGGGGCGATCGGGTCCAGTCCTGGTGGTTCCTTGATGAGCACCAGATCGGCACCGTCAAAGGCGGTAGCGTAACGCTCCTGGAAAACCCGTCGCTTGCTGGAATTGGTCCGCGGTTCAAAGATGGCCCAGAGGCGGCGGCCGCCATAGAAAGGACGTAGTGCCTCTATAGTGGCCTCTACCGCAGTGGGGTGGTGGGCATAATCATCAATGACCGTGATGCCACCTGGCTCTCCCCTTACCTCTTGGCGGCGGCGGACGCCTCTGAAGGTAGTGAGTGCCTGCTGGATAGTCTCCGTGTCCAGATCCAGCTCGTGCGCCAAGGTCACCATGGCCAAGGTGTTACTCAAGTTGTGCGCTCCCGCAAGCGGGGAGTTGAAGGTCGTCCCGAATCCTTGGGGCCCGGAAACTTTGAACCGGGTAGACCCGACCCCATATTCCACCGTTTCCACCTTGAATTGAGCCGGTTGTTGCAAACCATAAGTGACAAGCCGGCAGGGGGCCGTCTGACTCAAGCGGGAGACCCCCGGGTCGTCAGCATTGGCTATGAGGAGACCATCTTTTGGAATGCTTATCAACAATTGGGTAAAGGCGTTTTCCACCGCTTGCAGATCAGGGAAAATATCGGCGTGATCGAATTCCACGCTGGTCAGAACACAAATTTGGGGCTCGTAGTGGAGGAACTTTGGGCCTTTGTCGAAAAAAGCGGTGTCATATTCATCACCTTCAACCACAAAATAATTCCCCTTGCCTAGCAGATAGCTCTGGTGAAAATTGGCCAACAGTCCACCCACCAGGCAGCCAGGATCCATTCCTGCCACACTGAGGAGCCAGACAAGTAGTGCGGCGGTGGTGGTTTTACCGTGGGTCCCAGCCGCAACCACGGACTGGGTAGAATTGAGGAAAAACCTGTGGAGAGCCAGGGGCATTGAACAGTAGTTGAGACCGCCCTCGAGGGTTGCCACAGCTTCCGGATTGTCCCGGCGAACCACGTTGCCCACCACCACCAGATCAGGGGTAGGATCGAGGTTTTCAGCCCGGTAACCCTCCATGATTTGGATGCCTCTGGAGCCAAGGAAGGTGCTCATGGGAGGATACACATTCTCATCGGAGCCCCTGACCAGGTAGCCGGCCTCCTGGAGCATTGCTGCCAGTGTGCCCATACCGGTACCGCAAATGCCGATGAGATGTATGGTTTTGATGTTGGTGGGGTTTTTTGTTTTGAACATCTCTTTACTGTCTGCCTTGGTTTGGCATAGAGCATAGAGCACAGGGCATAGCGTAAAATGCTCTCTAAATCATCTATTTTTGTATGTGACGAGTTAACTAAGTAATCAGGCTATGCGCTATGCGCTTTGCGCTATGCGAATTCTTCCATCACCGCATCGTGGAGCTGGGGGCGGAACTCCTTGATTTTTTCGTTGGCCCGACTGGGATGGATACGATTCGTCAGAAGAATTACCGCTATTTCTCTTTGAAGGTCAAGCCAAAAAGAGGTACCGGTGAAACCAAGGTGGCCAATGGATTCTGTTGAGAA
>CP070735.1:1137472-1154821 GCA_020347625.1 Deltaproteobacteria bacterium
CATACGATTTGGCCTTGGTCTCCACCTTCAAGGATCTAGACGCATTGCAGCGTTACCAAAAACACCCTGACCACCAGGTGGTATTGGAAAAGGTAAACGAGCGCTGCGAGAGTGTACTGGCAGTGGATTATCTAACCGACTAGAGGAAAGGTTGAGGATTTTAGATTGCAGATTGCAGATTGAAAAAGTGGAACCTTCAGTGCCAAATCTACAATCTTGAATCTTAAATCCGAAATCTGAAATCTAAAATCTGTATTATGATTGATACTCATGCTCACCTAAACGAGATCGAACCCATTGAGCCGGTAATCTCAAGGGCTAAGAAAATCGGAATTTCTGCAATCGTGGCCGTGGGCATGGACGTGGACTCAAACCAAGCTACCCTGGCTCTGGCGAATCGATTCCCAGAACTAGTTTACCCTGCAATCGGTTATCATCCCTGGTCTATAACTGCAGAAAAAATCGAAGAAAACCTGCGCTTCATCGACGACAATCTTGCAACTTGCATCGCTCTCGGTGAAGTGGGACTCGATTACAAGACCAAGGTAAAGAAGCCGGTCCAGTGGGACGTCTTTTCCAGACTACTCTCCCTGGCAAAACGATATCATCGTCCTGTCATCGTTCATTCGCGTTTTTCCCACCAGCGGTCGCACCAGATGGTCGCTGACGAGGGCATAGAACAAGCGGTCTTTCACTGGTTCAGTGGCCCCCCGGAAATCCTGGAAAAGATCATCGCGGACGGCTATTATATCTCCGCCACCCCCGCTCTATCTTACAGCCCACCCCACCAAGCCGCCATGAGAGCTGCACCCATAGAAAAGATATTGGTGGAAACAGACTCTCCAGTGGAGTATCAGGGAAAGATTTCCGAACCGGCTGACCTCACGATCACCTTAAGAGAACTCTCTCACATCAAAGGCAGGGATATAGAGGAAGTTCGCCGCATCACCACCAGCAATGCCAAACGTCTCTTCGGAATCTAGTATATAATTAGTTATAATATTTGGTGTCTCGAAGATGTTGTACTAGCAGCCAGGAGTCAGATCAATCAAGCATGGCACTCGTTGCAACTCCAAAATCATTTACCCTATGCTCTATGCCTACTGGCTACTGACTACTGACTACTTAATTCTTAAACTTTCCAACAGGGACATCTCAATGCGAATCTTGCTTTACGCCGGCAAGGGAGGAGTAGGAAAAACCTGCGTGGCCGGTGCTACGGGAATCATTACCGCGCAGACGGGTCTCAAGACTCTGGTTATGTCCCTGGATCCTGCCCACAGTCTCAGCGATGCTTTCGACCTGGATCGAGCCCTAATGGACAAGAACCGCGGCCAACCCATTGAGGCAGGCGAGCAACTCTGGGTCCAGGAACTGGATGTCCACGAAGAGATTAACAACTACTGGAGTGAGGTACACAGCTATATTTCTATTTTACTGAATACTTCGGGAATTGATGATGTGTTAGCTGAAGAGCTGGCTGTCTTCCCCGGCATGGAGGAGTTAAGCGCGCTCCTCTACATAAATAAGTATGTAAATGAGCAGACGTACGATCTGATCATTCTCGATTGTGCACCAACCGCAGAATCGATCCGCTTCATCAGCATGCCCACAGCCCTGGAATGGTACATGAAGAAGGTCTTCCGGTTGGAGCGGAAGATTTTTGGTGTTGTGCGTCCAGTGGCTCGCAGGATGGTGGATATTCCCCTACCAGAGGACGAATACTTCGCTAACATTGAGAGTCTCTATGCGCGCCTCAAGGGCATCGATCAGTTGCTTACCGATCCAGACGTTACCTCGGTGCGCCTCGTCACCAATCCAGAAAAGATGGTACTCCGTGAGACCCAACGAGCGTTTATGTTCTTCAGCCTGCACCAAACCTCCATCGATGCAATAATAGTAAACAGGGTCTTTCCAATTGGATTCGACGACGATTACTTGAGAGTCTGGGGAAATAATCAGCAGAAGTACCTTGATCTGGCTGAGACCTACTTCCATCCACTTCCCATATTCAAGGCGCCTTTATACGACAGTGAAATTCTCGGCTATGAGAAGCTCCTCGAGTTTGGCAAGAATCTCTATGAAGGCAAAGACCCTACTCAGATTTTTTTCAAACAAAGACCGTACGAGCTCGCCAGGATAGATGGCCGAAGCTTCGTGAAACTCTATCTCCCCTTTGTCACCAAAAAAGAGATCGATCTAAGTAAGATCGGCGACGAACTGATCATCAAGATTGGAAACTTCAAAAAGAACATTGTGCTTCCTCGGGCTTATGCTGTGATGGAGCCCCGCAGCGCTCGACTCGAGGAAGACCATCTTTTAATTGAGTTTGGAGGAAGCAGTGAGCAAAGCCAAGAAAGAGGAGAAGGCTAAAGCGAGAGTGGAGCACCCGACCTGCTGTTGTCCCTTTTGCCTTTCCAGCAGAATGATGGAGGAAGCGAAGGAACAATACAGCGGCTTTTTTACCCATCTCCGCAATGCCAGGATGGAGGTTCTTCGAGCTTTTAGAACTTTGATCGACGAGAGAATTTCATCGCTGGAAAAACAAAAGAAGAAAAAAGTGACAAAAGTGAAGGTCGAGTGAGATTTTTGCCGAACATCAGTCTCTCAGAAGATGACCGGGTTGTAGATCACATCCTCATCTTCCGTAGCTTGTGCCAGGATTCCGTTCTTTCCTGGATGTTGATTTGGCGGCCGAGTTCCTCAAGTACATCTTTGACATAGCTCTCCTGACGCATACCAACCAGAACGGTCGTTATTCCCGCCGTGGACCGCAGAGCTCGAATCGCCATCTGACTCAGGGGCTGAGCTTCAGCCCAATCTTTGTCGACCGGGGATAGCATGGCTCGCAATTGGGCCGATTTTTCCGCAGCAGCTCCCTGATATATTGAAGCAACACTTCCAAATGTTTCTTCAAGCACTTCCTTGTGAGAGGCTATCCAATTGGATGCTTCCTCTGTAAGATCCAGGTTTTGTGATAAAAATTGTACAACTCCTAGAAATCGAGGCAAGAAATAGCTCGATTGCAACTCCTGCCAACGCTCGTAAGTGCCAAATTTTCGCCAGTGATGCCTCAGAATCTCGCCGATTGAAATCTGCTCCATTATTTGTTGTTGGGGATATGACGTCAAATTGAGCTCTGGAAGAACTCTATTCTTTAGCACTTGTTCCGAACGGACGAGCGCTTCTATTCGACCATTAATTTCATCCTCGCTGGCCGGTTCTCTCGAGTCCACATCAGCGAGACGAATTAGCCTGTTGCCCTCAATTGCATTCAACGGTCTATTTATCAGCACACCCAGATTTTTCTCACGAGCAAACTCAATCACACTTTGACCATTGGCTTGGTTCCTTTCGGTAACCGCACCGGTTTCCAAAAGGTTCATGGGCAACTGAATGATGCGAAAATGGTGCTGCCTCGAAATAGATTGCGCAATCTCCCAGATCGTCTGCAAGGATGTAAACTCTGGATCGTTGGCGGGGTAGGGGAAGGTGTTGGAACTAATGCCATAGTACTTGATTCTCCCTCCTTCCACTTCATCTTCCAGGTGCCGAAAAGCTCGCTTTAGACGATCATAATAATTCTCACGAGC
The DNA here is from genome assembly GCA_020347625.1 of Deltaproteobacteria bacterium. Classification (GTDB taxonomy): domain Bacteria; phylum Desulfobacterota; class Syntrophobacteria; order BM002; family BM002; genus BM002. The sequence goes on from CP070735.1 coordinate 1,141,066, forward strand.
TTCATCCAAAGATATCCCCGTCTTGTTAGCCCAACTCAAGAAGTATTCGGGATTGTGGAGAAGGTAAAAATCCAGGGTGGTCATCTCGAGCCGTGCTAAGCTCCGAGTCAATTGATCTTTCAAAAACTCCGGATGAATACAGTGTTCCAGCCCCTCAGCATAAAGGACTAGCTCCTTGAAAGGATCACCTTTTCTCTTACGCTCCTGGCTCAATTGATAATTCTGTCCCTGGAGGTATCCGACCTTGGAAACCACCACCACCGATTCTCGCCGAAGATCTCCAGATGAAATAAGCTCCTGCAACACAACTCCAACAAGCTTCTCTGAACCGCCGTCACCGTAGTTGGAACTCGTGTCAATCAGATTAATCCCACCAAGAAGAGCTGCTCTCAGAGCCTCTTTGTGTGTCGCGAGGCTGATGTCTACGCGATAGCAGCCGAATCCTGCCTGACTAACAAGCAATCCGGTTCCGTTCAGCTCACCATAGTGGTACGGACTGTGTTTTTTCGTATCCGATTCCGTAGCCTCGGGCGTGGCAAATCCCTCTATCAATGCATTCTCCTCTCAGCTAAAAGTGAAGAATAGTGAGATAATAAATTAATCATTATTCTAATACTTTCAATTTATTATGAGAAAAATTACGAAATGTTCTGGCAGATAAGGTTACAGTCAGCACGCTGACTAAAAATTGTTTTCGTCGGAGGATGCACCACCTTGAAGGTTTGGTAGAAAGGTGGTGACTTCGAGAACTCAAACAGATGCACACCGCTTAAAGTAGAACTATTTGTAGCGAATACCCTAGAAGCGGCGACAAAAATGACCGTGCGATAATTTGGTAATAAGTATTTGAAAATATGTCTATTTTTTCTTATTGACTATTTATACTATGTTTGCTATTTACGTTGTAAATATAACCAGGAGGGATGCGATATGGCAGACACAGCCTACACAATTAGACCCTTTCCAGATGAGCTCCACCGAAAAGCGAAAGCAACAGCAGCCCTGGAGGGCATCACCCTGAAGGAACTCATATTGACAGCATTGGCTGAGTATATCGAAAAGAGACAGACCAATACGATGGGAACCAAGCCAACTCTGGAAGAGCTGCTTCATAAATCCGAACAAGATACGGCGAGGATTATCGGGCCTGAGGCGGCGAGAAGGTTAAGTAAATGGCGTCAACACAAGGGCAATTATCTGAGACTCATCCCATTCGTCCAGTGGCGTTTGAGCGTCGAAGACAAGGAAAATGCTTTGAAGCTGGACAAAGAGGGCGGTCTTAGCCTAGAGAGAATTGCTTTAAATTACTACCCGGAATTTTTCAATACCGGCGATCTTCAACAAGCGAAAAGAACGCTTGGGATAGACGAGTAACAATCCAGAGCACACAAAACCTCAAGTACAATATTAGATAATTCGTTTAATATTTGTAATTATATTTATTTAGATTATACAAACTTGGATTATTTTCCAGTCTTCTCGGCCACTGAGAAAATCCGTAGGGGCTGCTGCTGACGGAGTAGAATGTTAGGAGGAAGAATGGTATGGCGATGAAACCCTATGGATCGTGGAAGACCCCAATTACCTCAGAATTGATTGTCTCCGAAACCATTAAACTTCAACAAATCGTTCTGGATGGAGAGGATGTTTACTGGAGTGAGTCTCGTCCGGCGGAGGGAGGCCGAAATGTTGTTTTACGCTGGAGCTCTGACGGGAAAATCGAGAATGTTACTCCGAAGGAGTTCAATGTCCGCTCCCGGGTCCACGAGTATGGCGGTGGCAGCTTCACGGTCCTCGATTCCACCCTCTTTTTCGTTAACTTTGCTGACCAGCGGCTATATCGTCAGCAATCGGGACAACCAAAACCCATAACCCCTCAGGCCACCATGCGCTACGCTGACATCGTTGTGGACAGAGCCCGAAATCGGTTGATCTGCGTCAGAGAAGATCACAGCAATGGTGGGCTGGAGCCTGTCAACACAGTCGTTGCGGTTGCCTTGAGTGATAACCGAGAGGATCGCCTGCTAATTTCTGGGAATGACTTTTACTCAACCCCACGAATCAGCCCGGATGGCTCCCAGCTAGCATGGCTCACCTGGAATCATCCCAATCTGCCGTGGGACGGTACCGAACTATGGGTAGGAGAGTTGAGGCCGGATGGATCGGTTGGAAAGGTTCAAAAGGTCGCAGGAGGTGTTAGTGAATCCATATTCCAGCCGGAGTGGTCGCCAGACGGTGTCCTCTATTTCGTTTCGGATCGGACCGGATGGTGGAATATTTACCGTTCAAGCCAGAAGGGCTCAGAGCCGCTATGTCCGCAAAATTTCGAATTCGGCAGACCCCAGTGGCTATTTGACATGTCCACCTATGATTTTGTCTCGACTGAACGGATCATCTGCACATTCACCAGTAAGGGAATGTGGCATCTGGCCAGCCTAAACTGTACCACGGGTCAATTGGATGTCATTGAGACCCCTTTCACTGAATTCTGGAACCTGCGAGCATCTCCGAAACAGGCAGTGTTTTGTGCCGGCTCACCCACCGAATCGCCTGCTATCGTTAGCTTGGATCTTGCTAGTAATAGCCTGAAGATTATTAAACAATCTAGCGATATTGAGATCGAGAGCGGTCATCTCTCCATACCAGAAGTCATCGAGTTTCCTACAGAAGGTGGTAAAACCGCGCACGGTTTCTTCTACGCGCCGAAAAACTCAGACTATGAAGCACCAAGGGGAGAGGCGCCACCCCTCTTAGTAAAAAGCCACGGGGGACCCACAGGTGCCACCTCAACCTCGCTCGCCTGGGACATTCAATACTGGACGAGTCGAGGCTTTGCGGTGCTTGATGTAAACTACGGCGGTAGCAGCGGCTATGGTCGAGACTATCGGGAACGACTAGATGGGCAATGGGGCATAGTGGACGTCGACGACTGCGTCAATGGAGCGAGGTATTTAGCCGAGCAGGGCAGGGTAGACCGCAAGCGGCTGGCCATTCGGGGTAGCAGCGCCGGCGGTTTCACAACCCTCTGCGCTCTTACCTTTCGTGACATTTTCAAGGCGGGCGCCAGCTATTACGGAATAAGCGATCTCGAGGCCCTTGCAAAAGAAACCCATAAATTTGAAGCACGCTACCTGGATCGACTAATAGGACCTTATCCTGAAAGGCAAGACATTTATCGGGAACGCTCGCCCATCCACTTTACTCATCTGCTCTCGTGTCCTCTTATACTCTTCCAGGGGCTCGAGGATGAGATAGTTCCCCCAAACCAAGCCGAGATGATGCTGGATGCGTTGCAGGTTAAAGGGTTAGCTGTTGCTTACGTTCCATTTGCAGGCGAGCAGCATGGCTTCCGCCGCGCCGAGACGATCAAGCGAGCTCTAGACGGTGAACTTTATTTCTACTCCAGAGTTTTCGGATTTGACCTTGCCGAGGAGATTGAACCTATAGAAATACACAATTTGTAAGAACACTAGGCAACAAGCAGTGAAGGGTAAACGGTGAAAGGTGAACAGTGAACAGAATGACATGTTATCCGTTAATCGTTAATTATTAGTTATTCTCTACCTTCTTTCCTCTGTCCTCTTGCTGCTAGCTGCTAGCTGCCTGCTGAATTATCCCCGTGTCACCGCGTCCCCGCGTCGCTCGAGAAATGCATAGTGCCTGGTCCCTAGTGCCTAGTTTTTTTACTGAGGTACCACTGCCAGGTCTGCTCTAAGCCCTCTAAGAAACTATACTTTGGTTCGTAGCTTAGAATTTGCCGGGCCCGTGAGATATCGGCAACCGACTCTCGAATGTCACCCGCTCTTTCTGGTGCTCTGCGCGGCTCACTTCCCACACCGGCGATGTTGGAGATATCTTTCCAAAGTTGGTTTATGCTGACGGAGCTGCCAGTACCCACGTTGATTACTAAACCTGAAGCGTTCTCATTGAGAGCCGCCTGCAAATTTGCCCGGACCACATCGGCCACAAAAACAAAGTCCCTATATTGTTCTCCATCGCCGTAAATAGTGACCGTTTCGCCTCGGTTAGCCTTGTCCATAAAGATGGATATGACGCCTGAATAGGGTGAGGTCGGGTCCTGTTTTGGACCGTACACATTGAAATAACGGAGGCAGACGGTATCAAGGCCGTACAAATCACTATACAGACAAGCGTAAGTTTCCCCGTGTAGTTTACTGGCGGCATAGGGGCTCAGTGGCCTGGTGGCCATTTCTTCCCGCTTGGGAAGCGTAGGTAGGTCACCATAAACTGCACATGAACTGGCAAAAACCACCTTCTTTACTTTGGCGAGCCGGGCAGTCTCTAAAACATTCAGTGTGCCGAGATCGTTTACCAAAGCGGCTTCGATAGGATCCTCAACTGACTTGGGCACTGAGACCATTGCCGCCTGGTGAAATACGAACCCTATATCCGACATTGCATCCCGCAGAGTGTTTAAATCTCTTATGTCTCCTTCCTTAAACTCTATTCGGCCTTCAAATGGCTTCAGATTCCCTAGACTTCCTGTAGTCAGGTTGTCCAAAACCCGAACCTGCATACCCTCTCGGATCAAATACTCCACAAGATTAGATCCGATAAACCCAGCACCACCAGTAACAAGACACTTTTTCATATTTAACCTTCGCTCAGAGAATGGTGGTGGGCGATGCCCACCCTATTTCGTCAATTGCAACCGACTAGTAATTACGCTATACGTGCTACCCGAAAGAATAATACTCCCGAAAACGTCTGCCTAATCGGGACAGATTTGATTTGGGATTCTTGTAAAAATCTTCTTCCGGCATATCAAGCCATTCTGTTGAGAGTTCCGCTTCAGGTAGCTTGATTACCGCAGATTTGAATGCGGCCGCTGCTGGTTTGACCGTCCGGTCGTGACGCAGAATGCCCCGGAACCTCTCATCAACATTGCTGTCGAGGGGTGGCCGACTCCAAATTGAAGGATGATAATCTCCATAGGATTGCCAAAATGCACCGAGCCTTTTAAACCGTATGAGGTGAGCGAGCGTTTCTTCGGTAAATTCAGCCACGTCATCTTCGCTCAATAGGCTGGACCCTCCTTCATTTCGAATTATCCGGCTCTCTTCGTCCTGAACAGTAGGAATGGTGGGCGCACCGAAATCCAGAATCAATACCGGTTTTTTTGCCAACCACTCTGTAATGCCACCCATAAAGGGCAAAACCGCCCTGTCGAGAGGGTTTTCAGACCGAGGAATATTAGATTGGAGACAGACATAACTTAAGTGCTGGGCAACTACTCGAAAGAATAACCCCCGGTTCTCTAGCAGATCGGCGACGCGGAACCCCATGGTTACAGGCACCTCGTCATCTTTCTCCTGAAGGGTCTCGGTCATGGCTTGCACCCAAAGCTTTGCAGAAAACTCATCCGGTGGAAATGCCCAAAGCGACGGCCTATTGCCAAGATTCCAAGCGAGTAGGGCAGGGTGACCAGATACGGCGTTCACCAACTCGCGCAAGAAAAAGATCTGCGCTTCTATGATCTCAGGATCGGAGTAAGGATTTCTTGGTTTATTACTCCGAACTTTGTCTTGCGAGAACACTTGGAAATGACTCTCCGCAGTGGAGGCCAGCAGCATCCAGGGTGGAAGCCAGATTAACCCGCTCATATAGCCGGTAAACAAAGTCGGGATTACAGCCAGGCCTCTATCATCTGCCATCCCCAAAACACGCACCAACCGGTCAAGCATTACTGGAGGAACATTCCCAGGATGTGGTTGGAAGTCCTCCCAGAGAATGAATACCCTGATACATGAGAATCCCAATTCGCTGATAATGGACATGTCATCTTGGGTGGAAGTCCTGTCAAACTCCCGCCACATGAACATGGCCGTTTTCTGCGGCCAGTAATCAACGCCAAGTATGAAGGGCTTTTCTGTCATATGCGCACCGATCTATCGAGCGAAACAAATCCGAAATTCAAATTTCAAATGTTCAAAACACTAATTTCCACGTGAATCTCTAATCCCTCACTCTCATAGTTTGATCGTTTTGAATTTTGAGTTTTGCTGATTTGAATTTGTTTCGGATTTCTTATTTCTGGACGTCGTAAAAAATATAGAAATTGATCCATTTCATCATAGATTGACGTCCAGGGTACCTACTTCCTCAATCGTCTTGGGTTGCCATTGGGGATTGTCATCCTTGTCCACAAGTCGAGCCCGTACACCTTCCACATAATCGGGGTGTGCTACGATAAAAGTGGCGGCCTTGAGGTCAGCTTGAAACACCTCTTCGATGGGCCGGCCCTCATTGTGTCGCAAAAGTTGCAAAGTTAATACCACCGCCGTGGGAGAGCGTTCTGCCAACCGATTGAAGACCCCGTCGCATAAATTGATCTGAATAGTGCACTGTCGCAGAGACTCCATTATCTCCACCATGGAACTCTTGCCGGAAAAATAGGTGGCCACCCACTCGTCCATCTCTGGCTTAGCTGAAGTACCCTTGTCAAAAAAGTGGTCGATTTCAGTCAGCAAATCCTCAGCGGCCTGAGCTCTAGACCCGGAAAGGCTTGCCGAATGTCTTTCTAGTGCAGCTATGAGCTCTGACATCCTCTCTGATTTCAGCAGATGAGTTGCGAGGCCCAAACGCAGAGCTTCAGCGCCAACCATCTCGTAGCCCGTAAGGCCCAGGTACTCAGGATAGCCTCGAGGACATTTGCTAAACATCCATCCCGTGGCACCCACATCCGGAAAAAAGCCGATTCGCGTCTCCGGCATAGCCATGCGGGTCCGCTCTGTTGCCACTAAAATGTCGCCTGCAGCTGCCAACCCTAGACCTGCCCCCATGGTAATGCCATCGGCTAGCGCGATCACCGGCTTCGGAAAACGATGGAGGCGCAGACAGAGATCGTATTCTTCTCCCAAGATTTGATCTGCAGGGATGGAAACATTCTGCTGCACAGCCTGAGCGAGCGCCTTGATATCCCCTCCGGCGCAAAAACCCCTGTCACCGGCCCCATAAAGCAGGACGAATTGGAAACGCTCATCCGACTCAACCTCGTCCAAGGCTTCATCAATGAAACGAATCATCTCTAGGTCGAGACTATTCAGCACGCGTGGACGGTTGAGCACAATGCTCATCATTCGGGTATGTCGGTGAACAAGAACTGTAGGTTCTATCTGGTCCCTGAAATCATTCATAGGTAACTCCTAAATTCACTACCTCCATATCGTAAAGCGTCGCTTGGTGCAAGATCGAGGCAGGGACGCCGCTCCGCGCAATGCCAAATCCGAAATCCGCAATCCGAAATCCGAAATGATTGAGCCCCCTGCCGGCTGCCAGCTGCCCGCTGCTTGCTGCCTAGTGCTTAAGTGCGTAGTGTTTTCCTGGCCAACTCCAGTGCCAAACCCTCTATCGTCTCCCGATTTTCCAATTTGCGGCGCCATCCTGAGGGAATGGCCTTAACGCCCAGATATGCGCCGGATACAGCACCAGCCATGGCACCAAGCGTATCCCGATCTCCGCCATGCATGATAGCACAATAAAGGCAGTCCTCGAAGGAATTGGGATTTCGTAAAAAGGAATAGATGGCGAAGGGCATGGACTCATCCACTGCAACACTCCGGCCGAGCTGTTTTGCCGCAACATCTGGGGTCGTGTTTTCCTCGAGCAGCCTCCCTGCAAGCCTTATCTTTTCTTGGATTTCAATGGTGCGCGCAAACACAGCCAATTCGTCAACAAACACCTGAGGGGAAAATCCTTCCGCCGTTTCGAGCCTCACAGCCAGGGCGACAGCCCAGGCCTGGACTGCCGCACCATCTTTTCCCACCGGATGGGCATGGGTAACCTCTGCTGAACCACAAGCTAGCTGGTAAATGTCCGAAGACTTGTGGAAAAACAACCCCAAAGGAGAAATGCGCATGGCTGCACCATTACCGAAGGAACCCCCGCCGCCGAACAAGCTCCGCGCCGCATCAGCATAAGAGATTCCCAGGGAACGCACCATGGAAAAAATCGTTGGAGGTCCGGTTGCATACCCCCTCCAAGGTTCCTGTTCGAAATTGCGACGAAAGGTTTCTCCAAGATGCTGCCGATCCAGACCTCCCATATGGACAAGGGAAGTTGCCAATCCCATGGCCATGGCGGTATCGTCGGTGTAGCGGAGCACTTCCAGCCGCTCAATCATTGCAGACAGCTTCTGCCGATCAGGGTACTGAAACGCCATCTCGCCGATAGCGTCCCCGAGAGCACTTCCCACCATCGAACCGAGATACTTGGCCTCAAGATTGGACTCGGTCATATTTGCCTCTCCAGAACATCTAGCATGGGGAAGAATTAAGAATCTTTTACGCTATGCCCTTTGCTCTCTCTACTGACTGCTGGATTCTGATTCCTTTATACCATTGAGATATTGACAAAGTGGAAATATAATCACGCTCGTTGGCCGAGAGCCTCCGGTTTCTCGAATTTGAAAGTGGAGCACGATGACTATTCAATCAGCTTATCTAGACTACTGCAAGGTTTGGTTTAAAAGATACGTTGCCGGGTTCTATGAGCTCCCCGGGGATGGGCTTCAACCCATTTTCCTCAAAGAGCAACACACCGAGCGTACCCGCAAAGAAATCGGTCTGCTAGGCCGTGACCTGGGTCTGACTGACGAGGATGTGCTTCTGGCTGAAACTGCGGCCTTGTTCCACGATATTGGCCGATTTCCCCAATGGAAACAGTACCGCACCTTTATCGACAGTGAGTCGGAGGACCACGCATTACTTGGCCTAGAGGTACTATCTCACCACAGGATCTTGAAGCGGCTTTCTCCTGATGAGAGGGAGGTAATCCGCGTGGCTATTCGCCACCATAATCTTAGAGAGCTACCCCCAGGCCTCGCGCCTCGGGAACTTCTTTTTGCTCGACTTCTACGTGATGCAGATAAACTGGATATATGGCGGATGGTCATCTTGCAGCAGCGAGAGCAAAGCAACCTATTGGAGACTCTCGCAGGCCAAATACCCACCAGCTCCTCCTACTCCCGCGAAATAGTGGCAGATCTTAGACGGGGAAAAATGCCGGACTTCAGATCGGTGCGGAATCAGAATGATATGAGGTTGATTCGACTGGGGTGGGTGTTCGATCTGAACTTCTTGCCTTCATGCCGGCTGGTGCTGGAAAGGCAATATGTTGAGGAATTTTGTCGTCAGCTGCCATCAGAAAGGGAAATACAGGAACTCCAGGAACATCTTATCGCCTACCTTAAGAACCGCGGCAACGTGGGATCATAACTCAGCCTTCCCAGGCTGCCTGCTGTCCTGTTGACCCGTTTTTCTAGCAACTACTTCACTACATTGGATCAGAGAATCCACCAGGTGGTGAAAATCGTCGAATTGAAATGTTTCAGGAATAATTGCATCAAAGGGAGATTGATCCGGTCTAGTGCCAAAATCTATGCCGGTGACGAGTGCCACTGGCATGGTGGGCGCACTTTCTTTGACAATGCGACCCAATTCCCACCCGGATATGCTGGGAGTGGAAAGATTCGTGAGGATGAGGTGGAAGTGACCATGACGGAATTTTTCAAGGCCGTCCAGGCCATCAGCAGCAGTAGTCACCCGATAGCCCCTCCAGCAGAGCATGTTTTCGAGAAGTGCAAGGGCGCCTCGGTTGCGTTCAACAAGCAGAATATGGGCTCGAGGTGATTGATAAGTGGAGTTCTGCATGGATTCCTCCAGATTGTGAGATTCGAGTGGCTTTTTAGATTGCCGCTCTACCCACCGGTGAACTAGGTCTCAATCTTTTCGTCCCTTTCTGGTACTACTTGATCATCCACTATTTTTCGCGCCTGTATCTCCTGGCGCTGGCACAGGCGGTGCGGTCTGCAGCTCGCTACGGCTGTGGCAAGGCTAGCAGCCACTGATTTCATGATTTTCTCATCGTGGGTTGTAAAGGTGTCATGTTGCTTGTTCCACAGGTGAATTGCCCCGACCACCTCCTTACCTATGACCATAGGTACGCAGAGAATGGAGTGCGGCCTGACTCCACCGAAGTCTTTGACCAGAAAAGATAAATGCGGGTTTCGAGAAACGTCTCTGATCAGAACTGATTCTCCCCGAGAGGTAACAAAGGCAAAAATCCCCTCATCACTCGGCATATCGCTCGGCTCAATACCCTCCAAAGTTCCAAAAACCCTCTTAACGACAAACAGGTTTTTGTCCAGCAGGTAGATGGCGCCACCCTCAACCGCTATCATCTGCTCCAGCAATGTCACCACTCGATCCACGATCTCGTCTAAATCAAACAGCGAGGAAGTCAGCACACTTGCGACAAGATTGAGTGCCTCCAGTTCTCGATTCTTCTCATCCACCTGCTGCAAGAGTATCTGGTTGTGCATAGCCAATCCCAAATATTCTCCCATTTGCAAGAGAATCACTTGCTCCGAACTCGAAAAACCTTGCTTTGAGTCGCACCCGACAAAAAACACACCCGCGTTGACTCCTTGAATACGAAATGGAGCCAGGTAGCAGGAGTCAACACCTAGCTCCTGAAACCATCTTGCCTCGAGAGGATGGAGCAGATCCGTGACGTTCTCTCGATAAAGCTCACGGTTTTCCTCCAAGACCGAATTAAAAAGGCTTTGCCTGAGAGGTAATCTCATGCCGCTCCGGAGAGAAATGGGTGCTTCGGAGGCCACTTCCAATAGTTCCAAATATTCACGTTTGGAAGCATAGAGAGCGAGAAAGGCAACCTTCACCGGCATAAAGGTACATAACTCTCTTACCAGCGATTGAAAAAGCTTTCCCCGCAAGAGCCCCAGATTACAGACTCTGTTGAGTGTGGAGAGGCAGTTGAATTGATCGGTCTTGAGGGAAATCAGTTCTTGCAGCTGCAGGTTTTCGTAGCGGTGAGACAGGCATGATACAAGGGGAAGGATAAAATCCAGATCGGAACGCGAGAAGGGAATACTCCCTGTTTTATTCTCCAGACACATGACACCCAAGACATCATTAGCGGTAACAAGTGGTACAACCACACCGGTGGTTCCATCTTGGCCATGTTTATCCACAGATTGGGTTAACAGTTCATGCGGTGCGGAATCGGTGAGAAACAGAGGACGCCGTTGGACAACCGCCTTCTCGAATTTGCTTCCGACGAAGGCGATTTGGCGCCCAATTCGGTTACGGCCTGTATCACTTGTATCAATCTCGCAGGCAATGGTGAAATGATGTCGACGGCTTTCATCTAACAGTAGAACGGTACCCCGTCCAGCACAGATTCCTCCACAAGCTTTCTGCAGTGCGAGCTCCAGCAGAACATCTTCATCTAAGAAAGCAGAACCACCGTCTGTGAGTTCCCCGAGCGAACGAAGTTGACCAACTTTTAGTTCGAGTGCCTGGTTGTTTTCCTCGAACCGGTCGAGCAATTGGCGAAAGGAGAAAACAATCCGGTTCAGCTCACTTGTCTGTTTGGAACCGGAAATCTGATCACCGTCAGAGATCGAATTCTCAATGCTCTCGGAGATGCTACGAATCCTGTCTGCGTAGGAACGAAGAATAAAAAAGCCCAAATAGGAAAAAAGCAAGACGGAGAGAAAGTAGTATGGAAGATGTCGATCGGAAAAAAAATCGTACTTGTAAACAAAATTGATAAAACCCAGGCTTGGCAGTATAAACAGAAGGCCAAAGGCTACCACCAAACTATAATACACCCGTTGCTCTGCCAAGCCCAAAGTTTTGCTGGCACTCTTCAGCACGACCCGAGTCCTGTCCCTCAGCGCACTGCCCAGACCTCCTGTGAAGATATCAGATATCACCAGGCAAGCCTTTCGTTGGTCTTATCGTGAGGATTCGGCTACTATAGGTCCCGTTCGTCCAACGGTTGGACGTTGATTATCTCTGTAACCGCGAGGTTACTTATCTCTCGAAGTGCTCTGCGTTTTAATTCGTCACCACTTATGAGTTCTCTTACCTGCGAATAAATTCTCGGACTTATGAACCCTTCCTGGCCAGTTCCGAGCCTTACACCGAATTCAACGCGCTGACGGTCAGCAGGCAGCATATTTTCAATCACTTTTTTGCTGGCCCAGATGGTTCCGCCTTGAGCAAACTCACTGAGTTTGACGGTCTCGATGAGGGTTTCACCCATGACAGTAAATTCGAACGCCAAGGAAGATGGTATGGTTCCCAGCCATTCTTCGCCGCAGTGAATGCCCATGTTCAATTGCAGGCTATTTTTCCAAACCTTTCTGTACTTCCAACGCCTGTCGAGAGTGACGATCATTTGTTTAAGCGTCTCGGCACATTGTATAGCCTGCTCGAGGTAATCTTTGGGAGAATCCGGCGCTGAAAGGAAGAAACACACTACGCCCTCTTGGATTGATCGCCCTGGAGTGCCACCGTGCTCTTTGAAGCACTGGTGGGACATCAAGATAATCTGATTTAACAAATCAAAGTATTCGTGGGGGGGGAGGGCAGTACGTAAATGCAGGCTTGACTCCAGTCGACCTGCGAGGATGCACAAGGGGGTCAGGGAGGGAATTCTCTTGGAGAGCAATGCCTTGACCAATCTTTCCCTCCCCATAAGGAGGTCGAGAATTTGATCAAGCTGCATTCTCTCGGGAGTATAGAGCAGGAGGGTTCCTTCTCGGAAATCACTGGAAAAAACTGTGTGGTTTGTGGTTTTGCCCTTTTTGGGTTTCAGGACCAACTTTTGTTGAGTGATGGGGCGCTCTTGTAGAGGTTCAGTTTTTTGCCATAATTCCTTTATCTCTTCCACCGGGCAGTCATCAATTTGTCGGCATATCTGCTCCATTAGCTCTCCGGTCAGGTCCCGTTTGGCTAACCGGATGTGCACTTCCAGAACCTCTTTCCAATTGGAAAAGCGCTTGATCCCATGCTTATTCAGCAAAAGACGAAGGATATTCCGCTTCGATGCCGAGGGAATCTCGTGAACCGGTTCTTTAAAAAGCACCTTCTCCGCACTTTGGTTAATCCAAATGATTTCCCAACTCTGATTAACCAGAATGGCTGGAAAGACGATCTGTTCAATAGATTGGTAGGCGAACTCCACAGACGGCTCACTCGGAGGTGCTGGAGCTATTTCTTTCACTTCCCCGACGAAATGAGCCCCAATATCGGCCATTCGCACGCCCGAGGCCTTCAACTCACGTATTTTTTCTATCCTTTCAAGAACCCAAATGGGAAAGTAACCGATTTTCGTTGGACCACCAGGTTCCTCTGGTTTCCGAATAGTAGGGGAGGGCACAAGATTAAGGGAAATGTAATTGTTGAGTGTCGCTCTCGATATACCTGTGCGGGCGATAAGTTCTTTGCTGGAAATGCTCTCAACATCTGACCGCTCGCTCAAAGTCTTTCCTTCTTAATTTATGTGGGGATTAAAAGGAAGCAGGGTTATTTAGACAGTACAAATATATTTTTTAGATGTCAAGAAAAAAATGATAAAAAAATGCAAAAAAATAAAAATTGCAGTATTTTTAGTATTATATACTGTCTAGGCAGAAGCAAAAATATTATACAGAATAATTTCCAATCCTTTGTTTTTCCCCAGATGTTTACTCCCTATTAGACAGAAGATTATGTTTCTAGATGGTATTTACGGTATATACTATTGGTATTATATATATTTATACTGTCTAAATAAATATACCAATTAATTAGACAGTAGAATCAGCCGCGCCCAACTCGCTCACTCTTGTATAAGGTAAAGATTTAGCATTCCTTGACATATCGAACCGTCACTGTACAATCAGTTATTCTTTTCCTCCGCTGAAAGCATACGGTCATGAGCC
>CP070735.1:1154921-1157885 GCA_020347625.1 Deltaproteobacteria bacterium
AAAAACAAAGTGAACAAGCGAAAGGAGCTACTTATGGCCAAAGAAAAAGTCAAACAAATGACCGGAGTGTTCGCCTCGGCCTTTGCTCATGCCGGGCACATCACAAAAGAAGAAGCAAAAGAAATCTCCGGCCTACCTGATCATGAATTTGAGAAAGCCTACGACAAAGCAGCGTCCATCTCCGAAAAAATGATGCAAGCTGGAGGCAAAAAAATGGACAAATTTTTAGAACATTTTGCCGAAGAGATCGAAGAATACATGGCTCACTTTGGAGGTAAATTGTTTGACTAAAGAGTCTGGATCTAAAGGGGCTTTGGGCTGCCCCCAAGGGGGGTACTAGGTACAAGGTATAGGGTACAGGGTGGAATGAATCTTTATTATTCTTTCTTTCCCTGCACCTTGCACCCTGAACCTCTTCTGTCGGCAAAGCCATTGAAACTTGCCTCTCGCATAGCGGGATATTCGACTCGCCCTAATGACCAGATTTTCAATCTTGAATTAGCTCCCGACATATCAAGAGGAGAAAAAATGAAAACCAACACATCTCTAACCGGTCTCTTATCTATTTTATTCCTTTGTCTGACCTTGATGGTTCCGGCCTGCGGGCCAAAGGTCAAAATCAAACATCAACCGGTGCAGTTCAGCGAGGCCCCATTGCCCCACGGCAAAGACAAGTTTCCCAACTGGCCGGTTCCTCCGGACATGGTCGAGGGCGAGTTGTACAGGGCAGGGGTAGCTATGGAGTTAGAGATCAAGATGATAAAGCGCACAGCGCACGGAACTGCTGGAGCCTTCAGGGAAGACATCTATTTCCCGACGATTGGCAAGGAGGTCAGGTTCAAGTTCAAGAAGGCGATCCCGGGATCGCTGGACAGTTTTAACACCTCACCTCGCAGAGAACTTGCCGCCTACCAGGTCCAGAAGTTCTTTTTGGAGCCGGAAGACTACGTCGTACCCACTTCGATCGCGGTATGCGCGCCTCGTGACGTATATGAGAAAAACCACGGGTATACTGCCGCCAGCGTTGAGGGAACGACTTGCGTCTTCGGGCTTGCCTCGATCTGGCTGGAGAATTTGACCGTTCCGAATCCGCTCTATGAAGAGTCGCGCTTTTTGAAGGAACCTAACTATGCTCACTTCCTGTCAAATCTTAATCTGCTTACCTACCTGATCGCGCACCGGGACGCACGGGAGGGTAACTTTCTGGTGTCCAAGGACGAGAAGCGACGCCAGGCTTTCTCCATTGACAACGGCATGTCCTTCGGCTCCTGGCCGCGTAACTACTTCTCGCAGAATTGGGACGTCATCATCGTACCGGCGCTGCGCAAGGACTCTATAGACAGGTTGCGTCAACTCCAGCGGCGGGATCTCGATGTGCTTGGGGTGGTGGTTCAGTTTCAGAAGGACGAAAAGGGCATTTTGAAGCCTGTGTCGCCGTCAGATAATTTAGACCCCAAAACCGGGGTGCGTATCCAGGGGGGAACAGTGCAGCTGGGCCTCAAGAAGTCCGAAATCGACGATGTCTGGGAACGTATCGTGTCCCTGATCGCAGACGTGGACTCCGGCAAGATCCCGGTCTTCTAACCCGGATAATTCATGAAACTGTGTAGCGAGACCGTGAAGATGGCCGTGCCACCTGGCAACCGCAGGGGTTCGAATCTGAGGCGTACTTGAACAGTACGGCGCAGGTTTCGAGGCCCGAGGACGCCAGGAAGGACGGGCATATCTACGGTCGTAGCAACCGATTCATGAATTATCCGGGTTAACCCAGAGGCTCTGATCATGAAGCAGGACAGTCCCCTGAAAGCCATGTTCGACATTCGCAGGTCCGAGCTGCCCCTCGCGCTCTTGATGTTCAGCTATTTCTTCCTGGTCATCACCAGCTTCTGGATTCTCAAACCCATCAAGAAGTCGCTTTTCATCGAGTTTTACGATAAAAGCGGCTTCGACCTTTTTGCCTGGCATCTTGCTGGCCCCCAGGCGGAGCTCCTGGCCAAAGTGCTCAACATGGTGGTTGCCTTTGTGGCTGTTGCCGTTTTCACCTGGCTGGTCCGCCACTTCCGGAGACAAAAGCTGAGCTTCATTTTCACTGCTTTCTTTTTGGCTTGCTATGTTGTTTACACTTTCGTGATTCACTCTCCTCGCAGCTTGACGGTCTGGAGCTTTTACCTTTTCGGCGATCTGTTTTCCACCCTGATGGTGGCCACCTTCTTCGCCTTCCTCAATGACAGTGTGACCCCTGATGCTGCCAAACGTCTTTATGGATTAATCGGACTGGGGGGCGTAGTGGGCGGAGTGTTCGGCACCACCACCGTCCGGGTGCTCATCGCCAGAATTCACGTGGAGGGATGGCTTTGGATCTGCTTCGGCTTGGGGTTGCTTATCCTGGTGGTGGCATTTGGTGCCGGCCGTATGGTTGAGAGAAATCCGCCTCCGGAACCTGAACCGGAACCATCTGAGCTTGAGCAAAAAGGGGAGGGCAATCCGGCCCTGGAGGGGGCTCGGCTGGTATTCCGCTCACCCTATCTGCTGTCCATCGTGGCTATTGTGGGTCTTTATGAGATCGTCTCCACAGTGATGGATTTTCAGTTTACCAGTACCATCGCCCACTACTTGGACGGCGCGGCTATCGGTAAGCAGTTCTCCACGGTTTTTGCTTTCACCAACATCGTGTCCATGCTGGTTCAGCTTTTTCTAACCAGCTTTGTCATGTCCCGCCTCGGTGTGGGCGTGGCCCTCATGGTGCTGCCGGTGGCGGCACTGGCAGGATCCATGGGTTTCATGGCCCTGCCGGTTCTATGGATGGGCAGTGGGCTCAACACCCTGGACAACGGTTTCAGTTACTCCATCAATCAGTCGGCTAAAGAGGCCCTCTACGTTCCCACCACCAGGGACGAAAAGTATAAAGCCAAGGCCTTCATTGATATGTTCGTGCAGCGCTTTGCCAAGGCGGTGGCGGTGGTT
>CP070735.1:1157985-1171665 GCA_020347625.1 Deltaproteobacteria bacterium
AAGATAAAGGGTGTTCGCAGCCATAAGATAGAGGAGATTCTCGGGTACAAACATTCAGATGAGGTGATTCACCGGGACAATTTTGTTTTGAGTGAAACCGTTGCAGCAGAAGGGGAATCGCAGGGCACATAGTGCCCTGCACACTAGGCACTAGGCAGTATGCACTAGGCACCTTTTCATTTCATATTTGTCATTTATCATTTTTCATTGCGCAGCGAATCTGAGTTAGAAAAGAAGTGTTATTAATAGACAAAATGACAAATGCGAAATGGTCAATGCGAATTGAGAAATGAACCAGTGCCTAGTCCCTAGTGCCTAGTATAAAGAGGGGAGAGTCTCTTTGGGTATCGGAATCATGGGCGGAACGTTTAATCCGGTTCACCTGGGGCACTTGCGTGCGGCAGAAGAGGTGGCCGAATCCCTAAAATTGGCCCGAGTGATTTTCATACCCGCCGCAAAGCCTCCGCATAAGAGCGAAGGTAAGATCGTCCCCTTTAAGGATCGCTACCGCATGCTGGAGTTGGCGTTGGGAGGAAATCCACTGTTCGAATTGTCGGATCTGGAACACCGGCGGCCTGGCAAGTCGTACTCGGTGGAAACATTGACGCAACTGTCCAGCCAATTAAGAGAAGAGCTATATTTCCTGGTGGGATTGGACGCATTCTTGGAACTTCCAACTTGGAAAAGCTATAGAGAACTTTTTTCGCTTTGCCACTTTGTGGTTGTAGCCCGGCCAGGCTACTCCCCAACATCTCTGGATAAGATGCTGCAGACTCAGGTTTCCGACAAGTATTCCTCTGACTCCCAGGTGCAAGGATTCGTTCACCCATCCTTTCATAGTGTCTATTACCGCGAGGTCACCTTGTTGGATATTTCTTCATCGAATATTCGAGATCTCTTGGCAAAAGGGTGTTCGGTGCGCTACCTGCTGCCTGAAAAGGTGGAGGATTATATTCACAAGCAGGGTCTTTACCGCAATAGTGAGGAAAGCATAAAACCTTGAAAAACAGGCGGGCAAAACAAAGAAAACCCAAAGAGGCCAGGAAATTGGCGCCGTTGGAAAAGGCTCTGTTCTGCGCTCAGGTGGCGGCAGACCACAAGGCTGAGAGTCTTCTGGTATACCACGTTTCTGAAATTGCCAGTTTCGCGGACTATTTTGTTATTTGTTCCGGACGTTCCACCCGGCATGTGCAAGGCATTGCAGAGCACATTGAAGCTGCCCTTGGGCAACTGAAGATCAAGCCCATGGGGGTGGAAGGATTGACTGAAGGCCAATGGGTACTGCTGGATTATAATGATGTGATTGTACACATTTTTTACGAGCCCATGCGTGTTTTTTACGATTTAGAGGGACTGTGGTGGGAGGCGCGCCAGATAGAGTTCAAGGAGGGGCGCTCGAGTCAAACCATCCGATC
Organism: Deltaproteobacteria bacterium; assembly: GCA_020347625.1. Classification (GTDB taxonomy): domain Bacteria; phylum Desulfobacterota; class Syntrophobacteria; order BM002; family BM002; genus BM002. The sequence goes on from CP070735.1 coordinate 1,159,401, forward strand.
TAGACGAACGGAACCGGTGACCGGTCAAAGTTTGGATGAGTAAAGGCTCTTTGCTATTCATTACGGTTCGGCTTATAATGCAGTGGAGTAAGCTGTTTGGGCCGAGCGAAGACCTGAGATACGGAATGTCTTCGAGTTCAGTGAGCCAAACTGGGAATATTTCATGAAATTCAGACAACTGCGGATAATACTCGTTTTCCTGTCAGCGTTTCTCATCGTGGTGGGGCCGTTTACTAGGCCGGTGCAGGCTGGGCTTTCCATCGAAGAAGAACAAAAGATGGGGAAACAGTTCATCATAGCTGCCATGCGTTATTTAAAGCTAGTGGAAGATCCAGAGGTGGCTGCCTATATGAATCGCGTCGGGCAGCGGGTTGTCAACCACCTTGAAGTCCATACCTTCAACTATAATTTCTACGTGGTAGACAGCGATCAACTCAACGCTTTTGCGGCGCCGGCAGGCTATGTTTTTATCAATCGTGGCCTGGTGCAACTCATGGATGACGAAGGTGAACTGGCTGCGATTCTGGCGCACGAGATCGCCCACGTCCAGTCCCGGCACATTTCCCAACGCATGGACAGGGCAAAAAAACTGAATCTTGCCAGCATCGGAGCAGTTCTGGCCTCAATTTTTCTGGGTGCTGCTGGCGGAGGTGAGGCCGCTTCGGCTGTACTTGCCGGCGGTATGGCGGGCAGCCAATCCATGCAGTTGCAATACAGTCGGATGGACGAGGAAGAAGCGGACCGCAAGGGACTTCTCTACCTGGAGGCAGCGGGCTACCAGGGGCAAGATTTTGTAACAGTGATGAAAAAAATGGGCCAGGATTCTTGGAAAACAGGTGGCCCCATACCAGGTTATCTTACCACTCACCCGGGAGTGCCGGAGCGTGTCAACTATCTTGCCAGCATTATGGAAACACGGCCAAATTCTCCCCGAAGAACTCGAATCCGGGTTGAGGACTCGGTGGCCTTCAAAATGGTGCAGGCCAAACTTTTTGGTGGTTATGAGGACCCCGAGGAGGCTGAGGCCAACTTACGCGCATGGCTGGCGAAACCGGAAACCAGGGTGATGGCCTACTACGGCTTGGGTATCGTCCACCGTAGACAGGGGAGGATGAATCAGTCAGTCGAGTCATTTAGGACTGCGATCTCTGAGCGTCCGGACCTTCCGCCTATTCTGATAGAGCTGGGAGAGACTTACTTTCAGATGGGCGAGCTTGGCAAGTCGATTTCGGTGTTGCAATCAGCCCTTACTCTGGACCCCAATCATCCTTATGCGCTGTACGTTTTAGGCCGTTGCCTGTTGGAGCAGGGTAAGCCGACGGAGGCTAGCACACACCTTGCCAAAGCGGCGCAGATCTATTCGCGGTTGCCCGATATCCACTACTACCTGGGCATGGCTTACGGCCAGGCGAACGAACTGGGTCAGGCCCATTATCAATTCGGCCTCTACAATGTGGGCAAGGGCTCCTTGAGGAATGCTCGCTTTCATTTCCAGGAAGCACTGCGGCACACCGAGAACCCAGAGCTGGAAAAGGAAATCCGCTCATATTTAGCGAAACTCGATAAAAGGATACGCGCAGAACAGCAAGCGCAGAATAGAGGCCGTTGAAGTCTGAACCAGGAATTTACTGAAAGAATTACCCACCACCTAGAGGTAATACCTTCCGAAATCCAAATTTCTTTAACTTCATGCTACCAATCATGGAATGAAAACCGAACAAATATATATCCCAATCTCGGAGAGGGAGCAGATTTCCGCCATCGTAACGGTGCCACAGCGCTATAGCGCTGGCGAGGGAGAAGGGGTCATCCTAGCGCACGGCGCCGGAAATGACATGAATCATCCTCTGCTGGGCGCCATATCTCTCGGACTGGTCGAGGCAGGTTACCTCACCCTCCGGTTTAATTTTCTTTACCGGGAAAAAGGACGGAAGCGGCCAGACCGACAGGATGTTCTGATGACCACTTGGCAATGTGCGTATCAGTTCTTGCGAGATCATCAGGCATACCGGCCAAAGAGGATCCTGATTGCTGGAAAGTCCATGGGCGGCAGGGTGGCTTCCCAGATGGTCGCAGAAGGGCTCTTGCCCGTTTCTCGCCTGATTTTCCTTGGTTATCCGCTGCACCCGCCTGGTAAAAAGGATAATTTGCGGGATTCCCACTTCAGCCAGATTTCCATTCCCATGCTCTTTTTTGCGGGAACCCGGGATTCCCTTTGCGACGTGGCGGTTCTCGAAAGTGTCCTGAAGCGCTTGTCTGCTCACTGGCAGCTGGAGGTAATTGAAGGTGGGGATCATTCATTCCGACTGCCCAAGTCAGCAGACCGAACGCAAGATGACGTATACCAGGAGATCCTGCAGAAGACGCTAGAATGGCTGGGTGCGACTGGGCACTAAGCACTAGGCACTAAGCACTAGGCACTAAGCACTAAGCACTAGGCACTAGGCACTAAACACTGGGCACTAAGGACTAAGCAGTAGGCACTAGGGACTAGGAACTAGGAAGCACCCAGCAGGCAGCTGGCCGCGGGCAGCAGGTAGGAAGCAGAGAGGAGCAGAGGAGGAGGCACTGAGCACTAGGCAACACTGGGGGGGGATAGCTAGAAGAGAATTTCTTTGGGCTCTACAAGGTTGTCGTAGTGGGAAAACTGCATGGTGAATGTCGCCCTACCCTGACTGGCAGAGCGCAACGCAGTTGAATAGCCGAACATTTGTGAGAGGGCAACGGTGGCGTGGATGATCTTTACGGTTCTCTTAGTGTGAACCCCTTCTATCTTACCTTTTCGTATGTTGAGGTCGTTGATTACTTCGCCGGTGAATTCCTCAGGAACAATTATTTCCACTGCCATGATGGGCTCCAGCAACTGAGGCTGTGCCTTTCTACAACCTTCCTGAACAGCAGTAGATGCTGCGACTTTGAAGGCTAGCTCGCTAGCGGCCTGCTCTTTGAGTATACCTCCGATGACCGCCACCTCCACATCAACCATGGGATAACCCGCGATTACGCCACTTTCCAATGACTCCAGCACGCCCTCCTCCACTGAAGGAATGAAGGACTTGGGTATGGAGCCATCGCGAACCAGTTCGCGGAAAAGGTTCCCTTTACCTCGCCCCCTTGGTTCAAGGTGCAATTCAACTTGGGCGTAGTGAAGATCTCCAGCAATTTCCCGGTTGAAAGTGGACTCAGCTTCCACGGCAGTCGTAATAGTTTCACGATATACCACCTGCGGTTTACCCACATTTACCTGGACTGAATATTCCCTCAGCAACCGATTAACCAGAATATCTAGGTGGAGTTCTCCCATTCCGGAGATGATGGTCTGACCGGTGTCAGGGTCCTGATGAAAGCGAAAAGTGGGATCTTCCTCTGCCAGCTTCTCCAAGGACTGCAAGGTCTTTTCTTCATCGGCACGGGTGCGTGGCTCCATGGCGATTGAGATCACCGGCTCATAAAAATCGATATGTTCCAGGAGGATGGGGTGGCGGGGATCACAGACGGTGTCCCCAGTAGTGGTGAATTTAAGTCCCACCATGGCCACAATTTGACCGGCGCCAGCTCGAGTGAGTCGCTCACGCTTGTTTGCATGCATCTGGAATATTCGGGCAACCTTCTCTCTCTGCGTTTTGTTGGCATTATAGAGTTGAGAGCCAGCTGCCACCGATCCTGAGTATAGCCGGACATAGGTAAGCTTGCGGCCCTGATCCATTTGAATCTTGAAGGCAAGGCCGGCGAGGGGTTCTTCGTCACTACAAACGCGTTTCTCAGCCTCTCCGGTTTTCGGGTGACGGCCCACCACAGCGGCAACGTCGTAAGGGCTGGGTAGGAAATCCACAATGGCATCCAACAGGAGCTGGATACCTTTATTTTTCAAGGCACTACCGCACAGCACTGGAACAACTTGTAAGTCAATAGTGGCCTGACGTAGAGCTGGTAGTAGATGTTCTGGCGCAAGTAACTCATCGGCAAGGTATTTTTCCATGATCGTGTCGTCGAGCTCGGCAAGTGATTCAAGAAGCTCCACTCGCGCCGCTTTGGCCTTGTCCATATATTCAGGGGGAATGGGAGTGTAATCGTAGATAAGACCAAGGCTGGATTCGTCCCAAACGACCGCTTGCATCCGGAGCAAGTCTATGATGCCGGCAAAGTCTGCTTCTGCGCCCAGAGGTATTTGCAGAACTAGGGGTCGAGCCCCAAGCTTTTCTCGAATCTGATCCACCGCACCGGAGAAGTCAGCACCGAGGCGGTCCATTTTGTTGACGAAAGCGATTTTTGGAATCCGGTACTTGTCGGCTTGGTGCCACACGGTTTCAGATTGGGGTTCTACGCCTCCCACAGCACAGAAGACGCCAATGGCACCATCCAGAACCCGGAGGGAGCGTTCCACCTCAATGGTGAAATCCACATGACCGGGCGTGTCGATGAGGTGAATTTCATGATCCAGCCAGAGACAGGTGGTAACCGCTGAGGTAATGGTAATGCCTCGCTCCTGCTCCTGCTCCATCCAATCCATGACTGCCTCTCCGTCATGGACCTCCCCCATCTTGTGAGACTTTCCGGTGTAGTAGAGTATGCGCTCGGTGACCGTGGTCTTGCCGGCGTCGATGTGAGCAATGATACCGATATTGCGCGTTCTCTTTAAGCGCTTGCGTTCGGACATGGCGATCCAACTACTCGAATGTTCTTACAGCTTCTAGCAAAATGGGTATGTTCCATCGCCTACTATATGCGAAGCCCATGGAATAATGGGTATCGAAGCAGAAATAGATTTAGTCTTCGACTTCATAAATCCAACTTTCCAACGTTCCATAATTCCAATATTTCATTGGAGCGATGCTCCTCTTCTCAGCGGACAAGCAGGAGATTGGCCGTTTTGGCATAGCGGATGTCAAGGTGCCCACTCAGAGTTGACGCGGGCTTACCCTCAAGCAGCAACTGTACCCGTTCCACAGCATCAAGATTCATAACGAGTGAGTTTACAATGGCATACAAAGTAAGCCGTTCAGCGGTGACCCCTGCAGGATGTGCCTGGGAAATCTCTGCAGTGAAATCTAAGTAAGCAGTCCCATCATCTGTCACAAATAGATGTCGCAGTTGGGTGCCAGCAGGAATCGGAGAAACGAGTTGAGAGTTCTCAGGCCCTTTGAGAAGGGCCGCCATAATTGCCTCAACCGCAGAAGGGGTGTCGTTAACATCTAACCGTGTTTCTTCCGCCTGAAGATAGCGACCACTGCGATTGGCAAAATATAGATGCACCTTGAGGGAAGTGGTAGCAGCTTGCATCGGGATTGGCTCGCGCAGCGCGGGACGGGCGGAGATTGGCTCGGGTGTGGGGGAAAACAGCTTGGCTAGGGTTAGGGCCGCGACAAAGCCCAATGCGATGGCGGCAATGAGTAGCAGCCAGAGTCTGCGCCTCTTATTCGATCTTTTCGATAAACCCATGGCCAATTCACAAATCAACTCGGAAAGAGCATGGCGAGCAGCAAAGGGCGTCGCCATCAAGTAGTCTCTACACTAAAGTGACCATAATGACAAATGCGGTATGGTAACCATTGCTGAATAGCCAGCAATCCTATAGCAAAAAAGGTTTAGCGCTCGATATGGCGAGCAAAATTAACCATCAATGGAGCTCACCGAAGCCTTAAAGCGGACGGTAAGTAACAGGTTTTATCCGCTGTTGACCCTTTCCTTGAGCTCTTTTCCCACCTTGAAGAAGGGTAGTTTTTTGTCCTTCACCTGGATAATCTCGCCGGTCTTGGGGTTGCGCCCTTGGTAACTATGGTACTCTTTTACCTTGAAACTCCCAAAACCGCGGATCTCGACCCGATCCCCCTTGGTCAGTGCCTCCTCGATGCTGGCGAATACGGTTTTGACCGCCAGCTCCGCCTCCTTAACCGTGATGCCTTCGGCTGCAGCAACTGCGGCGATCAACTCACGTCTGGTCATGCAGAATCCTCCTTACAGTGAAAGGTCCAGAGAAATCAGGCTATCGGGGCAATGACCTCGATTCCCCCCATGTAAGATCGAAGCACGGGTGGGATTACCACGCTGCCATCTTCTTGCTGCCAGTTTTCCAAGATGGCGACCAGAGTGCGGCCGACAGCGAGTCCGGAACCATTGAGAGTGTAAAGAAAACCGATTTTCTTCTTCCCGCTGGGACGATAGCGAATATTGGCACGCCTCGATTGGAAATCTTCGAAATTGCTACAGGAGGAGATTTCCCGAAAGGCCTCCTGACCCGGAAGCCAAACCTCGATATCATATGTTTTCGCCGCGGAAAAGCCCAAATCTCCGGTACATAGAGTAACCACCCGATAAGGAAGTTGTAACTCTTGCAGAATCTCCTCGGCATCGAGCAGTAGACTTTCCAACTCATTGTAAGATTGGTCAGGGGTGGTAAATTTAACCAGCTCCACCTTGTTAAATTGATGCTGTCGGATGAGACCTCGCGTGTCTTTGCCATAGGAACCAGCTTCTGAGCGAAAACATGGGGTGTAGGCGGTGAAGCAAAGTGGAAGATCATCTTCTTCCAGGATCTCGTTCTGGTAGATATTGGTCACTGGTACCTCTGCTGTGGGCACCAAGTAGTAGTCCCAGTCTTCCAGCTTAAACAGATCTTCCCTGAATTTGGGCAACTGGCCCGTTCCAGTCATGGCAAAGCTGTTTACCATAAAGGGCGGCAAAACCTCTTCGTAGCCGTGCTTGGTGATATGCAGATCAAGCATGTAGTTGATCAGGGCGCGCTCAAGCCGGGCACCCAAACCCCAATACAAGGTGAAACGAGCCCCCGTCATTTTGGCGGCGCGCTCAAAGTCGAGGATTCCTAGAGCCTCTCCCAGTTCCCAGTGGGACTTGGCGGGAAAAGAAAACTCGGTGATCTCTCCCCAACGTTTGACCACCGGGTTATCCTGCTCATCCTTGCCAACTGGAACGGATTCGTGAGGCACATTGGGAATCAACAAAAGGGATTGGTGGAGTTCATCTTCTATATTGCCGAGTTGCTGGTCCAGCTCTTTTATGCGCTGTGAGACCTCACGCATTCCGGCAATAGTTTCTGAAGCGTCTTCTCCGCTCTTTTTCATCTGGGCAATGCGGTCGGAGACCACTTTTCGTTCATGTTTGAGTGATTCAACCTCCTGGATTATCTCTCTGCGCTGTTGGTCCAATTCCAGGAGAGGTTGCAACTCAAGATCTGAGCCGCGCTGCTCCAGCATTCGCTGTACCAATTCCTGGTTTTCCCGAACAAACTTAATGTCCAGCATTGAGATCCTCTTTCATATTCTCCCTGAGGGGAGGAATCGGCCATATGATGCCGACATACTTCAGTACAATGTTCAGCTCGTCCGAAATAACCCCCTGCATGGATCTTCATCCCTGAAAAAACATGGAACACTACCATGTCAACCTAGTTTTGTCAATAATATTTGTTACTTCCGCAAATGCTAAATGTGAGATGAACAAGTCTGAGTCGGCCGGAGGCAAGTTTGGCAAGGGGGGCCTCACAATCTTCTGTTGCCAAGAACTTTGGAGAGCTCGATCAGATTGCTTTTTTGTCCTAGGGCTATGAGGGTGTCACCAATCTCAATTTGGGTATGGGACGCAGGATTATAGAGCATCTCACCGCTCGCCTTTTTGATGGCGACCACAATCAGGTCGAACTGGCGACGGATGCCAGAATCCACCAGGGTGACGTCATTCAGCTTACTGGTTGGGCTGACCGGGATCTCTTCAATGGTAAATGCGATATCGGGATCGGCCAAAGTAAAGTCAAAGAACTCCGTTACGGTGGGACGGAGCAAGGCCTGGGCCATTCTGAAACCGCCGATCTGATGGGGCGAAACCACCACGTCGGCACCAGCATGAACAAGTTTCTTCTCTGAACCGATCCTTCCGGCACGGGCCAGGATATAGAGTTTGGGGTTCAAACCTCTGGCGGTTATGGTGATATAGACATTATCCGCCTCGGAATCAAGGGCGGTTGCCAGTCCTTTGGCAGAACGAATCCCAGCTTTGAGGAGACATTCCTCCTCAGTAGCGTCTCCGAGTATGTAGAGATGGCCGTCTTCTTCAACCTTGGTAGTCACGTAGCTTTCTTTATCGATAACCACTAAAGAGGTCGGCCTGGTCCTCTTAATTTCCTCACAGACAATCCGGCCCACCCGCCCATAGCCGCAAATAATGTAGTGATCCTTGAGTGCTTTAATCTGGCGTTCCAATCTTTTCCTCCCCATAACTTCTAGTAATTGTCCCTCCACTAAGGTTCGGGTAAGGCTACCAACCAGGTATCCCAACACACCCAAACCCGACACCAGAATGGTCATTGTGAGTATGCGCCCTTGATCGCTAACTGGCTTGACTTCACTGAAGCCCACAGTCGAAATGGTAATGACCGTCATGTAGAGAGAATCTAGGAAATTCCACTGCTCTAAAATCATGTAACCGGCGGTACCCATGCTCAGAACTAAAATCAGCATGGTGGCAGCAAATATGAAGTTCCGGGTTTTGTTCATAATCCCCTTAATTCGTGCTCTGGAAGTTGCTGCCAGGATCAGCCGGGATCAGCCAACGACAGCAACTCTTGTCGGTCTCTTTATCAGGAGGGCTGGGATGCGATAATTTCAACACTGTAGTCACTAAGCTTGGTCAATTCGGGAAGATTGCCAAAGGGCACGGTAAAGGAAACCTCTTCTTGCGCAGCTATTACTCGTGCCCTTTCCTCTGGGGTGGGGCGGCGCTGAACCAGGACCAATAGCGCTTGCAGGGGCATGCTCTGTAGTTGTTGGTCGGAAAGCTCATTGCCCGCATAGAAGTCCTGCTGTCGTGCAGTCTGGCCATCTGTTGTGTAGAGCTTGGCACGAAGATGGATCCAGCGCTTAGCCTCGGGAAATTCGTTGCGCACCCGGCCTTGGATGACAAAAAGCTGGCCATCCTGCTGATTATCCACAAAATAACCGCTGGTTTCCACCAGTGTGAGTTGCTCAATGCCTGTGGGCTTGGTGACGGGCTTCGGGCGCAGGGGCCAGGGCAGGTAAAGCCAGGCGGCGATGCCACCGAGAATCAGGAGAAGCGGAATGAACAGCAGAACGAGTCCCCTGCGAGGCGTTCTGCGAGTGACCGGTTGGCTTTCAAATTCCTGAGGAGCAGTTGCCAACTCCAATACATCGGGAGATTCGGGCTTGGAAACCCGGAATACGTGTTGACAATTTGAACAGCGAACTTTGACCTCAGGACGATTGATGAGATCGGGATTCAGCTTGAATCTTTTACTACACTGTTCACACTGAACGATCATTTGCAAACCTCGTTAAGGCCTCTGATGCCGCAAGGAGTGAAGCCTAAAGAATTAATTCATAGATTTCAGGTAAGTGCCGGTGAGCTTCATCGCAATCCAGCCCATACCCGACGACAAAGCCTTTATCCAGTTGCACTCCCACATAATCCAGTGGGATCGTTACTCTACGTCGTTCTGTCTTGTCCAACAGGGTGCAAATTCTTAAGGAACGTGGGTTCTTGCCCGCCAGGTGTTCGCGCAAAAATGCCGTGGTGAGTCCGGAGTCAACAATGTCCTCGACAATCAGGACATCCCGACCTTGGAGATCCAACTCCACGTCGGTGGTGATCCTGATCTCACCAGTGGACTCAGTGCCCGCGCCATAACTTGCCACCCTGATGAAGTCTAATTCCACCGATATGGTGAGCCGGCGTACCAGGTCAGCAAGAAAGATGAAAGCACCCTTTAGAACTCCAACCAGTACGATTTCTTTCCCCTGGTAGTCTGCACAAATCTGACTTGCCAGCCGTTCAACTTGGCGGGCGATATCCTCAGCGGTGAAAAGGATACGCTTCTCAGTCTGATTCATAAGTGGCCCTATGAGGTGTCACATAACCGCTGCGTTATCTCGCACTTATAACTACCTAGATAAGAGGATCTTGTCAACTAAACTAGATACTGGATGCTGGATTCTTGATTCTGGATTCTAGATGCTGGTCACTCGATAAGGAACTTTGATAATACCGCTAATTCTTTTGAAATGAAGTATTTACTAAAACTTAAAAATAAAACCAATAAAGATTTACCATTACATCTCCAAAAATCGAGTATCCTGGGCCAGTATCGAGTAACGAGAATCCAACATCCAGCATCTAGCATCCAGCATCCAGATAACGATATCTTTTCGCGTTGACACATCAAGGGCGAGTTGCTACCTTCAAATTTGTCAGTCAGCGGACTTGAACCACAAGAATCACAAAGAACACAATTGGCGCAAACCGCGCCGCGAAAATGGCAGTGAAAGGTAAACGGTGAATCGTTGCAGAACAGATCCGCTTTCCGTTCACCTCTCACCATCAGATGATAGGCGATCAGTAAACCACAAACAGTGAGATCGTGCTGGAGCCATGAGCAAGGAAAAGTCCGTCAAGGCCAAGATTCTCGTAGTTGATGATGAGCTTGGAGCACGAGATGCCCTTCAGGTCATCCTTGAAGATGACTACGAAGTGGCTACTGCGTCCAGCGGTCACGAGGCAATCGAATCCTGCAAGACTTCCAATTACGATCTTGTTTTCTTAGATGTTGCCATGCCCGAGCTAGATGGCATTGAAACTCTAAAAATACTGCGTACCTTGGACGAACCCATGGACGTGGTAATGATTTCAGCCTCCGACAAGGCTGAGAAGGCTGTACAATCAATCAAACTAGGTGCCTACGATTATATCACTAAACCCTTTGAGCCAGACGATATTCTTTCGGCTGTGGATCGAGTTCTGGAGAAGCAGACGCTGCAAAGGGAAGTTCGTTACCTGCGCTCAGAAATCGCCCACAGATACGGAGAGCTGGAGATTGTCAGCCAAGACCCTGCAGTACTGGATATTTTGCAACTCATAGACAAGGTGGCGAGTACGACCAGCTCGGTTCTGATTACTGGTGAGAGTGGGACCGGCAAAGAGCTCATAGCAAGATCTTTGCACCAGCACGGCAACCGCAGCAAGAGTCCGTTCGTGGCCATCAATTGTGCTGCCATTCCCAGTGAGCTGATGGAAAGCCAGCTATTCGGTCACGAAAAGGGCTCATTCACCGGGGCGCACACCCGCAGCATCGGCAAGTTCGAACACGCCAACGGGGGTACACTTTTTCTGGATGAGATCTCCGCACTTCGTCCTGAGTTGCAGGCGAAACTCCTGCGGGTCATTCAGGACAAAGAGGTCGGACGGCTTGGCAGCAACCGGACGTTCAAGGTGGATGTCCGTATCGTAGCCGCAACCAACACCAACCTGGACGACGCCATAGAGCAAGGTAATTTTCGTAGAGACCTTTATTTCAGGCTGAATGTCATCCCGATAAAACTCCCGTCTTTGCGTGAGCGGCGGGGTGATGTACGGTTGTTGGCCCAACATTTTCTCGAAAGATTTAACCGACTGCTAAACCGCGAGATCAGAGGCTTCACCACCAAGGCCATAGAAACCTTGGAGCGCTATCTGTGGCCAGGGAACATTCGTGAGTTAGAAAATCTGATCGAACGACTGGTGGTACTCGGACGTGATGCCGAGCCCATCTCCTATGAGGATTTGCCCCTGGATATCCTGCTGGATTCCAACCTTCTCACCGAGACGCCACCTTTGGGTGATGGCTTGCTTCAGGCTCGCGACAATTTTGAGAAGCAGTACATCCTGAAGGCATTGAAGAAAGCAGAGTGGAATCAGAGCGAAGCCGCCCGCATCCTGAGAATTCATCGCAACACCCTCATCCAAAAGATGAAATCCCTGGCGATCAGGGAAGCATCCCCACCTACCTCCCAGAAGTAATCTCCCAAAGCAATTGGCTAAATGAGGATCAAGCTGGCAGTAGAAACTGCCGAGCGGGCAGTGAGCAGCAGGCAGCAGGCAGCACGACTAATATATTACTTGTTAGCTGGGATCTGCCAGCTGCCTGCTTGGCCTCGGTTGCACATTCAACTGGGCAGTGCACATAAAAATGTGCAGCAGAAATAAGCCTTGAGATCCCGGCAGTCTTCCAACGAGAAACCCGGTTGCTCGCGACAATTGGCTATCATGGACAATGTGCAAACATACCAATTCGCTAGGATTTTAGCTAGCGCTTCGCAGAAAATATTTTTAAAGTATTATTATATACTTAAAAGATACTTTTTCTCCTGCCCGCCGCTTCTCCCATTCTGGTACTGACCTTGCTCTCTCTCCCCCCATCTTTTAATCGGCGCACTTACTAATGGATTTTTGTGAAGGGAGGGAGTGTTATGAAAAAGGCAAAACG
>CP070735.1:1171765-1188172 GCA_020347625.1 Deltaproteobacteria bacterium
GAAGAAAGCCTGATCGATTGGAAGAGTATCTGGAAGCCAATGGCCTTGATTGTAGGCGTCTTTCTCGGTTTTTTCTGGTTACCAATTGAGAACAGCCGCTTTGCCGGGGCGGTTGTTGAATCGCTTGCTTTGGTAAAGTGGTACGCTCAGGAGCACGTGATCCTTTGTCTGGTGCCGGCATTCTTCATCGCTGGCGGAATAGCCTGTTTTGTCTCACAGGCTGCGGTAATGAGATATCTGGGGCCAGCTGCTAAGAAGGTTATGGCATACGGAGTGGCTTCGGTCTCCGGTACCATTTTGGCGGTTTGTTCTTGCACAATACTTCCTCTGTTTGCAGGTATATATCAGCGGGGTGCTGGACTGGGACCCGCGACCGCCTTTCTCTATGCGGGGCCGGCCATCAATGTTCTGGCTATCGTACTCACCGCACGAGTGCTGGGAGTTGCCATAGGTGCGGCCAGGGCCGGGGGGGCGATAATTTTCAGCATCGTCATTGGGTTGCTCATGCATTCTATTTTCAGCAAGGAGGAAAAGGCTAAAGCCGCAGCCGCAATTCACATGCCAGCCCCAGCGGTAGAGCGACCCTTATGGCAGAATATCCTTTATTTCGCCACCATGGTTGGTATTTTGGTTTTCGCCACCTGGGGTAAACCCACTGTCGAGGTGGGATTGTGGAATGCCATCTATAATGTAAAGTGGCTTATCACGGGGCTTTTTGCGGCACTTCTCGGTGTGATCCTCGTTGTATGGTTTCGGGTAAAGGGGATGAAGGTGGTGCTAGCTGGTGTGAGCGTGCTTATACTGTCCCTGCTTTTTCCCCAAGAACCTCTGGTCGCCTTTTCCGCTGGTATCATAGGCTTAACAGTGCTAACCACAACTACACGGGGCGAGACCGAGGAGTGGTTTCTCTCAAGTTGGGATCTTGCCAAGCAGATATTACCGCTGCTTTTTGCCGGGGTATTGGTTGCAGGACTATTGCTTGGACGTCCGGGCGGAGAAGGCTTAATACCAGAGGGCTGGGTGAGCGGTTTGGTTGGAGGCAATTCTTTGGGGGCGAACCTGTTCGCCTCAGTGGTAGGTGCGTTTATGTATTTCGCTACCCTCACCGAGGTACCAATTCTTCAGGGACTCTTGGGCGCCGGTATGGGGAAAGGGCCGGCCTTGGCGCTGCTACTTGCCGGTCCGGCGCTGAGTTTGCCTAACATGTTGGTTATCAGGAGCGTAATAGGTACGAAGAAGACTCTGATCTTCATCTGCTTGGTGGTGGCGATGTCGACGGTGAGCGGACTTTTGTTTGGAAGGTTTTTTGCCTAAGGGCATAGGGCATAGAGCATAGAGAAATACAGCTAGCAGCAGGCAGGATACTCAAAGGCACAAGGCGCAAGGAGATGGTAATATTTGGCAGTCTTTTTTACCTTGAGCCTTACGCCCTTAGCCTTATGCCTATCTTATTGGAGGTTGAATAATGGACATAAAAGTCTTAGGTCCTGGCTGTCCAAAGTGTCACACTCTGGAGAAGAACGCCAGGGAGGCGGTGCAGGAACTTGGCCTCGATGCCGAGGTGAGCAAGGTGACTGACATAAATGAGATTGCCGGCTACGGCGTCTTCATTACTCCAGGCCTCGTCGTGGATGGTGAGGTCAAGCTCGCCGGTAAGGTGGCTAGCAAGAGTGAAATAAAGAAAATCTTGAGCGCATAGTATCTCTGTCAGTTGTCCGTGGTGAATGAAGCATGGAGCATAGGGCATGGGGCATGGGTAGACAACTGGCAGCAATGAAACCTAGGCACTAGGAACTAAGCACTAGGCACTGCTTGACGACTCGGAGAGACGAAGACGCGGCGAGACGGTGATATTCAGCAGACAGCAGGCAGCAGACAGCGGGCAGGAAAAATATATCTCGTCTGTAAAATCATTCCTGCTAGCTGATAAGACCGATTAAACTAGCGTAATCGGGTCAACTAACTATAGGAATTTGCCGTGGCGGGGCAAGACGAGGTTGTCAAAATCAGAGTTGGTGATTTCACCGTCGGGATAGTGGGCCTTACAACAGCCTTGGAAGAGGCAATTCAGAAAAACTTCGCTTCCGATCCCGCGGTGGTTGAATATTTATTAAAGCACCTCAAGTCCAGGAACTACATACCGCCGAGTGCTGAGCACGATTATGGTTTGGCCTTGCTGCGGGAGTACAAGAGATATAAAGGTGAGACTGTTGAAATTGAGCAGTCGCACGAACTTGAGGTCAAGGTACTCGGCCCGGGCTGCCCGAACTGCGAGAAGTTGGAGCAAATGGTCTACAAGGTGATGGCAGCCGATAATATTGTCGGCAGCGTTGAACATGTTAGGGATCTTAATGAAATTGCTGCCTATGGAATGGTGGCCACACCGGCGCTGGTAATCAACGGCGAGGTGAAGTGTGTCGGGCGGTTACCGAGGGAGAGTCAGCTGCGGGCTTGGCTTGAGGAGGCGGCTGAGAAAAACCAGTAAGCAGAAGGTGCAAGGCATTGCGTGACTCTTGCTCAGCAGTGCACCCTATACCTTGCACCTTGTACCCTGTACCCTGTACCCTGTACCCTGTACCCTGTACCCTGTACCTTACACCCAGTACCTGCTATTATCGTGGCCCTGGCGCGTAATTGGTGTGGATTGAATGTGGGGGGTCCATTGCACACTACGAAAGCTCCACATGACAAAACAATTTGCCAAGAGCCCTTAATCTTCGCTACACTGGGGCGGTGTCATGATATTTGATAACGGCGGAGAGGCTGACATCAAAATGATCGAGAAAAAATCTGGCAAAAAAGGGAAGGGAAGTGGTGGCGCTCAACCAGAGCGAGATTTTCACGAAGAAGTGACTCTGCTGAGCGCGGATGATCTTTTTCTCTTCAACGAAGGCAGTCACTTTAGCTTACACGAAAAGCTGGGGTCTCATCTGGTTACCGTAGGAGATGTCCAGGGGACCTACTTTGCTGTCTGGGCTCCGGACGCCGAGAACGTTTTTGTCATGGGCGACTTCAACGGTTGGAGCAAAGATAGTCATCCGCTTCGACCCAAAGATCGCTCAGGTATCTGGGAAGGATTCATCCAGGGTGTTGGCAAGGGTGCCCGTTACAAGTATCACGTTGCTTCCCGCTATCATGGCTACAGGGCGGATAAGGCCGATCCTTTTGCCTTCTACAACGACCCGCCGCCAGAGACGGTTTCCGTCGTCTGGGATCTAGAATACACCTGGGGTGACCAGGAGTGGATGGCAACGCGTGGCAGCCGTATCGCAACGGATGCTCCCATCTCCATCTACGAGGTACATCTCGGCTCCTGGATGCGGATGCCAGAGCAGGAACACCGTTGGCTGACCTACAAGGAGCTCGCCGTCGAATTGGCAGAATATTTACAGGAGATGGGGTTCACCCACGTACAGTTCCTGCCGGTGATGGAACATCCCTTCTACGGCTCCTGGGGTTACCAGGTTAGAGGATACTTTGCGCCCACCAGCCGTTATGGAACACCGCAGGATTTCATGTATTTAATAGATTACCTGCACCAAAAAGACATCGGCGTGATTTTGGACTGGGTGCCATCACATTTTCCCACCGACGAACACGGAATCGGTTTTTTTGACGGAACGCATCTATTTGAACATTCAGACCCCCAAAAAGGATTTCACCCAGATTGGAGAAGCTTTATTTTCAACTATGGTCGGTCAGAGGTCCGCAGTTTCCTTATAAGTAGCGCGCTCTACTGGCTGGATGTTTATCATGCAGACGGATTGCGCGTGGACGCTGTTGCCTCCATGCTGTATTTGGACTATTCCCGCGAGGAAGGTGAGTGGATTCCCAACGAGTACGGTGGTCGTGAGAACATTGAGGCCATTACCTTTATGCGCCGTCTAAACGAGGAAGTCTACCGAGTCCACCCAGATGTGCAAACGATTGCCGAGGAGTCCACGGCTTGGCCTATGGTCTCGCGGCCTACCTACGTGGGCGGTCTCGGTTTTGGGATGAAGTGGGACATGGGTTGGATGTACGACACTTTGACCTATATGTCCAGGGATCCCATCTTTCGCAAGTATCACCACAACCAATTGACCTTCAGACTACTATACGCCTTCAATGAGAATTTTGTTCTGCCGCTATCACATGATGAGGTAGTACACGGCAAAGGCTCACTGCTTGGGAAGATGCCTGGAGATGATTGGCAGAAATTCGCTAACCTTAGACTTTTGTTCGGGCACATGTACGCCCAGCCGGCCAAGAAACTGCTCTTTATGGGTGGAGAATTTGGGCAGTGGCGAGAATGGTACCACGAAGAGAGCCTGGAGTGGCACTTACTTGAGTTCGAGCCACACGCTGGCCTGCGCCGTTGGGTCAAAGACTTGAATCTGACCTATCGTAATGAGAAGGCTCTCCACGAGCTTGACTTTCATCCAGCCGGTTTCGAATGGATCGACTGCAATGATACGCAGCAGAGCACTTTGAGTCTTATTCGCAAGGCGGGATCAACAGATGAAATCGTGCTGGTCGTTTTCAACTTTACGCCGACGCCCCGACTGAACTACAAGGTGGGAGCACCAAGGGGGGGATTCTGGCGCGAAATTCTCAACAGTGACGCCGAGGAATTTGGTGGCAGCGGCCACGGCAATTTTGGCGGGATTGAGGCCTCAGCCGGTGAGGTACACGGTCGTCCCTACCACTTGAACCTTACCCTGCCGCCTCTAGGGGCAGTTTTTTTAAAGAGTGAAGGGGAGATATAAGATGTGAGATGTGGGGAATTCCGGGATCAAGGAATTGGGGCGTTTAGAAAGTGGTATCATTTTCTTGAGTTTATCGTAATTAATTCCTAAATTCCCCAATTAATGGAAACCCGACCGAGCATCACTTGCCTGCGAACCTGCAAATAAATTCCACGACAGAACTAAGGGTGTTTTGAATCTATGGAACGCTACATCTGCATCCACGGTCATTTCTACCAGCCACCGCGGGAAAATCCCTGGCTTGAAGTCATCGAGCAACAGGACGAGGCCTACCCGTACCACGATTGGAACGAAAAAATCACGGCGGAGTGCTACGCCACCAATTCTGCCTCACGAATCCTGGATGAACAGGGTCTAATTGAGCGGATTGTCAATAACTACGCCAGGATCAGTTTTGACTTTGGTCCAACCCTACTCACTTGGTTGGAGACGAAAGCACCGGAAGTCTATACCGCCATACTGGAGGCTGATCGCCGGAGTCGAGAGACTTTTTCAGGACATGGATCGGCCCTGGCCCAGGCCTATAACCATATCATCCTACCCCTGGCCAATAGATCAGACAAATACACCCAGGTGCTTTGGGGAATAAGAGATTTTGAGCATCGCTTCGGACGCAGGCCTGAGGGTATGTGGCTGCCGGAGACCGCCGTTGATCTCGAAAGTCTGGAGATTATGGCTGAACTGGGTGTGCAATTCACCATTCTCGCACCGCGGCAAGCCCAGAGAGTCAGGGACATGAGGGATGGGGAGTGGGAGGATGTCACTAATGAAAAGATTGATTCCTCCGTGCCCTACCTGCTCCGGCTGCCTTCCGGCCGCTCCATTTCCCTTTTCTTTTACAACGGTGCCACGTCGCGCGCAGTGGCGTTCGAGGAAATATTGCGCAACGGCGAATCTTTCGCGAAGAAGCTCCTTGAAGGTTTTTCTGAGGACCGTGACTGGCCCCAATTGGTTCACATTGCCACCGACGGTGAAACCTACGGTCACCATCACCGTTTCGGTGACATGGCCCTTGCCTATGCGCTCAATCACATCGAGACCAACAACCTGGCGCATCTAACCAATTATGGGGAATATCTGGAAAGACACCCCCCGAGATATGAGGTGGAAATCTTTGAAAACTCCTCGTGGAGTTGTTCCCATGGGGTTGAACGCTGGCGTGGAGACTGCGGCTGCAATTTAGGTAGCCAGCCGGGTTGGAATCAGACTTGGCGGATTTTCTTGCGGGAGGCATTGGACTGGCTGCGGGACGCAATCTCGCCGCTGTTCGAGGACAAGGCGGGCCAACTTTTGAAAGACCCTTGGTTGGCCAGGAACGACTACATAGAGGTAATTCTACAACGGTCAACCGAAGTCGCCGAGCAATTCCTCGCGAGACATGAGCTGTCGCCTTTGACTGAGACCGACAAAGTTATGGTTTTGAAGCTCATGGAATTGCAGCGCCACACCATGCTGATGTATACCAGCTGTGGCTGGTTTTTTGATGATCTGGCTGGCATCGAGACGGTTCAGGTAATCAGCTATGCTGGCCGCGCCCTTCAACTCGCCCAGGAACTCTTCGGCAACAATCTTGAATCCGCTTTTCTCGAAAAACTAAAGCGAGCACAAAGCAACCGGACCGAGGTTGGCGACGGCAGGCAGATCTTTGAAAGTTCGGTAAAAGGCTCCATGTTCGACCTGGCCAGAGTAGGGGCTCATTATGCCATGTGTTCACTTTTTCAGGACTATCCCAATACGGCCAAAATCTACTGCCATATTGTTGAAAGACAAGATTATCAGAGTTATGAAACGGGTAGGGCCAGGTTGGTCTTGGGAAAGATTAAGGTGTCATCTCAGGTTACCCTCGCGTCCGCTGAACTGGGATTTGCCGTCATCCACTTGGGAGACCACAATCTGAGCGGTGGCGTGCGAGAATTTTCGGATGACGATTCATATCTGGTCATGGCTGAGGAGATGTCGGCTGCCTTCGACAGAGCTGACTTTGCCGAGACCATTCGGTTTTTGGACAAGAATTTCGCTGCCTCTACGTATACCCTCAAGTCCCTTTTCCCTGATGATCAAAGAAAGATATTGGACGTAATCCTCGAGACGACTCTAGAGGAGGCGGACGCCGTCTACCGCCAACTTTACGAGCGTCATGCCCCCCTACTGAGGTTTCTTAAAGACACCGACAGCCCACCGCCTAGAGCATTTACCACGGCCGCGGAGTTCGTCATGAATGCGAGTCTCAACAGGGCATTCGAAAATGATGGACTTAACCTGGATCGTATTGAATATCTCATGCAGGAGGCTGAATCGGAAGGCATTACCTTGGATTTGCCCACCCTGGAATATGGCTTCAGGCAGGCTCTTGAGCGCTTGGCCGCGCAACTTGCTGCAGATCCGAGCGATCTTTCCTTGCTCGAGAAATTCGAAGCCGCCGCTTCACTGGTAGGCCGTCTGCCCTTTGAAGTAAATGTGTGGAAGGCGCAGAATGTCTGTTACGAGATGTTGCAGACCATGTATGGAGAGTTTCAAACCCGGGCGGAACAAGGAGACGAGAGCGCCAGCAGATGGCTGCAACACTTCAATGGTGTTGCAGAGAGCTTACTGGTGCGTGTTTAAGCGAAATACCACAGCCACCCTCTAAACCTCAATTTCTAGAACACTTCATGGATGATCAGGTGAAAACCGTCATGCTCTTCCATTCGCTCCATGGAGGCCCGAAATTTGTATGGCATCACATAATGATCAGGAGGGCAGTTAAGAAGTACAGCGTTACCCCGAGAACGTCTATACTCGTGGTAACGAAGGGGCCGGATGCCACCGCAGGGTCAATGCGCAGCTTCACCGCCAGCAGGGGCAGGAAGGTGCCCACCACTGCAGCAAGGGTCATGTTGCCACACATTGCGATACCGACCACTACGCCCAAAGCTACGTTCTTATTCAACACCCACCCGACAAGGGCAAGTAGGAGACCATAGGCCAAGCCGAGTAACAACCCGACCCGGATTTCCTTGAACACGACGCGCCATAATAACTTTGGGTCGATCCTGCCGGTGGCGAGGCCGCGAACCGTGATGGACAGGCTCTGGGTGCCGATATTACCTCCCATGCCCATAATGACGGGAATAAAGGCGGCCAGTGAGGCAAACAAGGCAATTTTTTCTTGGAAGTGTACTTCGAAGCCACCGATGATTTTGATCGCAATAACGCCGCCCAGCCACGCGGCAAAAAGCCAGGGCAGGCGTACCCTCACGCTTCGCCACACCGAGAAAGAACTGATCTCCTCCTCTGAGGTACCCGCCATTTTGAGGATGTCTTCGGTTGCCTCTTCCCGCAAAACATCTATGATGTCATCCACGGTGATGATCCCCACCAGAATTTCCTGATCATCCACAACCGGCATCGCCAAGAGGTTGTAACGTGATACCTGCTGTGCTGCGTCCTCTTGATCCGTCGTTACGGTTACCCGCACCACTTCGCGAGTCATAATCCGCGATAGGGGAGTTTGGTCTGTGGCGACAACGAGCTCGCGCAATGACACCACTCCTGAAAGGCGCCCTTCCTGGTCGATTACATAAACGTAAAAAACCATCTCGGTTTCCGACGCCGTGCGGACTTCTTGAATAGCCTCCTGTGCCGTCATCGTTTCCGGGAGAGCCAGATAATCGGTGGTCATAATGCGCCCGGCTGAATCTTCCGGATAGCTCAAAAGTCCGGCGACGACCTCCTCGGTATCCTTGTGCGACATAAGGACGAGGATTTGCTCACGAAAATCTTCAGGCAAATCGGACAATAGGTCCGCGGCATCATCGTCTGCCATTGCAGATAAGATCTCTACCAGACGATTGAGGTCCAGTTGTTGAAGAAATTGCGTGCGCAAAGCAGGTTGCATCTCTGACAATACATCAGCGGCAATCTCGACGTTCGGAAGGAGTTCAAAGATGGTGCGGGCTGAATCTTCATTAAGAAGCTTGAAAAGATAGGCTATGTCAGCAGGGTGGGTCTTTCTAAGGATATTTCTGAGGTGAACGGTGGCATGCCTGCGCAGAAGCCTCTCCACCGTATCTTGAAGCAATTGATATCCTCGTTCGGTCATTTCCTCTACCCTGCCCAGCTGGAGGGAGAAAACCCGGAATTCCGTCTAGCTGCCGACGGTTGCACGTGTTTGGGTCCAAAGACAAACTTGATTCCATACGCTCGAATCGTCCACTTATTGTGAGCTGCGCGTAAATGACGTAGCAGAATGCACCATCGATGTCAAATAAAATCGGGGGAGAAGAGGGGGGAAGAGCAGTAGGGGACGTTGTTTTTCAATGAAATTTCAACATAGTTCTTTACTTCAGGAAAGTCCTCTGAATTCGCCGAGCGTACAACCACAGACAGGGCAGGCTATTTATGGAGCAAGGGTTGTTGTGTAGGTGACGGATGGGTTGGGGATCCCGTTATTGCATTGAAATGATCTGCTCTGATTAGATATCTATACAGACGAATCCCCCCTTGTCGTCTTGGATACATATATTTTCCTTACTATAACTGGTCATTTCACCGCATCTGGGGCATGGTGGCCGACTCTTAACTAGTCCGTTCATATCGAAGCTCTTGCGATCTTTGAACTTGACAGAAGTGGGAACCAATTCTCGGCAACGCATGCAACGTAAATGGATTTCTTTGGCCTTGGACACCTTGAACCTCCTACTTTTTGTTGTGCTCTCGCCGGTCCATGCAGTGGTCTTTTAGATGTTTTATTAGAGGCCTGCTTAATGATGCAAACAAAAGAGATTATCTGCTGGTCGGCAAACTTTCCCGAAATCTAAATTGTTGCAGATCGGCAGTTTCTCAGTCTTTATCTTAATGAGTTGAGTTGTTCCTGTCAAAACTTTTGTATGACAGTAATTCATCATGGTCTAAAAAAGTTCGCAACAAAAGCTCAGCCATGAAAACAAACCCAAGTAGGATGGGTAAAACTCCTACAGAGGTAAAGTCTAGCTGTTGTGCTGTGCGCAAGAGGGAGTCTGTGCACCGCTGCGGGCGAGCACATGTGGGAGGTTTTCTTGCTAAAGGTTGGGATTAAAGCGTTATGCTAGAAGAAGGACAGCATCCCGGTAGTTAGAAGATCAGCAATCACTACAATGAGGAACAGGCATAATACGATCACGATCAGCAAGTCCCAAGTTTTTCGTTTGATTGCTTCCATGATTGTTTAACCTCTTGCAGAATCATACCCCTTACCCCTACTGCCCAGAACGTGCTCGGCTAAATATATTTGGAGCGTGGGCAATAGAAAGTTGGATCGTGGTATCTTTAACGTTCAGAAAAAGATACCAGATTTTCCAACAGTTGAGTGGTTATTGTCACACTTTACACCAAAGCTCTAGTTTGTCTCTGTATCCCCAATAATCATGTCAACGGCGAAGAAAAAGCCGAATGCTGCGCCTAACAGAAAAACAGTCACATAACCCAGTGCGAACATGTTTAGCCTCCAGCTGATTTGATCTGTTTCAAAATGCAAGGGTCATGCCCATGAGCCTTCGCCACGTGCGGTACTGCAAAAAAATCCCCACTCCCGATTGTTACGGGGTGGGGATATCATTTACGGCATGGACACGAAAGGAGCTTGTGACTCAAACCCATACCGCTGAGCGGAAATATAACTCCGAGTAAAAGCAAAGACAAGAGGGCAGAGGGTGAAATTTTTCTGCCATCGCTGCCTTTGTCTCACATGTTCTGTTGATGAGATTTCAGCTTAGACGACTATTCATTTTCTTCCAGGCACAATCGGTTGCACTTATTCCATTTGTCGGTGCACTGGTTTACACAAAAATCTATTGCAGACCACCCTGCAGGGAGTTTCTGACATTCCGATACACAATCAGAATAACTGCTTCTGCAGCGTGATTCACACGACGTTGTCTGTGATGAAGACCCATCGGGTAATTGAGTTGCAAAAGATGTGAGGAGCGTAACAAGGAGTATTACGAGTTTTGTCAGGGTGGCCATCGGCATAGCCGTGCAAGCGGCTTTGCCCTTGTGGGAAATGGCTTTGGCGCTATTGACTCGTTTGATATCCATAAATCAGGGCTTCTTCTCGTCTTCCTGGCATAACTGGTCGCACGCAGCCCAATTTATGCTGCATTGATGCATACAGGCGTCAACCGCAGACCATCCCGCCCCAAGTGTTTGGCACTTGAAAATGCAGGTGGCGTTCTCTCTTTCGCACTGCGACGTACATGGGCTTGTCTCTGAGGATACATTTTCGACCACTTGAGTTGCGAAAACAATCAGGACAAACACGAGTAAGATAAGGAGTTTTCTCATGGTAGCCAAATCACGACGGCAATGGGTTATTTCTCAAAAAGCGCTTCCTATCTCCAATTGATGCCCAGTTCTTCCGGATGCTTCATTAATAGGTCAACTGCTCGGTTATTTGGGGAATGGTTTTCGTATTGGACAATTTTTGTTAACTGGCTTCAGATTTCAGAATCGAATGGCAAAATTGCAAGAAAAACCCCCAACCGACCCGCAAGCCAATTGGGGCTCATGGGTTTGGCGAGGAGAAACACACCTTACCCGAAAGGTACTTTATCACAAGCAAGGTGGGTTGTGGAAGCACTAATGATTCCAACCCTGTTCCCGTTCATTTGCTTTAGCATGGCAGGGTGGAAGTGTGGCTCAGGATTCAGCCACCGCTTTGTCTTGGACTTTGTTTATGTGAGTTATCTTGTACCTTCCAATCAGAAAGATGCACAACAAACAAAGCATGGGCAAGATCAACTCAACATTGAGATAGAGAATGCCATCCCTTACAAGATACAACGCCAAGACTGCAAGAAAAAGCTGAAGGAGCTGTAGGGTGGTGCGCCGCATGATATCCTCCTTTGCCAGAACAAGGAAATTTCAACAATGTTAGGATGCATCAAGCAAGAGGTGTGCCATTGGATCTGTAGGGCAAATAGGCGGCCAGGCATAAATAACTAACTATCAGATAGATGTGCCTGCCCCCATCGAAAGATAAAAAAGGCGACCTAGAGAGATCGCCGAAACTTGCGGAATAAATGGTCGGGACGAGAGGATTTGAACCTCCGACCCCCTGAACCCCATTCAGGTGCGCTAGCCAGACTGCGCCACGTCCCGACAGAAGGTGATGTAACACCATTTGCGAGTTGTGTCAAGGAGGCATAGAGCATAGGGCATGGAGCATGGAGCATGGAGCATGAGGCATAGGGCATGGAGCATAGGGCATAGAGCATGGAGCATAGGGCATGGAGCATAGGGCATGGAGCATAGGGCATAGAGTGTGAAATCAGGGATCGGGGGGGCAGGGATCAGGGGGCAGAAGACAGAGGACAGAACGCAGAAGGCAGCGGGCAGCAGGCAGCAATGAAAACTAGGCACTAGGAACTAAGCACTAGGCACTGCAGGACGACACGGGGAGAAACGGCGAGACGGGGACTAAAGGTCAGAGATCAGAAGTCAGACGGCAAAGGTCGGAGATCTCGATTGCTTATTTCAAAAAGGGAAATTCGAAATTCACATTGGCATTTCGCAATTCGAAATTCGCAATCCGAAATTATTTCGCTATGCGCTGTGCGCTATGCGATCTTCATTGATTCCAGTTTGTTTTTAAAATACTCGATGGTTTGGCTAAGACCGGTCTTAAAGTCAATTTCGGGCTCCCAATTCAGTTTAGCCTTGGCGAGGGTTATATCAGGGCAGCGTCTGATCGGGTCATCTGGAGGGAGGGGCCGGTATTCCATATCGGTGGTGGAGCCTATGGCTTTGATGACACTGTCTGCAAGCTCAGCTATGCTAATCTCTTGAGGATTTCCGAGATTGACCGGGCCAATCCATTCATCCTGCTCCATCATGGCTATCATACCTCTGACCATGTCACTTATGTAGCAGAAGGATCGGGTGTGACTACCGTCACCGTATATGGTAAGTGATTCTCCCCGCAGTGCCTGCGTGATGAAGTTGCTCATTACTCGACCGTCGTTGAGAGCCATCCGCGGACCGTATGTATTGAAGATACGAACTATACGGATGTCCACCTGGTTCTGACGGTGGTAGTCCATCATTAGTGTCTCGGCCACCCGCTTGCCCTCGTCATAACAGCTCCGCAGGCCAATACAGCTAACGTTGCCCCAATACGTCTCAGGCTGAGGGTGTACTTCAGGGTCACCATACACTTCTGAAGTGGAGGCCTGGAGGATGCGAGCTTTTACTCTCTTGGCAAGGCCGAGCATGTTCAAGGTCCCCATAACGCTTGTTTTTACGGTCTTTACCGGATTGTACTGGTAGTGCACGGGTGAAGCAGGGCAGGCCAAGTTGTAGATCTGATCCACTTCAAGGAGAACGGGGTTCACCAGATCATGACGGATGAGTTCAAAACGGTAGTCACTGAATAAATGCTTGATGTTGTCCTTACTGCCGGTGAAAAAATTGTCCAGACAGACAACCTCATTTCCTTTTTCCAGTAAACGTTCGCACAGATGACTACCAATGAAGCCAGCTCCGCCGGTGACTAAGATCCGCTTTGCCATGTTTTCCTCCGAATAGCATAGAGCATGGAGCATAGAGCATAGAGCATAGAGCATAAAACACAACTTTAAGCTATAAAATCACATTTAACGACTTCAACGACTTTAACGATTGACCCTTTGCCCCATGCTGTTCGTTGGCAAGCAATTGTTATGCCCAAGAGATTAATAGGAATATTTAATTTTAGTTAAAATTTAGGGTTCTGGTGCCAGTTCCATGCAGAGGAAATGATCTCTTTCAGGGAGTATTGTGGACGCCAGACCAAGACTTGTTGAGCCAAGCCACCTGAGCTCACCAGTTCCGGAGGATCTCCGGGCCGTGGCTCCACGTCTCGAGCAGGGATTGGCTTCTGGCAAATCTGGCGACAACTCTCGACCACCTCCCTTACAGAGTGACCCTTACCTGTACCAAGATTGAGAAAGATGCTTTTACCGCCCGAGAGTAAATACTTGAGGGCTAAGACGTGGGCTTCCGCCAGGTCGCAAACATGCACGTAGTCACGGATACAAGTGCCGTCGGGGGTGGGGTAGTTGGAGCCGTAAATTTTCACCTCAGCCCGAAGGCCAAGAGCTGTCTGCAGCACCAAGGGTATCAGGTGAGTTTCGGGATCATGGGATTCGCCGATCCGGCCTGCGGGATCGGCGCCTGCTGCGTTAAAATAGCGCAATGAGACATATCTGAGCCCATAGGCGGAGTTGTAAGACGAGAGGATATTTTCAAAAAAATGCTTGCTCATGCCATAGGGATTTATTGGGTTTTTGGGGTGTGGTTCCGGGATGGGAATTTCTAAAGGTTCACCATAAACCGCACACGATGAGGAGAAGATAATCTTGTCAACACCAGCCTGGAGCATGGCATCGAGTAAATTGAGACCATTCACCAAATTGTTGTTGAAGTATTTTCTGGGTGATGTTACCGACTCTCCCACATAGCAAAAGGCAGCGAAGTGAATAACCGCTTCGATGGGAAAACTTTCGAACAACCGGGCGAGCGCTTCTTTATTTTGCAGGTCAGCTTCGACAAAATGGCCATCCAAAACTGCCTGCCTATGACCATAGGAGAGATTGTCAAGGGTGACCACCTGGTGGTCTGCCTCCAGCAGGCTCAGGACGGTGTGACTGCCAATATAACCAGCACCGCCGGTAACCAGGATCATTAAGGGACCTCCACAGTTTCACAGTTGACGCCAGTTATGAAGGCTTATTTCACATTAAGGAAAGACTGTCAAGGATTGCCGGTGCATACGTTAGCAAGGGACCAGAAAATATCCTTGAAGGGGGTTATTGCTTCCGATATAGTGGCAGCAGATTTCTTTAGACGGAGGAGGCATATATATGGGTGTAGCTGAGAAAATACAGGATGCTATTGAGCGTTCTTCCTGGATCCGAAAAATGTTTGAAGAGGGAGCCCGACTCAAGGCTCTTCACGGGGCAGATAAGATTTTTGATTTCAGCTTAGGAAATCCAGACCTGGAGCCGCCCGGAAGATTTCAGGAGGTGCTGAGTTCCATAGTGGCCGAGTCGCCCATCGGCGCCCATGGTTATATGCCCAATGCCGGTTATGAAGAGACTCGTGCTGCGGTGGCCGGATTTGTCAGCCAGGAACAGGAAGTAGAAATCAACAGCGATTATGTGATCATGACCTGCGGTGCCGCGGGTGGCCTGAACTGCATTTTTAAGGCGCTGCTAGACCCTGGTGACGAGGTCATTGTCTCAGCACCATATTTTGTGGAGTATGGATTTTATGCGGAAAACCATGGCGGCCAGATAAGGGTAGTCTCGACCCGGGAAGACTTCACCCTCGACTTGGAAGCTGTTGAAGCGGCTATTAACAACCGAACCAAGGTTGTCCTCATCAACTCCCCCAACAACCCAACTGGTCAAATCTATGACGATCGCTCCTTGGAAAAACTGGGTGAATTGCTGACGGGCTACAGCAAGAAGTTGGGCAGAACCCTTTATCTTGTTTCTGACGAGCCGTACCGGAAGATCGTCTACGATGGAATCCAAGTGCCAAGCATTTTGGGGGCCTATGAAAATAGTATACTAACTACCTCCTATTCCAAAGATATCTCACTGTCGGGTGAGCGGTTGGGCTATCTGGTGGTCCATCCAGAAGCTGATCAGGCTGAAGCACTCATTTCTGGCATGATTCTGGCTAATCGAATACTTGGCTTCGTTAATGCACCGGCACTCATGCAGCGAGTGGTTCGGCATATCCAGGGAGCCTGTGTGGACGTAGCTATTTATCAGGGTCGACGAGATCTACTCTGCCAAGGGCTGGCCGATGCGGGCTATGAGTTCATCCGACCGCAAGGCGCGTTTTATCTTTTTCCCAAGAGCCCCATTGCCGATGACGTTGCTTTTGTCCGGCTGCTTCAGGAAGAAAACGTCTTGGTCGTACCAGGAAGCGGTTTTGGCGGTCCTGGTTATTTTCGGATCTGCTACTGCGTAGATGAAAAGATCATCCAGAAGTCCATACCAAGTTTTGTCAAGGCGCGCCAGCGAGCACTAGGGCATGGAGCATAGGGCATAGGGCATAGGGCATGGAGCATCCGCCGTCGTCACGCCAAGGCGTGACTATGGCGGACAAGTAGGGCATAGGGAAATACAGCTGGCAGCTGGCAGGGAAAGGAAGTCAGAGGTCGGAGGTCAGAGGGCAGATTTAACCATTTACCGTTTACCCTTCACCTTTCACCACCTGACCAATTTGCCCTCGATACTGCTGCAGGATAAACTTAAAAGAAAAAGATCGTTGAGATAAGATATTGAAATATATCATTCGATCTGGCTAGTTGCATTCGATCTACGGGTAAATCATGGTACCGAGCTACATTAAGATCCACCAGAGTGGCATCCTCGAGCAGCGAATCGAGAAGGCCATCTCCATTCTGGAGAACTGCCGTCTCTGCCCGAGACACTGCGATGTTAATCGTCTGGAGGGGGAGACAGGTGTGTGTGAAGCTGGACGCCAGGCAGTGGTTTCCAGCTACAACCCTCATTTTGGTGAGGAGGATCCCCTGGTGGGCAAGGGAGGTTCCGGGACGATTTTCATGACGCACTGCAACCTCCGCTGTGTATTCTGCCAGAATTACGAGATCAGCCATCTGTCTCAAGGCGTTCCGGTAGGTGTTGAC
>CP070735.1:1188272-1194125 GCA_020347625.1 Deltaproteobacteria bacterium
CTCCTGACTCCTGTCTTCTTCAATTAGGCACACTTGTTGCTTTTTAAAAATAACACCTCCTCGCACCGTCACCTTGGAATCAAAGGGTATGAAAAGATGAAAACAGTAATCATCCTTGTTACTTGGCTGTTGGTCGCCATAGTTGTCGGCGTCACTTACGGCAGGTTTTGCGCCGCTGCCAACGCTTTTGATGTACAGATTCGCTCAATTCTAGGTATAGAATCTGATACCGCGGCAGAGAATTTGGCAGCAGCAGAACAGTCGTTAGAAGAAGCAGCATAGCCTTCACAGCCGCTTATTATCACTTAGGCCTCCGGTCAGCTGTTCCAGTACACTAGGACTTCCACTATTTTGTCTTGGAACCACGTCCCTTGTCAGAACTCAATTTTGCCGCCAGTTTTCAAAGCGAAGTTTCAATCCCATCAGCAGGTTCCATTCAATGGGAACGACGAAAAGAGTCAAAAAAGTAGCAGTGCAGAGCCCGGTTACAAAAGTGGAGGCCATGCTACCCCAGACCACGGAATAACTTGGAATTCCAATGGCCATCGGCAAGAGACCAAGGGTGGTGGTTAGGGTGGTGAGTAGAATGGGCCGTAACCGTACTCTGATGCCCTCGGTGATAGCTTCGCGGCGCGACTTGCCTTTACGGTAGCTTCTATTGATAAAGTCTATGAGGACCAATGAATCGTTGACGACCACTCCGGTGACACCGACCATAGCGATGAAGCTGTTAACCGTGAAAAGCCCCTGTGTGACAAATTTGCCAAAAACAACACCGATCAAAGAAAAGACCACAGCGGATAGGATTATGAGTGGTTGGAGGTAGGAGCGAAACTGGGTGGCAAGAATGACGTAGATCACCAGCACTGCCACAGAAAAGGCGTATGCGAGGGAGGTGTAAGAGCGTCGGGTCGACTCGAATTCGCCTGAGAAGTTTATTTCGGCGCCGGGATACTTGTCTTCGATGGTTCGATAGTAAGAGCGGATTCTATTGACCAGAGCGGGTGTGGAAGTGGGGGCGCCAGGTTTGAGATTGGCCGTTAAAGTGATAGCCCGGCTGTTCTGATAACGGTCTAGTTTGTTGGGCTCGATGTAGGATTCCGTTTTGGTGAGATCACCCAACCGCACCGGTCCTGAAGGATGTTGGACAATTGGGATCGAAAGGGCTGCCTCGGGGACGTCGAGATATGTTTTGTCTATTTTGAGTTTCAGGTCAATGTCTTCGTCGCTGGTGCGAAACTCGCCCACGAAGCGACCGTCCAGCACGGAGCCCGCAAGTCGAGAGACGGCAAGTAAGGTAAGACCGTATTCTGCGGCGCGTTCCTTATCCACCCGGAACCTGTAGATTCGATTGGGTCTGCCCCGGTTGTCGCTCAGATCCGACAGGTAAGGTGCAATCTGATCGTTACTGCTAAGATAATTATAGATGTCCTTTGCCAGGGCCTCGACAGTCTCAGGGTTGGGGCCGACCACCCGGACATTGATGTCCTTTCCCGTTGGCGGGCCGGTTTTCTCTGGGCGGATACGAACGCGCCAGCCCTGCTCTAGGAAGCGGCTGAGTTGCTTACGAACGTAGTCCAGATGTGTTATGGGATCGTTGCCATGGTTTTCGGGAAAATTTTGCTCTCCTTTACTGGGCATTTCCACATTGATGTGACCCAAGTTGCTTCCAAAGATCGGTTGGTAGTCTTCATCTATGTAGAATCCGGCCATTGCTGTCGCTGCTCTCAGCTGGCCGGGTCTTCCGGGCATCATAAAGTCAGTGATCTCCTTGAGTTTCCGATGGGTTGATTCGATGGGTGTTGCTACCGGTCCTTCCAATTCAATGTAGTAGTTGGTGTACTCATCCGGAAAGAACTTGATTTTAATCAGAGGCATCTTGCCTGTCACGGAGACTCCGATGATAAACAGGGCAGCCACAAAAGCGACAAAAACAGCGGTCAGACAAGCAACGGGACGGCGCAGGGTAAAGGCCACCAGTTTGTTGGTTCCCCTGTGAAGCAGAGTCATGACCCAGCGTTCCTTTCGGGCCGGCGTGTTTTCCCTTGCCTGTTTTTCGGCCTGCCTCCAGCCGGGCCAATCCATGAAGTGCGACGGCAGAATGATTAGGCATTCGAACAGCGAAGCAACAATGGCAGCGGAGATTGCGATTGGGATCTGGGCAAAGAATTCGCCGGTGGAGCCTGACATGATAAACATGGGCAGGAAGGCAGCGACGGTGGTCGAAGTTGCAGCGATCACCGGGGCGGCAACCTCTGAAGTTCCATTGACCACTGCTTCTTTAAGGGGTTCGCCCTCTTGCAGGTGCCGGTAAATATTCTCGACCACCACTATAGCATCGTCCACGATGATCCCGCTCACAAGGACGAAAGAAAAAAGAGTGATCTCATTCAAGGAGTTGCCGCTTACCCACATGATGATCATGGTCACCAGAAAGGCAAAAGGTATTCCGACCATGGTGAGGACGGCGTTGCGGAAACCCATAAAGAAATAGATGAGACCGCTAACCAAACCTATACCCACAAGGAGGTTCATGCCGAGCGTGGAAATGGAGTCGTCTATGTGCACCCGTTGGTCCTGAGTAAGGACAACCTCTACTCTTTCTTTTTGCAGCAGAGGCTTGAACCGCTCGACGATCTCTTCAACCGCCGGTACGATGTCTAGGGCGTTACCATCCTCAGTCTTGATGACCCTCAAAGTGACGCAATCTTTCCCATTGACCGAAGTAATGACGTATGGGTCGCGGTAGGACATGCGTGCGTCAGACATGACGTCGCCCACCGTGAGAAAAGATCCATCACTGTCGCGACGAACAATTGTCTCTGACACCTGCCGACGTGAGCGGTAACGTTCGTCGACCACAATGACAAATTCGCCGGCCTCATTGGTGTAATCGCCTGAAGGGACAGAAATGTTGGACTCGCTCAACGCCCTGGCCACTTCGTCAAATGTGACGCCGTACTTATCCAGAAGAAGAGGATTCAGATAGACATGGAACTCGCGGAGGTATTCTCCATTGAGTTCTACCTCCTTGACACCAGGTAACTGGCGCAAGTGAAGCTTCATCTCCTCGGCCATCAAGGAAAGGGCCCTGTTGGATCGGTCACCAATGAGATTTACAGAGACCGCCGGGAGCCATTCGCTGACCCTTATTTCGGTAAATTCAGGTGGATCGATGCCTTCCGGCAATTCGTTCATAATGCTAAGAACTTTAAGGCGCAGATCTTCATAG
Organism: Deltaproteobacteria bacterium; assembly: GCA_020347625.1. Lineage (GTDB taxonomy): Bacteria > Desulfobacterota > Syntrophobacteria > BM002 > BM002 > BM002. The sequence goes on from CP070735.1 coordinate 1,191,505, forward strand.
AGTCTGTCATAGTCTGTGTCATCTATGAACTTGACCAATACCGCCGAGCGCTCGCGATAGGAGGTCGATTGGATAAACTCCACCGACTCCAGGTCGTTCAGGGCATCTTCAATTTCACGAGTGATGAGGGATTCGATTTCTTCAGGTGAGGCTCCAGGAAGTATGGTGGTTATCTGAACCTTGCCCATCTGCACATCGGGGTAGCGTTCTACCGGCAAATCAAAAAGAGAGAACAGTCCCACCGCCATGGCCAGGACAAAAAGCAAATTGACCAGGACTGTTTGCCTCAGGAAGTAGGAAAGAAATCGCTTCATGCTAAAGATTTTCGTTTGAAGATTTAAGATATGAGATTGAAAAAACTGAAAACCTCAATTTGCAATCTGCAATCTCAAATCTGCAATACTTTATTCCTCTGCTTTCACCTTGAATTTGTCGCCGGGTCTCACTTCCTCCCCTCGCACCCTGGAAGTGCCCTGCGGACCATTTCCCAGAAATACAACGCGGATTCTTTCACCATTCGCCCGCGTCAACCAGAATTCTTCGTATCTCTCGAGGACAGCAGAAGCAGGAACCAGTACGGCGCCCGAAGGGTCGGGGATCATTAGCGTTAGCTCGGCGCGCAACCCTCCCCTCTGGTCGGACAGTCCTTCGCGAACCGCCAGATCGATGTTAATTTTGCGGGTCTCCGGATCGAAAGCCAATGAGACCCGCTCCACTGAAGCTTCCAGCTTGCGGCCCACCTCGTTTTCATCCGGGAAGAACAATTCAACGGTGCCATTTTGTTTCTTCAGGGTGTTGTATTCCTCTGGCGACAGCGAAAAGGGAACCAGGAGGGTGCGAAAGTCGCCTGCTTTGCCCAAATGTTTACCGACCGAGACCCATTCCCCTGGCTCTACCGCCCGCTCAGTGACGGTCCAACCCTCAGGAACCTTGATGAGGTGACGAGCCCTTCGTTCTCTGAGTTCGGCTTCCTCGACCTTGAGATTTTGGATTTCGAACTGTGCCTGATCCATTTTATTCTGGATGTTGTCCAGCTTTGACTGGGCTGCAGTCTCGCTTTCTACCAGTTCTTGAAACCGTTTAACGTCTTTGCCGTAAAAGGTGATCAAGTTTTGCAGACGTTTCTGGTTGACCTGGTTTTTCTTGATAGCCAGATCGATAAAGGTCGTATCCAGCACTGCAAATAGACCGTCCTTTGCTATGCGGTCACCCACGTCCGCGGTCACCTTGATGCAACGCCCTGACTCTTCACTGACAATGTCGAGAATGCGCCTGGCCCTGGTGTAGCCGATCAACCTGACCTGGCGCATGGCGGGTTTTGCAACAAACACTCCGTCTTGCACCGATGAATCTGGTGTGTCTTGGGCAAATGTGTCCACGGCCAGGAGAACAAAAAGGGGGGTCAGAAGAAAAACAAGAAACATGCATCGACTGGTATCCTTCATCACGATTCCTTTTTAACTTAATCGCCACTTTTGCGAAGGCTGAAATCCAGCGCTTGCCGAACAATCTCGTCCAGATTTTCTTGGGGAAGAAAACGAAGCCGTTGCTTGATGAGCAGCGAAGCAAGACCGTGCAGGCTTGCCCAAAGTGCGACCGCCGTAGTCTCGGCATCTCCTCTTGAGAAAATACCCGCATCCAAACATTTGCGTACGTGCTTTTCAAAATTCCGAAAGACCTTGAGCGGAACGGACTCTTCGTCTAGGGCTGGTTCTTGAACGATTTCCTCTGTGGCAAACATGAGCTCGTAGAGCTCGGGATTCTCCAGTGCAAAATTAACGTAGTAACGGCCTCCAGTGCTCAATCGCTCCGACGGGTCGGTAATTTCTTCCATATTTTCCTGCAATGCCAAAAGTTGTTCGAAGCCCTGGTAGCAGAGTTGCAGCATGATGTCGTTTTTGTTTTTGAAATAAAGATAAATAGTACCCGGACTGTACTCGATTTTTTTGGCGATCTTCCGCATGGAGATACTCTCGTAGCCACCCTTGGCGAACAACTCCATTGCTGCCTTCAGAATACGCTGACGCATCCTGTCCGTGTCCCTTTTTTTCCTTTCCCTGATCCCCATGACCTTAGAATTTAATGAACAGTGATCAGTTTGTCAACAGCGTTCAGTAAATGAAAAATTTTAGTAGCTCTCAGCCGGCCATAAAAAATCGTTTCCACAATTCTCAATTCCAAACCTTCTGCTAAACAACAGAGATCGTTCTTTTAATTAACTCGATTGGAAAAGAAAATTAATTCCAGTTTTGATTATCAACACTTTCTGTCAACATAATTTTATCAATTTACTTTATTGACAACATGTAAATTATTATAGTAATTTCTCATCACCCTGGTAACATATACTTAGAGTCAGTCGCGGGCTAATTTGTTGTAAATTATTGCAAATTTTACATTATTCATTTTAACACTCATTTTGACATACCCGCGAACACCCGGACGTAAATTTATTTAAGAACCATTTCTAACAGATCTAACTTAGGAGGGGAATGCATGAGGGGTCATGGCGAACTCTGTGACACCCTGAGAAAGATAATCGCCCAACTGTACGTGCTTAGGGAATCCTGCACGGGCAAGATTGAAACTGAGAGCTCCACTGAGAACCTCAGCTGGTTCCA
>CP070735.1:1194225-1200530 GCA_020347625.1 Deltaproteobacteria bacterium
ATCTTTCTCTCCGTCGACTTTTCACCGGCAAATATCGTCAAAATCTAGGCCCGCGTTTTGGGTTAGGCCTGAAACCCAGGGAGAATACAGCATCCCAAGAGGTGATCTGGGTGCATGCGCTTTCAGTGGGGGAGGTACTTTCTGCTATACCTTTGATCCGCTCCCTGCGTCAGGAGTTGCCCGAATTCGATATTTTCGTTTCCACAACAACCGAGTCTGGACAGCAGATAGCTCGCCAGAAATTGGACTCTTTGAACTGCTATTTTCTCTACTTACCCTTGGATCTTTACTGGGTGGTGCACCGCTTTGTTAAGCTGATTGACGCCACCCTATTCGTTCTAGTAGAGACGGACTTGTGGCCAAACATCCTGTGGTGTTTGGCGAAGCAAGGGACCCCTATAGTCCTGGTGAATGGTAGACTTTCGGACCGATCTTTTCCCAGGTACAGGCGACTGAGAAGGTTTTTCGGCCGTGTCTTGTCTCATATCAATACCTTCTGTATGCAGAGTCAGGAGGATGCACGACGGTTGCGGATGCTCGGTATTGAGGGAGCCAAGATACAGGTGACTGGGAACTTGAAATTCGACCAACCTCTGCGGAAAACGGTCTCACAAGAGCGAAATCAGCTGGTCAGTGAACTGGGCTGGACTCCCCCATCGCTTACATGGATTGCGGGCAGTACCCATCCTGGAGAGGAGGCTATTATACTAAGGACCTACGGACGCTTACGGCAGAGATTTACAGATCTCTGTCTCATCCTGGCACCACGAAATCAGGAGCGTTTTACCGAGGTTTTCCAACTGGCCGAGAAAGCCGGCTGGCAAACCGAGCGGCGAAGCCAATTGCTCGCCGGCAAACCCGCTGCAGGCCGAATGGATGTGCTTATTCTTGATACCATTGGCGAGTTGGCACGCTTTTATAGCCTGGGTAAATGCGCTTTTTTGGGGGGGAGCCTGGTGCCTTTTGGTGGCCATAATCCTCTGGAAGCGGCCCAGCGGGGTTTGCCCGTTGTTTTTGGGCCGCATATGGAGAATTTCAGAGAAATCGCTGCAATTCTCGAAAAGAGCGGCGGAGGCTTCCAGGTTGCAGATGAGAATAAACTCTTTGAGCAGGTGGAGGCGTGGTTGGCGGCACCAGAAAGATGTCAGGAGCAGGGGAAGAAAGCGCAGGAGGCTATTCTTATACACCAGGGAGCTTTAGCTAGAAGCCTGGAGGTCATCCGGAGTAAGTTGGGAGCGGGAAGTAAGTTGAAGGGAAAATGAACTGAAAGATGGTAAGCATTTAAGTGAATACAGAACATAGACAAGCAGAATATTACCAAGTGAGATACGACGGGATTTTAGAGAAGCTCTTTAGCCTTATCCTTGCAGAGGAAAGACGTTCAGTAGGGCTGGGCATCTTGCGGGTCTTGGCATCCTTGCTCGCTTGGTTTTATGGTGGACTGGTAAGCTTACGCAATCGTCTTTTTGAGATTGGTATAATCAAAACTCATGAATTTGGCTGCCGGGTGATCAGCGTTGGCAACCTTACCACGGGAGGAACTGGCAAAACGCCAATGGTGCTGTGGCTAGCACGATTTCTCCTGGAAGAGGGGCGGCGGGTTGCCATTGTCAGCCGGGGTTACCGCAGTGAAGATGCAGGGCGGGTCCTCGTTGTCAGCGATGGTCAAGAAATCCTGGTTGACAGCCGTATGTCTGGTGATGAGCCGCAATTGCTGGCCAGGCGGCTTCCTGAAATTCCGGTTGTGTGCAGCCCTAAGCGCGTTTTGGCCGTCCAAACCGCAATTAAGAAGTTTCAAAGCGAGGTGATCATTTTGGATGATGGTTTCCAGCATCGATTTCTCGCCAGGGATGTGGATTTGGTGATGCTGGACTCCCAAAACCCGTTTGGTAATGGACGTCTATTCCCGCGAGGTATACTTAGGGAGCAAACCACAGCCTTGGCTCGGGCGCAAGCAATTGTACTCAGCCGCTTCGACGGCAGTGACAAGGCGGAAGAAAACTTAACAACCCTGAGCCGGCAATGGTCGGACAAACCTGTTCTCACAACGTCGCACCGCCCGGCAAGGTTGTTTGAGGCGGTTACCCAACGGGAGCGTTCGCTCGACTCACTGCAAGAGGTGCCACTTGCAGCTTTCGCCGGCATCGGGAGACCAAATGATTTCTTCAGGAGTGTCCGTGACCTGGGTGCGAGGCTGGTGTATGCTTGTAGTCTGCCGGATCATCACCCCCTGTCAACGGAACTTCTAACTGAGCTAGAGCGAGACGCTGCCGAGTTGGAACCTGATTTGTGGCTGACCACAGAGAAGGATTGGGTACGATTACCTCGGGTTCTGCCAAATAACATGGCGCTGTGGGTGATGACGGTTGAGCTTGACATCCGCGACGAGGGGGCACGGCTCAAATCCCTGATCCGAAAATCTTTGGTAGCAGTCACCTGAGTGTTAAAGGATGAGACATAATGAAGGAGACAAGAGTCCTGCGCTTTGCCAAAGGGCTCCTGGACCTATTGGCAAACCTACCCAAAGGAGTTAACCGCAAGCTCGCAGAAGCACTTGGCTGGATTTGGTTTCTAGTGGATGCCAGGCATCGGGGAATCGCCTTGAACAATCTCGAGCTGGCCTGGGGGGATGAGCTGGACGAGAGCGCAAGAAGGAATATCGCCCGCAGGAATTTTATTCATCTTTCTAGAGTTATGTTGGAGGTACCATATCTCCGCAAGTTAACTCCGGAAAACCTGGATAACTATGTCAACTTTCACGGCCTTGAACATTTTAATGCTGCTCTGGACAAGGGAAAAGGGCTGTTGGTTTTGGCCTCCCATTTTGGCAACTGGGAGATGATGGCCCTGGCCTTTTCTTTGAGGTATCATCCTGCTAACTTAGTGGTCCGCCCCTTGGATAATCCTATTTTGGACACCCTGATCAACGGCATCAGAACAAGGGGGGGTAATGAGTTGATAACCAAGAAGGGTTCGGTGCGGAGTGTTTTGCGTTTGCTGGGTCAAGGTGAAGTGGTGGTTTTGCTCATTGATCAAAACCTTGCGTGGTATGATGGCGTATTTGTGCCGTTTTTCAAGGAGATCGCCTGTACCAATAAAGCGTTGGCCGTTCTGGCCATGAGGACCGGTGCACCAGTGATTCCAGTATACAACGTCCGTCAGCCCGATGGATCTTACCAGGTCGTTTTTGAGCCGGAAGTGGAACTGGTCAGAAGCGGAGATACCACCAGGGATATCGAGGATAATACGGCAAACTTCAATCGGGTGATTGAAAGTTACGTCCGGCGCTATCCGGAGCAGTGGTTTTGGGTGCACCAGCGGTGGAAAACTCGACCCTACCAGCCCTGGCCCAGAGAAAAATGAGTAAAAAAATTCTAATTGTCGCTCCCAATTGGATCGGTGACGCGGTGCTTTGCCTGCCGGTGGTGGACGGCTGTGCCCGGTCCTGGCCGGAAGCTGATCTGACGGTGCTTGCTCGAGCACGGGTGGCCGAACTGTTTAAGGCCAGAGAGTCGGGTGTGCGGGTTTTGCAGTATGAAAAGGGTAATGGTCCATGGAGGCTCGGCAATCTCCTTAGCTTGGGACGAAGGTTGCGACGCGAAGATTTTAAGCTTGCGGTGCTTTTGCCCAACTCCATGAGCTCCGCCATGATGGTGTGGTTGGCAAGGGTTCCAGAGCGGGTAGGTTACGCCACTGATGGCCGTGGTTGGCTGCTCACTCACAGGCTTAAAGATAGACGGAAGGAGAGAGGGCTGCATCAGGTGGATTATTATCTCGGGCTGCTCGTGAATTTGGGAGTTGGCCGGATGGACCGTATCCCACGGTTGCAGCTCAAGGCAAAAGTTGCAGATACGGGTCAAACGTTGCTGAGGGATCTGGGTATTGGCAAGGATGAGATAATCATTGGAGTACACCCCGGAGCTGCCTACGGGGAGACCAAACGTTGGTTTCCCGAACGCTTTGGTGCTGTGCTGGAACGATTGCATGGGTCGGGACGGAGAATTCTCCTTTTGGGCGGACCGGGTGAGGAGCCGCTTGCAGAGCAGATCTGCATGAGAATAGAGCACCCGCCCGTCAATCTTGTGGGAAGAACCACAGTATCCGAGGCTTTAGCGCTAGTTAACCAGTGTTCACTGTTTCTGAGCAACGATTCTGGACTCATGCATGTGGCGGCTGCGTTGAATATCCCCCAGGTGGCCCTTTTCGGTTCAAGCGACCCGCAGAAGACGGCCCCCCTGAATGACCGGGCGGTGGTGATCCACCACAGACAAGTGAGCTGTACCCCATGTTTCAAGAGCTCCTGTCCAGAGGATCTCGAATGTTTGAAGGCGATCACCGTTGATGAGGTATGCGGTGCAACTGAGCGGTTGCTGAATGAGATCGAGTCCGATGTAAGTGCAAAGAAAGGGCAGCAGCAAATCTAATGAAATCAGAAGCAACAAAAAATCATGTGGCAGTGTTTTTGGATCGCGACGGGACCATCAACGAACAGATGGGCTACATTAATCATTTGGATCGCTTTGTACTGCTGCCCAACGTGGCAAAGGCAATCCGGAGGATTAATGCAAGCGGATTGAAAGCAATAGTGGTCACCAATCAATCCGGGGCGAGCCGCGGTTATTTTCCCATGGAACTCATCGATCAAGTTCACCACAAGATGTGCCGCTTGCTGGAAGATGAAGGTGCTTTCTTAGACGGTATTTACACCTGTATCCACGCACCTCCGCGTGAAGGGAAGGGGGGAGGCTGCGATTGTCGCAAACCGGGAATCGGCCTCATGCGCCAAGCGGCTCATGAATTGAAACTTGACCTTAAAAGGTCCTATGTCGTTGGAGACCGCTTCACGGATGTGGAAACGGCCCGTAATGCCGGTGCTAAAGCTGTACTGGTGCTTACCGGGTACGGCAGGGGGGAGCTTGAGTTTCTCGGACCAGTCAGAGAGATAAAGCCCGATTTTATAGCTGAGGATCTTTTGGAAGCTGTGGATTGGATACTATCTCATCTGAGGAAGATGGCTCCCTAACAAATCGTAAGATTAGATGAATATATTGATTGTCAAGCTGAGTGCCTTGGGCGATGTGGTTCAAACCATTCCCACCTTTGAAGCACTCCGAAAACAATATCCCACTGCTCACATTGTTTGGTTGGTGGAAGAAGAGGCCGCTGATCTGCTCACCCACTATCCGGGACTCGATGAAGTTCTCGTTTGTGGGCGACGGTCTTGGTTAAAGGAGCTGAGGAAACCCTTCTCTTGGCCAGCTGTGTTCTTGGATGTTTTCCGATTTGGCCGTCGTTTGCGCCAACGCTACTATGATGTCATCATTGACCTGCAAGGGTTACTCAAAAGCGCAATTTGGGTTGGGCTGGCAAGGGGTGATCGGAAGATTGGTTTCGACCGAACTCGTGAGGCGAGTTGGCGGGTCCTCAATGAGAGATTGCCGGCTTACGATCCGGATCGCCACGCTTTGGAGCGGTATCTGGATGTGGCACGCTATTTGGGGGCCGAGGTGGACAGTGTTAGGGTGCAGGATCCATGGACGCCTGCCGAGGAACTCCAGTTCCAAAGAAGACTCGAGCGGATAACTGAAAACAGTGAAGGCCCGCTTGTGGCGTGTCATCCCATCAGCAAGTGGCAATCTAAACTCTGGCCCGAAGAATACTTCTCCCAGTTAACCGCTGATATGATAGCACGGTTGCGGGCTAAGGTCGTATTCACAGGCGGCCCCGAGGACAGTCAGGCGATCGCACGTATCATAAGTAAAGCTGGATCTCGTGGGTTGTTCAACTGGGCTGGAACCACCAATCTCAGAGAGCTAGCCTTTCTTTACAGACATGCTGCTGTTGTTGTAAGTACCGACAGCGGACCAATGCACCTGGCCGCAGCTGTAGGAACACCAGTGGTGGCGCTTTTTGGCCCAACTGCCCCCTGGCGAACCGGACCTTACGGTGAAGTGCACCGGGTGCTAAGAGTGGATAGGGACTGCAGCCCCTGTTTTCAAAAAACTTGTGATACGGTGGATTGCATGGCAGAAATCAAAGTGGAGGACGTTTTCCAAATTGTGAGTGAACAACTGAATAAGGAGTAGGAAATGGCTATTAGCAAGGAGTTGTTGGACATCCTGGCCTGTCCAAAGTGCAAGGGGGAGATTTATCTGAACGAATCTGAGGATGGTCTGATTTGTGATCAGTGCAAGCTGCTCTATGAAATAAGAGACGATATTCCCATTATGCTGATTGATGAGGCCAAGCCTATTGAGTAAAGACTTCGAGCCCAGGGGATTTATTTTCACTCAGGTTACAGCGCG
>CP070735.1:1200630-1203155 GCA_020347625.1 Deltaproteobacteria bacterium
AGTCTCCACCGTGGCATAGGCGGTCATCATGACCACCGCTATATCCGGACGCATCTCTTTGGCCCGTTTCAATACTTCTACCCCATCCATCTCCGGCATCTTGATATCCAAAAGCATCAGGTGGTAGCTTTGCTTTGTCAGCTTTTCCAGAGCATCGGGCCCAGATTCGGCTGCATCCACTTGAAAGCCATCTTCGGTCAACCAATCCTTAAGGGAATCCCGAACGATGAGCTCATCGTCCACTACCAAGATACGGAACTGCTTGCGAGCCTCCCAGCGGAAGTCAATTGCTCCTGTGGGACAGATCTTTTCACACTCGCCGCACAGGGTGCAGGCGGCCAGATCCACAGTGTAGGAATTTGGTATGTTGTGGGGCACGGGCAGATATATAGCCTTTCTTTTTGTAAGCCCGGCATTGAACTCGTCAGCCACCTCAACTGGGCAGACACGAGAGCACTCCCCACAACCTGTACAGTGCTCCGGGTCCACTATGGCTGGCTTTTGCCGCAGAGTGGCCTGGAACTTGCCGGGCTCACCTTCAAGCGCCACAAGTTCAGTGGAAAGCATGATCTCTATGTTCTCGTGAAATAAGCCCTTACGCAGGCAGTACTGGGAGGAAGAGTCCCGCTCCACTAAAGGAAGCATTTTGCACATTCCACAATGATCGGTTGGAAACTGGTAGTCCAGTTGCATCAGAGTACCGCCCAGGTTCGGCGCTCGGTCAATGAGTTTCACCTGGTAACCCAGTTCTGCCAGATCCAAAGCGGAGCGAATACCGCTAATTCCAGCACCCACCACCAAGGCTGATCCGATTTTCTTTCTCATTTCGCTGTACCTCTTTGTCCAAAATCTGGGTAGTCAATTGTTCAAGCCGTTCAAGTCGTAAAGGCTCAAGGCGTAAGGCTCAGGGCGCAAGGCGTTATCGCCGCGTCTCCGTCTCTCCCAATCGCCGTATTGTCCTGCTGCCCTCTGCCGTCTGTCATCTGTCCTCTGACTTCTGACCTCTATCTCTATGCGCTATGCGCTATGCCCTATGCTAGTTCACGGACATCGGCCGTGAACTCCTAGTGCATCTTAGCAACCACCTCCTGAAACTCATCCTCCCTGAATACTGAGAGTGGAGGTTCGTCATCCAGGCTAAGCCCGGCTTCATAATCAAAGGCCTTCTGGGTGTAAGCTGCAATGGTTCGAAAAATCTCCATCACCGGGATGTTGTTCGGGCAAGCATTGGAGCATTGCCCGCAACCGATGCAGGCCGTACTCATGTGAGCCAGACGGGTGATGTGATAAAAGACCGTATCCGTGGGCATCTTAACAGCGCCCTTTCTTTGGGCCCATTGCAGATACTGGGACGGTTCATGATCGAACACATCAGTGACAAAAACGCACTCCTTGCAGTAACAGACCGGGCATGCCACCCGGCAGTTGTAACAGTTGATGCACTCGGATAAATAGGATGTGAGCTTTTCAATGTCAGCAGTGGCTTCGCTGGTCTCATCAAACATTTGATCCCGATAGGCAGAACGCGCGGCCACCAAGGCATCAACTGCCTTTTTGCGACCTTCCGGTTCTTTTGCCGCTGGCAACTTCAAGTTGTCCAGTATGGCCTCGCCGTTGGCTGTGTTGGCCTTGAGCAACAGGTGATTATTGGTATCAACGCCTAACAGGCCAATGAGCAAATCGGCGTTCTCAGGGATAGGATACTCACAAGCCTTGCATGCTGGAGAGATATCGATACCCTCCTCCGCAGTGGTTTTCCCTGACAGAGCATTCTCGAAGAATTTCTCAGTGGAGCCGTTGCCGTCCTCTCCTGCAAACCGAAGATAGTCAACATTGCCGTAAGCGCCAAGACAGTCCAACCCCACAAGCACAACTTCCTCCGTCCTTGCCTGTTTGAGCTTGACAAGTTCGATGAAGGCTCGAATCTCGCAAGGCCTCAGCACCACTGCCACCCTGCCATACAGGGGTTTCCTGGTGAGCTTGGAAACCACTTTCGCCGCATTCATTGGAAACACCGGCGCCAGGGGATCGGTACCGTTGATCTTTTCCGGGTCCGTAATCAAAGTGGGCATCACCGCGTTTTTCCCGGGAAGGCGCTGGGGCACCAGAAGCCCATCTATATCCCCTTTCCCAAGAAGTGTCTTGAAGAATTCTTGCATCGAGGCAATGAGGCCCTGTTCCTTCACCTCAATCTTCGCTGTCTTCGCCATTGATTCTCTCCAAGTGGTTTGGTTAATTGGTTTGAACGCCTTAAATTACCATTTGTACTTTGGTTTGATTCGGGCCAAGGGCTTTGACTTGGTCCACCATCTCTTTTATGGTAGCGGCAAAATCCACACCTTCACTGGCACCAATCCAGGTCAGCTTTAGACGGTCCTCTTCAAAACCGAATCTGGGCAGGATTTCCTTCAGCAACTTCACCCGGCGGCGAGCCTTGTAGTTCCCGTTAATGTAATGGCAGTCCCCGGGATGACAGCCGCTGATAAGAACCGCATCCGCCCCCTCCAGCAGAGCCTTGATCACAT
>CP070735.1:1203255-1210296 GCA_020347625.1 Deltaproteobacteria bacterium
CTAAAGGCATAGGGGTATAAATAATTGGAGGCGACCAGTAATTGATCGTTTGGTTATTGCGATGTTTCATTGTAATCTCACAAAAATGAGCACATCGAGGAGAATTTGTCGGCCATCGTTAAATTGGAGAGGAGAAGCCAATGCGTTTTAGATTTTGGGTGATTTCCCTTTTTTTCCTGTTGGGGACGTTATTGCTCCCAACAGGCGGTCAATGCGAGCAAAAGGCTACCGTGGCGTTCAGCGAGTTTCCTCCCTTCAAGATAATCGATAACGGGAAGTACACTGGAATTGATGTGGACATTTTGATGGAAATCGCAAAACGGATGGAGCTAAAGTTGGCTTTCAAGGACGGCACATTTGAAGATTGCCTTCGGATGATGCAGCGTGGGGAAGCTGATCTGATGACCAGCCTGCTCAGGCGTCCTGAGAGGGAGAAATATATACTTTACATTCAGCCCAGCTACAAAGCGAGATCTGAGAAGGCTTTTTACGTGCTCGAGGGGCGTCGCAATCTCATTCGTTCTTATAGCAATTTAGAAAATCTGAAAATTGGTGTAAAAGTAGGGGTGAGATACGTTCCAGTGTTCGATAACGATAAGGATCTCAACAAGATTCCGGCCCCAGATATTAAGGCAAATCTGGAGAAACTTGTTTCGGGTAAAATCGACACGTTTATCACCACCAGTGCCGAGGGCGACTACTACATTAAGACCTTGGGCTACAGCGACAAGGTCACAAAGGCCCCATTTGCCTTCATAATTTCCGCTCCGAGCTACATCGGGATCTCCAAAAAATCGCCCTTGGCGGAACGAGCCAAAGAATTGGGCAAGATCCTGAAGGAGTTGTCTGATAAAGGGTTCATCCTGCAGCGCGTTGATGAATACTTGAAGTAGGTTCAAGCGATTCGCGATCTCAAATTTAGGCTCTCAAATTCTAAATGATCCTTGCACCATCATTCCATTATTCCACTCTTCCATTATTCCTAATCACCACCTGACGCCTAAATTCTGGCCGCTTCTAAACAACACCGCTTCCTGAACAATCAGGGCCTAAATCCGTCGTGCCATTTGGCATGGAACATGCACCAACTCCGCCTGAAAAGCTTTCCAAATCAAAATAGTTAGTCACAGTAAATGTTTCTCCTGCAGATAATCAATCAGTAGAGGCGTAGAGTTATGAGGAAGTGCGTACTCTTGTTCTTGTGTTGTCTTTTATTACAATTTATTCCAGTCCACCTTGTTTACGCTGCGACGCCACTGAAAGTGGGGGTATATGACAACAAGCCGCTCGCATTCACTGACAGCAATGGTGATGTAAAGGGCTTTCTTATTGATATCCTTGAATACATTGGATTGGAAGAAGGATGGCAAATCGAGTATGTACCAGGATACTGGGTGGAATGTCTGGAGCGACTTCAGGCAGGCAAGATAGATGTTCTGGTTGGGGTTGAGTACTCGAGAGAAAGAAACAAAGTCTACGATTTTACCTATGAAAATACCTTGTCAGACTGGGGCATCGTATATACTCAAAAAGGATCAAATATAAATCAAATTGTAAATTTGGATAACAAAAAAATAGCTGTTGTTCATGGTGATATTCATTACAACAACTTAAGAAATCTTGCCAAACAATTTAAGCTGAATATTAGGTTTGTTGAAGTATATGAATATGATGGCGTTCTTGAATTGATTGATCAAGAGAGGGTAGACGCCGGCGTTGTCAATAGATTATATGGCCTTGAGTTCGAAAGCTACTATAATGTCAATAGAAGTTCCATTATTTTCAGTCCGTCAGAAGTCCACTTTGCAGTTCCTAAAAAGAAACACCGTCAACTTATCAATGGTATAGATAAATATCTGGGATCTCTGAAGTCCGATAAAGGTTCAATCTATCATCAGTCACTTCAGAGATGGACTCCGCTAAGTAACAAGTGGGTGCTACCTAAATGGTTGATTGGCTTATTGGCGGTTGGCAGTGGGTTATTGTTATTGTTTTTCACGACTGGCTTGATTCTCAGAGCACAAGTCAAGGCTAAAACTGCTGAACTTTCTCTAGCAAATCAAGAGTTGCTTGCGGAAATTGCGGAGCGCAAGCGCGTTGAGGAGGCGTTGAGACTTACACAGTTCTCAGTCGATCATGCAGGAGACGCAGTTTTTTGGATGGGACCGGATGCTCGGTTTATCTATGTGAATGATGCGGCCTGTCGCTCTCTTGGTTACACTCGTGAGGAACTTCTTTCCATGAGTGTCCACGACATCGACCTGAACTTTCCGAAAGAAATTTGGCCAAAACATTGGGAGGAAATCATAAGACGAAGGACCTTCATCATTGAATCTCAGCATAGGGCTAAGGACGGCAGAGTCTTCCCAGTGGAAATCACGGTTAATTACCTGGACTTTGAGGGCAAGGAATATAATTGTGCCTTCGCTAGGGACATTACCGAGCGCAAACTAGCAGAGGAGGCCTTACGGGAGAGCGAGGAGAGGTACCGGACAGTTTTGGAGGCAAATCCTGACCCTGTTGTTGTCTACGACATAGAGGGTAAAGTTGTTTATTTTAACCCTGCCTTTACCGACGTTTTTGGGTGGACCCTGGAGGAACGGTTGGGCAAGAAGCTGGATGGTTTTGTACCCGAGGCAAAACGGCCGGAAACCAAGATGATGATCGATAAGGTCCTGGCGGGAGAAAGCTTTTCGACCATTGAGAGCTTCAGATACACCAAAGACGGAGACATTATTCCCGTAAGCATCAGCGGAGCTGTCCATCGGGATGGGGAGGGGAACCTGGTGGGCAGCGTTATCAATTTAAGAGACGTCACCGAACGAAAGAAGCTGGAAAGCCAGCTTCAGCAAGCTCAGAAAATGGAAGCAGTGGGCACTTTGGCGGGAGGAGTGGCCCATGATTTTAACAACCTGCTTCAGGCGGTGCAAGGTTATGCAGAACTCGCGCTAATGGGCAAGAGAAAAGATGAGCCGGGTTATCGGGAGGTACAGGAAATTGTCCGCGCTGCCAGAAGGGGCGGAGAGTTGACTCAGCAATTGCTTGCCTTTAGCCGAAAGGCGGAGAGCAACCTGCGGCCCACCGACCTCAACCATGAAGTAAAGAACATCAAGCGGTTACTGGAGCGAACTATTCCCAAAATGATCGATATCGAACTAGACCTTCAAGAAAATCTAAAAGCAGTCAATGCTGACCCAGCTCAGATAGAGCAGATTCTCATGAATCTGGCAGTAAACGCCAAGGACGCCATGTCAGAAGAAGGCAAGCTAACCATCGCCACTCGAAAGGTGACCTTGGATGAAACGTACTGCCGGACACATACTGATGCTAAGCCAGGAGAGTATGTGATGCTTAGCATCACCGACACCGGTTATGGTATTGCAAGAGAGACCATGGATCGAATCTTTGAGCCTTTTTACACCACCAAAGGGGTGGGTGAGGGAACCGGTCTGGGCCTGGCCATGGTCTATGGCATCGTGAAAAACCATGGCGGGTATGTCATGTGCTCCAGTGAACCAGGGGCGGGCGCCACCTTCGAGATTTACCTGCCAGCAATCGAAAAGATGGTAGAGCCAATTGATGATGAAGTGATTGAACCTCAGCAAGGAGGAGGCGAGACCATACTACTGGTTGACGATGAAGACTTCATCCGAGAACTTGGCAAGGAAATGCTGGAGAGGTTTGGTTACAATCTGGTGACAGCTACCAACGGGGAAGGTGCGCTAGAAATCTATCGACAGCGGAATGGAGAGATTGATCTGGTTATACTGGACCTTATTATGCCAGGCATAGGGGGTAAGAGATGCCTGGAAGAGTTACTCGAAATCGATCCGCAGGTTCGGGTCGTCATCGCCAGCGGCTATTCCTTCAACGTTTTAACGAGGGAAGCCCCAAAGGCTGGGGTCAGCGGCTTTATCAATAAGCCCTATGACATGAGACAAATGCTCAAAGTCGTCCGTGGAGTCCTGGACAAAGAATAAGGAGTAGTGCCAATCAATCAGCATGGCCATTCCCTGATCCTTTAAGCCAGTTCAAGTTTCAATGGCCTTGCCGGTGGAGATGTCCAGCGCTTTTGGAGTACTGGAATATTGGAGTACTGAGTAAGGTTTCAGTGTTGAGGCCTATCATTTCTGACACCTGAAACCTGACACCTTGAGACTTGATGCTTGGAATTTGATATTTTGCAGTACTACACCACTCCATTACTCCAACTGACTTACGTGCGAGGAAAAAACTCCTTGGCGGCCAGTCCAAACCCAGGGCCTGCCGCGGCGTAGTCTGGGCGAAGCCGGGTCCTCCTATTCTCCGCTGAGTTTTCCCGCCCGTAAATTATTGGATTATAGCTTCTTCTTAACTGGATCGTTCTTTCGGTCGCCTCATTTTTTCCCTATTGACTCCATCCTTCGATTAGATTACAGAATGCAGATAACAAAGCGGCGCAAATTTACATTGCTTTACATCCGCTCATCTAAATCGGAGATTACCGATGCACAGAAGATTATTCTTGATTGCTTTTGGTCTTTTTGTCTTCATTGCATTTTGCGGCCTCAGCTTTGCTGAAGAGCAAGCCACACCATCAACAATCGAGGTGGTAGGCAAGGCGAAAGTCATGGCCATGCCAGATCTGGCCACCATGACCTTCTCGGTGGAGAGCAGTGCAGCCAAGGCTCAGAGAGCAGTTAGTGAAAATGCAAAGCGAACAGAGAAACTCTTGGCCGTTCTCAAAGGAATTTCGGGCAAGGAAGTCAAAATCAAGACTTCAGGTTTTTCACTCTCTCCCGTATATGACAAGGAAGATAGACTTCTTCCGAAAGGTTATCGAGTTAGAAATACGGTCATACTTGAAACAAAGAGCATCGACAAATTGGGTACTTTGATAGACAAAGCTTCCGAAGCAGGTGTAAGTCGTATCGGGAGCCTCACGTTCAGCACTAGCAAAGAAGAGCAATTGAGAACGGAAGCTGCAGTCAGAGCCCTACACCACGCAAAGAAGATCGGGTCAGACTTGGCAAAAGCCGCTGACCTAAAGATCAAGAAAATTGTCAAAATCAGCTATGGTCCGCGGGAACCAGTGCGTCCCTATAGAATGGAGGCTATGGCAGCAACCACTCGAACACCTATTGAGATAGGAGAGATTCCAGTCGAAGAGAGAGTTAGCGTTGTTTTCGAGGCCAATTAATCGGAAACGGGGTCAGGCATAAGTATTTTGAATTGGGCGGCTAGACCACTTGAAAAAGGTCTTCGTCCTAAAGCGTAAATACTTATCTTTGACCCCTTTGTATTTAACGGATGTTGGGAGGTAGGCCGAAGAATGATAGATCTTATGAAGAGGTTTTTCAGTAAAAGCAAAAACGACATTAGTTCAGGTGAAGCTGAGAGAACATCTCACGATATCCGCATAGCAACCTGCGCGCTTCTACTAGAGATGGCCAATATAGATGGTAAATTCAGCGATTCAGAAAAGGAAAACATTATATCAATTTTAAAGAACAACTATAATTTATCTGATGAACTCGCCAATGATCTCATCAAAGCTGCAGACGAAGAATTGAAAAATAGCATAGATTTATGGCAGTTTACGAATCTTATTAATCAGAACTACTCAATAGATGAGAAGATTCAGATCATTGAGACTGTGTGGCAGATTGTATATACAGATGGAAAACTGGATAAATATGAAGATTATCTAATGCACAAACTGGCTAAACTTTTACGGCTGACTCACAAACAACTAATAGATGCTAAGCTCAAAGTCATTCATGCACGCTAATTCTCTTGTGAAAAATTCTTGACGATGTTCCACCACGTGAGGAACGGTTGATGCCTGATCTTCTCCGGAAAGCTCTGCGTTACCGCTGGCTCATCTTTTGGATCCTGGCCTTCAGTTACATCCTGGTCTATTTTCACCGTCTCTGCCCGGCGGTGGTGGCTGTGGATATGATGCGTGACCTGAGGGCCGGAGGTGCTTTGCTCGGTATTCTGGGCTCAGCCTATTTCTATCCCTATGCCATTATGCAACTTCCCGCTGGTCTGCTCTCAGATTCATGGGGCCCTCGGCGAACCATTACCCTCTTTTTCATAGTGGCCTTCCTCGGGTCTCTGCTGCTGGGTCTTGCGCCGTCCCTTTTTTGGGCTGTGGTGGGAAGGACACTGGTCGGATTGGGTGTCTCCATGCTCTTTGTGCCGACCATGAAGGTGCTGGCAGAATGGTTCCGCATCAGAGAGTTTGCTACCATGACCGGCATTCTCATGGCCATGGGAGGTTTAGGCGTGCTCACTGCTGCCACTCCACTAGCCCTGCTGAGCACATGGATTGGTTGGCGTTTTTCTTTTGTGATCGTGGGAATCTTTACTTTGGTTATGGCCCTACTGGTCTGGTCTTTTGTGAGAGACCGCCCCGCAGATCTCGGCTGGCCCTCACCATCAGAGTCTATTGGAGTCAGTCAGGAGTCAATTGGACTCCTGGAGGGGATGAAAAAAGTATTCACCTACCCCCGATTCTGGCCAGTGGCGATCTGGTTCTTTTTCGATTGCGCGATTTTCTTCTCCTTTGGCGGGCTTTGGGGTGGCCCCTACCTTATGCAAATTTATGGGTTGACAAAGGCCCAGGCGGGCCAGATCCTCTCCATGCTAGCCATCGGCATGATCGTGGGAAGCCCCCTGGTGAGCTTCCTCTCCAACCGAATATTCCAAGGGAGAAAACCGGTACTGGTGCTCTCCAGCTTCCTCGTCCTCTGTATCACTGCCCTTTTGGCTTTCTACACGGCAGACCTCTCTCAAGTGACCCTTTACCTTATTTGCCTGGGCCTTGGCATCTTCTCCAGCGCCATTGTGGTCGTCGGCTTTACCACCACCAAGGAGCTTTTTCCTGTGCAGATGGCCGGAACATCGACAGGGCTGGTCAACCTTTTCCCTTTTGCGGGAGGGGCAGTTTTTCAACCCTTGCTGGGGTATCTTCTAGAACGGGGCGGACGCATTGAGGGGAAATTTACCCTGGCTGGTTACCAGCAGGCCTTCTTTGTCCTTTTTCTGTGCGGCCTC
>CP070735.1:1210396-1212961 GCA_020347625.1 Deltaproteobacteria bacterium
CAAGAGCGTCAATGAGAATAAGTATAACTGATTTTTTGAGGATGTCTCATCTCTGTCGGTCACTAGACCCTTCGGCGAAGAGTTCCTGCCGAGCCTAAGAGCGTAATCTTGAACTGATGCAACAACGATCTGAACTCTTCGATTCGTTAGAATAAGATAATCCGATACTGTACTGACCAAGTTCGCTGGGACTCTAATGGGTGAATTTGATAGATAGATTTACGTGTAGATCGAGAAATGTGGAATTCCCTCTTATTTCTCTCCTGCTTAACATTAAATTCCTTCATGCGCACTAACAGTTCGGAGGGAAATGGCACAGAATGTGGTGGGTAATTCTGTCGGGGTTAGAGTTTAGATCAAAGTATGTGATGTTCACTCAGTCCAAAAACCAACGGAGCTGTTTGCTACGTCCGCCTTCAACCCCTTGTTGAGCGATACCGGTAAGGGGTTGCTCGACCGGGGTGAGCCATTGGTGTTGTGGTGCTCAGAGGACAATATCAGCGCGGGTACCCGCGACGATCTCCCTGAGTTCGGCCTGCTCAGCTTGGGGTACGTTGAACTTGTCCAAGGTTTGCTGGAAGTCTTCGAGGAAAGCATCCCACTCTGCGGCATTAATCTTAAGGTGTTGGTGTACATCGCGCATCGATCGACCGGTGTAGCTCTGTGGCCCACCTGTAGCCCAACAGACCATCTCGGTCACAAGGTACTTAAACCCAGCGGGCGGTATCCGTTGATGCGTTTCGTTCACCTGGGGGTTGGCATTAAGGCGCGGATCGACCATGATCCGGTCGATCAAGTCATCCACCACGGTTGCGATGCTGTACACGCCACCGAGGCGCTCCTAGAGGCTGAGTGGATTGTCGCTTGCCATGACAATGCTCCTTTCGTCTAAACTATGGATTAAAGGATATATAAAGCGATACTTCAAATATTTCAGGAGTTAGTTTGAGCATCTCCCTTTGCAAATCTATTTTGGAGGTGAGACTCAACCACAATTTTCTGTAGTTTCCTCAGTCGACTGCTCTAATTCCCCTCGAACCCAGTTCCAAAACCATATCTTTTCCTCGGCACGCCTCACGGCTAGGGTCAGCCTCTTGTCATCTATCGGCTTGGGAATAAAATCAGATGCCTCAAGCCGGAGGCCCTGAATTGCCAGATTCATATCCCCGTGGCCGGTGAAAATGATGACCTCCACCTCGTCGCTTTGCTCTTTCAATTTCCTGAGCACCTCAATGCCATCCATGCCAGGCATCTTGATATCCGTTAATACGATGGACGGATTTTCCCTGGCAAATATATCAAGCCCACTGGGACCGTCCTTGGCAGCAAATACCGTATATCCATCGCTTTCTAGGGAGAGCTTGAGAAGCTCCCGAGCGCTCTTTTCATCATCTATGATCAACAGCTTCGTCATGTCGAGATCCTCCTTTGCTTATTTTCGCTGGGGCGAGTTCAGTCTGTTACTTTGGGTGCAAGCCTTACTCGTGCAAACTAAAGCAGTATCAAAAATGAAGGCTCTCTAACTTGAATGGTGGCTCGAACAATGCTGACATTCCAGCTTTGGATTCGCATTAGAAAATGCTTTATTCAAAAAATAATCGATTTTGTATGGCTTCATTTCGACCCTCAGCGCCACCATTTCTCTAACCAGTTCTTCCTTGTACGCTCTAAAGAATTTCGCCTTTAAAATTTTGACCTCTGCACAACCCCTAACGCACGTACTCCAGGAATCAACCATTTCTCCTAGCCGTTCCAGTTTGGCAATTTTTTTGTCAACGTATTGATTGTAGTACGATTCTGTTGCTGCAATTGCTGTTTGGCCAAAGCTGATAACAACTAAGACCCAAAAAACTACTGCTATCGTTGCCATGAACTTCTTCATGTCCACCCCCCTTTTGGTCACGAATTAAGACTAAGACTGACACACGTTGTTTTCATAGCGTGTCGTGCTGCACGTGCAACCAATCGCTTTAGAGGTTCTGGTATTTAAGAAGCATTGTAGGGGCGACAGACTGGGGAAATAGAAGAGGATTTCATTGGCGCTTGTAACTTAGGTAAGTGCTTCCAGCGAAACGGTAACAGGCATTGATTTGCTCGGGAATTAGCATAATCAGACCCGTGAGAGTATGTGAAGGAAAATACCCCTACTTTTTCTGTAGGAATAATATACTATTAGGTTGCTTTCTCTGTCAACCCGAAAAACCACCATTTTTGATTACTCGGCTGGCTCTGAGGTGAAGGAGCAAAGTGGCGATTACATCCCTTAATCTAAACTTTAGCTGCGATTCACTCTGGCACAATATATGGTTTTTCTCCGGAATTATCCGTTTTGGCTAGTTTTTGACACAGAGCTGGATCTGGGGTATGTTTCCCCAGATCCGCTCTATACCTACATGTGACAATAACGAGAAAAACAAGGAAACTCACTTAGGTGAATATCGTTTTCTTCGCCATTGTTCTGATCGCCTTTCTCGCTACCGGCTGGCGGCAAGTATTCTGGGTGCCTGCTGTCGGAGAGCTCTCTCCCATGGAAGGGTTATCCAAGGCCATGATCGAATCCGCCGC
>CP070735.1:1213061-1231754 GCA_020347625.1 Deltaproteobacteria bacterium
CCACTTCTTTTCCGATGATCGGGCGATCTCAGGCTTCAGGCAAAAGTCGTGATGGACGCAAAGCACACCATCGGCCGTAGTCAGAATATCCAGTTCGATTCCGTCCACACCGATCTCGAGCGTCCGCTCGAATCCGTGAAGGGTGTTTTCCGGATAAAGTCCCGCTGCACCTCTATGGCCAATCACCAATACTTTCTTTACCGGAACGCTTTTTTCAGCCGCTATAGTGGTTTTCGAAAAAGATATCAGGGCGAGCAGTAGGGAGAAGACCACCAAAATCCTTAAAAACCTCTGAATAGGCCATCTGCTTTTCTTTCTTTCTTGATTGCATTTATTCATGGTTGTACTCCCCTTGCATAAACGTGATCCAATCACACGCTGACCTTTTTTTGCACCAGTTTCGAGAAATCATAGGTCCCCAGCCCCCACTCTTGTGCCACCCTGATGAAGCTTACATCATCTGGACTCTTGCCAAACAGCAGAGACGACTTCGCGTCGGCTGCAACCGGATCGTCACTCAGGATCAACGTGTTCTTTTCGGCAACATCGGACCGGCTGCCACCGGAAGGACCATTTCTGGTCATGATCCTGGTGGCATCGATGAGGGTTACAGTGGGTCTGAAAAATTGGGCCAGATCGACAATATTCTGATGTATATCCTCATGAAGGGACCAGCGGTTACCACCAACAGCCCCTATCCAGTTTTTCATACCAAGGGTCAGAGAACTCAGGATATGATGCTTGGCCACGGGCAGATTGATCACCTTGTCAGCCTCAACCAAAGGTTGATAGACAGGCCACACATCCAACCGATTTCCCTGCAAGTTCATGTCCTTCATCAGAGATGAGGTGGGATAAATCAGTTCCGCCCCGGTTTTCTTTGCCACAGCCTCAGCACCCGTGACGCTGAAACAGAACCCGGCGTCGTCAATGGTATTATCGGCGATTCTGACCTTTGCTGCACCGGCTTCTTGACAGAGCTCAATGACCCCTTGCAACACTTCGGGATTTGTGGTGGCTGCCAGGTGAACCGGTCTGGCCCAGGAAATATTCGGTTTAATCACCACCACATCCCCCTTTGAAACAAATCGTCTCATGCCGCCAGCGGCCTCGAAGACCTCTCTCACCAACTTTCTCGTGGTGTAGCCCTCATTGACGCCCACGCCTTCCACAATAAATCTCGGTTTTTCCGCCCCGGCAAAGGCCAAAAGCGGTCCTTGTGAAGGTACCGTGATAAAACCACCCAATGCAAGAGAACCGCACAGTTCGAGCAGCTTTTTGATGGATTCTCTTCGGGTCATGTGATGAGATGAGTCCATAATTTTCACCTCTTCATAAATCTTCGCCTCGAGCTTCCAGGGTCGGCTGGATGCAAAGTATTTCTGCTCTATATCTAGATAAGAAGGTCCTCTTCCCAGCCCAGCTGCACAAGCTGAATCTGGTCTGCCCGACTGTTTCCCAGCCCGAATTGGCTGCTCGCTGCAGCAATGTGAAGGGGGGGCGGGCTGATGGGCTTCTCGGTACCGAAGAAAACGTTCCGTTTGGCTTGAATGATCCTGGCACCTGTTGCGTCGGCGGCCACGGGGTCCCTGCTTACGATTAGCCCGGAGTAAGGCCACATATAGCTGCTGCTAAAATGATGAGGACCAACGCCATGAAATAGTGGCGTCAACATCACCAGAATATTGAGCCGTGTTTTCCCTCTGACGTGGGGCAGTTGCCAGATGGCGCCCAGTTTTTCGCAGGCGTTGCCGTGGTACATCCAGGGGTGAGGGACAAACATGATGTAATTCTTGAGAAGTGTGCCGAGGCCGGACCAATGGTGGGTTCGCATGGGGCGGACATTGATCAGAACTGTGGATCGCTCGAAGACGGAATTTCCCAGTATTCCCCTATCATCAGCCGAGATGTTTTCCTTTTTGACTCCCGCCTCTAGTAACCGCTTCCAGATGGCAGCCTCCAGTGGCTTTGGTGTTGGGAGATGAAACCAGACATTGGTCTTAATACCCACGATATCAGTGGGTTTCACCAACTGCTTCCATGCCGAAACAGCGCCTGGAGCATCCATGAGGGCGGTCACAGCCTCATCCAGCATATTCTCCAAGACGGTTTCACTCAATTGCCCTCGGCTATCAAAAACCTCTTTCTCCCGTATCAGGATTACCCGGCTCTTTTCAGATTCTCTTGCGGACACCCTTCCCATTAACGGTAGCCCCATGAGGCTTCCCACGGTCAGGCATGAACCAACCCTAATAAAGTCACGCCGCGTGATCACCTTTTTGCCAGCATCCATGAGACAAATCTCCTTTTTTTCTCTCATGCGTCAATTTTGCATTTTTTTGATAAATCTCAGGAAAGACTACTTTTATGAAAGATTCTGCAAGACTTCTCTGAGAAGATCCTCTGCAAGTGGTCGGCTGTCGGCTTCTAAAACCACCGTCAAAAACTTGTTCTTTAACCCGGTGGCGGACCACTTGCCGTCTTCCAGCAGCACTGCTCCCGTCGACTTTGCCTCGGGCAAGTAATGGAGGAGCAAGGTCTTGTGGGCTTCTGCCGCCTTGTCCACATTAGGGTAGAAGACAAGAAGCAGATGGGCTCGTTCTCCGGACCGCTGGTACACCGCGAGAACAGCATCCGTGTGTTGGTCGAGGTTCAGAATGTTTCCGTCCGCAAGATAAAAGTGATAATTAAGCAGAGCATGATGGTGCAGGTATCGGATGCTTCGGGATTGAAGCCCCTCCTGTGGCAGATGTAGCAGGATCTCGGGCTTGGAACCCTGATCTTTAATGAGCGAAGCCACGACCTTGGCAAGCTCACCCATAGCTTTTTTAGCGGGAGCTGTTTCTTCTTCCACATAGATGGAGACAAAGTATTTCCCCTTCCAGAAACTTAGCCAGCCCGGACGGTAAAGACCTCCCTGCCCCACATCTACAGGACTTCCGTCCTGGTCGTGGGTGAAAACACCGAATGCATCTTCAGAAGTACCCATATCGAAGATGTCCAGCACAATTATGGGGCTATTAGGCGAACTGTAGCGACGGGAAAGGCAACTACGCATGTTATAAGCCCGGTAGACTTCACCTGCACCGTCTATATAGCTAAAAATGGTGTCCGTGTCGTAAATGCGATCCTTGGGTACAGCAGTCCAAACCCCTATTTGGCTCGGTAGGACGGCAGATAAACCCTCGATCTCATCGGCGTGAGATTTCTGCATCATCATAAGCGGAGAGTAGCCTAATGTCTGCAAAATCAAGAAGATTAATAATACCTTTTTCATAGTTTCCGCTGTGAAAGAATCCGCATGGTTTATAAATTATGCACTAACTGTTTTAATCAGTCAAAAAAGATTAGCCGGTCGAGGTTAAGATGACCAATGTCTAGGCAGCCTGACGAGAGTTGCGGGTTGCGGAATTAGAGAATTGAGGAATTGAGGGATTAAGAGATTTGAGATATTGGATGCTCGATAACGCTTTACCCTTTACTATTTACCGCTTACCGCTGAATACTGGCTACTGGATTCTTTGATTACGAAATGCGGAATAGCGAATAACCTTTCACCGACTTGGAAAAGTTAAGTTAACAATATTACTCAAGTAAATTAATAATATTCTTCCACATTGAGATATTTATGGCATACCGCTTGCATGATTTAATGAACGAAATTTATTGAAGCAAAAAAGAGGAGAGTCCTTTGACCGAGGAATCCTTTGATAACGGAAGCAGGCGTCGCTACCCGCGGTTGGAGTTTGGCATCAGGGTCTTTGAACAGAAGGATTGGATGATCAGAGACTTGAATCCGCTCGGCTGTTTCATTGAAACCTCTACCCCTCTACCCATCGATACTGAGATAGACCTCCAGTTCCAAATTCCGCTGGATTCGCAATATCTGCCCATTGTGGCCAAAGGTATTGTCCGGCGCAACGAACCGGGAGGAATGGCCATCGAGTTCACCGAGATGCAGCCTATCTATTACGCCTACCTAGAAAAGTTCGTAGAAACATATTATTAGAGATTTTAGATTGCGGATTGCGGATTTTTTGGAGACCACTGGCATCTTCAGAAAATAAGATGACTAGGGCCTGTCTTTAAATCGGAAGGTAAGCTGACTAGTGGGAATTTCTTCCTGCACACTATCGGCATCAGGCGAGGGTTTGAGACCGGCGTGCTTCAAAATACGGCTAACCATTTTGCGGTCCACCTGGATGGGCCTTCGTGCTGATACCCGGCGTGCTATTTCGCTGTCGGAGACACCGGGTTCATTGACAAACTCCTTGATTACCTCAAGGCGGGTAGCGTGATCAGCCTTCCATGGGCCCTTTGGACCGGGTTTTTCATCCATAACCGCGCGCAAACCCCTTTCCTGAGAACGAATTAGATATCGCTCCAGTGTCTCGCGGTCTACCTGAAAGCCGGCGCAGAGCTCTCGAAAGCTCGCAACACCAAGACGGGCCAGCTGTATCATCACCGCCTTGCGAAACTCTCTGTCGTTGCCCGCGAACACCGCATAGAGTTCGCCGTCCTTGAATACCTCTATACGGCCACGACGCTCCCGCAAATGAACCCGAGAGTTGATCTGCCTTTCGCCGTCACTTTGGGCAAATTCGAAGAACTCGTACATCCGGGTACCTCAGTTTTACCGTAATATAGTACAAATTCCATAGAATTACAATAGCTTAGTTTGGCAAGTGAAGGAGGGTCTTTCGGATTGTAGATTGAAGATTCTAGATTGCAGATTGAAGTAAGTTACTACCCTTGGATTGTGGCTCAAAAGTAGTCAATTCAATTCCGGTGAAACACGCAAGTTGCCACTCACAATATTTTACAATCTTCAATCTAAAATCTGCAATCTGCAATCTCCAAATAGCTTCATTACTTCCTATTGAAAAGGGATATTACTTTACCCTTTTCTCCGTCCACATCCGGCTGTTTCTCGATTTCCCCTTCGGGCACTCGCTCACGCTCTGGAGGAGGTTTTTTGGGCGGAGCCATCACTGCCTCTATCAAGACCTTTTTCCCCCCCATGCTAAAGGAGACCCCGTCTACGTATTCCTGCCGCAGGATCCAAGTAACCTCAACGAGGGGGACCTGCAAAACGAGCAGGGTAACCTGGTACCACTCAGGCTTTAGATCGGGACCAATGGACTCAATGCGAGCAAAAAAGGCTGGGGTATCCTCAACATGCACGAGTACCAAGTCACCTTCAGCGGCCATCCATTACTCCGCACTCAAGGTTTTCGTTGGAAAAGTGGACAAAAAGAAACTATCGCTTGCATCATCCACGAGACGGCTACAAGGAGGCGAAAGAAGATATTGGACTACCGAGAGTTGCATGGTAAATTAAGCAACGTTGTGAAGTAAGCAAAAAAGCAAGGCACGGTGCATCCATGTCCAATCCACAATAAGTTGTGACCATATCTGGAACGGTGTGCTTTGCTCGAGAGGGGAAATACAGTGTTTTAACTATAACACGCGGGAAAAGCCTGTTCAAGGTGGGTACGGGTTCGAATTTTTCAACCGGTTGCGAGAAATCTAATCAAAAAAGACAGCCAGTGCAGGGATTGAAAATAGTAACTTTTCCTTGACAATGTGCCAAGAATTTATCTAAAAACAACAAATATTCCCACAGATAACTTTTGAGACCGATTAGCCCCGCCGAGGTACCCGCCATTAGGAGATATCAGTGTCAGCAGAAGTGTCGATTTTTGAAAAGAGGTTTACCATAGGAGCCAATACAGAAGCTACTATTAGCTTGCTAGAGTCCAAACATGGTCTCTTTCTCCAGTTGCAGACCCAAAAGGGTGCTGAAACAAATGCAGAGGTTGAGTCTAAAACCTCCATCCCAGCAGCTCTGTTGCCGGAGATAAAGCGGGCAATCAGTGAGGTAGAAAAAATTCTTTCTGACCGTGGTGAACTAGATGACTACGACAATGCCCAGGCGTATCAGCTAAGTCGCAAGATTGCTTTCGCCAATGAAAGTGAGCATGAATTTGCCCGCATCCTCGACTTCTATGAAATCCTCTGGGAATATGAACCTACAACTTTTCCCATTGCTTGGGATGATGAAGGTTACGTGCGCGAGTCTTTCACGCCAGACTTTTACCTTCCCGATTATGGCATTTTCATCGAACTAACTACCATGAAACAATCGTTGGTTACCAAAAAGAACCGCAAGGTCCGCCTTTTTGAGGAACACTACCCCAATATTCCCATCAAACTCTTTTATGGCAAAGACTATAAAGCTTTGCTCGCCAAATTCGGTATTCCCGCCCCCGAGGCCAAACCGGGGCCGGAGGAAAACATGGCGCGCCAGGAATCCCCTGAAAAAGAATCGTGACCGCTTCCCTCCGAAAACCGTTGAAGAGGAAACATCATGAAAAAAGACCCATTGGGGGATGTTTATCTTAGTGCTGAAGAAATTCAGACCCGAGTGAAAGAATTGGGCAACAAGGTTTCTGCTGCCTATCGTGGCAAGGAACTGGTGCTCGTGGGTATCCTGCGGGGCTCGTTTGTATTCATGGCTGATTTGGTTCGAAACATCGAAATCCCAGTGTCCCTCGATTTTATGGCCATATCCAGCTACGAGGGAGCTGAGGGCTCACCAGGTGCTGTTAAAATTCTGAAAGATCTGGATGAGTCCATCACCGGAAAGAACGTGCTTATTGTTGAAGATATCATCGACACCGGTCTCACCCTCGGTTATCTCATCCGTCATCTGGAAGCGAGAAACCCTGAAAGTATAAACATCTGCACGTTGCTGGATCGATCTATCCGCCGTATCGTCCCTCTTCCTATCAGCTTCACCGGTTTCGACATTCCCGACGTTTTCGTGGTGGGCTATGGCATGGACTTCCGCCAGCTTTATCGCAACCTACCAGCCCTTCACCTGTGCGACATAAAGGCATGAGTTGGAGCTTTACGCCAACCCGTAGCGCTTTGCGTGCTTTGTGCTCCGCAGCTGATCCGGCCCGCGCAGAGCGGTTTGCGCCTCAAGTGCTGAGCAGTAAGGCAAATGACGACTATATGTTGCTGTACTAGTAACCTTAAACATCAAGTTTCTTTGCAGTACCCAGCGTTTAGTTAAATCGTCAGGCATATTTCTTGTAAGGGAATAAGGTGCGTGATAAACTGATAGATTGGGTAAATTAAGACTTAGAGACCGCTTCAGTTTAGGAGTCTTCATGATCAAATCCATATTCGGACATCCGTTTCTGATTCTTCTTGCCTGTTGTGCTCTGCTAGGCAACCTTTTGGTATTGCAAATTGACTCCAGCCAAGCCCAGAAAGGTCCGCCGGCCACTCCGGTGAAAGTCGCCGAGATCATAACTATGGAGATAGCACCCCAGGTACAGCTCATCGGCACGGCCCAGCCTAAGCTAATCAGTGTAGTGGCTGCGGCGATCGACGGTCTTGTAGAGGAGTTCAACGCGACTGAGGGTGAATTCTTGGAAAAGGGTGCTATTCTAGCGAGGTTGGATGAGCGTACTCTCCAAATTGAACTTAAGGCGGCCCGGGCCAGTGAAGCTGAGGCCCAAGCTCAACTGCGCAGGGCCCGTGCAGATTTGAAGCGATCAACCGAGCTCTTGGCGAGCAAAACGATAGCAGACAAGAAATATACCGACGACCTCGCAGAGGTTCAGTCTGTTGAAGCACGGGTTCTCAGATTGCAGGCGATGATAGAGCACAATGAGGATGCCATCGCCAAGAAAATTATCCGCGCCCCCTTCGCCGGTTTTGTGGTGAAAGAGCATACGCAGCTTGGAGAGTGGGTGGATAAGGGCGGCGCCATTGTCACCATGGCAGATCTCAGCAGTATAGAGGTTGAGGTGGATGCGCCCGAGCGCTACGTCCCTCGGCTTGTCCTCGGAGTCGACAGCCGCGTACGGGTGGATGCCCTGAATCCGGAGGAATTTCCAGGTAAAATTGCAGCTATCATCCCGGTCGGGGATTCTGCCAGTCGGAGTTTTCTGGTAAAGATCTCTGTAGACAATCCAGACAACCGCATCAGAGGCGGTATGCTCTGTCGCGTTAGTCTCGCCGTTGGGAAACCAGAGTCAGTCCTGGCAGTTCCTAAAGACGCGGTAGTCAACTTGGGCCAGCAGCACCTTCTCTACGT
This sequence comes from Deltaproteobacteria bacterium, assembly GCA_020347625.1. Classification (GTDB taxonomy): domain Bacteria; phylum Desulfobacterota; class Syntrophobacteria; order BM002; family BM002; genus BM002. Next base: position 1,221,175 of record CP070735.1, read on the forward strand.
GGTTCGCGATGGGGTGGCCCAACCGTTGCAGGTGCAGCTGGGAAGCGCCTCGGATAGCATGGTCGAGGTAAAAGGTAAGATAGAGGCAGGCATGCAGGTGGTCACCAGGGGTAACGAACGGCTGCGGCCAGGACAGCCCGTCCAGATCATCGAATAAAGAATTAGGAAGGCGCGCTTTTTTGCTGCCCCCAAAAAAACATACAGGGTTCAAGGTACAAGGCATAGGGTAAAACGAATTCTTGATAATCTTTGCTTCCCTGTGCCTTGCACCTTGCGCCTTATACCCTAAAACTGAGCATAAAGTGAAACTTGTAGACGCTTCCATCAAGAATCCCATCACCGTGATCGTCGGTGTGATCCTTCTGGTCATGTTCGGCCTCATTGCCCTTTTGCGCATTCCGGTGCAACTCACGCCCAATGTAGACAAGGCCGAGATTACCGTGAATACCATCTGGCCGGGGGCCAGCCCTCAGGAGATAGAACGGGAGATCATTGATGAACAGGAGGATGTGCTAAAGAGTGTCGAAGGTCTCATCGAGATGAAGAGTGAAAGCTTCTACGGCCGCGGCACTATCACCCTCAAATTCCAGGTTGGCACCGATCCCGACGCCGCTCTTCTTAAAGTTTCCAACAACCTCAACCAGGTACCAGAGTACCCGGATGAGGCCGAAGAGCCGGTGCTGGTGTCTTCCGGCAGCGAACAAAACGCCATTGCCTGGATTGTCCTCGAAAAACTCAGCGGTGACAATACCGGCATCGAAACCGAATATCAGTTCATCAAGGATTTCATCAAGCCCAGGTTTGAAAGGATTCCCGGGGTGGCCGAGTCGGAAATCTACGGTGGTATCGAACCGGAGATGCAGGTTATCTTTGACCCAAGCTCCCTTGCGGCTCACCGGATCACCATAGACGAGGTCTCAGCTGCACTAAACAGAGAAAACGAAAACACCAGTGCTGGGGACTTTGACGAAGGCAAACGCAAATTTATTGCCAGAACCGTTGGTGAGTATCAGTCTCCGGATGATGTGGCAGCCGTGGTGATCAAATACATCAATGGCACACCCATCTATGTCCATGATGTTGCCCAGGTTCGACTCGGTTATGCCAAAGCCACCGCCATAGTAAATGACAAGAACCGCCCCACCATCGCGGTCAACTGCAAGCGCCAAACTGGCGCCAACGTCCTCCAGGTGATGAAGGGTGTCCGGGAGGCCATTGCCGAGATGAATGCAGGCCTGCTCCAACAGCGAGGTCTACGTCTACGCCAGGTATATGACGAGACAGAGTACATCGAGAGCGCCATTGGTCTTGTCCGGCAGAATTTGTTCGTTGGAGGCACCCTGGCGGTCCTGGTTCTTCTCCTCTACCTGCGTTCAATCAACAGCACCTTGATCATTGCCACCGCCATCCCCATAAGCGTGGTGGGAACATTTCTGTTGATGACCTTTTTTGGCCGCAACATCAATGTCATCAGCTTGGCGGGACTCGCCTTTGCGGTAGGTATGGTGGTCGATGCAGCCATCGTAGTTTTGGAAAACATAGACCGCCATCGAGGGCTAGGAGAGTCCCGGGTGGAAGCTGCCTACAAGGGTACCACAGAAGTCTGGGGCGCGGTGCTGGCCAGTACCCTGACGACCATGGCAGTCTTCATTCCTGTGGTGTATGTGAAGGAGGAAGCCGGCCAACTGTTCAAGGATATCGCCATTGCCATTAGCTGCGCGGTGGCTCTGAGTCTGATCGTCTCTATTACGGTTATTCCCACGTTTGCCGCCAAGATCCTCGGATTTTTCCGCGAGCGTCGTCAGGCCAAACTGGCAAGTAGAAATCAGCAGTTGAATGGTGCGTCAGCCAATCCAACCTCGACATCTGATGGCTCCGTTACCCATGAGTTTAGGACACCATTTGCACCGTTCACAAAATCCCTTCGGTTGTTAGATCGGTTTGCCCACAATCTCACCGAAGGGATAGCCAATTTCAATTACCGGATAACAGGATCTGTGCCGGGGCGGTTAGGGGTGGTGGTTCTCCTCACCGGGTTTTCCCTGGCCATGGCCATCTGGTTATCACCTCCTTCAGAGTATCTTCCTGAAGGCAATCGGAATTTTGTCTTCAGTATTCTTCTCCCACCCCCTGGCTATAACCTGGAAGAACTCAATGATATTGGCAACGAAATTGTCAACGATCTGGCACCTTATTGGAAAGAGGCAAACAGCGAAGGTGAGCCCCTTGAATATCAACAGCCGCGCATCCGTAATCTCTTCTATGTAGCACTTGGACGGATAATGTTCGCCGGCGCCTCCACCCAGGACCCTCTCAGAGCCAGGGAACTGGTTCCGATTTTCCTTGGGCAACTTCGCAAACTCCCTGGCTTTTACGCCACATCCTACCAAAGCAGTCTCTTCGGTCGTGGCATCACTTCAGGACGCACAATAGATGTGGATATTACCGGACCGGAGCTTGAGAGGCTCATCCAGTATGGCGGTACCGTTTTCGGCCAGGCCATGCAGCTGTTGCCCGGCTCTCAGGTGCGCCCCATTCCAAGTCTTGACCTGGGTAGTCCGGAAATTCAGATCATTCCAGATCGTGTCCGGGCCGCCAGTTTGGGACTCGCAGCCAGGGATATCGGCGAAACTGTGGACACACTCCTGGACGGCCGCAAGGTGAGCGATTATCAACACGAGGGGAAGGAAATTGACCTCACCTTGATGGGGCGGGCATCTTTCACCCAACGCACCCAGGATTTCGATGATCTCCTCTTGAGAACTGCCGACGGCCGACTGGTTACACTTGGATCTGTGGCCAATGTGCGCTGGGTGGCTGGCCCCACCCAGATCAACCACATCGAACGGCAGCGAGCCATCACCATTCAAGTCCGGCCGCCGCGCGAGACTCCCCTGGAAACCGCTATGCTGACGCTGCAAGACCAAGTGATCGCCCCTCTCAAGCAGAGCGGTGAAATAGGCTCCGTTTACAATATCAACCTTGCAGGCACAGCGGACGACCTGGTGGTCACTCGCCGGGCCCTTCAGTGGAACTTTGTCCTGGCCCTGGTTATCACTTATCTCCTTATGTCAGCCCTTTTCGCCAGTTTTCTCTATCCATTCGTTATTATGTTCAGCGTGCCATTGGCTGCTGCGGGAGGCTTTGCCGGATTGTGGTTGGTGAGTCATTTAATCGAGTATCAGTCTCTGGATGTGCTGACCATGCTTGGTTTCATCATACTTATCGGCACGGTGGTCAACAACGCCATTCTCATCGTCCACCAGAGTCTGAACCATATGCGGCATGAGGGCATGCAAACACGCGAAGCGATTAGGGAGGCAGTGCGGAACCGGATTAGACCCATATTCATGAGCACCACAACCAGTGTCTTCGGCATGTTGCCCCTGGTGCTTTTCCGGGGCGCTGGCTCTGAACTCTATCGCGGCCTGGGAAGCGTGGTGGTGGGTGGTCTCGCCCTCTCCACGGTCTTCACCCTTTTTCTGATTCCTGCCCTTTTTAGCCTGGTCCTGGATGCACGTCTCAAGTTAACAGGTAAGGTAACGTAGCGCGTCGTGCGCGCTGCGCTGTTCGAAGTTTCAAAGCTGTTAATGGTTAAACGTTATACGTTATTAGTTATTAGTTGTTCGTTATTAGTTGTTCGTTATTAGTTGTTCGTTACTTTGCGCTTCGCATTCCGCAATCCGAAATCTGAAATCCGCAATACTCTGCCTGCTGCCCGCTGCCCGCTGCACGCTGATCTAGAGGAATCTCCTGATCCAGTCCAGACTGAGTTGAATGGCCTGTTCTCGTGCCTCTTCTTGGCTGAAGCGGTGATCCGCATCCTCCAATATATGCAGACTTTTTGGCTCCTGCACCGCGCCAAACAATCTGGCGGCATGGTCAAGGTCCACTTGCTGATCCTGTTTACCGTGCAAAATTAACACCCGCTGAACTTTCTCCAGTCGGGATAGAAGTTCCACCCGGCGGAGATCTTCATAAAAAACTTTCGACATGCCAACCGGCCCCACTTCCAGCAACCTCTCTGCCAACTCACCCAGATGCGAGGGTGTGGACCAGACCACCACGCAGCGGACTTTAGAATTTCTGCTCGCTTCCAAAAGCGCCAGATAACCGCCCAAACTGCTTCCCAGTAAACCTAAACGTCCATCGAAACCATCCAGGCTCTCAGCCGTATCAAGCACCTTCTGCAAATCACTCCAGCGTCCTGACACCGTGCTTTCATGCAAAAGACCTTCGCTTTTGCCACAACCCCTGAAGTCAAAGCGGATGGAACCAACGCCCTCTTCGCTGAGAAATTTGGCTAGCTGTCTATATTTGGATCCGTCTTTGTGGCTCAAAAACCCATGGCACAATACCACCAACGGCCACGGATCAGCCGTAGGAGTAGTGAGTACAGCCTTCAAGGTCAGAGCGTTGGAAAGTATTTTCATAGGATGCTCATTCATATTTCATTGCCCAGTTTCAAGTCCGTCAATGGTTATACGTCAAGACGGTTATACGTTATTAGTTATTGGATAGTAGGCTTTTTTACCTGCTTACGAAGACGATTAATAACTGCTGTTCGCCTTGGCGCGTGGAAGCCGTCAGGCGAAGGCGGCTGCCAGCTGCTTTCCGGGCGCTGGCGATGAGGTTTGCGCGCTATATCTCCACCTGGAGTCCGTCGTAGGCGACCTGTACGGGTATGTGGATGCTGTTATCTTTGAACGCGCGCTCGGCAGTCTCCTGCCATTCCATCTGGCAGGTTGGAATGGGATAGGGAATGGCAGTTTGCGGATCTTTTAGTGGATCTGCGGGAGCCACTTTCTTGAGGGCTTCATTGGCCGAGTCTCCGGTGACTGGATCTGCATCAGATATATGAACCAAATAAACCATCTCTTTGGGCTCCCAGGCACGAATCATAGGTAGTGCTCTCTGCAGGCTCAACAGTGACGGTCGGTTAACTTGTGGCTCATTGAGCCAGTGCGACTGGATAACAAGCACATCGGGGTGGCGTAAGATTTCTACTTGAGCCTCGACGTGCACAAGGTCTGAAGTGTAGGCTAGCCGCTTCCCCTCCTCTTCAATCACATATCCCACCGAGCCACTGGCCATCGGGCCGTGATAAGTCTTAAAAGGAATCACTTTGGTACGCATTCCGGCCAGCGCTTCTCCGGGAATCGCCAACTCTTTCTTCAGTGTCTTTTCGAACAGATAGGCAAAACGGAGTTCAATGGTCTCCCAAGCTTCGGCTGTCGCATAAGCTGAAATAGGACGCCATTTCTCTGGGGCAGTTGACCGTCGCAAAGCAACCAGCTCATCCAGGCCCAAGTAGTGATCTCCATGTTCGTGGGTAATCAGGACAGCATCAACGGTCCTCAGTCCATTGGCCCACCATTGCTGGACGATGTCCGGTCCGCAATCAATCAACAGGTTCTCTCGACTCTCCAGATAGAGGGCAGTGCGCAGCCGCACCTCCTTCTTTTTGCGCATATGATTACATATCAGGCAATTGCAACCGATCTCCGGAAGGGACCAGGCGGAGCCAGTTCCCAGGAAGGTAAGTCTCATCATTCCTCCAATCACACCTCTTCTTTTCTCTTAATGGCGTAGAAACTGATAGCGAATTCCTCGTCCTCGCCACGTATGATTTTATCGAGTTTTTTAAACTTGAAATGCTGGGTGAGTCTGGAGAAAAAGCCCGAAGCCGGTAAGCCTGTGCTCTTCGTCAAAAAAATAGTGCCGTTGGGTTTCAAGGCCTGTTGGAGAAACTGTACCAGGTGGTCATATGTCGGACGGTGATATACCACTTCTGCGCCAACAATCCAGTCGTAACGATGCTGTACTGCCGGCTTACTCCAATCAACGTCTATGATGGACACATTGTCCAAGTTGTTTAACAAGGCATTGGCACGTGTGAACCGGAGAATATTTTCCTTGTGATCAGACAAGATAACCTCATGCCCACAGGCAGCTGCAAAAAGGCCACTGACGCCCATGCCGCTGCCAATCTCCAGAATCTGTCGTCCAGGAACCACTGGTTGCGCGGCCAGGTAAGCTGCCAGAAGAATACTAGCCTCCCAAATCTTGCCCCAAAAAGGAAGCTCAGTTGCAGCGAGATCACTGGTGGCCAACAGTTGAAAGATGATATTGTCTAGATCGGCAATCTGCAAGAAACGAAGTGTACGCCCAGCTACGGTAATGGGTACAATTTCAGTCTTGTAATCTTGCTGGATACCGTCCATGATCTCATTCAGATCTTGATTCGTCACCAAATTTCCCCCTCTACTGCAAAGTTCCCATTTCTAGTAGCATAGGTATACGCTGCTGTTCAAGCATTGCATAAAACCAATTGAACAAAGGCCTTTTCAGATTGTAGATTTGGAATTTCTATTCAAATTTCGCCTCTTCTGACATATGGGTAGAAATCGTCAATCTGAAATCTGCAATCCGCAATCGATTGAGCTCCGACTATACGACTCTGTGTTGGCACGAAGGTTGCTTTGAGTTTCACTGACAAAGAAAAAATAACCTCTCATTTTGGTCACGCATGGATAATATATTCAAAGATCTAGATACGCAAAACTCTCTCGCCTCCCTTTCAGAGGAGCATTCAATCTACATTCAACAACTCCTGACTTGTGTTGAAATTGGAAAAGCCCTCACCTCAACATTCAACATGGACCAGATCCTGGTCATCATACTCAAAAGGTTGAGTGAACTGATCAAGGCCAAGAACTGGACCCTTTTTCTCCTGGATCCCAACGCCCAGGAACTCTACTTCGAGGTGGTGGTGGGCTTGGACAAACGATCGCTTAGCGATGTCAGGATACAACTCGGTGAGGGAATAGCCGGTACCGTAGCTCTTACGGGTGAACCCATACTGGTGCCTGAGGTGAAACATGATTCACGCTTTACCAATCGCGTGGATGATCTCACCGGTTTTGTCACCCACTCCCTCATTTGTCTGCCCCTTAAAATGCAGGGTTCGGTAATCGGTGTTATTGAAATAGTGAATCCTGAAGACATGTCCATATTTCAGGACAATTTTATGCCGCTGCTGTCTGTTCTCGCCGACTATGTGGCCATTGCCATCCATAATAGCCGCAATTACAGAAAGATAGAGTCACTTAGCATTACCGACGACGTGACCGGTTACTACAACACCCGCTTTATGCACCAGCATCTCGATCAGCTGCTCTACCACGAACAAGAGGTTTCCTTGGTGTTTCTAGATCTGGACGACTTCAAAGAGGTGGTGGACAAACACGGGCATCTGCTCGGCAGTAAGATTCTAGGAGAGGCGGCAGTGGTTATCGCCTCTCGCCTGGGAGATGAGGATCGGCTGGTTCGCTACGGTGGAGATGAATTCGTCATTATATTGCCCTTACAGGACAAACACGTTGCCTTCGACAAGGTGGTAGAAATTCGCAAGGCCTTGGCCGCTGCTAGTTTCCTACAGGATGACGGGCTGAAGGTCAAGGTGACTGCCAGTTTTGGCATTGCCAACTACCCAAGTGACGCTGCTGACAAAAAGGAACTACTCCAGCTGGCAGACAACTCTCTTTACCGGAGCAAGGACCTGGGCAAGAATTCAATTACCGTCGCATAGCGCAGAGCGCCATGCGCTCTGCGCTATGCGCTATGCGCTACACGTCATTCCTCAGTCCACCAGTGGTCTTTACCCTCGAACCACCACGCCGTCGAATCGGTCTCCACAATCGAGGCTGCCAATTGCCGACCCAGATCCGTTTTGAGTCGTTTTCGGGCAAAATTAATCCAGTCTTCAGCGTATCGATTGCCTAAATCCTGATGTTCCTTTAATCCCAAGATGAGGTCCAGCTGGTCAGCGTCTCTGGCCAGTTTGGCTTCCCGGCTCTCCCCACGTGTGAAATCTTCCAACAATTCCTCGATTTCATCTCCGAAAGGTAAAGTCTGGGCCAGGTCTTTTATCGCCTGATCTTCTTTGACATCGACATAGCGCTTGTTCACATAGTTAAGGTCACCGGTTCGAGACTCTGGAAGATCGTGAAACAAGCACATCAGCACTACAGTAAAGGCGTCAGCCTCTTTGTCCAGCCTCGCCAGAGTAAAACCGATGGTCGTCACTCTGAAAACATGATCGGCTACAGACTCGCGTCCTGAACCGAGAAATTGAAACCCACTCCGTGGCGTTTTTTTCAGCATGCCCAACTCGAAGAAGAAATTGACTATTGACTTCAATTCAGTGCTCCTTTGTGAATAGCGCATAGTGCAAAGCGCAGAGCGCTTAGCGTCATTAATCACTGGTCACTCAACATTTTTCATTTCCCATTGAGAGATGAGAGTCATGATGAGATTGCATTAAAATGACAACTGCTACATGTGAAATGACAAATGTTCTTGGTGCCTAGTGCTTAGTCCCTAGTGCCTAGTGTTTGCTCTCTGCTACAAGCCCTGAGCCTGCTTGCCCTGCCTGTCACGAGATTGTCGCGGGGAGCCCGTCGAAGGGTCGAAGGGTTGGACATTACTTAGCGCTTTGCGCGGCGGTCGCCAGCCAGGTCCTTGTATGCCGGCAAACCACCTACCCCTTCGGCATGCAGAATGCCATTAACGATGGCCTGGGCCATGAGCTGAGCTGCCAGTGCCCCCACAACTGTTACTTCAACTCCGGCATGAGACCCTGTGCTCAGGGCAAAAACGGTGTCACCATCATATAAGGTGTGGGCAGGTATAACGGTGCGGGCAACACCATTTTGGGCCATCTGAGCCACCCGGGTAAGCTCGGCTTTTGAAAACTTGGCGTTGGTCGCCACTACTCCCAGGACGGTGTTCGTTCCAGAAAACCCCTTAACAACCTCCAAATGATAGAGGCTCGCGGCTGCGTTTGCCAATCTCCGTCCATCCTCGGTGCGAACCCCTGCTAGTAGCTCGCCAGTCTCATCATTACGAACATCGCCAAAAGCATTCACCACAGCTATGGCCCACATCTGAAGTCCCCCGGCAGAGACCAGAGAGGCAAAACCTTGCCCAGACTTCATCGCTCGCTTTAGGCCAAATAGCTTACCCACAGTGGCACCGGTCCCAGCCCCAACGCAACCCTGTTCAGCTCCATCTGTTGTGGCTTTCTCGCAGGCCTGGTAACCCATGTTGACATCCGGTAGGTTCTCACTTCGGTTCAGCCCCAGGTCAAACACCACGGCACCGGTGACAATAGGAACTACGCCATAATCGGTCTTGAAACCACAATCCCGTTGGCGCAGGTACCGCATCACCCCCTGCACAGTGGCCAGACCGAAAGCGCTACCACCGGTGAGAACCACTGCGTGCGCCTGCTCCACTAGGTTTTCCGGCCGCAATGCATCGGTGCCATGAGTTCCTGGGGCGCCACCCCTGACATCAACACCAGCTACCGCCCCCTCTTCGGCCAGGACCACAGTACATCCAGTATGGTGCTGCTTATCCGTCACCTGGCCTATGCGAAGTCCTTCAATTCCGGTAAAATTCCTCAGAGCCATGACATTCTTTCTCACCATTTGGCAAGTCGCACCAGCATTCACTCGCACGGTGTACTCAAGTCTTCTCCATCTCATTTATCAGTGCATCAATATTTCGCTGAATATGCTGGTAAATTTCCTTGCCGATCCGCACTCCTAAATCAATGAACTCCGGGCCGTACTGACCGCCTATGTTGGTTCGAAAGGTATCCTTTATCTTGAGGATGCCGTCAACACCCCAAGGGAAGCGGCCAAACAGCTCCGTGATATCTATTTTCTGATAGCTCATCATGTACCAGACTGTGTGGGTAAAGTTGTCCGGCCCCCACCGAAATTTGTCTGCATCATATAGGGCGTCGGCCACAAGCTGTCCGGTCAAAGTTTCACAGGATTTGGGTTCAGAAAATGCCTCATGATTGGCAATGGCATCTGCCACACAGTTTATCTCAGCAGAACTCAAGGGGAAATCATGTAAGAGATCTCTAGCGGCCTCTGAGCCAGCCAATGCATGCTTATGTTCTGTCCGTTTGATATCGTGTAGGAGTCCAGCAAGCTGCACCAGTACTACGGCGCGCTCCAGATCAGCCTGCACCGTGAAATACTTCTCTCCCTCAAGAAGTACAATGGCACCACCATCCACACTGACCTTTGTGGCATGCTGGAGGCCGTGGCCATAATCATCTGCATACTTTGGTGTAATCAACTCTCTACAATGGATCACCAGAGGATTATAAAAGAAAATGCGCCGCGATATTGCCAGCGATGGTTTGAATCGCCGGTAGAATTCTGGAACCTCGTAGCGGGAGGCAATACAGCGAGATTCGTTCATCAAACGAAGGTAGATTTCTTTTAGGTTGCTCATGCCTAGTGCATCTGCGCGATTTTTGTACCGGAATTATCCGCAACAAGCTTGGGTTGAACCAACATCATTACATCAGAGGCATCAAGGTTAACGTATCGATGATATGCCTCAAGCGACTTGTGACCTGTTGCCTTCTTGATGATCTCGTCTGAGTAGCCCAACTTAACCCACTTGGTAGTGCGGGTTGCTCGTAGACAGTGGAATACAAATCCGATACGCTTCTTCTTCTTATCCAGCGTTTTGTCACCATGAGGCAGTTTAGC
>CP070735.1:1231854-1236277 GCA_020347625.1 Deltaproteobacteria bacterium
ACGAATGAGCTCGTCTTGACTCGGAACCGTTTGAGTCGACTGCAAGTAGCGCAATGATTCGTAAGGATTTTCATTGTATCCCAGACCGACCTCACTCAACTCAGGTGTGTTAATTCGACAAATTACCTTTTCACCCCGGCGCTGACATTGTTGCAGTTCATCGTTTGGCACTCGAAGATCCGGGTGGATACCACTCAAGACAACCTCCATGAACCTCACCCGCTCCGGCTCCTGAATGACGGGTTCACTCTTTATCAGGCTAAAATCTAAAAGCGTCTCCTCTTTATTTATGCTCGCCTGGGCCAAGTACCTCTTCGCCACGACTTCACTCTCAAGGCCAGAGATAATCACTCCCCCGTGTCCGATTTCAAGCTGAGGCTTACCATCTAAGCCAATCCAGGTGGTCACTTTCTGGCCGTGCAGCCCAGTCTTGATCTTGAAAGCCTTTCCTGCGAATAGATCGCTTTCTTCGTAAGCTAAAATGTCCTGGGTGACCGTGGCGATACTCTGGGTTTCTCCGTCATATACCTGATAGCTGTAGTGACGACCGAGTTCGAGCCCGTGGAGTACGGGATACATGGCAATAATGCTGGTCGGATAAAGCTTGCCCTCTACGGGAATGCTTGTCTCGGTGGTTTGCCCTCGGGAGCTGACCTCAACCTCAAGGTTTCCGGCAGAAAATCTGCCGGTGAGCTTCAATATATTTCCATCCAGATCGTAGTCGTAAGCGAAGCTTCGCAGGGAAAGATCAGCGGCCACCATATCGTAAGATTTCAGCGTAACCTTCTTGTCGAACATCAGAAAACGGAATCGAAGGGCAGCCTCGGATCTTATCTCATAGTGGGCTGCAGCATTTTCAGCAGGCGAAAGCGACAGATGGGTAAAACCGATCTTGGCGCCGTTGAAAACGATGCCGGTCCAATACTCCGCAAAAGGCCAATCGGCCAGAGTGTAATGTAAAAGTGGTGAGGGCGGTTCACCCGCTTTGCGGAAGTACATCCAACCGCAGCCACTTGCTAGCAGGAGCAGCACCACCAGCAACCAGTACACGTATCTGCGTGAACGGACCATAATCAGATGCTCAGTAGTCGTTGAGTTCATGAATCACTATTGGAGATTACCTGATGTGTCAATTTAATAAAACAGCTGGATTCTTTTCGCCAGGGAAAAGTGAACTCAATAGTTAATCAACTGTGTCCGGCTGAAATTTGACTTTACGGCTTTTTTTAATCCTTGCCATCCATAGTGGTGGAAACCGATCGGCATAGATTTTTTCCCTTGCAACTTCATGGTTCATTTCGTAACCTGAATTTAGTCCAAATCTACTGTTATTGTGCCATGAAAGTGAGACGATTTTCCGTTCTCATCAACTCCAGTGCAGCGTTACTGAGCACGACTTATAGGCATCTTAACTCTGAGGCAGTTCTGGTACTTCAATATCCTCTGTTCAATCTCTCCCTGTTTTCCAACTCATTCCATTACTTGGACTTGTGAGATTTTCGCACTGAATAAGTGGATGGCTGGTGACCTCTCAGAGTTATGCTTCAGAGATAGGATCTCATATCAGCGAAAAAAAGTTTTCAAAGACAAGAAGCTGTAGGGATATCTCCAAGAAGGAGGAGAGCTATGTTGACCCAGAAAGAACTGCAAAAGAGGACTATGACGGAAGATGGGCAACTGATGTTGCGCGAAGCCTACCGTGGCCAGATTGAAACTATCTGGGACCGCTTCGAGACCCAGGCACCCCACTGTGGCTTTGGGGAATTAGGTACATGCTGCCGCAACTGTATGCAGGGTCCCTGCCGCATTGACCCTTTTGGGGAGGGGGCAACACTGGGAGCCTGTGGAGCCTCAGCAGATACGATCGTGGCTCGCAATTTGGGTCGGGCCATAGCCGCAGGCACAGCGGCCCACTCTGGACATGCGAAGCATCTGGCTCACACGCTGCTCAAATCGGCCGAGGGGAAGGCACCTGATTACCCCATTAGAGACGAGGCCAAACTCAAGGCCGTGGCCCAACGGTTGGGAATTTCCGGCGATGGTAAGAGCACTGAGGAGCTCGCCAGAGATGTTGCTCACGCAGCATTAGCCGATTTTTCGGAGAAGGAAACGCCGGTGGCATGGGCGGCTACCAATGTCACCCAGGGCAGGATAGAGACCTTCATGAAGCATGGCGTTGTCCCCACTGGCATTGATTCGGCTATCTCTGAGATCATGCACCAAACTGCCTATGGGGTTGACGCCGATCCGGTGAACCTGCTCCTCGGCGGTGTAAAATGTGCCTTGGCGGACTTCGCTGGCTGTCACATGGGCACGGATTTAGCTGACATTTTGTTTGGTACACCCAAGCCGACAGCATCCACGGCAAACTTGGGCGTATTAAAATCAGACGCGGTCAACATAGCCCTGCATGGCCACAATCCAGTGCTCTCCGATGTCATCGCTCAAGTGGCCAACGAGCTGGATGAGGAGGCTAAGAATGCCGGTGCCCCGGCCGGGATCAACTTGGTGGGAATCTGTTGCACTGGCAATGAGGTGCTCATGCGCCACGGAATCCCATCCGCCACCCATTCGGTATCACAGGAGTTAGCCGTGCTGACCGGGGCTGTTGATGTTATGGTGGTAGACTACCAATGCATTATGCCAAGCCTGAGTACCCTGGCCGAGTGCAATCACACCAAGCTGATCACCACGATGCCGATCGCAAAAATCCCCGGAGCAAGCCATATAGAGTTCAGTGAGGAGAAAGCCCGGGACACTGCCAAAGAAATCATCCGCCAGGGTATTGAGGCCTTCAAGAGCCGTGACCCCAAGGAAGTAAACATCCCACCGCAGCAGAGCACCGTGCTGGCAGGCTTCTCCACCGAGGCTATAATCTCGGCGTTGTCTCTGGTGGACAAGGACGATCCGTTGAAGCCTCTGATAGACAACATTGTCAATGGCAATATCCAGGGAGTATGCCTTTTTGCCGGCTGCAACAACGTGCGCGTAACCCAGGACAGTAACTTTGTGACCATGGCAAAAGAACTGGCCAAGGAAAACGTGCTGCTCTTGGCCACTGGTTGCGGAGCCGGTGCCATGGCCCGTCACGGGCTTCTGACTTCTGAGGCGACCGATAAGTATGCCGGCGACGGACTGAAGGCAGTGTTCACAGCGGTTGGCGAGGCCGCAGGTCTAGATGGACCTCTGCCTCTGGTTCTCCACATGGGCTCCTGTGTGGACAACGTGCGTGCCTCTGATGTGGCCGTCGCTGTTGCCGACAAGCTTGAGGTTGATCTGGATAAGTTGCCGGTAGTCGCTAGTGCTCCAGAACCTACCACGGAGAAGGCTATAGCTATCGGAACTTGGGCTGTAGCAGCAGGCCTGCCTACTCACGTAGGTGTGGTACCACCGGTTTTGGGTGGGGCCGCAGTGGCCAATGTGCTCACTGATGAAATCAAGGGCATCTTCGGGGGCTACTTCATCGTGGAAACGGATCCGGTGAGCGCGGCTGGAAAGCTGCTGGAGGCGATCAAGGAGAGAAGAAAGGGGTTGGGGATATGAAAGAGATATTCGTGCGGTTGGACCGTTGCATGGGCTGCCGCTCCTGCCAAGTCGCCTGTGCTGTGGAGCATTCGGCCAGCAAGAGTCTGTTCGCAGCCATCGGTGAGACCCCGCTTCCCCGCTATCGAATATATACAGAGCGGGCCGGGGATCAGAACATACCACTCACTTGCCGCCATTGCGATCCATCGCCTTGTCTTGATGCTTGCATAGCCGGATCCATCTACCGCGATGATCAAGGGGCAGTCAGACGGAAGAAGGAGCAGTGCGTCGGCTGTTGGACGTGCATTATGGTCTGCCCCTATGGGGTAGTGGGCCGGGAGGAGGAGCGCAGCATAGCATACAAATGCGATCGCTGCCATGACCGGGATCTGCCCGCATGCGTGGAAGCCTGTCCCACCAGGGCGCTGGTCTACGCTGAAGCAGCTGAGTTTGGTGCTGAAGTGCGGAAGTTTGTGGCCGGTGTGGTGGTCGAGGCAGTAAGTAAATGAGACAAACAGATTGATAGAGAAGACACGTTTCTTCGTCAGGCGTACTTATATTGTGGAGGTAATTGAATGCGCTACGTGATCATAGGCAATGGGGCGGCCGGCCTAGCTGCTGCTGAGGCCATATGCATCCAGGATCCGGATGGCCAAATGCTCGTCCTTTCCAGCGAACCTCATTCGGCTTACTATCGTCCCCTCATCCCAGCCCTCATAGAGGACGGCCCAAGCCAAGCTTCTCTCTTTCGGGGAGAACCGCCCTCACCAGAAAGATTTGAGGTTCGCTTGAGGATGCGGGTTACGGGTATTGAACCGAAAGAGAAGAACCTTACTTTGGAAAACGGTGACGCCTTACCCTACGATCGATTGCTTCTCGCCACTGGCAGTTCGGCTAT
>CP070735.1:1236377-1246852 GCA_020347625.1 Deltaproteobacteria bacterium
ATTCATCGTATGGTTCCAGCACTTGAAACTGAATTAACAGATTGGCTTGATTTGGATGTATCTTTCGTTTGGGACAGAATCCAGGATCCGCAAGCCGATGCCGACGGTGAGGTGCCCGAAAAGGACGATTACTATTTTATCGTCGCTTTGGGAATCGATTTCTAGAAATTAAAAAGCATGTTCCTAATATCTACACAGTTTCCATCCGGAAATCGAAGATTTCGGCATAGAACTGTCAGCCATCAGTCCAATCGCTTGATAGTAAAGGTTTTTTGCTGAAAGCTGATTGCTGTTCGCTGATCGCGCTCGTCCGGAAACTATCGTTTCCGGACGAGCAGGGGAATCCTTATGAGCGAACCAGACAAAATTACCCAGGAAAAAGCCTACACAGGACCAGCAATTGATATAGCGATTCGAATCGGCCTCATAGCCCTTTTGATAGCACTGTGTTTCCAGATATTAAGACCCTTTATCTCTCTGGTGATCTGGGCCATCATCCTTGCTATTGCCTTCTTCCCCCTTTGCAGAAGACTCAGCGGTGTACTGGGCGGCCGTATCAAGTTGGCGGCAGCCATAATTACTGTTGTCACGCTCCTTGTTATCATCCTCCCGAGCATCCGGATGGTAGGCTCACTTGTTGACGGGACGAAATATATCAACGACAGGATTCAGCACAGCGAATTTAAAGTGCCGCCTCCGCCAGATAGTGTCGAGTCGTGGCCCTTGATCGGCGAGTCATTGAAAAGCGAATGGTATGAGGCTTCGACAGACCTAAAAGCGACGCTGACCCGGTTTCAACCTCAGCTGAAAGCAATGAGCTTGAGGCTGCTGAGATCGGCGATGGGCACCACTCTGGGATTATTGCAATTTGCGCTCTCCATTATCATTGCCGGAATTTTCATGGCCCATGCAACCGGAGGTGGAAAGATGGCAAAAGACCTGTTCGTGCGTCTGGCCGGAGAGCGTGGCGCTGACTTTGCTGATATTTCGACGAAAACCGTGCGCAATGTGGTCAAAGGCATTCTCGCTGTGGCCATTATTCAGACACTCTTAGCTGGTACTGGGTTTATGGTAGCTGGGGTGCCGGGAGCTGGTCTTTGGGCTTTTCTCTGTCTGTTTTTGGCCATCATTCAAATCGGGATTTTACCGGTTGCCATTCCGGTCATGATCTACATGTTCTCCACTGCGGACACTCTTACCGCAGGACTGTTGACGGGCTGGGTTATTCTGGTTTCTTTATTGGACAACTTTTTGAAACCTATACTCCTGGGACGCGGTGCGCCGGTGCCCATGCTCGTCATTTTTCTTGGTGCGATCGGAGGATTTCTTTACATGGGATTTATTGGTCTATTTGTTGGGGCCGTCATCCTATCCCTAGGATTCAAGCTCTTCAGGGTCTGGCTCGATGACCTTTCGTATCCCAATACAAGCGGCGGACCCGATGCTCTTTCCAGCGAAAAGTCCAGAGCCGCAGGCTGAAAAATGAATTAAGTACCGAGATTTCCCACATCGTCGATTTTAGTCGCAAGAATGGCGATATTAGTGATAATTTTAATATTTTAGCTTGGTCTGACCCCATTAGAACCCCCCATTAGATTGATGTGAATGGGGGTATGTAACATGATTGTTGCCTTGACTTTGGTCGTTTTTGCGATAACAATATTTAAATTAGGTTAACTTCCACCCTATTCTTAAGTTAACTTCACTTTTAAACAAATTCAGATTTTGGAATTGACAGTTTTTCCTAAAAACTTGCCTTCACCTAAGGCCATCAATATCTTGGACACTGCATTGCGATCCTTTGGTTCGCGTAAGGTGTATTTTTAATTATACGTACTTAACCATGATGTTTTCCAAACCAAGAGGGAGGTTGAATCATGAAAAGAAGCAGGATTAAACTAGTCGGATTGGCGATGATCGTTGGATTGATCATGCCAGGTCTGATTGTGACCAATGTTTTAGCGGCAGAAGTTGTCGTTAAACAAGTGACCGTGCAAAGGGTACGGATGGTAAAAGAGGTTGTGAAAACAGCGGACAATTTCGTTGTGTTGTTCGATGCGTCAGGCTCGATGCAGGATCTATTTAAAGATACCAACATGAAGAAAATTGATCTCGCTAAGACAATGTTCAAGGAGAGAGTCGCACGAGTCCCGGATCTGGATTGGAACGCCGGCTTGTATTTGTACACCCCGTGGAAAAGCTTCTACGAGATGCAGCCATTTGACAAAGGGAAGTTCGGTGCAGCAATTGACGCAATGGAGGCTTACAAACCTTCAGTTAGCTTCAGAAATCAGCCCACCCCACTGGGAAATGCGATCAAGAACCTAGATCCCATCCTGGCCAAGCTGTCCGGCAAAACGGCTGCATTTATTTTTTCAGACGGTCAATTTACCCATGGCACGCCAAAGGTATGGCCGGTGCCAGCAGCGAGGGAGCTAGCCGCCAAACACGATGTCTGTTTTTATGTCATCAGTTCGGCGCAGACACCAAAGGGCGAAAAACTGGTGAATGATCTCGCTTCGGTGAACACATGCTCCCGGGTCATAACGTTTGATACATTGATAGACAGGCCAGAATATATGATAGGAGCTATTTTTGCGGTCAGAGATAAGGCTCTTGTGGAGACCCAACTTATTAGCAAAGTGGTGGGCGTAGAACTCGATAACATTCTGTTTGATTTTAACAGCGCGGATATCCGTGCGGAGTATCACGACGAGTTGGATGCCCTGGCAAAGTTTTTGGAGGAAAATCCCAAAGCATATGTTCTTATTGAAGGCTTCGCTGACAGCACAGGTGATCCAACCTATAATTATTTGTTGTCACGGCAAAGGGCTGAAAGCGTCAAGAATTACTTGATGCAAAACTACACCTTCCTGGCAGCAGAGGCCATGGTTCCTAACATTGCTGAGAAACGGCTCGTGACGGTGTGGTATGGGCCAGTCGTTCCTGTCGCCAGTGATGAGACAGCACAGGGACGCCAATTGAATCGACGTGTCAGGCTATCGGTAGGAGGGTTAGATTAACAAGGGTTTTATCAGAGTCTCACCTACTCAAAGCAATAGGTTAACCTGAAAACAAAGAGAAGAGAAAGAGCAGGGTCAGCTTTGGCCCTGCTCTTCTTCTTGGTAGTGGGTCGGTGGTCGGACCACTTGTGCCACTGCTTGCCAAAATAATAAGCCCGCCTCAGTGTCGTCCACCCCTTAGCGAACTTCGGGACGCCCTTTACTTCATAAGGAACTGACTTTGCAGAAATAATCATTTCGGCTATACTTAGCGCTATGCATCAGTCAAGTCGGTTCGCTGGTTAAGCAATCTTTGTCGACGGCAGGTTTTCTCCATTTGCGCTAGACAAGAAAGGTGCACGTCGTCGATCAAGCCAATCACCTCAGCAGACAGACCATTGAACAAGGGAGAACAATGAGAGTCTCAAGACCACTGATGACCTCAGTGCATGGGGTTATACTGCTCATCGTCCTGAGCGCTTGCACCATGGTCGGGCCGGATTTTGTTCAACCGACAGGTGACGTTACGCAGGAGTGGATTGAATCTGAGGATGAGCGCGTCAAAACCGAGCTTCCGGATTACAAGAACTGGTGGCAAGTCTTTAACGACCCCGTCCTGGACAATCTGGTCCAGAAAGCCTACGAGCAGAACTTGCCGCTGCGCATTGCGGGGGTGCGGGTGTTTGAGGCACGCGCCCTGCTCGGTATCGCTGTTGGCGAGTTCTACCCTCAGGTGCAGGAGGGTTTTGGTTCGGCGATCTACAACCGGGTCAGTGAGAACGCGCCCTCGTCCCCCCAGAGTGGGAATGCCGATTTCAGCTTCTGGCAGGCGGACATTGGGATTGGTGCCAGCTGGGAACTCGACTTCTGGGGAAAATTTCGGCGTGCGATCCAATCAGCGGATGCGAACTTCCTGAGCTCCATTGCAGCTTACGACGACGCCCTGGTCAGCTTGACAGCGGATGTGGCCAGCACCTATGTATTGATTCGCACCTTTGAAGAACGCTTGAAGATTGCCTACGATAACCTTGAAACCCAGCAGGAAAGTTTGAGGATCGCTCAGGCGCGCTTTGAAGCTGGGGCAACGAGTGAGCGGGACGTGCAGCAGGCGCTCACCCAGCTTAACGGCACCGAGGCTGAGATCCCTTTTCTGGAAACCGGCCTGCGTCAAACGCAAAACGCCATGAGTATTTTGCTGGGTATGCCGCCGGGTCAGTTGAGTGATATGCTGGCCGGCTCCGGCGGAATTCCGCGGGCCCCGCTCGAGGTTGCCGTGGGCATCCCGGCGGAATTGCTGCGGCGGCGGCCGGACATTCGTAGCGCCGAGCTGCAAGCGGCCTCGCAGAGTGCCCTCATCGGCGTTGCCAAGGCAGACCTGTATCCAGCATTTTCATTGACCGGCGCCTTCGGATTCCTTTCCAGTGACGTGGGCGGCTTCGACCTTAATGACCTTTTTATGTGGGAGAGCCGAACAGCCACTTTTGGTCCTTCCTTCCAGTGGAATATTTTAAATTACGGTCAAATCACCAATACGGTCAGGGTTCAGGACGCCAGGCTCCAGGAGCTGCTATTGAATTATCAGAACACCGTGCTCCGGGCGCAACAGGAGGTTGAGGACGGTCTGGTTGCCTTTCTCAGGGGGCAGGAAAGAGTAGCCCTTTTGTCCAAAGGCGTGGAAGCGGCCAAACGCTCAGCCGAGCTGGCGCTGATCCAGTATCGTGAAGGCGCCACCGATTACACCACCGTGCTCACTGCCCAGCAAGCGCTGCTGGAACAGCAGGACCGCCTCGCGTCCAGCCAGGGCGAAGTTCCGCAAGGCTTAATTGCGTTGTACCGGGCTCTTGGCGGCGGCTGGGAAATCCGTGATGGTAAGGAATTCATCCCACCGCAAGTCAAAGAAGAGATGGAAGACCGTACGAATTGGGGAGGCCTGCTGACGCCGGCAGCGGTTCAGAAGCCCCCCGACGCCAAACCCAAAGAATCCATTCGCGTTCCCGACTGGTAGGAGGAGAGGCAGTCTGCTGGAGTAGCAAAGCCCGGCAATTTCAGATTTCAGATTGTAGATTTCAGATTTGGGAGCTCAGAACTTTCCTATATGGGATGCATGCAACCTCAATCTGCGATCTGCAATCTGAATTCATAAATCATACATACCCTGGCCTAAAGGACCACGGTTTTTATAATTTAATAAGGCCCGACAATATAATCCACGGAGGAACCATATGGTGAGAATATCCCACTGGAAAGCCTGGGCTCTGTCCGCGATCCTTTTGCTGGTCTGGATGACCTCTGGGTGCGGCCGGGGAAACGAGTACGTGGAGCCGCCGCCGCCAAAAGTGACCATTGCGCAGCCCTTGGAGCAGGAGGTCATCGACTATCTGGAATTTACCGGCACTACCCGGGCCTTCGAGGAGGCGGAAGTGAGGGCCCGGGTGTCCGGCTTCCTTGAGAGCATGCACTTTACCCCCGGTGCTGTTGTAGAGCAGGGTGATCTGCTTTTCATCATTGATCCCAGGGAATACGAAGCACAGGTGCATGCCGCCGAGGCGGAGGTGGAAAGTGCCAAAGCCCAGCTGCAAAGGGCCAGAATCGAGCTGGACCGCGCCCAAAGACTATTCGAGCAGAAGGCCGGTGCCGAGGCCGAGGTGGTCAAGTGGCGTGGGGAGCGCGACGTTGCCAAGGCAGCTGTGGCCCGCGCCAAGGCCAGGCTCGAACGGGCCCGTTTGGATCTGAGCTACACCAAAGTCACAGCCCCTATTACCGGTCGTGTCAGCCGCAATTACGTGGATCTGGGGAACCTGGTCGGCGAAAGTGAGCCTACCCTGCTGACTACAGTTACCAGATATGATCCCATGTACGTCTACTTTAACCTCAACGAGCGTGACCTCCTCAAGGTGCTGGCCATGTACCGAGAGGAGACTAAGGAAAATAATGTCGATCCCGCCACCGAATCCGAAAGAAAGGCAGAAATCCCCCTTTTCCTTGGCCTGGCCACCGAGGAGGGGTATCCCCATCGAGGAACCTATGATTTTGGCGAATCCAGCGTTGACCCTGGAACTGGCACCCTGCAACTCCGTGGTGTCTTCCCTAATCCTGGCCCTAGGCCGGTCCTTGTCCCGGGGCTGTTCACCCGTCTCCGCATGCCCATTGAGGAGCGTGCCAACGCCTTGCTGGTAACCGAACGAGCCATTGGCGCCGATCAGAGCGGGCGCTATCTGCTGGCGGTCAACAGCGAAGACGTGGTGGAGAAACGATTGATTCGCATGGGCCAGCTGGTAGACGGCCTCCGGGTGATCGAAGAGGGATTGCGACCCGGTGAATGGGTGGTGGTCAACGGCCTTCAGCGCGCCCGGCCGGGGGCCAAAGTGGCTCCGGAGCGCATTGACATGAGCTCTTTAACGGCCTCGGCCCTGAAAGCTGCGGCAGAGGCAGAGAAGGAGAAGACGGCTGCTGCTGAAAGGGAAGAGAAGAAGGACAATTGAGGAATTGAGTGATAAAGGAATTAGCGGTATATCTATGATCGCATTTATTCTTTTCGATTAAGACATCAAGACCCGTAACGAGGCCCAGCATGTTCTCCAAGTTTTTCATCGAGCGCCCCATTTTTGCCAGCGTCATCTCCATCGTCATCATCATCGCCGGGGGTGTCAGCCTAGGCATTCTGCCCACGGCCCAGTACCCTGAGATCACCCCACCCACAGTGGAGGTGAAAACTACCTATCCCGGCGCCAACGCCCGGGTGGTGGCCGAGACGGTTGCCGCCCCCATTGAGCAAGAGGTGAACGGGGTGGAAAACATGATCTACATGTCCTCCACCAGTGCTAGCGACGGCTCCTACACCCTGACGGTTACTTTCGAGGTTGGCACCAATCTGGACATGGCCCAGGTGTTGGTGCAGAACCGGGTCAAACTCGCCGAGCCCAAGCTGCCCGAGGAGGTGATCCGCCAGGGAGTCAACACCAAGAAGAAGTCCACCAGCATCATTCTCTTCATCTCCCTAATCTCACCTGACGACCGCTACGACGAACTTTTTCTAAGCAACTACGCCACTTTGCGGATTCGCGATCAGCTGAGCCGGATAGTCGGCGTTGGCGATGTCGTTGTATGGCCGCAAAGTGACTACAGCATGCGGATATGGCTCGATCCGCGCCAGCTCAAATCGCGCAACATCACCACCCAGGACGTGCTCAGTGCCATCAGGGAGCAGAATGTCCAGGTTGCTGCCGGGCAGATCGGCCAGCCACCCGCGCCCAGGGGCCAGAACTTCCAGTATCCTGTCAACGTGCTCGGACGGTTAACCGATGTTGAGCAGTTCGAGCAGATTATTGTCAAGAGCGCCGAGGGCGGCCGCATCACCCGCCTCAAGGATATCGCCCGCATCGAACTGGGCGGCAAGAGCTACGACCTCGTCTCCAGACTGACCGGCATTCCGGCAGCCAGTGTTGCTATATACCAATTGCCCGGCGCCAACGCTCTCGAAGTGGCTAACAAGGTTCGGGCCTCTATGGAAGAGATGAGCCGCATCTTCCCTGAGGGCATGGAGTACAAAATTGCTTACGACACCACCATTTTCGTGGAGGAGTCGATCAAAGAGGTTTACGTCACCCTCCTCCAAGCGGCGGCACTGGTCTTCGCGGTCCTGTTTATCTTTTTGCAGGACTGGCGGGCAACCATCATCCCAGGGGTGGCCATTCCCGTATCCCTGATCGGCACCTTCGCGGCCATGGGAGCACTGGGATTCTCTCTGAACATGGTGACGCTCTTCGGTTTGGTGCTTGCCATTGGTATAGTCGTAGACGATGCCATTGTGGTGGTGGAGGCCACCGTAGCCCACATAGAGAGGGGTCTAAAAGCCAAAGAGGCTGCGATTCAGGCGATGAGCGAGGTCTCCGGCCCCGTGGTCGCCACGACACTGGTGCTTCTGGCCGTGTTCGTTCCGGCGGCCTTTCTGCCCGGCATTACCGGACAGCTCTACCGCCAGTTTGCCCTTACCATCTCGGTGTCCACCGTGTTCAGTTCCATCAACGCGCTGACGTTGAGCCCCGCCCTGGCGGCCCTTGTGCTGCGGCCGCCAAAGAAGCGCAAGAACGCGTTCTTCCGAGGCTTTGACGCGATTTTCCGTAAAACTGAAAACGGTTACATGGCCGTGGTCAAAACTTTGGTGCGCCGCACTGGGATAATGCTTCTGCTCGCTGCCGCCATCGGCGGACTCACCGGCTGGCAGTTCAGCAGCCTCCCTACCGGCTTTTTGCCAACGGAGGACCAGGGTTACGTCATCACCAGCGTTCAGCTTCCCGAAGGCGCCTCTCTCGAGCGCACCCAGGAAGTGATCGAGAAGATCGACCGGATTCTCGAACAAAGCCCGGGCGTCTGGGAGTGGATCACCCTAGCTGGCTTCTCGGTAATTGACGCCACCAATGCCTCCAACGCTGCGACTCTCTGGGTCGTTATGGATCCCTGGGATGAGCGCACCGATTCCAGTCTCAGCCAGGAGGCAATCTTGGCCAACCTGCATCGACAATTTTCACAGATCCAGGAGGCCATCGTGTTCTCCTTTCCGCCTCCAGCCATTAACGGTCTCGGTGTGTCTGGCGGCTTCCAGATGCAGCTCCAGGATCGCGGCGACGTGGGTCTGGAGGAACTGCAAAAGATGGTCATAGAGATTATCCAGGACGGCAGCGGACAAGCCGGGCTCGCCAGTCTGAACAGCACCTTCCGAGTGAATGTGCCCCAACTCTTTGCCGAGGTGGACCGCACCAAGGCCAAGAAACTGGATATCCCACTTGACGAAGTTTTCGGGACGCTTCAGGCCTATCTCGGCTCCGCCTACGTGAACGACTTCAACGCATTCGGCCGCACCTGGCAAGTCAAAGTCCAGGCGGACCATCAGTTCCGCATAGAACGCAGGGATATCCGCCAACTCGAGGTACGAAATGACGAAGGTGAGATGGTCCCCATCGGCACCCTGGTTAAGGTCGAGCAAATTTTAGGGCCCCAGACCATCCTGCGCTACAACCTCTACCCGGCCGCCTCAATTACCGGCCAGGCGGCACCCGGATTCAGCTCCGGACAGGCCCTGAAACTGATGGAGCAATTGGCCGATGCCAAGCTTCCCCCGTCCATGGGCTATGAGTGGACCGCCATGTCCTATCAGGAGAAAAGGGTGGGCTCCGAGGCGGTGATGATCTTTGCCCTGGCCATCGTTCTGGTGTTCCTGGTTTTGGCGGCCCAGTATGAAAGCTGGAGCAGTCCGGCGGCGGTAATCATGGTGGTGCCGCTGGCAGTACTCGGAACCGTGATCGCCTTGATTCTGCGCGGCTTCGACAACAACACCTACACCCAGATTGGTGTTGTGCTTCTGATTGCGCTGGCCAGCAAGAACGCCATCCTCATTGTCGAGTTCGCCCGTGAGCAGCGGGCCCAGGGTAAATTCGTCCTTGATGCGGCCATCACGGCGGCGCAATTGCGATTCCGGCCCATCCTGATGACGGCGATTTCCTCCATAGCCGGCTTCATGCCCCTGGTGGTGGCCTCGGGGGCCGGGGCTGCGAGCAGGCAGGCCATCGGAACAGCGGTGGTGGGCGGCATGATTGCCGCAACCGTCATGTCCGTGTTTTTCACGCCGGTGTTTTACATAGTCATGCAGGGGTTGAGCGAACGACTGAGCAAAGGAAAAGAGCAGGTTCCTGAGACTGCGGTTCAGGAGGGGTCTACGTAGCTTGTAAACGGTAAACGGTGAAGGGTTGCAGAATAGATCGGTTTACCTTTCAGCGTTCACTATTCACTAAAAGGGTTTCCATGGACGAAAAGGCTTGCATTCCCTTCAGCCAGATCTGCTTCAAGCATCGATTTCTGCATCTATTTATCTCTCTAATAGCGCTGCTTGTCATCTATCCCTTTCTTGAAAACGTCCCTTATCTCCGCGCGGTTTTTAGTGCCATCCTTACTGCCGTTTTTATCTCTGCCATTTACGCCATAAGCCAGAAAAGGCATCATGCCCTCATTGCCATTTTTTTGGCCCTGCCTGCACTTGCATCTACGTGGATGTCGCATTTGCATGTCAACAAGGCCTTGTTTCTGGTGGGTCGTGTTTCAATGGTAATGTTTTATATTCTTGTTATCGTAAACATTTTAACCTTTATATTTAAACAAGATGAGGTCAGCAGAGATCTAATCGTCGGGGCAGCTGTGGTGTACCTCCTCATGGCACTGATGTGGTCCAATCTCTATATTATGCTAGAGACATTATCCCCCGGTTCATTTGACTTGCCTGACGGTCAATTGCAGAACAGCCGATACCTGTTTATCTACTACAGTTTTGTCACTATCACTACCCTGGGGTACGGCGACGTCACTCCTTTGACCAGCATGGCCAGCAGTGCTTCTGCACTCGAGGCCCTAGTCGGTCAGCTTTATCTAATTATTACCGTTGCTTTTCTGGTGGGCGTGCACGTGTCCCAGTCCATTCAGAAA
>CP070735.1:1246952-1258226 GCA_020347625.1 Deltaproteobacteria bacterium
TAATTTTCCCCTTACAATGGCAAGCTCCCTCCTGTCTTCTGCAAAAAGGACTTGACACCTCGCATCAAATCAAGATAATGACGGACTGGTCCGTCACATTTTATTTGGGTTATGGTCATGCAAGGATATGCAGGAATGGGCAGTAAACTGGATCAGGAGAAACGGGCGGAGCTCCTAGATTTGCTTAGACGAGGAGAGACGGCGGATTGGAGCCTATTCTGGCAGAGCGTCCTGGGTGATGAAACCAAGGAGGACGTAGTAAATCCTGACACATTGGCCTCGATTTTTGAAGAAGGAATTTCACAAATTGCCAACTCAGACATGGAGAACGAAACTGTCGTTAGCAAGTGGATAAAGGAGGTTGTTGGGACAGCCAAGCGCCGAGGCTTAAACCAAAATGACTTCAATGAGAGATTACTCACTCGGCAGCTATGTAAACAGATTGGACCCCGAGAGCAGGGTAGACCACAGACCTCCAGCACCAGGGAAAAGATCCTGACCGCAGCATTGGAAGTCTTCTCCTACAAAGGCTTCCATGGGGCGACCGTGGATGAGATCGCCGAACGCGCCAAGCTGGGGAAAGGAACGGTATATCGCCATTTTCACAGCAAACAAAGTCTATTCTCTGAGTTGATCAGCTCGAAGGTGGCTGAGCTAGAGCGGGCGGTGAGTGGCGCCATCGATGCTCAAGCTGATGTGCTTGAGATCATTGAGAATTATCTGAAGGTGTATTTTGCATTTTTTGACCGCAACCGTAATCTTTATAAGGTTCTCATTCAGGAGCAGAGTGATTTTGGCGCCGAGGTAAAGGCACTATACATTGGCAACATTCTGAAGAAAGTGCCCCTCCTCAAACTGAAGATTTACAAAGCGGCAAGAGATGGTCGCCTCAAGCAGTTGGACTTCCATACGGTTTTTTACGGAGTTATGGGCTTTATTGATGGTGTGATGCAAAAATGGTTGGCCAGCGATGGCGGATACTCATTAGTGGATGAAATACCAACCGTCCTTCAGACCATTTTTTATGGTTTCGTAAACCCTGCCTCTCCTGGGCTTTCCACAAGAAAAGAGTCCGGGGACGGCATGTTTGGTATGAATAATCCGGCAGAGCCTGTCGGGACTTTGCAAGAGGGGAAGGGCGGGAGGAAGGAAGGGATTTCCTCAAGAAAATAGAGCGAAAGGAGGGATGCCAACATCACATAGATATTGCTACATCTAAACCGCACCTTTTTGGTAACAACCAAGTACGGATAAAGTCGATATAAGCTAATTAAATAACAGTTTGATTCTGATATAGACCTGGAGGAAAACGCATGGACGCAGCCGCAATGAAAGAGAAAGTCGTAGAAATTATTGCTAATCAGCTAGGGATTGATCGAGGAGACGTGACCCCCGAGGCCAGCGTGGTAGACGATTTGGGTGCTGATTCCCTGGACGTTGTCGAACTGATCATGGCACTGGAAGAGGAATTCAACCTGGAGATTCCCGACGAAGAAGCGGAGAAGATCAAAAGCGTCAGGGACATCTTCAGCCACATGGAGAATGCTCTGAAAGCCGCCTAGTTTGGTCTATTGAAAGGAATTAGCTCGCCCTGTTGAAAATGCTATAGCGAGCAAACTACAATACACTGGAATGGACAATCCGAATCCCGCTAAAGCGGAACAGGGAGCTTCCATAGGCTTCCCTTGGGGAAATTGGGGCTCCCTGCATGATCACTACTGTGGGACAGGGAGCGCAAAGCTTCGCGGAAATACAGCGGTCGCGATGAGCCGTGGCCGCCGCTCTAGACCATTGTCGGGCCGGCGCAGATTTTTATAACCTACCAAGGACTGGTCCTTGCCTATTTTCCACCTTGCCCTGGCTCCGGTGTGACCGGGCAAAATGCCTGCTGATAATGAGTTGCTAAATGCAGCAGGGACCCCTATACTACCCTCATGAGTTACCGTCAAACCTGGGCGGTTACTGGCCGGCAACACTTGAAGCTGAGGCTTTGGTGGACCTTCCGACCCTGCCTTTGCACCGTTGAATCTTGTCCAAGACGTTGGAAACTGTTGAGGTATTTCAAAATACCTGTGTCGAGCTGGCAGAGGAAGTCAACAAGGTCATCGGCAGCACAATCCGGCTGCCGCTGGGCTATCTCATCAACGGAGACTGCCAATGAAACGAGGCGCGGTCATGTTGCCCAAAGACGGAGCCGCTACTCCGATCCATCGGAACTGACACTAGATTTGACGCTGCGAAATACATTCTGGAACACACCGTCAAACTGGGTGGGAGAAACCCTACCAATTTCAATGAACTTCACCACAATTTCCTTAGTAATCTTCAATATTTTCTCTTCATCTCTCGTCACTATTAAACCACCTCCTCACACAAGAAAGCCCCTGCTGGTTGGAAGAAGGCCTATTTTCTTTTTACACAGCAGAGGCTTCAGAGGCGAAGGAAAACCGTGTGCGGCACTCCAACCCTCAAATCTTATATAACAGAGAGCAGGTGCAGAAGCAAGCTTGGTCCAGCACATCAATAATCCGTGGAGTCCTAAACCACTTCGGGTAATAATGAGAAGAATTCCAGTCTTTATAGGTAGGGACCATTTAATCTCTTGCTGAGAAAAGGAGATGTTATGAGTTTAGCAGCCTGGCCATTTTTTCTGCTGGGGCTGATGTTCCTCATTGTTTCCTCTGCTTTTTTTTCAGGTTCAGAGACCGCACTCATGGCGGTCGATCGCTGGCGCATCCGTCATTTGGGTCGGAAGGGGAGACGGGCACGTCTGGTGGAAAAGATCCTAGGAGAGCCAGAGAAGCTGATCGGTGCCATTCTTTTAGGGAATAACCTTGTTAATGTGGCGGCTTCGGCCATAGCCACCAGCCTGGCAATTCGATTCATCGGTGAGGGAGGGGTCATCTGGGCGACCCTGATTATGACGCTCGTCATTCTCGTTTTTGCGGAGATAACCCCCAAGACCATTGCCGCCTATTATCCAGAGAGGGTGGCTATTCTCATCGTCCAGCCAATCTATGTTATCATAAAACTTTTCTATCCCGTGGTTCGTATTATCTCAGCCTTAAGTGACAAACTCCTTGCCCTCTTACACCTGGAGAAGCCCGACGATAAGTCCATCTACGATGTTGACGAGATAGCCGCAATGGTCCAGGTGGGTGCAGAGGAAGGGGTTCTCAAGAAAAGGGACGAGGAAATGATCCAGGCAGTGCTGTCCCTGGATAGGATACCGGTGGAATCAGTGATGCTGCCGATGCGTGACGTGGTGGCCTTCGAGATTGATACACCCTTCGAAGAGGTTCTGATGGCAGTGAAGAAGAGCGAGTTTTCACGATATCCCATTTACAAGGAGAGAAGGAGTGAGGTGCTGGGATTTGTGCACATTAGGGATCTTCTCAAGTGGCAAGGTACGGCCAGTGAGTTTGCGCTGGCAAAGATCATGAGAAGGGCTAGCTATGTGCCGGAGGTCAAGTCCGTGCGGAGGCAGTTGGTGGATTTTCAGGGTACCAGGACCCATCTGGCCTTTGTGGTTGACGAATATGGCGAGGTGGCAGGGATCGTTACCCTTGAAGATATTCTCGAAGAGATTGTGGGTGAAATTGAAGATGAACATGATAGGTTTTTAAGGAGAATTCAGCCTCAGCAGGACGGATCATTTCTCGTGGATGGCAGCGTCTCCATAAGAGACCTCAATAAATGGCTGGCCTGGGATTTGCCAGAGAATGGCTACCAGACCCTTGCCGGGCTGGTGCTCACCCTTTTTGGTCGTCTACCTGAGATCGGAGAAGAGGTGCAATGGGAAACCTTTTGTTTCCGAGTGGAGGAGATGTTTGCCAAGTCTATTACTCGGATCAGAATTGTCAGGGGCAAAACTTCCGAAAAATCTGAGGGCTAGCCATCAAGACAGGGAGCCTCATAGAAAAAAAGACTCGGTCGAGATTGAAAGCAAACTGAGGTTCTCGGCGCGGTCAGATACCACAGCTTTGCCTGGAAGGATTTTCGCTACGACATGGGGACATAAAACGATTAAAGTATTATCTCAATAAAAGATGTATAAAAACTTAAATTACAATATGTTGTGATAATTTTAAGTTGAACTGTCCCGGCACAATTGGAAATCTTATAACTGAATTTAAAATTTCACTGTCTTACAAATTTCCTCGTATTCTTTTATTTCGTCAGGAGTGAGTTCACGTCGGAAGAGTTTTTGGTTGACCAAGATGGGTATCTTCCTATTCAATGCGAGTGCCACTGCATCGCTGGGTCTACAATCGACGGTATGCTCAGTCCCATTGGCGCGGAATAATACTTTGGCGTAATAGGTATTATCTTTCATGTCATATATCTCAATGCGGAGGAATTCCACCGCGAGATTGTCGCTAATGTTCAAATAGAGTTCATGGGTCAATGGCCGTTTTGGTTCCACTAGACCCTTTTCCTTGGCTATTGCTGCAAATTCCGAATCGCCCACAAACATGATAAAGTGTTGTTTGTCCTCTTCACTTTCTTTTAGTACAACCATGTTGCCGGAACTGCGGTCACTCTTTAGAAAAACTTCGTTGATGGTAATCATCGTCTCTTCAGCCATGCCCCACTCCCCTCGACTGTTCTTAAATCACCAAGACGCTTTTATGGTCGAGACTCCATTTATCGAAATAGCATGTACCTATTATAATGACCCATTGAGATTTTTTAAAGACTTTTGCGTTTTCCTTGTGGCCGGTCAAATCAAGATGCCGCCCCGGGGAATTTACATTTTTCAGGAGTTTCCGTATTTCATACTCCTACAGCGCCGGTCGAGCCACTTGCAGCTTGCCTCAGACAAAGTTAATATTTTGGGGGAACTTCTGCACAGTTTTGACATTGCCAGAGCGGCGCATTCCATGTTAGATCTGTTAAATGTTAATTTGACTTAAATCAAGGCATCACCGCTATGGGTCCATTAATATCACTGGCAAAGACCAAAACATAAGCGGAGGTGCATGATGACCATGAGAAACATCGTAGAAATAGATGAAGAAAAATGTGACGGCTGCGGGAACTGTATAATTGCTTGCGCCGAAGGGGCCCTTGAGATCCGCGACGGCAAAGCCAGAATCATCAAAGACATGTATTGTGACGGCCTGGGTGCTTGCCTAGGTGATTGCCCCCAAGACGCCCTCAAAATTGTGATGAAAGAGGTGGAACCTTTCGATGAGAAAGCCGTTGAGGAGCACCTCAAGACGTTGAAGGAAAAACAGACAGAAGAACCATCCGTAGAAGCTGCGGCTGCTTGTCCTGGTGCCAAGCTGGTGAGTTTTAGACAAGGGGCTGTAACCCAAAAAGGAGACACTCCGGCTTCAGAATTGCGAAACTGGCCCGTACAGATTCACCTTATCCCTCCGACCGCTCCGTTTTTTGAAGGGGCTGATTTGCTCATTGCAGCGGATTGCCTGCCTTTTGCCATGGCAGGTTTTCATCACAGCCTGCTGCAGGGGAAGATTCTTGCGGTGGGATGCCCCAAGCTGGACGACGCCGAAGCTTACGTGGACAAGTTCACGCAAATATTTGCTAATAATGATATTAAATCGATAACCATCGGCTACATGGAGGTTCCCTGCTGTGCCGGGCTGTTGCATGTGGTACGTAAGGCTTTGGAAGCAAGCGGCAAACCGATACCGGTCAGCACCGTCAAGGTGAGTGTCCAGGGCCAGGAGTTACCCCAGGAAACTGAAGCAGAAAGCCCTCAGATCAGAAGTCAACCCTAGCTTATTTGGGGAAGAGTGTTAGAGGGTGAGGCCTAACAAGCGACGCTGAAGTTTCGCCTGAAACCACTAGAGTGCAAAAGCTTATGCCAGGAGGCTTGTAGCCTGAATATACCCTGCAGGTGGGAGGAGTAGAGCAATGGCGAAGGTGACATTGAGGCCCGTATCTATTGAGGCCACCACGCTTCCCGATTCCTGGTTCCAGATCATCTGGAACCTTCTTGATCACGGCCGGGAATTCACTATTGATCGAGGCTCATACGCAGGACAGAAGCGATTGGAATTGGACTACGTGACAGTCCACATAAAGCACCCTGGCGTTCGACCACTGCTGCCGGATATACCGGCGCATCTGGGAATTCCCAACCCGGTGGCGGAAGACTATCTAGATGACTATCTGCCATATCTAATGACACCTCACAAAGAGCCCGATGAGGACTACACTTATGGTGAACGGTTAGCTGGGGGCGCAGGAATCGACCAAATCCAGACCGTGATCGATACTTATAAGAGCTATGGTTTTCGCAATAATCAGATGGTCATGACCGTGGGGATGCCCACTGACTTGAGATTGGAAGATCCTCCATGCTTACGCCATATCGATACACGCATTCAGGATGACCGACTCCACTTCTTCGTCTATTTTCGATCTTGGGATGCCTGGAACGGCTACCCTGCCAATCTTGGTGGGGTTCAGCTGCTCAAGGAATACATGGCCAGTGAAATCGGCGTGGGGGATGGCGAGATGGTTGTTGCCTCCAAGGGTCTCCATATCTACGACTACGCTTTTGATTTGGCGCGAATGAGAACCTACCGAACCTCAGAATGCGAAACCGTCCCCAGTCAATAGGTATGCTAGACACTAGGCACTAGGAACTGAACAGCAAGTCATTTCTCAATTCGCATCGCCAATTTCCCATTCAAATCTAGCAAACCTGATCTTTCCCCGCATAGGGGTATCTTCGATGGGCCAGGCTAGATCGCATAGCGCATAGCGCATAGCGAAAAAAAGCAGACCGTGAATGGTAAACGGTGAACGGTTGCGCAGTCAGCGGATAATCGGTTTACCGTTTCCTAAACGCTTTGCGCTCTGCGCTTGGCGCTTTGCGTCATTGGGGCAGATCAAAGCCAGGGTCTGCCGCGCCGTAGCCTGAGCGAAGGCGGGTCCTTCTATTCTTTACTGAAGCGGCGCGCATTTGGCATAGGAGTTGCTAAAAAAATGCTGTATAATGCAGCGGAGAATCACCGCTTTATCACAGAGTGACTTTTGGCCAATGGAAGAAAGAGAAAAGGAGTCCACTATCCATGTGGTCAGATATGATATCTGCATTAATAGACCTTGATTTCAAGGCATTTAATGAAATCGTCGCGGGCACTGATATGCTGACGATCTTGAAAAATCCGTACACCATCGCTATTATGGTGATCGCCAGCATCATCTTCATCATTCGCGGCATGGAGAAGGCACTGGCAACCTTACTCTCAGTTCCAGCGCTTGTTGTGCTCTTTCAGAAGACCGTCCAGGGCACGGATGCATTGGATTTTGATGCTGAGAAGCTGTTGATTTTCGTGGGCGGTTTCGTTGTTATAGCTGCGGTAAATGTCTACATATTCTTTGTCCGCGCAAAGTAAAACGTGTTGGGCTGGGGAATTATACCATTGTCTTTTTTCGATTTCTTGCGTCCATCTCGCCGCGATCGTGGCTGGGACCTTGGGGCCTAGGCTAGGCCGCTGGCCAAGTCATCTTCACCTACACACCAGATTTCAAATCGTTGGTAATCCTTTCATTGAAGAGCCTCTCTTCCAGCTTACGCCCGCTATTTTTTCCAAATAGCCAATATGATGACTGCAAGAATTACGGCCAGGGCGAGCAGTAAAAACCCATAGGTGAAATTCAGGAATAAGAGATGGCCGAAGCCGAAACAGGCGCAGAACACTGTAGCACTACCGAGAGCCCAATTTGCACAGGATCTCGCGAAATGGCGATTCCAGTCCAGCTCAGGATATTTTTCATAAATGGGCCCCCAGAGCGTAGGAAATGGCTTTACCTTAGCGCAGAATTTCTTCAGATGCTCTTCTGAAGTCGGTTTTGTAAAGAAGCAGACCACAACCCATGTTACGGTACAAAATCCCACAACAATCAAGAACCTGTATTGCCACTCCAGATGGGGGATGTGGTTCCAGTAACCCACAGCCTTCCCGAATTTGGGGGACAATAGAGTGCTGCCGATTCCGGAGCTTGCAAGCGCAGCAATCTCTGCCCAGGCGTTGACCCGCCACCAAAACCAGCGAATGACTATCACGATGCCGTAGCCAGCCGTAAGCATGGAAATGTAGTACCACGCTTCACTTACTGAATCCAGATTATAGGCAATGACAACAGCTAAGAGGAGCATCAGCACAGTGCTGACCTGGGAGGCGCGGACATAGTGTTTTTCAGAGGCCTTTCTCATAATGAAGCGTCGGTACAGATCATTGACCATATAGGCAGCCCCAAAATTGATATGGGTATCCACGGTGGACATGAACGCTGCCATAAGCGAGGCGAGTATCAAGCCCAAGAGGCCCGTTGGAATGAGTTTCAAGATTAGCAGAGCATAACCTGCTTCCGGGATCTTGAGATCGGGATATACGATGAGGGAAACCATTGCCACCAGAATCATGGGCCAATAGTTGAGACCAAAAGCGACAACAGAGAAAAGCATGGTGGCAAAGGAGGCATGCTTTTCGTTCTTCGCAGATATGATTCTCTGGGTGATAGCTGGGGGTGGATTGCCCCACCATTTGAGTGTGATGAAGACAAGAAATGTGACAAAAAAAGGTGTCGTTGCAGCAGGGAAAAAACTGAGGCGCTCTGCAGCCGATCCAGCCCCATATCTCTCCACAAAACCGGCAATGATATTTTCCATTCCGCCGATGTGATTCCAGGCGAGAACTGCAAGGGTAATGGATCCGATAGAGCCAATCAGGAATTGGAAAAGATCCGTTGCAGCT
Organism: Deltaproteobacteria bacterium; assembly: GCA_020347625.1. GTDB lineage: Bacteria > Desulfobacterota > Syntrophobacteria > BM002 > BM002 > BM002. The sequence goes on from CP070735.1 coordinate 1,255,691, forward strand.
ATGCCCCAAAGACCTGATGCGGCAGTGTAGGCCAGGGTGACCAGCAAAATTACCCCCATAAGTAAGTGCCGATTAAGTTCAGGGGCCACTACCTCACTGATGATCCATACGGCCTTGATGATCCAGCCCAAAGTAACGGCATTGGCAAATATGCCGAAGTAAACCCCTTTGAATCCCCGCAGAAAAGCAGCGGGTCGGCCGTCATAACGGAGCTCTATCAATTCGGCCGTTGTTATTATTTCTGATCGTCTGAGTAACGAGGCAAAAATGAAGGCACCCAGAGCACCGGCCCCGCCAAGGGCAAAAGACCAAGCGTACCAAACACCTGGGATGCCATCTTTGGCCACAAGACCGGTTATGCCCAACGGGGTATCGATGGCAAAGGCAGAAGCAATCATGGACATGCCGGCGAGCCACCAGGGCAAAACCCGACCCGAGACAAAGTAATCGTCCACACTCCGTAGAGCCCGTTTAGAGAAATAGAAGCCGACGACTACACTAAAGACCAGATAGACGAGAACGATAATCAAGTCCAGCGTTGGTAGATTCACAAGGGCTCCAATTTCAGTATGACATCAGTTCTTCTAAGATTCCTGCAGACTATACCACAAACTTTCGTGACCGCTCAGTGGTTACGCTCCCCTGCCCGAGGTCGGAGCCAGCGGGCACAGGCAATGTATTAGCTGCTATTGGGGTTCGGAGGATCGTTGAGGCCCACGCCAAATGGACCTAAGTAAAGGCAAGCAAAAAGAAGGTGGGAACAGGCTTTGCTGAGCTTAATTAGCGAAGGCGTCGGTCTATTGTCAAGCTGCTTGGGTCGATCCCTTCAAATATTGCTCTAGTCTGAAAACGCCGCCAGGGTGGCGATGAATAAGATCGAGGATCACCTTGGGATCCACGCTTTTCTTTTGACACAGGAGATAGATCTTGTAAAAAGTAAGAGTGGTCATGGCCACGATACTCTTGGAAGAGAGAAGGCTTTGAGTATTGGCTGAAAAGTCAGTGAATTGTGGTTTGCCGTCCCCCTCCTCTTGCATGGTATTGCTTCCGATGAGGAATAGACGCCTTTTCCCCCCTTTGCCCTGATCGAACTCAGAAAGTTCCTCCCAACAATCCCAATTCTCATTAAGCTCTCCAACGTCACCCAGCACCTTCAGGCCAAAGACTGTCTGGTTATCAGGTATTTTGACCAGACGATCAATACCAGTCTGATCCGGAGAGCGAGAAACTGAAAGACCTAGATCTTTCAACAGATAATGGATGGCATCGATGAGGAGTAACACATTCTTGCTTTTTAGCAAGCAGTCAACCGGCTTAAATACTGCTTCGCCTTTAGCTTTCTTGACTGCCCCTGGCTGGCGGGTTTCTTTCCTCTCATCACTTGCAATAACTATTGATTCAATTTTTCCCACCAAAAACATACCAATTAGACAGAAAAGCGGCACGACCAGGCGGGGATTGCCACTGTACTTGAGTACAGAGTAAAATGCAAAAACTCCCAAGAAAAGCTGGAAGAGGAGCAAAGTTGTCTTTTTCATAACATTCTCCTCGGAAGGTGATTCGCCTTCAAACAATGCAAGTACAATGCCAAATGGTAAGAAAAAACCTATATATGGGGGGCAGAGATCAGGGGATTTCAGATTTCAGATTGAGGATTTCAGATTTCGATTTAAGGTTTCTACAATGAGGGGATCTGGAGGGATCGGCGGCCGATGCGAGTGTCGCGCTGCCATTGAGGTTGGTCATTCCAGTCTAGTAGCAGGTGGATAGCCCTGTCTTAATCTTTGGATGTAAGACTGCTAACGGAGGGAATGGATGAATTGGTTAGACCCGGTTTCAGTCCTTGGAAGAGGTTTTCTTTTTAGGCTCTTCAGCTGGTGGCAACAGACCCTTCGCTCGTAGCTTCAGTCTTTTCTTCCGTCGCCGTTGCCTTCTTTCCAGTTCTCTTCGTCGCTCAATTTTCTTGTGTCTCGCCATGAAGTTACTCCACAACACCCAGATACTTTTTAAAAACGACCCTTTCTTTATAGAAAAACTTAGCAAGAGTCAAGTGATTCCTTTGAACTCACTTTCTAAAGAAGTAAACTAAAATGGCGATCCCACCCCAGCCTGACGGTGATTCTTGGGTCGAAAACAGTTCAGTGGAAGTCCTAGTGGATGCTCTCTCCTTCGATAGAGCAGGACAAGGAAAATAACAAGGTAAATTAGAAAAGTATTTAATTAGTCACCCCAGCTATAAAAAATCTTTACCCTAATGCTCATGTGGATACTGGACCGATACGGGGAGAGTAGTCGATCATATGGTTAGCAAGAAATATAAGCCAGAGCACTGTACGGGAGAAATTGATTCTCACGCTTTCCCGCAAGCGTATAGCGTTGGTATTGAATATCTTTCTCAATTGCTGAGCCGTCCTATTAGTGAATTATGATTTTTTTGCTTGACAGGCTCGGCTGTCTCTTTTAAAGTCAGCCGACGGAGATAGAGTTATGAACGAACAAGGTTATCGCAACAGCTGGTACTGGTGGTGGTTCATCC
>CP070735.1:1258326-1272769 GCA_020347625.1 Deltaproteobacteria bacterium
ATATGAAGCTAAATAATAAATGACCCCATCTGCACGGGCAGAGAGGAGAGCAACCCTAAAAAAATTTTAGATTAAATATCTTTTTCTTTACTTCCGACTCCGACAACTTCAGCTATGGCCAGCCATCCGCCCCGATGATAATGGCCAACCTTACTAAGAGTTGTTGCACACTACTGGCTGCCTCCCCTGGTTCTGTTGGCACCGAGCCAACAGGCCCGGGGGGGCACCTCCCCCCCACTCCAGGGCAAGAAATCCAACACTTTGTTCTTTAAACTTTTCTTCCGCGTCGCCAACCTGGCAGGTATCTATTTTTTTCTTCCCAAATCATTGCACAGTGAAAGTTCTAGACTTAACTTAAAAAGTTACAGCAAAAATAATACAGGAGTTTTCAATATGGCTACCAGTTCATTTTTGAGCAAATTATCACGCCGGAAAAAAGTTGCGATTATTGCCGCCCTTATTTTTATTGTTTTTTATGCAATTGCAGGCTTTCTAATTGTGCCTCCCATCGTCAAGTCCATAATGATCTCACAGATAGACGAGCAGATTGGCCGCAAGGCCAGCGTTGAGCAAATCAGGGTGAATCCGTTCGTACTTTCTGCGACCATAAGGGGCTTTGAATTGAAAGAGCCCGATGGCGAGCGATTCGTTGGCTTTGAAAAACTGTACGTCAATTTCCAGCTTTCTTCCATCTTCCGCTGGGCTTTCACCTTTAAAGACATACACTTGGTTGCACCGGATGGGCAGCTAAAGGTTCTGCCTGACAATAGCCTTAACTTTTCGGACATCATTGCCAAATTAAATCAGACGGGGTCAGCTTCGGATGAAAGTACGGGCATACCGCGCGTTTTTGTTATCCGAATGCAGATCGAGGAGGGGCGAATCAATATCAGTGATCAGTCGCTCCCCACCCCGTATGAAGAAACGCTGTATCCCATCCAAGTAAACCTCGAAAACTTCACGACCATCAAAGAGAGTGGGAGTCCCTACGCCTTCACGGCAACTACCGGTGATGGTGGTAAGTTGACTTGGGAAGGAGACTTCTCGGTGAGTCCGCTACGTTCTCAGGGACGTTTTGCGCTGACCGGTGTACAGCTGCGCAGGCTGTGGGATTATATTAAAGATCAGGTGAATTTTGAAATAACCGGAGGATCCATTGGCCTGGCAAGTCGGTACCTGATTGAGATGCGAGATGACGCCATCCATGTTGAATTGATGGAGGGGGAGCTAAAGCTGGACGAATTCACATTAGCCGAGAAAGGTAAAGACCTAACGATCATATCTGTACCAAACACATTAGTCCAGGGGATCGAAGTGGACCTCAGCAATCGTCAAGTTCAGGTCGGCAGGGTTTACTCCACCGGGGCGAAATTGGTAAGTTGGCTGGACCGAGAAGGCTTTTTATATACCGAGCAGGTATTCATATTCTCACTTGATGACCTCGGAAAAATGGGCGGATACCTGTTCGAAATGGCAAATCAAGCAGAAGCCGAGAAAGAACCCTGGCAGATCTCTGTCAATGAAGTGACCCTAGAAGACTACCAAATAGATGCAGAGGACCGTACCCTGAGCAAACCTTTTGAAATAAATCTGGTACCCATCCAGGCCACGCTGAAAAATCTGAGTACCCAGAAGGATTCCAAAGCTGAAGTTCTGGTTAGCGCGACACTGGCCAAAAAAACAGCCATCGAGGTCAAAGGGACAATAGGCATCAACCCGATCTCCGCCGATCTTACCGTGCACGGAACAGGGTGGGATTTGAGAAGGTATCAGCCGTACCTAGACCCTGTGGCCCAACTCGAACTGGCGAGCGGCACTGCCAATATGAATGGTCGGGTACAGCTTAATCCTCCCGGCGGTAAAGGACCGGAACTAAGCTACCAGGGAGACGTCGAGGTATCTGACTTCAAGGCAGTGGACCGATTGCGCTCCGAGAATTTCGCCAAGCTCGAGTCGCTGAGAGTTAACGGACTGGTATTCGACTATAAGCCCAACAACCTCAGGGTTCCTGAGATTATTATCCGAAAACCCTATGCCAACGTGACCATCTGGTCCGACGGCAAGGTTAACGCGGTGGAGATTTTCTCAGCGCAGAAAGAGGAACGCGGCAAAGAAGCTCAGTCGCTGCTGGATCGGATTGCCCATTTTATCAACACGAAGATCCAAGAGCCGGTGCCCATTAGAATCGATTCGGTGAAGATTGAAGATGGTTCTGCCGACTTTACCGACCTCCTTATCGCGAAATTCGCTACAAATGTCCGGGGACTCAACGGAGCGGTAAAGGGATTGTCTTCAAAAGAAGAAGAACGGGCAGACGTGTTGTTAGAGAGCAAGGTGGATCAATCTGCGGCTGTGAAAATTTCCGGTAAGATAAATCCATTGAGTGAAGAAATCTTCGCCGATGTGAACGTATCATTTAAAAACTACGACCTGACCAAGACCACGCCATATGCAGGCAAATTTTTGGGCTACAAGATAGAAGAGGGCAGGTTGTCTTTAGATGTGAAATACAAGCTATCCGACCAAGAACTGGTTGGCCAGAATGAGATCGTTTTGTATCAATTGAAGCTCGGCGAGCGTGTGGAAAGCCCTGACGCCATTAAAGCGCCCGTCAGCCTCGGCGTCGCCCTTTTGAAGGACGGTGACGGGAACATTCAACTGAATGTGCCGGTAAAAGGGAATCTAGACAATCCCGACTTCGATTATGACAAGGTTGTGGCGGATGCAATGGCAAGTGTGATGAAGAATATCGTGAGCTCTCCCTTTGCCGCTCTGGGTGGTCTCGTCGGCGGGACCGGTGAGGAGCTCAGTTATGTGGAGTTCGACTTCGGCAGCGCTGAGCTCGAGACCGACCAGATGATGAAGCTCGAAAAACTGGCCGAAGCGCTCAAGCAGAGACCTTCACTCCAGCTTGAAGTTAAGGGAACTATCGATAAGAAACACGACCGGCTGGCACTGGCTGAAGCGGACCTGATGAACCAGATCAAGAAAGACAAACAATGGGAGATGCGGGTAGCTGGAAAGCGAGTGTCTGGCAAAGCTGAGGATATTTCGCTCTCCGATGAAGACTACAGGCGACTCATCACAAAAGTTTACAAGGACAAATTTGGAGAAGATCCCGAAAGCTTATTTGCTGGTGAGGTATCAGCCTCCACCATTGCCGGAGCGCCTTCCGAGGGTGTGGCCGAACCGGCAGATGCGCGACTCTCGGACCACGATGCCATCACAGCCGCCGCCAAGCAGCGAATAATAGAAAACATCGAGGTGGAAGAGACCAGGCTGCAGCAGCTCGCACAAGAGCGGGCAAAACACATACAGGGCCATCTGATTGAGACAGGAGAAGTCCCGGAAGAACGGATCTCTATCACAGGGATCGAGGCGATCGACGGTGCATCGGCTGGAAAGACCGTACGAACGAATCTTACACTGTCTGCAACCGAGTAGTTTCGAAATCCATCCCCACCGTTAGGAGACACTTACGGCAGTTAGATGAACGATCGAAACGACAGCGGGTATGAGGAGCTGTAAATGGCCGAAACGAAATGTCCACTTTGTGGATCAGAGAGTTTTTACTTCAAAGACGCTCAGGATGAATACGAGGTCTATGAGTTCGACCTCAAAGCGGGTGACCTAGTATTCAATTTAGAGGTCGATGAATCAGAACTGCCAGAGATTACGGGCGAGATCGAGACATACTGTAATCGCTGTGCTTGGCACGATAAACTCAGGACACTGAAACCTTAGATACAGATTTCATGCAGTGTGTAACCATCGCCACCGTTACCTAATTTTGCACTTGAATTTTCATTGTTGGGATGTCATTTTACATGTCAGTAGAGGTTGTTCTCCACTCCAGTAATATCTCTACCCCTCAATTTTCATGGCAGAGAATAAGCTGCTATCTAATCATGAGTGTGGGATTTTAAATAGCATATATTTATTGTTTTCAACCGAGTAAGGAGAGGAGGTTTCGACATGAAAAAGGTACTGATTGCATTCGACAGTAGGACTGGCAAAACTGAAAAGATGGCTGAGGGTATTGCTGAAGGGGTCAGGATGGCAGGGCATGAGGCAGAACTCAAAAAAATCACCCAAATCAAGGACGAAGCAGAATTACAAGGGTACGATGCATACATCTTTGGTTCTCCAACTTATCACAGAGATATGATCGGTACGATGAAGACCTTCCTTTTCCTGGCACAAAAGGGAAACCTGGAAGGCAAGGTAGCTGGAGCATTCGGTTCTTACACCCACAGTGGCGATGCGCCCGCCATAATTCTTGACACCATGGAACACGTCTTCAAAATGGACGTGACTAATCTTGGTTCTTTCAACCTAAAGGAGCAGCTCGTAGGTGAGGCGGAAGGATTGCGCGCCTGTCAGGATTATGGAAAGGGGGTTTGTGAGAAGTTAGGCTAATACGCTTATTTTAAAGTAGTAGAATAGAAGGAGCCATGTCCCCTGGGCATGGCTTTTTTATTTGAGCAAAGAAAACCTGGTCCTGTAGGCCAGGTCCAGTTTAAATGGCTTTGCCGGTAGAGATGTCCAGCGCTTTTGGAGTACTGGAGTATTGGAGTACTGAGTAAGGTTTCGGTGTTTAGGTTTCAGATTCTACCACTTATTTGATCTTTTCCTGACACCTGAAACCTCAAGATTTAATGCTTTGGATTTGATATTTTGCGATATTTTATCACTCCATCACGTTAAGCCAGAAGAATCAAGCACCTTTCCCCAGGTCGCATTCGGGCCGGAGTCTCGATGCGTTTGTGGGCACCGGTTTAGTTCCGTTTTGGCACGAGTCGTGCTAATTGTACTGGGTTGAGGAGAAAAGGTTTCGTCACTTGATTATTAGAGGTAAAGGAGTAGCTGTCCTGTGGTCTTCGGGAGGAATAAAGAATTGAAAATCTTGATCAGTCATGTTTCTGAAGAAGCCCTATTTGCGCTGCTTCTCAAAGATTTTATCGAATCCACGTTTCTCGGGCAATTTGAAGTGTCTCTGAGCAGTAATTCTGGCGATAGTGGTGTGGGCGACAAATGGCTCGTGGAACTTGACGGTTCCCTTACGGCCGCAGACCTTCTTTTGGTGCTCTGTAGCCCGAAGTCGATTCGGCAGCCATGGGTACACTTCGAATTTGGCTGCGCCTGGACGAAAACTATGCCGATTACCTGCCTCTGCCACTCAGGACTGAATAAGGTCGGGCTTCCGTCACACCTTCGCACTTTCGATGTGCTCGAGGTTGATGACGAAGATTTTATGGAGCAGCTTTTTGGTGCCCTGGCAAAACGCTTTAACATCAAGCGGCTCCCTCGTTTGTCCTATGACACCATGAAGGCCGAATTGCGGGCTACCCTGGTATCGATTGCCCACACACTCAAGCATGCTGACGCAGGAATTTCGGCCAGAGGTGGTGCTGTGGGGAATGGTGGGATTCAGCCCACACCCGAACCCGAGCCAGAACACATTGACGCTGAACCTTTGCCCTCAGAAGAAGTTGAATCTGACAAGGAGGAAGTTGAGGATTCCGAGGCAGCTCCTCTACTTGATAAAGGGTTTGACGAAGAGGTTGAAGAGAGAATTGAAGAGAGAATTAGGGAGAAAAAGGAGCCGAGTAAACCGGAAACTCAGCCTCGCAGTGCTCCAGCAGTTGTAATTAAGAAGAAGGGGAAGAAGCGTCGTAAGAAAAAAGAGGCCAAGGCCGAACCCGAGAGTGTTCAGAAGAGAGTTCTAAAGCTTCTTGCGGGAGCGGGAGATACGGGCTATCCTCTGGAGGATTTGGCAGATCTGTTGGGGATCGTTGGCCCCAGACTGGAGCCCTATTTGGATGTTCTCAAAGATCAAGCATACATAAATATCTCTGTTGAAGTCGGCAGACCTCCCGAATATACCATCGCTGCAAAAGGACAGCAGTATCTAGCGGAGAGTAAACCTACCTGAGCAACTTACGGTGGTTTTATATCGATTTTAGAAGTCTTCTCCAGCTATCAGCGTCAGTGCCCGAGCCGCTTTTTTACGAACATTCTTGCTTTTATCCGTTAGCGCGGCAGCCAGTGGTTCTAATGCACGTGGGTCTCTAATCCTTCCTAAAGCTTCAGCCGCGTTGCCTCGAACTGTCGCATCCTGATCCTTCAGTGCTCCAATAAGGGGTTCCACTGCGAGCGGATCTTTAATCCTGCCCAGTGCCTCTGCCGCGTGACTGCGAACGTCCCAATGCTTATCATTCAATGCGGCAACGAGAGGTTCCACCGCACTAGATTCTCCGATTTGCCCCAGGACTTCTGCCGCACTCATTCGTACATGCGACTCTCTATCTTCATCGTTCAATACAACGATCAAGGGCTGGGCTGCTCGGGGGTCTCCAATCTTTCCCAATGCTTCGATTGCCTGTCTTTGAATGAGCGGATCTTTATCATTCAATACGGCAACAAGTGGTTCTACGGCGCGGGGGTCATTTATCGCGCCCAGTGCTCGAACTGCGTGACTTCTGACCAGTGGATCCTTGTCTTTGAGGTCAGCAATCAAGGGCTTTACGGCGGGCTTACCCAGCCTCTTGGATATCTCCACGGGTTGGCGGCCAAGAGAAGCTGTCCGGGGTAATGTGTAATCTTCGTCGAGGTAGTGCAAGACCTTCTCTTGACTCCAACCGAGACGTTGGGCAATTTCATCAGCGTCCAGCCCTTCTTGCTGAAGCGACCTGACTTCCAGTAATTCCGCCTCGGCTTGGGGGATGAGCAGATAACCTTTGGCACTCATACAAAGGCGTAAACTTCTCTCGTCAGCCGCAGCGGATGTGCACGAATCTAAATCAGCCCGTGCCACCGTATCTGGTGTATCCAATTGGTACCATACCTTTTTGGGAGCGCAGGCTATTAGATAGAGAGCCAAAAGGATCAGGACAACAAGTTTAAGTTGATCTACCATATTAATCACGCTTGCCATACGTGGCAGCGAACCCCAAGCACTGACGAATTGCACTCTTTGATGAAAATCTCGTCATAAAACCTGCCAGACCAGTCAAAACGAGGCCAACCTTAGCACAACCGAAGGATTGCGTCATTAGCCATTTCGCATTTCACTATTCGTAAATGGTTCAAGGCTTACGGCGCAGGGCTCAAGGTGCACAGCAATCTGCTATTCAGGCTTTATCCTTGTACCTTGTGCCCTGTACCTTCTGCCAGCTGCTTGCTGCGACCTGCCCGCTGCCTAGTGCCTAGTGCCTAGTTCTTAGTACCTACTGCCTATCAGGTCCGGCCTTTTTTCGCGAGGCGGATTTCCAACCGCCGCACAGCAAGGGAACATGTCAAGGTCATGGCGAGATATAATAATGAGATGGTAATCCATATTTCGAAAGTTAGATAAGTTGCAGCCATCAATTCCATCCCCTGGAAAGTCAACTCTTGGATAGAAATTATCGAGACGATGGAAGAGTCTTTGATCAGGGATATGAATTGTCCTGCAAGAGGTGGAAGGATTTGTTGAAGTGCCTGAGGCAAGATGACGTGGCGCATTTGTTGCCACTTCGATAGCCCGAGTGCCTGAGAGGCTTCCCACTGTCCTTTGTGAATCGACTGAATTCCGGCTCTGACTATCTCCGCAATATATGCGCCCTCAAAGACTGCCAGCGAGACAAGAGCAGAGAAGAAAGCTGAAAGGAATCCTGGCGGAGCGAAGAGGATTTCACAAAGCCGCTGAGTGGTTTCTGACTGCGCCAATATGAAGTCATCCAGCCCCAGAATCGGCATTATTTGACTGCTGACGAAATAGTAGAAGATAAAAATCAAAACCAGAGGGGGCATGTTGCGGATAAATTCAACGTATGAGCGTCCGATCATCCGATAAAAAAGACTCTGGCTCACACGGCAGAAACCCATTACGGTTCCCAAAATCGTGGCCAAGATGGTTCCCCAGATGCTTAGCCGAAGTGTAGTAAAGAGGCCTTGCATAATTAGATTCGGCACCCATCTTCCACTATCCTGATCGTAGCGGTAAAGGTAGTGAGGTATCACCTGCCAATTCCACTTGTAATTGAGCCCCACCTTGATCCGATAGCTAAGATAGACCGCGGCACCCGAAATGAGTAGAAAGATGACGACGTCAAGGGGGGTTAGCTTAAGGTTCTTTTTTCTCAAAGTTGTCATTGGTCATTTGTCATTTGTGACGGAGCTCGCCGCGACTCCTTGTCACCGCCTCGCTTCAATTTACTTGCTGCCTGCTGCTAGCTGTCAGCTGCCAGCTCTACAGTAGTGCCTAGTGCTGCACTCTACTGAATAAGGCCTTCCCACTCTCTCGTATTGAACCAGTAGTTGTGTCGTTCCTGTAACCAGCCCTCGGCCTCAACAGTACGAATCCAGTTGTTGAAGTAGTTGAGGGTGTCTAGATCACCTTTGCGGACGGCAAAACCTATAAGCTCGCGGGAAAACGGGCTTGTTATGGCGAAAAGCGTCTCTGGGTATTTGAGAGCCTGATATGCGGGTGTTGGTAGGGAACCGACGACAGCATGAAGGTTACCGTTAAGCAATTCTTGATATAGTTGGGCTTCGTCGGCAAAAAGACGAAGATTTGCCTGAGGCATAACTCGCTTAATGGCGGGGACGGATGAAGAACCTAGGCGAGCGCCGACGGTTACGTCAGAACGGTTAAAGTCCTCCGGGCTTTCAAAGCCAGCGGCCTGGGTTTTGTGGGCGCAAATGGTCTGGCCGCTGTAATCATAGGGAATGGTGAAGTTGACCTTGAGGTTGCGGTCCGGGCGAATGGTCATGCCACCGATGATGACATCAAACTTGCCAGTCAGGAGGGCCGGAATAATACCCTCCCACTTTGTTGGGATGAAATCAACCTTCACCCCGGTGTCTTTTGCCAATCGGGTAGCGACATCGATTTCAAAACCAACAAATTCACCCTTTAAGTCTTTCATGGCCCACGGCACAAATGTAGACATGCCGACCCGGAGCACACCGCGCTTGATAACCTGCTCGATGGTGCTTTCAGTTGCTGACTGTTGCTGTGGTGGGCTTGCCCTTTCGCAACCCAAAACCAGCAGACCGAAGATCAGGGCAGCAATCAATATTGCATGTAAAGGGAGTAAACGAGCCCTCATGATTTTCCTCCTTGTATTTTGTAACCACAGAGACACGGAGAGCACAGAGTTCGTTTTCTTTTTTGCCCGATCGGGAGACGGCGATCGGGCAAAAGATCGCAGCCCTCCGGGCACGATCTAGTAACCGCATGTCTTCGTGACAAGGGCTGGCGACAGGCTAAAGAGCTTTCGCCGCAGGCGGAGGCTCTTTTCCCTGGCCGTCGCCAGCCCGCCATGCGAGCAAGGCGAGGCGGGCGGGTCTCCCGGCCAGGGAAAAATCACCCCCCTCTGTGTCCTCTGTGCCTCTGTGGTGAATCCCTTATCAAGTCTCCTCAGAACTACCGTAATGAGTAGTTGGCAAAGGTGCTTTCAATCTGCAGCCTTAAACCGGTGTGCCATGATGTCAGCTATTGTCGACAGCACCGTAGTAATAACAATATAGATGGCTGCCACTGTGAACCAGACCTCGAATGTTAGAAAGGTCTCACTAATGACTACTTGTGCTTGCATGGTTAGGTCATAGATCGCAATGGTGCTAACCAAGGCAGAATCTTTAACCAGCGAAACCGCCTGGCTGGTAAGTGGTGGTAGAATCCGCCGGATTGCCTGGGGCAAGATAACATGCCTATATGTGAGAAATCCACTGAGACCGAGACTGTGGGCGGCTTCCCACTGACCGGTTTCGATGGAGACTATCCCGGCCCGAAAGATTTCTGAGGCATATGCCCCTTCGAAAAGACTCAGGGCAAGGACGCCGGAAGTAAATCTCCCAATGCCCAGTAAGGGTGCCAGAACAAAATAAAGAAAGAATAATTGTACCAGGAGAGGAGTGTTCCGGATCAGCTCCAAGTAGCCTCGGGCTACTGCATTGCCCACAAAGGAGTTGGACATTCGCAAAAGCGCGGTTACCAAGCCAAAAACAAAAGCCAAGATCAGGCTCCAGCCGCAGATGCGAAAAGTCACCATTAGCCCATCAATCAGCGGGCCGAATATGAGTTTGCCATCTTCAAAGCTCAGAAGGTACCTGACCACTCGATGCCACTGCCAGTTGTAACCCAAGCTCTCCGTTCCTTGATAGATCAACCAGGTTAGAGCTGCTATCACCAAAAAGAACTTGAGTATGTCACTCCATGGCGAACTGATTGATAACAGTCGAAGACGGCGAGCACCTTGGTCGCTTGCTAATGCCATGACAGTCTATTTTGGGTTGGAGATTTTGGGGAATGTTCGATCTATTTTAAGCAACATTTAGAGGATTTCAACTAGTTCCGCCTAACCTACCCTTAGATTCAGCCAGAATTAGTGCGGCAGTAGTCTGTTGTGAGTTGCTGAAAAACACTTGGGGCATACTGCTTGGGTAAACAGTAAATGGTAAACGGTGAAAAGTAAACGGTGAACGGTGAAAGGTAAACAGTTTAGTCGCTGCTGAGAACGACCGTGCCATGCTGAATGGAATGGTTGGAATTCGCTTCTCTAAGGTACAGCCCTTTGCGATAGAATGGGTAGTAAACCAGCTGGATAGAACTGGACTTCAGTCTGGCGTCCTTGAGTAGCTTGCGGGCTCGGCGGTGATACTTAGGCACCATGGATATCAACACCACCTGAGCCATATCTTCGGCTTCCTCGCGTGCCAGATAAACCCCCTCGAACTTTTCTTTCTCCAAACGCTCTTTGGCCCGAACCCGCTGCTCAGGAGGCCGCAGGCAGAAGACGGTGGCCAATTTAGAGATTGATTTGATGTCTTTGATCTTGAAAGCAGGTATGAGGAATTGAATGGAATCCGAACCCATTTTCCCATCCTGCCGTGCCTTTATGGCTGGAAGCAATTTGCGAAGGTCAGTTTGCGTTTTCAATACACCCTTGGGGGTGTGAATCTGGGCTTTGAGATTCCAGAAAGGCATGTAGCGAATAGCGTGCTCACAGTCACTCTGAACTGCTATCAGTTGATAATCCATTTCTGTGTAGCTGCCATTTTTTTCAGCCCAGGCTCTGGTGCAAGTGGTGCAGATGTGGTTTTTGCTCTCAGGTGTAAAGGGTAGATCCCAGCCGCAGACCGGGCAGGTGCACGGAACCAAGTTAAGCGTACCAAAATCGGTGGTCGATATGTCAGAAGATTGGCTTTCGATGAATGACGAGAGATCTTGTTCCCAGATTGTTCGCTTGATGCGATTCGCCACCCCATCGATAATCAGGAGTCCGCTCTTGTCTCTGGCGACCACTTCAAGGAGCCAGAAAGGGAAATAGACTATAGAGTACACTTCTCCCACCAACTGGGTATCTTCAAGCTCCACCTTGAGACTGCGGTCTGAAAAGCCAAAGGTGAGAAAGCCGTTGCTGTGTTCTATTGCCTCCTGCAAAGACACCTCAGCTGGCAACACAATCTCAGTTCCGGAAAGCCTGCTATGGTGAAAGAGCTGCAAGGGGAGGGCGGCGGTGCGTATTCCCAAGGTATCCAGCCCGAGATCTGGTTCTCTGTAGGCCGGAAAGGAGAAGTCAAAGTTCCTGGTCTTGAGCTCCTTTGCGTCATCCCAGGAGCGAGCGCCTGTCTTTTCTGACACTGAATGCCGCTTACCCAGAGCCCAATGAAAGACCATACCTTTGGTGCGCCAGTAAGGGGCATAGACCAACTTAAGCTGATCTTTATTCATGCGGAGAGATTTTTTGCTGCCAAGGAGAATACTCAGCCGGTGGCAACATTCTGCCTCAGTCCATCGCGGTGGCAGCATAAATAACGGCACCCCAGATTTTCCCGAAATCAGATTGGTTGAGTCGCAGTACTCACAGCGAACCATTTCAAGTTCTTCATCAAAAAAAATATCCCCACCGCACTGAGGGCAATCAACCTTGATTTGCATATGCGTTGTAACCTGGGAAGTCAGGTCCTCTGAGTGTGGTCAGGCGAAATTGTTTTTGCCTGCAATCAACACCCAGGGAGTATTGGAGTGTTGGAGTATTGGTAAGTCCTCGAATCTCTTAGATTTTCGAAAATTACTTTTCCACTACTCCAGTACTCCAACACTCCAGCAAAGTGTACTATAAAGACAACACCCTACTATCACCTTCTGAAGATGGATCAAAGACCAGGCGTGGATCTATACTTGACTCTAGGGCAGCTTCTCCCCACACTCGTTACAAAACTTGGCCTCCGCCAGAGCCTCATATCCACATTTGGGACAATTCTTGGATTTCTTCTCCACCTTGGCACCACAATTCGCGCAGAAATTAGAGCCAGCCGGTAAATCGTGGTCGCACTGAAGGCATTTGTTGATGGTTAGGATCTGGTGGCCGCAATTTGAGCAAAAGCGGGCGTCCATGGGGATCTGCGCTTGGCAGGCAGGACAGTTTGCCTGTTTGGTTGCGGGTAGGTGGCCCTCCTGCATGGTTTTCTGAAGCATACCGGGAATTAACATACCCAGGCCGGCGCCCAAACCTATACCCATGCCACTGGCTGCATCGCCAGCCCCCTCTGCTGTGGCTGCATCACCCATAGCCTTGGCAGCTTTAAATTTCATGAACTTATCTAGATCACCCACTGCCTGCATGCCAGCCTTGGCATCGATCATTTGCTGGACCTCAGCTGGCGGGGTAATGTTGTTGATATAAAAATCAAGAAGACTAATCCCGTAACGGGCGAAGTCTTCCTGAACTCTGCTCTTGATGGCAGCGGCCAACTCATCGTAATAGGCCGGCAGATTGAAAACAGTGTCAAGCATTTCACCCAAAAGGTCGTTGACCCGACTGACAATCACATCACGGAGAAAATCTTCTACTTCCTCGGTATCATATATTCCCTGAGTTCCAACAAGAGTATTGATACATAGTAAGGGCTGGGTGATACGCATGGTGTAGGTGCCGAATCCTCGAAGACGGACAAGGCCGAGCTCGGAGTCCTTGAAGGCAACAGGCTCCTTGGTACCCCATTTGAGATGAGTAAAGATTTTGGTGTTGGCGAAGTAGACCTCTGCGCGAAAGGGGCTCTTGGTGCCGAAAGGGAGACTCAATACTCTGGTGAGCAATGGCAGATTCAAAGTTGACAGTGTATGCCGGCCAGGGCCAAGAATATCGTATGCTTTCCCGTCCCGGAAAAAAATTGCCGCCTGGTTCTCACGGACAATCAACTGGGCACCCAGTTTGATATCTGCTGACCCTTCCGGAGGTATGCGATGCATCATGGTGCGACCGGTTTCGTCGAACCACTCAATGACTTCTAAGAAAACGGCCATGGGGACGCTCCTTTCATTCGCGCAAAGCGCAAAGCGGTAAGCGCATAGCGTGCCTGTGCAAGCGCTTGATCATCTACCAAATCCAACAACTTAATTTTGAGTGAAAACGGCTTGCCGTTTTTCAATCCTCTCTTCCAGACGATTCAGCACCTGTTGTACATCCTCTAAAGAGTCTTTTTGCCAGTCATCATCCCTGCGCTCCTTCAAAGTGCTTACTGCTACTGCCAACTCTTCAATTTCCTGGTGCAGTGTCAGATCATATTCATAGAGCTCTGCCAGCTTTTGCTCATCCACCGGAATATTTGCAAAAAGACCTCCATAGCCGTAGCTGGCGAAGCGGATGGTGTCTGCGAGCCGCATCAGCTTACGGGAGAGCCGGTCAAGATCCGCGAGAGGCTTCAACATGGCTCTATTGGTGAGTTCGAGCATTATCTGGCGGATGTCTGTGTCTTGCTCTTCTAGGCGCGATGCCAACTGAAGGCGGATAACCTTATCCTGGGCTCGCAGCCCCTCTCGTTCTTGGTAGGAGGGCATACCGGGAAATATCCGGACAATACTTTGGAAAATATCCGCAATTTTTTCCTTGGTGAGCATGTTTCCATCTCCTTTTCCATTAGGCAAAAGCAGAGAGAGCAGGCCTAAGATTGCGAGATTGCGGTTGCAATAATCAAGCCAGAGCATTTGTCATTTCACATGGGTCATTTCGCATTTCACCTTTCACATTTATCATCTGTCCATTAGGCATAAACCCGGGCAGATAGCTCCCACAGACAAATCCGCAATGAGCGATGACACGCTGTGCACTTCGCGGTCTGCGCAGTGCGCGGAAAGCTTGACATTCTTGCTTTAGTACTTATGGATAGAAAGAATGTTTAATTAAAAGAATAGTACTGAATTTGAGAAAGGAGAACAGACATGGCGTATACGTGTAAGAATTGCGGAGCGGTTGCCAACGAACCTGGACATTTGTGCAATCCATGCGGAGATAAAGCCAAGTGCAGCTTTTGCGGTGCTCCTGAAGTGGATACGAAACACATGTGTAAGGGGAAACTAGCGGAGATGAAATTTACCTGTGGCGGTTGCGGCAGGGTGGCTATGGAGGCGGAGCATCTTTGTCAGCCTACAGCCATCGGATAGATAGTGCCG
>CP070735.1:1272869-1276946 GCA_020347625.1 Deltaproteobacteria bacterium
CAGCTCGGCGAAGATATTCTCCCCGGCCAAGGCCGCTTGCTGCAACCTTTGCAAAGCCTTTGGCGCCTCTTTTTCATGCCGCTGCTGGAAATCTCTTAATCGTCGAAGCTGCGACTGTTTTTCTTCTTCGGTGGCCCGGGCCAGGTCCACTACAGGAATGGTTTTTTCAAGCTCACCGTCCGGATTACGAAAGGTGTTGACTCCAATAATGGGTAATTCCCCACTATGTTTCAGGGTTTCGTAGTAAATGGACTCCTCCTGAATCTTGCTGCGCTGATATCCGCTCTCCATGGCACCTAAAACGCCACCGCGCTCGGTGATCCGATCAAATTCCATCAGCACCGCTTCTTCCACCAGCCTGGTCAATTCTTCAACAATGAAGCTTCCCTGGTTCACGTTTTCATTTTTGGTCAACCCCCATTCCCGGTTGATGATGAGCTGAATGGCCAGGGCCCTTCTTACCGATTCGGTGGTGGGAGTGGTTATTGCCTCATCGTAGGCGTTGGTATGGAGGCTATTGCAGTTGTCATAGATGGCAGTAAGCGCCTGCAAGGTGGTGCGAATGTCATTGAGCTGGATCTCCTGGCTGTGAAGGGACCGGCCCGAGGTCTGAATGTGGTATTTGAGCATCTGCGACCTGGGGGTTCCCCCATACATGTCGCGCATGGCGATGGCCCAAATACGTCGGGCAACCCTTCCGATCACTGAATATTCGGGATCCAAGCCATTAGAGAAAAAGAATGACAAATTGGGGGCAAAACTGTCCAAATTCATTCCGCGGGACAGATAGTACTCAACATAGGTAAAACCATTGGCCAGGGTGAATGCCAGCTGACTGATGGGATTTGCTCCGGCCTCAGCGATATGATAGCCGGAGATGGACACCGAGTAGAAATTGGACACATTGTTCTGGATAAAGTACTCCTGAATATCGCCCATCATTTTCAAGGCAAAATCGATGGAGAATATACAGGTATTTTGCCCCTGGTCTTCTTTGAGAATGTCTGCCTGTACAGTTCCCCGCACTGTACTGAGAACTTGAGCCCGAATCCGCTCATATTCTTCATTGTCGGGGTCACGCCCCTGCTCTGCTTTGAACTTGTCAACCTGTTGATCTATTGCACTGTTCAAGAACATGGCAAGAATTATCGGGGCGGGGCCGTTGATCGTCATGGACACTGAGGTATTGGGCCCGCAGAGATCGAAACCGTCGTAGAGTACCTTAATATCATCCAAGGTGCAGACACTGACGCCAGAGGTACCTACCTTGCCATAGATGTCCGGTCTTTCGTCAGGATCGAAGCCATAGAGGGTAACTGAATCAAAGGCTGTGGAAAGCCGCTTGGCTTCGTGGTGTCCGGAGAGCAGTTTAAAGCGCCGATTGGTCCTGGCCGGATCGCCCTCACCCGCAAACATCCGCGTCGGCTCCTCGTCGGTACGCTTGAAGGGAAACACCCCTGCGGTGTATGGAAAACTGCCCGGCACATTCTCTTCCCGCAGCCAGCGATATATCTCACCCGGGTCCTCGAACTGGGGCAGGACAATCCTGGGGATCTTCTGGCGCGACAGAGACTCACTGTAGAGGGGAACCTTGTACTCACGGTCTCGTACCTTGTAAATAAATTCATCACCACTGTAGGCCTTTTTCACCTCCGACCAATGCTTAAGCAGTTGAGCGGTTTCCTTGTTCAAGGCCTGCTCAGCCTTGGCTGTCTCCTCTTTTAACTTGGCGAGGATATCGGCTAAACCCTGGGACTCTGCGGACTCTTCCAGTCCTGCTAAAGTCTGGCGAAAGTGCCAGTGACGTCGCACTGTTTCCGCCTGCTCAGCAGTGCACCGATGGTAACCGCGAATTGTCTCCGCAATCTCGGCCAAGTACCTTGTCCGTTCAGGAGGAACAATTATCGCTTTAGAGGTGGAGGTGCGGACCTCCAACCGCGGAAGGCTGGATTCAAAACGCACACCCGTCTTTTCTGCAATCGCTTCCAACAAAGCTTGGTACAGAGCCGTTACCCCATCATCGTTGAACTTGGAGGCAATGGTCCCAAACACCGGCATATCCTCAGACCGCTGCTCCCATTCCCCCCGGTTACGTTGGACCTGCTTTCTCACTTCCCGTACCGCATCGTCACCGCCTCGCTTCTCATATTTGTTCACCGCGATCAGGTCGGCAAAATCGAGCATGTCAATCTTTTCCAGCTGAGAAGGAGCGCCGAACTCAGGTGTCATCACATAAATAGACAGATCCACCAGGTCAACAATTTCAGCATCACCCTGACCGATTCCCGCAGTTTCCACGATTATCAGATCGAAGCCTGCTGCTTGGAGCACCTCGACGCCATCTCCCACCCCCTCAGACAACTCCGTGCGAGATTTGCGGGTTGCAAGGGATCTCATATAAACACGGGTGTTATCAATGGAATTCATCCTAATCCGATCACCGAGGAGGGCGCCGCCCGTTTTGCGACGAGTCGGATCGGTACTTAAAATAGCGACGTTCATGTCCTTGAAATCATGCAAGAATCTGAGGATCAACTCGTCGGTCAGAGATGATTTTCCCGACCCACCAGTGCCAGTGATTCCAACCACTGGTGCCTTACGCCCCTCTAGTCTCTGTCTGATGCGAGATCTGAGCCCGGCCAGATGACCGTCTCCTTTAGCTTTGGCCAGTTCCACGGCGCTCAGGAGATTTGCCACCAGAGGTTTATTGCTCGGGCTTAATTCATCGACTTCAAGGTCACTTGCATCTTCCGGAGCAGAAAAATCAATTCGCTCTACCAGGTCGTTGATAATCCCCTGCAACCCGAGACGGACACCATCTTCAGGAGAATATATTTTCTCCACGCCATAGTCCTCGAGCTCCCTCGCTTCATCGGGCAAGATTACCCCACCGCCACCGCCAAAGACTTTAATGTGCGGGGCACCTCGCTCTCTGAGAAGATCCACCATGTATTTGAAAAACTCAATGTGCCCTCCCTGGTAGGAAGAGACCGCAATGCCCTGGGCATCCTCCTCAATGGCACAATCCACGATCTCTTGTACCGAACGATTGTGCCCGAGATGGATCACTTCCACCCCGGTGGCCAGGAGGATGCGCCGCATAACATTGATCGCCGCATCGTGGCCATCGAAAAGGGATGTGGCAGTCACCACCCTAATGGCCCTCTTCGGCTTGTAAACCTCAATCTTGGCCGTCATGACACTCTCCAATCCTATCTTGACCCGAACAGCTCCCCACAAATCAGTGCTGTTTGGATGGATATGTACTCATCGATGCTGTAGTGACGCCTGAGAAACCAGCGTCTAAAAGTCCACATATGCCCCAAAACCGTGATATTATGGGCCACCAACTCCAAGGTGCGTTTATCAAGGGTAGGCAACTCACCCATCGCCACCAACCTCTCCAACATACCTCTAAAGATACCCGTAAATCGAACCTCGTTCTCTAACACTTTTCTACGCCAACGACTCGGCAGCGACTGGGTTTCCTGGTAAACCAGCAAAATGTGGTCACTCATGCGATCGCAAACCAGAAAGTATTCCCTAATTACCTCCGCCAGCGTCTCGCGACCACCACCAGTTCTGGCCAGGGCCTCGCTGATCTGTCGCTCCGCTTCAGCGTGAATGACATCGCAGACCAAATACAGCACGTCCTCTTTGGTAGAGACATACTCGTAGACCGATCCAATGGATAATCCTGACTTCTGGGCGATCTCACGAGTGGTTGTCTTATGAAAACCCTTTTGGACGAACAACTCCACAGCAGCATCCACAATCTGCCGCCGGCGCCGTTTAACCAACTCCGGATCCTTGACCTGTGTGGGGACATCCTTTAGCAAGGAAAGATCTTTTTCCATAACCATGGTCTCGTGCGTTTTAAGTTAGTTGCCTTCGGTAGCATAGGGCATAGCATTTGGGTAAACGGTAAAAGGTGAACGGTAAACGGATAAGGACACCGCTCTGCACCCGTTCCCAGTATACCATTAACCTCTCACCTTGTTTAGCGCTATGCTCTCTGCGCTTGGCGCTATGCGTTATCTGAGCGAGCGCTCAGTCAGTTACTATTGGTAGCACGGC
>CP070735.1:1277046-1281076 GCA_020347625.1 Deltaproteobacteria bacterium
AGCCCTGAGCCTTGCGCCTTATGCCATTAACCCTATGCGCTATGCGCTTTGCGCTCAGCGGTCTTGACCTCGTCATACCAAAGCTTGTGATGATGTTCGGCATAATCCTCCGGCACCGTTCCGGTGAACATGGAGAAAAACGCGGGCCTTTCATCCGGGGAGATTGCCGCCATATAGATGTGAATCAACAATCCGCCGATGACCAGACCAACCGTTACAAAATGGATCAAAATGGCCCACTGGACGATGGCCGTGTTATCAATAAGGATGTTGGACAGAAACATGATGAGTCCGGTCACGACAATGACAATCCCTCCCAGCACAGAAACCACTGCAAATAGTTTCTGTCCCACGTTGTAGAAGCCCTGTTCCGGAATGTCCGGAGTAAACCCCAATCGCTTCAGCCACTTGTATCCCAGGGTCATCTGTATATTCTTCTTGATCAGCCACTTCAGGTCCCTGGAGGGTGAATAGGTGAAGATTTGCCTCAAAAAAGGGAGCACGTATTTTCTGAAACCGAAAACCAGAAAGACCATAAAAGCACCGGCCCATACCAGCCCAACGATTTCGTGCACCAGCAGAAGTGTCTCCGCGCTGCCGAATAAGGAAACCATGAGGTTGGACCACCAGCCTCCCGTGAGCTGCAGATCGTCGTTCCTGATCAACCCCAGCCCGGTTGCCAGTAAAAAGAACCAGCAAAAGGTGTTAAACCAGTGCATGAAAATAGTGATCTTGGCGTGCCGCTTGATCATTTTGCTATTCATGAGCATCCTCTTTCTTTTCTTCATGTACAGAAACTGGTGGCTCGTCCTTGACCAGTAACTGTTTTCCGAGCATGGCTAAAACACCCAGCGCGTTGAGTCCGACGAAGCCCCAAACCAGTGGATTGACGAACTTCCACAGTTGGATGGGTGTGGGTATCTCTGCTTTGACCGGCCAATTCAGCGGTGCAGTCATGGACATATAGTAGATGTTCGGCCGGGTATCCGATTCTGGATTGATGACCCTCATCGTCTTGTTGCGCTTCAGGAGGCGAGCGACATCACTGTCGGGATCGTTTAAGTCTCCAAAAGTTCTCGCTTTTGTGGGACAGGTCGTGACACAGGCTGGTAGGTCACCCCGTTGCCGTCTGTGCTCGCAAAAATCGCATTTGTCGACAATTTTCTTGTCTGGACGGCGGTATCGCGCACCATATGGACAGGCAGGTATGCAGCTACCACAGCCGATGCACAGATTTTCATTGACCTTTACGGTTCCGTCTTTTTCATCCTTATAAGTCGCGCTGGTGGGACAAGCCTGGACGCAGGTTGGATTATCGCAGTGCATGCAGTTGCCGGGTTGAAAATGCATGGAATCTGCTCCTTCCGGCCGGCCCGATTGGGCAAAATCTGCATCCTGCACCTTGATCCAGTTGCGCCAGTTTCCAGCAGACACCTGGTTTTCCACCTTGCATGCGGTCATGCAGGCCTTGCAGTCTATGCACGAGGACGAATCTATAACCATGGCTAATTGTTTCTTCATCATGCTACCTTCCTGGCAACTTTCACAAAGGTTTCGTGCATTGCCATGTTCCCCGATAGCTCATCAGAAAAGTCCTCGAGGATTTCTGCCATGCACGCACCCTTTCCGTAGATATTGGTCAGTCCCTTGGAGAGAACGCCGAAACCGCTGGCCATGTAGACGGTATCCTCACGGATGCCATCCTTTAAACTGGCTTTGAGTTCACCCCTGCCAACTGCGCTGCTCACTTCGACGAGATCGCCCTCTTTTATCCCAAGGCCCGCAGCAGCTTTCGGGTGTATCCAGAGACTGTTTTCGGGCATCAATTCGTGGAGCAAAGCATTGTTCTGGGTGGTACAGTGGGTGAAATAAGCGTTCCGGCCAACAACCATCCGGAATCGTCCCGAAGGCACTTTTCTAGGGGACTTGTAAACCGGCATGGGATCCACGCCCATTTCAGCGTAGCGTTCATTGTAGAGTTCGATTTTCTTGGATTTGGTTTTATAAATCCTCCCCTCATAGACCCCATAAAGTTTGCTGGGATTGTAATAAACCCCGTCTTCCCTGAGAGCACGCTCAGCATCAGGCAGATTCTTCAGTTGCTGTTTACGGTATTCCTCTAAAGTGAAATCAAAATACTCACCGAGCTCCAGTCTATTGGCGAGTTCTTTGAGAATCTCGAAGACCGGTTTGGACTCAAACAGGGCAGGCACCACCGGATTCCGGGTGACCACACATGCACAAGCCGAAGACCCCTGAAGCCCGCTGGCCGGGTCCTGTCTCTCCAAATAACTGGGCGCAGGCAATACCAAATCCGACATCCAGGCTGTATCGCTCATGGCGATATCTACCGTGAGGATGAAATCCAGCTTTTCCATCATCTCCAATGTTCTCTGACGATTGGCCTCCGATTGCAGCGGGTTATGCTTATACACAAACCAGCCTTTTATCGGATAAGGCTTCGCCTCAATGATGGCATCGCGCATGTGTTTGAAAGATCCCTCTTCCTCAAACATCATGTGAGCTTTACCAATGTCCAGCCGATCATCCGGGTTGTCTTCATAAAAGGGTGCTTCCGGAAGTTCAACCCTGCTCAGCCCGACCTGTCTGGCCGCAAGTAATCCACCCGGCCTATCCCAATTACCCAGCAAGGCGTTGAGAATAGCCATTGACCTCCGAATTTGGGTGGAGTTCACATAATCAGAAGTACGGCGGCCCGGATAGACAATGGCAGCAGGTGCTGCCGCAGCCAGCTCCCTGGCAATGCGGGTAATGTCTTTGGCAGGTATTTCGCACTCACCCTCGGCCCATTCAGGGGAGTACTGCTTAACGTGCTCGCTGAGCTGTTCGAGCCCGTAGAGCTTCTCAAAGGCGTAAGCTTGGTCATAAAGCTTTTCAGAAATGATGACGTGGATGATGGCCAGGAAAAATGCCATGTCCGTGCCGGGTCTAACGGGATACCACTCGTCGGCCAAGGCCGCTGTTTTGGTGTAGCGGGGGTCAAGGACAACGAGCTTGGTTCCGTTTTTCCTGGTGCTCATGAGATCAATACTGTCCGGGGTGATCAAGGCCTCGTACCGATTGGCTCCCGCCATGATGATGTATTTGGTGTGGAGCACGTCGGAGAAGGGAACTTCGCCAAAAGTGTCAAGGTAAGCTCGGTTCCTGCTGAGCAGACAGGCGGATTCGTGGGTGGTTACGTTGTACGAACCGAAAACCTCGGCAAACCAATGCACAAATGTGGATTGCATATCGGAGCCGGGCGAAAATAGAACGCCGCAGCGGGTATATTCGTCGGCAATCTTTTTCAACTGTTCTGCCGCATAATCCAGGGCCTCATCCCAACTAAGCCGCTGCCATTTGCCTTCCCCCCTTTTCCCCTTGCGCAGCAGAGGGTATTTAAGCCGGTCAGGGTCGTACAGTTGAGCTATACCCGCATTTCCTCTGGCACAGAGCATGCCGCGGGACTTCAAGAACTTTTGATTGGGGTCCAGCTTGGTGACAACGTTGTTTTCCACCCTAGCCACAAGTCCACATTTGTTGAGACACATGTCGCATGCCGAAAAATGATACTCGGCATTGGATGCGTCCGCTTTCTTGTCTGAGGGAACCAGGGCGTGCAAAACCGGAGTCTTGGTTCCAACGACGGTGGCAGCGGTGGCAGCTCCCGACCATTTGAGAAAGTTGCGGCGGCTTATGGGAGTATTTATGTTGGACGACATAATCATTCTCCTGAACGGCCTCCAAGCAACAGAGCGGGGCAACCATAAAGCTCTACCCCACTCTTAGGAGACCGTCCAAAAACGGTTATTTGCACTTTGCGGGTGAAGGTGAATCGAACGCGTGTTTGTACATGTAGGTATAGATGTCCAGCAGATCTTTATCAGATTGCTTTTCCCACTCAGCCTTGCATGCCAGCTTGGCGTAAGCGTCATTGGAAAAAACTTTCTGCCACTCAGCCTGGGTTTTGCTGATGGGGCTCAATTCAACCGCAGTGCCTGCCTCGGAATGGCATGAACGGCAGTTCTTG
>CP070735.1:1281176-1304167 GCA_020347625.1 Deltaproteobacteria bacterium
AAAGTTGACCTGGGTGAAATTCAGACCGTTGGCGGTTTCGCGAGTCAAGGTCCGAGTGGTATTGCGGCACAGTACATCAATTTCTTTCGCCTGCAGAGCGGGTAAACGCTGCACTGCTGTAAGGGGCACATATTTTATTTTGTCAGCGTCACCCAACACCGCAGCGGCAACGGCCCGGGCCGTATCAACATCAAGGCCTTTCCACACACCCTTGTCGTCCGGCATGCTAAAACCAAAGACACCACCGTTTACACCGGCGATGACGTATCCTCTTTTCTTTATAGCGTCCAAGGTTTCCCCTGCCAACGCCAATCCAGCAGTAGCGATCATTACCACCGCTAATGCCACAACAAACAACTTGAAAAATCTCATCTTCTGTTCCTCCATTCATGTTTACAGATTACCGACTAGGATCGCACAGAGACAATCCAGCCATATCCATCCGAGTTTATTCCCGAGGGTGAAACAGCTTCACCACCGAACATACTTTTGCGAGAGGATTATGAGATGGTACATCAGCGAAAAAATGAACCCTCATGTCAATGGACGAGAGTGAAACTAAGCTTGAATACCACAAAGGGGGCACGCTTTTCAAGCGAAGAGATTACAGAGGCCTGGCTGTGGGCTATTTGTAAAAGGAGTTCATTACTGCTCTCGCAACGCGGCGATAAGCTCTCGGACCATTTCCTTACCGTCGCCATAGAGCATAAGAGCATTGGGGGCGGCAAAGAGTGGGTTGGGGATGCCGGCAAAGCCGGGGCTCAAACTCCGTTTAATGATCATCACGGTTTGAGCTTTATCCACATCGAGGATAGGCATGCCATAAATGGGGCTCGATGTGTCCTCGCGTGCCGAGGGATTAACCACATCGTTGGCACCAATTACCAGTGCGATGTCAGCCTCGGGGAAGCTATCATTAATCTGCTCCAAAGCAAAGAGCTGGTCATAGGGCACGTCGGCCTCTGCCAGTAGCACGTTCATATGACCGGGCATACGTCCTGCAACAGGATGGATGGCGTATTGCACCTCTGCGCCCCGCTCCTGGAGCAGGTTGGCCAGATCGCGCACCGTATGTTGCGCCTGGGCCACCGCCATGCCGTAGCCCGGCACGATGATCACCAAGCGGGCCGTTTCGAAGATCATTGCCGCCTCTTCAGCACTGGCACTCTTGACTTTCCCTTCGTAGACTTCATCAGCCGAGGCTGTTTCTGCGGTGGGGCCGAGGGTGCCGAAGAGAACGTGGCTTAAAGAGCGGTTCATGGCCTTACACATAATGTTGGTCAGGATAAGGCCTGAGGCACCTACCAGAGAACCGGCAATGATGAGGACGTTGTTGCCAAGTACGAAACCAGTGGCGGCTGCTGCCAAACCCGAATAGGAATTGAGCAAGGCGATGACCACCGGCATATCGGCGCCACCTATGGGCACGGTAAGCATCACACCCAGTACCGAGGCCACAGCAACGAGCACCCAGTAAGCCCAGATCGCCGCAGGGTTGTTTACTATATAGGCAGCCAGCGCCAAAGCCGCCAGGAAGAGGCTGGTATTACTTGCTTTCTGGAGAACGTCGCTCGTGGGTTGCCAGCGGAGCACCCCCTGCAACTTGGCCCAAGCTATCATACTGCCCGTGAAGGTAGCTGCACCAATAATGCCACTGGCCGTACTGGCCACGTAGAGCTGGATCGGTGGTACGTTGGTGAGGTCACCCGGGGCGATCAGAGCGGTGGCGGCTACCAAGGCTGAGGCACCCCCGCCGAAGCCGTTGAACGCAGCAACCATCTGGGGCATGGCGGTCATTTGCACGGTAATCGCCAGGTAGGCTCCGATAGCCGCGCCCACCACCAGACCAAGGATGATCAGCTGAAAGGTGAGGATGTGCTGGTCCAGCAACGTGGCTAGGACCGCAAGGAGCATACCGGAGGCACCGAGCAAGTTACCGCGTGGTGCTGTGCGTGGTGAGGTCAGACCCTTGAGTCCAAAGATAAAACAAACCGCGGCCACCAGATAGATAAGGTTGATGAAGTTCGTTCCCACGTATCAGCTCTTTTTCTTTTTAAACATCAGCAACATTCGATTTGTGACCAGGAAACCGCCCACCACGTTGATGGTCGCCATGATGACCGCGCCAACTCCCAGCACTGCAGCGATCACAGGTTCTTTGGATCCAGCTGCCACAATGGCCCCAACTACCGTGATGCCTGAAATGGCGTTGGAGCCCGACATGAGCGGGGTGTGTAAGGTGGGTGGCACCTTGGTGATCACCTCGAATCCCACAAAGATGGCCAAAACGAAGACGGTAACGGAGATTATGAAAACTTCCATACGGCTACTCTTCCTTCTCGAGCGCACTTAGGACGGCTTCATGGAGTAGTTGGCCTCCATGGGCGACCATAGCACCTTTGGTGATTTCGTCCTCCATATCCAGATCCAGTTTGCCCTCCTTGATCATGTGCAGTAGAAAGGTGGAGATGTTTTTGGCGTACATCTGGCTGGCGTGCACGGGCACTTCTGCCGACAGATTGACCGGTCCAATCACTATCACACCCTGATGAACAATCTTTTCCCCTGCTTTGGTGACAGCGCAGTTGCCGCCCTTTTCTGCAGCCAGATCTATAATGACAGAACCAGTCCGCATTCCGGCGACAACTTCCTCGGAGATGAGCACGGGGGATTTCTTTCCAGGAACCGCGGCGGTGGTGATGACCACATCAGAGTTCTTGATCCGCTCTGCCATCAGCTCTTGCTGACGCCGGTAGAAATCTTCTGATTGGGCGGTAGCATAACCCCCTGAATCTTGGGCTTCCTCGGCTTCCAATTCTAGTTGAACAAACTTGGCCCCCAGACTTTCCACCTCTTCTTTTACCGCTGGACGAATGTCGAAAGCCTCCACCACCGCACCAAGGCGGCGAGCGGTGGCAATCGCCTGTAGTCCAGCCACACCTGCACCCAGGACAAAGACACGCGCTGGGGTGATGGTTCCCGCTGCTGTCATGAACATGGGAAAGAGCTTGGGTGAAGCATCTGCTGCAGCCAACACTGCTTTGTAGCCAGCTATGGTGGCCATGGAACTGAGCGCATCCATACTCTGGGCTCGAGTGGTACGCGGCATGAGTTCCATGGAGAAGACTGTGAGCTTGCGAGCGGCCAGCTCCTTCATGATAACCGGTTCAGCCAGCGGCTCGAGGAAGGCGATAAGCGTAGCTCCTTCTTTTAGAGCATCCAGATCTGCAGCCGGGAAATCGGGATCAGAGCCAGGGCCCCGGACCATGAGAACAATATCTGCCTGGGAAAGAAGACGGTGACGATCTGGTTCCACTCGAGCGCCTTGGGCTTCAAAATCTGCATCTTTAATATTGGCGCCCTCGCCAGCCCCAGCCTCAACGATCACCTCCAACCCTGCCTTGGTCAGGGCTGGAACCGTCTGGGAGTTGAGAGCTATTCTCTTTTCGCCTGGAAAGGTTTCTTTGGGGACGGCAACGATCATAGTGATTGTACCTGAAGCCGGTAGTGGCCGATTTGAGCAGTCTTTGAAAATAGTAGGATTTGTTAAAACGGTCAACCCTTAAGTTGGTCCACTCAGCGTTTTTTCTTTGAAGTTACCAATAGTTAAGAGTTTCACAAGGAATCAACTGTCCGCCGGCTGTCACATCGGCCTAAACGCTAGATGGTTCAAATAGTGGTCTATTAGTAAGACAGGGAATCGAGGCCTAATTGCATCTGCCTTTTCTGACGAAGTCGTGGAAGGAGATTTTGGTTTCATAGCACTTCTGATGGATGTAGTTCAGGAGGGCCGAGAACTCAGGCGCGGGCATGAAGCCGGGATATAGTGTTATGGGTTTACCCCCGGATTCCAGGAAGACGAGCGACGGATAAGAGGTTATGCCGAAAGAGCGGGTTAGCTCCACATTTGACATGTTATTTCCATTATACTTGAGTTGATTCTTCTGGTTTTCGGCATCGAGACGAATGTACACGAATTTCTCCGAGAGAATTCTAGCCACGTTCTCGTTTTGTATGGTTTCCTTCTGAAACTTTTTGCAGTACACGCACCATTCCGTATAGAATTCTACAAAGATTGGCTTATTTTCAGTCTTTGCCTTGGCAAGGCCGTCGTTGAAATCGAGCCATTTAGTGCGCAGCCGTTCTTGCCGCTGAGATGAAGCGAAGGTACTCTTGGACTGCTGTACCTCGCCCTCCTCCCTCGAACAAGAGGAGCCAGTAACCAGAAAGGCAAGTCCGAAAATAAAAAGGAGGAGCAAACGGTGTTTGTTCATGGTGTTCTTACTTATTTAAAGTTTACTTTGCAGGACCGTACCTAACACCGTCCAAGATAAGAAGAAAATAAGCGTTTGCAAGGAACTCCGGGCTAAATTCAGTTATTTCAGGGAAATTTTTTCTTGATTGTGCTGCTGCTGATCGATTCTATGGGTTAGAACTGACCTTTACCATATAGTGCCACGATTCCTTGGGAGGCCACATCTGGAATAATCACTTCCAGACCTTCATAGCGCGGCAGTATCTTGCTGAAGCCGTAGACCAGATAAAGCGAGTTTGCTTTGGCCTCTTGGGCTATCTTGGCACCAAACAGGTCATGTAGGGTTATGTAAGTGTAAAAGAGGTCGATATCCTCAAATCGGAGGTTAATTGTGCCTTCTATTGTTTCGTAAGTGGCAGCCTCTAGAGAGTTGCCGTGAAAAAGATCGATATTATCTGATGGTTGCATTAGGTTTTCACTCTGGAGTTTTTGGGTGAGTTCTTCTTTTCTCGGATTGAATTCGGCAAGTATCTCCGGGTCAATTTCGATGCCCACAGAGTGCTTGACAAAATAGCTCATCAACACATTTACTCTACCGTCAGCACAGCCCAGATCTAAAAATATGGTGTTTTGGGGATTTATAAAGCCATGGGCCGCCAGCTCCTCAATACACCTGCCAAGCTTTACCAGATCGGTGGATTTCCGATAACCTTCATGACCCACATACCCGACTTTGTAATCGTTGTAGAAGCTGGCGATGCGGTCTAAGGTCTGTCGCAAACGATGGTTCTCCATAAGCTTAATATTCAGGGAATGTTGGAATGTTGGAATAGTGGGAACATCATTTTCCTGTGCATTTTGCCAATATTCCATCTAGGGCGAAGCCCCAAGTCGCTTCTTGATCTCCTCGTGAAGCAAGAACTGGGTTTCCAATTCCTCTCCCGCACACTCTTGCAGCCTGATGAGTTCCTCATGAGCTAACTTTTTTTGTAATTTGTCACAGATGTAGTTGACGCACAAGACATGACGGGCAGTCAACGTACAACCATTTTTTTCCAAAAAGGTGCAGCTGTTATCGCTTTGCACCAGAGTCGGCAAAGAAATTCCCAAGAGAAGATTTATCAGCAAGTCCACGACATCATATCTATTTTCTATGCCCGCGCCGCAGCAGCTTCCGCCTTCCTCCTCTTCGCAACTCTTGCACTCGGCAACCAAGCCAATCTCCAGCATGATGTTTTTGGTATTTTCTATATTGCGTTCCAGCTTTTTTAGGAGTGCATTGATGTTGAGGTCTTGCTTGAGTGAATCACCCCAAGTGGCGTGGAGGCCGTGGGCCTGCTCGATCTTTTTCTGTATGGGTGAGCAGGCTGATTGACTTTCGGGTTGTTTTCGCATGAGATTCTACTCGATCCTTCTCGCAGGGATTGTTAAGATAACCTACTCGGCTCAATTTTCAAAAGTTTTTCTCAGAGACATTAGGATACTTCCGTGGCACCTCGTTGTCGTAAACGTACCCTTTTGATTCCTTCTCCGTTGACTTCCGTTTTCTCTATATTAATATCTTAATAACATAGCTACGGGTGGGCGGAAACAGGGCTAACCCCACTTACACCGTCTGTCTATATGTCAAAATCTGAAGGATTATCGCATGAAATCAACCAGATGGAAGAAGGTCGGCATTATCCTTGCCGTCTTGGCAGTGGTTGTCGTCGCGGCCGCTATCATCATTCCGCAATTTCTGGACCTTAATCGTTACAACGGCCTGATTAAATCTGAACTCGAGAAGGCCATGGGGGGAAAGGTCACCCTCGGCCATCTCTCTTGGGGTATCACGAACGGTGTCTGGCTGGAGGCGGACAGATTTGCCGTGGAGGGAGCCACGGCCTTTCCCGGCGACATGGACCTCTCTCGCATCTATGCCAAGGTGTCAATTCTTCCTCTGCTGTCCAAGAGAGTGGTGGTGGATCAGTTGCTTTTAGAGAGCCCTGTGGTGGCGGTTAGGCTTGCTCCCTCCACGGTTCAGGAGAAAAAGACCGCGTCCAAGCCGGACAGGGCGCCACCCACCAGAGGAGATGCCACATCAACTTCGGAGGAAAAGGGCTCGGCCAGCTCACCGCTCCCTGTGGAGATACTCATCCAACAGCTCAATTTAGAGAAGGGGCGCATCCGCTTGGAAGATTCTCTGACACTGCCGGGTCAGAAAGTTGTGCGTCTCTTTAGCGATGTGGAAATGGAAGCCAACAACTTGGCGCCTGGCAAGAAAATATCTTTCCAACTTTCTCTGCGGGATGAATCCAAACCCGGCTTGGGATCGCTGAAAGGCCGGGGAACCTTTACCGGGCTCACCGAAGCCCTCACCATTGAAAAACCTGAATTGAAACTGAAAGCGACACTGGCAGCGCTGGATACGGCGATGATCAAACCGTATCTGCAAGACAACCCGCTGGGGGAAAGGCTGGGTGGCAGCATTTCTCTTACGGTGAACTATGAGGGCGACTTGGGACAGCATTTCAGTGCTAATGGAGACATGGACCTCACGCAGTTCACTTACACCGATCCTTCAGTTTGGGAGCAAGCGATTCCAGGTGCAGAGACCAAAATTACCTATCAGCTGGTGTTTGATCCCGAGCAGATCAACATAGAAAGGTTAAAGGTAAACCTCGGTAAGGTTTCACTAAGCGCTGAGGGCCTTTTGCAGGATTGGCGAAAAGAGCCAACGATCAAAAATGGCGTCTTTTCGGCAGACTTGCCATTGATCGAGGTAATCCCATTGGTCCCCTGGAAAAAACTGGGTGAGAAGACAAACGTCATTCGGCAAGCCTTAGCAGGCGGCGGCAACGTCGTTATAGAAAAAGCAGTCCTGCCTGAACTTGCCCTCACAAAACTGCCTGCCAAGCCCGAAGCCCTTCTGCCCGGAGTCGAAGCGTCGATCCGGGTAGCTGATATTTCGGTGGGTCTCTCACCGCAATTACCAAAACTGGAAGATATTACCGGCAACCTTCGTTTAGAAAAGGGTGTGCTGAGCGCCACGGACATACTGGCCCGAATGGGGCCCCTGACGCTGCCCACCATGGAAGCTCGTGCCACCAACCTCACGGGCAAGCCCAAGGTGTCGGTGGTGGCCAAGGGTCCGATGAAATTGATTCCTAGCAAAGATGCGGATGTGGAAAAACTCCTGAGACAATATGGTCTCAGGAGTTTTTCAGGAAATGGTGATGTTGACCTGCGTGCTGACTATGATCAGGCCAAGCCGCAGCAATGGGATGCTAGCGGCTCATTGGTACTGGAAGGGGTAAGGGGTGTAAGCCATCCGGCAGGTGTGCGTCTCGATGACCTAAAAGGGCAGTTGGTATTGAAGCGCAAGAAGACCCTGGAGATCACCGTAAAGGACCTCAGGGCGCTGGTCAATCGAGCGGTCATAGATCTTGAGGGCAAGCTTTCGGGAGGTGGAACACCACAATTGGTGGTTGACGCGAAGGCCAGAACAGAACGTCTTAATCTGGCGGATTTAAGTAATCTGTTGCGTCCCCTACAGGATCTTGAGCTAGTCGGTATGTTGGACATGAATGTCGATATCCACTACCCGCATGCCCAACCCGCTAAGAGCAGGCTAAACGGGACAGTAAAAACCCGTGATTTGGGTCTCAGGCTGGCTATGCAGGACATTACAATAAAAAAGGGCAATGGTGATATCAAGCTCGCGGGAAACAGCGCAGTCATAAAAGATATGACCTTCCTTGCAAATGATCAAAAGTTAAGCGTGTCGGGACAAGTTACTGATTTTCAGCAGCCAACGGCACAACTCCAGATGAAATCACCAAATTTGAACTTAGACCGTCTACTACCGCCTGCTAAAGGCAATCAAGCTGCGTCTCAAACCACCCCAACACCACCGGCCAAGCAAGGAGACAGGCGCAAAGCGGATGCGGTTGCACAAAAGAAATCTGGCAAAGCGGAGCTCCCGCCACTCCTTCGTGACCTCACCGCGCAACTTCAGGCCGAGGCCACCCGGGGGCAGTATCGGCAACAAAATTTTCAAGATCTCAAGTTCACAGCACAATACGAACGTGGTGTGCTTAAGAGCCATGAATTTGACATCCGTATTGCCGGCGGGCGCATCCAAACCAAAGGATCTGCCGACTTTCGCAACCTGGAGCGGATTCCATTTGCGCTGCAACCTGCTATTACCGCTGTGCACTTGGAGTCGATCGCGCCACTGCTTGGTGTTGATAAGGTGTCTGTCCACGGGCCTTTTAGCATGACGGGGCAGCTACAAGGCAGAACTGGGAGTAAACCACAATTATTTGGCAGCTTACGCGGCGATCTCAGGGCAGCGGCGGGTCCAGGACGTATATACAAACTCGGTCCTGGTGGAGAGGCTCTATTCCAACTACTCACTTTCATCAACCTTAGGGGAATCTTTAGCGGAAAGATCCTCGGAGATGCCATCGGCAAGGGAATCCCTTACGATTCCCTTAACACCCAAACGTCCTTTCAAAAAGGCAACATGAGCGTCAACGAACTTTTTCTGGTAACTCCCGCCCTGGAGCTGGATGGTAAAGGCAGGGTAGATCTCGTGCAGCAGCAGCTCAACATGATGGCGCATGTAAAAACTCTTGGCACCGCGGACTCGATTTTAGGCCTGGTGCCGGTGTTGGGGAAAGCTGCCGCAAGTCTGAGCGAGGTCTACCTGAATGTTGTAGGTCCCCTGGAGAAGCCCAATATTAGCATCCGCCCTGCGGGAGGAGTTAAACAAACAGGGAAAGACGAAACCCAGAAAGGCAAGGAAACCGTTGATGACGTGATCAGAGGTATCGGCAAGGAGCTTGAAAAAATCCTCGGACAGTGAATATTAGGGGACGGTCACGACCGTCCCCCTGCTGCCTTGATCAACGAACGGAGTACTTTCAGATTTTTTTTGTCTTCCTTAAGATCTTTTCCTTTGGGGGTTTCCAGGACCATAGGATGTCGCTGGAACTTTCCGTCATTAAGCAAGAGCCTAAACCCTTCCAAACCTATCTTACCTTTCCCTATGTGTTCGTGACGATCCACTCGAGAGCCGAGAGGCTGCTTGGAGTCATTGATATGGAAGAATTTGAGCCGATCGAGGCCGATGATCTGGTCAAAGCTGGCGAAGGTATGGGCATAAGCCTCCTGGGTGCGGATATCGTAGCCTGCGGCGAAAGTGTGGGAGGTGTCAAAGCAAACCCCCAGAGCATCGCCATACTGAGAGTTGCTGAGGATGTAGGAAATCTCCTCGAAGCTGGAGCCAAGGTTTGTGCCCTGACCGGCGGTGGTTTCAATGAGCACACTCACCGTGGAGGTTTTTGAAAGGGCTATGGCGCGATCCAGGTTGCGGATGAAGTGATCAAGGCCGGCTTCCAAACCCTGACCCAAGTGTGAGCCCGGATGAGTGATCAAGAAGGGAATTCCCAGGGCGTCAGTACGGTGTAGTTCGTCGGCAAAAGCGGTCACTGATTTTTCTAGAATTACCGGGTCTGTAGCTGCCAGGTTGATGAGGTAGGAGTCGTGAGCCGCCACTGGCATCTGGCCACTCTCTTCCCAGTGGTTACGGAAGAGATTCACCATTTCCCGGCTGAGGGGAGGCGTCCGCCACTGACGCTGGTTTCTGGTAAAGATTTGCAGGGCCTCACCCTGAACTTTTTTGATTCGCCTGAAAGCCAGGTGCAACCCACCAGCAATGGACATATGGGCACCTAGAAGGGGCACAGAAGTCTCCTAAGAACGTTTAGGTCTTTGCCTGAGAGAAAATACCAACGGCAACATCCCTACTATACCGTCAAAGGTGTCAGTGGAGACAGCTAATTTATCCGAGTCTACGCACCGGGGCAAGAAAAGTTGCTCTCGAGGGAAAGCAAAAAAACACTTGACTTAGTGAGCAAAAGTATTTTAGTATACATACAAATACTTAATTGGATTGCTTATGAAACAGGCGGCTGAGCTCTTCAAGTTACTTTCTGTGGATAAGCGCATCGAGATTATTGAACGTCTCAAATGCGGTCCCATGACAGTCAATGGCCTGGCTGAAAAGCTGGGGGTTACACCCAGTGCGGTGTCACAACACCTTCGGGTGTTAAAAGCTGCCGGTCTGGTCACCAATGAGAGAAAAGGATATTTCATCCACTATTCTCTTAATGAAGAAGCGTTGGAAGCCTGCCGCAAGAGGCTCAATAGAATCTGCACTTGTGGATGCATAGAGGTGCTTTCCGAGAAAAGCTGAAGGAAGAGCTCATATATTTTTTGTTGAACTATTTAAGTAACTGCGAAAATACTTAAAGAAAGGAGGTGAGGCAGTATGTGTCAAACTCAATCAGCTCCCTGGAGAATGGGGCATGCCTTTGGATGCACCTGCGGCTGTTGTGGCTGCGGTTGCGGTACTTGGCCGAGACACTTTATCGCACCGGTGGAAGAAAAAGAAATGCTGGAGAGATACCGAAATTCCTTACAAAAGGAACTCGCAGGGTTAAACGAACGTCTAAAGGAACTGGAGGCGTGCTCGAAGTAGATTGGGAAGAGTGGGTGGGTCTGGGGCTGTTGTGCCCCAGACTCTTCCAAAACTTCAAAACGCCATCCCAGGCCAGCTTGCTATTGGTTCGGTGGAGCGGACGACATGCATTCCGGCATCAGCAAACCTCTGAAAAGCCGCATCCGCCTCATCCGTATAGTCTACAACTCCGGGGATGACCACCGGAGAAGAGCAATCGTCCAAAAGATAAACTTTCTCAGCCAGTTTTCTGTCTGAGGTAAGGATTTCACTCAATAGATCGTCAATGGTCCAGGCAACGCAGTGACTCTTGGCCTCTCCTGCGATAATAACTGCATCAAACTCCAGTAGCTTTTTAATAAACCTGGTGTTTTTTTCGGCTATCTTCTCACCATCTGCGTCCTCTAATACCTCCGGACTAAGAACCGAATAGTTTTCGGTGAAAGGATTACCTCCTTTGACCTGAAAATCCGGCTGACTATAGCGAGCGACACTGTGAAAGAAGATGGCTTCCTCAACCGATGACACCAGCGCATGGCCGATTCCGCCAAGCATGGCATGGTATGGCCATATTGTGAGATCGTATTTTCCACCTTTCCTTAATTTATGAGTATAGTGTTGCAGGTACTCTTGGCCGTAGGCCTCGTCGATCTGCAAACTGGGCGAAAGCTCAGGGTTAAATTTCCAGATACCTTGCTCAATATCTTCTGGAGAGACAAGTGTATAGGGCTCTGGGTGTTCTCCCTTGTCGTTAACCAGAAAGATGGCGTGGAAGATCTGCATTGCCTGATGCGTATCCATTGTCGGACATATTTCAGTAATCACGTCAAGATTGCGATAGATAAATTCACAGATCCTGCGATTGTCATCCATCGCCCCTGTTCCTGATCGTCCACCCACGTACAATTCGTACTCGGGAATGCAGAAGGTATTTTGTACGTCAACTAGCATTAGGGATATTCTGTATGCATCACGAGAGGCAGGAAGTATCTTATGTTGCCTTGCCCATTTTGCAGCTTCCTCGGCGCGTTCCTGGTAAGGGACCTTCCACACTTCACTCAGTTTTTCTGGTTGGAAGTGGGGTGGGATAGGAAGTTGTTCTCTTGCCATGGATTCTCTCTCTTTTTGCTTCATAAGATCTTCATACTTGCATATATAGTATAATACCACTCATAAGTCGGGACGATCTCAAGCTGCTAGCAATTAGCCCAAATCCGCAATCCCCGCCCGCCATCGCAAGCCGCTCAGGCGAGGCTGGTGGGCGCAATCTAAAATATGCAATCTCCTGCTAATCCCACTTGCGCAGATCTAGTATAAGCTTGTCAGGTTCTTTGATGTCGCCTTCGCTGATAAAGGCCACATCAGCTCTGAGCTTTAGAACGCTGCGGATTTTTTCCTGGAGATTAGAGGCCAGTCCTTCTGGGGAGGAACCTAGGACTACGCGAAAGGTAAGCCTATCTGTGTCTTGCTCTCGCTCCACTACTGCCTGAGCGGCTTGAATTTCCGGAAAAGCAGCTATCACCTCCTGTACCTGGGACGGATGGATAAACATGCCTCGT
The DNA here is from genome assembly GCA_020347625.1 of Deltaproteobacteria bacterium. Lineage (GTDB taxonomy): Bacteria > Desulfobacterota > Syntrophobacteria > BM002 > BM002 > BM002. The sequence goes on from CP070735.1 coordinate 1,293,496, forward strand.
ACCTTGGTCACCTGATCCACCCTCCCTAGGAGTTTCATGAGACGAGGAGAGGTGCGGCCGCAGGGACAAGGTTCCTCCTCGTAGTAGGAAAGATCTCCGGTGCCAAAGCGGATCAGGGGATAGACGGGATTTTCAAGCAATGTCACCACTACCTCACCAACTTGCCCTGCCCCTAGTTGCTTGCCAGTTTCAGGGTCCACCACCTCTACAACTCGGAAGTCAGCGAAGTGCATTCCATTTTTTTGGCCGCACTCATAACCGATTGCCCCAACATCCGCAGTGGCGAGGAACTGGCGAACGAGAATACCATAGTCTTCTTCCAGCCGTCGGCGGCTGAGATCGGTGAGCATTTCCCCCGCGGTGACCGCAATTTCAAGATGAAAGTCCTTGCGAAAATCCTTTCCATCTTGCTCCGCTCGTTCAATGATGGCCTGGAGAAAACTGGGGACTCCTACATAACCGGTGAGTTGGAGCTCAGCCATGAGCTGAACCTGAGTTTCAGTGTTGCCCACACCCCCGGGAACTACGGTGCAGCCAATACCGCTCAAGGCCTCATCGCACATGAGCCCGCCCGGGGTCAAATGGTAAGAGAAGGTATTCAGGACCCTATCTCCGGGGCGGAAACCGGTATTGAAGAAAACCCCCTGCAACCGCCAGTAGTCAGCTTGATGCCCCTCGGGGTCAAAAATGGCTCCGGGAGAAGAATAGATTCGGCGGAGTTTGTCCGGCTCCACTCCCAAGAAGCCACCAAAAGGGGGGGAGGCTTGCTGGAGTTGACGCATTTGGGCTTTTGGGGTGATGCTTATTGTCTGCAAATCCTCAAAGGAGCGAATGTCGGTGGGGCCCACTCCTGCTTCCTGCAATTTCTCTCGCATGGCGGGGGCTTCTTGAAAAGCTGTCATCACTGCCCGCTGCAGTTGATTTTCCAGGATGCGTTTTTTCTCATCCCAAGGAAGCGTTTCTAGCTGTTCATCATAATAGCCACGCAAGCGCTGATCTTTGCTCATTGTCTATTCCTCATTCGAATCTGCAATCTTAAATCGCAGGGCTCCATTATTCTAGCTGACTCTCTTGTTTCTTCACTCAAACTCTGTCAATTCCTTTTGGCGAATTTCCTTGCTGACCAAATCCTGGAGTGCCCGAAGCCTGGAGGTTGTATCCACTGGATAGTTCGGGTTTCCTTGCAGATCCTTATAGATTTCAGGTAGTTGGACGAATTCCTTACGGAAGCGCAGCTGAATCTCCGCCAATGGCTCCGATCCCAGTAGCCGCTTTCCTTCTTTCATGACCGGCATGAGGAGTGGTTCAGCATCAGTGACAGACTCGTCGCCCAAGCCAATAAGGTCTCGTTTGAATAGCCCCTGGTCATCCCGCTGGCGGAAGACTTGCTTGGGACCCGCCAAGGATACCTTGCCGCTGCTCAGCTTCAAGACTGGCCTGCCGTTGTACTCGACCATTTTGTAGGCCATGTTCAGGTAGGGGGCGTCAGCAGAAACTCCCAATCTGGTGCCTACACCGAAAGCATCAATCTGAGCGCCGGCCGCAAGTATCTTCTGGATTTTGAATTCATCGAAGCCGCCGCTGGCAAAAATCCGGACTTCTGGAAACCCTGATTGATCGAAGATTTCCCGAACTTGCTTGCTGAGCTGAACCATGTCGCCGCTGTCCAACCGGACAGCTCGAAGGGTTTTGCCTTCCTTCCGCATCTCCTGGGCTACGGTGACCGCCTTACGGGCACCGGCGAGCGTATCATAGGTATCGATGAGCAGGACGGTATTGTCTGGAAAGGACTTGGCAAAAGCGCGGAAGGAATCAATTTCTTGGTCGAAAGTCTCCACGTAAGAATGGGCCATGGTACCATAGATGGGCAAGCCGTAAAATTTACCAGCCTGCACATTACTCGTGCCGATAAAACCTCCAATGTAGCTGGCCCTGGCTACCATAAGGCCCGCATCCATTCCATGAGTACGCCGCAGGGAGAAGTCTACCAGTCGCCTGTCACCGGCGGCGTATAGACAGCGTGAGGCCTTGGTGGAAATAAGAGTTGACAAGTTTATCGCATTGATGACAAAGGTTTCCACCAGCTGAGCTTGCATAACCGGTGCAGTAATTTCGAGCAAAGGCTCATCGCAAAAGGCGATGCGACCTTCAGGTATTGCTCGCACATCCCCAGTAAAACGAAGTTTTTCAAGATAAGTCAAAAATTTGTCGGGGAAAAGAGATGTCTTCTGCAAAAATTCGAGATCGTCGGGCCGGAAGCGAAACGACTCCAGGTAGTTGAGCAGGGGGTCCAGACCGGCACAGACTAAGTATGAGCGGTTGGGGGGATACTCACGTACAAAGAGACTGAAGGTGGCTGGCGCAAACTTTTCCTGTTCGAAATAACTGGCGGCCATGGTCAGTTCATACAGATCAGTCATGATCTCCCTGCCGCCTTGCTGATCTCTATGCATGGGCAATTTCCTTGTGTATATTGTAATGATTTTAATGTGTTACTTAGCTTACCTATTCTGAAATTCAGGAGGCCGGAAAAGGCTTCAGCAACGATGATTTAGGTTGCTGCTGTAGCGGGGCTATTTAACCTACCCGCAAGGTCCGCCTGGACAAATTCGAAGTAGAGCGAAAGTCTCTCCTGTTTAGCAGAAAGGGGAATTTGGTTCAACATATTATACAATTCAAAAGGTTAGGGAAAATACTTTGCAGTCTTGCTTGATTTGCAGCCAGGATATTGCACCTACGGTGCTGGTGGTCCCGATTACCAACGAATCAACCCAAGAAAATGACACGGTCAAATTTTGAAACTAGTTCTCTCTCTTATATCCGCAGGTTATACTACTTACTGGATAGGGTTATTGTCCTCCCTTAATTTACCCTGTCCGATGAGAAACTCACCTCCGAACCCCCACCCTTGTTTCAATCTTACAGGGGTGGGGGTTTTCATTCACCTTATTTCGGTCACCTGGCAACGATTCTTTCTCTCAGCCCCCCAATTGCTAAATAGATTGACAAGGGTTACCCACGGTTGTTATAGAGAATCTGCCGAGTGGTATTCATGGTGTTTTCACCTCACTCGGTTACCCTTGCCCCCATCAGCCATCCGCGCCCGGTCGGTGGGGGCTGCTTTTTCTTCAGGCTGTGGTGCACCACGGTGTTGTCCCTTGCCAGCAAAGAACCGCTCTTCTCAACCGTGTGGGTAAGATAGCCGGGCTCCCTACTCTTTTATAGCTGGTCCCGAGTCTCAGATATTTGCTCTTCTGCTTCTGCTTTCCAGCTTGGCACAAAGAGTGCATCTATTTAGCCATACAGCGGCTAGCTACCTGCAAGAAGTAAGAGGGGTAGATGTTAGTGGTGATTGCCAGCTGAACCCAGAAATAATTGATTGGTTGATCGCGGGCTGACCTGGGGAAGACGATATGGTTTTTGTGGAGCAACACTCTTGTTAGAATGTATAATTATGGGGTGCAGCTCCAGATCTCCCGGTTGAAACCCATTGGAGTTATCAACGATGTCTCCAGAGTCTACCAACCCAACAATTGCTGGGGAGGTATCCATTCAGAAATATCAGCAAGACCCGGCAGATGATGCCTGGTTGACCAATTTTTTTACCGAGAATCACCTGGATTTTGAAACCATGCCAGAGGAGGTGGCTTCACCTGAGCAGGTGCGGTTTGTTGTCCATCTCACAGAGAATGCGATTTACTATCCCTGCTCCACCGAACTTTTTAAGGCTATCCTTAATAGGCAATCAAAACCTTATCTGCATGCCCGCTATCAGGAGGTGTGGGCTGCAGTGGAGCAACTGGTCAATGATCTCATCACTGACGAGCGCAGACGAGCTTTTCTCTTAGAATTACTTCGGATCAAATTTGAACACGACACCCATGATGGCATCATGCTGCCGTCCCGGCTAAAAAAGCGACTTTTCAAGATTTTTATTGATAAAAGCAAGATTGACGCCCCATTATTCCCGGCCAAGGTTCAGCGCAACGAAAGGGTGGATTCGTTGATCTCAAGCCCCAATTTCTGGAACATGTTTAACTGGATTGACCAGCAGACCGTTCTGAGTTTTGAGAGCCTGGAGGACCTCAAGGCTGAAGCAGCCAAGCTTCAGCTCCAGAGGCTGATGAAGCTCTGTGTTGCGAGGGAACTCTGGCAAGACCGCAAGGGAGAAGCTGCGCCTTCAACGGTGGATTATAAAGCGATATTCAATAGGCCCTTGACCGGCAACGGAGCCGACGCCCTCCTGGCTTATCTCCAGCGCCCCCAAGATGCCCCCGGTTCTTGCAATGTGACCCCCAAAAAGATTCTTTGGCTGAGCAACGAGGCAGGAGAAATCATCGTCGATTTAAAAATAATTCGTTTTCTTTTAGGCTGGGGGCACAAGGTCATGCTTGTAGTCAAGGATGGCTTCTATCTCAACAAGGTGACCCGTTATGATGTTGAACGCGATCCTCTTCTGGTGGAAGAGTTGAGGGGTGCTTCCTTTATCAAGGATCCTGGCATCTCGAAAAGGGAACTTTTGGAGAAACTTAGAACAGACACTCAGCTTTTCGTCATTTCCGACGGCACCCAGGAAAGGCTGAATTTCTTGCTCACCTCCACCACGTTTGCAAGGATGTTCAAAGAAGCTGATGTGGTTATTTCTAAAGGAGAAGAGCAGTGGCGGCGGCTTTTTGGCACACCCTTTCAGTTCACCAGAGATGTTTTCAATCTACGACTGGGTGTAGATGGGGATGAAGTCGTCGTCAATTACAAGCCGAAACATCCGGAGGCGGTAAAGTTTTCAGAGCAAGATCTAAAGGAAAAAGCCCAGGGTATCATCGGACAAATGGCAGCTGCTAAGAGTCGGGGTGAAAAGGTCATTTTCTACAGCGCCATAATTGGCAGCATCCCTGGTCAGATGGAAACCGCTACCCAACTTCTCAAAGTTTTTGTGGATTACCTTCGGAAAAGTTACACGAAGAGCTTTATTATTAATCCAGCCGAGCACTTCGTTCCCGGTATGGACGCTGATGACCTTATGTATATGTGGGAAGTCGTTCAGCATAGCGGGCTAATCGACATCTGGAGATTCCAGACGGTGGAAGATATAGAGACGGGCTTCAAATTACTCAAACGTCCGGTTCCTCCTGAATGGCTTGGCAAGGACGCCACTTACAGCACCGGATGCACAAAAGAAATGAATATTGCCTTGGAGGTGCAGCAAGAGCATCCGGAGATGCAAATAATCGGGCCGGCCAAAGAGCGCTTTCTGCGGCGCTCCGAATATGGCATCGGTAAGCTTTACGACCGGCGCCTCAGCGATATCGGCCTACCGTAAAGAGGTTTCGGGTGTCAGGTTTCAGGTGTCAGGGATGAGAAACACGAAGGCAGAAACCTGAACACTGAGATTCAAAATTTGGTGCTTGGAATTTGATATTTCAGAATATTCGAACATTCCATAAATTAAAAAATTGAGGCTGTGGGAGCGGCTTTCTAGCCGCGATGGTTACGGCCATGCCTTACGAAGGTGTAGAAGTTGAATGCTACAGTGGCTACCGGGCCAATGAGCGACCCGTGGCGTTCACCTTTGATGATCAACTCTGGGAGGTGGAGGAAGTCATTGATCGCTGGTACGAGGGAGGGCTTGAGTCCAACCAACCACCATTAGATTACTTCAAGGTGCGCACCACCGAGGGCAGGGTATTTATACTCCGTTACAATAGTCTTTTTGATGCGTGGGCCATCCGCGTTCCCCCCAAAACAGCCCACTGATGTGTGGCATCCACTGACACATTTATACCTGATTTCTAAAGGGAGCCATGGCGCATTCAGAGGTCCACGATCCTGCTTGTGAGGGATGCCATGGAGTACTGGAGTATTGGATTGATGGAGTAGTGGAATCAGGAAACCCGTCACATTTCAATTCTTATGCAATACTCCAATACTCCAACGCTCCAGTACTCCATTTCCGATTAAATCAGGGGGAGATTTTCTCGTGGATGCGCTGGACAGCTTCTTCAGTGTTTTGGCGATTTCCAAAAGCGCTGAGACGAAAGTAACCTTCACCGGATGGACCAAAGCCTGAACCGGGCGTTCCCACCACCTTTGCTTCCGCAAGCAATAGATCAAAAAATTCCCAGGAACTCATACCGCCGGAGGTCTTCATCCAGATATAAGGTGCATTAACTCCGCCGTACACGGTAAAACCGGCAGAGTTGAGGGTTTCCCGTATTATCCGGGCGTTCTCCATATAATAACCAATTAATTCCCTCACCTGTGTCTTACCTTCATCGGAGTACACGGCAGCGGCCGCGAGCTGTACGGGATATGATACGCCGTTAAATTTGGTTGTGTGGCGACGGTTCCAGAGTCGGTTGAGACTTACTGGTTCGCCGGACGCGGTATGAGCCACTAAACCCTTGGGCACAACAGTGTAAGCACACCGAGTGCCGGTGAACCCAGCTGTTTTAGAAAAACTCCTGAACTCAATGGCGCATTCTTTTGCACCCGGTATCTCATATATGGAATGGGGGATGTGCGGTTCGGTGATATAGGCTTCATAGGCGGCGTCGAAGAGAATTACCGCCTTGTTTTCCAGGGCATAGTCCACCCATGCTTGCAGTACCTGTGAATCCGCCACAACGCCCGTAGGGTTATTGGGAAAGCATAGATAAATGACATCTACCTTGCGGCCTGGCAACTCGGGCAGGAAGTCGTTGGTCTCAGTGCATGGCATGTAATAGAGTCCATCGTAACGACCCTGCGCATCAGCTTCACCCGTTCTGCCTGCCATGACGTTGGTGTCCACGTAGACCGGGTATGCCGGATCAGCGACAGCGATGACGTTATCCACCGCAAAGATTTCCTGAATGTTGCCACTATCGCATTTGGAGCCGTCACTGACAAAGATTTCTTCGGAATCAAGAGTAACACCCCTGGCCTCGTAATCATTCGCTAGGATCAGATCTATGAGAAACTGATAGCCTTGCTCGGGGCCGTATCCCCGAAAGGTTTCGGATTTGCCCATCTCACCAACGGCCTGATGGAAGGAGTCGATTATCGCAGGTGGCAGGGGTTGAGTGACGTCACCAATGCCCAATCGAATAATTTGAACTTCTGGATTCGCGTCTGTAAACGCCTGAACCCGACGTGCTATTTCCGGGAAAAGGTAGCCAGCTTTCAACTTCAGGTAGTGTTCATTTACCAGCGCCATACAAGTGTCCTCCCTACGTTGATATATTTAACGGAGGACAATGATACAAAGTTTGACCCTATAAAGAAAGAACAAAAGATTGTCTTTGCGAGGCTTGCCTAGTTCAATTAAATTGGATTAGGGCCGATGGTTCCGCATGGCAGGTTCATCCGACAATGGAACCAAGGAAAGGCGGCCATCGTAATCAGTGTTTCACGTGAAACATTGGTACAGATTTACCCTAGAAAATGGTCATGAATTTCATAGTTAATTAGATTAACTGAGCACGTATAACATTGGTATTATTGATGATTATCAAAGACACCCTGAAACCAGTCTTTGGCTTTCCATTTCTCTTTGAAATTTGTAGGTGGTGTGCTATTGTGGGCCAGATTATTTGTCAGCAGACAGTTAGCATTGGGCAGCAGGCAGTCGAGAGATTAGGTAGAGTTGTCTGCTAGATCAACTAGGCACGGTTATTACCTCTGAGTAAATTGAATCCAACTTATCAATCAGAGATCGGGTAAGTGTTATGGCCAAGATCATTGCCATTGCTAATCAGAAAGGCGGAGTTGGAAAGACCACAACCTCCGTAAACCTGGCGGCCTCGCTTGCCGTGGCCGAGCGGCGCACTCTCCTGGTAGACTGTGATCCGCAGGGGAATGCTACTAGCGGTCTGGGTCTCTATCGAGACCAAATTCAAAAAGATCTTTACCAGTTGCTCATCAATGAGACTCAACCTGCTGATACAGTCTACAACACCATGCTGAATCACTTGAATATCATACCTGCAACCAGAGAATTGATCGGCGCGGAGGTTGAACTGCAGGTCATCGAGAAAAGACAAAAGGTACTGCGGGAGGTCTTAAGCAGTGTCGTTTCCCAGTATGACTATATTATTATGGACTGTCCTCCCTCGCTTGGCTTGCTGACAGTGAATGCACTCACGGCCGCTAGGACGGTGATCATCCCTCTGCAATGTGAGTACTATGCCATGGAGGGCTTGAGCCAGCTACTCAGAACGATACAGTTGGTCAAAAGGTCGCTCAATCCCAATCTTGGTATCGAGGGTATTTTGCTCACCATGTTCGACAGCCGCAACAATCTCTGTCATCAGGTGGTGGGTGAGGTGAGAACGCACTTCAAGGGAAGAGTATTTCAGACGATCGTACCTCGCAATGTTCGACTTAGCGAGAGCCCCAGTCACGGAAAACCTGTGCTGCTTTATGACATTGGCTCTAAGGGAGCACGGGCATATTTGGAACTGGCCAAAGAAGTGATCAAGCGCGAGTTAAGCCGCAATGGCTAGTTCTTTGATCCATAAATCATGAAGTAACCAGACCCCATTTCATTCAAGGTGCGACCCCAAACTTAGAAGGCGGGCAAGAATATTCATGGAGAAAAACACAAGAAAGAAAGGGTTGGGTAAAGGTCTGGGGGCACTGATTCCTGACGCTGATCTCTTGGCAAGCTCCAGTGATCATTTTTTCTACTGTGAAATCGAGGAAATCACCCCTAACCCATACCAGCCACGGCAGAATGTTCGGGACAAAGCCTTCGAAGAACTGGTAGATTCGGTCCGAGAAAGAGGCATCCTCCAGCCCCTGCTCGTGAGAAGCACAGAAACAGGCTACCAAATAATTGCTGGAGAAAGGCGTTGGCGGGCTGCCCAGGTGGCTGGTTTACAGAGAGTCCCTGTAGTCATAAGAGAGACGGCCGAACCAGAATCCTTTGAACTTGCTCTCATTGAAAACATCCAGCGAAAGGATTTGAATCCCATAGAGGAGGGCGAGGCTTACCAGCGGCTCCAGGAAGATTTCAGTTTGAGCCAGGAGGAGATTGCCAAGAAGATTGGCAAGGATCGATCCACTGTTGCCAACATGATTCGTCTACTCAAATTGCCTGATAAAGTCCGCAACGATTTGGTTGAAGGTGTCTTGAGTATGGGCCACGCTCGAGCCCTGTTAGCCTTGCCTGATTCAGCAGTCCAGTTGCGAGCGCGCAATACCATTCTCAAGAAAGGGCTTTCAGTTCGTGAGACTGAAAAGCTCGTCCAGAGTCTTCTGAAGAAGCAGAAGAAGCCCAAGGTTGTTGTGGAACTGGATAGCCATATGCGCGCTGTTCTGGATCAACTCATTCGTCACTTCGGAACCAAAGTGACGATCACCCGCCGCGGAAAGCGGGGTAGAATCGAAATCGAGTTTTATTCCGACCAGGACCTTCAACGTATTTTGGATCTTTTCCGAAAAGGCGCGTCACCCTCAAAAAGCTGATGTCACCAAATCCCTCCTGAATTGCTAATTTTATGTTAGTGATAGAAAACCTGGTCCTTCCCTGCTTAGCGGGATCTTCGATGGACGAGGTCAGTCCTGCCGTTGGGGGGATTGCTCGTCGAAGATTACTTTGGGGCGCTGGAATGATGGAATCTCGGAAAATGTCTATTAGCTTAACTTGCATCTTTCGATACTAGATTTGGATATCCACAATTATTTGGTAAACACGGAGGCACAGAGAGCACAGAGTCCGTTTTCTTTTTTGCCCGATCGGGAGACGGCGATCGGGCAAAAGATCGCAGCCCTCCGGGCACGATCTAACAACCGCACGTCTTCATGTCAACGGTTGGCGTAGGCTAAAGAGCATTCGCCTGAGGCGGAGGCTCTTTTCCCTGGCCGCGTCGTCTCCCGGCCAGGGAAAAATCCACCTCCTCTGTGTCCTCCGTGGCTCTGTGGTGAATCCCCTATCTTATTTGCGGAGTAAAGCAACTGATCGTTTTCCAATTTTCCACTATTCCTATGTTTTATCCTGGTTAGATAACCGAATTTTGCCTCCCAAACTGAGGGTAGGATAATGGCAGTGCATGTGCTTATAGATGGGTACAATCTTATTCGCCAGTCTACGACGTTGAAGTCCGAGGATGATTTGGCCCTGGAACTGGGAAGAGACGCACTGCTGGATCGCTTGAGGCAATATAAACGCACCAGGGCTCACCGAATCACTGTAGTTTTTGACGGCGCCAACAAACCACTGCTGGCTGAGGAGCAGATCCAACAAAAAGGTATAAAAGTAATCTATTCGGCCCAAGGTGAGACGGCTGATGCGGTAATTAAACGGCTCTGCCATAAGGAGGGAAAGAAAGTTCTCGTTGTGACTTCAGACCGGGATTTAGCGAGCTATGCGGAAACGTGCGGTTCAGTGGTCATAGATTCAAAAGATTTTGAAGCAAAGATGGAAATGGCACTGTATCTTGATTTAAAGGGTGCGGCAGAAGAAGATGAAGAGGAGGGATGGAGTGCCAAGCAGGGCACAAGCAAGAAGGGGCCCGCGAAGAGATTATCCAAGAAGGAGAGAAAGCGGCGTGAGAAGTGGCGAAAGCTTTAGGAGTGTAGATTGCGGATTTCGGATTGCGGATATATATCAGTTGTAACTTTAAGATTGTGCAATATACAATCTGAAATAAGCAGCACCTCATTACTCCGTAATTCCAGTTTGAGAATGTTT
>CP070735.1:1304267-1329621 GCA_020347625.1 Deltaproteobacteria bacterium
GGTCGATGTTCAGCCGTTTGAGGGGGATCTTGGCCAGTCGCTCGTCGTCGTAGTTGAACTCGTGCTGCAGCCGCGAGGTGAGCGCCACCATGGCCAGGTTGTTGGCGATCATGATATTGTTGATATCCCCGGTGAGGCCCAGGGAAAAATCGGACATGGGAATCAATAGTGCGATGCCGCTGCCGGCCGCGGTGCCCTTGATGTTCATGGTGGGGCCGCCGGAGGGTTGCCGGATGGCTCCGCCAACGTTCACGCCGCGCGCGGCCAGGCCTTCAACCAGGCCCATGCTGGTCACGGTCTTACCTTCCCCCAGGGGGGTGGGGGTGATGGCGGTGACATCGATGTAATAGCCGTCCTTCTCGTCCTTCAGGCGCTCCAGGATCTTCATGTATTCTACCCGGCCGATTTTCCGGCCCATCGGGATGCGCTCTTCGGGCAAGATGCCGATCTTGTCGCACTGCCGGTTAAAATCCAGTTCCTCTTCGGCGAGCTCTCCAATCTGCCAGTCTTCCTGTTTGGTGGGGTCATACTTCGCCATAATATATTCCTCCTTAATTTTGCTATTTTGTTAGCAATTCCCGGCATTTCTGAATTAACCGGGGTAATACCGAAGTAACTGTGATTAAATAGCAAACCTCCCTGTTTACGCTTGTTATAATTTCAATGCTCCCGGACTCCGTCGTTCCTTAAAGAAAGAAGGATAGCGGACTCCGGCCCTAGTACTAGCTAGAGATTGCAGGAGATGTAGCCACTGGAGCTGCTGGGTTGACAAAAGAATTGATGCTCAAAACTAGCGGATGTGAGAAGTGTCCCGGCGCTCTTTAAAACCGAAAAGAACATTGAGCACAGGAGAAGAAGGATAGTTGAAAACTACAAGAAATGGAGTTTGATCACACGGTTTGGCTTACTTGAGCTATTGCCTATGACTCCCAACAGAAAAGACTGAATTCTGTTAGGAGCGAAGAAAACACATTTTGAGGTTCACGTTTTTCCCAATTTAATTCATATATATTGTGTTGATATACAAAAAGAATAGCTTATATTGTATTACGATATCTCAGGGTGTACAATGGTGTCAATAAGAAAAACATGATTAAATACCATGGGTACTTCAGGTGCTGGGTGTGTAGAGAAAGCAGTTAAATAGAAGTTGCTACTATGCCAAGAACTTTTTCACCGCCATGCCACTTCTCTTGGTGCTCAGCCAACTTTCCAGCTCAGTTAAAACAAGGTTCAAGTCCGCTTCTGCTGATCTGATACTGTAAGTCATGTAGAGCTTTCCATGAGGGGTCATTCCTTTTTGCCAACTAATGAGGCTATCTATCATGCATTTTGCATCATTGATCAGGCCCATGGCCTCCACGTTGAGCTCTTCGAGGTTGACGTTTGACTCGGTATAGAGGCGACAGCAATTCACTTGGAACCAGGCTGTGGCCAGGTTGTTTGAAATCTCGATCCCTCTCATCGCGCCCTCCTCAATCTCTTCGAGCACTGACCTCAGGATCTTTACAGCTCTGTAGAGGTGTTCTATAGCCTCGAGGAGCTGATCAATGGTCAACTTTAGCATTGCCTCTTATCTCCCCCAAGGAAGTGGGAGCAGACGGTTTTGCTTCGGGGCAGACTCTGGTAGTTGAAACAGGCTAACTAGGGGACTAAGTTGTAGTGCGTTGTATAAGCATTTACCCGGAAAGACTAAGCTCAATAAGAAGGGGAGTTTGTTTTGGAGGGACTAGGTGTTGCCAGAGAGAAACACTGCAAAAGTTCGATAGTACATTACAGGTAATGAGTCCTGGCACCCACTCCTTGTCATTTTAGACTTAAATGTGATCTAGCCTAACTTCTAGTGACGGTCATCTATCGTTCATGGGTTACATCTTAATAGTACGACCAACAGGCGCCTTGTGCAACAAGAACCTGTCACTCTTTGTCATTTCTTCTTTGGGATATCGACTGAAAGTTATGGTGGATTAGCTAAGCAGTGGCATGCCACAGATAACGCCCCATCGATCCGACCTGAAGAGCCATGGTGGGAGCCGATGTGAGGGAAGCAGACAAAAGAGAGGATTTCTTATTTCACGTGGAGAGATATTCTTGGGAGCCAGTTATTGACCCATACGACAAAGAACTCGAAAAGCTGGCAGCGCTCTCGACTGTGCAGTAGGCGCTACGCACTATCAGTCTAATTTATTCAGTGGACTCACAGAGCGGACGGTAAATATGTGATACTCTTATCCCTGAGACCTAAAAAATGCGTTTCAATTCAACCCTGCGGTTCTGAGCTCGCCCTTCCTCCGTGTCATTGGATGCCACCGGCTGGGTGGAACCATAACCCTTGGCTTCAAGCCGGTCGGGATCAATACCTTTGCTTAACAGATAATCCATCACCCTACTGGCGCGCCTCTCGGAGAGCCATAGATTGTATTCTGCGGTCCCTGTGCTGTCCGCATGTCCCTGAATTTCCACCTCTATCTCGGGATTATCTTGGAGGATGGTTACCACCTCATCCAAAAGTGGATAGGCCTCATCCTTTACATAGGAGCTGTTCGTATCGAATAGCATCGTCGCCTTAAGAGCCCAGCATCCGACTTGGTTCACTGTGGCTCCTTTGGGCGTATTGGGACATTTGTCCAAATAATCAGGTACACCGTCAGCATCACCGTCGAGAGGACAGCCAGAGCTATCTACAGCCACCCCTGAAGGTGTATCAGGACACCGATCCAGGTCGTCGACCACCCCATCACCATCGCTGTCCAGCGGGCAACCCTGTGAGTCTACCTCAACCCCTCTCGGCGTACCGGGACATCTATCCATGTCGTCAATAACGCCATCACCATCACTGTCCAAGGTAACTTCAACACGGTAAAAGACGTCTTCGACAAAACGATTTAGAACCGCCTCATTTGCAGACAATTCACTTGCCTCAGCGGAAACGCCATCGCTTGTTCTGATGATTTGTTCCAGTATGGCTCTCCCGTCCTTTTTATCGGCTAAAGAGATCGAGCTAAAAGATATGTTCGGATGGTCGGCTGTCATTTTCGCTGTTGCCTTCAGTGGATCTATACCTGCATTTTCTTCACCGTCGGACATAATAATGACTGCCGTCTTGCCTGGAGGCATATCTTTTATGACTTGGTTTAAATCTAAAATCCCTCTGCCCAAGGGGGTCCTGTTCCCAAAGATTTTCCCCTTCTCTGGTAGGCTTTTAATGGCACCTGCAAAGGAAATACGATCGTATTTTTGGGGTCCTATGAGTGTTCTATTGGGTGGAAACACCTGTATGGCACCCACATAGCCAAGTTCAGGAATACGATCGTTCATGACAAGGAGTATGTCCTTGGCTTGTTTCGCTTTGGTTGAAACCCCACCCGACTGTTTCAGAAACATGGATCCCGAATGATCTACAAGGATAATAAAATTATCGATTTTGGGTATGAGCTTTTCCTCTGCGCGCACAAACCCTGCCATTGACATCGCTACGATCAGAGTCAAAAAAATCGAACTTATTTTTCTAATGGTTTTCTTCATGATCCCTCCCCATTGCTGTCTATTTGCGTGAGACTCATTAGGCAGAGAATGTGTAGACCATTGCCAGCTACTTCTCCAGTCTTACTTTCACCGACCGAGCGTGAGCTTCGAGACCCTCCAGTTCGGCCAACCGCATGATATCTGCTGCGTCTCGCATCAGGGCCTCTGAAGAATAGGAGATCACGCTAATCTTTTTAATGAAGTGATCCACACTCAGACCCGAGGCAAAACGGGCTGTGCCGGCCGTGGGCAAGACGTGACTGGGGCCGGCAAAATAATCTCCCACAGGTTCGGGAGAGTGGTGCCCAAGAAAAACAGCGCCGGCGTTTTGGATTTTTCCTAAAAACTGGAAGGGTTGTTCCACCAGCAATTCCAGATGTTCAGGAGCTATCTTATTTGCCAGGGCCAGGGCAGTATCCAAATCGCTCACCAGGACAATACCTCCAAATGCGGCCAAGGATTCCTCAGCTACCTGTCGTCTGGGGAGTTCGGCCAGCTGTTCCTCTAGAGCAGCAGCAGTAGCTTCAGCCAACTCTGCATCCGGAGTAAGCAGAAGTGCACTTGCCATGGGATCGTGCTCCGCCTGGCTTAGTAGATCGGCAGCTACGTGCTGGGGATTGGCACTGGCGTCGGCAATAACAAGAATTTCGCTAGGCCCGGCTATCATATCGATCCCAACTTGACCAGCCAGAAGCTTTTTGGCCAGGGTAACGTAGATATTCCCTGGGCCCACGATCAAATCCACTGCAGGTATGGTTTCAGTGCCGAAAGCAAGGGCTGCTATGGCCCAAGCGCTTCCCACCTTGAAAACCTCGCTAATTCCGAGCAGCTGTGCGGTCACAAGGAGATAGGGGTTAATGCTGCCGTCCTGGCGAGGCGGCGTCACCACCTGCAGACGGGGAACTCCAGCAATGATCGCAGGAATGCTGTTCATGAGCAGAGAGGAAATGAGGGGGGTTTCCCCAGCCCGTCCACCTGGAATGTACAGACCCGCTGCTGCCACCGGTGCAAACATCTGACCGAGGATGGAGCCGTCCTTACAAGGGATGAACCATGAATACTGCCTTTGTGCCTGGTGATAGGCGGCAATGTTGTCCTTGGCACGCTGGACAAGATCGCTAAAGTCAGAGTCAACCTCCTTGGCCGCTTCTGTCATTTCTAAGTCGCTAACCTTGAGCTCCTCTAATTTTATTTCGGGTGCATCGAACTGGCGGGTATAGCGTAACAGGGCAGAATCACCCTCGGCTTGCACCGCTTCGATGATTTCCCTCACAGTATGCTCAACATCCACCGAATATGAAAGAGACCGGTTAACAATTCGCTCAATTCGGACTTCCGCCTCTGCAGTAGGATAGGTCAGGATATTCATAGCAACCTCATCAGGGTCCCGGAAACCGGATTCTTTGGTCCGGGATAAAGTTAATTGGCTTTGTCAGTAAAGATGGCAAGGTGTTTGGAGTACTGGAGTCTTGGAAAAAGCTAAAAGCAAAATTTCAACTAAAATTGTAGTGATCATTGCTCCATTAATCCAGCAGACGCCCGCATCAAAGAAGGACCAGCTCAAAGTCAGGTCCTCTTATTCTTTATCTATCCCTTGCGACCGCAAAGGCGTTGGGAAAACCCTTTTTCTGCAAACGTTCGGCACCGGCTTCGGCCTGATCTAGGTGAGAATAACGTCCCACCCTCACCCGGTAGAATCTTTGATCGCCACGGTCAAAGATTTGGACAGTTGTGTCGCGGTACCTGCGGCTTAAGGACGCATGCAACCGCATGGCATTTTCCCGTTCTGCAAAAGCGCCAACCTGAATGGTAAAATCTCCCAACTGATAGCTATCAGGTTTCACGTATTCGCGCACCCATTTTCCGGCTTTACGCTTCTTTTTGACGTAGCCCAAGGCCTCTATTTTAACCGGCACCACACCATCGTCCGCCATTACCAGTTCATTGGCTGCGGTAAGCGTAAGATCAATGATCCGACCTCTTACAAAAGGACCCCGGTCATTTACACGAACCACAGTTTTTCTGCCGTTACTCAAATTGGTCACCCGCACATACGTATTGAAAGGAAGGGTTTTATGGGCGGCGGTGCGGCCGTACATGTTGTAACGTTCTCCATTGGCGGTAAGGCGGCCATGGAACTTGCGCCCGTACCACGAAGCTAGGCCACGCTGGACGAAGCCGGCCGAGGTGGAAAGTGGGTAGTAACGCTTGCCGTGCACTTCGTAAGGTGCACTTTTTTTCTGGCGTTTGTCATTGGTTGAGTTATACCCTGGACTCTGGGGAGGAGGGGTGCTACCGCAGGCGACAAGAAGGAACGAAAAAGCGAGAAGCAACATGCGGAAAGGATTTCCTGTGCTACGGCTTCGCGATCTGCGATCTGCGATGTGAGATCTGGGATTAAGCACTCTTATCTCTATCGCATATCGCATATCCTATATCCCACATCTAAATACTGTCCTGATATAGCCCTAAGCCGGTCTTTCTCTGCTGGTGAGGAAGGGTCCTAGAACTCTGCCTCTTCTTCCAGTTTAGCCAATTCTTCGAATCTAATGTCGAGTCCGAGAACTCCTACCATATCGTCGGCCGCATCGCGAATGGGTGCTGATACCGTTATGCACAAAGCCCCTGTATAGATGGATTTGTAAAAGTCAGTTATGTGAACCTTGCCATCCTTGATGGGATTAAT
The DNA here is from genome assembly GCA_020347625.1 of Deltaproteobacteria bacterium. Classification (GTDB taxonomy): domain Bacteria; phylum Desulfobacterota; class Syntrophobacteria; order BM002; family BM002; genus BM002. The sequence continues at coordinate 1,310,479 of CP070735.1, forward strand.
AAACCAGTCGCGATCAGAGAGGTCTTCCCCAACTTGCGCTTTATCATACTTGGCACGATCAGAAATGTGCGTAATATTCCTGGTATTCTTGATCCCTTCTCGGTCGGTGACATATATGTATTGGATAAAGGGATTGAGATCCAGAAGGCTCTGGAGCACTGGTTCTTGACGGGTGGGGTCCATTGATTTGATTTCATCGGATTCCACCACTTCCTCCACAAGATGAGCTGCCAGCCCATAAGCCTTCTCTTTAAGGAGGTCAAACTCGCTGACAAAATATTCAGAGAGATACTGGCGGGCCCAATGTTCCATTTCCTTGCGGGAGATGCTGGTAACGCGTCCCCCTTCGTATTCCTGCATGATCCTCTTGTGGATCTTGATGATTCCAGGGTGACGCTTGTTGATGGCGGCCTCACCCTCCAGTCCCAAACGACTGTTGACCCAATAGGCCACACCAGCGATGCCTGTCTTGTCTGTAATGGTGATGCTGACTGGTCGCTTAAGAATCTTAGTTGTATCAAAGATGTTATAGATCTCCTCGTTCTTGATTAGGCCGTCGGCGTGAATACCGGCGCTGGTGGCATTGAAGTCGCTCCCAACGAAAGGATAATTGGACGGGATCTTGTAGCCCAGTTCGCGAGCAAAATAGTTAGCCATATCGGTAATGGCGGTGGTATCTATGCCGTTATCGTGACCCATGAGGCTGATGTGTTCGATGATAAGTCCCTCTATTGGGGCGTTGCCAGTTCTTTCGCCAAAACCCAAAAGTGTGCCGTTTGCTGCAGAACAGCCATAGAGCCAGGCAGTAGTAGCATTGATCAGCACCTTGTGAAAATCATTGTGGCCATGCCACTCGAGAAGTTTACCCGGCACCCCAGCATCGTCTATCATTGCCCTGACCAGCTTGGGAACAGACCGCGGTAAGGCGGCGCCTGGGTAGGTCACACCAAAGCCGAGTGTGTCACAAAGTCGGATTTTGATATCTATGGATGTCTCCTCCCTGAGTTTCATGAGTTCAATGGCAAAGGGCACACAAAATCCGTAAATGTCAGAGCGCGTAATGTCTTCAAAATGGCAGCGCGGAATAATTCCTTTGTCCAGGGCAGCCCGGACAATTGCCAAATATTTCTCCATTACCTTGGCTCGGCTACTGTTGAGCTTATAGAAAATGTGGTAGTCGGAGACCGAGGTGAGGATTCCCGTCTCTTTGAGTCCCATCTCAAGAACCAAGTCCAGATCTTGCTCAACTGCCCTTATCCAAGCAGTGATCTCAGGATATTGGTATCCCTTGTCCAAGCAGCGCTCAACAGATTCTCTATCGCGATTGCTGTAAAGGAAAAATTCAGTCTGTCTGATCACACCGTTTGGGCCGCTGAGTCGATGCAACAGATCGAAAATGGTTTCTATTTGTTGAACCGTGTACGGTGGTCTGGCTTGTTGACCATCGCGAAAGGTGGTGTCCGTAATGAGCAACTCTTCAGCCGGGTCAATGGAGATTAGTTTGTGGTCGAAATCTATCCGGCTTATCTGCTCGTAAGGAAATACCTCCCTTTGGAGGTTTGGTTCGGGTACATCGTGGAGTCGATAAACCCAAAATTTGCTGTGTTGATGTTCCAATACCCTTTTGTGTTTGTTCCACCGTGCCATGATTTCACCTGCGTGGAAAAAGTGTGTTGTCTAAGATCTCCCATCAGTTCTAAAAAAAGGAGGAAACCTGCGTGTGAAGCCGCATGTTAAGGGACATTTCTCCGAATTGTCAATCTTTTATTATAACCGTCCACTTAACAGCCGGCAGCAGACAGCTGGCAGCAGACAGTAGACAGCCGGCAGCAAGAATAAACAGAAAAAGCTGCCCGCTGCTAGCTGCATGCCGCTTGCTGAATTATCCGGGTAGATCCAGTTTTAGGGAAAGCTCTAGAAGCTGCTCCAGACTTACCTTTTCGGGGGCTTGAGTCATGGGGCAGCCGGCTTTCTGGGTTTTGGGAAAGGCGATCACGTCGCGGATAGAGGTGGCGCCGCACATTAGCATGACCAGCCGGTCGAAACCAAGAGCGATGCCGCCATGAGGTGGCGCACCATACTGGAGGGCCTCCAACATGAAGCCAAATTTTTGCTGCGCCTCTTCCTCATCAATTCCCAGGGCCTGGAATACTTGCCTCTGCAAATTATGGTGATGAATGCGGATGCTGCCTCCGCCGATCTCATTGCCGTTTAGGACGAGATCGTAGGCCCGGCTGCGTGCCTGCTCTGGGTGGTCGGTGAGTAAGCCTATGTCCTCTTCCACCGGGGCTGTAAAGGGATGGTGAACAGCCAGGTAGCGCTTGGTGTCATGATCGTATTCCAACAGCGGAAAACGGGTGATCCAAGTAAACTGGAATTGTTTATTGTCCATCAAGCCGAGTCGGCGGCCGAAGTGGGAGCGGAGAGTGTCCAAAGTAGGGTTTACCACCCGAGATTCGCCAGCAACAAAAAGAATGAGATCTCCTGGCTCAAGACCGGCAGTGTCGGCGAGAAGTTCCTTTTCGCCCATAGTGAGGTTCTTGGCCACTGGCCCTTGCCAGTTAGTTTCTTGTACCTTGATCCAGGCGACACCCTGGGCACCGGTTTGTATGTCGTAGTGGTTTACCAGGTTCTCCTTACCCTGCATCTTGTCCAGGTCACTCCGTGGCAACGTTGCCTGTCCTTTAAGATTCAGCGCCTTAACCATGCCGCCAGCTTTAATTAACTTGGCAAATATTTGAAAATTGCTGTCGGCAAAAACCGGTGAAACATCCACCAATTCCATACCGAACCGGGTGTCAGGTTTATCAGTGCCATACCGTGCCAGTGCTTCGTCATAGGTTAGCCTGGGAAAGGGGAGTTGAAGTTTATGGTCAAGAATTTTTTCGAAGAGATGGCCGAGCAGTCCCTCGGTAAGCCGACAAATCTGGTCCTCGTCTACGAAAGCCATCTCAATGTCAACCTGAGTAAATTCTGGTTGACGATCGGCCCGTAGGTCTTCATCCCGATAACACTTGACGATCTGATAATAACGGTCGAAGCCAGCCATCATGAGTAGTTGCTTGAACAATTGCGGAGACTGAGGCAGGGCATAAAACTTACCGGGATTGACGCGACTTGGGACAAGATAGTCGCGAGCCCCCTCGGGAGTGCTCCTGGTCAGTACCGGTGTTTCCACCTCCAAAAAACCGTTTTCATTGAGATATTGACGCACGGCCTGAGCAGCGTTATGTCGAGTTCGCAAATTCTGAAAAATGTTGGGGCGACGCAAGTCCAGGAAACGGTAGCGCAATCTCAAGTTTTCACCGGCGTCTACCTCCGGTTCCACTTGAAACGGGGGAGTGAGGGAGGTATTGAAAAGGCGATACTCATCCACGATAACCTCAATCTCCCCAGTTTTCAGTTTGGGATTAGTCATGCCTTCAGGACGAAAGCGGACTTCACCGCGTACTCCTATGACATGCTCAGGCCGCAGGGCGTGGGCGCGTTGATGTGCTTCTGCATTTCGCTGGGGATCGAACACGACTTGAGTGATACCGGCCCGGTCACGAAGATCGATAAAGATGAGACCCCCGTGATCCCGACGCCTTTGCACCCAACCCATGAGAATAACCTCAGCGCCGGTGTAATCGGAACCAAGGGTGCAGCAGTCGTGGGTACGCTCCCAGTCACCTAAAGAGTCAAAGTTCATAGAATACCTTTTTCAATTTGCAAAAACGATGTGAGATATGAGAATCAAATTCAGGAATTTAGGGATTGAGGAATTCAGGGATTTTTCGAGACCAGACTCAATTCCTTAATCCCTTAATTCGCAATTCCTGATTGTCTACATCTCACATCGCTGATCTCAACCTCTGCAGGAGTTCCTCCACGATTCCTTCAAGAGGAATATCTTCCTGGACGGATGTCTCCATGTTGCGCAGCGTTGCCACACCCTTGGCCAGTTCATCATCGCCAAGAATAAGTACATGTGTGGCTCCAAGCTTGTCAGCTCGCCGCATCTGAGCCTTTAGGCTTCTAGACTCATAGTCCATCTCCACAAAAATATTCCGGAGCCTGAGTTGCTGCGCAAATTGAAACCCCCTTTTTTGGCATTCATTGCCCAGACAGGCTAAGAAAAGGCGGTTCGAGTCCTTTTCAATCTCAATTTTTTCATCCAAGAGCAGAATAAGCCGCTCCATGCCAATGGCGAAACCAGTGGCTGGCAAATCGGGGCCGCCGAGTGTTTCCATGAGGCCGTCATAACGGCCTCCTCCACCCACGGCATTTTGGGCGCCCAGATGTGGGGTGAGTGCCTCAAAGGTGGTCCTGTTATAATAGTCCAAACCACGGACCATGTGAGGATCAATTGTATAACCAATCCCAAGACTGGTCAGATGCTCCTTGACACCTTCAAAGTTGCTCAGACAATCATTGCACAGATAATCAAGTAGAACTGGGGCCTCGCGCACCAGTTGTTTGCAGGGCTCTACTTTACAGTCAAAGATGCGCAGAGGATTGGTAAGTCTACGTCGTTGGCAATCTGAACAGAGTTTGTCGCTCACCCTGCCGAGGTATTCGGTCAGGGACTTTCGGAAAGGTTGGCGGCAATCTGGGCAACCCATGGAATTAATGTGAAGCGTGACGTCAGGTATATTCAACTCTTCTAGGAACACTAGGAGCATGTAAATAACCTCGGCGTCGACCATGGGGTCATCCATGGCAAAAACTTCCGCGTTGATCTGGTGAAACTGGCGGTAACGGCCCTTTTGCGGGCGTTCATGACGGAACATGGGCCCAATCGTATAGAATTTTCGCATGGTGGGGTTTAGGTGGAGTCTATGCTGAATGAATGCCCGAACTACTGATGCGGTAGCCTCGGGTCTGAGGGTAAGAAGTTGTCCGTTGCGGTCAGGAAAGGTATACATCTCCTTTTCGACAATGTCGGTGCTCTCCCCTATACTGCGGGCAAAAAGCTCGGTTTTCTCAAGGAGCGGAATCCGTATTTCCTGGAAGCCAAAGTTGGAGAAAATTCTTCTGGCAACAGACTCCACCCACTGCCACTTTCCAACATCATCGGGCAAAATGTCATTTATACCTTTAATCCCAGTTATTAGCATGGTCCGTAACCAACTCCACAATCAAAGGGTAAACATATTTTGATACTTAATCGATTCTTTAAAGTCAAGGAAAAATCCAAATAGCAATGACCAAGGTTTTAGTGTTCAGTTTTCAGGTTTCAGCACTTATTTTTTAGTGACACCCGAAACCTAAAATCCTGAGATTAGCATTGCGTAAAGTACCCTATTGAGATAAGCTCTAAGTACAAGCCTCTGTACTTCATTCCTGCCAGGAGCTGGATCCTGCCGGTTTTAATATCTACCTAAAGTTTTTTGATAAGGAGTACAACCATGGCAGCAGCTTTTGACTCTGACTCAGATGAACGAGAGAGACCTAGCTGGCGTGAAATCGACCGGAAGCGAGACAGAAGTCGTCATGTAAGCCGGGACGAGTCAAGCAAGCAAGAGAAATCTCTTCGTTCCACTTGGGCGAAAGAACAGTACTTGAAAGAAGTGGATAAGCTCTTCCAGGGCGAAAAGGGTGGCAAAGAGCATAAGAAGGCACTAAATGCCATCCACAGCCACTACGGCACGAGCAAGTTTGCCGCTTCAGTAAAAAAGTATCTGAAAACGTACGGACTCCCCGAGGATTGGAGCACCTTGATGCTGCTCCTGGATTTCAAAGATGTTGAGGTGGTGGTGCAGGTCATTGAGGCTCTGAAAACGCTGGCGGTTGAAAGGTCGCTTGTGGAAAGAGAAGGGTTCAAGAACAAGCTTGAAATCCTTTCCATCACTGGTTCTAGCTCGCAGCTTACCTCATTGGCAGAAAGAGTTTTGGCGGAACTATAAAAAGCTAGTCAGACATAATTAGCGACTGACATACCTCCAGGAAATCCAGAATCAAGAACAATTTGGGGATTACGGCATTCAGGGATTTAGGAATTCAGCAAGCGAACTTCCTTTCCAAGCCAACCATAGAAGCTTAAATCCTAATTCCTTAGGAAGATCTCTATGACCTCACCAAAGGGTATACTTTACCTTATCGACGGTAGCTCCTACATATACCGGGCATTTTATGCGGTTCGGCATCTGAGCACCTCCACAGGCATACCAACCAACGCAGTCTTTGGTTTCATCGGCATGCTCAATCGGGTCCTCAAGGCGAAGAGTCCTGAATATATTGCCATCGCCCTGGACGCACCCGGCCCCACCTTTCGCCACGACCTCAGCTCGGAATATAAGGCGAATCGGCCCCAAATGCCCGAAGACCTCTCGGTGCAGATGCCCTATATCAAAAGGCTGATTAATGGCTATCGCATCCCCTGTCTGGAGATTCCCGGATATGAAGCAGACGACATCATTGGGACTCTGGCGACCTGGGCAAGCGGGGAGGGGATGGACGTAGTTATGATCTCAGGTGATAAAGACTTGCTTCAGCTGGTAAGTCCCAGGGTGCACATGTGGGACACTATGAAAGATGAGGTTATGGGGCCTAAGGAGGTTGAGGAGCGTTTCGGCGTCTCAGCCTCGCAACTAGTGGAGATAATGGGATTGGCTGGAGACAGTAGTGATAATATACCAGGGGTACCCGGAATCGGCCCCAAGACTGCAGTCCGTTTGATTAAGGAGTTTGGCAGCGTTGAAAGGCTTCTGTCCAATCTGGAAAAGATTCCCAGGAAGAAGGAGCGCGAGAAGCTGGAGACTTACTCGGAGGAGGCCAAACTATCACGACAGCTTGCTACGATACATTGCGAGGTGCCGCTGGTTAAAGACTGGCAACACCTTGAGCTGGGCGCACCGGATCGAGACACACTGATCAGCCTGTATCGGGAGCTGGAGTTCAAGAAATTCCTCCAAGAACTGGAAGTAAAAGAAGAGGTCATCGAGCCTGCCGCAATCAAACGTAATTATGACCTCATTACCTCATTTGACGGCCTTGAGGAGGTCATTTCAAAAATATACAAGGCCAAACAGATTGCCATCAGTATACTCACAGCCGATGATGATCCTTTGGGGTCCGAGCTTGTGGGCATGGCCTTGGCTTGGGCCGAAGAATCTGCATGCTATTTACCCTTTGGGCATGATCATGATTCCGTTTCCACCCCGTTGGATCGCGCCAAGGTACTGCAAATTCTGGCACCGGTCCTAAGTGATCCTGGTGTTGCCAAAATCGCCCATCACAGCAAGTTAGCTTGGATTGCCTTGAAAAGGCTTGGCATTGAACTCGCAGGCATGCAGTTCGATCCCATGCTTGGGGCATATGTCTTGGACCCAAGCAAAAGGGTGCAAAATCTAGACGCTTTAGCTAAAGAGCATCTCAATGTGACGCTGCTTTCGCTCGAAGAGCTGGTGGGAACTGGCAGAAAACAGCACAGTATAGCAAGTGTACCAATGGAGCGGGTTTTAATCTACGCAGGAGACCAGGCGGCCTTTTCCTTGCGACTTGCCAAAGTTCTCGATGCAGAGGTGGAGGCCGCCAACCAAGCTTCGCTGTTCCATGAAATCGAACTTCCTCTCGTGCGGGTACTAGCGCGAATGGAAATGAAAGGGGTGCGGGTGGATGTGGACCGGCTGGGGCGGCTTGCTGAAGACTTCAGCAAGCGCTTAGAGGTGAGCGCCGGGAAAATTTACGAGATGGCGGGGGAACGCTTCAATATCAACTCACCGCAGCAGTTGGGGGAAATTCTCTTTGATAAGCTGGGTTTGCCTGTGGGGAAAAAGACCAAAACTGGTTACTCCACCTCCATGGACGTGCTATCGAGCCTCGCCACATACCATCCTCTGCCTGATGAGGTGCTCCACTATCGAAGTCTCACAAAACTGAAAAACACATATGTGGAAGCTTTGCCCCGTATGGTAAAGCGAGACAGCGGTCGAATACACACCTCCTACAACCAGACAATTACCGCTACAGGCAGATTGAGCTCCAGCGAGCCGAATCTTCAAAACATCCCCATACGCACCGAGGAGGGCAGAAAGATCCGTCGCGCCTTTGTGGCCGACCCTGGGTGTGTCCTCATTTCAGCAGACTATTCCCAGATCGAACTGAGGATCCTGGCGCATTACTCTGAAGACGAGGCACTAATAGATGCATTTCATAGCGGGGAAGATATCCACCTCCGCACCGCGGCTGAAATCTTTGGGCTCCCTCCAGATGAGATCACTGTGGAGATGCGACGTCAGGCCAAGACCATTAACTTTGGTATCATTTATGGCATGAGTCCCTTCAGGCTCGCAAGAGATCTGGATATACCCCAAGCAACGGCGCGAGAGATCATTGATCGCTATTTTGAGCGCTACCAGGGAGTGCGTTCGTATGTAAAAAACATTCCAGAGGTGGCCCGCGAGCAGGGGTTCGTCACCACCATCTTTAACCGCAAGAGATTTCTGCCCGACCTGAACAGCCGCAATCACAACGTTAGGAGCTTTGCTGAGCGCACGGCCATAAATACACCGATTCAGGGCAGCGCTGCCGACATCATTAAACTTGCGATGATTCAAATCGACCAAGAGCTGGAGCAAGAATCGGCGCCGGCCCAGATGATCATGCAGGTCCATGACGAACTGGTTTTAGAAGCTGAGGCCAGTGTTGCAGAAGAGATCGCCAGCATAGTTAAACAAAAGATGGAGTCGGTCGCATCTCTTGCCGTTCCCCTGATAGTGGAGGTTGGTTATGGTGTCAACTGGGATGAAGTGCACTAGAAAGAGATGTGAGATACAATAGATTAGCCTAAGATGGTAAATCTCACATGTAGATTTACTACAGCAACATTGACAATGAGGGCATCAGCCGATAGACTAACATAAAAGCCCACCAGTGGTGGGCACAGAAGCTGCGTCCATGGAGTGCCGCGCCACAAGTGAAAAGACGGCTACGCGCGCAATGGCGCGCCCTATAAGGCGTCGCCGATTTCAGATACTTTCTGGAAGGCGAGCGACCCCGGTCATAGTGAGAGCCCCCGCCCTCTCGTGTGACCGTATGGTGGTGGGGTAGTGCTCAGGATCCACCCGCAGAACTGGGCGCAAGAGTCTTGCGGGTTAGGCCCGCCCAGATATATAATACCAGGCGAACTGGCGGGCGACAGATAGTCTGGTAAGTTGGACGGTATCAGTTTCTGTGCCTACCATTGGCGGGCTTTATATAAAAAAACCACCCGACAATGGGTGGTAATCGCGATCCACTTCGCTCAGCCTCTCACGCGGTCGCTCTACCGCGTCAGTCCACTCCCCCAGCCTCAGCACCAGAGTTCAAGGGTACTACTATTTTTTCTTCTTATCTTCCTCTTTGGTTTTCTCGAGCTCAGACTTGAGCTGTTCTACTTCAGCCTTATATTTCTCTGCCTCTTCCTTGTACTTGGGGGCTTCATCGGTGTCCATGGTTGATGGAAACTCTTCCTCCTTCTTACTGAAATAAGGAAGCTTGTCTCTAACCTCATCAAAGCCCAGATAGGCGGCAATTAAACCACCAAATAACAGCATGATAGGCAGCACCCCTGCCACTACCTGCAGGAATGGCACCCACCAGATGAGCAAGAGTATGACCCCCAGTACCGCTGCAACTATTCCACCGACAAAGACCGCCATGCCAGTTCCTCCTTGTTAGTGATAGAACGTAAATAACCACTCGGGGAAAGGAATCCTTAGGATCCGCTTTTACCAGACCAACGGCAAAAACTAGTCTCGTATACCATGAGCCCCAGGGGATTGCAAGATAATTTTACGTGCACCTTGGAACCACAGATAACATGGACTAACATACGCTGTCCAATAATGGATGTAATGGACTCAGGGAGGGATTTTGTGCGAGGTGACGCCATAAATGTTTCCCAAAAAAGATCTTTACAAGTACAGCTTTTCTCTATACAATCAGTCAGTTTCCAGCTCAAGTTCCGCTGTCAAGTGGATCCAGGCGTTCGGTTAAGCCGTCGGTTGTCTAAAATAAGAATTTAAACCCACAGACCAAAGGTGTTGCTTATGGCTAGACCATCAAAAAAAGGTGCAAAGTCTGCGGCGGAAGTCGCAGCAGAGGCAAAGAAAAAGAAGGACATCCTGGATAGGGTAGCGGAGTCCAACCTACCAACAAAGACGATTCTTAAAGAATTGGGCATATCTAGATCCACTTATTACAGTTGGCTCAAACGCTACGAAGAAGAGGGGGAGGAGGGACTGTTGGACAGTCGCTCATTATCCACGCCCGAGGATAAAGAGGCTCCCCTTGTTGAAGAGGTCGAACCTCAGCCCACTGAAGAGGCGGTAGCGCATGAGATTGTGGAAGAAAAACCACCGGAACCCATAGCCGAAACAATCATCGCGGAAGAACCCACACCTCCAACACCTGAGCCATCCGTGGTAAAGCCGGAAGAACCGGTTGTCGCAGAATTGAAAGACGAGCCCGAGGAAAAAGAAGAAGTGGTTATACCCAAAGAAACGGTTACATTCGGTGGCGGTGAGAAAAGGCGGGGTATGGGAGCTTACGCCCTTATCGCAATAATTCTGCTGGTAGTTGGGCTGGTGTTTACTATCAGTCTGAGTAACTATAACACCTATCAATTGCGAGAAGGCAGCAATACCCTCACCCTCTGGAAAGGAAAATTCTCGCCGCGGGGATTTGTTCAGGTGGAATCCTTCGAGCCGATAGACGTGGGTGATGCCGACGTCAGTGATCTCACGAGCAGGACTTATGCCGGCGAAGATGCGGTTTTTAAAGCTATCTATGCTTTCTATATGGATCAGGTCACCGCGGAGTTGGACAAGGGCAATGGGGCTGATAACGGGAAGGTAAGTAGTTTGCTGGCAAAGGCGGAAAATATTGTAGGCGGTGATGTAGAAGGAGACAGAAGCCTGGCTAACATTAACTTTCAGCTGGCCGAAAAACGGGTTGCCGTTGCGGAGATGGAGCTGCAAAAAGCCTACGAAAAGGCGCTGCCGGCGTATGAGCAGGCTGCGAGCATGGGATTAGCGGATGAAGCTATGCTTGAGGCTAAGATATTGGCTATGCAAGAGGCTTTAGGCCTTGTTCCGGAGCAAGAACCTGAAGCAGCAGCTGAAGCGGCTGAGACTATTGCAGCCCCAGAACAACCAGCGGAAGAGGAAAAGGGTGCTCTAGTCCAGGAAGTGGTAGTGGAAGAAGCCGAGACCAGTGTGGCCTCTCAAGAAGAAGTCGAAGAAGGTGAAATCGCTGCAGCGGAGACAGAGACAGAGACGGCGCCTGAGTCGATTGAGTCAGAAGAAAATAAGCCCACTGGTTTTCTTGAGTGGCTGAGGTCAAAAAATCAGAAGTAAATCAGGAAAAAATTCTCACATCTGGTTACTTCTGGCTAGTCGTTCGACAAAGGATCACTGAAACTCCAGCTGGATGGAATTCGGGTTTAGAGACAGTCCATTCGTCGAAGGCAGGGGACAAGGAATAGCAAAAGCAACTTTTCGTGGATAACTTCTGTCCAATATAGGCCACTTCTTTTGTAAAAATAAACACCAGAATTGTACTGGATCATGGGGCGCTGTCTGGAGTCACAATTCAGGCAGGCGCCCTTTTTCATTTTAGATTGTAGATTTCAGATTGCGGATTTCGGAATGCGGATTTGGGATTTCCGAATTTTATGAAATGCTTATTCAAAGTTGCTTGATTCTGCTAAGAATAAAGAAATGATAATGGGCACCAAGTCACCGCTTGCTAGTTGTTTCAATCTGCAATCTAAAATCTGAAATCCGCAATCTTGAAAGGGTTTTCTTTTTCGGATATTTTGGGGGGAAATTTTTGGGGAGAATATTTGTATAAAGCGAATGCACATGATGGACGATTATTTTTGCACAGTTGAGAGACCTGGCCGCTATCTGGGAAATGAAGTCAACCTGCCCCGTAAGGATTGGGCCGGCTGCCAGGTGCGCATAGTGCTTGCGTTCCCGGACGTCTATGAAGTTGGGATGTCACACCTTGGAATACTGCTTCTATATGACATTCTCAACCAACAAGACTGGATAGGGGCTGAGCGGGTTTTTGCTGTTTGGCCGGATCTGGAAGTGAGATTGCGCACCCGGGGAAGACCGCTGGTTAGTCTGGAATCGGGGACCCCTCTGGCCTTCTTTGATGTTGTGGGCTTCAGTCTCCAATATGAATTGAGCTATACCAATGTGCTGACCATGCTGGAATTAGGCGGCATACCGGTCCGAAGAGCGGACCGAGGGAAAGAGTTGCCGTTGGTAATCGGTGGGGGACCGAATGCATTCAACCCGGAGCCGGTAGCCCCTTTTTTTGATGCTTTTGTCCTCGGGGATGGCGAGGAGTTAATTCTTGAAATCGCACGCACTGTCAGAGAGGGGAAAACGCAAAGGGCAGAGCGGCACGATGTCCTCAGAGCGCTATCGAAACTCGAGGGAGTCTATGTGCCTGAGTTCTTTGTGCCAAGATACAAAAGTCAGGGGCAGATTGCTGAAATTACGCCCCGCTATCCAGAGCAAAACCGGGTGCGAAAGCGTATTCTCAGTAGTCTTGATCTGAGTCGTCCGCCCACAAACCCATTGGTGCCGTGCGCCCGCGTTATCCACGATAGGCTGAGCCTGGAATTGACTCGGGGGTGCACGCGGGGGTGTCGTTTCTGCCAGGCAGGAATGATCTACAGGCCAGTTCGTGAACGGTCCCCACAGGAGACTCTGAAATTAGCAGAGGAGGGGTTGTCCAGCACCGGCTACGGTGAACTATCTCTTCTGGCGCTAAGCATCGGTGACTATGGTTGTATTCAGGGACTGCTCCAGACCTTGATGGCATACCACTCTGACGGGCAGATAGCTATTTCTTTGCCGAGTCTTCGGGTGGGCACCCTCGATGAAACCATGATTGAAACAATTAGCCAGGTACGTAAAACGGGATTCACTTTGGCCCCGGAAGCAGGCAGTGAGCGTTTACGTCGCGTGATCAACAAAGGGATTACCGAAAACGATCTGCTGGAGACTGTGCGAACAATCTATGCTGCAGGTTGGCCCCTGATTAAACTCTACTTCATGATGGGATTGCCCACAGAAAGGTTTGAAGACCTTGAAGCGTTAGTAGCACTCGCCCATAAGGTCTGGCGGGAGGCGGCCAGTCATAAACCCCCTCGTCGGCTGCATGTCAGCGTTTCAACCTTTGTCCCAAAGCCGCACACTCCCTTCCAGTGGGCCGGTCAGCTAACGCTTCCTGAGATAGAGGAAAATCTTGCCTTTTTCAAGCAACAGCTGCGTAAGAAAGGACTGAAGTTCAAGTGGCACCAACCTTGGCAAAGTCTACTGGAAGGAGTCTTCTCAAGAGGTGACCGGCGTTTGGCAGAAGTACTTTTGCGGGCTTATCAACTTGGTTGTCGCTTTGACGGCTGGAGCGAACAATTGCGGCCTGATCTCTGGCAGCGAGCTTTTGCTGAAGTGGGGTTAGATCCTGCTTTTTATGGCGAGCGTTCCCGGAATTTTGAGGAAATTCTCCCTTGGTCTCACTTGGATTGCGGCGTGAGCAAGGAGTATCTCTGGGGGGAATATGAGAGAGCATTGGCTGAAGTTGGCACCGCAGACTGCCGCACACAGGGATGTAACAACTGCAGCGTTTGCGATCACGAGAAGGTGGAGATGCGGCTGCACCATGGCATGGAAGTTGAATCGGTTAAGAGCGACCTGGTGGAAGGTGAGGAGGATGGCTTGCACCGCTATCGGTTGGTATTCGCCAAGATGAACAGCGGTCGTTTTCTCAGCCACCTGGAGATGGCGACCGTCTTACGGCGGGCCATGCGGCGGGCTAAACTACCACTGGCCTACAGCCAAGGATACAACCCCACACCTCGTATCTCTTTTGAAGCTGCTTTGCCCCTCGGCCTAGAGAGTCGGGTGGAGGAGATGGAGGTCATACTGCGACAACCAGTGGAGGTGTCAGAATTGCGCAGCCGGTTCAACAATGAGCTGCCAGCTGGATTGGAGATACTGGAGGCAAGAAAACAGCAGCACCCTGCTCGACAAGAAGCTTACAGAGTGGTAACCTACGAAGCCACCCTTCCAAGGGGATCTTGGCCCTCGGAGGGATTTCGCCGTTTTAAGGAAGGGTTGCTACCGCCCCTGAGGCAGAAATCCAAACGGGGCGAGATTGTTTTTGGCCTCGAGGAGCGGATGCTGAATCTGGAAGCTTTGGATGTCAGCCGGATTCGATTGTCCCTGACGCAGGGCGGAAATGGTAACATCCGGGTGAGGGATCTGCTGGTACATATATTCGACCTATCCCGAGAGGTGATTCTTGAGACCCGCATCGTAAAGATCTCTTCAAAGCCAATGGAAGGATGATATCGTGTCAACTGATTTGATCATAAATGTTACGCATTATGAGACGCGAGTGGCGCTAATAGAAAACGGAACAGTGTCAGAACTCTATATCGAACGTTCTGGCGAGCGGAGTATTGCCGGCAATATCTACAAAGGGCGGGTGGTGCGCGTCCTGCCAGGTATGCAGGCGGCTTTCGTGGATATTGGTTTGGACAAGGCAGCATTTCTCTATGTAAGCGATGTATACGACAATCTTGACGAAATAGAAAAAATGATGATCAACAATGAGCAACCGGAAGGAGAAGAGGAGCTGCGGCAGGAACCGGTCGAGATAATGTGGCCAGAGGAGGCCCATATAGAGGATCGGCTTCAGGAAGGGCAGGAGGTCATGGTTCAGGTGGCCAAAGAGCCGTTGGGCAGCAAAGGAGCGCGTATTACCTCGCACATCTCCATCCCGGGGCGTCACCTGGTGCTCATGCCCACAATGGACCATGTGGGGATCTCCCGCCGCATAGAGGATGAGAACGAGCGGTTCCGGTTACGCGAGCTGCTGCTGCAGATAAAGCCCGGCAAGTATGGCCTTATTGCCCGCACTGCTGCCGAGGGTGCGGAAAGTGACAAAATCAAGGCGGAAATGGATTTTATGCTGAGGCTCTGGCAAACCATCCAAAAGAACAGCGAACACTCTCAAGTGCCCAGTGTTCTCTACCAAGAACTGGATATAATTCTGAGGGCTGTTCGGGATCTATTTACCCAAGAGGTAGATAAACTGATCATTGATTCCAAGGAGGAATATGAAAAGATTCTAAAGTTCGTAGAGACATTCTTGCCAAGTTTGAAAGCAAGTGTGAAGCTCTATGAGGGTTCTGAGCCCGTTTGCGATGCTTACGGAATAGAGATGGAGCTCCAGAGAGCTTTGGGAAAGAAAGTGTGGTTGAAATCTGGCGGCTACATCGTCATAGAGATGACCGAAGCACTTACTGCCGTTGATGTGAACACGGGACGCTATGTGGGCAAGCGCAATCTGGAGGAGACCATTCTAAAGACAAACCTTGAGGCGGTGAAAGAGATCGCCTATCAGTTGCGTTTACGTAACATCGGTGGCATCATCATCATAGACTTTATTGATATGGAAAAGCAATCCAATCGAGAAAAAGTATTCAACAGACTTAAAGAAGCTCTCAGGAAAGATAAAAGTAAAACCAACATTTTGAAGATGTCAGAGCTTGGCCTCATTGAGATGACCCGGAAGCGTACCAAGGAGAGCATTAACCGTGGACTGCGGGAACCTTGCTTTTACTGTGATGGAGAGGGATATCTCAAGTCGAAAGTAACCATGTGTTACGAGATTTTTAGAGATATAGAGCGAGATCATGAAGCGCTTTTCGGGCGCAGTGTCATGGTCACTGCGCACCCGGAGGTGACGCATCTGCTCTATGATGAGGAGCGTCACCGACTGGAGGCCTTGGAGAAGAACTTGCAAGCGCGAATCACCGTTAAAGCAGACCAGAATCACCACCTAGAGCAATATGATATATACGCAATCTCTTAATGAGTGAGGTTTCAGTGTTCAGGTTTCAGGTTTCAGTTTCTGTTTTTCTTTTTCCTGACACCTGACACCCGAAACCTGGTACCTGAACCCGACACTTAGAAATCTGAGATTTGGTGCTTAGGAGTTGATATTTTGCAATTCAACCACAAAAATTTATCCATAAATCTGCAATCTGCAATCTTACATCTGAAATCGTTATTGCTTGACAAGAATTATTGTTTCAAGTATGCTAGCTATTTGTCTTTTTGGAGGATTCGTTGATGTACGCAGTGTTCAGATCCGGAGGAAAGCAATACAAGGCCAGTGCTGGTGATGTGCTACGCGTCGAGAAATTGGATGCCGAGATTGGCGAGACCATAACACTGGACGATGTTCTCATGGTTAGCGACGGTGAAAGCATCCAGGCTGAACCGTCCGAATTGGCGAAAGCCAAGGTGACAGCTCGGGTAACCGCACACGGACGGGGTCGAAAGATCACAGTGTTCAAATACAGACGACGCAAGCGTTATCGCCGTAAACAAGGTCATCGCCAGCATTACACAGAGCTGGCCATAGAGGGCATTGAAACTTAGAGAGTTATAAAGGTATCTGGCTATGGCACACAAAAAAGCTGGAGGAAGCTCACGAAACGGTCGGGACAGCGCGGCTCAGAGGCGCGGTGTCAAACGCTTTGGTGGCCAGTTTGTCCGAGCGGGAAATATTCTGGTTCGACAGGTGGGCACAAAGTTTCATCCAGGGCAGAACGTGGGAATGGGCAAAGACTACACCCTTTTCGCCAAAGTTGACGGTGTTGTCCGTTTTGAACGAAAAGGCAAGGCTCGGCAGAAGGTTAGCGTCTATGCCCTTAGCTAGTTCCCCTAAAGTTTTCTGGTGAACTGGCTGATAGATACTTCAACCGCATTAGCAACAAAGCTCTGGAGGATGCCCATCACCGCTGACCATGCGTTTTGTTGATGAGGTCAAAATCCACGTGCGGGCCGGCGACGGCGGCAATGGCTGCGTCAGCTTTCGGCGCGAGAAATATGTGCCTCGAGGCGGTCCGGATGGTGGAGATGGTGGCAAGGGCGGTGATGTGGTGCTCAAGGCCACTCGTGCCAAACAAACCCTCCTCGATTTCCACTTCCAACATCATTTCCAAGCGGGTCGTGGTGACCATGGCCGCGGTAAACAGCAGACTGGCAAGAGCGGTGAGGATTGCACTCTAGTAGTGCCTGTCGGTACCCAGGTGAGGGATGCCGAGTCCGGCAAATTGCTTGGGGATCTCACCCAAGAAGATGATTGTCTTGTAGTTGCCGGGGGCGGAAGGGGCGGAAAAGGCAATATGCATTTCGCCACTTCAACTCGTCGTGCGCCCCGCTTTGCACAGGAGGGAAAACCAGGCGAAGAGCGGCACATTACCCTGGAGCTGAAACTTTTGGCTGATGTGGGGCTCATTGGTCTTCCTAACGCTGGCAAGTCTACCCTCATATCCCAAATCTCCGCGGCTCGGCCCAAGATCGCAAATTATCCTTTTACCACCCTCGTGCCCAATTTGGGAGTTGTGCGGCTGGAACACGGTGAGTCCATGGTTGTGGCTGATATCCCTGGACTCATCGAAGGCGCGCACTTGGGGGCCGGCCTGGGTCACAAGTTTCTACGACATATTGAACGAACCTCAACCTTGATCCACATAATCGATGTTTCCACCTGCGAAACTGGCACCGAAAATATTCTGGAAAACTACCATAAGTTGAATGACGAACTTGGCCAGTTCAGCACTGAGCTTTTAGCCAAGCCGCAAATCGTGGCTTTCAACAAAATAGATCTGGTAGCCGACAGGGACGCACTGGATGAGCTGAAGGGAATTTTCCTCCAGCTGGAAGTTCAGGTGCACGCCATTTCTGCACTAACTGGTGAGGGCACGCAAAAATTGATTTGGGAAACGGCCAAACAATTGGCCCGGGTGCGGAACGGTGAAATGGAAAGGTTGTCTAAATCTAGAAAGGACACAAAGAACACAGAGAATGTTTCATGATACAATTATAGTCTTGCTGTTGTTTCTGATCTATGTGGTTAAATTTCAACCTATATTAGCTTTGCTGAGCCAACCCAGGGTGAAAGAGCGGTGATATCTCAAGAACGCAAGCAGGTGGTGGATGGAGCGCAGAGGGTGGTCATAAAGGTGGGTAGCTCTGTGCTTACCAGCAAACACGGCGTGGACCTGGGTATTATCAACCGGCTTTGCGACGAGATATCCATGCTGCGGGAGCAGGGTCGCCAGGTTGTGATTGTCTCCTCTGGGGCCATAGCTTCCGGGATTCGCAAAATTGGCCTTAGCGAAATACCTAAAACCATTCCTCAAAAACAGGCAGCCGCTGCCGTGGGACAAGGGAGCCTGATCCGCGCATATGAAGAGGCCTTCAGACACTACGATCTGAAGGTTGCCCAAATCTTGCTCACCAGTGAGGATCTTACCAATCGTCGTCGATATCTAAATGCACGTCACACCCTACAGACCCTCCTGGATTGGGGGATCATCCCCGTTGTCAATGAAAATGACACTGTAGTGGTAGAGGAAATAAAGTTCGGAGACAATGATAATCTTTCAGCCCTTATCGCCCAACTTACAGAAGCCGACCTGTTGATTGCGCTGACCGATATAGATGGGCTTTACGACTCTGATCCACGGGAGAGCCAGGATGCCAGCATCATTACGGTTATCCGACGCATTGATCGGGAGGTTGAGGGTTTTGCTGGAGACCAACCAGGGGTAACCGGAACTGGTGGCATGGTCAGCAAGCTGCTGGCGGCCAAGAAAGTCACTTCCGCTGGCGTTCCCATGATCATCGCAAATGGAAGAAGTCGGTACATTCTCAAACAGATTTTCGACGGTGAGGAAGTCGGCACCTTGTTTGTCTCCGGTGAACGGCGGCTGTCCAGCAAGAAACAGTGGATTGCCCATACCCTGAAACCCCAGGGCGAGATACTTCTGGACGAAGGGGCCGCGGTGGCGCTGAAGTTGCGTGGCAAAAGTCTTCTCTCCACAGGTATCATTGCTGTTAGGGGGAAGTTTGAAGATGGTGCCCCAGTACGCTGCTTGGGCAATAATGAGGAAGAAATTGGTATAGGGCTGGTGAACTACTCCGCAGAGGAAATCGAAAAGATAAAGGGTGTTCGCAGCCATAAGATAGAGGAGATTCTCGGGTACAAACATTCAGATGAGGTGATTCACCGGGACAATTTTGTTTTGAGTGAAACCGTTGCAGCAGAAGGGGAATCGCAGGGCACATAGTGCCCTGC
>CP070735.1:1329721-1352675 GCA_020347625.1 Deltaproteobacteria bacterium
AAGATTCCTAGGGATAGGAAAGAATTGCGGCAACTGCCCGGTATTGGCGACTACATTGCCTCGGCGGTATTGAGTATCGGTTTCGATCAGCCGTATGCGTCGGTGGACGGGAATGTGAAACGGGTGCTGGCACGGTTGTTCAAAATTGAAGTACCCGTAAACCAGGCGAAAGGATTGGCGGTCTTCAAAACCGCAGCCGACAAACTGCTCGATCGCGGCAATCCCGGCATCTTCAATCAGGCCATGATGGAACTGGGCGCGGTGGTGTGCCAGCCGCGAAACCCGAAGTGCGATAGTTGTCCCATCCAAAGCCACTGTGCTGCCTATAAAGACGGCAGTATTCACAAGTATCCACTGAGGCTAAGCCGCGATCCGGTCCCCGAATACCCTATCGCTGTGGGCGTGATCTATCGGAAGGATAGGCTTCTAATCACCCGACGCCCAGCAGAGGGTCTCTTGGGGGGGTTATGGGAATTCCCCGGTGGGAAAATCGAAAAAGGTGAGGATCCTGCCAGTGGGTGTTTGCGCGAAATCCGTGAAGAAGTGGGGCTTGAAGTTACAATTGATTCTTATCTGACCAAAGTTAAACACGCTTATACCCATTTTAGAATTGTCATGGAGGTGTTTCGCTGCCGGTATGTGTCCGGAGAGGTTAAATTAAAGGCGCATACGGCTTATCGCTGGGTGAGACCGGAAGAGCTCGATAACTTCCCCTTTCCAAAGGCAAATCTGAAATTCATGCATTTTCTCTATTCATCCAGTAAGGAGGATCCTGAGGTCACAGTTGAATCTGTGGGCGAACAAAGGTAACGGAAAGAAAGTGAGTTTGAGTTATGACGATCAAGACAAAATTTCTCATCACTTTGATACTATTGTGCCTGGTGGATACGGTGATACCTTTTCCCATATTAGGAGTGATCCTCATATTTGTTTTGCTTCAAAGGCCGCCGTGGTTTAGAAATGTTGTTACGGAAATCTATCTGGAAAACGGCTCAAATTGATGAATTAGCCCGCAGAGCGTGTAGAGATGTTTTTTAAACTATTCCTTGCCTTTACCCTTATACCCTTTGTAGAAATCTACCTTCTCATCAAAATCGGTGCGCAGGTCGGTGCCTTCAACACGATTCTCATCGTCATTGTGACAGGGCTTCTCGGAGCTTCCCTGGCAAGGCTGGAGGGCATCAAAACCATGACCAAAGTCAGGGAGAGTTTGAATCGTGGTGAGCTCCCAGCAGAAGAAATGTTGGATGCCATGCTAATCTTCACAGCAGGCGTTGTCCTGTTGACACCTGGTTTCCTCACCGATTTGGCCGGGCTTACGCTATTGGTGCCGAAAGCGAGGTATTGGTTTAAACGCTGGCTTCGCAAGAAATTTGATGAGTGGCTCGTAAGAAGCAGTGGAAAAGGAGGAACCTCCATTAGATTTTAAGATCATCATCGTCAGACAGCAGAGCACTCACATCTTGAGTATTCAGTTTTGCAATAAGATATTTTATGGGTAGAATGGTGATGTCCGTAAGACTTTCACATTTTTAAACCTTAGAGGGGGCACTGAAATAATGGATAAAGAAGACCTCAAAAAGCTTGCTGAAAACCCGGAGTTCATCAAAGGCATCTACAATTACTGCGATCGCTGGTGTGAGCGCTGCCCATTTACCTCCCGCTGCTTGAATTTCGCTATGGGCAGTGAACAATTTGATGATCAGGAAGCCCACGACCTGAATAACGAGGCCTTTTGGCAAAGTCTGAGCAAGACTTTCCAAATGACGTTCGAACTCCTGCACGAGGCAGCTGAGGAACACGGGATCGATCTGGATTCTCTGGAAATGGAGGAATTCACTGAGCGAGAGAAATTTAAAGATGAAATGGCAAAGAACCACGAATGTTGCCGTGCGGCCAAACGTTACTCTGAGATGGTTAATGATTGGTTTGATGCCGCAGAAGAGATGTTTCCGCAACAAGAAGAAGCGTTCAATCTGGGCGACGGACTAGATCAACCGGACGACGGCGAGGACGCAGAAGAAGCCAGCTTTGGAGAAGCACTGGAAGTGGTCCGCTGGTATCAGCACCAGATTTACGTGAAACTCATAAGGGCGGTCCGAGGGGATTTGGATGACGAACCTGAGATACTCGATGAATACCCCAAGGACTCGGATGGTTCGGCCAAAGTCGCGCTAATTGGTATCGAACGGTCGATTGCTGCCTGGGGAGAGATACGTAGCTATTTCCCCCTTCAGGACGATGACCTCCTAGAAATGCTGGTACATCTCGAGCAGCTACGCAGGAAAGTGGAAAACGCCTTTCCAGATGCCAGAGCATTCATCCGACCCGGTTTCGACAGAATAGATCTAAACAGCTGAAACGGTGCAAAGTCCGCTCTTGAGGGCTGGGGTAATCCTGAAGCGGCGTATGTGGCCAGCCTTTGCCTCCTAAAGGAGAAGACTCTACCCAAGTAAAACGGCAAAGGCTGGCGCATCCGCAGCTCGGGCTGCCACTGCCTCCGGACCGAAGGACTTCCCCCCGCAAGAGTAGTAGACCGAGCGTAAGCGGAGGGAATGGCCCAGCCCTCAAGAGCGGTTGCGGAGCAAATTTAATAGGCATTATTTCAATTTTTTGGAGGTTGTAATGGAAGAATCAAGATCACGAATTAGTCGAGATATTCTGCGATCCTTCAGAAAGAATCTGGACCAGGAAGTAATATTTATGTGTATGTACGCGGGTGAGACTGGTGCAGGGATTATAACCAACGAGCGTCTCTTCACCGGAGAAGAGATGATCCACCTGTTTAGCACTGTTATCAGTGCAACTGAGGATTTTATGATACCCGCAATAATGTACTCTTTGTTCAACCTGTATGGCCCCATTAAAGTATTTGATATTGTAAAAGATTATACAAGAGGATTTGAGATGAAAGGTCCTTTTAAGGCTGATCCTGGTTCAGGTAGCAGTGTGCCTCCGGTGCCTGATAATTAAAGATTTACAGTCATTCCTGTTATTTCTGCCAAAGATTCCGTCCAACATGAAAGAGCCGATTGACAAATCGACCTGCCCAATCTGTGGCAAACCAAATGATTGTCTGATGGCCAGGGAAAATCCCCCAACTGACGAAGACTGCTGGTGCCGTTTTGAACACTTCTCCGAAAATCTTTTAAAACGTGTACCTTCGAACAAGAGAGGTCGAGTTTGTGTATGTCGTGACTGCGTGCGCAAATATCAATAATTGGAAGAAACCCATGTGGCTTTGCTCGGCCGAATGAGGGTTAGCTGGTGGTTATATACGACCAAAAGGACATATTTACCTTATTCGATTTTGGCATCCAAATCCCGGTTTCTGAAAGCAGGGCGACAAAGACTTTTGCTCAGTTGAAATCTCACAGAATACTGGGAGAAAAAATAAGAGATTGGCATATTGCTAGGGTAGAAGCAGAGATCACAAAAACTGACCTGTTGCGCGTACATTCAAAAGCGTATGTGGAAAAGCTCTTTTCTGACGAACTCGAAAATGAAATCATCAGGGCTTACGAACTGCTTGACAGTAAAGGGAGGTACTACCGCTATAATCCCGCAAAAGCCATTCTTCCTCTCAACCAGTTGTTGGAAAAAATCATAAGTAAAGTGTCCGGAACCTTTCACTGTTGTCAGGTCGCCCTGGAGAAGGGGTTCTGTTTTTATTTTGGGGGAGGGATGCACCACGCACAAAGGGAGTACGGAAATGGATTCTGTCTGTTAAACGATATTCTGATCGCTATCCGCAAGCTACAGGCCGAAAATGCTATCAGTAACGCTTGGGTCATTGATGTTGATGTTCATAAAGGAGACGGAACTGCAGCGATAACAGATGGTGACGAGTCGGTGGTGACCCTCAGTGTACACATGGCGCAAGGTTGGCCTCTCGACGGAGAAAAATTTGACGATCGGGGCCGATTGAACCTCTCATTTATTGAAAGCGATATAGATATTCCCATAGCAACAGGTGAGGAGCACTTATACGTTGCGAAACTTGAAGAGGGACTAGGAAAACTCGATATGCTTCCCGCCCCAGACATTGCCATCGTGGTATCGGGAGCAGATCCCTATGAAAAGGACGAGCTTCCCTCAACAAAGGCTCTGAACCTAACTTTGGAACAGCTGAAAGAACGGGATCTCCTCGTTTACAATTTTTTGAAAAGCAAAGACATACCCAGAGCCTATCTCATGGCAGGCGGATACGGTGAAAGTTCCTGGGAGGTCTACGCTCAATTTCTGGAATGGGCCCTATTGGATAATCTGTTGTAAATGCAACAGTACGCCAAAGAGATTCTCAGAGCCAAAGTACGTTCGGTTCCCATCAAACTTTCATCGAATACCCCCCGCACTTGTAAGAAATGTCGTCTGTTGCCCGACTACCTTGCAACGGTGGGTTGGAAATCAAATGCATAAGAGTTACTTTTCAAATGGCAAAAAAATATCACCACTCGACCTTCAGACGTAATGTATGCGGTTTTGTCCGCGTATTAAATGGTTCCCCCAGTCGCACGCTAGCTGGATAAGCACAGGAGCCTTGGGGAGAGAGGGGAACTGCAATGAAAAAATCGCTGGTCTTATTCATATGCTACATGGTGCTTGCCACTTCAGCAGCCTGGGGGCAGGATGCCATTTATTTCTATAATCTCGGCCTCGAGAGCTCCATGTTCAATAGGAAAATAGATTATTTCACCAGGGCACTGGAATTGAACTCCGGACTATCTCCCGCCTATGAGCAAAGAGGTATACTCTACTATTTTCAGGGCAAGTACGCCAAAATGATGGTTGACTTTCAGAAGTTTACCGATCTTGAACCTTCCAAGCCGGAAGGATTCAGGATGCTAGGCTTAGCCTACATGAAAATGGGTAATCTCGACACTGCCATTGACAAATTCTCCCGCGCCATTGAGCTGGATCCCAAACTTGCAAGTGCTTACAGCCAGAGGGGTGAGGCCTATCTTCAAAAAGGAATGACAGCGGAGGCCATCCGGGACGCCACCAGGGCCATTGAGCTTGGTGGTGCCCAGCCCATTATCGGCAGAGCATATACAGTCCGGTCCAAGGCATACAGAAAATTGGGCCAACACGGTCTCGCTGATGCCGACTTCGACAAGGCCTACGACTTAGATCCAGAAAACTACATCTACAAATACTTCACCATTACCAATCATTTAGCATCGTTTACCAACGACTCCAGTTACATAAGTTCGGCAGATATTCGCCGACTGGGGCTCGTCGGTATCATAGCACTTCTATTTGTGCTGATCTTCAAAGTTGCCCTGCCATCGCCCCGTAAGGATGATAGCGATCTAGAATAGTAAAAAAATGAGAAGGAGTCAGGAGCCAGAATTTAGGAGCCAGGAGAAATCATAGGAATAGTGGAAGATTGGAATAATGGAATGGTGGGGTAGTTTTGTTTTACCGCCAAAGCCCTTGAAACCTGACCCTGCCCAGAGGACCAGGCTCTCTGTTCCCCAATAATCAAGTCAGTCAGTTTCAGTCAAAGCAAGAAAATATGGTAATATCCACAATCCGATGGGTCGATGGCTCAGCGAGTGGACCTTGCCAAAACAGGACAAATGGGTCCAGTGGTTATAATATCGATGGCGATGGGAAGTATTCATTATGTCAAGAAGCCCGCAAGGGATCGGTAGTCGTCTTATCGGGGTCATTTCGGACACACACGGTCAGTTACGACCAGAGGCGCTCAAAGCTTTTCAGGACACCGACTTGATCATTCACGCGGGTGATATCGGCAAGCCTGAGGTGCTCGAGACTTTGCGGTTGGTTGCCCCCGTTTATGCGGTGCGCGGAAACATGGATGCGGGAGCGTGGGCAGTTGAGCTGCCTGAAACAGAGGTTGTCGAAATCGGAGAGGTGCTGCTCTATGTGCTTCACGATGCAAACCGACTGGACCTAGATCCTGCAGCGGCCGGCTTTAGCTGTGTTATAAGTGGTCATACACACAGGCCATTGATAGACAACCGTAAGGGTGTGCTCTTTTTGAACCCGGGCACTGCCGGCCCACATAGCTTCAAGGGCACAGTTGCCCTGCTTCACTTGCGGGGCAGCTCTCTGGAGGCACACGTCGTCGAATTGTAGCATCACTCGGTTTTTTAGGATACGACCATGCACTTAACGCCGCGAGAGCGCTTGATGACTGAGAGATTCCCTCCGCTTACGCCCGGTCTGCTACCTTTGCGAGCGGAAGTCCTTCGAACCGAAGTTTGTGGCAGCCCGAGTCCCGCGAGACGCGGGATGCCAGCCTTTGCTGTTTTACTTGGGTAGAGTAACTCCTTTGGTAGGCAAAGGCTGACCATCCCGCCCTTGGCGGGACTTCGGTAACATCTCAGCCATTAAGCCCAATCTATGCGGAGTTGAATATATATGCGTTTTAGAATTTCCACAGGGAAAAGGTCATATGAAGCAAAGCAACGTCGAAGTTCAGAAATGGTCGGGTGACGAAACCCCTGACGAAGCGACGCTCAGGCAATTATATTCTGACGAGGGATTGCACCCCTATCGCTGGTCAAATGCGCCCGGCGACGTTTACAGTGCACATTCCCATTCCTACCATAAGGTGATCTATGTTGTCAGCGGCTCCATCACCTTTGGCCTGCCTGATGCAGGAAACCAGTTGACGCTGCACCCCGGCGACCGACTTGATCTACCTGCCGGGGTATCTCACAATGCAGTCGTGGGAAAACAAGGTGTGGTTTGTCTAGAAGCGCATCGATGAAGAAAAATATTGGTTGGCACAATTCTCTCGTTAGGCTGGCGCTATTCTGGCTGATCCCTTGTCTTTTTCTGACATCATGCTCGGCTAAAGACGACGCAGACATGATCCGTCAATTAATCAAAGAGGGGGCAAAGCTGGCAGCGGAACACGACGCCGTTGGACTCATGCAGTTGACAACGGAAGATTTTTTGGCTGGACCGGGGCAGCATGATCATAAAGAGGTCAGAAGGATACTCTGGTTGGCGTTCAGGCACTACGGAGAATTCAAAATAGTGTATCCTGAGCCTAGTATCGAGGTGGAGTCGAGCTCCGATGAAGCTGCCGCCAAGCTTTATTTCCTGATCGTAAGAAGAGAACGATCCCTGCCCAGACTCGACGATCTTTACGAGGACCCCCAGCGTTGGCTGCAAGAGGTGGGAGAAAGTGCAGACCTCTATAGACTCACGCTTGATTTCTTGAAAAAAGATGGGGACTGGTTGGTCAGGCGATCCCTCCTCGAGCCCTTCAAGGGTTTAGGGTTTGGTGCATAGTGAACCCCAATGTCGCATACCTTAGGTATGCGACATTAGAGTTAAGATTCCTTTCCCCATTTTCTCACCAGATAATCATCTCTACCTGATCCATACCTGTAGAGCTTGTAGCGAATGGGATTTTTCTCATAGTAATCCTGATGATACTCTTCAGCCTTATAGAAGGGGGTGGCAGGCACGATTTCCGTGACGATTTTCTTGGTGAACCTTCCGGAATTTTCCAGCTCTTTCTTTGAAGCCTCTGCAAATTTTTTCTGCTCTTCGTTATGATAAAAGATGGCCGTTCTATACTGCCTTCCGATATCGGCAAACTGCCCATCTTTCTGGGTGGGATCAATGTTTCTCCAAAATACATCTAGCAGGTCTGAGTAGCTAATTCGGGCTGGATCATACACGATCTCAATGGCTTCAGCGTGTCCAGTTTTGCCGGCAGACACTTGCTTGTATGTGGGATTTTCCTCCTGCCCACCACAGTACCCTACCGTGGTCGATATCACCCCATCCAGTTTGTCAAAAGGCGGCTCCATGCACCAAAAACAGCCACCGGCAAACGTTGCCTTTTCCAGCTCGCTGCCGACCGCATCAGAACTTTTGCTCTGTTGACCCGCAGACAACATACTCATCAGACCCAACACCATAAAACCAACCAAATAGATGACCAAAAGTTTATTCATTGGGAATTTCCTCTAAATTTCATCAGACATTAAAGTTTCTTTGGCCTGAATGATAACCATTAATATGATCTTCTTCCAGACCTTGCGGTGAATCAAAGGAGCCAACAGCCGTTTCCCCAAAAATCTCATTTGCGACCTAAAGGCTACTCCAGATCTGATATCCTAGATATGGTGCAGGTATGCAGTAATGGAGGGCTGGAGAAATGGAATCAGTGGGAAGCGGGAGATTGTATCCTAGCCCGTCTCTGCTTTTAACGATTCCTTCTCCAGGTGGGGTTTGATGGTCTTGGGCAAGGATACTGTAAAGACCATGTAATCTTTTTCCGGTGCAAAAGAGAGAAGGCCGCCCATATTCTTGAGCATTCGGTAACAGAGCGGCAGTCCGATACTTTCTCCGCCTTCGGCGAAAGGCATGAAGAGCAGTTCCGAGTGTATCGTCGCTGGTTCTGAGATTGGATTCTTGAACTCGACGTGCAGATCCTGCTCAGTTTCAAATGTCTTGACGATCAGGTTTCCACCTTGGTCCATGGCTTCCGCAGCGTTGAGAATCAAGTTTACAAAAATCTGGGTGAGTATGTCTGGGTCTGTGTAAACGGCTGAAAGATTCGGGTAGAGATCCAACTGACACCTAATTTTCCTGAGCTCCGTCTCGGGAGAGAGCAAATGCACACAGTCACTAATAATGTTGTTGACCGAACACTCCTGAGGGTGAACTTCTACGGGTTTCAGGTAATTCCGTATTCTGGACAAAATCTTTTCCAGTCGACGGGATTCCTGTAAAATAATGTGCGATTCTGGTAGGTTGGGAAACTTGTGTTGGAGCCGACGGGCAAACCCGCCTATGGAGACAAGCGGGTTTCTGATCTCGTGGGCAACCTCGGCAGTAATCGCTCCCAAGGTATTGAGCTTTTCCCTTTGTACGATAGTTTTTTCAAGTCGCTTGCGTTCGGTGACATCAAAGAAAACGCCGCTAACATATTCAATCTCGCCGTCTTTATCACATACTACATATCCCCTATCTTGTACCCAAAGGGTGTCTCCGGCCTTGGTTTTGACTCTGTACTCTCGTATATATGATTTATCTGTTTTTAAGGCCGCAACTAAGGCTTGCTTGGCCGTTTCGATGTCTTTTTTAACAATTACATCTGACCATTTCATCCGCCGCGAGTTGAATTCTTCCATGCCATAGCCTGTCAGCAATCTAATCTTTTCATCCATGAAATCGACAGACCAGTCCTTATATCCTCGGTAGACGATACTTGGAATATTATTTATCAGCAGTCGGTACCTCGTCTCACTTTCCCGCAGCTCTTCCTCGGCCCGCTTGCGATCTTCTATCTCCCGTTTAAGCTGCTCGTTTGTCTGCAACAACTCGGCAGTGCGCTCCTGCACCCTATGTTCCAACTCGGCGTGAGCCCTTTGCAGCGCTTCTTCTGCTCGTTTTCGGTCTGTTATGTCTGTAAGAACCCCCAGACTGCCGGTAAATTGTCCCTCGGCATCGTAAAAGCCTTTGGGAGATATCAGCGTGTGGACCCTGCTACCGTCCTTTGCTCTCCAGTCGATCTCATAGCTTCTCGCTTCACCTCTCCTGCGACTGGCCATCTGCTCCCTGAAAAGATCCGTGTAATCCTCATGGACGAACTCAAGGATATGATGGTCTATCATTTCCTCCCGAGAGTATCCCAACATCTCGGAGAATCTCTCGTTAATAAATTTAAATACATAGTTTTCGTCCGCCATTGCCAACCCCTCGTTCATGGTCTCGACAAGTTGACGATAGCGTTCCTCACTCTCGCGTACGGTCTCCTCGGCCCTCTTTCGTTTGGTGATGTCGCGAATAAGGCCATCGTAAGAAATGAGATTGCCCTGAATGTCATAATTGGGAACAATGCTGTTGCTTACCCATCTGATGCGCCCATCTTTTCTTACAATACGATGTTCTATCGGTTGTGGGTTGTGTCCGGCCAAGATGTCAGAGGCCTGCCCTCGAACAACCTCCTGATCTTCTTCCGGAACCATCCGGATCCATAGAAAGGGATCGGAGCTGAATTCCTCTGTTGTATAGCCGGTCACTGCCTCGCAGCTCGGTCCATGAATGGTTTCCGCGGGATGCCCATTTGCCACCCGCACCGTGAAAATGTAGTCCGTTATTGCTTCAGTAATCCTGCGATACCGGTCCTTGCTTTCCCGCAGCGCCTTTTGAGCCTGTTTGCTTTCAGTGATGTCCAACGCTGTAAAGATCACCCCTTGCGAAAGATCTGCGGGATCAATGGGGGTTGATCGTAAATGGACATCTATCATGCTGCCGTCTTTGCCTCTCCAGCGCGTTTCGATTTTCCCTATTCCCTCTTCATGAATCTCCTGGTATTTTTCCCTGCCGACCCGCTCAAATTCTTCATCATTTTCGTACAGGAGTCTCGCGCTCTTTCCGATCAACTCGTAACCAGAGTACCCCAGCATCTCGTTCATCCGCTCGCTTACCCACTCCAAGATCCGATTTTGGACCAAGCCGATGCCGATGGGTGCTGCCATCAAAATGCTTTTTACTGACGCTTCGCTTTCCCTTAACGCCTCCGCCACTCTCCTGCTGTCGGTTTCCAGTTTGGCAGTGTGCTGGCGAAGCTCAGTCAGTTCGCCAATGAGTTGTTTTTTTGTCTTTCTTGTATCTTTCATGCTTTTTGCCTTCTAAAAATGAAATAATTTCATCATATTATCTCTTAAATTATATTCTCAGTCGCGCCGGCTGAGTTGGCCCTGGCACCTACCCATTCACTAGGATGATGTACATTACAAGAGTGTGACGACAGTTTCAAGGCCTTTGAGCATAAGTCCACCGCCGTTAGTGTCCAACATAGCCCAGCGAGCAGTATAAGCCTCTTCGCACCGGAAGCCCAGCCCCGTTGAGATGGAAAGAGTCGGAACCTATATTGGGTCTTCGCTTAAGGCTTGACAGCGGAATCATAATTGTGAAGGGTAGTAAAGAATAGGGAGAACTGGCATTGAGCTGTCCCCAAGGGAAGGCTTAGGGCGCAGGGCACAGGGTACAGGGTACAGGGAAAAAATCTAGGAAATCTTATCGTCTCTTTATGCCGTGCGCCTTGCGCCTTGAACCTTTTCTGCGTTTGCCAGCTGGGCACGGGCTCGATGGAGCCGACTTCACAGCAGTCCGATGCTGGCGAGTTTAGCCAAATCCCAAGGAGAGCAACCGTGAGTAACTTTGCTAAAAGGCTACTGGATCGTGGGCAAGAGATATGGGATGCCATTCTGAATCACCGTTTTCTTAAAATGACGGCTGATGGAAGCATTCCGGACCAAACCTTCAAAAACTGGATACAGCAGGACTATCTCTTTGTGCAAGAAGCGATTCCCTTCATCGCAGTACTTCTGTCAAAAGCGCCGCTTAACCTGAGGCCAGCCTTTATTGAAATTCTCTCTGCTCTGGATCGAGAGCTGGAGATGTTTCGCAAAAATGCTGCCAGCCATAAAGTTGAACTGGAGAATGTGACCCCTTCCCCAACGTGTTATGGATATAATCAATTTTTGCTGAGTACCGCTCATAACAATTCTTTTGCGGAAGGCTTTACGGTTCTTTATGCTGCTGAAAAAGTTTATCTGGACTCTTGGATGGAGGTCAAAAACAATTTGAAAATCCAGAGTCCTTGGCAAGCGTTTATTGATAATTGGACCAATGCGGAATTTCAACAATTTGTGGATTGGCTGGCCAGCACCTTGGATGAGTTGGCCGCTGGAAAGCCTGAACATGAATTACGAAAAATGGAAGAGCTGTTTTTGACAACAGCTCGATATGAATATCTATTCTGGGAAATGGCAGCCTCGGAAGAAACCTGGCCAGTTTGAATGGTTTCCATAAAATGCGCTACGCAATTATCACCAATCCTGCCTCAGGTACGATGACCGTCGATCAGAAGCGGTCTGCCCTGGCAAAAGCTGCGCAGATTTTAGACGCAGAAATACATGGCTTGGACACCACCACAGCCGAAGATTTCCGTCAATGCGCCAGAGAAATCGCCAGCCGTTGCGAGGTGGCAGTCATCGCCGGGGGAGATGGAACCTTCTCTGAAATCATCAATTCCATTGACACAGTCCGGATACCACTTGGTTTTCTCCCTTTAGGAACGGGAAACGCCATGCAGCACGCCCTCGGGTACAAGGGAAACCTGGCTGATATTGCCAGGCGCATAAGAGACGGCAACACCCATGATTACGATCTGATCGACTGTGACGGAAAGTGGCGTGCTTTCACATCATCTATTGGGCTCGAAGGAACCATCGTCCGGTTTTGGGATCAATATTGCGCCGAGGGCTGCAGCGGCTTCAAGACCTATGTCAGAGCCGTGCTTAAATCCTATTTCAGGGCTTACAAGCGAGCCACCGCCAGGATTACCGTGGACGATGCAACGGTAGAGGTGAAAAATCTGTTGAGTCTCATTGTGGTCAAGCAGCCATACTACGGCTTTGGTATGAAGGTTGTCCCACAAGCCCGCTTTGACGACCGGCAGTTACACATCCTTTGCAATAACGCCGGATTCGGCAAAACCCTTATCGGCGTGGTGACCTCCTTTACCATTGGAAATCGGATAGGTTGGTATCATACGGCTCGGCAAATGACGGTGCAATTGGACCGCCCGCTGTTACTCCAAATTGACGGAAACGCAGGTTGGGAAGCAAACGCTTTTGCTTTCCAAGTTCTACCAAAGGTCCTGAAAATAAAATGCTAAATCGCACTCAGGTTGAATCCCTTTCTAACCCTTGGTCAGGTCGTAGCTGGCGCCCAGCCTTTCTGCGGGCCCAAGCGGCTACCGCTTACCAAACTGGATAGATTAAGCCAATGACGAACAGACCGGAGGAGATTCCCCCTGAATGGGAAAAATTGGATCTCGCAGGACTCAGCGGAACCCTAATGGTTGTGGGTCCGCCCGATGCGGGTAAGTCCACTCTCGCTCGGTATCTATTCAAACGTCTATGTGAGACCTCCTCTGGTGTGGCTTATCTCGACGGCGATCCGGGTCAGAGCACCCTGGGACCGCCGGGAACCATGACGCTGGCTTTGGCTGAAACGGGCGATGATAGCTTCCCGCCCAAGGGTCCAATTTGGCGAGGATTTGTTGGCTCAGTATCCCCGGCAGGACACATGCTGCCTGTATTGACCTGTGCGGCCCGCTTGGTTGGCGCAGCAAAGCAAGCAGGCGTGCAAGCGGTTATTTATGACACCAGCGGTTTGGTGGAACCGACTAAGGGCGGGATCTATCTCAAGCTTGCCAAAATTGATCTATTGCGCCCCACGGTCTTGTTTGCCATCAAGCGCAATCAGGAGCTGAACTCTCTGGTCCTCCCCCTGCGCCGCAGCCGCCGCATGCAGGTGGTGGAGCTTTCCCCACCTCCTGCTGCCAGACGGCGTGATCCATCAGTGCGCAGGGCCCATCGCGCTGCGCAGTTTGCCCATTACTTTAAGAACGGGGCTCAGTTGCGAGTGAGCTGGCCGCAGTACGCGGTATTTCCAGCGCCGCGTTTCGATCTTCACCGGCTTGTGGCCCTGGAAGACGTTGATGGTTTTAGCATCGGCCTGGGCATTGTGACGCAGATTGACCGTATACACAGACAAGTGATGTTGCACACGCCTGTGGCCTCCATGAACGGAGTTGATGCAATACGGTTGGGGAATGTGGCGGTGGATCCTGAGACGTTTGAGGACCGGCCTCTGAGCAGCAGGGGTTGAGATTGGGTTTAATATCCAGCTTGCAATCAGACTTAAACAGTGAAAATACCCTCTGATGTTTTCTACCATAGTAAAGAATCCGGGCCCAAAGGACCCGCTTTGGGCTACCCCCTGAGGGGCTTCAATGGTCTTGTCCCTCTTGCGGCGCTCTGCTGGAGTGATGGAGTAATGGAGCAATGAAAGGACCAATTCAAGTTGAAATTCGGGATCTTCGCTTTTGTCAATACTCCACCACTCCAAAACTCCAGTACTCCAAGGCCGCTGGATATGTCTTCCCGCCAAGCCATTGAAACTTAACCTGGCCCAATGGACGAGGTTTTCTTTGACCCTAGAATCATCTTCTCAAGGCGGCCAGTGCCAGGAAAAACCAGCCGACGATAAATGCCAGCCCGCCCAAGGGTGTGATGGCGCCGAGCCACCGCTCCCCGGTCAGAACGAGCAAATAAAGGCTACCTGAAAAAAGAGCCGTTCCAGCCGTAAACGACCAGCCCGCTGTGGCCAGCATTCTGATGGCAGACCAACGCGCAAGGGCAGTGGCAACAGCCGTCAGCGCCAGAGCATGATACATCTGGTAGCGCACGCCAATTTCAAAGGTAGCAAGTAGACTTGGCTCAATTCTGACTTTAAGAGCGTGTGCCCCAAATGCCCCCAGAACGACCGCAAGACCCCCTGATATGGACCCCAACAAGAAAAAAAGTCTCTCCATCGCCAACTCCTGAAAATTTTACCCATTTCTGGTCAAACCAGTTTTGGGTAAAAAAAATGGTATTTTATAGCATATCCAGTAACTTAACATTGAAAAAATTGATTGATTTTCGCTCAAAATTTGCTGGAACGGTCTGGTTTTGCCTGGGCGGTTGAAGTTCGCATGTAAAGCCTCGAGATCATTTCTTACTTGCCCCCCTATCTGGCACGTCTATTGCAAAAAATCAAAGAGGGGTGAACTTAATGTCTTACAGGAGAGCATTTGAATCACCTTTACCATTTAGCTAAAAACTGCATTTTACCCCAAAGCTTTGCTAAAAGCTTATACCCGGAACCGACGAGGGGCTCTCCTTAGTGGCAAAATTGAGGAGTCTTTTTTCCCTTTATTAAGTGGGTTGCGATGAAAAAGAAATTATCTGACACGGATATTTTTCTCCGCACCTCCGCAGCAGATGATCCCCACAGAGAGATCAAGGCCGAGCTCGCGCAGTTTCTCCTTGCTTTGATTCAGGCCTTTCTTAGCACCGGTTACTACACGCCCGATCATCCAGAATCACAGAGAGCCAAGGTCGGACTATACGAGGATTTCCAGAAGCTTTTCGTACAAAAAAACGAGTTGACCTTCCTTGCACGTGATGAAATTGAAGGAAAAACCATCCTCATCGAAGGGGTATTACCTGAAGTCCAAGATCTCAACAGCCTGATGATAGCGGGCATGGCTGAGATGTACGTCCCCAGATTTGCCAAATACCTCGAGCAGAAAGATCTCATCAGTTTAACCCTTAAAAATGCTATGACTCCTGAGGAATTTACCAATTTCATTGATGTCATGGCCGAGCCCACTTTCGGTGACACCAAGGATAAGAAGGACAAAGAAAGATTCAGCCGGACCCTACAAGAGAGGTCCATTTTCAATATTTCATACATCTATAATGAAGAACTCCTCGCCGTAGACCGAAACATCCCCTGGCGGTCTCAAATCGCCCTCACCCGGCTAAAAAAAGACTTCAGTATGGTCCCTCTCTATGCAGATCTGAACCCGGAAGAGCTGAAAAAAGTCAGAGGTCAAATCGTTCAGGATGTTGTCCGGCCTTTCCAAGATGCCCAAGCCATCTATCATGTTTTGATGAACAGTGATCTCGCCGTAACCAAAGAATTCAAAGAGACTGAGATTGACGAAGAAATGATCCGTTCTCTCTCTGACGATCTTCTTATGAACGTATCCCGGGCATTGATCACAGAGACACCAGCTCAGGAAAAGGGAGATTCTGCTCAGGAAAAATCGGTAGCACTCGCGCGACGGTTCGCCTCCACCCTCAATCAGAGGGGAATCGAGGGAAGAGAATCCGTACTCGAAGAGTATGTCAGACACAAACTCATTTCCATTGAACAGCTTCCCAAGGAAACGCAGCAAAGAATCAGACTCGAGCGGCTTGTAAAAAAATTTCTGCAGGACAGCAATTCTTTTTTCATCCAGATCGACAAGATTCAAGAGAAAGAAAAATTTCTCAGAGTGGGTCGATCTTTGATGGAAATTATTCCTGAACTGATACACCGAGAACATTACGAAGGGGTCCTTGAGATCATTAATTATTACGACAGACATTCCCATGAGAATCCGCATCTCTCCAGCCAGGCAGGGCAGATTCTGGATGACATGGTAAAGGGTGACGTCATATTGGAATTAAAAGGAAAATTTTTAATCGGAAAAAAGGACATTTGCGAAGCCATCGCCCCCATTTTTCTTAAACTGGGTAATAGATCTTTGCCTCAACTTGTCTCCATCTTGGTCAGAAGCCGCGACCACATGGTTCGGAAAAATGTCTGCGAGATAATCGGCCAGATCGACTGCTCGGGCATCAGCTTCGTCCTTAATAAACTGAACGAAAAGGGGAGCGAAACAAGATCCATAATCGACATCCTCCGCCTACTGGGAGAGATAGAGGTCGACGAGTGGATGCGGCCCATGGCCAACACACTGCTAAGCTATCTCAACCATGAAAACCCCCACATCAGAGTGGAAGCCTTAAGACTATTTTCGAAAATCAAAGGTGCTGAGGGCAAAACGATATATCTCGATCTCCTCGATGATGAAGATATTGCTGTCCAGAAAGAGGCAATTCAATGTCTGGCAGATGTCAAGAGTGGCACTGCTCTTGGAAAATTTCTCGAAATGCTAGAAAACTTGGAAGAGCTTCCCTCGGACAAAAGAGATCAAATAGAAGCTTGTATTTACAGGGCCCTGGGTCTATATGGAAATATTGAACGGCCAGGGATGGGGTTGCTTGAGGATTACCTGTTGGGAATACTGAACCGCAAGCTCAGTCCGGGACGTCTCAGGTTTACAACTGGAAAATTGAAGGCCCTCAATCCGGAGGTAATAGCCGCAAGTTGCGAAGCTTTAGGAAATATTGGCACTGACAAGTCCCTTGGTATTCTCCGTAAGCTCAGAAAACAGAAGGACAGCTTTTGGAAGCAAAAAGCCGAAGAGGCTCTGACAAAAATCACTGAAAGAGAAAGGGTATAAGCCCAACTTAACCCTCCTCCTCCCATTCCCACATCCCCATTTAGTTTTTGTCTCACCTGAAGAAACCTCTGGGAACAATAGCCCAGTCTCCCCATGTTGAAATGGTTCACTGCCGAGGTTTCTCCCGCCAAGCGCTTAAGCACCTTTACCAACGGGTAAGAGCTTGCCCTTTCAGTGCTTTGGTGCTATAGGAACTACTCTGGTGTTCACCCGAAATTTCCGATTGGAC
This sequence comes from Deltaproteobacteria bacterium, assembly GCA_020347625.1. Lineage (GTDB taxonomy): Bacteria > Desulfobacterota > Syntrophobacteria > BM002 > BM002 > BM002. Next base: position 1,346,866 of record CP070735.1, read on the forward strand.
ACCTGTTCAGCCTATTGCCAATTAGGAAGTCCCATGGATTACGAAGTGGTCATTGGCCTGGAAGTTCACGCCCAATTGCTAACCGAAAGCAAGATTTTTTGCGGTTGCTCCACCAAGTTCGGCGCTGCCCCCAACACTCACACCTGCCCGGTTTGCCTTGGCATGCCCGGCGTACTCCCGGTTCTTAACCGAAAGGTGGTGGAATTCACCCTCAGGTTGGCCCTGGCCACCCACTGCCAGATTGCCCGCACTAGCCGGTTTGCCCGGAAGAACTATTTTTATCCCGACCTGCCCAAGGGTTACCAGATATCTCAGTATGAATTACCGGTGGCAGAGCACGGCTGGTTAGACATTGAAATCAACGGCGAAACCAAGCGGATTGGAATTACCCGCATTCACCTGGAGGAAGATGCCGGTAAGCTCGTCCACGATGAGAGCCAATCACTGAGCTATGTTGACTTCAACCGAACCGGCGTGCCTCTCATTGAAGTGGTCAGTGAACCCGACCTGAGAACCCCGGAAGAGGCATCCACCTATTTGAAAAAGTTGCGGGATATCGTCCGTTACCTGGATATCTGCGATGGTAACATGGAGGAGGGCAGCTTGCGCTGCGACGCCAACATTTCCTTGCGACCGGTGGGCTCGGAAGGATTCGGCGTTAAGACCGAACTAAAAAATATGAACTCGTTCCGATTTGTGCAGCGGGCCCTGGAATACGAAATCAAACGGCAGCGGGCAGTTCTTGAACAGGGGGGCACTATAGTCCAGGAAACCAGGCTCTGGGACAGCGATAAGGGTGTTACCCACGGGATGCGCGGCAAAGAAGAAGCCCATGACTACCGATATTTCCCGGATCCGGACCTGGTGCCGGTGGTGGTTGACGATGAGTGGATAGAAAATGTCCGCAAAGAGTTGCCCGAACTGCCCGACGCCAAGAAAGCGCGGTTCATAAAAGAGTATGGATTGCCAGAGCAGGATGCGGTTATACTTACCGGGAGCAAGGATCTGGCCGATTTTTTCGAGGCTTGTACAGCCCGCTTTCCCCAACCTAAAAAGGTTAGCAATTGGATTATGGTGGAACTACTCAGGGTATTGAAGCGTGACGACAAGGAAATAGATCAGTGCCCGGTGACACCCGAAGCGCTGGCCGATTTACTTAAAATGGTAGATGAGAACGTGATCAGCGGTAAGATCGCCAAGACCGTCTTCGAGGAGATGTATGTCACCGGCAAAGCTCCCGAGCTCATTGTGGAGGAAAAAGGCCTTAAACAAGTTACCGATGAAAGTGAGATTGCCCGGGTTATTGATGGTGTGCTGGAGGCTCACCCCAACGAGATTGAAGAGTATCGTGCCGGTAAAGAGAAACTTTTTGGGTTTTTCATTGGCCAGGTCATGAAGCAGACCAGTGGTAAGGCCAATCCCAAAATAGTCAATAAAATCCTCAAGGAGAAGCTCAAAGATTAGATTGGGAAGGCCATCCGGACTTAAAGGACGAACCCCGCTGATCATGCGCAGCGGGTGGCGTCTCAGGAAACCGAAATATTGAACCGCGCATCCCCTTGAAATCTTCTGAATTGGAGCATAACATAAATGATACCTACCATCGCTTGGCAGGATGATTATGTGGTCATGATCGATCAACGCAAGCTTCCCTTCAAGGAAAGCTACGTGGTGTGTAAAACACCGGCTCAAGTCATCAGCGCCATACGTAATATGGTGATTCGCGGCGCGCCTGCCATCGGCGTAGCCGCTGCAATGGGGCTTGCCTTGGGCGCTCATCGGATCAAGAGCCAAAATCGTTCCGTCTTTGAGCGTCGATTCCGGCAAATCTGCGAGCAAATGGGGTGTGCCAGACCCACGGCCAGCAATCTTTTCTGGGCCATCGAGAGTATGCAGCAAGTAGTAACTGATAACCCTCAGGCCAGCGTTGAGGAATTAAAGCAATTAATCCGTAAGAAGGCTGATGAGGTTCTTGCCGAAGACCAGGCGATCAACCAGGCTATCGGTCATCATGGCCAGGTAGTGGTTCCCGATGGAGCAACCGTACTCACTCATTGCAATGCAGGAGCCCTGGCCACGGCCGGGTACGGCACTGCACTAGGAGTGGTGCGGGCCGCTTGGGAGGCGGGCAAAAACATCCAGGTGCTCGCCGATGAGACCCGCCCTTTCTTGCAGGGCAGCAGGCTCACCGCCTGGGAATTGCAGCAGGACAATATCCCGGTCACCCTGATTACAGACAATATGGCAGGATATTTGATGAGTCAGGGAAGGGTTCAGCTCATTGTGGTGGGAGCCGATCGGGTAGCTGCCAACGGCGATGTCGCCAACAAGATTGGTACATATTCCGTTGCAGTGTTGGCCAAGGAAAACAAGGTGCCGTTTTACGTTGCCGCCCCTCTGTCAACAGTGGATCTGTCCGTTGCCACCGGAAAGGACATCCCCATCGAGGAGCGTGATCCGAAAGAGGTCACCCACAGCATGGGCCGTGCTATTGCCCCTCATGGGGTGAGCGCCTGGAACCCAGCGTTCGACGTGACCCCCAACAGACTCATCCACGGAATTATCACTGAAAAGGGCATCGCTCGAAAGCCATATAAGAAGTCACTGAAAGCAATGAAAACGCAGAGCGCATAGCGCAGAGCGCAGAGCGTGTTTCCCACATTGGATCGCTATGCGCTATGCACTTAGCGCTTTGCGCCGACAAGGAGTGAAAACCATGGTGGAAAAGGCGAAGAAGATCTGGCTTGATGGAAAGTTCGTGGACTGGGATGATGCCAATGTCCACATCCTCACTCACACGCTCCATTACGGCTTGGGGATCTTCGAGGGCATTCGCTGCTATGAATGCGAAGACGGCCGCTCGGCAGTGTTCCGGTTGCCGGAACACGTGGAACGTTTTTTCGATTCCGCTCATTCCATGCTGATGAAGATTCCCTACAGCCAGGAAGAAATTACTCAGGCTATTTTGGACACCCTCCGAACCAATGAGCAAAAAGCCGCCTATATTAGACCTCTTGGCTTCATTGGCGATGGCGCCATGGGACTGCATCCTCAAGACAACCCCATACGGGTATCCATCGTCACCTGGCCGTGGGGCGCTTATCTGGGCGAAGAAGGGCTCACCAAGGGCATTCGTGCCAAAGTTTCTTCCTATTCTAGACACGATCCCAACATCATGATGACCAAAACCAAAACCTGCGGTAACTATGTTAACTCTATCCTCGCCAAGCTTGAGGTCACCACGGAAGGCTATGATGAGGCCATTATGCTTGACCCGGAAGGCTATGTGGGCGAGGGGTCAGGAGAAAACATTTTCATCGCTCGCAAAGGTGTTCTCAGAACCCCGCCGCTGAACTCCGTACTTCCCGGAATTACCCGGGATTGCGTGATCACCATCGCCCGTGATCTGGGCTTCGCGGTACATGAGGAGCGGTTCTCTCGAGACGATCTCTATGTGGCCGACGAGGCCTTCTTTACCGGAACCGCCGCGGAAATCACTCCCATTCGCGAGGTGGACCGGCGAACCATCGGTGCGGGACTGCCGGGGCCCCTCACCAGGAATCTCCAGGACACCTTCTTCGAGGTGGTCAAGGGCAACAAGCCAGAGTATCAACACTGGTTGACATATTTATAGATCAAATTGCGAATTGAAGAATTCAGGAATTTGGGAATTGATATGGACATTGGGGATATTTACGAACTGATTCCAGACATGATCTGTACGGATGGATGCTACGAGTGCTGCAAAAACTTTGGCGTGCCATCCAGAACCAAGGTTGAGGACAAGCGTATCAAAGAATTTCTCCGGGAACACTCCATGGAACAAGGAGAGGCTCAAGGCAACACCTGTCCGTACTTAGATGAAGACTTACCGGAAGGAGGTTGCTCCATCTACCCTGTCAGGCCCTTCATATGCCGTCTTTACGGCACATCACCGAGCTACATGTGCAAAATGGGAGTAATGCCGGTTAGACTTATGCAAGAAGATGAAGAGGAGGAAATTTTCTCCCTTTACCAGAAGAATTTCTTCTGATGGCGGGCGGGGTCTATCACCGCCCGTAAGGTTTATCAGAAATTCCTTTATTCAAGTCTATAATGAGGTTCGTCCCCCGCCTTACCCACTAAAGCCAGCTGACCTCCGCAATTCTCACAGACATGAATGATGCTCAACAGCTTCACTTCGGTGTTAGCAGGGTCTTCCAAAGATATGATATCGGCGGGAAGATAACTGGATACCCCACACTGCTGACACATGCATTCCATCTCTTCGCTCATGGAAAAACCCCTTTCATCATAATTTAGCCCGCAAGGAAAAATACCTTGAAAAATAATCACAGGCAAGAAAAAGGTTTCAGTTATCTGTGGCATGAGATTCGGACGGTAATTATATTCCTTGGTTGCCGACATATTTAATGAACGTGGTTTATTCTGCCAGACAGGCCTCAAGGAGGATGTTATGGAATTTGCCATTCCAGAAAAAGTTGCCATTGATTTGGAGCAGTTCAAAGCTTTCCTGAAAGCTAACCTGGAGCCCCATCTTGCCGGATGGTATAAACAGGAGGTCATTCCGCCTGAATTTATCCAAAAAATGGGCCATGATGGCTGGCTGGGGTTCCGTCAGGAAAACGGCCGTATTGTGGAGCAATCCGCGCTGAGAGAAGCGATTCTTTTTGAAAGTCTAGCCAAACTTTCCCCAGGGGTTGCTGTAGCCATCTTGGTCCATATTTCTCTGGGTACCGCACCTCTTTTTCTGTTTGGCTCTGATGAACTGAAGCAAAGGTATTTGCCTTCAGCCATCAAGGGGGAGACCCTGCTTTGCCTAGGCAATACAGAACACAAGGCGGGTAGCGATGTTGCAAGCATCTCCATGCAAGCCGAGAGAGTTGAGGGTGGCTGGGTCTTGAATGGCACCAAAGCTTACGTCAGTAACGGCGCCATTAGTGATTTGGCGCTGGTCACCGCAGTTTCCCACCCCGAAGCACCCAGAAATAATCGATTATCCATGTTCTTGGTCGACCTTTCTTCGAGAGGTGTTGCCAGGAAAAAACTCAATAAACAGGTCTGGATTCCTTCGGACCTCACAAGACTTAGCTTTGATAACGTTTTTGTCCATGAGGAAAACCTTGTTGGAGAGCCCGGCAGAGGCTTGCAGCAAGTCCTGGCAACATTCACCCAGAGCCGAATTCCCATTAGTGCACTCACCTTGGGAACCGCGGTTGGTGCATTTGAAATGGGACTGGATCGCGCCAAGAACCGAGAGATCTTCGGTCAAAAGATTGCAGATTTCCAGGCAAAATCATTTGAAATTGCTGACTTTTATGCTCGTATTGAGGCTGCCAGGCTCATGGTATGGAAGGCAGCCTGGACCAGAGACCAGGGTAAAGACTTCCGGTTGGAGGCTGCCATGGCCAAATACTTGACAGTGGAAATCGCCCGGGGTGTAGGGCTCTGGGCCGCTGATTTATTTGGTGCTGCTTCAGTTATGCAAGATCACCCCGTGCACAAATACCCTATGGACGCTTGGGCTTCGTCCCTGGGGGAGGGCACCCAGGACGTCCAAAAACTGGTCATTTTCAGGGAGATCATGAAAAAATAGCAATTGGGGAATTTAAGTGACGCCTGTTGGCTTAAGTCCGCAGGAACGCTTGAAAGCTGAGCCATACTATCCATTAGCCTCCATCCAGCAATCGGGCAATCTGATTCTATAGACATTTGAAAGAGCGTGCTTATTATTTTACAAAAGCAAAGGTAGTCTGGTAATTTATGAATATTGGGTAGCTAAAACCAGGAGTTTGATATGGCCAAAAAGA
>CP070735.1:1352775-1377919 GCA_020347625.1 Deltaproteobacteria bacterium
CCATGCGACTGCCGGCTCAGGTGCGAATTTCTCTGGCCTGCTGCCTGAACATGTGCGGCGCTGTGCACTGCTCGGACATCGCCATTCTGGGTGTGCACCGCAAGCCGCCTTTCATTGAGCACCACCGGGTAAGCAGAGTCTGCGAGATTCCGCTGGCCATTGCTGCTTGCCCCACTGCGGCCATCAAGCCGGCCAAAGTAGACGAGCATAAGAGCGTGGCGGTGAAAAACGAGCGCTGCATGTTCTGCGGTAACTGTTACACCATGTGCCCGGCCATGCCACTGACGAGTGCCGAGGGAGACGGCATTGCCCTTTGGGTGGGAGGCAAGGTATCCAACGCCCGCACCGCACCCAAGTTCTCCAAGCTGGCAGTGCCTTATATTCCCAACGAACCACCGCGCTGGCCAACCACGGTAAAGACCATTAAGAGGATCGTGGATCTTTACGCCCAGGACGCCATGCGATATGAGCGTGTGGGCGAGTGGATCGAGCGAATTGGCTGGGAGAAGTTCTTCGAGAAGGCCGAGTTGGAATTCCGTCATGAGCACATTGACGACTACCGCTTGGCCATGACCACCTGGCGAACCACCACTCAGTTCAAGTGGTAAGCCAGAAAAAGAACCGTAAGAAACTTATGGATAACAACAAACCCCGCGTAGTCATCGCTGGACTACGCGGGGGTTCAGGAAAAACTACTCTTTCCCTTGGACTTATCGCCGCCTGGCGGCAAAGGGGAGGGGAGGTCGTTCCGTTTAAAAAGGGTCCGGATTACATTGACGCTGGTTGGCTGGCCCTTTCTGCCGCTCAACCCTGCTACAATCTGGATCCATACATGATGAGCGGGGAGCAAATCCTCGACTCCTTCTGGCAGCACACTCAGAAGGCGCAGGGCGCAGTTATCGAGGGCAATCGCGGCCTTTTCGACGGCATGGACGCTGAAGGCTCCTGTAGCACCGCCGAATTGGCCAAATTGCTCAAAGCACCGGTGCTATTGGTGGTGGACGGTACCATGGTTACTCGAACTGCCGCCGCCGCCGTCCTCGGCTGCCAGCATCTCGATCCCGAGGTCCCCATTCGAGGCGTCATCTTGAACCGGGTGGCAGGACCTCGTCACGAGGAGATGCTGCGCACCACAATCGAGCGATACTGCCAGATTCCGGTGGTGGGCGCTATTCCCAAGCTCAAGGAAGATGATTTCCCCGAGCGCCACATGGGTCTGGTGACCGCCCTGGAGCATCCGGAAGCACGGGAGGCCATACTGGCCAGGATCCAGGTGGTGGAACGTTACCTGGATCTGGAAAAGGTACTCGCGATCGCCAGCCAGGCTCCACCGTTGAGTTGGGAGCCCGTCTATTCAGAGAAGAGGGTAAGCAAGGCCTTTCGCCAGCCCGTTATCGGGGTCGTCAGAGATTCTGCGTTTCAGTTTTACTATCCGGAGAATCTCGAGGCCCTGGAAAAACGAGGAGCAAGGTTGGTGGCAATAAACGCTTTGCGAGATACCGTTCTCCCTGAACTGGATGCTCTCTACATTGGTGGCGGCTTTCCGGAAACTCATGCAGCGCAATTAGCTGCCAACAGTCAGTTTAGAGAGTCCCTCAGATCGGCTATTGAGTCAGGATTGCCGGTTTACGCTGAATGCGGTGGCCTCATGTACCTGGGACGAACTTTGGAAATCAATGGCGATACCTATCCCATGGTGCAGGCCCTGCCAATGGATTTTAAGCTGGAGAGAAAGCCGCAGGGACATGGCTACACCAGGCTGGAAGTGGTTGGCGCAAATCCTTTTTATCCTCAAGGAATGACCTTGAGGGGACATGAGTTCCATTATTCACGGGTGATACACTTTGACCTGGATCCCCACGCCCTTGTATTTGCTGTGAGTAGGGGTGCTGGTATCCTGGACGGAAAAGATGGAGTGTGTTATAGAAATGTGCTGGCAACCTACACGCATGTACACGCCATCGGTTCACCGGAGTGGGCTGAGGGCTTAATAAGAAAGGCTCTCGTTCATCAACGCGAGGAAAAAAGCAAATCTGAGAGAAAAAAAAGAAAAATGGACCACGGGACGACCAACACTGGGGTTGGTGACGGGGTCCGCCAATAACATCAGGAGGTAAATTTCATGGCAACAGTTGAGCACATGGGCAAAACGTTCGAGATTGATGAAGACGGCTTCATCGATTCTTTTGACAGCTGGTGCACCGAGTGGGTCGATTACGTAAAAAGCTCTGAGGGCATTTCGGAACTAACCGAAGAGCACTGGAAGGTCATCCACGTACTGCAGGACTACTACCAGAAGCACGGTATTGCACCCATGGTGAGGATCCTTACCAAGGTGACGGGTTACAAGCTCAAATATATCTACGAGCTCTTTCCCTCCGGACCTGGCAAAGGCGCCTGTAAGATGGCTGGGCTACCCAAGCCCACCGGCTGCGTATAATTTGCCAACAGCCTTGGATGAAGGCTTAGATAAGTGGAAAGTTGATGCTTTCCATTGAATGAATAAGTGTTTGTTTGGGGTCGGACGGTACGTCCGGCCCTTTTTTTGTCCGTAACTAACCCCTCCATAGGGGATATGCTTCAACCACTGTACATTTTATTTGTTTCCACACTACAACGATACTGTCATCCATTCACAGGAGAATTTTGTAGTGTTCAAGGAAACTTAGGCGACATGTGGTAAAATCCCACACGCTAAATGGCTCTAGAATCGACGATCTCCCATCGACGAGGGGTATTGGCAGGGTCTTAGAGAGAAACGCGCCTCACGTTGACCATTATTTTTAATTATTACAAGTGGTTAGACATTAAACCAAAATTGCTCATTTATCACTCGTCTCTGGGTCATTTGTTTATTTCTAATCTTGCCAATCTGGCATTTATCATTTTCAAGAAATGTCTTCAGGAAACCCACCCATCAATGTGAAATCAGACAGGAGTAATGCGATCGGCTTACCCGACGACCAGCTAACTGCCTTCCATCCAGTGAGCTCTCAAATCTTAAATCGTCAGTGTTAGTTGCGTTGAGTCTGATAATGTATATTATGTAAACTTATAAATCTCAGCTGGATCACGCAAGCGCTCCCCCTCTTTTTGAAGGCTCTGATTATTCGGATTTCAACCTGTGGCCCTCTCAAAGCCCTTCTTTCTGTTTGGTTTCGCCAAGTGGTGCAATTGCTGGCGCACTTGAGGGCTGTGTTGTTTTACCATTAACTATTCGCAATAATTATAAATCTCATTTTTTATTATTAAAATTTGGCAGGTATTGAGATCTTTCCTGTCGTTCCCCTTCGCCACCGGATAAATCATCCGAAGCTTGAATCGGCGTCAAAGGCGTTGGCTCTTTGCGACTTTGACGACAAACTCAGTCTGCCAGCTGAACAAAGACCTTTCTGTAAACAAACACGGCAACTGTTATAATGGTGATACGGGCAAGCTGATTTGCCCATCTCAGGCATATTAAAATATATATAATATATCGGTATAACTGTAATTTACAGTAAATACCTAGAATTGATTTTAACTAAATCGCACCGACAATTGAGCATGGAGGCAATCGAAGATGGTAAGCTTAGATCTTGATTCCCAGATAAAGAGTCAAGGTATTGATTTTTTTAATATAATAAGTGACGAATCCCCCTCCATATTCGATAAACAATGGTGGACCGGAAAAGTTATGGACTGGTGTATGCAAAACGAGAACTTTAAGGTCCAGCTTTTCCGCTTTGTGGATGTACTTCCCTACTTGACCACGGGTGAATCTCTCAGCCGACATGTTCAAGAATACTTCACAGATCAAGGTGAAGATATCCCATCGGTGCTCAAATGGGGAGCCAGAGGCGTGGCTCTGGGTGGCGGTCTTGCCGGCAGGATCATAGCCAGAACCATTCGGGCCAACATTGAAAGTATGGCGAAACAATTTATCATCGGTGAAAACGCTAAAGAGGCCCTTAAAGTTTTAACAAAACTGCGAAAAAACAACTTTGCTTTCACTGTTGATATACTCGGCGAGGCCACTGTCAGCAAGAAGGAAGCTCAACTCTACCAGCGAAGTTATCTTGAGCTTCTTGATGCATTGAAAAGTAAGGAAAATCAGTGGCATAGCCTGGGAGATATACATTCAGAACTGGACTGGGGTCACACGTTGAAGCATTACATCTCTGTAAAACCCTCTAGTCTTTACTCTCAAGCCGATCCTGCTGATTTTGAAGGCTCAGTGGACGCTATTTGCGAACGTTTCAAGCCCATCTTAATTAAGGCGAAGGAAATAAGAGCTTTTGTTCGTATTGACATGGAACAGTACAAATATAAGGACATTACCCTTGAAGTTTTTCGTAAATTACGCTCCTCTCCAGAATTCAGGGATTATCCGCACCTGGGGCTAGTCCTTCAAAGCTATTTGCGCGAGACAGACCAGGACCTGAAAAACTTGCTCAAGTGGGCGAGAGATGAGTCCCTCCCCTTCTCCATTCGGCTTGTGAAAGGGGCTTATTGGGATTACGAAACAGTCATTGCCAAGCAAAACGGCTGGAACATCCCCGTTTATACAATGAAGGCTGAGACCGACGCCGCTTTCGAACGCCAGGCACAAAAGATCTTAGAGAATCACGACATCTGTCACTTGGCCTGCGGATCGCATAATATTCGTTCCATTTCCGCGGTATTGGAGATGGCGAAGGCTTTGAAGGTACCAGAGGAACGTTATGAATTTCAGGTTCTATTCGGAATGGCAGAGCCGATTCGAAACGGACTTCTGAAGGTGGCCAAAAGGGTAAGACTTTACTGCCCTTATGGCGAACTCTTACCCGGCATGGCCTATCTCGTGCGCCGACTATTAGAAAATACAGCCAATGAGTCCTTCCTGCGGCAAAGCTTTGCCGAAGAGGTTGATATAGAGAAGCTGCTTGAGAACCCGGCTGAACTGCTGAAACGGGCACAGAAAGCTCCCTCAACCCATGAGGTTTCGGTTTCTGGCGAGGATGGCTATGGCCCCTTCTCAAATGAGCCAGCGGCGGACTTCACCCAGGCCAGCGTGAGGTCAGCTTTTCCTGAGGCCATCGGTCGTGTTCGCGCTATGGCAGGACGGACCTATCCCCTTTTAATCGGAGGCGAAGAGATCAACACCGACGACATTTTGGCTTCGGAAAACCCGGCCAATCCCTCTGAAATCGTTGGTTATGTGTGCCAAGCTGGTCAGAAAGAGATTGATACTGCCATAGCTGCTGCAAGAACAGCCTTCCCCACTTGGAGAGATACTCCTGCCAAAGAAAGATCCCAATACCTGTTTCGAGCCGCAGATATAGCCCGCAAGAGAATTTATGATCTGGCCGCCTGTCAGGTACTTGAGGTGGGGAAGCAATGGGACCAGGCTTATGCCGATGTGACAGAGGCCATTGATTTCATGGAATATTACGGCAGGGAGATGATCCGCCTTGGTAGTGAGATAAAAATGGGAAAAGCCCCTGGAGAGATAAACCACTACTTTTATCAGCCAAAAGGATTGGCGGCGGTCATTTCTCCCTGGAACTTCCCACTGGCTATAAGCTGTGGCATGTGTTCAGCGGCACTGGTGACAGGTAACTGTGTACTTTACAAGCCCTCAGGTCTTTCTTCTGTGGTTGGTTTCACTCTGGCGGAGATTTTTAGGGAGGCCGGTGTACCCAAAGGCGTCTTCAATTACACCCCTGGACGTAGCGGCGTCATGGGTGATTACCTCACTGACCATCCTGACATTGGCGTGATTGCCTTCACGGGCTCCGCGGAAGTCGGCCTAAGAATTATAGAAAAAGCTGCCAGGGTTCAGCCCGGGCAGTTGAGTGTGAAAAAAGTTATTGCTGAAATGGGAGGCAAGAACGCTATCATCATTGACGATGACGCAGACCTGGACGAAGCCGTGATCCATGTCCTCCACTCCTCTTTTGGCTTCCAGGGTCAAAAGTGTTCAGCTTGTTCGAGAGCCATTGTGATGGCGTCCATTTATGACAAATTTGTTGGTCGGTTGGTGGAAGCAGCCAGATCCATCCAGATAGGGCCGGCTGAGGATCCCGCCAACTTCATGGGACCCGTGGTGGATCAGGCGGCGCAGCAAAGGATTCTGGAATATATAGAAATAGGGAAAAAAGAAGGTAAGCTCTTGATTTATCGTGAAGTTCCAGACAGCGGCTACTATGTACCATTAACTATATTTTCTGATATCAAGCCGGAGCACCGTCTGGCACAAGAGGAAATCTTTGGCCCGCTCCTCTCCATCATGAAGGCTAAGACCTTTGCGGAGGCCATCGACGTGGCGAACTCCACCAGGTTTGCGCTGACCGGCGGCGTCTTCAGTCGAAGCCCTAAGAATCTAGAGCGGGCCCGCAAACACTTCAGAGTTGGGAATCTTTATCTAAACAGAGGAATTACGGGTGCTTTGGTGGAGCGCCAGCCTTTCGGAGGCTTTAACATGTCAGGTGTCGGTTCCAAAGCCGGCGGGCCTGATTACCTGCTCCAGTTTATGGATCCACGTTCGATCACGGAAAACACCATGAGGAGAGGCTTTGCCCCTGTAAGTGAAGAGGATGATTGGATTTGAGGTAATAATATTATCTAATGTAATATATTAATGAAAATAGCTTAATTATAATGATTATAATAATTTATTTATACACTATCTATCTTAAGTTTTGTCAGCACCTGCTGCAGATATTCGATATGGTTCTCGCCATGATCACTGATCAAAGATAACTCCTCCTGAGAAAAATTGTACCTTTCCAGAAGTTCTACCAGAAAATGCAGCCATTCTTCTTTGGTAAAACTGCGCAGCAAATCCAGGATCTCCCCTACTGAGGGGATATCTCTTCTGACTTTTGCATCCCCTGAGGCCAAACCCTCGAAGAAGCCTGCCCCTGTACCTTCTAGGCAATAGTCCTCTGCCCAAACCACATCACCCACTCCATCCAGACGATCAAGCCGCATCTGAATGGTGAGTTGCAAAAAGAAAAGTATGAGGGCCAGAGATTTAGCCGACTTCTTCTTGCTCTTGAAATCAACCGCCGGTTCGTAGCCTCTCACCGTTATCAAACGAAGGTCTACCCTACCCTTCTCCACCTTCACAACAAAGTCTCCAGCCGCATGGTGCCACGGGTAGATTTGCCTTAAGCTGTTCCAGTCGTAGTAGAGTGTGAGTATTCTTGCCGCCTGTCGGTAGAGTTCCAGACTTTGTTCTCGGGATAGATAGCGTGAATCATGATCAAAATCCCACAACAGCAATCGATAAGACGCGTCTTTTCTGTCCAGATGCAAGTGAAATTCGTAATAACCACTAAACCATTCTGCCACAAACATATGAAGCCATCTTACACCTTTGTCACTTTCCCGATAGCGACCGGCACCCTTAAAGTACACCTGTGGCAGACAGTGATGGTCACCTCGACGGCCCAGTTTGCGCAAAAGGCTAAAATCTCTTTCTAAGACAGACTTAGCCTTATCGGACACAGCGACGTTCACCGCAAAGGATACGATATTTCCAGCGACATTCAGGTCGGCGCGGGCCACATGGTAATAGGCGCCGTGCTTCTCGGTCCTAATCTCTATCCATTCAATCTCCGCAAGCTCTACGTTTCTACCCAGCCGAAAAACCAGGGCCTCCAGGATCTTCTTGCAGTCCCTCTGCATGAGCAAATGGCGGACAGACTCCAAATATGGTCCGTAGCGTAAATCAGACTCAGAATCTGAATCTTGTGGTCCCACGGGCAAATGTTTTGCCCCTCCTTTTTCTCGGATGGGGATGTCTCCCGTGGGAGTTGTTGCGATAAGTCGAACTGGAATCTGGTAAATATCCGTCATTGTTGATACGGCCTCGCTGTGCAATTCTCAAAACCGGTTGTATTTTGCTTTGTCAGATTTATTGCCGCACTGCTCACTTCGTGGTAAATTAAGTGTATAGATTACTTCGAAATTTTTAGTTACACGTCCGGCTTTTCACTTTAGTATTCGAGAGCGATATTTCGCGCTTTGAATCCCAAGTTCGAAAGGACCGCTATCCGTGATCCTATCTTTTCATCCGTGCATCGATGCAGATGTCAATGTCATTGTTGCCGGCAGAGCCCCGGGGCCAGAAGAGGAAGCATTGATTAAGGGAGCCGAAGCCATCATCCTCCCTCAAGGGGTTCGTCAGGATCTTTACGACCTCTGCCGGAAACATTGTAAGCTGGTTTTTCCCAATTACGATCATCGATACCATCGTGCTGGGAAAATCGGGGATACCTTAATCTTCCGTGAATTTGGAATGCCTCACCCCAACACCCGCATATTTCAAAATGTGGCTCACTATCGCAAACAATTTCCACTCCATGAGGCTCGTTCTCCTTTTCCCTTCCCATTTTTGCTGAAAGGAAATTCCAGTGGCGAAGGTCATATGGTCTACAAAATCCATGACCACGAGCAGCTCCAAAACATTCTCGACCAACTCCGAGGCATGGAGAGGAGTGGACTACAGGGGTTCATTGTTCAACAGTGGATTGACCACGGTGGACGCGATATACGTGTTGTGGTTATTTATGATAGACTATCAAGTTATTGGCGGGTCCAAAAGGACCCTCAGAAGTTTCTCACTAATCTGAGCGCCGGCGGAACTATCGACCGGAGCTCAGACCCTAGTCTCAGGCAACAAGCCGAAAGTATGGTCCTCCGACTTTGCCAACAAACGGGTATTAACCTGGCCGGCGTTGACCTGATGTTCGATCAAAACGATAGGTCCTCCCATCCTCTCTTAATTGAAATTAACTACTGGTTTGGCCGCAGATTCTTCGGATCTTCTGAGGCTTACTATGGCGAATTGAAAAAGGCATTAAAGCGCTGGCTTGCCACATTCGACCCCGGATGGCCCAAACGAATCCGGTGATCAACGCGTGAAATGGGGTATGAGATGTCAGGCCTGGACTCGATTACAAGGAAAGCACCAGAATCACACATCGCAGGTTTCACATCTCGCATCACACACCCCTTATTCATAATATACTGATCTGAGAAAATACAAAATGATAAGCAACTCCGCAGCACGGATGTACTTACAGAGGTGACATCATGATCCTAGAGATTAATCCACAAAATCCACAAAAGCGTCTAATTCGGAGGACAGTGGAAATCCTCCGAAATGGAGGAATCATAGCCTACCCAACTGATACTTACTACGGCATAGGCTGCGATATTCTCAACAAAAAAGCCATTGAACGTGTCTATCAACTGAAAAGAAGACCCAAGCATAAACCTTTCAGCTTCATCTGCTCGGACTTAAAAAACATCAGTCAATATGCCCAGGTTACGAACTATGCCTACAAGACCATGAAGCGCCTCCTACCTGGACCCTACACATTTATCCTGGAGGGATCTCGGCTGGTGCCCAAAATCATGCTGACCAAACGCAAGACCGCTGGCATTCGGGTACCGGATCATACCATCTGCCTGGCGATTGTCCGGGAACTCGGCCACCCCATATTAAGCACCAGTGCCACCGATCCGACTGGCGCGATCCTGGATTCATTGGTCGCCATTGAGGAAAGGTTGGGTCATGCTTTGGACCTGATTATCGATGGCGGTCCTGTGGTTTCGAAACCCTCCAGTGTCGTGTCTTTGATTGACGACGTTCCAGAGATTATCCGCGAAGGTGAAGGAGATGTAAGTGTTTTTTTATAGGCTCCCAAATTAGATTCCGACTCGATTTTGGTTCTATCGTCTCCCATCTTTTTGCCACCAAAAATCTGGAGTAATGGAGCATTGAAGAAATGGAACATAGTTATTCAAAAATTCGACCCAACACTCCAGCACTCCAACACGCCATTTGGATATGGTTTCGCCTGGAACGGATATTTGCTAAGAGCGTTAAGAGATTGGCAGGCAGTATCTAAGACAGGCTGGACCCATGTGGCAGGGGATATAGTAACAAGAGTCCCATGTATTTCTGCAGCTGCTCGACGAGATTTTCCGTGGCCTGATCCAACAGATAGCTCAGCAGAGAACGTTTTTCCTCTTCGGGGTAAACAACTTTCGGCTCGCCCTCGATTCCGGCCATCTTGGCAGCCGCATTTATCGCATCTTTCAGATCTCCCAATTCATCCACCAACCCGAGTTCTTTGGCCTGCTCGCCCGTGAAAATGCGACCGTCGGCAACCTCCTGTACTTTCTCCTCTTCCATGCGCCGACCCTCCGCCACAGCTCGGACAAACTGCTGGTGCACGTTGTCGATCAGATCTTGCAGGTAAGCTCGCTCCTCAGGAGTCATCTCTCGGCCGGGATTTCCCACATCTTTGTAAGGACCACTCTTTACTATCTCCATCCGAAAGCCGATTTTCCTGAAAAGTTCCTCGAGGTTGGTGAACTGGAGAATCACCCCAATGCTTCCGGTGATGGTGCCAGGGTTAGCATAGATTTTCTGAGCTGCCGCAGCGATGTAGTAGCCCCCAGAGGCGGCAACGGCGCCCATTGACACTACCACAGGCTTTTTCTGCACCGTGCGACGCACCTCTTCGTACAACTCCTGGGAAGGACTCACCCCACCGCCTGGAGATTCAATCCTTAAGACTAAGGCTTTAACCGAATCATCTTTTGTGAACTTGGTCAGATTCTCAATGGTTGGCTCGGCGTCCGCGACGACTCCCTTAATCTCTACGACCGCCACCCTATCGCCGAAAACCAGGCCTGAATCACGGCCACGCAGGTAAGAAAACCAGGCAATACTGCCGAGGAGGACAATTAGAAGTAGAATTAAGACGCTTCCCGCCAAGAAGACGGAACGTTTGCGCACTCCAGTGTCTCCCTAATTAAACTTAGTTATTCCTTCTCCTCACTTCCGAGAAGGTTGTCAGCACGCCCTTCCAACTCTTCTTTCAGCAGCTGGCCAAGGTTGGAAGTAGCCGCCTTGGGGCTATCAACGTACTCGTAATAGTCGCCCTTTTCCTCCTGTTCTTCCAGCCTCTTGAGAGAAAGCCCTATCTTGCGCTCTTCTTTGCCGATGTTAACTACTTTAGCAGTTACTTCTTGGCCTTCTTGAAAGAGTCCAACAGGCGTCTTTATTTTCTCTTTGCTGATTTCCGAGACATGCACCAACCCCTCAATGCCTTCTTCTATTTCTACAAAAAGGCCGAAATCCGTGACATTGGTGACGGTACCAACAACTGAACTTCCCACCGGATATCGGCTTGGAATCTCTTCCCATGGATCTGGGTTCAGTTGTTTTACGCCGAGAGAGAACCGCTCATTCTCCTTATCAATGTTCAGAACTATTGCCTGGATTTCCTCTCCCTTCTTGTACAGTTCCGAGGGGTGCTTAATCCGTTTCGTCCATGAAAGATCGGAAATATGTACCAGACCATCAATGCCCTCATCTATACCGATAAAAAGCCCAAAGTCGGTGATATTCTTTATTTTCCCCTGGATAGTCGTGCCTACAGGGTACTTCTCACCGATGACATCCCACGGGTTGGGCTCTACCTGCTTCATGCCCAAGCTGATCCTCTTGTTTTCTTTGTTGAGGTTCAGAACCACCGCTTCAACAACATCACCTACCGAAACGACTTTGGATGGGTGGCGGATTTTCGCAGTCCAAGACATCTCCGAGACATGGATTAGCCCTTCAATCCCGGGTTCGAGTTCTACAAAGGCGCCATAATCTGTAAGGCTCACCACGCGGCCCGTTACCCGATTGGTCACCGGATAACGATCTTCAACTGTATTCCATGGGTCCTCGCTTAACTGCTTTAGACCCAAAGAAACCCGCTCTTTTTCAGGATCGAAATTCAGCACCATCACCTCGATGGTATCCCCTATGGAGCACATTTCCGACGGGTGCCCGACTCGACCCCAACTCATGTCCGTAATGTGGAGCAGACCATCAATTCCACCCAGATCAACGAAGACGCCGTACTCGGTGATATTCTTTACAATCCCCTCAAGGACCTTACCCTCTTCAAGTCTTTGTAAAGTCTCGGCCTTGAGACTTTCCCGCTCCTTTTCAAGTAGTACTCGGCGTGAGAGCACCACATTTCGCCTTTTCTTATTATATTTTAGAATCTTAAATTGAACCTGCTGGCCAATAAGACTATCAAGATTGCGCACAGGTCGGAGATCCACCTGGGATCCGGGTAAAAAGGCCTGAACACCGATGTCCACCGAGAGCCCGCCCTTTACTTTGGACACGATACGGCCCTCGATAACCCCGTCCTCCTTGTAAATTCTACTGATCTCGTCCCAGACCTTTATCTTGGCGGCCTTCTCTTTGGAAAGTACAATATCTCCATTCTCGTCTTCATGGTACTCAAGCAGAACATCGACTTCATCGCCGACTTTGGCGCTTATATTGCCCTCTTCATCCGCAAATTCGGAGATGCGGATCTGGCCTTCCGATTTGTAGCCTATATCCACCATTACATAATCATCGGTCACCTGGATGATGCTGCCACGGACGACCTCGCCCTCCTTAATGCTCTTGAGACTTTCCTCATAAAGCTCCTGGAAGGTCTGCTCTTTAAGCTGTTCCTCCTGAGCTTCTTCTGAGTCCTTGACCTCGGTCTCCGCCAACTGATCTTCCTTCTCCTCGGCCACCTCCGCGGCTTGTTGCTCAGATTCCTGGACCTGAACCTCTTCCTCGACCACGGCCTCGGTCTCTGCCAGCTGATCTTCCTTTTCTTCGGCCACCTCCGCGACTTGTTCCTCAGATTCCTGGACCTGAACCTCTTCCTCGACCTCAGCCTCGGTCTCTGCCAGCTGATCTTCCTTTTCTTCGGCCACTTCCGCGGCTTGTTCCTCAGATTCCTGGACCTGAACCTCTTCCTCGACCTCAGCCTTGGTCTCTTGTACCTGACCTTCTGTCTCCTCGGTCACTTCCTTAATTTCTTCTTGATGGTCTTGTTCTTTTTTTACCATTAACCGATTACCCCCGTTACTAATTTAAACTCTCTTCCCCTTTTCTTTTGAACCCCTTTGAATCCACCGAATCCTTCATCAGACCCGGACGAAAATTGCTACCTGTATAACAGAAACGGTAGCTAATTACAAACTATTTCCCTAAATTACTGCTTGTAGCGCAGCCAATGTCGACTATCATATTTCAGTCGTTTTCCCCTACCATGACGCTATGCGCTTCCCGCTTAGCTCCGATATGGTCAAGCATTAGCTGCACGACTTCTTCTATCTTTAGGTTACTGGAGTCCACGACAATGGCGTCTGCTGCAGCTTTAAGCGGTGCCAAGGGTCTATTCCGATCGTTGCGGTCTCGCTCTAGCATCTGTTGATGGACTTCTGCCGGGGCGACCTTTTCTCCCTTGGCCTCAAGCTCCAGGTAACGTCTTTGACTGCGAATATCAGGGCCAGCATCCAGGAAGAACTTGATGTCAGCATCTGGGAAAACTACCGTTCCCATGTCGCGACCTTCTAGAACCACTCCCCCAGCCGCACCCATGCTACGTTGAATATCAGAGAGCCTCTCCCGCACAACTTCTCTAGCTGACACAGCAGAGGCCAAAGAGCTGATCTCCGGTTTACGTATCTCCTCAGTCCCGTCTCGTCCGTTGGCAAGTAGACGTGGTTCACCATTCTTGGAAACGAACCTCAAATCGAGTTCCGAGCAGATTGCCTCAAGCAACGGTTCATCCAGAGGATTGGGCTCCCCGGAGTCCCGGGCAAGCACTGCAACAGCCCTGTACATGGCCCCAGTGTCAACGTATATATAACCTAAGCGTTTGGCCAGTATCTTACTCACCGTGCTCTTCCCTGAGCCGGCTGGACCATCAATTGTAATGACAAGCCTTCTGGGTTCTAGAGTCACAGCTAACCTTATGTCGGTACCGTTAAACCGGACATCTCCACTCAATCACACGCCAAATAGATTGGAATATCAAGATCCGAAACAGATTCCCTAGTCACGGTCATTGCTCGACGCCAACTCTGCCAAGACTTCCTTGAGCGTGTCTAGGAACCGTTGATTTTCCTCAGGTCTTCCCACCGAAATCCGAATGTAATGATCTAGCCCGTAAGCGCTCATAGCCCGAACGATCACTCCCCGATGCAGCATCGCCTCATAGACCGTGCGAGCGTCGAATCCAACATCAATGAGAAAAAAGTTGCTCTGGGTGGGAAATGTGCGTAGCCGCATCTCGGCCAGCCCTTTGAAAAGGAAGGCCAGACCTTCGCGCACCACTTTCTGGGTTTCCTGCAAAAATGCCTCGTCGTCCAGTGCAGCCAATGCCGCCACCTGGGCCAGACTGTTAACGTTGAAGGGTTGGCGCACCCGGTTAAGGTAATCAGCCACCCTTGGGGGCATGACCCCGAAACCAATACGGAGCCCTGCGAGGCCGTAAGCCTTGGAGAAAGTTCGCAGACTGATAACCGGCGGATCACCATTCAGGTACTCGAGACCGGTCATAGTCGATGCCGGATCGGCAAATTCCATGTAGGCTTCATCAAGGACTATCAAAACATCTTCAGGAACCTGTTGCCGAAAGATTTCGAACTCTTCTCGACGAATGACAGTGCCACTTGGGTTATTGGGATTGTCTAGAAAAACGATTCGCGTGCGGGGAGTCACCGCAGCAGCCATACCTTCCAGATCGTGGGCAAATAACTTTTGCTCCACTTGAATGGGGCTGCCGCCCACCGCCTGTGTCATCAGGCGGTACACCAGGAAAGTAGGCTCTGACATGAGCACTTCTTCTCCCGGTTGGACAAAGGTGCGAATGAGTAGGTCAATTATTTCATTTGATCCGTTGCCCAGTATGATAGAAGCGTCATCTACACCCAATCGCTGGCCCAATCGTTGCCTAAGATAGAAACAGCTACCGTCAGGATAGAAACGTAATTTCTTTAAGTGGTCTTGAATAGCTTCTAGAGCCAGTGGTGAGGAACCCAATGGGTTCTCATTGGAGGCCAATTTAATAGAATCCCTGATGCCATATTCACGCTCTAGCTCTTCGAGAGGCTTTCCTGGTGGATAGGGCTGCAACTTGGCAATGTAGTCTGGTACGCGAATTCCCATAGGCTGAACTTCACTTCGTTCCAACCAGCACTAGTCTGAAGACTCGAGCTGAGGGTTCCTGCTGGCAGGATCCAGCGATGAAGATAGTGGGCAGGCCAGAAAAGGTAGGATTTTCTTGAGGTTAAAGCGAATTAGTAAATATTGTTTTCACGTTTTACAGCGCCAGAAATCTATCCAAATCCATTCTCATTTGGATCAACTGGTTCCTCAAAGAGTCTAGTGTTCTTGCCTGCTACGGATCGAGATCTTGGAACCCGATCATCACCGGTTGGTATTTTATTTTCTCCTTTCTCCCAGAGATCATCTTGCATCCTTATCGGAGCGACAACGCGCTATATATCTCAGTTTCGCAGGAAAGGCAACTGCTAAGTTCGCAAAGCGGTAAGCGCATGGCGCATAGCGTCAACACCTCTTATCTGATAGCTAACAGCTGTTTAGTTAAAAAGAATGTATGGGCTACTGTAAACTAGACAAGTCCAAAAACTTTGTAGATATAGTTAAATGTCCCAAGAACAAGAAGACCAGAACGCTCTGCTCTTTGCGCTATGCGCTTTGCGGCTAGATATATTGATCCGCCATTTCTTTGATTATTTCATCAACCTGGCCGGAAGTCTCCAGATTCCATTGATGAACTACCTGCTCGATTTTGGCCCTGAGAACCGGTTCTTCCAGGTCATTGAGCTTCCGGAAAGCACCGCCCCACCTCCCCACATTATAGAGCAAGCGCTCCTTGTCAGGTAGCGCCAGATAACGATCAGCCACTGCCAGCATCTCTTCCTTGTCGTCTGGAAGGGTTCCAGATATCTCTTCCAACAAGTTCATAATGTGATCAGAGGCAACGACTGAGGTAATCCCGTTCAAAGATTCAATGAAGAGACGGATCTCACGCACCACCCCATCATCGTCTAGAAGTTCCATCTCTCCCGCCTCTATTCTTTCATGTAGTGGAGCGGACCTGGGAACCCTCAACGAACGAAGCCTGATAAAGTCTGCATTGATTTGATTTAGTACTTCGGCAGTTGCCTGGGCGTGCTCCCGCCACCAACGTTTGCCCCCCAGACCGGGCATAACATATTCCGACAAGGATATGCCAGCATCTCGAACAAGACAGCCGGCCTTGATGTGGTCTTCTGCCGTACTACCCTTTTTCATGAAGCGCAACACCGGGTCATATCCGCTTTCCAGGCCGATATGGATACGGTCCAGCCCGGCTTTCCGAAGGATTACCAGTTCCTCCGGAGTCCGGCGGGCCAAAGTTCTTGAGCGGGCGTAACTGGTTATCCGACGGACTCCGGGAACTTGTTCTCGCAGATACTGGAGAATCTCTGCCACATCCTCGGGCTTCATGATCAGACTATTGGCATCCTGGAGAAAGACGCTTCCCTCACCAAAGTATAACCAGTGGGCCACCTGTCTATAGAAAGGGCTGTAATCCCTGCTTGGGTAGACATGTGATACTACGGTGCTGGTGACCCTGCCGCCCGAACCCAGTTTCCATGAAAGCGATTTCAGGTCGTCGACAACACCACGGATGGTATCAATATCCTTTTTTATCTCGGCCATAGATCTCCGGGAAAAAGTAGTCTCCTTGTATAGCGGGCAGAACAGGCACTGATTCCAGGAACAGTTGCGAGTCAGTCTTAGAAGTAAGCTCTTGCTTTCGGAAGGAGGTCTGATTGGACCTAGTTCAATCATAACTATCCCCTTAAGGTACTGCTTGTGGTATCATTCTTTTCAGTAGATCGATGTCACGAGCTAAACCAGCCAACCCTGTTGAATTTGCCGAAAAGAACGCCATTCAACGAGGTCCGCCCAGTTGAATCCCGCCTTCTGCGAGTCCGCGAAGTGGAATTCAACAGGGCAAGCACCCTTCCCGCTCACTTCGAGGCGGGGAATGCACGAACTTTTAATTTTATCATACTCGTACCCAGACGACTCCTTTCTGGTAGGACTTATACGTGAATCCAAAAGATTCGTGCATAGTCTAGACTGGAATTTCAAGTTACAAGTTTACAGTGGGTTACCCCTAACCTATAATTGCTTAGATAATATTAGCTTTCCATATCCTTTCCAATGGAGGAGTGAGATGCAAGACATACAAATAGAAGGGATGGCAGTCGACAACGAGTCACTTGTCAACTGGATCAAGACAATTGCCTATCTCTGTAAGCCAGATCGTGTGCAAATCTGTGACGGTTCTCAAGAAGAATACGACAAGCTTTGCAATGAAATGGTCGAAAGCGGAACTTTTATTCGTCTCAACGAAGAAAAACGTCCGAATAGCTTTCTCTCCCGCTCGGATCCGAGGGATGTGGCTCGAGTTGAAAGCCGTACTTACGTTTGTTCCCTAAACAAAGCCGATGCGGGTCCCACCAACAATTGGGCGCATCCTGAAGAAATGAAATATAAATTGAAAATTCTGTTTGATAGGTGTATGCGTGGCCGAACCATGTATGTCATCCCTTTCAGCATGGGCCCATTAGGTTCTCCCATTGCCCATATAGGGGTGGAGATCACGGATTCGCCCTATGTGGTGGTGAACATGCGGATCATGACGCGAATGGGGAAAGCGGCGCTGGATGTTCTGGGAAACAGGGGAAACTTTGTCCGATGTCTACACTCCGTGGGAGCCCCTTTGGACCCTGGCCAGAAGGATGTGCCCTGGCCCTGTAATCCGGAAAATACTTATATTACACACTTTCCAGAGGAGCGGTCCATTTATTCCTTCGGCAGTGGTTACGGTGGAAATGCTCTATTAGGTAAGAAATGTTTTGCCCTAAGAATTGCTTCTGTCATGGCCAAGGATGAGGGATGGTTGGCTGAACACATGTTGATTTTGGGAGTAGAAAATCCCGAAGGCGAAAGAACCTACGTGGCTGCCGCTTTTCCCAGTGCTTGCGGGAAAACCAATTTTGCCATGTTGGTTCCACCGAAAGGATTCGAGGATTGGAAAGTCTTTACGATCGGCGACGATATTTCCTGGATTAAACCTGGCCAGGATGGAAACCTGCGCGCCATTAACCCTGAAGCCGGATTTTTTGGTGTGGCTCCTGGAACTTCGATGCAATCCAACCCGAATGCCATGTTGTCTCTGACCGAGAACTCTATTTTCACCAACGTCGCTCTCACGGACGATGGTGACGTCTGGTGGGAGGGTATGACTGATGAGGAGCCGGCTCATCTAATTGACTGGACGGGACAGGATTGGACACCAGGCTGCGGCCGACCAGCAGCTCACCCCAACTCCCGGTTCACTGCGCCAATAAACCAGTGTCCAACTTACGATCCCGAGTGGGATAACCCCGAAGGTGTTCCCATTAAGGCCTTTATTTTCGGTGGCAGAATGAGCCAGAATGTTCCTCTGGTCTTCCAGGCCTTTGATTGGTCGCATGGGGTGTACCTGGCCGCAACCATGGGTTCTGAGGCTACGGCAGCGGCAGAAGACGGGTTGCCGCCGATGAGGCGAGATCCCATGGCGATGTTGCCCTTTTGTGGCTACAACATGGCCGATTACTGGGGTCATTGGCTGCACATGGGACGCCAACTGGCCAATCCGCCTAGAATATTCCGGGTAAATTGGTTCAGGCGGAATCACAACGGCGATTTCCTGTGGCCCGGATTCGGCGAAAACATGCGAGTCCTCAAATGGATTATTGATCGGGTCCGCGGCCGCGGTTATGGCGTTGAGAGTCCGATAGGCTATATGCCGCGTCATCAAGACATTCACTGGTCAGGACTGACTTACGATCCGGAGACATTTTACGAACTCATGGCAGTTGATCGTGAAGCATCAGCCCTGGAGGCAAGAGACCATGAAGAACTTTTTGACAAGTTCTTTGACCGTCTGCCGAAAGAGTTCGTTCATCACCGAGAACTGCTGAAATCGCGGCTATGGCGATCGCCCAAGATGTGGGAATTGGCAAGGGCAATTTTTTAGAGAACGATATGATGTGCTCAGCACTCCTTCGACAAAGAATTATAGAGTCAACACGAAGGAAGTAATATGGGAGGGTGATGTGGATATAAAAACCCTATTAACAACCTTTAGTCTCATCTTCCTGGCAGAACTGGGAGACAAGACCCAGTTTGCAGCTCTTTGCCTCGCTGCTGACACCGAGTCACGGTTTGCCGTGTTCCTTGGCGCCTCTCTAGCACTGGTGAGCAGCGCTTTGTTGGCGGTTTTGGTGGGAGCTTTTCTGGCCAGGTGCTTCCCGCCACATGTAATAAAAACCGTGGCCGGGATTCTCTTCATCGCCATGGGTGTGTTAATGCTAGTGACACGTTAAGAAATGACTCGCCCGATCACCCGCCTCGACGGGCTCTCTGAGTACTTTGTGAGATATGCTAAAACCGGCGGTAATAGAATGTTATCCGTGGTGCTCCCGGAGGTGGTAGCAGAAAAATATTAATAAACAGGGTAAATATGCTGTACACAATAGCCCCGCCCAAAGCACTCCAAAATCCGCCCACGTGAAATCCCGGCACCAAGAATGACGTAAGCTTAAACAGTGTGGCGTTAATTACCAGCGTAAACAGGCCGAGACTCAATACGGTGATCGGCAGGGTCAGGAGCAGAAATATTGGTCTAATAAAAGCGTTGATGAAGGCTAAAATCAATACAGCCAATATTGCAGAGAGAAATCCCTCCAGCCAAATGCTATCGAACAACCCCGCAGTAAGACCCAGAGCCAGTGCATTGAGTAGGACCCTTAAAATTGTGCGTTGACCATCCGTCAGATGTAGCCCTCTGGTAGGTAGATTCATAATATCCCTCAAATATGAACTGCCCGCTGGAGTGGGCTCGTTAGAGCAGTCAGAGGACTGCTTTCAACTAGGCACTGAGCACTAGGCACTAGGCACTATAACTTAGACATCTCCAATATCAGCGTAACCCAGCCTTTTTCTTCCAATTCCGGCTCTTTGACCATGGCACAGGAGGGAAGTAACTCCCGCACCATGGGGAGTTTTTCCCTCAGGAATCCGCCAATAACCGCCCAACGGTATCGACAAAAAGCTCGGTCGTCAAGAAACTCCTTGAGGAAATCGAAGTGAATGTTCACACACAAAAGCTCTGCTTCAGGCAGGTTTTCTCGAGCATCTCCCATTATTAGATGTACTTTGTTAGTAACGCCATTGCGCTCGCAATTGGCCGCAGCTGTGGAAATGGCCATCGGATTCAAATCCACGGCTTCCACCTGTTGGGCTCCAAGTTTAGCAGCGGCGATTGCAAGTACACCAGTTCCAGTACCCAAATCCAGGACCTTTGCAGGGTTAACGGTCGAATACAGGAGCGACAGTGCCCTCAAACAGCCCCTGGTTGTGGGATGAAGGCCGGAGCCGAAAATAACGCCTGGATCGATTCGAAGCAGAATCTCGTCTGGCAATAATTGGACCGACTGTTCTCTGGTGATAATTTTGAAGCGGTCAATGACAAGCGGTTCCCGAGCAGCAAGTTGCTGCCAGTGACCGTATGGTAACTGATAGTGACGAGTAAGCTTGAATTCAGGATGCTCCCGAAAGAATAATTGTAGGGTCGCATCAGCAGGAGCGGTAAAGAAGAGGTAGGTGTAATCTGCCTCGGGCCAAACCCCCAAAAGCCCCTCCAGGTTCAAGAAAGGCGGAGGAACCCCTCCCTTTAGCTCGTACACATATAAGGGTTGTTCTGGTTTTAGCACTTTAGCGCACTCCAACGGATAATATACACTAGGCACTAGGGACTAGGCACTAGGCACTGCAAAGAATCACCTGGTGCCTAGTGCTTAGTCCCTAGTCGATTTATACGACCAGCCCATCCTTCGCCATTACCACCGTGCGAACACCCTTCAATCGGCGAAAGGGAAACCCCTTCTCGACCATGGATAATACCCTACTTTCATCTTCCACCAAAGCGCCACCAATCGCGTCAATACCCGAATCAAAGAGAATAGGGCTCAAGGGGGTGGAGGGGCCCAATATAATCTTGAAGCTTTCTAACCGACAACTGCTTACAATTCGTTCAAACGTATGGTTGATCAAACTTGACCCGGTTATGGCCACTACGTCAGCCTCAGCCAAAACCTGATAGCCTTCCTCCTCAGAAAGGTCGCCTTCGCGTGGTTCCTTCTCCATAACCCACAGATTGCGCACCTTTGAACGAAGGGTTTCCACAAAGGGAAAGTGCCCCACTACCACCAGATTCTTGCCGGCAGCCCGATCTGCAATAATCCACTTGGCATTTACATCAGTCAGTGACTCGTAATCTATATCGAGCATGGAGTTAAGTGCAGCCATCCCAATACCAGCGTAAAGCCATTCATCTTTCAGCAGCCAACCCGCCAACTGGCGAACGTTCCTTCCGGTCAAGCTACCAGATTCTTCCGGGGGAAAAACTGACCCGGAAGCCATCGGGCTGAGCAGATTGGCAGCCAACCCAACTCTTTGACTCTGTACGGCTATGAGATGGGGGCCGACAACTCCGGTGGTTACGGAATGGTCGGTCTTCAGGCTATTTATCAGTTCCTGTAGTAGCCGCATGCACTGTCCACTATAGCGAGAGGCTCCTTATTTGTGATTGGTCATTTGTCATTCGCTATGTCTTATGCTATGAATATCAGCCTTAAAAAAACTGGATTATTCTAATTTGCAGGTAGTGGATTTGACAATGGAGCCTCTGTGAATTAAAGTGGGATAACCTAAGGAGGACAACAATGCCTATCTACGAATTCCGCTGCCTTTCCTGCGACCACTGTTTCGAGCTGCTCTCTGTACGCCAAGATGACACTGTGGAATTGAAATGTCCCAGCTGCGAGGGCAAAGAACTCGAGCGAGTGATGAGTTGCGTCAGTTACGTCATGGGCAGTCGTTCCAGCGGTGACTCAGATAAGACCAAGGTTACCAGTAAATCATGTAGCGGCGGCACCTGTGCCACAATTGATATCCCTGGCCCCAGCCGATAACAAACACCACGAACACCGCAGTAAAGAAACTTCCCAGTTGTTCTTGGTATGCGTTGCTTGCCGCGCAAAGCGACATACGTTTACCTCTCTCCCCCCGGATTGACCTTACAAAATACCCTTTTTCGTGGCTAAGAATAGCGCTGGAATAGTGTTTGCGAGCGGTGACTAGCAGCCTTCTAGAAATTAATCTATTGGTCGGTGAAGTTCTGGAGAAATTCCTCGACAAGTTTGCGGAGGTAAGGATTGGGATCGGTGAATTTGACGCCCATGCGGGCTTTCTGGCCGCCCATTGCCCGTACCCAGACAATTTGGCCCGGCACACGAATCATCGGCTTGCCCGGAAGAGTAAACTGGAATTCGAATTTGGCACCAAGCGGATGGCTTGATTCGCTGAAACTGGTGGTAATTAAGGCAAGACCCATGCCGGTTCTAGCCAGATCCATCAACACGCCTTGGTATGTCTGCTGAGCACCTAATTCAAGGGTCACGTATGTTACCTGGATGCGCATTGCAAGAAGTGGATTGCTCCGTTTGGTTTCCCGCCGCTCAAGACTGGGCCTTTCCATGCGTCTGGCGGCAAGGCGTGAAGCAAGCGCCGTGGTGTCGCTGAACCGTTCCGCAAGGTCCTTTAAAATCTTTTGGAAAAGTGGTGAAAGATTCTTATACTCGTTTGAAAGTTTTGCACGGTCAAGAATGCCGATTTTTACATTACCACGAGCCGCTATCGATGCAGAGCGGGCGCCATATTTCTGGGCAAGGAAGGAGACTTCGCCGAAAATATCCCCCTCTTCAAGCAAAGCGAGAGTGACCTGTCCCTTGTCAGTCTCTTTGGTCACCCTTGCCTGCCCTTCCAATAGGACGTAGATATTTCGGTCGCTCTCTCCCCCCTCCATTAAGATGAGCTCTCCGTCCTGATATTCTACCGTGCGTTCGAACTCCATAATGGGACATCTCCGAGGTGACGAGCCTGCTTGCTATCGGCATATTTTATGCGGCTGACAGTGCTTTGCCTGCAACCGCGCTTGCCTCAGTATACTGCCGTTGCTTTAAGGTGTTTCTATTTGATTGGATTATTACCTTATTTCGCAAAAAAAAATCAACTACATTATCTTCTGATTGCATCTCTTGCAGTAGCTCGTTCCAGGTATGTTGACAAAACCGCAGCTCTGACAGGTCTTCCCCTTGTTTGTTTGGTTGGAAGCAATCTGGGTCCCGCACTTGATACAGAACAGGGCGTCGGTCTCGACCTCGGCGTCGCACCCGGGGCAATGATTGGCCCCACCAAGCTGCACACCACATCGCTTGCAATATAGCGCATCAGCATCATTCAGCGTACCGCATCCCGCGCATTTCATAAGATGGCCCTTCCCAACTCTAAAAAGTGATTTCTCAGGCTCTTGCCTCAGCGGAAATGCGGAATTTCTAGTTCCCCAGATACCCGCTGCAAGGTCCAGTATTTATTCAATTATACAAGAATTTTGCAGAATTCGTCACCTATTTTTAATCTCTCTCGCACCACCAGCTGCCTCATTTTAGCTTTTCCAGTGCCTGACACCGACGTTGCACCGGTGCTTCCACAGGAACATTTTGTGGAACACCACAGTGATCCAAGGGATCCGTTTCATACAGAAGGACTTCGCTGCCGTCAAAATAGCCGTCCCCATCGCTGTCACTCTCACTCCAGGATGTCCCGTACAACATCAATTCAGCGTAGTTGCTCAAACCATCTTGATCTGGATCCCATTCCTTCAACCGCCCAAGCATCAGGGCGACATTCTGTTCCATCTGTACAAGTGCTATATCTGCCTGTGACCAACTGCCCCTGGCTATCATTTCCTCTATATCGTCACTGAGACGCACAGTCTCGTTAAGCATATCCGGTTCCAATCTTGCCACACCCATATCCTCACACTCCTCCAGATGAAACCGGGCAAGTTGATATGAGTTGACCAAGTCCTCCTGGCGCAAGCTGGTATGACTGGTATCGCAAGTTGCGTTGGCAACAACAAGCCATAGCAAGAGGAGGCCCACAACCATTAATGTCTTCTGTTTCACAATAGCCATACCTCTGTTTCTTTCAGCAACACGGGCAAAGATCCAATCGACCCGGCAGCCCCGCAAAATATTTCTAATCAACCTGGAAGCCAAGGTCGAAGGCTTTTAGATTCATTTCCAGAAAGGACTTCTTTATCCTGGTATTTATGACCGTCTCTATCACCTCTTTGGCAAAGGGCATTTTCGCGTGACGCATTAGGGTTCCAAGCATCACAATATTTACTGAAAGCTCCGAGCCAGCTTCGCGGGCAAGGGCCCTAGCATCGTAAGCAATGAGCCTATTTACTTGACTTGAGATGGTTCGTGTCATAGCAGAGACCTCTGGATATTGATCCCTACCACTAGAAACACTAAACGGAGCTACAGGGCTGGTGTTGCAAATAACCAGGCTACGTGCCGAACACTTGCGTATCGCCCTCAGAGCCTCCAACGGTTCAAAGGCCAGGAGGATGTCTACCTCACCGTCGGAAATAACCGGACTCTGCACCTCGCCCATGACCACGGCGGATTCAACCACACCCCCCCGCTGGGCCATACCGTGAATCTCACTGACTACTACAGGAATATCAGCGAGCATCGCCGCCTCGCCCAGAATTCTGGTGGCCAGCAAGGTGCCCTGACCACCTACACCAGTAAAGAAAATACGCCATGTATCCATAAAACATTCCCTAGATTGTCGACAACGGTTCTGAACGACCCGTGTTAGCTCACTTCGTTCGCCGCAAAGCGCAGAGCGCACAGCGTTTTGGTAAACAGTTAAGGGTGAATGGTAAACGGACAAAAACATGGTCCTGTAACTGTTCACCGTTTACCATTAACCGTTTACTGCATTTCGCGCTATGCTTCTCTTCACAACTGACTGCGGACGTTACCCAGTTTTCTTCTTCGGCTTTATTCCGTGACAAATCTGCTTACACACACTGCAGCCACTACATAGGTGTTCATCGATTGCAATGAAAGCGCACTCTTCCTCATCCTCACAGTAGGTAAAGGCTGGACATCCAAGCTCATCTAAACACCTTCTGCACATATCGCACTCGTTAGTCACCCTAAAAACGACCTTTTGCTTCTTGCCAGTGACACGCCTTTCGAATAACGGGCAGGGTGACTTTGAGATGACCACCTTTACTGCCGGTTCGCCTTGCATGGC
>CP070735.1:1378019-1431879 GCA_020347625.1 Deltaproteobacteria bacterium
CAATACTGCACCGATCCAATCTAATGTAGCTGATATTTCTCTTTTAGCAACCGGCGAAATCTGGGCAGATAAATGAGATCAAACGTCTCCTCCTTATCTGGAAAGAGGCGCAGAGCCTGCTTTTTCACCCCTTCAACAACTGCTTGCGCCTCTTCCAGGGGCAATTTCGTCTGGGCCAGATAAGCCAGGGAGAAATCCACCAGAAGTCTCAAGGTCCTGATGCGACGGTTTTCCTCATCGGCCTCATCATTTATTGATTCTCTCTCATTTGGTTTCACCAAACCGTTCTCCAATTTTCAGTCCCTTCTCGGATGCAAACGCAGCAGCGTCTACCTTGCCCCCTGTTTCGGGGCGAATTTTACTGACGGAAATTATGCCGCCATCAGCAGCCACTTGAAATCCATCAGGGTCTACCCGGATAACAGTACCTGGAGCTTCCTCTGTAGATTCCAGCAAGAGCTTGGCACCGTAGAAACGGATTTTTTCTCCCTGCCAATAGCTGTAAGCCCCTGGTTGAGGATCACAACCTCTAATCAGATTGTAAATGTCCTGGACAGACTTGCCCCAGTCAATAGTAGCTACGCGATCATCACAGGGAGGCTCGTAGGAAGCTCCTTCTTCCGGTTGAGGGATCTCAGGAGCCTTGCCCTCCTTTATCAAAGCAACAGATTCGACTATGGCATCGACCCCCATGGGAAAGAGATGGTTGAAATAGAGTGAACCAGTCGTGTCATCGGGACCAATCTCAACTTCCTTCTGAAGTAAAATTGGTCCCGTGTCAATGCCCCCATCCGGCCAAAAAATGGTGAGACCAGTCTTGCTGTCGCCCTCAATAACCGCCCAGTTAATAGCGCTGGAACCCCGGTGAAGAGGAAGGAGAGAGGGATGGTAACAAATAGCGCCCCTGGAGGGTGCCTTGAAGTAGCTTTCAGGAATAATATCCGTAACAAAGGCCAAGATTGTCAAATCTGGGTCATGATTCTGGTATTCGGCGAATACCTGGTCGTCCTTATAGGTTGTTGGTTGAAAAACCGGAATTCCTTTGGCTATCGCTGCTTCCTTGAGTGGGTCCAATCGGCCTCCAGGTCTGTCGGGCGGTGTATAAACAGCCACCACATCCTCCCCTTTTTCAAGCAAGCTCTCCAGTACTTTTGCACCAAAAGGCGCTTGGCCTATGACTAGGATACGCATGACACACCTCCTACCTGCTCAATGGGGTTAATTTGCCTCTAGATGTTCCTCTCTGGTCTGTTTTTCTCTGAAATTCCATTTAAATCCAAGCATTAAAATCCTTTTAAGAACGCCCAGGATGTAAGTCGCCCAGCTTGTCCATGGTGCAGAGAGAAACTTCTCCTTGTCAAGTTTATTTTTCACTCTCCTCAAGTTGCGGAGGGCGAAGCCCGATAAGTCCTCTCTTGCCCAGGTTCCGGATAAAACCAGTCATGGCAACTTCCGCCTCTCGTCTGTTTAGATGGTAACGGCGGCATAGATAGTCTACCAAATCTTGAACGGTGCGTTTACCATCCAGTAGTGTCCAGGTTAGGCTACCTATCTCATCCAGCTGCAGTTTCCGGGTCAGCGGCTCTCCTGAACGCAACCCCAAACGACTAGCCAGACTAATTAACCATGGTCGCAAAGTGAGAGGATAGGTGAGCACCACCTCGCCGCTCTCCAGTTTTTCTTCCAGTACTTCCCTGTTTTTCGTTGGCCGGTAGGATAATGCCTCTGACCGACTGGACGGCCCAGAGGCTAAATCAGCTTTTGATGGCTTCCTCTTTCTAGACCACTTCATAATTACTGCATATTTCCTCAAGTGTTTTTTCATCCAATGGTTTGAGGCCACGTGCCGTCACGCCCAGGATCTGATTAGAGGTGGGTAGATGCCAGATTCGAATCCATATATGGGGTAATTTTCTGGTCACTTGAGCCCAAAGCCTTGCCCCCGGTCCATTTGAACGTCGGCTCTGGCCGCCAATGGCCGGGTTTCCCCTAAAATTATGTTTCCTAAAACTTGAAGTCATGCACCAGCGAAACTCCCGGCAACGGTTCTCAAACCAGTCCAGCAAATCACCCTCTTTTAGCAAAATGTCAGCTGGACCCCAGCGACTGAGGGTCACATGCTCGTGGCCGTGCTGAAAGACCAGTTGGTAGTGGCCAGGGTGAAAGCTATGGCTTACCAGCACAAAACGATGCGGCATCAAAGCACGTAACCCGTAAAGAGACCAAGTCACCCAACCGTCCTCACTGTGGTCCCGAAATGAGTTCAGCACTTGCAGCGTGACCAGTGGATCGTTTACACCCATCCTCTGGTAGAACTGAAGAAGAGTAGCTTTTTGACACATGGTGCAATAGAGGATGACCCCTTCTCCCCCTATCTCCTGCCCATGCCATTCAAAAGACTGAGCCTCAAAGCCTTGGAGCAACTGACGCCATCGCTCCGGTAGAGATCTCTGTTGAAAATTGACTCCAGACCCAGCTCCCGAAAACCGCGCCAGCTTTCTCATATGAGACTTGTGGGAAAACGAACCTTTTAGCTGCTGCCATTTGAGCTCCAGGACCGGACCATCCCCATCATCCAGTTGGAGATATGATGTGGCCAAGGAACTTACCTCCCAATGGGGAGGTACCCGCAAACTGATCCCATTCCAGGCCAGCAATTTCCACAGTTCTGGCGTCGAATCTGCCATGTTTCTCCCAACCCGGATATTTCATGACTAGAGAATTAAAGCCAACTCAACAGAACAACCCCAAGTACCAACATGACCAGGCCGGAGGCTCGCAACGATTGTTCCCTCTCGGGAGCAAGCCACCAGTTCCATAGCCGTTGGAAACGGTCCGCTGGTAGAAGAAAAAAAATAACGGCCTTGGCAATTGCAATCAGACCGATGAGACGCACGAGTCCTACACCCTGGTTACTCGCAGGGGCAGCAAGGATTAACAATATACCCACCACCAGCGTAAGGATAGTGATCGGCAAGCGGTTGCGCATAATCCTCTCAATGAGAGGGCGCAGTTTCGCATGCATTTGGGTGGGATAGAGGTTTCCCCAGGCACCCATGGCAATCCAGAAAACTGCAACAACGACAAGAAACCACTTCATGACTCAACCCTTTCTTCAGTTCCCGGTACTGTTTCTAAGTTTTGTAATCCCATCTTCCTGGGCTTTGAGTTTCGCGCAGAGCGGCAGGCTCAAGAAACAAGGCCTGGCCTTTCGGCCAGTTGCAGGTTGGTTGCTGATCTCTCGCTGCTTACTTCTTGCTGCTCACCGCTTACTGATTGCTGACTTTATCATCGCCCTAGATTTAGCCTCAGAAAACAGAAGAGCGCAAGCAGAAAGTTATCAAACCATTCATCTCTGCCGCCCACACCGTTGCTGAGATATTGCCTCCGGTTACAATTTTCGAGTTGCCAACCAATCCTGATTTTTGCTAGTATCTGCCACCTGATAAACTACTCTACATTTGGATTTCGGGCCATGGCAAAAGAAATTATCTTTCCAGTCTCAAATGCATATAAAACCCGCTACCTGATTTTGCCCAGCCTAGAAGACCGGCTGCATCGAATAGTAGTGGGCTGGTCGGATACTGGACCTTGCGACCTCAGCGTCTTCTGGGCAGAATTGACCAACGGCTTTATCGATCTTTTGGTAGTCGGAGGCGACAGAGGGTTACGCATTTTGGCCAATTCGGAAGAATCAGTCCCTTTCAACCCAGAAGAAATTGACCTGCCACCCGGTTGGATGGTCAGCCACGTATCTCTGGAACCTCGTGACCTGCCCCCTGATGTTTTGAAGGTAGTAAACACCTTCTTCTATGATGTTGGCGTGGATACTTCCAAGAAAGAAAAGAAGGAGAAGGTCCGTCTGCTCTCTGACATTCACAAGACTGAGGAGGTCTGGCTCATTCTTAGTAAAGACCAGAAACAGCGCCGAGTGATCGGCTGGTCCAAAGAAGGTCCCGCCCAGGTTAACATTTTTTGGGCAAGGTTTGCTGACGACCAAGTGTCCGTCTGTGTAGCTGGAGGTAGTGAGGGAGTGCGTATCATCACCGCGGAACAGCCTGAAGGAGAGCCGATTAAATATGACAAGAACAAACCTCCCGGCATTGGGGCACCTTATTTACGAATTAACTATGGTGCTTTGCCCAACGACGTTAAAGAGAATATTGGACCTGAGCCAGAGATCGAGTTGGAAGACGATGAAGAGATCGCCAAGACCCCGCCCGATCTTGACCTAGATTAAGAAGATTGTAGATTTAGATTGCAGATTGTAATATTCCTGATTGCGAATTGTTGTGCTTTTAAATCTGAAATCTAAAATCTGCAATCTACCCTTCTCACTTTCCACATCGTACACCGCACATCACCCTTCCCTAGTTTCGGATGTAGAATTTCAACCAGCCTTGTGAGCTTCTTGACACCACGAATCTCATTCTTAAAGTTATGGATGTCAGTACATTTGGTTACCGATCACTTGGAGGCAGATTGTTAGATTTTTATGATGGATTTCATTGATTACTATGTCAGGTGCACCCATTGCAGTGCGAAGAATAAATTGCCATTAACGAGGCTCGGACGACGGCCATCGTGTGGGAAGTGCAAACAAGAACTCTTTCCCGAAAGCTCTCCTATCAGCAGTGGGACGATCATCGTTCCCTGCAAACACTGCCAAACAAACAACAAAATCCCCCTCATAAAGCTTGCCGACCAGCCCCGCTGCGGCAAATGCAAAACTCTATTGGACTTAGATGTAAATACCCAAAGCACCCCTTTTATCTTGTCAGATCAAAATTTTGCTGAAACTGTGCTGCGTTCACCCTTGCCTTTTCTGGTCAATTTTCATTCGCCCAACTGTGGTCCATGCAAGCTTCTCAATCCCATCATCCATAAAATGGCCAAGGACTATGAGGGTCGCCTCAAGCTGGGCACCTTTAATGTTGACACACATCCACATATCCCCACCTTGTACAGAATAGGCGGAACGCCTACCCTACTCCTGTTTCAAGGGGGGAAAGAACGTGGTCGACTTGAGGGCTACCAGAGTTCAGGTGCGGTCGCTCAGTGGGTCCGCCCGTACGCCTGGTAGGGAATAGCAGGTAGGAGACAGCAGACAGCTCGCAGCTGGCAGCTAGAGGTATACTTTGTTAGTTATGGCTTTTCAGTTATACGATATGATTTATATATTATAGATGATTGGTTTCAGGGTATTAAACAATCCGCAATTCACAATCTGCCCTCTTATCTCTGATCTCCGACCTCTATCTTATTGCTGCCCGCTGCCAGCTGCATGCTGGACTAATACGCCAGTTTACCAAGGGACTTAAGGATGAGCGTTATCCCCATAGCAAACATACCGGTGAGGCCCATGCCACAGGAAAATCCGGCCAGCAGTACCGGCGCATACTGACGCCACATGGTGCCATAGCGCTTTAGAAAAAAGAAACGACCCAAAAACGCCCCCACCACTTCTAAAATCAAACCGTGGGGGGTACTCTGCCCCAGACCCCTCACAACTCCGTAGACCAGCAGCACCGGCAGCCCCAACAGGTTAAGCAAAACATAGGTCACCAAGCCAAAGCCCAGACCGCTCAAGAGGTAGCTACCTTTAAGCGCTTGGAAAAACAAAGAATCTCCCTCAAGCGTTGAGGTCTGCATCAAGAGGGTATTCAGGGCTTGCAGATGCCACAACTCTTGAGCGTATGGATAGCTGCTGGAAGGAATGGGTGCTAACCGCCAGATGAATTGAGAAAAGAGGAGGCTCGCCACCATCACCACTGGAAAGACAACAATTTCCGCCTTGATGATACCGCGAATACTTGTGCCAGTGAGTTCGATCTGGCGAAATTGAACGGTTGCCTCACCATAATTATGGATGGGAATTGGCGCATACCAGATCTCAATACCTTGATAGCCAAAAAATTTTGCCCCGGCAATGAAGCTCGCTTCACGAACAAGGGGCAAACTGACAAACTGACCGGCGATCCCCTCCATACGGGCGGTGATGTAGGAAATGACCGGGGTGTAAATGAACCCATAGATCAGAAAAAAGAACCAGGGGAAGTTGGGCACCAACAAGAGGCAGAGACCCGTGTAGGCCAGGGTCGAAAATACATAGATGCCGATAGATATCCAGAAATTGAAATCACCCCGCCCGGGTGGCGGACGAAAAAGCTCACGAAAACTGCCTCTCTGACCAACAGAACTCTTACCAAAGGAGCGCAGGACATACCAGATGCCGATCACTCCGATGGCCAAACCCAGACCAATACCGAAACTCATGTAAAAATCAAAGTTGTTGGCGAAAACCGTATCAACGGTGCCCATGCCTGGGTGCCAGCGGTGCAATATTCCTTTGCTATACAGAATGGGATTGGCAACCACTGTTATGATCAACCCCAGCAATCCACCCATCACCGCCCAGAATGGCAGAACCATGCCGAGGAAAATAAGCCCCAGATCAAACTGCAGGCCCGTTGCCACTGCCGGCAGCACGTCCTCGGTGTGCCGGGTAAGGTCAATCCAAGGAATGGGAATCAAACGGATCGGTTCGGTTAAGAGCAATCCAGAGACCGATGGGAGGAGTACATACAGAGCCCCAAAGCTAAGGCCGATTACACCGCCGATGGAGAAAACCCGCCATTTCCAACTCTTCTGCTTATCCTCGGTGGATTCGGCCAGAGCCATGGTCCCCAGCGCTCCCACGGGTGCCATAGGAAAGGGCAGCTTTTCCACATCTGAGGTGATGCGATACAGGGCGTAACCCAGACCAAAATGATCAACACGCTGAATGACCTGCGATCCCACCAGCAACAGTATAGGAATCATCCAGTCGCGGTGAAAAAATGTCCTTTCGAGGAGTGACATGGAGGTGGCTTCGGGTGCCACCCACGTGGGTATAAATTCGGCAAGTCCCAGCATTTTTGCCGCATCGGACTGGACCAAATACTGATTCCACAGCAGACCCTGAAATGGTGATGCCAGAGCCGCACCGGCCATGTAATACAGCAGAAAGATCTCCTGTTGTTTGAGCTCGGTGTAGGATCTCTTGGCAATCTCAGCGAAAAGAATGATTGTGACCCAGCGGGCCGCCGGGCCGATGCCTGTGCCAATCACCAACTGCAGGTACATACTGCCCGGCATCATCAGAAAACCGATGAAGATGGCCCCAACGATGGTCTTCCAGTCGAAGCCCTCCTCGAAATGATCGGGTGTTTTTAGAAGATCTCGGTATTCCTGCAGTTCTTTGTCGTCGTACATTTCACTTCGCACAGCGCATGGCGCAGAGCGCTAAGCGCGGAGAGTATTTAGGGTAGACGCATATGATCATCGAGGACGAGTTGCAGTCCTGCAAAGAAAATAAAAAAGCTACTATTCCATTTGGTTTTGTTTATTCACGCTATGCGCTATGCTCTATGCGCTTTGCGTCAATTATGTGGGCAGCACCTGGTAGCTGGCATAGGTGAAAAGACCCACCAATGCCCAGCCTCCCGCCATCAGAAAATCGCCCAGAATTAAACCGATAAAGAAAAATCTTATTTTTTTAAAAAGGGATACGCCGCCGTATCTTAGACTCAAATGGTTGCAAAGCCAGCCCACCAGAAAGCTGAACCAGAGGATCCGCATGGCCGAACTATACGTGGTTAAATAGCCTATAGGGTGGATGGGCCACCAGTAAAAGCGTTGATAGAGAATCACCAGAACAAGCATGACCACAGCCCCCACACCTGAAAACACCAGCACCCAATGGCGTGGTCCTCCCGGCGCATCCAGGAGTCGCTGGACATTATCATACACACCAATAGTGGTTCGGGTGGCCCACTCCATCTGGAGTTCTCGAATCCCGTATTTGTGGCAAAGCGCCAGCATGGCCACAAAAGACGCCAACAACCCGGTGAGTATGGCCAGAAGAATAGCCACAAAGAAAATACGTTTATTGCGGATACCCTCTCCCACCTTGGCGCCATGAAACAGAGAGGGCATTATGGATTCCCTCAAGTCGACAAACATTACCTTCTGCATGACCGCGGCCATTAGTAAACCCAAATTGGTAAAGAAACGGGAGCCAAAAAAGGCGAGCAGGCCATCGGTGGGTGCCACCGAAAGGGTAAAGTAGGCGATGCCTCCTTGGCATATCACCCTGGTCGCCACCAGCATAACAAAGAAGAAAGCGCCAAGGAGCAGAAGGGTCACCTTCAGGGACATACCAAACTTGAGGCACCATAAAACCAGCAAACAGGTTCCCAACCAGAACCCCCAACCGGACATCCGCACAGAAAACATCTCCGATGCGGACATTTGCGCCTTCCCGGGAACAAAGCACTGCCGCACCACATCCCGGAGGTGGTAGCGTGCCAACCACAGCATGAAGAGAAAGAAAACCGCATAAGCCCCGATGATCTGCGTCTCTTCAGGGCGGGAAAGAGTGGGCCCGAAAGTAATACCCAGGGCAGCAGCAGGGATGTTGTAGCCCAGAATGGACAATAGCCCGAACAGCAGACCCCCTAGCAGAAAAAAGAACCAGAAGCTAAAGGAAATCTGGCGCGAGGTAAGAAAGGCAAAGCCAATGAAGGCGGGATAAATGTGAATCTTGAGCTTGTGGAAACCTGAAAAAAGGCCATGTTTCGGGAAATAGGGACCGGCAAGAATCAGCGTGGGAATTTGGGGCACCTCGGGAAAATAGAAGTGGAGACCGTTGAGAAGGTGCAAGAAAAAAGTGGCCAGCACTCCGACAATCAGGAATCGATTGGCGAGAAACCGGCCGAAGCGTTTTTCGGCCAGGGCCTCCTCCATGAGCTGGGGCACCCGGAGGAGCGGAAAGTTCATCTTTTCGTTGGTAATCCATTGCTGGCTAAAAATATTCACCAGGCATAGCATCACCCAGTAGCTCAGAACAATAAAGCCGGCCCAGGTAAGTAGCGGCTGCAACCAGCGATCCCAAGGAATCTGCCGCAGGACCTCCAACCAGCCTAGCTGGCGCCCTCCCTCAAGTCCATTGTAGAGGAGCGCAATGGCATTCATATCGCCCGGATACCACCCCTTGGGTAAAAGGGGCTGAATCACCTCGTTCCAACGATTTCCAACGGTTGCGAAGTGGTAGGGCGCCGTGACATTGATGAAAAAGGTCCGAGCTAGGCCGGTGTAGGCAATTCCCGAGGCAATAACCGATATGATCCAGATCACGAAAAGCTCTCGACCACTCAGCAGCGATGATAGAAACCGTAGTCTACCCAAGGCCGCAATAGCCACGGAGAGCCAGAAAAAAATGAAAAATGGTGCGAGAGGAAAGTGACCGCCACCCAGCGGTGTGGCACTACGATAGGCGTTGTTGAATGGGGTTATGGCACAGATCAGTACTCCTAGTGCCACCCCCAATATCAAGGCTCGCAGTCTTACCCGACCTTGCATCATCTTCACGTCCGCTTCGCTAATAACGGTCAACTCCACACAGAGACGATATTTCGTCGGCACCAGGCACTTCGCTATGCCCAGCTCATTGCCGTCAGCCTTTCAGAGCTAAATTCGGTCTCCAACAATTTGCTATAGTGAGCCTGGGCCTCATCGTCCAGAGAACGCCACACCAACAGTTGTTTACGAAGATCATTGAGGAAGGCCTTGTTGATCCGTTTCCAGTAATTCGCCTCTCCTGCCTCCCGCTCTACCCGGACCTGGATTTCCAGGTAGTTGTCAGGATCCTCAACGGCAGGGCAAAATTGGAGGCTAACGAGCTGTTTCACGCCAAAATCAAAGGGTGCCAACCATACCCGGGTGTAAATCTGGATGCAGTCATTCTCACAATGTCCCGGGGCCTCGAGGCGAGATATCTCGTCAATTGGGCAGTAGAATTCCAGAGATATGTCGTCTGTGGTGAAAAGCCCGTGAGACACATCCCGATGTCCAAGATAGTATTCCCGCAAATAACCGCCAATACCCTTTTGTTCGCGATATTTCAACAGAAACGGCAAGGTGATCTTGATCTCGTTTTCCTCCGGTTCCGGCAATTTCCAGGCTCGGTATACGTCGGGAATGGCAATGTCTGCTGCCACCTTGGAAGGATAAATGACCGATACCAGTACGACCAACATCACCAGGATCATGGCAGCGACTCCAGCCAACGAGGAGTAATTCACCGTAATTCCCTGCCACAGTGATGTGGTGGAAAAAATTTCTGCGGAGGTCTGGGCCAACAGGTAACCCAGCACCACGCTGAGCACTGCAAAGGCCATCGCTTCGGCTATGAAAAGAAAGGAGACATGAAAGGGCGCCAAGCCAACTGAAGTGTAAACACCGATTTCCCGTTTTCGCTCATAAACACTGCCAATCATGGTGTTGAGGACGATCAACACGGCAATGAGCAGGGGAATGAGTATATTGGGAACGCCACTGTAGCTCAAGGCGTCGGAGGCGTGATACATGAAAGTCCCTTCCTCTTCTCCACTGAAAAGGGTAAGGCCAAAGCGATCCACCAGGTTCATGGCTGTTGTCCTGGTTACCACCCCTGATTGGGGACTTATGGCAAGAGACTTGAGACTCCCGCCCAAGGCCATAAGGGTTTGATATGGAACGATCAGGGTGAGATCTCCGGCAACATGTTGATAGCGACTCTGGAAAGCCTGGACATCCTCGCCAGCCTCTATGGCCTCCATCTCGACCTCAGTGACCTCTTTGGCCGCCTCGCTGGGAAATATCACAGGTGTGAGCGGCTCACCGTCTAAATCAAGAAAGCTCTGCAGGCTATCACCCCGAAACAGACCCACAACCTTAAAGGTCATGCCCCAGAGAGTCACCGTGGCTCTCTCAGGTCGCTCCAAAGAGACCCCGAGACTCTGAGCCAACCTTTCCGACAGGAGCACCACCCGCCGCTCTTCCGGTTCGAACCAACGTCCAGAACTGAGCACTGTTCCAAGGCCGCTGACCTGCGGTTCTCGATCACTCAACCCCACCGTCCCTCTTGCCAGAACTTCCCTACCCTCCCGCCGAAGAGAAACCACCATGGGCTGGGTGCGATCTTCGTTTTCCAGCCAAGATCTGGGTACAACTTCCCCCTGGGCCTTAAACTTGTTTGCTACTGTGGTAAAAGCCTGAGGCGGCAGGCTCTCCCAGTTCAGAACTTTCAAGAGAAACCCTTCGTAGGGTGCCTGTTTCTGCAACTGCAACCGGCCTCGCAGGCGCAGACTCTTTACGGTGGTGAAACTCATGATGGTGAAGGTAAGTATGATCAAGGTCACACAGGTTAATACCGTACGAATGGGGCGGCGTCGTAGATTACTTACCCCCAGAACAAAAGCGGCGACGAATGCTTTGGTCTTGCTGATTTCGGAAGCCTTTATATGTCGGGCTCTTTGTTGGAGCTCCACCATTTCCTGTTCAAAGCGGTTCATGATGATCAAGGCTACCATCACCGACAGACCCAGGATGAAAAAAGCGAGGATAACCACCACCGGACTGTACGTGAGCTGAAATGCTGGATGTACTTGGTAAATGAGAGCTATGACGAGACCCAGGATCACCAGAAAAGCAATGATTCTGCGATGAATATCAACGAAAGAGAATAGCAACCGTTCTACACAATAAGCGAAGGGAACAAAAAGGGCCACGTAAAAGAGGACTCCGAACAGAACGTCTTTCTGCGTCTTTTCTACGTCGTCATAGACGCGGATTGCCAGAGCCCAAGATTTCTTGGCCTCCTCCACAAAGCGGTCATAGCGACGTTCGCTCAAGGCCTCTTCAGCCCGTTGCAGGGCCTCGACCCCCTCTTGTTGGAGTGAGCGAATCCGCTGATTATTGATCCCATGGCTCTCCAAAGCGGTTATCCTCGGCAGCAAGAGGCTCCACATATCGTGAGCTATCCGGTATTCAGTAGCCGGGATGATTGGCCAGTTCTCAACGCGATACCCCGTGCCGTCGGGCCGGGACTTTTTGGAATTGAGCAAGATTAGCTTCCGGGTGAGCACCGAGTCAGACAGGGTCAATTTGAACGGTGTGAGAGGCTCCAGGTAAATGCTAGCCAGAATGGAGGAACGGGTATCGATCCTGCTCCACCAGTAGCGCAATGGCTTGGCCTCGGTCCGCCCGTCTATCAGCTTTATCTTGGTCATGTAACTGAAGGTTCGCGGCTCTATTAGACTGAACAATGTACTCACCCTACATGCAAACATAATCAGTTCAGTCTCCATGAAGCGACGCCTCATCTTGACTCGATAGGCTGCCTTGCCGGTCATTGGTTTGTCGACGGCCCAAATAACCTCCCCGTTTTTGGGATCGAAGCGAAATCCTTCCAAAATTGCCTTGTGGATGGTGTGCTTGCTGTCGGCCAGACCCCGAAACTGAAATGAACCGGCAGTGTCCACCATGCTGTAGAATTGGCCAGGCCCTTGATAGGCAAGAATGAGCGTTCCCGAAGCTGGCTGATCAGGAAAGAGTTCTCCTTGACGGATAAAGTTGGCTTCACCGCTGAGTGTGGCAAATCCCTTCCGAGGCAGAAGGTCCGAAGCCAAACGGGGTTCGCGGCTTAACGCCTCCACCAGACTGGCAACCAGTTCACTCTGTTGATTGAAATAAGCCCAGTCCACCCTCTCCGGCTGATCATAGGGTGTTCCCCAAAACGGGCGGGCGTCATTGAGCGTAACCAGGCTGAGACCGAGTATCCCGGCCAGTGCACTCACCTCACCACCTAAGAGAGGCCGATCAGGCAGGTAGCTCTGCCAGGTTCGCAGGGGGTTTGGCCGCAGCGTGTCCTGAAACAGCCGAGGCAAGCCAAGCCGCTTTTCCGCCTCGCGGCCAATGCGATTCAGTAGCTGGTCTATATGACCGTAAGTTGCGGTGCGGTTAATTTGCGGTTTCAAATCATACAGAAAGCCGTCGTTGAAGCCGCCAACACC
Source organism: Deltaproteobacteria bacterium (assembly GCA_020347625.1). GTDB lineage: Bacteria > Desulfobacterota > Syntrophobacteria > BM002 > BM002 > BM002. The sequence continues at coordinate 1,390,895 of CP070735.1, forward strand.
GTCGCCGTGGCTGGAAAGGTGCAGCGAAACAAAAAGAGGGAGATCGTAATCACCGAGTAATCGGCGCAACCGTCGACTGCTCTTCAAGCATTTCATCTGCTCCCTGGAGTCCTCCAGAATCGCCTGGTTGGTGCGAATTGCCGCTGGAATGAGTGCCAGCAACGTGCGACGCTCATCAGGAGTAACATCCTGATAGGAACTTCGCCAGCTGAGTCTCCGCAGCAGGAACCGCCGGGCTGCCAGGTTCGCAATGAGCTGTTGGTCAGCGTCGTCCTGTTTTTCCAGACGGAGTTGCATTAGTCGCTGACTGAGCGAGTCGACTTCGCTTTTAACCTGGTCGTCTAGGACCTCACGCAAGCGCACCGCTTGTTCTCCACTCAGTTGATCCAGAGGCTTTGGAGAACTTAGAACCTCCAGCGCCGCCTCGGCCCCTTCGATCCTCTTTTTCAGCTCTTTATTCAGCTTTTTTTGTTCTTTACTTCTGGCATGGGTGGCCCAGATGAACTCCCGTATACCGGCAAGACCCTGGGCATGCCCGCTGGTCGCAACCAGAAGAACCGATCTGCCCGGCGGATGGCCACGCAACCTTCTTGCCAGGTGCAGCAGTGAAGCAATGCTACTTGCCTCATCAGTCCCTGGAGATACGCCAGTCACAATAGGAGTGCTGTCATAGAAAGCCTCCACCACGAGAAGCTGCTCTTTGAGCTGCGGATCATTACCCTCAACTAGAGCATAAATGTTCTCGCTTTTGATCCTTTTCCAAGCGCCACTGGAGGTGACGACCACCCGGGGGACAACGACCCCGCCTGCTGCATTTTCAAAGGAACCGAACAGGGAGCGCGCCTGGGTGAGGGGCATCCAAAAACGGGGAAAATTTAAGGAGGTGAGCTCGCGCTTCTCTGTGAAAAACCATTTGGCCGTAGGACCCCGGTCCACATAAATCAGAGCTTTGGCGCCGAGCATGGCAGCATTTAACCAGTTCTTACCAGAATCCATCTCCATCAGGATAATGCTGCCGTTGACCTCCATGCCATTGAACTCGTGGGATCGGCCTGTGCCCACATAGAGGAGGGGGCCTTCTAGGCCTGAAGCAGGCGTGACTTCCAGACTGAGCGCATTGAGTTGGAGTGGTTTGATGGGAGTGCGGCGTCCGTTTATGGTGAGGCTCGCTTCCTGGTATTGGTTGACCGGTAGCAGGAATGGGTGGCGACCCACCTTTTGGAATCCCAGGTCTGAGAAGGTCTGGTATATCAGGTCTGCTGCTTTCCGACAGCCTGGGGTTCCCGTGCTCCGGTCCTTGAATTCAGCAAATTGCTGGGCCAGGTCTCGACTAGAGTATGCTGCCTTGGCAGCCACAGGATGTAGCACGCATGAAGCCGTAATAAACAGGAGACCCGCCAGGGCCCACAGTAGGCTTCCGGCCACTGCTTTTCTACGAATGATGGGCATCATCTTCATTGCGGTCCTGGAACCATTGGGGACGGCTGACCCTGACTGGAGGCTCAAAAAGATGCTTCCCTAAGTGGGTCGGTGAGCAATTTCGCCAACCGAGATGGAGAGTTGTTCGCGCTCCTCGATCCTATCTATGCGACCGTCTCGAATCCAGACGACTCGATCCGACACACTCAGCATCTTGAAATCATGGGTGGCAGAAATGACGGTCACACCCTGTTCCTCGCTCAGACGTTTGAGCAGTTCGATGATCTCTTCGCCGGTGGTTAGATCAAGATTACCCGTTGGTTCATCGGCGAGGATTATGGCTGGATCATTTGCCATGGCCCGGGCAATGGCCACTCGCTGCTGCTGTCCACCAGAGAGTTCGACAGGCTTGTGCCGAAATCGATCTCCCAACCCCACCAATTCCAGCAATTTGAGCCCCTTCTCCACCGCTGAATCGTTGTGCATCCCACCAAAAATCATGGGCAGGGTAACATTTTCCAACGCCGTCATGACTTGAATGAGATTGAATGTCTGAAATATGTAGCCAATCTTACGGCAACGCAACCAGGCCAGTTCGTAAGCGTCCAGCTGGGCAATATCCACCTCGTCGATAAAAACCTTCCCGGAAGTGGGCTTGTCCAGGCCACCAATCATGTTGAAGAGAGTGCTTTTGCCCGATCCTGAAGGCCCCATGATGGAAAGATACTCGCCTCCACGGATTTCCAGATCAACCCCGCGCAGTGCCTCCACGCTAATCTTTTTCAAGTGGAAAACCTTGGTAACTCCAGAGACCCGGACAATGTTGTGGACATCTGACATAACCACACAACTCCACCGGCCATCACCCAAAGGAGTGGCCTATTAGCATCAGCCCGTAAAGTTACTTCTATTGTAGTGAGCTAAAATGTCTACAGTCAAAGAACTGCTCAACTGCAGAGTTAGGTTGACTGACTGGTGTTGCTCCCATTGCTGATCCAAAACTTTGAACACTTTAGCTCACTTCAGATCATTTGCAGCATGCTTAGTGTTCCACCCGCATGGCCTCCACCGGATGCATGCGGGCGGCGACTATGGCAGGATAGAGTACACCAAGTAGACTTAGAATACAGCCGATCGAGGCTGCAAAAACCACGGACTTGCCCACCGCCAACCACGATAGGTGTTTCCAAGCGGTGAAGCCAAATCGAATCAGACCACTCAGCAGAGCAGCTCCGCCGCCCAGCAATGCGCCCCCACTGGCTCCCGCCAGCCCTTGCATACCCGCCTCCAGAACAAATAGGCGAAGAACAAAGCTGTCCAGCGCCCCTAAACACTTGATTGTACCAATCTCACGAAAGCGCTCGGTGACGGCCATCAGCTGAGCATTGACAATGCCTACCACACAGACTAGCAGCGAGAGAAAAACGATCCAGCGCTCCTTGGCACTGCTTCCCGCGGATGTGGCACCAGGCTCAAGATCATAACCTGCTCGAACCAGGGCCTGATACAGTTGGGCGTCCTGCGTCTGCAGCATTCCATTGGCCAGATCCGCGTTCACCCGGACAAAACTCAGAAAGGAGACGGCCAACACCAGACTCATGGTTGTGATCATGGACCGGAAAAAACGAACACGGATACTCTGAAAGCTAATTTCCAGAGACTTTCTAAAAGGGAGAACCACCTGTCTGGCAATATCTGCCCCTTTATCTGCAGAGGTCTTAAGATTCATCCGCTCGCTGTTAACTCGTTTTGGCATAACGGTTTTTTTAATCCGAATAAAAATAACACAAAAGAAGCAGGTGGAAAACTGTCAGTCCTCCCGATCAAACAAACGTAACATAACAGATACATTTAGGTGGTAGACAAATCCCACCCACGCAACGCTTTACCGCACCACCCCACGCTTCTCCCTGATCAGGGTGCCCAGGTGAACGATGCGGGCATGGTTCCAGTTCTGCAAGGCTGGCAAACGTAAGTTCAAGAAATCAAAAGCTGCGGTATTCATGCGCTGGTGGTGAATCATGATGCCGCAGAGACCACTGTTCAGGCCATCGGTGAGTTCTTTTAATAAGCTGTGCCAGCTTCTTTCAGCATCGTTTTCCTTTCTGGTGTGCAGATCTACACAGACCGAATAATCAGGAACCGCAGGTGGGGCTTCTGGTTGAGCGGTCCGATCTCGGGAGAGAGCCTTATAGCCCAGGTCTTCGAGAACGGTAAGAGTCTCCTGGTCGCAACGATTCCAGGGCGGTGTGAAAACTGGCAGCAGGGCTTCACCCATAAGTGCACTGAGTCGCCCGTAGCCGAGCCGCAAATCTCTTCGCTTCAGGGAAATTGGCCGAGTTGGCCCGAACTCCTGTTTCTTACCAACGGGTTCGTGGTTGAGATGACGCCAGCCATGCTGTATCCAGCCCCACAAAGTCCTGTCATTTCCGCAAACTTCCAGCAAACAGCTCCATCTTGCTCCCGTAAGCCAACTGGGAACCACACCGAGCGTCAGCGGTACCTGGTGACGACGAAAAAGGTCGATCAACCTGGAGAACCTGTTCCCGGGCACGCCCACGTCATCCGCCCTGAAGAAAATGATCATTTCGCCACCCCAAAACGGTTTGGCAGCAGCTCTGTGCAAACAGCGGCTCAATCTTAGTTGAATGTCGGCCGGAACTTTCAGCCATAGGTGAGATGAACTTGCAGCCGGGCCCACTAGACTCTACCCCCCCTCTCACCACCCCATGCCTCCAGCCACCGAGCTGTCTCCTGAGCACCATCTAAGCTTACTGGAGACGAAACGGTGGCCCTCGGCTTATTCAGAGATACCTTCATCAGAGCTGCCAGCCGCGATGGTTCCAAATCTTCATCGTCCACCACCGTCATACTGCCCACGGCGGCAAGTTTTTCCGCCCGCAACCGCTGCTCGCGGTTCTGCCCAAATGGGTAGACGAGCGAGGGAACACCGGCTGCCAGTAAATTCATGCTGGTATTATATCCCGCCATACTAATTGAGAGATCGGCGGCAGCCAAAAACGAGAGAAATTCCCTAGTGAAACGAGCCACCTCCACCCCTGGCAGTGAGGCGGCCCGTTGGGCAATCGAGCCAAAATCGCCCTCGGCCATGTAGGGCCCGGTAAAGATGTGGAGACGCAGTCGTCTTTCTTCAACTAGCTGAGAATGGGCTTCAAGCACTGCCATGAGCAGCACAGTACCCACCTTGCCTCCCCCAACGCTGGCAACGACTAGCGGTTCATCCTCGCTCATTCCCAACCGTTCCCTCAACTCTCTACCAGCGTTTTCACCTGGAACCGGAGTAACAAAGCCGGTGTAAACAACCGGTATTCTTATTTCTGCCGCGCTCTCAAAAGTTTCCTCCAGAGACACCAATTTCGGATCTGCGTGGATCAGCAACGCATCAAAATAGCGGCTAAGCAAATCCACAACCCGCCGCTCGTAAGCCTCCTGACCTTCCTTCTCAACCAGGATGTCCCGAAGGCTGCAAGCCACCTTAACTGAACCGAAATCACCCCGACGTATACTCTCTAACAGCGGAAGCAGTTCAAAACCAAAACGTTTACGCCCAAATGGAAAGAGTTCCACCAAAAATAGATCTTGACCATTTTTTTCAAACAGTGAACGTAGTAATAGCCTTCTCTCATCTTGCACTTCCGGGGCAGAGCGCTTCGCATCAGTGGGAAATAGACCCGTGAAGTTGGGATCCATTCTCAGGCCAGGAAGCTTGTATTCGTTCACATGCGGCGGCAATTCCACGTCCACGGGCGGTCCGCCCGTCACCAGCACTACCTGATGACGGTGCAGCGCCCTTGCAATCTCGACGCTGCGGAAATAGTGACCAATTCCCAAAACATGCTGGCAATAATGTATTATCTTCATTTGTTATTTGTCATCTGTTGTTGGTCATTGGTCATCTTGCGGTCTTTCCTCCTCACATCCGATGAAAAATCGGCAGAGTAAATAACCGGCCAACCAATAAGTACAATTTTAAATTCGCTCATTCAAATGCTGGATATGGAATTCTTCGCCATCGAAGGACAACCAGTGGAGCCTGTACGGCTCAATCAAACGGGGCTCCTCCGGCAGAAAATTCCGCTTGCAAAGCCGGTAAAGTAGACACCTAATGACGCCACCGTGGGTCACAACGAGAATATGGTCACCCCCTCGGTTTTGGGCTATTTCCGTAAGCGCTTGTCGACTGCGCTCCAGCACTTCCAGGCGGCTTTCTCCACCAGCTGGACGAAAGTGCCATCCCATTTTCACCTGCTCTTCCAGGTCATCGGTGCTGAGGTCGCCGAACTTCATGCCCGACCACATGCCCCAGTGCTGCTCGCGCAGACGACGTTCCTCTGAAAAAGGAAGATTGAGACTTTGGTTTATTATATTTGCTGTAAGTTTCGCTCTCCCCAAATCGCTCGTCACTAAATGATCAAATTGATATCTGATAAGCACACGACCCCATTCCTCGGCCTGCTGCCTGCCGTCAGAGGTGAGAGGAGCGTCCTGCTGCCCCTGAATGCGCTTCTCACGGTTCCACTCGGTCTCCGCATGGCGCAACAAGGCGAACTGAGTTATGGAGCTTTTATCTGAGTTCATTCCTTTTAGCCAATCTGAGCAGAATATCTTCGACAATGCCATAGTTCTTTTGAAGATCGTGCCGACGGCGAACGTGACTACTTGCTGCTTCCCCCATGCGTTCCCGCAGGGTCGAATCCTCTAATAGCCGTGCAACAGCCTGGTCAAATGCGCTGGAGTCGAAAGGACGCACCAGATAGCCGCTCACGCCATTGGACACGACTTCCGGGATACCACCGTCAGCAAAGGCGACTACAGGCAGTCCACAGGATTGGGCCTCCAGATAAACCATACCTAAGGTCTCACGAATTCCTGGGAAAACAAACAAATCTCCTGCGCTGTAGAAACGATACATCTGCTCCCGTGGCACCTTACCGAGAAAGCGGACCCGCCCTGGAAGCCATTCTGCGGCCAGTCGACGAAGTCGGGGCGCATCCTTCCCGTCACCTGCTATTACCAAATACAAGGGATATTCTTGGCGATAGAGCTCCCCGCAGGATCGGATCACCCAGGAAAGACCGTCACTCTTTACGCCCGGGCGAAACATGGCAGCACTAAGCACCACTACGGATTCACCCGTACCCCACTCTCGGCGCAGTTCTTCACGGTGCATCGAGTCAAACCTAAAATGTTCCGGCAAAATTCCAGGCGCCACGTAAGTTAGCTTTTCCTCTGGTATGATTCTAACCAGATTGTTTAGATCCTCCTTCCTGTTGGTAAAGACGTGGTCAGCAGCCAGAAGAGCCTTACGGTTCAAGACAAAGCCCGCCCAGCTTCGCCAGTTTTTGCGCCTCTTGGTGGAATAAATGCCCTGAAAGATTGCGTAGGGCAAGCGGAGACGACGACTACACTCGGGACCGAGGAGATCAGGTGCCTTGTAGTAGCTATGGTAAGTCAACCAAAGGTTCGCGCCCATGCTGCGGCACCCTTTTAACGACTGACTTCTGGCCCAGGCCAACTGCGGCCAGAGCCACGGCTTCCAGTAAATCCAGCGGGCACGGAGACGACTGACCCTTTCGAGCTGATGACCACGTCTTTCGAGAAAATGATACAGGCCGGTCCCTATTACTAGGTCTCCGGAAGGATGGGGGTGTCCCAGTGGTTTAAACGGGGCGTAAAAGGCAATGCGCATCTCTGGGGACATGGGTTGACCAACTATTCTTACCAGGCACTAGGCATATCTCTAATTTCGCATGTTGCATTTAATCATTAGGGATAAGGCGCAAAAACTATAACGAATGTTATTCTCCACTGTTCAATGCGCAATGAGAAATGTGAGATGTGAATGGACACTAGGCAGCATCCCATTTCTTAGTAGTGCTGTTTACGCTATGCGTCCTTGAGGCCGGCTTGCTCGAAAAGTGCTGCTAGATTGCTAATCAGCTTTCTATTATCGAAATCGTCTCGAACCTTTTGGCGTGCACCCGTAATCACCCGATTGCGCAGATTAAGATCAAACAGCAAACGAGCCATACCCTCAGCCATGGCCTCAGGTTGACCGGGCTCCACCAATACACCGGTTCGGCCGTTTTCCACAAGCTCCGGGATAGCTGAAACGCGGGTGGCCAACACCGGTACTCCCATGGCCATACTTTCGAGAAAAACATTGGGAATACCGTCCCGGTCACCATTTTTAGCCACCTCGCAACCCAGAACAAAGAGGTCGGCCTTCCTGTACTGATCCAGCACCTTTTCGTGTGGCTGGGTGCCCAACCAATCGCACATGTTATCAAGACGTAACCGATGGAGGAATTTCAGGAGCGCTTGCCGTTCCTCCCCGTCGCCAATAAGGGTGTAGCGAAAGGAGTGTCCTTGATCTGCCAGATGCCTCAGGGCGCGGAAGACCGTGGGCAATCCCTTTTTTTCCACCAAACGGGCAATGCTCAATACCCGATATGGCGGGGAAGGTTTTCGCCCTTGGGAAGGGGTTGAGAAAAATCCCGCGTCTATACCATGGTAGATGCGGTAAATGGCATTTTTTCCGGGAGACAATCCCCGGAGAAAGCTCCGGTTGTAGTCGGTGCAGGTTACCACAAACTCCGCCAGTTCGATCTTTTCTTGGAGTTGACGAGGATCGGAGGTGTAAATGTCCTTGGCGTGGGCGGTGAAACTGAAAGGAAGTCCGCTGAGTTTATTGGCAAATAGTGCCACTGAGGTGGGCGAATGGGCAAAGTGGGCGTGCAGGTGTCGGACACCCGTACCAGGGAGGAGTGAGTGAACCAGGTATCCTGCCTGGAATAGGTGTTTGATGGTGGCCACTTTTTTGGTCCGTCGAAAGCGGGCGAGCATGAGTCGAAACGCCCGTGAATAATCAGCTGGACGCGACCTGGCCAGTAGTAAGTTATGATAGAGGAGACATGGCAGATGCGCGAGTAGCGTTTCGGGCAAATAGTCCACCTGGGCCCGAATCTGCTTCACGCTTCGGTGGGTAAAAGACTCACGCGGTTGGCGCATGGAAAAAAGATGCAGCGAAAAATCCAGGTTTTCCAGTAGGTGAATCTCGTTGGATATGAACGTCTCACTGATGCGGGGATACCCCTTAAGTATGTAACCTATCACGCTTTTTTACTCTTGGGTTCGCTTGCATTGGGGAAAAACTTTCGCGCAATCTGACGAATCAAGTCTTGAATGGGTCCGTCTCGTCGCCTAAGTCATGATATTAGGCAGAATCAAGCAATCTCTTTGGATCCACGATAGTATCACGCCTAACCTTGTCCAGTCCAGCGAGGGCACGGTGCGTCATCCTTTGGACCGGCGAGATCCTCAGTTATTCTTCTCCGCCCGCAATATTTAGAGTCATCTCCTGGCCATTTACCAGTAGGTAATACGCTGGCCATTCGGTCCAACACCCCGTATTGATGTACCGAATTCCATCGAAAACTCTATCTTCAGCATTATGAGTATGCCCGCATGTAACCGCGGCGAAGCCATGTTGCCTGGCATAGCGCACAGCTTTCTGCATCAGATATTTGCAGTAATACTTGTAGAACATCTTGAACCGCTTAACCATTTGGGCCAGGTTCACATCCTGGCCCCCTAGACCCAACCAGATATTACCCATGAAGCGGACCGTATCCACTGCAACTTTGTTCCTCCCCCAGAGCCTATCGAAGACATCGCCGTGGGCGATTAACAATTGATTGTCCAATCTATACATACCCTTGAAGTCTATTTTTCCCGGCTCTTCCAACAAAAAGTGACTGTCGTGATTTCCACGCACCCAAACGACTTTTCTATGAAACGACTCCTTCTTGATAAGCGCCAGTATTCGTTGGTCTGACGGGGTCAGGCTCTTTCCGTGCTTATCGACGACATCTCCATTTAAAATAAGATCCCACTCTTCTGGAAGGGCTTTCAAAAAGTTTTCAAAATGGCGTGATAAAGAAAATCTGGCTCCCAGGTGCAAATCACTAATAATAATCGCCTTCATTTCACCAACCAACCCATTGGTTCGTAAATTTGCTCCCGCGTACCCTTAGCTTTGAGCTGCCCCGGGGGGAGAGGTACAAGGTGCAGGGTATAGGGTTCAGGGTAGAATGAATCTTTAATACTCTTTATTTCCCTGCACCTTACACCTTGCACCTTTTACCTCTTTTGTTTGCAAAGCCATTGAAACTTGACCTGGCCCGCAGGACCAGGTTTTCTTGCCCAAATAAAAGAAGCCCGCCGAAGCGGACCTCCCTGTTTATCCGTAACCCATCCAGCTTTAGAAAAGTCAATCCAACTTGTCTACCTTTTGAGCAAGACCTGCAAGAATCGCTCAATTTACTTCCGATCTATTATTTCTTTCCTGCGACTCGTAATATTTTTTTCCGCTCACTGCCTCCCCAGCGAAACTCGGCCAACCGCTGGCGCATAACCTCAAGGCCGGTAAACTGAAATTCCTCTATTGCCTGATGATAGGGTTGTGGATTCTCGAGCATGGTGAGCAATTTTTCTTTTAATTTGCTGGCATTGAGTTCCTGCCATGGTATGAAGTCTGCCAATTTTTTCTCATGCAACACCTGTGCTCTGATCAACTGCTCCTGACGCGGTTTTTCTCGAGGAATAATCAGTGATACCTTGCCCTGGCTCAAGATCTCGCAGACCGTATTATAACCACCCATGCTCACCACAACATCGCTGGCCCCTATTAGTCTCTCCATCCGTCGATAGAACCGATAGGCACGAATCTTGAGGGCTCTGCTCCTGGCAAGGACCTCCATCCGCTTTTTCTTAGCCAGGAAGGGCCCGGTAACAATCACGGTGCGAAAGGGTGGTGATCCTTCCCATGCCTCCAACATACTGAGAAATGCATCCAAATGGGCGTAGCCGTCACCACCGCCCCCGGTGGTGACCACCACCAACTTTTCCTCAGGACCGAGGCGCTGTTCCCTGCGCACATCTTTCAGTTCTCCAGGCTTCGGCACTGTCCGAGGAATATACCCGGTGAAGATCATCTTCCGACTCGTCTCCTCCGGGATGTTGTATTCGCGAATCGGGTCGTAAAACTCCCGATTGCCATAAACCCAAATCTCAGAATAATACTTGTCTAGCACGTCATAGACGCCCTTCTCTTCCCAATCTCGTTGGGTGCTTTCGGCATCGTCCATGATATCCCTGAGCCCGAGTATGGTCTGAGCGCGCGGGTGACAACGCCTGAGCCACTGCAAGGTCGGGATGATTTCCCGCTTGAGGCCGAGTGGTGCCTTGTCAACGATGAAAAGCTGAGGCTGGAAGGCCTTGGCTGTGCCCGTGATAATTGTCTGCCTGATTTTCAGGGCGTGCCGGGCGTTGATTTTGATTGAGAGGGGAAGATATTCCTCGTTGGTCATCTTGATCATGCCCGGCACCCGGACGAAATCGATCTGAGGTGGAAAATCGAAACGGCCTACGATTGGTGAACCTGTGAGAATCAGGATGTTTACGTTGGGATCTCGCAGTTGGGAGGCAATAGCCAGGGTCCGACGGATGTGGCCCAGGCCATAGGTATCGTGCGAGTACATCAGAATGTTGTAGGTGGTTTTACGGGCCATGCATACTTCCAATCGAATCTGAGTTGGCGAAATATAGCATATGAAGTCGCGTCGATCGAAGGCCCAGTCAGTTCATTCTCTAAAACATGGCGACTCTACTAGATAAGCCTTCAAAGGTCAAGTGAAAGTCCCTTGACTGCAAATCAGGCTTTCCTATAATGGCGTAAACTCACACACGCTGCAAAGGGTCTAGTTCAGGCCAAAGTTATCGGTTGCAACTTGTACCATTTCATCAACGCTGCTATAACCATTACCCCGGAACCCGAACTCGGAATTAGAAATGGCTTCAGTTCATCTCGGTATAGACAACCTGTTGTCAAGCCAACCAGCGTGGCTTCAAAGCGCTCGCTTGGGGCTCCTGGCCAATCAGGCTTCTGTGGATGGCCACCTTCGCCACACTCGAGATCGGCTACTAGATGCCAACGTCAATCTCACGGCGATCTTTGCCCCTCAGCACGGATATTTTGGTGAATTGCAGGCCAACATGGTCGAGTCTGATCATTTTGTTGACGATCAGCTTGGTATTCCCGTTTTCAGCCTGTACGGAGAAGCCCGCCAGCCCACTGCTGCCATGCTGTCACACATTGATGTCCTTGTTGTTGATCTGCAGGATGTCGGTACCCGCGTCTACACTTTCGCTACCACCTTGGCCTTATGCCTCGAGGCTGCCCGAGACCACAATGTAAAGGTGGTTGTTCTGGATCGACCAAATCCCATTGGCGGCCAGCAAATTGAAGGAAACCTCTTGGAGATGGAGCTCCGTTCTTTTGTGGGCTATTTCCCGATCCCCATGCGACATGGGCTTACCATGGCCGAATTGGCCCGACTGTTCAATGAGGCTTTCGGCATTGGTGCGGTTCTGGAGATCTTTGCCATGAAAGGCTGGAGCCGTGCCATGCTTTACCCCCAGACAGGATTGTATTGGGTGCCACCTTCGCCTAATCTGCCAACCTCCAAGTCAACCCTGGTTTACCCTGGCCAGGTTATCCTGGAGGGTACAAATCTCTCAGAAGGAAGAGGCACCACCACACCTTTCGAACTCTGGGGTTCTCCCTATCTCGAACCCAAATTGGTTCTGGAGCACCTCGCCGAGGAAAACCTCAGTGGTGCGGTGCTGCGGCCGGTGCGTTTCCAGCCCTGTTTTGACAAGTGGGCTGGACAAAGCTGCGCTGGTTTCCAGATTCACGTCACCAATTCTGACGATTACCGACCCTACGCCACATCTCTCGCCCTGGTTCGGGCTGTGCTAACTGCACACCCGGAGGAATTCGCCTGGAGTGCACCACCGTACGAGTACGAGTTTCACCATCTTCCCATCGAGATTATCCTGGGCAGTGCTCATCTGCGCAGGCAGTTGGAAGCAGGAGTGACCATTGCGGATTTGGAGCAGAGCTGGCAAACACAGCTGAGTGACTTTCGCCAACAATGCACCCCATACCTGCTCTATTCCTGAGTAAGCAGAAACCGAAAAGAACCTGGACGAGCTATCTTTACTCACCATACCAGCCCATTTAGCGGGAGCAATGTCGTTGTCCAAAACATTTAAATTCAACCGTTCAGTTGGGTCACATATTCGAACCGGCTGGCTTGCAACTTGCATTAAGTGTGGATTGGGAAAGACAGTCGATGAAAATCTGGTAATTGTTTCCTGGTGGCTATACATTAGTATTATGATTTTAATAAGCTTTTAGGTTCGCTTACAATTTTTGTCGTAGGTGCGGATATTTTTCCTCGATCGAGTAATCAGCGAATTCACGCTTATGGCCTGTATATATCACCCTGATCACGACAGCGTTGCCTTCTGTGCCAAGTGTGAGGCCGACCTCTGTGAGGATTGCGTCATCCGAGTAGAAGACGGCCGAACGCTTTGCCACCGATGCATGCTGGCCCTGTCAATTGAGCATGTCAAAAGTGAAACCAGCATACTTATCCAGACAGAAGAAGACGAGCTTGTCGGCCTCAAGCGAGAGTGGCACCCCACCTACATTCACAAAATACTGCTAATTGGGGCTTTGCTCGTGCTAGTGCTCGGAGGTCTCTGGTTTCACTTGAGCCAAACTGAACAACCGCCCCAGATAACTGTGGAGTCCAGAGATCCGGTGGAAGTTCTCGCTGGTATACAGGCAGCATTGGAACGGTATGCCGTGGCACACTCCAATCGTTATCCTGACAGCCTCTACGATCTCTTGCCTGGTTTTTTAGCCGTTAGCTGGGAGAATCAAAGGGTATTGCGATATCTTGAATACGAGCTCGACCAACGTGAAGGTTACCGCCTTCGAATCCAGGCGGATTCAGGCTTGCCGGGAGCGGATCTAGTAGCCAATTCACAAGACATTAATCCGTTAAGTGAGTGAAGTCAGCCCACGATGTTTGGACAGCAACAGTTTCGAAAAGGCAAGGGCTTTACCTTGCTGGAGCTTGTGACAACCCTTGGTGTGGTGGCTGTACTTGCGGCAGTGGCGATTCCAACCTATATGGCCTACCTCAAGCGTGACAGGAAAGTTGAGTGTCAGGCCTCAGTACGCAACTTTTTGAGAGCCCAAGAGCTCTATTATTTGGATAATCAGAACTTCTATCCTCTTAGGCCGGGTGAGACCACCGAAAATTCAGGAAAGGTGGTTGAAATCGGCTGGAATCCAACCAACCGCCCCGCCCAGCCTCTCGAATACGTTCTTACGGACCTGGCAATGGAATTCCGGGCTGAGGGCCACCGCGGCTATAGAATCAAGGCGGTAAACGTCCAGCAGCCAGAACTGTTCAAGCAGTCGTTGGTTTTTAGCTTGCGGACCAACGAGGGTTTTCACAACGATGGCACCACCGACTATCAATACCAGTTCAAGATGTTCAATCGGCAAGATTCAACCGGACCTCCCAGCTGGAACACACATGGTCAGTGGATGGTCCGCAATTGGTTCTGGTTTGACATCTTCGGATGTCCTGCATGGCGGTGGACCCCTAAATGCCAAAGATGATCGGCCTGAGAGTCAATTTTGGTTGGTTTCGCGTAGGATGGCATCCAGATTCCAATCCACCGGCAACCGCACCGCCTGTCCCTCTCTGGCCTGATAAATCAAATAGCCATGGTTCAGACCGAACTCGAAAAGGTCTCTGGTAATAGCCACGTCATCTCTGCAATAATTGGTAACCTCACCCAAATTGCCCTCCCGAAACCAACGCACTGCCTGGATACCATCGGCCACTTTGGATTTTCCTAGGGTCTGCTCAGCCAGGTGGTTCAGACTGAGACGAAAGCCCAACCGGCTGTGAATGTCGTCGAGGATGTCGAAGGTAGGTACCTTGCGAAAATCGAAATGGGTGTAGGCGGATAACACCCGGTAATCGAATCGCTTAATATTGAATCCCACAACCAAATCGAAGTGTTGTAGCCGGCCAATCAGATTTTCCGCCTGCTCTTCGGTAAAGACCTCGTAGCGATCGGAGCGGTTATCATAAAGCACCGCCACCGCCAGCCGCATGAGGTGAATGTTTCCCCAACCGCCCACTTCGTCTGCCAGCCTTTGGGTCTCGAGATCCATATATCCCACGGACGGATCGTTGCTGGTTGACGCCAACACCTCCCGCCGTTCCACTATAGCTGACCCTTCTATCAGATCGCTCTGCTTCACTTCCAAAGCATGTTCGCCTAATAATGCTTGTGCCAGAAACTGGGCAGCCGTTTTGTCCAGGGGCTTGTTACCGGAGCCGCACTTGGGCGAATGGATGCAAGACGGACAGCCCAGATCGCAGGGACAAGATGTGATGAGCTCGTCAGTCTTCCGCAGGAGTTCCTCGATCATCTCGAAGCCACGAGCTGCAAGACCCACCCCCCCGGGGTAACCGTCGTAGATGAAAACCGCGCTCTTTTGCAACTGTAGATGTCGGGGCACGGCAATACCGCCGACATCATTCCGATCGCACATAGCAAACAAGGGAAACATACTGATCAGAGCGTGCTCCAGGGCGTGTATGCCTCCCATGAAATGGAGCTTTCGTCTGCGCACCATTTCCTGGATAATGTCCTCGATCTCCAGCCAGAGGCCAATGGTCTCAAAGCTCAGTTCTGGCAAATCCAGTGGTACTGTATCCAGGAGTTCCCCACTGTAAAGGTTGCGCTTTTCATATCCGACAACCTGCTCAGTGACCCGCAACCGGCCCAAACGGGCGACGAAATTGGCCACCGGGCGACTCTGATCCACCCCCAGGATTTCCGTCTCCTTTTCACTCAAGGCCCTGGTGTAGTAGCGCGCCTTGATGGGTTTTGCAAAGACATTCTGCCGCTCCAGATCCAGCCGGGTCACCAGGTATTGCTGACCTCTATGCAAATAAATCGCTCCCTGGTGGCATTCTTTAAACACCCGGACGCCGTCATTTTTCCCCAGCACTTTTTCGCTGGGTTCTTCGAAAATGACATAGCCCGGGCCCACACTCCGAATGTCCACCAGACGCTGGGGCTGACGTCTGGCAGCATACCAAACGTCGCCCTCTGCACTGCGCAACAGGTCACCCCTGGCCTCGAGCGCTGGCACCCTATCGGCAAGCAGCCCTTCCTTGGCGTAAAGGTCTTCAGCCTCACGCAAGGGTATTTCTGCTGCGGCACATGGCAGATGAGCGTCCACCACCTCATAGTTGTCCGGGTCAACCACCGCCGCCTCAAAAGAACGTTGGAAAAAGTCGTGAGGATTCCGCATGAAGTACTGGTCAAGAGCATCTGGCTGCCCGATAAGGATTACCAGGGAATCGCGACCCGAACGTCCAACCCTGCCACTGCGCTGCCAAGTGTTGATGATGGTTCCGGGGTAGCCCACCAAAATGCAGGCATCCAAACCGCCAATGTCAATACCCATCTCCAGGGCACTGGTGGAGATCACTCCGGCAACAGCCCCACTGGCCAGACCCCGTTCGATATTCCGCCTTTCCTCGGCGAGAAAGCCGGCCCGATAAGAGCTCACCCTAGAGGCCAGTTCCGGCGCAGCCTCGGCCACATTCATGTGGAGGATCTCGGTGAGCTTGCGTGCCTGAGTGAAGGCAATTGTTTTGAGTCCCCCCCTGAGAGCCTGGACAAACAAACGACCGGCAACGGATGCGGCACTGCTGTCCGGGTTGACGAAAAAGAAGTGCCGTCCTGCCTGAGGTGCGCCATTTTGCTCCACAGCCCGGAAATTCATCCCGGTCAAGCGACTGGCAAAATCTCTGGCATTGGCAATGGTGGCGGAAAGCAGGATGTACCTGGGGTTGGAGCCGTAAAGCTGGCAGACCCGCTGCAACCTCCGCAGAACCTGGACAACGTGAGAGCCGAAAATGCCCCGGTAGGTATGAACCTCATCTATTACTACCAAACGCAAGTTTCTAAAAAACGCTTCCCACTGTTGATGATAAGGAAGAAACCCCAGGTGGAGCATATCCGGATTGGAAATGATCAGGGAAGGCAGATTCTCCTTGATACGACGGCGATGACTCGAAGGGGTATCGCCGTCGTATACCGCCGCGTCCAGACGCAGATCTTTTGGCAGAACGTCATTGAACGAGATAAAGGCCTGGTATTGATCCTGCGCCAACGCTTTGAGGGGAAAAAGATACAAACCATGTCCACCATTCCCCTGCCCCAGAAGTTCCATGAGAGCTAAATTGTAGATCAGCGACTTGCCGCTGGCAGTTGGTGTAGCGATGACAACATTGTCACCATTTCGGAAGCTGGAAAGCGCTTCAACTTGGTGTTGGTAAAGTCGGGAAATTTCTTGCTTGGCCAAAGCTTCGCGCAAGGGAAGAGAAAGGGGTGGCTCCAAACTTCCATAGATGGCATTCCGACTTGGAAGAAATTCATGATGGACCAACTGCCCACCCGGCAGCGGCGCAGTCTTCAAAAACTCAATAAATCTCTGCATGACAACCTATCGGAGTAGCACTAGGCACTAAGAACTAGTCACTAGAAAGTGATTTGTTATTCTGTATGCTAGACGAAAAGCTCCACATGGGAAAAACTATCCACGTCCACAAGCCCCTGGTCAGTCAGTTTCAGCTTGGGTATGACAGGCAGGGCCAAGAATGACAGGGCCATGAAAGGGTATTCCAGAGACGCCCCCAGTGCCAGAGCCGCCTGATTAACCTCCTTTTTCCAAGCCACCACCTGCTCCAAGGCGGCAGTGGCCATCAGGCCGGCAACAGGCAGGGGTAGCTGCGCTCGAATCTGGCCCCCCTCGACTACCACCAGACCGCCTCCCAACTCCCGCAGACCGTTCACCGCAACTACCATGTCCAAATCGCTGGCGCCAACAACCACCAAATTGTGAGAATCATGGGCCACCGTGGAAGCAAGTGCGCCTCGGCGGAGGCCGAGACCACGGACAAATCCCAACCCCTTGCGGCCACTGCCATGGTGTCGCTCAATCACGGCTAGTTTCAGCAAATCACGATCTGGATCACTGACGGCCTCACCGTCTCGAGCCGTCACTGCGACAATCTCCTCAGCCGTTATCAGCGTGTTCGGAGCTGCACGTATGGCCCTCAGCTGTGGCCCCTGGATATGAATGCGCAGGTCCTCCTGGCTGAGTTCCTCCAGGTTCATGGAAATCAGCTGAACCTCTTTCGCGGTCGGTGACTCGGATAACAACCATTTACCGCTTTCCGCCACCAGTTTTCCTTTTTTGTACACCTGTCCAATTTTAAGAGGGTGCAGAGAGTCGAGCACCACCATATCCGCCTGATAGCCTGGTGCAATAGCGCCGTGAGAGCGCAGGCCAAAATATCGGGCCGGATTGAGAGTTGCCAGTTGGATAGCGGTTATCGGCTCAATACCCAACTCCATGGCCCGGCTAAGGACCCTATTCATATGGCCATGTTCCAGCAGATCCTCAGGGTGACAGTCATCGCTGACCAGCATGCAGCGATGAGCGGTTCTTGATGTCACCAGTGGTGATAAAGCCTTTAAATCTCTAGCCTGACTCCCTTCTCGCAGCATGATGTGCATACCCTTTGCCAGCTTCTCCCTTGCCTCCTCCAGCAAAGTACATTCGTGATCGGATCCGATGCCGCCACAAAGATAGGCGTCTAAGGGAGCACCACTCAGACCGGGGGAGTGTCCATCAATTACTTTGTCCCGAAAACGCTCGAGTTTGTCCAAGATTGCCGGGTCTCCATAAATTACACCCGGAAAGTTCATCATCTCTGCCAGTCCCAGTACCCGGGGATGTCGGGCCAGTACTTCGAGATCTTCAGAACTCAATTCAGCCCCGGCGGTCTCCATGTCAGTGGCCGGCACACAAGAAGGGGCCATGAAGAAAACCTCCAGCCCGATGTCTTCACTTGTCTCCAGCATAAACTGAACCCCAGGGATACCCGCGACATTGGCGATCTCGTGAGGATCGGCCACCACAGTTGTGGTGCCCTGGGGCAATACAGCCCTGGCAAACTGTGGAGGCACCAGCAAGCTGCTTTCTAAATGGAAGTGGCCATCGATAAATCCCGGGGAGAGGATACCACCTTGAAGATCGATGACCCGGTGGGCCTGATGTTCAGCGAAACTCACCACAGTACCATCAAAAACCGCCACTGGCGTAGGTACCAATTCCCCGGTAAAGACGTTCACCACCTGCCCGCCCCGGAAAAGAAGGTCCACCGGTCTATCACCCCTGGCCGCTTCAAGTCTTCTGGCTAGTCTTTGTTGCCACTCGGTCACAGCTTCCACTCCAGTTTAGCTTTCGAACATCGAGAGGTTATCCGCGAAAAGGGCTATGAATTCACCGATATGTGATGTGCCATAGGGATTTTTTAATGATCACACATCCCACATCTCACATCCCCCATCTCTTCACCCTTCTTCCCTTCAGCGGATACCTTTCGCCTAAATCTCTCACGGTAAAAAGAAATCAATAACCTGTATTCCCTTGCGAATCCCTCCAATGCGCTTTCAAAAGCGGGCCCACTATAACAGAATTGCATTTACCTAACAACAAGAGTCCCGTAGCCAATACTTTCGGCCCATCGGATCTGCTGGGACCTTTTCATGGTCGCGAAAAGGTCATTTTTACCCATTTTTTTACCCATTTTTGGTAAAGCCAGAAATGGGTAAAAAGTGTTACTTTTTTTATCTGTTGGCATTGACAGAGAAAGATAACGGGGCAAGGTTGACAGAGTGGAAGTGAGGGAAGCGGAAACGACCGTTTCATGTGTGACTAATCGTTTGGTGATCAGATTAGAGTTTCTATTGACAGGAATGAAAAGTTTGCTAAAATGAAAAAAGATTAAATCATTGCGAACCCCAACCTCGCCAACGCGGCGAGAGGGGGTGTAAATGGACTACAATGAGAAGATGATCATCAAGACCATTGAGAGTCCTTGCCGCGGCTGTCCAAAATTAGAACAAGAGCGGGAACTGTGCATGCGAGATTGTGACAAACTGCAAGCATTTCAAGACGCCATGGTCAGGGTCCAAGAGGAGAAAGTCCACTGGTTCTCTTCACGTCTCCGCGCTGCCTGAGACTACTTAAAATGCTCTAGCGAGCGGATTCCAAATCCGCCGAAGGCGGACTGCGGGGTTAGCAAGCGAAATACAACAAGATCGAATATCCTACGCAAGCTCCCTTAGCTATCAGCAGGGAGCTTCACTATTTTTCAGCATTGGCCTCAGCACTGCTCACATTTTCAGTCAAGCCGTTGAGATTCTATTCTCTATAACTATTTGGAAAAATTTGGTTTTTATTTTCTCTGTGTGCAATGCGCCACGCGTGCTTCCCGTTGGCGTATGGGTGAACCTGTGATTCGGATCCGTCTTAGCTACAACCTGTATTCATCGTCCCGAGCACCGAATTTCATCTTGCCGTTTATACTCGTCAATGAAGGGTTTCCTCAATCTCCCAGTCTTCGGGTTTGTAGAAGGACCATGGATGCTGGCAAAGCGGGCAAGCCAGGGGCAGCTTTTCCCCGGGCTCAGCGGTCATACCATCCAACTCCAGGTCAAAGTAAAAGAACTCTCTGCACTCAGCACACTGGAAACGATCCATCCTCTTCTCCTAACACGGTATTAGCAATAGCTATCACATCCGCTTGAACTTCAGAGCAACGGTTCGCAAAGTTACGCATCCGTTTTTCGGGTGACCTTACTCCTCCTCTAAACACTGCCTGACCAGACTCGCCGTTTGCTTGCAGAAAACTAGACCGACATGACTTACCGTTCGAGTTTCAATATTTTTCACCCCATCCCATGCTAGCTTGGGAGAGTCGTTGGGAAGCACCATGTTGTCCACAATGGTATAGATAGAGTAAAATCGGTTTGTTTCCGGAAGCTGAATGCCAGCCTGGTTTAGTTTCTCGAGGAAGGAGCTGCCCGGCCGCATTTCTTTTGTTGCCTCACCCACTCCAAACACGGTAAATTTTGAGCCGTGATGCGGGCTCCCCAAGGTAACCACCCGTCTGACTTTTTCCTTAGCGGAGTCATTGGCCAAATAGGAACGAATTACGAGCCCGCCCATACTGTGACCTACCAAATCAACCTGACTGCTACCCGTATCCGCCAACACCCGCTCAACCTCCTCAGTGAGCACTTGCACATAATTCTGGATGGAACGGAATTTTCCCCGAAGATTCATGGCCGTCGTATGTTCCCAGCCCCACCTACGAAACCAACGTAGGTACAAGTACCAAGCTGTATGGTTGTGGTAAAGGCCATGGATGAAGATAATGGGCGTTCGCTCGGCTCTTCCGGTGGGCAAACGATAGAATTTGCGGTGCAGACCGGTTGCTGCGGTCAGTACCATAAGTATATGGCTGTACATACTCCAGAGAAAACCATTGAGCAGGAACAGTGATACTTTACCGCGTGCTCGCAGCACCTCCAGGTGCGTCCCATTGGCAGCCTCGTAATAGAAAATCACGTAGGTCAAAGCGACCATGAACACCCAAAATAAAACCAATAATAGGAGCCAACACATATTATCTCACCCTTTACTATTTATTGCTTCCTGCCTAAACTATAAACGCACACGCGAGGTACAAGGTGTACTTTCAGGCGCCAGACAGGAATGAAAAAAAATTTTGAACAATTTTCCGTCTCCCGCGCCTGGCATACGTCCCGTGACTCTAGCGCTTCACAGTGATTCCGTTCCTTTTGACAAAAGGAGAAACTTTAATTAGCACACAATTGATGAAGCCGAAACCTCTTTATATTAAAACCCTCAGGGTTGACCCGCCCCTGGTCCTGGCACCCATGAGTGGACTGAGCCACACCGTATTGCGACAGCTTGTGGCGGAATATGGCGGCTGCGGTCTCTTTTATTCCGAGATGCTCAGCGCCCGCGCACTTCCCTTGGAGTCACCCGAGTCTTCAACATGGCTGCGCCGTAGTGCCCACGAGCGACCAATCATTTACCAGCTCCTCGTCTCAAGTGGTGAGGAATTACCCGGAGCCATAGAAAAGGTCGACGCTTGTGGTGCGGATGGTCTAGACTTAAATATGGGATGCACCACCGCCCTCATCACCAAAAGGGGTGGCGGCATTGCCCTAATGAAGGATCTAAAACGCGCACAAGCGATCGTCACTGTAAGTCGCCAAGCCACCCAATTGCCGCTTACCGCTAAAATCCGTCTGGGCTGGACATTGAATTGGCACGCCCTCAGAGATTTTTGCTTGATGCTCCAAGAGAGCGGCGTTGATGCGATCTCTGTGCATCCCCGCCTCAAACAGGACCGACTCAAAAGGCCTGCCCGGTGGGAGTACATTGGCAGGATCAAAGGACTTCTCGATATCCCTGTAATTGGCAACGGCGACGTTGACTCGCCAGAAGCAGCCCTGCGGATGTTCAATCAGACCGGCTGCGACGCGGTTATGATCGGTCGCGCCGCAGTTCGACGCCCGTGGCTCTTCAGCCAGATAACCGGGTGGCTGTCACCTTCGCACCATAACGAAAGCCCTCCAGAACCGCCTGAGGCGTACAACCGTTTTGTCTCCCTCTTGAATGCCTCCATTGATCCTGAATGTGCGCTGCCGCTCCTGAAACGATTCACCTTTTATTTTGCGCAAAACTATGCTTTCGGTCACACACTTTGGCGCTTAGTCCACAATGCCAAATCTACAACCGAGGCACTGGCACATGCCAATGATTTCTTCCAAACACAGCCTGCGAAGCCGGGTTAGCACCAGCTGATTAGCTCTGCTGCGGAGACTCCCAGATACCGGGTATAGGCTGGCCGCAACTACCACAGCTACCCTGTTTCAACCGCAGTACTTGAACCCTGTAACCCATTCGCCTGATGAGCTGGGCGTTGCATCGTGGACAATTGGTGTGTTCACCAGGGTGGCCCGGCACATTGCCGAGATAGACAAAATGGAGACCCTCACGAAGGGCCGTTGCTCTCGCCTGCTCCAGAATGGTCACTGGAGTTGGAGGCAGGCTTTTCAGTTTATAGAGTGGATAGAAACGGCTAAAGTGCAAAGGTACATCCGGCCCGAGTTCCTTCTTGATCCACCTGCACATTGCAGCTATCTGACCCATATCATCATTTTTCCCGGGAACAACCAGGTTAACGATCTCCGTGTGAATGGACGATCTTTTGAGCCCCTTCAGTGCCTCTAGCACAGGCCCCAGTGACCCCTCGGTGATCTCCAAGTAGTACTTCTCGCTGAAGCCCTTCAAGTCTATGCAAGCTGCATCCAGATACTTGCAGAGTTCTTGAAGCGGAGTAGTATTGATGTAACCATTGGAGTGCATCACTTTCAAGAGACCCTTTTGTCTGGCCAAGGCGCCAATATCGATCATGTACTCCGTAAAAATGGTGGGCTCGACATAGGTGGATGCAATGGATTGGCACTGGTAGCGGCTAGCTAACTGGACCACCTTGTCGGGGGCCATATCATAATTTAGGGTCTCATCTGGTCGGGCTTGAGAGATTTCCCAGTTTTGACAGAATTTGCAGTCGAAATTACAGCCCGCGGTGGCAATGGAGAAAGAGCGGCTTGTTGGCAATACATGATAAAATGGTTTTTTCTCGATGGGATCCACGTGGACTGCACAAGGATTGCCGTAAACCAGGGAGTAATAGCGCCCACCGATGTTTTCCCGAACCTCGCAGTAACCCCTTTCGCCCTCATCCACTTCACAGGCATGGGGACAGAGGTCGCAACGAATACGACCTTCCCCCAGCTGGGTGAAAAATGGAGAAAGTTTGCGACCAAGAAATCCCTTTTCCAGATCGAGAGAATGTGCCCGAGACGCAGTCGTGATCTGAAAAATGGGCTCCATGCTCGCACAGATAAGGGCACACCGCCCGCACTGTTTTAAGAATTCGCGCCTGCTAATTGAATGCTTCATGCAGAATTTCCCTGGCCAAAAAGAGAGTGTCCCAGACATGTGGCGCGTTGGGAAGAAAGCCTAATTGCAGAAAAAATCACATATTTTCGGGTGAGAACACATCAGCAGAAAAAATGTAGATCTCCGTCTTCTTGTCCTTCCAGGCATCAACAGGCAGACCGGCCTTGGTACAGGTATGCTCCAGAAAGGTGTTGCGGTCCCAACCCCATTCTGTGGCTACCTGTGGCAACAGCAAACCGGCATGGCTGCCACGCTTCATATAGATGCCGTGTGTTCCCACTTGTATTTCTTCCACATTGGAGATGCGGTGCAGAGGCGTAAGAACAGAGATTTCATACTCCAGCTGTTCTAATTCCTCAGTGGTGACCGGTGGAAAGCGCGGGTCCTGAAATGCTGCGGCCTCTGCCATTTCGACCACAGTTTTGACCAACGGCTTCTGACCTCGAATATGCCCAATACATCCCCTGAGCTTGCCATCTTTGTGGAGAGTCACGAAAGCGCCCCGCAATTCATTCAAAGTGGGGGAGGTCACCTTGGGTTCGACCATCTTTTCGCCTCTACAGCCCGCCTCCACCACCTCTCGAGCGATCTCCAGCAAAATTGTCTTCTCTTCCGAGGTGAGCCCCAGGTCGACCCCTACTCGCTTATGCATGGGTTCCTGGCCTTTGCTCTTCCCCGGATTAGACCAGAGTGCGGCGGCCATATAGCCGACCACCCCACTGTGATCACCAGTAACATCGCCCGAGTTGGCATAGTGCAACACCCGACTCTTGTTGGCTCCCAACTTGCGTGCAATGAGCATGGCAGCGACCATGGGGCCGCCCCCGCAAGCCTCGCATTTACCATTGGCCAGACTGTCGCTCAAACCGCGAGGATCAAACTCATTCACCTTGTCCAGCACTACCTGATCCAACTGCTTTGCTTGCTGATACGGGTGAAAGTGGGAGAGATCGGAACTCGCAACGACCAGGACGGATCTGTTCTCCACGGTGTCGGCCACCGCTTCTGCTAACCAGCTGCAGGTGGTAAAATCCTGGTTACCCATGACCAAAGGCACAAGCTTGAAATCAGGCAGGACCACTTGCAGAAAAGGAAGCTGGATC
Source organism: Deltaproteobacteria bacterium (assembly GCA_020347625.1). Lineage (GTDB taxonomy): Bacteria > Desulfobacterota > Syntrophobacteria > BM002 > BM002 > BM002. The sequence goes on from CP070735.1 coordinate 1,415,309, forward strand.
TCCAGCGAATGCTCCTGGCTATGGGCTTCAGAAACGTACTCTATGCGGCTCTCGCACTTTTTCAGTGCGGAGATTAGCTCCCGGTCCAACTCCACCACCCCCAGTGGTGTGCGATACCCCCCCCGATCGTACACCGACACACCTCTGAAGTGAGCGCGGTGGCTGGGAGCAATGATCACCACGGTGGAGAATTTCCGCTCTTCCAGCAGTTTATAACCGTAGGCAGCCACCTGACCTGAGTAACGGTAGCCTGCATGGGGGGATATGAGGGCGACAAGCTCCCCCTGCAGGTCAGTAACTGAAACCCGGTCCAGAAAACCCTCGACTTCCTGTTGCAAGCGGGAACTGTTTCCGGGGTACCACGTCCCTGCAATCACCGATTCTCGGACTTGTTCCGAAGACATCATTATACCCTCCACGGCGGCCGCATTCTGAATGCCATTGCGGGAACAGAAAAGAAGCGCGGCCAAGATGGTAAGAATTATCAATCGGCGAGCCATATTCTCAGCGCAACCTTCTGTGTGCTTGACGGCAGGTTACAGGTACGGTGAGACAATCAACCAATCGTTCGTTTCAGCGCTGATACATTGATCCCATTCTAATAAAGAGCTATGAACGATGTCAACAACGCGGCATGACTTCTCATCCAGCCAGAGCTGGAGTATACTACCACGCAGATTGAAGATTGCAGATTGAAGATTTTTCCTGAAGATTGAGAAAACGCAACTTCAATCCGCAATCTACAATCTCAAATGAGGTAAGGTACCTTGAGCTCAAACAATTATCTTGACCATGTCACTATCGTCTTGCATAGGCCCCGGTTTCCAGAAAATATTGGAGCAGCAGCGCGGGCCGCTCTTAATATGGGCATCTCCAGGCTGGTTCTTGTAGCACCCGAGAACTGCGATCTCACTCGCGTTCTCAGAATGGCCACCCATTATGCCGCTGACCTGGTAGAGAACATGGAGGTCTATGCTGACCTGACCACCGCCCTGCAACACTTTCACTATGTGGTGGGAACCACTGCACGCATCGGTGGTCATCGCCGCGAACTCAAAACTCCCCGAGAGATAGCAGCGGAGTTGGTACCCATCTGTGCCAACAACCAGGTGGCTTTACTCTTTGGCCCCGAAGATCGTGGTCTTACCAACGTCCAATTACGTTACTGTCACGCCCTGGTTAGCGTTCCCACCGCGGGTTTTTCCTCACTGAACCTGGCCCAGGCGGTGATGATTCTTTGTTACGAACTGTTACTGGCAGGTACCAAGCCGCTTGATCGATTTGTGTCTCGGCTGGCAACACGGCGTGAACTGGACGGAATGTATGAACACCTCAAGGAGACATTGCTCAAGATAAATTTCATAAATCCAGAGAATCCTGACTACTGGATGCAAAATATACGACGATTCTTTTCCAGGGTTGGGCTTCGGGCTCGAGATGTCAAGATAATCCGCGGCATCTGCCGTCAGATAGATTGGTATACCAAGCAAAGACTGGAAACGATGCAACAGCTGGAGATGGAGTGATCATCCCTGCTCTTGAGACAGCTCAATACTTCAATCCCACTCGCTCTCGCACCAGTTGTAGGGTGGGAAGCGCCTTGGCTCTAGCTTTGACAGCGCCAGCATCGAGAATTTTCCGAACATGCTCGGGATCAGCCGCCAACTGCTGACGCTTCTCGCGTGCTCCGCCGAAATATTCCCATATTCTTGCAAAAAGCTCTTTCTTTACGTCGCTGTATTTGAGCCCACCCCGACGGTATTGCTCAGCCAACTCAGACTTTTCCGCTTCATCCAGAAACAGAGAAATGATCGCAAAGAGGTTACATTTATCCGGGTCTTTGGGATCGGCCACGGGTGTGGAGTCGGTGACGATGCTCCCTATGTTTCTCTGGAGCTGCTTTTCACTGGCAAAAATGTCTATGGTGTTATTGTAAGATTTACTCATCTTTTGGCCGTCTATACCCACCACCGTAGGAATGTCGGGATTGATCTCAGCCTCGGGAATCACGAAGGTCTCCCCAAAGGTGTGATTGAACTTGATGGCGATGTCCCGGGCAATTTCCAGGTGTTGTTGTTGATCTTGCCCCACTGGAATCCTCTCTGACTGGTAGAGTAGAATATCAGCGGCCATGAGCACCGGGTAAGAAAGGAGACCATGATAGGGGGAAATTCCCTGGGCGATTTTATCCTTATAGGAGTGGGCCCTGAGCAGAAGCCCCACGGGGGTGACGTTGTTCAGAATCCAGGTCAGCTCGGTCACCTCCGGTACATCTGACTGTACCCAAAAAATGGCCTTCTCCGGATCAAGACCTAGGGCGAGGAAATCAAGGGCTGCCTCGATGGTCCCACGGGCAAGCTGGTCCCGGTCTGTCACTGAGGTCATGGCATGGTAATTGACGATAAAGCAGTAGAGCTCAGATGTTTCTTGATAGGCGATCATTGGCCTCATCATGCCGAAATAGTTGCCGATATGAAGGCTTCCTGATGGTTGGATGCCAGAAAGTACGCGCATGCTGATAAGCTCCTTGTCCCGATGGAAGTCGAATCATTCTTTTACCCCATCTGTAGAAATATTCAACCCCAAAATGATTCACGTTTTAGTCCGGAGTTTAGAAAAAATCGTCTTATGTGATAGCACTCTCCGCCCTTGCAAGATGTTACCCGGTTAAGGTAAACTCCCCGGAAGTCATTCCCGTGCCGGTATGGATTCTCCAATTGCCCTCGTTTCGCCTGTTTTGAGCTGAAACCTACTTTACCGAAGAAAGGATGGATTGCCATGGCAGAACACAAGTGTAGAGCCTGTATAGTCTATTGCATGGATTTTCGTCTTCATGAGCCTCTTGACAACTTTTTTGCAGATCAGAAACTGGACGGAGACGGAGCCGATGTCATCCGGGTGGCGGGTGCCATCAAAAGCATTTCCCGGCCCAAGGAAGCTAGGGACAGGGAGTTCTTGCTGGAACAGCTCAAGGTAGCCTACGAACTCCACGAGGTGCGCCAGTTTTATCTGGTCAATCATGAGGACTGCGGGGCCTACGGCTTAGAGGACGTCGTGGATAGCCCGGAAGAGCTTGCCACCCATCGAGAAGATCTTCGCGTTGCCAAGGCTCTGCTCAAAGATCGTTTTCCCGGCACCGAGGTTTATACATACTTCATGCGACTCAGCGGCAAAGCTGATTTAGTAGACTAGATGTGTTCCACCCAACCAGCAGAGGCGGCCTGCTCGAGGTCCGCCTCTTTTTTTGTTGCCAAATCCTTCCACAATGAATATAACCTTCCAACGCGGTTCTCTGCGGTGAGACGGGTATTTTGCCCAAAAATACTTTGACAGTCCTTGCAGGATTTTCTAGAATTGTTATAATTATCACGAGCTCTGAGTGGTTGCCAAAGGGGTCTCTTAGGGCTATTTGTGCTCGTTATTCTGCGCTGGACCCATAATTCTTGCGAAGAAACAGTATGGCAACCATATTCGTAAGGAGGATCTTTTAGTATGAATGAGTTGCTGGCACCGGGTGGCAGCCTTGAAATGGTACAAGAAGTCTTTGCCAATGGCGCTAATGCGGTATATGTGGGAGCAAAAGGATTGAGCCGAAGGAAATGCGCCTGGGAGTTGGAAGATAGCCAGATCAAGGAAGCAATAGGGATTGCTGCCGATTATGACGGTAAGGTTCGCGTGGCCATCAACATCGACGTCCCTGAAGATCAATTCATTCGCGTGCTCAACAAGGCATCCAAATGGGCCCAATGTGGGGCGGAAGGCGTCATTGCCAAAACAGCTGGCCTCATGCGGCTCATTAAGAAGAACTTCCCGGAATTGATTATTCACGCCAGCGTTGGCTGTAATATCCGCACCAGAGAAGAAATGGAATATTACCGGGAAGCCGGAGCCTCCCAGATTGTGGCAAGTACCGAAATCAACACCGTGGAAAAATTGCAGCGCTTCAAGAGGGAGGCGGATACAGTCGGCGTCTTAACTGAAGTGCTCATCCATGGCAACCGCTGCATAGGTGGTGTGGGTAATTGTCTGTTCCATGAACTCACCAGTGATTCTTACATCAAGAAGGTTTACAGGGACGAGGAAGGCAACGAAATCGTTGAGTACGAGGGTTGGCCCGATAAAAGTGGCAGCTGCTTCCGTTTCTGCTTGCTCACCGAGGCTCAGAGAGAAAAACTGATGCGCCGCAAGGGCAAGAGCTCAAAAGAAATTACCCAGATCAATAAAAAAATTCGCCATCAGCCTAACGTTGCCTTCGCTATTCAGGGTGAGGAGCTCGGACAATACATCGATTTGGGTCTGCAAACTCTGAAGGTCCAGGGCCGGGAGTATCCTGTCGCGCTCATCGGCAAGATGATCCGCGATTATCGGACCCTAATCGATGCTCATATTCAGGGGAAAGACCCGCTTAGCCTTGAACTGATCGCGGTGGAGGAAGATCTCCAAGGTCTGGTTAAAGACCGCGACCGAGCCAGGATGGAAAAAACTCGAGAACTGCACCAGCAGATCAAGGGGTTCTCCGAGATGGAGTTATAATTCATGTCTCGAGTCTACTTGGTGCGTCACGGTCAAACAGCCTGGAACGTGGGGGAGATTTTTCGCGGCCGTGTGGATATCCCGCTTGACGAGACCGGAAAACAGGAGGTGCACCTGGCCGGTGAGGCACTCAAAGATGAAACCCTCCATGCCGTTTATAGCAGTCCCCTCTCCCGATCCATGGAAACAGCTGAGAATATAGCAAAGTTTCACAATATTTCAGTAACACCCCTGGATGCGATTGTTGATATCAGCTATGGAGAGTGGGAAGGTCTGGAGAATCAGGAGGTGCAGAAAAAATACCCTGAACTCCACGGTCTTTGGCTTCGGGAACCCCATAAGGTTAAGTTTCCCAAAGGTGAGAGTCTGGATGAAGTCCGCTCTCGCATCATGACGGCTTTGGACGAGTTGATAGTCAAACACAGAGATGAGAATTTTGCTCTGGTCGCGCATCGGGTTCCCAACAAAGTGATCTGCTGTGCTCTGCTGGGACTGGATAACAGCCATTTCTGGCGTATTCAACAGGACACCGCCTCTACAAATCTTTTCACTTATCAAAACGGGCAATGGATCATTTCCTTTCTGAACGACACCTCCTATCTAAAGTCTCTTGGGAAGGAAGCTCTTGCTGATTTTTGAGAGCTCATACTTCACAGAACTGGCAGGCTGCGTAACCGACGTTTAGTATTTTTCGCTCACCCCTCTTTATCTTTCATCCTTTGGGACAGTTGTCGAAATTCAGCATTGCGTCTTCGGAAACGTTTCGATAACGTAGTAGCCCCGTTAAGCTTCAGCAGACGGCTGGATTTACCTTTATAAGCCGCAGCACCAAAAATCAAGAATAGGAGGACCCGCCTTCGCCCAGGCGACGGCGCGGCAGGCCCTGGCTTTGGACTGCCCTCTGTGAAAGGTACAGGGTTCAAGGTGCCTGGCCTATGTTAGGCAGCAGCAGACAGCAGGCAGCAAAAAGAATCACAGTGTCAATGTTCCAAAGAACTTCATGCCCCATGCTCTATGCTCTATGCTCTATGCCCTATGCTCTATGCGCTCTGACCTGGCTTAGAGGACCAGGTTATCTACGATTAATAGATTTTCACTTGAGATGGAGAACTTTTTCCATCTTCTGTTGTCTAATGACGACAAATGGGTACTGGATCATTGGTTCAGAAAAGTTCATCTGCTCAGCGCGAGGAAGACCGAGTCCTAGTGCACCGCTGCCGCAGTGGTGACAAGGAGGCCTTTGCCCGGTTGATGCGAAGACACGAAAGGCAGATATATAACTTTACCTATAGGATGTTGGGCAGCGAAGAGGAAGCCGAAGATCTGACGCAAGATATATTTGTCGCCGCTTACAGGGGTATAAAGGGTTTCCGAGGCGAGGCCAAGTTTTCCACCTGGTTGTATAGGATTGCTCTAAATCAAGCTCGGAATCGTATCAAGTACTTATCGAGGCGGAACTTTTTTGCCAAACAAAAAAGTAGAGCTGGGCCTGCCTGGAAGATCTCGTCGGAAAACCTGGAGGCTCTGCCTGACAGTGCTCCTACCCCTGAACAGTGGACCATGACCAGGGACCTGGCTGCACAAGTACAGCAGTGCCTGAATCAGCTGCCCCATGCGGCACGGCAGATTTTGATACTCCGGGACGTGCAAGGCTTTTCCTATGAAGAACTGAGTCAAATGCTCTCCCTGAACCTTGGTACAGTAAAATCGCGTCTTCACCGGGCCAGAATCGCTTTACAGGAATGTTTGACAAATAGACTAGAGTAGCTCATGGATTGCCTAAAGTACCACGCACAGTTTACCGCCTACCTGGACGGTGATCTTCAACCAGAAGAGCGCAAGGCAATGGAGTCTCACCTTAAAGAATGTTTGCTCTGCTACCGCAAATGGCATTCCCTGCAAAAAATGCAGGCAGTTTTAAGCCGGTTGCCGGATCTTGATCCTCCCGAGCACCTCAGTGGACTGGTAATGGCGAGGCTGAGGGAGCGCCAGTTCCGTCAAAGCTTCTGGCCAGTTGCTATCACCCCCCGTTGGTTGCCCCTGGGGGTTGGTGTAGCGGCACTATTGTCTGTTTTCCTCATAATTTGGCAGCTCGTGCCCTCACCATTGCCCGTGCCAGCACCTGCAGACCAGAAGAGAATGATCACGAGAACCGGTCCCTCCGAGCAGTCCGTAGCTACAGTCAAGACAACTGAGCGCAATCTTGGCTCCACTGGCCCGGTGATGGTCCTCAAGGTCAAGGACTTCTCCAGGGTGAATCAACAATTGGAAGCTATGTTACGGGCGTTTTCCCAATCCATGGCGCAGGAGCGGGAATCGATCCGGCCTGTCCGTTCTAGCTCAGCTCGCCTGATTGATGTTCAGGTTCCAGGCCAACAATTTCAAGATCTGATCCGCGAATTGCATAAGATGGGCCATCTGGACCCAGGCCAGCTAGATAGCCAGGAGTTTTCTTCTCCCCGCCAGACTAAGGCCATTTCCATTCGTATCATTGTGGTCAGTAACGGAAAGGACACTGAGGTCCTGAGGCAGGTCCATACCGCTCCAAATCAGGAATAAACAATCCAGGTCAAGAAAACCCAGCTTTGATCTGCCCCGCAAGGAAGCTCCCCGACCCGACCGCTGATTGAGAAGGAGTCAGCCCTTCTACGAGACCTGTCGACGAGACTTGTCGACGAGCTCAAGTCGTGTCGCTCAGGGCAGGTAGCTAGAATTCAGGAGACAGGAGAAACCATAGGAATATTGGAAGGTTGGAATAATGGAATGATGGGGTAAGGATCATTTCAGTTTGTAGATTGCGGATTTCAAGAAAGGCTACCTCTTCCGTTTACCTCTCACGATTCACGATTTAACGCTTGCCGTTTACGCTTTATCGTTTACTCTAATCGCTTCCACCGTGTGCCCTCCGGAGTGTCGATAACCTGGATACCACAATCTAGTAGCGCCTGCCGAAGACGGTCGGCTTCGTCCCAGCGCTTGTCACGCCTGGCCTCAATCCTGGCCTCCAAAAGTCGGCAAGTATCTTCATCCAATTCCGCTTGGACTCGGTAGATGAGATTGAGCACTGAATCCAACCGTTCCATAGCCTCCAGCGCAGCTTCCCTCTGGCTCTCACTCAGAAGTCCCCTTGAAATGAATGGATTGAGTTTGCGGATAAAACTGAAGACGGCAGCAAGTGCTGAAGAGATGTTCAAATCGTCAGCCATCGCCTCGTCAAAATTTTGCTCAACTTCAAAAATGAACTGGTCAACCTCTTCGCCAGCCTCTCCGGTCGACCCATGTTGCAGTCTCTGGATAAACTCATCCAAACGTTCCAGGCTCCGGGCTGCTTCCCGCAATCGATCCTCCTCAAAATGCAGGGCTTTGCGGTAGTGGGTGGCCAGCAACCAGTAACGAATCTGTCTGCCGCTGTAGCCTCGATCTGAGAGCTGCTGGATCGTTACCCTGCCCTCGCCTTCCTTGGACATCTTCTTGCCACCCGGCAATACCCGTTCGCAATGGATGAAGTAGTTGGCAAGCGGTTTGCCGCTGGCTGTCTGGCCAATGGCAATCTCGTTTTCATTGTGAGGGAACAAAAAATCCAAGCTGCTGGTGTGTATATCTATGGTCTCCCCTAAATATTTCTTGGCCAACGCTACTGTCTCAAGATGCAGTGATGGCAACACATTACCCCAGGAAGTTTTCAGATAGTTCCCGCTTTTCAGTTCGGCTAAAGTGGCCCGTCTGAGCAGGGTGAAGTCTCGGGGATTCTCTTTCTCGTAGGCTTCAAGATCAACTGTCTTCCCGAGGCGAATCTTCTGGAGATCCACCCTAGACAGCCGCCCATAGTCCTCAAATTTGGAGATATCAAAATAGACCGAGCGTAACTTCTCGTAGGCGTAACCTTTTTCCATGAGGCTCTTACTGATCTCCAGTATGTCATCAACATGCTCGCTTGTGCGTGGATAGTAAGTGGCTGGCTGCACACCCAAAATGTCCAAATCTCGATTGCAGGTCTCAATGCATTGCCTGGCAGCAATGTCAAAAGTCACGCTGTCCACCGCCGAATCCAGAACCGCCTTCTCTCCCATGTCGGTGATATTGATCACCTGGGTTACCTCGAAACCCTTCTGCTCCAAATATCGCCGCATGAGATCAGCCACCACAAAACGGCGGCTGTCTCCCAGGTCGAGGGATTCGCCTACGGTTGGACCGGTGGTGAACAGTGAGATCTTGCCCTCAAAGATCGGCTTGAAGTCTTCTTTTTGGCGGGAGAGTGTATTGTAAAAACGGAAATCTGGTTCTGAGAGGGTAGTAAACAGATTGGTGCTTAGATAACGCTCGCCACCGTCTGGAAGGATGGCAACAATTGTGCCCTGCTTTAATTCGCTGGCCTTGCGAAGTGCAGCAGCCATGGCAGCCCCGCCGCTCATTCCCACAAACAAACCCTCCTGTCGGGCCAACCGCCTTGCGGTCTCGAAGGCTTCCGCATCTTCGATATGCACGATCTCATCCAGGATCTCTTTGTCGAATATCCCAGGAACGTAAGACTCTTTCATATTCTTGAGCCCCTGAATCTTGTGCCCCATATATGGCTCAACAGCGATCATACAGACGTCTTCTAGATATTCCTTCATGCGTCTGGTAAGGCCAATGGCCGTACCGGTAGTACCAAGAGTCGTTACGACGTGGGTTACCCTCCCCTCGGTTTGCTCCCAAATTTCGCGGGCGGTGCCAAAATAATGCGCCTTCCAGTTATCTTCGTTGTTGAATTGATCGGGCATGTAATACCGGTCAGGAAATTGCCGCACAAGCTCATAAACTTTTTCTATGGCTCCGTCAGTACCAAGGGCGCCAGGGGTCAACAGGATCTCCGCCCCCAGTGCCTTGAGTATTTTCTGGCGTTCTTGGCTGGCGGTCTCGGGCATGGCCAATGTAATAGTGTAGCCTTTCACCGCAGCGACCATAGCCAGGCCGATGCCGGTATTGCCACTTGTGGCCTCGATGATAGTCCTATCGGGAGTCAACTCGCCCCGTTGTTCGGCTTCCTCGATCATCTGAAGCGCAATTCTGTCCTTTACTGACCCGCCGGGATTCTGGGCTTCCAGCTTTGCGTAAATCCTTACCTGGGGATTTGGATTGAGGCGGTTGATCAGGATCAGCGGCGTGTTGCCAATCAACTGCAGGACATTATCATAGACATTTCCCATTTTTTTCCCTGTCAGAAAAGCCTTTGCTGTATTCCACCCGAGTTTCCAGTGGAAATACCCTCTGTGTTCCTACCCGTAGAGGTGAAAAAACCATACTCAATAAGCGAAACACTTGCAACAACAAAAGATCTAACCCGCATCTACTTCACTTAAGCTCCATAAATGATTATTATATCCTCTATTGTTCATTCATTAATAAGGAGATTTTTGACCCATGCTCATGGATCGGAAGATTTTCAGCCTGAATTTATCCGTGGAGGCCACTTCGGCCTACATTCTCATATGCACCCTGGCCGATAGCGGTACACCGGTCACCATTGAATCAGCGGAAACATTTTGGAATGGTAGCCCGGAAGCATTGACCCGGGCAATTGAAGAACTCAACCGTCACCACATAATCTACGAACAGCTCGACGCTAACAAAATGCGACAGTACTTCGTCAATCCATCCGATCTTTGGAAAACCTCTGTTGTCCAATAACTCGTCGAGACTTATCTTCCAATCTTCGTGGCCAGCTGCTCCTGGCGGTAAATTTCGGCAAGCTCAATGTAATGAGAGGCAGAAGATCTGGCCCGCGCCAGTTCTTTATCGTTAACCTCTCGACGTGGCTCGGCAGGCACACCCATGGCCAAGGTCCGAGGAGGGATGCGAGTGGTTTCGGCTACCACAGCCCCGGCAGCAACGACTGCTTCTGATCCCACGTAACAGCCATCCAACAGAACAGCACCCATACCAATGAGACAGCCGTCTTCAATTGTGCAGCCATGAATGATGGCACGGTGTCCCACAGTAATCCGATTTCCAACGTGCAATGGATGTCTGCCACCTGTTACGTGGAGTACACACTGGTCCTGGATGTTGGTCTGGGACCCGATTCGGATATAGTGCACATCAGCTCGAACAATAGTACCGAACCAAATACTTGATTCAGGGCCGATGACCACATCTCCAATAATAACAGCTCCCGGAGCGACGTACACAGTAGGATCAATAGCTGGCTGAATACCTTTAAACGAGAGGTTCATCCTTCACTCCGCGGTTTTCTCTTTCAGCCCCAGTTGTCGGGCTATTTCCCGGGCAGTAGCTTCCACAAAGGTTTTGAACTCGTCCGGAGGCAATACTTTACCTGGTGCTGGCAACTTCTTCAATCCCGGAGCCTCAACCAGCGTGGGGAAATTTCTCAACTCTGTTTTGGGTAGAACCTCATAAGCCGAATCCAGTTCATCGGCAAAGTAACTCTCCTGGAATCCGGAAAATTTAAGGGCGTGTGCTGTGGCATCCAGGATCGCCACTTCTTCTGCTGTCACAATCCCCGCTTCTCGGGCCCGGCGCAAGCCTGCCAAACACTCACCGCCCTGGGTGCAGGCAATATGCCCGTTCCGGTTGGCGATAAGTTGGCAGTCCATAATCTCCTGCTCGCTTACCTGGACTACAAATACCCCCGGGCTCCCAGCTACCCTCTCGTAGGCTTCAACCAGCCGTATAACTCTAGGCATGGAGACAGGATTCCCGATCATGGCCGCCTGGGCAACGCTGGGTCGAACCGTAACCGGGCGGAATACCCGTTTGTTCGGATCCGATTCTTGATAGTAGCGGTAAACTGGATCAGCGTGTTCTGACTGTACACCAATAATTCTTGGCAGTTTTTCAATCACCCCAAGATCCTGTAGCTTCAAAAACCCCCCCATCACCGCAGTAATATTCCCGGCATTGCCAATGGGTACCAGTACCACCTTACCCTCAAGCTCGTAATCAAAGCTCTGGGCTACCTCGAAAGAGTAAGACTCCTGTCCCTGGATGCGCCAAGCGTTTTTCGAATTGAGCAGGGCTACATTGTAGTGGTCGGCAAGGTGTTCCACCACCTTCATACAATCATCAAATACTCCGGGAATCTCAAATACCTGGGCGCCACTGCCCAAAGGTTGGGAAATTTGCTGAGGTGTTACTTTCTTGTGGGGCAGCAGGACGGCCGACTTGACGGTATCGCTCATGTAGGAAGAGTACAGCGCTGCGGCAGCCGAGGTATCCCCGGTGGAGGCACAAATAGAGAGCACTTCGGTCAATCCCTGACTGCGAACCAGATAGTTCAGATAACTCAAAGCACAAGCCATACCCCGGTCTTTAAAGGAGGCGCTCGGGTTCTGCCCGTCATTTTTAAAACAAAAATCCAGCCCCGCCCACTCCCGCAACGCAATATTAGCCCTGACTATTGGGGTATGGCCCTCCCCTAGGTAGATAACGTCCTCCAAAGGTATCACCGGTGCGATCAGTTCATGAAATAGGAAAATCCCCCTCAGTGGTGGTATGTTGAGCATCCTGCGGTAGTCAAAAAGACGTCGCCAGAAGGCACCACTGCGCTCTTTCAACTTTTCCCACTGAAGATCTTCGATCAGCAGGACGCTCTTGCAATCGGGGCAGGTATAGAGGAGAGACTCGATGCCAAAGGTTTCTTCACACTCCAGGCACCTATAGATGAGTTCACCTACAGGCTGGGGCAAAAGGTATGGTCGAATCTCTTCGGGAAAATCTTCAACCCTCATTGACAGCCTCCCAGAACACACTGCACATCGTTTGGTGCGCAGCATTTTTTTAAGTATTGGAATGATGGAATGTTGGAATAATGGGTTTAAAGGAATAAATTCCCTATTCTATATACGGCGCGACGAAACCATTAAAGATTTAGACGTTTTCGATTTAATCCCATCATTCCATTGTTCCATTATTCCACTATTCCAATTGCATTTAGCCGCATATCTCTGAGTTTAGCTCAGAGGTAGGTCCTCCGAGCCTGGATTATTTGCCACTAACACCTTAGCATACCCAATTCTGGTGGTAATAGCCAACCCGTGGCAGAGGTGGTAAACTTGCACTGCATTTTTTATTCTGGGGGCAGCAATTCTGTCAAGCGCATTTGCACTGTGTGGTTTTGTCTTGAACAACGACAACCAAACCCACTATACTTGACACCAGACTGACGAACCCTTTAAAAGGAGAATGTATGATAGACCTGCTTTACATCCGCGATGAGGAAACGCATCCAGAAGGCTCGATCATTTTCGAAGAGGGAGGATTCAGTGATTGGGTCTACGTCATCTTGGAAGGCGAGGTCAAAGTCAGCAAGAATACGCCCAGAGGACAAGTTACAGTGGCAAAGCTGGGGGAGGGAGATTTTATCGGTGAACTCGAATTCCTGGACATGGGCAAAGAGCCCCGTTCCGCTACTGTGACCGCTGTGGGTGAAGTGAAATTGGGAGTTGTTGATCGCGACAAACTGAGGCGAGAATACGACAGTCTTTCCCCAGATTTTCGAAAAATCATCCGCACCCTGGTTCAGCGGCTACGGCGCATAACCATTCAGGCTGCTGCCCTGGCCAGTTCCCGATAATTACTCGGCTATGGCTTTACTTCCTGTCCTCCCCTCTTGCCAAGCGGTCGTAGAACAGAGCCAATCTGTTTATATCGACCCTACTGCCATATCATACTTTCTCGACACCAATGCAGCCCTGAAAATACCCCCCCTGCCACAAGGTCCGGCACCATATCATTATTTTGACTCTACAGCCGTCACCGTTCAATGGCTCCTTGTCCTGGACACTCTCAATCATTGTTTTTGGTCCGAGGTGGGCTCTCCCCTTTGGGAAATCCACTATGAAAATGAGAAACTCTCCGGCTACTGGGCTCTGGCGGCCAGTCTCAAACGTGCCATGGAGGAGGGGATTCCTCTCACGGAGGCGAAAACCTTGGCCACACTAAAACGTGACACTCTGGTCCACGTCTTTCGAGGCAGTGGCAAGATCCCTCTTTTCGACGAGCGTTTGGAAAATCTGCGCCAAGTAGGAAAGGTTCTGCTGGATCGATTCCAGGGCAGCTTTATACACGCGCTGGAGGAAGCCAGGGGCTCGGCCGTCAAACTTGTCCTTTTTCTGGCGGATGAATTTCCCAGCTTCAACGATACAGCCAATTATCATGGAAATACAGTATGTTTTTTCAAACGAGCTCAGCTGCTTGTCCAAGATTTGTGGTGCACCTTTTCAGGAACCTCCTGGGGAAATTTCCACGACCTGGACGAGCTTACCGCCTTCGCTGATTATAAGCTGCCCCAGGTTCTCCGCCATCTGGAAATCATCCGGTATGAATCAAAACTGGCTGCGCAAATCCAAAGATTGGCTCACATTTTGCCAGGCAGTGCTGAAGAGGTGGAGATCCGAGCCGCGACCATTTGGGCAGTGGAATTGCTCCGTCAGGAAATGGTCAGACGAGGTCAGGAAGTTAACTCCGCCCAATTGGACAGCTGGCTCTGGCATTTGGGGCAGAATGATATGTACCGCAGCCTGCCATACCACCGAACCCGGACAATTTTTTATTAATCATAGAAAACCTGGGCCAAGTCAGAACTCAACAGCTTTGCCAGCCTAAGAGGTATCTAGCATAGGGCATCGGGCATCGGGTAAAGACGGAGGGGGGGCGCAGAGAAAAAACCAGAAAAATGTCCTGTTTATGTGAAGTTCATGCAAGTTCCCCCAAAAAAAGATCCCCTATCGGCCCGGCGCACAGTGGCCGATAGGGGCAAGGGGCACCAAGGGAGACTGGCATCTCCCTTATGATGTGTAATTTACATTATTGAGATTTTTTGGTCAAGAAAATTATTGTATCTCTCTGAGAATTTTCCTCATCCTTTTTTAAATTCTTATAATTCCGATATAATGTTAGCCCGCTGCTTAGCTGGTTATTTCTGCCCTCAGCTGTCCAGTTTGGCATCACCTCAGCAAACCCATCCGCAGCATAGCAATCAAGCCAGACTTTCAAGTAGCCGACAGAATCCAGTGGCGCTAAAATATGCCATTCTGGTCTCGGGACCGAATGAGATGACATCTTCATCCTCCAAGTTCATCTTTACAGACGGCGATATTTTCTTGCCGTTGATAAAGGTGCCATTGGTGGAGTTCATGTCCACCAACTGAATTATTTCACTCCCGGGAACCTGACAGAAGTAAGCGTGAAGTTTTGATACCATTTTGTTTAGAACGACAATGTCGTTGTTGGGCGATCTCCCTACAAACAACATCCTCTCAGATGAGCTTTTATCTCGCTTTTCCAAGGGGATAACTCGAGCCTGAAGCAGGGGTCCGTTTTCATGACTCTCTGTTTGCGAATCGAGGTCATTTATGTCCAGTTCTGCGATAGTTTCCACTCTGCCCAATTTTGTTCTGCTGGAGGGTGCCAAGTAACTTTCCAGCAAAAGCGCATGCGGATACGTTGCCAAGAATTCCTCAGGGCCCAATTTTTGAAGGCTCTTCAGGTAGTCAATGGCCTTTTGGTGATGCACTTCCTCCACAGACTTCTCCTTCGGCTTACCCTCGACGTTCGACATCCTCATACAAAGCATGATTCATGCCAGAATTACAGAATTCGAGCTCGCCCAGTTGCAGGATATCCACGCCTAAAGCGCGGAACAGGCGGCTTCGATTGACCCCAGGTGGGAAGGTCATCGCCAACTCGATCATAGCCAACGTGTTAAATCGCTAAATAGCATACCATTGGTGCACACTTCAATACGGTCTGGTATCCACCACGCCCCTGATATTGCAACTTGTTTCACCACATGACACTCCAGCCTTATGAGGTAAGTATTGACCTCTTTGGGGAACAAGGTTTAGCTTGTCGGAAGTGGAAGAAATAGATAGTAATTGCGAGGGGTAAACCGTAGACCAAATGCATATAAGCCAGCAATCGCTGGCCAGAAAGAATCATCCCAGTTGTTATCGTTATGTATGCTGGATTCTAAATCCTCGATTCTCTCTCCTGAAAACTTAGGATTCGCCTTGCCGGCCGAGCAAAATTGACCAACGATTAGGGGAAAGAGGGCTTTATGACCGTTGGCTCAAAACTCATTTACCGCATCGTCCACAGATGAGACTATGGGAAAGAGCGAAACAAATCCTGCTATCTCAAAGACCTCTCTAATGTACTCTTTCATTGACGATAGTACGATTTTTCCTTGTGATCGTTTGATTTCCTTAGCTGCCTTCAGAAGTACGCGTAGGCCGGCACTCGAAATATAATCTAAACCTTCGAAATCCACTACAACACTAGTTGTGCCGTCATCAATAATTTCAAATATCTTCTTTTCAAAGTCTGGAGAAGTATTTGAATCAAGCCTTCCAAGAAGTCCTAAGATAAAAATTCCGTTTTGTTGTTTCTCGATGACCTCCATTTGCTCTCTCCTCCCTATATCGTATTTTCTTAAATTAACTGTATATGAATATGTATTCAGCTCCGCTTATAGCGTGCTTGAGGGCTGGGATATTCCCGAAGCGGCGTATGTAGTCAGCCTTCGCCAGCTGCCATGGATAGCCCTTCCCGCATGATGCCGCGAAGGCTGGCAATCCCGCGTGTCGCGGGACTCGGGCTGCCTCTGCCTCCGGTTCGAAGGACCTCCGCCCGGCAAGGTCGGCAGACTGAGCGTAAGCGGAGGGAACAGCTCAGCCCTCAAGTGTACGCACAGAGTTAAAGCAATAGGTATTCTACCTTTATTGATAAAGCCTAATATATCAGGATTAGGCTAACCGACAAGTCTATGCCTACAGTTTAGAAAAAAATCATGATTTCTCTAAACGCTTCCTTAAAATAAGAATGTTATTGTCACCTCGCCTTTCATAGATCATATCATCAACATATTTCTTGGTGAGGTGAATGCCGAGGTTGCCGACTCTGCGCTCTTCCAGAGGACATTCACAGTCCGGTTCCTCAGCCTTTAGCGGGTTAAAGGGCATGCCATCGTCCTCTATCCGTATGGTGAGAGTACCATTTTCATGTGAGATGGAAATTTTGATCCAATGTACACCATC
>CP070735.1:1431979-1449888 GCA_020347625.1 Deltaproteobacteria bacterium
GAAATGGGGGAGACCGAGTTCATGGTAAGGGGACTGGGCTACATCAAGGGCGTGAAAGACCTCGAGATAGTTCCCCTCCGGGTTGACAAAGAGGGTACACCCACCCTGCTGCGAGACGTGGCAACAATCAAGGTCGGTCCCGAACTCATGAGAGGCCTTGCCGATTACAACGGCAGCGGCGAGGTGGTGGGCGGTATTATTGTCATGCGCTATGGAGAAAATGCTCTCCAGGTGATTCAAAAGGTCAAAAACAAGCTTGAGCAGCTCAAGGCCGGACTACCCGAAGGGGTGACGATCAAGGCGGTGTATGATCGTTCGGGGCTGATCCTGAGAGCTATTCACAACCTGAAAAGGACTCTCATCGAAGAGAGCATCATTGTTGCCCTGGTGTGTATTATTTTTCTCCTGCACTTTCGCAGCGCTCTCGTGGGCATCATCACTCTACCCTTAGGGGTGCTGATCAGTTTTATAATCATGGAACGGCAGGGGATCAACGCCAATATCATGAGCTTGGGGGGTATTGCCATCGCCGTTGGTGCCATGGTGGATGCGGCCATCGTCATGATTGAAAATGCCCACAAACATATCGAGCACGACGCTGGGAAAAAGCCCCATTGGGATCTCATAACAGATGCCGCCACAGAAGTCGGGCCAGCGCTTTTCTTCTCTCTGCTAATCATAGCCGTCAGCTTTCTGCCGGTCTTCACCCTCGAAGCTCAGGAAGGCCGGCTTTTCCGGCCCCTCGCCTTCACCAAGACCTACGCCATGCTCGGCTCCTCGCTGCTGGCAGTCACGATTGTGCCGGTGCTCATGGGCTACCTGATCCGCGGCAAGATAAGGCCTGAGGAAAAGAACCCGGTGAACCGTTTCCTCATCTGGATTTACCACCCGGTCATCAAGCTGGTGCTCAAGGCCAAGGTCCTGGTGATTGCCCTGGCAGTGATTACGTTGGCTGTGAGCTACATTCCCTGGAAGGGCATCGGCTCCGAGTTCATGCCTCCCCTGAATGAAGGCGACTTGCTTTACATGCCCACAACCCTTCCGGGCATCTCGATCACCAAGGCCAAGGAACTCTTGCAGCAGACCGACAGGATCATCGCCTCTTTCCCTGAAGTGCACCACGTCTTCGGCAAGGTGGGCCGCGCGGAAACCGCTACTGACCCTGCGCCCCTCTCTATGATTGAAACTACCATCATGCTTAAGCCGGAGTCCGAATGGCGACCGGACATGACTATGGATAAACTGGTGGAAGAGTTGAATGACGCTATCCAATTTCCTGGGTTGACCAACGCCTGGACCATGCCCATCAAAACCCGTATCGATATGCTTTCCACAGGAATCAAAACGCCCGTGGGTATCAAACTCATGGGGGAAGACCTCCAGGTTCTCAACAGTCTTGGGAAGCAAGTAGAGGCGATCATCCGGGAAGTGCCTCATACATTGAGCGTCTATGCCGAGAGGGTAACCGGTGGTAATTACCTCGACTATCGTATCGATCGCGAGGAGGCGGCGCGGTATGGGCTTACAGTCGGTGACGTCCAGGACATTATCATGTCTGCCGTCGGAGGCATGAATATCACCACCACTGTTGAAGGTCTGGAACGCTACCCCGTAAACCTCCGTTACAAGGCAGAGTTCAGAGATTCGCCCGAAAAGCTCCGGCGAATTCTGGTTCCCACTCCCACTGGTGCTCAGGTCCCCATTACCCAATTGGCTGACATTGAAATTGTTAAAGGTCCACCAAGCATCAAGAGTGAAAATGCCCGTAAAAACGCCTGGATTTATATTGACCTCAGAGGAATTGACGTGGGGACCTACGTAAAGATGGCGCAGCAGGCAGTGAGCGAGAAGCTGAAGCTCCCCTCAGGCTACAGCATCGTCTGGTCTGGCCAGTACGAATACCTGCAGCGAGCCAAAAAGCGGCTCATGGTCGTTGTTCCCATGACCCTGCTGATCATCTTTCTCCTGCTTTATTTGAATTTTAAAAACATTACCGAGAGTTTGATCGTCATGCTCAGCGTGCCCTTTTCGCTAACCGGCGGGTTGTGGCTCATGTACCTTCTTGGCTACCACATGAGTGTGGCGGTGGGGGTAGGTTTCATCGCCTTGGCTGGAGTTGCGGCTGAGACCGGCGTTGTCATGCTCATTTATCTGGACCAGTCGTACAAAAAGTTCAAGGCTGAGTACGGGGAGAAGTTCAGTCGCCAGCACCTTTACGAGGCCATAGAGGAAGGGGCGGCCCTGAGGGTGAGGCCCAAAATGATGACGGTCATCGCCATCATGGCCGGGCTCATGCCTATTATGTGGAGCCATGGCACCGGCTCTGAAGTTATGAAACGTATCGCCGCTCCCATGGTCGGCGGCATGGTCAGTGCCACTGTTCTAACGCTCATAGTGGTGCCGGCGATCTACGGCTTGTGGAAGGAGTGGAATATAAAAGACAACGGCGAATCCAATGACATGCAGAGCGCATAGCGGTTGGCAACAAATCAACTGGAGGATCTGAAGATGAGAAGATGGTTAACCCTGCTCACACTGTTTACGATATTCAACCTAATGGACGCAGCACTGGCTACCGATGGACATCAAGGTCACACCGATAATTCAGCTTCACACTCGACAAACGTGAACGCCAACGCAACCACTGATACCCTCACACACCAGGAGGTTGTCGAAGGAGTTCGCGCTGAATTCCAGGTGATGAGTCTGGCAGCAATGAACATGAAGGACCCGGAAGGCAAGTCACACCATATCATGGCAAAGTTTTTCGATGCAAGCTCTGAGAAGCAAATCAACAATGCCATCGGTAAGATCAAAGTGATCAGCCCCTCGGGGAAAGAACAGGTGGAGAGCCTACAAAACTACAGTGGAATCCTCGCAGCCAATTTCGACTTCGATGAAAATGGTAAGTACGGCGTAATATGTCTTTTCAAGGTGGATGATAAGAAGCGACTGGTAAAATTCTGGTATCAACATGAATAGGGGCCAACAAAGACCGTCTCCCTGAGGCCGCAGCGGCATGCTAGGATAACTATTTGCTACTAAAGTTTGTCCATCAAGGAAGGCACCATCCAAAAAGTTCTCCACCCTAAATTACTCAAAACTTTAAGAGGTCGGGATAATGGAGACAACAAAGCAAACATTTAAGTGGTTGCTCATCGCTACGCTGGTGGTAGTGATCTCTATCTTGCACTATAGCAAGATCCACGGAAGCATGGAGTTGCACATACTCCACCGGGAGATGTTTTTTATCCCCATTTTACTGGGCAGTTTCTGGTTCGGCTTAAGAGCCGGCATGGCCACTGCCGCGATCGTTAGTCTAATTTATGCGCCATTCATCTTTTATGCAAATGATAGCGCTCATAGTACAGTTCCGGCGGTGATCACCCAGATTCTCGTATTTA
Organism: Deltaproteobacteria bacterium; assembly: GCA_020347625.1. GTDB lineage: Bacteria > Desulfobacterota > Syntrophobacteria > BM002 > BM002 > BM002. Next base: position 1,435,384 of record CP070735.1, read on the forward strand.
ACCTTATAGCCTTCGGCTTCGGTTGGCTGGTAGAACGACAGAGGAAGCAGCAGGCAGAAGTACTGGCGGCAGAGAACCTTGCTGTCTTGGGTCGAGCTGCCATTGCCATAGGCCACGAAATGAAAGATCTCCTCAGAGGGCTAAAAGGAATCGCTCAGAAAGCCGAGGATCAAGGGTGTAGTGGATTGGCCGAAAATTTCGAAGACGAAATGTCTCGCCTCGAACAGGTGGTCAAGATCTTGTCTTCATTTGTCACAACAGAAACCGTACAAGTTTTCTCTCGGGATATGAATGAAGTTATTGCAGAGAAGCTCGAAAATTACAGAAAGCCCGCCAGCAAAATTGGGGTAAATCTCGAAACAAGTCTCGACGAAAGTGGCTGCCCTTCAAGAGTCGACAAGAACGCAATCGGCTGGGTTCTAGGGGAAATCATCAAGAACGCTCTCGAGGTTTCCACTAAAGGTCAGACAATCCACTTGCGCTCAATCCGAGGTGGCAAATACTGCACTGTGGAAATAGTAGATGAAGGACCTGGTATCAAACCGGAGCACATGTCCAAATTATTCAAGCCCTTTTTTACCACCAAAAAAATGGGTGCAGGCTTGGCCTTGGCAGCATGTCGGAAAATGCTGCGCGACATGGGAGGCGATATTGAGGTCAACAGTGAGTTAGGTCACGGCGCGACCTTTACCCTAACCATACCTCGAGAGTATTCGGGCAAACCATTGGCTGCAGACCCTGTGGCGACGGTGATACGCGGTGAGAAAGTGGAGAGACTTTACAGAGAGTAAAGAATAGGAGGATTCGTCTTCACCCTGGCCCTGGCTTTGAGCTGCCCCAATGAGGCAAAGCGCTAAGCGCAGAGCGCAAAGCGTTTGGTAAGCAGTGAACGGTAAACGGTAAACTGATTATGTGCTTACTGAGCAACTCTTCACCTTTTACCATTTATTGTTTACTCTTTTTTCGCCATGCGCCATGCGCTATGCGCTATGCGATCTCAACTAGTCCACAGGGCTAGGTTTTCTTTACCCAAATATACCCGGCGATCGAATAGGCCTGATTCTTAATCTCACCCCTTAGGTAAGTCTATAAATATGTAGTTCATTCAATATGTTGGGGGATTTGTGAAAATTACGTGGAAACTCAAAGTAGCCACTGAAGCAGATGTGGAACCGATACTTGCCCAGTTGAGCAGTCACATGAATGACCAGCAGCGGGAAGCTTTTCGGGACAAGCTGGAGCGTTACGTGCGCAAGCCTGATCGGGTTCTGATTCTTGCAAAGCAAGACCATTTAGTCTTGGGCTATGTCTGCGTGATTGAAGAGGGCGAGGCGCCGTCTGACTTAACCGATGAAGCTGCCCAACGACTGAGATCTCTGGCCCATGGTACACAGCTCTTTGTTCATCCTGACTTTCGCAAGCAGGGTATCGGCAGTAGTCTGCATCTTCAAGTGGAAAAGTGGGCCCGCGACCGGGGAAAGACCGGCTTCTGGATGGTAACTCACCGGAAGGCATACTGGTACGCGCGGGATTTCGGCTTCGAGGAAATTTGCCGCATTCGCGCAAAAGGTGTGGAAAAGATCGTAATGGTAAAAGAATTTGTCTGATTTTTGCGTGCTTTCAGAACCTTTACTTATTTTACCCTTGCCATGCACAGACCCATGTTTTACGGATTAACCTCCCTCTTCCCGGGAACGATCCGACCTACGAGTAAAATTTCTATAGACTTCCTGCCTAGGCTTTTAACTCTCTAGCGGTTCTTCCTTGATTTTTTCATGAACTTCCAAGATAAAGGGTACAGTAACTGACCCTACTCATCAAGAACGCTATGCTCTAAGCGCTATGCGGCGAGCGAAGTGCGCCATGAGAGAGGCCCAAATTTATGGCCAATAAGAGATCCAAAGTGCTGATCATCGACGATGATGAATCCATCCGTAAAGTGATGACCGTTACTCTGCAGGATGCCGGCTATCAGGTGTTGACGGCACGAGATGGAGAAAGTGGACTAAAGATCTTTGCAGACGAGGGGCCCGACATTATCCTCTGCGATCTTCGAATGCCCGGTATGGATGGTATCTCTGTGCTTAAAGAGATGAAGGCCAGAGATCCGAATAAGGAGGTTATCGTTATCACTGCCTATGCTGACATGGAGTTGGCAATTACGGCCCTCCAACTCAAAGCCTCCGATTTTGTCACCAAGCCCATTAGTACGCCGGCTTTGGAAGTGGCCCTGGAAAGGGCAGAGGAGAGACTGGACCTGACGCGCGAACTTCGTGAGTACACGGAGTTGATCGAGAAGCGGTGGTTGGATACGGCTGAAGAGTTGGCCAAAACCTACCAGTTTCAGAAAAATCTCATCGAAAGTTCCATCGATGGCATCATTGGCTGTGACCCGGATGGCAAGGTAATCATTTTCAATAAGGCCTCCGAGACAATGCTCGGCTTTCCAAAAGAAGTTGTGCTGGGCAAATTGACCATCGATCACTTCTTTCCCCCCGGCAAATACGATGAATTGAAAGAAAAAATCTACAGCAGCGATTATGGCGGCATAAATCGACTCACTCTGTACGAAACAAGCCTGGTGGCAATATCGGGACAGCTAATCCCCGCTCAATTCTCTGGAGCTGTATTGCACGAAGGTGAGGAAGAGATCGGCTCTGTGGCTTTTTTCCGTGATCTCCGCGAGATCCGCCGTCTCGAGCAACAGTTTGCCGATCAGGCGAGACTGCTCCATCAAGACAAGATGATCTCTTTGGGGAGGCTGGCGGCCAGCGTGGTCCATGAGATCAATAATCCACTGGCGGGCGTTTTGAATTATGCTCGGCTTATGCTGAAGATTATGAAAAAAGGCCCAATGACCGAAGAATACCAGGATAAGTTTGCCAACTATTTGAATCTCATGGAGAATGAGACCAATCGCTGCTCCAAAATTGTCTCCAACTTGTTGGCCTTCTCCCGCAAGTCAGATTTGGAGTTCGCTGATGTGGCGATCAATGAGCTGATGGAAAAGTGCCTGATGCTAAGTGGACACAAACTCCAGCTTTCCAACATTACCCTGGAACGACAGCTGCAGGATGGCTTGCCCTCAATCAGGGGGGACTATAATCAGATTCAACAATGCGTGATCAACCTTATTTTCAATTCCATCGATGCCATGCCCCAAGGGGGAAAACTTACAGCGGCAACCTCTTACAGCCCCAGCGATCGCACCATATTGATCCGAGTGACTGACACTGGCTGCGGCATCTCCAAGGAAGACCTACCTCATATCTTTGAACCCTTTTTTACCACCAAGACGGAAGGCCAAGGTCTGGGTCTCGGCCTTTCCATGGTCGAAGGAATTATCGACCGTCATAAAGGCAGTATCGACGTGGTAAGTGAGCCAGGAAAGGGCACAACCTTCACCCTCAAACTGCCCGCCCGAAATTGAAACTGGTTGACCTCTTAGGCCATGTTGAGAAATGCTTGGGTTAGGCTGAGGGACGGCTGCTTGTGTAACCGACGCGGTGATGTGGTGACGCGGTGACACGGAGAAATAAGGACAATTCGAAAGTTTTCAAACTGTCTTATTCCATTGGATGGGCATGAAGGGCTGAGCGTTTTTCTAAGGACCTGCCTGGTGAGGCCTATTGCAAAGCTCTCTTTTCCCTGGATTCCGGCTAGCCGCTTCGCGCCTTCCGGCATGACGCAATAGTTGGCATGGAACTAGTAGCCAAGCTCATAGCGTCAGAGTAAGGAAGTCAGCGGTCAGGAATAGGGAGATTTAGTCCAGTTATTTTCCCTTCTGGATTCTGGCTCCTTGAAGTTGTGTGCCTACTTCTCAGTACCTAGTTTTCAACAATGTCGCGCTTGAAGATCCGTACAAGTGAAAATTTTGCTTCCACCCGCCTGATTTGATAGAGCCAGAAGAGATAGAGGCCAAGGAGGAGGAAAAAACCGTCACGGAAAAGAGTAAGAACGGTGATGGGATCGGCGCTGTCGCTAATAAAACAGCCGCAGTGAATATCCAAACCCCGGGCCAAGTTGACACCCAGGGCTCCGAGGAAAACCACCATCAATCCACTTAGAACCACGATGCTACCCCGGACCCAGATTCCAAGGAGCAGCAGCACACCCCCCACCAGCTCCAACCACGGTAGCCAAATGGCAACAAGGTTCACCGCCACATCCGGCAGAAGCTGGTAGTTGAAGACAGCCTCGGCAAAAGAATCGGGGTGTTTGATCTTGTCGAGGCTAGCGACAATAAATACGCACGCCAGAATAACCCGGGCGACCAGCGCAGTTGTGGGATGACTCAGCCACGAAGATGAGTGATGTTTCTCGGTCATGAATACAGCCCGTAACTACTACTTTGGGTAATCGGTGAAAAGTGAACGGTGAACGGACGTTAATACTTTCGTATCTAATCCACGGTTTACCGTTTACTTTTTACTTTTTACCGATTACCCCTTAGTGCTTAGTGCCTAGTGTGTACTACCCGTCAGGCCTGCCTCCATCGGTTGCCCCTCTGCCTGCCATTGCTCTATACCACCTGGAAAGATCTCTACGTGAGCTATCCCGGCCATTAGTAGTTTATCAATAAGCTCGACACTCATCTCACAATTGGCGCCGTCACAATAGATGATCAGCCGCGGTGCGGTAAGCAATAGTTGTTTCACCCTCGGAAAAACCTGATCGAAGTTCCTTACCGGCAGATTCACCGCTCCCGGGATATGGCCCAATTCGAAAAAATCAGGGGCACGCGCGTCCACAAAAACAGCCGCCTCAGAGGCGAACGCCTCTTTGGCCTGAGCCAGTGAAACCGCCGGAAGCCCTTCAGCCAATTGCTCATTGAGCACTTTATCGTGCCAGTGCTCCACCAGAGGAATACCATCTGCCCTGAAAGCATTGACGCCAATAGCAATGAGTCCAGAGACGATTACAATAGCTAGTACTTGGCTCAGGGATTTCTTCATACGTGGACGATGATGCGCTTTTCTTGCTCTTCTGTAATCCGGCCTATGTGGGAGGCAGCCGGGGTCTTCATCTCTTGCAGGCGAGCTATGAGTTGCCCCGTCCTATCAGGTGGAACGGCGATTAGCAGGCCGCCGGCAGTTTGGGGATCCACCAACATCAGAGCTGTATCCCGCTTCAAGCCGTTATCATAGCGGATATGCGGATTGACATACTTCAAATTGGTGTGGCTGGCCGCAGGAATTTTTCCTTTCCGGACAAATTCCCATGCCTCTTCCATGGCAGGAACCATGCCGGCAAATATTTCTGCGCTCACCTTGCTGGCCTGTGTCATCTCCAAGAGATGACCCAGAAGCCCAAATCCGGTGACATCGGTAACACCATGAACACCTACCTCTCCCATGGCCAGGGCAGCATCTCGATTCAAGGTAGCCATGAGCGTCGCGGCCTTTTCTATGAGAGCTTCGCTTGCTATGCGGCGTTGGATGGCAGAAGAAATCGCCCCCACCCCCAGGGGTTTGGTCAGCACCAGGTCATCACCTGGCCTGGCACCATCGTTGGCACGAATCTTCTCAATCTCCGCATAAGCAGTGACCACCAAACCATACTTCAGTTCGCTGTCTTCAATGGTGTGCCCCCCAAGCACCGAAATCCCCGCCTCTTTCGCCTTATCCACACCGCCTCGCATAATTTCCGACATGACACTAAGCGGCAGACTGTGTTGGGGAAAAGCCATGATACTGAGGGCAAAGAGGGGCTCGGCACCCATGGCATAAATGTCACTCAATGAGTTTGCTGCAGCAATCTGCCCGAAGGTGTAGGGGTCGTCCACGATGGGCGTGAAGAAGTCCACCGACTGAACTATAGCGTGGGTATCATTAACCCGATAAACAGCGCAGTCGTCAGCGGTATCCGCCCCCACGAGCACATTGGGATCATGCACTGGGGGCAAAGTTTTGAGAGCCTCGGCCAGATCCTCTGGCCCGATCTTGCAAGCTCAACCGCCCTTCCCTGCGAAGCGCGTCAGCTGCGGTTCTTCCAGTGAACCGCGTAGCCCCGCAAGCAAGCGATCTATAACGCTTTTACTTGATGCACCCTTCACTCAACATCTCCCATTGGCGCAACCTGGTCTAAAGTTCAACATTTCGAGGTTGAGCGTATTTTATACCTCAACAGTTCTTGGGAATCTTACCCTATTTTACCAGTGAAATCTTTAAATAACGTAAGTCGCTAGAGGATATTGGGTCAAATAGATAATCATAATGCCCACCACCTGTTCCATTGCAAAATCCAATGAGTGCCCAAGATTTCTAGGTGGCTTTGCCGCAGAGTTGCATAAGTTCCGAACCACCCGGTCAAAACTTGCGGCTGCGAAGGATGTTGAAGACCAGCCAGAGTCCCAGGACGCCAGAGACCATGTAGCCTACGATGCCAAGGGCAGGGAATCCAAAAAGCAACGGTTTCACACCGGTGGTAATGATCATTGAAGAGGCGATGATCAGAGCTGCGATAATAATGCCTAAGGTGAGCCGATTGCTAATATTCTCGAGGGTAGAGCGGAGCCCTCCCAGGTTCGCATGCTGGAAGCGGATGTTCAATTCACCACGATCAATCTTTTCGACGATCTGGCTCAGCCTCAGCGGAAGCTCCCTCTGGAGCGTGAACAGAGTGGACAGATTACGACGAAGATCCCGCCAGAGCACCTCCGGCTTCCAGCGTTCCAGGGCTAACCTTTTCACGTAAGGTTCGGCTTCTTTAACCACATTAAGTTCGGGATATAGCTGCCGCGCAGTTCCCTCAGCAGTAATTAGGGCCTTGATCATGACGGCCAGATCAACTGGAACCTTGAGTCTGTTCTCACGCAGCATGGTACTTATATCGAGAAGGAGCTGGCCGAGATTGAGCTCCTGAATGGGTAGACTGTGGTAGATATCCAGGATGTCAAGAATCTCTCGCTCCATCCGGCGCGGTATGATACTGCCGTCAACCTGAGTTAGATTGACGAGAATGGTTAGTATCCTCTCACTGTCTTTGTCCACCACAGCATTGATCAGGTCGATTAGTTCATAGCGGGCCCTGCGGGTGAGACGCCCCACCATCCCCCAATCCAGTACGCAAAGAACATTATCGTCCAGGATAATGACATTGCCCGGGTGAGGATCGGCGTGGAAAAACCCGTCTTCAAGCACCTGTTTTATGGTCAAGCGCAGACCTCTTTTCGCCAGGATCTCACGGTCAAACTGGTCGTCTGGGGCCAACTCCTTCATCTTGGTACCTTGCACCAATTCCATGGTGAGGATCCGGTCGGTGCTGTAACGCTCATATACTTGCGGAATGTAAACTTCCTGGGTTTCGGACAGGTTGCCCCGACAGATTTTTATGTGGCGGGCTTCACGGGTAAAATCCAACTCCCGGAGCAGGGTTTTCTTGACCTCCTGAACCAGGGTCGGCAGGTCGTAGATGCGAACGGATTCCATCCTATCGTCAAGCTGACCGGCAATAAGCTCCAAAATGTAGAGATCCGTTTCTATCATCTGTCTTATCTTGGGCCGCTGCACCTTGACCGCTACCACCTGACCGCTGTCTCGAAGCACAGCTCGATGGACCTGCGCCAGCGAGGCCGCTGCCAACGGCTTCTCCTCAAAACTAGAAAAAACCTGCGTCAGTGGCAGTTGCAAACTGTTCTCCACCTGATTGCGGATGGTGTCGTATCCCACGGGAGCAACTTCATCTTGCAGTTTACGCAACTCTAAAATGAGAGCATTGGGAATCAGGTCGGGGCGCAGGCTCATTATCTGGCCAAACTTAATATATGTTGGTCCTAAATCATCCAACATGTGACGGAACCGCTCCCACGTACTCATCTCCCGATCAACTTTGCGGATCTTTTCGATGAGAATTTTACCCGGTAAATCCAGACGCTCCACCACATCGTCGAAGCCGTACCGGAAAAGAGTTACGATAATGTTCTTGAAACGGCCCAGATGTTTTACCGCCTTAATGTCCACTCTTTACTCCTCTTTTTTTTCTCCGGTCGGTTCATCTAACATGGAAAGCCGCTTCTCCAGGTTTTCTACCCGTTGCTTTAGATCTTGAAACTCTTTCTTGCTGCCGATGTCAAAGGTGTCCAGCCCTTTCCTCACTGTTTCCGTCATTTTTGCCTGAATTTCGTCCCACTGATGTTGACCACTGTCCACCAGGTCTTGAGCCAGTCGTTCCGCTTCCTCTTTGGAAATCTTACCCTCATCCACAAAACGTTTGGTGGCTTCTTCCACCTTCTCTTTGGTCACAACCGCAGCTCCCAGACTGGCCAACATACTCTTTTTAATCATCTCGAAAATGGGCATGTTGATTCCTCCTATTTGTTTTAGTAGTAGCGCCGGCAACTAGCCGTAGCACTTTGTTTAGCCATTTTACTTCACAGGAAAAATTTTGCCACTAAAGGCTTAATGTTGTCAGCTACATACCTCAATTCTAGGGGCCGCGTTGCAGAATGTCAAACAACTCTCATCGACTTGAACTAACACAACGCTTTGCATACAATGGTCTAAACCTGCAAATGATAGGAACCCACATGAGTAAAAAAGTTACCATCGATGACGTCGTCCTCCATATGAGCCATCCAGATGAACTGCCCATGAAGTGGGTGGGCCAGCGGGAACTTATGGATCAGATTCTGGCTGCCTGGCTGGTAGTCAACGCAGATGATCTGCCTCTCAATCCCCGCCTCATTGGCAAACCCGGCGTCGGCAAGACCACCCTGGCCTACGCTGCTGCTAAAAAGCTCAACCGCGAAGTTTTCATGTTTCAGGCCACCATGGACACCCGTCCCGAGGACCTTCTAGTGACTCCGGTTATCTCCGAAGCAGGTAAAATACAATATGTCGCCTCATCTATCGTAACCGCCATGATCCGCGGCGGTGTAGCAATTCTTGACGAGGGCAACAGGATGAGTGAGAAGAGTTGGGCGTCACTTGCCCCGTTGTTGGATAGCCGGAGGTACGTGGAGTCCATCGTCGCTGGGATCAAGATTCACGCCCATCCCGATTTCCGGATTTGCGCTACCATGAACGACGACGCCAGCACCTTTGAATTACCAGAGTACATTCACTCTCGCTTGCAACCACAAGTCTTCATCGATTTTCCTGAACGAGAAGAAGAGAAATTGATCCTTGCCCAGAATTTACCTTTCGCCGATGACACCATTCTGAACTACGTTGTGGACTTCCTGCAAATGAGTCACCTGGCACAGGAACGTTATACAGTCCGCGACGGCATCAATATTGGACGCTATGCCATCAAGCTGCTTTCCACCCAGCGAAAGTTGAAATGGCCGCGGCGCGTGCCCGCATCGGCAAAACAGGTCCACCATTGCCTTGATCAGGCAATTCAGCTCATTCTCGGAGAGGAGGCCCGGAGCTACTTGCCACCACCCGACGACGAATAGCAAACATCGATTATTGAAGCAGAGGCAAAGCCGGTTTAAATTTAAGGTTCAACAATCAACCTTTTTAAATTCCAAATCCCAAGCACCAAATCACAAACAATCTCAAATGACCAAAATCCAAAATCCAAAACAAAAACTTATTACTATTCGGGTCGACCGGTCTGAATCACATTGTTCTAGCTTAACGTTTTTCAGGTTTCGAACATTGGATTATTTGAATTTGGAATTTGTTTGGCATTTGTATTTTGGGATTTGGGATTTTGGGTTCCACATTCCAGGTCTAAGGTGATGAAGCAAGACAACGGTATTTTCTACGACAATATCTGCTTTGTTCCAGTAATCCACGGCCGGCTGGAATTCGCCATGGCCGTAATCCGCTGGTTTGCCAAATGGCAACCGGATGCTGTGGTGGTGGAATATCCCAAGACTTTGCAAGACGTAATGCTAAGGGGACTCAATCGGCTACCATTACTTTCAGTCGTACTCTATCAAGAAAAGGATGGGACTCATGTCTACTTACCTCTTGAGCCCACCGACGGTGTGGTAGAGGCAGCACGTTTAGCCTTGGCTCATGACCTCCCTCTCCACTTCGTTGACCGTGATCTGGAGGGGATGCCACAGATTTATGAACCCCTACCTGATCCTTATGCAATTCATCGGATCGGTCACACAGCTTACTGTCAAACCTATGCGGATCAGAGTAGCGATCAAGAGTCCAGCCGTGAGGACCTTCTGCGCGAGGCCAATATGGCCTACCATCTCCAACAACTCTCAAAAAACTACAAGCGCTTGTTGTTTGTCTGTGGTATCAGCCATTATCCTAGCATTCAGGCTCGGCTTTCTAGCACCCAGGCTCAGCCCATCGGTCGCCAGCACCGTGATGGCGTTATGCTTGCTCATCTCCACGAGCGCTCCAGCAAAGAAATCATGTCAGAAATCCCTTATCTGGCTGCCGCTTACGAAAAGCAGCGTCACGAACTATTGACCCTGTGGCAGGATCAGCCCGAGGCGGTAGCCCCTTTGGATCGCCTGCAGTTACATGAAAACCTCATCCAGGAAGCGGGCCGCCAACACTTGCGAAATTCTCAGGATGAGGTAACCCCTCAGCAGTATGCGGTGCTCCGTCGCTTCGCCCGAAACTACGCCCTTATCCAGGGCTTTCTGGCACCCGATTTTTATCAGCTCGTGGTTGCTGCGCGTGGTGCTGTGGACGATAACTATTCTTACGAAGTCTGGGATTTGGGTAGCCGTTACCCTTGGCAGGAGGAAAATCCAGGTCTTCCCGCCATCGAACTCCGTGGCGAGGACCTTTTCCTTAACCAGAGGAAAATTCGCTTTCACCGCCGCTTCCGCACCACGCGCCGTCGTCTGGTGCCTGTCCCTGGGAAAAAAGGACGCTTGCAGGAATCCCGCCCGGGTGAGTGGCAGCGCCAGTGGGAGGGACACATGATCTGCTCGCATCCCCCGGAAGATCTGGTGATTGAGGGCTGGGGCCACTACATCAAGAAAAAAGCAGGGCAGATCCTGGCGGCGGAGAACACCCGCACGGTACCTTTCACCAGTTCTCTAATGGATGGCATTGACTTGCGCGAAACCATCCGTAACTGGCACGAGGGCAAGCTCTACGTTAAAGAAAACCGACCTTTGCAGGGCAAGGTGGGCTCGGTGGTCCTCATATTTGATGAAGACCTTGCCGACGACGAAAACAAGCGAGAAAGATTCCCCTGGCGAGTGACCTGGTTGGGTGAACACGAGCAGGAGTCTGACATGGCTTTTTATTCCACTCCTTCCGGTCAGCACCTGGTTGGCCCCGGAATTTCCCGGTGTCAGTATGGTGGCTTCATGCTCACTTACCCGCCCATGAGAGTATATGACATCTGGCAAGACCCATATTTCGAAGTGGCGCGCACCAAGCCGGAACGTCTGTTGCTCGCTGCCATCGACTACTGTGAGGAGTCCCAGATCGCCTATATTGCCGCCAAGCCTCCCCGAAGTTGGTGCCACTCGGTGGCCAGCCGTTATCGCAAGAAAATCATCTACTTGCCCCTTGGCATATTTTCACCGGTCTTCTTAAAAAAAATCCGTACCTTCCACGTCCTAGACGGCCATCACGTGCGTAAGTACGCCAACGAGTATATTTAGAGCGAGTTGCAGACAATATACAGTAGGGAGTCACGACTCAGAGTTCATGATCCGCTAGAATATCGGCTCAAGGCGCAGGGCGTGAGGCGTAAGGCAGTTCTTGGTAATTACCCTGCGCTGTCATTAATGGTCTTTTTTTTACCGCGTAATGACAATTAACCTGAATCGCCCCATGACAGAGCAATATAGGGACTAAACCACCTTGCACCTTGTGCCCTGTGCCGGCTTGCACTGAGTTCTTCCCTTTGACTGCTGCAAGCGCAGACTTGCTTTGCATAATCTGGGTTTCTCCGCTAAGATACCGCAACTTCGGACATAAAGGCAAAGCTATGCAAAAAATCATCTCCATGACCCTTTTCTGGTTTCTCTTCCTGGCTACCCCCTGCATGGCTGAAAACTATGTGGTGGTGGGACACATGGGATCACAGATCCGCTACCAGCTTCAGCAGCGGGTCATTCGCGGTGCAGGTACCGAAAGGGTGGAATTGAGCTTTGTGATTCCCCAGAGCTTTGACTCCCCCACATATCATCAGGAGGTTCAGGACTTCCAGCTCGACCTATCACCTGAGCCACGAAAGAAAGAGCAGAGCCGCGACAAGCGGGGAAACCAGGTTATTACCGCAATCTGGAAACGACCGCCGCAGGAAATTACCACCAAGATCTCCTTCAACGCGCGCATGCAAACCAAACTGCAAAAACTACAAACGGCGGCCCCATTCCCGCTGGAGCGGGTGCCCCCCGAGGCCGAAGTCTATCTCCCTGCCACCAAACAGGTACAGGTGGATCATCCTGAGATCCGCCGGCTGGCTGAGGAACTCACCCGTGGGGTGACCACTCAGTTCGATGCGGTGCAACGCATCCTCACCTGGATTGTGGATCATGTGCGCTACGTCACCCCGCCACAAAAATATGATGCCCTCTATGCTCTCCAATCCAATAAAGGCAACTGCCAGAACTTTTCCCATCTTAGTGCCGCTATGATGCGGGCTGTGGGTATTCCTGTGCGGATCGTCAACGGGGTGACCCTGAATCAGCCTTACAACATATCTAGGAAAAGGGGAGTGCTCACCTTTAAGATGGGGCAAGGGCGTCACTCCTGGATTGAAGTTTGGTTCCCTGAATTGGGCTGGGTGCCATTTGATCCCCAGCAGACCGAGCTCTTCGTTGCCAACCGCTTCGTCCGGGTAGAGGTGGGAATAGACAACAATGAGACCATCAACGATGGCCTTTTGCGCTGGGTTCAGCTCTCAGGAAAAAAGGGGAAACCCAGGTTACGGGAGACAATTAGTGCTGACTTTGTCAGTGATCGGGTGGAACTGCAGGGAAGCCGCCAAGACTATGGCCCCAGAAACTTGCTATTGAGTCCCAGAGTTGAGGCCACCTTCAAGGAGATTGAGGTGGCGCCGCCACCGCCGCCACCGGTGATTTCTGAGCCGGAACGACGTAAACTTCGTTTCACCGTGCCTTTTCTCTTTGGCAATCTCGAATTTCCCGAAAACGTTGATTTTGCCTTCCCTCGAGGTCCGGCCAGCGCGGCGGGTGATAACCAATTTCAGATGACCAGAAATTTCCTGGTGGAGACTGCAGAATACGTCACCACCAAACTCACCCAATATGCCCAGGTTTTTGAGCTTCGTAAGCCAGTAAAGCTGGAAAGAATAGGGCTGGCACTCCATAAATTTGGCGGTGAAGGTCAACTCTGGGTTGAACTCCTGCAAGACAACGAAGGCAAACCGGGTGCTCCTATTACCACCAGTGATTTTATCAACCTGAATAAACTCTCTGTCAAACCAGGCTACCGCTGGGTGGATTTCGATTTCAGCCGCGATAAACCCGTACTCATGCCCGGCTATTACTGGATTGCTCTGGGGTTCACTGGCAGTCCCATCGTTAACTGGTTCTATACCTATGGTAAGCCGGTGGGACCTGTGGAGGGCACTCGCTATAAAGGCGTATACCAGGCAGACTGGAGCGGCGCCCTTAGCTACGAATTCAACTATCGCGTGGCGGGATTGACTGTAAAGTAAATCTGCACTGCAACTTTTCCACAACCATCCAGGGGGTGAGGCATGAAAATCACATACCGCTTACTTGTGCTGGCAAGTATCTTCTTCTTTTTTTGTTCAGCCGCTTTGGCAGAGGAACTTAAATTGGGAGACCGCGCCGATGACTTCAACTTGCAGGACTCTGAGGGAGAACAATACAGCCTTAATTCTCAGGAGTTTCAGGGTAAGGTGCTTTCCATTTTTTACGTAGATCCGGACGAGGCGGATATGAATGAGCATGTCTCCGAAGCGCTTAAGAAGGCTGCCGACAAAGGGGTGCTGGATCGCACTTACTATAAGGGTTTTGCGATTACCAATCTGAAGGCCACCTGGAAACCCAACTTTCTCGTTAAGGCTATCGTCAAGAGCAAGAAGAAAAAGTACCAGACAGTCATTCTTTTGGACTACGACTTTACCATTCTTAACCTCTGGGGACTGGAGAATGACTCCTCCAATCTGGTGGTACTCGACAAAAACAGAATCTGCCGTTATGTGTACAAAGGAAAGATACCAGAATCGGAAATACCCGCGATTATTCAGATTATCAAAGAGTACGAGTCGAAATGAGGCATAGGGCTCAAGGTACAAGGCATAGGGCAAAATGAATTTTGAATATTCTTTTTTTCCCTGCGCCTTGCGCCGCAGGCCACTAGAATTTTGACAGCTTGCTGCCCGCTGCAATCTGCCCGCTGTAATTCGCCCGCTGCCTGCTGCCTGCTGCCCGCTGCCTGCTGCCCGCTGCCTGCTGCCTGCTGCAATCTGCCCGCTGTCTTCTGCCCGCTGCCCTCTGCCTGCTGCCCGCTGCAATCTGCCCTCTGCCTGCTGCAATCTGCCCGCTCTACTAGCCTGCCAGAGGATGTGAGGGAGAGTGGTTGGAGTTCAGGAAAAAAGAAGCTAAAGCCCCCTCAGGATAGCCCA
>CP070735.1:1449988-1473154 GCA_020347625.1 Deltaproteobacteria bacterium
AAATGGGTAAATTTATTTGTTTGGAAAACTTTCTGAAGAAAGGCAACGGACGTCTGATTATTGACATCTCCATTTCAGCCGATTGACTGGCTTCTGCCCCTGTGCTACTTAAAAGAGCCAAAAAATGAGGATTGCACCTATGATTGATCTCCGCAGTGATACGGTAACCAAACCCAGCCAAGCCATGCGAGAGGCCATGGCCACGGCCGAGGTGGGCGACGATGTTTTGGGTGAGGACCCTACAGTCAACCAACTGCAGGACAGAATGGCTTCTTTACTGGGCAAGGAGGCTGGGCTCTTTCTGCCGTCAGGCACCATGGCGAACCAGGTGGCAATAAAGACCCACATTCAACCCGGTGATGAGGTCATAATAGATCGAGACGCGCACATTTTTTATTACGAATGCGGCGCAACAGCAGTAATCTCCGGGGGTCAATTCAAATGTCTCAAAGGGGAGCGCGGTATTTTAGCGGTGGAAGACATCGCTGCCGCCATTCGCCCGCCGGATATTCACCAACCGCCATCTCGTCTTGTCTGTTTGGAAAACACCCACAACCGCGGAGGCGGCAGTGTTTACAAGGTTGAGAACCTGGCTGCCATTGCCAAACTTGCCTCTGACCACACCATCCGAGTCCATCTCGACGGCGCCCGGCTGTTTAACGCCGCCCTGGCCGGCGGCACAACCGTGGGAGAGTTGGCCAGCCACGCGGATTCCGTCTGTGTTGCTTTCTCCAAAGGACTGGGGGCACCAGCTGGCTCGGTTCTTTGCGGTGCTGCAGATTTTGTCGAAACTGCCCGGCGGTTCCGCAAAATGCTTGGTGGTGGAATGCGTCAGGTGGGTATCCTGGCCGCAGCTGGCCTATACGGTCTTGACCATCATGTGGAGCGGTTAGCCGAAGATCACGAAAACGCCAAGAGACTGGCATTGGGCCTTTCCGACATGCCCGGTATTGAACTGGAGACGGAGGTGGTGGAAACAAACATTGTCATGTTTGAGGTGGTTGCCACTGATCTGGGTGCAGATGGGCTCGTGGATGGTTTGGCTGCAGACGGAGTGCTCATGATTCCATTCGGTCCCACCACCGTCCGCGCCGTAACCCACTTGGATGTCAGCGGTGCTGATATCGACAAAGCACTGGAGATCATAGCTCGATTTCTTAAGAAAGTTTAGCCAGTTTAGCTGGTTAGCCGGTTATGATTGTCTTTCATTGATCCCAACTGAAAGAGATTACTATACATACTAGAGTTACAAGATGATTGGTTAACCGGCGCTAACACTCAGATCACTACCGGTGACAAACTGGCAAACAGGCTTAACTGGCATAACTCAATTGGAGTGGCTTTGCATGAAAGGGATTGTCACCCTGCTCACTGATTTTGGTACCAGCGACCCCTATGTTGCCGCAGTTAAAGGGGTGCTGCTAAGCATCAACCCAGCCCTCGATCTGGTTGACATCACCCATGAGATAAAGCCGCAGAACATCCAGGCGGCAGGCTTTGTCCTGGCCTCAGCCTTCAATTATTTTCCCGATGGCACTCTGCATCTAGCGGTGATTGACCCCGGGGTAGGTGGAAAGCGGAGAGGTTTGGCCGCTGCAACCCAGCGTCACCTGTTTGTGGGCCCGGACAATGGTCTCTTTGATCGTGCTTTTACTCTCGCTCCCCCCCGTTTGGTCGTCTCACTGGAAAATCCTGATTATCAGCTGCCTGAGCCGAGCGACACATTCCACGGCCGCGACATCTTTGCCCCGGCAGCGGCCCACCTCACCCTCGGCTTGCCCATAGAGAAACTGGGCCCTCCCATCTCTTATCAGATGCGTTTCGCTGGGCGACTCGTCCTTGGTGATCAAGACGAACTTCAGGGAGAAATCATCCATGTGGATCATTTCGGTAATCTCATCTCAAATATTGAAGTTCCCTTAAGGCAGAGTAAGGACGAACTCCAATATCTACAAGTCCTCCTTGCCGGTGAACCGGTCTTCACCGGGCCCGATATATATGAGCAGGCGCCACCTTCACGCCCTTTTGCCTTGATAGGAAGTAGCGGCCATCTGGAGGTGGCGGTAAGAGATGGCAGCGCTTACGAGGTTACTGGTCACGGTGTGGGTGCACCGGTAGTGATCCGCCGACAAGAATAAAGAATCCAGGCCCTAGCTGGCCTTCGAGGGAGCTTTAGGCGTCTTAACGTCGTACGCCAGTCAGCTGGAGTAATGGAGTGGTGGAGTCATGGAGTCATGCAAAAACGTCTTAAAGTTCAATCTTTGGGTTTTAGCTTTTTCCAACACTCCAATACCCCAGTACTCCAAAACCGCTGGGCATCGCTACCGGCACAGCGATTGAAACTGGACCTGGCCCACAGGACCAGGTTTTCTTTGCTCAAAATGAATTGCTCGGCTCTGTGAGGGCAAGATATGCAGAAAAATCAGTTAGTTGAGGAGCTCAGGGAGGCTGAACTCTTTTCTCGGCTGGAACCTGAAGATCTGGCTGCTCTGCTGGCCATTGCGCGTACACGCCGGGTCGATGGTGGCGAAATTCTTTTCGCCGCTGGTGATCGGGCCAGCGGATTTTATGTGGTTCTTGAAGGAAAGATCAAACTCTACAAGGTCTCAGCAGATGGCAAGGAATACATTCTACGAGTGGTACAAGGCGGACAAACATTTGCAGAGGCAGCCGCCTTTTCCGGACATTCTTACCCTGTCTTTGCAGAAACAATGAGTGCTTGCCGTCTGGCTTACTTCGACGTGAACGATTTCCGGAATCTAATTCAACGCAGTCCTCAGCTTGCCCTCAATATGATCGCCACTATGGCGGCCCTCCTCCAATCCCTAAATCAAAAGATCGAAGATCTCTCCCTCCGCGAGGTAGGCGCTCGACTGTGCCGCCATCTGTTAGCATATGCCCGAGAGCAGGTGGGCGAAGCAGGAGATGGCTATACCTTCAAGTTGGAAACCACCAAGAGCGCCCTGGCGGCCAGGCTGGGAACCATCAGTGAGACACTGTCACGAACCTTCAAAAAACTCCAACAGCAGGGGCTCATTATTATGGAGCGTGACCAGGTAACCCTCCTCAACTGCCAACAGCTTCAGGAGATTGCCGATGGCGATCTAAAACTATAGTCGGCTGACCGTTTTCAGTTTGCCGCAGTCAACATTTGGCCCTGTCTACCGATCAAGCCCTTCCCTGTCTGGTATCTCCGGCCACTATCGTACGCTTCGCGGCTGTGCATTACCCTTTTGCTAAGAACCACTGACCTCCAGCAACTTTACAAACCCTTTTTTCATGATTATTTTAGTTGCGATCATAAAATGCTTGGGCATTAAAAATACAATTGACCTTCGCCAGAAGTTGACCATATGGGGGGAAACAATGCAGGTAATTCTGAACAAGAATACGCTACTGATATTCAAGCCATCTTTTAATCCAATGGAATCGAGTCCCTTAACTCACACCTTTCATCTGGGCGGGGAAAGGGCGAGTCAATCAGAGTCGCAGCAACCACAGCTAACTGGAGACTGGCAGAAGCGAGAGAATTCTGAGCACAGAGATGTTGAGGAGGATATTCGCCTTCACGAACTGATGGAAGATATTAAACGTTATATTCGCAATATAGATATCAGCAATCTTTAAAATAAACGGCTGCTTATCCAAGGCAAACGCAAACTTATAGACCCTCTGGTGTTTACCAAACTGGGGGTTTTTAATTTTTGGGGGTATTAAAAGCTAGATCCTCCTTTAGCTAGGGAGGCTCTTAATCGCGCCAATGCCTCTTTGAGTTGCATGCGGACGATACTGCTGTCAATGCTTACCGGTCCTTCGCTCATACCGCTCTTCTTCAGATAATAACTTAGTTCCCCTAACGGTGGCAGCGCTATCGCCTCACGTACGGCGGTGTCAGTGGTCTGGCAAAGCTCGCTTGGAGAATCCAAGAAGACTAAGCGTCCTGAAGCCATCACCGCCACTCTCTGTACCCAACCCAGAAAGAGCTCCAACTCATGAGCAACAACCAGCATGGTTCGGTCCTTATTAGGCCACTGCCGCAGCAACTCAAGCAATCGCGACCTTTCCCTGGCATTCAGCCCAGCCAGCGGTTCATCGAGAATAAGTACCTGCGGCTCCAAGGCCAGCATGCTCACCAGTGCGGCCTTTCGCTGTTGACCTGAGCTCAAAGATCTCGGTGGGCGATCTGCAAGCTCCGGTAGGGGAAATGCAAGATCCGCAGATATCATGTTGACTCGTTGGCGTACTTCAGCCATCCCCATGCCGAGGCCCACGCGTAGCCCCCAACTCAGTTCCTCCCAGACCGTATTGGCGAAAAACTGACGCTCGGGATACTGAGACGTCAGTACCACCAATTTCGGCGTCGGCATGCGCTTGCCGACGGTGGCATGAAGGTCCGACCCATTCAGCCGAACGGTACCCATCGTGGGCTGTATGAGGCCAGCCAGGACTCGTGCCAAAGTCGTCTTGCCGCTGCCACTCGGCCCGGTCAGTAGAACGGTCTCGCCGGGAGCCAAATTCAAGCTGATGCCATCGAGCACCTGACGACTAAATGGACTGCTCCGATGAAACGTATGGCTTATGTTGACCGCCTCCAGCATAATTTATTCAACCACCTTGTAAACCAGATCTTTCTCCCGCACCCTCTCCTTAACCTTGACACCTACCAACTGGCCTTTTACCGCCTTGGTTATTGGTTGATTCTCCTCTTGCATACTTTGCACCTCCTCCTTGAAATCTGTGGTGTAACCCCTGAACCAGAGTACATCACCCACCTGGATCTCCCCACCGGTAACCTCAATGGCGGCCACGCTTGGTTTGGCAAAATAGTTTTTGACCACTCCCACTTGAATATCTGCCACGAACCTCACCTCCTTCTGCTGCTTTATTGAAATGATGGGACGAGGACCCTCCTTCGCAAACGGGCCGGCGGGAAGGTAAGCTGGTATGTAACGGCGAAGCGATCGGCTGCCCTCAGCAATGGAGGCTCAATAGAAGTCGTCAGCCGGTCAGTTTGTCCCTCCCGGACTCGTCCCCACAATTCCACGCGACGTTATTATCTTCTTTGGACTTTGAAACTGTCAAGAGCTCCAAAATGTGCTCAAGTGTGATGATCTTCCCGGCTTCGGCCAGCCCATTTCTGGCAAGCATCTCACCGAGTTCTGCAATGGCAGGCAACTCCAGACCCAACCGTTCAATGAGGTGCTTTTCCCTCAACAGTCGGTTAGGCGGGCCATCGAAAACCAACCTGCCGTTCTCTATGGCAACCAGCCTCTGGGCAACTAAAGCCTCTTCCAACAGGTGAGTGGTGTGGAGTAAGGTGCAGGATTCTCTCCGATGGATGGAGCTCAAGAGCCTCAGCAATTCAGAGCGACTCCGACCGCCCACCATACTCAAGGGATCGTCCAGCAACAGACATCCCCTTTGCTGGGCAAGGGCACCAGCAAGAATTAACCGCTGCTGCTCCCCTCCTGAGAGATGGTGGCTGAAATCACCTGCCCGATCCCAGAGGCCAACCCACCGCAGAGCTTCCTCCACCCGAATACGAATGGACTCTGGAGTAAGACCCATGTTTTCCAGGCCGAAAGCAACGTCCTCAGCCACTACAGGTGAAACGATTTGGTTTTCCGGGTTGGCAAAAACGCAGGCGGCAAAATGGTTGAGCTCTCCTGTGACTAGAGCTGCACCGTTTATTCTAATCTCACCATCTTGGGGCTGAAGTAACCCCTTAACCAACTTGAGGAGGGTGGTCTTCCCGGCAGCTGAAGGACCCAAAAGGGCCACCCACTCGCCCTCAGGTACCTTGAGGCTGAAATCAGAAAATAACGGCTCCACCTCAGTTCCTGGGTAGGAGAAGGTTACGCTGTCGAGTTCGATGCATACCATGACTCAAGAATACCCTCATTTCAGTAAGATTCAAACGGTTTTGTCGATCACCATGATCGACGCCATGAAAAAGTACGAAACACATGGCTCAAAGTGTAACGTCGTTGGATCATTTCTTGCAAGACCGTCAGATGAGCGTACCGCTCAAGACACCATGAAGTACCCCTGGTGCTTTGCGCCAGGCTAGGGTGAACATGATTGACTAATTATTTGATTTAATGGTAATTTATCGGCAACCTTCAATGTCACCCGGATTCGAAACCATGTCTGATACCATGAGATTTAAGGCAGGAGCTACTATCATACACGAAGGAACTGCAGGCGCTGACGCCTATCTCATTGTTTCTGGCTCTGTTGAGGTATTCAAACATGTTGGCGGCGAAAAGCTTGTTCTGTCCAGACTGGTCAAAGGTAGCATCTTTGGAGAGATGAGCCTTGTGGATGACAAACCTCGTTCAGCCACTGTTGTTGCTTTGGAAGATACTGAGCTCAGGGTGATAACCCGAGAGCGCTTTGAATCCATGATGGAAAAAAACCCTCGGAGCGTTATTCCACTGCTCAAACAGGTCTTCCAGCGCGTCAGGTACTTGAATCAGATGGTATCGGCATTTTGCGACCAAGCCAGCACCGGTACCGTGGAGTTGACCACTAAACCCCTTCGGATAATGGCTGCCACCGAAGAGGCCGAGAGAGCCATGCAGGGTAAAGAGATAGATATCACCAAAATGCCATTTCAAATCGGTCGGGCCGCCCGATCCAGTGTCTTCGGCTCCAATGACCTGAACTTGAGCGACAATGAACCGTTTCGAATTTCTCGGTGTCACTGTTTGATAACCATTGTGGATAATCAATACTATCTGGTTGATACAGTAAGTAGCCGTGGAACGATGGTTGATGGTGAAAAAATAGGAGGCCAGGAAGACAAGAAGCGAGTATTACTGAAAAGCGGAAACCATGTCGTTATCTTAGGTGGAGACCAGTCTCCATATGTTTTTGACCTCGAAATCCCATAACTCAGGAACCCCCACCCAAAATATCCAGCATACCTTATTCTTCAATCTGCAATCTTAAATCTCAAATGATCCTATCTCCATTGCTCCTTGACATTCCTTTGAAAAAAGAAAGGGCATCTCGCCTTGTCTGACGAAATGCCCTTTATACCCGTATTGTTATAAATTACAACCTTTGAACGTTTTTGGCCACAGGACCTCGGTCGCTTTCCTCAACCTCGAAACTCACTCGCTCACCTTCTGCAAGAGTCTTGAATCCAGTCATCTCGATGGAGGAGTAATGAACAAATATGTCACGACCTTCTTCCTGCTGAATAAAACCATACCCCTTCTGCTCACTAAACCACTTTACAATCCCTTCTGCCAATGCTCTGACCTCCTTTCAAAACATAATCTCTCATGGCCCCAAGCATCCGGTCACGGTTTTGAGAAACAAACAGCCCCCGTACCTGGCGGGCCACCAGCTGCTACAGCCGGACCATTAGTATTTTGGCAACATACTGCATAGCCTTGTCGAAGGTCAAGTAAAAAAACCTATGAATTTCAAGGCATTTTGAGAAAACAGCCAGCCCTGTGGGTCTTGACAGACCCCCCCGGTGGTCTTAATTTTGATTACGTGAGAACTATATAAATTGTTACGTTGAAATCGTTGCTGTTGACGTTAATAACTCAAGCAACAAGAACACACAGGTAAAACTATAGATTGCTTGACCGAAGCATCCTTGGCAGACTTTGATGTCCGCACCGAGAATTGAAGCTCTATGGGTCAGGCCGTAAAAACCAAGGAGGTAAATTTGGCAATGTTGACACGATCGCGATCGCTTAGAGGGGAACTGGAGCGCATGCAAAAGGAGATGGACCGTATTTGGGATCGATTTTCCAGTGACATGTCTTCATCAACCTTCGAGCAGGATTGGAATCCATCCCTCGACCTGGCGGAAACCGAAGATAACCTGGTGGTCGAATTAGAAGTACCAGGCATTAATCCCAAAGACATTAGCATCTCGATTACGGGTAATATGCTCACCATTTCTGGTGAGAAGAAGCAGGCAGCCGACAGAGAGGGGAAGAACTACCATCTGGTCGAGAGGTCGTATGGTAAATTCAGCCGTTCCATTCAGCTACCAACCTCAGTGGATCCCGATCGGGTGGAAGCTCGTTATAACAATGGTATCCTGCGGGTCACCCTGGGAAAGACAGAAGGTGGCAAGAGCAAAAGGATCGAGGTCAAAACAGCCTAGCCTCGTGAATGAAACTCTTCGGCAGAGCATGTTACCTGGATCTATTCCTGTCGTTGCAATATTACAGTGACGTAGTCAGGATTAATAAAGATTGCAGAATACAGATTGAAGATATTTTTTAAGGAAAGACAAGACTTAATCTAAAACCTTCAATAATGGAAAAGGGCAATCTGTCATGCAGATTGCCCTTTTTATTTAGCCTCGACAAACTAAATTACTTTTTATCTGTCTCTTCCTGTGGTTCTTCTGAAGCCTTCGCTTTTTTCTTGCTCTTGCGCTTTTTACTTGGTTTTTCTTCTTTAGTCTCTTGCTGCTCAGCTTCTGAGGTTTCGGCTGCTGCGACCTCCGCTTCTAATGATTCCTCAGCCGCTGGTGTTTCAGTTTTCTTGGCTTTCTTGCGTTTTTTCTCTTTCTTCTGAGGAGCTACGTCCTCTTCTGCAGCTTTGGCGGCTTCAGCCTCTACCACCTCCGGTTCTACTGGCTCCTCCACAACCGGTACGTCAGCTTTAGCTTTTTTTGCCGGTTTGCGTTTCTTCCTTTTCTTCTTCTCCGCCGCCTCCTCTGGAGCAACCTCTTCCTGCACCTCTTCTGGTACTTCAGCCTCTGACACCTTAGGCTCTGGTGCTTCCACTTCAGCAGCTTTCCGGACCTTGCGCTTTTTCTTTTTCTTCTTTGCGGTCTCCCCCGTCATGAGTTCAATGAGACTCACAGGAGCTGAATCACCTGCCCGAAAACCTACTTTTACAGTGCGTGTATAGCCGCCGCTACGGGCCTGATAGCGCTGAGCGAGATCAGTAAACAGCTTATGAACCACCCTCTTGTCACGGATAACCTCTTGTGCTTGGCGTCTGGCATGGAGATCACCCCTTTTGCCCAGGGTGATCATCCAATCAGCCCAGCGTCGAAGCTCCTTTGCCTTGGCGTCGGTGGTATATATCCTTTCATGGTCCAGCAGTGATGTTACCATGTTACGAAACATGGCCAACCGATGGCTGGAAGTGCGGTTCAGCTTTCTTCCACTCTTGCCGTGTCGCATTTATTCCTGTTCCTTTCTCGTCTCGATTTCCTCCCTCGAGGGAAAGTTCTCGAGCTTCATGCCCAGCGACAAGCCCATTTCCGTCAAAATCTCTTTAATCTCATTGAGCGATTTGCGGCCAAAGTTCTTAGTTTTCAACATTTCTGCCTCTGTCTTCTGTACCAACTCGCCGATGAGACGAATGTTAGCATTCTTTAGACAGTTGGCAGAACGCACAGATAACTCAAGCTCGTCCACCGATCGGAACAAATTGTCGTTCAGTTTGGGCTCCTCCGCCACTTCCTCCTGGGGTTCGATTTCTGGCTCCTCATCGAAGTTGATGAAGATCGTCATCTGCTCTTTCAGAATCTTGGCAGCATAGGCGAGAGCATCCTCTGGCACCACACTTCCGTCGGTCCAGATCTCCATAGTGAGCTTGTCGTAGTCGGTAATCTGACCAACGCGGGCCTGGCTAACCACATAATTCACCCGGCGAATGGGCGAGAAAATCGCATCCATGGGAATGAACCCGATGGCAGCATCCTCTTCCACATTGCGTTCAGCCGGTACGTAGCCTTTCCCAGTTTTTACCTGCATCTCCATGCGCAACTTCCCATCCTTGGACAGGGAGGCTATGTGTTGCTCTGGGTTGAGAATTTCCACCTCAGGTGGACAAATAAAATCACCCGCGGTGACCGTGCCCTCTCCGGACTTGTCCACCTCGATTGTCTTGGGCTCTTCACCATGGAGCCTGAGCCTGACCTCTTTCAGATTCAGGACAACATCAGTGACATCTTCCCGAACTCCGGGAATGGTGGAGAATTCATGGAGCACCCCATCTATTTTCACCGAGGTGATTGCGGCACCCTGCAACGAGGAAAGCAATATGCGTCTCAGGGCGTTACCGATGGTAATACCGAAACCTCTCTCCAGGGGTTCACAGGCGAATTTCCCAAAAAACCGGGAAGCGGTCTTGGGCTCCAAGTCCAACCGTTTCGGGCTGATCAATTCACGCCAATTTTTATACATTGTGGCTCCTCTTGCCAAAACCCCATACTGGCCGACGCTGGGAGGAACAGTAGAAAACTAACGACCATTCGGCCAGCAGTGCAGGTTTATTTAGAGTAAAGCTCAACGATGAGCTGTTCCTGGATAGGCATGGTCAACTCGTCGCGAGATGGGAAAGCCGTGACTGTCCCTTTAAACTTGTCCTTATCCACCTCCAGCCACTGCGGCACCCCGCGTCGGGCAACTGCCTCCATTGCCTCAACAATGGGCACTATGGAGCGACTCTTCTCTTTGACCTCCACCGAGTCGTTCTCTTTGATCAAATACGAGGGAATGTTGACCCTCTTGCCGTTGACGAAAAAATGGTTGTGCCGCACCAATTGCCTGGCTTGGGACCTGGAATTTGCAAAACCCATGCGGTAGACAACATTGTCCAACCGTCGTTCCAGGAGGACCAAAAGGTTGGTGCCGGTAATGCCCTTTTGTCGCTCCGCTTTATGGAAATAGAAGCGGAACTGGCGTTCCAGCAGACCGTACATCCTCTTTACTTTTTGTTTTTCTCGCAACTGGATACCGTAGTCGGAAAACTTCTTTCTACCCTGACCGTGTTGGCCGGGAGGATAGCTACGTCTCTCATAAGCGCATTTGTCCGAATAACAGCGGTCGCCTTTCAGAAACAGCTTGAGATTTTCACGACGACAGATACGGCATACAGATTCGGTATATCGAGCCAAAATGAACCTCCTCGCTTACACCCGCCGCCTTTTTGGTGGACGACATCCGTTGTGGGGAATAGGCGTTACATCCCGGATGAGTGTAACGTTAAAGCCGGCTGCCTGCAGGGCGCGCAGGGCAGCCTCACGGCCTGAACCTGGACCCTTCACATAGACCTCTATGTTCTGCACCCCATGCTCTTGAGCTTTCTTGGCCGCATCATCTGCTGCAAGCTGCGCTGCGAAAGGCGTGCTCTTGCGGGACCCCTTGAAGCCCTGACTGCCAGCACTGGACCAAGCAATGACATTGCCACTCACATCCGTGATGGTGATGATGGTATTGTTGAAGGTGGACTGTATATGGGCTATGCCGTTTTGTATATTCTTACGCTCTTTTTTCTTTCGGGAACCCTTTCCCTTTGCCTTAACCATTTCTTCTCCTAGCTCAATGCCTCCAGCATTCTTATTACTAAACACCTCATATCATTAAGTGATATTCGTTCCTTTACCCCTCTTCTGGAAACCCTACTTCTTACGTCGACCGATCATGGACCGCCGAGGTCCCTTTCGAGTACGGGCGTTGGTATGGGTGCGCTGACCACGAACCGGCATGCCCCGCCGGTGACGAAGTCCACGATAGCAACCCAGATCCATCAGCCGCTTGATGTTCATCGAAACCTCAGTCCTCAAGTCACCTTCAACCTTGTAATCGCTATCAATGACGCGGCGGATCGTGTTGATCTCCTCCTCGGTGAGAAGGTCTGACTTGGTGTTGCGGTCCACATTGGCTTTGTCCAGAATTTTCTGGGATGTGGTACGCCCGATACCGTAAATGTAGGTAAGCGCTATCTCTATCCGTTTATTTTTCGGCAAATCAATGCCTGCAATACGTGCCAATGGTACAACCCTCCATTATCATCCCTGACGCTGCTTGTGGCGGGGATTCTCACAGATGACGCGTACGACACCATGACGTTTAATAATCTTACATTTTCGGCAAATACGCTTAACCGAAGCCCGCACTTTCATAAGACGTTCTCCATCCTGCCGCACTCTCGCGGTAGGTGTGGCCATCCGCTGCCCCTGCGGTTATTTGGCCCGATAGGTAATCCGTCCTCGACTCAAGTCATATGGCGATAGTTCAACGGTTACCCTGTCTCCGGGAAGAATTTTGATGAAATGCATCCGCATCTTTCCGGAGATGTGGGCAAGGATTCGATGGCCATTTTCCAGCTCTACCCTAAACATGGCATTGGGCAGAGGCTCCACCACCGTACCCTCAACCTCTATCGCTTCTTCCTTGGCCATTGGCGCCTCCAAGTTGGCATTCGTGCCTTGCAATGGAGAGACCAGGATCCCCTAAAGTTCAGAAAGGATCTCCGGTCCGTTTTCTGTTATGGCGATTGAATGCTCAAAGTGGGCCGAACGACTACGATCCTTAGTTACCGCCGTCCAACCGTCTCCGAGAATCTCCACGCCGTACTCTCCCTGATTGATCATTG
Source organism: Deltaproteobacteria bacterium (assembly GCA_020347625.1). GTDB lineage: Bacteria > Desulfobacterota > Syntrophobacteria > BM002 > BM002 > BM002. Next base: position 1,462,361 of record CP070735.1, read on the forward strand.
GCTCGATGGCCAGCACCATGCCGGGTTTGAGCCTTACGCCCAGGCCCGGGGAACCATAGTTGGGAATCTGCGGACTTTCATGCAAACTCCGGCCTATACCATGCCCCACAAACTCCCGTACCACCGAAAATCCTTTGGCCTCAACATGACTTTGAATAGCGTGAGAGATGTCCGAGAGGCGATTCCCGGCAGCGGCCTGGGCAATCCCTCGGTATAATGCCTCCTCCGTTGCCTGTATCAGCTCCCTGGACATGTCATCCACCTGCCCCACCGGGACAGTGATGGCGGCGTCTCCATAAAAATCCTTGTGGACAACTCCGAAGTCCAGACTGATAATGTCTCCCTCCCGCAAGATCCGCTTGAGTGAGGGCATTCCATGCACAACTTCCTCATTTATTGAGGCACAGAGCGCGTAGGGAAAGCCATTGAATCCCTTGAAAGCCGGACGAGCATTCCGTTTGGCCGCCAGACTTTCGCCGATCTCATTCAACTCCATGGTACTGATGCCAGGAGTAATCTGTTCCCTGAGTTCAGCCAAGATCTCCGCAACTATGCGGTTGGCATCCCGCATGACTTGGATTTCACGCGGAGATTTTAAATGAATCAAACCGTTCCCTTCTTGTTCAAGAAAGCACCTGAGTGATCCGGCCGAAAATGTCTTTTATATCACCCACGCCGTCGATGGGTCTTACCTTCCCTTGCGTCTTGTAATAGCCAATGAGCGGCAGGGTCTGCGCCTCATAGACCTCCAAACGTGAAGTCACCGTCTCAACATTATCATCGTCCCGCTGATAGAGTTCACCGCCGCACTTATCGCAGACATCTTCCGTTTTTGGAGGATCAAACATGACATGATAACCCGCACCACATTCGCGGCAAGTGCGTCTCCCGGTGAGGCGTTTGACCAATTCTTCCTTGCCCACCTCGATGCTCACCACGTGATCAATCATGGAGCTAAGATTTTGTAACATCCCGTCTAGAGCCTCTGCCTGTGGAACGGTTCTGGGAAAGCCATCCAGCATATAACCCTTAGCGCAATCAGGTTCCTTAATGCGTTCCTCAACAATACCAATCACCACCGAATCGGGGACCAGTTCGCCTTTGTCCATGTAGCTCTTGGCCTCTTTCCCCAACTGGGTGCCCTCCTTGACGGCAGCCCGGAGAATGTCCCCTGTTGATATCTGCGGGATCTGATACTGGTCAACGAGCATCTTGGCTTGCGTTCCCTTACCTGCTCCTGGTGGCCCCAGCAAAATGATGTTCATAGCACCCTCCCTTTCCCGTTGTAGAAAAGATCACACACAGCAACTAATTCCAACCAGTCTATCTACTTGGCAGGCGGTTTTACCGCCTGCCTTTCACTCGTGATTTCTTAATAAAACCCTCATAGTGCCTCGTCAGCATGTGAGACTCTATCTGGGCCACCGTATCGATGGCAACACCTACGACAATCAGCAACGCCGTCCCGCCGAAATAGAAGGGGACCCGAAATTTTTGAATAAGTATGGTGGGCAGCACGCACACCGCCGAGACGTACAGGGCTCCACCAAATGTTATGCGGGACAGGACCCGGTCGATGTAGTCAGCGGTACGCTTACCAGGGCGAATACCCGGGATAAAGCCCCCGTATTTCTTCATGTTTTCCGCAGCATCCACAGGGTTGAAAACCACCGCCGTATAGAAATAGCAAAAGAAGATGATGAAGCCCACGTAGAGTAGACTGTAGACCACTTTCCCAGGCGCCACCGCATCGGCTATGGATTTCATCCAGGGTATTTGGATGAAATTGGCAATGGTGGCAGGAAACATAATAATGGAGGAGGCAAAAATCGGAGGAATCACCCCAGCAGTATTCACCTTCAGGGGCAAATGAGTACTCTGACCGCCATACATCTTGCGTCCCACCACGCGCTTGGCATACTGCACCGGGATCTTTCGCTGGCCTCGTTCCACAAAAATTATAACTGCCACCACGACAATCATCATTACCAGCAAAATGAGGATCATGAAGGTGGAGAGCGTGTCTGCCTTCCACATCCGCATGGTGTTGATAATGGCAGCCGGCATACGCGCAACAATTCCTGCAAAAATGATGAGCGAGATGCCATTGCCAATACCCCGCTCGGTGATCTGCTCTCCCAGCCACATAATAAAAGCCGTACCCGCGGTGAGGGTAATCACCGTCATCACCCTGAAGCCCCACCCGGGACTTAAGACCACCATCTCTCCCCCCGGTCCGCTCATACCCTCCAGGCCAAAGGCAATGCCGAAGCCCTGAATCAAACTAAGCAGCACCGTACCGTAGCGAGTGTACTGGGTGATCTTTTTCCGCCCTGCTTCACCCTCTTTGTTGAGCCGATCCAGATAGGGGATAACCACCGTCAGTAACTGCAAGATAATAGAGGCACTGATGTAAGGCATAATGCCCAGGGCAAAAACCGACAAATTGCTGAGAGCACCGCCAGCAAACATATCAAAAAGTCCCAAAAGGGTCCCCTGCGCCTGGCTAAAAAACGCCTGCAAGGCCTCGGCGTTGATCCCTGGAGTTGGGACATGCACGCCGACCCTGTAAACTGCCAACAACGCAAACGTCATCAGGATACGACGTTTGAGCTCTGGAATTTTCCCTATGGCCTGGAATCCATCAAGCAATTGAGCTTAGCTCCTTATCATTTGGAGGTGATGCTGATTGATGGGGGATGTGAGATGTGGGAACACCAACCACGTCCGCCGGAATCTCGTATCTCACATCGTGCCCTAGACTACCTCCACGCTGCCACCTACAGCCTCAACCTTTTCACGCGCCCCTGCACTGCAGCGATGTACTTTGACAGTAAGCGGTTTAGAAATATCACCGGTACCTAACAACTTGATACCGTCGAATCTCCCTTTTACCAGACCGCTTTGCCGGAGAAGCTCTTCATCCACGACACTGTCGGGAGCGAACCGCTCCAGATCCCTGACATTGATCTCCGCATAGGCTTTCTTGAAGGGATTGCTAAAACCCCGTTTGGGAAGACGCCGCTGCAAAGGCATCTGGCCACCTTCGAATCCGGGTGGCGTACCTCCTCCAGAGCGAGACCCCTGGCCTTTGGTCCCTCGACCAGATGTCTTACCGCGCCCTGATCCCGTTCCACGTCCTACTCTTCTAGGTTTTTTCCTCGCTCCTCGAGGTGGTTTCAATTCATCCAGTCTCATCGCTTACCTGTTATCACAATTATGTTGAATCGTTGATGTAAGTCTCGGCAATCCTTCATGCCTGCGATACTTCTACCATATGCCGCACTTTACGAATTGCCCCCAGAATTTCAGGGGTGTCGTATAGGGTAACCGTCTTATGCATCCGGGTAAGGCCAAGGCCTCTGAGAATTTTTCTGTGTTTCTCTGGTCTTCCCACCATGCTGCGAACCAGTTTTACCTTGATCTCCTTTGCCATATTTTGCCTCTTCTACGTTTCTCTATGCAGCCACCCGGATTATCCAACCACGAAGTCTAAAACGCATGGCGCAGAGCGTAAAGCTAAAAGTCAGAAGATAAAATAAGTTTTGTTCTGATGAACTCTCGATTCTCTAATCTGACTCATTGAAGCGATACCTTGCAGTTACGCTTTGCGCTATGCGCCTTGCGGCTTATGCCTTGATCTCTTCCAGAGTTTTGCCACGCCTTTTGGCGATCTGCTCGGGACTGCGCAGCAGACGCAAGCCCTCGATAGTCGCCTTCACCACATTGTGTGGATTGTTCGACCCCAGACATTTAGTTAGGATATCATTCACCCCGGCCGCCTCCATAATGGCCCGTACAGCACCGCCGGCAATGACGCCGGTTCCCTCGGAGGCCGGTTTCAGCAGCACACTGGCTGCACCAAACTTGCCGAGTATCTCATATGGGATGGTATTGTTGACGAGAGGCACTTTGAACATATTCTTCTTGGCCAACTCCACCCCTTTGCGGATTGCCTCTGGTACCTCATTCGCCTTTCCCAGAGCAGCACCCACCGAACCCTGGCCGTCACCCACTACAACGATGGCACTGAAACTAAAGCGTCGACCACCTTTAACAACCTTGGCTACACGACTGATGTGTATCACTTTATCAATTAATTGCAGCTCCTTGGCATCCATCTCATACAAGGGAATTTCTCCTTTTTCAGCTCTCAGCGTTCAGCCATCAGCTATCAGAAATACACAGAATTACCACTTACTGCCTACAATCTTCTGAGCGAGTCTTTGTTAATATGAACTAGCTTTTCATTAACTCGCTGGGAGCTGACAGTTGCTCGCTTCTAAAACTCCAGTCCTGCCTCCCTGACTGCCTCGGCAAGGGCGCGCACCCTGCCATGATACAAAAATCCGTTGCGATCAAAAACGACCTGGGCGATCCCTTTGGCCTTGGTTTTGTCGGCGACCAGCTTTCCCACCCGCTTGGCGTCTTCTATTTTCCCCTTAACCTTTTCTTGCTGGCGGATCTCCGGATGTAAGGTGGAAGCCGCAGCAAGGGTCACACCGTTGAAATCATCGATCACCTGGGCGTAAATGTGTCTACTGGTGCGGAAGACACTGAGCCTTGGTCGCTCTGGATTTCCAGATATCTTTTTCCGTATCCGCCTCTTCCGTTTGAGGCGTGCCTCCTGCCTGGGGTTAATCCTCGATGCCATTGCTTACACCTTTAGTCTAAAGCGACAAACTCAAAGGGGCCGGTTTGTTCTCCATATGTGATTCCGGCTGCTCAGTTTTACTAACCAGAATTAAGTTTTGAATTCGCCATCTATATTATATCTGCTGCTTGATTCCAGCTTTACCGACTTTCCTCCGTACCACTTCGTCGGAATATCTGATACCTTTGCCCTTGTATGGTTCACAGCGACGGAAGGCGCGAATTTTCGCAGCGGTTAAACCCAGCAGCTCCTTATCAATACCACTCAAGGTGATGCGATTCTGTTTGTCAACAGAAGCCTCGATACCTTTGGGTAATTTGAACTCAATGGGATGAGAATAACCCAAGCTCAGGTGTAACGTGCCACTTTTAACGTCGGCACGATAGCCCACACCGCTAATTTCCAGTATCCTGGTGTAACCATCGGATACGCCCACCACCATATTGTTAATCAGCGTCCTGGTCAGCCCATGGCGCGCTCTAGCCTCTCTGCCACCGTCGACAGGACTCACCAGGATAGTTCCGTCGCTCACTTCGACCTTCACTTTAGAAGGTAGCTCGCGCTTCAGCGTGCCTTTGGTTCCACTCACCTCTATCTCAGAACCACGGAGATTCACTTTTACTCCGGGTGGCAATTGAATAGGTTGTTTACCAATTCGTGACATGCAACATTCTCCTCAGCGGCTCCAAATTGCCAGCCAATCGACTACCAGACCTTACACAGGAGTTCCCCACCAACTTTCTGTCTGCGGGCTTCCCGGTCGGTGAGTATACCCTTTGAGGTAGAGAGGATCGCAGTGCCCAACCCTTTAAATACATACGGAATCTTGTCGTGGCGAACGTATATCCTACAGCTTGGCTTGCTTATCCGCTCCAGACCACCAATGACTGGCAGGTTATCTTCGTCGTATTTTAAATACAATCGTAAGGTGCCTTGTTTCTTGTCTTTGATGAGTTTGTAGTTCTTGATGTAACCCTCTTCTTTGAGCATTTTAGCGAGGCTCAGTTTCATCTTGGAGGAGGGGATATCAACCTGTTCAAACCTCGCCATACATGCATTACGAATGCGGGTAATAAAATCTGCAATGGGATCAGTCATTACCATAGACGTGCTCCTTTGCTACCAGCTTGATTTGATGACGCCAGGAAGCTCGCCTCGCAGCGCCATGTCGCGGAAACAGATGCGGCAGATGCCAAACTTGCGCAAAAAGGCCCGAGGGCGTCCACAAAGGGGGCAGCGATTATATGCCCGCACCTTGAACTTCGGTTCTCTTGCTGCTTTGGCAATGAGTGACTTTTTTGCCAAGGTTCTCTCCTCCGTGCTTGTTAGTTCCTGAAGGGCATACCCATCATTTTCAACAGTGTCTTGCCTTCTTCATCGGTTTTTGCTGTAGTGACGATACTGATGTTCAATCCCTTTATCTTGTCAATCTTGTCGTAATCGATCTCTGGAAAAATGATGTGTTCCTTGATGCCCAGGGTATAGTTCCCCCGGCCATCAAAAGACTTATCTGACAGACCTCGAAAGTCCCTCACTCGGGGAAGCGCTATATTGACCAATTTGTCAAAAAACTCATACATCCGAAGTTTTCTGAGGGTAACCATGCATCCTATAGGCATTCCCTCGCGCAACTTAAAAGAGGCAATGGACTTACGCGCTCGGGTCACCACCGGGCGCTGCCCGGCGATTAGAGCCAGTTCCTCCATCGCTGCGTCCAACACTTTGATGTTTTGAATGGCCTCCCCAAGCCCCATGTTGAGAATAATCTTCTGCAGGCTGGGAACCTCCATCGGGCTCTTGTAGTTAAACTCCCTGGTAAGTGCAGGCATTAAATCTTTCTGATACGTTTCTATTAATCTGGACATCCAATCAACCCTCTATATTTTCACCGCCAAAAACACCACCCCTTGTCCTGTTACTCGATAATCTCGTCGCATTTCTTGCAGTAGCGCACTCTGCTACCGTCCTCTAGCACCCTTCGGCCCACCCGGGTGGGATCCGTGCACTTGCCACAGATCACCATGAGGTTGGAGATATTGATGGGGTTCTCTTTTTCGATGATACCTCCCTGACGGCTGTGGGCCCCTGGTCGGGTGTGACGCTTTATGAAGTTTACCTTCTCCACCACCGCCCTGTCCTTCTTGGGCAAAATCTTGAGAACCTTGCCGGTCTTTCCCTGCTCCTTGCCGGCAATGACCATAACCGTGTCATTTTTCTTGATATGGTACCTTTTTCTCTGTGCCATCAAATCTTCCTCTAGCCGGACCCTCTTGTTAGATCACCTCTGGCGCCAGAGAGATGATTTTCATGAATCCCTTGGCTCGTAATTCGCGCGCCACCGGGCCAAATATGCGGGTGCCAATGGGTTCACGCTGTTGATTCACTAGCACTGCAGAATTATCGTCAAAGCGAATGTAGGAGCCATCCCGCCGACGAATCTCTTTCTTGGTCCGCACCACCACTGCTCGCATCACATCGCCTGGTCTCACCTTGGCGTGGGGGATGGCCTCCTTGACTGATACCACGATGATGTCTCCCACCCTCGCATAACGCCTGCGGGATCCCCCTAGAACCTTTATACAATAAAGCTTCTTTGCTCCTGAATTGTCAGCGGCTAACAGCTTGGTCTCTGACTGGATCATCGCTCACTCCGCTAGGTAATAACCGCCTTTTCAACGATCTGGCTCACCTGCCAGCGTTTGGTCTTGCTTAGGGGCCTAGTTTCTCGTATCAGCACTCGATCGCCCATCTGGCAGGCATTGTTCTCATCATGCACTGTGTATTTTGAACGTCTGCGGACGTACTTCTTGTACGTTGGATGTTTGACCAGCCTGTCCACTTGCACCACCACGGTCTTGTCCATTTTGTTGCTGATGACAATGCCGGTCTGAGTCTTTCGTAAGCCTCTCTTTTTCATGCTTTGATCCTCATTGTTCCCGTCGCTTCTCTACCAAGATGGTCTTTACTCGTGCTATATCCTTCTGGGTTTTTCCAAGTTGGGCCGTGTTATCCAACTGGCCCGTGGCATGCTGGAATTTCAGATTAAAGAGTGCTTCCGCCAACTCTTTTTCTTTCACTTCTAGCTCTTCAATGCTCAGATCACGAAATTCGCTGGCCTTCATTGGCTCCCTCCACGGCTGACGAATTTAGTCTTAAAGCCCAGTTTGTGGCCGGCCAACCTAAAGGCTTCCCTGGCAACCGGTTCGGGCACGCCTTCCATCTCGTAGAGGATCTTGCCAGGGCGAACCACGGCCACCCAACCTTCAGGAGACCCTTTACCCTTTCCCATTCTGGTCTCCGTGGGTTTCTTGGTGATTGGCTTGTCTGGAAAAACTCGGATCCAGATCTTGCCACCTCTCTTGATATGCCGAGTCATGGCAATCCGAGCCGCCTCGATCTGCCGAGCCGTCATCCAAGAACACTCGGTAGCCTGCAGCCCGTAATCGCCAAATACCAAGTTGCAGCCGCGATAAGCCTTGCCCTTCATTCGCCCCTTTTGTTTTTTCCGGTACTTCACCTTCTTAGGTGCCAACATATCCAGCTATCTCCAAAAGTTCTTACTAGTAAAACCGTTGTTTAAACCACGCATCAATCAGGTCAAGACCTCGCCTTTGAAAATCCAAACTTTAACGCCAATCACCCCATAAGTGGTCTTGGCTACTGCGGTACCATAATCGATGTCAGCCCGAAGTGTATGCAATGGGACTCTCCCCTCCCGATACCACTCCCGCCTTGCCATCTCTGCGCCTCCCAAGCGGCCGGCACAGGCGACTCGTACTCCTTTGGCACCAAACTTTAGTGCTGAGCTCACGGCCTTCTTCATGGCCCGGCGAAAAGCGACCCGACGCGTTAGCTGCAAAGCAATATTCTCGGCCACTAAAGTGGCATCCATCTCCGGCTTTCGCACTTCCTGAATATCGATAAGGATTTCACGCTTTACCATCTGTTCCAGCTGCCGCTTAAGGGCTTCGATCTCGGCACCCTTTTTGCCGATCACGATACCTGGGCGGGCGGTATGTATGCGAATCCTCGCCCGGTCAGCTGCCCGGGCAATCTCGATCCGAGAGACCCCGGCATGAAAAAGTTTACTTTTGAGAAAATCCCGCATCTTGGCATCTTCATGCACGAGTTTGGCATATTGCCTTTTGGCAAACCACTTGGAATCCCACGATCGAATGATGCCTAGCCTCAGCCCGACCGGATGTACCTTTTGTCCCAACCTTCACCTCCAAAGTAAAGTGTCTAAAATGTCTAAAATGTCTAAAATTGTTATTGGCTAATAGAATCTTAAGCTTCGTCCAAGATTACAGTTATATGACTGGTCCTCTTGAGAATCCTGGTGGCTCTTCCCATAGCACGAGCTCGCCAACGTTTCATGCTGGGGCCTTCGTCTACGAAAATGCGCTTGATATAGAGAGTGTCTACATCAATGTTCGGATTCTGCTCGGCGTTGGCCAAGGCGGACTGAAGCGTTTTGCTCACCAGCCGTGCACCCTTTTTGGGCACGAATTTTAGGGTAGTAAGGGCCTCCTCAACCGGTTTTCCCTTAACTAGCTCAGTGACCAAGCGTGCCTTGTGCGGTGATATTCTGACATATCGGGTAACTGCTTTGACTTCCATGATCTGTGTCCTCTGGCCGGCTCGCGTAGCCTCCGTCCTCGACCTTTCTTACCTCTTGCCTTTCAAACGACTCTTCCGATCGCCCGCATGGCCATAAAATGTCCGGGTGGGCGCAAATTCACCCAGTTTATGCCCAACCATATTCTCGCTGACAAATACAGGAATGAATTTCTTACCGTTGTGCACCGCTATGGTCAAACCCACAAACTCAGGGAGAATTGTGGAGCGACGAGACCAAGTCTTGATCATCCGGTGATCCCGGCTTTCCTGAGCCTGAAGCACCTTTCTCATCAGTTTATCATCAACAAATGGACCTTTTTTAAGCGATCGTGGCACGCTTGCCTCCTATTGCACTAACGGGGACGCATTTTCACTATGAACTTATCACTGGGCTTTGGCCTGCGGGTTCGATACCCTTTGGTGGGCATCCCCCATGGGCTAACTGGATGACGTCCTCCGGAGCTCTTTCCCTCGCCACCGCCGTGGGGATGATCCACCGGATTCATGGCAACACCGCGCACCTTGGATCTGCGCCCAAGCCAGCGCTTTCGCCCCGCCTTGCCGAGACTTACGTTCTCGTGATCAATATTGCCCACCTGGCCGATGGTGGCTTTACACTCCAACAACACCCTCCGCAGCTCCCCAGAGGGCAACTTGAGCAGGGCATAACGACCCTCTTTCGCCATGAGCTGGATTCCTGTCCCAGCGCTGCGCGCCAGCTGCCCACCTTTTCCTACTTTCATCTCCACATTGTGGATGATGGTGCCCAGGGGAATCTTTTGTAACGGCAGGGCGTTGCCCGGTTTGATATCGGCTGATTCGCTACAAATGATGGTATCGCCAACCTGCATTCCCAGGGGCGCAAGGATGTAACGCTTTTCACCGTCAACATAGTGGAGAAGTGCAATCCTTGAAGAGCGGTTTGGATCGTACTCGATACTGGCAACCCGGGCAGGAATATCGGTCTTCTCACGTTTGAAATCGATGATTCGGTACCTGCGCTTGTGCCCACCCCCCCGATGGCGCACAGTAATCCGGCCATAGCTGTTGCGTCCTCCTGATTTCTTGTGCGGCCGCAACAGACTTTTTTCCGGTTTGCTCCGCGTAATTTCCTCAAATGTCGGATAAGTTTGAAACCGCCTCCCGGGTGACGTCGGCTTCACCTTCTTGATTGCCATAAATCGCCTCGCTTTTGGTCATTTGTCATTTGTCACTGGTCATCGCAAGAAATTATTCATACTGACGGATTGCGAATAATGCTGATTAAAAATTCCTCTTATTTCACAAATGACCGTTGACTAATGACTAACAGCTACACTCCTTCAAAGAACTCGATCTTTTCCCCCGGTTTCAGGGTCACAATGGCTTTTTTCCAATGGGATCGCCGACCCACGGTTGGACCAAGTCGCTTGCGCTTACCCTGATAATTCATGGTACGCACATCCTCGACCTTAACTTTGAAGATCCTCTCGACTGCCTTTTTGATCTCTATCCTGTTGGCCCGCCGGTCCACCTCAAAA
>CP070735.1:1473254-1480363 GCA_020347625.1 Deltaproteobacteria bacterium
GGTACCAGAATGGTAATTGATGTTTTTCCGTATAATCTATAACGTTTAACATATAACTGTTTAAACCTCCCGGTCCGAAAGTTTGTTGTTCTGCGAGGCTAGCCCTATGTTCAAAAACCAAAAAGTCGTCGTGGTAATGCCCGCCTATAATGCAGCCCAAACATTGCGCAAGACCTATGATGAGGTCATGGAGCAGGATGTTGTCGATTTGGTGATCGTGGTGGACGATGGCAGTCAGGATGAGACCGTAGCCATCGCCAGAACCCTGCCCAACACCATTGTCCAGGTTCATCCACGCAACCAAGGCTACGGTGCTAACCAGAAGACCTGCTACAAACTCGCCCTGGAGCAGGGGGGTGACATCATCGTCATGGTCCACCCCGACTACCAGTATAGCCCGAAGTTAATCCCTGCGATGATTTCCATAATTGGTAACGACCTGTACCCCTGCGTGTTGGGCTCCAGAATTCTTGGCGGCTATGCCCTGAAAGGCGGCATGCCCACTTGGAAGTATGTGGCGAATCGCTTTCTCACATTTGCGGAGAACATCATGCTGGGGGCCAAACTTTCCGAGTATCACACCGGCTACAGGGCCTTTTCCAGAAAACTCCTGGAACAGCTTCCCCTCGAGCAGAACTCTGATGATTTTGTCTTTGATAACCAAATGTTGGCGCAAATTTTGTGGTTTGGTCACACAATAGCCGAGGTCACCTGCCCAACCAAGTATTTTACCGAGGCCTCATCCATTAATTTTCAACGAAGTGTCCAATACGGCTTCGGATGTTTGTCGACCGGGTTGACCTTCCGGTTGGCACAATTGAAGCTTATCAACTCAAAGTTATTTCCTCCTAAATGAGGCAGTTGAACTCCATTTAGATGCCAATACGCAACCGTCTGATACAGCGGGGCAAACAAGAACAAAGGCAAAATGGAAGTCTCACACAGTAATCCTTTTGATGATCTTTTCGAGGAAGAAAATTACGTTCTCTTAAAGAATTATCTGTATAACTACCTCCTCCGCAAGAGAGCGGTGGAGAAAAATATCATGATCAACAACCTTGGCTTGATCCTGGAGGTGGGAAGTGGTCTCTCCCCTATGATCACCAATACAGACGCCATTGTTTATTCTGACATATCTTTAGCGGCTCTCCAGATTCTTAGGCGCAGACATGGTAAAGGATTTTACGTGGTCGCAGATGGGATGCATCTGCCCTTTAAGTCCGACGTATTCGATCAGACCATCTGCTCGGAGGTTCTGGAACACTTAACAGATGATCGACTGGCACTGAAAGAATTGGCTCGGGTGATGAGGCTGTCCAGTCAACTCATTCTCACCTTTCCGCACCGCCAGGTCTATTTTACCTATGATGATCGCTTCGTAAATCACTTACGCCGCTACGAGTTAACCGAGATGACAGATAGATTGGAAGCGGTCGGCTTGAGTTCAATTTCCATCCAAAAGGTGTTGGGCCCTCTGGAAAAGGTTACAATGTGCTTCGTCCTGTTCTGTTTTTCGCTTGTCCAAAAGCACAAAACGCTAAAGCCAAGTGAAACTGGACAACCGGGTATCATGCGGTTTCTTACCGCAATTTTCCAGGGGGCAAATCTTTTTTACGCTGGCCTCGCCTGGTTGGATGCCCGGATAATGCCTCGATCCCTTGCAACTGTATTATTAATAAGGGCTGAAAAAGAGCACTAGGGGAAAGGTTGCTGTAATCAAGATTCGATCGTGAAAGTATCTTATGATTCGATCATTTATTGCCATTGACTTGCCGGAAGAGACCAAAAGGGGATTCGCTGAGATCCAGGAACAACTGAAACGGAGCAGGGGTGCAGTGCGCTGGGTGAGACCCGGTAGCATACACCTGACTTTGAAGTTTTTGGGGAATATTCACCCAGGGCAAGTGGACGAAATTGCCGCAGCGGCGACCAAGGTGGTTCGGGACGAAGCGCCGCTCACACTTTGCGCCGGTGGCTTAGGTGCATTTCCGAGTCAACGCAGACCACGCGTAATCTGGGTGGGTATCCAGGGTCAGGTGGAAAGGCTTGGCCGCATACAGGCTCGTCTTGAAAATGCTCTGGAGCTCTTAGGTTTTGCCCGCGAACAGCTTGCGTTCCGTGCCCATCTCACCCTAGGACGGGTCAAGGACAGGCGCAAGTGTCAACCGTTGATTGACGCCATTTCAGCGCTGGAAATGCCGAAATTCAATTCTTTTGACGCAGATGAAATAATATTGTATAAAAGTGATCTTAGGCCAACCGGGGCGATCTACACGAAGCTGCACCGCATGCCTCTTGCCGCACCGGCACCACCTTGATATGCATCCACCTGACAGCGGGATTGTTATTGGCTCCGGGAAAGCCATGCAAGTACGGCCAGGAAATTCGCAAAAAAGGAAAAAGCCATGCCCAGCACAAAAGAAAGACAGCAAGCCGTTGAATTGGCCATGGGCCAAATTGAAAGGCAATTCGGCAAGGGAGCTATCATGCGCTTGGGTAGCGATGCCACCGTTGCCGACATCCCGGTAATTCCCACCGGCGCCCTATCTCTGGATGTCGCCCTGGGACTCGGGGGTGTGCCCAGGGGAAGAGTGGTAGAGATCTTCGGCCCGGAGGCCTCCGGTAAGACCTCTCTGGCACTCCATATTGTGGCCGAAGCACAAAAGAGAGGTGGGATTGGGGCCTTTATCGACGCAGAGCACGCCCTCGATCTCAGCTACGCTCGCAAACTGGGAGTCAACGTGGATGACCTACTCATCTCCCAGCCTGATACCGGTGAGCAGGCTCTGGAGATTACCGAAGTCCTCGTGCGCAGCGGTGCCATGGATGCGGTGGTCATTGATTCAGTGGCTGCCCTGGTGCCTCGAGCCGAGATCGAAGGGGAGATGGGTGACGCTCACATGGGATTGCAAGCTCGCCTCATGTCCCAGGCGCTGCGTAAGCTCACCGCCGCCATCAGTAAGTCCAAGACGACAGTGATTTTTATCAACCAGATCCGCATGAAACTGGGCGTTCTTTTCGGAAACCCGGAGACTACGACTGGTGGTAATGCGCTCAAGTTTTATTCCTCTATACGGCTGGACATTCGAAGGCTAAGCGCCATCAAAGATGGACAGGAGACCATTGGCAATCGCACTCGGGTCAAGGCCGTCAAAAACAAATTAGCCCCTCCTTTCAAGGTGGCGGAATTTGACATCATGTACGGCCAGGGAATCTCCAAGGAAGGAGACATTCTGGACATGGCCACAGCCCTTAACATCGTTGACAAGAGCGGTGCCTGGTACTCCTACGGTGGAGAACGAATGGGCCAGGGCCGTGAGAATGTCAAGGCTTTCTTGCAGGAGCACTCGGATATTTGCAGCGCCATCGAACGGAAGGTCAGGGAAGCATACGGCCTGAAGATAACGGACAATGGTGATGAGGAGCAATCGGAAGAATGAAAACGGCTGAGCTGAGAAGAGCATTTCTTGAATACTTCAAAACCAATGAGCATACGATTGTCAAGAGTTCCTCACTGGTACCCCACGACGATCCCACCCTTCTTTTTACCACCGCAGGCATGGTCCAGTTCAAGCGACCCCTTTTAGGTGAGGAGAAGAGAGACTATGTGAGGGCCACCTCCTGTCAAAAATGCATGCGAGCCGGGGGCAAGCACAATGATTTGCGCAACGTGGGCCGTACTGCCCGGCACCACACCTTTTTCGAGATGTTGGGCAATTTCTCTTTTGGCGACTATTTCAAGAAGGACGCCATCCGTTTCGGCTGGGAATTTTTCACTGATCACCTCGACCTTGACAAAGGCAAACTCTACGCCTCTGTGCACGAAGGTGACGAAGAGATGGGGCTGGGCGTAGATGAAGAAGCACTGGAGGAGTGGAATCGATACCTCCCACGAGAGAGAATACTCACCCTGCCGACGAGTGAAAATTTCTGGGCCATGGGGGACACCGGCCCCTGCGGGCCTTGCTCTGAGATTTTAATCGACCAGGGCGAGCATATGGCATGTGGGCCAGATTGCGCCCCGGGTGTTTGTGATTGCGACCGTTTCCTGGAACTGTGGAACCTGGTGTTCATGCAGTTCAACCGTAAGGAAGATGGCAGCATGGAGCCACTTCCTGCTCCGTCTATTGACACGGGCGCCGGTCTGGAACGCATTGCCGCGGTATTGCAGAAAGTACCTTCCAACTACGACATCGACATCTTTCAAGAGATTATCGGCGTCATTGAGCAGCTAAGCGGCCACTCTCACGGTAAGGATCCAGAAAAGGACGTATCTATCAAGGTGATCGCCGACCACGGCCGTGCTGCAACTTTTCTCATCGGCGATGGCGTCTTGCCCAGCAACGAGGGACGCGGCTATGTTTTGCGGCGGGTCATTCGCAGGGCGGTGCGCCACGGCAGACTCCTGGGCATCGACAAGCCCTTCCTGCAAGAGGTGGCGAATGGGGTCATCGCTGCCATGTCCGACACTTATCCAGATATTACCAAGAGCAGAAGCTATATCCAGATGGCTCTGATCAACGAAGAGAAGTCTTTTTCCGCCACTCTCGACCGGGGCTTGAGCAAACTGCAGGAAGAGGTGGAGAAATTGAAAAAGGCCGACAGCAAGACCTTCCCTGGCGAAACCATCTTTAAACTCTACGATACTTATGGTTTTCCCATCGATATTGTCATGGATATGGCTCGGGACCAGGACTTTCAGGTGGATGAGGCCGGGTTCGACCAATTCATGGAAGAGCAGCGGCAACGTTCCAGGGCCGCCTTCAAGGTGTCCGGGGTCATGGAAACCTCAGAGGCCCTGAAGCAGCTTGCGGCCCAGGGGGTGACCACCACCTTTACCGGTTACGGCAGGACGGAGGATCAGTCAGTTATTCTAGCTTTGCTCACTGAGGCTGGTGCCGTTGATGAAGTGAGCGAAGGTCAGAAGGTTGAAGTGGTCTGTGAGCAAACCCCCTTTTATGGAGAAGCCGGCGGCCAGGTGGGGGACTGCGGACGCATCACCGGCATGGGTTTCACTCTCGAAGTTGAAACCACCCAAAGAACACCGGGTGATTTGCTCGTCCATGTTTGTAAGGTCCTGCAGGGAACAGCCAAGGTAGGAGAAGAAGTGACCTTGGCTGTGGACGATGAAAAGCGCAAGGCCACTGAACGGAATCACACCGCAACCCACATTCTTCATCATGTTCTCAGGTCCGTTCTCGGTGACCACGTAAAACAGCAGGGCTCTTACGTGGGACCGGATTATTTCCGCTTCGACTTCTCCCACGGTGAAGCACTTACCTATGAGCAGCTTGCCAAAATCGAGAAAATGGTAACGGAGCGAATTCTCGAAAACGAAGATCTTACCGCCCAGGTGACAGATACGGATAGCGCCATTGCTCAGGGGGCCATGGCGCTGTTCGGTGAGAAGTATGGTGATGAAGTGCGCATGGTCTCCATTGGTGACTATTCAAAGGAGCTCTGCGGCGGGACCCATAGTCACCACACCGGTGATATCGGTCCTTTCAAGATCACCGGAGAGAGTTCGGTGGCTGCTGGCATTCGCCGCATTGAGGCCCTCACCGGAACTGGAGCCCTCGAGTATATTCAGAACCAGGAAAAGTCCCTCAAACAAACGGCCGCTCTCCTCAAAGCGGCTCCGTATGATTTGGCTGAACGGGTGCAGAAGTTGTTGGCGCAGCAAAAGGAACTGGAAAAGGAGGTAGAACGGGTCAAAGCCCAGGCCATGAGTCGCCAGTTCGCTCCCAGCGGCCAAGATATCCGGGAGATAAACGGCGTCAAGGTACTCTCCCAATTGGTAAACGTTGACAGCCCCAAGGATCTGAGGGTGATGTTGGACAACCTCAAAGATCAGATCAAGTCCGGGGTAGTGGTGCTGGGGGCTGAGGCTGAGGATGGCAAGGCCATGCTTATCTGCGGGGTGACCAAGGATTTTATCGACCGCTTCCATGCAGGCGAAATCATCAATACACTGTCAGCCAAGTTGGGGGGCAAGGGTGGCGGCAGGCCGGACATGGCCCAAGGTGGTGGCCCCAAGTCTAACGCACTGCAGGAAACCCTCAACAGTGTGTTTGCCTTGATAGAAAAGAAATCTTGATAACTTTATTCCCCCACTGTCTGCAGCCCGCAAAAGTTCTTCCGTTGACCCATCAAGGGCGGCAACAACTGACGCTGCCAACTTCTTCTTTCTCGCCATTGGGAATGTGGCCACCCTTTTTTCAGCCAGGTCTGTGGCAAGCTTCTTGCTTATTTGCCTGACGTCGGATGCGTCCTTCTTGAATTTGGAAAATCGTTTATTCACTTAACTCCGCATAGAGGGCTGAGCCATTCCCTCCGCTTAAGCTCGGTCTGCTATCCTTGCGAGGGGAAGTCCTTTGGACCGGGGGAAGTAACATCCCGAGCTGCGGATGTGCCAGCCTTTGCCGTTTTATTTGGGTAGATTTGTCTCCTTTGGGAGTCAAAGGCTGGCCACATACGCCGCTTCGAGAATACCTCAGCCCTCGATGCGGAGCGGAGTACATATGCGTTTTTGCAAGTTAGGGGTAATCCTTGATGAAAGTCTCTGTGGTCATACCGGTTTACAATGAGGTCGGGACAGTTGAGGAAATCGTCGCTCGCGTCCAGGCTGTCTCCGTGGACAAGGAGATCGTAATAGTGGACGATGCTTCCACTGATGGGACACGTGAGCGATTGGAGGAGATTGACCAGACCCATGAAGACGTCACGGTCCTCTACCATGACCACAACCAGGGTAAGGGTGCTGCCCTGCGGACCGGCTTCAATTCAGCGACAGGCGATGTGGTCATTATCCAGGATGCTGACCTGGAATACGATCCCAGGGAATACCCGGTTCTCCTGGAACCCATAATGGATGGCCGGGCCGACGTGGTATACGGTTCGAGGTTCCTGGGTGGGCCGCACCGCGTCCTATTCTTCTGGCACTACGTCGGTAACAAGTTTCTCACCTTACTCTCCAATGCGCTCACCAATTTGAATCTCACTGACATGGAAACCTGTTACAAGGTCTTCAAGCGCGAGATCCTGGAAGGTATGACCCTGAGATCGAACCGCTTTGGTTTCGAGCCGGAGTTCACCATAAAAGCTGCCAA
>CP070735.1:1480463-1490231 GCA_020347625.1 Deltaproteobacteria bacterium
AGCATTCTCTCAAACGCATGCGGGCTCGGTGAAGCATGACGCCCCCATTAGTCGGGGTGACATCTAAAATCTTACGGACTTCCTCTGCGCTGAGCCCATCGAGCTCCCGTAAGGTGAATGCTTGATTGAGTCGGGGAGGCAAGTCAGCTAGACAAGTTTGTAAAATTTCCCAAAATTCCTGTTGTTGAAAAAGGAGGCCGGGATTTGTGGTCCACTGTGCTGGTTGGTATTTCCATCCTCCTTGGTCATCAAAATTCTTGTTAGCCAGTTCTGCTATGGCCTCAATGTCCTCCTCCGGCCTCTCTCTGCTTATTTTCCTGATGTGATCGATGATCTTGTGTTTGAGAATACCAAAGAGCCAGGTTTTAACCGAGGAACGGCCTGCGAACTTGTCCTTGCCCCGGATAGCAGCCAGAAAGGTCTCCTGGACCAGGTCCTCTGCTACCTGGGCATCATGGATCCGGAACAAGGCATAGCGAAAGAGCGCATCTCCGTGCTCATCCACCCAGCTATCCGGATCTAATGGTCGCCTGTGCTCCATGGAATGCCTTCTCATTAATACAGCAGACGCCTCGTTGACCGGCAATTAGTTTTATATAACATCTTTCCATACCTCAAAATTTCCGACTTGGCAAATATCAGATGATCTTCTATCGATGTTTTGCAGCGTCGGGGCAATAATGTGTCCTTTTGCAGAAGGCGTTGCAGTTTTTCAATGCTCTTGCCTTGAAGAAAACAATTTGTTAATTTTCCTCCAGGTGAGGTCCTCTAGTTTTGGCTCATAATCAACCTTCTACCACCGCGTCTATTTCTATTTTAGAGTGACCAGACGCTGCCGCCTTCTCTGCTAGCCGGGGCCAGGTGATGCCATGCCTATTCTCATAAGCGGTATCTCTCTAAACGCAAAAACGTCGCTCGGGGCCATCTGCGAGACCACACTTAGTGTCAGCGTAGCCTAGGTATAGTTACTTGCCAGAATAGGCTTTTTGCCGAAGACGGTCAATCTTTGGGAGAAATCAAGCAATGGGCATTGGGCATTACCTGCTACTGATGGTTTACCTGCTTGCCTTATTCTCTCTTTTTGTCTATGGCATTAATTGCTACTTCCTGATGATTTACTACCGAATAAACCGTCCCAAAGCCTCGCACCGACAACAAGCCCTCAAGAAAAAGTTCTTCAAGAGCCTACCCCTTACCGGTTGGCCCAAAGTGACAATCCAACTCCCCATCTATAACGAGCGTTACGTAGCTGAGAGGCTGGTTCTCTCGGCCTGCCAAATTGACTATCCAAAGGAACTCATTGAAGTCCAGATTCTCGACGATTCAACTGATGACACTGTTGAAATCGCCGCGGCCGTTGCCCAAAGGATGCGAGAGCAGGGCTTCGATGTCGCTCACCTCCACCGCAAAGTTCGTACCGGCTACAAGGCCGGCGCTCTTAAGGAGGCACTCAGATCTGCCAAGGGGGAGTTTATTGGCATTTTCGATGCCGACTTTATCCCCAGCAGAAATTTTCTCAAGGAGACCATCCCTTACTTTGTTGATCCCGCGGTTGGTATGGTTCAAACACGCTGGGGACATCTCAACTGCAATTATTCAATGCTCACCCGGGCACAGTCCATGGGGATTGACGGTCACTTCGGTGTGGAACAGGCAGCGCGAGCCTGGGGCGGCTTATTCATGAATTTCAATGGCACCGCGGGAATCTGGCGAAGGAAAGCTATCGAGGATGGTGGAGGCTGGCAGGCGGATACCTTGACCGAGGATCTCGACTTGAGCTATCGGGCTCAGCTCAAAGGGTGGAAACTGGAATTTGCCCCAGGAGTCGTCTGCCCTGCGGAACTTCCGGTCACAATTAATGGCTTCAAATCGCAGCAGCATCGGTGGGCTAAAGGGTCTATCGAAACGGCCAAGAAGAACCTGGTGAAATTGTTCAAGGCCAAATTACCACTTCTGGTCAAGATTCAGTCATTCTTGCATTTGACCCACTATATGGTTCACCCACTGATGATTATCGTGGTTTTGACTTCAATACCCATGCTCTTTACCAAGTGGTTCTTTGTGAGTATCTCTTACCCCCTTTTATTTTTCACCCTATTTTGCCTGGCCACCTTCGGTCCATCCAATATGTACATATTCTCCCAAAGGATACTCTATCCGGACTGGAGGAAGAGCATTAAGTATTTGCCTTTTCTGATGTGCCTGGGGACAGGAATCTCTGTTAACAACACCAAAGCCATACTGGAGGCACTTTTTGGCTTCAAAAGTGGTTTTGTCCGCACTCCCAAATATGGAATTGAGAGAAAGGAAGACACCTGGTATGGGAAGATCTACTCTATTCCCTTTAGCGCCGTATCACTCATCGAGCTGCTGTTGGGCCTCTATTCGCTGGCCGGTTTACTACTTTTTCTTCTCTTCAGCAAATACTTCATCAGCCCTTTCTTGTTCATCTATACAGCCGGATTTATTTATGTCTTCTCCCTCTCGGTGATGCACGCATACGCACAGAGCAGAAAAAGTTAGAATCATGTTCTCCCGACGCAACTCTATGATTTTCATTTCGGTTTTATTGGGAGTGATCTCCGGCGTCATTTATGGGCTTAATTTCAATTTAGGACAGGTTTTTCCCCGACTGAATCAGCTTAGCACCACCCATCTTTTCTTGCTCCAGTTTCTATTTCTGAATGTACTCTATCTTCTTGTCGTCTATATTGTATTTAAGCAACCGGACCAAACTGGTTCGAGTCACCATGTACTCCTGATTATTCTACTTTTTGGGATTTTTTTCAGGCTCTGCCTGATCCGGGCCACACCGGTACTTTCCTCAGATATTTACCGTTATGTGTGGGACGGTCGCGTTCAGGCTCAAGGTATTAACCCATACGTGCATCCACCCTCTTCGGACTCGCTTAACTCCCTGAGAGATGAAGTCATCTATCCCCACATCAACCGTCCGGCTTCGCCAACAATCTATCCTGCCGGGGCTCAAATATTCTTCCTCTTCTCGCACTGGATTGGAGGCGGCGGTCTGAAGGGGCTCAAGATTGTCCTGGTTTTCTTTGACGTGCTTACCATGATCGTGCTCATCGCATTGCTCAGAACCCATGGCCTCCAGGAAAGCAGATTCATTGTCTACGGTTGGAACCCACTGGTGATAATTGAGATCGCCCACAGTGGGCACCTGGAGGGGTTGATCGTATTTCTGGTTGTTTTGGCCTTTTTCCTCCATTCTAGAAATAGAAAAACGCTGGGTGTACTGAGCCTGGCCTGTGCGAGCGCTACCAAGATTTACCCCGTCCTGCTGCTCCCTGCATTCATTAATAGGGGAGAACGGTTGAAGAGTTTGTTGGTTTTCTTCTCCACTATCCTGCTTCTGTACCTCCCCTATAGTTCTGCCGGAAAGAAAATGCTCGGCTTCCTGCCTGTTTATTTCAAAAACCCCTATGAAAGCTTCAACCTCGGTATCAAGTATTTTCTTATGGGCATGTTTCATGGCCTAGACTATTTTCTTCTGACGAAGATCTTCGCGGGAATCATCCTCGCTGCTGGTGTATTTATCTTTCTCAAACATAAGGGCAATGAAGAGGTTCTCAAATATTCATACATTATGATCAGCCTTCAGCTCATTTTCATGCCTGCTGCGCTTCATCCCTGGTACGTTGTCTGGTTGATTCCCCTTCTAGCGTTTTACCCGTCACCGGCTTGGCTGGTTTTCTCAGGAACTGTTGCCTTATCGTATCTGAAATATGTGTCACCAACGGGAATCATGCCCAAATGGGTCCTATATTTAGAATATCTTCCTTTATTTGGGCTCCTCATAATGGAATACCTGTGGCGACAGCATGCGAATCGACGTTGGTTTCCCTGGCGTCCCAAGGATGTTACGGTTTAGAGCCATATATTTCATGATATTGGAGGAAGTGTTGAAAGATATCACCACCTATTGCGACTAAGGTGCAACCAAATCGCTCGAGGACTTTTCAAGATCAACTTTTATGAATAGAGAGGTTCAGAAATGAATATCAAGACGACGGTTCTTTTCATATCGTTGCTAACCATCCTCTGGTTGGCTCCAGAGGGTCTCGCTAATAGCTTCGACCATTCCAAGTTTGACCAGGTGTTGAAGCAATATGTGGATGAGAAAGGTTTGGTGGATTACAACGGCGTTGCCAAAGACCAGGAGTTTTCTGAATACATGCAGTCGTTGCAGGGTGCAAGAGTGGAAGAGTTATCCCCCGACGGTCAACTAGCCTTCTGGATCAACGCCTACAACGCGATTACCATTGATAAAGTTATCAAAAAGAAGCCGAAAGAAAGTGTGCGCGAAACCTTTCTTCCAGGAGTCTGGACATCCACCAAATTCTTTACCACCTCTGAACATATAGTAGCTAAGCAGCGGCTGAGCCCAGATGATATCCAAAAAGAGATCCTGTTCAAGAAGTTTCAAGATCCAAGGATTCATTTTGCTATCATTTGTGCCTCCTCGGGCTGTCCTCCCCTGCCAAGAATTGCTTACACAGAGGCGAATGTCCAGAGCAGGCTGGAAGAGGAAACCAGGAAATACCTAAACTCTCCGCGTGGTACGCGAATCGACCGAGCCGAAAACACCCTCTATGTGTCAAAGTTGTTTGACTGGTATGATGACGATTTTATCCAGAAGTCCGGCTCTGTTGTGAGATTTATGCGGCCTTACTTGAATGAGGAAACTCTTTCCTTTATCGACCGGAACCCAAAGATTTCTTACCTGGAATATAACTGGGCCCTGAATGCCCAGGCACCTTTGGAACGCTAGACGAGAGGCTCGAGTCAATCTTACCGGGCGAGGAAGGAGGACGTCCGGCCGACATTGAACTCAAACTATACTTTGACTGTTACTGGTTAGCTTCGAAATGAAAATCTCGGTTGTGATCCCTGCTCTAAATGAAGAGCAGGCCATTGGCGGTGTGGTGCAAGCTGTACCCAGGGAACTGGTACAGGAAATCATTGTCGCCGACAATGGCTCCACGGATAACACCGCAGAGCGGGCGGTTGCGGCCGGTGCCAGAGTTGTTCGCGAACAACGCCGCGGCTATGGCGCCGCATGTGCGGCTGGCGCCGGTGCCGCCCTCGATGCGGATATCATCGTATTTTTGGATGGCGACCACAGTGATGATCCCCGGCAATTGCCACGGGTTGCCGATCCCATTATCCGGCAGAGTGCAGATCTGGTCGTTGGAAGTCGTCTCAAAGGTAATTTGGAGAAGGGGTCCATGCCGTGGCACGGCCGTCTGGGAAATCGTCTCGTTGTGTTGTTACTTCGCTTGCTATACGGGATAAACATTACAGATCTTGGCTCTTTCCGTGCAATTAAGAAAGAAACTTTGTTAGATATTCACATGGAGCAGATGACCTACGGCTGGCCTGTGGAGATGGTGGTCAAGGCCGCAAAGAAAGGTTGGCGAATCGTGAGCGTACCAGTCCCTTATCGTCGACGTTTGGGGAAATCTAAAGTGTCTGGTACGGTCCGTGGCTCCATCATGGCAGCTTACTATATGTTTTTGGTGCCCTTGAGCTATTTGTGGAAAGATTAAACAGGAGGTGTCATCATGGTCTCAGTCGGTGTCGGCCTGACCAATAATTGCAATCTTTATTGTGCCCACTGCTATCGAGACCAGGGTCGGATTCACGATCTCACCCTCGAAGACATAAAAAAGGTGTGTAACAGCTTGGAAATCGGCTCCATCGGTTTCGGGACAGGCGAGAATGGTCTCAATCCACAATATATCGAGATTATTGATTATCTCAAATCGAGAGCAATAAAACTCACATTGGCCTCAAACGGGTACACCTTGTCAATTACCTCCGACGAAATGCTCTCCTATTTCCGTGATGTGGAATTTTCAATTGATTTTCCCGATCAAGAAAGACAGGACGCTTTTCGGGGGGACGGCAATTGGAAGACCATCATGAATTCCATAGAGCGGTGCGCTGGTTTAGGGGTCAAAGTTTCCATTCTCGCAGTTCTCATGAACCTTAATTACAAAGATCAGGGGCGTCTCGCTAAACTGGCCGCCTCTCTAGGGGCAGACTTTAGGGTTAACGTTTATCAACCCATGTTCACTGATAAATTTATGCTCAGCTACGAGCAATACTGGGAGGCATATGAGATTCTCTTCAATCAAAGTGAGATAATCTCGGTGACCGAACCTTTAGTAAACACCTTCCTGGGATTAGGTAATGGCCGTGGCACGCCCTGCGGAGACAGCAGCATCCGCATTACCCCTGATCGGCGGTTGAAGCCCTGTGTCTACTGGCCGCAATCGGATCTAACCATAGATGATCTTGCAGAAAAAAAAGACGCCATATTTCAGAGCGCGCTCTTTAAAGATACGCACAAGACACCACGATTCTGCCTTAACTGCGAATATGTCAGTAGCTGTGGTGGCGGATGTGCAGCCCGTAGGATTCTTCGAGGCCGACCAGATGAACCTGATGAGTATTGTCCTGTGGTAAACGGTAGAAAAATGAGTTTAAAGGCGCACGCTTCCAATGCAGATAGGCCGCTTCGGACAGGGAGCATCTGCACAACCATAGTCAAGGGAATGTGATTCGATGGCGGTAAGAAGCCAAGCGGCGAATCTACCCAATTGCCTTTATCTGGAGACAACCAACCGCTGCAATCTGAGATGCAGGACTTGTATTGTTTACCGGGGCGGCTGGGAACCGGAGCGTGATATATCGCTTGAAGAAGTGCGTCTGATTTCGGAGCAGTTGCCGGAGCTAGAGCGTGCTGTACTGCACGGAATCGGTGAACCGCTGCTCAACCAAGATCTGCCCGCCATGATCCGTCATCTCAAAGACAGAGAGGTGACGGTACTGTTCAACACTAACGGCATCTTGCTCAATGATAAAAGGCAAGCGGAACTCATTGACTCAAACCTTGATGAGTTGCGCGTTTCTTTGGACGCAGCCTCCCCTGATGGCTACAAAGCCATACGAGACAGCGACAAGTTCGATCTAATTATCAATAATCTCCAAACCTTTGCAAAGAGATTAGAATCAAAGAAACTATCGAAACCCAAACTTACGCTATGGTTTTTGGGTAATAAGGAGAATATTACTGAACTTCCCAAGCTGATCGATCTGGCAGCCGCAATAGGCATCGGTGAAGTATACATGCAGAGGCTTGTTTATTTCCTGGATAATGAAGGCTTCGGGGTAGCAAGATCACAAAATACACTCACCAATCCAGATGTCGCAATCTATGAACTGATAGAGCAAAGCCAGGAGCAGGCCCGCCAATTGGGGATTCTCTTCGGAGCCTCAGGCCTTACCGCTCCCGTTGACAGCGTCCGGGGAAAAAATGGCAACAGAGCACCCTGGAAAGGGTGCATTCGTCCCTGGGAGGTAATCTACATCACCGCCCACGGTAATGTTCTTCCCTGCTGTATATCTCCATTCTCGACCATGGACTATCCGTCAATTATTCTCGGTAACGTGTTCGAGAGTACTGTTGCTGACGTATGGTTTGGCGATAAATATCGAGACTTTAGAAAGCTCCATCAAACCTCTACCCCGCCAAAATGTTGTCGGGGCTGCGGAATTTGCTGGAGCCTCTAAGTGTGGAATACACGGCTAGAGCCATTAGCAAGTAGCAGGTTGACATAAGGCGAAGGGTGCTATCCAGCAGGCAGCGAGCAGCGGGCAGGCACCAAAAAATAGCCACCAACGATCTACCGTTTCGTGTTTACCGTTACTCTCGGAATCTGCTTACCTAGCGTGAAACCGGGAAAACTTTACTTATCAAGGAGAAATACCCATGAAACGAGGCATTTACTGCTTACTGTATCTCGCTCTCTTGATTCCACTCTTTTTCTCGGTATCTTGGGCTCAAGCTGAAACTTTCGTCTCCGGTACGGTAATCACCGCCGATGGCATGGTGGTGGCAAGCGGCGTAGTGGCCCTGGAGCGGGGTGAACTACATAACAACGAGTTTGAAACCGGAGGTGTGATTGGCTCCGACGGAAAATTCAAAATTTTATTGCCGAGTGGTGGACCATGGGGCCTCCACGTTTACAGTGAAGGCTACCTCTACTTTCCGTTACAAATTACGGTGAAAGAGAATCAGGACAAAGATGTACCGGTTGTGCTGCCAGTGGACAGCAGTGACAAAGATGACCCTCGATTGTCCGATATCAGATTTGAAAAAAGAGGTGCTGATCGATTCAGGGTGCGGATGACGGTCCGAGATGGAAACGATAATCTTGGCCCGCAAATGCTGGCCATAGACGGAGCTAACCTTAAAAGCTATCGCCTCGTTCCCGTTGGGGGGGACGTGGCCGACAAAAAGGCTGATTTCCCTGAGGGAGAATATGTTTCCGCAGACATCAGGGGCAACCTTGACGCATTGGACAGGGGCCAGTGGTTCTTTGTCGCCGCCGACCACCAATGCAGCAACGGTGTCATTTACAATGGCCTAAATCAATCCGTCTTCAGTTCACCTCGGCCCAACCCGGAGCCCCTTCGATGCGAGATACCCGGAATCTGGAAATCCAATTTTGATAAGACCTATCGCTTCATTACGGCTGGCCCTGACCGTTTTGCAGGAAAGCAGCTGGAGGGTGATTTGACCGTAAAGGAGATCTACCGGAAAGGTGACCTTATTAAATTTTCATTCGTTTTCGAGAATGAGGAGGGCCAAGCGGATCTGAGCCTGATCTGCTCTGATCAGATGATCGAGATGAAGGGATCCTTCTTGTTTCCCGAGTCGGGCCGCAAGGGTGCCTGGCTGTTTACCAAACTCCAGAACGAGATGAGAGGTCCATCCGGGGAAACACTTTTCAAGAACAACTGCGCTGTGTGTCACTTTACCGATAGCAACGCAAGAAAGGTAGGCCCCGGCCTACAAGAACTGTTCAAAAGTGAGCGGCTGCCCAGTGGCAAACCTGTTTCTGAGGCTGAAGTAAGCAGGCAGATCAAGGAAGGTGGAGGCGGTATGCCCCCCTTTGGTCACTTGAAAGATGATGAGATTCGAGCTCTGGTTGAATACTTGAAGTCCCTCTAGTCCAAGTTGGCGGATGGAGTTGCATTTTATTCACTATGCGCTGTGCGCCATGCGCATAACTACTCCTTCTTTAGAACCTGAACAACATAATTGTAAATTTCCTTTGCCTGTTGATCGGAGAGTTTATCGGCAGGGAAGGGAGGCATGATGGTTTGGGAGCCGTCACGCGCCTTCGGACTACGGATATAAGCAAGGAAGGTGTTGAAATCTGCCAGTTGAGGTCCGCTTCTCAGGGGAAGATTGGCCTTGATCGAGTTGCCGCCGCCGGGATGGCACGCACTGCATGATTTGTTGAACTGCTCAGCGCTAACCTGAATCTCTTCGGTCTCTGCTGCCGGCAGGGGTCCACTGCCACCGTAGATCAGCTCTCCGCCAAAATATCCGAGAGCTGTAACATTGAGCAGGCAGAGCCCGTAGATTGCCAGAACTCTAAGTGAATTCACTTTAAACTTGCGGCCGAGGATCAAGGCGACAATAAGGAGGATCAAAAGCAGAACAGCCAGGCCGATCTTCACCTTTATGGGAAACAACCGGGCGCCGCCGTAGCGGTGCTGCCAGTCCATGTAGCCCAGCAACGCCGTGGGAAACAACCCTATCAGTCCGAGTAAGATGCAGTGGCGGGCTGTGAGTGCCAAGCGCTCATGCCGCAATAAATAGGCAACCAGCGCAAATAAGAAGGCTCCAATCACCATACCCACTGGAATGTGCGTAACCGGCGGATGGAT
>CP070735.1:1490331-1518166 GCA_020347625.1 Deltaproteobacteria bacterium
ATTTCACACCATGTACAGCCGGTGCAAAGTTCCGGCTTGGTAATCTCCGGCTCCCCTTTGTCATTGATTGAAAGCGCCCCTGCAGGGCAGAATGCCGCACAGATCCCACAGCCCTTGCACCAGTCCCGATAGAACTCGACTTCAAATTGTTTTTTTTCCTTTACGGGCTCTTTTTTTCCCGCTTTCGGTGTGGCGGTTCTGGCCTTGGTCTGTCTCGATTTCTGCTTTTCCGCCGCTTTCGCTTTCTGCTTTTTTGCTTGGCGCTTCGCTGTCATTCTTTCTCCGATGGATATTCAATCAAATGGGCTTTGAGAATACACAATTCCAGATGCTTTTTCAAACGGTTTTCCTTATCAGCGTAGCTCAGATTCTGGGAAAAATATTGACCTGAACAACACTGTATTATAACATGATTTGTGATACTTAGCTCAAAGTTTCAGAACCGTTCCGTTACCTTACTTCAGCTCTCAGCTAACTTGAATTGTTTATTTTTCTTGCATCTATCATGCCGCCGGTTATCAGCAAAGATGTCTTACAATATTCTTTTGGGCCTGATACCCTGGGGCCCATTTTTGGTTAGTTGATAAACCGTTTCTTGTTTCAACAGTTTAGATCACTTTACTTTATTTATTGTTTTGGAGTGAAAATGAGAGAAATCCACACCAGAGAAATCACCACAGCGGTTAGAGACCTTTGTATCGAAGCCAACACTCGTCTGGGAGAAGATGTCCTGGATGCCTTCGCCAAAGCCATTGATCAAGAAGTCTCACCCACTGGCAAAGACATTTTGGAAAAGCTTGTGGAAAACGCCCGTATTGCCAGGGATGAAGAAATTCCCATCTGCCAGGATACCGGCTTTGCCGTGGTCTTTGTAGAGCTGGGACAGGATGTGCACCTGGTGGGTGGTGATCTCAAAGATGCCATCAACGAAGGCGTTCGTCAGGGTTACCAAGAAGGATATCTTCGAAAGAGCACCTGTCATCCATTTACCCGCAAAAACACCGGTGACAATACCCCCGCAATAATCCATGTGGACCTTGTACCTGGGGAAGGTTTGCGTCTGATTGTCGCCCCAAAGGGAGGCGGCAGTGAAAACATGAGCCGGGTTACCATGTTGACCCCGGCCGTGGGTATCCAAGGAGTTAAGGACTTTGTGGTTCAGAGGGTAAAAGAGTCGGGTGCCAATCCTTGCCCTCCCACTATCGTGGGGGTGGGAATCGGCGGCACTTTTGAGACTGCTGCCCTATTAGCAAAAAAGGCTTTACTCCGTCCGATAGGAAGCCAACATCCCGACCCCGAGCTCGCTAATCTGGAGAAACAGCTATACGAGGAAATAAATGCGCTGGGAATTGGGCCCCAGGGCCTTGGCGGCCGCATCACCTCTCTTGCAGTGCATGTCAATATGTTGGAGTGCCACATCGCCAGTCTGCCGGTTGCAGTCAATATCCAATGTCACGCCGCCCGGCATAAGGAGATGGAACTATAGTCAGGGGGCAACTGTTCCAACTAGGCACTAGGGACTAAGCACTAGGCACTGGAGGGCGACGCGGTGAAACGGCGAGACGGAGACGCGGCGAAAAGGCCAGAAGTTGACAGGAGCTTAATCTCGATTGCTTTTCTCCTGAATTCTGGATTCTGACTTCTGGCTCCGTACTCTATGCTCGATGCCCTATGCCCTATGCTAAAAAGGAAACAAAATGAGTGATGCGATTAAACTTACTACACCCTTGAGCGATGCTGATGTGGAGGGTTTGCAAATAGGTGACCGCGTTTTGATCAGCGGTGCCATTTACACTGGCAGAGATGCGGCACATAAGCGGCTCACTGACCTGATCCAGGCTGGTGAACCGCTTCCCATAAATATCGAGGGCCAGATTATCTACTATGTGGGACCTTCTCCCGCTAAGCCAGGCAGGCCAGTGGGAGCGGCTGGACCCACCACTAGCTATCGCATGGACGCATATGCACCGGAGCTTATCCGCCTTGGGCTAAAGGGTATGATTGGCAAAGGAGCCAGAAACCAGGATGTAAAGGACGCCATGGTCAAATTCAAGGCTGTCTATTTTGCAGCCATCGGCGGCGCCGGCGCCCTGATGGCCCAGGCCATCAAGAAAGCAGAGATCATTGCCTACGAAGACCTGGGGCCAGAAGCTATCAGGAAGATGGAGGTGGAAGATTTTCCTGTAATTGTGGTGAATGATGTTCGGGGAAATGATCTGTACGAAGAAGGGATAAGGAAATACTCTCTTTAATCACCAGATGCCGACCAGCATCATTGGTCATTAGGCTCCGCCGTCATTAAGTTGTTATAACGCTATAATGGCAGTCTACTATCGATGACAGCGGAGCGTAATGACCTGTCCGCCGCAGGGCTCGGGCGAGAGATTAGAGAATATCAGGATTTGAAACGGAATAGCTGCTTGACGGCGCTCCAGCCCATTTTGCGGCGGAGAATCCCAAGTTGGTCCTGTAGAGGCAGATGCTTGGGACACACATCCTCACAACCAAGGAGCCCCATACAGCCGAAGATGCCTTCATCAGTGCCGATGATCTCGAAGTATTCCTTATCAGTGCGCTCGTCTCTTGGATCCATCATGAAACGAGCAATTCGGTTCATTGCCACCGCGCCAACGAAATCCTCTCTCATATTGGCAGTACCACACGCGGCCACACAGCAACCGCACTCTATACAACGCTCCAGTTCATAGATCTCCTCGGCGAGCGCATTGTCCATTCTCCCTTCGTCAGTGTTGGGGTCGAAGGTTTCATCGGTGTGGACCCAGGACTCTACCTTCTCGTACATAGCTCGGAACCAGGTACCCGTATCCACAGAAAGATCTCCAATCAGTTTAAAGATGGGAAGCGGCATCAGAGTAATCTCTTCGGGCAACTCGTCGGTAAGGGTATGACAGGCCAGGCCGGGCTTGCCGTTGATCATAATGGCACACGCCCCACATATGCCGGCGCGACAGCAGAAATCGAACTGGAGGGACGAATCCTGTTCCTCCCTAATCTGGTTTAGGGCGATGAATAGGCTCATGCTCTCTGTCTCTTCCAAAAAGAAAGTATCCGTATGAGGACTGGAATCAGGATCCTGAGGATTGTAACGGAATATGTTGAACTTCAGCCTTCTTGCCATGTCTTTCTCCTATGACTTATCCTCTCCTATTACTTCGCCGTCACAAGTGATGATCTTGCAAACCCCGTATCCTCTCTCACCTGGGGGAAGTTCCACCGTCTCGGTGGCAGGCTCGTAATTGAGGGTAGGTAAATCGTCACCCTCTTTCCAGGTCGCCAGAGTCCGATTCCACCAATCCCGGTCGTTCCTGGCCTCATAGTCCTCCCGGGCGTGGCAACCCCGACTTTCTGTGCGTTGGAGCGCCCCGTAGGCTGTACAAAGGGCCAACTTCACCATGCCCTGAATTTTTAAGGCAAGTCCAAGTTCGGGATTGGCACCAGCACCGTTTGAGCGGAGGCCTACCTTTTGGGCCCGGGCATAGATTTCCTGAAGGTTGTCCACCGCCTTTTGCAGGTCCGTCCCGTTTCTGAAAATCCCAACCCGCTCCATGAGTTCATCTTGCATATGGTTGCGGATGTCATAGACGTTTTCATCTCCATTTTCTCCGGAGATCAGCCTCTTTATCCGCTCTTCTTGTTTGGTCACCGCGCTTCTTATAACGCCGGTGTTATATTGGACCTCGTAGCCTTGCAGAAACTCAACAATCTTTTCGCCCACAATCTTTCCAGCAACCACTGTCTCGGCGAGAGAGTTCCCACCCAACCGATTGAGACCATGCATATCCCAACAAGCTGCTTCACCCGCTGAGAACAATCCTGTTAATCCATAGGCTGCTCCGTCTTTGTTGGTCCGGACTCCTGCCATGGTGTAGTGCTGGGCCGGCCGTACCGGAATCAACTGGGTGATGGGGTCGATCCCCAGGAAATTATTGCAGATCTCCTCAACTTCCCTCAACTTGGTCTTAATGTGATGTTCACCCAAATGGCGAATGTCTAGCCAGAGGTAATCGCCATAAGGGCTTTTCACCCCAAGACCTTGCCGAATGTGATGGGTCATCCAGCGAGAAACCACATCCCTGGATGCCAGTTCCGCCTTTTCAGGTTCATACTCATGCATGAACCGCTCTTCATTCACATCCAAAAGGGTTCCACCATCACCGCGGCAGCCTTCAGTGACAAGGATATTGGTGGGCACAATGCCTGTAGGGTGAAACTGTTGAGCCTCAGGATTACCTAAAGGGACCACCCCGGTATCCAGGGCAATAATGGCGCCACCGCCGTCATTGATGACAGCGTTGGTGGTCTCCCGGTAGATACGGCCATAGCCTCCTGTGGCGATGACTGTTGCCTTGGCCAGATATACCCTGAGATCTCCTGTCTTCAAACATCTAGCCACTGCACCGGTGCAGATTTCTCCGTCGTGAATAAGGGCAATGGCCTCCACCCGATCATGGACAGTTACACCTAACTGAACAACCTTGTTGTCCATAGTGTAGAGTAGAGTGTGGCCGGTCCCGTCGGAGGTATAACACGTTCGCCACTTTGCTGTGCCACCAAAGTCTCTTGCGGTTATGAAACCCTCTTTTTCGCTGGCTTCCACCTTTTCGAATTCTTTGCCGCCCTTGAAATAGGTGGACTTTCCCGGCACAACCCGGTTCCAAGGAATCCCCCAGAAGGCCATCTCCCGGACTGCCTCCGGCGCTCTATCAACAAATAGCCGAACAACCTCCTGGTCCGCACCCCAGTCAGAGCCTTTCACCGTGTCCACGAAGTGGACGTCCGGGCAGTCGCCATCTCCCATGGCGCAATGTCCCAAGGCAGCTTGCATACCTCCCTGGGCTGCTGAAGAGTGGGACCGTCTGGCGGGTACGATGCTGAGACAGATGGCGTCAAAACCGGCGGAGGCAGCCTCAATGGCAACGCGCTCTCCTGCCAATCCTGCACCAATACACAACACGTCAGTAAATATGGTTTCCAAGGACATCCCTCCTTATGTTTTTAACAAGAGGAATCTGACAAGCGTAACAAGGCCAATGGTGATAAATATGGCAGTAAGGTAAGTTTCAAACCTCTTGTACTTTTTTCTATCATGCCGTCGTGAAAAGCCCCACTTCACCGCGATCCGATAAAAGCCGATGCCTACGTGCAACTCCACCATGGGCAGAAGAATCAGGTAGAAGACCAGCCAAAATCCTCCTTGGATCCTTGCAGCGCTTTTTGCCGCCTGGATTGGGAGGTCCGTAAGAACGGTCCACATATGGATGGAGCCCATTATCAAAATGATCATGGCGGTCACAACCTGGATGAGCCAGAGATAGGTGTCGGTATGGCGGAGTTGGCGACTCAGCTTCCAGATGGTGGTCTGCTGATCGACCCGAAAGGGCACCTTACGGGCAGCGAGAACGAAGTGCAGGAGGAAGATGCATGCGATTATTGGACCACCAACCTGAGCCATGTAAGTCTTCTCCAGGAAATGGGCGAGTGCGTCCATGACACCCGCACCCAAGTTAACACTGGCCACCAGTATCATGTGGCTCCACATAAACAGGATGAGCGCCACCCCTGTTAGCATCTGTAGCCAATCAAGGTAGGCTGAGGTCCTACTTGGTGATCGAACATAGGTGGTTGTATTCACCGCCATGTTAACCCCCTATTCTTATGTAATTTGATCCTATCTAATTGCGGAAGGATTTCAAGTCTCCAAAGACTGGATTCCTGAAGGCAATGAGAGTATTTCAGGATTAGCCCGACTTTCGAACTTGATAAATAGTGAATTTATCAACATTTAAGTTAATAATCTTAGCCCCAGCACAAAATATTGTCAAGGTGGAGTTCCTCCAGATGTTTGCCCAAAAATGTCCTTTGCAATCCAGGCATAGGGGAGGCTACTCCAGAACGAGCAATTGAATCCCACTAAAGCGGGATTCGAAATGTAAGGAAGATATCAGATCTTATTGTAGTTCGCTCGTTGTTTCGCAGCCAGCCCCTATGCCTTTGCTGGTGTCTCTTCAGAGTGACTGCGGAAGGTCTGTGCCACTTCACCGGCTGTGGCTGGGGGAGCCCCTGGCCCAGTTCCGCAGGGACGGGGAACAGGGAGGAGGTGCCTTCCCCCGGTCACAGCCGGGTGTGAAGTGACCAGACCGTGAGCCTCGGAACGACAGAAGAGACACCAGCAAAGCATTTTCATTTTAAAATCAGGGCAAATTGGCTCTTGACCTCAGTTGACAAAGATCAACTATCAATTTTTGGGGACACTCCTGGGAGTTCCTCCCCTTATGGGTCACCCGCCACTACCCTTCACTGAAAACATGTTGGCAAAATTGGTTGATCTGGGTAAAAAAGATTTGGTGTGCAATTTTTTTAGAAATCGCGAGAAAATCGCAGATTCTGGCCATACCATACAAACAGTTTTTTTGTTGATAAGCAGTCTATGTAGACGATATTCGTCTTTTTTTTGAATAGTAAAAAAAACTATCGGGATATTGGTATTTTATACGATTTAATTTTAAATGTATAAAATTTACAGTACGTTGCCATCTGTTGATAACACCATGTTGGGAGATTATTTTTTGCTGCAAACCGCGTTTGACAGACCATATGTTGGTAATTTATCTTGGCCAGAATCTAGGCGCAAACACTATCCCAAAACACAATAACTCCTCAGCCATTCCAGCCCAATTAAGAGCGTATGGACCAGAATAGACCGTCTTTTGATGACTCTGTCGAGATTAAGCGAGCCGCTGAGATCAACAACGCTCTAGCAGTGATTCTGGGGAATGCCCAGTTGCTCCTTCTCAAGAATACGGTGGCACCAGAAGACAGAGCAAAACTCAAAGCCATCGAAAAGAGTTCCTTCAGAATCCAAGGACTTGTTGAGCTGATGATTCGGGGCTGATGAGACGCTAACCATCCTCGCAAGACCGAACCGGAAGTAGATCCCCCTTAGTTAAATTCCACTTTTCAGGTGATTCCAATCTCGCCAACTACGGGAAATTAAGAACTGCGGAACTGCGACCGAGCCACCCATCCCGCATATTTCACCAAACGTCATCTTGAGACTGCTTAGATAAGCGAGTCTATTAGAAACACCAGAAAACCGCTGAAAGTGTTTTTCAATTGCCTTACCATTCACTTATGTTATATTTTTAACTTGCTCGCTCTGACAATTAGACTGTTTGCGTAAAGGAATTCCTTTCTTGGTTCGCATTGATGACTACAAAGGAGCATTTCGGCTTGCCTCCTAAAAGCTTGCGAAAGTCAACCTACACCGTATTCCGATAACCATTTTGATCTGGGGTGGTGACGACGAACTTCCCCCAGAGGGAAGCATTCTCTTTGATGAGTCCATAATAAGTTACTTGCCCACCGAGGATATTGCAGTGCTGAGCGGCATGCGAGTATATCGCCTGATCCGTATCAAACAGAGTATGTCCTAGATTCTCGAGAGGAAGTTTTATGAAAATTGCTATTAGCGGCAAAGGTGGCGTTGGTAAAACCACCTTGTCGGCTTTCCTTTGCAGGTGGTTCGGTGATCAGGGTCATACCGTACTTGCAATTGATGCAGACCCAGCTACCAATCTAGGGACGGCTTTAGCTATTCCCGGAGCAGACTCTCTGCCGCCAATTACCGAAATGAAGGATCTGATTGCCGAGCGCACCGGGGCTCAACCAGGAAGTATGGGTGGGTTTTTCAAGCTGAATCCCAAAGTAGATGACCTGCCGGAAAAGATCGCCATCTCTGATGGCAATATCCGTCTGATGGTTATGGGCGGGGTTCAGCAAGGGGGAAGCGGCTGTCTCTGTCCTGAGAATGCTCTACTAAAAACTCTGGTTTCGCACCTTATCCTCGGCCGGGGCGAGATTGTCATCATGGACATGGCTGCCGGTTTAGAACATTTGGGTCGTGGCACTGCCCAAGCTGTTGACCGACTTATAATTGTGGTGGAACCAGGCCGGCGGAGTATTGAGGTGGCTCAGCGAATCAGAACCCTCGCCAAAGACATTGGCTTGAATAATCTTCACCTCGTGGGAAACAAGGTCCGTGGTCCTGGGGATCGTGAGTTTCTGCAACAGGCCATAAAAGGATTCCCATTCCTCGGCTTTATTCCCTATGATGAAAAGATAATCGAAGCGGATCTAAAGGGAGAGTTTGCCTCAAACGTCGGTGATCCAACCCGCGTGGCGTTGGAGGAGATTGCAGACAACATCAACGGTTAACGCGAGAGAGCCATGTTAAGAAAAGGTGATAAGCCTCAGCACCTCTGGTTGCCAACTGCGGCGGGTGACCAGAGACTCAGCGACATACAGAATTCCAGGGATCACCGCAACATCAACATAGACAAGGTGGGTGTCAAGAACATCCGGTACCCGGTGACTGTGTTGGATCGCGCCCACGGTGGTCAGCATACGGTTGCCAGCATCAACATGTTTGTCAACCTGCCCAAGGAGTTTAAGGGCACGCACATGAGTCGCTTTATTGAAATTCTCAATGAACACCATGGGGAAATTCACATCCGCAATTTCGCCACCATTTTGGAGACCATGAAAAACAGGCTTCAGGCGGAGTCCGCCCATCTGGAAGTTACCTTCCCCTATTTCATTAAGAAACAATCCCCGGTTTCCGATGCATCGGGACTCATGGAATATGGCTGCCGTTTAGTTGGATCCCTCAGTGCTGACCGCGGACACGATTTGGTGGCCCAGGTGAGTGTCCCCATCACCACAGTGTGTCCATGCTCCAAGGAAATCAGTGAGTTTGGCGCGCACAATCAACGCGGTGTTGTCAGGTTGGCTGTGCGGTTCGAAAGGTTCGTCTGGTTGGAGGAACTGATTCAGTTTGTAGAGAAGGAGGCATCATGCGATGTCTACTCGGTTCTCAAAAGGCCGGACGAAAAATATGTAACCGAGAAAGCCCATGATAATCCCAAGTTTGTGGAAGACGTGGTGAGGGATATAGCCTCACGACTGGAAGAAGATCCCAACATTACCTGGTATTCGGTGGATGCGGAAAACTTTGAGTCCATCCACAATCACAGCGCCTACGCGTTCATAGAACGTTACAAGGGAAACTTTTCCGCTTCGGACGATGACCCGCCAGAAAAGACATAATCCGGACGTGAGTTCGGTGGGATTTAGTTTGCGCCACCGTCCAGATTATGGCACTTCTTTTAGCTCCTGCACCTTTTCCAACAATTTCTGAGCCCGAAGCAAATAGCTTTGCACCTGCTTGTAGTCGGAATCAAGCTCGCTCACCAACTGCCACTCCTCGATGGCCTCTTTGAGCTTCTCCTCTTCAAAGAGTTGAATCCCTCTAAGATAGTGTACCTCTTTGTAAGCATCCGCTGTACGGCTAAGATACTCTTTGCAGGAAGTGCATTGCTCATCAAAGCTCAACGCCTCCTCGAAATGACGGCGAGCTTCCAAATACTCAGCCTGCTGAAATAAGACCTCTCCTTGTCGGTAGTGGGCCCATGACATATACTCTCGGATCTGTTGTCGGGCAGGGTCGATGTCATATACTTTTTGAAACTCATGCAGAGCAGCGAGATACTGGCCCTCCTCCAGCAGGATGATCCCCTGCTCCTCATAAATGGCTACCTGGTAGTCATCCGTCTCTTGTTCTTGCGCCGCAGATGGATCCTCTGAACCGAGGTTGTAACCTGACTCCACTTCAGCCCAAGCCAACTGGTCTACCGGTGTTGTCGAACTGACCTTTTCAGTAACCTCCATTGCACCCTTCCGACCCACTGGAAGAGTGGTGGTCTGTTTTTTCTCCGGACGCGGGAATCGCACCCCTTTAATTTCCGGTATTTTCAGTTTCATACCGGCGTTGAGTTTTGTGGCATCCTTGAGGTTATTGAACCGGGCAATGACCTCAAATTTGCTCTGATCGTTGTAATATTTCTGGGCGATAGCCGTGAGAAACTCTCCTTGCTTCACCTCATGCACGATATAGTAAGTATAAGGGGATAGTCGGACGGGTCTCAGCAGATCAACCACTTCGGCAAAATCAGGCCTATAGCGCAGGGCGATCAGGAACTCATGCCGAGCCCTAACATATTTTCCTTGTTTTCGGAGTTCCAGTCCCCGTCGGTAGTGTTCCTCTGCACTTTTGCGCAGGGAGGTTTCCAGACTCTCCTTTTTGGCCACAACCATAGCGAGCGCCGCTTCGTAGGCCTGCAAGGCCTTATGCAGCTCTCCCTGACGCTCGTATTCCAGGGCCCTCTCAAGCAAAATCCTCTTGAGGCGAACCTCCTCCGGTTCCTTGGGCTTTAGCGCCTTCTCAAAGGCAGCACAGCCGCCCACGGTCAGACTTAAATAAAGAAGAAGCGGAACGAACCGCCATTTCATTGTAGCTTTTCTCCACGAAAAACTTTTAGCATCTGGTCGAATGACCGCCCTTGGGCAGGATTCATCACCTGGTTTCTCCCCAACCTGAATGGGTCGGTGAAAAACGGATTTGCCCTTCTGGTCACGGTCACCCCGCCACGATACCCTGCCTCTATGGCCATGGCGATTACCAAATCGTTCAAGCGTCCATATGGGTAGGCCAGCCAGATTGGCTCTCTCCCCAGGTGTTTACCAATGAGCTCGCGGGGCTCCGCCAGCTCCTTCCTAACCCTCTTTAGATACGCCGCCTCGCTCTCACCCTTGCGCTTGCGAGTTAGGTCAGTGTGGGAAATCGTGTGAGCCTCCACTTCGAAACCAGCCTCACTCAACTCACGCAGTTGTTCCCAGGTCAGGGCGTTCGGACTATTGCCAATAAAAGCTGTGTAGATGAAGAGGGTAGCCCTGAAATTGTGCCGCCTCATTATTGGATATACCAGCTCGTACACTGAACGGTAGCCGTCATCAATGGTAATAGCCACAGCTTTTTTGGGTAGGGGCTCCTGGTAGTTGATAAATTTCAGCACCTGCTCCATGGTAACAGGACGATACCCCTCTTTTTTCAAAAAGGTCATCTGCTTGGAAAACTCGTCAATGGGAATGCACAGAGTGTTGCTACACTCAGCACTAAAGTGATGATAACTGAGAATGGGAACCACTTGATAGCCCTTGCCGGAGAGACCACCAGGGTTAGTTGGACGCAGTGGAATAACCAGCACTTGACCTGGTTTCAAGGCAACTGACTCATTGGCCTCTTCAATCATCCAGTCCTTGTTTGGGTCTCCATAAAAATGACGGGCAAGTTCGCTAAGTCGGTCTCCTTTTTTAACCACATAGACGGCGACCTCCTCTGTTTGAAACGCTGCCCTTTTATCCCCTACAACTGAAGTACTCTTGCTGGTGAGACTCTGACCGAAAGCTATCGCCGCTACCATTGGGCAACAACAGAAAAGAAAAAAGAGTATGGCCGCAAATCTCTCAATTCCACCAGCGAGATTACTGCTCACCAGCCGTCTGCTCTTCAGCTGCACTTTGTTCCAAGACCTCATAAATTCCCACCGGCTCCTTCCTTCCTTTAACTTCCAGCGATCCCCTCGACTGAAGAATGAACCTCTCATCCTTAGCCAGTTTCTTGAAGGTATGCTCGCTAATCAGGACCTCATCTGGACCCGCCAAATCAGTCAGACGTGAAGCCACGTTGACGTTGTCGCCGATCACCGTATATTCCATGCGTTTGCTGGAGCCCAGATTGCCGGCAACCACCTCCCCGGTATTAATGCCGATACCCACCTGAATTTGGCCGCCAATTGTGGGAAGCCTTTGATTCAGTTCAGGCAGGTGGTGACGAACTTCCACTGCGGCTCGCACCGCTGATTCTGCGTGCACCGGGTCTGGAATGAGCGCGCCAAATACCCCCATAACTGCATCACCCACGAACTTGTCCAAATAGCCCCCATGCTTAATAATGATATCAGTTACCAGCCTAAAATATGAATTGAGCAGCTCTACCACAGCATCCGGATCGCTTCTCTCTGCCAAAGCGGTAAATCCCCGTATGTCGACAAACATAATTGTGGCCTCCAACCGTGTCCCCTTCATCCATTCATCGTCTGGACTGGCCAATATGCGTTCAACAATCTCCGGCGTGACATAGCGACCGAATGAGGTCTGAATCCTTTCTTTCAAGCGCAAATCTTCCGCCATCCGGTTGATGGCCTCACCCAAATCACCCAGTTCGTCGTTCCTGGCAAGATTGACCCGATAAGCAAAGTTGCCCTTCCCGATCTCTTCCACCGCCACCACCAACCGCTGGATGGGGCGCGAAAAATAAAAGCTCAACACCATACTCATGACAATGCCAGTCAGGGTGATGACAAGCGTCATCATCAAAATAAACACTTTGGCTCTGACAATACTTGCTTCAATGTATTTCTTGGTTAAACAAAGTTGGACTTCCCCTATCTTTAACCCTTGGTACAACACGGGGGAAGAAAAAAGCAGAAGGTTTTCACCCGCATCCTGGTAACTCCTTAGCTGCAAACCCTCTTCCTCATGTAATAGCTCGCTCTCGGCTGGAACCACATAGCGGACACCCTTCTGATTTATGTCGCTGTGCGCCTGGATAATCTCATTACTATTGACTACGAGCGCAAACACCACCTCTTCATTCTTGGCAATGTCAGAAACCAGCTGATATAGCGACAGTTCTGCCTCTTCCAGCAGATCTTCCGGACTATTTGTGGCGGCGTAGCGCGCCATTGTACTACCAAATTTAATTAACTGTTCAGTGAATTGAACTCGCTGACGTTTGAGAATGCTTGTGCTGATTGTGGCCACGATGGCAAAAATGGCCAGAGTAGCCAGGAGGGAAAACTTGGCGAAGATAGGTATGCGCAGATTCTTGAGCAAGGCTTGAGTCCCTTACAACACTGACACCTCAAGAGGGACATGGCGACACGATGACGCGGTGACGCGGCGAATGAATCAAATGGAACTGCGCCGTGTCGCCGTGTCACCCTGTCCCCGCGTCGATCTCTTAGCGGATCTTAAGTGTGGCTAAAGACAGCAACGCAAGTATGCCTGCCACAATCCAAAGTCTGATCACCACCTTGGTCTCAGCAAAACCCCGGTGCTGGAGGCTATGATGCAATGGTGCCCGGTAAAATATTCTCCTCCCCAGCCAGCGCACGCCAATCTTGTCCTGAATCTGCGAGGTGAGCGCCTCAACCAAGAAGAGACCCCCCAAAAGGGGAAAGAGTAGCTCCTGCTTGAGCAGAACGCTAATAACCGCTACAGTGCCACCAATGGCGAGCGATCCAGTGTCGCCCATAAAAATCTGGGCTGGATAGGCATTATACCAGAGAAACCCCAACCCTGCTCCGATAAAAGCGGAAACAAAAACCGTCAACTCTCCAGCCCCCCGCAGGTACGGATACTGCAAATAGCCCGCATAAATCGTATTTCCCATTACGTAAGCGAATACACCCAACACCGCAGCCACAAAGATGGACGGAGTGATGGCCAATCCGTCCAGACCATCGGTGATATTTACCGCATTGGCCACCAAAAGCATGAAAAGTAAAATAAAAAAACCATAGAAAAGCCCGAGATCCGCAAGGGGCCTCTTCAAAAACGGCACGTACAGCTGCGAGGCAGCATCCGGCCCTACAGGAGAGAACGGCCCCAAATAAATGACAATGAAAGCCAAGGCAAACAAACCTTGAAGCAAAAGTTTGGTGATCTCTCCAAGTCCGTCCTGACCACTGCCGCGGGAACTCTTCAACCAGTCATCCCAGAAGCCTATACCACCAAACCAGAGGAGTGCTCCAAGGCTCAGGAGCAGAAATGTATTGGCCAAGTTGCACCAGAGCAATATGGAAACGCTCATGGCCACAATAAGTAACACCCCACCCATGGTGGGCGTACCAGCCTTGTCGAAGGCGGAAGGAATTCCAGTTTCCCGAACTCGATCTAGAAAGTTGCGCCTGTGCATAGCGCGGATGAAACGCGGACTTAACAAAAAGACAATCAGAACAGCGGTCAACGCCGCCATGATTGACCGGAAGCTGATGTAGTTCAACAACCTGAGAAAGCCGAGGAAGTCACTCTGGCTCTGAAGCCAACGACCGATATGGAAAATCATTTCCGTTTCCTATTGAGAATCACGATTTATTTCATCCCGCCGCACAACGATGGGCGAGCTCCTACCCCACAATATCGAATTACAAGAGATTCAGGAATTTAGGAATTCAGGGATTTTGGAATTATCTAGATTGCTGTCTGCTAAGTTTTCTTATTAAGTATTCCTCGATTCCTCGATTCCTCAATTCCTCAATTTGTCTATGACTTAGGATTTTTCAGTTTTCCTCTTCCTCCTCTTTACACAGTGCATGAAGATTACGATAGGTTTCCTTTATTGCGAAGTGGGATCGGAAATCAGTGGTTGTGAGGATGAAATGGGAAATTTCATCTAGCAGCCAACAGCGATCTTTTACGACTCCCCGGTGTAGCAGATTAGTCACTGCCTTGAGGGCAGCCTCGCGAACTTGCCAGTAGTGGTGCTCCTTCAGTGCCAATAAACCATCTGCCACTTCGCGATCTTCGCCTACTGATCCGAGTGCTAAAGCTGCCTCTCTCACAACCTCGAACGATCGGTCCTTGATCAGGGTCAACAGCCTCTCGATAACAACCTGCTTCTGTATAATCTCACCAGAAAAACATCCTATGGTTCGAGCCGCCTGAGCCCGTACTTCATAGTATCCGTCCTCAAGTGCCTCAAAAACTCGAGCCTCCACCTCCGGCCCCCACCTATTAAGAATTTGGAGGGCGACCAGAGCATTGCGGCGGATAAAGCCGACTTGCCGGTAATCCCCCCCAAACCATCTTTGCAGTCTACTGGCACGGGTCTTATCCGCCAGAAGATGAAGAATTGAAGTAAGTTTCTCTTCATGTTTGAGGAATCCAATGAGCTTAACGCCAAGGTTACGTTCTGGCCAATTGGGAGATGTTAGCAGGGAAGCAGCCCGATGGCGGTAGTAATCCAAATCGTCAGCATCCTTGATTAACTTAATCGGCTCATACTCTTCTTTCTCCTGCTGCCAACCGTTTCTCAGCAGCTCTAAAAGCTCAGTGTCGCTGAAAAGTGGCTCCAACTCTTTTGCAGGAGCATCATCAAGAAAATTATTGGAAAGCGGACTACCTTCAATCTCTGAAGCAATGCGTTCCACCGCATTGTGACTCATGAAAGCACGTGAGCACTCATCCATTTCGTCGATACGATGCGGTTCATCAAGCAAGGAAAGAATTTTCTCTGCCAACTTCTGCCCTTCCACCTCTTCCAGAAGCATCCCCTCTCTCATAACTGTGTCTTCGAAGATCACCTCAGCTGCTCCGGCCCGCTTCATGGCGCGGGCATTCATGACTTGGTGGTCCCCGGGCAAGTTGGCCTTGGGAATAATGAGAGCCGACTTTCCCATCGCCGAAATTTCGTTGAGACTGCCAGCGCCGCCACGGCAGACCACAAGGTCACTCACCGTGTAAATCTCACCTATATTATGAAAATAGTCCTGTGCGTAATAAAAGGTACCAATTTCCTCCCGCTCTTTGTCATTGTATTTTAGACGCAACCGCTGATTAGTGTCCTCCCAGGCATCGTAGTCGGGACTTTTCATCAACCCCACTCCGTGAATGACAAAAATGTCCTGGCTGCGGCCCATAAGGTAATTTAGTGCGTCCACTACTGCCCGATTAATGGTCCGAGCCCCTTGAGAACCACCGAAGGCGAAAACCACCCGTCGCCCATCAGGAATCTGAAAGGGCAGGACCTTCCCTTCATCCAGGCCACGCATACTGGTTAAAGAGTCCCGCACAGGATACCCTACCACCACACCGTTTTCGGGGAAAAAACTCTTGGTCTCCGGAAAGGTAAGCAGTACCTTGTCTGCCTGGCGACCTATAAACCGGTTAAGCTTTCCTGGTACGCTGTTCTGCTCGTGTATGAAAACCCGGGCCCGGCTCATGCCGAGGAACCGCATCACCGTATTGGCGAAGATAACCGGAGCGCT
Source organism: Deltaproteobacteria bacterium (assembly GCA_020347625.1). Classification (GTDB taxonomy): domain Bacteria; phylum Desulfobacterota; class Syntrophobacteria; order BM002; family BM002; genus BM002. The sequence goes on from CP070735.1 coordinate 1,506,300, forward strand.
CACATACCCTCCAGTTCCCACAATCGTTGTCGGTCTAAACGTCGCTATCTGGTAGAAAGACTGCAAAATACCTATCGACAGGACAAAGACAAAGCGCAGCAGCGCCAGACTTGGCCGAAAACCAGGAAAACTGCACGCCATTACGTAGTAAATGGAATAGCCAGCACGGGTGACAATCACCGATTCGGCCTTGCCCCTCGATCCCACGTAGAGAAAACGGGCATTCTGATTTTTCTGCTTGATCGCCTCGGCAATGGCGAGGGCAGGATTCACATGGCCACCCGTGCCACCCCCAGTCAAAATCACCCTATCTGTAATGGTTGCATCGTCACCGCGGAATCGGCCCCAATACCCCAACGTCACAAAAAAGATCAACAGTCCCGCGACCGCGGCAAGCCCGAGAGCAGCCACCTCGCCCCAATGGAAAATCACCCGAGGTAGACTGGCAAGCACCTCGGTTTCACTGAGGCGAGGAAATAGTATCCAGGCAGTCAAACCACCTGTTCCGCTGGCTGCGGCAGCGGATAGGAATGTATCGCCAAGGTCCTTCCAGCCAATACCTTTTTGCCCCAGACGGCGGAGTTCAATATTGAAGGCAGAAAAAAGTAGTACGCCATTAAGACTAAAGGCGATGGACGAGGCGAGCGCGAGTCCCCCGTGTTTGAGAGCGGTTCGAACCAAAACTAAACTCAAGCCCACATTGACCAGTGCGCAGATCAGTGAAGAGTAGAGGGGAACCTGATTCTTGTTCAGTGCCGGGTATACCCGGCTATATAGGTTCCAAATCCCCATACCCAAAAGGCCTAACGCGTAAAAGGACAATGCCAGGGCTGTCAGATCAACTGACATTCGGTCAAAGGCACCGCGCTGAAAAGCGGTCGAAGTAATAGGTCCGACCAGTGCCAGCAGAAATACTGTCACCGGCAGCATCCAGACAATATTGTAGCGCAACCCGGTAACAACCGTATTGCGAAACCCATGCCAGTCATGCCGCTGTGCCTGATCATTGAGTTCCGTCACCCCCGCCCTTCCTGCAGCTAGACCAACTATGCTGTTGGGCAACTGCACTAGTCTTTGGGCGAAATAGAGTGCAGCTATACTGCCCGGAACCAGAAAGGATGCAAGGACCCGGTCTACCACCTCCACCGTCTTACCGGCCAAGGATTGCCCGAAGATCCACCCCGACTGCCGCCCCACCTCTTTGAGTTCGGGCACAGTCTCACCCTTTCCTACCATATACCGCATGCTCAGGTCGCTGCGCCGTGCGGCCCTGATGAGCACGGGAATCTGGATGAGAAACTGCAGGACACCTCCCAGGACGAACCCTACGGCCATGCTATACATACCCAGAAAGGGCACCAGAGCAACAATACCCAGAATGACCCCGATGCTCAGCATCACCGGCGCTAGAGCATAGGTGGCGGTGGCATCGAGAAAAAGCAAGAGCCCGCCCACAAAGGAGGCCAAACCTATGGCCACCATAAAAGGAAGGATGAAATAAGTCATGACCGCAGCCTGGTGTAACTCGCTGGCAGCGAGCCCGGCGCCGATCAACCTCACCAGTTTTGGTGTGAGTAGATAAAAGAGCCCCATGAGCAACAAGAGCAACAGCATCATGAAGTTGAAGATCCTTGAGGCTAGGATCCAGGCCCGCCGATACTCCCCAGCAGCAATCAGTTGGCGGAAGGAGGGTAAAAAGGCCTTCTCCACCATATCCTCTCCCAAAATCCGCCGAAAGAGAGTGGGTATGGTAAAGGCGATGGCGAAGAGGTCAGTCGCGCGACTGGCACCAAAATAAAAGGCAACCACTACCTCCCTTAGAAACCCGAACACTCGGGAGATGAAGTTACCTCGCACCATGTCGAAAAATTTTCTGGAAAAGGATTTTCTCATGAGGCTCCCGCGACCCTAACGTCCTTGGCAAGACTCCGCTTGGGGTGTCGAAAATACTCGGATATCTCGAAGTCACCACGGATGTGCAGATGCACCGACACGGAGACAGGACAGCTGGCAGGAGGCAGGGGACAGCTGGCAGGTATTTATAAGAGTCAGATTTTAAGGTAGTAAAGCATCCGCATCTTAACTAGGGTGGAGATTATTTAAACACTGAGAGACTGAAATCTTGCTGCTTGCTGCCTGCTGCTAGCTGCCAGCTGCGAAAGAGCGCTGCGCGCTCTTTGTTCTCCTTCTCGCCGCGTCGCCGCGTCAGGTTGTTCGCCTCTCGGCTGCCCGGCCCAAACAAAGCTCTAGGCTGTTTGAGCCAGCCATTCCCTTTAGACACTCTCCTCCCAGCAAGAAAGAACCTCCTGGGCAGCAATTGCCCCAATTCGTAAAATCTTGGGAGGACGACTAGTTACGTCGGCAATTGTAGAGACTTTGCCACCGGGCGTCAAGCCACCATCAACAATGGCGTCAAGATCCGAACCCAATTGAGCCAGAACCTCACTCGTGCTGCGACAGTTCCCCGCCCCTGATCGATTGGCGCTGGTAGCAGTAATGGGTTTGCCCACAGCTCGGACCAGAGATTGGGCAACCTTATGGGAGGAGATTCTAACACCTATCTTGCCAGTTCCGGCGGTGAGATTTGTTGGCAGACGCTTTGCTGCAGTGAACACTAAGGTTAGGGGCCCGGGCCAAAAACGTACCGCCAATTGTTTTGCCTCGATGGGGATGGCTTCTACCAAATCGTGAAGATCTTCCAGATCCGCGATTAGAACGGAGAGGGATTTATGAACCGGTCGTTTTTTTAGCAGATATACCTTCTCAACAGCTTCGCGGTGAGTAGCGAGGGCGGCCAGACCGTAGAAGGTTTCCGTTGGGAAGGCTACAACACTTCCGTTAAGAATGAGCTCGGCGGCTTCTCTGATGACCACCTCGCTCTGGGAGGGATCCTTATCCACTTTCAGTGTAAGGGGCATACTAACGATTATATGGCTAAACCAAGGAGAGCAAAGCAAAAAATAAATTCGCTATTTATCCGGGCTCTGATAACGTCTCCTGCAGTGTTGCTGCTTTCTCGGCCACCTTCTCGGCCAGTTCTTCCTTGTAGTGCTCCAGTTTCTCTTGCAACTTGCTGTCAGCCAATGCCAGAATTTGCACTGCCAGAATTGCTGCGTTTACCGCGCCAGCTTTCCCCACAGCCATGGTGGCCACCGGCACGCCTGCCGGCATCTGCACGGTGGCAAGCAGTGCATCCCACCCCGCGAGAGGGGAAGAGCCTATGGGAACACCGATCACAGGCAGGCTGGTTTCCGCGGCCAGGACTCCAGCCAAATGGGCAGCCCCACCAGCGCCCGCTATGAGCACCTTAAGGCCTCTCCCGCCGGCATTACTGGCATACTCAGAAACCCGCTGCGGTGAACGGTGTGCCGATGCCACTGTTATCTCTGTAGGAATCCCGAAATTCGTTAGCACCTCCAAGGCTTCCTGCATCACCGGCAAATCGGAGTCACTTCCCATTAATATGCCAACGAGAGGATTCTCCGGACCATTTGCTAAACCCTGATTTGGCTTTTTACTATGCTCCATCCAGGCTACTCCTTACCTATGTCGCTCCGATAATAGATGCCGTTGAACTGCACCTTTTCCATCTCAGAGTATGCCTTCTCCCTGGCTTCCTCTAAATTCTTACCCCGACTTACTATACATAGTACTCGGCCACCGGTCGTGATGAATTGACCCTCATCGCCAAATCCCGTTCCTGAATGAAACACCATACATTCAGGGTCAATCTTGTCGAGACCCTGGATGGGCAAACCAATCTTGTACCGTTCAGGATATCCTTTATACCACCCCTTCTTGCCTTTAGTGCGGCCACTGACGGCAATGAGACACAGCCGATAATCCGGGTTCCATCGGGGCGTAATTTCACTGAGCCGTCCCTGGACGATGGCTTCAGATACATCTGCCAGGTCGTTCTCCAGCCGCGGTAGTATAACTTGGGCCTCGGGATCGCCTTGCCGGATATTGATCTCCAGCACATAGGGAGTTATGTCATCGTCCTCCTCAATCAACATCAAACCAAGATAAAGAACTCCTTTGTATACGATGCCGGTCTTATCCCTGAAGCCAGTAATGAGCGGTTGGACCACCCGATTCATAATGCTCTTGGTCATCTCGTCGGTAAGCCAAGGATGAGGCGAGTAGGATCCCATGCCACCAGTGTTTTTCCCCTCATCGTTATCTCGCGCTCTCTTGTAATCTTGGGCTGCCACCATGGGAAGTACCGAGTTTCCGTCGGTGAAACAGAAAAAGGAGAGCTCTCGTCCATAGAGTCGCCGTTCAATCTCCACCATGTTGCCCGAGTCACCAAAGATGCGTTTTTCCATGAGGAGGTGGATGGCATCTTCTGCCTGGGAGACATCGTCGCACACCAGCGACCCCTTCCCAGCAGCCAAGCCGTCAGCTTTGACCACCACAGGGTATCCAACCGAGCGCACATAGTCCCGCGCCATATCCGGGTCATCAAAAATCTCGAAGTCTGCCACCGGAATGCCAAGATCTCGCATGATTTCCTTGGCATAACACTTGGAAGATTCTAACCGACTTGCGGCTCTGCTGGGACCGACAATGGCCAATCCTCTCTCTTCAAAGAGATCTACAATCCCGGCGGAGAGCGGGCTTTCCGGTCCCACAAAAGTCAGATCGATTCTCTCCCGTTCTGCAAATGCAACCATCTCCTCTATGGTCCGGGCATCAACGCATTCAGCCGTTTGTGAAATCCCGGCATTGCCGTGAGCCACATAGAGCTTTTTCACTCGTGGACTCTGGGAAAACTTCCAGGCGATCGTATGGTCTCGTCCACCGCTGCCAATAACAAGTACCTTCATGCATTCCCCCGCTACAGGATATTTGAGATTTTAGATTTAAGATTGTAGATTTATCCAAGTAGGCACTAGAAGAATTCGTAATCTACAATCGACAATCTGAAATTACATTTCTTTGTGTTCTTCGTGGTCTTCGTGCTTTCCTCAAGTCTTTGCAAAACTGAACAAGATTGTTTCAGCGCGACAGCCTTTTCCCTGCTAACTGACGAACTATAAAGAGAATTTTCCTTGGGATTATCGGACGAAAGTATCAAAAAGGCCAGGGCGAGTCAAATTGAAAAAACGGTTATTTATTTAGCTCCGCAGGATAACTCCTTGCCCCCTCTCCCCTCGAGAGACTGTGTCGCAATTCGTCATCCCGGCCCTAGCGGGACTCGAGCCGGGATCCACAAAGAACCTTATTATATTGAACTTTCACTGGATTCCCCTTCGACTTGGCTCAGGGTGGTGAGCCCTTCGACCTGCTCAGGACCGTGAGCCTGTCGAACGGCCTGTCGAACCACGGATCTCGCCCGCTAGGTCCAGAATGACAGACTCGGCGAATTTGGGACATGCTTCTCTGATCAAAGTGAATCTTCAGGTAAGAAGAGTACCTAGTGAAACAGTGTGGTATAATACAGCAATTATATGGTACAATACTACGGATTTAATTGCACCATCCGAGGTCGCAGTAGGTAGTTCCTGAAACATACGGGTTCAAATATAGCAACATCTCTTCGGTTAACTTTGTCGCCAGAGAGACCAAACAAAGGATCCCCATGGTTAAGCCAACCTACGAAGAACTCGAGCGCAAAGTAGAAGAACTGGAGAAGATGGTCAATATTAAGATTTCTCCCCAGGAGTTCTACTTCGACACCCGAGATCTCATCTATTTCAAAGGGTACCGGGACTGGTCCCTGGATTTATACGACAGAAAGATAGAGGATATCACCGGATATAAACTGGAAGATTTCCTGGATAGAAAAATTAAATGGCTGGACATCGTCTATCCCAATGACGAACAAATAGCCCGAAATGCCGTAAAGCAGGCTCTCAAAACTGACAAGTATTACCTTGCCGAATACAGAATCGTTAAGAAGTCCGGCGACCTGGGGTGGATAAAGATAAGGGGTTTCATAACCACTGATTCTAAAGGACAGTTTCTGTCTGTGCGCGGGGTCATAAACGACGTCACCCTTGAGAAATACGGCCAGCTTACCTTTGAGACCGAGACAGGAGGTTTTGCCTGGACGCATAGTTTGAAAGACGGTCTTTACATTATCTCAAAAGATCACCGAATTGTTTTCATGAATCAGACTCTCAAGGATCTCGTCGGTGACCATGAGGGAGAGGTGTGCTACGAAGCTCTATTCGAGAGAGACTCCCCCTGTCCCTGGTCGGTGATGAATAAGCTTGAAGGAGGCGATGTCTGCTTTATCCAGGAATATCGTCTGCCGAAAACGGAGAAAATCTTTCAAGTAAGAAGTATTCCAATCAAGCTCGAGGATGGTTCCATAGGCAAACTGGGCCACCTCAAGGACATTACCGAGACAAGAAAACTGGAATTGGAAATTGAGGAATTTGCCGGTAGACAGCGCGCCATAGAGGATGCAGCCAACAGAGCCGAACTGGGGATATTCATCCTCCAGGACCATGACGGGGTAGAGGCGCGAATTCGCTATGCAAATGAGGCTACTTCAAAGATAACCGGTTATGACTATGTTGAGTTGATCGAAAAAGGCTGGGCTGATTTGGTCCATCCGGATAATCTTGAAGAGTCGATTGAGCGCTACCGGCGCAGACAAAGGGGAGAGACCCTTGACCAGGCCTATGAGATCAAGATTGTCCGTAAAGATGGCGTGGTCATTACAGTACATGGAAGCTTTGCCATATCAACCCATGAGGGCAAGGTGGCAACCATCGGCTTTCTCAGAGACATCACCGAGAGGAAAAAGGGAGAAAAGGCTCTCTGGCGCTCGCAGAGACTCGCCTCCATCGGCCGGTTGTCAGCTGAAATTGCCCATGAGATGAACAACCCTCTAACCAGTGTCCTTACTTTCTGTAAACTGGCAAACAACATTCTGCAACAGGAACCCTTTCCCACCCAGCGGGCTTCTGAATTGCGGGACTATATCTCCTATCTTAACAGTGAAACAGAAAGGTGCGCCAACATATCTCGGAATTTGCTGGATTTCTCCCGACAGAGTGAAATCGAGATTCGGGAGAATGATATTCATGAAATACTGGATAAAACCCTAACCATCCTGAGTCATCGTGCCGGCTTGGACGAAATCGAAATCCAAACAGATTATGCTCCAGAACTACCATTTTTATCATGTGATTTCAAGCGATTACAGCAGGCATTTGTAAATGTCCTGTGGAATGCTATTGAGGCAATGCCGGAGGGCGGAAAGCTGACTGTTGCGACGAGATTTATCCAGGAGAAAGACAGAATTGAGATTGGGGTCAGTGATACGGGGGCGGGCATCCCAGAGGAGCATGTGGAGAGAATTTTCGAGCCGTTCTATACAACCAAGGCCGAAGGAAAAGGCGTAGGTCTAGGACTCTCGGTGGCCTACGGTATTATCCGTCAGCACCAGGGAGAGATTCACTTCCAGAGTGAGGTGGGCGAGGGCACTCACGTCACCATCCATCTCCCTCCAGGTCCACGAACGGTCTCCCTCGAGGAAAACAAAGAGGAAGAGTATGTCTTTGCGACCACTAGCCGGTAGGCTAACAAATATCTAACCAATTGGCTCATAGCGCCATGCGACGACGGGTGAAACAATGAAGGAAGACGCAAGGATTTTGGTGGTTGACGACGAACCAATGGTCTGTCTTGCCCTAAGCAACTGGCTGGAAGAAGAAAACTATTACGCCAATGCGGTCGAAGATGGTCCTAAGGCCGTCGCTGCCGTCCGCGACGAGAACTGGGATATCGTTCTGCTAGACTTGAGGATGCCGGGTATGGACGGTATGGAGGTGCTCAAACAGATAAAAGAAATTGCTCCCCAGACCGTAGTCATCATGATGACTGCTTATGCTTCCATCCCAGGTGCAGTCCAAGCCATGAAAGAGGGTGCCTATGACTACATCGTCAAACCCCTTGATGTGGACCAACTCACCCTGATGCTGAAGAGGATCGTGGAACATCAACAGTTGATCACGGAAAACATCCTGCTGCGGAAGCGCTTGACCGAGCAATATGAGTTCGAGGATATCATCGGCAGAAGCGAACCCATGCAGGAAGTTTTCGACATGATCAAGGCCGTAACCGATACCAACGCCACGGTCCTGATCACTGGTGAAACAGGTACTGGTAAAGAACTGGTGGCCCGGGCCATCCATAGCAACAGTCCCCAACGCTATGGTCCCTTCGTAGCTACTAGCTGCGGCGCACTCCCCGAGACGCTGTTAGAAAGCGAGTTGTTCGGCTATGAGAAGGGCGCTTTCACTGGTGCCGACCGCACCAAGAAAGGACGATTTGAGTTGGCAAATGGCGGCACACTTTTTTTAGACGAAGTCGGTGATATTAGTATGAAAACCCAGATAAAACTTTTGCGAGTTTTGCAGGAAAGAAGCTTCCGCCGGCTGGGAGGAACTGCCCCCATAGAGATAGATGTTCGAGTCATTTCCGCTACTAACCGGGATTTAGTGGCTGTCATAGAGGAGGGTACTTTCCGAAGCGACCTCTACTATCGTCTCAATGTGGTTACCATCCACCTCCCCCCCTTGAGGGAACGTAGAGAGGATATTCCTCTGCTGACAGCTCATTTCATCAATAAATATAATGTGGAATTCAGCAAGAGTTTCGACCGCGTGGACCGCAAGGCCATGGACTTTATGATGGATTACCACTGGCCTGGTAATGTGCGTGAACTCGAGAACGTCATCGAACGAGCCTTAGTAATTGATCAAGGCCCTGAAGTGAAGGTAAGGCATTTGCCCTTTTGCAATATTGAAATGGTCCCCACGGAGGAGCCCCAGTCCTTGCATGAAGTTGAAAGGCTCCACATCGAGAAGATGCTCGGTCGTAACGACTGGAACATCGCCAAGACAGCTCGCCTTCTGAAGATCGATCGCACCACCCTTCACAAAAAAATCAAGAAATTTGGCCTGGAAAGACAGCAGTAGACTACCATGAAGAGCAACCCCCGGTTCATATATGTCATACCCTTGGGGGATATGATTAATGAATATCTGGAAGGTATCGCTGAGAGTATAGAGGAACAGTTCGGCCTGCCGGTCAAAATCACCCCCAATCAGGGGGTTCCCGACTACGCCTTGGATGTTGGCCGACAGCAATACAATTCCAATCTGATCCTACAGAAGCTAATCAACGAGGCTGCACCAGACGGCCTAAAAATCCTGGGTGTTACCAACGTTGATCTGTTCAACCCTATCTTTGCATTTGTGTTTGGCGAGGCCCAATTCAAAGGTAAGGGTGCGGTGATTTCTAGTTATAGACTCATTGGCAATCCCGAAAATGAATCGAGACTGGGCTGTCCTCCCCTCATAAGTCGCTTGGAAAAAGAGGCCATACACGAACTAGGCCACACCTTCGGCCTGAAACACTGTGCTGACCCAGACTGCGTCATGCAATACTCTGTTGGGCTGGAGTGCGCCGACAGAAAATTCTCTTTCTTCTGCCCGGCATGTCGGGACCTCATGCTGTGGCATCTCGGTACAGATATATTTCTCACCGTGTAGCCCGGACATTCTGCCATTGGTGAAATTATGTAGTTTTATTCCACAGCGTAGATTTCGTCTCTATTCAAATGGCGACAATTACCACGGTACAGATGAGCTAGAACGATTTCCACTTTGGAGCCATCCTTCCTGATTTAGCTGCCTTTTCCTATTTTTATTCTGTAATAACAAAAAGATAACTGCGCCATTTCTTCTCTTCTAACACACTCCCATTATGTGTGGTGTTTTTCAACAGTATGTGTTGTTTTCCCTCATATTAAAATATTATATAAATATCAATAGCTTGGCAATGTAAAATATAGTGGGCGTTGATATTCACCACACTTTTAGCAGTTCACCGGATCTCAGTCTTTCAGTAAATAATAAATATTTTCAAATACTTACGGGAAAAAAAGAGACTGGCACAGCCCTTGCTCATAAGAAAGGCAAAACCTGGAAGCACTGATTAATTTTAATATCTACTTTCCAAAGGAGGTTTCGCCATGGCAGAGAAAAGCAAGATGTCAGGTTTTAAATCCGTGCCCAATGGTGAGGAAAAGTGTATCTGGATGGAGGCCGGAGTTATTGACTACAAGTTGTGTAACTACTACTACAACTGTCACGAGTGCCCTTTTGATCGGGCCATGAAGCAGACCGCTGATAAGAATGCGGCAGTGCGACTCCAAGGCCTGGAACCTACTGGCAAGAAGGCCAACATCATCTCTTGGCAGGAGAAGATGAAAAAGCGGCCAGGGCTTCAACGTGAGTGTCGACACACACTTACGGGCAGGACGAGTTTACGGCTTTGCCCCTATGAGTTCGAATGCCATAAATGCGAGTTCGATCAAATGCTGGAAGATAGTTGGCAGATGCAGATTCCAGCGCGCATAGCCAGGATCCCCCATGTGGACGGCTTTGGCCTTCCAGAGGGACATTTCTTTCATCTGGGACATGCGTGGGCCAGAATTGAACATGGTGGACGTATCCGCATCGGCCTGGACGACTTTTCAATGAAAGTTTTTGGACCGATGGATTCCCTGGATCTCCCGCTGACCGGTGAAGAGGTTAAATTCAGTGAGGTTGGCCTTGCTTTTAAACGGGCAGGAAGAGAGGCTCAAGCGCTTTCTCCCCTCACAGGAGTTGTTGCCGCGGTTAACTATCAGGTCACCAAAGATCTCATCAAGGTCAAAGAGCAGCCCTATAATGATGGCTGGCTGATGGTTATCGAGCCCACGGCGATGAAGAAAAACTTGAAGGACCTTCTCTACGGCCAGGAAAGTACCGAGTGGATCCAGGCGGAGCATCAGAAACTGGTGGAGATGGTGAGCTCAGTGGGAATGACTTATGCCGATGGTGGACCCATCGATGATGTTGTCGGTAAAGTACCTGATCTCTCTTGGGAGACATTGACTGAAGAATTCCTTCGCACCTAAATCACCCGTGTTGAAACAGAGAAACCCGGCTGGGACGGAAGTCCCGACCGGGTTTTTTCATGCAATATACCTATTATACTAGGCACTAGGCAGTAAGCACCAGGCACTTAGGCAATTTCGCTCCATACCCCATGGTTTCCCAAATCCGCATTCCGAGATCCAAAATCGCCGTCTCTCCGTCTCGCCGTTTCTCCGCGTCCCCGCATCGTCCCCCAGTGCATAGTGCATAGTCCTTAGTGCCTAGTAGCGCTTTGCGCTAAGCACGAGGTGCTTAGCGCAAAGCGCCCTCCCACTCCCCTTCTGTCCAGCTTGCGGCCCCAGCCATGTCATAAAGCAAACGTGCCGCCTTTTCGTCGCGACGTTCAAAGGCCTGATCACGGATAAAGCTATACATCTCCAGAGTGCACTCGTCCTTGCCGGCGGTCTGGGCCGACCTTTTCTGGAAAATACAGTAGGAGAGATATGATTCAAAATCACTCACAGTGGGCTCATTCTTGCATTTCTCGAAAAACGCTTTGAATTCCATAGGACCTCCCAGATCAAGATCAGACGGCCAATTGCTTTCCTTTAGCGAGTATAGCAGAAAGCCAGCCTAGGCGGAAGAATTACCTTAGCAGCATAGCGCAGAGCGCCAAGCGCATAGCGAATAGCGTTTGGTGAACGGTAAATGGACCTCTTCTACAATTGTTTAGTCGGTTTTTCGCTTTGCGCCATGCGCTATGCTGCTTTGACCACTGACAAAAAAGCCCCCAGTCTCCAAAGACCGGGGGCTTGTCACAGACAGATCTTCTTAGGCGATCGCTACTCTTCCTTGTCATCCACTCCTTCGATCACCAGGGAATCCGCCACCAGTTCCCAGAGGTATTTCACCTCCACATCCATCATGTCGTATTCTTTGCGCAGACTCTTCATGATCTGGTCGCGGCAGTTGTGGCAGGGG
>CP070735.1:1518266-1546422 GCA_020347625.1 Deltaproteobacteria bacterium
CAAGGATTATCGCAGTAAAGGTTTTCGGTTCCCTCATCCTCATTACCTTAGTCTTGGTTATTTTTTGGTGGCGAGTCACAACACCCGAGGTAATGCTGCACGCCTCCGGGACAAGGGTTTTCTACATGGTGCTAACCCTCATCCTCCCAATAGTGATAACAGTGCTGGGGTGGTTCGGCGCAAAGATGACCTTTCCCCACTAACTAAAATATTGTTTTAAGCAAAAGGATTAACGCAAAATAAACATGAGCATGCAACTATCAGCCAGGTCACAGCAGTTGAGACTCTTTCTGGCGTTGTCCAGAACACCCCACCTGCTCATTGACCTGGCAACTCCCATGGCGGCGGCGCTGTTGTGTCTGGGGCAATTTCCACCTGTCTCCACCGTCCTCATTGGAATGATTACTGTTTTTGCCGGTTACACCTGCATTTATGCTTTAAATGATGTGACCGACTACCAGCTCGATAGAAAGAGGATGGGTGTACTTCCCAAAGAGCCTGTCTGCTTTGACCTGGATTGCATGTTTGTGCGACACCCTCTTGCTCAAGGGCTCATATCTTATGCGGGTGGCGTGGCATGGACCGGGTTCTGGGGAATTATTGCCTTGACAGGGGCTGCACTTCTACATCCGGTGTGTGCGGTTATCTTCGTTATTGGTGCAATTCTGGAAGTCATTTATTGCAAACTATATCAGTTCAGTCAGTGGAAAATACTCATTGCTGCGACGGTGAAAAACCTCGGCGCACTGGCCGCTATTTTTGCAGTAAACCCTGAGCCATCGCCGCAATTTGTAATTGTAGTTTTTATCTGGATTGCACTCTGGGAGGTAGGTGGTCAGAATATCCCCAACGACCTAGTGGATATGCAAGAAGACAGTAGACTGAGCGCCAAAACCATTCCTGTGGTCTATGGGTCAAGCGTTTCAATTGTTATAATTTTGATAGCTCTCATTGCCAGCTTCGTGCTCGGCTTGGGTGTGGTTTTTCTCTCCCCACTGAATCAAAAGGGAATATACCTTCTGGGAGCGATTCTATCCGGAGTGTTCTTTCTCCTTTTTCCTCTAAAAAGATTCCTGGCCGCGAAAGACACCAGCAAAGCTATCAACCTCTTCAACCAGGCTAGCCTTTATCCCCTGGGGATACTCACTACTACCGTTCTGTGTATACTAGTACAGTATATCTAGCCCCAACTTAGCACACGAAAGGCGCAAACCGACCTGCCTTTGTCTGCTAACTACTGCATCAATGCACTACTCTGGTGTAATGATTACTTTATAAACCGCGACCATACAGCATCAGGCCGCGCCGAATTCGATTTGTACGTTGGAGGTCCAGAATGAATCTCGATAGCTTCCTGGCAAATATTTACTTCGGCTCCTTGGATCTGGAGCGCTTGTATTCTTTCAAGGACCCGGAGGAAGATGAAAAAACAAGAAAAATTATCAATAAATTCTTAGAATTGAATAAAAAATATCCACCTGCCTATCTGGAACGCGAGGGCGTTGTCCCAGCTGAGCTTTTGGACGAGTTGAAAAAAATTGGTTTCTTTGGTCTCAATATCCCAGAGGAATACGGCGGAGTGGGCCTGAACCTGTGGCAGTACCAAAGAGTTGCGGAAGAGATGGCCAGCCAAGACATGGCCTTGGCCCTTATTGCCTTGGCCCATCTTTCCATTGGCGCCAAGGGTATATTACTTTTCGGCAACGAGAAACAAAAGAAAAAATACCTAATTCCAGCCGCCGCCGGCGAAATGATTTTCTCCTACGCTCTCACCGAACCGAAGACGGGCTCGGACGCAAAGAACATCCAAACCGCGGCGGTGCTATCCAAAGATGGCAGCCACTACATCCTCAACGGTCAAAAGACATACATAACCAACGCAAACTATGCCGGTGGATTAACGGTTTTTGCCCAGATGGATCCGGAAAATCCCGGCTTTATGGGTGCCTTTATAGTTGAGACAGACTGGGAGGGTGTCAATATCGGTAAAGATATGCCCAAGATGGGATTGACAGCAAGTTCAACCGCAGCCATTCAATTCAAAGAGGTCAGGGTGCCTAAGGAAAATCTTCTGGGGCAACCGGGTGATGGATTCAAGATCGCCATGAGCATTCTCAACTACGGTAGAGTGGGTTTGGGGGCAGCCTCTGCGGGGATTATGTACAGATCCCTACAAGATATGGTGAAACGCGCTTCGAGTAGGAGACAATTTGGCGTCCCCATCCGCAACTTCGAATTGGTTCAGGAGAAGATCGTGCGTGCCAGGGTGCACAGCTACGTGACATCGGCCATGGCCAAATTCGCTGTGGGGATGCTCATGGACAATCCCCTGGCAGCGGTGGCCGTTGAAAGCTCCCATTGCAAGCTTTATGGCACTACTCGGGGATGGGATACCCTCTATGATGCCCTCCAGGTTGCTGGCGGTTCAGGCTATCTTGCCACCCAGCCCTATGAGAAAAGGATGAGGGATTTTCGGGTTACTACAATTTTTGAGGGGACCACGGAGATCCATTCCATCTATCCGCCCCTGTTCGTTATGCGCAGTCTGCGCAAGAAGATGAAAGCTGTATGTAGCGGCAAAATCTCCGAACTTGCCTTTCTGCTCAAGGGGATGTTTCGTAGAGCTGACTGGAAACCTAGGTTCAAACATCGGGTCATGAACCGGGCAGTAAGGCTCGCCCGAGCGAATGCGAGGAGAATCCGCTGGATGATCCACGCAGGTCTTTTGTTTTACGGCAGAAAGATCCAGGACAAGCAGTTTTTCCTGCGGAGGATAACCAATCTGAGTCTGTACCTCTACGGAATTATCAGCCTTGTAGCCAGAGTGGAAGCAGCTGAGAGAATGGGAAGAGATGTGTCAGAGGATTTAGCCCTACTCGGCTATTTTCTGGAAGAGGCCAGGCAGTCGAAAAAGCGTGACAAACGTTTTTTCAGCTCCAGACAGGAAGCTCTTCACAAAAAGGTTTTCAGTGATGTTATTTCCTGACCGACCCAAACCTTGACCAGGGCTTAATGGTACCTTAATATTAGTGCATAGTTATTTCCAGATGCTGAATGAAGCACATCCAAGCCTATTAAGGATGACTACCTGACCTTTTTTGTTCCCATTTGAGTTGTTAAGAGGGATGCGGAGCAACACAATACCCCGTTTTTTCCGAAAAGGAGACTGATATGCAAGAACGTCCAGGAATTGTAACCATGAAGGGTAATCCTTTAACCCTTGTTGGCACCGAACTGAAAGTCGGTGATCAGGCCCCTGCATTTGTCGCGCTCGACAATGACCTGTCCCCAGTGAGCCTTGACTCGTTCCGGGGTAAAGTTTGCATCATTTCATCAGTGCCTTCACTGGACACCCCGGTGTGCGATATGGAAACCAGGAGATTCAACAATGAGGCCGGCGCGTTAGGCGACGACGTGGTGATACTCACTATCAGTATGGATCTTCCCTTCGCTCAAAAGCGGTGGTGCGGCGCGGCCGGTGTGGATAGGGTTCAAACCCTCTCCGACCATCGAGATGCTTCTTTTGGCAAGGCATATGGTGTGCTCATCAAAGAGCTGCGGCTGCTGGCAAGGGCGGTGTTCGTGTTAGACCAGCAAGGAACCATACGTTACCTGCAACTGGTCAAGGAAATCGCTGAAGAGCCGGACTATGACTCGGTGCTGAATGCAGTACGAGAACTCCTCTGAAAAGAACCCCGGCAAACTCAAGAGTTGCGAAGTACCCAAGATCTTCTTTTGCATGTTTGCGATTGTCCCTTATGTTTTTTGTTCCACTTACCTGAGAAATCCAGGGTAACACTGGTTGGGACGCTTCCAGGTTCGCCCTAATTTCCTGTAATGTCTTTCTCGATCGAGTAAGGAGATTGGAATCATGCGAGTGGTATTGGCGACTGTATTGGTTTTGCTTTTCCCCGCGCTTTCTTGGGCTGCGGAGATGAGCGATGCTACCGCTGAATGTTTAGAGTGCCATGTGAGTATAGCGCCGGGAATGGTTGCGGCCTGGCAAAACAGCAGGCATGCCAGAACAAGTCCAGGGGAGGCCCTTGAAAAAACGGAACTGGAGAAGAGAGTCTCCGCAAAGACGATCCCCGATGAGCTAAGACAAAATACTGTCGGCTGCGCTGAGTGCCACACGCTCAACCCTGGAAAACACAGCGATACTTTTGAACACAATGGCTACCAAGTCCATATTGTGGTTACCCCGGAAGACTGCGCCACTTGTCATCCGTTGGAAGTAAAGCAATATGGTCAAAACCTCATGTCTCATGCATATGGGAATCTCCAGAACAACCCTGTTTACCAGGAGCTGGCGAAGGCAATCAACGGAGTACAGTTTTTTGATGGCGGGCAGATAGATATTAAGCCTCCCAGCCCGGAGACCAGTGCAGACTCTTGCCTCTCCTGTCATGGCACCAAGGTCGAGGTCAAAGGATTCGATGCCCGCGAAACTGAAATGGGAGAAATGGAATTTCCGGTCTTGAGCGGGTGGCCCAACATGGGGGTCGGCCGGATAAACCCTGATGGGAGCAGAGGCTCATGCGCAGCCTGTCACACCTGGCACAGATTTGCCATTGAGATGGCCAGAAAACCTCATACATGTTCCCAGTGCCACAAGGGTCCAGATGTGCCAATTTACAAGATCTATCAGGTCAGCAAGCACGGAAATATCTATTCCTCTGTCGGGAAACAATGGAACTTTGAGGAAGTTCCCTGGGCAGTGGGGAAAGATTTTACCGCACCCACCTGTGCCACCTGTCATGTCAGCCTGATTGTGACTGAAGAGGGCGACGTGGTAGCGGAAAGAACCCACCAGATGAACAATCGTCTTCCTTGGCGAATGTTTGGTTTGATTTACGGACATGCGCACCCAAAATTCCCGGATACCACCGTGATCAGGAACAAAGTCGGCCTACCA
This sequence comes from Deltaproteobacteria bacterium, assembly GCA_020347625.1. Classification (GTDB taxonomy): domain Bacteria; phylum Desulfobacterota; class Syntrophobacteria; order BM002; family BM002; genus BM002. The sequence continues at coordinate 1,523,182 of CP070735.1, forward strand.
CTGCCTACTGATCTCAGCGGCGAGCCTGCCTCTGAGTATTTGATCGACAATGCCGAACAGCAAAAGCGGCGTAAAACCTTGCAGCAAGTTTGTCTCGCCTGCCATACGCCACAGTGGGTGGATGGGCATTGGGCTCGATTTGAAAACACCATTAAGGTTAGCAATGAGATGACCGAGACCGCCACCCAATTGATTCAGAAGGCTTGGGATGGGGGAGCGGCTAAAGGTCTAGCCCAAAATGACAGTATGTTTAACGAGGGTATCGAAAAGAAATGGATGGAACAGTGGCTGTTTTTCGCCAACTCAACCCGGATGTCCTCGGCCATGATGGGAACTGACTATGGCGTGTTCGATAACGGCCGGTGGTATATGGCTAAGAATATTCAGGAAATCTCTGATTGGCTGAAGATGTTGCTATCTGTGAGTGGTGAAACATCCAGGGATATAAAATCAGACAACAAATAAATCATAAGGAGGTGTAAAGATGGCTGAGCAGTTGGAGGTTTATAAGTGTGATGCATGTGGCAACATCGTAGAAGTGTTGCATGGTGGCGCAGGTGAGCTGGTCTGTTGTGGAGAGGCAATGAAACTTTTTATTGAGAACACCGTTGATGCGGCGAAGGAAAAGCATGTTCCCGAAATTGAGAAGACCGCAGATGGTTTCAAGGTCCAAGTGGGGAGTGTGGCTCACCCCATGGAGGAGAAGCACTATATAGAATGGATCGAGGTAATCGCTGGCGGCAAAACCTATCGTCAGTTTCTGAAACCGGGAGAAACGCCCGAGGCCACTTTCTGCATCGACGCTGATCAGGTAACCGCCCGCGAATATTGTAACCTGCACGGCTTGTGGAAGGCCTAACATCTAGAGTAGAGAATTCAACTCCGGAGGTAACTGGGACAGAAAGAGACAATTTGGAAGTTAGCATTCCAGCCAGAGGCTGCGGGGTACAGGGTGCAAGGCACAAAGGTGAGTTTCAATTTTACTTTTCTCCCTGTGCCTTGAGCCTTGTGCCGGAACTTTACTAGCCTCTGGCCTTTGCATATCGACTACTTGGGTTAACGCCTAAATGCCTCTCCCTCCTCAAAAGGGGGGAGAGGACATTTTTTTCTGGCACCGAGGCTTAATCATTCTTATTTTTATTCGTATCAATGGATTGATTAGCCGGAGGATATGTATTCATGGGCTTCCAATTTAATGCTGATGAAATTATGCAAATGGCAGAGCAGATCGAACGCAATGGCGCACGGTTTTACCGAAAGGCGGCTGGAGCGGTGAAGGACGAAAAAGTAGCCAAATTGCTGACCGATCTTGCCACCTGGGAAGAAGGACACGAGAAAATTTTCGCTGCCATGCGGGCGGATTTGACAGATAAAGAGCGTCAGCTAACAGCCTTCGATCCTGACCACGAGACCTCAATGTACTTGCGCGCCATGGCTGATGGGCATGTTTTCGATGTAAGGGTTGATCCTGCCAATAATCTGACCGGCAAAGAGTCAGCAAAAGAGATTTTGCGAATGGCCATCGGGCAGGAAAAAGACTCCATTATCTTTTATCTTGGTATTAAAGATATGGTTTCCGAGGTCATGGGAAAAGAAAAGATCGACGCAGTCATCAGAGAAGAGATGCGGCACATTGGCTTTTTGAATAAAGAGATCGTGGCTCTGGGCGATGAGTCTATTTGAAAGGACATTACGGTTGCCGCCTATCTGGAACAATGGAATGATGGAATACTGGGTCGAAATGATATAAGACATTATGGAACTGCTGGCTCTAAGTTGTTTCCATCATTCCACCATTCCAACCTTCCATAATTCCTGATAAGTAGCAGCGAATTGGAAGTATTATAGATGAGGGGATTGACGGCTGAGCAAAAAATACGTTTCGCTTAGCTGATGGGATGAAGACATGGAAAAAAGCGATTTGAATTTGCTCATTGGTGGGGAGGCTGGACAAGGCTTGCTGACCATTGGAGATCTCCTCACAAAGTGTTTGGTCCGCGCCGGCTATTCTGTTGTGGTAACCCAGAGCTACCATTCTCGCATTCGGGGTGGTCACAACACCTTCGCTCTTCGGGTGAGCTCAAAACAAGTTGTGGCCCCCCGGGAATCAGTGGATCTTCTGATCGCCTTAAATGAAGAAACAGTGAATCTTCATAGGACAGAGGTTGTGGAAGGGGGGCTAATTCTGGCAGATGAAGCCTATGGAATAGGTAGCGGTGGGTGTCTCCAGGTACCATATCAGGAACTGAGTGAGGAGAGGTTCGCCAATATAGTTGCGTTTGGCGTGGTGAGCCACCTTCTGGGTCTTGATCAGAAGTTGGTGGCCAAGACAGTGGAGGATGCCTTCGGAAAGAAGGATTCTCAGTTGGTCGAGAAAAACCGGCTAGCTTTGAATGACGCTTTCAATTGGTCCGGCCAGCAAGCAGTGGATTTTCCAAAATTGCCTCGGGTAGCCGATTCAGGTCAGCGCCTGGTAATGAACGGAAATGAGGCAATTGCAATGGGTGCTCTTTCTGCAGGGGTCAAATTCTGTGCCTTCTATCCCATGACCCCAGCAACCTCCATTGCCCTCAATCTTGCAGCTCAGGCCAGTCGCATGGGCTTGGTGGTGGAGCAGGCAGAGGATGAGATTGCCGCGATTAACATGGCTATTGGGGCCTCTTTTGCGGGGGCGCCAAGCATAGTGCCCACCTCTGGTGGCGGTTTCGCCCTCATGACTGAGGGGGTCAGCCTTGCGGGTATGACCGAAACCCCGGTGGTTATTGTGGTGGCTCAGAGACCGGGGCCTGCCACTGGATTGCCCACTCGCACCGAGCAGGCAGATCTGGAATTCGTCTTGCACGCCGGGCATGGTGAATTTCCACGGGCGATCTTCAGCCCTGGAACTGTAGAGGAGTGTTTTTGGCTCACACGAAAAGCCTTCGAAGTGGCTCTGAAGACTCAGAGTCCGGTTTTCATTTTAACGGATCAATTTCTGGCCGATTCGTCCCGCGCTGTAATTCCTTTCGATCTCAAAAACTTGAAGCCGATAGATTCGGGCATTGAGACAGACCCTTCAAATTTGCCATACCGCCGTTACGCTATCACCGAAAGTGGCATTTCGCCACGACTGGTTCCCGGGATGACCGAACATCTCGTTGTGGCCGGCAGTGATGAGCATCCAGTAGATGGTCACCTTACGGAGGATCTCAATATCCGTAAACAGATGGTCGAAAAGCGACTGAGGAAAGAACAGGGTATCATTCGCGAGGCGATCTCTCCTGTGTATTCGGGTGATGATCGTCCAGACATATTGATGATCACATGGGGCTCGAGCGTAGGGGCTGTCCTAGAGGCTGCCGCCCAGCTGCGGAACCAATCTAGAAGTGTGGGAACTTTGCATTTTCCTCAGGTGTGGCCTCTAGTTCCAGACCAATTCATGGCATATTTTCAGAACAGTGGGGAGGTAGTTTGTATTGAGGGTAACGCTTTTGGCCAGCTTGCCCGTCTGATAAGAAGGGAGACCGGTTTTGCCGTTCACCGAAATGTGCTCCGCTATGATGGCCTGCCCATCACACCGGAGTATATAATCAGGGAATTGGGGAATTAAGGAATTTGGAAAGATTGCCATAATCCCATAATCCCTTAATTTAGTGCCGTCGTTTTACAGAACTGGCCAAACATAGGGGGACCAAATGGTCTCAATAGAAGAATACGGACAATTTGAAACGGCCTGGTGTCCGGGATGCGGAAACTTTTCCATTCTGGAGTCGGTTAAACGTGGCTTGGTTGCCAGCAGGCTTGAGCCGCATCAGCTTCTCTTTGTTTCAGGAATCGGGCAGGCTGCCAAAACACCTCACTACCTGAATGCCAACGTCTTTAACGGCCTGCACGGAAGGGCTCTTCCAGTGGCAACGGGTGCAAAGCTTGCGAATCCGAATCTGAAGGTAATCGTCGAAAGTGGAGACGGATGCAATTATGGAGAAGGTGGCAACCACTTTCTTGCTGCCATACGACGCAATATCGATCTAACCATGATCGTACACGACAACCAGGTGTATGGTTTGACCAAGGGGCAAGCTAGCCCCACAACCCAGGAAGGTTTTGTCACCAAGGCTCAGCCAGAGGGGGTGGCCTCAACACCCTTTAATCCGATTGCCGTAGCGGTAGCCATGCAGGCCAGCTTTGTAGCCCGCGGTTTCTCTGGGATGGGTGATCACTTGACGACACTTATTGAAAAGGCTATAGCCCATGAAGGGTTTGCTCTTATCGATGTCTTGCAGCCCTGCGTTTCTTTCAACAAAGTCAACACCTTCGCCTGGTACAAGAAGCGCTGTTATACTTTGTCAGAAGAATACGATCCCACAGATTGGCAAGCAGCCATGGCAAAGGCTACGGAGTGGGGTGATAGCATACCGCTTGGAATACTTTATCGACAACAGAGGCCTACCTTTGAGGCTAGGCTTGCTGTTCTACAGCAAGGCGGTTTGGTTGACAGGGAGACGGATCTCAGGGAGTTAGAGAAGATTATGGATAAGTTTAGCTAGGCTGGCAGACTCTTTCTGAAAGCAGTTGGAGGTAAGTCCCCTCCCGTTGAGCCGGCTTCATTCTCTCACCGGTTATTAAGACAATTAACAAAACAAGAGGATTTCAAAAAATGGTTAAAGTTAAGACGTTCGCTACAGAGTTGAAAATATTCTACACAATGAAAGAGCTCTATGACCTGGACCAGCAGGTCAATGATTTCATAAAAGAAAATAATATCAATAAAATAATCTCCGTTAGCGACACCTGCACCACAGACGATAAAGGTGCGACTATAGGGATTATAAGGGTAGTGGCTTACGAATAGTCCTCTCTCATACCACAAAATCAGCCGAAATCACTGTGGAGGTGTAGATTGGGGAGTTGCGGATTTGTGTAACTTCAAGCGATGATTCTGAGATTTCAGAATCTAGAATCTGCAACCCGCAGTCTAAAATCTGAAAATATGGAGGTTCAAATGAGTAAAGCGTTCAAGGCAATTAAGGTAACTGATAATGTCTATTGGGTAGGGGCAATCGATTGGGGCATCCGTGATTTCCACGGTTATCTCACTGAACGGGGAACCACATACAATGCCTTTTTGGTAATGGCAGATAAAATCACCTTGATTGACACAGTCAAACCTCCTTTCCAATCGGAGCTCTTGGGTCGAATCAGTTCTGTGGTGGATCCAAGGGATATCGATTATGTGGTCTCCAATCATGCGGAGATGGACCACTCGGGTTCTCTGGTAGGTGTTATTGAGGCGGTGCAACCGGAAAAGGTATTTGCTTCTTCTATGGGATGCAAGCATCTCCAGGAACACTTTCACCTTGATAGAGAAATTGTGGCGGTTAAGGACGGTGAGAGTCTTAGTCTTGGCAATTTGGGCCTCACCTTTCTAGAGACTCGAATGCTTCACTGGCCTGACAATATGTTCAGCTACATGCCTGAAGAGAAGTTGCTCTTCTCCCAGGATGCGTTTGGAATGCACTTGGCCACCAGTGAAAGGTTTGCAGATGAAATAGACGAATCACTTCTGGAGTATGAAGGTTCAAAATATTACGCGAATATCTTGCTCCCCATGTCTGCCCTGGTAACCAAGCTAATAAAAAAGGTTGGTGAACTCAATCTTCCCATAGAAATAATCGCCTGTGATCATGGTCCTATTTGGCGCCAGGATCTGGACAAGATCATTGGCTGGTACGCCAAATGGGCTGAGCAGAAACCAACCAACAAGGCGGTAGTCGTCTTCGACACCATGTGGTTCAGCACCGCGAAAATGGCGGAAGCCATCGCCGAAGGATTGATGGCTGGCGGCGCTCAGCCGAAACTGATGCCGCTCAAATCAAATCACCGGAGTAATGTGGCCACTGAGATTCTGGATGCCGGGGCGTTGGTTGTGGGCTCACCCACCCTGAACAACAACATGTATCCAACGGTTGCCGACCTACTTACCTACCTCAAAGGATTGAAGCCCAAGAATCTTGTGGGTGCAGCATTTGGCTCCTACGGTTGGAGTGGGGAGGCTGTGGGCCAGGTGCGGGGAATGATGGAAGAGATGAAGATAGACCTGGTTGATGAGGGATTACGTATCAAATTTGTGCCTAATGATGATGCTCTGAAGCAGTGCTTCGATCTTGGACTGAGAGTTGCAGAGAAGACCAGAGGATTGCTTGAAGCGGCATAAACAATTGAAAAAGAGGAGATAAAAGATGCAAAATTCATGGAAATGTACCAAATGCGGATACACCTTGGAAACAGATGCACCGCCCGAGACTTGCCCGGGATGTAATGAGAAATGCGAATTTGTTAATGTTACCTGTTACGTACCCGACTGTGGTGACACAGGAAGTGATCCGAGGTTAGGGTCCTAATGCCACGCGTGTTAGGAATCCGATAGCCGATGTGGAAGCTTGGAACTGCTTTAGGTGAGGGATGTTAGATTGAAGATTTCTGGGTCTGGCATCTCACATCACATATCACACATCCCACATCTGAACGGCTGTCTTACGAAGTAAACAAGAGCTTCTGAAGACTAGGTGGGTAACGGGGTCAACTGTGAGCGTCAAGGTACTTGGGATTTACGGAAGTCCACGTAAAAGCGGCAACACGGATCTGATTTTAGATCGAATTTTGGAGGGATCACGTGCGGCAGGTGCCGAGGTAAACTCCATCTACGTTCGAAGGCTAAAGATAGACGGCTGTCTTGAGTGCGGAAGCTGTGAAGACACGGGAGAGTGTGTCATTAAAGATGACATGCAGTCTGTCTACCCCCTGTTTCAGGAGGCGGATATCATTTTTCTGGCCTCCCCCAACTTTTTTTATAACGTGACAGCACAAGTTAAGCTCCTGATAGACCGAAGTCAGGCCATGTGGTCCAAGAGACTTCTGGAGAAAACACCGGAGCAAAGACGAACCTACGATGGTGGCAAGGGTTATTTGATTTGTATCGGTGCCACCAAAGGGAAGAATCTATTTGTGGGGGTAGAGCTGACGGCAAAATATTTCTTCGATGCGCTGGATATGAGCTACGAGGGCGGACTCCTAATCGATAGGGTTGAAGCAAAGGGGGAGATCCTCAAACATCCCGATGCTATGGACAGGGCTTTTGAACTAGGTAAGAGTGCCGTTGATAGTGTGAAAGTTTAAACGTGCTTTTTGACAGGGCATGGTTCAAATGGGAGCAAGCTTTGCTTGCGATAAGCCTTCTTAAAATGGCGGTTCTTCGTGCAGCGGATCCTCCGAGCGACCAGCGGAGTTGATTCGACTGGAGGTAGGAGGAGGAGAAGAAAAATGGCAAAAGTTCTTGTGGTTTATGCCACCAGAACCAATTCGACCCAGGAGATTGCTGATCTAGTGGCAGAGGGAATCCGTTTTAGCGGCCATGAGGTTGTGGTAGCTGATGTTAAGGATATTAAGAGTGAGGCCCAATTTGAAGGATATGACGGTTATGTCTTCGGTTCTCCCACCTATCACGGCGAAATGCTCCAGTCCATGAAAACAATGCTGTTTCTGGCGGAGAAGGCAAGCCTGGAAGGCAAGGTGGGTGGTGCCTTTGGGGCCCATGGATGGAGTACCGAAGCTCAGGATCGCATCTACAATACCATGAAGGAAATCTTCAAGATGGACATGGTCAAAGGGCCCCTCCTCCTGAAGTCAGCTGGACTTGGCGGTGGGATTCAAATGGCGCAAGAATACGGGCGTGAAATCGGAGATAAGTTGAGCTCCTGATTGCAGAGCCGGTCACGACTCCGCTGTCCTCGTCCGTAACTGGCTCTACCGTATTTTTTTACATAGATAGCTTGTTTTCATCAATAAATAAGTGCCCATCCGAAAAACTTCTTTTCGATTGTCATTCTGACGAGCAAACAACCCTGTAATTTTTGAAGTCCCAATGAAATTCTTCGTTGAGTCGGTCCCTTGGACGACCTCGCCGCGACTATGCTCTGGACAAGCAGGGCAGGCTCTGAGCCCGTTGAAGGCTTTAAATGAGACTTTCTAGTCTTTTCAACATCTCGGCAGCTTCTTGCTCCCCTCGGACCACTGATGGAATAACAGCCTAAAATTTCAACTCCAGGTATAGACTACTGCTGCGCTAGTGTTTATCGTTAGATAATGCGTTCAATTTTAATTCCTGATGGGAGATATCATGGCGACAGATCCGGCAGATAAAAAACCAAAAAAGAATCAACTAAGCAATGAGAAGAGTCACTATCTTCTCCAGCATGCTGAAAATCCGGTGGACTGGTTTCCCTGGGGAGATGAGGCTTTTGCAAAGGCCAAAATGGAAGACAAGCCAATATTTCTTTCCATCGGATATTCAACCTGTCACTGGTGCCACGTTATGGCGCATGAGTCATTTGAAGATGATGAGGTTGGCCGGATCCTCAACCAATCCTTCGTCGCTATAAAAGTTGATCGGGAAGAGCGGCCGGATGTGGATATGGTTTATATGGCCGTCTGTCAGGCGATAACTTTGAAAGGGGGATGGCCGCTTTCGATTTTCATGACCCCGGAAGGTAAGCCTTTTTACGCGGGCACCTATTTCCCGAAAAGGAGCCGAATGGGAATGCCGGGTTTCGTTGACATCATCAATCACATAGCCACTGCGTGGGCAAACGACCGCAGCCCTCTGATGGATGCAAGCGAGAAGATTACCAAAGCTATTCAGCCAAGACCTGAAAAAGGGTCAATGGCGGAATTGGGTCTTGACACCCTGGAGAAAGGCTATAATCAATTGGCGCGAAGTTTTGATCAAAAATGGGGTGGTTTCAGCACAGCCCCGAAATTCCCGACGCCTCATAACCTAACCTTTCTCTTGAGGTGGCACAAGCGGACGGGTGAGGGCAATGCCCTACATATGGTCGAGAAAACCTTGGATGCTATGCGGAATGGCGGTATTTTCGATCACATTGGCTACGGGTTTAGTCGTTACTCTGTTGACGAAAGGTGGCTGGTCCCTCATTTCGAGAAGATGCTCTATGATCAGGCCTTGTTGACTTTGGCTTACACTGAGGCTTATCAGGCCACCGGCGTTGCCCGTCATGGTAGGGTTGCTGCTGAGATTCTTACTTATGTGCTCCGGGACATGACTGCTCCAGAAGGCGGCTTTTACACCGCCGAAGACGCCGACAGTGAGGGTAAAGAGGGACTCTTTTACGTCTGGACCCCCGCAGAGATCAAAGAAAAGCTGGGAAAAGATTTGGGCGAGCTTTTTTGTCGTTTCTATGACATTGGTCCCAACGGCAACTTCGAGGATGGTCGCAGCATTCTCCACACTCGCATCCCTTTGGAAAAATTTGCCGCAGCGGAGAAGATGGATGTCGCCGAACTCGAAAAGGTGCTGGAGCAAGGAAGGGAGATCCTTTTTCAGGAGAGGGAAAAAAGGATTCATCCTTTGAAGGACGACAAGGTGCTTACTTCGTGGAACGGTCTGATGATTGCCGCCATGGCCAAGGCCTATCAAGCGCTGGGTGAACAATCCTATTTGGATGCAGCTCAGGGTTCGGCCGGCTTTATCTTAGAGAATCTTAAAAAGGCGGGACCCCGTCTCTTCCGGCGCTACCGCCAAGGAGAAGTTGCCATTCCAGGGTATTTAGATGATTATGCATTTCTTGTTTGGGGACTCATCGAATTGTATGAAGCCACCTTTAAAATTAGTTACCTGGAGGAAGCCCTTGCCCTCAACCAAGCAATGATCGATCTTTTTTGGGATGAAACTCATGGCGGGTTTTATTATAGTGGTAAAGAAAACGAGGTTCTCATAAAGACAAGTAAGGAAATTTACGACGGCGCAATTCCTTCAAGCAATTCTGTGGCGGCATTCAACTTGATCCGTTTCGGAAGTATTACGGGAGATGCCTCTTTCGGGACCATGGCTGAGCAGTTGGCCGGCACGTTTGCCAAGCGGATCAAAGCATATCCCTCCGCATATACTCAATATCTGGCCGTGCTGGATTTTATTATTGGTCCGAGCCGCGAGATAGTCATTGTGGAACAACAAAATGGAGGGGATAACAGGGCAATTGTTGAGACTATCCACAAGCAGTTTCTCCCCAATAAAGTCCTGTTGCTGAAGCCTGCGGGTCAGGCAGGGGAAAGAATTTCGGCTCTCGCTCCGTTTGTAAAAGATCTTCAAACCATCAATACGGAAACAGCTGTATATTTGTGCGAGGATCACGACTGCGACCAGAAACCGATAACTGAGGTGGAACAGATAAAAGCAACACTGGCGTAAACATACAAGCATAGCACCATTTGTCATTTAGCATTTATCATTGGGCATCGAGGGATTGGACTCATGGTAATGTTCCTCAAATGAGAAATGCTAAGTGAGATTTTCTAGTGCCCAGTGCTTAGTGTTTAGTGCCTAGTTTATGACACAAGGAGGGAGTTATGCATGACAAGAAAGAATTGTGTGAGAAGATCAAATCGATTTATCCGGACATTGGTGAGTGCGGTATCGATGTCGAGGTAGACTACAGCGAGGCGAAAAAATCTTGGGTTGTTGAGTTGAAGCACGGAGAACAACATCTATCGACACATCTGGAGCCGGATGATGCGGATGCCTGTATGGAGGGCAAAGAGTGCGTGTACCTGGGTACACAGATCGCTCAACTCGCGGCCAACATAAAGAGACGGACTTAGACTTTAGAGTATAGAGACATAGCGCCTAGTGGAAAACAGCCTGCAGCTTGCAGTGGTTAGCAAAAAACTGCCAGCTGCTGGCTGCAACCTGCCTGCTTAATTAACCTCCCCAGGGCATGCTGGCATATACAGCAGAAATTTTGTCGCGATACTCTTTGAAAAACTTTTCGTGAGCCTTTTCCCAGCGAGCGAGCATAGCAAAGGCCTCACTCTCGGACCCTTCGGTTTTGCTTGCCGCATTGGAATAGAATTCACTCAAATCTTTCTCAATCAGCCAGGCGGTGTTAAAGACGGTGACGTCCGGAACCATCGATCCCTCGACGCACTGTTCTAAAAATTCAGACTTGGCCCTTTCATCGAAGTAGTTGGTGGGTTCCAGCACGAATTCTTGCACTGCCACGAGGTCCAGGTCCCCACCCGTCTTCAGGTTTTCAATAATATGATTAAGAAAGAGGATGTGTTTCTCCTCCTCTTGAATCAATCTCTTGAACGCACTTACCGCAGCCCCGATTCCCATTCTGTCCAGGGAGGTCTTAAAGAAACTCATACCGGTTTGTTCTTGATTTAGCGCGTACTCATAGACCTTAATAAGATTTTCCTTTGTTGACATCTAGACTCCTCCTATCTCATTGTCATCACAACGTTATCGCAGTCGAAGTATAACCCAATCCCAGGGTCATAGCAATGTCGATCTATGAGGGCATGGAGCATAGAGCATGGGGTGATACAGCTGGCATCCGCCTTCGCTAGAGCTTCGGTGGACAGGGCGGACAGCTTGCAGCCGGCAGCAGAGTTCAGTAAAAGTGAATAGTAAACGGTAAACAATGAACAGCTGGACACTTCTGTTGGCAGGCACAGAGGCCTGCCCCACCAGAGGTGCAGAGCGTATAGCAAATTTGATTTTTTTCTCTATGCCCTATGCTCTATGCCCTTTGAAATCCGCAATCCGAAATCCCATATCGCCAGTTGCATATAACCATTACCGTGTTTATATGAGCAGGTATGCACTTATGGACCACGGGGAAATAATTAAAAGGGGGCCGATAACAGCAGAAAATGAAAAAGGCTAACAACAATTGGAGGGGTCGCAACCTCAAAAAGAAGGTCTTGGATTTGCTCAAGGAAGATGAGTTTGATCAAGCATTGGAAACATTTCAAAATTTTCCGGCCCGTCGGGTGATCAATCCGCTCTTTTCATTTTTGTGCAGCACAGATTCGCAGATCAGATGGCGGGCCATTATGGCCGTGGGATCTGTGGTAAACAATCTCGCGAACCAAGACATGGAATCGGCCCGGGTGGTCATGCGGAGAATGATGTGGAACTTGAATGATGAGTCAGGGGGCATTGGTTGGGGTTTGCCCGAGTCCATGGGTGAAATAATGGCACAACACGAGGGACTGGCCCAAGAATATGCAAAAATCCTGATGTCTTATATCCAGGAAGACGGCAATTTATTGGAACATCCACCTCTGCAGCGCGGCGTTCTTTGGGGATTGGGTAGACTGGCCCAGACAAGGCCCGAGATGCTGCAGGATGTAGCACCTTACCTGCACCCGTTTCTGGCATCCGAGGATGCAACCCTCAGAGGACTTGCAGCCTGGATCTTGGGTTTACTTGGCGGTAGTCAGGACAAAACTGCTCTGGCGGGGTTAGAAAATGATGAGACTGAAATTACCCTCTTCCTTAATGGAACAGAGCGTAATTATCGGATAAGCGAACTGGCAAGAAAGGGATTAAAAGGGATGCAGGAATTAAGGAATTGAGGAATTAAGAGATCGGGGGTTCGCTAAGTTGGATTAATTGGGCGAGCTTCATCTATAATTCCTTAATTCCTGAATTCCTAAATTATCAATTATCTGACATCTAGAATCAGGAGGTATGAAAATGAAACTGAGAGAATATTTTGAATCCGTTAAAGGTCGTGGCGTGCTGGCAACCGCGGATGGAGATGGTAAAGTGGATGCTGCCATCTATGCCACTCCCCATTTCATAGACGATGAAACAATTGCCTTCATTATGCGCGACCGTTTGACCCACCATAACCTGCAGTCCAACCCACACGCAGCCTATCTTTTTATGGAGGCAGGTCAGAAGTTTGCCGGCAAGAGACTTTTCCTCACCAAAACTAGGGAAGAGCAAGATAGTGAGCTTCTCTATTCCCTACGGAGAAAAGCATATGCTGGCGACGAAAAAGAACCCAAATTCCTCGTTTTCTTCCAGGTCGACAAGGTCTTACCTCTCATCGGGGCCGGGGAGAATGGATAAGAAGACACAGTTTGTGGTGTGGCAGGATTCATCGCCAAATTCCGTTTATCGGCAGCGAAAAGTGGGTTGCCTTTGTAAAAGACCTATGTCACAATTCCCGACACTAATCCTTAAAACCACAATAGACCTATGAAAAGAGAGGATGTGTTATGGCGGAAGATTCTGTGTTGATGTATTCACTGAGTACCTGCAGTCATTGTAAATCTGTTAAGAAATTGCTCGACGAATGCACGGTTAAGTATGAATTCACCGATGTGGACTTGCTCCAAGGAAAAGAGCGTACAGCTATTTTGGAGGATGTGAAAAAGTTCAATCCAAATTGCTCGTTCCCTACCATTATCATTGGTGATAAGGTCATTGTAGGCTACAAGGAACAAGAGATTAAAGAGGCTCTGGGGTTGTCATAATGGATATTGAAACGTTGTATGAGGCATTACGAAAGGTGCAGGAGGCCAAGGGATACTATTTCAACAAAGATAAGGATAGAACCTTTGAACTCCTAGAAAATCTTATAATTAATAAGGACCGCTACGGATACATGGCATGTCCCTGCCGGTTGGCGAGTGGTGACCGGGAAAGTGATAAAGACATAATCTGTCCGTGCGTCTATCGCGAGCCTGATGTGGAGGAATACGGCAGTTGCTACTGCAATCTCTATGTCTCACAGGAATGGAATGACGAGAAAATTCCTCACGACTATGTGCCGGAGCGGAGACCTCCAGAAAAAGTTCGGTTCTGATACAGTACCGACTTTGTATCCGGTCCAGTGCCGCGATTCAGAGGGACCCGCGGCACCCCACCTCGAATAACCCGCAGGCATAAAACCCACCCGATAGCTGATTTTATCAGCGGTAGTTTGTCCAGCCATATTTAATGTTTTTTAGACTTTAAGAGAAAATGAGCGAGAGCAATAAAGCAGTCATTTATATAAAGCTATTTGTAACTGCCATTCTTTGGGGAGGGACCTTCATTGCCGGGAGGGTGGTTGCAAGAGACGTTGGCCCCTTCTCTGCCGCTTTCTTTAGATTCGCTATAGCCTCTATTTTCCTTCTCATAATCACCTATAAGGTCGAAAAAAAGTTGCCTCCGGTGAGAAAAGGACAAGTGATTCCCCTGATCCTTCTCGGAATGACCGGAGTATTTTCATACAATGTCTTCTTCTTCAAGGGACTCAAACTCGTCCACGCTGGCAGAGCCTCCGTGATCATAGCCAGTAATCCCGTGTTTATTGCTCTTTTTGCTTCTTATTTTTTTAAAGAAAAGTTGAGTTTGATCAAGTTTGCCGGAATTATCATTTCAGTAACAGGAGCAATAGTTGTAATTTCAAGGGGGAATCCCATTGAAATTTTAAAGGGAAACGTTGGTTTAGGTGAGTTCTTTGTTTTTTGCTGTGTGATGAGTTGGGTGGCCTACTCCTTAATCGGTAAAGCGGTCATGAAAGACCTTTCTGCACTGGTTTCCGTATCCTACTCTTCCGTAGTCGGCGCAGTCGGCTTATTTATTCCAGCCTATTTAGAGGGTATGGCTCAGGATTTTTTCCATTACTCTAAGATAGAATGGTCGGGGATCTTTTACTTGGGGTTTTTCGGCACCGTCCTCGGATTCGTTTGGTACTACGAGGGAATAAAGGCCATTGGTGCCACAAAGGCGAGCCAATTTATTAATTTCGTTCCAATAAGTGCTGTTGTACTTGCTTTTTTCTTGCTAGCCGAACCCATCACTTCTTCTCTGGTGATTGGGACACTAATGGTTTGTGCTGGGGTCTACTTGACCAATTCAACTTATGTGAGAAAAGGAATATAATTGATTGGCAAGACCATCTATCATCCCCTGTGCTTACTTTAGGAGGAATTGCCGTGAAATCTCCCCAGATCAAACGCCCTCTACCCGGTCCCAAAGTCAAGAGACTCATCGAGGTTGACCGAGAGTTCGTATCGCCCTCATATACCAGAATCTATCCTCTGGTGGCTGAATCTGCTCAAGGGCTTTGGATAGATGACCCTGATGGCAATACCTTTCTAGATTTCACTTCCGGCATAGCGGTGTGCGGTACCGGTCACTGCCACCCAAAGGTTGTGGCAGCCATAAAGAAGCAAGCGAACAGGCTCTTGCACATGTCGGGTACCGATTTCTATTACACGCCCCAAATCATGTTGTCGCAAAAGCTCGCCAGCCTCGCCCCTGGGTTCGGCGGCTATAAGGTCTATTTCGGCAACTCCGGCGCAGAAGCGGTTGAGGCAGCTTTCAAGCTGGCTCGTTGGCACACCCGGAGGGAGCTAAATCTGGCTTTTTTCGGTGCCTTCCATGGGCGTACCATGGGAGCTTTGTCCCTCACTGCAAGTAAGACGATCCAGAAAAAGCACTACAACCCTCTGGTGCCGGGCATAACCCACATTCCATATGCCTATTGCTACCGTTGCCCTTACCACCTGTGCTACCCTACCTGCGGGACAGCTTGCGTGCATTGGTTGGAAGAGACCCTGTTTCGAACGACAGTACCCCCGGAGGAAGTGGCGGCCATATTTGTCGAACCCATACAGGGTGAGGGTGGTTACATCGTGCCTCCGCCCGAATTCCACCGTGAGCTCAATAAGATAGCCAAGAAGTACTCCATTCTCTATGTGGTCGATGAAGTACAATCAGGAATGGGGCGGACCGGTAAGATGTTCGCCATGGAGCATTTTGAAGTTGCACCTGATATCATTGCCCTTGCCAAGGGCATTGCCTCCGGTCTACCCCTTGGCGCCATGGTAGCCCGCGCCGACATCATGAATTGGGAGGCAGGTTCACATGCCTCCACGTTCGGCGGCAACCCGATCTCCTGTGAGGCGGCTCTGGCGACCATCGAACTTCTGGAAGAAGAGCTAATGGCCAACGCCACCAAGCGAGGTGATCAACTTATGGGGGGGCTGGCAGAATTGCAAAAATCCGTTGAATGTATCGGTGATGTTAGAGGCTTGGGTTTGATGATCGGCGTTGAGCTGGTGCAGGATCGGGAGACTAAAGAACGCGCTTCCGATTGGCGTGATCAAGTCATTCAAAATGCGTTTCAAAAGGGATTGTTGCTGCTCGGCTGCGGCCAAAATACTATACGTATTTGCCCGGCTCTTACGGTGAATGGTGCGGAAATTGAGGTCTTTCTCAATATATTCGAGGAAAGCCTGCGGGAATTATTTAAATAGCATAGAGCATGGAGCATAGAGTGATTTGGGATTGCGGATTTCGGATTAGAGTTTTCGTTTGTGCCTTGCGCCCTGAGCCAACTTAGTTAGGAGTTACCCATGAAAGATATATTGAATAATTTGGGTCTGTCTGAGCTCAACTCCGGGGCCGGCACCGGCACCACCTGGCTCGAATGTGGCGGAGAGATATTGAAGTCAGTATCCCCCATTGACGGCCGGATTGTTGGCAGCGTTCGGCAAGCGTCCGCAGCTGATTATGATAAGGTGGCTGCCGGGGCGAGGGCAGCCTTTAATGAGTGGCGCATGGTACCGGCGCCAAAGCGGGGGGAAATTGTACGGCAAATCGGTGAGAAGGTTCGAGCTTACAAGAAAGAGCTGGGCGCGCTGCTGAGCCTCGAAGTGGCTAAGATTCCAGCTGAGGCGGAGGGTGAGGTCCAGGAGATGATCGACATTTGTGATTTCGCGGTGGGCCAATCCCGCATGCTCTATGGTCTCAGTATGCACAGCGAACGTCCAAAGCATCGGATGTACGAACAGTGGCATCCGCTCGGTCCCATCGGTGTGGTCACGGCCTTTAATTTCCCAGTGGCAGTGTGGTCTTGGAACGCTATGATCGCACTGGTGGCAGGTGACACGGTGATTTGGAAACCTTCGAGCAAGGCAGCTATCACGGCTCTTGCTATCATGATGGTCATCAGCCCGGTATTGCAGGAGAACGACCTACCTGAGGGAATTCTCAATCTTGTCATCGGCAATAGAGATGAGGTTGGAGAACAACTTATCTCGGATTCCCGTCTGCCGCTTATCTCTGCCACAGGCAGTGTGGCCATGGGTCGTCATGTGGGCCAGGTGGTCGCCTCACGGTTGGGCAAATCCCTCCTTGAACTGGGAGGAAACAACGCAGTCATCGTCACAGCCAGGGCCGACCTGGATCTTGCCGTGCGGGCCATTCTTTTTGGGGCGGTGGGCACTGCGGGTCAGCGATGCACCACCATCCGACGGGTAATCGTCCAAAAGGAGGTTTTCAGTGCGTTCACCGAGGCTTTGATCCAGGCATACCGCCAGGTGACAATTGGGAATCCACTGGATGAAGAAGTCCTTATGGGACCGCTCATTGACCGCCAGGCGGTGGCAGACATGCAGACGGCTCTCGAGACTTTAAAACGTCAGGGTGGGAGTATTCTGTACGGTGGTGAAGTCCTCTCCGGAGGCATCTATGATGCCGGCACCTATGTAACCCCCTGCATTTGTGAAGCACGCAATGATTACCCCATAGTTCAGGAAGAAACCTTCGCACCAATCCTTTACATGATTCCGTACGAAACCCTTGACGAAGCCATTGAATACCAAAACAGCGTGCCGCAGGGGCTCAGTTCAGCTATTTTTACCAATGATTTGCTGGAAAGCGAAATGTTCCTCAGCCATATGGGAAGCGACTGTGGCATAGCCAATGTCAACATTGGCACCTCAGGGGCCGAAATCGGCGGCGCCTTCGGTGGCGAAAAGGATACAGGCGGAGGCCGTGAGTCCGGGTCCGATGCCTGGAAAGCCTATATGCGCCGTCAGACCTGTACCACAAATTGGTCCCGAGAAATGCCACTGGCGCAGGGTATTGAGTTCGGCATTAAGGCAGCTGACAGCTAGCAGCAAACAGCCGGCAGCAAGCCGCACCTACTAAACACTTGGAGCTAGCAGGCTGATGAAAAACTTAATATTTTGAGTGCGAGCACCAAGTCTGTCATTCCGGAAGGCGCGAAGCGACTATCCGGAATCCAGAATCAACAACAGTTAACTGTGGATACCGGATCTCGACATCGTCTCGTCCGGTATGACATTTTGGCCGCTCACAGCCAGCAGACTGCAGTTTCAGGACAGGGTAGCAGCATGCAGCATGAAAAGATTAAAGGTGATTTTGTATTTCTGCTTGCTGTTCGCTGCCAGCTGCCTGCTAAGTTTGGTGCTAAAAGCAAAAGGTACCCGGAGTTACACGAGCCAACACTAAGACATTGAGCGACGAAAATGGGCTTGCTCTTCATAGACGGAAACCAGGCCGTGGCGATGGGAGCTACGCATGCCGGCTGTCGGTTTTTTGCGGCCTATCCCATCACCCCGGCGAGCACCCTTCTTGAGGCCATGCTGGAGATCCTGCCCGCGGCTGGAGGTGTCGTCCTTCAGGGTGAGGACGAGATCGCTTCAATTGGTTACTGTCTGGGGGCTTCGATGGCCGGGCTGAAAGCAATGACTGCAACATCGGGTCCAGGTCTGAGCCTTTGCAGTGAGAACATTTCTTTTGCTATTGCGGGCGAAATTCCACTGGTAATCGTGGACGTCATGCGTCAGGGTCCTTCCACGGGCTCCGCCACTAGGGGCGCTGACGGGGACATTCAGTTTATGCGTTGGGGCTCCAGCGGCGGGCTACCGGTCATTGTCCTGGCCCCAACTGATGTGAGCGACTGCTTCACACTGACGGCAAACGGTTTCAATCTGGCAGAGAAATTTCGCTGTCCGGTTTTCATAGCCTCTAATAAAGAAATAGGAATGACTCGAGAAACCCTGGACATGGAGACGGTGGAAAAGCCAGAGGTAATTGATCGAGCACCCCACACGTCCGGACAATTTGTCCCTTTCCAGGTAAAGGCCGGAGAGGACGTTCCCCCCTTCCTACCCATAGGTGGGCCGATTCCCGTGCGTCAAACCTCGTCTACTCATGGACCAGACGGCTATATTACGACCAAACCGTTCGAGATTCAGGCCTCAGTGGAGCGGCTGCAAAGAAAAATCGAGGCCAGCGTTTCATCTTTTAGCTACTTTGACTTGGAAAAAATGGAAGGGGCACGCATCCTGATCGTGGTTTATGGAGTGACGGCGCGGGCAGCACGTGCTGCGGCTGCAGAACTTCTTCGAGACCTGCAGACCCCGGTCTCGCTGCTCGTGCTCAAGACCTTATGGCCGGTCCCAGAGGAGGTATTACGAGTTGCGGCAGAAGGAATGGAACGGGTGCTGGTGGTGGAGATGAACTTAGGACAATATGTCCATGAAGTACGTCGAGTCCTCGCTAAACAGAGAGTTGATTTTTATGGAAAGATGTCGGGTCAATTGATCTCACCCAAAGAAATCATTGAGGAGGTACAACGTGGTTAGTCTCCTCAACCCTGATCGTCCTCCGGTATTTTGCCCCGGCTGTTCCCACGACCGCAGCCTCAAGGCGCTGGACCAGGCCTTCCAAAAGATGGGCCTTGAAGGTAGTGACGTGGTCATAGTGAGCGACATAGGATGTTCGGGACTTTTCGACACCTTTTTCAATACCCATGCATTGCACGGCCTACACGGCCGAGCCTTGACCTATGGTGCAGGAATCAAGTTGGCTCAACCGCAGTTGAAAGTGGTGGTCACCATGGGAGACGGTGGCCTCGGTATTGGCGGCGCACATCTGCTTGCCGCCTGCCGTCGAAATTTGGATCTTACCCTACTGGTCCTGAACAACTTCAACTTCGGCATGACCGGCGGTCAGTTTTCCTGCACCACACCCGAACAGGCCTCTGTAGCTTCTGGTTTTTTAAATGTCCTTGAAAAACCTATGGATGTTTGTACTGTTGCGGCCAGTGGTGGTGCTCCTTTTGTTGTCCGGGCCTCTGTTTATAAAAAAGAACTATCTAAACTGCTGGTGGAGGCCATATCTTTTGATGGTTTTTCCGTGGTGGACCTGTGGGGTATCTGTCCCGCGCGTTATTTAAAACGGAACCCCCTGTCTCCCAAAGATATTGAGGCAGCCATCATGGAACTCCCACCCTTTGAAGGAGTGGTTGCCGCAAATGAGCGTCGTGAATACGGCAGCCACTACCGGGAAAAGTCAGATGGAGAAAGTGCAGCCCCAGATTGGCGAGGAATTGAAAAGGCTTTCGAACCCCCAGTCAAGGCGCGTCGAGAGGTGGTGCTGTTGGGAACCGCCGGGGAAAGGGTTATTACTGCCGGGACCCTGCTGGCGCATGCAGCGATTCTGGCTGGCATGCACATCACCCAGAAAAACGACTACAATATAACCATTATGCGAGGCCCGTCTGTCACCGAGATCATTGTTTCGCCAGAGCCGATTAGCTATACGGGGGTGGAGCAACCCGACGTCATAGTTGCGTTGTCTGAAGAGGGGGTGAGGCGAGGTTGGGACCTTTTCAGTAAAGTTGGAGCGGAAGGACGGGTGATTCTGTCAGCTGGAGTGAAAATTCCCGCTACAGCTGGCCAAATTCTGGAAACGGATTTCAAGGTAGAGGGCATCAAGAAGAAGGAGCGCGCGCTTGCCGCGCTAACACTGCTGGCAAAGTCGGGGGATCCGGTGACGCTTGAAATGCTCAGGGAAGCCATTAGCCAGAGTTTTCATGGCAAGAGACGAGAAGAAGCACAAAACGTCCTGGAAAGAGCGGCTGAGATTCCGGTAGACGCCAGGACGCAAAGCAAATAATCTCTTTGTTAGCTGCCAGCTGCCAGCTGGATTAGCTCCCTCCCTTAGGCGAAAAGGCATCAAGCCCGGTAATATCCCTCCCGACGATCAGTGTATGAATGTCGTGGGTGCCCTCGTAGGTGTAGACCGCTTCGAGGTTTAGCATGTGTCGGATGACATGGTAATCCAGGGCGACGCCGTTGGCGCCCAGGATGTCTCGGGCGACCCGCGCAATCTTTAGTGCTTCGGAGACATTGTTCATTTTTGCCAGTGATATTTGGGTATGACGTGCTTTGCCCTCATCCTTCAGCCGCCCGAGTTGAAGGCACAGCAATTGTCCTTTGGTAATCTCGGCAAGCATTTTTACCAGTTTGCGCTGCACCAGCTGAAAAGAAGCAATGGGCACCTCGAATTGAATACGGCTCTTGGCATAGTCCAGGGCGACCTCGTAGCAGGCCATGGCCGCCCCCACCGCCCCCCAGGCGATACCGAAGCGCGCTTCGTTGAGGCACATTAGGGCCGACTTGAGCCCTTCAGTGCCTGGCAAGAGGTTCTCAGTTGGTACCCTTACCTCGTCCAGCATGAGACCTGAAGTCACCGAGGCCCGGTGGGAATACTTGCGAGCGATGTCGAAGGCCTCAAAACCAGGTGTCCCTTTTTCCACCAAAAAGCCGCGAATTCCTTCCTCAGTCTGAGCCCAGATAACCGCCACATCTGCGATTTCTCCATTGGTGATCCACATCTTGCTGCCATGGATAATATAGTCGCCGCCTTTTTTTGTGGCTCTAGTTTTTAAGTTTCCTGGATCGGAGCCTATGTCGTATTCGGTAAGACCGAAACAGCCCACCTTCTCACCCTTGGCCATGGCTGGCAGCCAACGCGCTTTCTGCTCTTCCGTACCGAAGGTGTAGATGGGGTACATTGCCAGCGAATTTTGCACCGAAACAAACGAACGCAGACCACTGTCACCCCGCTCCAACTCCTGACACGCCAAACCATAGTCCACATTGCTCATCCCAGGGCAGTCATATCCTTCGATCTTGATACCCAGTAATCCCAGCTCAGCCAGCTGGGGAATCAAATCTGGGTCAAAGTAGCCCTGTTCGAAGTACTCTTCCACCTTAGGCAGATATTGATTATCTATCCAACGTCGCACAGTATCCCGAACACTGCGCTCCTCTATGGTCAAGAGATCATCACAGCGGTAATAGTCAACTCCCTGGAATGGTTTCATGGGTTGCCTCCATATATGAATGGTTCAGAGGTAGATCAAGTCTCATGGGTGTGGTCAGAGTCCAACGGGTTCGCTTGAAAGGATTGTTTTTGGAGTGTTGGAGTAATGGAGTAGTGGAGTCTTGGATCAGTTGATACCATAGATGACGTTGCTTTCCTTTACCACCAGATGATCGATCCATTCTCCACGCTCTCTTTTTTGTTCTAGACTTTCGACTAGTTTCAGCAAACCGTTTTCCAGTTTGTATGCTAAAGCATCAAGTTTCTCAAATTCCTCATCCGTTATTTGTTTCGCTTTTCGATAGGCTTGCAGCCCAAAAACTGATTCACCTAGTGAGCCAAGGGCTATGTTGAGGAAATAAAGGTACTCATGAATCGAGCGTCTGCAATAACCCTCAGAGATATTTCGATGAACAGAATCGCTTGAAGCTATAGCTTGGCTTGCCACCCGCTTTAATTCATAGGGAAAACTACGAAAAACATTGCACGTTTGAACACAGTACTCGATTGCATCATTCCAAACCCTTAGTTTTTGGTACCCGCGATTCTTATTTTTTCGCATGCACCATTACTCCATCACTCCACTACTCCATTACTCCAGAAAAACCACTGAGCAGGAAAGACTGTGCACCGCTTATGGAGGCCAGACAAAGACTTGACGTGGATTTTTACTTTCCTAATGCAAAATCTGACTGAGAAACAGTTTTGTTCGCTCGTGCTGTGGGTTTTCGAAAAACTCTACCGGCGTGTTTTCTTCGAGAATTTCTCCTTCGTCCATA
This sequence comes from Deltaproteobacteria bacterium, assembly GCA_020347625.1. GTDB lineage: Bacteria > Desulfobacterota > Syntrophobacteria > BM002 > BM002 > BM002. Next base: position 1,545,730 of record CP070735.1, read on the forward strand.
AACAAGACCCTATGGGCCACGCTCTTGGCAAAACCCATTTCGTGAGAGACCACCAGCATGGTCATGCCCTCTCTTGCCAGGTCGATCATGACGTCCAGCACTTCCTTGATCATTTCCGGGTCCAGAGCAGAGGTGACCTCATCGAAGAGCATTACCTTCGGCCTCATGCACAGGCTGCGGGCAATGGCTACACGCTGTTGCTGACCGCCTGAAAGCTGCCCAGGATATTTTCGGGCCTGATCAGCAATGTGCACCTTTTCCAGATAATACATTGCTGTTTCCTCTGCCTCTGCTTTGGGGACCTTTCTCACCCATGTCGGCCCCAGGGTAAGGTTTTGAAGGATCGAAAGGTGAGGGAAAAGGTTAAAGTGTTGAAAAACCATACCCACTTCTTCGCGGATCTTCTCAATGTTCTTCAGGTCATTGGTCAGTTCGATACCATCGACGATAATCCGGCCCTTCTGATGTTCCTCCAGCCGGTTGATGCAGCGGATCAAGGTTGATTTTCCGGAGCCTGAAGGGCCGCAGATTATTATCCGTTCGCCTTTGTGAACGATGAGGTTTATGCCCTTGAGCACATGGAATTCACCAAACCACTTGTGCATTTCTATGATCTCGAGGATGGGCTCACCCTGCAACTCTTTATCATTTTTGTCTGGCAATTCGTTGGCCATATGTATCTCTCTTATTTCA
>CP070735.1:1546522-1552042 GCA_020347625.1 Deltaproteobacteria bacterium
CAAGGGGGTCACCTGGAAGGCGGATCAGGAATACGAAGAACTGAAGGCAAAGCTTGGAACGGTCTCAAGCGATGGAGTGATTGGGGGCATGCCCCAGTTGCAAACAGGCAAGCAGGTGGCGGAAGCGATACTGGCTCTGGCCCCGGAGACCAACGGAAACACAGCGGTGAAGGCGTGGGAGAGCCTTGAGAAGAGGACCGGACTGAGGCTGGCCCATTTGAGCATTGAAAGAAAAGGGGAAAAGATGAGTTTTGCGGATCTTGATGGACAACCGCGTAAGATCATCACCAGCCCAATCTGGAGTGGTATTGAGTCCGAAGACCGGTTCTATTCCCCCTTTGTCATTAACATAGAGGAGAAGGTTCCCTTTCGTACTCTCACCGGCCGGGCTCAGTTTTACCAGGATCACGAGTGGATGCTGGCCTTTGGCGAGGGACTGCCGGTGTTCCGGCCACCTCTGGACATGCAGGCCCTGGGTTCCACCGACATTACTCGCAGTGGGGCCAAGGAGATTGTCTTGAACTACCTCACCCCCCATTCTAAGTGGTCCATTCACAGCACCTATTCCGATACCCTCATCATGCTGACCCTGTTCCGCGGAGGTGAGGCCATCTGGATCAATGACGAGGACGCCTCCTCCATTGGCGTTAGAGACAACGACTGGCTCGAGTGCTTCAATGTCAATGGGGTCGTAATGGCAAAGGCTGTTGTAAGTCACCGAATCCCCAGAGGAAAAGCTTTTATGTACCACGCCCAAGAGAGAATGATCAACACTCCCGGCTCGCAGCTTTCTGGCAAAAGAGGGGGCACTCACAACAGCGTTACCCGTATTTTGGTGAAGCCAACCCAAATGATCGGCGGATATGCTCAACTGAGTTACGGCTTCAACTATTACGGTCCAACAGGTGCTCAACGGGATGAAGTTATCGTGGTCCGAAAGGCAGGAAAGGTGGATTGGTATGAAGATTAAAGCACAGATTGGTATGGTGGTGAATTTGGACAAGTGTATCGGTTGCCATACCTGCAGTAGTCCCTGTAAGAATGTCTGGACCAACAGGTCTGGAGCCGAATACATCTGGTTCAACAATGTGGAGACTAAACCGGGTATCGGCTACCCCAAGAAGTGGGAGAACCAGGCAATCCACAAAGGTGGGTGGGAGATGGGCTGAAAGCTTCGCCTCCGTGCCGGCGGTCCGCCGAGCAAGCTGCTGAAGATCTTTCACAACCCTGATCTACCGGCCATTGATGAATACTACGAGCCCTGGACCTACAACTATGACAAGTTAATTTCCACTCCTCAGAAGAAGCATCAGCCGTCGACCCGACCGAAATCTCTGATCACCGGTAAGCCCATAAGGCTCAAATGGGGGCCGAACTGGGAGGACGATCTGGCCGGGGTTAGTGAAACGGGTATGGGAGATGTCAATTTTAACAACCTGGACTACCAGATTTACCTGCAGTTCAAAAAAGTGTTCATGTTTTACCTCCCCCGTCTTTGCGAACACTGTCTGAATCCCGCCTGTGTAGCCTCCTGTCCCTCAGGTGCTCTCTACAAACGGGAGGAGGATGGAATCGTCTTGGTAGATCAGGAGAGATGCCGTGGGTGGCGATATTGTGTTTCAGGTTGTCCATACAAAAAGGTCTATTTCAACTGGGAGACCGGTAGATCCGAAAAATGTATCTTCTGCTATCCGAGAATTGAAGCAGGAATGACCAGTCTTTGTTCCGAGACCTGTGTCGGTAAGATACGCTATGTTGGTGTCATTCTCTATGATGCAGATCAAATTGCGACGGCAGCTTCCATCAAGGAAGAGCACGAACTTTACCCCGGACAAACTGGTATTTTTCTCAATCCCAAGGACCCGGCAGTTGTCGCCGAAGCAATCTCGCAGGGAATGCCTCAGAGCTATATTGAGGCAGCCCAGCATTCCCCGGTTTATAAGCTGACGGTGGACTGGCAATTGGCCTTCCCTCTCCATCCTGAATTCAGAACCCTGCCCATGGTCTGGTACATTCCTCCCTTGAGCCCCCTGGTGCAGTTTTTCGAGGAATCTGATGATGATATCCATGACCCTGAGGTGATGAGAATTCCATTGACCTATCTTGCTAATCTTCTCACTGCTGGCGATAAAGAGCCGGTCCGGATGGCCCTGCGTCGACTCATGGCTCTTCGCAGTTACATGCGTTCCAAGCGGCTGAAAGGCAAGGCAGATGCAGATGTGCTTGAGAAGGTAGGAATGACCGAGGAGATGGCGGAGGGGATTTATCGATTGCTTGCCATCGCCAAATACAAAGATCGCTTCGTCATTCCTACAGTTAAGAAAGAAGAGGAAATAGATCTCTATCGCGGCCAAGGGGCTGCGGGGTTTAATTCGCATGGCGCATAGCGCAATTTCCAGCAGGCAGCGGGCAGCCGCCTTCGCCTCATGGCTTCCGCCTTCGTTAAAACTACGGCGAGACAAGTCGGCGTGACAAGGATTGCAGCAGGCAGCTAATCAATGGCTGTGTAGTAGTAGGAGTTAGTGGTCGTTATGAAAGAGGAAAAACGTAATCTTTTGAAAGTGTTATCGATACTGCTTCAGTATCCAGACGATGAATTTGTCGTCTCGCTTGAGGAGTTGAAGAATGCGGTGGAAGAGATTCCTCAAATGGAGCAACGAGAGAGGTGTGTCAATTTCTTGGACTACCTGGGCACTAACCCGCTGATCCGCTTGCAGGAGGAGTACACCGTAACCTTCGACTTCAACCCCGCAACCAGTCTCAATCTCACTTACCACAAGTTTGGCGATACTAGGGAAAGGGGAAAGGCACTGGTTGGCTTCCACCAACTTTACAAAACCGCTGGCTACGAGTGCACAAGCGGAGAACTTCCCGATTATCTCCCGCTGTTGCTGGAATTCTTGTCCATAAATCGCCAAGAATGTGATTTCTCATTTCTTGGACAGTACGGCGATCAGCTCAAAGCCATCGGTGTTCACCTTCAAGAATCTGGCAGTCCCTATGCCAGTATCATGGCGAATGTTCTGGATATTTTTAGAGAATTAGAAACCAACGGAGCCTAAGAAAATGAACACCTTAAACACACTAGCATTTCTGGTTTTCCCTTACCTGGCGCTCACCACATGTGTGGTCGGCCATCTATACCGTTACATTAGCGATCCCTACGGCTGGAATACGAGGTCGAGCGAGCTTCTCGAAAAAAAAGGGTTGAAATTGGGTGTTACGATTTTTCACTGGGGAATTATTTTTACCCTGCTGGGACACGGGGTTGGGCTTCTGATTCCCCAGAGGTACTGGGATGCGGTGGGTATCGACAGTCAAACCCACACCGCGTTTGCCACCTATAGCGGGGCTCTTGTTGGGGCTGCGGCCCTCTTGGGCCTTACCCTGTTAATCTATCGCCGAATCACCAAGGATCGAATACTCGCCACAACAACCCCCAACGATTTTGTCACTGTAGGGTTGCTGTTTTTTGTTGTTGCCACAGGAACTGCCAATGTTGTCAGTGGACTATACGAACACTTCGACATTCTTACCACCATTGCCCCATGGCTCCGCGGAATCGTGACCCTGACGCCAGATCCCACTCTGATGCTAGAGGTGCCGTTCCGATTCAAGGTTCACATTCTAGCAGTGTTTACCCTAATAGGATTTTGGCCCTTTAGTCGCTTAGTGCACGTCTGGAGCATACCGCTGACTTATGTTTTCCGCAGGTGGATCGTATTTCGTAGGAGAGAAGTAAGCCTATGAGGAAGGATTGAGGAGTTAAGGAATCAAAGGTTTCGGGTGTCAGGTTTCAGGTGTCAGGAGGTGAAATGCAAGGGCTGAAACCTGAACACTGAAACCTGAAACCTTATTGGAAAGGAGGTGAACTTTCATGAGTGAAGAAGCTGTCTGTTATGCCCAGTCCAGTCGGGGTGCAGCCTTGACCTGGACGACTTTGGCATTCTTTGCGGGTTTTGCCGGCGTCTCTGCCTTCGGCCCCATCGTCACCAAGCTTAAACAATCTATGGCCCTGAGTCCTTTGCTGATGGGTCTACTGGCAGCAAGCCCGGCACTCACCGGCTCTTTGTTACGGATACCCTTTGGTGCCATGGTGGATCGCATGGGCGGAAAGAGACCCATTTTGATCCTACTGGGCCTTGCCGTGGCGGGTATTACAGCTATTACGGTGTTGTTCAGCGTTTTTTCCCCGCCCCAGCCATCTCATTACCCTCTGTTCCTCCTGGCGGGAATCCTTTGCGGCTGTGGCATTGCCGTGTTTTCTGTGGGCATTCCCACGGTGTCTTACTGGTACCCACAGAAAAAACAAGGCACCGCCCTCGCCATCTATGCCGGGTTGGGGAACATGGCTCCGGGAATGTTTGCTATGGCCCTGCCCTTACTGGTGGTTTCTCTGGGATTTGCCATTTCTTATGTTCTCTGGCTCGGTATGCTCCTCTGCCTGCTTGTTGTTTTTTCGCTGTACATGAAAGATGCGCCCTATTTTCAATACAAAGAGATGGGAATCGAGATTGACGCAGATGCTCTGTTTATTGCCTGTGGCGAGGAATTGATACCATCGGGAACAGTCGCCGAGTCTCTCAAGAAGGCCGGCTCCAGCTGGCGAACCTGGATATTGACTGCCTTTTATTTTGTGACATTCGGTGGATTTATCGCTCTCACCGTCTGGTTCCCCACTTATTGGCGGGAGTATTTCGGCGTCAGCCTTGTTATGGCCGGCTCACTTACCGCTCTGTATTCTTTGTCCGCTTCCATCCTCAGGGTCTTTGGCGGCTTCACTGCGGACCGAATTGGTGGGGAGAAGACAGTGTTTCTCTCCTTTGTAGTGGTGACTATTGGAGCAATCACCATGATGTTGGCCTCCGGATCACTCGCCCTTGCAGTAACAGGCGAGATGTTACTTGCGCTTGGCATGGGGTTTGCCAATGCCGGCGTTTTCAAGTTGGTACCCAAGTACACACCCGAGACGGTTGGTGGATCTGCCGGCATTGTAGGAGGCCTGGGGGCCTTTGGCGGCTTTGTCATACCGCCTGTAATGGGCCTATTTGTCAAAGTGTCTGGCGTAGAAGGCTATTCGCAGGGCTTTGCGGTATTTCTGGGCCTTTCCCTGCTATCTATAGTACTATTTGCCATTCTAAACCGGTATGCACCTAAAAGTGTGGCCGAGGCTGTTGCCTGAGAGGAATACCCCCATGACTGCATATACCCAAGAATGGTTGAGCGAACAGATAGTCAAAAAGGCAACGGATGCAATAATATTCGCGGACACTGAGGGCATCATTCGGCTGTGGAATGCTGGCGCTGAGGCTATCTTCGGCTACCCGGCGGAACAAGCCTTGGGGCAAAGCCTCGATCTCATTGTGCCGGAGAAGTTGCGGAAGAGGCACTGGCAGGGTTACCAAAAGGTAATGGCCACCGGGAAGACAAAATATGGCAAGGAAACCCTGGCGGTGCCCGCAAGGACCAAGGCCGACAACCGCATCTCCATTGAATTTACCATAGTGCTGGTGACCAGTG
>CP070735.1:1552142-1570447 GCA_020347625.1 Deltaproteobacteria bacterium
CCCTCCACCTGCTACTTGCAGCGGGACCTCAACCAGACGGTTACTCTTGGTATTCAGGATGTAATGGAAGGGATTCACACACCGATTCTTAACCCTGACGGTGTAGTGTAGATGAGTTCCGAGGGAACGTCCGGTGTTGCCCATAAACGCAATCACCTCTCCCCGCTTTACTTTTTGACCGCGACTGACATTGAACCCGGAGAGATGACCATAGGTGGTGGCGACCCCTTTGCCGTGATTAATCCGGATATACTTACCCAGGTATCTGTGATTTCCTCTCCGGTATACAACGCCATCGGCCGGTGCGATAATGGGTGTTCCCTTTCGACTGCATATGTCGAGGCCGTTGTGGAATTCTTTCAGTCCTGTAAAAGGGCTGCGGCGCCAGCCAAAGCCGGATGAAAGCCAGTATTCATCTGTTTGCAGGGGAAGGATGCTCGGCGTGCTATCCAAAACCTGTTTTTGGTCCCGCATCGCCTCCACCAATTCCTGCAAATCCGCCTGCAACGCCATAGCCTTCTTGGCGATTGAGGTGGAGTGAGTCTCGGGCTTGGGAAGCTGTATGCGGCTGGTTGATACCACATCGTTGATGACGACGGTGGAGAGATCTGGTGAGGGTTCTCCTCCTTGGCCGAATGATTCTTCTTCTTCCAGACCCTTGTCTAGACCCAAAAAACTGCGGATGATGGACTCGTCGTTTTGGAGGTGTTTTATTATAAGACGTATACTGTCAAGATCTCTAACTTCACCCAACAATCGAGAATTTTGCTCTTGCAATGTAAGGGAATCATGATAAAGCCGGTTTCCCAAATATGCTCCCATACCCAACAACAGCCATGAGATCACGATTAGACCAATGCAGATGTAGAAGACTGAGTGGGAGATGGAGAAGATCCGATGATCGGAGCTCGCAGATGACATCCACATTACTGTCAATCTCTTTCGCTTCACTTCATCACCTCTCCCCAGGGGATCTCACCGAGTATTGCTGTGTGTTTTTCTTTATTGATGTATTCAAAATCATACCTGTAGCTCAACAGTACCAGTTTCGTACTCGAGCAAGTCTAAGTGGCTTCCGGACCTAGAAAAGGCTGCTACCGTGTGGCAGCCATCCAGTTCCATCTAGACCAGGAAACCTGGTTGGTACTGAAAGCCAGTGCAACTGATGTGCCAGGCAATTTGGGAGGGATTTGTGGAGTGGTTTCCGTCCGGAAATGTGTAATGCGCAGAAGACCCTGCTCGATAACTCCCAGTGATTCGTCGCCGAAGGCTCGGATCGCTGGGTGACCTTCACCGGGAGTCGGCAGTCTTGCATTATCAGTTTGACTTACAATATGGCGCGGGCAAGCAAAGCTTCAGTTGTTATGAACTCTCCTTGAGAAAGCTTTCCACTTTTGCATCTTTTCTTAGGCCATCTACATAAAGGCCCAGCTCTTTTTGGGCTTTCTGCTGTTTTATGTACTGCCCAAGCCTGTCTTTAACCTCGGCGTAGGTGAGCGTGGATGCAGCTTTCTTATCTGTCACCTTGATAAGATGATATCCGAATCTGGTCTCGACAATCCCGCTCAATTCGCCAGGCTTTAAGGCAAACGCCGCGTCTTCAAAAGGTTTCACCATTTGGCCCCGCCTGAAGTAGCCAAGGTCCCCCTTGTTTCCACTGCTGGGGCCCTGGGAATACTCTTTGGCAAGCGTGCCAAAATCTTCCCCTTTCTTGAGCTTTTGCTGAACCATTTCAATTTTCTTTCTTGCCTCATCTTTCTGCGATTTATCGGCCTGAGAATCAACTTTGATAAGGATGTGGCTGGCCCGGACCTGTTCGGGCACCTTGAACATATCGGGGTTGCTATCATAGAAGGACTTTGTCTCCTCTTCAGAAACGGTAGCTCTTGGACCAATTTGATCCTCTATGAGTTGTTGGATGGCAATATCTCTCCCAAGCTTGGATTTTACCTCGGCCTCGGTGAGATTCATCCGACTCATCGCACTTTGATATTCGGCTTCACTGGGAAATCGCCCTTTTAGCTGCTTTAACTGTTCATCAACCGCGCTTTCGTCCGCTTGTATGCCTTTTTTCTGGGTTTCCTGATAGAGCAACTCACGGGCAATGAGATTGTCCAACACTTCTCTTCTTATCTGAGCTTGCTCTGCCTCAGTGGGAGACTTTCCCGACCTGCGGAGTCCCTCCAGAACACGACCCACCTGTAAATCAAATTCAGACTTGCTGATCACTGTGCCATTTACGGTCGCGACGGCATCATCCGGCGGCTGCTTTTCAGCCGCCGATGCTTGCAAGCCGTTCGACGCTAGAGCAAACGCTATCAATAGCGTCCAAAACCAAATTTTCCCTCTAGTATTCATAAAAATTTCTCCTTTTCGGTGCTCCAACAGAAAAAAGTGTGGCCGGGCCAACTGAAAGCAACGGGCCCTTTTCAAGAAGTAGCTAGGTGCAGCAACAGAGGGGGAGAGATCATGTCGTGGAAGTATGTCGTAAAAGTGGCTGGAAAGAGTAAATATGTTGAGCGAACACACTTTCTGGGATACTAATTTCCCGCAATCTCTAACTGCACTGATCTTTTGTAAAATGCACCATAGCAATAGTTTGTCTAACAATCAATCCCCAGATCACTTCAACATGGAGGATCATCAGGACCGCAAAGTCATAAGTAAGGAACGTTCAGAAGCTGCTTTGCGTGTAAACGGTAGCTGAGAAAAGCAGTTATTAACAAGTTATTTGTCTGCTCGCTGGTAAGCTCCTAAATGGTCTACCTCTACTTTGATTTTGCCTCGTCCTCCTCGAGAATAATTGTTTGTAGCGGTTCTAACAGAGCGAGATCCTCTGTTTTTTCTTTAAGGTTTTCCAAAGCCACCTTGGCAATAAATCTACGAGCTTCACCGGAGATCTTCACGAAACGAACACCCATTCCCCGAGGGCTAATTTCGTCATCCGGGCCATAGATATTCGACCACACCACTTCTGCCTTGGCGGTTATGGAGTTCTTCGAATTGGGGATCTTAATCGCCATGTCAAACACTACATTTAGCTTTAGCGGTTTTCGACAACCTATAAAAACCCCGTCAGGACTGATATTTAGCGTTACTCCCTCGAAGGTGCCTTCCTCGGTCTTTACCACAACAGGCCATTTGATTTTCGCTCTCGGATAGCGGCGTTGTTCTCTAGACATAGAAGTCCTTTGTGCTGGCAGATGCTATTTCTTAGAAACCTTTTTCTCGTGCCCCCGCAGCATGAATTGAATTGGCACGATAAATGTTCTCGCATTGCAATATGAACCGCGCGCAGGCGCAGGGTACCACACTTGGCGACGATGTCAAATATGTACAGAGAAAAAGTCAATTTGGTGTATAAGTTTAAATGATTTGTTATGGGTACAAATCAATAGAAAATGCAGACAATGCCATCACAGTAGTATGTCTTAAAGACGTGACATAAAAAAGCGGAGCCGATGACTCCGCGGATGTTTTCTAAAGAATGAAGAAATATTAATAGAGTTACGATTAGTGTTTTTTTGTATCGTCTGACACGTTTGCTCTGCTATTTGAATCTGATCCCATGTTTTGCAAATCTTGTACAACCAATGGCAATTAGCAATGAGCAAGGTCCCAGTATAGAGACTATAGCAGCTGCCACTTTATTGCGCTTTTCCAGTTGGCCTTGAGTGATGTGCTGAAAGTGACCAAAAGCCATTCCGTAAGATAGAACGCTAGAAGCTACAAAGAAAATCGCTAACCATTCCATTTTCAGCTCCTCCTAGTTATCTAGATCCTCAATAGGGTGCTCAGTGCCGTTGTCTTTTCCCTAGTGCAATAGAGATGCCCAAAAAAATAAAAATAAAAAGAGTAGTAATTCTAAATAATTATATGATTCGACCCTTCAAAATTTGGTTTGTGAAATCACCAAAAATGGCCAAATAGCCAAAATCCGATTGGCCAAATTAGCAACCGCGCTTCAGTAATGATCAGGGATAAGTCGGAGGGGCACAAACAGGTGCAGGAATACTCTCAAGTTAGGTTGAAAACCTTGGGCCAAGCTGTAATTCTAAAAAAGGAAAAGCCCCCACTAGACGAGTGGGGGCTGGGGCCAGAGGCAGGGGCAACAGTGTAAAGACATGGAGAGGCAGTCATCCCTACCGGTATAATTCCCTAATCAAGATCCGTGCCACTACAGAGTCATTGATTATATTCATTATTTTTAGCTAGTTAGCTATTATACCACGGCAATCCCGTCCAATAACATGGGTAAGTATGGTTATAGGTTGAGAAAAAAATTACCAAAAAAAAGCGGAGCCGGTAACTCCGCCATACTTCTACAAAACCTATAAAATGAGTGTTCTTACTGAAGCAGAAGCCAAACTTAGGGATGCAATTGCAATTTGCGGGCTGTATCGTGAATCATCTGACCCTTTCTCACCTTATCCAAATCCGTTCTACCGTTGACTTCAATGACAAAATCAAGGAATGACTCATACACTTCTTTATTTCGCAATCTTTTGTCTTCAGCCTCAACTTCTGCCATAATTCCTTGTGACATTAAATTCAGTCCCATGACTATCTTTTGCGAACTAAAAGTACTCATACCTCTAGCTACTTCCCGACAAGTATTGGCTAAATTGATCCAAAACTCTTTCGGGAATTCAGTTTCTGCCTCCAAGGCATTATCTTGATTTTCAAGCTGCTCATTAAAATATAATTTCATCAGGGGGTAAGAGGCCGGCTTTATCTTGAACTTCACCAAGCGACTATTCACTTCCATCATACTTTTCTCCTTTCTCACTGGGGCATGTCTGGGTGGGTGTCGCCTTCGATCCTGCCCACTCCTCCTATCTCTACCGCTTCTCCTCTCTGCTCCGTCATAGCCGGGGTTGTTAGAAACTCTCCGATCTTCCCAAAACCTTCGTCTATCTCTATTAGACCGTCTGTCCCAACGACCTCTCCGTCTTTCAATACCGCCTTTGCTAAAGTATTTATGATCGTGAGCCTGCCGGCGATCATAAGGGTCGGCACTCATTATATTAAGATCTCCTGAACTGCTTGCCGAACGCTGTTAGACCTACCATGCAGAAGAGAATATGGGAAACCCCAGAGTGTGAATTTCTAGCTGAAGTGAGGCTATCAAACGGTGTGTCATAATGCAAGAATTAATCGCCACAGTTCTGCCCGAAAAGGCCAAAGCCCCCAGTGTGAGGTCACCGACCACGCAAAAAAGCCCCACCCCTAGAACTATTGATACCGGGGTGGGGCGCAGAAGGAGGTTTCTGGCTTTTAGGTAGGGTAGTTTAAGAAGTCTAATATACTCTACCCAATGGGTACTATAACCCGAAAACAGGGCAGAGGAAACAACGTGCAGATTGAAAAAGAAAGCCCCCACCGAATCACATTAGAATCAGTGGGGACCGAACATTCTCAGGTTGTGTTTCTAGCAGGAATTATGGGGACGGCTTACCTGATAAAGTCCATTACGAAAGAGATTCCATCCCTGTAACACCACCCAGCACAGCCGCTAACCAACAAGATGGAGAACTATGGGTCGTTTTTAGGTGTCGACCACTAGTTTTCTCTGGGTGCTCCTAGTCGAAGAGGTTTCATGCCTACTAAGGAAGAACATACATATCAGGCAGAGGAGCGGGACAAACAAATACTCGTTTGGGACATCATACAGTACTGCGTATCCGGCAAAAATGGCCAAGAAAAGTTGAAAGAGCAATAGAGTCATACGTCTCATGGCATCCTCCTAAGCTGGAAATTAAATAATTTCAAATTAATTTCGCCAACTTGTGCAAGGGTTGTGCCAATAAAACCAGATTCCTGGTCCGGATGATCCTTGAGACTTTGCTAATTTCATTGAAAATTTACTAGTTTGGACGGATTATGGGTTCACTCTTTGACCCCTGCGACTACTCTCAGGAATCCTGCGCGGCGATATTAAGATGGCCGCCACAGCACTTTGAACTTCAAAAGATATTTGTGAAAAGTATGCATTTGCGCACATTCCCTTTGAGAGTGAGATACGGAAGGTACATGTGCTCATTTGCAAAGAAATATAATCTATTGCATTGTCTATAATCTACTCTTTTGACAGCATATGTTAGCTATATTATATAGTAGATAAAGCTAACATAAAGGGGGCCGGACATATGGCGACGATCTATTTGAGGGAAGTCCCTGAGAGATTACACCGCCGGGCAAAGGCAAGAGCTGCGATGGAAGGGATCTCATTGAAGCAACTCATTCTGAGACTTTTGGAGGAATACCTGGACGGGGTTTGCTAGCCCGCATCATTTACGGTTCAGTACAACCAAGAAAGGCAAGGTCCCCCGTCACGAGAGCTGGCTTTATCAGGCTCTTAGGAAGGTTAGTTTTGATAGATAGGATTAATGAGGACAGAACCACCAATTTATTATTCCAGTGCTCCCGAGAAGTGGGCGTCTCCCTGAGCGCTTCCCAAATAGAGTTGTTCTGGCTCTACTTGCAGGAGCTTTTGGAGTGGAACAGGAGGTTCAACCTCACCGCCATCAAAAATCCTGAAGATATCGTTATCAAACACTTCGTTGACTCACTAACTCCCTTTCCATACCTGGACTTCTCCGGTTCGCTACTAGATATAGGTTCTGGGGCGGGATTTCCCGGAATCCCCCTCAAGATCGTCGCCCCTCAACTTCAGGTCCATCTGGTTGATGCCAACCGAAAAAAGATTTCATTCTTAAAACACCTTACTCGTACTTTAGGGCTTGAAGGAATCACAGCTCACCACAGCCGGGTGGAAGAGATGAAGCATCCAGAGAAACCTTTCCAGATTATCATCTCTCGTGCCTTTCAACGGTTGGAACCTCTCATCCAACTGGTTTCTCCACTCCTGGAATCAGGTAATACTCTTGTTGCCATGCTTGGTCCCGCCAATACTCAGGAACTTAGCCAATTCCATGCTTTGGCCTCGGCAGCAGGTCTCGAGAGCAGACAAATAGTAACACTGGACCTCCCCCACGGCAGAGGAGGGCGAACACTGATGTTCTTGCAGAAGAGGTAATCTGTCGGGGCGCCGAACATTGTCCAGCCTTCATAGCGAGGCTCTGCGTGTATTTTCCATTTCGCATTTCTCATTTCACATTTCACATTTCACATTTGAGATGTAAGCCGAACGGCATTGCATTTGGTTATAAGTTTATAAATGAAAAATGCGCGATGCGAAATGGCAAATGATAAATGGCTCTATGCTCTATGCCTTGTCGCTATGCGCTTTGCGCTATGCGCTCTGCGTCAAATGTGGCCCACACCGGGATGTGGTCGGAGGGTTTTGGAAGGGAACGTTGCTTTTTATCCATGCCACCGTCTACGCTCAAGGCAGCCAAAGGGAGTGAGGCCCAAATATGATCGATCCGCAACCCCATATCGCGACGAAAAGCGCCGGCGCGATAGTCCCACCAGCTGTAAAGTCCGCTCTCTTGATGGTGTCGGCGAAAAACATCTTCAAATCCCCACCTCTTCAACTCTTCTAGAGCGGCCCGCTCGGCGGGGTGAAAGCCAATCTCGCCTTCCATGGCTTCGGGATCGTAGACGTCGCGGGGTTCGGGAGCAACGTTAAAATCTCCAGTCAAAATCAAATGCTCCTCGGGACGGTGGAGCTGATCCAAATATCTGTGCAGCTGGCTTATGAATTCCAGTTTATAAGCGAATTTGGGTGAGTCCGGAGCGGCGCCATTGGGAATATAAACGTTTACCAACCTCAAACTACCTATCTTTGCTGCGATAAGCCGTTTCTGATCTTCCGCATCGTAGTCGGGAAACCCTACCAATACTTCCGTGAGTTCGTACTTGGAGACGATTGCCACCCCGTTATAAGTTTTTTGGCCGCTTACGGCCACATGGTACCCAAGATCCTCAAATGAGGCGACAGGAAAAAGATCGTCGGTCACCTTTATCTCCTGCAAACAGAGAACATGAGGCTGAGCATTTGCCATCCAGTCCAAAACAGTCTGCAACCGCACTCTAATAGAGTTTACATTCCAGGTAGCTATTTTCATGATCGTTCCAAAATTTCTATAAATTCTTTAAATACTGGTTTTAGTAGTCAGTAGTCAGTAGTCAATAACTAAGCACTTAGCACAGGTCAGGGGCAAAATTTGAATATCACAATCCGCAATCCGAGATCCCAAATCGCAAATCGCCGCGTCCCCGTGTCGCCGCCTCTCCGCCTCACCCCCCTGGCTGCCCGCTCCTCTACACCCCCCTTGCCGAGAAACAATTGAGTAGTTATATTTCCATTTAAACCCTAGCAAATTAGGAGGATTATGATGCCAATTTTTGAATATAACTGCGAAAAATGTAATTATACCTTTGACAAGCTGGTGATGCATCAGAAAACCGAGGTGGATTGCCCACTCTGTCAGGGAGAGGTTAAAAAGTTAATGTCGACCTTCGCGGTTGGCGCATCTAATAACGTCTCCAGCAAAATGCCGTCACTGCCGAGTCGTCCCATGTGCACAAGTTGCTGAGACATCAGCATCTCTCCGTAATCTCTTGTGAGAAGCGATTGCATCCACTATTTTAACCAGAGGCGGACCTCTGGCGGTCAGCTTGGCTGCTGAGAATTGCTGCCATTCTCAGGAAATATTAATATATGTCGAAACAACCAGCTCATATGCCTGTTAGTGTACCCGACTCCAGCTTGGAGGTGCGGCTCGCCGGATTACTTTTTACCACGGGGATAATATTATCGCCGTTAACCATCGGAAATGACACCTTGGTAAATTATCCTCTAAGTCATTTCCTCGCATACCTATTTTCCGGCAACACCCCCCCGGCTTGGGTCTTTCTCTATTGCTATATTTTTACAAACATTTTGGGATTCGTCTTCATGTTCCTTGGAAGCGGCTGGTCTTGCCGCCAGGGCTCTTGCACTCGAATAGCCAGGAAACCCCTGGCTATGCTCAAAGGTAACGTCCGCAAAATAATTGTCAATGCGGTGTTGTTTTCTGTCGTGGCCTTGCCGCTAAACTACTTCTTCGGCGACTGGATCAGAACAAGCATCTACCAACCAGTACTTTCCTTCTTTTTCGGTGTCTCCTTCAGTTAGTCATTGATCAGTTGCTCCACGCCCTTTGCCATACTTGTCTTGAGATTGTTGAAGGACTGACTAATCCCCTAGCATTTTCTGGCAAAGCCATTGAACTCCTATCTGATCCAAGGAATCAGGCTTCTCATGAGCATCCACGATTTATTATAGCATTTAGCCAGTTGGCATGGTTTGGTAGTTGCATGTTCGTATCTGTGTAGTATAGAACATCGGCCCACTCTGCCAGGAGTTGTTGGAAGGTCTCTCAATGAAAGAAAAAAGCTTGTTGGGCCAACCAGCTATTCCGTTATAGTAATGGTATGCACCCTTTTCTCTAATAGGCTGGTGAGAAAGGAAAAAACAAACCATGGAGAAAAGAAAACTCATCATCGTGGCCATCGGCGGTAATGGTATCTGTCCTTCAGAGCCTGGCGCAGAGATGTCCTTTACTGCCCAACTCATACACACCAAACGAACTCTTTGGAATTTGATCTCCGTGTTCAACCACTTCCAAGTGGTGATTACCCACGGTAATGGACCACAGGCTGGTCTGGTCTATGAGCAAATGATCCCCAGGACCCCCTTTGGGGTAGTCACCCTAGTAACTACTTCACAAATAAGTTCGGCCATTACCCGAGCCTACGAGGAGCTTATAATAGAAAACAATCTACAGGGTCTTCCACCTATGGAACCTGTTCTCACCTGGGTGAAGGTAGATCCCCATGATTCCGGTTTTTCCAATCCTAGTAAACCTGTGGGCCAACAACTGTCCGGCGATGAGGTAGCCGAGCTGTTGCGATATCACCCGGAATACCTTTTCACCGATTATGGCAAGGGTAAACGTAGACTGATCGCTTCGCCTCAGCCCAAGGAAGTTTTGAATATTACCGATATCCTTGAGGTCATTGAGGATGGCAAGGTGCCCGTAGCCCTGGGAGGGGGTGGTATTCCGGTATTTCTTGATGATCAAGGTCGTAGGGAAATCACTGATTGCATTCTCGACAAGGACCTTTCTTCGTCTCTATTGAGCATCAGAGTGGCAGCAGATGTTCTGCTTATCCTCACCAATGAGCAGGGTATGTACACCAATTATGGAACTCCGTCCCAAAGGTTGCAAAAGCAGATTAATGCTTCGCAGGTGGAGACATGGCTTGCCGCCGGTGAGTTTCCCATTGGGTCCATGGGCCCCAAGGCTGAAGCTGCCATTCAATTCCTTGCCGCCAACCCTCGCGGACGGGTCATTATTGGTCACGTTGAAGAACGGGCGGAAAAATTCTTGGACGGGAGTGCCGGTACTACCATCACCGCAGATTGAATTGAGGGATTGAGGGATTAAAAAATTAGGCTTCGTTATTTTTTCAATTCCCGAATCCCTGAATTCCTGAATCCCTAAATTACCGGGTAGGCCATTCCCTGTTGCCACAAGCCCACCGCTTCCTGGAAAAGGCGGCGGAATCCGGGAGTGCCACCTAATCCTTTCCGGCCAAAATTGTAGTTTATCTCGATGAAAACCGGTGACCCTTCATCCGGAAACATGAGATCAAAACCGGCGAGATTAATACCGGCGAGGTGGCAAAATCTGGCCACAGCAGCCATTCCGCGATATTGTAGCTCGGGGAAAATTTCCGGGTGCATGCGTCCGCCCCGGCACACATTGTTGTAAAAGTTCTCACCGCCTACGCGAAAATAGCTCACCATCTTGGCGCCTACCACCACCACCCGGAGATCCATGCCGCCGTGTTTGACCCATTGTTGGATCAAGACCGGTCTTTCTGCGGGCAGCCGGTTAAGACCATGCAATAGATCATTTCGGCTGGTGACGGGAAACACTGCACTCCCACCGCCGCCAAGATCTCCTTTGAGAACAAAGGGATAATCCAGGGGAAGTATTCCTTTTTCAGCGTCCATGAGCTCTTGGGGATCTGGGTAAACAAAGGTTGTCGGATGACGAACTTTCAGGCGACGAAAGAGTAACGATTGGGTTGTCTTGCCGGGGTAGGCGTACCGGGCATCAAGATTTGGAAACCAGTTCCTCGCCATGGCAGTGATCTGCCGGTAACGTTTTTCAGTGGCTCCCCGGGGCAGAACCACACCACGAGCAGACCGAATCAATAGAGCCACCGCTGGATCGTCAACGGGCGCCAGATTGGGTAGGTTCTCCTCAAGAGGAACCAGATGATTCATGGAAAGAAAGTAACCGGTCATGAAAAATGCCTAAAGTAAGCAAAAGTGTCTAAAGTTAATAATAATCCTCTTTGAACTAAGATTTCAATTTCGAATTGAGATCAGTTTTCTTCTCATGCTTCAGCAGAAACCTTCAATCCGCAATCTGAAATCTCCCCCGTGCCTAGTGTCCTCTGCCTGCTGCCTGCTGTCCTCTGCCTGCTGCCTTCTGCCCGCTGTTCATCCTACCACCCATTCGCGCAGCCGTCGGAGTGTTTTCCACCTACCTTGCTCAACCCCATCCACTTGGAAATCGCGGCGACGCCAGAGTATTAGATTATATTCTCCTGGGAAAATTGGCCAAGGTTTGTAGGGTCGAAGGCCATAGTACTTTTTCTCCGCCCAGGTTCTAACGTACTTCTTTCCCCGGAGTTGTTGTCGTTCGCAGCCATGAAGATCCTCTTGCAGCACCAGTTTCGGTGTCATTGAGAAGATGACCTTCTCCCAGCGACAATCTGGATAGACCCTCTGACAGACTACCACGGCGCAGTGAATATCCTTGAGTTCCTCAACCCAGGTCTCGGGGAATACTTTGACCGCATCCCAGAACTTCTGTGGCTTTCCCTGATAATAACCGCTGAGCAACTCTGTCATAATGTTAGGATCTAAGAACAGATTGGGAGAAACCGGCTCAATCCATGGACCACAGTCGATGCCAACGTAGTAATTAAGGTTCAATGCAATCATAAGGCGGATGTGGTTGTCAATCCGATTGATCTGTCGCCCGCAACCCAGGCTAACTAGAGATGTGTGTCCGTGCTCTTGGAGAAAAGCGATGGCGGGTTCGTTCATCTTTATGGTAATGGCCTCCTCACAGTCACACCACATTAACTGATGACTCACGGTAATTCAAGCCATAAACATACTGATATTGTGTAGTTAAAGTCATTGTATTCTATCCATCCCCACCAATCTCACAAAATCACAATATCGAAATCCTAAACAAATCCAGACAATAGATAATAGATATGTGATGTGAACTGTGCGTTTTCTAATCTAGCTATCTTCTATTACCAAGTCCCAAGTCCGAAATCTGCAATCCGAAATCCGCAATCCCATATCTCACATCTCATTATACTAATTGAAATTGTTAAGTCATTCACAAAAAGCTTTTACATTTGTGCCAAGATGCGCTAACATCAATGAGGTAAAAGAAAACCCTTCTTACGCGATTGCGCTTGTACGAACTAGATTAGCCAAATTAAGAATCTCAAAACCCCAAACCAGAAGCTCCTGTGGAACTGGTAATGGAATCCTGCACCGTTTTCTGAATCTGGGAGAAAGGGGAGATTAGTCATGGAAAAAATGGACGGGATCACTGATGTGGGTGAGATGAAAGACCGGATGATGATCGATCTGTTCAAGACGAAGATTCAGGAGGCAAGAGCTGACCTCGCCCAGTTACGCGGAAGTTGGAACGAGGCCAGTGAAATTCTAAAAGCCCACTTCGGGAAAATTACCCGTACTATGGTAAGCAATGAGAATAAGCTGCGAAATCTCTACCAGGCGGCCATCGAAGAACTGAAAAAGGAAACTGCTTAGCCATAATCAGTGCATAATACACAAAGTATAATTTTATAAAGCTGACGGCGTAAGGCGCAAGGCTCAGGGCACAAGGTAATGATCTAGTCAAATATTTTCCAGGCGCCATCATCTGTTCGGCTACTGGATTCTCCCTTCTTCCTGCTGCCTGCTGAATTAGACTGCCTCCAGAGCAACATCGGTTTCCTTCGGCTGAGAAGTAACCTCGAAGACTATCCCCTGCTCATCTGCGGTTAACCGCACCCGGCTACCGTCCGGCACCTCGCCGGCCATGATTTTTTTGGCCAGCGGTGTCTCAACCATCTTCTGGATTACCCGTTTCAACGGCCGGGCCCCATACACTGGGTCATAGCCACGCTCGGCCAGCAGTTCTTTAACCTCATCCGTAAACTCCAGCTCAATTCTCCTGTCTTCTAGACGTTGTTTCAGCCAGGTTACCTGGATATCAACGATTTGCCTCAACTGCTCACGAGTGAGGGAGTGGAAAACCAGGGTCTCATCCACTCGGTTGAGAAACTCCGGACGAAAATGCTGGCGCAAGGCCTCCAGCACTCGCTGCCGCATGCGTTCGTAGCTTGTCTCGTCCGTATCATCGATGGTGTCCAAAATATACTGGCTGCCGACGTTGGAGGTCATGATGAGAATACAGTTCTTGAAATCCACGGTGCGGCCGTGGGAATCGGTGAGCCGACCGTCATCCATGATCTGCAAGAACACACTAAATATGTCGTGATGAGCCTTCTCTATCTCATCAAAAAGAATCACCGAAAAAGGCTTACGTCGCACCGCCTCTGTCAGTTGGCCTCCTTCCTCATAGCCCACGTAGCCCGGCGGCGCCCCGATGAGACGAGCCACGGTATGCTTTTCCATGTACTCGCTCATGTCAATCCGCACCATGTTGTTTTCATCATCGAAGAGCTTTTCAGCCAGTGCCCGTGCAAGCTCGGTTTTACCCACTCCAGTGGGACCGAGGAAGATAAAAGTTCCAATGGGACGATTAGGATCTTTAATCCCGGCACGGGACCTTAAAACCGCCTCGGCAACCGACTTTACCGCCTCATCCTGACCGACCACACGCTCGTGCAGCTGCTCTTCCAGTTTCAGTAACTTCTCGCGTTCTCCCTCCATGAGTCGACTTACTGGAACGCCCGTCCACCGTGAGACGATTTCGGCTATTTCATCATCTGTGATCTCCTCTCGGAGTAACCGTCCAGTGCCTTGTTTGCCGACTAGCATCTCCTCTTCTTCCGTGAGCTTACGCTCCAACTCAGGAAGGCGGCCGTGTTTCAGTTCAGCAGCTCTGTTAAGATCATAGTTACGCTCTGCTACACTGATCTCATGGCGGATTTTGTCGATTTCTTCCCTTAGAGATTGAACTTTCTGAATAGCACCCTTCTCGGCCTCCCATTGCGCCCTGAGCGCGTCCGCCTTGGCCCGGTGGTCGGCTAGCTCTTTTCGTAATGATTCCAATCTTTCCTGACTGGTTTTGTCCTTTTCCTTTTTAAGTGCGGCTTCCTCGATCTCCAACTGCATGACTCGCCGCGTCACCTCATCCAGCTCGGTGGGCATGGAATCCATCTCCGTTCGAATGGTGGCGCAGGCCTCATCTACCAAATCAATGGCCTTGTCCGGCAAAAAACGATCGCTGATATAGCGGTTGGATAGGACCGCCGCCGTGACCAAAGCGCTATCCTGGATTCTTACGCCATGGTGAATTTCATATCGTTCCTTGAGACCTCGCAAAATACTGATGGTATCCTCGACTGTTGGCTGATCCACCAGCACCGGTTGGAAGCGCCGCTCAAGGGCAGCATCCTTCTCTATATACTTGCGATACTCATCCAGAGTGGTAGCGCCAACGCAATGCAGCTCTCCCCGCGCGAGCATGGGTTTCAACATGTTGCCCGCGTCCATGGAGCCTTCGGCCCGGCCCGCCCCGACGATGTTGTGAAGCTCATCGATGAAGAGAAGGATAGAGCCTTCACTCTCCTTGATCTCCTGCAAAACTGCCTTGAGTCTTTCCTCAAATTCACCGCGAAACTTGGCACCTGCAACCAGGGCAGCCAAATCCAGGGCAAAAATGGTCTTATCCTTGAGCCCTTCAGGTACATCGCCTTTGACAATCCGGTGTGCCAGCCCCTCAACGATGGCGGTTTTCCCGACACCGGGCTCACCGATGAGCACAGGGTTGTTCTTGGTCTTTCGGGACAGTATGCGAATAACCCGTCTAATTTCGCCGTCCCGGCCGATAACCGGATCGAGTCGCCCCTTTTGGGCCTCTTTGACCAGATCGCGTCCATAGCGCTCCAGGGCCTCATAGGTGGATTCCGGCGTAGCGCTGGTCACCCGCTGATGCCCGCGCACTTCGATGAGTGTTTGGAGAAACCGATCCCTGCTGACATTGAATTTTTGAAAAATGCGGCCAGCAACAGTACCACTGCCCTCTTCCACCAGAGCCAAGGCGAGATGCTCAACTGAGACGTATTCATCTTTCAGCCTTTTGGCCTCCTCTTCAGCTTTCATCAGGATGCGATTGAGCCTCTGGGTCACAAAAATTTTACCCGCTTCAGTACCCGGACCGGACACACTGGGACGCTTTTGCAATTCGGCTTCTACCTCTGCCTTGAGCGCGTCGACGGGCACATCCATTTTGTTGAAGAGACGAGGGATCAGACCCTCGGACTGCTCCAGTAAGGCCAAGAGCAGATGCTCTCCGTCCACTTCCTGATGACCGAAGCGTACGGCCTTGTTCTGTGCGTCATGCAACGCTTCTTGTGATTTCTGTGTTAGTTTGTTCGGATCCACGAAAAGACCTCCCTATGCCTATCTATTTTCTAACAGTTTTTGTGCATTGTAATCATGCCTGCTTGCGAAGCCAGGCAATCTCTCGCTCCAGGTGGTCAATCTTATCCAGAAGATCCAGAACCACGCCAATGCCAGCCCAGTTGATGCCGAGATCCCTCCGGAGACGCATGATCCTCCAGATCCTGGGTACCGCCGTCTCCGAAAACAGCAACTCCGGCTCAGATTCCGCAGGATCCACCAAGCCCCAGTCTACAAAACAATCCAACATCTCGGGATGGAGCCGAGCCAACCTCGCCAACTCAGCCGCAGTAAGCAGGTTTCTCGATGCGGGCCGGCTCTGGTATCGATAATGCACTATCTGGTAGCGGATTGTACTCATGCGCTCTTTTTCCTCTATCTTTTCCGCGGATTAAATTCGGATACTTTGGCCATTTCTGAAAAAAGTTCCTTCTCTCTTTCATTTAGATCCTTGGGAACCGCTATTTTGAGCCGGGCAAAGAGATCTCCCCGCTCAGAACCTTTCTTGGGAAGGCCTTTGCCGCGCAACCGTAACTTTTGTCCACTTTGGCTACCAGCTGGAATCTTGAGGTTTACCGTACCATCCATTACGGGGACTTCCACTGTAGCCCCAAGGGCTGCCTCCCAGGGTGTCACCGGCACGTCGACCACCAGGTCGTGCCCTTCAGCACGAAAGCGCGCATGAGGCTTTATATGTACCCTGAGATAGAGATCTCCAGCGGGTCCGCCACCCATACCGGCACCACCCTTGCCCGATAGCCGTATGCGGGTGCCGTCTGTCACCCCTGGAGGAATCTTAACCTGCAGATTTTGCGTGGTAGGTCGCACCTGACCCTGGGAGTCAATCTCGTGCCCTTGTAAGGTTATGGTCCTGGTGGCTCCGTGGTAGGCGTCTTCAAGGCTGACCTCAATCCCGGCTTCCTGGTCCTGGCCACGCATGACCCACGAGGCTTGCCTAGCGCTGGCGCCACCCCCACCGGCCATACGGCCGCCAAAAAGCATTTCGAAAAAATCGCTGAAGTCGCCGCCGAAATCAAATGCTTCTGCCCCCGGTCCGGTTTGAAAATCGAAATGAACATTCTCCCAGCCGGGAGGCGGCTTGAAATCCTGGCCGGCTTGCCAGTCGGGACCCAACTGATCGTAGAGCTTGCGCTTCTCAGGATCTTTGAGCACCTCGTGGGCCTCATTGATCTGCTTGAACTTCTCTTCGGCCTCTTTGTCCTTGTTGACGTCAGGGTGATATTTGCGAGCCAGCTTGCGATAGGCTCTCTTGATCTCAGCCTCACTGGCATTTCGCCCAACGCCCAAAGTTTCATAATAGTCTTGAAATTTGACTGCCATTTTTACTTACCGTTGCTGCATCATCTGAAGTGAATTTTACTGATTTAGTTAAAAATAATCTTCATGGCAATACCACCCTAGCGATTTTCTGGAGTTACTACTAAAACCCTGAAAACCGATCTTGGTCAGTTAATGCCTGTAAAGAATTTCCTTAAAATATCAATCTCATATGATGCACATTTTTTAGTTTATCATACACCTCAAAGTTAAGACTTACTGCGCTATTTTCAAGGGGAAGTTAATAAGAAACCCTCATTTTGTTTGATATCATCAAACTAAAATAATGTGTCGCCCTTATGATTTGTTATCTTCTATTTCTTGTTTTTCAGGGGTATGTTAATATATAGTTAATTCCTAGGATTTAAAGATCCTCTGGGCGTACCCGTTCCAACATGCTGCTGTTACATGATGAGACTCTTACGGACTGCAGCTTCTTGTAGGACACTTGACCTCTTGTTTATTGACCCTTCAACCGTTGATGGGAATCAACACCCGTTGACAAGACAAAATGGTTACTTAGATTAGTAAATGATTGATTATGATCTGTTTATAAGGAGGTAGTTTTATGTATTCAGAAACAGTCATGGATCACTTCAAGAACCCAAGAAATGTAGGTGAGATGAAGGATCCAGATGGCATGGGGGAGGTTGGTAATCCCATATGTGGCGACATGATGACCATTTACATCAAGGTCAAGGATGATCACATCGACGATATCAGCTTCCTGACTTTTGGGTGCGGTGCTGCCATCGCTGTCTCGAGCATCATCACCGAAATGGCTAGGGGAAAGACCCTTGATGACGCGCAGAAAATCACCAATAAATCGGTTGCCGAGGCCCTGGAAGGACTCCCCAAAAACAAACTTCATTGCTCCAATCTGGGGGCCGATGCTCTACACATGGCTATCAAGGATTATATGGACAGGAAAGCGGGCGTAGTAAGAACCGAACCCAAGAGGTCTGACAAACACGAGCACAGTCATGGAGACGTATGTTACTGCCCCTATTGTGATGTGGAGGCGGATGAAAAGGCTCCGGTTTGTGTCAACTGTGGTCGCGATTTAGACGAGGCCCATTAATTGGTCGCATAGGGGAGGTTTTGCAGTGAGCATCATAAACTTGGACTACCTAGCAGCCAATCCCCTCCTGCCGGAGGTGCAGGAGGCGATGATTGATGCTATCAAGAAAAATTTTAGTAATCCTTCAAGTCAACACCAGTTGGGCGACGAAGCTGCGGCTGCTTTACAGCAAGCAAGAGAACAGGTTGCCAGTCTTATCAACAGTCCCGTGCTGAAAGAGGTGGTTTTTACCTC
>CP070735.1:1570547-1583537 GCA_020347625.1 Deltaproteobacteria bacterium
AATCGTATGATCCCATCTTTGTCTATTATAAACAGTGCCCTTTCAGAAACGCCATCCGAACGCAGTACGCCATAAGTCTTAGCCACGGCCCCATGAGGCCAGAAGTCGGATAGAACATGGAACCACACTTTTCCCATCTGGTTTGTCCAGGCGTGGAGCGTCGGTACATTGTCTACCGTGATGCCCAAAAGTACCGCATCATTCTCGTCAAATATATTTTGTACTATATTATACCCCGGCCATTGTTCCGAACAGACAGGGGTCCAAGCTGCCGGAACGAATGAGATCACAACATTTTTCTTTCCATAGAACTGGCTGAGGGCAATCTTTTCGCCCGATACTGAAGGTAAAACAAATTCGGGAGCCATCTCGCCAACCTTTACGTTTAAGATGCTGTCTATGGGTTTCAACTTTCCCGGGTTGTAGATATTATCCCTCAATGCTTCAGACAGGGCCAAAGCCGCTACACTAATTTGCAGCAGGACAACCAATATCACAAGAGTTACTTTCGAATACTTTCTCATGACGAACACCTCCTCAACCCAATTCTCAGAACTGAACAAACAAGTTCAGGAACATAAAAAAGGATCAAGCTCCCATATCCTTCCTTCGACGTTCAGCTCGCTGCTTCAACAACATTATTCTAATTTCAGATTCCGGGTCCAACTTGCTCACCTTTTCAAAATCCTCTATTGCACCACTATAATCACCGAGATTTTCCCTTACTATCCCACGCCTCCAGTAAGTATCTGCATCTTCAGGTTTCAACTCGATTGCTTTGTCAAAGTCTTGGATCGCACCATCATGATCACCGAGACCTTCCTTTGCTATGCCACGATTATAGTAGGCTTCGGTAAGTTGGGCATACAACTCAATGGCCCGATCATAGTCTCTTATTGCGCCTCGGTAATCTGTACGTTTTAACTTGATATTGCCACGATTATTGTGTCCGTTGGGGTAGTTTGGATTTATCGTAATTGCCTTATGGTAGTCTTCCTCTGCTCTTTGTAAATCGCCCCCACTCTCTTTTGCCATCCCTCGACTGTTTAGCACATTGGCTAGAAGATAAATAGCAGGATATTCAATAAAATATTTTTCTCCCAAATCGTAATTAAAACCGAGTGGGTCAGTATTGTCTATATGGTAGATATTTTCATCGACGCTTAATTTGTTCACAATGTGACTGTCGCTCACCAAAATTGTAAGGTCCAGACCCTCTCGTAGACCCAGGACAGTATATAACGATGTCAATCCAACACACGAGCCAACTCTCTGATTTACATCAGGATTAAGCTGGGCGTCGATCACATCTGCCAACAGAAAATTACTGTTGCATCTCATTGGTTTAACATTCCAGAGATATTCGAACAGGTGCTTAGCTCTCGTAGAATGCATATATTTTAATGATGGTGACCAACTTGTCTGGCCTTTTGCTTGCTGTTTCGTGAGAAAGCCACCATGAATCTGGTCCAGTTTCCGTCCATATGTTTCAACTTCTTTTTCCGTGTTCAGGCCAGAGATTATTAGCAGACCCTTCTCTAGCGAAATCTCTTTACCGGCCTTAAAATCTTCAATTAGCTTCTCTTCCATGTCAGTCATTTCTTAATGCCGCTCACACACTTTTGACGATTTCACGAGATTAGTAAAGAATCCAGGCCCAAAGGACCCGGCTTCGCCCAGCTACGCCGCGGCAGGCCCTGGCTTTGAACTGTCCCAAGTGAAGGCACAGGGCACAGGGCAAAAACAATCCAAGAAAGCTTATGTTTCCTTATGCCTTGTGCCTTGTGCCTTACGCCTTGCGCCGTGAACCTTGAACCTCTTCTCTTGGTAAAGCCATTGAAACTGGACCCCCGCGTAGCGGGATCTTCGACTGGCCCAATAGAAGATACAACCGTAGCACAAGGTGCTGGATAAGGTCAAAGAGGGGGAAAGATGATTTTAGATTGTAGATTTAAGATGTAAGAGCCCAGACCTACCCAGCAAAGAAAGTATGCACCCTCCATCTGAAATCTGAAATCTCTTGACTCGACCCAAAGAACCAGGTTTTCTATGACTAGATAGCGCAAGAACAAACGATCTGCTTGTCTGGAAGGGCATTTACTATTACTATTGCCTTCAGAGGATCCATGCAGGATAATGACAACACTTCAGTGACTGTTCAACCTCCACCTGAATTGGGGGATCGAGTTGACACGATTACTTTCTCCACATAGCGCAATGCCGCAAAGGAGATTCTGGATGAAAAGATACATCTTATTGTCCATGCTCATTGCCATTTTGGTTTGTTTTCCTGGTCCAGGCTATGCCGCCCAAGCCCCTAGTCAGATTGCCGGACTCACCCTGGGCGAAAAGATTTCGAATTTTGTTCATCTCGTCCAGATGGAGACCGCCATGCCCATTCGCTATCAGGAATACCTCCGCGTAGTGCAAACCAGAGACCTAGATGGCTACAAGAGTGGTACCGTCGAAGTCGGCGATTGTCTTGCACCGGGGCGGATCGTTCGGATTAAGCTGAAGTACGAAGATCCTGAGAAGAAATTTTTTGATGAACTGCTTAAACGGTTCAAGAAAAAGTTTGGTGAGCCAGACGAGTGGCGGGGAGATCCCTTCCACGTGATCATGGCATGGAAATGGTCATTCAGGGACAAGGATAATAACTCGATCAGCTTGACCCTACAGCACAGTATGGATGAAGAGCAAAAATTTGGCAATTCGGTTAAGTTGACCAACACGACGTTCATGGAAAAAGAACGCTCATGTTATGAAAGAAAACATCCGGAGTCAGCTGAAAGAAGCAAACGCAAGTCCACTGCTAAGAAAAAACTAACCGAGGCAGACTATCAGCGCTTCATTCCAGAGTAAAAATGACTAAAATGAACTAGAGTGTCTAAAATCATCATTTGGTTGATTTCTTTTGACTCTAAGTGCTTTGCGCGCTGCCATAACTTCGGCACCATCCCACCTCCGAAAAACCCATTAGGATAATCTAGATACCAGGCTTGATTTTAGATGAGTGCCTTCGCCGCGGCTTCGGCCAATTCAAGTAGATACCCTGGGAAGATACCCCCCACAATCATGACCGTGACGAGCGAACCGGTGAGCAGTTTGTTGAAGGGCGATAGTGAGATCGGTGGGAGTTCTTCTTGCGGTTCGAGCAGGTAGGCTGCCTTTACAATCAATAGATAATAGTAAAGGGAAATTACAACGTTGATCATAGCGATAAGCACCAGGATGAAGTAACCCTTATGCATGGCTGCGGTGAAGACCAGAAATTTCCCGGTGAACCCAATGGTCGGAGGTATGCCGGCCAAGCCGAACACTCCAAACATCAAAGCCATGGCGAGTATGGGAGAACGGCGGTGCAATCCTGCCAACTGGGCAATCTTCAAATCACTTCCGTCATATGCCACCTTCACCACCACCAGGAAACAGGTAAACTTCATGATCAAATATGCCACCGCATAAAAAATCGCACCAGCATATCCGCTTGCACTCATGCTGAGAATCCCGATTAGAACGTAGCCCGCATGGGAGATGCTGGAGTAAGCCAACAGCCTCTTCATATCCTTTTGCACGATCGCCACCAGGTTCCCCAGAGTCATGGAGGCAATTGAAAGTGTAACCAGCACGTGGACCAGGTATGTGCTGCTGCCACCGCTCAAGGCCACCATTCTTGTGAGAATCGCCACCGCTGCCACCTTGGAGGCCGTGGCAATGTAGGCGGTCACTTGATTAGCAGCTCCCTGATATGCGTCTGGCGCCCAGAAATGGAAGGGAAAAACAGCCAGTTTAAAGAAAAAGCCACACAAGGTGAGAATTAGACCGACAATGGCGGCCGGTCTCCCTATCGTGCCGGGGAGCACCTTGATAATTTCCGCCACATAGGTGGTGTGGATGACGCCGTAAAGGGAGGCAATGCCAAAAAGCATCACGGCCGAGGCAAACGCCCCTATCAGGAAATATTTAATTCCCGACTCCACATGAACGCCGTAGCCCCTTCTCATGGCTACCAGAATGTATAGAGAATAACTGGAAAGTTCCAAGGCCACATAGATGGTCAGTAACTCGACACTGCTTACCAGCAGCATCATCGCCAGAGTGCAGGTGGTCAGGAGAAGATAGAATTCGGGGTGGTGTTTTTCTTCAATGGAGTTGAGTTCGGAGCAGATGCAGATCACCAGAAACAACCCCATGGCCAAGATAACTTTGAAGACCTGAGAAAACAGGTCTACCCGATAAACCCCATAGAAAAGGGTTCCCTCCAGCCTGACCGAAGCCAAACATACCACCACACCGACGGAGGCGAGAAGGAGGGCGATGAAGTAATTCCTCCTTGGATTTGGCCGGACGACCATGGCCAGGCAGAAAAAAACGGCTGCCACAAATAAGAGGTACAACTCAGGAATGAATAGAGACCATTTCATGGCTTCACGACAAAATGTCTAAAGTGTCAAAAATGAGAAAAGTTATTCCTCGCCTGGCGCAGAGCTGATGGCCTCAATGGCTCAAGGCGCAAGGCTCAAGGCATAGGGCAAATCAAAAAACCTTTACTCTATGCTCTATGCCTTGCCAAATCCAAAATTCGCAATTCCCTAAATCCGCATATCCTCTTATCGCAAGCGGAGCTTGCTCCTACAGAAATTGCTCTACTTGAAGCGTAAAATTACGACCCCTACCTCTTCTCTAAATCCTTTAACCAAGTGGCGAAACGGAGTGCAAGGCCATCGGGTCCGGCAATGATAAAATCCCGCAGACCGTAATATTGATCTTCGATGTGGCTCAATATCTTCGCGCCCATTTTATTGGCAAGAGCCCAATATTCATCCACATTCGGAACCATGACCCTCATATTGCCAATCGGGCTTGGTGGTGGCGGCGGAGTACCTGGTACTTCAGATAGAAAGAGCCGGGCCTCTTCCCACCTCAGCTCCATGAAGGTCCCCTCATCTCGGACAACCTCAAATCCATAACTTAGATAAAACTCTCTGGACTCTTTCATGTCACGGACGTAAATGGCAACCACAAGTTGCTCTCCGGAATCTACATAGCCGTCCATGAAGTTAACCTCATAATTCAATCGGAAATCAAAGAAACCAGGAGCTAGGAGCCAGGAGAACTGAGTATAGAGCATGGGGCATGGAGTCCTCTGACTTCTGACCTCCGAACTCTGACTTCAGTCTCTTGTCCTCTGACCTCTAATTGTCCTCTGCCTGCTGCTCGCTGCCCGCTGCTTACTGTTTTCGACTACCATTTCAATATGTTGTAGGTCTCCGGATCCAGTGAACCTGTTCTTCTATAGGCGTAAACAATTAATGCGAGCCCAAGAGATACTTCGGCCGCTGCAATCGCAAAAATAAAAAGTACGAAAACCTGTCCTTCCAATTGCTGCCAGCGCAGCGCCGCGGCAACAAAGGCGAGCCCGGCTGAATTCAGCATTATTTCCACACCAATAAGCATCATGATGAGGTTCCGGCGCGCCACCGCGCAAACCACCCCCATCGCAAAGAGTATCCCGGCAAACAACAGAACATGGCTGTAGGGCACAATCATGGTTTTTCCTCAGTTCGATCATCAGCGCCCCGCGCATAGGCTTTTCCCAGGTAAAGAGAACCAATCAAGACAATAAGCAGGAGGAATGAGATGATTTCCACCGAAAGCCAGTATTTTTGGAAAAGAAATTGCCCAAAAACCCTCGGCCTTGCAAGCCCGGTCATCAGGGGGGTCTGGCTGGCTGGGTCAGTAGAAACGACAAGCAGCGCAATGGCTAGATAGATAAGTCCTAGGGCACCGGCGGGCAGCCATTCTTTCAGTAATGGGCGGCGCAGAGCAGACGGGTCTATTCGGAGCATCATGATAATGAAGAGAAAGAGAACCATAATTGCGCCGGCATAGATAATAATTTCGAGAGCTGCCAGAAGTGGAGCTCCAAAGAGATAATAGAGCAAGGCGCTGCCGAAAAATGAGATGATCAGATACACCACAGCATGAACCAGATTACGCCGAGTAATCGCTAGCCCGGTGGAGACCAGAATAACACTAGCTAGAACATAAAAGATGGCAGCGTAGAGGGTCATTTTTTACCTTTTGAAAAGTTCCTCGTCTACCGTACCAACCAAAGCTAATTAATTGAACAGAGCAGTCTGGGATACTAGAAATTCCAAATCACAAATCCCAAATAACAAACAAATCCCAATGACCGAAATTGTCCGCGCTACGCTTGGACTCCCCACCCTGCGGGCAGGTCCCAAGTTTCAAAATTCCAAACCTTAAAATCATCTAAAATAGAACTCCAAATATGTTTGGATCATTGAATATTGGAATTTGAGATTTATTTGTAATTTGGTGCTTGAAGTTTGAGATTTCATCACTCTGCAACTCCATTACTCCAGCTCTCTTCTACTCATTAACTGCTCGCTTGAGGAGAACACCTACGGCATATTGGTTTTGATGTTGACGGGTTTATCCTCTTTAATGTGCGCTCCCTTGGCACCAACCGCCGTCACCACACCGGCGTATTTGTAGAAGTTGTAGTCTTTATCCTTGCCGCCGTGGTCGACAAGAAGGTCTTCCTTTTCGTAAACAAGTTTGAGGATGTCTCGCTCGCAAGTTTCAAAATATGGCGTCAACTGGATTGCCGATGTTGGACAAGCTTCTTCACAAAGCCCACAGTAGATACAACGGGCAAAGTTGATGCGGAACCAACTAGCATAACGACGACCGTCTTCACGCTCAGCCGATTGCATCGAAATACAGCTTACCGGGCACGCGGCTGAACACAGATAGCAAGCAACACAACGCTCACCACTGTCCGGATCGCGGGTAAGGATAATTACCGCCCGCGCACGCTCTGGTAAAGGACGCTTGTATTCAGGATATTCCTCCGTAATGGGTTTACGGAAGAGATGTTTGAATGTGGTAGCAAACCCAGTAGCTAGCGCCGCTATTGCTTCCCAAGCCGATTTCATCTTACTCCAGTGCTCCTCATGAAGTGGATGAATGGCGGGTACAGAGACCCGCCCTACGTCCATTTATGCCATGAGTATGGATATTTATCCCAAGAATCTACCAACCCTGACCTCACTGGGTTCATGACAATGTATTCAGCAGTTGTCACCAGGTCCTCTTCTCTTCGCAACGCATGGTCATAAAAACCTCGCTGCCAAAAGGGGCCTTCCAATCCGTACTTGCGCATAAGGTTTCCTGTAAATTTCTTCCACGAACCAATGACGTCAATAATATTGCCATCTCTGGGGGCAACCAAGAGGTGCAAATGATCTGGCATGAGACAATAAGCAAAAAGATCCAGCTGATCGCGAATAAAATCCGATTCTAAGCTGTAGATCACTCGCCTCGCAAGATGAGGTTCAGCAAAAAAATCTTGGCGATCCGCGGTACAAATAGTGATTGAAAAGACCTGTCCATTTTGCTCATAAATAGGTCGGGGTAAACGGATGTTCTTCCTCAAGCTCATAGATAATCATTCTCGTAGGGCCGATCTCCGTATCGGCCAAAAAAGCTTTACAGTAGAAGAACTGCTCCCGTTACCATGATGTTAAGCAAGGCCACTGGCACCAAGACCTTCCATCCCAGGTGCATGAGCTGATCATAACGCAAGCGCGGTAAGGTCCCTCTCACCCAAATCATGAGGGTGGCAATCACAAGAATTTTGATGAGAAACCACACCACCGGAGGTAGAAATGGCCCTCGCCAGCCTCCCAAGAAAAAAACAGCCACCAAAGCGCCAAAAACTTGAAGATTGACGTACTCACCAAGGAAAAACAGGCCAAATCGCATACCGCTATATTCTGTATGGTATCCAGCTCCCAGTTCGTTTTCTGCTTCGGGTAGATCAAAAGGTATGCGCTTGGTCTCAGCCATCGCACTGATGAAAAAAATGATGAATGAAACCGGCTGCACCAAAATAAACGGATAGTCAGCTTGGGCTCGAACAATGTCCACCAGGCTAAAAGAGCGCGCCAGCATAACAATGGGAACAAGGGAAAGCCCGAGAGAAAGTTCATAGCTGATCATTTGGGCTGCGCCGCGAATGCCACCCAAAAGGCTGTATTTGGAGTTGGAAGCCCAGCCCCCTAGGGCAACGCCGTAAACTCCCAGTGAAGCGAGCGCGAACACATAGAGCAGCCCCACGTTTAGATCCGTAATTACCATAGGAATCTCTTTACCCAACAGGGTGACGCTCGAGCTAAACGGGACTACAGCAAAAATCAATAATGCTTCAGCAGCAACCACCGCCGGCGCCAAAATGAAAATGATTCGATCTGCCGCCTCAGGAACGATGTCCTCCTTGGTCAGCATCTTGAGTGTGTCGGCAAATGGCTGCAGGAGTCCAAATGGACCAGCGCGGTTTGGGCCGTAGCGGATCTGGAGCCTGCCGAGAAACTTCCTTTCCAACAAGACCAGATAGGCGGCCAAGAGAAGCAGTCCCACCAGGACGATTCCCAGTTTAATGATCAGTATGGCAAACCCAATAATCCAGTCCATCCTATCCGCCGTAGAAGTGTCTAAAGTGCGTAAAGTTATTCCTCGCCTAGCGCAGAGCCAATGGCCTCAATGGCTCAAGGCGCAAGGCGCAAGGCATAGGGCAAATCAAGAAACCTTCACTCTATGCTCTATGCTCTATGCTCTATGCCTTCCCAAATCCGAAATCCGCATTCCGCAATCATCTCTCTATGCTCTATGCTCTATGCTCCATGCTTCTTTAGACAGCTGTCTTTTCAATCTCTTCAAACCGCACAAACTTCGGTAGCGCCCTAATCTTCTGCCACTCAAGCAACCGATGTCGCGGCAACACCAACACCCCGGGAGCCATATGCTCTGCGACCCAGACATCCACTTCAACCTCGCCTTGGTCCAACTTGATTCTTACTTTGTCCCCATGACCCAGCCCTAATCTGGCAGCATCATTGGCATGCATGGAAGCGCAGGGCATCCTTTCCAACTTCCTGAGAGGAGGTGAAAACGAGGAGAGTTCTTCGGTTCCGAATGTCCAATCAGTCAGGATGACTTCCAAAGATTCATGTGGGTCCTCGCCCTTATCTTTCTCCTCCTGCCAATGTATTGAAAATTGAGGTGGACCGTCATCAGATGAACTGATCCGCATCCCGTCGTTAGTAAGGTCATCGAAGGGCGGGATCTCCGCTAATATAGGTAAATTGTCAGCTAGCCAACCAATCAGATTCCGCCGGGTGGTATCTTCATCTTCAACTTGGCTACCATCTGCGATTTGATTTACAAAATGAGAGGCGGCCCGCACTTCTCCTCCCGGAATTTCACTTCCATAAACCCTCGGCGGATGGTTTCCTGCACTGATCTGGACAAGAGGGATTCCCCCCCGGTATGCTCGCGGCGTAAACTGAGCCCTTCCCTCTTGATTGATAAATACTCCTCCCGCCTCGTACAGAGTTGAGGTGGGTAGGAATATGTGAGCCTTCTGCGCGGCAGGAGAACTGACATAATCGAGAACGACAAGAGAATCAAGCTTCTCTATTGCCAAGTCCAGCCTTTGTCTATCGTGAAAGAGCCAAAAAAGATTGCTTTCAACCAGAATCAACGCCTTGACCGTGCCGGTTTCAATACCCTCAAGGATCTCCGAGAACGGAACCCCCTCACCTTCCAGTAATGAACCGCCGAAGGAATTGGCTCCGGGCATAAGGTAAAAGAGACCTGCCTGCTTGTTTGCGGCCAGTAAAAGCTGGGCGCAGTCGGCCGCAAGAGCGGGCGTCGTCTGACGCACATTTTCAGTCCCACAAACAATGACTGGCCGTTGACTCGCTCGGAGTTCTTGCGCCACAGCAGTTATCTGATCCTGCACTGTAGGTGCAACCGAGCCAGAGGCTGGTAAAGCTTTGTAAAATTTCAAACCGGATTGTCCAAGCCCCTCCGCATCCTCTACAGCCAAAGTTTCCTTGATGATTGAACCGAAACAGAGCTCTGCCTCATCCAGCGTCACCGGCAGGTGTCTGAATCCAATCGGCAAGGATACCGGACGAGGATCGATCACCGTAATCTTGCCGCCGTTTCGGTGGGCTTGTCTCATTGCCAAAGCCAGCATGGGTGCTTCATTGATAGGATCAGCTCCCACCGCTAGAATGAAATCCGCGCTTTCTATCTCCCGGAGAGAAACGGTCAACTCGGGCGTCAGCCTCGACACCGCCGTTCTCACCTTGGACGTCAAAGATTGGTCCAAGAAGTATGAGGGCCCTTTCCAGCCCTTCATCTGACAAATCCGCTTGATACTGGCTTGCGTCTCGAGACAGCTGCGCTCGGATCCCACACAAGCGACGGCATCAGCCCCGACATTCAGGCTGATTTGTTCGAGCCTTTCCCTAGCGGTTCGGATAGCCTCCTCAGTGGAAACTTCCTCGCCGTCAATTAGAGCCTGCCGCGGCCTTGTCTCATTTTTGGCGTAGTGAAAGCCGTGGCGTCCCCTGTCACAGATGAAGTATCCGTTTACCGCCTCACTGTATCGCGCCTCCTGCCTGACCACCTCGCGGTAGCGGCTGCTTGCCACGGTATGACATCCGAGTGAACAGTTGATGCAGAGAGATGGACTTCGTTCGTAGTCCCAGCGTCTGCCGAAAAACCGAGAAGGTTTGTCGGTGTAAACTCCGGTGGGGCAAATATCGCTTAAGTTGCCGGTGAAGGGGCTTTCCAGAATGCCCTCTTCAAAACGACCAAAATAGACACGATTGGCACTTTGCATGACACCCAAATCACGATAGCCGGAAAACTCCTGATAGAATCGTGAACACCTGTAGCAGTGGATACAGCGATTCATTTCGTGCTGGACCAAAGGGCCCAAATATTGGTCTTGGTAGGTTCGCTTTAACCCCAAATATCTTCGTATGCCGTGCCCACCCGAAATCGTCATATCCTGGAGCAAACAATGGCCCCCTTCATCGCAAACCGGGCAATCATGGGGATGGTGCAACATGAGCCATTCGATGACATACTTGCGGAACTCCATGGCCTCTTCGTCCTCGGTTGACACCACCATGTCGTCCTTAGCATCGATCATGCAGCTCATCTGCACACCCTTGAACGGCCCTTCCAAGAACTTTACCGCGCAAACGCGGCACGCACCCACAGACCCGAGGGCAGGATGGTAGCAAAAGCGCGGGATCATGATGCCCAATCGCTCCGCGGCTTCTATCACCTTAGTCCCTTCCGGGACTTCTATCTCACGATTATCTATGACAAGTATTGGCATATAGCTCCACAATGGCGGGCACGGAGGCCCGCCCTACTGGGCCGCTCCTAATCCAAAATCTACAACCTAATATTTGCAATTGCCACAGTCTCAGTACTCAAGGTTTTTCATACCTGCTGTCCGCTGCTGGCTGTCTGCTGCCTGCTGTCTTTCCCCTATGCCCCATGCCCTATGCTCTATGCTCCTTAATTTACTTGAACGGACACTTCTTCTGATTAATGTGCTCTCGCACCTCATCCTCAAAATAGGTAATCAGACTTTCAACCGGTGACACAGCTCCTGGAGCGAAGGCACAGTAAGCGCTCCAGAGGTTTTTGCTCATCTGCTGAATCATTGTGATGAACTCTTCTCTACCTTCTCCTTCTTCCAACCTTTTCAGCAGGTCACGGATAAATGGCAATCCTTCCCGACATGGCGTACACCAACCACAGGATTCTCTGGCAAAAAATTCCGTCAAGTTCAAAGTGGCCCCAACGAGGCAAGTCTTCTGGTCGAAAACCATGATTGCGCCGGTTCCTAGCCTGTGTCCAACTTCCCGCATGACATCAAAATCCATCTGAATGTCATAGAACTCCTTTGGCAAGAAACGGGTGGAAGCTCCGCCTGGCAAACAGGCCTTGTATTCAGACCCTGCGGGCATCCCACCGGCATGCACTTCGATGATTTCGCTCAGTCTTATCCCCATGGGAAGCTCGAAACAGCCAGATTTATTCACCTTGCCGCTTACACAGAAAAGTTTTGTCCCCGCACCGGTCTCGGTTAATGCTAGACTCTTGTACCACTCGGCCCCGTTCCTGATGATGTGGGGGATGTTTGCCAGGGTTTCCACATTCTGCAGCACAGTGGGCATACCCCATAGACCTTTTTCTGTCGGATAAGGAGGTGGCTGCTGAGGGTTCGGTCTCTTCCCCATGAGAGCGTTTAGTTGGGCCGTTACCTCACCGCAGATATACCTGCCGCCGCTTCGGTGCACAACAATGTCAAAGCTGAAGTCGGTCCCAAGGATGTTTTTCCCCAGAAATCCCGCTCCTTTGGCGATCTCGATCTCTCTCTCCAGAATCCTTGCGGCACTTTCGTACTCAGGCCTTATGAAGATAATCCCCTTCTCCGCCTTAGCCCCGTAACCATCTATGATCATGCCTTCAATGAGCATGTGGGGGTCGGCATGAATCAAAACCCGATCTTTAAAAGTACCGGGCTCCATCTCGTCAGCATTGCAGACGATGTATCTTGGAAAGGGCGCATCATCGGCTACGGTCATCAATTTCCTGCCGGCTGGAAATGCGGCACCACCTCTTCCCAGCA
The DNA here is from genome assembly GCA_020347625.1 of Deltaproteobacteria bacterium. GTDB lineage: Bacteria > Desulfobacterota > Syntrophobacteria > BM002 > BM002 > BM002. The sequence continues at coordinate 1,583,083 of CP070735.1, forward strand.
GGATGGCATCCACGAGAACGTCCTGCACCTCCTTGTAGGTGTAGTTCCGGATAACATCTCCCAGGGCCTGGTATCCGCCGCTCTGTTGATATTCTTCCAGGGTGGCAATACGATCGGGCTTCCGGTTCTGGAAGAGTACTTGAGGGTAGTTCATAGGAAATGCCTAAAATGAGCTAAAGTGTCTAAAATGTCTAAAGTGAGTAAAGTTATTCCTCGCCTAGCGCAGAGCTAATGGCCTCAATGGCTTCTGGCATAGGGCATAGAGCATAGGGTGCAAACAATCCGCAATCATCTCTCTATGTTTTTTCGCTATGCGCTATGCGCTATGCGCTCTGCGATCCGCAATCTGCAATCTCACATCTAAAATCCCTCTTCTGTTGCTAATCTCTTGAACCACTGCACCACCAGTTCAGCGACCTGTTGTCGATGCTCATCCTGGCTGAACATATGGTCTG
>CP070735.1:1583637-1627027 GCA_020347625.1 Deltaproteobacteria bacterium
CGCATATATGCGGCCTGTATATCCACTAACGAATTGGAGCCATCCATAAGGCTAATGATGAAGTAGGCTTGAGGAGACAGCACCAAAGTTTCTGTGGTTAATCCCTCCAAGTCCCGGAGAGCAATGTAGAGCTCTTTGCCGCGTCGAATGGGAATTGCCTCCAGACGACTACGTAATTTAGGCAGTTCTGCTTTCATAGATTTGGCAGTACCCGTTATGGCTAGTTCGTGTTGTATTCACTTTGCCAGATTCAGCCCCTAATATTATCTTGGCTTGCTTTGTGCAGGCAGATCAAGCCGCAGGCTCATTGCAGCAGCATCGCGGTAGCATTGAATCGATGATGCTCGATCTACTTTCCGGCCATTACGGCGGAGTCGGTTTGAAAAATTGGCACGACAACAGAGCGGGCTGGCAAACTTGGCAGTTTAACCATTCACAGAAGTTTAGGGTTGTACCTGGATGGCTAGAGCTGTCCGCAGCGGCCAGTGGAAAGCGTACAATGTTCATAACCAAAGACGAGCCCCAAGTATAGTGAAAAGGAAAAGTTGGAGCAATCTTTTTCTAGAAAGTGAAAGTGTTTGACTGTCCAAATAAAATGTGTTATTTCAACATTATAAAGTACTTAGACCAGGTTGCTTTGTGATGTTCTCCAGGTGTCACGAACTATCCTCGCCAGGGGCAAACCGATCCGGCTAGCAACATTCGGGCTTACTTGAACGGTTAAACCTGAGCTGGTGCAGGAATTTTTCCTGAGCCTTTGAAAAGGGTAGAATTGTCGAAAGGCGCCACAGAACAATTCATGCGGAAATCTGGGTGATACAGAATAGCCATTAAAGAGGAGCTGACTCAGCCGTCTGAATGTCAAACTCGATCATGCGATATCATTTCAACCTTAGACTAATCATTCTCACCCTATCCTTGGTGTTTTGGGGTTGCAGCATTTCTGGACGGCAGGTGCAGGAATCAGAACCACCGGCTGTTGAAATCTACCTCAGCTCCCGAAGTTCGGCGTACTATCATTTTCTGAGATCCCGCCAATACCTCTATCAGAACAACGTAAATGAAGCTTTGGCCGAGCTTGAAATGGCTGCGGCTGCAGACCCGGAGGCTCCTTATCTTTTTGTGGAGTTAGCCTCTTTCTACTTGCGCCAGGGTCAAAAAGAAAAAGCTCTTGGGGCGGCAGAAAGGGCCAGGACGTTGGATCCAACTTCAAGCGAGGCGAGAATGGTGCTGGCAGGGCTTTACAGCAGCCTCAATCAACCAGGGAATGCCATTGCCGAGTATAAGGCGGTTCTGGAGCTGGATCCGAAAAATCAGAAGGCTCTTCTCTGGCTGGCTTCTCTCTATGCTGCCCAGGGCAGATACCCAGAAGCCCGCGAGGTCTTACAAGAGCTTGTGACTCTTGATCCGAGTAACCCGGTGGCGATTTACTATATTGCTCGAATGGAACTGGAACTGAAAAGATACGAAGAAGCCGAGAGGTACTACCAAAAAGCTCTGGAAATCCGACCAGAACTCGAGATGGCCCTTATGGACCTGGCCTATCTCTATGAAGTGCAGGATCGTTATGCCGAGGCGGAAACGCTCTACAAGAAAATCCTAGAGTTAGATCCAGAAAATAGACAGGCCCGATCACGACTCGGTGATCTCTACTTGCGACAAAACAACTATCGCGGGGCTCTGGCGGAATTTCAAATGATAAGGGATCCGAAAGACAAGGTCCTGGAGATGCAGAGCAAGATAGGTCTCATTCATCTGGAACTTGAAGAATATGAGCAGGCCATAGAGGTTTTTGTTACGCTTCTTGCAGCCCAGCCGGACAACTCTCAAATCCGATACTACCTGGGAATTGCCTACGAAGAGATGGGTGATTATGATCAAGCTTTAGCAGAATTCAATGCGATTCCTGAAGCGGATCCCTACGCAACTAAATCCAAATTCCACATTGCTTTCATCCAAGAGAAACAAGGAGACGTGGAAGGTGCCATTGCCACCCTGCGTCAGTTCATTGAGGAACATCCCAACGAAGAAGATGGCTACCTTTACCTGGGTAACATGTATGAAACACTCAAGCGCTATCCAGAGGCAGAGGATGTCCTGAGGCAAGGACTCGAGATCGTCCCGGGCAGCCAGCGGCTCCATTTCCGTCTTGGGGTGGTCCTGGATAAAATGGGCGAGCGTCAGGGCAGCGTTAACCAGATGGAGAAAGTGATTGCGCTGGATCCCAAAGATGCGACTGCACTCAATTACCTGGGCTACACGCTTGCTGAAATGGGTATACGCTTAGAAGAAGCGGAAGAGTTCATCAAGCGCGCCTTGGAACTGAAGCCGGAGGATGGATACATCACTGACAGTTTGGGCTGGGTCTACTTTAAGATGGGGCGCCATAATGATGCGCTTGAGTGGATTCAGAAAGCGCTGGAGAGATTGCCTGAGGATCCGCAAATCACAGAACATCTCGGGGATACCTACATGGCTCTTGGCAGATGGCGCGAGGCGCAAGAAGCTTATGAACGAGCTTTGCAGCTCGGTCACGAAAACCCGAATAAGTTGGAACCAAAGCTCGAGGAAAGCAGGCAGAAGGCGAAAGACAATGGCGTGCAGTGAGCCTCGGGCCTGGTGAGTTACCGGACAGGAGGGTCATGGAGTCTGAGCTTTGCCGTTACGGGACAGAAAGAATCACGGTCGAATCATTACAACGTTGGTGGCTGGTACTGTTCTCTTGTCTCTTCTTTTTTTTTGTAGGCTGCGCTAGGGAAATACCAACCTACGAACCGGCAGACCTGCCGGTTTCTTTAGTCTTAGAGCAACTGGAACAAAGACGTAACCACTTCTCGAGTCTCCGTGCTGTGGGTGCCCTCAAAGTCAAGGAAGGTAAACAGCGCTGGTCGGGAAGGGCCTTTTTGATTACTCGAATTCCCCATTCCTTACGACTGGAAATAGTGGGTTTCCTCGGTGAACCGCTGCTTTATGTGGCGAGCGATGGTGTCCAATTCTTGGCCTGGGAACCCGGTCGTAACCGTGCCTACCATGGGCTGGCTTCAGACAGCACTTTGGCTTCTCTCATTAACTTTCCGCTGACAGATGGGGAGGCGCTGCTGTTAATGGCCGGCATTGTACCCGCTTGGGACTTTAGGGAGGCAAAGCTCTTCAAGTTGCGGGACAGCGAGGACCTCATGCTTCAACTGGAGGACAACCCAGCCCTACAGACACTACGGGTTTGGCTTGAAGGCGACGGACTAACTGTAACCAGGATTGAACGAGTGTTGGGGGGCGAGCGCGATCTAGCGGCAACATTCGCAGACTTTGTTGACATTGAGGGGTTTCTCTACCCGAAGCGCATTGCGGTGGAGGGTGAAAAATTTCATCTCAGCCTTCAATACAAAGAATTTGCGGTTAATGAACCTCTGAACCAAGATGCTTTCCACCTCGCACTGCCGGAGGGGGTTGAAGTCCTTCCCTGGTAATCCATCCGAATTTGGTCCTTCAGGCAGGTCAAGGCGCAAGGAAAAAATATTCAAGATTCATTTTGCCCTGTACCCTGTACCTTGTACCTTGAGCAGTCCCTTGGGGCGGTCCAAAACCAAGTCTTCTGCACCTGGATACTTTACTTTTTCGACATCCTGCATAATAAATGGTTTTGTCATGGAACGTTTTGCCGTCGACCGCATGCTGGGGAAGCTGGCAAAGTGGTTGAGAGTCCTCGGCTATGATGTTATCTATCTGCGGCAGTCCGGGAATGCAGAGATTCTCAGCCGGCTTCAGGAGGGTAGGATTCTGCTGACCAGGGACAGCAGGGCAGGTTCCTGGCACAAGCATGGTAAGGTGTTCGTGATTAGCGCCAATGACCCCAAAGAGCAACTGCGTGAGGTGGTCCAGGGGTTGAGCCTGTCCCGGATGGACGAAGCTTTCTTTAGTCGCTGTCTAATATGTAATCATCTTCTCAGCACGGTTAGCAGAGAAGATGCCCGGGAGGATGTACCCGAGTATATCTGGCAGACTCATCAACAATTTCGTCGATGTGAAGACTGTGGCAAGGTCTATTGGTCCGGGACTCATTCAGAAAAAATGCGGCAGCGTTTGGAGGCAATACTAGCAGACTGTAAGTGATATCAATACTTCTGGATTCTCGATTCTAGCTGCTGGGTATCGGTGTCATATGGGATGGTGTCTTTGATCTGATGATCTGATCTTTTTATCGGGCATCCAGCATCGAATATGCAACATCGGGTCTAAGGGAGGTGAAATATGGCTCTTGGAACAGGTCTGCTGCGTAAATCATGGATGTGGCTTTATTCCTGGCTACGGATTTTCCTTTATTGGATCGGCAAGGTTATTGGCAGTGCTACGGTCCGCTTTCGTCGCCGTCTAATCAGGGGTAAACAAAAAAAGACCGTTGCAAGACTCGGCCAGCAAATCTACGAGCTTCACCAACAGGGTCAGACAGGTTGGTCTGAAGAACCTCGGGTGCAGGAGATCCTCCAGGCGTTGAAGAACGGCGGCAGCAAAATTGGGGAGCTGGAATCTCGGATGCAAGATCGGGAGAATCGTTACCGGGACCGGGTCAAGCGGCTCAGGGCGGCAGTATCTCCCCAGCCGGCGCAAGATGAAAGTGAGGTTGGAAGTGCGGCAGAGAAGTAGAGGGAAGAGGGGGGATTTTAGATTGCGGATTTGAGATGTGGGATGTGAGATCTCATATAACAACAAATGACAGCGTAGCGTAATGACGCCGAAGGCACATGACGGCGAAGCCTGATGACAGCGAAGCTCGGTACGAGCTGAGCGCTGCTGCCCGCTGGTACCTACCTACTCCTTGCCGCATTCACTCGGATCTCCCTGAATTTTTTCCAGAGCATGCTCCAATGCCGGGAGCAATACCTCAAGATTCTCTTGTGCACCTTTTACACTGCCAGGGAGGTTAACAATTAGCGTTTGGCCTCTGATTCCGGCCACGGCTCTTGATAGCATGGCGTGGGGGGTTTTTGACGCACTGGCAGCCCGCATGGCTTCAGCCATTCCGGGTACCTGGCGATGGATGACCGCGAGGGTGGCATCGGGCGTTACGTCTTGGGGGCTCACTCCGGTGCCGCCGGTGGTAACCACGAGATCCAAGCAAGATTCATCAGCGAGTTGCCGCAGCTGTTGTTCGATGATTTTCTGGTCGTCTGGCAGCACTTCGGTGTGGACGATGGAAAATCCGGCGTGGTGCAACATCTCTTGAACCATAGGACCACTCCTGTCCTCCCGTTCACCCCTGGCTCCCCTATCGCTTATTGTCAAGATTGCTGCTCGTCTCATACTCGCTGTTCAAACCTTGGCCTAACATGTTGGAATGATGGAATGTTGGAACAATGGATTTAATTGACATGTGCAAGGGTGGCGTCCGATATGATCGGTGGGCGCAGCTGAATGCTGGGCGTCGGCCGATGATGAACTCGTGATAACTTCACTTATGGCCTTTTTTAATCAAGATGCGCTGTGCTGCCCCGACCAGAACGTTGGAAACTCCTTTGCTCTTGGCCAAGCGCTTGAGATCGGTCATCATCAGGGTACCAACAATCTTGAGGCCAATGGTGAGAGGAGTTTTCGGATTGTTCACCAGAGCCACCCGAACCTGGTAGTTTTTCATCCATTCCCGGTTCATGGAAATCTTTCGCAGCATATCATCGCCAACATTGCGGGAATTAGCTACGGCAGCAATCTCCATTTCGGTGATTCTGGGGCTGCTGAGCACCGCCTCCTGCACCTGCTTGTTGGTGTCTTTGATGAGAATGTTTCGCGCCTCTTTGTCACCCGCCATGGCCAACTGAATCTTTTCGGGGACAGACATATCCTTGATTTCCTGGTACCGGCTTTTGGTCTTCTTTTCCTCTGTGGGCTTTTTCTCTAAGCTCGGATCTGGCCGACCGGCCTCAAGTTTGGCTGCTGAGCGCTTGGCCGCTGCAACCAGTTCTTCGGAGAGCTTTTTGCTCTCGGCCAACTGCTTTAGGTCTTTATGTCGAAGTCTATCTACGAGTTTGAGGGCGAGACTGGGCGGCGTTCTGGGATTATTCACCAGCGCAAGCATGACCTGGTAATTTTTCATCCAGTCCAGATTTGCGATGATCTTGTCAACTAGCTCATTGGGCACATTGGGTGAACTGGCTATGGCGGCAATCTCCACTTCAGTGATTCGGGAATTATCGAGTACCGCCTCCCGCACCTGCTTGTTGGAGTCCCTGAGGAGAATGAGACGCTCCTCTCTGCTGCCCGTCTTGGCCAGTTCAATTTTTTCGGGAACTGGCAGATCCTGGATCTGCTGCACCTTACTCTTTTTGATGACCTTTTCTTCGGCCCCTGGTGGATTAGCAGTTTCGCTCACTGGTCCACCCCCTATTAACCGATCGCACCCTTACTCTTCCTTTTCTTTTTGGGCTTCGGCGATCAGTTTTTCTTGCAGGTGGGCTGGCACTTCCTCATAATGGGAGTGTTTCATGGTAAACATACCGCGGCCGCCGGTTATGGAGCGCAGATCCGGTGCATACTTGAGTACTTCGGCCATGGGAACATGCGCGCGCACTATTTGATTCCTGCCCTTGGAGTCCATTCCCAATACCCTGCCCCGCCTGGAATTTAAATCACCGATGACATCCCCCATATTTTCATCGGGGACGGTCACCTCCACTTCCATAATAGGCTCGAGGAGTGTAGCCTGTGCTTCGGCAACTCCTTTCTTGAAACACATGGATGCGGCGATCTTGAAGGCCATTTCCGAGGAGTCTACCTCGTGTGATTTACCGTCATAGAAACGCACCCTGAAATCCACTACTGGATAGCCGGCGAGGACTCCCAACTGCATGGCCTCGGTGATCCCCTTTTCCACGGCCGGCACAAAGCCTCTGGGGACGTTCATCCCCACCAGTGCTTCTTCGAATTCAAAACCCGTGCCACGATCCAACGGACTGAGATCAAAATGCACTTCGGCAAACTGGCCGCGTCCGCCTGTTTGCTTCTTGTGCCGGTATATAACGCCCTTGACCGGTTTTTTGATCGTCTCCTGGTAGGGGACCTTGGGTGGAGACAGGTTCACCTCCACACCGAACTTCCGCTTCAGTTTCCCCATGGAAGCCTCAATGTGGATTTCGCCCATCCCCGACAGGATGGTTTCTCTGGTTTGTTCTTCGCGATGAACCCTGAGCGTCGTATCCTCCTCCATGAGTCGGGCCAGAGAACTGAAAATCTTCTCTTCATCTCCCTTACTCTTGGGTTGCACCGACATGGAGACGATGGGTTCCATGGTTTCGGGAACAGGGTAAGCAATGGGTTTATTCTGGTCGCAAAGCGAGTCACCGGTGAGCGTCTCTTTCAACTTGGCCACCGCAACAATCTCCCCAGGACCAGCATTCTTGATCGATTTTTGGTTCTTTCCCTGCATGAGCAAGAGGGAGCCGTAGCGCTCCTTTTCCTGCTTACTGGCATTGTAGAAAGTGCTGTCCGCTTTCAGGGTTCCAGAAAAAATCCGAATAATACTCAGACGCCCGGCATAAGGATCACTTACGGTCTTGATGACCTGACCGCTAAAGGGTTCGTTCGGTTCTGGCTTTCGCACCTCGTCGCTGTTGTCTTTGGGGTTGACACCATGTTTTTCGCCTCGATCTTGGGGACTCGGCAAACAGTGGACTACAAGGTCCAGTACCATCTGAGTCCCCATGTTTTTCGTTGCGGAAACACAGGTGATGGGGACTACATCGCCTGTTATGCACCCTTGGCGCAGTCCGTTCAAAAGCTCCTCCGCAGTGAGGTCCTCGCCTTCCAGGTACTTTTCCAGCAGATCATCATCAGACTCAGCGATGCGTTCAATGAGTTGCTCCCTCTGATTCTCCACCAGATCGGCCAGATGATCCGGGATATCAATCTTTTTTGTTTTGCCGCTTCCGTCCTGCTGGAATTCATAGGCTTTCCCATCGAGGAGGTCAACAACACCGGTAAAGGTCTCGGCAGCGCCGATGGGGAGGTGTACCGGGGTGGCCTTGTCACCAAAAATTTCTTTGATCTCTCTGACAACCTTGAGAAAATCAGCTCGTTCCCTGTCCATTTTATTGATGGATATCAAGCGCGGTAGATTCAGCTCGTCCGCAAATTCCCAAACCTTTTCAGTCTGTACTTTTACCCCGTCGATTGCGTCGATCACTACCAGAGCCCCATCAGCCCCGTGAAGGCAGGTCTGGGTGTCGGCCAAGAAGTTAAAATCACCCGGTGTGTCAATAATGGTGATAGGCGAATTCTTCCAGACGAAACTGCAAAAAGAAGAGCTTAAGGTAATTTGCCTGGCAATCTCTTCCGGTTCGTAATCCAGTATGGAAGTGCCGTCGTCTACCTTACCCAGCCTGGTGGTGTTACCGGTAGTGAAGAGCATGGCTTCGGCCAGGCTGGTTTTGCCTGCACCCCCATGGGAAATAATCCCCACTGTTCTGAGATCTGCTATCGATTTGCTCATGAAAACTCCTCTCTGGTACTATTATCTGACTATTTTGCAATGATTGTTTTTTTAGGGCAACTGGGGAGCCGTTGGGATTGGTTCCTGAAAACGGAGGGCCAGTTACTGGTTAGCGGTCTGTTTAATTTCTCCTTTTTTTAAAAAGCCGTATTCCGTGTTTCTAAGCGGGTTCTGTTCTGCAAACCCTGGAAAACATGTAACATGTGAAATTACCTCAGTGAAGAAATTAAAGTCAAGGAAAAGTTTGGCGTCGACTTTTTCGTTGATTCTTTTTCTGGCACTGTGATAAATAACAAGTTTTCAGCTAGTTATCTGGGGAGAACAAAAGTGGAGAAGGCACTTGAGGACTTCCTTGGTTACCTCAGGGTGGAGAAGAACTATTCTCCACATACCTTGAGGAATTACCAGAGCGATGTTCGCCAGTTCATCGGCTTCATGCGCGAGAGGCGCGCAAAGACAAAGGGGTATGAGCCAACGTCTTTGCCTCCAGGGAAGGTTGACCATCTGGAGATTCGCGCATATCTCGCCTCACTCTACAAACGTAATACCAAGAGTTCGGTGGCGCGGAAGCTTTCAGCGCTTCGCTCTTTCTTTGCTTATTTGATGCGGCAGGGAGAGGTCAAACAGAATCCAGCTGACATGGTCTCCGCACCCAAAATGGGAAAACCCTTACCGGACTTTTTGCCAGTGGACGAAACCTTTCAACTAATGCACGGCCCCGACCCAAGCACTGCTCTGGGAAGCCGGGACCGGGCCATTTTGGAAGTTCTTTACTCCTGTGGACTGAGGGTTAGCGAACTTACAGCATTGGATCAGGAAGACATAGATTTGGATCTGGGCATTGCCCGGGTTATGGGAAAAGGAGGTAAGGAGCGAATCGTTCCAATGGGCAGCAAAGCGAGGGAAGCACTCGACAATTATCTGCAGCGACGGGGAGAGTTGTTGGTCGGCAGACCGGAAGAAAGAGCGGTTTTTTTGAACAACCGAGGCGGCCGGCTCAGTGCCAGGAGCGTTGGACGTCAGCTCAAAAAGCTGCTGCAGCGGTGCAAACTTGGCCGGCCGTTGAGCCCTCACGGCCTCCGCCACAGCTTCGCCACCCACATGCTTGATGCGGGCGCTGATTTAAGGGCCGTTCAGGAGATACTGGGTCATGCCAGCCTCTCCACCACCCAGCGTTACATTCATCTTAGTGTGGACAAGCTTATGGCTGAGTATGACAAGGCCCATCCCCGCAGCCGAATACAGAAGAAGAGAGAGCCAGAGCAAGAGGAGGGGTAGATGGTCATTGGGTCATTACGCTACGCTGCCATACATAGTCATTTATTGTAGCGAGCTAATGACGGCGGAAGCTAAATGATGCGAAACTTAATGACCCAACAGTGCCCGGTGCTTAATGCCTAATGCCTAGTTTGTGAGGAAATGGGAGTCGTTATGAAGGGTACAACCATACTCGTTGTGCGCCAGAGGGGACAGGTCGTGGTTGCGGGCGATGGCCAGGTTACCATGGGCGATACTGTCATCAAGCGCCAGGCCCGCAAGGTTCGTCGCCTCTATCACGGCAAAGTAATTGCGGGTTTTGCCGGCACTACTGCCGACGCCTTTACTCTTTTCGAGCGGTTCGAGGCCAAATTGGAACAGTATAACGGCAACTTGCGTAGGGCGGCTGTTGAACTGGCAAAGGACTGGCGAACCGACAGGATACTTCGTCGGCTGGAGGCATTGCTGGCTGCTGTTGACCAGGAATACTCCTTGGTTATCTCCGGCACAGGAGATGTCATCGAACCGGACGACGGCCTGTTAGGCATCGGCTCCGGCGGTCCTTACGCACTGGCTGCAGCTCGCGCCCTGGTGAAGCACACAGATCTCGATGCCCGCCAGATCGCTGCAGCCGCGATGGAGATAACCGCCGGAATTTGTGTGTACACCAACGAACAGTTTGTTTTTGAGGAGTTGTCCGAGGACGATGAAGGGATTGATACCACCTGAAACTGTCAAGGAACTGGACAAGTACATTGTTGGCCAGAATGACGCCAAGCGTTCGGTGGCGATCGCTCTCCGGAACCGCTGGAGGCGCCAGCAGGTACCTGAGCACCTCAGGGACGAGATTGCCCCGAAAAACATTATAATGATCGGCCCCACCGGCGTGGGAAAGACAGAAATTGCCCGTCGTCTGGCTTCCCTGGCTAACTCGCCGTTTCTGAAGATCGAAGCCTCAAAGTTTACCGAGGTGGGATACGTGGGGCGCGACGTCGAGTCCATGATTCGCGACCTGTGCGAGCTTGCGGTGAATATGGTCAGGGGCGAAGAACAGGCAATGGTAATAACCCGAGCCAGCGAGATAGCCGAAGAGAAGATCTTGGACATTTTGCTGCCGGGGGACAGAGTTCAAGAACTCCCTGCAGAAGGAACCGGAGAGGTCGAGGTTCACTTGGAAAGGTCTGAGAAGGAGAGTAAGTCGGCAACCAGGGAGAAACTCCGCCGTCTGTTGCGAGAGGGACGACTTGACGATCGCTTTGTGGATCTGGAGGTTAGTGATCGAAGCTACCCCATGATCGAGATTTTTAGCAGTGCCGGGATGGAAGAGATGGACATCAACTTGCGGGAGATGTTGGGAGGTATGATGCCCCGGCGGACAAAACGGCGCAAGGTCAAGGTTCCGGAAGCATTGGAACTTCTCACCCAGGAAGAAGCCCAGCGCCTCATCGATATGGACAAGGTGATTAAGTTGGCCGTTGATAGGGTAGAGCATTCCGGTATTATTTTTTTGGATGAGATAGACAAGATAGCGTCTCGGGAGACCACCAAGGGACCCGATGTCTCCCGAGAAGGCGTGCAACGGGATCTTCTACCGATAGTGGAGGGCTCAACCGTGAACACCAAGTACGGAATGGTCCGCACAGATCACATCCTGTTCATAGCGTCCGGAGCCTTCCATGCCTCCAAACCCTCTGATCTGATTCCAGAGCTCCAGGGGCGCTTCCCAATCCGTGTTGAGCTGGACGCCCTGGGCAAGGAAGAGTTTGTTCGTATTCTCAAGGAACCCGAAAATGCCTTGACCGTGCAGTATGAAGCATTGATGGCCACCGAGGGCATAGACCTTGTTTTTCAGGAAGACGCCGTGGATGAGGTGGCCCAAATCGCCCATGATGTTAATTCTCGTACCGAAAACATCGGCGCTCGACGCCTGCACACGGTGATGGAGAAACTTCTAGACGAGGTTTCTTTCAATGCTCACGGATTGGAGGGACAGCAAATAGTCATCACCAGGCAATATGTCCGGGATAAACTCCAGGATATCGTCAAGGACGAGGATCTGAGTAGGTATATTCTATGAGGGCGAAAGGCGCGAGGCATAAGGCCCAAGGCCGATAATTTAACTCGCTTTAGTTCTTTTTGGACAGTTACCCATGGAAAAATTGATTGAGAAAGCGAATGTCCTTATAGAGGCGTTGCCTTACATACGCCAATTCAACCAGAAAACCATCGTTGTCAAGTATGGCGGTCATGCCATGGTGGATGAGCGACTCAAGCGCAGTTTCGCCCAGGACATCGTTCTGCTCAAATACATTGGTATAAATCCGGTGGTGGTACATGGCGGTGGGCCGCAGATAGGTCAGACCCTGGAACGTGTAGGCAAAAAATCCGATTTCCGTGAGGGCATGCGAGTCACCGACAGCGAAACCATGGATGTGGTGGAGATGGTCCTGGTTGGCAAGGTGAACAAGGAAATAGTCGCTCTTATCAACCAGCACGGCGGTCAGGCTGTGGGGCTCAGCGGGAAAGACGGCAGATTGATCCAAGCAAGAAAGCTGCAGCTTTACCGCGATCAGGAGGGCGACAAGCCTCCCGAACTCATCGACTTGGGCATGGTGGGAGAAGTTCAGGCAATTCAGGCTGAAGTAATTCAGGCCCTGGAGATGAGCCGGTTCATTCCGGTCATAGCACCAGTTGGCGTGGGTGATCAGGGTGAAACCTACAACATAAACGCTGATCTTGTGGCTGGTAAGCTGGCGCCGGCCCTCAAGGCCACCAAGTTAATCCTGCTCACCGATGTGCCGGGGGTGATGGACGCTGAAGGCAACCTCATTTCGAGTTTGGATACAGCCCAAGCGGCCCAACTCATCCAGGATGGGACACTGACGGGGGGCATGATTCCCAAGGTCCGCTGCGGGCTCGAAGCTGTCAGGGAAGGGGTTGATAAAACCCACATCATTGACGGCAGGGTCGAGCATGCGGTGCTTCTGGAGATCTTCATGGATCGCGGCATAGGTACCGAAATAGTGGGCGGTGAGCAGTAAGCACTGGGCACTATGCAGCGGAGCTTTTGTCAGTTGTCCGTTGCAAAAAGGCATAGCGTATAACGAAATGCCAGCAGGCAGCGGACAGCTAGCAGCGGGCAGCAGAAAGCAAGACAACTAACCATTGGACTCTGGGTAGATCGAACGGGTGCGGAGACTAGGTAACATTCATGACTAATGACCAGTGACCAATGGCTAATGACATTTCGCGCTAGGCGCTTTGAACAAGGTACAGAATGGAGACTCAGAAGCTGATGGAAAAGAGCCAGGAGCACATCTGTCAGACCTATAGCCGGTTTAATGTGGTTATGTCTCGCGGCAGTGGTTGTTACCTCTGGGACCAGGAGGGGCGAGAGTATCTCGATTTCGTGGCTGGAATTGCGGTCTGTAATTTAGGGCACTGTCCTTCAGAGGTCGCGCAGGTTTTGTATGAGCAGGCCCAGCAACTGGTCCATGTCTCGAACCTCTACTACACCGAGCCTCAGGTGAAATTGGCTCGGTCCCTGACCGGTGCTTGCTTTGCTGACAAGGTATTTTTCTGCAACAGCGGTGCTGAGGCCAATGAAGCCGCTTTGAAATTGGCCCGCAAGTACTCGCGAATGCGTTATGGCCCTGGCCGCTATGGTGTCATCTCAATGAAAAATTCCTTTCATGGACGCACATTGGCCACCCTCTCGGCCACCGGGCAACAGAAGGTGCACGAGGGTTTCGAACCGTTGGTGGACGGTTTTCGCTATGTGGATTTCAACCGGTTGGAGTCGGTGGCCGATGCGATTGATCGAACCACTTGCGCAGTGCTGGTAGAGCCCATTCAGGGCGAAGGCGGGGTTATTGTACCGGATGAGGATTATCTTGCCGGGCTGAGAGAAATCTGTTCAAGGCAAGATGTTCTGCTGATTTACGACGAAATTCAAGTGGGTATGGGACGAACCGGCAAGTTGTTTGCCCATCAGCATGAAAACGTTGCCCCGGACATAATGACTCTGGCCAAGGCCCTGGCCAATGGGATTCCAATGGGTGCCATGCTTACCACTGATGTAGTAGCGGAGGCTTTCACTCCCGGTAGTCACGCCAGCACCTTCGGTGGTACCCCTCTGGTCACGGCGGTGGCCAATGAAGTCTTCCGGCAAATAAGCCAGGACGGTTTTCTGGACAGGGTTCGCAGTATGGGAGCGTATTTCAGAGACCAGCTGCTGGCCCTCCAGGAAAAGTATTCATTTATCCGCGAGGTACGGGGTCGTGGTCTAATCCTCGGGATGGAGCTTGAGTTTCCCGGGAGTGAAGTTGTAAGTCTTTGCCAGGAGCGCGGCGCTTTAATCAATTGCACGGCCGAAAAAGTCCTTCGTTTCTTACCACCCTTGATAGTGACTCGCAAGGAAGTGGACAGGTTGACAGAAATCCTGGAGGCGATCTTCGTTCAGATGTGAGAAACCATGTTGCAGATTTTGCGATGACGGAAGCCCCGTAAATGATGCGGAGGGGATCGCTGAAGTGTTTTATTTGCCGCAGCGTTAAACAAGAGGCGCGGGACAGAGCGCAAACGCTCTGCGAGGTGTTTGGAGCAGCATGAAACGAGACCTTTTGACCATTCTTGATGTGAGTGTCGAAGAAATCGAGGCATTGTTGCAGCGGGCAACCCTACTGAAGGAGAGGCTGAAAAAGGGAGAACTAGACGCCAGTCTCGCTGGCAAAACCCTGGGGCTTCTCTTTGACAAGCCTTCCACCCGCACGAGAGTTTCTTTTGAGGTAGCGATGTATCAGCTCGGCGGTCACGTTCTTTTTATGAGCTCGAAAGAGACCCAGCTCTCTCGGGATGAATCTTTGCGAGATACCGCTTTGGTACTGTCCCGCTATATAGACGGCCTGGTGGTTCGCACCTATGCAGACGAGAGCCTTCGAGAGCTGGCAAGTCATGCTGAGATCCCCGTAATCAACGGGCTCACGGACCTCTACCATCCCTGCCAGGTGCTGGGTGACATTCTGACCGTGAGGGAGAAGAAGGGTGATCTTGACTCCTTGAAGGTGGCCTGGGTGGGTGATGGAAACAATGTGGCGCACTCATGGATCAACGCGGCAGTGCGATTGCCCTTCCAATTGTCACTTGCTTGTCCATCCGGTTACGAACCAAGAAAGGATATCCTACAGCGGGCCCAGGAGTCGGCCGGAGACCGAATTCACTTAAGTGCCGATCCCGCGGATGCGGTAAGTAATGCAGATGTGATCAATACCGACGTCTGGACGAGCATGGGACAAGAGGAAGAACGCCAGAAAAGGCTGGCGGCTTTCCGTGACTTCCAGATCAATAATGAGCTGGTGCGGAAGGCGAAATCCGATGTAATCGTTATGCATTGTCTGCCTGCACACCGGGGCGAGGAAATCACAGATGGAGTGATGGATGGACCGAACTCGGTGGTTTTTGACCAGGCCGAAAACCGGATGCACCTCCAGCGTGCTCTTTTAGATTGGCTGTTGGGAAGTCAGGGATAGAAAGTAATGTTATACGTATAGGTTATACGTTCAGTGCAGATTAGATGTTGTTGAGGAATGAAATCAACCTAATAACTAATAACTAATAACTATTAACTATTAACTAATAACCATGTTCGAGAGGTAACAAGATTGTCTAAACAAGTAAAGAAAGTGGTGCTTGCCTACTCGGGGGGGCTGGACACTTCCATCATACTCAAGTGGCTCTTGGAAGAGTATAAGTGTGAAGTTATTGCCTTCGCCGCCGACCTGGGTCAGGGGGAAGATCTGGACGCTGTCAAACAAAAGGCCATGGACACGGGCGCCAGCAAGGTCATTATCGAGGATCTGCGGGAGGAATTTGTTCGGGATTATGTTTTTCCTGCATTCCGCGCCAATGCCATCTATGAGGGACACTACCTGCTGGGCACATCTCTTGCGCGCCCCCTCATCGCCAAACACCAGGTGGCTGCTGCTGCTGTCGAAGGGGCCGATGCTGTGAGTCATGGAGCCACCGGTAAGGGCAATGACCAGGTCAGATTCGAGCTCAGTTACACCGCCCTCAACCCAAATCTCAAGGTGATTGCGCCCTGGCGGGAATGGCTGTTCAAATCTCGGCAGGACCTGCTTCAGTTTGCTCAATCGCACGGAATCCCGGTGCCGGTGACACCGGAAAAGCCCTACAGCATGGATGGCAATATTCTTCATCTATCATATGAAGGGGGAATACTCGAAGATCCTTGGAGAGAACCGGATGAGGAAATGTTCATCATGACGGCTGCTCCTGAAGAGGCCCCCGATAAACCTACGTATGTGGAGATTGATTTTGAACGGGGCAATCCTGTCGCGGTAAACGGAGAGGTTCTGGGCAGTGCGGACCTCCTAGCCCGACTCAATGAGTTGGGAGGAGAGAATGGTGTCGGCAGGGTGGATCTGGTGGAGAACCGTTTCGTTGGCATCAAGTCGCGCGGAATCTATGAGACGCCAGGAGGTACCATACTCAGGATGGCGCACCAGGCGGTGGAGTCCATCACCATGGACCGTGAAGTGCTCCACTTGCGCGACAGTCTAATTCCCAAGTATGCCAGCTTGATTTACAATGGTTTCTGGTTTTCGCCGGAGATGAAAATGCTCCAGGAGACCATGGACGCTGCTCAGGAAAATGTCTGGGGCAAGGCCCGGCTCAAGCTTTACAAAGGTTCCTGTCAGGTGGTGGGCCGGAAGTCATCGCGGTCCCTCTATCAGCCCGAATATGCCACCTTTGAGGAAGACCGGGTTTTTGACCAGAGCGATGCCGACGGTTTCATCAGGCTTCTGGGGCTCCGTTTACGCCTCCAGGCACTCCAAAAGAAGGAACGGTAAGCCGGTTGTCCGGTTTACGGACCAGTTCGAATTGAGTACTAGCAGAACTGGCTTAACCGGCAAGACTAAAGGCGGTAGAGAAAATGGCCGGAAAGTTATGGCAAGGTCGATTTAAAGAGGCAACCGACAAGCTTGTGGAAACCTTCACTGCTTCCATTCGGTTTGATCAACGTCTGTACCAGTATGATGTTGAAGGCAGCATGGCCCATTGCCGGATGCTGGCCCGGCAAGGACTAATCAGCGAAGAAGAGGCTGATATCCTGATCCAGGGGCTAAGCGAAATCCTGCGGGAAATCGAGCGTGGCTCGTTCGTCTTTAAAGACACCCAGGAAGACGTACATATGGCCATCGAGCAGCGCCTTATAGAGAAGGTGGGCGAAGTTGGCGGCAGGCTCCATACCGGGCGGAGTCGAAACGATCAGGTCGCGCTGGATATCCGCCTTTTTCTCAGGGACGAAATCAAGGGTACCGATGAAGATCTGCGGGATTTGCAGCAAAGCCTGGTGGACCAGGCCAAGAAACATTTGGGAGTAATCATGCCGGGATTCACCCATCTGCAGCACGCTCAGCCGGTTCTCTTCTCCCATCATCTTATGGCCTATTATGAAATGTTCAGACGTGACCGGCAGAGGCTGGAAGCCTGTCTGCAGAGGGTCAACGTCTCTCCACTTGGCAGTGCCGCTCTTGCTGGAACTTCTCTGCCCATTGATAGTGCTTTGACCGCCGAGTTGCTCGATTTTCCGGCCGTGAGCCGGAACAGTATCGATGCGGTTAGCGACAGGGATTTCATTATCGAATTTATCGCAGCTGCAGCTCTGGTCATGATGCACTTGAGTCGAATGTGTGAGGAGCTCATTCTCTGGAGTTCCACCGAATTCGGCTATCTGGAGATCTCAGAAAGCTTCTGCACGGGCTCCAGCATCATGCCTCAAAAGAAGAATCCGGATGTGGCTGAACTTGTTCGGGGCAAAAGCGGCCGGGTCTACGGGCACCTGATGAGCCTGCTGACCATGATGAAGGGACTACCTCTGGCCTACAACCGAGATCTCCAGGAGGATAAAGAACCTCTTTTTGATACCATCGATACGGTGCGTCAGAGCTTGAAGATTTTGGCCAGACTATGGGAAAACCTGAGTGTAAACCAAGAGCGGATGGAGGAGATGGCGACAACGGGCTACACCATGGCAACCGACGTAACCGAATATCTGGTCGGACGTGGGATATCCTTCCGCCAGGCCCACCAAACAGTGGGTAAGATAGTGCGGTATTGTCTAGAGCAGGGCAAGGAGTTGCAAGAGTTGACTCTCCAAGAGTTGAGGGGGTTTACCAAAGTAATTTCTGAGGACATCATTGACCTGTTGGATCCGAAGCATTCTGTAAACAGCCGCAGCTCCAGAGGGGGTACGGCTCTCGAGCAAGTACGGGAGGCCATAGCCTTGGCAGAGAAAGAACTGAGTACATGAGAATAAGGAGCTCATGGCCGCAGCCGGCGCTATTCATATTATTTTGCTGTGTGGTCCTAATGTCGATGGCTTGCGGGGTCAAGGCGCTGCCGCGTCCGCCACGGGAGCCGGACCTGCCCAAAGTGAAAGACTTGGATGCGGTGATTATCGAAACCGGTGTGCAACTCACGTGGTCTATACCGTTCGGTGCAGAAGAGGTAAAGAGGTTCAACATCTATCGCAGTAAACCCGAGACGGTGGAGAAGCCCTGTCCAGCGTGTCCGCGCGAGTATGAGCTCATCAGGACCGTGAAGGCTAAGGTCGGCAGGAGTTACTTTCAGGTATTTGACCGGGATTTTGAAGCGGAGGGTCGTTACTATTATCGTGTTATTCCATTGGATGAGAAAAGTCGTCTGGGACCGGATTCCAATGAGGCCGAAGTTATAGTTAAGCGGCGTCGCGATTGAGTGAAGTAGGGGATAAAACTAGGCACTAAGGGCTAAGCACTAGGCACTGTTGAGCGGGCAGATTGCAGCAGGCAACGGGCAGTAAGAAGACAGAGGTCAGAGGGCAGAGGACAGACGACAGCGGGCAGGAAAAACACTAGGCACTAAGCCGAGTGCTAGCTACTGGCTCAACCGGCTAAACTGGCAAAACTGGCAAAAAAAGAACAATAATAATTAACATGATCTAAGGATAAGCTAGAAAATGCATCATTTTGATTATCGTGAGGGAGAGCTCTACTGCGAAGAAGTTCCCATTGAGACCATTGCCAGGGAGGTAGGCACACCTTTTTACTGTTACAGCCACGCCACCCTCACCCGGCACTTCCACGCCTTCGATGCAGCTTTCGTTGAAGTGGATCATCTAACTTGCTTCTCGGTGAAATCCTGCTCGAATATCGCCATACTGCACCTGTTTGCCTCTCTAGGTGCTGGAATGGACATCGTCTCCGGCGGGGAACTTCACCGCGCCTTGCAAGCAGGAGTTGAGCCAGAAAAGATCGTTTTTTCCGGAGTCGGTAAGACAGAAGAGGAAATCGTTTATGCGCTCGAGAAGGGCATACTCATGTTTAACCTGGAATCTCCCCAGGAAATGCTGGCGGTGAACGAATGCGCCACCCGTCTGGGTTGCCGAGCACCCATCGCCATTCGTGTCAACCCGGATGTGGATCCCAAGACCCATCCGTATATATCCACCGGTCTCAAACAGAACAAGTTCGGCATCGATTTGGAAGTATCGGAAGAGATGTATGCACGGGCCGGAAAAATGTCCAATTTAGAGATCATGGGAGTTGGTTGCCACATTGGTTCACAGCTTACCGAAGTTTCTCCTTTTCTGGACACTCTTAGAAGATTGAAGCTACTGATAGAGCGACTACGGAAGCTAAATATACAAATTCGCTATCTGGATTTAGGGGGCGGGCTGGGTATCACTTACTCTGAAGAGGCGCCCCCACATCCCAGTGAGTATGCTCGGGTGCTCCTAGATGAAATAGATGGCCTGGATTGCAGGTTGATTTTTGAACCTGGTCGCGTTATTGTGGGAAATGCCGGCATTCTTGTCACGCGTGTTCTCTACACAAAGGATGGACCAGTCAAGAATTTTCTCGTCGTCGATGCCGGTATGAATGACCTAGCTCGTCCCAGCCTGTATGGTTCCTATCACCACATCCAGCCGGTAGTCGACCAGAAACGATCGGAGTTCCAAGCAGATGTGGTAGGGCCCATCTGCGAAACAACAGATTTTCTCGCGCGTGATCGCAACCTTCCTCGAGTTGAGCAGGGGGAATTACTGGCAGTAATGAGCGCCGGAGCCTACGGTTTTGTCATGTCCTCCAATTACACTTCGAGGCCAAGGCCCCCGGAAATTCTGGTTCAGGGTGATAGGTTCGAGGTGATTCGAGCCAGAGAAACCTATGATGATTTACTCCGAGGCGAGCGGTTACCTGACTTCCTTAACTGAAGAGTTCAAATGAGTACATCGATAGACTTCTACAAGATGAACGGCAGTGGTAACGACTTCATTCTGATTGACAATCGCACTGCAATCATTGATCCAGAGGCTGCTCCGGAATTGGCTCGAAGCCTCTGCAGACGCAAAGTCTCAGTAGGCGCTGATGGTCTTATACTCATCGAGAACGATGCAGAGGTAGACTTCAGCTGGCGGTTCTTCAATGCAGATGGAAGCAGTGCGGAAATGTGCGGTAATGGCGGACGCTGTGTAGCAAGACTTGCAAATATGCTGGGTATTTGTGGAAGTCGTCTTTCTTTTCGCACTCTAGCGGGAATTGTGCGCGCTGAAGTGATGGGCAGTCGGGTGAAACTGCAGATGACTTCACCCAGGGACCTTCGACTGGATGAGAAGCTCGAACTCAGTGATGGAAGCGTGGTTGTCCAACACATTAACACCGGAGTGCCACATACCGTCTTCATAATGGACACAGCGAAGGACCTGGAAAAACAGGATATCCTGAGCCGGGGAAGGGAGGTGCGTTACCACTCGCATTATGCCCCGGCAGGAACCAAC
Source organism: Deltaproteobacteria bacterium (assembly GCA_020347625.1). Lineage (GTDB taxonomy): Bacteria > Desulfobacterota > Syntrophobacteria > BM002 > BM002 > BM002. The sequence continues at coordinate 1,604,211 of CP070735.1, forward strand.
GTAAACTTTATTACCGTGCTCGGGCAGCGGTCCCTGGAGATTCGGACCTATGAGCGTGGTGTTGAAGACGAGACTCTGGCGTGTGGCACCGGAGCCACTGCGGTTGCTCTGGTTGCCGCGGCAAAAGGGCTGGTTGAACCGCCCGTTGACGTTCGGACGAGAAGTGGAGAGACGCTTACCATTTACTTTAGCGGGGAGACACCAGAAGAAGTTTATATGGAAGGGGCGGCCACGGTGGTCTATCAGGGCCAACTCTGGCAAGAGGCCGTGGATAACCCAGGGAGGTAAGGTCGCTAGTTGCGAGTTTCGAGGTAGTGGGTCGGTTCCTCTTTGAATGTACAGTCCGAAACCGGTAACCTTTAACCAGTAACTCGCAGCGAGCTAGCGGAGAGGAGGTCACCATGTTTACCGGAGTATTGCCCGCCGTTGTCACCCCCTTTAAGAAGGGGGAAGTGGACGAAGAAAGTCTGCGTGAATTGATTGAATTTCAGGTTGGAAATGGCGTCCATGGTATCGTACCTTGTGGCACCACAGGGGAATCTGCCACGCTCTCGCACGAGGAACACGAGAGAGTGGTTGAAATTGCAGTGGACCAGGTAAAGGGCCGTGTTCCAGTTGTGGCCGGCACCGGTTCCAATAACACCGCAGAGGCCATTCGGCTAACGGCTCATGCCAAGAAAGCTGGGGCGGACGGCGTTTTGATGATAAGTCCGTACTACAATAAGCCCACCCAAGAGGGCATTTACCAGCATTACAAGAAAGTGGCCCAAGAGGTGGCCATACCCATCGTGGTCTACAACATACCGGGGCGTACGGCCAGCAACATTGAGCCGACTACCTTTGCTCGAATGGCGGAGATAGACAACATCGTCGGGGTCAAGGAGGCCAGCGGCTCCATGAAGCAGATCACCGAGATCATTCGGCTCTGTGGTGATAAATTGACAGTGGTTTCAGGTGAAGATTTCCTCACTTATCCGCTCATGGCAGTGGGCGGCAAGGGGGTCATCTGTGTGGTGGCTAACCTTGTGCCGCAAGACATGGCGGATTTGTGTAACCTCCTCCTGGCCGGTGAGTTCGAGAAAGCCAAGCCGCTTTACTACCGTCTCCTTCCCCTCTGCCATGCCATGTTCTACGAGACCAACCCGGCCCCAGTGAAGGCAGCGCTAGAGATGATGGGGAAGATTTCCTCTGGGGAAGTGCGGTTGCCGCTGGCTCCCATGTCGGAAGACAATCGAAACAAGGTACGCAAGGAGCTGGAGGTCTACGGAATTCTATAGTTTAGCGGTGGCAGACCGCCTTGCGCGCTGAGAATAACGACGAAACGACGCGAAGACACGGCCACGTGGAGATAGTGCTGAGACTAGTTTGAAATCGCTGCGTCTCCGGATCACCGTTTCTCCGTGTCCGTTTTCGAGGAGTGGGGGTAATAGCTATGATAAAAGCGATTGTCGCGGGAGCAGCCGGAAAAATGGGTGGTCGCATCATCCACACCATCGAGCAGACGGAGGGAATTTCAGTCGCTGCCGCCTTTGAGCGTGCCGACCATTCGGCAGTGGGTTCTGACGTTGGAGAGGTGGTCGGACTGGGTAGCATGGGGCTCAAGGTTGCGCCAGATCTGAAGTCAGTGGTGGACCTGGGGGATGTCTTGATTGATTTTACCCACCATGAGGCCTCTGTGGAGCATCTTCGCCAGGCGGTGGAGGCCAAGAAACCCATGGTAATCGGCACCACCGGATTCAGCAATGCTGAAATGGAAACCATTGTGACGTTGGCACAGCAGATACCCTGTGTCCAGGCGCCGAATATGAGCATGGGCGTCAATCTGATGTTCAAAGTGGTGGCCGATATGGCAAAAGTTTTGGGCGATGGTTTTGATGTGGAAATCATGGAGGCCCACCACCATCACAAAAAGGATGCCCCCAGTGGAACAGCCGTAAAGCTTGCCCAGAACTTGGCTGCTGCCCTGGGGCGAGATTTGGAGCAGGTTGGGGTCTACGAGCGACATGGAATGATAGGAGCACGGCGACCAGAGGAAATCGGCATTCAGACCATCCGTGGTGGCGACATCGTCGGCGAGCACACCGTCCTTTTTGCAGGAGTTGGCGAACGGATCGAATTAACCCATCGGGCTCACAGTCGGGATAACTTTGCCCGCGGTGCGGTGAAAGCGGCCATTTGGGTGGTCAACCAACCCCCCGGCCTCTACGACATGCAGCACGTGCTTGGGTTGAAATAAATAGCTTTCAGCGATCAGCATTCAGACATAAGCTGATTTTAGACACTTTCCTTGCTGACTGCTCACCGCTGATAGCTGACCGCTGCTTGCTATGCAAAAGCATCATGCCTACATCGGGTTTGGCTCTAACCTGGGGGATCGGTTGGAAAATTGTCGCAAAGCCCTCGAGGCTTTGGCCGCGCTACCTGAATCCAGACTTCTTCAGACGTCCTCATTTTACGAGACCGATCCTGTGGGGCTGGAAGACCAACCCTCCTTCATAAACGGGGTTGCGTTGCTGCAGACCGGCAAAGATGCCCACTGGCTATTAAGCCAGATGCTGAACATAGAAAACACCCTCGGGAGAATCCGCACTCACAAATGGGGTCCGAGATCCATTGACCTGGACCTGCTCTTCTTTGACGACCTTCTCATCGATTCAGCCGGCTTGTGTGTGCCCCACCCGCTGCTCCACGAGCGGCGCTTTGTCCTTGAACCCCTCAACGAAATTTCCCCGAGCTTTCGCCATCCGTTGTTGGGCAAAACCGTGGCAGAGCTTCTCGCTGACCTGGAAGCCAGGGGGCAGAGAGTGGAGGTGCGCATTAGCTAATGATACGTCTCGCCATTATTGTTTTTCTCCTCATTGTACTTTACAAGCTCCTCAGTGGTCTGGTAAAAGGTTCTGGAACCACAGAATCTAGGGAGGTTCCGGCTGGCGAGAGTACCGCCGAATTGGTCCAGGACCCCCAGTGTGGCGCCTATATTCTCCCTGCTCAAGGCGAGGTTGCGCAAATAGGCGGCAAGACCTACCACTTCTGCAGTGAAAGCTGCAGGGATCAGTTCCTTTTAGAGCAGTCAGAGAAGACTGATAAAAGAACTGATTGAAGTCGAATATATCCATTCTATCCAGTTTTTAGACAATACATATTCTGCAAATTCAGGAAACCGGGGACCCGTTTAAGCGGAACGAAGATAGCGCGAAGAACTTAGGGATTCGGGAATCAACGGTGCTGGACGATGGACCAGGGTACCATAAGTCTTGAAGATTCCGATTTCGCCCAAAGTCTCCATCGCACTTTAGTTAGGAAGGAACGATAATTGCAATTGTTGGTCTAGCCTCCGTCGGGGCTTGAGCAACCGAACCGTTGCTGGAGGAGGTCGTGAATGAAGTTTTTCATTGATACTGCGAATCTTGATGAGATTAGGGAGGCCAAAGAGCTTGGTATCATCGATGGGGTGACCACCAATCCTTCTCTGGTTGCCAAGGAAGGCTGCCAGGATCGGGAAAATTTCAAGAAGCTCATCCATGAGATCTGCGAAGTTGTACAGGGTCCGGTAAGCGCCGAGGTGGTCAGTACCGATGCGGACGGTATGGTAAAAGAAGCACGGGAGCTTGCTGAGATTCATGAGCACGTGGTCGTCAAGGTCCCAATGATCACCGACGGGCTCAAGGCGACTCGCCAACTGGCTGCCGAGAATATCAAGACCAACGTCACACTGGTTTTTTCTCCTCTGCAGGCTCTGTTGGCAGCCAAAGCAGGTGCAACCTACGTCAGTCCCTTCGTAGGTCGGCTGGATGATATTTCACATACCGGGATGGAATTGGTGGCTCAGATTCTTGAAATATACCAGAATTACATCTTCGAGACCGAGATATTGGTGGCCAGCATCCGCAACCCACTACACGTTTTGGAGGCGGCTCAGATGGGAGCCGATGTGGCCACCATTCCATTTAAGGTGATTGCCCAACTCGCGCAGCATCCACTCACGGACATTGGTATGAAGAAGTTTTTGGACGACTGGAAGCGCGTGGACTCTACTTGATCAGCGGTAAGCGGTCATGGCGGTTATTATAGGTTCGGACATCTATGTGAGACATTCAGTGGCAGCCTTTGCGCCAAGACTGTCAACTTGGCTGCCTCGACTTAGTGTGTTACTGTGGGTGTTGGCGGCTATGTTGTTCGGTCTGGTTGCCAGACCGGCGAGCGGTGATATTTACCGATATGTGGACGAGGATGGGGTAATTCACTTCTCCAACGTGCCCACAACTTTTCGATATCGTCTTTACATTAGTGAGACTAAGCTTGACTACAAGGACTATTTCGATCGCTACGACAGGATCATCATCAGAGCCTCTCGGCGACACGGGATAGACTCGGCCTTGGTGAAAGCGGTGATCAGGGCCGAGTCAGACTTTGACAAACATGCGGTCTCAAAAAAGGGAGCCCAGGGGCTGATGCAGCTCATGCCTGAGACCGCCAGGGAATTGGCCGTGGTGGATTCCTTCGACCCCAAGGAAAACATCCACGCTGGTGTCCGCTATTTGAAGCGGCAGTTAAAGAATTTCAACAACGACGTGCCCCTGGCCCTGGCAGCATATAATGCTGGAGAGAATGCCGTACGCAAATATGGGCGTATTCCACCCTATAAAGAGACCAGAACCTTTGTGGCCCGGGTCCTGCGTTACTGGGACGAGTTTAATCTGCGGCGGCACAACAAATATTAACCTTTCCTCAACTCCATCAGCAGGCACTCCAGGTAAGAACAAGCGTCCCGTGACAGGTTACGTTTTTCCCGCAAGGAATAGTCACAACTAGTAAGCTGAGAGCATGATGCCAAAACGCTCGCATTCCATCTTTAACCTTCCCAACAGCCTTACGCTTTTCAGGGTTGCTTGCGTCCCGCTATTGGTCTTTCTTCTATTCTTCCCTCACAAGCTCACCAGTTTTTTGGCGGCGGCGGTTTTCGGTCTTGCCTCCATTTCAGATCTTCTGGATGGGTTTCTAGCTCGGCGTCGGCAGATGGTGACGACATTCGGGGTATTTCTCGATCCCCTTGCAGACAAACTCGTCGTATCAGCCGCCCTGATTATGTTGATACCTCTTGGCCGGGTGCCTGCGTGGATGGTGGTGGTCATTGTCGGCAGAGAGCTGGCAATTACAGGATTGCGGTCAGTTGCCGTCTCTGAAGGGAAGATAATCGGCGCCGATGAGCTGGGAAAGAAAAAAATGGTTTTCCAGATCGTCGCCGTCCTCGGCTTGCTCTTGCACTACGATTACTTTGGTGTTGATTTCCACGCGGTTGGCATGTTTTTCATGTGGATGGCGGTCATCTTGACGCTCTGGTCAGGAATCAATTATTTCCGCAGTTTCTGGCACGTTCTCGAAGAAAGCGAGACCGATGAGCCCCACGAGGATTCGGCTGGTAGCAGAGGACAGAAAACAGAAGACAGAGGACAGAGGACAGAGATCAGAGGTCAGGATGAAAATTGAGAATCAAGAGCCTGTCCTGACTGCTTTCCATAATCTTACATCCCACATCCCATATCTCACATCTCAAGTCCGCAATTCGCAATCCACCAGTGCCTAGTTGAAAGAGCTGCCCGCTGCCCGCTGCCAGCTGTCTTCCGCCCTCTGCCGCTAGGCGAGTTTCTTCTTGACAAATGTGTGATCTTTGCTAAGCTTGCGAGAACTAAAGCGGGAATAACTCAGGGGTAGAGTGCGACCTTGCCAAGGTCGAAGTCGCGGGTTCAAATCCCGTTTCCCGCTCCAGCAAAAAAACAAGGGCTCCCTTCTTCGGAGCCCTTTTTTTGCGAAGGTCAAACAATGTGAGATATGGGATGTGGGATGTGAGAAACAAGTCTTATCCCACATCTCACATCAAGTTATAACAGTTGAGGCTAGGAGGACCCCTTAATGAGAATTAGAACATTTGTCTTGGTGTCACTAGTAGTTTTGATTGGAATGAATATCTCACCAGCTTATTCTGAGAAGAGCCGACACAGAACCTTTACCAAACAGGAGATCGAGATTATGAAAGAGAAAAAGGCTGTGATTATCACAAAGTTCGGAAAAATTACCATTAAGTTCTTTCCAGACGTCGCTCCCAACCACGTAAATAGTTTCATCGAACTGGCAAGTGGCGGTTTCTACAATGGCACCACCTTTCATAGACTAGTCCCTGGATTCGTAATCCAGGGAGGTGATCCCAATACAAAAAGTGATGACAGATCAACGCATGGTATGGGGGGCCCCGGCTACAATGTCAAAGCAGAATTCAGTAAGCTGCCCCATAAAAGAGGAACCCTCTCAATGGCGAGAGCTGCAGATCCCGACAGCGCTGGTTCGCAGTTTTTTATATGCGTAGAAGACACCCCTTTCCTAGACGGACAGTACACGATATTTGGAGAGGTGGTTGATGGGATGGATGTGGTGGACCAAATAGTTTCCCAGCCCCGAGATCCGCGAGATAATCCCGTCGACAGAATTGAAATGACGGTGGAGATCGTAACTCCAGAAAAAAGTGAGTAGGCGAAAGACGTAGCCGGCAGCTGGCAGCAGACAGCAGAAGACAGAGAAAATGCTTAAGGCACAGGGAGATAGGAATAGACTTAACCAAGAAATTACCTTGCACCTTGAGCCTTATACCTTATGCCCTATATCGGCAACGATATAGTTATAGTGCACCCGGGTCCGTCGTTGTTGGTTGCTTTCACAGAACCTGCCATTGCGGTGATGAGCTTTTTCACTAAAGCCAAGCCAATACCGGTTCCGCCAGTGGTTCGGGTAAGGTCGTCGTCCACCCTGTAGAAATCATCAAATATCTTCTTCAACGAATGGCGAGGAATGCCCGGCCCGGTGTCGGACACACTAATGTTCACTGAACCATCTTCAGCCCAGACACGCAGAGTAATCTCCCGTGTGGGAGAGGACTTGCCGAATTTCATGCTGTTGTCAATGAGATTTATCAGGACTTGAATCATTGCCTCCCGGTCATATTTGAACGGCCGCACCTGTTCCATTTCCACCTCTAGAACAAACCCTTCCTGCCGGAGCTTTTCCTGCATTACCTCATTGATTTCCTGAACCACTTCTTCGAGGGTACCCTCCTGCAGGTTGAGATGTCTTTGTTTTTTCTCCAACTTGGAAAATTCCAGAACGTTGTTTATCAAACGAGACAGTCGGGAGCTTTCTGACCCCAAGATCCTGAAATATTCTTCCTCCCGCGCATGGTCGCGGGCTATTCCTTGCTCCAGCATCTCAATGTACATTCGTATATTGGTAAGAGGGGTTTTCAGTTCGTGGGTTACCGATGACACGAACCTCGAACGCCGATCCGATAGCGCCACCACAGCGCGCGCACTTTGGTAGATGCCAAAAAGTCCGAGCAGAATGACAAAGGCAAGTACGGCCATCATTATATTCAATGTCCTCCGTCCCACTGATGGAGGTAATTGGTCACAGGCGATAGTCGCCCGCAAGAAGGAGAAGGGGCGGGGAAAAGTTCGATCCAGGGAAAAGTCTGACTGTTCTACGACTGCCCCGGTCTGAACCACTGCGCTTTCCCGGCCCTGGTCCATCACCGATAATCGCAGACTTGTAAATTGTGCCATGGGCTGGTTGACAAAATATTCATCCACCAGATGGTTCAGAAACTCCTTTACCAAAAGGACGAATCCCTGACGATATATCTGGTTGTTGATCACAATACGGCGGAAGATGAATATTTGCTGATCGTTGATGAAAACTGACTGCATGGGATCCACTTCAATCTGAAACTTTTCCGTATCCAGGGATGGTGCTGGCGGCAATGTCCCGGCGGGCTCGGCCCCGTATCCTTTCTCCTCCTCGTCCTTTATGGGAGCTCTGGCTGGCCGTCGGCCGCTGGGGACAAGTGGTACATCTCCTTCGGCCTGGATTCCTTCCTCTTGCTGCCACTCGCTCGACGCTGCTTTCTGATCCCGTTGCGCGAGATTGAGCGCTTGGCCGGGGGTGATCTCTTCGACTCTCTTTCCAGACCGGCCAAGGTAGGCCCTCTGCTTTTTTGACCGGGAAATGTCCAAATATTTATCGGCAAAAGTTGCGTCTTTCTCGCTCTCCCTCTTTGCAAGCATTTCGGCCGGTTTGGCCTCGACGCTCTCGGGGACCGTAGTTTTTTTTAAGTTAAAGACCTCATTCACTTCATCCAACTGTGCAACGACAGCGTTGTGCTCCGGGGGGATATCTTCTTTATTCTCGGCCAAGGGGGTCTGAAGCGAACCGTCAGGATTGTTCTGCATGTAGCCGAGGATATAGCTCTCTTTCGGGGGCGTGGACAGGGGAGACCGGCTCAACCCCTCAGACCCGGGGATCTGATCGGCCGGGATGTAGATATACCTGTATTGATCTACGGGTCGACCCTCCTCCTTGAGAACCAGGTAGGCGAGCTCCTCTTCCATTTGATCGAAGAGGGTAACACCGAAATAGCGAAGCTCGGCCACCTCCTCCTGCTCAAGACTCCAGTACGTGCGCAGAACGAAATAGGCCATGGGAATTGACAGGGCCAGGCAAAAAACAAGAATGAGTATCTTCAGTCTTTTCACTCTTCAGACTCCAAACGATATCCCTCACCGCGGATAGTAACTATGAGGGGGCTGTCCCCGATGAGTGAGGTTATTTTTTTCCTGAGCTTGAGGATATGAATATCCACTGTCCGGGTTTCAATATCTGGATCGGCATAATTCCACACCTCACTGAGAAGCTCCTTCTTGGAGACAATCTGATCCCTGTGTCGGTTGAGATACACGATAATGTCCATCTCTCGCCTGGTCACCTCCACGGTTTCCTCATTGTATGAGGCCGTCAGTTTCTGGCCATCAAACAGGATGCCCCGAAGGTGGATCTGTTCATCTCCGAGGTTTTTCCCCGACCGCCTGAGCACCGCTTCAACTCTTACCATCAATTCTCTAAGGGAGAAGGGCTTGCTGACGTAATCGTCTGCACCGGCCTTGAAACCGGTCACAACGTCGTCCTCGGAACCCTTTGCGGTGAGAATTACAATGGCCTGACCGGGTTTTTTCTCCCTAATTTCTTTGCAGATGGTAAAACCATCAACCGTTGGCAGCATCACATCCAGGATAATCAAGTCATATTTATCTTCCAGAGCTTTTTGTAGCCCTTCTTTACCATCTTCGACTCCCGTGGCCTGGTAACCGTTGAATACGAGAACGTCAAGCAGACCGTGGAGGATGGCCAGATCGTCCTCAACCACAAGTATGTTGGCCTTGGGCTTATTCATAGAATGCCTGCCATTTGATCAATTTGCCTCAGACACAATCTAGCCGCACAGCGCATAGCGCGAAGTGCATGGCGTGTTTTTGATTCGCTCTGCGCTATGCTCTCTGCGCTATGCACATTGAATACAAGAATTGTTCCAAGTTGCAAGCAAAAGTTTTGTAAAAAAATCGTAGTGATTATTTGCAGTTGTTTGAATTGTGTTTCAGTTTTGGTCCGCTACTATGGGAATTAAGACGCGCGTCAACCAACACGTCAATAGAAAGGAGCAGAACAATGAAAAAAAACAAACTGAAACCATTACTTCTGGTGGGGTGCTTATTAATGATCACCTGTGCTGCAATAGTTTATGCAAGCCGGGGAAATCAATTCAGCTTGTGGCCCCCTCTCACTACCACGGCGAAAAACGGGGTTGTAACGTTGACTGGTACCCTTACCCAGGACAAGGTTCTCTACGGGGGAGATGGAATCGCAGCCCTGTCCCTGAGCATGATTGCCGACGAGATTCTTGATCTGGAAAAGGGAGATGCAAACCATGTGGATATGGTGATCGTTTTGGACCGTAGCGGCTCCATGAACGGGGAGAAGATCGCAGATGCCAGGCAGGCGGCTCTCAATCTGTTGTCTAGCTTGTCGGCAGGAGACCGGTTTGGTCTGGTCACCTATTCTAACAGTGTTCGAAGACACACGAACCTGATCAATGTAACCCGCACCAACCGCCAACGGTTGAAAACAATAATTAACAGGATATCTACTGGTGGAGCTACCAATCTTGGCGCCGGTCTTCAGGAGGGAATTAATGTGTTGCAGTCAGCCCGACAGAACGGCAATGTGCGCAAGATTATCCTCATCTCCGACGGACTCGCGAACAGGGGAATAATGGATCCTGCCTCCCTGGGCAACATGGCCTCAGTGGCGGTAGAGAAAGAATTCGGTGTGAGCACTGTGGGCGTGGGGACCAGCTTCAACGAGCACCTGATGACCCATATCGCCGACCGTGGCGCTGGCAACTACTACTATTTGGAAGATCCCAGCTCTTTTGCTGCGGTATTTCACAAGGAATTCAACAACACCAGGGCCGCAGTGGCCACCGCCGTAGAGGTTCGGATACCCCTGAAAGATGGTATCTCGGTTGTCAACGCTTCCGGATATCCCGTCGAAGTCAAAAACAATCAAGCGATCATCCATCCGGGAGACTTGCTCTCGGGTCAAACTAGAAAGCTGTTTCTCACTTTGCGGGTGCCCACCCATAAAGAACACAGCTTCGAACTGGCCGGTATCAACACTCGCTACAGGTACGAGGGGAAACCTTATACGGTGACACTCTCCGATTCTTTTCAAATTGCCTGTGTCAGGGACCAAAAAGAGGTTTTCAGTTCAATTGACAAGAGCGAGTGGGAAGAAAAAGTGCTGAAGGAAGACTACAACAAGCTCCGCGAAGAGGTGGCAGCCGATATTAAAGCGGGTAAGCCACAGGCAGCCCTCAAGCGCATCCAGAATTATAGCGGAGAGCAGCAGGCGGTCAATTCTGTTGTGGGTTCAGGAAAGGTGGCAGCAAATCTGGAAAAAGATGTGGAAACACTTCGCGACATGGTGAACGAAACCTTTCAAGGGAGCGCACCAGAGGTTGAAATGAAACAGAAGAAGAACTCCAAGGCTCTTCAATACGAAGGCTATAGAGGAAGACGATTCGGTAAATAAGCGATCAGCCGTCAGCGGTCAGCCTTCAGCAAGAGATGAATCGGCTGACCGCTGATAGCTGAAAGCTGCTACAAGGAGGACAAAAAATGGGCATCATGACGAGATTTATGAGATTGTGCAAGGCAGACATCCACGGTGTAATGGACCATTTGGAGGACAAGGGCCTCCTTCTGAAACAATATCTTCGAGACATGGAGGAGGAGCTTGGCCGCAAAGAGGCAAGACTGAGAAAGATGGTAGCCTCACAGGAGAAGGCGCAACAGGATTATGAAAGGTACACCCACGAATGCGAAAAATTGGATCAGGACATTGAGGCAGCCATTGACAAAGACAAAGACAACATTGCCCGGATGTTGATTAAAAAGCTCAAACCGTTGGCCCACCACCGGCAAGAGCTTGGCCGCCACATCCAGTCTTTGCGCCAGGAGATCAGTCAATTTCGGGAGTCTGTTGAAGAGCAGCGGCTCCAGTATGAGCAGCTCCAGCTCAGATCAAAAGAGTATTTCCACCGGGTGGAGAGGGAACAGTGGGAGGCGACCATCTCCGCTACCGTCCCTTCCCGTGTGTCGGGAGAGCCCTCAGAAGAGGAAGTAGAGCTCGAGCTGCTTAAGCGCAAGGAAACGACCAAAGGAGGTGCATAGACATGAAGATCACAAAAAGACCACTGCTTACTACTATTCTCTACGGCTTGGCGTGTGGGGTTTCATTCATCCCAATGATGACGGCGCTGAGCCAACTTTTCCACTGGCCCATAGCCTTCCGCTTGACCATATGGCTGATTCTCGCAGGGTATCTTGTCCTGTTGACCAGGTGGGGGAGGGCGCGATTTGTCTCTGTCATCTTCCCCCTCCTTCTCCTTCTTCTCGTTGTGTTCTGGGGAGGCTCAAACACTCCCTTCTTATTTCTCGGCTTGGGAATCCTCAGCTGGGTTCGAAGCGGTATTTGCTTTCAAGGCGGTTTGTTGAAGACGCTCACTGCTGAAATCGCTATCTCATTGGGTGGGGGCGGGTTGGTGTCGGTGTTCGCCCCTCACACCACAATCACCTGGGCCATGGCAGTCTGGATGTTTTTCCTGGTGCAGTCCCTTTACTTCCTCGTGGTCAGGGACATTGGCGAAGTAGAAGAGGAGCACGTGTCACTGGATGCCTTTGAGCAGGCCAGAGGACAAGCAGAGAAAATATTGTCAACAGAGATACAGTAGCGGGTTCAGTTTTATCCGCGGAGAATTTCCAGATCAGCAGGCAGCTCGCAGCAGGCAGCAATTATCAGCCACCCTTCAGAAAAGCCCGTTCTCATCGGCCAGCTGCCAGCTGCTAGCTGAATTCTCCTCCGCGTGGGTCTGCGGCCAAATAGAGGATGGTGAAAGGTTGGGGAGCGGGGAGGTGCTACGTTTGCTTTTGCCTGGGATTTGTTATATCGTGGCACCCTTGAGCCGTGGGCTGATACAGAAAATGGAAGTGAGTCGTCAACCTTCTTTTGGTGTGGAGAGCTGCTAAATGGAGAAATTGCCGGAAGATCATGACAGACTAGAAGAGCATAAATTCAGTAGAGATTTTCTCACCGGATGCCTCGCCCTTGTTTTGATAGGACTAATCCTGTTCATTTTGATCCCTCTACTGGTGTTTGTTTTGAAGTTGAGCGTCATGGTTGTCGTTCCAATCGGGCTTATTGCCGCGGTAGTCATATTTACAGCATTTTTTGGCCGAATCATCAACGTCTTGCGAAAGAAATGGTGAACACTGACAGCTGGCAGCAGACAGCTAGCAGGTCGCAGCCAAGAAAAAATCCATAATCCCTCAATTCCTCAATCTGCAATCCGAAATCTGCAATCTGCAATCGTAAATCCTCCGGATCTGAAATTGAGTAAAAAAATTAGATTCAGAACTCAATAAAAATTAGTTAGTTGATCTCAATCGGCAACTTTATCTTGCTTGTGAAACTTATCTTCTTGACCGGGATCAATGGTTCAGAATAGACTGATTATGACCCCAAGGAGTCCCGCAAGAGACTCTCTCGGATCGTAAACTGTTAGGGGTGCTGAAGGGAAGTTTTATAGCAACCCGGAGGCTGAGAGTCGCCAAAAGCGACAACCCTCAAAACCTGACCTGGGTAATGCCAGCGCAGGGAAACAGGAAGACGTGAGGAAAGAGTCAAAAGTGAAGGCTACTTGGGGTCACTTTTTTCTAAAAAAATGAAAGAATCCAGGAACCAGGAGTCAGTAGCAAAGAGTAAATTAATTTTGATTGCTTTTCTCCTGAATTCTGTCTCCTGACTACTCCTTAGTCCTGCCTAGTATCATTTTCTTGCTTGACCAAATCCATTTAAGTTGGTGTATAATGCCCTTCAGCTTTCCGGTTTCTCCAAGAAAGCGGCTCTAGTGAAATTGTGGCCAGCAAATCCGCATCCTCATAATCGCGATCAAGTTGGTAGAAGATGAAGAGAAGGGACTTTCTGAAGGCCGCTGTCACAGTAGTAATCGGAGGGAGTTTCGTTCCGGCGGCACTGGCGGAAATCCTACAAATCCCCCAATTCAGCACACCGAAAAATTTCGACAGTTACATCAAAGATTACCTCTACAAGATGCGGAACTTCGACGCGCATCACCAGGAAGATGTTTGTCTGAGCCGAGAACATTTTCAGCTCTTAAAGTCTTGCGTCGCTCGTTTCAAAAGGCTCCAGCTTACAGTAGGTTATGGCAACTTCTACCTGTTGGATTTTGACCAGGCGATAAGGGTCGCCCGTAATTACTCCCGGGTGGGGAGATTCTCCAAAGAGGAACTGAATTTTCTGGAAATGATCTTCTACGCTGATGCCGGTATCTACGGCTTTTTCGGCGAGAAGCCTCTGCAAAATCTCACCTCCAGAATTCAAAAACAGAAGGTCACCAAAGTGCCTTTCACCGGCAACTACCTCTACAAAGGTCCACCCCTTGATACTTACGAGAGGATCAAGCGGAATCTCGGCGATCAGGTAATCCTGACCTCAGGGGTGCGAAGTGTTAGCAAGCAGTTTTTGCTGTTTCTGGATAAAACCTATAAAAGCAATGGAAATCTTTCCCTGGCTTCTCGATCACTCGCCCCACCAGGATATTCCTACCATGGTATTGGTGATTTCGATGTGGGGCAGGCCGGCTATGGTGTAGACAACTTCACGGAACGCTTCACCACCACGGAAGTCTACAAGAAGCTACGAGACCTAGGATATGTTAATATCCGCTACGTAAGGGACAATCTGTTTGGGGTCCGCTTCGAGCCCTGGCATATCAAGGTGAGCTCTTAGCTACGGATGATTGGTGTTGTTGTGCCGCCTTGACAGGACAGGGTTAAAGAGCGAACCTTATAAGACTGACAGAATGATTTGCAGTTGAATCCCCTAAGCGGTGGGGAACAGCCGGCTGAAGGGGAATATCAGCGGGTCAGGTCCAATTGGAAGATATGAAAAAGTTTGTCGCCACAGTTTTCGCATGCCTATTAGTTCTTGCGAACCCCTCCTTCGCAGAGAACATCAAGTTTACGCTTCACAAGCTGGATTCAGGCCGAAAAGGGAACACGGTACTTGTGATTGGCGGCATACAGGGCGATGAACCGGGAGGCTTCAATGCCGCCTCGCTGCTTGTGACCCACTACAAGATCCTTAAGGGCAACGTCTGGGTCGTGCCCAACTTGAACTTCATCAGTATCATTAAGCGCTCGAGAGGCGTACATGGCGACCTCAATCGCAAGTTCGCCGCCATTCGACGCACCGATCCGGAATTCAGTACCATCGAAAAGGTCAAGGAGCTCATCCTGGATGAGCAGGTGGATATGGTTCTGAACCTCCACGACGGTAGCGGCTTCTACCGTCCGAGCTACATTGACCGGACCCATAATCCTTACCGCTGGGGACAGAGCATCATCATCGACCAGGAGCGGATCGAGGTCGAACCTTTCGGCGACCTCGGCTCGATTGCCGGGGATGTGGTCGCAGACATTAACCGGTATTTATTCTCAGAAGAAGATGCCTATCACGTCAAGAATACCAGGACCAAGCTTGGGAATGTGGAGATGTCCAAGACCCTCACCTATTACGCGATCCGAAACCTTAAGCCGGCCTTTGGCCTCGAGGTGAGCAAGAGTTTTACAACCTACGAGCGAGCCTACTACCATCTCCGGGCACTGGAAGCTTACATGGACTTGTTGGGAATTGAGTACGAAAAAAACTTCCAGCTTTCTGCAAACTCCGTGAAGAGCGCAATAGAGAATAACGTCCAACTCGCCTTCTACGGCAACAAAATCATCCTGGACGTCAAGAACGCCAGGAGGAGGCTCGGCTACATTCCCCTCAAGAAAGCTTCTGAGATTGTATTCAAGCCGAGCAACCCCCTGATCGCCGTCGTGGAACACGGAAGAAGCTATAGAGTCTACCACGGTAACCGCAGAATAACTCGACTCTACCCCCAATATTTCGATTACGACTTCAGCATCGACGGTATCTCCATGAACGTGGACGGCAACCAAAAATATGTGGACTTCGGCAAGATGGTAGGCGTGGGAAAATCTTTTCTGGTGGAGTCCAGAGATGGCTACCGGGTCAATGTAATAGGATTCAGGAAGCCGGGCATGACCAGTGAATGTGGAATCCCCATTGAACAAAACCACATAGAGCAGAGGTTCTCCCTGGACAAGACAGGCCAGATTTATCGGGTCGAGGTCTACCGCGGAGAGAAATTCGCCGGGATGGTATTGGTGAACTTCTCGGGCGACCATGAAAGCCTTATCGCATCCAACCCCTCAAAGCCATCACCGGCGACCCCTTCAGACTGGCGAGACGCCTCTTCGGCTCCCACCGGCCGCTAGTACATCTATCCCCTATTTCTCTTCAAATCCGCAATCAAAGAATCCAATGGATACAAGGCGCAAGGCGCAGGGCACAAGGCACAAGGCACAGGGTTTAAATGTCGTCTGCCATCCGTCCTCCTCCTGCCCGCTGTCTGCTGCCAGCTGACCCCCAACCTATATCTCCAATCCTCAATTCCTTGAATCTATAATCTCAGATCTCAAATCCCACATCTCACATCCCAAATCAAAGAATCCAGTAGCCAGTAGCCAGTAGTTGAGGGGAACTCCGTATTGATTGTTTTTCTACCGTCTCCTATCGCCTGTCTCCTGACTCTCGCTTCATGCTTTTTCAGCAACGGACGACGGACAACTGACAAAACGCTCTCTGTCTTCTGTCTTTTAGCTGTCAGCTGCAAGCTGCCCGCTGTCTCCCTGATACATGCTCCAATATTGGCACCAGCCTTGCATTAAAACCCAATGGAAAATAATGGCCCCTCTTTCATTTTGCTGACTCCCTCGAGGGGACAGCCATTCTGGTCATTGGATGGTGAGCCGTGCAACAATGCAGACGAGAGTATTCCAGGGTTGACGTCTCCTGGCCTGCTAGCATTTTCACTTCTGCCGGGTTTATCGACGGGCGGGTTAAGAATGTCAGTATCGGCGGAGCACTTATCAATTGTCGCAGTCTGCCTAACCTGGAAGAAACCTTTAGCCTAACCATTGAAATACCCGATTATCTCTTCCCGGTGTCGGCCGTGGTAAAGAAAGTCAGGTTAAATGTTTATGACAGTGACGGTGATGAAACACCTGCATCCTATGATCTGGCAGTTCAGTTCATAGATATGACCAGTGAAGATCGAAAAGTCTTCATCAATGCCATTGAGAAAGCGGTCCGGACACAGCACATTCGTCCCGTAAAAGAAGAGACGGTTCGCCCCGCTTCCGACAGAATCGACAACAGCCTTCTGGTTTCGGTGGAAAAGCTGTCAACATCCCTTGGACGCTCCTTTAAGGATCTTCTGGAGGAAGCCCTCCAGGATCTTATTTCTAAGTACGATAAAGGACCCGCCGAAAAAGACCGCTCCATTAGGTTATAGTTTTCGGGCAAGGTTCTACGAAATTCACAATCCCTCAATCCCTCAATCCCTCAATCCCCCAATTTTTCGCTATGCGCTATGCGCTATGCGCTTTGCGTATCCAACAACGGACAACTGACAAAACGCCAGAATGCTTGTTGTACAGACCATTTTTGATTATTCTTAATGACCAAACTTTCCTTCAATCTGAGAGGTGGATGATATGAGCAAGCTATTTGAAGAGACGGTAATCAATGGCATGGCCCTGTCGAACCGGTTTATCCGTTCGGCGACCTACGAAGGGATGGCAACCGACGAAGGAGCAGTCACCCCAGAGCTGAGCGAGCTGATGGTAAGCCTTGTGGAAGGAGGTGTGGGACTGATTATTACAGGTCATGCCTTCGTTCGAAAAGACGGCCAGGCTGGGCCCCGGCAGCTCGGTGTTTACAAGGACGAACTCATCGCAGGTCTTCAGGCGATGAGCAATGCGGTGCATGATAAAGGTGGCAAGATTGTCCTGCAACTCGCCCATGGTGGGATCTTTGCAAATGCAGAGCTCAGCGGACAAATACCCATTGGACCTTCTGCGGTGGAGGGTCAATCAGATTCACGCTCAAGAGAGATGACGGCCCAGGATATTCAAGAGGTAGTTGAGGACTTTGGCGAAGCTGCAAAAAGGGCTAAAGGGGCGGGATTCGATGGCGTCCAAATCCATTGCGCCCACGGCTACCTCCTCAGCGAGTTTCTTTCGCCAATTTTTAATCAGCGTTCAGATGAGTATGGTGGAACCGTTGAAAACCGGGCAAGGGCTCTTATGGAAGCGCTCCAGGCTGTCCGAAAAAGGGTGGGACCGGATTACCCCGTCCTGGTAAAAATAAACTGTCAAGACTTTGCCGAAAATGGCCTTGCGTTAGAAGATTCTGTTCAGATAGGAACCATGCTTGCCGATGGTGGAATTGATGCGATTGAACTCAGCGGCGGACTACCGACTTCCCGTAAGTTCAGTCCCGTTCGGATGGGAATCAAGTCTGAGGAGAAAGAGGCCTATCATCAGAATGAAGCCAGGGCCTTCAAAGAAAGAATTAAGGTGCCCCTGATTCTTGTGGGCGGGGTTAGATCCTATCATCTGGCTGAGCGGCTGGTTGAAGAGGGTGTAACCGATTACATCTCCATGGCTCGACCCTTTATCCGCGAGCCCGGATTGATCAACCGCTGGCGGTCTGGCGATTTGCAGAAATCAACCTGCATCTCAGACAACAGATGCTTTGGCCCGGCAGGGTCAGGGGAGGGCGTATATTGCGTGACCGAAACCAAGGAAAAGTGACCTCCCGTAAATATATCCCTATCTTTCTTGCGTTAGCTGTATGCTGTCGTTATAGCGATTGGTGCCAACTGCTAGGGATAAGGCGGCTAAAAGGGGCCATTTTCTATGAAAATAAAAGTTAAAGTACTACTTCAAGTTTCGGCTGTTCTGCTTGCAGGGTTATTTTTCTCGTGCACCACAATTTGGGACGCTGATACATCCGGTAAGTCCGAGGTTCACCACCTGGTGGTTCTTCATACTAATGATACGCATGGTCATCCTGTGAAGTTTCTCAAGTATCCCGCGCCGGATGTTGGGGGACTTCCCGCACGGGCAACACTCGTCAAGCGAATAAAGGGAGAAGTCGACAATGTCCTGGTCTTGGATGCAGGGGATATCAATATTGGCAGGCCCGAGTCTACACTCTTCGATGCGAAACCGGACATAGAGGGATACAACTACATCGGCTACGATGCCATGACGCTTGGAAACCACGAGTTCGATAACCCGTTAGAGGTGTTAGAAGAGCAAATGAAGTTGGCGGAATTTCCGTTTCTTTCTGCCAATGTCAAAAAGGAAAACGGCGCATACCTGGCTCGACCATACATAGTGAAGGAATTTGAGGGTTTCAAGGTAGCGATCTTTGGCCTTACCACCAAAGATACCGAGTTTATTGCAAACCCCAAGCACATCAAGAACTTTGTATTAGAAGATGAAATTGACGTCGCCAGGACTCTCGTTCCAGAGTTACGAAAGAAAGCAGATGTCGTAATAGCTCTGGTTCACATGGGCATATACGACTCTTCTGAAAAAGGCTCCAAGAGGCTGGCCTCTGAGGTGAGAGGTATTGATTTGATTGTAGATGGGCACACCCATACAAGGCTCGACGCACCAATTGCCATAAGAAATCCCCATTCGGGCCAGAGCACGATTATAGTCCAAGCATGGGAGTGGGGACTTCTTCTCGGGAAAGTTGATCTCTTCATACAGGACAAAAGAGTTATCGACTACAGATTTGAGGCAATTCCCATCAATCTTAAAAGAGTGGTGCAGAAGCCGGATGGCACCAAGGTATATCAATTTTTGGGTGAGATGATCCCGGAAGAACAGGAACTCCTAATACGGTTGGAGCCCTATGTTGCCAGAGCGAACGGGCTCCTATCTGAAGTTGTGGGTAAGGCTGAAACAACGCTATTTGTCGAGGGTGTGAGAGAAAAGGAAACCCCGCTGGGAAATCTGGTTGCTGACTCCATGCTCTGGTACACAAAAGACATGGGGGTGGACTTTGCCCTGCAAAACGGCGGTGGTATCAGAGCCGATCTGCCCAAAGGACCCATTACCAGAGGGACGATTCTTGAACTGCTTCCCTTTGACAATTCTGTGGTTGTCCTGACCCTGGATGGTTCCACTGTCCAATCTCTTTTTGAGCATATAGCTAGCGTATCGGGAGGTCAGGGCGGTTTCCCTCAGGTGTCCAAAGGTCTATCCTTCAAGATAAATTCGGCAACTCAACGATGTGAAGAAATAAGGATAAACGGCAAAAGGCTGGATACCAGCAGGACATATAAGATCGCGACCAACTCGTATTTGGCTGGGGGTGGAGACGGGTACAATATGTTTCTCAACGCTTTAAGTAAATATGATTGTTCAATTTTCCAGAGAGATGTTCTGGCTGAATACATTGAGTACCTCGGTGGAACAGTTAAACCGCAAGTTAGCGGCAGAATTAATTTTGTAGGAAAAGAAGTGCACAACAGGCCATTTCAGCAGGCAGCTTGCAGCCAGCAGCGGGCAGCAAGAGGACAGAAGACAGAGGACAAAAGGCAGTTCCCTTGTGCCTTGCGCCCTGCGCCTTGTGCCCCTATCTTCATGCCCTACTTGTCCGGCCATAGCCCTTGGGCGACGGCGGATGATCTATGCCAGCCTACTGGCTATTGACTACTGACTGCTGTAATCTTTGATTGGTAACTTCATCCTACAATTAATGACAGCGAAGAGTAATGACGCGAAGCTCATTTGACACACAGGCATCGCCATCTTATTTTCTATTCGTAATAAGTTAGATGCATTAGAATGTACTTAGAAAACGGCAAGAACGCATCGCGTGACAGAACTCAGGGGTATAGTCTCATGGTAAAAGGACATCTTGAAAAATTTCTGGTGGGATCACTGATCCTGCTCGGTTTTTTCTGGACAGCTTCATGTGCCCTCGACCCGGTTACAGGTAAACCAGAGCTGATGCTGCTCAGCGAAAGCCAAGAGATCGAACTCGGCCGTCAGACAGACGCCCAGGTGGTCCGCGAGTATGGGATCTACGAAGATCGGGAGTTGACCGCCTACGTCAATAATCTCTGCCAACAGGTGGCCAAGGTTTCCCATCGGCCCAATTTGCCGTACGAGTGTAAAGTAGTGGACTCACAAGTAATCAACGCCTTTGCTGTTCCTGGGGGTTACATCTACTTTACTCGAGGTATTATGGCTCACCTGAACAACGAAGCTGAATTACTTGGTGTGATGGGGCACGAGCTCGGGCACGTCACCGCCAGACATTCTGCAGAACAAATCAGCCGGGCTCAGCTTGCCCAGGCGGGGTTAGGGCTGACCTTTGGCCTATCGGAAACACTTGCCAGCTTTTCGGATGTGGTTCAGTTCGGTGTGGGCATGATGTTTCTTAAGTTCAGCCGTGACAATGAGAGGGAATCTGACGACCTGGGCGTGGAATATTCCAGCAAGTTGGGCTACGATGCCACTCAGATGGCCAATTTTTTCCAGACGTTGGATCGCATGCAGCCCAGCACGGATCGGAGCGGTCTGCCCGAATGGTTTTCCACCCACCCCAATCCGGCTGACAGGGACAAGACCGTCAGACGAAAGGCCGAGGAGTGGCAGGCCAATTTGGGACTTCGAGATCCGAAAGTCAACAGGGCCTCGTATCTCAAAAGAATCGATGGCCTGGTTTTCGGAGAAGACCCTCGCCAGGGGTTTATTGAGAACAACATCTTCTACCATCCGGGTTTACGGTTTTCTTTCCCCATACCGGCAGGCTGGGATCTCCAGAATACGCACGTATTGGTTCAGATGATAAGTCCCAAAAAAGATGCGATTATCCTTTTCACCCTCGCTTCAGCGCGCTCTCCAGAAGAAGGGGCGCAAAGATTCGTCAAGGAAAGCGGTGCAGGTGTGGTTGAATCCGGCCCTGTTACCGTAAATAATCTTCCGGCCTATAGGTTGGTCTCGCAACTCAGGTCGCGGCAGGGGCTGATCTACTTGCTGTCATATTTCATTCAGAAGGAGTCCAGAGTGTACGTATTCCACGGACTCACCTCAGCCAACCTTTTCAAGGGCTATTATCCCTCCCTTGAAGCAACAATGCAGCAGTTCAAGGCGCTCACGGACCCCAGCAAGCTAAACGTAAAACCAGCTCGCATTCGTATTCGCTCCGCCCCGAGATCGGGATCGCTGCGTCAGGTACTGCGGGATTTCGGCACCCCGGAAGATAACATGGAAAGTCTGGCTTTGCTTAACGGCATGCGCCTGAATGACCAGGTTGCCGCAAACACTTTATTGAAGGTGGTCGAGAAAGGAAATTAGAGAGGGTATCAGACACAATGGCCATTGAAAAATTCATCGGTATTGGTATAGACAGGGAAGATGATGTTTTCGATTATGTTCTCAATATTTTGGAACGCGAAAAACCCACTGTCATTGCGCTTGACGAGAATCCCATCGATTTCACCACCCTGATCCATATGCGCTGTTTTCCCGAACTATTCAATGAGAAATTCGTCCTCGACCAGAAACATTGGCTGCTCAAAAGAAAGTTGGGGGTAGGCAATATTGCAGGGATTATCTATGCCTTGCGGCACGAAGATATTCCAATTTATTTCGTGGACGGTTCTTTTCGAGAACCTCTCTCCGAGACCGGTGAGGAGATAGGTATCTATCCCTATTTCAGCAATGTTGAATTCGCCTGTTCGGTGAATATTTTGAACGTACCCATCAAACTGAGAAAGCAAAGAACTCCCTCGTATCCCGGCTGGGATTTCGACTACGAATTGATTCATGCGTATCTGACCAACGCAAGATTTGAAGACATGGACAAGGCCATCTGGCAGAGAAATCAATTCAGCGCGCAAGCACTGAACAGATTGATACAAAGGTATGAGGGAGGAGTACTGGCTTTCTTTGGCAACAGAAAACGATTCAGCTACGATCTCTATAGCGACACGGTGGGGATAATTGAAGAGGAGTTGGCGGAATTCAGACCTCTGGCTGAACTCATCCTCGCTGAGGAAAAAATAATTTTTAATGCCCTTGATGAGTCATTGAGCCCAAGGACCAATCTCCGCTCCTGATCGCGAGACCGTCGTTTGTTTAGCCAGCCTTATTCAGCCGACAGCGATCAGCGTTCAGCAAGCGAGGCACAAGGCTCAGGGCTCAAGGCATAAGGCTTAATCTGCTCATTACGCTTCGCTGTCAGTTGTTGCAATGCGAGATCCAAAATCCGCAATTCAATCCCCGCGTCGCCGTGTCACCGCGTCCCCGCGTCTGTTTTTTGGTGCCTAGTGCCTAGTCCTTAGTGCCTAGTGTCTTTCCTGCCAGCTGCTCGCTGTCTGCTGCCCACTGTCAATTCTCATCTCACATTTCTCATTT
>CP070735.1:1627127-1632672 GCA_020347625.1 Deltaproteobacteria bacterium
AGAGACATCCTAGATGCGGCGGAAGTAGCCGACCTTACCGGCTTGATGAATGTACCGAGAGACCGGCTTCAATGGTGGAAGGAAGATGAAGCGGAACAGATTGAAGGCCGGCTCACCGAAAGCCAGTTTATCGAAGTCATGAGCGCTAGAATTCCGTTTGCAGTCGGCAGCACTCCCGAGGCCGTATGGGAGCAAAGAAGACTGGAGGAGGACATGGTCTTTCTCCAATACGTACAAGACGAAATAGCTCTGGAGCAAACGCTTGCGTATCCGCTAAAGCCAGCTGTTCGGCCCGATGTATCAGGCCTGTTGAATATCGATGACGCCCAATGGCTGGACTTCACCCAGCAAGCGCGAAAAATGGCAGCTACCCACTACAGACGGGCATTGGGCGAGCAAGAGGAGGAGTAAAATGCTACATAACGATGAGTTGAAACTCCACTTTCTCAATGTGAATCATGGGGATGCAACGATTATCGAATTCCCCGACTATGAATCACCAAAGAGGGCACACTTCGGGGTCGTTGACTTTGGTGCCAAACGAGCTGAGGACCGGACGCTTACCCGGGATTATATGTCAGCCCTGATCAATTTGCGAAAAGACAAAGACCCAACTTTTGACTTTGTGATTGACTTTGCTTGTGTGACCCACCCCCATGATGACCATTATGGCGGGCTACGCCGTTTCATGAATGAATTTGCCGATGCTGCCAATGCGGTCAACAACAAGATTGAAAGTTTCTGGGACTGCGGCTTTCGTACCAATTCAGTCATGTACAACAACATATTACGGGACATTAGCCTCAATAAGAATCTGACGTTTACACGCGTTACCGCTGGCTCGGAGTTTGAGTTTGGTGAGGTCCGCATCACCGTGCTGGCCCCCTCTGTGGACCTTCGAAATCGCTTCGATACCTACGGAATAGGCAAGAACGACGCTTCCATCGTCCTCAAAATAAAGTACGGCAATTCATATGTCATTCTGGCGGCGGATGCAGAGTTCGCATCCTGGGCGAAATCCACAGAAGAGTTCCCGCGGCGTGAGCGCATTACGTTTTACAGGGACGGTCTGGGGTTAGCGGAGAGAAAAGAGACCAGCGATCAGCTGAAATGCAACCTGCTCCGGGTCTCTCATCATGGCAGCAAACATGGCACGAGCCTGGAATATCTCGAACGTTTAAAGCCAGACTATGTTGTCATCTCGGCGGGTAATCTTGCCTGGTACCAAAACAATTCATCGAACTGGGCCGGCGATTTCCCTCATCCTCTCATCGTTGAGACATTTAAGGAATTGGATGAAGACATTCAGAGTCGCACTTACATCACAGGTGAAGCGGGTAATATCATTTTTAAGTACGATGGAAACTGGACTCCCAAAGAAAAAAAGACTTTTTTAGAGAGGCCTGGAACACCCGGCTTCGACGCTGCCCTGTCCAATAATTGGCAGCAAGATGATGTTTAAACTAACCGAAATGTCATGTTGGCTCTTAACCGGTTCAGACCTTCTTGTCATTGCGCCGCAATGTTCTTTTGCCTAACCGTTAACCTCTTCCACCAAGAACGCTTCAGACTCTCCAACTCTTCTTCCAATGCAAGCAAGCGGACTTGAGTATCTTCTTTTTCGTGATCCTTAAGATCTGTTGTTTTTTTGAACCGCAAAAGCCGTTTATGCTGACCTTTCTCCAGTTCGCCGAGTCTGGTCTTAGTTGCTTTCAATTCACTTGCTTGGGTCTGCAAATTACGCCTCAACATGTTAACTTCTTGTCTCAGGGTCTCCAATTCTTGATTCTTAGCCTCCAATGCAGCTTTACACCTGAGAAGATATTCCCGTTCATTTTCCAGCAAACCGAAACTGGAAGGTGGCCGCTTCACCTGGTGCTTGTTCTTGGTGACAGAAGCCCTGCTACTACGCTCACCCGATACGGATTTCACCTGACGTTTACTGTCTAGAGCCCTCACCTCATCTTTGGATATGTAGATCTGGCCATCCTCTTTTATTCGTGTCAACGAGCCATTGTTCAGGTATGTGATTATGGTTCCTTTGGAAACACCTAGGGTCTTGGCCGCCACCTGGATGGTTATTTTTTCCTTCGCAGGTTCTGGGCTGGAAAGAAAAAAATGAGATACCTTTGCTAAACCTCTTTCCTGGTTTTTTCTATTTTTCATGGAAGGCCAACCAAAATTACAGACTTATAACAGAATTTACACCTCCGTAAGCATCCTCGGCAGTTTCCTCATTGGCAGGATCAGGTATCCAGCGGCCATCAACCAAGTACTTATACTCATATAGACCCTGCCCTAAAGAGAGGGTTTTGTGCCACAGCGGTCTACCCTCAGACTCTACAAAATCAAGCGATTCCGGCACCCAATTATTAAAATCACCAGCGATCTGCACCGTGGCACTCTCAGGTGCTTCCAATCTGAAGACAATTTCTCTTTCCATGGGTGACTTCAGCAGTCCTGCGGTTTCCAATAGTGACCCGATGCTAAAACCCTTATCCTTCCTTTCAGTTTCCTCGGATAAGATCTCCGTGGCCAGATTCAGATAATCACGGTAGCCAGCGGAGTTCTTATCGTAAACCGCTATGGCCTCTCCGAGGCTAGCAGCTTCTCTCAGTTTGGTACAGGTGTTGATAATGGTCTCAAAGCAGCTTCCAGGAAATCTGGCCCTCAATGTCTCCACGACACCTTTGCAGAATCTGGTCCTTCGGTCGATGCTCGTTGCCAAAATCTTGATTGAGAGTTCATGTCCCACTTTCTCTTCGATAATCTGGATTGTCTCTAGTAGTTTTCCTAGACCCTGGAGAGAAAAGAAACTGGGGTCAACAGGAATGATCACCTCCTCCGCTGCCACTAGAGCATTGAAAGTCAAAAGGCCTACGCTGGGAGGACTGTCAATGATGAGGTAGTCGTAATTGTTTTCAATGTCCACAAGGCTCTGTGCGAGCTTATATTCTCGCCCCTGTCCACCGGCCATGACTTGCTCAAAGGCACTCAAAACCACATCGCTCAGGACAATGTCAAGATTCTCTTCCAATGTGAGTATGGCCTCACTAATCGGTATTTCGCTTAAGAGGACCTCATAGATGGTCTTTTCCGCATGGTCACCCGTTACATTAAGTCCAAGACCGGCGTGGCCTTGCGGGTCCAGATCAATCAACAAAACCTTTTTGCCTTCACCTGCCAAGAAGTACGCCAGATTTATCGCTGTCGTCGTCTTGCCGCATCCGCCTTTTTGATTGACAAGCGCAATTTTTCTCATGGCTCTCCCTCCTTTCTGAGTGAGGCACTGGGCAAAAAATGGACTTCTCTCCCTAGTTGATCCCGTGCCCAAATTCTTTAACTTCATAAATTTACCGACCACTCTACGGACCAGGATGGCAACCGTTTCAAATGACATTTTCTCGGTTAACATCTGTCTAAATGGTCTCAGTCTGTCTGCAACCTTGCTCTGACTGGAAGCTATTCTTGAGGAATCTGGGTTGGCAGCTGGAAAGTCTTCTGAGGCATGCGTTGATGGGACGGCTACACCGCCTGCAGACTCTTGTGAATCTGTCCGCTTTTGGCACCGGTGCAACCGGATTCTTTCCCAAAACCGGGGAAGGGTCATGTCAATGCCAAGGCGATTCGGTGGTTGCTATAAGATTAGCGGCCCGGACATTTGTGGGCCAAAAAGCCTTGTCACATTTGCCACATATTGTGATGAATTATCATCAGCCTCCTATATCATGTACCACCTGCTGGGACTTAAATCACAATTAATTAAACCTGTCAAGTAAAGAATCCACGACCATCTGCTGAAATAAAGCACATTTCAGATCTTAGATTGCAGATTGCAGATTGACAAAAGTCTCAGCACGAAATCAGGGGCTTTTAAACAGGCATTCAACCGTCAATTAAAGTCTCAATGGGCCGTACATAACATTCCCTAATTTGAAATTTGAAATCTACAATCCTCAATCTTCAATTGGCATGTTTATTGCTCAATAAAGGAATTTGGCGATATTGAAAAAGAAGATTATTAGGGTTAATCCAAGAAGATATTTGATCAAGGTAACCAAGATGATTAAGCTAACTGAAAGACAGAAGCTGTTACTGGAGTCCGCAAGTGATTGGATTCAGAATAATTACTCAGAGGCGGGCTTGGTAGGTGTTGCTTGGTGGTTTCTTGACTGCGGTTGTATGGCTGGAATGGGATTCTCTATTGAGGCCGGTATAGTTACGCCAGCAGTTCGAATTGATCGGGAATTGGTTGAGGACGGAGCGGTGCCAGAGTGTGCAAAGTGTTCCGAACACAGCCCCGCCAATCTGGCTAGAACGTTTACCTTAGGGACCACTTGGTTTAGACCTGTACTGGATTCAGAAATTAGAGATCGAATCAAAAAAGAACTATTCGGCCCATCATTAGATAAGGAAGTTGTTGAAATGTATCAAGAAGGTGAATTTCAAACTGCGCACTAAAAAAAAGAGACAGTCATCCGAAAAGGGCAAGCAACCCCCTTCTCCTGTCTCACCTGACTCCGTTTATTAGTTTACACAGTCAAGACGTTGTTTAGGGTACCAAAGGAGTTAGGGACCAATTCATCATTGCTGGGATCATTCTGCCATTGGCCATCCACTAGAAATTTGTACTCATAATTCCCAGGAGATAGGGTGACAATTTTGGTCCACCTGCCCTTTTTATCCCTTTTCATTCTGTGCTTCTTGACATCCCAACTGTTAAAGTCCCCCACCAAAACGGCTTCTCTGGCCTCTGATGCCTCCAACTTGAAGGTAATCCTTCTTTTCTCTGGCTTTTTCTTCTGCTTTTTCTTGGACATTTCCACCCTCCTTGGCTTCCTTTTCATTGCAGTTCAAATTCGCCGGCCCTATTGCCTAGTCTCTCCAACCGTGTACTCAAACAACGGCCGCATTATTGAACATTCACAAGAGTGCATTACGCCCAAGCTGAATCATGATAGGCTAGCCAGTCGATCAATGTAAATACGAAGAACCACCATTTTAATGGAACAACGTCATTATGCTTAATGCTTAATGAGAAGCTAGCTCCCCCAGAGCGACCCGACATGAGATATATCTTCCATGGCTGTTCCAGTCCTGATTCGATCACACTTTATCACTCGTCCGCTTTCATTCCTAACAATTCTCGCGTATAAAGACCTTAAGTCACCAACACCAGTATCACACAACAGTAAGGATAGACAATGATCAAACTTGGCATGCCGTATAGAGACATGGCAACTACGTGCAAAACAAGGCCCATAAGGGAGAAGAAGGTCCTCTGGAAAAGGTTTGAATCGGAGCCCTTTGGGCAAGGAAGATACCAAGCGAGGGTTCTTTCTAGAAATCTGATCGACTCCGCGGCCGCCCTTTTCCGACATGCTTACCCGGAAATCTACGGCTCTCCGCACGAGTTTGTCCTTATGCCAGAGCGATACGAGGGCCTCATTGCCCTGGATGAGAACTGGGAGGAAGATTCCCGGAGCAAGGTGTACTGCATGCCGGTGGTGGTGGAACTGCACTCCAACAAAGTGGTCTCCGCCAC
>CP070735.1:1632772-1643294 GCA_020347625.1 Deltaproteobacteria bacterium
ACTTGCCCTGCCTTCGAATTATTCATTTCTTGCAATCATCAAGCTCGGTGGTGATGTGACAGCGGTAATGTTGCATGGTGGGGTTCTTCTGGGAATCTTGCCGGCTGTGCTTGCTTATTTTCTGACATACAAATTTACCAGCTCCCCTCGTTTTCGGGGAGGAACCGAATGATCAACTGACGACAACAGCTCATGGTGATCAAGTTTCTAACTGTGAGAAAATGGAGGATACGAAGGTAGTGGATGACGGGTTTATTTTGGCCTCGGGATTTTGTGTCGCAGTAATGAACCAGAGAGTCTGAAGAATGATTTCCCCCCGGCAGGCACTGAAAAAGCTTGGCAGAAGGCCGGTCAAAGGCTTGGGCCAGCATTTCCTCATCCATCGGGCAACCGCTGAAAAAATCGCGGCAGCTATCCGTCCCGGGCCCGGAGATGTGGTGGTGGAAATTGGGGCCGGACTAGGGGCTTTGACCTTGCCGCTGAGCCGGAGTGGTGCTCGAGTGGTGGCGGTGGAAGTTGACCCGGAACTGGCTGAGTTCATGCGAAAGCAGCTATATGAGAACGGATCAGATAAACTCGTTAGCATAGAGTGCCTGGATATTCTGCAGCTGGATTTCGGCGCTTTATATGATCGTTTCAGTACAAAACTTAAGATCATCGGCAACCTCCCTTACAACATCAGTAGCCCCGTTCTGTTCAAACTTATGGGAGAAGCACGTTGTCTTCAGGAAGCAGTACTGATGTTGCAGAATGAGGTGGCAGAACGGTTGCTGGCCGGTCCGGGCAGCAAGGATCATGGCATCCTTTCGGTAATGTCCGAATATCACAGTGAGCGCAGACGTTTGATGCGGGTAAAATCCTCGCAGTTTTATCCGGTTCCCAAGGTTGACTCTCAAGTCATCTGCCTCTCGTTTCGGGCCTGTCCGCTAGCACCCAGGGTGGAAGCCGATTGGCTTCTTCATGTGGTAAAGTGTGCATTCGCGCATCGGCGTAAGACTCTCAGGAACAGCCTTCTGGCAGGGAAGCTTCCTGATCTGACCCCTGAGTCACTCGACATAGCCCTAGAGAATGCAGCCATCGAGCCCCGTCGCAGGCCAGAGAGCCTCGACCTCGGGGATTTCCTTCGGCTGGCAGAGGCACTGGCAAGGGGCAAAGCATAGAGCATTAACATCACCAGCGAGAAAAAATGATAGCATGTTTTACCTGTGAGTGCCTACTCTTACCTCAATTAAAGGGAAAAGCAGGGTTGACCTAGCGAATAAGTCGTGATAACAATTACAATTTATGGCAAGTTAAATAGCCCGCTTGGATCCATTTCGTGGACCGAGACGGTAGAGAGCCAGTTGTTCAGGCCGATGCAAGCGGTAGTAACAATACTACGCCGCATCTGGAGAGTGCCTAAGCCTTCTGGACAGTCGTCTTGGAGGCTTTTTGCATGGCCGCCTACCTCGTCGAGGTTCAGCGGAACGGAACCTAAAGTTTTCCAGACAGGGAGGAGATCAAGCCATGCAGCGCATTTTCCTAAAAGCAAAAATTCACCGAGCGACGGTTACGGCCGCTTGCTTGGATTACGAGGGTAGCCTAAGTATCGACCTAGGGTTGATGGCTCAGGCCGACATTTCACCCCATGAGCAGGTGGGAGTATACAACCTATCCAACGGAGAGCGCTTCGATACCTATGCCATAGCAGCGCCCGAGGGTTCCGGGGAAATCTCTTTAAATGGAGCTGCTGCTCGTAAAGGGCAACCAGGTGATTTGATAATCATCACCACCTACGCAATCCTTGACGAGGAGGAATTGGCAAACCACCAGCCGAGGATCATATTGGTAGATAAGACCAATCGGCCTCGACCGGTGGTAGCAATGACCAGAACATGAGATTTTTCAATTGGCTTAGATCCATAGTTCGCGGCTACTTCATGGCCGGCCTTCTCGTCATCGTCCCGTTGGGCGCGGTTATTTTCGTGATCTCAGTCATTATAAGGCTGATGGACCGGGCTCTGGGCTTTATCCCCCAAAAATTTCATCCCGACATCTATCTTCCCTTTAAGATTCCGGGTCTCGGGCTGGTTCTATTTGTTGTAATAGTGCTGGTAACCGGGATTCTAGTGAAGAACTACATTGGACGGCGGATCGTCGACTTCGGTGAGTACATGGTCTCCAAGATCCCCTTGGTGCGCCCCCTTTATGGGGCGGTTAAACAGCTTATTGTGGCGATTTTTGGCGACAGCCATGAAGCATTCAAGCGGGTTGTTCTGGTGGAATATCCCAGAAAGGGGGTCTACTCCTTGGCGTTTGTGACCGCAAGGACATCGGGGGAGATCCAGGATAAGATAGGCACCGAGATGCTCAGCATTTTTCTTCCAACGACACCCAATCCTACCTCAGGATTCTTCCTGGTCTTGCCGGAGGAAGATACGATCCCCTTGAGCATTAGTGTGGAAGATGCTTTCAAACTTCTGATTTCCGGCGGTGTGGTTGAACCCGGGGAGAAACAATCTCAATTTCCATTTCGAAGACGGGCGCGGAATGCTAGCCAGCAGGAGCGCATAATAGTCCCGGGTGAGGTCAACGATAAGGACGAGGACGGCAAGAAGTCAGTGAGTTAGTGCCCATCCGAAAGTCACAGGTTTTGGCATGAGCACTAGTTAGTTTAGCAGTCTGGTAAATAGTTCGTAAAGCAATTGAGATGTAATATTATTGAGTTATCATTCATATCATTGGGAACCTTCAGAGCATCCTGATCGTTAAGAACGAATAAAATACGTGGGAATGCCTAGAGATAAGGTCTAAAATTCAAGGCTCAAAACTTAAAGCCGAGAGCTAGAAGCAAGGAGGCTTATGCGATGTCGATGACCAATTTTCTGTTCACTTCTGAATCTGTTGCCGAAGGCCATCCAGACAAGGTGGCCGACCGCATTTCTGACGCCATCCTCGACGCAATCATAGCCGAGGACAAGCAAGGCCGTGTTGCCTGCGAGACCCTGGTAACCACGGGGATGGCCATTATTGCAGGTGAGATCACCACAAGCTGCTGGGTGGACATGCCGCAAATCGTCAGGGACACCATTCGGGATATAGGCTACAACAATTCGGGAATGGGTTTTGACTGGGAGACCTGCGCGGTGATGACCTCGATTGATAAGCAGTCCCCGGACATCTCCCAGGGAGTCACCGCGGGTGAGGGTCTGTTTGAAGAGCAGGGCGCCGGAGACCAGGGACTCATGTTCGGCTACGCCTGCAATGAGACCCCGGTTCTTATGCCGACACCCATCTACTACGCGCACCGGGTCACCAAGCAGCTTGCGGAGGTACGAAAGAGCGGGGTGCTTGATTTTCTGCGTCCTGACGGTAAGTCACAGGTTACGGTGGAGTATGAAAATGGCACACCTCGCAGAGTACACACCGTGGTGGTGGCGGCGCAGCATATCCCCCAAGTGAAGTATGATACCCTTCGCGAGGGGATCATCGAGGAGGTCATCCGCAAGGTTATCCCAGAAGATATGCTGGACGATCAGACCAAGTATTTCATCAATGCCACGGGCCGTTTTGTAATCGGTGGTCCCATGGGAGACTGTGGTCTGACGGGCCGCAAAATCATAGTTGACACTTACGGCGGACAGGGTAGCCACGGTGGTGGATGTTTTTCCGGCAAGGACCCCTCCAAGGTTGACCGAAGCGGCTCATACATGGCTCGCTACGTGGCAAAAAACATTGTCGCGGCTGAATTGGCAGATAAATGTGAGGTACAGGTCGCCTACTGCATTGGTGTGGCCGAACCGGTGAGCCTGATGATCGATACCTTTGGTACTGGTAAGATTCCCCCGGATCGTATTGCCGAGATCGTGCGGGATACGTTTAGTTTCAAGCCGGCCAACATGATTAGTCAGCTTAAGCTCCTGCGGCCCATTTTCACGAAGACGTCATGTTACGGGCACTTTGGCCGTAATGATCCTGATTTCACCTGGGAATTGACCGACAAGGTGGACGAGCTAAGGGAAAAGGCAGGAATTTAGTTCAGCTTGCAGCAGACAGCGGGCAGCATGCAGCATAAAACGTTTTGTGGAACCTGCCAGCTGCTGTCTGTCAACTGGAAAAACGGTGTATTTTTCCAATCAGCGCCGAGAGCTACCTTATGAATTCGTACAACGACGTTTGCATTCTCGATGATACCGAGGAGATCAGCGATTATGGTTTACGCATTTTTGGAAGGAGGACTGTATAGTAATGGAATATGATGTAAAGGATCTTTCACTAGCGGAGCAGGGCGGAAACCGTGTGGAGTGGGCAACCCAGGGTATGGCTGTATTGACTGCCATAAAGGATCGTTTTGCCCATAAGAAGCCCCTTAAAGGAGTGCGAATCGCCGCTTGCCTCCATGTGACCACGGAGACGGCGGTGCTGATGCAGACCCTCAAGGCTGGTGGCGCCCAGGTTCATTTATGCGCATCCAATCCGCTGAGCACCCAGGATGATGTGGCCGCTTATCTGGTATCAAATGAGAATATCCCGGTGTTTTCCATCAAAGGTGAGGACAGGGACACCTACTACCGCCATATACATCAGGCTCTGGACGTGAAACCCCAAATTACCATGGACGATGGGGCCGACTTGGTGAGCACAATCCATGCTGAGCGGCGGGAGCTTCTCGATCACATCGTTGCGGGAACCGAGGAGACCACCACTGGCGTCATTCGCCTCAGGAGTATGGCTGCCGAGGGCGTTTTGGCCTATCCGATCATAGCGGTAAACGATGCCAATACCAAACACCTCTTCGACAATCGCTATGGAACGGGTCAAAGTACGTTGGACGGGATCATCCGGGCTACCAATCGTTTGATGGCTGGCTCGACCTTTGTTGTTTCAGGCTATGGTTGGTGCGGTCGCGGAGTAGCCATGCGTGCAAGTGGGATGGGTGCCAAGGTAATAGTTACTGAGGTGGAGCCGCTGCGCGCCTTGGAGGCGGTAATGGACGGCTATCAGGTTATGCCCATGCTACAGGCAGCCAAGGTAGGAGATTTTTTCTGTACCGTGACTGGAGACATCAAAGTTCTTCGGCAGGAACATTTTGCGGTAATGAAAGACGGAGCCATTATCTGCAATTCTGGCCATTTCAACGTGGAGATCGACCTGGAAGCTCTGGCCGAGATGACCGAGGAAAGGCGGCAGATTCGGGAAAATGTGGAAGAGTATCGTTTGTCGGCCGGCAAGCGCATCAACGTTCTGGGGGAAGGGCGGTTGATAAACCTTGCGGCTGCCGAGGGGCATCCGCCCAGTGTCATGGACATGAGTTTTGCCAACCAGGCTTTAGCTGCCAAGTACGTGACTGAAAATAGCGGTACTTTGGAAAAAAGGGTATATGGTGTCCCAGAAGAGATCGACCGGGAGATCGCCAGCCTAAAGCTAGCCGCCATGGGGATCGAAATTGACGAGCTGCTCCCGGAGCAGAAAGAGTATTTGAGCTCCTGGGATATGGGAACGTAAAGCTAACAGCCTGCGCTTCAGGATCTTTTCACCTCCACGGATGAAGCTATGAAATTTCGCACCATAGCAGGATGCATGCTTTTTCTTATCTTGGCTTTGAAGCTCGCGACCGCATGCGCACCGTCGAGGGTGGTACCGCCTGTAACCAGACCGGAACAACCTCTTATCGAGGTTTCCCCCCAACTGATACCGCTGGAAAAAGACGACCTGAGTCGGTCTTCACTCGAACAGGCAATTCGTAACAGCCTAAGCTACTACGAGCGGTTCCCTGAGGAGACAACATTTAGCTTTGGAGGTCAGCAAGTTCCGTTGAGTCGCATGAAGCGCTCGCTGGAAACTTTTCTCTCGCTGCTGGCGGAGAGTCGTTCCTCTGAAGAGCTTGCAGATAGCGTCCGGCAGCAATTCCTCCTTTTTAAATCAGTGGGCAGAAATGATGCGCACGAGGTTCTATTTACTGGATATTACGAACCCACCATTCAGGGTAGCCTAGAGCCAGATGAGCATTACCGCTTCCCCATCTATGAGGTTCCAGACGATCTTCTTAAAATCGATTTGGGCCTTTTTGGCGACCAATTCAAAGGGGTGAAACTGGTCGCCCGTTCTGAGGGAAAGAACGTGGTTCCCTACTACAGCCGAGAGGAAATCGATTTTTACGGGAAGTTAGCTGGCAAAGGTCACGAACTCGTCTGGGTGGCGGACCCGGTGGACAGCTTCTTCCTCCGAATTCAGGGTTCAGGGCGCATAAGGTTGTTAAATGGTGATTATATTCGACTGGGTTATGCGGGAAAAAATGGTAGGCCCTGGCGGCCCATTGGGAGACTTCTTATTGAAAAGGGGCTGATACCTAAAGAAGCAATGTCCATGCAGGCCATCCGCCGCTACTTGAAGGAACATCCGGACCAAATGGGTGAGATCTTTTCCTACGACCCGAGTTACGTGTTTTTCAGGAAGGTTGAGGGAGGCCCATACGGTAACATTGCTGTACCGTTAACCGCCGGTCGATCAGTAGCAACCGATGCTAGCCTTTTCCCAAAGGGAGCGCTTGCGTTCATAGAATGTCAGAAGCCGATTTTTGCGAAGGATGGTGTCATTTTGGGCTGGGCTCCCTTTGCCCGTTATGTGCTAAACCAGGATACTGGGGGCGCTATACGCGGACCAGGCCGGGTGGATTTGTTTTGGGGTAGCGGTCCTTTTAGCACTATTGCTGCCGGACATCTAAAGCATCCCGGCACCCTTTATTTTTTGCTCGTCAAAGAGTAAACATCCTCCATTTGCTGGCAATGGACACCTACCGTCAGCTGCTCTTCTATGCTCGTTCCACTTGCTCGTCAGCAGGTTTGTTTGCCTCGGCAACAGCCTGGAGGGCAAAGTGGTTGATGACCCTTATTTCGTCGAATGTCTCAGAGAGCTCTAGCATCTTTTCTAGTTCATCTTCTTCCAGTGAAGCGAGCAATTGCTGCTGTACCAGGCGGAAGCGATTCGATAGGGTTGCCTCTCGCTGCTTAAGCTCGGCCAAGAAAACTGCCGCAGAGGTCATTTCTTTACACCGTGTCTCCAAGGCTAGGTGAGTGTCGCGGTAATGCTGGGCAAGTCTCTTTAGATGCTCAACAACTTTAGGGACATCATTCATAGTAAAGTACTCCTCTCTTGTCCGGGTGGCCCTGAACCAATGTGTAATCCGATTCTAAACCCTCATTAGATACTGGCCAAGATTTTTTTGCCCTTGAATTTCTTTGTTTGCAATGCCATAATCAGCAAAGATTTGTGCTAGGTAGCCATTGTTTCTCTTCGGGGATGTTCGCCCCTAGCGGTATTTTCCGGATCTGATACCGGGCCTTCTTCTGTCTTTCTTGCGGATCTTTTGGGTATTTTAGATAACAAAGATGTGGACGGCCGCTCTTGCGTCAGCTGGCTGACCAGAGCTGTGATTGCACTGGGTAACTATGGCCTCTGCTCCAGGGATTTGCCTATAGCGGAGAACCTTGACTCGAAGACAAGGTAATAAGCAGATTGAACTAAGTGGAGGTTGAGCAAGGGTATGCAAAAGGTGGTGAATATTGTTGTCTCTGAGCGCATCAAGGTACCCACTATGCCTTTACCTCCGATGCTCAAAAAGAAGCTCACTGAAAGGTTAGTATTTACTAATCCCGAATACGAGTTTCGCCAAAGTCGTGGGGAGTGGCTCGGTAACATACCTCCGCAGATACATTGTCTCTACGAGCAACGACGTCATTATTTCATTCCGCGAGGATTTTTCACCCAACTCCTGGACCTTTGCCAGCAATTCAAAGTGAATTACCGTGTGGTGGATCGTCAGCGAACGATTGAGCCTGTGGAGTTCGAATTCCATGGCATCCTCAAGGATTATCAGGAGCGGGCTTTCGAAGCGATGACTGCCAGAGATCAAGGAACGCTGATTGGTGATGCCAAAAGTGGGAAAACGGTCATCGCCCTCTATTTTATGAGTCAGCGTCGCCAGCCTGCCATGATAATAGTGCCGAATGTTGGTCTGATCGGGCACTGGAAGGAAAAGCTGGTCCGTTTTCTCAAGGTGTCTCCTGATGAGGTGGGTACTATCGGTGAGGGAGGCTTTACAGTCGGTCCGCGGGTAACAGTGGCGCATGTCAGCGCCCTTTACCGACGAGTGCGAGAGGTACGTGAACGCATAGGTCTTTTAGTGGTGGATGAGTGTCACCGCACGCCTTCTCGCACTTTCACTCAGGTGGTTAGTAATTTTGACTGCCGTTACCTCCTGGGGTTGTCTTCTTCCAATCAAAGACGCGACCGGCTTTCTAGGCTGATCTATTATTACGTCGGCGATATACTTCACCAGATTGACTCACGGAAAGCAACGGAGATACGAGCCATTTTTCAGGCGGATGTTGTGGTTCGGGAGACAGATTTCGATTATCCCTATGAGCGCAGTGAGGATTATCCATCGATGCTGGAAGCCATTGCCAGGGACCCATATAGAAACCAACTCATTGTGGATGATGTGGCCCAAGAGATGCACAAAGGCAGTGGGGGCCCCTTGCTGGTCCTGACCCAAGACGAAGAGCAGAATAGCACCCTCGAAGATATGCTTAGTGAACGAGGCATTACCAGCATCACATGCGACCCGCAAACCGTTAAAGAGGAAGGGCAGAAGTTTTCCAAGCAGCTGCAGAAGAAAAAGATTCAGGTTGTGTTGGCCAACCGTCAACTCTTCCAAAAGATGTTGCCAACACTCAAATTTGAAGCGCTGTTTTTTACCACACCCCTCGATTTTCGGGGCAAGATAATTGAGCGCCTTCAAAAGGTCTTGAGGCGCAATAACGGCCAGCCGTTGGTCAGAGTCTACGATTACGTAGACAGCAAGATAAGCATCCTTGATAATTTCTTTCGCATGCGCAGCTACGCTTACGGACTACGCCTACCGAGACCAACGACCCAGTAGTAAATCACGCCCGATATCACGCCGTAAAGCTATCTCTATTG
Source organism: Deltaproteobacteria bacterium (assembly GCA_020347625.1). Classification (GTDB taxonomy): domain Bacteria; phylum Desulfobacterota; class Syntrophobacteria; order BM002; family BM002; genus BM002. Next base: position 1,641,734 of record CP070735.1, read on the forward strand.
AGATTTCTAATCATTGGAACGCGGGTGAAGCCTTGGGCTGGCGACCCTTCCACAGGACCTGTCGACGAGGAGTTCGACTGCCTCTATCTCGGGCCGAACGGAGGCTCACTGGAAAACAGAGACTCATGGCTTAGCAAGAAGCCAGTAGGCTGTAGTAAGGATTGAGCAGTAAGAATTCGTTTTTTAGTATGAGTTGGAAGAAGAAATGAGCCGGTTACGGGTTGCCATTGGCGAACAGCTCAAATCATGTCCCCAGGTGATTACTCTTGGAGAGCGGCCGCAAATGGCCGATTACACCGATAGGGAAAGAAGATTGCTGTGCGGTGCCGACACGATTTTTTTCCCGACTGCCAGATTTGTGGATATTTTTGCCACCCTTGGAAAAGAAACCTTTCCGAGTATCAACTGCTATAGATTGCGCGGAAATAGGTTGAAACACACCATCTTGTTTCGCTTGCTCGATGTGGCGCATCCACGTACTCGTGTCTATTATGGACACAAACAGAAAGGCGAAATTCTTAGTGATTTCGTTTTTCCATTCATAGCCAAGAAAGTCATGCGCACATCGGACAGTGAAAACATTTTTCTCATTGACGATCCCGAAAAATTGGACACGTATAACAAGAGTTGCAATCCGGCTTACATTCAGGAGTATGTTGCTGGAGAGCAGGAACTCAGGGTGGTTATACTCAATCATAGAAAGGTATTCGGCTACTGGCGGGCGCCAGTCGGTGACGATCTCAGGGGCAATCTCTCCCGGGACGAGGGTTGGAAAATGGCTGAGGTTTCTCCTGAAGCGATTTCTTTGGCCAAACACATTGCCCGTGCTGCTGGCCTTTCCTATGTGGCGGTGGATATGATCCTTGATGGAAGCCGTCTCTGGGTCCTCGAGCTCAACTTCCAATATGAAAAAATAGGTGATTTCCATCCCGGTGAGGATGGGGTCAAGGTGATTATCGAGATGATTGAAAGGGGGGAGCTATAAGACGCAAAGCGTCTTTTAGGTCATTGAGTCATTTGGCTTCGCCGTCATTACGCTTCGCTGTCATTAGGTGAACAGCTCTTTACCATGAATGACTATACACGACAGAGCAGGATTTAGGGTGGGCACTGGAAACAAATTCAGGTGTTCCGTCAACCACTTACCGTTTGATCAGATGCTTCGCGCAACGCGAATTGCCATTGACAGTCAAGACTAGGCCTCGCTATAATCAGACCGCCATAACGCCGGAGTGGTGAAACTGGTAGACGCGCTGGACTCAAAATCCAGTGGGCCTTGTGCCCGTGCGAGTTCGACTCTCGCCTCCGGCACCACAAGAAAATCTATTATTAGGGGGTTTTGGCAGGTTGAACACTGCTAAAATCCCCTAATTTTTTGCCACCGCTTTGGACATTTTGGGCCGTTTTTAGCCTTTTTTTGCGGGTCGTATGAAAGAAATTAGGCAGATTTATTGAAATGACGGGAACAATTTGTCTCTGCTTAATATGATCCACATATGTTGGCCGTTTCTCAAAAGCCAAAGTTTAGATTAAAGTATGCAATCCACACTCCAGGGCACCA
>CP070735.1:1643394-1646119 GCA_020347625.1 Deltaproteobacteria bacterium
CCTGTCGGTAGTTTCAGGAGCGTGTTTCACGGCTGGTTTCACCAATGGTTGGAGGGAAGTTTAGGGATAGGTTCATAGTTCGTAGGAAAAAGCCAATTTTTGATCTTACAAACCACAGAGTGACGCAAGGGGCATAGGGCATGGCGCATAGGGCAAAAGGATACCAGGCACTAAGGACTAGGAACTAGGCACTACAAAAAGTCTCTGAGAAAGAGCGTATTTTGGTGTCTAGTGCTTAGTCCCTAGTGCTTAGTTCTAAGACTGTTCACCAATTACTCAGCTCTACTTACCCTGTATCCTCCGTGGTGAAAATTTCATCACCGCCGGATAAGCACTAACCGCTTCCATACTTCATCTGAGAGAGGATTTCCCAGCTTTTGAGCACCTCCAGTGCCCGACTCAGTTGATTATCCTTTTGCAGTTCCTCTTTAAGCTTATCTTTCTCTTGCAACTCAGGTATGACCTCAGATGGTGTTTCTTCCTCGCCGTTCATGTGATTCTTCAGGTCTTCTTCGCGCAGCACCCGAGGTCGTTCGAGTTCCTCTTGTTGTTCCGGGGTGAGTTGCCGTTCCACCACAATGTCTGGCTCGATGCCTTTGGCCTGAATCGTGCGGCCATCGGGGGTATAGTAGAGGGCGGTTGTCAGACGCAGAGCCGCTCCATTCCGGAGAGGCATGACCGTTTGCACTGACCCTTTGCCAAACGTTTTCACTCCCAAGACCACAGCTCGCTTATGGTCCTGAAGCGCACCTGCAACAATCTCGGCAGCACTGGCACTTCCCTCGTTGACGAGAACTACAATAGGATAGGCATGGGGCATGGTATTCTTGTGCGCCTCAAACCGCATATCCTGGCTCTTGAGTCTGCCACCGGTGTAGACGATCAGTCCTTCATCAAGAAATTCGTCACTCACCTTGACCGCCTGGTCCAGAAGGCCACCCGGGTTATTCCGCAGATCTAATACGATCCCTTTCATCGGCTTGTTTTCTTTTTCCAATTTGGTCAGCGCTTGACGTAGATCCCGCAGGGTGGAACTCTGAAATTGAGAGACCCGAACATATCCGTAGCCGGACTCTAGGGTTTTCGCTCTCACACTTTTAATGGCAATAGTGGCCCGAGTAATCACGAAGTCCTTGGGTTTGGTGAACCCTTCTCGCATGATGGTAAGAACCACCTTCGTTCCCTTGGGACCGCGCATTTTCTTGACCGCCTCCATGAGCGTCATTTCTTTGGTGGGTTCGCCGTCCACCCTTAGGATCATATCACTCGCCTGGATTCCCAACTCATAGGCGGGCGTCCCCTCCAAGGGCGAAACAACGGTGAGCACGCCATCACGGATGGTGATCTCTATGCCAATGCCACCGAAACTACCTTTGGTCTCTACCTGCAATTCTTTGTAAGCATCTGGGTTGAGATACGATGAGTGAGGGTCCAGCGTCTTCAGCATGCCGGAGATAGCACCTTCGATCAATTCTTGATCCTCCACCTCCTGCACATAATTTTCCTGCACAATATCCAAAACATCGCTGAATATCTGGAGATTCTCGTAGACTTTCTGGTCCTTAGCAGCTACGTATTGAGTACTCAAACGCTCCCAGCCAAAAACAGCCACCAGAGAGATTAGAACCGCAATCAAAATAGTCAATCTAACTTTACGTTTCAAAATGCATCCTCCTAGTGCTTCGATCCACAAAAATATTTAATTAGTTTCCACCCGGAGATACGAGACTCCCGGATGGAGCTGTCAGTCCCGCCTCGTCGGGACAATCAGCGGGCAATTTTATATAAGTGTACAGCCGCATTCCTTTATCTGAAAGCTGACAGCTGAAGGCTGAACGCTTCATTGGCGATGGAGCAAGGCGTGCAAGTCTTATGCCTGCTAGTGGATGGTACCTCCTGATAAACTGGCTAACGCTGGGAGCAACCAATCCTGTGGATCCAGGGCTTTGCCGAGGTGACGCACCTCGAAATAGACCTTGCCTTCCTCTCCCGGCATGGGAGAATACCCGGCATAGCCGATAAGTTCGCCTGCCTCTGCCTGACTACCAGCCTCTTTGGTAACCTCCGCTAAATTGGCAGTTAAGGTATAATATTTGTCACCGTGATCAATGATGATCACCTTGCCATAGCCTTTGACCTTCGCTGAATACAGAACCTGTCCTGAATAAATAGCCACAACTGGAGACAGGTGCTCGGTGGCGAACTCAATGCCATTACTGCGAATCTTGGTGCCAAACTTCTTGTGTCGTTTCGTCCCGAACGTAGATACCACTTTACCACTTACCGGATAGGGTAGAGCACCTTTCTTGTTGGCAAACCCTCCATCCGGTTGGGGAACTTCGGGCTTATCGCCTTCCAGCTGCCGCTGCAAACCATCTATTTTCTTCTCCAGCTCTCGGGAAACAGCAGCCAATTCAGCTACATAGCGCTGGTACATCGCCTCTTGATTGTGAATATCCTGCAGCAGTGCCACTTGCTGTCGTTTGACCTTTTCAATCTCTGCCTTCTGCTGACCAATCTCTTTCACTAGCTCTCTGAGTCGCTCTTCCCGTGATGCCAGCTCTTGGATCAGTTTCTCATCTTCTATCTTTTTATCCAGAAACTGGCCAATGAGCTCACTATCTTGTTCAGCTACGGCACGAAGATACACCCAGCGATGTTGCAACCCACTGATATCTTGGGCAGACACCAGCAAATTTAGATATGCGTGCCGACCAAATTTGTA
>CP070735.1:1646219-1649934 GCA_020347625.1 Deltaproteobacteria bacterium
AACAAAACTATGACATTTACTGTAACCGAAGAGACCTTTGACAGCCTGGCTTCTTATTGGCTGAATCCAGGATATCCGCTGGAATGGGATTGTCTTTTTGTCTTACCCGGCTGGTTGAAAGTCTGGTGGGGCGCGTTCACTAATGGATCGGCCCCATACCTCTCAGCCGTCAGAGATAAGGACAAACTTGTCGGCATTGCCCCGCTTTTGGTGGAGGGGGAAGAAGCACGCTTTATCGGCGACCCTGATGTGTGCGATTATCAGGATTTCATCGTTGCTCCCGGGAGGGGGCAGGAGTTTTTCGAAACGATCATTTATCATCTAAGGCAGCAAGGTATTCGCAGTCTGGATCTCCATTCTGTTCGAGCTGACTCTAAAGTGCTCACTGAACTTGTCGCTGTGGCTGAGAGGCTGGCGTGTGAGGTTTTTGTTGAGTCGGAGGACGTTACGTTGGAGCTAGACTTGCCAGCTAGCTGGGACGAATTTTTGAGCAATTTAAACGGCAAACAACGGCATGAGGTAAGACGGAAGTTAAGGAGATTACACGAGGCTGGGGAGATCAAGTATCGGGTTGTGGAGGATGTTAAAGAGGTGATGGATGAGATGGAGACTTTTCTGGCGCTTTTTGGATTGAGCCGTTCGGACAAGGCGACCTTCATGACCAGTCAAATGGCCAATTATTTTCGGTCACTTGCTGAGACAATGGCGAAAGTAAACCTCTTGAAACTTTTTTTTCTCGATCTTGATGGGAACCCTGCAGCCGCGGTTATGTGCTTCGATTATAATTCCACCATGTACCTCTACAACAATGGTTACGATGGGAGATTCAGTTCGCTCAGCGTTGGTCTCCTCAGTAAGGTGATCAGTATCAAGGAGAGCATTCAAATAGGGATAAAGAAGTACGATTTTCTTAAAGGCAGGGAAGAATATAAACATCGCTTGGGTGGTAAACCGGTTGCCCTGTACAGATGTCAAGTTAAACTTGGATGACAGCGGAAGTGCACACTTAAATCCAGAAAGGTGGCTCAGGTGGAAGCAGAACAGTTGAGAATAGCAATGCTCAGTATCCATTCCAGTCCCGTAGGAGAATTGGGGACAAAGGACACCGGAGGAATGAGTGTCTATGTCCGAGAGCTTGCCCGCGAACTGGGAAAGCGCGGTCATTTCATCGACATCTTCACCCGTCTGAAAGATACCAGACAAGACCAAATAGCTGAATTGTATGAAAACGTGCGGCTTATTCATCTTGGAGCCGGAAACAACGGCCATATGAACAAACTGGCGCTTTACGCCCATCTGGATGACTTCTTCAAGGAACTGGAGGAATTTAGTGACCGTAAATATGATCTCATCCACAGTCACTATTGGCTTTCCGGTAGAGTGGGGAACTGGGCGCAGGAACGCTGGCAGGTCCCCCATGTTTTCATGTTCCACACGGTTGGTGCAGTAAAAAACAGTACAGCTGGTTCGGAGAAAGAACCCGAACTTCGCACGGCCATCGAGAAATATTTGGCAGGAAATTGCAGCCGCATACTCGTCGCCACGGATAAGGAAAGAGACCATCTAATACATCACTATGGGGCATCCCCTGAAACGATTGGTGTTGTACCCTGCGGCGTCAACCTGGATCTTTTCCGCCCATTGGACAAGGCTACGTCTCGGCAGCAGTTGGGTTTTTCTCAAGATGAATCCATCGTGCTGTTTGTCGGCAGATTCGCCCCTTTGAAGGGCATAGACAGGTTGATGGCGGCCGTAGCTTATCTCAAGGACTATCAGAAGCTTCGACTGGTAATTGTGGGTGGCGATGGCTTGAGTACACCGGAGTCGCAAAACCTGCAAAGATTATCCCGGGAGCTGGGCATCCAGGATTCTGTTACTTTCGTGGGAAGGGTCGAACAAGATAACTTGCCGCCTTACTACAGTGCTGCAGACGCTTTGGTTGTACCCTCTCACTATGAAAGCTTTGGGTTGGTGGCACTGGAGGCCTTGGCTTCCGGGACACCCGTGGTAGCAACCAAGGTGGGGGCCATGGAGAGTATTCTAAGAGATGGTGAGACGGGGCATGTGGTGGAAAATGGCTCTTCCCGTTTACTGGCAAACGGTATAGAAACATTCATCTCACGACCACACCCACCATCGGCGGACGCGATTCGCTCGACGGTGCTCAGATTCAGTTGGGCAAATGTGGCCTCCGCCATGCTTGATGAATACGGTGCTGTGCTCAGACATTATCATTTTGGAACTTGTTGTTGCGGAAATGTCTCCATGGGGTAGGAGCCTTACTGTGAAAACATCCGTTGACATAATGGTGGTAACTGCTCATCCGGATGACGCCGAATTCGGCGTTGCAGGGACGGTGGCACGCTGGACCAGAGAAGGAAAGCAAGTAATCTACGTTGTTTGCACAAGTGGAGATAAAGGTACGAGTGACCGTAGTTTGAAACCAGAAGAATTGGCTAAAATCCGGAAAAAAGAACAAAGGGCTGCGGCTGAAGTCTTGGGTGTTCGAGAGGTCATCTTCTTAGGATACCCGGACCAGGCGTTGGAGGATACATCAGAGTTTCGAAAGCAGATCGTTCGTCTGATAAGGGTCTATCGGCCCAGGATAGTTGTGACCTCTGACCCCTACCGCCGTTACCTCTGGCATCGTGACCATCGTATTGCCGGCCAGGTTACGCTCGATGCGGTTTTTCCCTATGCGAGAGATCATCTGGCTTATCCTGATTTGTTAGAGGAAGGTCTGGAGCCGCACAATGTTGAGGAGATCTTGTTCTGGGCCGCGGAAGATATAAACTATCGCTCGGATATCACGGATACCTTCGATCTTAAGATTGAGGCGCTGCGCTGTCACGAGAGCCAGCTACAAGGGTTTCCCAACCCTAACCCGGAAGAGTGGCTAAGAGAGCGCTGCAGGGAGATGGCGGAGGGTGAAGATTTCGAACTGGCCGAGGGTTTTCATAGGGTGGAAATTAGCTGGTAAGCTCGCATAGCGCATAGCGCATAGCGTTTGGAAAGACGGCTAGACAAACATCATTCTGGTAAATTCAACAACTAGCATTTGTTTAATGGTCTTTAGACTTACCCCGCAGTATCTGGGTATACGCTCTGCGCCATGCGCTATGCGCTTTGCGATTTGTCCCACTCTACATCCCCACAAAGATTCGGATCCTGCGGTCGAGTAGAGAAGATTTCATACAGTTGTCTTGCCTTTTTCACGGTTGTCGGTTCCCCATGTCCGGGATAGACCTTTGTGTCCTCTGGCAATTCAAAAATTTTCTGGGTAATGGAGTCAATAATTTGCCGGAAGTCTCTAGGCGACTGGGTCTTGCCTGGGCCACCTGGGAAAAGAGTATCGCCGGCAATCAAGTGGCTACCTGCCAGGAAGCATAAACCGCCCTGGGTGTGTCCCGGCGTGTGTAGTACCCTCAGCTCAATAGCTCCCATAGAAATTGCATCTCCATCATTGAGAAGTAAGTCGGGTTCGAGGGGCAAATCTTTGGCGTCTGCCGGATGGGCAGCAACCGGTATCTCCAGGGCCGATTTTAGCTCCACCAGTCCACCGATATGATCAAAATGAGCATGGGTCATCAAGATATATTTCGGCTGAGTTTCCTTTAACCTATCCAAGACCAAGTTCGCCTCACCCGGGGCATCGACCACCACGCTCTCGTTTGTTTTTCGGCAAATGAGGATATAAGAATTAGTTCCAAAAGGA
>CP070735.1:1650034-1653672 GCA_020347625.1 Deltaproteobacteria bacterium
GAGAGCATCAATTCTTGCTTCCAGCCGATCAAACGGGGTATCTTGACTGTCGCTTGTTTCCTCCATGGCTATATCTGCGCCCCGAATATCAGTGTGTTCCTCGCTCACGAAACCCCCTTTCCAGTTATCAGCAGTTCTCGGCTATTAAGGCTATTCTAATCTCTCACTCTTTCATGAGTCAAGCAAGTAAAAACTAGACACAAGGCACAAGGCATAAGGCTCAAGGCAAGCAACAGCTTCTAAATTAATCTTTTTCCGTGCACCTTAAGCCCTGCGCCTTGCGCCATGTTTTATTCGACCGTCACGCTTTTCGCCAGGTTCCGCGGTTGATCCACGTCAGTACCGCGGAACACTGCAACATGGTACGCCAGCAGTTGCATGGGAATGGTGAACAAAATCGGCGCCAGAAATGGCGTTGTTGCCGGCACCGGAATGTGGGCGTCAACCTTGTCCAAAAGTTCCTCTCCCCCGTTGTCGCTCACCGCAATAATTTTGCCCTGGCGCGCTTTGACCTCCTCCATGTTGGATAGCATCTTTTCAAAGGTCAGACCGCGGCTAACCACTGCCACTACCGGCATATGTTCGTCAATGAGCGCAATGGGCCCATGTTTCATCTCACCGGCTGCATAACCCTCTGCGTGGATGTAAGATATCTCTTTGAGCTTTAATGCGCCTTCCAGGGCAATTGGATAATTGATGCCCCGCCCGAGATAGAGAAAGTCTCTCGCATTCGCATACTCTCTGGCAATTGCACGAATGAGCTGGTCTTCGCCAAGGGCGGCTTCCATTTTCTTGGGCAGCTTCACCAGCTCCAAGATACACTCTTGACTTTCCTTGAGTGAAATCTTGCCCAATTTGATACCAATATAGAGGGATAACAGATACAGCGCCACCAGCTGGGTGGTGAAGGCTTTGGTGGAGGCAACGCCGATTTCAGGACCAGCGTGGGTATAAAGAACACCATCACTCTGTCGCACCAGGCTGCTGCCCACCACATTTGAGATTGCCAGGAGAAATGCCCCTTTCTTACTGCCCTCACGCATGGCCGCCAAGGTATCCGCAGTCTCACCGGACTGGGAGATAAGAATTTGCAGGGTCTGAGAGTTTATGATGGGATCGCGGTAGCGAAACTCTGATCCCAGATCCACTTCAACAGGCAAACCACAAAAAGTTTCCAGCAGAAATTTTCCCACCAAACCGGCGTGGTATGAGGTGCCGCAAGCCACAATGACAATTTTGTTTAGGGATTGAATCAAGTCGTCTCCCAGATTCGTATCGTCAAGGAACACCTCCCCAGAAGACTCACTGATGCGGCCGCGAAATGTGTCGATCACTGCACGAGGTTGCTCGTAAATCTCCTTCTCCATAAAGTGGGTATATCCGGCCTTCTCAGCCATGACCGGATTCCAGGTTATGTGGGACACCTCCTTCTCCCGAGTTTCCCCATCTGCCCCTCTTACCTCGAATGAGTCCTCGGAAAGAATGGCCATCTCCCCATCTTCCAAAAAGATCACTTCACGGGTATGGCCAAGAATGGCAGGAATATCCGAAGCCACCAGAAAGGCATCGGATGCCAGTCCCAATACCAGTGGACTTTCTTTCCGCACCGCAATGAGTTTGTCCGGCTCCCGCTCATTCAGGATCACCAGAGCATAGGAGCCTTCGATGACTTGAAGGCTCTCGGTCACTGCTTCCTCGAAAGAAGCACCTGCTTCAACCTGGTTGTTAATCAGCTGGGCAACGATCTCAGTGTCCGTCTCTGAGTGGATCTGACAGCCCATCTCGAGAAGTTGTCTTTTTAAGGGCAGGTAGTTTTCGATGATCCCATTGTGAACCACCGCGATGGGACCTATTTTGTGAGGATGGGCATTGATGTCGGAAGGGGGACCATGGGTGGCCCATCGGGTATGGCCGATGCCCACCAAGCCCTGCACCGGCTCATCCCTGAGGAGCGTCTCAAGCTGCACTAGTTTTCCCTGACAACGACGCACCTCAATCTTATCCTCGCTAACTACAGCTATGCCGGCACTGTCATAGCCCCGATACTCCAGCCGTCTCAACCCCTCGACGAGCAGCGCCACACAGTCGTTCCGGCCGATGTGTCCAATAATACCGCACATATTACTTCCCTCGATTCACGGGACCCAGCTCACCGCTCAGAGTTAGAGCTGGACCTTATCTCTATGTCAAACCGTTCGTGGTCCGTTGTCGGCTCACTGCGTTCGCAGCAAAGCGCAGAGCGTTCGGTGAACAGTAAACGGTGAACGGTAAACGGTTGAGGAACCCTGTCTTAATCCGTTCACCTTTCACCTTTCACCGTTTACCCACACCCCATGCCCTATGCCCTATGCTCCATACGCTGCGCAATTACTCTTTCGGCTGCCTCGAGTTCCTCTTTACTATTGACCCCCTGGAACTCGGTAGGATCTGATCCAGTTATGGCCTGTACTTTCCAGCCTGCCTCAACCGTTTTCTCGACCAGGTCCGTCAGGTAGTACTCACCCTGCGCATTATCGTTATTGATCTGGGGAATGAGCGTACGCAACAGGTCAGCATTGGCACAATAGATTCCGGTGTTTACTTCCCGAATATTCCGCTGCTGTTCGCTGGCATCTCTCTCTTCAACAATCCCAGAAACCCCACCCTGGGAATTCCGGATGATCCGGCCGTAATGTCTTGGTTGCTCCAGCACCATACTCAAGACGCTTAGGGCGGCATCACCATTGGCATGTCCACTGATGAAGCTGCGCAGTGTTTCACTGGTTAGCAGGGGAGTGTCACCGCAGCAAATTAAAACCGAGCCGCTAAATCCAGCCATTTGTGGCAGAGCACACTGGACTGCGTGTGCCGTGCCCAGTTGCTCTGTTTGCAATACCCATTCCACAGGTGATTCAGCGAAAACCTCCTGGATGCGTTCAGCCTGATGGCCTACCACAACCAAAATCCTGGCTAGCCCTAACTGCTGTACTGCTGCCAGTGCATAAGCTAGCATGGGTCGACCGCAGATAGGGTGTAACACTTTGGCAAGATCTGAGTACATCCTGGTCCCCTTGCCCGCGGCCAGGACCAGGGCCATGACGTTGTTCATACTGCTCTTTTACTGTATCTAGGTGAAAAAAGCAACGGTGACACTAGACACTAAGAACTAGGCACTAGGCACATAAAAGTTATTGGTTATACGTTATTAGTTATACGGGAAAAGCGGATTTGGTGATATTAGATCTAAACCGCTACAAAGGCTTAAAGTGTCCACATCCTAATAACGTATAACTTATAACGGATAACTTTCCCGTCTCGCACGCCCGCTCGTCTCGCCTTGAGCCTTGCGCCCTGTGCCTTGTGCCTGGTCCCTCAGAATAAAAAAACGGGCCCCATTCGGACCCGCCTTGAAATATCGGATTATCGGTCTAGACTAGATTTTGGCTCTCTCCGCAGCCCTTACGCGGGCGATAGCCCTTTGCAAAGCGGCTTCGGCCCGGGCGAAATCGACACCCTCCTGCCGCTCTTTGAGACGTTGCTCAGCGCGTTCCTTGGCAGCCAGTGCCCGCTCAAGGTCAATGTCTTTGGCATGCTCAGCAGTTACGGCCAGCACTGTCACCTGTGTGGGCAACACCTCGGCATAGCCGCCACCCACTGCC
>CP070735.1:1653772-1657567 GCA_020347625.1 Deltaproteobacteria bacterium
AAGCAAAGTGATGCCATGGTCGTAAATGGGGTCGCAAGAAGACACCCTTGTGTTTTTTGCCAGGGTAAAAGGTCGAGATGAAACTCAGGACAGTTTTGTTAGTTTTGGCTTTATTGGCCTTCCTCTCCGTTTCAGCAGTTGGCTACCTCTGCTACTCCCTCATGGATTCGGCATCAATCTTGAGTGTGAGCTTACTGACTGTTGTCTTGGTCGTAGTCCTTTACAGAGAGGGGACAAAAGCCATTATTCGAGACATCAGCCAACGCAACAAGGCAGAAGAGGAGATAAGAAAGCTCAACGAGGAACTGGAGGAGCGGGTTATCGAGCGTTCAGCGGAACTGTTCGAAAGTGAGCAGCGCCATCGGTCCCTCCTGGAAGCGTCAGCTGATCCCATTGTGGTTTACGACATGGAAGGAAATGTAAGCTATCTTAACCCAGCCTTCACGCAAACATTTGGTTGGTCATTTGAGGAGTTAAAGGGAAAGCGAATAGATTTTGTTCCAGAGGAAAACCGGCCGGAAACTCAAGATGCCATAGATCGTATGCTTCGAGGAGAGAAGGTTCAATTATTCGAAACCAGGCGACTGACCAAGGATGGCAGGATTTTGGACATTCAACTGAGCACTTCTCTTTTTCAAGACCGCGATGGGTATCCAGCCGGAAACATCGTGATTTTGCGTGACGTCACATTAAGCAAAAGAGCTGAAGAAGCACTGCGACAAGCCCATGATGAGCTCGAGCAACGGGTGGCGGAGCGCACTTCCGAGCTGGTTAAAGCAAACGAGCAATTGACCCAGGAGATTGAAGAGCGCAAGCGCGCTCAGGAAGAGCTCAATCTTCAAAAGACATACTTTCAACATCTTTTCGAGAATTCCCCAGAGGCAAGTGTCATATTGGACAAAGAGGATAGGATCGTCGACGTAAATACGGAGTTCGAACAACTTTTTCAATATTCCATTGATGAAGTTAGAGGAAAGTATATTAACGATTTGGTGGTAAGCGAAGATTTGCTTGAGGAGGCAGAGACTTTAACTCAGAGAACCCTTGATTGTCAGATAGTCAAGCAGGAAACTGTTCGGAAGCGCAAGGATGGCAGCCTGGTTGATGTTTCGATTCTGGGCTACCCCATCACATTTAATGGTGAGCAAGTAGGGATATATGCCGTATATCAGGACATCACAGAGCGCAAACAGTCGGAAAAGGCCCTGAGAGAATCGGAGAAACAGTACAGAAACCTTGTGGATAATGCTCTTGTCGGCATATATAAGACCGACCTCGAGGGAAATATTGTTTATGCCAACGAGGCATTGATTAAAATGATGGGTTTTGAGTCGTTTGAGGAGATGAAGTCTGTTGGCGTTCTGGCAACGTACATTAATCTCGAGGACAGGGACACATTAATTGAAACCTTGAAGAAGACAGGAAAGGCGAACAGTTATGAAGTTGACCTGCTTACCAAGACTGGAAATATGAAAAATGTAATCCTCACCGCTGTCCTCGAGGAAGATGTCATATCCGGAATGATTATGGACATCACTGAGAGCAGAGATGCGGCGGAGGAGCGCCTCCGATTGGCAACGGCTGTCGAGCAGGCCGCAGAAAGTGTCATCATATCCGATAGACGAGGAACGATCCAATATGTAAATCCTGCCTTCGAGAGACTGAGCGGTTTTACTCCAAATGATATCGTCGGGCGCAACTTCTCTATCCTCAAGAGTGACCGCCACGACGAGACCTTTTATACGGAAATGTGGGATACAATTTCCCGAGGCAAAGCGTGGGCGGGCCGGATAAACAACAGGATGAAGGACGGAACTTTGCGTGAGTTCGAGACCATAATCTCGCCCATCCGAGACAGCTCTGAAGCCATTGTAAATTTTGTTTCGGTAAACCGTGATGTGACCCAAGAGGTTGCATTAGAAGCCCAACTGCTGCAAGCGCAGAAGATGGAAGCCGTCGGCACTTTAGCTGGAGGTATTGCTCATGACTTCAACAACTTGCTTCAGGTCATCCAGGGCTACACCGAAGTATTGCTCAACGGTGTAAGTCAAAATCAACCGAACTACGAACCATTGCAGAAAATCCACCGTTCCGCCAAGAGAGGTGCCGAACTTACCAGGCAATTGCTTACCTTCAGTCGTAAAGTGCAGAGCGAGAGACGACCCCTCGATCTCAACCATGAGGTAGAGCAATTGAGGAACCTGCTGCAGCGCACTATTCCGAAAATGATAGAGATCGAACTCTACTTGGCGGAAACTCCCGCGATAGTCAACGGTGATCCGGTTCAGGTTGAGCAGGCACTAATGAACTTGGCAGTCAATGCCATGGACGCCATGCCGGAGGGAGGAAAAATTATCATTGAGACGGAAAAAGTCACGCTTAATGAAGAATTCTGTAAAGCTCATCTCGGTGCGCGACCGGGTCAATATGTCATGCTCAGCATCTCAGACACCGGTCATGGCATGAGCAAAGAAACTCTGGAACACGTCTTCGAACCCTTCTACACCACCAAGGAGGTCGGCAAAGGAACGGGTCTGGGGTTGGCGATGGTATACGGAATAGTCAAGAACCACGAGGGCTACATTTTGTGTTACAGCGAGCCCGAAACTGGGACCACATTTAAAATCTACTTGCCTGCCATTGAACACGAAGGTGACAAGGATCACCCAAGAGATTTGGAAGACCAGCTTCAGGGGGGCACTGAGACCATCTTATTGGTGGATGACGAAGAGTATATCAGGGAGTTGGGGGTGGAGTTACTTGGTGATGCCGGCTATACCGTACTCACGGCCACCGACGGGGAAAGTGGACTTGAGCTTTATCGGCAAAAACAGGAGCAAATTGATCTTGTCATTTTGGACCTCGTAATTCCCGGAATGGGGGGCAAAAGATGCTTTGAAGAGGTTCTCAAGGTAAATCCTCGGGCAAAGATTCTGATTGTCAGTGGTTACTCAGCCAATGGACCCGGAAAAGAAGCCATTGAGGCCGGAGCTAGAGACTTTGTGGGAAAACCCTTTGATGTGGAACACATGCTCAAGGTAGTTCGTAATATCTTGGATCAAGAGTAAGAGAGGTGAAGAGTGAACGGTGAAGAGTGAACGGTAAAAGGTGAATCGTTAAAATCGTTAAAATCGTCTTGAGTGTTTATCGATAGAACTATTATCTCTCGCCGCGTCTCCGTGCCCCCGTGTCTGCGCGTCGTTTCGAATCTGCCTGCTGCCTGCTGCAATCTGTTAGCTGTATTTCTCTATGCCCTATGCCTTCCTAAATCCCAAATCCCAAGCACCAAATTACAAATAAATCTGAAATTCCAATACACAATGACCGAAACAAAAAGTAATTTTGGAATTTGGAATTTTGGTTATTGTGATTTGTTTATTATTTGTGATTTGTAATTTGGAATTTCCTCAATTCCTCAATCCCCTAATTCTTAAATCCCAAATTCGCAATCCTTACTCTATGCCCTCTGCCCTCTGCCCTCCCAAATCCGCAATCTGCAATACCAAATTATTCCCACGTTGCAAATAGGGATTATCTGTTATAATTTAACCGTATATAGACTCGCGCATCCTCAAATGAAGGTTATATAGTATGAAAGACGAGAATCTAAAGTCAGATTGTGGCTCTGTTGGCGTGCAAGCCCAGTCAAAGGAAGCCTGTTGAGGCCCAGAGACCGTCCCCGGTGGGGAAGTGGTGAATGAGAAAGCTAGCTGGTTCAGAGGTTGGATGGAAACCTCTGTTGGCAGGGTGGCACGCATTTCAACTCATATGGGTTTCAGGGACAAGCTGGGAGGT
>CP070735.1:1657667-1677162 GCA_020347625.1 Deltaproteobacteria bacterium
GTGTGACTACCTTGGTCTCCTTGAAAATAGAGGTTTGGGCCATACTGCCAATCGACTCAGTGTCCTGGAAATCATCGGAAACAGCCCCCACCCGCTGAGTGCCCAAGAAATTATTGAAAGATTGAACCGAACCCAAGGGGTTAACAGAGTTACCGTTTACCGTAACCTCGACCTTTTGGTGGAGAATAGATTGGTTGAGCGCATTAGTGCCGGTGACCGCTCCTTCCGTTACGGTCTGGCTCCAAATATTAATCATGAACCTCATTCCCACTTTTATTGTACAGAATGTGGCGAAATGGAATGTATCAAACCAGAATTTGTCCATTTGAATATGGAATCGCTCGAGCGCACTTTTCTTGGATTGATTGAAAGAGTGGAAGTCCGCTTTGATGGCATCTGCGAGGATTGTCGAAGGGGGTAACTTTAGATTGTAGATTGTAGATTGTAGATTGCGGATTGCAGATGCGAGAGATAAATAAAACTGTGCAGGGTCAAATTAAAATCGGCGGGAAAATAGATTCTTCATCGCCACCTGTATACTCTTCGTTGTCAGGATAGCGGTGCTGAATAGACCGGAACACATCCAAAGAGGAAAAGAAGACTTCGATGAGGTTGGGATCGAACTGTTGCCCTGCCCCTTGCTCCATGGTCGTGAGGATATCAGCCTCGTCCCAGGCTTCCTTGTATGCCCTCTTAGTGGAGAGGGCGTCGTAAACGTCCGCAATAGCAACAATCCTACCGAAAAGAGGGATCTCATCGGCCCTTTTTCCGCGTGGCTCGAGTTGTTGTACAGAGAAACTTAGCCCCGGTCCTGTGGCCGCCAGATCCACGTGGCCGGGATAACCTTTGCCATTCCACCACTCATGATGGTTAAGGGCAACTTCTGCTGCGGCCTCGTCAAAATCTGATTTCCGCTCAATGAAGAGTCTTGCCCCAAAAAAGGTGTGATGTTTCATAATCTCATATTCTTCTTCAGTGAGCCGCCCAGGTTTCTTCAATATTTGATCTGATATTGCAATCTTGCCCACATCGTGGAGCATGGCTGCCATACGCAGCACATCTCGCTTCGACCGGATCTCTTCCGCGGGAATGGAATTCTCTTCTGCCCAGCGCTCGTATATCTCCACAGAATACGATGCAACCCGGTTGACGTGAGCGCCCGTCTCCTTGGGATCCCGTAACTCAGCCATTTTGATCATCCGTAGGATGAGGGTTCGGGTCATCTGTGCTCTTTCCAGGGCCATGGTGGCCATGCTCGCAAAGTGATCCATCATCCTCTCGTCTTCTCTTGAAAATGGTATGATGCCGCCCTGTTCATCTTGGGAGTTGATCACCTGGAGCACACCGATGACCTCCTCCCTCAGGGTTTTGAGAGGGATAGCCAATACCGAGTGCGTCTTATAGCCAGAAGTCTCATCAAATTGTCGACTGAAGCTGTATGGGACTGCGCTGTCAAGTTTGTAGACATCGGGAATATTCAACGTCTTACCGGTGATGGCCGAATAACCTGCTATACTGCTCTCATCCGCTGGAATGGCAAAAGTGTTGTAGATGAGCTTTACTCCCCTGGGCAGCCTCTTTTGGAGGGTGGCATTCTGGGTGTAGGTGAAGTGCAGTTGACTCTTGTCTCGGATATATATTGATCCCGCATCGGCGTTGACAACTCGGCGGGCCTCCGTAAGAATGTGCTCCATGAGGATGTCGAGGTCTTTGACCTGATTCAGCTCCGTTCCCAGGTTGGTCAAAACCTCGAGTTTTTCTTTCTCAGTAAGCATCCTGTAAATCTCCAACCAAAACGATCAGTCTCCCGACAACACCCCCATGAAGGGCCCAAAGATCTACAATTTCCGCCTACATACGTGCAAGAATCATTCCCCGCCCTTAACTGTCCAAACAAACATGGTGCTAGCCATTTGCACGTCGACCGCCAACGATATTGGTCGCTTTCAAAAAGGTGGCGAACTTACCAATCGTTCAGCAAAAAATTGATGGCGTCAAAAGAATTTATCAGTCTGCTGGTGGTATGGCAGGTATGCAAACCTAAGGTTGAGATTTCTTTCTCGTCCACTTAATTTGTGGCCGGTTCTTGAACCGAAAGGTGCCACCCTTTTCCGGGGAATAGTAGATGGGGAACTCATATTTTAGCCCCTCGGGGATGACGTAATAGACGACGTATAAAGTGTTTCCCGTGTCGTCCACGGTTTTGTCTATCCCCACGATGGGGTATGTGACAAAGTCAAAGTATCCTTCTCCCTGTTCAAAGACGATCGTATCCTTGGTAATTTGAATGTCCCGGTTGGTATATCCTGGATATTTCGTCTCCCAAATCCCGACCAACTCATCCGGAACAATTACCTCTTTCTTGCACTGCGTGGAAAAAAGCAATGCTATGACAACTGACAGTAATATGGTCTTTGATCTCATACGCATCTTACAACTGGTGCGGTGGGATTTTCATTTATCGCAAAAACATAGCGCGTATTATCACGGGGCAGAATGCAGGCCAGCTTCTTCCACCTCTTCCTGGAGCTCACTGTCTTCCTTAGCCATGACTTCAAGGAACGCATCCACCACCTTAGGGTCGAACTTGCTGCCGATCCCTTCCTTGATGAATTCAATGACCGTGTCCCGGGCCAGCCCCTCACGGTAGGGACGATCTGAAATCAGGGCATCGTAGTGGTCGGATACGGTAAAGATGCGGGCCCCGAGACTGATATCTTCACCATCGACGCCGTCCGGATATCCGCTGCCGTCATAATACTCGTGGTGTTGCAATACGATGGGTATGACTCCAGCATAGGCATCAATTGGTTCCAGTATACGAGCACCTATACGCACATGCTCACGCATGAATTGATATTCCTCATCGGTCAACTTGCCAGGCTTATCGAGAATTTCTGGAGGAATGCCTATCTTGCCTATGTCGTGAAGTAGTCCCCCTCTATGGAGGTCATCCAGTTCTTTTTGACTGAGTCCCATAACCTGGCCGATCCTCAAGGCGAGCTGGGTCACTCGCTCGGAGTGACCCGCAGTCCAAGCAGACTTGGCATCTATAGCCCTGGCCAAAGCGTAGAGGGTACCCCAGTTTAGTTCGTCCAACTCCTCAATCAACCGGGCATTGGACATTGCCACCGCCACCTGATCAGCCAACTGGCGAGCCTGGACCGCATCCTCCTCACTGTACACCTCTGGATCAAGGTAGCCCACGGCGATCAAGCCTGAAAGCCTCTCACTAACAAACATGGGAAGAGCAAAAAACAACTCTATTCCCATCCCCGCCAGAGAGGCAAGATAGTGGGGATATTCCTCTGTCGCCTCTATCAGTAATTGTTCAGGGTTATCGTTGAGATTTTGCACCTCTTCAACCGCAAGGGTGATGGGAACCAGCCAGTTTTCACTCTCGGCGTCGCCGTACTGGATATGCATTAGCCCGGCATTAGGAGATTCGGAGTCGAGCAGCGCCACACCAACACAATCACAGGGGAGCAGCTCGCGCATCCGGGTAAGCACAGTGTCTACTATTTTCCTCGTGTCCAAAGCAGAAAGGATGGCCCGATCTATTTCGTTCATGGTGGTAAGGGTGTTGAACTGTCTGTCCAATCTCTTGGCCATGGTATTGAACGACGTTGCCAGTTCCTGAAACTCATCACCGCTGGTGACTGTCACCTGAGTCGTAAAATCCCTCTCGGCGATCCGCCTTGTCCCCTCTTGCAGTTTTTCTAGCGGGATCAGACTCCTCCTAATCTGGCTGATGCTGAGTAGCAGCACCACCCATAAAGACAGGAGGATGACGAGGGGAAAGATTTTCTTGAATCTGGCCATGGGTGCGAGCACATGCGCTTTGGATTCGCTCAGTACCAGGATCCAACTCGGCGAAAAAAATCTGAATTTCAGAAATATTGACCGGAAGCTCGCGGTATATGTTTTGTCCTCATGTTGCCACTCGAATTGTCCCGCCTTGACCCCAGTCATCTGGGAGACCACCTGCTCGGTGAACGACACCGGGTGGGAGAGGGTGGAAAAGATCATCTGATTATCAGGGTCCAGGACACAAAGCTCGGTCATAGGAGGCAGCGTACTCTCGTCGGGAGTACCCCACAGGTAGGTCGGCTTGACTTCTGCCAACAAAATTCCCCGAGTCGGCAACTGCGGATCAAACATTCTTTGCATCAGAATACGAGCGGGGCCATGCGGGCGACTCTCGGTAAAAAGAAGGGTCCTGCCGGAACGTATGTGCTCCTGTTGTGCTGCGCTCAATTTCAGCGGCACCTCCTTCTGGCCCAGAAGAACCGTGGTGCTTCCTGAATCTTCGACCAGGACGAAGGTCCTGAAACGCTGGTCCAAGCGATCGCGCAGCTCTTGGAAGCCATGGTTGGTGGTACTGACCGGGCCGTTAGCTAGCGTCGACGCAACCATCCGCATTTCGGCATCCAGAAATAGCAGTCGTTCAGAGATGGTATAGTTCATGGCCTTGGCCGCCTGGTGCAGCCGCCTCTGGCTTTGCTCGGTGAGTTGTTTGGTTACGTGGGTAAAAGAAAGGATGGCGAGAGCGCCAATGGGAAGGAGGGCACATAATACGAAAAGCAGAAAAATCCTGCGCGCCACCTTACTCCGAAGGAATGTCGAGTCGATTTTCATGATCTGCACCGCAAATCAAAATTTATGAGCGAGACCAATATATCTGCCATCATTGGCCCGGACAACGTCATCATAGCTTTGCTCGTTTAAGAGACCCAATTTACTTTGCCCGTCTTTTCCCCTACTGTAAAGATCGTAGTCAGTGTTTATCGGATGATCACTCCCGTCCTTACGCGCGTTTGCCGGCTTTCGATCCCCTGGCGGTCCAGTCATGCTGTCTGTGGCGAAATCAAGGTATTCATATGGATTTCCCCAGGGGTCATTTATATAACTCCAGGGAATCTCCGCCGGCACATCATTATCAGGTTCCCGGCCGTTTTCTGCTGTAAACGCAGCGATCTCCGATTGAATTGTATGAATATCCCCTATGGCTTGGGCAACTTGCGCCCGGTATTTATATTCCTCCACCATCGGTATCGCAATGGCAAACAGGGTCGCCACTATGCCAACGACGACTAACACCTCGACCAAAGTGAAGCCTTGGCAAGATCCTCTCCGCCTTCGGTTAAAGGATATCGTCGCATCAATGTGCGATTGCAGCACAGGTGAACATACAGACGCGCGCTTTAATCCATGATTGTCCATACGTCTTCACTTGGTGCCGCAGGCTTCAACAAATTAGGTTGTCGGTTAGCCACTGATATCCGGCTGATGAATGCTAATCGTTGCCGACCCGCCCTGACCGGTGGCGGCACAGTATGGGCGGCCAAGATCTTTAATAAACGTCTTTGCCTTGCAGCGCTATTCGAGCAGCCCATCCTCTCCGTCTAAAAGTACCTTTTATTTCTCTCCGATACGCTATGCCGGTTTTAAGCTCTTAGTGTGTAAAAACAGCAAGAACCATACCATTCCATCCATCGCCTGTCTACCCCGGCAGCGGTAACCCAGCCAGTTGGAATTGAGTTATGTTTTACCCACCTCCAGTCCTGATTCCGCCGTCGATATCTTAATTGGGTGTGTCGCCTGTCTAAAGCTTAACCTTAAGGCAAAATCTGCAATCTACAATCTGAAATCTGCAATCCCCTGAACTCTGACCCGGTCCAAAAGATTAGGTTCTCTATGACTAATTAACTGCAAGAGATTCCAAGTATTTCGTGCGATACCCAGACTAACCATCTTTTTTTCTCTTGCCAGTTTTTCCGCCTTCTTGTAGCCTGAAATTAGCCCATTTTCTTGCTCGCCAGTGCGAATTTCACCCTGATCTTCTTTTGCTCTGATGGGGCTGCAATTTAGACATTTTGGGCAACAAGTCTTAGTGTCCTTCATTAAGGACAACGAAATGACAGGCGAAGACAGAAAGAAGGAGCAACTCGAGGGAAATTCGGTGGAGTTGGTCCAGCATCTTATGGAATCGGAGCACCCGAAAAGTGGATCCATGCAGCCTGATGACCCGCTTGCCAGCGGCATAGAAGCGTGGGAGCGAACCTTCAACATTATACCGGATCCAATAGCAATCATAGACCGAGACTATCGGATTACATGGGTTAACAGGGCGATGGCCGAGAGATTGGGCATTCATCCCCATGAGGCTGTGGGGATGACCTGTTACCAGAACATCCACGGCATGGATGAACCCCCATCATTCTGCCCCCACACCAAGTTACTGGCTGACGGTGAAGAGCATACGGCTGAGATTCATGAAAAGCGTTTGGGCGGTGATTTTCGAGTTAGTGTCTCGCCTCTCCGCACCCCTAATGGAAATATTATCGGGAGTATCCATCTTGCCCGCGACATCACCGAGAGCAAGCAGGTGGAGGAAGAGTTGCGGAGGAGAAGTCACGATCTTGGCAAGCGTCTAAAGGAATTGAATTGCCTTTTTGGCGTTTCCAGACTGATTGAAAAACAAGAATTATCCTGGAGCGAAATATTTCAGGGGATCGTCAACCTGATTCCCCCTGCCTGGCAGTATCCGGAGATTACTTGTGCTCGATTCATCTTGGGGGAACAGGAATTCAGGACTGCAAATTTCAGAGAAACCATTTGGAAACAAGTCAGAGAGATTACTGTGCAGGGCGAGATACGGGGATCTTTAGAGGTCTATTATCTGGACGAGAAACCAGAATGTGATGAGGGGCCCTTTATGAAGGAGGAAAGGAGCCTGCTAAATGTCATTGCCGAACGGTCCGGAAGAATCATCGAGCGTGAGGAAGCAGAGGAGGCGCTCAAAGAAGCTTATGATCATTTAGAGATGCAGGTGAAAAGACGTACCGCAGAACTAGCAAAGGCTAATGAAGAGTTACAGGTCGAAATAGCTGAGCGCAAGCGGGTGGAAGAGGCTTTACGAAAGAGTTCGGAAAAACTGGAGTCTTTCGCCTACTCGGTTATGCACGACCTCAAGAGTCCCTCTGTGGGAATATACGGACTTACAGAGCTTCTTCATAAACGGTACAAGGATGTTTTGGACGAAAGGGGGAGGAACTATTGCGAGCAAATCCTAAAGTCTGCTGTGCACCTTGCCGCCCTGGTCGAAAAAATCAATGTTTACATCACAACGAAAGAAGCCCCCTTAAATCTCGTTAAAACCAATGTAAAAGAGATTCTTGAGATCGTTAGAGACGAATTCTCACCGCGGCTCGCTGTTCGTCAAATTGAGTGGCATGAACCTGAAACTGTCCCGGAGGTCAAGTTAGACAAATTGTCGATGCTAAGGGTTTTTAGAAATTTTGTAGACAATGCCTTGAAATATGGTGGAGAAGATCTAAGCGAGATCAGAATTGGTCATCAGGAATTCGACGATTTCCACGTCTTTTCTGTGAGCGATAACGGAGCTGGGCTCAAAGGGGCAGATTATGAAAGGCTTTTTGCACCTTTTCGCAGGGACGACGCGTCTAAAGTAATTGATGGGGCTGGCCTTGGGTTAGCCATTGTAAGTGAAATAGCGGAGCGCCATAAAGGCAACGTCTGGGCAGAGCCTGGTAAGGATAAGGGAACGACATTTCATATATCAGTGTCGAAGGATCTTTAAATATTCTTAGCCCCAACCCCAATGATATCTATCGAGTGATCAATCCTCTTTCCATAGCATAGGCTGTGAGGGCTGATGCACTATGGAGATCAAGTTTCTTCATGAGGTTGGCCCGGTGTTTTTCTACTGTTTTTACACTGATACACAGATAGTCGGCGATCTCCTTGTTCTTATATCCCTCGGCAATGAGTTTGAGGATTTCGCGCTCGCGTTTGGTGAGGGTATCCCATGGTGAGCCAGACTCAAGTCCCTTCTTCCCATCCAAATATCCCTCTATCACCATTTGGCTAACCGTCGGACTTATATAGCGCTTTCCCCCAAGTATACTTCTTATGGCCATCATCAGTTCAACCGAGGAGGCATCCTTCAAAAGGTATCCATCTGCCCCAGCCTGCAGGACCTCGAGAATGAATTCTTCCGTCTTGTGAACGGTCAGTGCCAATATCCTCGTTTCGGGGCTTCGCTTTTTGATCTCTCTGATAGCCTCAATACCGTTCATCTTTGGCATGGAGAGATCCATCAGAATAAGGTCAGGCCCAAGTTGCTCAACACATTGTATGGCCTGGCGGCCGTCTTCCGCCTCTCCCACCACGCTACAGTTAGGATCAGAAGACAACAAGGCCCGCAGTCCCTCTCTTAATATAGTGTGGTCTTCGGCAATAACAATTTTATGTTTTTCTCGCACAACATCACCAACTATGGTCTGACCATTTCCGTTTAGAATACATTCAGAAGTCGCAACTGTAAAGCGCTTCGCTTCAGTTTCGGCTCACCCCCGACCCTTCGCCTTTCCTAAAATACTGTGCAATATGAAGGTGTCTACCATATTCACCCCATTCTTACCCGTGAGTCGATGCTTTAAAATGTTTTAAGAGTTATTGACCTAGACAATACGGGACGGGAAAAATCGCATGCTCCATACCTTAATCGTTGAGGATAACGCTACATTTAGAGAATCGCTTAAGGAGATATTGTGCGACCGATTCCCCTCGTTGGTTGTGGAAGAAGCAGGGGACGGTAAGGAGGCGCTAGAGAAAATTGAGACCTTTGTGCCTCACCTCGTCTTTATGGACATAAAACTGCCTGGAGCAAGCGGCCTTGAAATAACCGGCAAAATAAAGGCACGCCACACTCAGGTTATCGTCATAATTCTTACTAGCTATGATCTTCCAGAGTATCGGCAGGCAGCAGAACAATTCGGAGCCGATTACTTCCTTTCAAAAGGGGCAACGAGTGCTAAGGAGATTGTGGCGTTGGTGGGTGATATCTCCACTCGAATAGGTTTCGATTTAAATAGTCCAAACCGCTAACCCCTATGGAAAAGACGCGAGCTTTAATGATTCACACGGAAGTCTACACTCCATAATTTGCAAAAATACAGTATTTCCTCACACCATATACTCAATTCACCTGATTTACATCTAATACATCATCAGTAGTCTAGAAGACATATTTGCATCCCTACACTCCAAAACCTCGGATAAGAGTCCGTTTTAAGAGAATATACGAATGCGGCACTAGCCGCCGCTCACTCTTTTTAGGAGTACAACCATGCCAGTGTCTCTCGATTATGAGTCTTGCAACTTGACTATTCAAGATTTGGGCTTTGAGTATGTTTTGGACGGTGCGCAATCCTTTTCTGGGATAGAGCTCAACCCCACTGTAGCAGACCCAGCATTGGATGAGTTCAATAAAAGCCAGGGTCATGCAGGGAAGATTGGTCTGCCGAAATCCCACACACCTCCGGAAGCTGAGGAAGAAGAACAGTTTCAAAAAAATCTCATTAGTTTCTATCTGAGAGATGTCTCTCAATTTTCTCTGCTAACTCCTGAGCGCGAGATTGAATTGGCTAAGACCATAAAAGAAGGCCAAGAAATGCTCGTGAACCTTGTTGTCGACCATTTTGCTGCTGAAAACTACTACCCCCATCTTCGTAAAAAGATCCTTAAATGGCAAAGCGACGTAGAATCTTATCCAGGATTGCGCGAGAAGATGGTGGTTTATATTGTATCCACCCTGGAAGAAGCTGCGGCTCAAGAGGGAGCTTCTGAAAAATGCCAAGAATTGAACGCTCTGGTTCGAGACATTGTTGCCAGTATCAACTCAGCTAAGGATGAAATGGTTAAAGCAAACCTCCGACTGGTTTTAAGCATCGCCAAGCGGTATCGCGGCCGAGGCCTGAGCTTTCTCGATCTTGTCCAGGAGGGCAACATGGGGCTGCTCAAAGCGGTTGTTCGATATGACTATACCAAGGGGAACCGTTTCAGCACTTATGCTACTTGGTGGGTACGGCAGTCCATTATCCGAGCCATTTATGAGAAGACCAACACCATTAGGCTCCCGGTGCATGTTGTTGAGATGAAGACTTTCTTTTCTAGGATCACTTCAGAACTAATAGAGGAACTGGACCGCGAGCCCAGTCCCTTGGAGATTGCCGAACGCTGTGGATACCCCCTTGAAAAAGTCACGATGCTCGCCCAGCTCTCTAATCGACCAGCCTCTCTTGAAGCGCCGATTGGACAGAGGGAGCAGCGGCTTACTGACGTAATAGAAGACAAGACTATTCCCTCGCCTCTTGAAGGAATCAGCCAACAGGAGCTTGTGGATGTCATCCGCAAGGTCCTGGCCTCGCTATCTCCCCGGGAGGAGGGAGTGCTCAAGTCACGTTTTGGTATCGATGGCAAGCCCTCACAGACACTCAAAACAATTGGTGGGCGATTAGGTGTATCAAAGGAACGCATCCGCCAGATAGAGAAAAGGGCCATCAGTAAACTGCGACAAAACTCGCGCTGTGAGCAGCTCAGGTGTTTTGTTGAATAGGGTTATACCCGCCCTATGAAGGGAAAGATACAGGGTACAGGGCTCAAGGTACAAGGCCTGCATTAGTGAGCAGCAGACAGCAGGCAGCCGTTGCAACTAGGCACTAGGAACTAAGCACTAAACACATCAGAACGACACCGCGAGACGCAGATTAGAGGGGCCCGCTATTATCTTAGCGGTTCGGCATTAAGTAACTGCAACATTGGGGTAAGGAGGAAAAACATGCACATTTGTAATCAGTGTGAGAGAAGCTTCGCTGAGAGTAAACCTAATATGATCGTTTGTAGTGGTAAGGAGATCTGTTTTTTCTGCAGTGCAAGCTGTAGGGATGAGTGGATGTTCCCTAAGTTATTGCTTGAATGGGTGCGCACCACTGTGCCAAATAGCGAGTTGGATCGAGCGCTCCAACCATTAAGATAGTAAAGGAATAAAAGGAGTTAGCTGCACGAAGGGAAAGGTACAAGGTAGAAGGTTTAAGGGCCAGGTAAAGAAAGAATATTTGATTTCCATTTCTTACCCTATGCCTTGTCCCTTGCACCTTGTACCTTGTACCTCTTCACTTGGGTCTCCGCCTTCCGTAGAGTATCTTCTATTTCCTCGACGATCTTAAATCCACGGATCAATCCGTTCACCGTTCACCCAAACGCTATCCGCTTTGCTCAAATAAAGAAAAACCCCACCTCTGCGGCTCCATGCAGAGGTGGGGCAAATCCAGGGAGGTTTCAATAGGATAGAGTGTAAACGGGGAAAATTTATACCCTACCCATTTCGTAGTATAACCTGAAAATATGGCAGAGGGAATAAGGTGGTGTCGAAGTAAACAAAATTGGAACATTAATCCCCCCTCAGTCCAGGTAGGTTAGCCCTTTCGGATAAATAGGGACCCAAAGAATCGCCATCGGTAAGAACTATCGAACGGAGTGAGAACAGGAGAATGAGGCCTCTTTACCTGCTATGCTATGTAGTATATGGTTGTAAGAAAACGAAAGAGAGGAGGATACCGTTTTGGCATGGACCATCGACGATGCAGTTTCAGATAAGAATCTTATAGATGCCAAGATTCATCTTCAAGAGGTGTCTTTCCGCCTCGGCGACCTTACTCCCAAAATTCGGATAAGACTCTTTAGATACCCAGGAGACAAAGAAGTCTACTTTGAGCAAAGCCACTTCATTCAAACACCCGGTCAAGAAAGTGTATATTTCCCGGCGATGAAATCTGATAATAGTGTAGCCTATGCGTTGACCCATGCTGTTGAGGGTCTGACTCACGCTTACCATGCTGCCGTGGAACTGGGACACGAGCCCTCTGACGTTTGGTTGGTGACTAATCCAGACTTCTAAACATCGATAGAAATCCATCACCCACCTGAAGCAAGAAAGATTGCTAATGCGTTTTGAGAACGATCTGAAAGAGTGCACGCTTTGTGAGCACAGGTGCGGCGTGGACCGTGTGGCTGGCGAACTGGGCGTGTGCCACATGGCCGGTCCCATTGTCGCCTCGAGAACCCTTCACCCAGCCCCTCCGGAAAGCTATACCATCTTTGTTGCTGGATGCAACTTCAAGTGCGTCGGCTGTCAAAATTGGACCATATCCCAGTTTCCTGATAATCGGATGGCCGTGGAGGGTTATGTGGATCCAAAATCCCTCGCCCAGGAATCCATTAGAATGCTCGAATCGACCGCTGGAATTCTTATGGGCGCCGACAGGATATTCTTCTCTGGGGGTGAACCCACAATCCATCTTCCTTTCATCGAAGAGGTTG
Organism: Deltaproteobacteria bacterium; assembly: GCA_020347625.1. Taxonomy (GTDB): domain Bacteria; phylum Desulfobacterota; class Syntrophobacteria; order BM002; family BM002; genus BM002. The sequence continues at coordinate 1,669,854 of CP070735.1, forward strand.
TAAAAGAGGCCAGACAACTCAGGCCCGCCTTGAAGGTCAATTTTGATACCAATGGCTTTATGACGGAAAAATCTCTCAAAAGGATCTTGAATTTCACCACCTCGATGACTTTCGACATCAAAGCCTTCTACAACGACACCATGAGGGCCATTACCGGGGCCCCGGTTGATCCTGTCCTGAAAAATGCAGAAATAGTAGCTAGAACTGCCAGTGAAAAGCTGTGGGAATTTAGGATAGTCGCAGTTCCCGAGGTGAACGAGGATGATATTGAACCTCTCTGCCGTTTCCTCGCCTCCATATCTAAAGATCTCCCCGTCTGTTTCCTCGCCTTCAGGCCTAACTTTGTCCTTGATGAACATCTGGGAGCCACAAGGGAGCTCATGAACAGGTGCGTTGAGCAGGGCAGGCTGGCTGGTTTAAAGAATGTTACCTATGCCGGTACATCGAATATTCCGGGAAAGGTAGGAGTCCTCCAAAGAAAGGTAGAGGGGGATTATAGCAGAAGAGGGGCCAAGATGGCCGCGTCTTACGCTCTTTCAAAAGGCTGTAATACGCACCCCAGAGATTGCTCTAGTTGTCTGTCTATGAGTACGTGCCCGCTCAAGAAGTATTTACCCGTCAGGAGTTGTTAACCGTCAGGATTCGCAAGTCGAGATAAGAAGACGGCGCTGAGGCCGGTGGAGTTTGGATCACGCGACGCAACTCTTACCAAATGACCATTGACCAATGACCAATGACTAGCCATAAGCTGTAAGCTTCGGCTTAGCTCCGGCCTCCTGATTGCTGGATGAGCTTGGCCACCAACCCAGTCCAACCCGTCTGATGGCTAGCGCCCAGGCCTGCACCATTGTCTCCGTGGAAGTATTCGTTGAAGAGGATTAGGTCGCGCCAATGAGCATCCCGTTGAAACTTTTCCAACCCACCGTAAATGGCTCGCTCGCCTTCAGCATTGCGTAGGAAAAGCCGCATCAACCGTTTGGACAATTCAGTGGCCACCTCCCATAGGGTCATCATTCGTCCGGATCCGGTGGGACACTCCACCTTTAGGTCGTCCCCATAGTAGTGATGGAACTTTTGCAGGGACTCAATGATAAGATAATTCATGGGAAACCAGATGGGACCCCGCCAGTTGGAGTTGCCACCAAACATACCGCTTTCAGACTCCGCCGGTTGGTAGCTTATCGTGTGCGGCTGGCCGTCCACGTAAAAACTGTAAGGATGCTCCTGGTGGTACTTCGAGACCGAGCGAATGCCGAATTCAGACAGAAACTCATTTTCATCTAGCATCTTCTCCAGGACACGCAACAACCGCTCTTTAGTTAATATGGACAATAGTCGCCGCTCACCAAGACCTCCCGTGTAAATACAGGCAAGATTTTTACTCAGATGGGGACGGTTGTTGTAGAACCACTCCATGCGCCGTTTAAAGTCTGGCATGGTTTCCAGGATGTCCGGCTCAATTGTATCCACCGCAAATAGGGGGAGCAACCCCACCAATGAGCGCACTTTCAGAGCGATGACCCGATCGTTGGGCAAATGGAGCGCATCATAAAAAAAGCCATCCTTCTCATCCCAGAGGCTGTGCCCATGCTCGCCTCGGTGGGTCATTGCATTGGCAATCCGCAAAAAGTGTTCGAAAAATTTGGTGGCTATGTCCTGATAAACTGGCTCCTCTCTGGCCAATTCCAGGGCAATTTTTAACATGGACAGGCAGAAGGAGCCCATCCAAGCCGTCCCGTCAGACTGGTCGAGATGCCCGCCGGTAGGCAGATCCTGGCTGCGGTCAAAAACGCTTACATTATCCATCCCCAGAAAGCCCCCCTGGAAAACGTTTCTGCCGTCTTCATCTTTGCGATTTACCCACCAGGTGAAGTTGAGTAGCAGCTTGTGAAAGACACCCTCCAAGAAGTTGCGGTCAGGTCTGCCCTGTTGCTTGGCGTCTATTTTGTAGACTCTCCAGACAGCCCAAGCTGGTACCGGTGGGTTGACGTCGCCGAATGACCACTCATATGCCGGTAGCTGTCCATTGGGGTGCATGTACCACTCGCGGGTGACTAACTCCAGCTGCCGTTTGGCGAAATCGGGATCAACCAGAGTCAAAGGAATGCAATGAAAAGCTAAATCCCACGTGGCGTACCAGGGATACTCCCATTTGTCTGGCATGGAGATCACATCGAAGTTAACCAGGTGTTCCCAGTCGTGGTTGCGTCCATGCTTGCGAGAGTACGGTGGTGGTGAGCCACCAGGGTCGCCCTCTAGCCACTGTTCAATATCGTAGTAATAGAGTTGCTTGGACCAGAGCATCCCTGCAAGCGCTTGGCGCTGTACCAAATTCTCATCTTCAGCCAGGTGTGGATTTTGGACATCAGCGTAAAACTCATCTGCCTCACTCAGCCTCTGTCTGAAGATTTTTTCGAAATCTCTGAACGGAGCCTCTTGAGCCTTATTTGCCAAGCGTAGTCGCACGGTAACAGACTCCGCAGGCCCGATTGTATGCTTTGACAGTGCTGCTACTTTCGTACCTGAGCGCTCAGGGTTGACTACAATGGTTTCACCGTCGATCACATAGCGGTGAAATGCGTCTTTGACATAGGGATTGGGGTTTGGAAGACCGTAGATTCGCTCTGCGTTTGTCTCATTTTCCGTGAAGATCAGCTCGTCCGCTCCTTCGGTATAGAGAAAATAGGTCCCGGCACCGGGGTGTTTGGCCTCTACCACGGATATATTTTTGGACCCGTCGATTTGTTTCAGTTCGGGTTTGTCCGGCACGTCTCCCATAGGGCCTGCCTCGTAGCCCCAGCTCCAGGTGTTTCGAAACCAAAGTGTTGGAAGCACATGGCACTCCGCCGGATCAGGCCCTCGATTAACAACAGTGATCTTGACGAGAACATCATCCTGGTCCGCCTTCGCGTATTCGACCAAAACGTCAAAGTAACGGTCATCGTCGAAGACCCCGGTGTCCAGGAGTTCATATTCAAAATCTTGATATCCACGCCGTCTGTTCTCTTCTAAGAGATCGGCATAAGGAAACTCCGCTTGCGGGTACTTGTAAAGCATTTTCATGTAGCTATGAGTTGGAGTGTTGTCGAGATAGAAATAGTACTCTTTTACATCTTCGCCATGATTCCCTTCGGAGCCCGTCAATCCGAATAGTCTCTCTTTCAGGAATGGATCTTGCCCATTCCAGAGGGCTAGGGCAAAGCAGATATATTGATTCCGATCGCTTATGCCCGCCAGACCATCCTCATTCCAACGGTAGGCCCTACTGCGGGAATGGTCGTGGGGAAAGAAATCCCAGGCTTCCCCATCTTCACTGTAATCTTCCCGAACCGTCCCCCAAGCTCGCTCACTGAGGTATGGCCCCCATTTTTTCCAATTCGACTTGCGCTCGCGGTATTCGGCCAACCGCTTATGTTCATTTGTTTGCTTCATGGATATTCCTCTTCGACCCAGAACTGCCAGGAGACTTCTTTAAAAAATGGTAAATCATTTCGAAATATTTAACCCTATGCTCTTTGCCCTATGCTCTATGCTCATTCCTACAAACGGCCAAGGGCACAATGTGCCGCCCCCAACAGGGCCGCCTGCTCGTTGAGGATCACCCGGACAGGTATTTCCTCCAACAGTTCACTGAATCTGCCTTTGTTTGTAAATGCCTGCATAAACATAGATTCCTTCAGTTTAGGCAGGATTTTAGGTGGGATCCCACCACCCAGGTAAACACCTCCTGTAGTCATCGCGATTAAGGCCAGGTTACCGGCAACTGCTCCAAATATGGAGACAAACATATTCAATGCCGCCACGCACACGGGATGCTTACCATCAAGTGCGGCTTCGGTAATCGCCCTTGCCGGATCCATCTCTTCCATGTTCCTGGCCAACCAATTAGGTATCCGATGGCGGCCGGTTTCTTTGAGCCAGTGATAAATATTCACCAATCCGGGACCAGACAAGACCCTCTCTACGCTGACGTGCCCAAATCGTTTATGAAGGTAACGCCATAATTTGATTTCTGCTTCGTTGTTTGGAGAAAAATCGATGTGCCCCCCCTCGGAAGGTACAGGGACGTACTCTCCGTCTCGAAAAATAAGCAACGCCTTCCCCAGACCCGTGCCTGGAGCGACCAGCGCAAGATTCTGCCCTTTGCGACTTTTTGCCTTGTTCAAGCGAAAGAGCTCTCGACTGCTCAGAAGAGGAATGGCATGAGCCGTGGCTGTCAAGTCATTGATAAGGGAGACATGGGCCCATTTGAAGCGTTTCTTGATCTTATCTTCGGCGACATACCACGGCAAATTGGTGGTTTGGCATCGCCCATTTATCACCGGGCCTGCAATACCAAAGCATGCACTCTGAACCGGCACCTGATGTTTGTTTAAAAATCGCGCGATGATAGACTCCAAATTCGGCGCCTCCCTGCTGGAATAAGTCTCAATTACCTTTGCAACAGGACGGGTCTTTCCTTGGCGGACAAAGCCGAGATTCGTCTTTGTCCCCCCAATATCACCGGCTAAAACAAAAGGATCACCCTCAGGATTTTTCATTGGCTATTTCTCCTCAGAACGTTTAAGCCCAGTTGATCTTTATAACTCTCTCTTCTGGGCCTTGTATAAAATAATATAAGACGCCTGCTCCCATTTTAAAGTAGGCTGACTCCATAATAGTTTACCTTTGCACCTTGCCTGGTCGCCACTTTAAACAAGAAAACCCTGACCGCTCTCTCAGGAGCTTGATCAGGGTATAACAGTTTCACTATGAGAATCGAAGTGTAAAAGTAGTCTCGTATTTATACTGTTTGAATTCTTATATAGATTCTTTAAAAAAATATTAAACTGTCATAAAAAGAGCTTTTAGAATGTATTTATGTTTCAAAAATTGTAGATAAAATATCATTGTTCTATTTGTATATTATATATTCTTAATTAATTATGGCATTTCTTATTATTCATCTAAATATCTTGATCAAATTGTGTATAAGATTTCTAAAAAATAAAGAATTTTTTATTTTTTTCTTGACAGATAAAAATTTTTTAGCTAAACACCTATGCTAGATGTAATGTAATTTGAGCAAACTTTTGCTAAATATTAGCACATTTTTTCACACTGGCGGTTTTTGTAAACATTATTGCTAGTTCTTGCTTCTCTTTTGTTAATCTTTTGATTCGACCACTTAGTTTGATTACATTAGTTTCTACTGGATCAGAAACCTTATCACCCGAATATAGCTGTAAATCAACCATTTCATCCGGGGTGAAGTTCACCCAATCGTCGAGTTTGACAAGGGCACCGTTGATACTCACATCGACAATGGTGCCCTCAATGTTTTTTTTCGGTTCTTTGTTGGTGACTACAACCCTCAAAGGCCTGGTTATCCGCTGATACTTTCTTTTTTCGTCATGGCATTTTTCGCACTGCTCACAGATTTTTTTTGCGGTTTCGATCTCGGAGGGTTCAAGTAGCTGGGGAATCAAATAGGCCTTGTCAATGGCTTGATTTTTTGGGCAATGCCCGCTACTGTAATACTGGCACTTTTCCCAGGCTGGCTCTTTCATAGGACCACCTCCACATGGAGACTCTGGGTCCGGAGCTTTGGGGATCAGGCTGATTGGTAAATATCAATTCTTGGAGAATAGCTAGGACCGAAAATTTTGGATAAATACGTAACTCTTATATTTTGCTATTAAATTATGTTTCTTGTTGATTGTAAATACGAAAAATTCGTAGATTGTTAAATTTTTGTCAGTTTTTTGTTAATTATTTGTAAAGAGTTGGTCATGTTGTATATTATAGACAGCTCGCGATTTATTTTCTCTTTGGCTTGAAGGGGCATAAGATGGAGTCTTTCGAAAGACGGAAGTACACGAGAACCCTCAGAAGTTTCAGAATAAAGATCAAGCTCGCTCGTACTTCCAAGGAGGTAGACGGGATCACCCAAGACTTGTCCCAAGGTGGCGCTTTTATCTCAAGCCCATCCTGGCCTACCTTCCATAAGAATGATCAAGCGGAAATGCGAGTATATTTGCCTCCTGAATTTACCGGACAAAACAACACGTTAGTTCTCACTGGCCCAGCGTTAGTCAAGAGGATAGAGGAGGAAAGACAAGGGGTAGCCGTTGAGTTCTTAAGAGAATTAAGAACCTTCCAGCCTTCGTTGTAGAAGGGTCACAGTTGTCGGCTCTTCCCACCCTCGATGGTATGTCAGAAAACTTTTCTTGGTTTTGGTTCGGTTTACATTAAACCTACTGCCGACTCTTCTCAAGTTCCTTTATATAAGCCACAGCTCTTTCCAGTTCATCGGTTAGGTAGCGTGTACGAAGAATCGACTTCACACGGACTACCAGCTCCACCAAGTCAATGGGTTTGTTGACGAAATCATCGGCTCCCACTTCAATCGCAGCTATCTTGTTTTCATCATATCCGGTTATCATTATGATGGGTATGTACTGCGTTTTCGGCTCAGTCTTTAATCTCTTGCAGACTTCTACCCCATCAATACCGGGCATCCTAACATCCAGCAAGATTACATGTGGCGTCTCTCTTTTTGCCAACTCTATGGCCTCTTCTCCGGCTGAAGCCAGAAGTACCTCGTAGCCTTCTTGCTTTAAAACCTCTCTGAGCAAATCCCTGATTTCAAGTTCATCATCCACCACCAAAACCTTTTCACCCATGGTACCCCTCCCCTCCTGGATGTCAAAATTATTGGATAAATGATTTTTCCGCTTTCAGGTGTGTGAGATTGGACGAAGTAGACCCTCCAAGACTTCAGTGATGAGCCTTTCGTATTGGACCGCCCAATTTCTCATGATTAATCCAGTTTGGGCTTACGATGACTTGTTTGAATCTGGATGTTTGTATGCTAACGCATAGCTTCGTCTGAACTTACCTATCGAGGTCATGCGCCTTTGGTAGGTTCAAGGCTTACAGTCTCAGAGGGCTTGCGGTTTGTCAAGAAGTTTGTCTAAAGGGCCACCCAATGCTGCCAGCGTCAAGAATTATATCCATAGTCAATTGTTTTCTTATAGCAGATAGAAAGCGGATTTAAGTAGGGACGTGGTGGGTGTGAGGCCATCCTGCCACGGTAGGTAGGTTTTGTGCCATTTCCAAAAAAATAGCAGTTTCCTATTCTCGGTTTGACCACAGATATTGTGGCTGGTTCTAAAAAGACAAAGTTTAGATTAAAGTATGTAATGCAAACTCCAAACGAAATGGTGGGAGGGTATATATCTTAGAGCTGGAGCTTAGAAGGTGGGATGCAAGAATCATCTTTGCGTTTCTGAAGCCTCACTAAGGTTTTTGAGAAATCTTGGCGAAA
>CP070735.1:1677262-1685457 GCA_020347625.1 Deltaproteobacteria bacterium
ATCATAGGTTTCCTCGTTGACCCCCAAAACAAAGGTTGCATCCACATTCTTTCCTGGTGCACTAATAATGACCTTGCGGGCTCCTGCGGTTAGATGCTTGGAGGAAGATTCCTTGTCACGGAAAAGACCGGTACACTCCAGCACAATGTCCACCCCAAGTTTTCCCCAGGGCAACTCTTCCACGTTCCGAATCTGGGTACAATTGATTTCCTTGCCCCCTATCACCAGATTGCCCCCACGGACTTCCACGGCTGTTTCGGAGCGCCCATGAACGGAATCATAGCGCAACAGGTGAGCTAACTCCTCTGGGTCACTGAGATCATTGATCCCCAACACCTGAATGTCTAATCCGCGTTGAATAATGCTTCTCATTACCATGCGACCAATACGACCAAACCCATTGATTCCAACTTTGACAGCCATATTCCTATCCTCCCTAAAGACGTTGCAGTTGCTACTGGAGAAGCTCTTACCATCTCTGTTTTGCCAAGCACATGAGATGGCATTTCATCATCGACTATCGGTCTTTCTGACCGGTTGCTCGAATCCAAACGATTCTTGAATCATGCGGGCTAATGTCCTCATCTTCCATTGAAACCCAATTTTTATGTAGGCCCAACCCTACTGGACACTAAATAAACGAAGAAAGAGGAGAAAGCCCTGTTGGTATGATGACAAATTGTCAGGCTAAAGGAAAGGTCTCGCAGGCTCTTTGTCATATCCAGTGTTGCAACAAGATAAATGCAATTGCATAACCAATGCGTCTTCTCTGGATTCAGCATAGTAGCGGGGTCTTTTCTGCACAGCCACAAAACCGTACCCTTCATAGAGAAGCCGCGCCGGTTTATTCGACACCCTTACCTCGAGAACCGCCAAGCGCGCTCCCGTTGAATAACCGAGGGCGAGAGCGTGCAAAAGTAATCTTTTCCCAACTCCGAGCCGCCGGTAGCCGATGTGCACCGCGAGATTGGTTATCTGGATCTCATTCGCTACAAGCCAGAAACAGATATAGCCCAACACTGGATTGACTTTGTCAGCTACCGTGCGACGGGCCACTTGCAGGCTGGCGTAAGGCGCCTCCATCTCCCTCTCAAAACAAGCTTGACTCCAGGGATTGGCGAAACTGGATCGTTCTATGGTTAGCACTTCTGCAAGGTCAGTCCGCGTCATTTCCTCCATGCGCAGGGTATCCCCTTCTAGGAAACAATCCCTGGATCGTAGACCCGGATCTCTTAATATTTGATTGACCACCTGCATCCCAATTGACCGCCAGTCCTTAATCTCAGAAATCCCAGGAACCTTTCTATTATTCCACTTCTTTGTCCAAAATCTCGCTGGCCAACGAAATACTTCGACGACCGTAGTCTTTGATAACTCGGGCCAGTTCATCTACCTTAACATCTTCTCGCGAATGTGCCAGTTTCAGGAGCATAGGTAGATTTACGCCGGTGACAACTTCGATTCCCTTCTGATTCAGAAAACTGAGGCTCAAATTAGAGGGAGTGCCTCCGAACATGTCCGTAAGTACGATCACTCCATCCCCATCATTTACCTCATCCATTGCGTTGGTAATCTGCTGGCGCAGATCGTCAACGGGAAGTTCAGGGTCGAGAGACAGTCCTATGCAGTTTTCCATTTTACCCACAATCAGTTCAGCGGTAGCCACGAATTCTTGTGCCAACTGCCGATGAGTTATAACCAAAATGCCCACCATCAGTATTCTCCTCGCTTGAAAAAACCATTAAGTCAATCTCTTAAATATGGAACATGGAATAATGGATTAGCGGAATCATCGGTATAAAGGAGTGGGACAAATAAATGGATAAAGATTTTTCTTCCCAATATTCCAACATTCCATCATTCCAGCAGGGTGACTAATCCACCTCAACATCCCGATGACCCGCTGTTACGGGATAGCCCAGTCCCGCCAGTTGCTCTTTCAATTGCTCGGTAATGACCACAGATCGGTGTTTTCCCCCGGTACATCCAACAGCTATGGTCAGATAATTTTTACCTTCCTCTTGATACCGTGGCAAGAGATAGTTGACCAAGTCGGTAAATTTCTCCAAAAATCTGTGGGTGTGTTCCTGCTGCAAAACGAACCGAATCACCGGTTCCTGAGTGCCATTCAGATCTCTGAGTTCCTTGATGAAGAAAGGATTGGGCAAAAATCTCACGTCCATGATAATGTCCGCCTCTGCCGGCACACCATATTTGAAACCGAAAGAGAGCACATTTACGTTCAGAGTCTCCACTTGCGGATAAATCGTGTACAGCCTGGAGATCATCCGCTTCAATTCGTGCACATTGAGATTTGATGTATCAATAACCCGGGGGGCCATTCGCTTCAGATCTTTGAGTCTGTCACGCTCGTCTTTTATGCTATCCAGTACGGTCCCGGTTCCCACCAGGGGATGTTTGCGGCGCGTTTGACTGAAGCGGCGGTGTAGGGCCTCATCGGTCGCTTCTAAAAAGAGAATCTCTAAATTGGTGCCCCGCTGCCGCAGTTCATTAAATATCTCGGGATAACTCTCCAGAAAGCGGCGCTCGCGAATATCCATACCGAGAGCAATATGCCAGAGGTCCTCGGAAGATTCCTCCCGTAATTTAAGAAAATCCGGTAACAATACAACCGGCAGGTTGTCCACGCAGAAAAAATCGAGGTCTTCAAATGCTTTTATAGCGGTACTCTTGCCAGATCCAGACAATCCGGTGACCACAACAACCCGCACGCCGCTATGATTATTACCTTTCTCTTGATCATTCATGGTCACCTCCAATGTTCGAACAGATCTTTTTTGGACAAACCCGCCAGCGCTTGGCAAATTCCAAAAAAGTGACGAGGTACGACCATCGCTTCATATTCAGTGGTTGAGAAGGAAAAAAGCAATCCCCGGTGTGCAGACTGTAGCCGGGGTCTCACAAAGAAGATCTTATAGATGCAAACGGACAGTCACCTAATATGACTGTGATTAGACTCAAAGTGGCGGGGAAAACCTTTAGGGGCGCACAAAATCGACCGGAGATGCGCTCTGAGTTCAAAACTCTTTGTCCTCTTCCTGGATGACTTGGAAGAGTTCCTCTATGGTTTCAGCTTCCATAAGTCTCTTACGGAAGTGGGCACTCTTGAGTAACCGGGATATCTTGGCCAAGGCGCGCAGATGAGTTCCAGCGGAGTTTTCCGGAGCTATCAATAAGAAAAAGAGGTGGGTGGGCCGGCCGTCCATGGAATCAAAGTCGATCCCCCGGGTGCTGCGCCCGAACGACAGGATAAGTTCGTCAAGATCCTGTATCTTGCCGTGAGGAATAGCTATGCCGTCACCGATTCCCGTACTACCCAGCCGCTCCCGCTCCAGCAGCACCTCCACTAGGGCCTCTTGATTCAGATTTGCTTTACAGTTTGACAGAGCTCCGGTGAGCTCCTCCAGGACCTCTCGCTTATTCTGAGAACGAAGCTCTGGAATAATACAATCCTTGTTCAGGATATCCAATAATTTCATGAATGCTCTCAGTCTGCCTAGTGACTACAAAGTCTTTCCAGGTCTCCCTCCCAACCTATCAGGTCTCCCGCCTGGCATGGCGGGTTATCTTACTTGTTTTCAGGCTCTATGAGCCCGTAGTTGCCATCCTTACGTCGATAGATGACGTTGATGTTCTCGGTCTTGGCATTGGTGAAAACCAGAAAGTCGCTGTTGGCAAGATCCATCTGCATCACCGCCTCATCTATATCCATCGGCTTGGCATTTATCTGCTTGGTCTTGATAACTTGCGGTTCTCGGTCTTCCTCGAAGCTTTCACCTGCCAGGACGTTCATTTTCATTACTAGAGGTTTTGGCCCGCCGTCGCTTTTTCGCTTCTTCAGCTTTTGCCTGTACCTTTTGATTTGAGTTTCGACTTTATCCACCACCATGTCGATGGCCGAGTACATGTCGCCAGTTTCCTCTTGACCATTAAGCCGGAGACCATTGGCATTGATGCTGACTTCAGCAATGTGCCTGAATTTTTCCACCGAAAGTACCACATGTGCTTCGATGGGATCCTCGACGTATTTCTTGATGCGATAGAGTTTTTCCTGAGCGTAATTCCGTAAAGTGTCAGATGCGTCAATCTTTCTGAAAGTAACCGAAACCTGCATCTGTATCCTCCCTACAACGTCTTGTATAAGTGTCAAATCCAGTGGTTAACTAATTAACCCCTAACATCCAATGAAGCAAATCCGAAAACGATTCAAGAATTTAGGGATTCAGGGATTAGACCATTCTGTACTTGGCAATCCACTGATTCTATTATAATTCCTTAATCCCTTAATTCCAAAATCCCTCAATTTGCCTTTCAACTGCCTTTTTTTCGCCTTTTACTACCCCAAACTGGCTGTTTGCGCAAATTTGAAGGTAATATGCCCAGAAGTTCTCGGTACTTGGCCACGGTTCTGCGCGCTATGTCAATATTCTCTTCGCGCAGCTTCTCGACGATGGCCTTATCGCTAAAAGGCTTGCGTGGATCCTCATTTTGGACAAGCTGGCGGATGCGCTCCTTCACACTCTCCGACGCCACCGCGCCGCCGGTGAAACTACTGATTGACGAGTTGAAAAAATATTTGAGTTCGAAAACCCCCCGGGGTGTATGCATATACTTGTTGGTGGTAACACGGCTGATCGTAGACTCGTGCATGCTCAGATCTTCGGCCACATCGCGCAAGACCAGAGGTTTGAGATGGGCAATTCCCTTATCAAAAAAGTCGCGCTGAAATTTGATAATGCTTTCAGCCACTCGGTATATAGTGCGCTGTCTTTGATGAATACTCTTGATAAGCCAGGCGGCAGAGCGCAATTTGCCTTGAATATATTCTCGCGTCTGTTCGGTAACGTCACCATCCTTGCTCAGAGCTTCGCGGTAAAAGGGGCTAATCCGCAGTTTAGGCATGCCATCTTCATTTAAGAGGATGACGAATTCGTTGTCCACTTTATAGACAAAAATGTCTGGACTAATATATTGGACTTCCTCTTCATCGTATTGCTTTCCTGGTTTGGGCTCCAGTCCCGTGATAATATCAATAGCCGCTCGGATCTCATCCGGGCTCCTGCCGGTGGCCTTGACGATGGCGTGGTAGTTCCTGGTTTCGAGATCGTGCAAGTGGTTCGTGATGATGTTGACCACCAGATCATCTTCGAGCTTCAGATTTCTTGCCTGTATGAGCAAACATTCCTGTAGATCCCTTGCCGCAACGCCCACCGGGTCGAACTCATGGAAATGGTGGAGCACCGCCTCTACAGAATCCTCGTCACAACCGGCCATCTCAGCAATTTCTGCCAGGGTGGCCTGGAGATAACCATCGCGGTCCAGATTGCCGATGATCAACGTGCCCACCTCTTTCTGGGCTTCATCAAAATGCGATAGATGTAACTGCCAGAGAAGATGGGCATCAAGGGATGGCTTTTTGACCAGGCGGCTATCAAGTGCCGGTAATTCCCGAGCTTCTTCACGCTCCACCCGCACTCTACTGCCGCTACTGTAATCCCCTAGATAATTCTCCCAGTCAAAATCTTCCTTTGTCTTCTCTTCAATGGTGACCTCAGTGATGCTCTTCTCAGCTTTCCCAGCTTGACTCTCTTCCGCCTGATCGTCTTGCTCTGGAGAAGCATCCATTCCCTCTTCAAGAAGGGGATTGCTTTCCAGTTCCTGGCTTATCGTCTCCAGCAGTTCCAGACGGGACAATTGCAACAGCTTGATGGCTTGCTGCAGTTGCGGGGTCATGATCAACTGTTGGGCAAGTTTTAGATGCTGTCTAAGTTCTATGGCCATGGTCTTCAAATGCCCTTAAAGGGTAAACTCTTCTCCCAAGTAGATGCGGCGAGCCTTCGGGCTCGAGGCAATCTGGTCAGGATCTCCCTCTTCCAAAATGGTGCCTTCGTTTACAATGTAGGCGCGGTCGCAGACTTTGAGCGTCTCGCGCACGTTGTGGTCGGATATTAGAAGCCCGATACCTTTCTCCTTTAACTGAGCTATGATTCCTTGAATATCTGTAACTGCCAATGGATCGATTCCGGCAAAAGGTTCATCCAGGAGGAGGAAACTCGGAGAGGTGGCAAGAGCTCGGCTGATTTCCACCCGTCTACGCTCGCCTCCGGAAAGAGCATATCCTTTGCTATTGGCCAGATGTCCAACATTCAGTTCATCTAATAGTTCCGCAAGTCGGTGCCGTCTCTCCTCGCGGTTCAAGTCCATGGTTTCCAGTATCGCCATAATGTTTTCTTGAACCGTCAGTTTACGGAAAATGGACGGCTCTTGCGGCAGATAGGTGATCCCTTCACGAGCTCGAATGTACATGGGTTGGGTGGTAATGTCTTTTCCATTGAGAAAAATCTGACCGTTATCTGGGCGAATCAAACCAACTATCATGTAAAAAGTGGTGGTTTTTCCCGCCCCATTGGGTCCTAGGAGACCTATTATCTCGCCCCGACCCACGGACAAATTCACTTTATTGACCACCCTTCGACGGCGGTAGACCTTCACCAGTTCGGTGGCAGCCAGACTACCCACCTCCGTCGCTGTCTGCTCCGGATGTTCCAGTTCCTGCAACGCTGCCTTTGTCAACAGATCCTCCGGTCTCTGAACTGTAGATGGCCGCTTCCACGGGCCCGGAGGGGCCACCTTCGACGATACTTTTCTCGCTGTCTAAAAAAAGGGTAATGGAAGCACCCTTAATAAAGTCCTTGTTCCGCTGAACTCGAGGTGTCCCGGTTAGCACAACTTTGTTGTCCGAGCGATAGTATACGGCGTGGTTTCCAGTTGCGACAATTTCTTTCTGAGTTATGTGGACATTTCCCTCAACCACAATCCGGTCGATCCGCCCGGAAAACTCCTCGCCCTCTTTCTTCTTTGCCTCTTCCTCCGAGTAGAAGATGGTCATCCGGTCGCCCCGGATGGTAAGATCTTTCTGCGTGGCCACCACATGGCCGATAAATACAACCTGCCGTTGCTGCTGATATGCCTCCAGTCGATCGCTTACGATGCGGACGACATTATTCTTCTCGGGCGCGGCCTGGACCTGGAAAAGTCCGCCTGCCAGAACCCCCAACGCCGCCAAGGTAACCACCAGGTGAACGTGGCCCATCCATTTGTTGTTGACCAGACTTCTCACCTAATCATCCTATGCCAGGCAGCTACGAGATTGTCTGGCGCTTTCCACCGAAAGACTCAACCCCCTGCACTATGGTTTCTATGTTTTGTAAGATACTTAACTTACGTTTCTTGAGGTCCAGCCGCATGCCCAGACCTTTAAGGTTGAAATCCTGGCCTTCAATATAAACTGGATCGTCCGTATGAATCAATTCCTTGTCCCTCTCGTAGGCGAGACTATCTGTCAACAACTTATAGCCATCTTCGTGGAGAACCCGGACGTTACCTCTGATTCGGATGTTATTGTTGTCGTTATTCAGAATCCCTTCATCTCCCAACAGGGTGACCTGGCCACCGTCTTTGAGAAAGAATAAGGCATTTACCTTACTTAGAACCGTCTCCTGTCTATCTTCAAAGTAGCGAGCCGTGGTAGCCCTTACAGTCCAGCGAGCATTGCCCTCCTTAACGTCACGATATTCGAAGTTGTTGAGAGTGAGATTGCCGTCTTCTATCGTTGGCTCGGCCACGACGGCAGGTAGCAAGCGTTCCGCCGACCTTAGCTTGGGCCCGATGAAAATTGCCGTCACCGTTCCGACCATGGCCAATGCGAGAAGCCAACGAAACAAACGAATACGCTGCCAAAACTTTTGCTGCATGAATCCCTAACTCCATTCCGAGGGGACTCCTATCCCGATATATGCAACTTCCAGGCCCATTGCTGCTGATGAGCTGGCTTGTAATTCACATATACCATAGGCCCTGATAGAGTGTAAAGGGCAATTTCAAAATCTATATCAATATAAAGTAAGTAATTTCAATATTTTATATTATTATCTGTGATTAAGAAATATAAGAATTTTGGCATTCAAAAATTAACGAAACCATTAATAATTAGAAGTTTTTCGCTCTTTCCCCATTATGCCATTGTTCCATTATTCCACTATTCCAATTGCATTTAGTGGAACCCCTCTGGCGGGACCTCAAACCAAATCCTCCAGGTAGCGAGCTGTGATTTCCTCCCACTTGCCTTGGGCCTGGAGCAAGTAATCGCACACCTCACGCACGGCCCCCTGGCC
>CP070735.1:1685557-1688524 GCA_020347625.1 Deltaproteobacteria bacterium
AATTTTTTATCTAGGTCGTATATCCCTGGAGCCATCACATCTGCACCATTAGCAATGTGCGAGACCGCACCCATATCTACGACAACCTTCGGTAATTGCACGTTTTCTGATAACAACGAGGGTAACCCTGTGTAAATAAGGTCTTGTTGAATAACTAGCCACAGTTCTCTACCAATAAAATAGAGTTCAGACTTGTTATCTAGCACTACGCGCTCAACTTGCGCTTTACTTGACGAAGATTCTCGTATTGCTCTATGCTCTAAATTCGGTAACTTTTCGAGTTGTTTACGAAGTTGTCGCAGTTCCTTTGTCCGAAGGAGCGTTCGGTGTTTAATTCGCATGAAGAATCACTACATCTCTAAATGGGTAGCAAAGTTTTTTAAGGGCTCTTAGTCATGCCAACTGCAATTAGCTGGCAGGAGCTTGTACTGTGACAGAAAATCGTCCCATGGATTTACTTGCGCGTTCGCTGAATTCCCAAGTCCTAGTTAAACTCAAAGGTGATCGGGAGCTGAGAGGTCGGCTCCGCGGATATGATCAACATCTCAACCTCATCCTCGATGATGCCGAAGACCTCACGGAACAGCCACACCAAGAGCTTGGTACTGTCATTCTCCGTGGTGATAACGTCATCTTCCTATCTCCCTCTGGCAAACCTTCCAGAAAGAAACCAGCAAAAAAGACCAAGAAAAAGGGATAAACAATGGGTAAAGGCACTCCCTCATTTGGGAAAAGGAACAAGAAAACGCATATTCGCTGCCGTCGCTGCGGACGCCGTTCATACCACGTGCGAAAGAAAAAATGCGCCGCCTGTGGTTTCGGTCAAACCAGCCGCATCCGGAAATTCAGCTGGGCCTGGAAAGACGTTACCCGCACCCGCCTCGCTTAACTTTCTTCTATGGGCCGGTAGATCAGTGGTAGATCGCCGTCTTGGCAAGCATCCCTCAATAATGAGTGACGCTCCAAATTGGCGGAGGCCCCGGGTTCAAATCCCGGCCGGTCCACCATTTCATCTATTCCCCTAACTCACCTCTATACGAAAAGATTAATACCTGCTAAGTAATCCTTGCCGCACGTAAACGTGCTCTTTTCGAGGTCGACCGAATGTCACAGGCATATTATTGGAGAACCCGTGAAGACGCCGCTCTAATCGTCATTGCACTCGGGCTTTTCGGGGTCGTTCAGATAATTCTCTCATACTTCATGGCGATGGTCTACTGGATCATCTCGCCCGGTGTATTATCCTTTGTGCCCTTTGGAGTGATCCTTGCTCAAGGGGCAACGGCAGCAGTGCTCGCGAATTTGCTTGCTGTGAAAGTCTTCCCCCACCGAGTCCAACGCGGCGTTCCTCAAACCACTCCCGTGCGTCAATATTCGCGCCGCTTTGCTATTTCCCTCCTTGCAGCAGCAATAGTTCTGGGGATTTGGGGAGGAATTTTCGCTCTTATCTGGTACTTTTCTGCCTGGACCCAAATCGCTTACCTTGTTGGTTATCTTATCGGCAATACTGCTGGTGCTCTCGCTGCCCTAAGTCTAGTCACCCTTTTTGATTGGCTTTTCCTTCGATAGGACGTATCCCTGCAGAAACCAGTATTGCTCTTACCTTTTGAAAAGAAGAAGTGGTGCCGACGGCGTGATTTGAACACGCGACAACGGGATTTCACACGTTCCGCGGGCCGCGGTAACGCCTTCAGTCCCGCGCTTTCGGTAAGCGGCACTCAACCCGCAGGTTGAGCTACTCCCGAGCTAAGCTACGTCGGCATTTGTGGTGGGCCGGCCGTGATTTGAACACGGGACCTCCGCCGTGTCAGGACGGCGTCATAACCAACTAGACCACCGGCCCAAAGCCTGTCAAGTCTGATGGCGGTCTGTTTTTCACGACACGCGCCTTAATAAGTTTCCCCATATGCCCGTTCTTGTCTACGTTACCGGAGTGTTCGAATCCATTCATCATGCAACGATGGTCGCTCTGGGGCGCCAGGAACTGCATGAAACTCTGTCTCAAGTTCCTGTACGATCTCTGTCAACTGGCCTTCAGCCGCGACGCAATCCAGAATGCCCTCTTCAAAATCAAGATTGATGGGTGGGAAGTTGATGCGGTGCATCAAAGTGATGAGTATCCCATTCAATTCGACACCAATGGCATACAGGCGGAGTGCGCGTAGCCATTGGGCAGGATTTCCCATAACATCGCCTTCAAAGGGCGCAACATAGTAGATGGGTTCAAACGTCACGATTGCGGCTCTACGTGCATAATCAAGGAACTGTTGGTAATTTTCGACTTCCACGGGGGGAACGTATTCCATTTGATCATTCTCCATGAGGCTCTACCTCCACTTAGGCGAGCTCTCCCACCCCATTGTTTCCAGTGGAGCCAGCGCGGCTCTCGGGTGCATGGGGTGAATAGGAAACATTTGTTTACAAACTATACATATCATCAATTACTTATAAATATTGTTATTACCTTATAAAAATAGATAAAAATTGAAAATTTATGATTAAAACCATAGTAAACGGGCTTTCTACTCAACAAAAGCCATTCCCAAACCCTCAGGCTAGTCGCTTCAAAAACGAATGATCATAAAAGAGAGGTGGTGCGGTCGCCGGGAATTTCGAGCTCACACGGAGATCATGTCAGCATTCGAACCCGGGTATTCGGCGTGGAAGGCCAAAATCATAACCACTAGACCACGACCGCTAATTTCGCTGGGATAACGGTGATTCGCTTAAGTGTTTCCATTCTTCGGAGGAACAGAAACTGATGGGGAATAGCGATAGCCAAAACCAATAAAAAGGGGTGGCGGGTTGAATTGCTCCGTGCGCTGTTGGTCTAGTGGCTAGGACTCCAGCCTGCCACGCTGGGTGCCCGGGTTCAAATCCCGGACAGCGCACCATTCCATCCAATTTTTTCCTGTGTCGGTGTTGCATGTGCGAGGTCGAGGGAGCCGTCGATGGCGGGCAACGGTG
>CP070735.1:1688624-1691896 GCA_020347625.1 Deltaproteobacteria bacterium
ATCTTCTTGAGTTCCCCTGAATCGATCCGATCCAGATTCATGTATTGCATGCGCATGCGAGCATTTCCTCTGAGTTTTTTGCGATTGCGGGAAAGAAAATCCCAATACAGCGTATTGAAAGGACAAGCGCTGTCTCCAAATCTTTCTTTGGGTGTAAAGCAACATTTGGAGCAATAGTCGCTCATTCGCTGGATGTAATTGCCGGATGCGGCATAGGGCTTCGTGGCGATGATACCCCCATCTCCGTACTGACTCATTCCCAAGACATTGGGAAGGGACACCCAGTCTATGGCATCCACATACATGGAGAGGTGCCACTTGTGGACTTCGTAGGGATGTACCCCAAGAAGCAGAGAGAAAAGCCCCATGACCATGAGACGTTGGATGTGGTGGGCATAGGCATGGTCGATGAGTTGGCCGACACACTGGCTGAGACAGTTCATCTCGGCTTCGCCGGTCCACATAAAGGCGGGCATGGGCAACTCTGCCTGGAACTCGTTCAGCTCAGCATACTCCGGCATTTTCAGCCAGTAGATACCACGGATGTACTCTCGCCAGCCGAGGACTTGCCGAACAAATCCCTCCACTGAGTTGATCGGAGCTTGTCCATTTTCGTAAGCCTCGACTACCGCTTCAATGACTTCCAGAGGGTTGAGCAGGTGGAGATTCAAAGCAGATGACAGGCGGGAATGATAAAGGTAAGGAAATCCTGTCACCATCGCGTCTTGGTAAGGGCCGAAGTTTTCCAACCGATGTTTGACGAAGTCTTTAAGAGCCGCGAGAGCCTGCTTGCGGTTGACAGGGTAGTCGAAGTTGGCCAGGGAGCCGGGGCTTTTGGGAAACCGCTTTTCCACCAAACGCAAAACCTCTTCGGTTGTATTGTCAGGGCGAAACGATCGGGGCGGTTTTATCTTTGGTGGACCGCTCTTTCCAAAGGTTTTGCGATTCTCTTTGTCGAAATTCCAATTGCCAGCTTCAGGTTTTTCGCCGTCCATCAAAATGTTGTGTTTTTTCCGCATGTGACGGTAGAAGGTCTCCAAAAGAAACGATTTTCTCGTTTTGGCAAATTCAGCGAATTCGTCGGTGGACATCAAAAAGTGGTTGTCCTCCCGCACAGCAAGGCTGCAATCTAAACTATCCGCCACCTTCAGTACTTTTTCTTGTACCCGGTAGTCCCCCGGCTGGGTACAGACGAGCTTTTGAGGGTTAATTTTGCCAACATATCGTTGGATTTCCGCATCGAAACTGCCGCGGTTATCTTTATCATCGAGTTTAGAGTAGAAGACCTGGTAACCCTTGCTTCTCAACTTTTCGGCGAAGTGGCGCATGGCCGAAAAAAAGAGGGCGAGTCTGATTTTATGCTGCGGCACATAGGTGGCCTCTTCCTTTACTTCCATCATGAGCACCGCATCATTTTCGGCGTCAAATCCACTAAGTCCGCTTAAATTTTCATTGAGTTGGTCACCAAAAACGATAACCAAATTCCTGACGCTGGCTTTATCTTTCTTGGTCATAGTCAACCCCTAACAGAACTAAATGAAATTCATCTACACCCTCTTAACTTTCACCTTTTTATTGGATAGGATACATGTGAATTTTTGAAAGTAAATATGTAATACGCATATGTATTCAACTCCGAATTGATAGCTGAAGGAATTGCTCAGCTTTGAATGCGTTCGTGAGGAGTTAAGGAAATAGAAGTAATACTTAATTTATAGAGGATGAAACAATGCTTGAGAATCTTGATCCTGTCTTGTTGGCGCGAATACAGTTCAGCTTCACCGTTGCATTTCACATTATCTTCCCAGCTTTTACTATCGGCCTTGCCAGCTGGTTGGCCGTGGTGGAGTGGCGTTGGCTGAAAACTGGCAATAAAGTCTACGAAGAAGTTTACCGCATGTGGGTAAAAATATTTGCGGTAACCTTCGGTATGGGAGTAGTCTCAGGCGTGGTCATGTCATTCCAATTTGGGACCAACTGGTCTGTATTCTCAGATAAGGTGGGAAACATTTTCGGACCGCTGTTGGGCTATGAGGTTTTGACCGCCTTTTTTCTGGAGGCTTCCTTCCTCGGCATTATGTTATTTGGTTGGAACCGGGTCAGCCGTAAGATGCATTTTGTCTCGACACTAATGGTGGCATTTGGAACCCTCTTATCATCCTTCTGGATTTTATCGGCCAATAGCTGGATGCAAACGCCGCAAGGTTTCCGTGTCGGCGAACATGGTCTGATCTATCCCACCGACTGGTTGCAAGTCATATTCAACCCTTCTTTTCCCTACCGTTTCATGCACATGGTCACTGCTGCCTACTTAACCACGGCCTTTGTCGTCGGTGGAATTGGCGCTTACTATCTCTGGCGTAAGCGTCATGTAAGCCATGCCAGGGTGATGTTCGGTATGGCAATGATTATGGCAATTTTTGTGGCCCCCTTTCAGCTGCTGCTTGGAGACTTACACGGCTTGAATACTCTGGAACACCAGCCTGCCAAGGTGGCAGCCATGGAAGGTATCTGGGACACTGAGCGTGGCGCTGCCTTGAAGCTCTTTGGCTGGCCTGATCAAGCGGAAGAAAAAACGAAATACGCCGTCGAGATACCCAAGCTGTCCAGCTTGATCCTCACTCATGATCTCGATGGTGAAGTCAAAGGGCTGAAGGAGTGGCCGGCTGACGAACGTCCCCCCGTTGCCTGGGTGTTCTGGTCATTTCGGATCATGGTTGGCGTTGGCTTGTTAATGATCTGTACCGGGGTGATCGCTGCAATTCTCTTTCTTCGAAAAAGACTGTTTGACACACGCTGGTTTCAATTGTGGTGCATGGCTCTGACACCAGCAGGCTTCATCGCCGTGATTACCGGATGGTGCGTTACCGAAATCGGCCGGCAGCCTTATATTGCCTATGGAGTGATTCGCACGGCGGAATCAGTCTCACCGGTACCCGGCCCACACATCGCTTTATCTCTACTGGCATTCATCATTGCATACTTCTTTGTATTCGGTGCGGGCAGTTATTACATTTTGCGACTTATCGCCAAAGGTCCTGTTACCGAAGAAGACGCTTATGGTGACCATGGCGTAGATGAGCCGCCCCTTGTGACCGATCTGGTATCTGAAACAGGAGGAGAACATGTTTAGTTTCGCAAGCTTTTTAAACTTGCCCGTCGTGTGGTTTGTCCTCATTGCAACGGCCGTCCTCCTGTATGTGTTGCTGGATGGGTTTGATCTGGGTGTTGGTATTCTCTTTCCTTTTGCTCCTTCTGATCAATGCCGCGAC
>CP070735.1:1691996-1697066 GCA_020347625.1 Deltaproteobacteria bacterium
CCATTAATTTAAAGCATCAATTCCCGAAAAGTTGACATAAAATATCAGGACAAACCTTATATATTGTCACTGCATATATCTTGCCAAAATCCAGTGCTATATTGAGTCAGGGGGTCCGGTAAAGGTTCAATGGCTTTGGAGGCAAAAAAAACACCTTGGAATGTTGGAATATTGGGTGTAATCGGAAAACTTACAATTGATGCCATGATTCAAGCAGATAAAGCACGATTCGCTGACAATTTTCCAGGGCTTCCGCCAGGTGCCATCTCTTTTTGTTACGATCGCCAGCCCAGTTGCTCAGGCCGCGGATTTCCAGAAAGGGTACTTGGTAGCGCAGACATACCAGAGCGGCTGCGCCGCCTTCCATATTTTCGCACAGGGCCCCGAAGCGGTCACCCAAGAGGCGAGCTCGAGCCGGGCTGCCACTCACCCCGGAAACGGTGACGAACGGACCCACGTGCAGTCGGGGTCCAGAAGAAGTCGCCTGCCAGTCATTGAGCAACAGCCGTGCTCGCTTCAACTGAAATTTATCAACCGGTATGCGGTTGAAAACCGGGTGGTCCTTATTCTTTGCCAGAGGAATGCCGATGGCATCCAAAGGCTTCCAGCTGCTTGAAGTCAAGACCCCCTCGTCTCCCAGGATTTCCTCACTGGCAAGAGCGACATCGTTGAGTCTCAGCCCTGAATGAGGATATGCTCCAGCAGACCCCCACATCCAGAAGCTGGATACCGAAAATTGCGCGAAAACAGCTGCTGCCCCAGCAGCAGCGTTGATTTTTCCCAGACCGCTAAAAACAACGAGCACCTCCTTGTCATGGAACGTCCCCCGGATTATTTCCAGATCACCATAGGTATTGGTTTGAGCAACCCGTAGGTGAGAGAGAAGAAGATTCCCCTCACTGGGAAGAGCAGCCATCAGGGCAAAGCATTCAGATTTCTTGTCAACAGACATCTCCACCTCTCTCATTCATCACGATGCTATAAAATCCTAAATCCTAAATCCTAAATCCGAAACAAATCCGAATTTCAAAATTCAAATGACCAAAACACTAATCTTAAGGAATAGTACTTTATGTTTAGTGCCTAGTGCTTAGTGCCTACTCCCCCCTCTCAGACCAACTTGCCCAGATAGTTAAACGTGCTATGCGGTTGGGGACAACTCTGGCGCTGCACGCCTTTCATAATAGCGTGGAGTTCATTGGGCCGCAGCTTTTGCCCTCGCAGGTCCACTACGAAACCCTTCACACCAACTTTAACAAGTTCGCTGAGATGCTCAAGAAGGCAGAGGGGCCGATCAGAATGAATCTCTGTCAGGCCGCCATGCCGTCGATACTGGAACCTTTCTCTACTTGGCCCGTGCAGGGTTGCGTCCGCACGAACCCTTAACTTCAAACGGCTTATGAAAAGCGGCGGCCAACCATGTATCGTTACTAGAGGAGTGATGCCGCGAATTGCTGGCACCAGCTTGCGCAGATTCTGCCGGTCGTTTTCGAGGGAAAGAATGAGTAGCTGGCAACCCAAGTCTTCGAGCAGGGATGAAGTTTGTGAGTTAAGAACATTGAAGGTGTAATCGGCCATTAGCATTTCAGGAGGCTCACTGAAAATCCGGAAGTGGGCCCAGTTGGCCACCAGCCAGCGGTTGTTTCCCATTTGTTGCAGCCGATGAACTTCATCCTGATAAAATGGCAATTCACTGTCAGGGATAATTGCCGGAAGGGCCCAGAAAAGCCGGTCTCTTTTAACTGGTGGCACCTTGCGCCGTCTCATGGTGTGCAAGTTGGCCCGGGAAGCCTGAATGATGATCCAGCGGGCACTGGTATCTAAAGCAGCGTTAAGGAGTTTCAAGTCGGACAGCCGTAGGTAAAAATTATCGGACAGCCGTAGGTAAAAATTATTTGGTTGATTGTCAGCCTTTCTTGCCCTGGACTTGCTTAGAATCCTCTCGGTCAAACCTGGAGATGAGCCAAGCTTTGGAGGTGTCGAAGTTCTCTGTCTTAGAATCTTGCGACATTTGGCTGCTGAAGTTCTTGCCCCTGCTTTAGATCCCGTTTTAATAATACGATCACCCCGGCGTGCCTGGGCAATGCGACCGACAGTGACCAAATTTCCGGCCGAGGCTTTTTTAATACTGCGACCGTTGGAAATCATATTCCTGATGGTAAAGCCGCTTTTTTCTATCGCTTCATTCGAGTCGAGACGAAGGCGGTCACCGTCATTTAGTGGCAGCCGCAATCGCAGCGCCATGCGTTTTCCCCGCACCCACTCGACATTTCCGGCCAGACGACCGCTGGCACCGCTGCGATGAGGTGTGATGATTTCCCTGTGCTGATCAGCAACATAGAACCCAAAGGTGGGTTTGCGCCCGTAAGCCTCCTTGAGAATTTGGCGACCAGCGGAAATGGCTTCGTTCTCTTTGCCTGCTGGGGCGTCCAAGACATGACGGTAGGCACGGACAGCAGCTGCGACGTAGGAAGCTGGCTTCATTCTGCCCTCGATCTTGAGTGCCGCAAGCCCAAGTTTTCTTAATTTGGGGATGAGATCGATGGCAGAAAGATCGTTGGTGGAGAGGAAGTAGCCCTGTTGGCGACCCGAACGATAAAGCCGTCTGCAGGGTTGTGCGCATCTACCCCGCAAGCTACTGCGTCCGCCAAAGTAGGAACTGGCCAGACAAAGTCCTGAATAAGATAAGCACAAAGCTCCATGAACGAAGGTCTCAAGCTGCAAGTGGGTGTTGGCGGCGATATGGGCAACTTCGTCGAGGGAGAGTTCTCGTGCAAGTACGGCCCGTTGGAAGCCCATGGTTTCCAATTGTTCGATGCCTGCGCAGTTGTGTACGGTCATCAGGGTGCTAGCGTGGAGATTTAAGTTCCGAAAGTGACCCAGGCAAAGACGGGCAACAGCACCGTCCTGGATGATCAAACCATCTGGTTCGATCTGGGCAAGACCGGCGAGAATACTGACCAGCTCTTCAAGTTCTTCTTCACGCGCCAGGGCGTTTAACGCCACATAGAGCCTAGCGCCTTGTCCGTGGGCGTATTCGTTCAGTCGGGCGATTTCTTCCAGGGTAAAGTTGGCGGCTAGGGCCCTGGCATTGTGATGGCGATAGCCCACATAAACGGCGTCAGCGCCATGATCAAGAGCGGCGAAAAAGCTCTCTATGTTTCCGGCCGGAGCCAGCAACTCCGGTTTGTTGCGATGTTGTGCAAGGTCCATTATCGATCGCTGTCACCGTCAAGGTCCTGGATGAGGTGGACAAGTGCGTTCACTGAGAGGTCAAACAGCTTAACTCCTTTTTCTTTGGAAGCCTGGCTTGCGTCTCCCCAAACCCCTCCCGGCCAATAGCGCAATTTGTCTCGAACCAAAAGGTGCTTGGGAAACTGCGGCCACTCCTGCGGGCGGGCCTCGCCAACCCACTGCGGACGCAAGTGAAGCATCACCGAGGTCTCAACCTCCCCGGCGTGGGAGTCGTCTCTAGTGACAATCACATCCTGCCAACCATCCATGGCCAAATCCACAATGGAAAGGACCGCCACCCGGATGTCAGTATACTTCAGGAGGAGTTCCTCACCAACCTCAGTAAGACAGGACAGCTGTAAACCGCTGGCATGTCCGGAAATGATGAGAAAATCTCTCAGCCCCTGACGGTAAAGATCTGAAACTAGATCAGCGGTCAGTGCCCGAAGTGAGGCTGGGCTAATGCCAACGGTACCGGGATGATTTCGAGTGCTGCGGCATACGCCATAAAAGATGGGTGGCGCGACAAATACCGGGATAAGGTTCGATACTTCCTTACAAACCTCATAGACGTGGATTGTGTCTGTACCTAGAGGCAGGTGAGGTCCGTGTTCTTCCACCGAGCCAAAGGGGATGATCACGGTCCTGGTCTTATCTAGACCCGCAGTAAAATCGTCCATAGTGATCTGTTCTAGAATCACAACCATTCCTTATTTGATCAAAGAAAACCTGGTCCTATGGGCCAGTTGAGATCGCATAGCGCATAGCGCATAGCGAAAAAAAGAGCAAAAGGTAAATGGTAAAGGGTGAAAAGTTGCGCAGCCAGCGCATCATCGATTTACCGTTCACCGTTTACTGTTTACCAAACGCTTTGCGCTCTGTGCTAAAAAGCTACGGGAGATCTATTCTTGCCCCGCCAATGGCTGCCAGGATTCTCGGAAGATGGTCCAGTGGTCGCGATGCCAACGAAGATGGAGGGTTTTCAGGCCAAAGTCTTGGTGTATTTCCGACTTATATTCTTGCTTGGAGACGACGACCGCGTCTGAGCCACTCAGCTCCGCGGTAATGTCAGTCAACTGAATATTCCGTTCAGGGGAGCGCTTAAAGAGCCACTTCTTATATCGCCTCCAACCCTTTAGATCCATGCCACGGTTGTTAAATCTAGGATGATAACAAGCCATATATGACGACAGGTCTCCTTCTTTCCAAGCAAGCCGCCATTTTTCGACAAAATGTCGCACAGACTCCTCAGATTCTGTTTCGTCTGTTGGCGGTTTGGTGGCCACTTGCAAAAGCGGTGGTGCGGGGCGACCTGATTTGCGCCATTCCTCTCCAAGAATGCGCCACTCTTTTGAATTCTGTACCAAGTAGAGGTGTTTGAAACCACTGGAGGCAAATTGATCTGAGCGGTAGGTTTCCGCTGCGGTTGCCAGCACCATTCCTCCCTGACGAAATACCCGAATGTCATTTAGCTGGACAGATATCTTCTTGTAACGTTGGTTTAACCAGGCTTTCCTTTTCCGCCATCCCTGAAGATCCAGATTTTTCCAACGAAAGCCCCCGGCATAGTATGAAAGATAGCGATCCAGATCCTTCTCGGACCAGGCCCGGCTCCAGTCTTCGATGCGTTCAAAAAGCAGACTGCCCTCGCGACGCAAGTTTTCGCGCTCGTCATACATTAGTCTCTCTTCTATAATTATGGGCGTGTCCCAGAGGCTGATGTATGCATCGAGTTGAACAACATCTTCATTGGCTAGGACGATGCAACCGTTGGAACTGCGCTGCTTGAGTTCTTCGTTGGTACCATGCACCCAAATGCCATTACCCTCTCTTTGC
>CP070735.1:1697166-1702910 GCA_020347625.1 Deltaproteobacteria bacterium
GGAGAACTTGTTGTTCAGTCCAATACCCCCTATCACCTCGCCGTCTCTCTTTCTCTCTGGCTGACTCTCAGCTTGCTTTTGTGGTTCAGCGCCGGTTCCGTCTCTCAGCCGCCCGGGCCCAGAAGGATAAATCTCTTAGAAGCGGTTCCCCTGCTCAAGCGGGCGGTAAAGGCACGCAGCTTCCAATTTTTGGTCATTTTCCCCAACCTGGTTTTCTTCTATTTGTTTGTGCTCAGTGCTCTTTGGGGCAGCCCGGTGGGGAACCGCAATATTGCTATCATCTTTGTTTGGATTCTCTGGTGGGCGCTGCTTAAAACGGTGCTTCTGCCACTGGGCGGGAGAGTCTGGTGCCTGATATGTCCGCTGCCCGCTCCCGGTGAGTGGCTGGCAAGGAAAACCATCACCGCAGTGCGCTACCTCGAAAAGCCCGTGCGGGGACTGCACCACCACTTCTTAGGATTGAATAAGGACTGGCCCAATGGGTTAAGCAGGAGTATCTGGCTCCAGAATGTGCTCTTCCTAGTGCTCATCTCTTTCGGCATAATTCTCTTGACCAGGCCGGTGGCCACGGCCATCCTTTTTCTGGTAATCCTTGCTGCCACACTGGGTCTCTCGCTCGTTTTCCGCGGCCGCGTCTTCTGCCTCTATCTTTGCCCGGTGGGTGGCTTTTTGAGCACTTACTCCATGGCAGCCTGTACCGAGCTTCGGGCCGTAGATCCAGAGGTTTGTAAGGAACATAAAGAGAAATGCTGCCTGGCGGGTGGGGAGAGAGGCTGGGGTTGCCCCTGGGAGCAGTACGTGGGCAATTTGGACCGGAACAACTACTGTGGCCTGTGCACCGAGTGCTTAAAAAGTTGTCCCAAGGACAATGTGGCCATTTTCCTCAGGCCCTTCGGTTCTGATTTGAAGCTGAAAAGCTTCGATGAAGTGTTCAACGTCCTCATTATGCTCATGGTGGCTCTGGTCTTTAGCGTCACGATGCTTGGCCCCTGGAGTGAAATCAAGCAAGCGGCCAACGTCACCGAAAGCCGACAACTAGTGTCTTTTCTCATCTACGTGGGTACAGTGATAAGCTTAACCGTGCTGGTTTTCCCGGCCATGTTCCTGGCGGTCTGCAGAGCTGCCCAGCGTTTGGCTGGAGGGAAAGTAACCTGGAAGGAGGTTGCCCACAGGGCAGCCTACATTTTCATCCCTTTGGGCATCTTTGTATGGATTGCCTTCAGCCTGCCTCAGGTGATGATTAACTACACTTACATTTTCTCAGTGCTTTCAGATCCCCTTGGCCTCGGCTGGGATCTTCTGGGCACTGCCAACTATCCATTCAAACCCTTTCACCCTGAGACCATCCCCTTTATCCAGGGCATACTGGTGTTGGCGGGTCTGCTCTTCGGCTTGAGTCGTGGCTATGCCGGCTTTACGGATTTGCTGAGCAGTCAGCGCGAAAGGATACGGGTGATGATACTCCCGTCGCTATTAGCCCTTGGCGTGGTCAACGTGTTCTTGAAGCTCTACATGGGCTAGGAATTGGAACTCCCCCGAATCCATTTGTTCTCATGATCTCTTTATGACCACCATGGTTATATCGTCCTGTTGAGGTGCCGTTTGGCGATGATTGGCAAGGGCGTCCATAATGGCCTCAACAATCTCCTGGCTAGATCCATGGCTGAACTCGCGAATGATTTGGCGTAGACGTTTTTTGCCAAAGCTTTCTTTTTCTAAGTTTTCAGTTTCCCAGATCCCGTCCGTACCGATGAGCACGATCTGGGAATCGGTCCATACCTCACGACTCTGTTCTGCAAACGACCAGGTCTGATCAACGCCAAGGGCAATCCCATCTCCATGCAACTCGTCGAACGAATCTGTGGTTGGATCGTAAACGATGGCAGGTTCGTGGCCAGCTCTTACCCATCTTATTTGCCCATTGTCCGAATCGATAATCATGAAAAACAACGTCATGAAATTTCCCGATTCGGCGGTGTCGTTATACAAAAGACGGTTGACGTCAGTTATCATTTGTCCAAGGCTCCCGGGCTGCCTCACCCTGCTGCGCAGGAGAGCCCGGACCGTGGTCATGAGCAAAGCGGGTGCTATCCCGTGTCCTGCCACATCACCCACCGCGATACCGAACCGTCCCTTACCCAACTCGGAGAATTCAATGAAATCGTAGTAGTCTCCACCGGTTTCATCACAGTAGATGCTTTTTCCGGCCACATCGAACCCCTTGATTTCCGGGGATTTTTGGGGAAGTAGGCTTTGCTGTACTTCCATGGCCAGATTCATTGCTTCCTTGAGCCTCATTCGCTCTTGGAGTTGAGAGATCATTGTGTTGAAGTTACAGATCAACTGACCCACTTCGTCTTGGCTTTCTGTGGGAGGCAAGGGTTTGTATTGGCCTCTGGCGATGCCCTCCGCCGCGCTTGAAACTTCTTTGATGGAAGAGACTGTCCTTCCCGTTACCAACCGGATTAACAGCAAGACAAAAAGAATAAAGAAAGATCCACTAAAAATATAATAATTTCGAAAACGTATTATGGGGGCCAGGATTTGCCTGCCGGGAGCGACCATGACGACAGACCAATCTGCTTCTTGGAGCTTGTGGAAACCGCTGACCTCATCGGGAGGATGTCCTTGCCCCAGCACGGTTCCTGATTTCTCGCCTTGAATCGCTTCCAGGGTTGCCAGCTCCAGGGGGTCATTAGTCTCACCGAGTTGGAAGCGATCTGGGTCGGTGCAGACGAGCACCCTTCCAGTGTTGTCTACCAGAAATGCCCGGTTACTTTGCCACCAGCCTGCGGTTCCAAGATTTTCCAAGAGATAGTCGAAACGGATGACCACTTCAAGCCGTCCCACGGTTTGACCGTCTACATTTTTAAGCTCGGAAATCAAAGATACCGTTTCATGCTCTAGGAGCGAATCATAGCGAGGGGGGGTTATCTCCGTTATCCTCGCCCTGTGAAAGTGCATCATGTCCGCTCTGCCGCCCATCATCGGAGATTCTCTCCCCATATGCTGATCAGGGTGAAGATGCAGCATATCCTCATTTGGCTGTTCATCTGCTCTGAGTAACTGGACGCGTTCGACCCCTTTTTGCTGTCTCAGCTGCTCTATAATCCATTCCTGAGTGTGTTCTGAGAAATGCTCTCCCCCCGTTTTGTTGTAAAGCTCCAGCCATTCCCGTGGAAGGCTCAAACGCATGTCTACATCATGGGCCGCCCGCTGAAGTTTGAGAACGGCAGCTTCTCTCCATTGCGTGAGCAAATTTTTTCTGGCATAAAAGAATCCAACGATTCCCATGCCCAGCAGAAGTGCCGCCACAGGCAACAACAGAAAAAGCACCAAGCGTTGTTGCAAACTCTTTACCTTTATCATGAATTTACTCCTGTCAGTCTCTCCACAGTATGCTCGGGCAACAGGTTGCACTGAAGGCACACCCGTGACATTATGCTAACCAATACCGAAAAATATATAATATAATGCCGGAATCTCAAAACATCCATATCGCCAAATTCATTCAGAGACACCCATCTGGTGCCAGCACTGAGAGTCCTATGGATAACGTTCGTGTGATGGTGGCAGTCCTCTCTCTTTATCGTTAGTCTCGGGAATCATACAAGAATGATGCCTCTTTCTTGGGTGTGGTGGAGCTAGCCTTCTCAATCCATACCATAGCCGTTGCAGATAAGCCATCTAGACTGGACCTGGGACAGCCGCCCTGTTCCATCAGAAATTTGTCAACCTAGCATGGCTCTACTGTTAATTAAGCGTTTCTGGATACTTTCTATCCGCCAGCACACCATAACTATGGATAAAAAGTATCCACCTGGTGCGATCAATTTATGATGATCTGACCTTTACAATGACATATTTCTACAAAATATCAAATAAAGATAGTTAGTTAGCTCAATAATTGTCCTTTGGCATCAGAATTGCCATATCTAATACATTGTAAGCGTATACAGGAGGAGCCAAAATGAAACGTCTCTCTACCATCCTGTTAATCTCGATGGCAGTGGCATTTGGCCTGAACACTGTGATCCCCGTGCCTTTACTAGCCGACGTTCTTATCTCGGCGCCACCACCCCTTGCTGAGCTGCTTGAGGAGGGGTTGGCTGAAAATAAAGAAATTCAGAGCCTGGCAGCCCAGGTGGAAAGCCTTAAGGAGGAGATCTCCTTTGCCGGCTCCCTGGAAGACCCGCGCTTGGGACTCGGCGTGCTGAACCTGCCGACAGATACCTTCAATTTCGATCAGGAACCCATGACCCAGAAGGTGCTCTTCCTGGCTCAAAAGGTTCCCTGGTTCGGCAAGTTGAGCCTGAAGTCCAAGAGAACGGCGTTGATGGCCAGCCGACAGCAGGCGGTCCTTGAAGCCAAGAAGCTTGAATTGGCCCGCAGGATCGCCACAGCATACTATGAAGTGGGATTCGTCGCCTCCAACCTGGAGATTAATAGCAGGCTAATGGATATGGTGAGCCAACTCTTAAAGGTTGCCGAAACCAGATATGCCTCTGGCGAGGGTCTCCAGCAAGACGTCCTTCAGGCACAGGTGGAATTGACCAATCTCCTTGACGAAAAAATCGTCCTCAAAAGGAAACGCCGCACGTTGGAAGACCAGATCAATGGGTTGCTCAACCGGGAGAGTTTCGCATCGGTGATACCACCCAAACCTCCGATGTATGCAGATATCACGCTCGATTTTGAGACCCTGAAAAGCCAGAGTCTGAGTAATAATCCGTGGCTGCGCGTTAGACAGGCGGAAGTAAATCAGGCCGTGGTGGAAGAAGAACTGGCAAACAAAGACTACTGGCCGAATATGGACTTTAAAGTAGCCTATGGCCAGCGTGAGGAAGATTTCACCGGGCGGGATTTGCCCGATTTTGTTTCCGCCACAGTTACATTCACCATTCCGCTTTGGGCGAAAAGCCGTCAAGGCAAGAAACTGGCCGCCTCCAAAAAGACTCATGAGGCTGCAATAAAATCCTACCGTAATCTGGTGGAGACCCTGCCGCATCGGGTGGACGCGCTGGCCACAGAAATCCGGGACACCCAGGAAAATTACAGACTTTATGTGGATGCACTCTTGGTGCAGTCTGAACAATGGGCCCGCTCGTCACTTGCAGCTTACGAAGTGGGCAAAGTGGAATTCAATACCATGGTCAGCGCTCAGCTTATGCTGCTGCGCGCCGAGCTGCAAGCAAAGCGCTATCTCTACAGCATTTACCAAAAGTTGGCAGAACTCGAAGAGGTAATTGGCGGGCCCCTGGACATGGCGTCAGAGAATGTGAACAAGTCATCATGAGCAGAATTTTGCTTTTGGAATGATTACCATAAAGTAATTAGAATGCCCTTTTATTGAGGTAAAACAAATATGAAACGATTGGTGATTACAGCTCTTGTTGTTCTGCTAGCCGCTGCAATCGGGGGTTGGTTTGGTATGAGCCTCTGGTCTCACCGGCAGGCTAAAGACATATCTGCGTCTGGCGAACTTGCAACTCAAGAGCGCTCCATGGCTTCAAAAAAAGAGCCGGAAGCCGGAAAAATTGACCCGAAAACCGGCAAGAAAATCAAATACTGGGTTGCACCCATGGATCCTACCTACATACGTGTCGAACCAGGGAAATCTCCTATGGGCATGGATCTGGTGCCGGTCTACGAAGAAGAGGGCGAGGAAAACGAACCAACTTCAACGATCCGCATCGATCCTGTGACCGTCCAGAATATGGGAGTACGTACGGCCTTGGTTCAAA
>CP070735.1:1703010-1707139 GCA_020347625.1 Deltaproteobacteria bacterium
CCAAGCTAATTCTTCGTTTATATCTTCAGCCGAGAGAGTCAAACCTGGGGGACAGCCGTCTACCACCGCGCCCAAAGCCGGGCCATGTGATTCACCCCAGGTGGTGACGCGAAAAACGGTGCCAAAGGTATTTCCAGGCATGGGCCAATACCTCCAAAAATGGTTAGTTCAAAGTTCGATATATCGGGTCTCGATTACTATAAAGTAACCGGTGCGTTGCCCAACTAGGCACTAGACAGTAAGCACTAAGCAGATAAAAGTTATTGGTTATACGTTATTAGTTATACGGGAAAAGCGGGTTCGGTGATAGTAGATCTAAACCGCTACAACGGCTTGAAGTGTTCACATCCTAATAACGGATAACTTATAACGGATAACTTTCCCGTTTCTCCGCGTCCCCGCGCCTGCCCGCCGTAGCCCCGGCGGAGGCTGGGTCGTCCCGCTGTGCCTAGCGCTTACTGCCTAGTTGAAACGGCTGCCCGCTGTCAGCTGCAATCTGCCTGCTGTCTCCTGCCCGCTGCTACCTGTCAGCTGGTAGTTTCGTCTCCAACCAGCGCAAAATATGTTCTGCTACCTCCCGTTGCGATAACCCGTCTGTTTCCACCTGCAAATGCATGGCCTCATCATATAGGGGCAGTCTTTCTGCAAAAACCTCCTCGATCTCGGCGAGAGAGTCATTACCATGGAGAGGGGGCCGTTGCCGGGCGGTGTCTATGTCCGCCTCCATCCGCTCGGCAATGGTAGCCGGGCTGGCATGGAGCCAGATTACTTTACCACTGCCACGCATTGTGGCTACATTCTCGGGCACCGTTACAATGCCACCGCCTGTAGAGATCACCTGCTTTGTCGCTTGACTGAGTTTCTCGAGCAACTGGGCTTCGCGCTCCCTGAAATATTTCCAGCCCCGGCTGTTGACAATATCTTCAATCGGGATTCCCGCCTCCGCCACCAATTCATTGTCCATATCAACGAAGGTCCAACCCATAGCGTCAGAAAGCAGTCGGCCCACGCTGGTCTTGCCCGTACACCGGTAACCTACGAGGTAAAGGTTCACTGGCAGCCGCCTCAACAAGTTTTCTTATATATTAAGGGAATTCAATGGTAGCAGGGAGATGGTATATTTGCAAACAACCGGGGTCAGGGCAAAAAAAACTCCCGGCGTTTGCTAACACCGGGAGTTCTTTCTTGTTTATCTTGTTTATTAAGCTGCAAGCTGGAAAGCCTTTTCCGTCGCCTCGCGGACTTCACTGGGAGTGAAGGGCTTGGGCAGGTATGCCACGGCCCCCAAGCGAGCAGTTTCTTTGGCAGTCTCTATGCTGGCGTATCCGGTAATAATAATCACCAGGGTCTCCGGCCTCTCCTCACGAATTGCCCTTAGAAGCTCCAAGCCCTGAACGCCAGGGATCTTAAGATCCAACAAAACCAGCTTGTAATCTCTCTGGTTAATTTTCTCGAGAGCCTCATCCTTGTTGACAGCCTGATCGACCTGATACCCCTTCCTGGCAAGGATTTTTCTGATATTGTTGTTGACCGCCACCTCGTCGTCTATGATCAGAATGTCTTGCTGAGCTGCTATTTCGACGATCTCTCTGTGAATTGGTGTCGGCTCAGGCTTTTCTGCCATAAATCGGGCGGCGTTTTTCTTGAGTTGGTCATAGGGAAGGAAAGCGTAACCTTCACGGTCCACATACTGAACAAATTCTGGTCCGGTTACAGCGGCCACCTCCTCATAATCGAAGGGCATATCGATGCCGATGAGCTTGCTTGGATCAGATCCTTGTGTCTTCTTAGCAGCCTTTCTCTTTCTTGCCTCTATCTGGGGGCAGTTTCCAGTCTTCATTCCCCCTTTGCAGGTACCGCCTACCTTCTCGAAGATCTCGCAGACCATTCCTCCCAGTTGGCAGTAGTTTTCCAAAAGCTCCGGCCTGGGAGCTACGTCAACTGGGATGTCCGAACGGCTCAAACTTTTCGCGTACGCTTCATCCGTATATTTCGCCACCTCATCTGTGTCAAAAGGGCTATCGATGTCAATGATGTTCATAGCCTCTATCTCTTGTTCCGTGGCTGAGGCTTCAGTCAATTCCCCTGCCAAGGCCAGCTCCACCGGCAATCTTAACTCATCCGGGGTAAAGGGCTTGGGGATGTAATCCAGGGCTCCGAGCCGTATTGCCTTGAGCGCTGTATCGGTGGATGCATAGGCGGTAAACATGATAACTTTGGTAAGTGGCCATTGGTTTTTGACGAGTTTTACAAATTCAAGGCCATTCATCCCCGGCATGATTATGTCGGAAATCAAGAGCGAATAGGACTCTTTGGCCATTTTTTCCAGCGCGTCGTCTGCATTTAGAGCATAACTAACGTCATAGTCATCTTTGGATAGAATCTTCTCTACATTTCGACAGATTTTTTCTTCGTCGTCGACTACCAGAATTTTAGTTTTTGTTTCCATTGTCTCCCCCATGATGAAATCTGATTTAAAGCTGTTACACAAACAATTTTGTGTTGCTGTATAAGCAGGGTATGTGCCAAAATGATTAAATGCGAATAAGTAATTGAAATAATTTATTAAAACATGGTGTCAAGATCAGTTGGCACTGACATAGTGTATAAAAAATATATACACTTAATCATATGAGACATGCTTCGGAGCTGACGGTGTTTGCAGCAAGTGTAATATTTATAAATATATTTGATATTACTTATAAAAGGCGACACGACCAGCTTAGAATTGGCCGTGCATTATGGTAAATCTGTAAGGGTGTATATAAAAAAGATACAGGGTATATTATTGAACCGGGGAAAAGCGGAAATTCTCAAAAGGGTAGGATGCTGGATACGAGATGCTAAAGACTTGATGCTGATTGGGTCACTTCTTCTTATGCCGCCGCTGAAGTTTAATCCCATGCTTTTTCATAAGATTCTGAAAGTTTGTTCGCTGGAGCCCCACTTTCTTGGCGGCCTGGGTTACGTTCCAATTATTCAGGGTTAGAGCGTTGAGAACGAAATTTTTCTCAACTTCACTAACCGCTTTCTGCCGGATCTCCTTTTTGATTCTTTTGAGTTCTTCGTTGGTGGATGGTATGTGCTCAATCAGATGTTCGAAATCATCTGTGAATGGCAGCTCCCTTAGGCCTATTTGCTCTTTGTCACAGAGGATGACCGCTCTTTCAATGGCATTTCTCAACTGTCTTACGTTTCCGGGCCAGTCGTACTGGGTCAACTTATTCACGGCACTAGCCTCAAAACCGACGATATCTTTTCCCAGGCTGCCATTAAACTGCTCCAGGAAATGATATGCAATGGGCAGAATATCCTCTTTTCTCTCTCTTAGTGGCGGCATGCTTATGGGGTAGACAAATATCCTGTAATAGAAGTCTTCTCTGAAAGATCCCTGAGTTACCATCTCTTTCAAATCTTGATTTGTGGCGAGGATGAGGCGCAGGTCCACGCTTTGTGGGGTTGTACTACCTAGAGGCAAAATTTCACGGGCTTCCAAAAAACGAAGGAGCTTGGCCTGTACCTCCAGTGAGATATTTCCTATCTCGTCTAAAAAAACCGTCCCTCCAGATGCCACCTTGAAAATACCTGGTTTATCCTGGTGTGCCCCGGTAAATGCTCCCTTGGTGTGTCCGAATAGCTCACTCTCCAACAATGTGTCTGAAATGGTTCCACAGTCTACCGCAGAAAAAGATGCGTTCTTTCTTTTGCTGTTGGCATGTATTGCCCTGGCGATTAACTCTTTGCCCGTGCCGCTTTCACCTGAGATGAGTACCGTAGAATCCGTAGGCGCAACTTTCCTCACCATATCGATCACTTTTTTTATCTTGGGACTGTCTCCAATGAGTTGGTGAGAAACTGTTCGCAAATCTCCCTGTTGTTGCCTAAGTCTTTTGTTCTGAAGCTGAATAGCTTTTGCAGCGATAGCCTGGCGCACAACACCGCGGAGTTCATCTGGGGTGAACGGTTTCGGCAGGTAGTCAAATGCCCCCATCTTCATCACTTCTACCGCGGAAGACACGCTGGCGTAGCCAGTGATCACAATAACCATCGTATCAGGGAAAGCTTCCTTAACCCTGCTTAGGACTTCCATGCCTCCCAGGCTACTCATTTTCAAATCAGTGATGATTAC
>CP070735.1:1707239-1711311 GCA_020347625.1 Deltaproteobacteria bacterium
AAAAGCCTCATTAATGCTGGACACGTACCCCCTGTGCAGCAGCACCTGGGCAATGTGCGGGCGCCCCACCTGCCCACCAGAGAGATTTAGAACCTCAGTCCAACTGATTTCCAGGCCGAGGGCTTGAAGCCGTTCAATTATCTTGGGATTGCGAGCGGCGCGTGCCTTCTGCAGTTTTTCGAGATCTCTGAGAAGCTCCGGGTGGGATGGTTGTACATAATAACCCAAAATATGCATGGTACCGGGAGGATATTGGGCACTTATTTCCACCCCGGGCACCACTTCCACTTCTAGTTCTTTTCCGGCAGCAAGCGCTTCTTCCAACCCAGCCACGGTGTCATGGTCCGTGAGGGCAATGGCCCGCAACCCTTTATCTTTTGCGAGCTGCACCAGTTGCCCCGGAGAAAAGCTTCCGTCCGAGTAGCTTGAGTGGGTATGAAGATCGATGGAATACATTGGTTGTTTGCGAGCAGTCAGCTGTCAGCTGTCAGCAATCAAGGCTTAAGGCACAGGGCACAGGGCACAGGGCACAAGGTTAAGGAGCCAGCATCCAGCTAGCATAGAGCAAAGGGCTCTTGCCGAGCATGCAGCCGGCAGCCAGCAGCTGGCAGATTATGAGTCGTATTGGCTGCTTGCTGCAAGCTGTCCGCTGCCAGCTATATTTCCCTATGCCAGATGCTTCATTCTCCTGAGTTCTGCTATTCGCCTTGCACCTTGCGCCTTTTACTTACC
Source organism: Deltaproteobacteria bacterium (assembly GCA_020347625.1). Lineage (GTDB taxonomy): Bacteria > Desulfobacterota > Syntrophobacteria > BM002 > BM002 > BM002. Next base: position 1,707,972 of record CP070735.1, read on the forward strand.
TATAATACTTCTCCAAATATTCCTTGACCATGCGCTGGGTGTTGAATCGTGGGGCACAGTCAGCGATAGAGGCTTTCATCATCTTGATCCACTGGGGACGGTTTGCGTAGTAGGTGGTTACCGCCTCTTCCAGTACAGCGTAAAAATCAGCGGCAGTTTCCTCGTCAGAGGTGTCCTCATCGTCGCCAATGGCCCAACCGTTGACGCGATTCTGACAGATCTCGCGCCACCAGCCGTCCAGAACGCTCATATTAATGCCGCCATTGAAGGTGACTTTCATGCCGCTGGTGCCAGATGCCTCCCTCGGACGCCTGGGATTATTGAGCCATAAATCTACCCCTTGAGTGAGGAGGGCTGCCTGCCACATGTTATAGTTCTTCAGGTAGACGAGTCGCACCCTTCCCTCGTAAGTCTGGGTGGTACGGATGATATCCTGGATCACTTTTTTGCCAGCCTCATCTCGAGGATGGGCCTTGCCGGCAAAGATGAACTGGACCCGGTTGCGAGTGAGGTTGAGCAAGCGCTCCATATCCGTAAAGAAGAGAGTGGCCCTTTTGTAACCAGCAGCACGCCGGGCGAATCCCACTGTGAGAAATTCTTCGGTAAAGCCGGCGTTGGAGGTTGCGTTTACATATCGAATCAACCGACGCTTGGCAGACACTTCTGCTTCAGCTATTAGTTCATCAGGAATTTGCTCGGAAGCCGCAAGTACCTCGGGATACTTCCTCCAGTGTGGCAAGAACTGATCATATAGACGGGCGTAATCCGGGCCGGTCCAGGTCAGGTGGTGGACGCCGTTGGTAACGTGGCCAATCTCATATCCGGGAAACATCTCTCGGGTCACCTCCCCATGCAGCTCACTGACCCCGTTGCAGGCGCGACTGAGGTTCAGAGCCAGCCGGGTCATGTTGAGACCATCCTCACCGGCGAACTCGCGTATCTGAGCCGGTAAGAACGAGCCAAGGGTTTGCTCAGCAAGCTCATAATCAAACACATCATGACCTGCGGGCACCGGAGTGTGAGTGGTGAAGGTACAATAATCGCGCACCCGGTCCAGGTCTCCATCATGGTCGTGGTAGAGGGCCAGGGTAACAAAGGCGGAATGCCCCTCGTTCATATGGTAGGTGGTTATCCCCCCCTCCAATCGTTTTAGCGCTTTGTAACCACCTATACCGAGAATGGCTTCCTGACAGATGCGAGTGTGACTATCGCCGCCGTATAGGTGTTGGGTAATCAGGCGATCAGCTGCGGTGTTGTCTTCCAGATCTCCGTCCAGAAAATAGATGGGAACTTTACCTTTGAGTCCCTGGTAAGTAAATTTCCAGACCCCCACCTTGACCTCGCGGCCATTTATAGGAACGGTTAATTTCATGGGCAGCGGTTCCATAAAAGCCCGGGGATCGAAATAAGGATACACTTCTTCTTGCCAGCCCATGGGGTTGATGTTCTGCATGAAATAACCCCTCTTGTAGAGCAGGCTTACCGCCACCAGTGGAATACCCAGATCAGCAGCAGATTTGATGTGGTCTCCGGCAAGAACGCCAAGGCCGCCACTGTAGGTTGGGATATTCTCATTCAAACCGATCTCCATACTCAAATAAGCTATTTTCATTTGCATAATCCTCGCAGCTGTCTCCACATTCAGCGGAACTCTACATCATCTGTAAATGATCAATACGGACAACACCGAAAACGAAGTCTCCATTTAAACGCAAAACCGATCACAATACAAGGGACCCGTTCAGGGGTCTGACTTCGCCAAGTCTCTAAGCTGAGGTCGTACATATCGAAATCGGGCCGGCATGCTCCATAGCAAACACATGTTTAGCCATTCGGAGAACGGTGTGGCGCAGCATTAGCTCGGGGCTGATCTGCACCATTAGACCTAATAATTTAATAATACATGAAATACCAACTCATCTCGGTTATCAAATACAACAGTTTTACACTTTTTTTGCGAGCTTGGCACAGAACATGCTCTGCGTCAGTGAGATATGAAAAAGGGAACTTAGATTGCGCAGTGTAGCCACAGTAATAAATTTCTAGGGGGTGTTTACCATGCGTTTCAATAAACCTGTAGCCAAGTACTTTGCAATAGTCGTGGCCATTGTATTTATGCTCCAGGTGGTGGGGTGCGGAACCATTATCTATCCCGAGCGTCGCGGGCAGACAACAGGCCGTATTGATGTGGGTATAGCCGTTCTCGATGGCCTGGGTTTATTGCTGTTCATAATTCCGGGCGTAATCGCCTTTGCGGTTGATTTCTCCACAGGGGCGATATACCTGCCTCATGGAAAATCTAGGGCATCCAAGGGCTTGGAAGATAATCATATGACCGTAGTCCAAGTGAACCCCGACGATCTCAATCTGGCCAAGTTGGATGAGATCATTCTTGAGCATACCGGGGAAAAAGTAGATCTGTACTCGGATACTGTGCTCATTTACCCGGCAGCTGAAGATGTTAGAGTTGATAAACAGCTACGCGAAATTTCCCATTAGCTGGTTCATTGAAAGTCAAAATTCACTATCACTTTTTCTGTAAGATTCCGTTCGGATCCGTCCAGCCGTGATTTGCCACCTCAACGGTCGGTTGCGGCCATTTTCCATCCGGGGAACATTTCATCAGGATTTCTGTCAATAACTATACGATAACCAGTTTAGTTCTCGAGCGAATTGAGATACTTGTAATTTACAGCTTGAGTTCGCCCCTTGATAGACTTGGGAATTGTTGACTGTTAGCGGCAAAGGGGCAAACTATTAATATAAAATTGGTTAGAGATAGTACTTTCCATATCCCGACAAAAATGTTATAAATATCAATTGATATAGATTGATTACAAATGAATAGGATTTATGGGATTCAACTTACCCTGCCTGAAAGTATTCATCGGACAAACTATAAGGCCCTGAATACCAAACAGATTCAGGAAACGAGGAGGCAAAGGAATTGATGCCTACGCCCGCAAAGGAGCTACACAAAGAGCTGAGATACGGCAACGTCAATGCCCATCGCTATTTTGACTGCCCCCACTACCAGAAGTGCCTTGAGGAGGCGGTCAAGAAGTACTGGGTGAGTTTTTCATGCCGTAACTGCCAAGAGTTCAAGGAATACAAGAAATTGCAAGGTGCCACCAAGCCGCGCTAGGCGTGTGCTCTCGCCCCGGGGAGGACATTTTCGGGGTGTCCCATCTATAGATATAACCCCACATCACTGTCAATTTGTTGATAGATCTTGCTAGGGTGCTTGTAACTCGCCGAATTATATGCTATTTTACAAACGCTTGTGGATTGCCCTGATGACAGCTCAGGGCGGCGGTTGACAATTTATGTCAGAAGTCAG
>CP070735.1:1711411-1719972 GCA_020347625.1 Deltaproteobacteria bacterium
ATGGGTGCAGAGGCCAACGGAGATAAACGGAAAATCGGTAATGCTGATCCGCATCATTTCCAGTCGCTGTGCAATGGAAGCACCGAAAAGAGGTTTATGGGGTGAAATCTTGGACAATACAAATATTACCTCGTGAAGATTAAACTGTTTCACAGCGGCTTCAGTTAACATCAAATGCGCACGGGTGATGGGATTGTAGACGCCGCCGAGAACGCCCAAGCGTCCATTGTTCTCGGGTAAGCCTTTTGAGGCACGAACGATGAGGTCAAGCCGCGGGATCTGAGTCTCATGCGTTCCGGTGTTGTCCGCCATTAAAGAAAGAATCATCGATTATCGCCCTCCGCAGCCAGTCCAAGGCTATATAAGCAGCCGCAATCTTTATTCTCTGCCGGTCACCGCTCAGCTGAAAACGTTCAAGCCGAAATCCTTTGTCGCAGAGTAGCGCAAGAAAAACTGTACCTATTGGTGTCTGGGGCGTGCCCCCTTCAGGACCGGCAAGGCCTGTCACCGCCAGGGCAATATTTGCTTCGCTTTCTCGTTGAAGCCCCCGGACCATGGCCTCAGCCACTTGAGCGCTCACCACACCGTGTCGGCTAACAAGTTCAGGGGGAACGAAAAGGTGGTGGATTTTGGCAGCATCACTGTACGTTACCATACTCCGATCAAAATAAGCAGAACTCCCGGAAACATTGGTAATGAGGTGGGCGATGAGCCCCCCGGTGCAAGATTCAGCCAGAGCCAGCGTGTAACCACTTTCCTGCAATAGAGCCCCGACAACCGTTTCCAAGGTATCGTCCTGCACACCGTAGACGTGGAGACCTAATTTGCCGACCACGCTTTGACTAGCTTTTTCGAGGATGGCATCGGCCACATCTACAGTGGAGGCGTGGACAGTGAGGGTAAGGCGATTTTCCGGAAAACGGGGCAAGTAGCCAAGACTCAGTTCAGGATATTCCGCCTCCAGTCCGGTCAGACGCTGCCCTATCTCGGACTCCATTAGTCCAAAGACGCGCAGAATTCGGGAACGCACGGTCATCCGCTCTGGAAACCGTTCTTTGAGAGTGGGCAGAACGAACTCTCTTAGCATGTCGGCCATTTCTTCGGGGACACCGGGCAAAAAGAATAAAGGTTTTGCAGCATCACCGATGTAATAGCCGGCCCTCGGGAGAATATGATCAATGCGTTGGGCACCTTCTGGAAGATCGGCCATCTTGGCGATCCCTGGCTTCATGGACATTTTGCGCTTTTTGAGATGGCCCGTGAGGATATCCCAGGACAAGGCGTCGCGACGAAGGGGCCGGCCCAGGGCCCTTGCAGCTGCTTCACTGGTGCGATCGTCGTCGGTTGGACCTAGACCACCGGTGACCAAAACGAAACTGGCCCGCTCCATACCGCGAACCAGGGCGGTGGTAATGTCTTCCTCTCGATCTCCTACAACCGTAACCCAGCGGAGCAAAAAGCCTGATAGGCCAAGATGGTGGGCAATGTGGGCAGCGTTGCTATTGACCACCAGTCCTGAGAGCAGTTCGTTGCCAACAGTAATCAGCTCACCATGCATGTTAGTCCCTGTGTCGGGTGCTAGGAGATGTAACCACAAAACTGACAAAGGAAACAATTGACGCAAAGCAGATAAAGTATTTGGTAAACAGTAAAGGGTGAACGGTAAACGGATTTGTTCTTAAACTGTTCACCCTTTACCCTTCACCGTTTACGTTCAATGGACAATCTTGTATCGGAGCATGGCTACAGAAGCCCCGCAACGATGAGTAACAATCTCAAGGTAATATTGGTAAAAACCCCGGCGAGAACATCGTCCATAACGACCGCCCAGCCTCCCTGCAAACGTTTTTCCACCGTAGGTATAGGAGGAGGTTTGACGATATCAAAACCCCGAAAAAGAACAAAGCCCAGACAAAGGGTATAAAAACTTAGAGGAAGCCAGAGAAGGCTGATGACAAAACCGGCCATCTCGTCGATCACAATACAGCTGGCATCTGATGTGCCCAGAAGTGATTCCGCTCTACCTGCAAGCCAAACCGCCACGAGCACGAGGATGATGGCGCTGACCAACTGCGAGATATTGCTTCCCTTGTTTACCAGCATCACCAGAGGCACCGCGGCAAAGGTTCCCCAGGTGCCGGGCGCCACCGGGAAGAATCCGCTGAAGAAGCCAGTAGCCAGGAAGACTGTAAGATCATTCCTACGTGTCGCATTCACATGAAAATTCCAACTCACGTCGTTCCTCCTAAGTGACGCGGCGACCTGGAGAATGAATCCAATTTTTTCGCCGCGTCCCCTTGTCTCCGCATCACCGTGTCGTCTTGCGCCCTGTCACTGTGTTGGTTTTTTCAAGCCTTTGCCTCGCACTATTAACCGCTTCCTCATAGACCCGCCGCAGCGACACTTTGTGCTTCCGGGCTGCTTGCTGGCAACTATCGTATTCAGGTGACAAGGTAAGGTCGCCCTGGGGACTGGTGGCGACCTTGACGGACAAACGACCGTATGGGGTCTGGACACGGATGGTGCGTCGGGGAAGGCTAACGCGCTCCACCGCCTGAATACGAGCGCCGAGACTGGTGGTCTCACTGAAAAGGAGCTGGAGCATCTTGTCGCGAAGTCCTTCCGGCAACAGGATGCGCAGCAACTGACCGGGACGATTCTTTTTCATCTGAGTGGGTAGCACATTCACGTCCAATGCGCCTGCTGCGAGAAGAAGATCCATTAGGTGGCCGTATATCTCAGGGTTCATGTCGTCGATGCTGGTTTCCAGCAACAGAAGCCGTTCTTTGACCATTTCTTGTGACGATTGTCCCAAGACGACCCTGAGCAGATTTGGAGGGTGACTTTCCGGGTGCCCCCCTACCCCATAGCCGACCCCTTCAATATGCATCTCCGGAAATCCGCCAAACTCGGAGCAAACGGTGGTGAGAATGGCGGCGCCGGTGGGGGTTACAAGTTCTCGCTGCTGCCCCGAGTCGTAGACGGGCACCCCTTCAAGCAAGGCCAAAGTGGCCGGGGCCGGAAGGGGGAGCGTCCCATGTTGGCAGCGAACAAATCCTCGACCCAGTGGCAAGGGCGAGGCCATCACCCTGCCGATACCTAAGGTGTGGAGCCCAATGCAGGCCCCCACCATATCCACGATGGAATCGACCGCTCCCACTTCGTGAAAATGTACGTGTTCAGCAGGCTGCTGGTGCAGTTTGCCTTCAACTGCGGCGAGCCGCTGCACCACGGCTAGACTGGTTTTTTTTACCTGAGCTGGTAGACTGCTGGCGGCGATAAGTTCCTGAATTTGTCCAGAGGAACGAGGGGGCTGCTCCTGCTCAACATGGATATGCACCCTTGTTCCAGTAACGGGTCCCCGTTGTTCTCTGGTCACCTCGATGTGATAGCCGTCAAGGGATAACTTGGACAAATGTTTGTATAGAGCCCTTGGATCAAGACCCAGATCAATCAGCGCGCCCAGGATCATATCGCCGCTGATCCCGGAAAAACAATCAAAATACGCAATTTTCATAGTATCCACAAACCCCGTACCACGAACCGACATTAAACCAGGGAGAAAACAGTAAAGAATAAATCCGAAATCCTAAAATAACTGATGTGAGATGTGAGATATGCGATGTGGGATTCAAATTCGGTAATTTAGGGATTGAGGAATTTAGGGATTTTTCGAGACAAGGTTCAATTCCTTAATTCGCAATTCCTGAATGCCCAGATCACATATCCCATATTCCACATCTATGACACTTCCCTTATTTGAAAGTGAAGTGGGAAGTACGCAGGAAGCGGTCTATCATGCGGCCATAGTAAGACATGGCTTCTCGGTTATTGCCATCCTCATAGGTAACTTGTCTCTTGCCGTTGTCCTGATCCTCGCGCTTCTTGATCACGCCCTTTTCGCAAAAGAATTTTAAAGCGTTTTCAAAGGTGATCTTCGAAATACTTTCGAAGCGCTCCACAAGCTCCAGTTTGTAGAGTTTGTTGCCCATGGAGTTGATCTTTTTCAGGAAATCGCGCTCACTGTAAGCTTTCTTAGAGAGATACTTGGTGGCACGGAGTACAATCGAGTAAGACTCGAGATAGCTTCTCAGTAAGCTGGAAAAACATGTAAGCGCTAACAGTCCCTGGTGAGTGATGCGGTAGGTGTTCTCCTGGCTGTTGGAATCTCTTATGAAACCCTGGGAACTGCAGTAGTTAAGCATATTGTCGATGGTCTCAGTGATGTTTTCGTCCGCATCGTAAACGAACTCGAACTTAAAGAAATCCCTGAAAAAATTGATATCTTCCCCAATACCTTCTATTTGAAATTCAAACGCCTCCTTGGCCAAAATGGCAGAGGAAATATAGGCGGCCGGGAGCAGGAAGTGAATTATATTGTTCTTATAGTACTCGAGATGTAGTCGGTTGCTGTCGTCAACCGTGTAAATGCGCTCCTCCTCATCCGTCTCGTCCTCATCAGCCAGCACTTCGAGCCATTTGCTTTTTTCCATTAGTACTAGGGTATCCTGCAGTGTCCTTTCCAGGTCCTGAAGGGTGCCCGCGAAGCGGACTTTCTGCTGTTGGAGGTAATTGTAGTAATTACGGGTAATCAGTTTGATTTCAGCCAGCGAAATACCCCTCTTGGATGTGGTGAGAAACACGGCGGCCACAAGGGCGAAAGGGGTTATCAGTGAAGCTTCGTTGATGTTGTGGATAATGCGCCAGGCAAAATCCCGGTACATGGCGTGCCGCTCTTTGGGCTTCATGGTGTTGAAATCGAGATTAAATCGATTCATGTAACTTCTGAGTGACATGGGCTGGGAAAATTTAACATAAACTCTGCCATAACGCTTCTTGAGGAGACTCCGGGCGCGGACCAACTGGCTGAGATTTTCCTGCTTCTTGCTGCTGCCTTTTACCTCCTTCAGGTAGGCTCCCTCCTCCAAAACCCGATCATAGCTGATGGCCGAGGGTACGAAGATCAGATCGTCACAGTAGCCTTCCTCCACCGCCTGCATGAGAATGGCCAACAGCCCCAATTTCGGCAGTACCAGTTTGCCGGTTCTGCTGCGGCCACCTTCGATGAAAAACTCGATGTTATGGCCCTCCATGACCAAGGTTTTTATATAGGTGGCAAATACCTCGGTATAAAATTTTTGCCCACGAAAGCTTCGGCGGATAAAAAAAGCCCCGGACTTTCTAAAAATGGGACCGAGAGGCCAAAAAGCGAGGTTCTTGCCTGCGGCAACAAAGGGGAGATTCAAGTGGTGCTTATAGAGCAGGTAGGAGAGTATCAAGTAATCGATATGGCTCTTGTGACAGGGAACGTAAACTACTGGCGCATTCTGTGATGCTTGTTTGACTAGATCCAGCGAATCCACATCCAGATCAATGCCTTCAAACAAGGTGTTCCAGGTCCAGGAGAGCAAACGATCCCAGATCTGGACATGGGCCAGGCTGAGGTCAGTGGCAATCTCGTCGAGATAACCATCGGCTTCCTTGCGAACCGCTTCAATTGTTCGGTCGTTGGAGCGGGCTCTTCGTTCCATTCTTTTTTGCAGGTCTTTATTGTGGAGGATGATTTCCTTTATCTCCCACCTGCTTTTCATGACCGGACCTGTCACAACCCTGCGGTGGCGGTCAATGCGGTCAATCAGTTCCCGCCGGAGCTGGAAAGAAAGTTCGGACCGTGACGAAACCTCGCTTTCTTGGTTAGCCAGCCACTCCATCAAGTTGACAGGCTCCGCTACTTCCAGGACGTTGTGCTTGTAGCTACGGATGAAGGCATACAACTTGCGCAACCGACCTGGTCGTTCTATGTCACCGAAGAAAATATCCACTAACCCCTTTTGGTGTCTTTTGGGTGCCTTACCATGAAAGATCAGGCTGGGCACCAGCATGATGGGTCGTTCCGTCTGGCGCTGGGTCTCAATCAGCGTGTGGAGAGGATCTTGTTCAACTGGGCCAAAACGCCGGTAGTATCCGACTTTACCCAGAAGGAAGAGCATCGAGCTCTCTTGGTTCAGAACCAGTTCTCGATAGTACCCTGTCTGATAGGGGTTGGGGAGTTGCCCCTCTTTGATATAATGACGCAGAAATGAGAAGATCAGTCGTATGGCTTGCGGGGCGGGCAGCCAGAAGAGCGGACGCATATCGAAGGCCACTTGTGGCGACTGCAAGCCAGCCTCGGCGAGTCGTGAGTTGAGAAACAAAAAATCCAGCTCACTGCGGTATTTCACTGCGTAGACGAGGACGCCTCGCTGCTCCATGTCCGCAAGCGACCGCTGCTGGCTTTCGAGAAATGAGGATTTACGGAATAGTCTATGGAGCAGACGGCGCAAAATAGAGGCTGACATTGGACCGAGTTTGCAGCCCAGGTCCACCTGGGAGGTGGCCTCAGGGGGGGTGCCGCCTTGTTCAGAGGAACGATTTCGTTTAAAGAAGGCCATGCTCCAATCTATCTGGATGATCCGCATGAGGGACCAAGGGGTTTCCAGCCCGGTTTATTCATGCGGATTTACCTGCTTTATGAACAAACCGCCCTTTGAAATGCTTACGGCTTTGCCAAGGGCGGACAAACTCCTCTCGGCCTGCTAAAGCGGATAATCATTTTTTGCAGGGGCCTAAACACGAATAACAACCACTTATAAGTAATGCAGGTTAGCAGATTTACAGGTTAAAACCAACCAATTTTTGGACAGGAATTTTCCCATTACTCCGGCTGACTCCCGTGCTAAGGAAAGACTGCCAAAGGCCCCTTTGAAGCACCCTACTGTTTTGTGCTAGCGCTCACCACATTGGTCTAACGATGATAGTATTCTTGAGGGAATATGTGATTAAGAATAGCTCCGCATGGAGGGCTGGGGTATTCCCGAAGCGGCGTATGTTCCAGCCTTTGCCTACCTAATGGAGACAATTCCACCCCAAGTAAAACAGCAAAGGCTGGCATCCCGCGTCTCGCGGGACTCGATCTGCCTACACCTCAGGTTCAAAGGACTTCCCCCGCAAGTGTAGCAGATTGAGCGTAAGCGGAGGGAATGGCTCAGCCTTCAAATGTTCATGATGACCTGAGGGAGTAAACGTAATAAAAAAAGGGAAAGGCTGTGACCTTTCCCCTCATGTGTAGCTCATGGCAAATCGAGGGCTATAAGATTTCCATGGATCAATCGCCGATGATGATAATCGGATTATTTGGACACTTTTTTGCTGCTTCCAGACATTTTTGTTCTAGGTCCTTCGGGAGCTCAACTCTGGTCACGTAGGGTTTCTTGCTGCCCTCGTGAAACCGGAAGACTTCAGGACATATCTGGACACAAATATTCGATTGGGCCTCCAAAAAGATAGGGGGTAGGCAATCAAAAGCGTGGAGGGTTCCTAATTGGTGAAACGCGTGCAAGAACCTGTAAGTCACTACGCTTCGCGCAATTGCGCTCCGCTGTCATTCGGGCTGCGCCCGTCATTAGGCCTTAAGTCCGTCATTGGGTCAGATAGCAAATCACTCTACATGACAGCGAAGCGTATTGACGGCGAAGCCAAATGACTTAATGACCAACAAGGCAAGACGTTCTATGCTAAGCGCTACACGCTCCGAGCTTTTCCCTGGGGGTGCTATTGCCCCCGACCCTCCTTAAGCTGCTTTTTCCACCTTGACGGCACACACCTTGTATTCAGGGATCTTTGCCGTGGGATCATGGGCCGGGTTGGTGAGCACATTGGCGCACGTTTCAGAAAAGTGGAACGGCATGAACACCACCCCCACATCCACCCTGTCGGTAAGAGTCACCTTTGCGACAATCTCACCCCGCCGCGAGGCCACCTTCACCTTCTCACCCTCACCGACTCCAAGGCGTTGAGCATCTTCGGGATGAATTTCCAAGATCCCCTCCGGCATCTCTGCATGGAGCGAGGGGGAAACCCGGGTCATGGTACCCGTATGGTAATGGACATGCACCCTGCCGGTGCTGAGCCAGAAGGGGTACTCGTCATCCACCACCTCGGCCGGGGGCTGATACTCAATGGCGTGGAACAGCCCCAAACCCCGGGCAAACTTATCTTTGTGCAAAAACTTGGTGCCCGGATGGTCCTTATCGGGACAGGGCCAGGCAAGTCCGTCGCCTTCTAACCTCTCGTAGGTAATCCCCCCGTAAGACGGGGTAAGAGTGGAGATCTCCTTCATGATATCTTCGGCACTGTCGTAGTTCATCTCATAGCCGAAACGATTGGACACTTCCTGGATAATCTCCCAGTCAGCTTTTGCCTCCCCAATGGGTTCAATGGCTTTTCTTACCAGCTGCACCCTTCTTTCTGTGTTGGTAAAGGTGCCGTCTTTTTCAGCAAAGGAGGTGCCGGGAAGTACCACATGGGCAAGTTCTGCCGTGGGGGTGAGAAAAATGTCCTGCACCACCAGAAGTTCTGCCTTCTTTAAGGCCTTTTCCACATGACCCACATCAGGGTCACTCACCATGGGATTCTCACCCACGGCATAGAGGGCTTTCACCTTGCCCTCGGAAAGACCGGAGAGCATGAAAGGAATGGTAAGCCCGATTTGATCCGAGAGCTTGGCACCCCAGGCTTCCTCG
>CP070735.1:1720072-1735828 GCA_020347625.1 Deltaproteobacteria bacterium
AGCCTCCTTGTCTTCAACTCAAATTGTCGTTATGGCCCTAAGTACATGAAAACGTTAGTCTTTCCAGGCATCACCCCCTTTGGTCATAATTATGGTGAGACGATAAACTCCGGCATAATTACTACGGGCACCTCTGGCTTGTCAAGCAAAAAACGTGCAGGTACCCGTAAATTATTGATTTTTTTCAAGCTGTTGCGTTTGAGAACCATCCGCCATGTGATTCGGGGTTACAAGCAATAATTGTACCAATGAGGCGCTAGGAGTCTGAATACAGAGGGCATAGGGCATAGGGCATAGGGCATAGGGCATAGAGCATAGGGTTAAAGGCGAAAGGTTATTTAGAAGTAGTAATTACCTGAAAAAGTGGAGCTATCATATGGTTATCCTTTCATAAAACGACCTAATGACCATGAATGACAGCGAAGCGTAGTGACGGCGAAGCCAAATGACTTAGATTTTCCTTGAGCCCTGTGCCCTGAGCCTTACGCCTTTGTACTCCAGACCTTGAGAATGGGAATTTATGTATTATACTTTGAGTGGTTATATTGAATTGCGTATCCTAAACTGAACACATGGAGTACAGATATATGCTGAGAACAAGAAAATATTTGCTAGTTGCCCTGTTTGTTGCCCTGCTTGCTGGTTACGCCGCTTCCCAGAAGGTTGCTGAGGCAGCAGGTGACGAAAAGGGTAAGGCGCCGGTAATTCACGATAAGTTTGCAGCTGAGGTCATCCGGCCAGGCGACAGCTGGAGAGTCTATTTGAAGGCCAAGGATGCAGATGGCGACATGCGGACCATCATCGCCCAGCTCTGGCAGGCGGGCGTTGGTATTTACAGCACTGATTTCACCCCCGTTAAGGAGGCCGACACTCAGGAATTCGCCGGCTACCTGTTCCTGAGGACTCCCCCGGACACTACTCTTGTGTCGGATCAGCTCAAGCTCACCCTTTCGGTGCGAGACCGCCAGGGAAACCGCAGTGAGCCCGTTGAATTCCCGCTCAGGTTTGACCTTAGGGTTAAGCAAGAAGTACCGGAAGAGTGGAAAAACGCGGCCAACCACAAGCTGGGCGCGATAATGATTGATATCCAGAGCTCCTGGCAGTATAACGCGGGTGAGTCAATTTGGGATTAAAAAGGGGTCTTGGGGCATAGAAACGACGGAACGATGGAATGTTGGAATGTTGGAATAATGGGTTTAGAGCAGTAGGTTTAATACGCGTCGCGATTGAACCATCATAGATCAAGAGGTTTTTCGCTTTTTCCCCATCATTCCATTATTCCATTATTCCAGTGTTCCAATTGCATATAGCGGTCAGCTCTGGGGCCAGATCAAAGCCAGCTTCATCAATCCTGGTGGATCCCCCCGACAGCTGTCTAAAATAAACGTGAACGCCCAAACCCGTTTCATTGACAACTCTTGTGAATGATGGTACTTAGTCAAATGAAGTTCCTATCGAAATTCAGCGTCTTTCAAAACTTTCAGGAGATTTCCTTTAAAGGACTCCAGCTGACAGGGTGTTGCTGAAAAACAGACTGAATCAGATTCGCGATGATTTGATTTATACTGAGCAGAAAGAGGACTTTACGCGAAACGCATAGCGTAGAGTAAGGTAAATCGTGAACAGTGAACAGTTAATGAGAAATACTCTAATTTCTTTAACGTTTACCCTTTACCCTTTACCGTTCACCATTCACCGTTTACTGTTAACCAACCGCTCTGCATTACTTCCTTTGTGGTGAAAAATTAGGAAAGCATTGCCCCCGCCGGGGGTGAGACGCAGAAGGTCATGGCAGCGTCAATGAAAATACTGGTGAGTGATCCACTTCATGAGAGGGGCATTGAAGTCCTGGAAGAAACGGAGGGCTTCGAGGTGGAGGTCAACACCAGCCTCACCCCCGAAGAATTGCTGGGAATTATTAAAAATTACGATGCTTTAGTCATCCGAAGCTCCACCAAGGTGACCGTCGAGGTCATAGAAGCGGCAGAACGGCTCAAGGTCATCGGCAGGGCCGGCATCGGCCTGGACAATGTGGACATTGGCGCGGCCAGCAAGCAGGGCATTGTGGTGATGAACACGCCCGATGGAAACGTGATCACCACAGCCGAACACGCCGTGGCTATGCTCATGGCTCTCAGCCGCAACATTCCCCAGGCGACCGCATCCATGCGGGCCCATCAGTGGGAAAAAAAACGGTTTCGGGGCAAGGAACTTTTCAACAAGACTTTGGGCGTTATAGGCATCGGCCGGATCGGCAGAATAGTGGCAGACCGGGCCCGGGGTATGAAGATGAACATCATCGGATACGATCCATACATCCCCGCCGAAGCCATAGAGAAAATGGGGGTGGAGCCGGTAAACTTGGACGAACTCCTGGCCCGGGCTGACTTCATCACCGTGCACACGCCCATTACCCCGGAGACACGTAATCTGATCAACAAAGACTGCTTTGCCAAGATGAAACCGGGTGTTCTCCTGGTCAACTGCGCCAGGGGAGGCATAGTCAACGAAAAAGATCTTTACCTGGCGCTCAAGGAAGGGAAAATAGCGGGTGCTGCCCTGGACGTATTCGAAAAGGAGCCCCCAGAGGACAACCCCTTGCTGGATTTGGACAACGTCATCGCCACCCCGCACCTGGGTGCATCCACGGAAGAAGCCCAGGAGAATGTGTCGCTGGCCGTGGCCAACCAGATTGTCGACTACCTCCGTACCGGCACCATCCGCAACGCTGTAAATGTACCCTCGGTGGACGGGGAAGTCCTGGTAAGGCTCAGACCCTATCTGACTCTGGCCGAGAGACTTGGGAGTCTTCTCAGCCAGATTACCAAGGGCGGCATCCTGGAGGTGGCGGTTGAATACATTGGTGAGTTGGCCAGCCATGATGAGGTGCCCCTTACCGTCTCTCTCACCAAAGGCGTGCTCGCGCCGATCCTCGGCGATGAGGTGAACTTTGTCAACGCACCCATGCTGGCCAAGGAGCGGGACATCAAGATCAGCGTAACCAAGCGCAGCGAGGCTGAGGATTTCACCAGCCTCATCAATGTAAGGATGAAGACAACAGAGCACGAGAATGTGGTCTCAGGGACCACTTTCGGCAAACAAGACCCGCGCATCGTGCGGATAAATGATTTTCGCTTGGAGGCACCTCTTGAGGGACATCTCCTGCTCATTTACAATATAGACACTCCGGGGACAATCGGCGCTATCGGGACTTGTCTCGGGCAGCACCGCATCAACATAGCCACCATGGAAGTGGGCCAGGTGATCGAGCGCGGCCAGAACATCATCCTGTTAAGAACAGACACACCGGTGCCGCCAGAGGTACAGGAGGAGTTGCTCGGGCTGGGGAATGTGAATTTTGTCCAACGGTTGGCGCTCTGAAGGAGTGTCACATCAACCGTGGGATATGGAACCACAGATGAATGCAATTTGAGATTTTAGATTGTTGATTGCCAAGTCCTCAGGTGCCATATTGTCTCAATCTGCAATCTGAAATCTAAGATCTCAAATGTCCCGTTGTGATTTCTGTGGTTTTCTAGACACTTTTCATAGAGGGAATGGCGCTATGGCTGATGAAGAAATTGAAGGCAAAGGGTTCGTGATCAAAGATCGCCGTCGCTTCACCGAGGAAGGTGAGGAAAGGGAGCCGGCACCGGACGAGGAGAAACCGGAGCAGCCAGAAGCCTCAACCCAGGAAGCAGAAACCGTACCCCAGGAAGAAGAGAAGGTCGAGGCTGAAGCACCGCCAGAGAAAGAAGAGGAAGCGCCGCTTCCGGAGATCAATTTTTCCACCTTCATTTTCTCACTGAACACTTCGGCGTTGCTCCACCTGGGCGAGGTTCCTGATCCGGCCACGGGCAAACAGGAGAAAGATCTGGCCCTGGCCAAGCAGACGATTGATCTGATCGCGATGCTAGAGGACAAAACCCGGGGGAATCTCACCCCGGACGAGGAGAACCTCGTCAAGCACATCCTCTACGATTTGCGGTTGCGCTATGTCCAAAAAACCTGACAGTGCAGCCGTAATCACTGCACGGGCCCCCGCCAAGGTGAATCTCGGCTTGCGCGTGCTGGGCAAGCGTTCGGACGGCTACCACGATCTGCTCTCGCTCATGGTTCCGGTGAACCTGTGCGACGGACTGCAGCTGGAATTGTGCTCGCAGGGTATCGAGCTCCACTGTCCAAACAGCGACCTGCCCACAGGAGAAGCGAACCTGGTTTACCGCGCCGCCCAGCTCGTCCTCAGCGGTTGCCAGCGATCCGAGGGAGTGAGGATCGAGTTGACCAAGAAAATTCCGGTGGGTGCAGGTCTGGGAGGCGGCAGTAGTGATGCGGCCACAACCTTGGTGGCGATGAATGAACTCTTGGGTAGACCGCTTGCGCACCAAGACCTTTACCCTCTAGGTTTGCAGTTGGGGGCCGATGTGCCGTTCTTTCTCCTGGGCCGGTGGGCAAGGGCTGAAGGAATCGGCGATCGACTCACCCCCCTGGAAAATGTGCCGACATTATGGACAGTGCTTGTTCATCCTCATTTTAAGGTTTCAACCCGTTGGGCCTACGAGAATTTGACATTGACAAGCAAACCAAATGAGTCTAAATTCAACTATCTTGGAGACACCTCTGCGGAAGAGATGGCCGCTTCCCACCAGCGACTTCTAGACCGGCAGCAGTTAACTCTTGAAGATATGCTTCCCTTGCTGGTCAATGATTTTGAACCACTGGTTTTCGGTCACTATCCACAGCTCCATGACTTAAGGACAGCACTGCTTGCAGCGGGTGCCAGGGCAGCACTCATGACAGGGAGTGGACCGACTCTTGTTGGCCTGTTCGGTTCCGAAAAGGAGGCCCGGGGTGCCCACGAGTTGCTATGTCACAGAGATGGCGTCACTTGTTTTGTGGCACACACTTTGGACACTACGGCCCTGCTGTAGAGAAAGCGTTACTCAGGATTTCGAAGTTCGTTGTAGCTAAGCTGATCCATGGTTTAATTTTTAGCCCCGGGATCGGCTAGCAAATACTCAAGACGTGTGGGTATTAATCTCCGCATTGAGGATTGAGGTATTCCCGAAGCGGCGTATGTCGCAAGCCTTTGCCTCCTACAGGAGATAGCTCCACCCAAGCAAAACAGCAAAGGCTGGCACATCCGCAGCTCGGGCTGCCACTCCCTCCGATTCGAAGGACTCCCCCCCGCAAGGGTGGCAGACCGAGCGTAAGCGGAGGGAATGGCTCAGCCCTCAATAGCAGTTGACGAGCAAATCTCACAGGCGTTATACCGAATTCTGGTTTTTTACTGATGATACTGGACCGGCTGAAGCTTTTTGGCGGCAATTCTAATCCTGATTTGGCAATAAAGATTTGCCAATATCTTGATATTCCCCCGGGCAAGGCCGTGGTAAAAACCTTCAGCGACGGCGAAATCATGGTGGAAATCGGGGAGAACGTTCGCGGCAGGGATG
Source organism: Deltaproteobacteria bacterium (assembly GCA_020347625.1). Taxonomy (GTDB): domain Bacteria; phylum Desulfobacterota; class Syntrophobacteria; order BM002; family BM002; genus BM002. Next base: position 1,725,529 of record CP070735.1, read on the forward strand.
TTTTTGTGCTGCAATCCACCTGCTCGCCTGTGAACCACAATCTCATGGAATTGTTGGTGCTCATGGATGCACTCAAGCGGGCATCTGCCTGGCGGATCACCGCTGTCTTGCCATATTATGGCTATGCCCGTCAGGATACCAAGGTGTTGCCCCGAGTGCCCATCAGCGCCAAACTGGTTGCTGACCTCATCACCGTGGCGGGCGGGCATCGGGTGATTAGTCTGGATTTGCACGCCAATCAAATTCAGGGTTTTTTTAACATCCCGGTGGACAACCTTTTCGCAGCACCTGTCCTGCTGGAGTACATCCGCCAGTATTTCAACAACGATCTGGTTATCGTCTCGCCAGACGCGGGCGGGGTGGAGAGAGCCCGCGCCTTTGCCAAAAGGCTCGATGCCACCTTGGCCATCATTGACAAGAGGAGGGATGAGGGCCAGCAGGTAAAGGCCATGCACATCATCGGCGAGGTGGAGGACAAGCCGGCGATCATACTGGATGATATGGTGGACACGGGTGGTACCCTTACCGAGGCGGCCAAGGCCCTGGCTGAAAACGGGGCCCGTTCAATTAATGCCTGCTGTACCCATGCGGTGCTTTCCGGGTCCGCCATTGAGCGGATTGAAGAGTCCGCCATTGAGAATCTGATAGTTACTGACAGCATACCCTTAAAGCCTGAAGTACAGGAGAGCAAGAAAATCAAGGTTCTCACGGTGGCAAAACTGCTAGGTGAGGCCATTAAACGGACGCACCTAAATGACTCAGTAAGTTCTTTGTTTGTATGAAATTCGGCGCACGTGTAAAAAAAGTCCAGCCAGTTTAGCCAGTTATTCAGTTCGCCGGTTAAATTTCGGTTACAGGCCAACCGGCGGACTGGCGAACCGGCTCAACCGTATTTAAGGAGGAAAGATGGAAACTGTAGCGCTCAATGCGCGATCCAGAAAAGAAACCGGTAAAGGCGTGGCCCGTTCCCTGAGGCGCCAGGCCCTGATACCGGCAGTGTTCTATGGCCCCAAAGTCGAGCCCGTGCCTTTGGCTTTAGGATCGAAGGAAGTGGAGAAAGTGGTAAGCAGCGAGGCACCTGAAAACATTCTGATCGACCTCAACATAGAAAATGGCGAAGCTACTGAGAGCCACCGGGCGATGATCAAAGAGATCCAGGTGGACCCGGTGAAGCAGACCATTCTGCACGTAGATTTCTATGCGATTACCATGGACCAGAAGATCTCCCTGGAAATTCCCATTTCACTCACGGGTACGCCAGTCGGCGTAACCGAGGGAGGCATTCTCCAACAGGTCAGCAGGACCATTGAAGTTTCTTGTCTGCCGGATCAGATCCCTGAGACTTTGGTATTGGACGTTAGCGATCTCGTCATCGGGGATTCCCTGCATGTAACCGACCTTGATATTCCTGAAGGGGTAGAGCTTCTGGTAGAGGAGAAGCTCACAGTTGCCACCGTGGTACCACCCACGAAGGAAGAAATAATAGAGCCAGAAATACTAGAGGAGGAAGAAGGAGAGGAGGTGGAAGAAGAAGAAGCGGTAGCCGAAACCAAGGAAGAAGGGGACGAAGAGTAGCCCGTGGTAATGGCCGCCTAGGGAGCAAGCGCGTGCACCTCGTGGTGGGACTTGGAAATCCAGGAAAAAACTACCAGCATACTCGCCACAACGTAGGTTTTATGGTGGTAGATCGGTTGGCCGAGGCCCACGCCACTAGGGTCACGAGGGCACGGTTTTACAGCCATTGGGGTGAAACCGTGATTGCCAGCCACAAGCTGATTCTGGCCAAACCGCAGACATTGATGAATAGGAGCGGTCAGGCAGTAGCAGCCCTGATGGCCTACTTCAAGCTCACCGCACAGAATCTGCTGGTAATCCACGATGATCTGGACGTGGATTTTGGCAGAATTAAGATAGTACGCGGAGGGGGCTATGGTGGGCACCGGGGGGTGCAGTCAATCCATGAAGCCCTGGCGGAAGAAACCTATGTCAGGGTGAAAGTGGGCATTGGCAGGCCGAGATTCAACGAGGCTATCGAAGATTATGTGCTGGCCTTCTGGTACGAGGATCAACGCAATCAGGTGGCGGAGATGGTGACCTCCGCGGCCGCTGCTGTTGAAGCCATTTTCACTGAAGGACTCGAAAAGGCCATGACCGTAGTCAACGCCAAGCATTCCCCTTTGTCCGCAACCTGAATTTTTTTTAAACCATTAATACGTTACTAATGGCACAAAGTAAGGGGAGGAAACAGGTATGGAAAATTGGGTAAACTATGCACCGTTCTTTGGCGTAGCCGGGGTGATCTTCGCGTTTTTCCTGTTCGCTTACGTCAAGTCCTTTCCCAGCGGCAACGAAACCATGATAGATCTAGAGGACCAGATTAACAAGGGCGCTATGGCATTCCTGAAGAGGGAATACTCCATCCTTGTGGTATTTATTGCCGTGGTCTTCGGGCTGCTGTGGTGGGGCATCAACTGGCAGACCGCTGTGGCCTTTGTGACCGGCGCTTTCTGTTCCGGTTTGGCCGGCTTTTCAGGTATGTCCGCGGCCACCCGGGCCAATTCACGCACGGCTGCGGCAGCCAACGATTTTGGTATGGCCAAGGCCCTAAACGTCTCCTACTTCGGCGGCGCGGTCATGGGTGTGGCCGTTGCCAGTCTGGGGTTGCTGGGCGTGGGAATCTGGTACTACTTTGTCGGTCACAATCCTGCAACCGCTAACATTATTAACGGCTTCGCCATGGGTGCCAGTTCCATCGCGCTCTTTGCCCGTATGGGCGGCGGCATTTACACCAAGGCGGCTGACGTGGGTGCCGACCTGGTGGGTAAGGTAGAGGCTGGCATTCCCGAAGATGATCCCAGAAACCCGGGAGTCATCGCCGACAACGTGGGCGATAACGTGGGTGACATCGCCGGCATGGGCGCTGATATTTTTGAGTCGTACGTGGGCGCCATCATCGCCACTATCGCCATTGCTGCCACCATGGTCATGCCGGCTGAGTCTGAAAAGCTGCGCTCGGCTTACATGGTCTGTCCTTTGCTGGTGGTCATGGGCGGCCTGGTGGCCTCTTTCTTTGGGGTGATGTCCATCAAGGTATTTCAGAACATTTCACCCCAGGCGGCCTTGCGCTACACCACCTTTGTGGCGGCGGTCCTTCTCATTGCGGCAACCTATTACATTGTCAAGACCCTGGGTCTACCCACCGGTGTGTTCTATGCGGTCATCTCAGGTCTCTTTTGCGGCATATTGATCGGACTGCTGGCCGAGTACTACACCTCCATGGGTCCGGTCAAGAAAATCGCCTCACAGTCCGAGACGGGGCCGGCAACGGTACTAATCGCTGGCCTGGCCGTAGGTATGGAGAGCACGGCGCTGCCCGTTCTGGGCATCTGCCTTGCCACCTTCATAGCCTTTAAAACTGCGGGCGTCTATGGTATCGGCATTTCCGCCGTGGGCATGCTCTCCACTGTGGGCGCCACCATGACGGTGGATGCCTACGGTCCCATTGCTGACAATGCCGGGGGCATCTCAGAGATGTCCGGTCTGGGGCCCGAGACACGGAAGATTACCGACACTCTGGATGCCCTGGGCAACACCACCGCCGCCATAGGCAAGGGCTTCGCCATCGGCGCTGCTGCGCTCACCGCGGTGTCCCTGTTTGTGGCCTATACCCAGGCGGTTGGTCTCAAGGTGATCAACATCACCGACCCCTATGTGATCATCGGGGTTTTGATCGGCGCTATCGTGCCCTTTATCGTAGCGTCATTGACCATGACTGCGGTGGGCTCGTGCGCCTTTGACATGGTGGAAGAGATCCGCCGTCAGTTCCGGGAGATTCCCGGGCTGATGGAGGGTGAGGCCAAGCCCGACTCGTCCACCTGTGTGGACATTGCCACCAAGGGTGCGCTTAAGCGGATGATGCTACCGGGTATCATCGGTGTGGCTACCCCCTTGGCGGTGGGATTGCTCATTGGCCCCACGGCTCTTGGCGGTGTGCTGGTTGGCTGTACGGCAACTGGTGTTTGCATGGCTCTTTTCATGTCCAACGGTGGTGGTGCCTGGGACAACGCCAAGAAGTACATTGAGGCCGGCCACTACGGCGGTAAGGGCTCCGACAATCACAAAGCCGCAGTGGTTGGTGATACCGTGGGAGATCCTTTCAAGGATACCTCCGGACCTACCATGAACATCCTGATCAAGCTGGTTTCGGTGGTTTCCCTGGTAAGTGCCCCGGTGTTAGTAATGATTCATCATGTCAAGTAACAACTGATGGGGCCATGCCCCAACACACATAATAACGATTAGCGAGGGGGGGGCTAGGTAGTAGCCGCCCCCTCCTCTTTTCTAAGCTACGAAAACCGGGCGAACAAATGGGTAAACGACAGGTTTCATTGGCAATGAGCGGTACCAATAATTTTGCCTTTGAGGAGACTGCTGATAATGGTATCATTCTGTGTTAAAATATAGGGGAGTTGTATCCACATTCTTTCCCCTCCAGCAGTTGGGAATAATTGCCTATATATCGGGAATATCCGGGCAAAGTTGGGGAAAGAAAAGCATAACGCCATGCAACAGATCTCATATTCAGAATTGTTCTTCGCATCTCCTCCGAAGGAGTTCTCGACGTCTGGTTTCAGATTTTTTGATCTGCTGGCAGTAAAGGATGAAGGCAGTCATGTTTAAAGTTGGCGATCTAGCAGTTTATCCAGCCCATGGGGTTGGAGTGATTGAGTCCATTGAGAGTAAATTGGTCTCCGGCACCAGGCAAGATTTTTATATCATGCGGATTCTGGACAATGAAATGATCATCATGATCCCTCTCAATAACGTGAACAACGTTGGTTTACGTCAGGTGATAGATGCCAATCAGGTGCCGAAGATATTCGACATTCTCAAGGAAAGAGAGATCGTACCGGACAACCAAACCTGGAACCGGCGCTATCGTGAATACATGGAAAAGATCAAGACCGGCTCTGTATTTGAATTGGCTGAGGTTCTGCGTGATCTCTTTATTCTCCGTGAGGATAAGGAACTTTCTTTTGGTGAAAGAAAGATGCTGGACACTGCCCGAAGTCTGCTGGTGAAAGAAATATCTATAGCCAAAGAATTGGATGAGAGCCAGGTGGAGAAGGATATCCACAATATCTTCGGTTTTTGAGAGGATCAAGCACTTATCCGTTCGTATCCCAGGTTACGCACACTTGAAACTCCGGAATGATGGAATAATGGGAATAAATTGCTGAAAAGGCAATTCATACCGGTATCATTCAATTCAATCCATTATGCCACTATTCCAGTGTTCCAATATTCCAATTGGGGCGGAGCCCCAAGTTAAGAAAGGAGGTGATTAACGCATGAGTACAGCCCAGACTATACTCCGTCTGCTTCTCGTTGTAGCATGTACGGTAAGCGGATACTTGCTGGCCAAGCATCTGCCAGCTTCACACACCTTGGGTGTTTGGATTAAGTGGGTGGGGGCACTCACCGGATTCATATTTGCACTCCTCGCATTATCCATCGAGAAAATAATAAAAAAAGCACCACTCAAGGTAATCTTCGGCGCCACCTTCGGTTTGTTTCTCGGGCTGGTCATTGCTCAATTGCTTGGTTATGCCTTCAGCGTTCTGCAAAATAGTGCCATCCGCATCTCCATTTCGGTAATCTTGAGCTGTGTGTTTGGCTATGTCGGCCTGGTAGTGGGAGGTAAGAAGGTAGAAGAGTTCAAGTGGCCCGGTTGGGGTCTTCTTACCAAAGGGAGCAGTAAGAAAAGTAGCGGCAAGATTCTCGACACCAGTGTCATCATAGACGGGCGCATTGCCGACATCTGTGAGACCGATTTTTTGGAGGGACCGCTAATTGTACCCCAGTTCGTTTTGCAGGAACTTCAACACATCGCTGATTCGGCAGACAACCTCAAACGAGCTCGGGGCAGAAGGGGTCTCGACATCCTCAATCGTATGCAAAAGGGAGAAGCGGTCGAGGTAAAGGTGGTGGATGAGGATTATCCGGAGATCAAAGAAGTGGATGCCAAGCTCATAGCCCTTGCCCGAGAGATGCATGCCAAGATCGTCACCAATGATTTTAACCTCAACAAGGTGGCGCAGCTGCAAGGTGTTGCTGTTCTCAACATTAATCAGCTGGCAAATGCGCTCAAACCGATGGTGCTACCTGGCGAAGTGCTGAGTCTGCAGATTATGCGAGAGGGTAAAGAGCAGGGGCAGGGTGTTGCCTATTTGGATGACGGCACCATGGTGGTGGTGGAGAATGCCAGTAGACATCTTGGCCGCGAAGTGGAGGCATCCGTGACCAGTATCCTGCAAACCACCGCTGGCCGTATGATTTTCACCACACTCAAGGAGGAGACGGGGCAGCGCCGTCATTAGGTGCGCCGTCCGTGCAGCCATCTTTTTTGCCTAAGTAGACAAAAAGCGGCGGTGCGCCGAGCAACGAATCGACGCGGAGACGCGACGCTTTTCTCAGCGGGCAGCTTGCAGGTTGCAGCTTGCAGCTGGCAAGCTCTTATATTAACGCTTTTTGCTGCCAGCTATCAGCTGCCAGCAGCCTGCTGAAGCTCCCGTATCTCCGCGTCAGTGCTTTTCACAGGGTCGCCTTGTCATTCGGTGGAGAGTGTGTCCGAATATAGATTCGAAGTCTCTCAGCAAACAGCGGGCTCGAGGCTGGACGTGTTCTTGAGCTCCACAGATTTAGATCTTTCTCGCAATCAAATTCAGCGCCTCATTGAGCAGGGTCACATCCGGGTCAACGACCAAAAGCAAAAGGCAAGCTACCGGCTACGGCCCGGAGAAGAAATTACTCTGTTCCTGCCACCAGTCACGCCGTCTGAACTGGTACCTGAACCTCTTCCTTTGGACATTATTTTTGAAGATGATTATCTGATCGCAATCAACAAACCCCCAGGCCTGGTGGTTCACCCGGCTGCTGGCCACCGAAAGTCCACCTTGGTACACGGTCTCCTCCACCATTGCGATCAGCTGGCTGATATAGGGGGACCATTGAGACCCGGTATCGTCCACAGGCTGGACAAAGATACCAGCGGTATACTTGCTGTCGCCAAAAACAATCTCGCCTACCGTCATCTCATTAGCCAGTTCAAAGAACATCGCACCTACAAGGAATATAGCGCCTTAATTCATGGCCGTTTACGTGAACCCTCGGGAGAATTCACAGAACCTATTCAGCGGCATCCAAGAAATCGCAAGAAAATGGGTATCCTAGCTACCGGTCGTGAGGCGTTTACCTCATGGTGGTTGGAAAGACCCTTTAAAGATGTCTCCCTGGTAAAGGTGGTGATCAAGACCGGGCGCACCCATCAAATTCGGGTGCATTTTGCCCATGCCCATCATCCTGTGGTTGGCGATGCCACCTATGGTGGGAAAAGACGGGCGCGTTCTATCGAAAATCCGCTGGTGCGTGCTCGTCTAATCAAGGTGAAGCGTCAAATGCTCCACGCCCGCAGGTTGGTTCTGGAACACCCAGCCAGCGGCGAGAAACTCGACCTGTCAGCACCATTACCGGAGGACATGAGGGAGCTACTGCAGTTCTTGGAGAAGCATGGGACTGAGGCATCGAAAGCAAAAGGTATAGAGTAGTTGGGAGTCGAGAAATCCTAAATCCTAAGCACGAAGCACTAAACAAATCCGAATTTCAAATGCTCCAATGTTAAAAACAAAATCGATAAAAATAGTAATTCACTGTTTTGGTCATTTGAATTTAGGATTTTGAATTTGTTTCGGATTTCGACCCGCCCGCCTCGCCTGAGCGAGCAAGCTCGCGATGGCGGGCAGGTATTCGGATTTCGGATTTATCCGGCTCTAATATCCACACATACTCACTGACGATAGGTAGAGATTAACATTTGTAAATGAGGTTAAAGTCACATGCTCAAAGTCGGTTTGACAGGTGGCATTGCTTCCGGGAAAAGCACAGTCGCTAAGGGTTTTGCTCGTCTGGGGGCGAAGGTTCTTGATGCTGATGAAGTTGCCCGTGAGGTGGTGCTGCCCGGGCGGCCCGCTTGGACCAAATTACGGGAAGTCTTCGGCTCGGATTTTTTTCAGCCTGACCAAAGCCTTAACCGTAACAAACTGCGGAGACTGATTTTTACCGATCCGGAAAAACGATCCCAATTAAACAACATCGTGCACCCTGAAGTGATGAGAGAAATCCAGCACAGATCCGAACAGATGGCGGCCATGACTCCCGATGCGGTGCTTGTGGTGGATGTTCCTCTGCTTCTGGAAGTGGGGGCGGCCGACCGTTTTGATCGGGTGATGGTGGTTTATGCGAATGAAAGTGTCCAGATCGACCGGCTTATGAAACGGGACGGGCTTTCCTTGGAGGAAGCAACAGAAGCATTGGCTGCTCAGATGGTTCTTGGTGAAAAGGTGGGAAAAGCTGATTATGTGATTGACAACAGTGGCACCAGAGAGGAGACCCAAGCCCAGGTTGAGAGAGTGTGGCAGGAATTATTGGAATTGGCACGCAATGAGAAACAGTGACACGGAGAAACCGTGACGCGGAGACGCGGTTCTGATGAAACTACCCTTTGCTCTATGCCCCATGCCCCATGCCTTAACACGGACTACTGACCACCGACAGCTAAAGTTCTTGAAGTATCTTGATATCGGACTGTTGCCTCCGGGCGGTGATCCAGAGGTTAAAGGTCTGCTCTTGCTTAATCTGGAGGAGGTTTCTAGCGAGGTTGTCCTTTTCCTTTTGGAACTCTTCCTCTGGAGCCGGCTCGCGATCCTCCAGCTGAAAAATGGCAAAGGTGTTGTCGATTTCGTAGACCTCAGGTGCCACAGGTTCCTCAGGTGTGAGGGCAAAGGCGGTAATTACCAGATCCCTCTGATTTGCCAGCAGTCCCGCCGGAGAAAGGGCTGTGAAGGGGTCGGTTTTTCTTATTTCCAGCTTGTTGCGACGGGCGACTTCGGCGAGAGTCCCTTCCTGACGTGCCGTCTCGAGCCACTCCTCCGCCTGTTTGCGGGCGAGGATTCTGCTCTGTTCAGCGGTCCAGTCTTTTCTGACCTTTTCTAATACTTCTGCAAGCTCCGGTATCCTGGAATCTTGGATTTCCATCAATTGTGCCACCACCCGAGCTTCCCCCAATGCGAGGGCGGGCGACACTTCCATCGGCTGCAGGGAGAAGATAATCTCATTGATCTCGGAGTAGCGGCCCAGTTGGGGAATGGCCTCGTCTGCAGCAAAAAATCCGGTTTCCTTGACTTCCAAACCCTGGGCCGCAGCTGCCTTTTGCAGGTCATCCAGAGCGCGGCTTTCATCGATGAAGGCCTCGGCCCGTTGCAGAGCAATGTCACGGGCGCGTTCCTCTTTTAGACTCCGGATGACGGCTTCTCTTACCTCGTCAAGAGGTTGGGGGACGCTCTCCTTTATATCCTCCACCTTAATGATATGCAGACCAAAACGGGTGCGCACCAGGTCACTGATCTCACCTTTTTGTATCGAAAATGCAACGTCTGCAAAGGGTTTCACCATATCGGTGCGGGTAAAATAGCCCAAATCCCCTCCTTTTGAGGCGGTGGAGTCTTTTGAATATTTACGGGCCAGAGTGGCAAAATCATCACCCTTTCGGGCCAATGCCAAGACCTCTTTGGCTCTCTCCTGAATTGGCCGGAGTTGAGTAGCAGTGGCTTGCGGGGCTATGGGGAAGAGGATGTGGCGGGCGCGCACCTTTTTGGGTGTCTGGTAGCCGTCTTGGTTCAATCGATAAAAATCCTCCACTTCTGCCTCGGTGGGCTCTACTTCGTCCAGGTAGTCTTGCGGAACAAACCGTATAAAGATGATGTTACGCTTGGCAGCGAAACGGTAGGTTTCCTGATTTTCATTAAAGTAACCCTCGATGGCTTCATCGTCCAGCGCCACCTGATCGGTGAATTTTTTCGGGTCAATTTGGATGTAGGCCAGATTGACCTTATCCCGAGTATGGTGGAAAAAAGATAAAACCTCTGAATCCAAAACCTTGGCTCCCCGAGCGATGAAACTCTGCACTTTTCCGATCAAAAGATCCTCACTCTGACTGGCTTCAAACTCCTGGGGAGTCAGCCGCAGGTAGCTCAGGGTTCGCTGGTAGCGCAGCGGGTCAAACCGGCCATTGGTCTGGAAGGCTGGATAAGAAACAATCGCCTGCTGAAGCTCTTCTCGGGAGATTTCCAGGTCAAGCTTTCTGGCCTCCGCCAGGAGCAGTCTACGATTGATGAGCCGCTCCAATGCTTGCCCTTTGAGATTCAAGGCTTCCGCCAAATCGGTAGAGAACTGATCTCCAAAC
>CP070735.1:1735928-1745939 GCA_020347625.1 Deltaproteobacteria bacterium
AAATGCAACTTACTCTGGGGGGCCATTTGTCGCCTCTGTGGATCGCAGAAGGCGAAATTAGAGAGCTACCGCAAATAGAGGGAATATCATTGGGAGTCACACCGGATGTTCATTACGGGATCGAGGAAATCTTTCTGTCTCCGGGAGAATCGATTCTCTTTTTTACAGACGGAGTTGTCGAAGCAGAGAATGAAAATAACGAGCACTTCGGTAGTGATCGCTTGGACAGCTATATAAGAAATGAAAAAGGGCCGCCCTGGGGTAAAAGACTATTAGACTTCATCCGTGGCTGGCGGGGGAATGCGCCCGTAAATGACGATTTAACCATACTGGAGATTTGGCGGGAGAAATAAAAAAGTTATAATTTTATGGACGTCCCCCTCGTCGCGCGTCCTCAATATAGCTTTTTAGATAGCGCGCCGTATAAGAACGCTTCGTCTGTTTCAGCAGCTCTCTTGGTGATCCGCACGCCACCACTTCCCCCCCGCCGTCACCGCCTTCTGGTCCCAGGTCAATAATGTGGTCAGCCGCCTTAATTACCTCTAAATTATGTTCAATCACCACCACGGTGTGGCCTCGATCCACCAGAGCCTGTAGCACTGCCACCAACCTTTCAACATCAGCAAGGTGAAGTCCGGTGGTGGGCTCATCCAGAATATAGAGCGTTCTAGCCCGGTGGTTTTTTGCCAGCTCATTGGCCAGTTTAAGCCGCTGAGCCTCTCCGCCGGAAAGGGTCGGACTCGGTTGCCCCATGCCGAGATATCCCAACCCCAGGTCGACCAGAAGCCGCAGCGAGCGATGGATCTTCGCCACTGCCGCAAAAAACTCCGTTGCTTCCTCTAAGGTCATGTCCAGCACTTCCGCAATGTTTCGCCCCTTAAATCTCACCGCCAAAGTTTCACCGTTGTAACGGCGGCTGTGACATTGCTCGCACTTGATGTAGACATCCGGCAAAAAAGCCATCTCCACTCGCACCTGACCTTGGCCCTTGCAGTTCTGGCATCGACCGGTTGCCACATTAAAGGAGAATCGGCCCTGCCCGTAGCCCCGAGCTCGCGCCTCTGGTGTCGCGGAAAACAACTTACGAATCTCATTGAAGACGCCCACATAAGTAGCCGGCACGGAGCGTGGCGTTCGACCGATAGGACTGTGATCCACCTCCAGGACTCGGTCTAAATGTTCCCAGCCAACCAGCTTCTGGTGGGAGCCTGGCTGAAGCTCAGATTTATGCAGCTTTTTTGCAAGCGCTTTGTAAAGGGTCTCCTTCACCAAGGTGCTTTTGCCGGATCCGGAAACGCCGGTCACACAGGTAAGCGTTCCCAGTGGTACCGAAACATCTATACCTTTGAGATTACGCGCCACGGCTCCACCGATCTCGAGCCAGTTGCCCTCGAGAGCGTTCCTTTCAAGGGATGTTAGACGTCTTCGGCCATTGCCATTGAGGTAATTACCGGTAATGGATTGTGGTTCCCGCTGTAAGTCAGCAAGAGTGCCACTGGCTACCAAGTGGCCTCCATGTATTCCACCACCTGGACCGAGATCAATCAGATGATCCGCTCTCCGGATGGTCTCCTCGTCGTGCTCCACCACAACGACAGTGTTGCCCTTCTTCTTGAGTCCCGCCAGTGTTTCCAGAAGGCTCTCGTTGTCCCGCGGGTGGAGGCCTATGGTAGGCTCATCCAGGATGTAGCAGACCCCGCGCAGATTGGAGCCCATTTGGGCCGCCAGCCGGATCCTCTGCGCCTCTCCCCCTGACAGAGTGTCAGCACTACGTTCCAGGTGCAAATAGCCGAGGCCCACCTGTTCGAGAAAATCAAGACGGCTGAGAATCTCCTCCAAAAGCGGGCGGGCAATGTCGACCTCTCGTCCGGAAAACTGCCATGCCGAAAAAAGTTTACGCGCCACTGACACCGGCCGAGCACAACTCTCCCAGATATTCATGCCACCAATTTTCACGCTCAAGGCGGTTTCATTTAACCTGGCGCCCTGGCATTTAGGACAGGTGCTCCCGTCCATAACCCCTCCAAGTCGACCAATACCCTCGCAATGCTCACAGGCACCATGTCTACTGTTGAAGGAAAATAGCCTCGGATCCAGACTGGGAATGCCAAGGTGACAGTGGCCACACGTCAGTCGCCGGCTGTAGAAGACCTCTCGCTTGCCACCTTCCCATGCCACCAGTTGACCGTCTCCCACAGCCAGCGCCTCGTCTACTGCCTCGGCCACCCCCCCACCAGCCATTTTGGGAAGGCGTTTCCATTGGCGTATGACAATCTCCACGTCGTGTTCCTGAAACCGCGCCAGTTTGGGAATGGGGTCCAATGGACGAATTTGACCGTCTATGCGCGCTTGCTCATAGCCTTGAGCCCGAGCCCGCTCCAGTACCTCGCGGTGAAAGCCTTTGCGACCCAACACTTTGGGGGAAAGCATGATGAGCCGTTTGCCCTGGAAGCGCTGACCCAGGTCCATGGTAATTTCTTCTGGACTCATGGCACTAATGGCCTTGTCGCATACAGGACAATGTGGAACTCCTACCTTACTGAAAAGTAGACGGAGGTAGTGGTAGATTTCTGTAATCGTGGCCACTGTGGAACGCCGACTCATTTGGCTGCTCCGCTGATCAATGGCCACGGTGGGTGGAACGCCTCTGATTTCTTCCGCCTCGGGTCGGTCGAGGATTGGGAGGTATTGGCGCGCAAAAGTGGAGAGGCTGTCAAGATAGCGACGCTGGCCCTCGGCAAAAAGTACATTAAAGGCAAGAGTAGACTTGCCGGAACCCGAAACCCCGGTGACCACCACCAGCTGGTCGCGAGGTACCTCTAGGGTCAGGTTTTTTAGGTTGTGCTCGCGGGCACCACGAATCCTGATCGCCCCATTATCATCTGCGCTTCGTTTTGCACCGGTGGCGGGAATAATTTGCTCTGGTCCTGTCCAATATCTGGCGAGGAATCGACCCGTGTGAGATGCAGAAGACGCAGCGATCTCCTCTGGCGTGCCGGCGGCAACTATTTCGCCCCCCTCATCGCCACCTTCGGGTCCTAGGTCTATGACATGATCGACAGATTGGATCACATCGAGGTTATGCTCCACCACCAGAACGGTATGACCGCTGTCAACCAGCCGATTAAGGGCTTTCACCAGCAACCGGATGTCGTCTCCATGCAAGCCTGTGGTGGGCTCATCCAATATGACTAAAGTATTGCCCTGCCCGTTTAATCGCAAGGTACGGGCAAGCTTCAATCGCTGGCTTTCGCCTCCTGAAAGCGTGCTGATGGGTTGTCCAAGGCGAAGATAGTCCAGCCCAACATCACGCAGTGGTGAAAGAGCGCTTATAATACGACGTTGATCCTCAAAGAGTTCCATGGCCTCGGCCAGGGTTACATCCATTATCTCTCCAATGGAAAAACCCAGGTACCTCACCTCAAGAATTTCCTCCCTGAATCGGCGTCCCTTGCACACAGGGCATTCCAGGTACAGATCAGCCAGAAACTGCATCTCCACTTTCTCGAAACCCTGCCCGCCACAGGCCTCACAGCGACCACCAGGTGCATTGAACGAGAAATGCCCAGGACCATAACCCCGCAATCGCGCCAGATCAGTTTTGGCCAAAAGTTCACGAATGGGAGTTAAAGCGCCGCTGTAGGTGAGTAGGTTAGCCCGCGGAGATCTACCTATGGCCTGTTGATCCATAAAAACTATGTCATCGATATGCTCTAACCCCACCATCTCGCGGCAGTAGCCGGGCGCTTCAGTGGCGAGTCCCTGACGCCGCAGCCAATTGCGGTAAAGTACGTCCTCCACCAAAGTACTCTTACCTGAACCGGACACGCCGGTAACGGCAACGAGTAGGCCCAGAGGAATGTCAACATCAAGATCTCGCAGATTATGAGCTTGAATGCCCACGAGCTCTAGGTAGCGAGCCTTATGTGGCTCCCTCCTTTTTCTTGGGCGGACGGGACGGCTTTTGCCGGTAATATATGCGGCAGTTCGTGAGGCTCTGGCCGAAAGAATTTTAGAACTCGGGCCACTGAACACCGCTTTTCCCCCTCGCTCACCTGCCCCTGGACCCAGGTCTACTAGGTAGTCGCTTGCATGAATAATTTCGGGATCATGTTCCACAACCACCACGGTATTGCGTTGCCGCGTCAGAGCCCTCAAAATTTTCACCAGCCTCTGGTTATCACGAGGATGTAGGCCCACACTGGGCTCGTCCAACACATAGAGTGTATTGACCAAGGGCGAGCCCAGAGCGCGGGTAAGATGGACCCGTTGCACCTCGCCGCCGGAAAGGCTGCGGGACTGACGGTCCAGGCTCAAATAACCGAGCCCCACTTCATCCAAATAACTAAGTCGTCCGATTATTTCTTTAATCACTAGCCTAGAAGCGGGATCAGACTCAAAGGTTGCCGCCATACCTCGAAAGAAACCGAGGGCATGACTAATGGGTAAACGGTTAACCTCAGCAATGTGTTTACCACCGATAAGGTAGAGGAGCGATAGCGGCTGGTAACGGCTGCCGTTGCATGAAGAGCAGGTGCGGTAGGCCCGATAGCGTGACAGAAACACCCGAACATGCATCTTGTAGGTCTTGGTTTCGAGCCAGTGGAAAAACCCCCGGACTCCATAGAAATCTTCGCTTCCCTCGATTACCGCCTCCTGCTGGGCTAAAGTTAAGTTGCGAAACGGAACATCCATGGGGATTCCTACGGTGCCGCAGAAGGCCATCAGGTCGTAGTATTCCTCCCGCGAAGTGGACCAAGGCTTAACCGCTCCCTGCTCCAGAGAAAGACCCTTGTCAGGTATGACCAAATCGATATCAACATCGATGACTCGGCCAAAACCGCGACAGGTCTCACAGGCGCCCAAAGGGCTGTTAAAGGAGAAAAGATGGGGTGACGGTGAAGGATAAACAATGTCACAAAAGGCACAGTGTCGAGTCGCTGAAAACAGATGTTTCTCCTCAGGAGAGAGGATAACCGTCACTTTGCCTTCGCCGAATTGGAGAGCCTGTTCCAACGAGTCAATGAACCGCTGACGATTTTTCAGATTCCAAAAAATCCTGTCCACCAGCACATCAATGGATTCCCCTGCAGGGACCGGGTCGTCGTCCAGGTGGAGAATTCTCCCCTTGTGCCAGACGCGGCGGAAACCATTCCGCCACAAGTACTGACGAACTTCTTCCCCGGAACGGCTTTCAGTGCTGAAAGGGAATGTTATCAAGACCTGGCGATCTTTGGGAGTATTGGAGAGTGAGACCCAAATGCTTTCAGGGCTATCTTCATTGACGGGCCGGCTGCAGCGCTGGCAATGTAGCACACCCGCCCGAGCATAGATCAACTTCAGATGATCGGCAATTTCGGTGATCGTGCCCACAGTAGAACGAGAGCTTTTGATGCGGTTTCCCTGCTCGATGGCTATGGCTGGAGGAATGCCAGCAATATTTTCTACTTGGGGCCGGTCCAGCCTGTCCAGAAACTGGCGAGCATACGGAGAGAAAGTTTCAACGTAACGTCTTTGGCCCTCAGCATAGAGTGTTTCCAGTGCCAAACTCGACTTTCCGGAACCGCTAACGCCCGTTATGGCTATGAGCTGTTCTCTGGGAAGTTTCAGGCTCAGATCTTTCAGATTGTTTTGTCTGGCGCCGACGATCTTTATGAATTTATCATTTTGCATTGAGCATTTCACATTACACATTGGGCCTATTTGTGCCCGTCATTTTTCTCTATCACAACCCTTAATGATAAATCACAAATGCTGAATGGGAAATGAAAAATGAGAAATGATCAGATCCACGATATGGGGGAAAACCTCATGATGTTGGCCGACAGGGTGACCAGACCAGGAGCCAGGAGATCGCTGAAATTAAGATTCAGGTGACCGTCCAGTCGCTGTAGTACTTCCTCAACTGGAGTATGCGGATTGAGATTGAGGCGGACCGCCTGGGAAAAACGGGGGTGGGTGGGATCACATAACTCAGGCGGAGTGCAAGCAAAGTGCATTCGGCAGGCCAGCGGCCGAACCGGATAGATCAGACACTCCTGTGAGTCATCGAGAAAAGCACAGGGATGTCTCAGTTGACTGTATCTGATCAGCAACTTGTCGTATTCACTCTTCCCGCTGAATTGTTCACCCTTGAATTCGCCAGCCGGTTGCCCTCTCACCTGATCAAGCACCTGGCAGCTTTCAAGATTCCGACGGAAGAACTTCTCCAACTGCCCAGCCTGCTGTAAGAAATCATAAATGATAAGAAATTCCCAGTTACTGATCCCACCGGGCATGGCAAAACAGCAGGCAGCACAGCCAATGTCACAATACACTCTCCAGCCGTTCTTCTGCAGCTTACCAATGACGTAGGCCAAATACTGATCGTAGAGGCTATAGGCCCGTTGGCTCAAACGTCTCGCTTCCTGTGGTAATCTCAAGTTCTGACTGAATCTTTTCATCTCCCCCATAGCACCGATTTGACGAAAAATGCGCGCCATTTTCGCCATGAGAGGTCTAGACTGTTCGTCGTCCAGCTGCGGGATGATTACGCTAATATCTGGGGATAGCTTGGGCATGGAAGAATTAGAAACTTTGGGATTCAGGGATTAGGAAAACACCATTCGAATTATATAATATGATTAAAGGAGTGCCTGTAAATCCTTGGCGCTCCCTTCCTGTAGCACCTCACTCAACTCTTTAAGCTTGAGGCGATAATAAGCGAGGACATGCACGAGCGATTTGCGATTGGCCCAAGAGCGCTCAGTTGCGTGCGGGGACACTGCAGCAACAATCCTGAAAATCTCTTTAAGTTCACTGCTGGAGTACTCATCAACTTCGTCCACATAACCGCTCACCTGGCCAGCAACTTTACAGATAAGCCTGAGCAGCATTATCGGAAGGTCTTCGAGAACCGAGAATAGCCGGTCGTGGACCTCCGGGTCAATCTCTTCCACCTTGCAACCAGCTTCTTCCCAAACCTCTCTCACACGCCTCATTGCTTCGTTGTCGCGACGTTTTCCCAGCGTCAGTAGACACGGTCGGTTTTGGAAAAGGGCGGGATAGGCCTCGTCGAGATCTTTTTCCTCTTTGAACACCACAGGATGGCAGCCCACAAAAGGATTCTCTTTCGGAAGTACTTCTGCGGCCGTTTCGAGGACAGGCCCCTTGATACGTCCCACGTCGCATACAACCGTACCCACTTGCAAGTGAGAGGAAATGCTGGTCAGAACCTCCGGAATCAACTGAGTGGGAACCGCCAACACAACAAAATCTGCCCTGGAAAGACCTTGTTCCAGGTCTGCCGTGGCCTTGTCTACAATGTTGCGATGTAAAGCCTTGGTTAATACGGTCTCATTGTTGTCTATACCAATAACTTCCTTTACCAAGCGCTTCTTGCGAAATACCATGGCAAGTGAACCACCAACCAATCCCAAGCCTATAATGGCTGCACGCCCAAATTTTTCTGCCATAGCTCTTAACTCCCTCAGACAGTTGCTGATGAAGCTGTTTCACCTATCACACATAGCCTCTGCCGTTATGGTTAGTCATCATCTGTTTACCATAGCCCCTTGTATCTGTCAAAGCATTTTATGTAATGACGACAGTCAGTTATCGATAATTAACGCATAAGACAATGGGCTCAGGACTAACTGGTCACTTCTCAGCGCTCGCTTCGCTTCCGACCTTGCTGAAGCTTCGACGGAAAGGGTGCTAAGACCCCGCACCGCACCATACCAGGCGGGTCCCTTGTTTCGCCATCCTCATTTGGCATTGCACCTGGTTCAGTGGGCACTGCCACCCTGTATTCGATGAATGTTATGCAACGGACAACCGATGACGGACAATAGCGCACGCTGGTTCGCCAGAAAAGACTTTCTTTCCCTCCTCCTTCTGGGTATTATGGTGCGCCTGAAGGTGTAGCAAGCGTTTAGCCATCAACTGTCAATAAGAATGAAGTCTCAGAGCTGACCGGGCATCAAATGTTAATACCATTTCAATGTTAACTTTATTCCCAGAGCACATATGATTTCACTAATTCGGGCAGTATAGCCAGCTTGTATTCTCTTTAAGTACCTACTTTGCTGTTTTTTGTTCGCTGAAAGTTGATAGCTAAGTGGTCGCTTCTCGTGTGTTGCTCGGAGACGGTCCTCTGGATGTCTATTTTGTGCTGGAAAGAAATCCGCCCATGATCATTCGCTGTCCAGAATGCAATTTTTCCGCAATTCTCAAGGACCAAAGCCTTCTGACACCAGACCATCCACCTGTCTGTCCTCGTTGCCGGACTGACATGACCCTACCCGACCAAAAGGATCCTGCGGTCCGACCTTATGTCCAAGCTGTATTCCAGCGGTTGGAAGTCCAACGTGTACCCTGGCAGGACAGATTCTCCTGGCTCGACCTGGGTGCCTTCTGGCGGACCAGTTTGAATATTCTGTTTCATCCCTCAGTCACCTTCGCCGCTTTTGACTATACTGCTGGCATTCGCAGCTCCCTTGTTTATCTGCTTGTCTACGGGTCATTAGGTCAGATTATAGGCCGATACTGGTTCGCCCTCATCGGCATCCAGTATGGCATCCTGGAAGGCAACGCACTGACCAATACCATGTGGTTTGCCAGAGCAGCTCTGTTCACCCCTTTCTTGCTACTAATATTTCTCACTTTCATAGCCAGCCTCGCCCACCTTATTTTACGGCTGCTTTTAGCCGCCCAGAAACCTTTCTCAGCAACATTTCAGGTCATGGCTTACGCTTCCGGTGCAACCTCTCTCCTTAATGTAATCCCCTTTGTCGGAAGTTTTCTCATGCCCATGTGGACTATCGTTCTCTACTGCATTGGTTTGAGCGAAGCCCACCAAACTTCAAAAATTAAATCTTTTATTGCCCTCTTACTGCCGGTGATCTTTGTGGGTTCTGTTATCGCTGCGGCGGTTTTACTTCTTGCAGTTGTGGGTGTTATGGAATTTCTTGATCCAATCCTCCAGTATCTCTAACCCGGATATTTCATTCGTCGTCAAACAAACACCCGGAAAGTTGTAAACTCGATCCTAAAATGGACTTGACTCGTTGGTAACTGCCTGCATATACTTCACAATAAGCCAACGAACTCTTTGAATGCTGAGGAGAGGAAATAACTTAGCGCAGGAATTCGCAAGTCAATTTAGCAAGAATTCAGAAGTTGATTTACTTGATGCCAATGTTATGCTTCTAGGGAGCCTTTCAGTATATTTGCTGATAGCTAAACGCTAAAGCTTGTAAACCCTAGTTAAAGCGCTTGTTTCACCGCCCTATTGAGGATAAGGTTTAATCTATAGATTTGCATAAATACGAACAGTCAAGAAATTCTCAGCGTAATCTTACTTTTCGCTCCTAGATGGCGTCCACTATACCCTAGACGGTCGGTGTTTCTTGCAACGGAGGTTACGGCGGTGAGAGAATTGATTGAAATCATGGCTAAGGCGCTGGTAGAAAATCCCGAACAGGTGAGAGTGAGTGAAATCGCTGGAGAGCACACCACGGTCATTGAGCTGAGAACAGCCAAGGAGGATCTCGGTAAGGTAATTGGCAAGCAAGGTCGTAATGCCCGGGCCATACGGACTATCTTAAACGCCGCCGCTGCCAAACTTAGGAAGCGTGTGGTACTTGAGATTATTGAATAGAAAAGCCTAAGATCGCTTTTTCTTCTCCCTGGCCAATCCTCCTTTAGCTCCTGGAGTATATTTTATGCCCGATAGCAGGCCTTCGTGCTTTGGTATCCCTGAGATCTGCATGCCCAGGGACGAACACGGAATCATCCAGCCCCAGGAAAAATGTGGTCCCTGTGACCACTTGCGGGAGTGTCTCCAGGAAGCCATTGCCGCTTGTGGTGGTGTGGAAAAGATAAAATCTGATCAAGCTCCCGAGCGCGAGAAGTCAGAGGAAACAGGTGGCATCGTTGGCGCAATTCTGCGTTGGTCAGAGAGAAAACGCGCGGCACAAAAAGGTAAAATCAATTAGCCCCCCTCAGCGTGACCGTCCTTGCCGCAATTCT
>CP070735.1:1746039-1771213 GCA_020347625.1 Deltaproteobacteria bacterium
AGAAGTGGCGAAAGCTTTAGGAGTGTAGATTGCGGATTTCGGATTGCGGATATATATCAGTTGTAACTTTAAGATTGTGCAATATACAATCTGAAATAAGCAGCACCTCATTACTCCGTAATTCCAGTTTGAGAATGTTTGTTTTAAGGAAGGCCGTTGTTTTTCGTGATCTTACCGCAATGAGTCGGGAGTAGAAACCATGTACACATCCATTATGGTACCCCTGGATGGGTCTAAACTGGCTGAGGCTATCCTTCCTGAAATAGAAAAAGTTGCTTCATGCATGCGGGCTCGGCTTATATTGCTGCGGGTGTGCCGTGCCCATGTTTTTCCAGGTAAGGATCCCACCACGGCTGAGGTTGAAGTTGTGAGGGAGGCGGAAGAATATCTAAATGGCATTGCGGCTCAACTGACTGCCAGGGGCTTGGAGGTGGAGGTTCACGTTCGATATGGAGACGTGGCCGAGGAAATCCTCACCCATAGCAAACGCAATGATATTGACCTGATCTCCATGTCCACCCATGGACGAAGTGGCCTCAATCGTTGGTTACTGGGAAGCGTGGCAGAAAAAATTTTGCGCCATAGTGAAAAGCCGGTGTTATTGCTGAGGGCGGAGGAGAAATGAGGGGCAGTGGTCAGCCAGCATCCGCCTTCACCTTATGGCTACGGCGAGCCAAGGCAAGCAGCGGGCAGCTATTGAGACTAGGCACTAAACACTAGGCACTAAGCACCAGACATATTTATTTGAGCAAAGAAAACCTGGTCCTTTGGGCCAGGTCAAGTTTAAGTGGCTTTGCCGGTAAAAAAGGTTTAAGGCGTAAGGCATAAGGCGCAAGGCATAAGGAGAGGACAAGTTTTTTTAGATTGTTATTTGCCTTGTGCCCTGTGCCTTGAGCCCTGTGCCGCGCTCTTGGGCAGCTCAAAGCCAGGTCCTTTGGGCCTGGATTCTTTACTATTTGTGATTTTGGGGGGAGTGTAAGCTTCCCTAACATCTTTGATGGTAAAATGTGAAATGATTGATGAAAGATGACGCTATGCGGCGGGCGAAAGCCCGCCTTAAATTTTCCGCTCTTTTCCCTGCAGCAACGCTCGTATGTTACTACGGTGACGGAATACGACGCAGAGTGCAAAAACAGAGGTTAGGCCGACATAAACGGGGGGGTAAGCCGATACCAACGTCAAGATTGGTAGGGTGAGAACTGCACTGATGGATCCCAAGGAAACATAACGCCAAAGCCAGGTCACCATGAGAAAGACCACGATTGCAGCCAATGCTGCCCGGGGCAGGAGGATTAGTGAGATGCCAAATGCGGTGGCTACACCCTTTCCTCCACGAAAGCGGAGAAAAAGCGACGAAAGGTGACCAATAAAAGCTGCAAGAGCCACAAGGGCAATTTTGATAAGGCTTTGCTTGGCTTCAGCCGGCCAGATATATAGTGCTACTGAAACGGGCAGTACCCCTTTAGCCATATCCATGATGAGGACAAGAAGACCCCACTTTATGCCTAAGTGGCGGGCAACATTGGTGGCTCCTATGTTCTGGCTGCCCAGGGTGCGCACATCCACCTTGCCTACCCAACGACCTATCCAGTAACCGCTGGGCACCGATCCTACCAGATACGCAAAAAACATTAAGCCTAGCAAGTGCATGTTCTTTTTCCTCAGCGGCAAAGGTCAACACAGCTTACCGGTCTACTGCCTTGCAGGTCAAGTTTCAATGGTTTTGTCAGTAAGCATGCTCAGCGGTTTTGGAGTACTGGAGTATTAAAAAATTCCAAATAACATAGACTAAGGTTTCAGTGTTCAGGTTTCAGGTTTCAGTTCTCTTGTTTCCCTCCCTGACACCTGACACCTTGAAACTGGATGCTTGGAATTTGATATTTTGCAATACTCCACCACTCCATTACTCCAGCTGACTCCCGTGAGAAGGAAAGACGGCTAAAGATCCTTTGAGGGGCAGTCCAAAGCCGGGACCTTCCGTGCCGTAGCCTGAAGCATCAAGGCATAGATCTATCTCGGTGATCTTTCATTACTCGTCAGGCTGGGCACCCATGGAGGTTTTCCCTTGCTCCGCTAAAGGTCTTTGTAGTATATCGAGCATATTGTAATACTGGCGGTGAACAAAAGATTCTCTCCACAGATCTGTGTTCCCTAGTGATGACAACGACCTTACCATGAGCTGGCTGAAATGAAGATTTGTATAATCGATGGCATGGGGGGCGGTATCGGTAACGCTCTCATAAAAAAAATTAGAGCAGCCTTTCATGAACGGGTTGAGATTATAGCCCTGGGCACCAACGCTGTTGCTACGGCGCAGATGATGAAGGCCGGAGCTAACAGAGGCGCCAGCGGAGAAAACGCGATTATCGTCACTGTGCCCGGTGTAGATATCATTGTTGGTTCAATCTCCATAGTACTAGCAAACTCGATGATGGGGGAAATGACTGCAGGTATGGCCGCAGCCGTGGCCAGTAGTTCCGCACCCAAGTTTCTCCTTCCACTCACCCAGGAGAACGTGGAAGTAATAGGGGTTTCACCTGATCCACTCCCCCATCTGGTTGATCGCCTGGTAGAAAACAGACTGCGCCCCATGGTGGAAAGCGGTTTAACAAAATAAACGTAATAAGATCCTGAAGACTACAGGGCTTTTCACTGATAGCTGAGGGCTAAAAGATCAGCTTCAGCCTACAATCACAGAGTTGTTTCACGTGGAACATTCCTCAGATCCTAACAATTCTTATCTCCCCGAACAGATTAAGAAGATCCTCAAGAATCGATGGCTGGGGCACACTATCCATCATTACCGGCAGTTAGATTCCACGAATTTGACAGCGATGGAACTGGCGCAACAAGGTGCTCCCGAAGGCACCGCTGTTCTTGCCGACCAGCAGTTGCGTGGACGGGGAAGGGGTAGCCGGTCTTGGCATTCGCCTCCTGGTGTCGGTGTATACTGCTCGATTATATTCAGGCCCAAGTTTTTGCCCTCCATGGCGCAGCTTATAACCCTAATGACCGCGGTAGCCGTTGCCAGAGCAGTATCTCTAAAGACCAGCCTTTCGCCTCAAATCAAATGGCCAAATGACATCCTGGTCAATGATAAGAAGGTCGGTGGTATCCTCTCAGAGGCCGAGGCGAGCCCATCAGGCATAAAGCACTTAGTTGTGGGTATCGGTATTAATGTGAATCACACCTCAACCGATCTCCCCGAGGAGCTGCTGATTGGCGCAAGCTCTTTGCGGCTGGAGTTGGGGGAGCCGGTGGAACGTGTTGCACTGACTGCTCAGCTTTTCATGGAACTCGAAAGTTTCTATGAAAGACTTCAGCAGGAAGGTTCGGCAATGATTCTCGAGCAATGGCGCTCGTTGTCGGCAACCCTGGGGAGACGGGTCCGGGTCATTCAAAAGGACAAGCTTGTGGAGGGTATCGCGGTAGATGTTACTGAAGAGGGCGCTTTGCTTTTGAGAGAGGAAAAGGGCTCGCTGACAGCGGTTCACGCGGGGGAAGTCAGACATTTGAGAACGTCGTAGCTATGAGCTTTTGGCTAGTAGCTGAAAGCTGACGGCTGCTTGCTGTAAAGTTGTTAGCATATGGGTTGGCAATGAAGAGACAATTGGAGTGGAAAGCCAGGAGGGCAGTTAGCAAGCATCCAGGGAGGTGTATTCACTCACTGGCGTCTACGCACCACGGGCCTTTTCCATGGCCTCCTGCTTTTTCTTACATGAGATGCAGAGAGTTGTGACCGGCCTGGCTTCCAGCCGTTCCTCACCAATATCGTCGCCACACATCTCACAGATCCCAAAATCTCCGGAATCAATTCGCTCCAGGGCGCTCTTTATCTTGGAAAGGAGTTTCCGTTCACGATCCCGAATACGAAGCATGAAGTTTCGATCTGATTCAAGGGAAGCTCGATCAGTGGGGTCAGGATAGTTGTCGTTGGAGGAGGTCATTCCAGTGACGGTCTTTTCCGCTTCAGCCAGTAACTCCTGAAACCTATCTCTCAAGATCTCTCGGAAGTGCTCAAGTTTTTCCTTTTCCATTCTCAGACTCTCCCATGTTTCTCATAGAAGAGAGACTATTTAACACAGGATGCAACATAAGTAAAGGATAAAACTATATCTGAGAGTCATAAGTTTGGGGCCCGATAATGGCCGCTTTTTCCGCCGCTTTTTTCCAGCAACCGTATGTCAGAAATAATCATGCCGCGATCATAGGATTTGCACATGTCGTAGATGGTCAAAGCAGCTATTGATACGGCGACTAGAGCCTCCATCTCAACACCGGTTCTATCGTTGGCTTTGACCGTAGCCAGAATTGTTACTTCTGATGAATCGGTATCGGGAGAGAATTCGATAGTGATGCTCGTCAGCCTGAGAGGATGACAGAGAGGTATCAGGTCGCTTGTTCGTTTGGCAGCCATAATTCCGCTCAGGCGAGCCACTGCGAGGACATCGCCCTTTTTCACATCACCCTCTACAATGAGCCTCAAAGTTTCCGGCTGCATACCAATCCGGCCCGTGGCAATTGCCTGGCGTTCAGTAGCCGATTTAGCCCCCACATCCACCATTCGTGCCCGACCGGATTCATCGAAATGAGTCAACTGTGACATGGTCATCCCCTTGTTTGTCCTCTAGCGCAAAGCGCAGGGACAACTAAGCACTAAGCAGTAAGCACTAGGCACCAGTATGTTAAAGGTAAATGGTGAGAAGTGAACAGTTGGTCTTGGTACCCTGTTCCGTTTACCGTTCACCCTTTACTGTTTACCCCTTCGCCATGCGCTATGCAGGGTGCGGTCTCACCTGCAGTAGCAAGTAGAGATCACCCGATTCGCCGGCTGGCTCTCCACCATCACCCAGCTGTGAGATTTTCAACCGGGTGTCGTCCTGCACCCCGGCTGGAATACTTACTAGCAGGTCCTTTTTAACTTCGCGACGCCCCAACCCCTCACAACCATTGCAGGAAAGCTGACGAACACTTCCTTTGCCTTTACATTTAGAGCACTCTCCATCTGCCGTAAATATTGTGGAGGTTTTAGCGTACCTACCACTACCTTGGCACCAAGGACAGACTTGTAAGGTAGAGGTCGGTTTAACTCCATTTCCTTGACATTGACCACAGGTTTCCATTGTACTGATCTGGATTGTCTTCTCAACGCCCTGCCTAGCCTCATCAGGAGAGAGTTCTAATTGGTAGCAAAGATCGGCGCCCCGCAATGGCCCCCGTTTTGGTCCGATTGCAGAAAGACCCAAGAAATCGAAAAATTCGCTGGCAAAAGTTCTTAGGACGTCCTCGGTTTTCTCAAAGCCACGATAGCCCTGCTCCTTGAGTCCCCGATGACCCCTACGGTCATAGAGCCGCCGCCGCTGTTGGTTGCTCAAAACATGGTAAGCTTCCGCCACCAGCTTAAAGATTTCCTCGGATATTGGGTCACCCTGATTGCGGTCGGGGTGATACTGGAGTGCAAGTTTCCGAAAACGTTTCTTGATATCCTTTAAGGAAGCACCTCGGCGGAGAGCAAGAACGTAATAATAGTCGCGATCATCCATGATGACACCAACGGTTTCTAGATATAACCTCTAGTCGTAATTGGCAAAGGCTGCTTTATTGCATCGAAAAAATAATGATACTGTTTTATTTACACGAATACAATTGGAGAATCGATGCAGAGCACTAGGGTATAAGGACCAGCCGCTGGGTAAACGGTGAGCGGTAAACTTTTTGGATGCCAATATCAGCTCTTCACTGTTTACCGTTCACGGTTTACCCTTCACCGTCATTTACTTACTTTGCAGTATACTAAATAGGGTTTCTGTTTAGGTAATTCGGTTTGGAAGGGGTGCTATGAAAAGTGAAGCAGCAAAAAGAGAGATCATAGGTTTTATGTACGCTGAGCGGGTGAAGTCGGCTCTCATAGTTGCCGGTCAGCTGCTTGATGTTCTGGCTGGACTAGACGAGAAAGACCGTCCTGGGGCTTTGAAAATGCTGGGATCTTTTGTTAGAGCAGTAGGCAGCGAAATGAGATTGGCTGCTAATATCATGGATGATCCAGACTGGAATGCACTGGGAAGTCAGCTAAACCTCATGGAAGGTTACGCGCGACTTGGGCAGATGGAGACTGCAAGGCAAGAGTTGAGTCGGACCTTAAGCCAAATAACCACCCTCAGCGGTCGTGCTATGCATACGCTTCAGAATCTGGGTCTTCTCTAGGCGATCGCTGGGGGTAAAGTTGATACCCTGGTGACCGCAGAGAAAAGAAGGTCAAGAAATCCTAAGTTCGAAATCCGAAGCACGAAATGGTTCGACCAGCTCACCACTCATATCAATTTTTTCGGATTGATGGCCAACCTACGGCTAGTTGTCTTGATCGGAGGCCGTGGAGAAAACCTTGATGACATCTTTGGCTCGATAGATATCTCGCAAGAAAAAGGGTTGCCAGAACTGCTCTCCCGGGGGGAACAGGGCTAGGAAGGGGATACTGCGACTTCCCAGTTTCCTGAGCAATGTTTGGGCTGGCGGGTTTTCGCGGGTGAGATCAGCTTTTAGAAGCAAAACATCATGATCTCGGAAGGTCTGTACTACACGGCGATCTTTAAGGGCGATCTCTTCCACCAGCAGGCAATTGGGGCACCAGTCGGCAGTAAAATCAATCACGACCCAGCGGTTCTTCGTGGCGGCTGCCAGGAGCTTCGCGTCTGTATATGGCTGCCAATTTAGCGATTCCCCCTCCCCGAGAACCTCTGGTCCAACCACGTTTGGGAAGAAACTCAAACTCAACCATCCTCCTGCCACCATTATCAAGAGTGCGACGCAGCGAACAACTATTCGACGACGAGTTGAATCGCTCAAGGTGGTCATCTGTCCCCAAACATAAAAACCAAGGGCCAGCGAGAGACAGAAAAGGATGACCCAGATCCGCATGCTCATCGTAACGATGGTTAAGAGATAGACAACGGTGGCCAGCAGAGCAAAACCCATGAGCCGTTCAAAGTGGATGAGCCAAGGACCGGGTTTGGGAAGCCATCTCAAGCTTGCAGGAAAAAGGGACATGACCACATAGGGAGAAGCCATGCCCAAACCCATGCATGAAAAGACCGCAAAAATCTGAACGGGAGGTTGACGGAGGGTCCAGGCCATGGCACCACCGAGAAGAGGTCCACTGCATGGGGTGGCCAGAAAAGTGGCCAATATACCCTTATAGAATGATTCAAAATAACCCTGACGCTGCATACTAGCGGGAATCTTATTCCCGCCGAAGTGGGGAATGGGTAGGTGGAAGAGGCCGAAGAGACACAGTGACAGGGTAAAAACCAGGGCGATCATAACGATGAGAAATGATTGCTTCTGAAACAATTCTCCCCAACCATATCCGGCGAAGCTGGCTAGAGCTGCAAGTACAAGGAAAACCGCGAAGATCCCCCCAGCGAAGCTCAAACCCATGAAAACAACACGACGTCCACTCTCCTCGGCCTGTTGGACAAAGCCCAGGACCTTGAGACTGACAACCGGAAGTACACAGGGCGTGAAATTGAGAATTAACCCGGCCAATAGAGCAAACAGCGCAGCCTTGACCAAGCTGCCGACCTCGAGCCCGCTGTATACAGGTCGAGGATGCAATTCAGGGATACTCGTCTTGGTTGGTTCAGAAGGTGCGAGGCTGACTGGCCTAGCCTCCTTTATGGCTACAGTCTCTGCCACATGGGTTCGCTTGAGTTCCGAGAGGATCAGTGGAGGAATCTCCCCTTTGGCCTCGGCGCCGGTGATAATTTCAAAAGAGGCGACCAGATCTGTCTGATAGGGCATGCACAGACCCTCACGGCAAAGGAGTGTGCGGAGACGCAGCTGAGTTTGGTGATGGCCAGATGCAAGGTTGTCGGGGGTGGATAACTTTAGATAAATTGTAGTCCTTCCCTTGTAAGCCCAGACCCACTCATCAGGACCGAGATCTGCCTCGATCAGCTTTTTTGCCGGAAGAAACCGGGCCTTATCTACCTGGACTCCTTCTGGAGATGAAGTAACTATAAGGGTGGTGGGCAACCCGGGGCCCGGCCCCTTAGGGTTTCCGTAAATATGCCAGCCAGGGTCTAAGGTAAGCGTCACGGCTATCCAGACGTGTTGACCGGCGGGAATCTTGGGAGGGTGGGTCTTTAACTCAATCTTTACAGGGGTCTTGATATTGGGCTGTATTTGATCCACCGCGAGAGTAGGCACAGCCAGCCCAAGAACAAGGAAAAATACACATAACATTAGATTAGAGCGAATCATATGGCTTGATTCCGAGAAGTAGACCAGTAGCAACAATCCAGCAGATCATAAACGACAAAGGGCCATATTACAAGCAGCTGTTCACCAGCGCGTCGCGCAGGTGAAACTAGGCACTAGGCAGTAAGCACTGAGCACTTTTGTAATTTCGGATTGCGGATCTGAGAAAGCATTGGGCACAGAGCATAGACTAAGGAGACAGTAGTCAGAATCCAGAATTCAGGAGAAAAACAACCAAAATCGAGTTCCTCTCAAGTACTTGCTGCTGACTAATGATTAAAAGTCTGTGGTGCCTAGTGCTTAGTCCCTAGTGCCTAGTTAAGACCGCTGCAAGCTGGAGTAATCGGGCTTATTACCTAATTAAGAAATCGATTTCGTATACTGGACTACACGCTGTGTAGATAGGTGACGAGGATACCCCAAAACTCGCTTGGTCGTTCGAGTGGAGAAACGGCCTCATAATGCCAGCCTAAATGCTGGCCGCAGTGGCGGCAGAAGGCCATGCGCCAGCGATATCCTGGGAACCAGGTATCAGCTTCGGTGGCTGGTCCGTGGGCAACTGCTCCCTGGCAAGAGGAAAAGGTGTAAAAATCACATTGTATGCCCGCGGGGTTTACAAAGAGATGTCTATTGGAAGTGCCCATGCGAAGTAGTTGGTCAGAATGGGTAATCAGACCGCTACATCCAATGCACTGATAGGCTTTGGCGCCATTGCCACCGAGTCCTTGGAAAGTGGAGAAAAGGCTGAACATTTCCGCTTCCTGGGTTTGGAAGGTTGAGTGGCAGAAAAGATAGCAAATTGCATAAAAAAGTCAATTGAGCCCTTATTTAAGCTAATTCATAGGATTGTTGTGATAGCTCTCTCATGAAGATTCTGAACTTCTGAATGTGAAAGAATGATTTGCAGCTGCTAGCTGAACCAGATTTTCTCCTTGCGTAGGTCAAGCTGATTTGCTATAGATACCTATGTTTACTAGGTGTTTCTTGTTTTTCTCAAAATGGGGCACCGGCGCACAACATCCCAACTTTCAGTTGTCATTCCCATCAAGGGCGCATTGTCCCCATTGCCTCTTCAGTCTATTCGTCCGTCGTCTCTGGTACTACGAGCATAGCGCTAAGCTGATCACCAGGTAATGCGGAAACGCTATGCTCTAAACGACGTTAGCCAATACGGACCACCGGCAGCGGAGAGGTTTATGCTTGCTAAAGTTCTTTCAAGCGCAGTATTGGGTATCGACGCCTATGTGGTAGAGGTGGAAGTGGATATCACCATGGGTCTGCCCGCTTTCGCTACAGTGGGGCTCCCTGACGGTGCAGTGCGGGAAAGTAAGGATCGGGTAAAGTCGGCCATCAAGAATTCAGGGTATCGCTTCCCACCCCACCGGATTACCGTCAACCTGGCGCCTGCAGACATCAAAAAGGAAGGAGCGGGATTCGACCTTCCCATGGCGATGGGTATTTTGACCGCCACGGGACTGGTGAACAGGGAAAAGCTGGAACGGTACCTACTGATAGGCGAACTCTCACTGGATGGTAAAGTCAAGCCTACCAGGGGCGCTTTACCCATGGCTCTTGCCGCCAGGAATAACGGGTTCCTCGGAATCATCGTGCCTGAGGGTAACAGCCGAGAATCCGCGGTGGTTCGGGGAGTCGATGTTTTTCCAGTTAGCCACCTCACTCAAGTTGTAAACTTTCTCAATGATATCGATATTTTAACGCCAAAAAAGATAAACGTAAAGGATCTTTTTACTCGAGATTCACGCTATGAGATGGATTTCGATGAGGTTAAAGGTCAAGAGCATGTTAAACGGGCCCTGGAGATTGCTGCCGCTGGAGGCCACAATATCATGATGGTGGGACCGCCGGGCTCCGGCAAGACAATGCTGGCCCAGAGACTTCCAACAATTCTGCCTGATCTGACCTTTGAAGAAGCCCTGGAAACAACCAAGGTTTACAGTATCATGGGGCTCATGGGTGAGCGCGCCCTTATTGCCACCCGCCCCTTCCGTTCACCCCATCACACCATCTCCGATGCGGGATTGATCGGTGGTGGACAGATACCCAAACCTGGCGAGGTTAGCTTGGCCCACAACGGTGTATTATTTCTGGATGAAATGCCGGAATTTCGCAAGAATGTACTGGAGGTTTTACGACAGCCCTTGGAGGATGGCAAGGTAACCATTGCTCGCGCTGCAACCTCTATAACTTACCCTGCACGTTTCATGGCTGTCGCTGCGATGAATCCCTGCCCATGTGGATTCTACGGCGACCATAAGCGACAGTGTCAGTGCACTCACCTACAGATTCAGCGGTACCGAACCAAGGTTTCGGGACCCCTGCTGGATCGTTTGGATATTCACGTGGAAGTGCCTGCGGTACAGTACCAAGACCTGGCACAGGAAAAAGGCGGGGAATCCTCAGAGGCAATTCGGAAGCGAGTAAATGCAGCCAGAACAGCACAACAGCAGCGCTTCAAGAACCACAAGATCTTTTGCAATGCGCAGATGCCACCCAGGTTGCTCAAACGTTTCTCCCAGTTGGAGGAAGATTCACACCGTCTGCTGGAGACCGCCATTGATCGGCTGGGATTGAGCGGAAGGGCTCACAACCGCATTCTCAAAATAAGCCGGACCATAGCAGATCTGGAGGGATTAGATCAAATCAGTGCGGCGCACATTGCTGAGGCCATCCAATATCGTAGCTTGGATAGAGGGCTTACCTAAGGATAGGGGAGGTGGTAGGGTCGCTGAACTGCAGTTTTGGTCAATATTGATGATCTGGGGTTCTGTCAGACTTGCTTGTCAAGACGAGTTGCGGGGCAGGACTTCCCTGCCAAATAAGATGTTGATGAAACCGCTTTTGTAGGATGCGAGGATCTTGTCTTTTCTCATGACCACAGCAATAAAATCGGGTTTGAAAAACCGATTCATTGGGATGAACGTCAAATTTCTGTCCTCCAGGGCTGGCAGATCTCTCACCACAGTGGCGAAAGATATACCAAGGCCCATCTCCACGTATAAAGAGCTCAACTCAACGTTGGAAGATTCCATGACAATGTGGTAGTCCACGCCAAGCTTCTGAAACTGCTCTTCCAATTTTCTACGGCAGGTGTAGCGGAGGCTCTTGGGAGGCAGTATGAGCGGATACTTTGCGAGTTGTTTCAGGGTAAGACGTTTAGCCTTGGTCAAAGGGTGGTCTAGTGGGGTCATCAAGACGGTTTCAACCTCCTGCCAACGTAGGATGGCGAGATCCTTGGGAGCCTCTGATTCCAGAACCAGGCCAAAGTCGATATCCCCATTGATCACGAGTTCAATAACGAGTTGCTGGGAGCGGTCCATTATGGTCAGGTCGACATGTGGAAATTGTTTACTATATTCTTTCAATGCTCCCGGAAATAGGTGATAGAGGGTTGTGAAAGGTGCGGCTATTCTCAAACGCCCTTTCTGAAGCCCCTTGAGTTCGTTGAGATCCTCTTTCAGACCATCGTAGTTTTCCAGTATCGCCTCAGAGAAGCTATAGAACCTCTCTCCCGCAGAAGTAAGCCGCAATTTGCGCTTACCGATCCTCTCAAATAGTTGGCAATCCAATTCTTCTTCCAGAGCTTTAATTTGCTGACTGAGTGCCGATTGCGTCCGAAACGTGGCCTCAGCAGCTTTCGTAAAGCTTCCGAGCCTTGCCACCTGATAAAAGCCTATAATCTGCTGCCACTCCATATATAAATCTCACTAATGTATTCTATAAAAACAATTAATTTGATTTATATCAAACTATCAGAAATAGTAAATACAGGCAACAACACATTTACGAATGTGGAGGTGAGCCATGAAGAATTCATTGCGACCGGGGTTAACTTTTGAGTTCAAGTTCAAGGTCCCGGAAAACAAGACCGTTCCTCATCTTTATCCAGAATCCCCAGAGTTTCAGGTGATGCCGAAAGTCCTTGCCACGGGATTCATGGTGGGATTGTTTGAATGGGCTTGTATCCAGGCCATCAACCCCTACATAGACTGGCCTGAAGAACAGACGGTTGGGATCGATGTGAACCTCAATCATGTAGCAGCCACGCCGCCTGGTCTCACTATCACGGTAAAAGGGACGCTAAAAAAGGTTGACGGCAGAAAGCTCACCTTTTCCATAGTGGCTGATGATGGTGTCGACAAGATTTCAGAGGGAACTCATGAGAGGTTCGTGATCGATGCCGCCAAATTCAGTGCCAAAGTGGCTGCCAAAGGTAGTCGCAAACCATAGACTGACGGCCGAGGGCTTGAGGAGCAAACCACCGGTAGGTCATTATAAGGCTGGTTAGCTAAATCAAGACAGAACGGCGTGTCTGTTTCAGGTGATCATTCAGCTGTGATCTTTGTGGTGAATGACCGGTCAAACAGCAGAAGAGTAGGTGTACGATGCGGGTCAAAAGTTACCGCAAGGAGTTTGCACTCCCGCCCAATCCAAAAGCTCGGCATCTCCGGTGCTATGCTCATCTCGATGAGAATATCGGCAAGTTACTGCCTTATCTGAATACGGTTCTGGGTGGCCACCAATATGACAAGGAAACTCCATCCCTTACACTTAAGTTCAAGGGGAAGCTCATCACGCTTTATTCACAAATGATTGCCATCAACATTTTGAAAGATGAAGCTGAGGCCGACAGCATTCTGGAGTGGCTCAGGCGAGAAATCAATGAAACCTGGAAGAGACGGCGGGAAATTGAACCGAGTTATGAGGTATCAGCAAAGCCCCGTATTCTCGACATTCTCAGACTCTTGCCAAAAACCAACTGTCAACAATGCGGACAAGCCACCTGCATGGTCTTTGCTACACAGGTGAGCGAGGGAGTCAGTTGCCCAGATGATTGCCCGCCAATGGATGAGCCATCGAGGAGAAAGCTTCAGAAATACCTCGATGCCTATCAGCCTGCTTGCTGGTCATGAAAAAGCGTGTAACAGACCTCTTCACCTCTCTTAAAACCTCTGGCTAATTCCATGTGCCTTAAAGTGGCAAAGCTCCTCTGGAATTCATCTAGAGTTATTGCCAGCTGGCTGCAGATTTCCTCCGCGGTAAGCGGGCCATTTTTTTCGATAAGGTCCAGGATTTCTTGCTGCGACCCAGTTAATGTGGCCTCCTCGCTCACCAGTTTTTTCGCTGTATGAACCGCCCAGGGATCGCACGATTTCGGTGCCGTCATCACATCCATATAGCAGTCTTCGCACAGTGTCTGTCCCGCGTGTTGAAATGTCTCGCCAGGATCAACAGATACCGTGCAGTTGTCACACTTCATGGATACACCTCCTAGTCCGGTTTTGTCATTGGGTCGACTCGCTAAGCAGTTAAGCATATTTTAGGTCGCAAGAAATCACCCGTTTGGGCGATACAAGTAATTGTTACGGAAAAGATTGCGGGTGGGTCAAACCAAGTCATTTCGGGCTGCCCAGACTGCTGCCTGCGTACGGTCGTTTACACCTAACTTGTTAAATATGTGAACGACGTGGCTTTTTACGGTATGGTGACTGATGAAAAGCAATTCGGAGATTTCAGTATTGGTAAACCCTTCTGCCATCAGCCGAAGCACCTCAACCTCCCGCCCGGTTAGATTGACCTGGATGCCATCATGTTCACTCTTAAAAGGGGTTTTGTGCTCACTTCGTGTTGACGCGACAACCTCCTTTTCCGACGCTTCGAAATTATTTTCTGCTGTCTTAAGTTCACGGTTTTTCTTGGCGGTACCAATCTCAATCTCCACTGCGGAGACGATATGCCCATCTTCGTCATAAACAGGGTAGGCAGCAGTTTCGCGTATGGGCTTCGTGAGATGCGGGCATTGTTCAGGGAGAGTCTTCCCCTTGCTCAACGCGGCTGCAAATGCCATGCAGGTGACAAATCCACATTCTTGGCAATTTGTACGAGGCAATATTTTAAAAATATCAATAACGGATTGGTGTTTGTATTTTTTGTGATTTGGTGTGAGTGAGTCCTTTTTGGAAAAGAGGTCGTTCAGGAAGTCAATCAACCGGTTGATGAATTCCTGGGCTTGCTCCCGATCCTCGAAGGATTTTATGGTCACCCTGTCCGCATACAAGGAGCACAATCTTCCAGCCAGGTTAAACTGAATGTAGTGGGGTTGCTCATAGTATAGCGCATCTTCAGCTACTGCATTGATATACGGAAATAATTGAGAGACATCTGCGTCCAGCTTGCAAAGCGCAATCCATTCCGAAGCCCCAGGCCTGAAAACCGGCGTTTTTAATAGAAAATCCGAATATCCTTGAATCAACATCTCAATCATTCACCTCCCTACCATTTCGTCGATCATAGAGTATCCCCCAAGAAACGCAATCAAGAATGGATCTCGATTTCCTTCAGTTTCTCCCAAGTACTTTCAGAGTACCAGATTTCCGCCATCTCAATGAATGACTCCTTGTCCCGTCTCCTCATCTCCTCAACTATCTGATTTCGTAAAAGACTCTTAATACTCTTGAACGCCGAACTACTTTTTTCGGCCAATGTTTGCGCCACATTCATGGAATGTTCTGCCAAGCCACTCTCAGATGATACCTGATCAATCAAACCCAGTCCGAGGGCTTCTTCAGCCGAATACATGGCGCCACTGTACAGAATTGACTGGGCATTCCTTTGCCCCACACAAAACTTGAGCATTTCGACACTTCCAGCGAATACTGAAGAACCAAAGGTTATTTCGTTTAGCGAGATCTTGGCCTTTCCAGAAACCATCAACCGATAGTCGCATGCTATGGCGAGCATACAGCCGCCAGCGATGGTGTGTCCATTTAACGCTGCCACGATAGGCTTTGGAAACTGAAACATATAGGTGTAGAGGTTGGTGAATTTCTCCACGTATCTGATGAAGTCCTCCTTAGGATAGCTTAGGAATTCGGGGACATCGAAACCAAAGGAGAAGAACTTTCCGGAACCGGTTATGATAATAG
Organism: Deltaproteobacteria bacterium; assembly: GCA_020347625.1. Classification (GTDB taxonomy): domain Bacteria; phylum Desulfobacterota; class Syntrophobacteria; order BM002; family BM002; genus BM002. Next base: position 1,761,240 of record CP070735.1, read on the forward strand.
ATCTGACTTCATTATCTGTCTCTAAGCTTTCAAAAGACTGAATGATTTCTTCCACCATGGGCTCGTTTAGCGCATTCACCTTTCCTCTCTTCAATGACAGGGTAGCAATCCCATTTTCCCTAGATGAAAAAACAAAATTCATGACTATCTCTCCTTTATTTTAGCAAAGACAACCTGGTCCTGTGGGCCAGGGCCAGTTTCAAAGGATTTGCTAACCTAGAGGTATAAGGTACAAGGTGCAAGGTACCTGGCATAGAGCATAGAGTAATCCAATTTCTTTGTTATACTCCTGTCTTCTGTCATTTTGGGCGATACCGTTCTATTCTGTCTCGATCAATGTTTCATCTGCTTTTGGAGACTCTAAGTCTTCCAGGACTTTGAAGACGTAGCGTGCAGGCCATTGGGATAGCCCACCTCCCATAGCCAGTGCCACTGCAGTAGCTTCGAGAATCTCCTTATTACTGGCACCCAGGTCAGCCGCACTGCTGACATGATGCTCTATTCAGCCGTAACATGCATGGCTGATACTAATGCCCAAACCGATGAGTTCTTTGCACTTCTGATCAAGGGCTCCGTCCCGAAAAGCATTGGTTTCGAGCTCCTCCAGTTCGCGAAAGGTGCTGACACCGCTCAGGAACATCTTGGAATTATACTTCTTTCTAGTCCTCCTGAATTGACCGACATCCTCGAACATAGTGTCCTCCGTATGCTTTGGGTGGATAATGGACAATCTCGTAGCTAACCTTGGTTATGAGGTAGATAAGAAGTTATTTGATATTCTTAGTATCTTGGACATGGTCTCAGCATCAATATTGCCGCCGCTGATGATTACGCCCACTCTGCCTGAACCAGATAAGGCACCACTTAGTAATGCTGCCAATCCCAGTGCTCCAGAAGGCTCCACTACCATTTTCATGCGATAAAATAAGAATTGGACAGCTTCGATGATGGCGGTTTCGGTCACGGTTCTCATATCATCAACGTATTCCAACACGAGTGGAAAAGTAAGCTTGCCAAGAGAAGGCGTGCGGGTTCCATCCGCTATGGTGGGCGGGTTCTTGACTGTGTGCAGTGTCTTTGTGTGAAATGATCTGGAGGCATCGTCTGCGAGTTCCGGCTCAATGCCGATCACTTTACAGGCTGGGTCCATACCCTTGCTGGCGATGGCTGAGCCACTCAGCAGACCGCCGCCGCCACAAGGAACCAGCAGCATATCTAGTCTTTTCAGGTCTTCCAATAGCTCCAAGGCGGCAGTTCCTTGTCCCGCGATGACATCCAGGTGATCGAAAGGAGGTATCAGGGTATAGCCGTGTTCAGCTTTAAGGACCTTTGCCATCTCCTCACGAGTGGTTTCTTCGGGATCATACTCGATAACCGTTGCACCGTAGCCTTCGGTGGCGGCACGCTTTACCCCAGGCGCGTCGTTCGGCATAACGACTGTGGTCGGAACTCCCAGCAACTGACCGACCAATGCTACCGCTTGGGCATGGTTTCCGGAGGAGTAGGTGATGACACCGTTAGATTTTTGTTGGTCTGTGAGTTGGGAGATGGCGTTGAATGCGCCACGAAATTTAAATGCGCCGACTCTCTGGAAGTTCTCGCACTTCAGGAAGACGTCTGCGCCCACCATCTGGTTGAGTGTTCGTGAGGTCATTACCGGGGTGACATTGGCATAACCTCGTAATCGTTCCTTGGCTGCTTTTATGCGATCAAACATTCCCGACCCACTAGAAAAGTACAGTTTGTCTATTCAATTCTTGTTCTTGTCGGCTGATTGTGGGCTTTCGCCCCTGTTCCTCTGTTCAGCCTGCAATTCTTTGGACATTCTGATCATGGTGACCTCACGGCTATATTCTCGATAGCCGCACTTGGAATAGCACTTCCTGGCTCTAGGGTTATAGGTTCTCGTTACCAAAACCAGTTTGTTGGCAGACAATTCCTCCCTGGCGTATTGTTCCAGAAGGCCCACCATCTTTTCGCCCAACCCTCTAGAGCGCATCTGAGGCGCGAGGTACAGGTAGCTTAGAGAATAGACCCCTGATTCCTCCGTTCTGCAAAGGGCAGCGTGACCGATGAGTTTACTACCTTCGTAGACCAAGAAAGGTTTATTGCCCGTTTCAGGGTCCAGCACCTTTCGCCACTGCACATGATCAAAGGGCCACTTGGCTTGCGGCCAGACCAAGTGCAAGTCATCGCGGTCAGTTATCAGATCAGCAATGATATTCGTATCCAGGGGGACGTTCTCGACTAGCCTCATATCTTACCGTCATAATTGAAGTTAATTAAAGGATCAGTTCCATGAAAGAAGTTCCCTCCACCGGATTGAACCTATAGGGCTCTATCTCCTTGAATCCAAGCGATGCATACAAAGCCCTGGCCCGCCGCATAGATGGAAGCGTATCCAAGCGCATGCGCTTGTAGCCAATTTTACGAGCCTTATGGATGAGAGCCTCACAGAGCGCTCTGCCAATTCCCAAGCCCCTGAATTGAGGTCTTGCATACAGTCTTTTCATCTCGCAGATGAAGGGACTAAACTTTCTCAACGCGACGCATCCAACAACATCGCTTTCCCACAAGGCAATGAGGAGGCAACCATCAGGAGGCGCGTATTCACCTGGAAGACCTGCCAGTTCCTCATCGAAACCTTGAAAATCGAGGTTTATCTCCAGAGAGTCAGCGTATTCCCCAAAAAGCTTACTGACTTCAAAGAGACGGTTTTTCGTTTTGACTTCTTCGATCTGAAGCAAGCTCTACCTCCGTCTGATACAACGAGAGGCTTCCGGTGAACAAATGTAACCATCTTTGCATTCATCATTGATCGATTTCATTCTAGTTGCAGCGCAAACGATGAGAAATCTAATAAAGGTGGGACACAGAAAGGTCTCTGCATATTTGGACAATTTATGATCTTAAGGAAGTTACCCGCTAGTCGTCTTTGTTGGGAGGTTTGAGTCTGAGCCCAAAAATCAAAACAAAAACGATGGCGATGATGACAAAGGGAGCGACATTTCTCATTTCTTCCGGACTGGCATATTTCATGTAATATCTCCAAAAGCGGGGAATCCTGGGGTCTACCCCCACCGCTGCTCTGATATCCGCAACGGCTAGTTGCATGCGATTGAGTTTTCGGTAGACTCTTGCCCTGGTTCTATAGGCGTCGGCCTTGCTTCGCAGATCACCTCTCAGACTTATGGCTTTCGTGGAATCTCGTATCGCCTCCTCGTCATTGCCGCTCAATCGATAAGCCTCTGCCCGGCTAGCATAGCCACCGGGGAGTTCCGGTGCCAGTTCTATGGTGCGTGTGAAGTTATAAATTGCCGGTTGATATAAGCCAGTTTTGAGATAGCCGATGCCCAGCATCCGGTAAATTTCAGCCTTAGGCGGCGCAAGAGTAAGATATGTCTCATAATCCTGAATCAGCTTGTCATATTTCCCCTGAAAATAGTAAAGCAGGCCGCGCTTTTCGTATGCATCCACTAACCCCGGATTCAACTCCAAAGCCCTACTGAAATATTCAATCTTTTTGTTGGTCTTAGTGCCTTTGACACCGAGGTCGAAATAATGCATGGCATCGTTGCCATGAACCGGTGCGGCAGCCAGGCAAAGGAGTAAGGAAAGGCAGATTGCTATTCTTTTCATGATGATATCTTTTGCTTTGGAGGTAAGATACCTAGACGGGTTTGCGTCTTAGAGTATCTTAAGGTATTTCGCGATTAAAGCAAAGAGGTTCTCAAACCGAGGGGACGAAATTTGGGGCTGTATTAAGAATCAAAAGTAAACTGCCTAAGGTACTCTTGGATCTTCATTTTGTTTTTATCGTCCAGTGGGGGGCAATCCTCTGGTCCTTTAGCTCCTTGCGCTACCACTGAGGCAAAAACCGTGCAGGTGGGCTGGCCGCATTCGCCACAGTTGGTCTTGGGCAAGAGTTTGAGAATGTCGAAGATGCGCGGTTTGGCCGGCGTGTCAAAACTGGGCTCGATGGCGTCGCGCTTTTCCCAGGTTGAGTTGATTTCCTGCCTGAGCCATTCCAGAATCTTGTCAGCCTCTATCTCGTCTTTGAGAGCATTGACGGCAATCTCTCTGGGATGAAGTGTTATAAGCTTACCGTGAACCTTGAGTGTCAAAGCAGGGGGATCCTTCAAATACTGGTGGCCACCCAAGACTGAGTTGAGATAGGGAAGTACCTCACTAATGTCCTCATTGAGGTGGGCGATACAATGCAGGGACTGAAATTGGGGGTTACACTCTGGCCGAAAAATTTCTTTACGATATTCTTTTAGTAACATGAGACCTCTCTTCTTGATAAACTTCAACAGCCCAGTCTAAGTTTGGTCGATGTCGCCTTTTTTCTCTATGTATTCCTCTTTGCTGATCTCGCCGAGTGCGTAGCGCTTGTCAAGGATCTCCCGAGCCGAGTCGGAAGAACCGATCGGACGCGTGTCGGTGACTCTACGAGAAGAGGACCAACCCGTCATGCAACCCATGCGTCCTCGCATCATAAAAAAGCACAGAACGATCATGGCGGCCGGAAATATCCACCACCACTCAAAGCCAGCCCATATAGGTTCATACCCAGTCATTTGTATTACCTCCTAAAGATTAAGAAGTGACAGCAGTGACATTATTCTTCTTCTTTTGGATCGCAAACAAGAACGCTTCTCTCGTCCACTTCAAAAGAGCAGTGTTCCTCCAGAATGGCTCGAAATTTATTCCTTGCCCGATGCACCCTCACCTTGACGTTTGAGACAGTGATGCCCAATATCTCTGCTATTTCTTTTTGGCTGAATGTCATGATGTCAGATAGTATGAGCACCGTGCGGTAGTCTGGCGGAAGGAGATCCATCTTGTCCTGGACACATTCTCCCATCTGCTGCCGTTCGAGTTCTTTTTGAACCACAGCTTCTTTAAAGCCTAAGATCTCTCTCTGAATATTACGTTGGTTTAGAGAGGATCTCTTGGATTGCCGAAAATGATCGTGGCAAAGATTGTGTGCTATGCGGAATATCCAGGAAGAGATTTTAGAAGGATCTTTTACGCTGTCCAGATTCTTCTGAACTCTTATGAAAGTCTCCTGAATCAGGTCATCTGCCACCCATTCATCCCTAACATAGGCCAGGATAAACTTTCTGACAGGACCATAGAACTGATCATAAATCTTCCAGAATTCCATTTGCACTCCGTTGAGATCACTCACAAAGCGAGTTCTTAGATTGCTCACAGCAAGGCATAGTATATTGCTCTTCCAAGCCCATTATGTCATTCATGCTGTTTTTCAAGGCTATGTGAGCACCATTCTTGACTTTGCTCGCAAGATCGACTGCTGTCTGAATTTCCTCCCTCGTTAACTCAGCGGCCTCAGCTTCACAAAACAAATACTCGAAGCAGGGGATACAGTTTGCTGCCGTGGCAGCGGCCAGGCTGACCAAAAGTTTTGTCCTTTCGTCCATGTTTGATATCCTCCTTTTGCTTTCTTTTACCTGTAGGACGGAAAGGACTGAGGAAAGGTTACACTTTCAATTTTCGCCTTTTCGTGTGAGTCCGTGGTTCGTTGCAATAGCATCGAGAAACTGAGCCCGCACCCTGCCAGCAGATACTGCCATTACAATGGACTCAACTGCACCTATTTCTTCATCTGTTAACCCCTTTTCTTTGGCCACGCCAAAGTAGTGCTCCATTCAAGGATAGCAAGCGAAAGCCATCGCCGCTGCCATGTGAATCATGAGCGTTGATTTGGGTTCCAAAACTTCATTCTGACGTGCTGATCTATAAAAGTCAGTGTAGGTTGTTTTCTGTTTTTCAGGTAACAATTTTCCCTCCTTTACGGGGCTCAATGAAGCAGACGGCAAATGTAGGTTTCGCCAGCGGAGGCTAAGATATGACGAATGAAAAGACGAGTCGGGTCTTATCACTGCTCAATGCTTTGGGTTATGCCCGTAAACGACTTCAGAAGGAAATGTCATTTGACTGATGAATTCCCTCCTGACGTCCACAAATCCAACCGATTCCAAGTATGGGCCCAGAAACACGCCTCTACAACCACCGACCCAAGCAGGATTGATACGGTATAGCATTTCCCAAGCTGAGTTGTACCAGTGCTCAGGTTTGGTCATGTTAACCATTACCAACCGGCCACCCGGACGAAGCACACGTCTGAATTCGGTGAGCACAGCAGAAAAGTCATCCTCTGGAAGGAGATCAAACATGTAGTTGTTAATCACCACGTCGAAGCTATTGTCAGCATATTGAAGATTGTAGGCATCACCAGTATTCAGATTATAATTCTTGGCTCCTACCCTTTGGGCTTTTTCCTGGGCGCGGCTCAACATTTCCTCCGTGAGGTCAATACCTTCGTTTCTTCCAGTTGGATTTAGTCCCAGAATCTCCGCGAAAGCTAGACCTGTACCGACTGCGACCTCCAAAACCGACTCACCATCCCGGATGTCTGCCACCTCCAGACATCGCTTTCGTGCCTTGGACTCGGTCAATTCTCCCCAAAGATCGTAAACTGACGCGACTTTCTTGTAGATCTTGGGAACATCGCTCTTCTTAATGCGTGCATCCAAAATTTTTCCTTGATGTGAAACCATTTTCTTCTACTCCTTTATTGGGGCAAGGAAAACCTGGTCCTTCTCTGCATAGCGGGATCTTCAATGGGCCAAGTCAAGTTTCAAAGGCTTTGCCAGCAGAAGAGGTTTAAGGCATTAGGCATGGAGCATTAAGATCATTAGAACACGGAACCTGTATTTTTTTGCTGCCTGCTGCTGACTAACATATGCCTTGCGCCGACCCTCTGTGGACAGCCCCAAGCCTGGTCCTGCTATTCTTTACTAGGCTTCCTGGCCTCTATGGTCGCAGAGACTATGTACTCTTCGACGTTTTTCCCGGGGACCCATTCTCTGATAAGCTCACGACTTCCCTCCAGAATCTCAACCGCTATGTCCCCAAACCCAGCCTCTAGAAGCATCTCCTCGATCTCGTTCACTGTTGCAGCCCCCGATACGCAGCTTGACAATAGATCTAGGTCATTTTTCATCTCAGGCGGCAAGGGGGCGGTCGCAACCACATCGGTGATTGCAAGCCGTCCTCCGGGTTTAAGTATACGATATGCATCTCGAAAGACATCCAGCTTCTCGGGTGAGAGATTAATGACGCAATTGGAAATGATGACATCGGCGCTCCCATCTTCCACCGGCAGATGCTCGATTTCACCCAGGCGAAACTCGACGTTGGCGTAATCACCTTTACGGGCGTTCTCCCTGGCCTTTGCGACCATCTCTGGGGTCATGTCCACACCGATGACTCTCCCGGTTTCACCGACCTTTCTCGCCGCCAAAAAACAGTCAAAGCCACCACCGCTGCCGAGATCCACCACAGTCTCTCCGGGTTGTAATGAGGCGATGGCTTGAGGATTGCCGCAGCCTAAGCCCATGTTAGCGCCCTCAGGAGCAATGCTCAGTTCTTCTAGAGAATATCCACCGAGTGCTCCGAGGTCATCCAAAGAGACGGTGGGTTCACCACAGCAAGATGGAAAAGGGGTGCAGCCGCAACCCTTGGAGTCTCGGTTTGCCACTTCTGCATACTTGTCTCGTACGAAGATTCGAATGTCATCGGGATGTTTCTTAGCCATTTTGGCCTCCTTGCTTCGATATTTCGAATAATATCGAACTCTTTTCCTAAAAAAATTATGTAGTTAGAGGCTCTTCAAAAAAACGAGCCAAACCACGAAGGATAACGGGGTCTACCCAGCACTCGATTTTCTGACCGCGCCTTTCCATTCGAATGAGACCGGCGCGATGTAGCTCCTTTATATGATGAGACACCGTCGAAGGTACGATATCCAAATCGCGACCAAGATCACCCACACACGCGCTCACGCCAGCTTCTGCATCAAAGCTACCAACGGTCCCAGGCACGCAACAAGTGACAAGATGCAAGAACATACGAAGGCGGTTCGGGTTTGATAAAGCCTTGAAAATCTCAGCAAATTGTTTGATTTGATCATCTCGATATTTCGACATATATCGAAATATATACAATCCATGCGGGTTTGTCAAGACCTTTTCATCAATTTTGTGTGTGAAGCTCAAATTAAACCACTTGGATCGAGAAGGTTGACTGGAGGCGGTCCGAGAATTTTCTGTGACCACTTCCAGTCAGGGAGAGGGAGTTTGGGGTTGGGGGGATGATCATAAATCTCTCGTTCTTTTTGGGAAAAGGAGAGCTGAAAGCCCGCCTTTGAGCCACCGCCTCACCAGCGGTTGCCAGATGTGCGTCTCATACTGCCTGAAACATTTGAGGCAAAGGCTTCCCAAACGGGCCCACAAATGCATGGGATGTAGATGGTGCTGCATCCATGTCTTAATTCTGAGCGGAATTCCGTTCCGGCGAAGCCCACCAATGGCCAGGTAACCGTTTGGCCTGTCGCTTTTTCCGTTTGTGCCTAAGCCTGTCATAACCCTAAACATCGCTTTTCCGTCTCACTTTAATACTTTCGTATCGGGATGCTTTTTGATCCATTTTTTCCATCGGGTAACCTCATGGTCGACCATTGGCAGCAATCTTTTGAAATACTTTCCTTGAATTCCCATAAGGCCCTTTTTATTGGGATACCAAAGACTACCGGTTTCACGATCATAAAGAACGAAAGTGTGTTTGTACGTCCAACCTGAAGGAACGAGGGTCAAGGTCTGCCCGTCTATTTCGCGGCTGTACACAGCCGCCAGGTTAACCAGCGGTCAGTAACTCACCGCAACTGGTTCAGATCCCATATTGCTGTTAGCCACCTCATGGGACCAGAGTCGTTCAATGGTATAGGCTTGTGCCCGTGATCCATCCGTTACTCCAATGACCCGCGTGTTTTTTGAGATGTTTGTGGTATCTTCGGTCAACATTGAATCATCCAGTGGCGTAAATGCGTTCTTGCCCAGACCGTACTCAAAACCTTCCGGATCAAAACCCAGTGATACCGCCTGAGTCACATCCCAGCGCTCGCCGGTTCTATCAACAATATAGATCTTTTCGGCATCTTTTAAGACAGCAGATGAACCAATTTCATGCGTTGACAAATACAGAATCCCTAGAAGTAGGGGGAGGATCACAAAGGGTGTCTTGGAAAATAGGGCTTTTAGTCTTCCCGTACGCATCTGATCTACCTCGTAGCGGTTTTATCTTTACGAATCCAACTAAGCTTGACTCTGTCGCTCTCGTTAATTTATTGGTCGGTTCAACCAGGTAATTCTTACAACTAGAAAAATGCTCGGGATCACCTGGGCCAACATTCCCTCCGAATGATAATTTGCTCGGACTGGAGCCCATCAGGTACACCTGACAAAAGGGATCAAATGGTGACAGAATTGGAAAGGAAAAATTGCAGAGAAGATGAAAAAATGCTTCAAACGGAGTTAGAGAGAACTCCTTTTATTGAGGATAAAGGCGATTCTTGGAATTGCAGCCGTGCTTCAAGACTGTTCGGCCCCTTAAAACCCGGTTGGCGGCGCGATGCTAAGGTGGGCTCACAGCCACCCCGTCGTCGGGGTGGCTGTATTGTCTATTCTTACTGGACCGGCTTCGTCAGCGCTTTTTCGATCAATTCCTGGAACCCGGCCATGCTGCGGTTCCGCAGAAGCCTGCCGTTGACGAAGATCGTCGGGGTTCCTCGCACCCCCGCTTGGTTGCCCTCTAGGATGTCACGCCTTATTAACCCTGTGATCCGGGGGTCTTTGCGGTCCTTTTCGAACTGTTGCATGTCTAGCTTGAGCTTCTGGGCAATCTCTTTGACCTTCTGTTCGTTCAGGCGGTTGTAGTCTTTAAAGAGCAGATCGTGGAACTCCCAGAACTTTCCTTGTTTCTCCGCCGCCAGGGCGGCGGTGGCGGCCGGCATGGCAAACTTGTGGTTTCTCAGGGGGAAGTTCTTGAACACCAGTTTCACCTTGTCGGGGTTTTTCTCGAGCACCTGCTCGAGTACAGGCACCAGC
>CP070735.1:1771313-1777950 GCA_020347625.1 Deltaproteobacteria bacterium
AGCGTACAGACGGGTCTCTGCCGGAGATTAAAGGTGATCTAAAACTGCAATCCGGCGACCTGCTCACCTTGTCGAGCGACCTCGAGTCTTTATCCGGCCTCTGGGCTTCGCCAGGCCTAGTTCCCCACATAAAGGGACACGAAATGCAAACCGAGCGTTACACCCGCAGTTTAGTGGAGGTGGTTGTGTCGCGCCGATCCGCCGCTATCGGCAGAAAGATCTCAGAGCTTCCCCTACCCGAAAGTCCTTACAAACTAAATCTTGTTGCTGTCTCCCGAGGTGGAAAACCCATCGACAGGCCCCTTCGAGACATCCGCATCAAGGCTGGCGACATTGGCGTTTTGGAAGTAGACGACTCCTTTTATTTTGAAAATCGCAACGAGGTGGAATTCGCAATGACTTCGAGACTCACGGGCGCTCGGATCCAGCGTACACATCGAGCAGTGGCTGCAACCCTGATCACGGTGGGGATGGTAGTGGCTGCCGCCCTTGGATGGATGAGTATGCTCAATGCCGCGCTGCTTGCCGGCGGACTGATGGTGCTGACGGGTTGCATGTCTCTGCGGGCGGCGGCCCGCAGTGTCGAGTTCAGTACCCTGGTTGTTATTGCTAGCGCCATCGGGCTGGAGGCGGCTGTGACCGGCAGCGGTCTATCAGCAGCCATAGCAGATCTTTTATCCAAGATTGGCGGTGACAACCCCTACGTTGCTCTGGCCGTGGTGTTTCTGGGTTGCATCATGATGGATACCCTGATCACCAACGTGGCCTCAGCGGTGTTCATGTTTCCCATTGCCATGGCCATAGCCGTGAATCTAGGAGTGAGCTTCATGCCCTTCGCCATGGCTGTTTTGGTCGGGGCTTCGTGCAGTTTCATCTCACCCATGGGCTACCAAACGAATCTTATGGTCTATGGGCCTGGCGGTTATAAATTTACAGATTATGTGAAGATCGGTGTTCCCCTCACGGTTGTGGTGGGAATCGTGACCCTCATTCTGACACCGTTGGTTTTCAAGTTCCAGGTCCCCTGACCACGAGTTTCTGTCAAGGTTACGCACCCAGTCTAAATAGTACTTCTACTCGGACAAAATCCATGCTATCTGTGTGGGTCGTGATTGGCGATGTGTGAGAGAATTTTCCTAGCTCAAACCATATGAGAGTGACACGTAACTGAACCCCTCACTGCTGAAAAGAAGCGCCTTGGAAGAATGGTAAGGAAAGCGACTCAAAAGCATGGCAGATTGTTGCACATACTATTCAGGACATTAGTGCTTCTTTTTTTCGCCCTGGCAGTCTCATGCCGAGCCACAGGGGTGACCCAGATATCGGAGCACCCCGGCCAGGAACAGGTTCTGCCACCGAAAATAACCATCGTAAACTGGAATGCCCAAAAAGGTATCAACCCACAATTGAAGTCTGATCTCTGGCTGCTCATTGAGGAACAAAGGCCTGATTTTGTCTTTCTGCAAGAGGCACGGGCGGACCTTCTCGAATCCAACCAGATAGGGGGTTACTTTGCAAGAAGCTGGAAGTACCCCTGGGCCAACGGGACCACCATCGGGGTTTTGACGCTGTCGAAGGTGCCGCCCGTGAGGGTTCAGCCAGTGCCCACCAAGTATCGCGAGTTTTTCATTACCGCTCCAAAGGTATCGCTGATAACGGAGTACCCCCTGCCCAACGGCGAAAGGTTACTCGCGGTGAACGTTCACCTCTTGACTTTCGAGCGCTGGGGAACCATGAAGATACGCGCTCAATTGGATGCACTCAAAGACATCATGGCAGAGCACTCGGGACCGATTGTTTTTGCCGGTGATTTTAATACGTGGAATCATAAGAGACTGGGGCTGGTTCAGGAACTTGCAGAAGATCTGCAATTGGTGGAGGTGACAGACTTTCCTCCCGGTCGACACACGGCAGATAGGCAGTCATCCTGTCTGAACTGGTTTTTTGGAATAGATAAAGACCTTCCTCTGGACCGGGTGTATTACCGGGGCTTTTCGTACCACACCGCCCGGGTATTGTCCTACGACTCCTCAGACCACAGAGCGATTCTGGTCACGCTTGTCTTGGAACCGGGTAGGGAAAGACTGGGTACTAAGGACTAGGCACTAGGGAATGACCAGCGGGCAGATTGCATCCGCCTTCGCTAGAGCTTCCGCCTTCGTAAAACTACGGCGGACAGGTCGGCGGACAGGGCGGGCAGCGGGCAGGCGATAAAACAAAGTTATTGGTTATTCGTTAATGGTTATACGGAAAACAGATTTGGCGATTTATTACTTTTTGCAGCTTTGGAAACCCTTCAAAGATACCGTATAAGTTATAACGTATAACATACAACGTATAACATCTAACGTATAACGTATAACTTCCCCATTGGGAGGAGGAGCATGGCCGTACACGAGTTGGCCGGAAAGCCCGCCCCAAGATCACTGCTGGCTAACATCCCAAGGCTTGTCCGCGCCTATTACACCAACAAACCTGAAGTTTCGGAACCGAGCCAGAGGGTCGCTTTTGGAACCTCTGGGCACAGGGGCTCATCCCTGTCCAATAGCTTCAACCAGAACCACATTCTGGCCATCAGCCAGGCAATCTGCGAGTACAGGAAATCCAAAAAGATCACCGGTCCACTGTTTATGGGAATGGACACCCACGGCCTTTCAGAAGCGGCGTTGGCCAGCGCGCTGGAGGTATTTGCTGCGAGTAGTATTACCGTGATGATCCAAAAAGATTTCGGCTACACGCCAACTCCGGTAATTTCCCATGCCATCCTGACCTCCAACCGGGGAAAGCGAGAAGGGCTTGCCGACGGGGTGGTCATCACCCCCTCACACAACTCACCGCAGGACGGTGGCTTCAAGTACAATCCGCCCGATGGTGGACCGGCAGACGCCAAAACAACCAAGATTATCGAAGAAAGAGCCAACGAAATCCTTGCCAGTGGGCTCAAAGAGGTAAAACGGATTTCATTTGAAAAGGCATTGAAAGCTAACTCCACGCATATGTACGACTACATCACCCCCTATGTGAAGGATCTGGAAAACATTGTTGATATGGAAATCATTGCCAAGGAGGGGATTAAAATCGGTGTGGACCCGCTTGGCGGTTCCGCCATTCATTTCTGGGATCCCATAGCCGAGACCTACGGGCTTTCTCTGGAAGTGGTGAATCGGTCCGTTGACCCGACTTTTTCATTTATGACCGTTGATAAGGACGGCAAGATCCGCATGGATTGTTCCTCACCCTATGCCATGGCGAGCCTAATCCAATTAAAGGACAAATTTGACGTTGCTTTCGGCAACGACCCTGATGCCGACCGTCATGGCATTGTTACCAGAACGGGAGGGCTGCTCAACCCTAACCACTATCTCTCCGTTGCCGTTTGGTATCTTTTCCCGAACAGGACCGGCTGGAGAAAAGACGCCGCCGTAGGGAAAACGCTGGTCTCGAGCTCCATGATCGACCGGGTGACGGCACACCTCGACCGGAAGCTTTCCGAGGTGCCCGTGGGCTTCAAGTGGTTTGTTGACGGACTCATCGATGGCTCATATGGCTTTGGTGGAGAGGAAAGCGCCGGGGCTTCTTTCTTGAGAAAAGACGGCACCGTATGGACCACCGATAAAGATGGAATCATCATGGATCTCCTTGCCTGCGAGATTACGGCCAAGACCGGCAGGGACCCGGCAGAGCTCTACAAAGAACTCGAGGAAAAATTTGGCAGCCCGATTTACGAAAGGATCGATGCGGTCGCCACACCTGAGCAAAAAACGGCTCTCAAGAAACTTTCCCCGGATATGGTCACGGCAACAGAGCTCGCCGGCGAGCCCATCACCGCCAAATTGACCCGGGCGCCGGGCAACAACGCTGAAATCGGGGGGCTGAAGGTGGTCGCCGAAAATGGCTGGTTTGCGGCTCGTCCTTCCGGCACCGAGGAGATTTACAAACTTTACGCCGAAAGCTTTAAAGGAAAAGCGCACTTACAGAAAATTCAGAAAGAGGCGCAGGCCATCGTCAACGCCGCATTTACGGCGGCAGGGGCAAAGTGAACAATTGTAGATTGCAGATTGTAGATTGCGGATTTAAGAATTTGGAGCTTTAAGCTCAAGAAGGCTATATAGTCTCAATTAACAATAAATATCCAGGAAGGGCAGATCTCCACTGCGTCCATATTTGACTCTTGGGAGGGGAAGCCATGTCCGCACTTACCGACTCGACCGCATGGCGTGCTTTGAAGGAGCACCATCAGGAAGTGGCCAGCTTACATATGCGGGATCTTTTCGCCCGGGATCATGAACGCTTTCAGCGGTTCTCTCTACGCTTGGACGACATTCTCTTCGATTACTCCAAGAACCGTATCACCGAAAGGACAGTTTCTTTGCTCATCGAGCTGGCCCGTCAAGCGAGTCTGGCCGAGAAAATTCAGGCCATGTTCGCGGGAGAGAAAATCAACACCACCGAGGGGCGGGCGGTACTCCATGTTGCCTTACGCAACCGCTCCAACAGACCAATCTATGTGGACGGCAATGACGTTATGCCCGAGGTCAACCGCGTCCTCGAAAAGATGCGGGTCTTCAGTGAAGCTGTGCGCTCAGGTGAATGGAAGGGCTATACCGGAAAGGTTATCACCGATGTGGTGAATGTCGGTATCGGCGGCTCGGACCTGGGGCCGCAAATGGTCACGGCGGCGCTGGCACATTACGGTCGTCCCGACTTGCGCTCACATTTTGTCTCTAACGTGGACGGTACGCATTTGGTGGAGATTCTCAAGCCTTTAAGTCCCGAGACCACCCTTTTTATTATTGCTTCAAAGACCTTTACCACTCAGGAAACTATGACCAATGCCCGATCAGCCAGAGAGTGGTTCCTTTCAGAGGCCAAGGAGAAGGCGGCTGTAGCCAAACATTTCGTGGCCGTTTCCACCAATGAAGCCGAAGTTGCCAAGTTCGGGATCGATCCGGAAAATATGTTCGAATTTTGGGACTGGGTGGGAGGGCGCTACTCCCTGTGGTCGGCCATTGGACTTTCCATCGTTTTGTCAATCGGCATGGATCGTTTCGAAGAACTGCTCACTGGCGCGCACAAGGTTGACGAGCACTTCCGATCTGCGCCTTTCGAGGAAAATATCCCGGTGCTTATGGGGTTGCTCGGTATCTGGTACAATAACTTTTTTGGCGCCCAGACCCACGCCATTCTCCCTTACGACCAGTACATGTACCGCTTTCCTGCCTACTTTCAGCAGGGGGATATGGAGAGTAACGGCAAGAGTGTGACCAAAAAAGGGGAGGGGGTGGACTATTCCACAGGTCCTGTCATCTGGGGCGAGCCGGGCACCAACGGCCAACACGCCTTCTATCAACTCATTCACCAGGGTACCAAGCTGATCCCCTGCGACTTTTTGGCGCCGGCCATAACCTTGAATCCAATAGGCAAGCACCACACCCTTCTCATTGCCAACTTTCTGGCCCAGACCGAGGCCCTGATGAAGGGTAAAACCGAAGAGGAGGTGCGAGCCGAACTTGCAGCCTCGGGAGCGTCAGGCGCGGCAGCGGAAAAGCTTATCCCAGCGAAGATGTTTGAGGGAAACAGACCTTCCAACTCTTTCTTGTTCAGAGAACTCACGCCGGAAACCCTGGGATGTCTGATTGCTTTTTATGAGCATAAGATATTTACCCAGGGGGCCGTATGGGAGATAAATTCATTTGATCAGTGGGGGGTGGAGTTGGGAAAGCAGTTGGCCAAAGCTATTGAGCCGGAACTCGAAGGTGATGAACCGATCTCTTCCCATGACTCATCCACCAACGGGCTGATCAATTACTACAAAAGAATTCGAGCTAGATAGAAAGCACCGGAAAACACCGCGTAGCTTCATTGATCAGAGGAAAAACGTGTTTCAGTGGTCTTGTGTTTAAATCGCTTCAGCACAGGCCTGCCATCCATTACTGAGCCTAATACTGAATAGTGCGAGTTGAAGGAGGAAAGTTATGTCTGAGTTGACCAAGATGATTGTCATGCCTGTGGACGGTTCTGAAAATGCGCTGCGATCTCTAGATTATCTTCATCTCATTTACGGAAACACAGCTAATGTAGAAATAAACCTCAAGTATGTGCTTCCCAGCCTTCCAGCAAGTATCTCTCATGAAAAAGCAGTAGGACGTGAGACGGCATTGAAACTAAAGGCCCTGGAAAATAAAAATATAAGAATGGCCGAGCGCATTCTTTCAGAGGCCAAAAATGCGCTGATAAAAAAAGGTTTTCCGGAAGACATGGTGAAAACCGTCTATCGAAAAAAGGAGGTGGACATTGCCCGGGATATTTGTAATTGGGCGGAAAACAAACGGGCAGATGCCGTGCTCATCACTACCCGAGGCCGCAGCCGCTTGGAAGCCTTTTTCATGGGTGAAATTTCCAGCAAACTCCTTGATTACTGTAGGGTTTGTCCGGTGTGGATTGTTGAGGGCAAAGTAACCTCCAATCGGGTGCTTATTGCCGTGGACAGTTCTGAAAACGCACTCAGGGCAGTGGACCATGCCGGATTCATGCTGGGCGGAACCGAATGCCAGATTACCCTATTTCACACCATGCGTAATTTGCGACGATTTGTGCCCCAGGAGGTTTTGGATGAAGCTCCTGAACTGGAAGAACT
>CP070735.1:1778050-1781726 GCA_020347625.1 Deltaproteobacteria bacterium
TCCGGATTCTATGTTGGCTTCCTCGGAACGGTTATCGATCCGAGGCTTTATTCGTTTGCGACCTTCTTTCTCAACTGTTCAACTAAGTCTTCGTATGAAGACTTGAGGATAATGTCGTTGAATTGTTGCCGATAATTGTTAATCAAGCTCACCCCCTCAACGAGGACGTCATAGATGAGCCAGTCGGAACCTCTTTTCTTAAGGCGGTATTGTACGGGAATCTCTAGATCTTGCGAGGTATAGACCGTTATGTTAACGAGGCTGTAGTTTCCTTCGATTCTCTCTCCATCGTAGGTCACCTTTTCTCCTGAATAATTCTCAATCCTGTTCATGTAAGTTCGCTCGAGTAGATCGGCGTAAAGGGCAACAAACTCTTGCTTTTCCTCGTTGGTTCGCTTCTTCCAGTGTCTTGCCAGAGAACGCCTTGCCATCTCGCGCCAATTAAAGCGCTCATCCGCGGCGAGGCGAATAAGTCTTTTTCTTTCCGGCTCCTTTTCCGGCTCCTGGAAAGCAGGGTCCTGGAGAATGGCGATGATTTTGTCGGTTGTCTGTCTTATGCTTTCAGTGGGCTCTCCTGCAAGTGCCACACCAGCCAGGCCAAAGATCAATAGGAAAACAATGAGGCAACGACAGCAAGCGATACGGTACATAAGTTAATACTCCGGGTGAAAGTTATTTGGTCAAAGAAAACCTGGTTCTTCCCCACATAGTGGGATCTTCGATGGGCCAGGTCCATTGCAACAAGGCGCAAGGTGCAAGGCGAAGGGCATGGAGCATAGGGCATAGAGCATGGAGTAATCCAATTTCTTTTATGTATTCTCCTGTCTTCTATCTTCTGTCTCCCTTCTTCTGACCTCTGATGTCCGACTTCTGTCTGCTGCCGGCCAACACAGGCCCTGTGCCCTGTACCCTGTACCTTGAGCCCTGTGCCTTTCCCTTGGTGGTAGACTCAAAACCAAGTTCTCTTACTTTTTATTTGACCTTTCCAAATACATACTGTGAGACCAACTCCTCAAAATCTACAGGCGGTTGGGTATCACGAATTTTGCCTCCCGGTGGGATAATTTCTTCAGCGCCTCCAGGAGTGATCTCCACGTATTTCTCGCCGATCAACCCCTTGGTCTTGATGGAGGCGATGGCGTCTTCCTGAATCTCGACGTCTTGGGAAAGCTGGATGACGATTTCGGCCTGATAGTCCGCCAAGGTGATCTTTTTGACCCGCCCCACCTCGACTCCAGCTATTTGAACGGAAGAGCCTGATCTAAGACCGCCGCTGTCTGAGAAAATGGCGCGAATCTCATATCCTTGCCCCCCGAAGACCTCCATCTTTCCCAATTTAATGGAAAGATACCCCAAACAGACGATCCCGGCGATGACAAATAAACCCACCGCCAACTCAAGATCCAATTTTCTCATGTTCGCCCCCAGCTGTCAGAAGTCTAATCCATATTGGTTTGTGGTCCTTCGATGCTATTACCCAAAAACTGCCGGACGACGGGATTGTCCGATGCAAGAATATCGTCGGGCGAGCCCGCGATTAGAACCCTCCCTTCGTCCAGCAAAGCCACCTTTTCCACGATACCGAAAATTTTTGGTATCTGGTGGGTAACAATTATTCCTGTGAATTTCAACCTCTGGTGACAGGAAGATATGAGAGCAAGAATATTATTGGCGGTGATGGGATCCAAGCCCGTTGTTGGCTCGTCGAAGAACATGATCTCAGGTTCCCTCACCAGGGACCTGGCCAGAGCCGCCCGCTTAATCATGCCTCCGCTGATCTCCGCCGGATATTTTCTTTCCGAGCCAGTGAGTCCCACCTGATCCAGTTCAGACAATACCCTCTCGCTTATTTCCTTTTCTGCCAATTTGGTCTTTTCTCGTAAAGGAAATGCCACGTTGTCAAATACCGTCAAAGAATCAAACAGGGCGCCTCCCTGGAAAAGAAAGCCGAAGCGACTCCGCAATTGTCCCAGCTCTTTAGACTTCAAACGGGATATATCCTGGCCGTCAACCAAAACCCGACCCCGATCAGGTTTCATCAAGCCGGCCACGTGTTTCATCAGGACGCTCTTGCCATAGCCGCTCTTTCCGATCAAAGCGACAATCTCTCCCTTGTCCACCTGGAGAGAGGCCCCCCGGAGTACTTCAAATCCATTAAAGGATTTATAAATATCTTCAATAGTTATCATGTCTAGACTCAGAAAAGTGCAGATGTCATGAAATAGTCCCAGACAAGTATCAATACAGATGAAAGAACCACTGCCTGGGTGGTGGCACGGCTTACTCCTTCAGCCCCGAAGCCGGTGTAAAATCCTTTATAACAACATACCCATGCTATTATCACGCCAAAACTGATGGATTTATATAATCCTCCGGTTATATCCTCCATATCAACATAGTTGACCATCTCGCCGAAATAGGTGCCCGGCCCAACTCCCAGAAGCTTTACCCCAACGACGTATCCGCCAAAGATACCGATGACGTCGAAAATGGCAGTGAGCAGTGGCAGGGCGATAAGTGCTGCGAGCAGGTTGGGGACAATGAGGTAGCGGTAAGGGTTGAGGCCCATCAGCTCCAAGGCATCGATCTGTTCGGTGATCCGCATGATGCCTATTTCAGCGGTCACGGCCGAGCCGGCCCTCCCGGTTACCATGAGAGCAGTTATAACTGGGCCCAACTCTCTTATTAGTGCTAAGGCCACCATCGGTCCGAGGAAAGCTTCGGAAGCGAATCGCGTCAAGGTGTAAAATCCCTGGAGGCCCATGACCATCCCGGTAAAAGCGCCGGTAAGTAGGATGACCAATGTAGATTGAAACCCAATGAACCCGAGCTGTTTGAGAAATCGGTAAAACTTGAGGGGAGGTGTTAAAGCACAGAAGACACCTTTGATAAGAAAGGCGCCCATGCGTCCTGTCCTGCGCAGACCAAACAGCGTTATTGCACCCAACCTTCTGACTGCGTTCATGAACTAAGTATTGTCCTCTGAGATCTCTAAAGGTCCTTAAGGTAAATCAATGGTGAAATCTTCCAACACTGCATCAGCAAGAACGACATTTTGGTTGAGCTGAAATCTTTATTGCCTTGACAAAGGTTGGTTAATATAACACAAAGTTTTACGTGTTGCACCCGGCACCACCCCGAATGTACAGGGTCTCAACTGTCTTTTATTATTGATTAGCAAGAGAGATCGAATCCCATGGACTTGGTTTGGATTATTTGCTCCTTGGCAGGAGCTATCATTTGGCTGAGCATTGTGCTGTTGCCCTGGCGTCCCTGGAGTACAAGCGAGTTCCTGGAGGCTGGATCTTCTACTTCGGAAGAGGATCTGAGTGATATTACCGTGCTCATACCCGCGCGCAATGAAGCGGAGGTGATTCAAACCACTCTGCCAGCACTGAAGGCTCAGGGACCTGGTCTCAACATCATTGTAGTGGATGATCAGTCTACGGACGGTACTGCCGAAATGGCACGTAAAGCTGGTGGGAAAGAAGCTCTTGTTGTCTCGGGTGAGCCAGTGGAGGCTGGCTGGAGTGGTAAGCTCTGGGCCCTTGAGCAGGGTCGCAAGCACATCAAGACTCCCCTTACTTTGCTGCTCGATGCCGACATCCAAACCCACCCGGGCATCCTTAGCAAACTGCGGAAGGAAATGAAGGAAAAAGAGGTGCAGTTCATCTCA
>CP070735.1:1781826-1789508 GCA_020347625.1 Deltaproteobacteria bacterium
GGTTATAGAGTTCTTTCCTGCCTGTGTGACCAAGTGCAGAGGATGGAAGCCGCTGGCAGCGACCCACCTAGGAAATTGATTTTTTCCATTAATCAGCCGGCGGTCCTGCGTCGCTACCAAGTTGCCCTGGAGAATCTGCCAAAGGACTCAACTTAAGAATTTACAAGTCTCTAGGGGAGAGATAAGACTTATCTCTGCTGACGAACCAGCCAGGTTTTGCATACGTTAACGTATACAAAATAGAACGGGTAATGGCGGGGACGGCACCGGCTCGTCTTCTAATCAGCCCCAGCACCGCAAGTCTGATTCCACCTTGCTCTAAATGGCCTGATATTTGCTTGGTAATAGGTGTGGTAAAATCTCATCTAATTCGTATTTCTCACAAACATTCAAGTCTCTTTTGAAACATTCGACAGATGAGAAACATGAGAATGAAACGCATTTATTCCATTGGTGGCGGAAAGGGAGGATCAGGGAAGAGCTTTATTGCGACGAGCCTCGGTGTATTACTGGCAAAGCAGGGAAAGAGGGTCGTACTGGTCGACTTGGACTTGGGCGCAAGTAATCTCCACACACTCCTTGGCCAAAAAATTCCACAGAAGGGACTTGACGCCTTTATAGATAAAGAAACGAGAAACCTGGAGGATTTGGCACTACCCACAACGATACCGAATCTCTACCTTATTAGCTCGACAAAATGCTCCCTGGAGATCGCCAATTTATTCTATGCTCAGAAAGTGAAACTTATCAGCGCAATTAACGATCTCCCTTTTGACTACATTCTTTTGGATTTGGGGCCAGGAACACACTTTAATACACTGGATTTCTTTCTAGTCGCCCCGGAAGGCTTATTTGTGGCGACGCCCGAACCAACGGCCATTGAAAACACATTTAATTTTATTAAGTCCGTCTATTTAAGAAAGTTGAAACTGGCACTGAAGCAAACCAATATGTGGTATGTGTTCAAGGAAGAGATTGCCAAGTTATCAAGGGGGACGCTGAAGTCTCCCATGGAGTTGGTTGATATTCTGGTGAAAAGGGAGCCAGAGAAGGGAAAGTTGTTTGAGGACCTGCTCAAGCGGTTAAAGTTCAAACTCATTCTGAACAAATTCCGTGGTCAGGTTACCGAAAACTTGGGAGAGCAGCTTGTCGACGTATGCAATAGGCATCTATACCCAAGCTTTGAGTTTTTGGGAAATATTAGTTATGACAGCAGAGTATACGAAGCAATAGTTGCTAGACATATATTTATCCGGAAATATCCGTATACAAAGACTGTTTCAGATCTGCAAACTATGGCTAGGACCCTTACAGAAAAAAGACAACAGCCTGCTGAGCTAAGAATATCAAGATGATTAAGAAGTTCGAAGATCTTAACTATTATGAACTTTTTCAAATTCCATATGGGGCGTCATCTTTTGAGGTTAGACAGGCTTACAAGAATATTTTGGCCATTTATGAAGAAACCTCATTGGCGACCTATTCTTTGTTTACTGAAGATGAGCGAAGGGAAATTTTAAGCAAGATTGAGAAAGCTTTTTTGACATTGATTGATGAGCAGAAGAGAACTTCTTATGACAATGCACTTGTAAATAGTGGAGAAGTACCAGAGGACATTTTGATAGAAAGAGCACAAAAGAAGGCGATACCCATCTTTCAAATAAATCAAGCCAGGGCAAGAGGCAGTAACTTGGCAAGAATAAGGAAAAAGATCCAAGAAAAAGGAACAAGGGAGCGTGCTAGCGTCATGGTCAAGGGTGACGTCATTTCAGGTAACGATTTGAAAAACTTGCGCGAGTCACTGGGGGTAGAGTTGGAGGAGGTCTTTCAGGCGACGAAAATTAGTCCAACTGCCCTGGACGCAATAGAGCGGGATGACATCACCAATCTGCCACCGACGATCTATCTGAAAAGCTTCTTGAAGTCTTATGCGGAAGTTTTACAGCTTGATGTGAAGACAGTTGTTGAAGGTTACCTCAAGAATGTAGAAAAACAATAGACTCCCCGCATCTCTTCCCTAACGATACTATCCCTGTAATATTTCTACGACGGCATGTTATAGTAGTTATGTCAGCTACTAGCTTAGAGTAGCGAAAGCTTTTGAATTCAAAGCCGGTCAAAATAGCATGAGGTGTAGAAGAAGCCTAAGCTTTCTTTGATCGCTAGCCGCTTCAGTGAAGATGGAGGCCATGAGCACACGTCCCCGGGGATCATTTCGTTACCTTGATCATACCGCCGATGCTGGTATTGTGGTTACCGCACCAACCCTGGGGGTATTGTTTGAGACAGCTGCATTTGCTCTCACCGAGTTGATTACTAATGTAGATGGTTTAAAGTTAGAGGTCGAACGCCAAATCCAACTTGAAGAGAATGAAATTGAAACTTTGCTGGTTAGCTGGCTTCAGGAACTTCTCTACCTATTGGATACGGAGCAGCTCGTTTTTGGGCGGTTCCAAGTAAATGTGACAGACTGCTTTCTGGATGCTCAGGTATGGGGCGAGCCTTTCAATTCGGAGATGCACACTTCAAAAACAGAAATCAAAGCGGTCACCTATCACCAGCTCGAGGTCATTGAAAGCGATCAGGGCTGGAAGGCCAAAGTGATATTTGATATCTAGATGCTTGATGTGCAATTCAGGAATTAAGGGATTTAGGAATTCAGAATTACGACTCTGCAATTCCACAATTTCTAAATGCCTTAATCTCGAAATCCAGATGCCGGAGGTGTTACCGTGCAAAAAAAACAAACCATCAAGATGCAAAAGATAGACGAATACCGCTGGCGGTTGCCAAAAGAAGGCAAGATGCGCACAGACGGCATCGTCTATGCCGACGAGTCGATGATGGCAGATATCCGTAAAGACCAAAGTTTAGCGCAGGTCGCAAACGTGGCCTGGCTGCCAGGCATCGTGGGCCATTCCCTGGCCATGCCAGATATCCACTGGGGCTATGGCTTTCCCATAGGCGGAGTCGCAGCTTTTTCTCTAGACGAAGGTGTTGTCTCGCCAGGGGGAGTGGGCTACGACATTAATTGAGGGGTGCGGCTCGTGCGCTCCGGGCTGGAGCGCGGAGAAGTAAAAGGGCACATGCGGAAGCTGGTGGACTCGCTTTTCAATAATATACCCTCAGGGGTCGGATCCAAACGCAAAGATCTACGGCTCTCAAAATCAGAGCTGCGGAAGGTACTGGTGAAGGGGGCGGCTTGGGCAGTCAGGCAAGGCTTCGGCTTTGATATTGATCTGGAATATATAGAGGAGCAAGGTTGTATCCAGGGTGCGGATCCGGATCTAATCTCCAATCGGGCCCTCGAGCGAGGTAAGGCCCAGTTGGGTACGCTTGGTTCAGGAAACCATTTTGTGGAGGTTGGCTACGTTGATGAGATTTACGATGAGAGTGCAGCCAATACACTCGGTTTGTTTTTGGATCAGGTTACGATTATCGTGCACACCGGCTCCCGCGGGCTGGGTCATCAGGTTTGTGATGACTACATCAAGATACTCATGCAGAGCACACAAAAATATGGCATCGAGCTACCAGACCGTCAGCTGTGCTGCGCTCCCATTGGCTCCAAAGAAGGGAGGCAATATTTGGCTGCCATGGCTGGTGCCGCCAACTATGCCTTTGCCAATAGGCAAATCATCTTCCACTGGGTTCGGGAGACCTTCGAGCGCGTGTTCAGGATGAGCTCTGAGCAGCTCGGGCTCAAGCTAATCTACGATGTCTGTCACAACATTGCCAAGATCGAAAGTCACCGAGTGAACGATCGGGAGATGAAAGTCTGTGTTCATCGTAAAGGCGCGACTAGGGCCTTTCCGCCAAATCATCCAGACATACCGGACGCTTATAAACATATAGGCCAACCGGTGCTCATTCCTGGAGACATGGGGCGTTACTCGTACGTGTTAGTGGGTACCGAACACGCCATGAAGGAAACTTTTGGCAGCACCTGTCACGGCGCCGGTCGGGTTTTGAGTCGCAAGCAGGCGAAGAAGGTCGCCAAAGGTAGGGCCATTATCCGAGAGTTGGACGACCAGGGTATCACCGTTCGCAGCGCAGGAAGAGGTACGGTGGCAGAGGAGATTCCTGAGGCCTACAAGGATGTGGGTCAAGTGGTGGAAGTGGTGTATGGCGCGGGCATCAGTAGAAAAGTGGCACGATTGCGCCCGATGGGGGTTATCAAGGGGTAGAGGGTCAATCCTCTATTCGTTTCGTCCAATATGCGGGCTAAGGTGATTTAATACAGGACAGGGTTAAGAAGGGTGGGGAGATCATTCGCGGAAGATGAAGAGGATTCGGTAGCAGCGGACGCCACCCGGAGCATACACGGTCACCTCATCACCCGTCCGCCGTCCCAAAAGGGTGCGACCCATGGGTGAGTCAATGGAAATGCGGCCATTCATGGCGTCGGCCTCGAAAGGGCCCACTAGCTGATAGGTGGCGCGCTGGCCGGAGTCAATGTCTTCAACCTGTACGGAGGCACCGAAGCCGGCAGCTGTCGAGATTAAATGTTGGCTAATCACTATTTCAGAGAGGGATAGTTTACGCCGCAGATCTTCAATCCTTCCCTCCACAAAGGCTTGGCGTTCGCGGGCAGCAAAGTACTGAAGGTTATTGGCCTTGTAGCCGAAGGCGCGAGCGTTGCAAAGATCTTCAATGACCTGAGGACGGACAAAGCGGCAGAGGAATGAAAGCTCTGCACGAAGCTTCTCGTAGCCGTTTCTTGTAATTGGCCGCTTTTCCATCATTTAAGCACCGGCTTTGATAACGCTGACAAAGTCGCCAGGGTTTCTTGTCGTTCACAAAAACCTCAGAGGGCTCCAGTAATCTCCTCGATATGGGGAGAAAGGGCTAAAACAGCCCGAAACCCTTACAAGGTTTAATGCTAGCCTAAAAGCCTTCTTTTGACCAGTCTTTTTGAATTGTATTTAATACGTCATTAATATTTTGGAGGAGAAAATGGCGACGAATCAACAGTCCGGCAAGGTGGGAAGAATGTTTCCAGACGATGCTGAAACCTTCATTTCTGAGAACACGGCAAACACCTTTACCCTTTTGGACGTGCGTCAGCCTCTAGAATATGAAAGCGGGCATCTACCGGGTGCCACATTGATTCCTTTGCCTGAACTGGCTGACACTCTCGAGAATCTAGATCCTGAGAAGCCTTTGATTGCATACTGCGCAGTCGGAGGTAGAAGCCGCATGGCCGCACAGCTTCTGGCCAATCAGGACTTCAGGGAGGTCTATTATCTGGAGGGGGGGATGGAGGCCTGGGAGGGATTTGCGGCAGAGGGGCCAGAGGAATTTCATCTACAGTTTATTAGTGGTGAGGAAACCCCACAAGAGATCATCGTATTATCCTACAATATGGAAAAGGGCTTGAGGACATTCCATGAGATGGTAAGAGCGAGGACTACTAATCCCGAACTGGTCCAGCTTCTTGGGCATCTGATCAGCGCCGAAGAGAGTCATATGAATAGATTACTGCAAGTGGCTTCCAGGTGGCAAATGGACCAGGATGAGGTTGATACATTTCGGGCAGGTCTGGAAGCAACAACCATGGAAGGTGGGATAGATGCAGCCGAATTTATGGCCAAAAATGAGTCCTTTCTCCAGACTGTCACTGGCGTTATTGATGTGGCAATGATGGTCGAAACTCAGGCGCTGGATCTCTATCTAAAAATGGCGGCGGCAAGCAAAGACGCAGCTACCAAGGAAGTTCTTTTCCAGATAGCCGAGGAGGAGAAGGGACACCTCAGGGCTTTGGGACGAGTCTTGGAGACCCACCTTTCAGGGTCAGCTTCCTGACCCCCCGCGACAAGAAACACTGATTAGCTGAATCTGGATGCTTTAATTGGGCAAAGAAAACCTGGTCCTGTTGGCCAGGTCAGATCGCATAGAGCATGGAGCATAGAGCATAGCGAAAAAAAGAGTAAACTGTGAACGGTCGCGCAGCCAGCGCATAATCGGTTTACCGTTCACCGTTTACTGTTTACCAAACGCTTTGCGCTCTGCGCTTAGCGCTTTGCTTCATTAGGGCAACTCAAAGCCAAGTCCTTTGGACCTGGATTCTTTACTTTGGTTTGATCTTCTCGTAACGGTCCTCTCCCGTTTCTGTATTTTTCCCATACAACTCGATGGATAAAACCTTTGGAAGCATCCAACCTTCCTTAGATGTGATGTATATCTTCTCGATAAAGGCGGGCTGACCGTCAATCCGGATCTCTCCTCGATACACACCGTCTGCCTCATAGACTTTTATTTTTCGGCCGATTTTGGCCACCATATCCATGATTGCGTAGTTTTCCTCGGCATTGTATGTGGCCTTGAACCCGTAGGCCCATTTTCTTTGAATGGATGTGAGCTCCTTTCTCCTTCCGTCTTTGGCAAGCCTGATCCAGTAGGCAATAACGGGTTCCTTGGGATAGAGCTTGCCGTCTGGTGTCAACTGGACGTCGTACTGAACGATATTGGCATTTTTGCTTCGTTCGATCTTGAATAAATGTCTGGTCTCCAGGCCTTCGGCGAAAGACTGGGCTGGAGTGACCAGCACAGCGCAGATAAGGATTGAAAATAGGATGCTCGCTGATAGACGAAAAAACGCTCCGACCATCCTGACCTCCTTAGTATTTTTTTGAAAAATTAGTCTAGATGCTAATTTCTGCCCCTAAGACTGTCAACCAAAGGGGCTCGAGATAAGCTGCTGACATGAATTAAAAGTAATATCTGAAGCCAACACCACCTTCCAAATCGAGATCGACATCCGGAGCCAAGTCCAAAATGGGGACAATTTCGGCAAAAAAACCGATAGGCGCACTGGCAAGTATATAATTTAGCCCGACGGGAACACGAATCCCCGCTTGATTGTCCTTGTCATCCCTGTAAACAAATCTACCGCCAACGCCGAAGTAGAGGGGCAATTCACCCTCGCCAACGTCTGTCAGAAAATAGACGTGATATAGATAATCCGCGTACAGGTGAAAGTCGTGGTCACTGTTGAGTGACCAGCCAAAACCGCCGTCGATTGCATTGTGTTTGTCCAAGAAATATTTGGCCGTAATACCCGTGGGCTCTCCCACTATGACTCCCAGGCCAAATGAACCCCTTTCTGCCATTGCGCTTCCTGAGAAAACGAGGATTGCCAAGATCATAAGCACTGCGCGTTTGATCATGGGTCCGCTCCTTTCTTGCGCCAATTTTGAGGAATCCGTGACATGATTTCATCTGTTATCAGAAAATCCCTGGTCTATTGAAAAATAGAGAGATTTTTGGCGGGCGCCATACTAACAAGTGGTCTGCGAAATTGCAAGGAAGCTGCACGCCCTGATGAATAGGAATTGTGGATTGGCTTAAGACCCAGTTTCACGCGATCAATGGAACCAAAAAAGGGCTCTGAGTACTAAGCACTCAGAACCCCTTTATTTTCTGGTGGGCCGTCAGGGAATCGAACCCCGAACCTACTGATTAAGAGTCAGTTGCTCTGCCTAGTTGAGCTAACGGCCCAAATGACCTAAAGCTTTGGGCAAAAAAAATGGCGCGCCCGAGAGGATTCGAACCTCTGACCTGCGGATTCGAAGTCCGACGCTCTATCCGGGCTGAGCTACGGGCGCACAAGAGAAGGACAGGTTTGCTTATAGGAAATCGGTTACTAATTGTCAAGGTTTTTCCTGGACCGTCCGGATAAA
>CP070735.1:1789608-1793457 GCA_020347625.1 Deltaproteobacteria bacterium
CTGCAGGGAGTTTAGCTGTGTCCAGATCTAAACCTTTGAATTGATCGGTGAACTCGGGCTCAACAATACGTGCACCCAGGCCGGGAGTTTCGGTGTGGCTCATAATACTGATGCCTGTGAGCTTGCCCTCTGGGCCAACCCCCACCATGACCTCGATCAGATCATGGTATCCTTTGGCAGACACACTGTAGGCTATCGCCAGAGTTTTTCCGTCTTTCTTGGCCGGAAACACCACCATCTCTATGGGGTTGCCTTCTTTATCCTCTCCAACGACCAACTTGACCCGTTCCTTGATTGGATCGTTATCATAGTCGCCCAGAACCGCCTTCATGGAAGGCTCTTGCACGAACTTGATGTACTGGTACTCCCTGGGCGCTTCAGTAGCCTCATTGACATAGGACAAGACCACGCCCGAAGTTGTGCAAATCACCGCCAAAACCACGATCATTTTTATTAGATCACGCAACTTCTTTTACCCTCCCATACACCCGGGGACGCACCCGGTCCAATAGCCCTGTGGTGGCATTCATGAGCAGTATGGCAAATGCCACACCATCCACGTATCCACCCCAATAACGAATGATCATCGTGATCAAACCGCAACCGATGCCGAAGATGATCATTCCCGGTCCGGTTACCGGCACAGTGCCCTTATCGGTGGCTAAGAAAAAAGCGCCCAACACCATCCAGCCGCTCAACAGGTGAATGGTGGGGTTGGCATAGGTCTCTGGATCGATGAGCCAGAAGATAATCCCGAACAGCCAGGCAGAGGCGAGAAAGCTTACCGGTATGTGCCAGGTGATGATACGGCGGGCGAGGAGATAGACAGCGCCAATAAGGACGGCGACAACTGATACCGTCCCAATCGTCCCGGGAACGTTTCCAATGAAAAGATCCAGCCAGGGTAAGTCAACCAGGGCTTCAACCCCATCGATTTTCATAACCTCGAGGGGCGGATATTCAATGTATCCGCCGGGTTCTAGACCGAAAAGCGGCTCAGGCATAATCCATGTGTTCATCTGCTCGGCAAATGAAATTCTAACCACGGCCCAACCCACCAGAACAGCATTGAAAGGATTGTTGCCAAGACCGCCGTATATCTCTCTGCCCAGGATTACGGCTATGGCTGTACCCACCACAGCAGTCCACCACGGTAGCTCAGGGGAGCAAACAAGGGCGAAGAGTAGACCCAGCAACAGACCACTGCCGTTCTTGACGGCGAGCTTGCGCCCCATCAGGCCCTGCATTCCAGCCTCACACGCCACCGCAGTGGCCATACAAATTAAAGCCAACTTCAGCGCAGCGAAACCGAAGAAATATATACCCGCCAAAAGAGCAGGCACTAACGCTAACAGCGTGTGGTACATGAGATGGGAGGTGGTCCTCTTTTCCAGGATGTGCGGGGCGACCGAAACACGAAGCATTGGTTTATCTATCGAGACTGCTTTGTTCATGTGGCTGACCTCTTAACCAATGAAAATTCGCATGGCGCATAGCGCCAAGCGCAGAGCGTGAAAAGAATGATTGTTTTTCGCTATGCGCTGTGCGATCTTTTTCCCTTTATCCCCTCCCGCTAGGGGAGGGGAACGGGCATTTTTAGATGCAAACTAACCTAAGCTGAGCTCACGTTTCCCATAACGCATCAGATGCAACATGG
This sequence comes from Deltaproteobacteria bacterium, assembly GCA_020347625.1. Classification (GTDB taxonomy): domain Bacteria; phylum Desulfobacterota; class Syntrophobacteria; order BM002; family BM002; genus BM002. The sequence goes on from CP070735.1 coordinate 1,791,266, forward strand.
GTCTCTTTTCAGGACAAACATAGGCACAGATGCCGCATTCGATGCAGTGGAGCAGGTATTTATCTCTAGCCTCCTCGAACATGCCGAACTCGCAATATTTGGACAGTTCACCGGGCAGGAGCCGGGCTGGACAATGACGTACGCAGGTGCCGCAATTGATGCAAGCGTCTTGAGAAAAGCTTTTTGCCTCTCCTGCCGTTTGAAAGATCAGGGCATCTATATTTTTGGTAACAGGTATGTCTGTGCTAAATAGCGCAATGCCTGTCATGGCTCCCCCAGCGATCACTTTTATCGGCTCACCCTTGAGACCTCCAAGTTGCTCAATGAGATCGCCAACGACCGTTCCCAGTCTGACCTTGTAATTCTTTACCGCACCCATGCCAGCGCCAGATAGGCTAACCACCCTTTCCACCTGGGGCTTCAGATCTCGGACGGCCTCCACCAAATGCACCAGAGTGGCGGCATCAACCACCGCCACACCGATATCTTGTTCACTGCCATCGGGCAATGGAATCTCCCGGCCGGTAACACATTTGATCAGGATTGGATTGAGGCCCAAAGGATATTTGTCTTTACCCTGGTAGACCTTAACGCCAAGCCCTGCTAGTTCGCTGGTCAGGGGTGCGTTGAGAGAACCATTGGAACCTACAGCGAGGACAACTTGGGCTGTGTCCATAAGCTTTTGAACAATCTTTATGCCGGCAAGAATCTCAGAGCTGTTCTCTTGGAGAACGGCTCCTTTTAGTGACATCCCTGGTTCAGCATCAATGCAGTTGATTATAACGGTATCCACCAGTTTAGCCCGGGGTATTCCTACTAGAAAAAGAAACTCTTTTGGGCGTTCGGGGTGGGCAAACTTGGCATGGAGAGGCATGGCGGGAGGACCAATTTCAACTACGCCGGCAGCCTTCAGGTCGGTCAGAAGCTGCACCGTCTCTTTTTCCAAGAAACGCTCATCAGAGCGGAGCTCTTCCTCCCAGGAATCATTACCGTCGGATTCGACGATGACCGAGAGCACCTCGTTGCCTAGCTGGTCGAACCATGGCCGAATGTCCGCCACCCGCCCGGAGATGGACGAATGAACAGGCGCCAAGAGGAAATCCCCACTCTGGCCAACCAGTTGTCCTGTCTTGACTTCCTCCCCAATCTCAACAACAGGCTCACAAACCAGATCCCCACCGTGACCCAAGGGGAGAACAACCCTTTGGGGCAGAGGGGCGTTCTCGATTGCCGGATTACTGACTTTTTGCGGAGGCAGGGAGACACCGCGAAAGGATGCTTTCAAACCCATAGCTTACCTTCTACTAGTATTGGTTGGAATAAAGGAGAAAAACAAGGTTTAGCTCACCACGGAGTTCAAAGTAGCCGTCTTGTTTTGTGGATAAAGCAGTAGCCACAGTTGCCATGGCTTTTCAGGCAAGACGAAAAGTTTTGATGGCAAATAAAATAACTGCTTTGTGAAGATTATGACTCCGGATCAAATAGCGGCGGAGTGCTTCTCTTCGAGCATCTATATAAACCACACCAACATCATCAGAGTCAAGAACATTTTTTCACGAGCTCACCTGAAACCCTTAGAAATGGTGTCGCGACGTTGAAATCGAAAAAGCTCAAGTAGCCAGTAGCCAGTAGTCAGTAGCCAGAAGGAAAGGACGGAATATTGGAATATTGGAATGATGGGAGAAATGATTACTGGAAGGCATTTCATTGTCTCCTCTTCTCCGCGTCTCCGTCTCCCCGCATCCCCGCGCCTGCCCGCTGCCTGCTGCAAGCTGATTCTGCCCCATGCCCCCACTAGGCACGCTTGTTGCACGTGATTTCTTAGGATGTAATGGGGTCAGAAACGGTTATGTTCGTAATATGTTGTCGAATTTTCAAGACATATTCAGCCCCAAATTCCCTCCCTCTTGACGGGGGAGGGTTAGGGTGGGGGTGAAAATTCGCATGGCGCATAGCGCCAAGCGCAGAGTGAAAGATACTTCTTCCTCTCAAAGCTATGCGCTATGCTCTTTGCGCTGTGCGATCTTTTCCCCTTTATCCCCTCCCGCCAGGGGAGGGGAAAGGGATCTTCGGACATGCTCAAGAGTGGGATGCTTAGGTGTAGATTAGGGGAGAAGACAAATCGCAATGAAACGGTTCCAGATGAGCCTGAGAACCAAAGTGGTCCTGAGCCTCACCTTTTTGATGGCCTC
>CP070735.1:1793557-1802455 GCA_020347625.1 Deltaproteobacteria bacterium
CCCGCTGCCAGGTGGCCTGGGTGGGGCAGACCCTGCAGCAAGGGGGATTGGCGCAATGGTTGCAGAGTACCAGAAAAGGCTTTTCTTCAATTTCTTCGGCGAGGTAGGCGTGCTCCTGCCCCGGGAAGACGTGTTCATACTTGTCGGTCCAGATCCATTTGATCTCTTCCTCGTCCCCATAGTCAGGAACATTGTGGACCCGGTGACAGGCCTCTATGGCCTTCTGGGTGGTCTCCTCATCAAGCTTATTCGTGTCCACCACCAGGGCCCATCTCTTTCCCACCAAACCCTCTGGGGTCCGGCTGAAAGTAGGCTCGCCTGTACCAACCATGGCCATCAGATCCACCGACGAAATCGTTCCCAGACCCAGGGTGGAGATTCCGAGTATCTTTAGGAAGCGTCTTCTGCTCCTCTCCATCACTATTTCTCCTTCGGCTCAATATGGCATTCCCAGCAGTAAGGGCTGACTCCAGCATAGTTGTGGCATTGATCGCAAAATTTGCTCTTGTTGTTGTGGCACTCCATGCAGGTATTCTGCAAACTAACCGTATACTCTTTACCATTGGTGGCAACGTAGATTCGTTTGCCATTGCGAATAGCCTCGTCCCGCCATTCGTTGAGCATTTGCATGTGGGATTCCACCATGTACTCCTTGGCTTCCACACACAGCTTCGCCTCCTTCGCCTTCGGCGAAAGCTCGGGCTCAGGCGGCGGGCCGGATTTCACCAAACCGTACAGGAAGGGTGAGGCGAAAAACAGAACAAAGATAACAATCCCTGTGATAATCTTTCCTTTGTTATACATTATTTTTCAACCTCCGCTTCTTCTTCCGCTGCCTCTTCAACAGTCTCTTCGGCAGTTTCTTCGACAGCTTCTTCAGCTGCTTCTGCGGCTACTTCTTCGGCCTCTGCTTCGGCCGCTTCTAAATTCACTTCTAAAGCTGCTTCTTCAGCTGCTTCTTCCTCTTCCTCCTCGACCCAGGGGAACTCCTCGCCGCGGAGATTCATGGTCCTCTTCTTCTCCCCTTCCAGGATGAGTGCATTACCTAATAACTCGTGTATGCCGCTGACCTCCACCTCGGGAATCCAATAGTCCACTAGGGCTTGGAGGGTTGCGCGATCGATGGCGCAGATGCAAGACATCAAGTTCACCCCGTGCTTGTCGTGGACATGCTGCAAGGCATTTGCCCTGGGTAAGGCCCCTCTCATCCTCAGATCCATAATTTCATCTGTGTTCAAGCCGGACCCACTACCGCAGCAAAAGGTCTGCTCCCTGATGGTATTTATTGGCATGTCATGGAAGTCATTGCAGATGTTGTTCAAGATATACCGTGGCTCTTCGAAGAACCCCATGCCCCTGGACGTGTTGCAGGAGTCATGGAAGGTTACTTTATACGGATCATTCCGGCTCGGATCCAGGTTTAATTTGCCGTGTTTGATCAGATCCGCGGTAAATTCACAAATGTGTACCATTTTATGGGATTGGGCGTTCTCGAAAACGGTACCGGTGAGGGGAGATTTGGGCACTTCCAGAAAGTCAGCCGGGCCATTCATGGTATCCATGTACTGATTGCACACCCGCCACATATGACCGCACTCTCCTCCCAAAATCCACTTCACCCCAAGCCTTTTGGCCTCAGCATACATCTTGGAGTTGAGCCTCTTCATCATCTCGTGGGAGGTGAAGAAGCCGAAGTTTCCGCCCTCTGAGGCGTAAGTGCTCCAGGTGATGTCGAGTCCCATACCTTCTAAATAATGAAAAAGCATGAGGTAGCCCATGGCCGTGAAGGTTCCCGGGTCGGCGAAAACGTCACCGGATGGGGTGATGAACAGGATCTCGGCTCCCTTCCGGTTGAAACTGGGCTCGGGCAGGATTCCTGTGATCTCCTCGATCTCCTCACAGAAAAACTCCAGCATGGAGTGGTAGGCGTGGGGTTGAATGCCCAGGTGGTTGCCGGTGCGGTAACAGTTGGCCACAGGACCCATGATCCAGTCGATGTTGCACCCTAAAAGATTCAACAACTCCCGACCGATTATGGTTATTTCAGCCGTGTCAATGCCATAGGGGCAGAACAGGGAACAGCGGCGGCACTCGGTACATTGGAAGAAATAGTAGAATAGCTCCTTGAAGACATCGTAGGTGAGTTTTCTCCCGCCCGCGACCTTGCCAAGGATCTTTCCTGCGGTGGTGAATTCGCCGCGATAAATGGACCTGAGAAGCTCTGCCCTAAGCACAGGCATGTTCTTGGGGTCACCCGAGCCAATGAAAAAGTGGCACTTGTCTGAACAGGCGCCACACCTGACACAGATGTCCATGAAGATCCGGAAAGTGCGGAACTTGTCCAGTCGCTCCCTTAAGCCATCAAGAAAAATCTCTTGCCAGTTATCCGGAAGCTTCCAGTCTTCGTCGCCGGGCGACCATGCGCGGGGATTGGGGAGGCCCACAACTTCATGGTCTTTGGGCTTCGAACCATAGCACCACCTGCCTTCTTTGAGCTCGGCAGGCTTGTCTATCCACCCCTTTTTGGGAGGGGTATAATCTACTCGAGAGAGTTCTTCTGGGGGTGCAACCTTTGCCATTTCTACTCCTTTTCAACTGGGAGTCCAACTTCTTTCATCTTCTCCCTAAAGTCGTCCTCATACTCATCGTATGTATGAACCTTCACCGGGTAGTTCCAAGGGTTTATGTGCCTCTTTGCCCGGTTGTCATTGGGCATGTTTCTCGTGGGACTCATGAAAACCCCACCTGCGTGCATGAGTTTACTGAAAGGGAAGTAGGCGATCAAAACCGACAGCAAAAACAGGTGGATGTAGAAAATAGCGCCGATCCCCTCTGGAATCGTTGGCCGAAAACTAAACAACCCGACGACCAACTCCTTGACGCTGGTGAGATCCACCCTGAGAAAATATTTCATCAGAATCCCTGAGCCTGCCAGGGCGATGATGAGAAAAAGGGGAAAATAGTCAGCGGCAAGGGAGATATATCGGAGTTGTGGCACGGCAAGCCTTCTGAGTAAAAGGTAGATCGCCGCCAGCAAGAGTACAATGCTGCTCATCATGAGCCGAGGCAACCCTATCTCCATGAAACCGTCCACACTGTCCAATAGCGTAACAAAGCCGGGAACAGGTTCCATAAAAAGCCGAAAGTGCTTTATGAACACCACCAGAAAGGCATAATGAAAGGCCAGAGCTGCCACCCAGAGCCACTTGTTGGAGCCATAGCTCACCTTTGGTCCTTCCCTCAGTTCCACCCTCGTGTTCCTGAACAAAGAACGAAAGGCAAACACCTCGAGGGCCATTCTGCCAATGACACCGCCCGTGCTGGAAGGGTTGTCAAGGGGATTCGATTTGATCCAGGGAAGACTTTTCATCTGCCCCCCGGTGGTAGGAATTTTGAAGGGTACCGGAGTCTTACCCCATTGAACCACCCGGTAAATGAACCCGATGATGAAAATCAGGACGGCCACATAGGGGATAACGATCCCGAAGAGATACTGGCCGGCTCCTTGCGCCCCCACCAGTGGGATCAAAACGAGTGCTATAACCGCAAAGAAGGAAACCCAAATGCCCATTTCCAGTTACCTCGCTTCAAGTTAGATTGTCCGTACTGCACACCTCGGGGTCTTCTTCTTTCTCGGGGACCCCGCATATCATGTTCGCCCTCTCAATTAATCTGCCAACGCTTCTCTTGACCTCATTAACTCTGAGTTCGTAGATTTCCTCACGGCATTTCGTGTAAATGTCCAATGCCAAGAGACCCATCTCGTCTATCTTTTGCTCAAGCCTCCAAAGCTCTTCAGAAAGTTGGCCTTCACGAGTATCTCCCACCACTGCTTCTCTCACCAGCCTTTTCAAGTCAAAGATAAAAGCCAAGGCCTGAGAGGGGGGGAAATCCTGAACAGCCCTAATCCTGATAACTTTGTCGAGGAAAGGCGAAGCATCTTCCACCTTTGCATCATTGAGAATCTGGCTAAAAATCCCCTCGATTCCACTGGAAATCCGGTGTGCCACCGGATTCTCGAACCGGTCCTTCTTTGTCCGCAAAAACTGCTTTGTGTCAGAAGGATAAGTCTCGAGAATGGAATCAAACCACCTCTTTAGGATGGCAGATTTCTTTTCCAGCAGAAATTCTTCCAGACTCATATGGCGTCTAACCAAGAGAGGAGAAGGGTAGTAAATTAGGGGTAAGGCACCAACAGGGGAGATTCATCATCTGGACCCACCCCAACTTTGTGCCAATTTTAACATATTCGAATTCGAGATTCTATCTATTCGACTGAAAATAACGCCCACACTCTCCAGACCTTGGAGGTTCTTCCTCACTGCTGAGGGGTTCAGCGAGAGAGTGGAGCGGGGATATTCCTCAACTTACTTTGTGAAACTTATTTCTAATTTGGGGACTTTATGGAAAATTTGCGAAAGTGTCAAGGAAAAAGTTGGCTGATCCACCCTTAGACTTGCTATCGCAAAGCGGCAATTTGCAGATGGAGCTTGCGGTTTCTCGGACCGTCAAATTCGCAGAAGAATATTCTTTGCCAGGTGCCAAGAACCAACCGCCCTCCAGATATCAGTACCGTCTCTGCAGATCCAATTAGACTGGCCTTAACATGAGCAGGGGAGTTACCCTCCATGTGCTTATAGTTGGCTTTCCAGGGGACCATCTGGTTCAGCACCATGAGGATATCTGCCTTTACTGCGGGATCGGCCCCTTCATTGATAGTAATGGCGGCGGTGGTGTGGGGTACGTAGAGGGTGAGTCGACCGTCCTTCACTTCCGAAGTGGTCAACTCGTTCTGCACCTGGCTGGTAATATCCACCATTTCTGTTTGAGCTGAAGTCTTTACAGAGATGGTCTTCAGCATGGTCCACCTCCCATTATTGCACCACGAAGAGCACGAAGGTCACAAAGTGTAGAGCATCTTCCGATCATGTGGTCGACAGGTTACGAAAACTCAATCCTCGAGGTTACCATCGTCATTCCGGAATCACGACAGAGTCGGGATGTCCGGAATCCAGAAAACTGCATTCCACTGGATACCGGATCACGCCTTCGCCGTGTCCGGTATGACAATTGATTACAGCCTTGAACTTTGGACCTTAAATTAGTTAGTTTCTATCCGGAAACCAGCTACCTTGGAATGATCAGGCCAGACTCCGTGATCTTTTCTCTCTCAGCCTGTCCTGCTGCATCCTCCGCTTCTGGACTCACCTCAATGACAATAGAGCGTTTTACCAGGCCCAGGACAAAGGTATCTTCAGTGAGAAGACCAACCTCATTCTCCAGGTCAATGGCAGCAGCCAGCGCCCGTTTTGCCTCCTGCTGTCGATCCTCCAAATATAGAAGCAAAGCCGTCTCCTCCAGTAGCCGACGAAAGCGATGCCGTAACTCCGGGGTGAACAGCTCCGCTGCCGCTTCTCGATAGATCTGCCCTATTCGCTCCACTTGGGCAGTTTGGGAAACCACCAGCCGACTTTCGCCGAGATTTCTTATCTTTTCGGCGTAGGGCTTTACGACCTCTTCGGGTAGCCGCCAAGATAAGAATGGCTGCACCTCCAGTAGGCTGTCCGAGCTCCGGAGGAGGAGCTTATCTCCGGCGATCTCTGCCGTATCCATAAGGTTGTAGATGTGAGGACGTGATGGCTTTTCCACCCAAGAGGCAAGATGCTTTCGGATCACATCGTAGCCAGAAGGCAGTTCCATGCTTTGCTGCCGATAGATTTCTGCCATCTCCTCAAAAAGAAAGCGCAGATGCTCCACGGGAATTTCTATTAGCCGACCGGGAACCCCACCAGTGATCTGTTCAAAGAGGGCCTTAACTCCCTTTCGGGTGGTCTGGATCGCCTCAAACTCGTGGAAAAAACCTTCGGAATCAAGTACGGCGATTGCCATCACATAGCCACGGCCGTCGTCTGGTAGTTTCAGCACCATGCCGCGCTCCCCTCGGCTTTCCGGCCAACTGGCCCAGGCTTCAGCCTGCCGATCCGCCGGGCGTGGCACCAGAACCCGAGGCTCTGACTCTTTCTCCTCCTCCTTGACAAGTCCTTGTTGAGCCAGCCGGTAAAGAGCGGTCTTGAGTGCCCTCCGCACGGGCTTCTTTGCGGGTATATCCTGGAGGGCCTTTAATGTTTCTACCGCCACAGGACTGGATGTGGCACCGAGGGCTTCAACGAAAGCAAGGGTAAAGGGAACGGATCGCTGGATCAGCGGCTTCAAGCTTTCCGCAAACTGGGTAAACCTATTTGCTTCAGGATCCTGTGCCAGTACCCGATCCACTAGCATCTGAAGTTGTGTCTCCTCTTCTGCCGAGAGCACTGGGCGATCATGTCGCTTTTTGTCTTTTTTCACCTTTTTCTTTTTAACCATCGATTCTTGACCAAATTCCTAAGAATACAATTTGAAATTTCATACCATCGTAAACCTAAAAGATAGAACAGACCAAAGTCAATTGCAAACTGGTATCAGCTAATACCGGTGGCCCTAGGTCGGGTGATTCTGCGAAACAGGTTCATTCGAGGACTACTCTTCATGCCCCCTCTACTATGGTGTGTAGGGTCAACTTCAACATACGAGAACGAGCTGACCTACTACTCGGATTGCAAGAAGATATTAATGCTAAGGAATGATAAATGAAAAATGCGCAATGCGAAATGACAAATGGACTACTGCCAGCTGTCAGTTGCCCGCTGCCTACTGCATCCTAACAAAAAGCCCCCAGTCTCCAAGACCGAGGGCTTGTTTTAGACAGATCTTCTCAGACGATCGCTACTCTTCCTTGTCATCCACTCCTTCGATAACCAGAGAATCCGCCACCAGCTCCCAGAGGTATTTCACCTCCAGATACATCATGTCGAACTCTTTCCTAAGGCTCTTCATAATCTGATCGCGGCAGTTGTGGCAGGGGGCAACAAGAAGTTCGGCCCCAGTGTCTTTGATCTGTTTGGCCTTCACCCTACCATAATAGATGCGCTCCTCGGCGTATGGCGCTGCCCAGGCACCACCGCCAGCACCGCAGCAGTAGTTGTTGGCTCGGTTGGGATACATATCCACATAATTATCCACACACTGCTGCACAATCCAGCGCGGCTCCTCATAGTAGCCGTGACCGAAGGTACGCTCGCTCTTCCGGGCATAGTTACAGGGATCATGGTAGGTGGTGAGCTCGGGGTGTTTTGATTTGTCTATCTTAATGCGCCCGGTTTCGATGTACTCCTTCATCAGATCGTGTATACTGATGAACTTGACCTCTTCCTCGGGGAACCACTGTTGCAGACCAAGCCTGGTCGCGTAGTAGGCGTGGCCTCACTCCGGCAAGAGGAGATACTCACATTCAAGCTTCTTGTAGTTCTCCACAATCCTCCGGACAACCTCTTTCATGGACTCATCATCGCCGGTGAAAAGCCCCCAATTGACCCCTTCCCAATTCTCCGAAGTGGTGGTCCAGGACTCTCTGGCTGCATAAAATATCTTCCACCAGAAAAACATGTCCTCCGGCTCGGCAAAGGGTTCCTTGGAGTTGATGGTCACCAGAATCTTGGCACCCTTTTTGTCCACGGGCACCTCGAAGCCAGGCAGTTCCTCGGCCAGCTCAACACCCAGATCTTCCAACAGGAAAAGGTAATCCTCCTTGGGGATGCCCACATTGTTACCTGACTCCAGGCACTGTACCACGCCTTTGTGCAACACGCCCGGCACCTTGTCCCGCTCCCGATGCGCCCGTGCCGAGCGCATCATCTTATTGAGGTCGATGTTCATGGGACAGCCGTGCTCGCACCGGCCGCAGATGGTGCAGATCCAGGGGAAACGTGAATCGATGAGTTCCTGATCCAAACCCAGCAGGGACATGCGCACTGCCTTGCGCATATCCATGCCGTCCACCCCGGTCACCGGACAGCCACCGGCACAGGTGCCGCAGGTGAGACACAAATCGGGATACTCACCGGCCAATTTTCTCTTCTCGCGCTTGCTGAGTACTAGAGGCTCCATAGCTGAAACTCTCCCTGTTCAATGGTAAAAATGGGAATCGATTAACCTGGCTCTGATTGGTGTAGTGGAGGCAAATATTCCACCCTAATATGACAACGAAAGCTTAGCATATCACAGGTCAAAAACAAGCACTATTTTTCACGAGACCATGGCCAATCATCCCTGAATTGTTCAGCAGAAGTAGTTTGCATACATCTTGTTACCGGCGATAAATGGTAAAAGGCCATGGTGTCCGGGGTCAGTTGTCAGTGGCAAAGAATAGAAAAGAATTCAAAAAACAAGGCAAAAAAAGAGTGGGCAATGCCCACTCAAATTTGCGCCCAAAAGGCCCGAGTAAATCAATAGTCGTCATACCGGACGAGACGAAGTCGAGATCCGGTATCCAGAAAAGTATTGTTTTCTTCCTGGATTCCGGATATCCACCTGCGGCGGATTCCGGAATGACGTTGGTGGGAATTCCGGAGAACCAAATTGCGAACCCGCCCGCAGGGTGGTATTCGGAAGGACAATTTCCAAATGCTTGAACGCTTTGCGCTATGCTCTATGCGCTATGCGTCTTTGATCACGGACCACGGACTACTGACGATTTACAATTTAATACTCGCCACCAGCTCTTTGACTGCGGCCACGGAACTGTCAAAAGCTGCCTTTTCTTCTGCGGTCAGCTGGATCTCAATCACCTTCTCCACACCGTCTGCGCCCAGCATCACCGGAACGCCCACAAAGTAGCCGCCCACATCGTACTCCTTGTCGCAGTAGGCAGCACAGGGGAGAATCCGCTTCTGATCTTTCAGAATTGATTCGGTCATTTGAACTGCCGCTGCCGAGGGCGCGTAAAATGCACTGCCCGTCTTCAGCAGGCTGACAATCTCCCCCCCTCCCTTGCGGGTTCGATCCACCAGGGCATCAATGCGC
>CP070735.1:1802555-1816582 GCA_020347625.1 Deltaproteobacteria bacterium
AATTTGCCCTCGATACTGCTGCAGGATAAACTTAAAAGAAAAAGATCGTTGAGATAAGATATTGAAATATATCATTCGATCTGGCTAGTTGCATTCGATCTACGGGTAAATCATGGTACCAAGCTACATTAAGATCCACCAGAGTGGCATCCTCGAGCAGCGAATCGAGAAGGCCATCTCCATTCTGGAGAACTGCCGTCTCTGCCCGAGACACTGCGATGTCAATCGTCTGGAGGGGGAGACAGGTGTGTGTGAAGCTGGACGCCAGGCAGTGGTTTCCAGCTACAACCCTCATTTTGGCGAGGAGGATCCCCTGGTGGGCAAGGGAGGTTCCGGGACGATTTTCATGACGCACTGCAACCTCCGCTGTGTATTCTGCCAGAATTACGAGATCAGCCATCTGTCTCAAGGCGTTCCGGTAGGTGTTGACGATTTGGCCCAAATGATGCTGACTTTGCAGCGGCGAGGCTGCCACAATATCAACTTCGTCACCCCAACGCACATGGTGCCTCAGATCCTTGAAGCTCTGCCACAAGCTATCGAGGGAGGTCTAAATGTTCCTCTGGTTTACAATTGCGGCGGTTACGAGGAAGTGGATACCCTGCGACTCCTTCAAGGCATCTTTGATATTTACATGCCTGATTTCAAATTCTGGGACTCAAAAGTGGCCGCTCGATTTTGCTCGGCGCCTGATTATCCTGAAAAGGTGCGTGCAGGTGTCAAGGAGATGCATCGGCAGGTGGGCGATCTCACATTAGATGCTCAGGGTATTGCTCAATCCGGCCTGCTCATTCGCCACCTGGTCATGCCGGAAGACTTGGCCAACACCCGGGAAGTGATGCGCTTTCTGGCCAATGAAGTGTCCAAAGACACCTATGTGAATGTGATGAGCCAGTATCGACCCTGTGGCGATGCCAATAATTTCCCAGAGCTGAGACGTTCAATAACAGCGGAGGAGTTTCGTGCTGCTGTGAGGATAGCTCAGGAAGAAGGGATTCATCGCTTGGATGAGCGCAGGTTGGTCAGACTGTTTCAGTGGTTGTAAAATATAGTGATAGGCGGACCTGATACAATGGGTTTTCCAGAACGCACGCTTGTAGTAGGAGACATACACGGCTGTCTCGATAAGCTTCAGTCGTTAATGGATAAACTCGATCCACGTCCGGATCGAGACCAGTTCATCTTTCTCGGCGATTATGTCGACCGGGGCGAGAATTCCAGTGGGGTACTGGACTATCTGTTGGAGCTGAGGAAGATATTTGCGGACACAATCTTTCTCATGGGTAACCATGAGAAAATGTTTCTTGATTTTCTCTCAGGGGTGGATCGAGCATTGTTTATTTATAACGGTGGCGAATCTACTCTCAGGAGTTACCTCGGGCGGCAGCAGAACGTCTGGAGCAAAATGGGGGCGCTAACAGAAAACGAAGCTTTGAACTACCTCGTCCCCCAGAACCACCGTGCTTTCCTGGACGAACTCCACCATTACTATGAAAATGAGAACTACATCATGGTGCATGCCGGACTCAGGCATGGTATCCCACTAGACAAGCAAAGTCTGGATGATCTGGTCTGGATTCGGGAGGAATTCATCTACTCTGAGGAGGACTTCGGTAAACGGGTAATTTTTGGCCACACCCCCTTTGTCCGCCCTCTAGTGCTGCCCAACAAAATTGGCATTGACACCGGCGCAGTTTACGGTAACCACCTCACCTGTTTGATTCTACCCGATCTTGAATTTGTCAGTGTTTGAAGGCATAGAGCATAGAGCAAAGGGCTAGATTATTTCGGATTGCGGATTTCGGATTGCGGATTTTTTGTTTCGAATTTCGGAATTCGAATTTCGAAATTCTAACCCTATGCCCTGTGCTCTTTTTCTTCTGGATTCTGGCTGTTTTGTCATGATCACCCGCATTGTTTTAGGTGCAGTGCGGATTTCTTTTAATGGTTTTGTGAAAGAGAAGCAGGCGTTAGCTCAGAGTTTACTGAGGAGCTGGTCAATGACCTCATTTGACTTTCTGCTGATGGGACTTTCAATTCCTTTGATGCGCTCGTCGTAGATGGCATTCATGTATTTCTCGATGGCCGCTTCATTCTGGCGTCGTTTCAGCAGAATTTCTGCTTCGTCAAAATAGGTGGTTTGCAGGCGCTTAAATGGCTCAAGAATAACCAAAGCCAGATCACGGACTGCCTCCTCAGTGACCTGCTCGAGAAGTTCGCTCTCTGTTGGCAATTCCAAGGGATTAAACGGAATTTTGGCTTCAGGTATGCCGTCATTCCAGTCGTCCGCTACCTCAGCGTTACGTTTAATCGTGTCGGTTGCAATGATTTCGCCTTTCTTGGCGTCGATGACCTTGTAGTAGACATGGAAAGCAGCGCGCATCTTGTTTCGGCCCACCGTATAGCTCTCATAGCGGTATTCCGGAATCTCCACCACTGCCGGCGGGGCAGCAGTTAGCTGTTCTTTCGTGGGTTTTGGATTTTTGGCCTTCCAAATGAGATAATCAGGATTATCTTTGACCTTGGTGCCGATTTGAATCTTCGCCACCTTACTCCCTTTACTTACATCCTTCTCAGTTTTGTAAAGCAGAACATTGCCCACGATAAAGATATCAATGCCGGTCTTGCGTCCCACCCGCCGGATAGCCGTCATGTTACCCACGACACCTGCCTGTTCAAGTTTCACCTCGGTAAGAATGGATTGAAGATCCTGGCGCGCTAGAATACGAATATCACCACTAGAGTTGTTGAAAAGATAAGTGATGAGGTTTGAGGAGGCTGTTGTTCCGGCATCAGGGCTGTATGAAGGGCTGGAGAAATCAAAAACTGCAATAACCTTTTTCAGCCGCTTTTTGATCATGTCCTCGGTGGTTTGCATCTTATAGAAAAGCTCTGGATACCCAGGGTTGATCTGGTTCAACTGCCAGTACCAGGCCAGGGCGTTACCGTACTTTTTCACTCCTCCGTATTTCGCTGCCCTTTGGAACAGCTTTTTCGAGTGGCTATTCAAGGATTCTTTAAAAAACAAACTGCTGGCCAGTGTGGGAGAGTATAGCATTGCTTTTTGGTACTCCTGGTTGGCCCGGTATAGACGATTTTCTTTAGAATGCTGGTTGGCCTGCTTGAAATAGTATCTGCCGGCCTGTAATTTTGCCTTATCAAGCTGGGTTTGAATATTTGGATCGTCGGGAAGATACGAAAGTGCGGTTTCGTAAAAATGTATGGCCCGGTCCCATTCGTTGGCGCTGGCCATTTCCTCGGCACGACGGAGAAAGTATAGGGGGTTATCGTTATCTCTGACCTGGTCCAGGAGTGCTTGGGTGTCTTTGTAGGTGGGATTGAGGTTCATGACCTTAGCGAAAGCGGTGAGCGCACCCTTCCAGTCCTCGCGCTGCACTGCGGAGACCCCTTCTTTATAGTACGCTTCACTTCCAGCGCTAACCGCAGTTGCCAGTTTGTCTTCTGTGTCCTCGTACTTGGGATAAATAGCGTTGACCTTGCGAAAATTGGTTACTGCTTCCAGCCATTGTTGCTTGTCTAAGGCAGCAACCCCATTTTCGTACGCCCGCTTGGCCGCTGCGGCCAATTCTTGTTTTTTAGAGTCAATTTGGCTATGGAGTTCACGGATGGCCGCATTTTCTGGGTCAAGCTCCATGGCCTTATCCAGGCTTGCCATGGCGCTGGTTATCACCTGGTAGTCTTTGACAGCAGCCCCGGCCCAGATGTTAACGGCCCTTTCATAGTACTTCTTGGCCACTTCCTGTTCTGCCTTGCGCAGGGATTTTTGGTATCTTTTATTGTTCGGCTCCTGGGCCAGAGCATCTCTGTAAGAAACGATGGCACCTTCCCAGTAGCCCATTTCACTCTGTTCCTCCCCCTGAAGGTAGCTATCCTTGCCGGAGGATGCGCAGGCAGTCAGGAAGACAATGATTACGATTAGCAATGAGTGGCGAAGCCATCTTTCAGCAAGCATAGGAATCCTCTCTGATCACTTCCGGCCAAATACCCCCGCTTTCCCGGTGGTAAGAATCAGCGATGAATCGAAGTGACAGTTACCTGGAGTTGGTTATGGGTTGACTCTCTGATATCAAATCTATGGTTGCCAAATGACCTGGTGGTCAGATCCGTAGCAAGGGACTGGGTACTGCCGGTGAGCTCTACGTCCAGTTCGGCGGTACCCATGGTGTAATTGCGCTGGTAGATTTCCTGGATTCCTCTGGCGTTATCCGAGATGACCTTGACAACCTCTTGGAGATGACCATAGCTTTGCAGCCCGTGGATGATCAGTTTAACGTTGGCTACATTGTAGATTTGTTGATGGAAAATTTGGATGATCTTATCCACCATATCGTTGGCCAGCAGCTCACTGGCTTCGTCTATGGCCATTTGTGTGCCAGTAAGACTGTTTACGTGCGGCTTTACCGCCCGACGTGTTTCAGATACCGTGACTTCTCCGGTATCGGCCCGAACCAATTTCGCGCTAATCACGGCCTGGTTGCTGTTTATTTTGACATCACCAATGATCATCTGATTGCTTTCAGCCTGGGCACTGCCAAGCAGAAGCATCTCAGCTCCGTAGCCAGTACCAACCGCCGCAGCAACCTGTTTATCGCCGGCTAAAAGTCCCATGACTCTATCGCGGCCCAAATTAAGACGGACAGAATCTGCATCCACCAACTTAAAGCCGCGTTCAAGAAGCACTCTTGAAATGGCATCTTCGGCCAATCTGCCGGTGTCGACTCCTTCAGCGGTGGACTCTTGGAACAGGACCATCACCCGCGGCTTTCTGGCCTGGCGCATTAGGAGATTGAGGGCCTGAAGGTCGTTCTTGAGTTCACCACTGGCCACTATAGCCTTTATGGTTACTCTAAATACCCCCTGCTCAACCTTTTCGTTGATCACCTCATAAGATTGGACATATCCTCTGGACCGGGAGTAGATCTTGTCAGAGAGCAGTTGGTAGTTTTCCACCAGGGTCTGGTTCTCGATAAGACTGCCTGTGGCCTGCTCCACCGCATTGCGAAGGGCATCTTCTATGGCCCGATCGCGAGAAATGTCCAGGTTGCCTTGGACAACGGCGGCTACTCCCTGGCTCTCAATGGTTTTGCTTTGGCCAAATGCGTCTGGGGTAATGAGAGCTAACAGCAAAGCAACGAGCACAAACAGATGATTATTCCGCATAGGGTCCGTCCAAGTGGCTTAGTTGTTCCAGTCTCCAGGGTTGGGATGAAAGATAAAAAAGGTAAATTTTCGCGAGTTTGGTATCTGAGTAATGATTGCGCTTGTCTAATGATTCAAAATAATTACGGAATGATAGCAGAACGCTTTCTCGCCTGTCAACGACAAAAGAGACTTCAGAATACCATTATCATTTTCAGACTTGGAAACGTTGTCCGTTGGGGCATGGAGCATGGGGCATGGGGCATGGAGCATGGGGCATGGGGCATGGGCATGGGGCATGGGCATGGGGCATGGGGCATGGGCATGGGGCATGGGGTAGATTGTAGATTTTAGATTGTAGATTGCGGATTTTGGATTACGAATTGCGGATTTAGAAATTGAGGGATTAAGGGATTGAGGATGTGGGATTTAGCATGGGGCATAGAGCTTAGAGTTTCTGTCTTCTGTCTCCTGACCTCTGTCTGCTGCTAGCCAACACATGCCTTGTATCTTGGACCCTGTGCCATCTCGTTGGGGGTAGATAGGTTCTCAGGGCCCGGTTTCTTTGCTGGAACATATTACTACAATTTATTACAAAATTATTAGGGGTTTCGCGAAAGCACTCGCTGTTTGACAAAGTGTGACCGATGAGGTTATAAAACAGCTGAAGGTCAAGACAACAGGCCTGCTGGCTGAGAAGCGGTGGGAATGTGTCTGTCCGGATCAATTCAACTGAAATTTTGAGCGTCCAAATGGGCTCTGGTGCTTTTAGGTGTTGTTGAAGGGGCCAATCACTCGCCACACAGAATCCCAGCGGGCGCTCTCTGCCCACCAATTTTGGTGAAACTGCCGTTGAAAGGGGCCTGGTCTGCGTGCCGGGCCTTTTGCCTGTTTCTAGGTGAACCATTCTGAGGGTGGGCCCAGGGTCTGACAAAACGGGCGAAACAGCACAGGAGGATAGCATGAGAAGCGCACCGTTATTTGCCATAGTTATCTTGCTCTCCGCAATGTTTATAGTGCCTGGAATGGGCTGGGCACAGAGTGAAGTGATCCAAAGTTTTAGCAGTGGCAGCATTGACTGGAGTACAGGTAGGGTCGTTGCAGTGGGAATTGGTGCACCGCCGGCCGACGCGGCAAACATGGCTCAGGCCAGGGCCATGGCAAGACGCGCAGCCATTACCGTCGCACGCCGAAATCTGCTGGAGATCACCCAGGGGGTTCAGGTGGACTCTATCACTCTTGTCAAGGATTTCATTGTGAAAAGTGATGTCGTCCGCACCTCGGTTCAAGGCGTTGTTCGGAATGCACAGGTAATCGACACTGCTTATATGAGTGACGGTTCTGTGGAAGTGACCTTAATGATGAGCTTGAACGGTGAGTTTGCCAACGTAGTCCTACCTCCGCCCCCGGTTGGCGTATTGCCCCCAGAGGTTCCTACGATTCCTCCGCCAGCGGCCGCACAGGTTTACACCGGGCTGGTGGTTGATGCCCGCGGCCTGGGGGCCCGTCCGGCAATGAGTCCGAAGATTTTGGATGAGAACGGGAAAGAGTTATACGGTTCGGCCATGGTGAATAGAGAGTTTGCCGTGCAGCAGGGCATGGTCGGCTACACCAAGGACTTAAGTGCCGCTCGTGCGAACATGCGGGTGACTGACAACCCATTTGTGGTCAAGGCTGTGCGGGTAGCAGGCGCTAGCAAATGCGATTTGGTAATCTCCAACAGTGATGCCGGTAGGTTGTCGAGCGCTGGAGAACACTTAAGCTTTTTGCAGAAGGCCAGGGTAATGTTCGTTCTGGACTAGTCAGACAACCACCCAAGGAATTCGGAATTCTTAATAAACTGCACTTCCGGGACATGGTCCATTCAGGCATGCCACAGACATTTAACGGAAGAAGAGCCCGGCAGCAGCAATTACCCATTTTCAGGGTTTCAGGGAGGATATGCCAATGAAAAACCAATCCTACTGGAGAACATGGACATTGATGGCTCTCCTTAGCTTTTCGCTGGCATTATTTGTCGGATGTGCCAAGAAGCGGCCCCCCGAGAGTGTGATGGACACTCCAGAGCATCATGTCTTCAACGGAATGAACTCTTTCGAGAAGGGGGAACTGGACGAAGCCCAGGAAGAATTCAAACTAGCCATGGAACTAGATCCTAAATATGGTCCCGCTCATGTGGGGATGGGGTTGGTTTTTGCCGCCAGGTCGGTTGAGATGAAGGATGAGGAGGAAAAGGAAAAGCTCGTCGACCAAAGCTTCGACAGCCTGAAGAAGGGCAAGAAGTACTCCAAAGGAAAACAACAAAAAGTCTTGGCACGCGTGGGCTATATACGGGTTTTCACCATGACCCAGCCAAGAGATTGGTTGGATGATGCCGAACAGAACTTCGATTATGCCGTGTTGGATGATCCAGAAGCGCCTGCGCCTTACTTTTACATGGGCGAGGCTTACAAGCAGGCGTTCGAATTCGAGGATGCCGCTGATATGTACCAAAAAGTCCTGGACCTGGATAAGGAATATACGGCCGAGGCCAACCAATCCTGGGAGTTGGTCCAGAAGATACAGCGGGCCGCCCCCGGCACCAGTGTGGGCAAAAAGATCGCCTTGGTGGATGCCATTACCCGTGCTGACGTGGCCGCACTTTTTGCCGAGGAACTCAGGTTGGAAGAAATCTACGAAAAGCTGAGCATCAAGACCTTTGATACCGAGTTTAAACCTCCAAAATCCGGTTTGGAAATGGAAACCGAAAAAATGGAGAAGTTGCCCCCGGCGACTGACATTTCAGACCATGTACTGCGCCACGACATTAACACGGTTATACGCATCGGTGTTCGCGGTCTGGAGCCCTATCCGGATCATACCTTCCGGCCTGACGAGAAAATAACCCGTGCTTCTTATGCCCTGATGATAGAAGATATCCTGATTAAGGCCAGTAGGGACGAGGATTTGGCTACACGTTTTATTGGGAGTGCATCTCCGCATCCGGATCTGCGTAATGATCTGCCCTATTTTAACGCGGTGATGGTTTGCACCAGTCGCGGCATCATGACGCCGGTTGACCTACGCACCGGCGAGTTTCAGCCCATGGGAACCGTTTCAGGTGCCGATGCCCTGCTTTCCATCCGTGTTCTAAAGGAGCAACTCAAGGTACTTTGAGATAGATTAGGCAGTTGTTGACTCTATTTTTATGGATTTAGCATGAAAGATTATGGACTGACTATGGCACCAAGCGATAACCGTCGGTTTGCGGGTATTATACTGTCGGTGCTTTTACTGCTTGTCTTTTGCCCGGCTATCTTGGCTCAGGAATCATTCGTTTTTCCCATCGAAGGTGAGCGAGCTCGAGTAACCTTTGTGCAGGGAGTGGTAAAGCGCCAGACTGAGGCGGAAGGCACATGGTGTGCGCTTACTCTGGGAACGTTTGTCCGGGCTGGTGAACGAATCATGACCATGAAAAGCGCTCGCTTGGAACTTCAGCTTCCCGACAGAAGCATCATCCGGTTTGACGAAGAGAGCGATGTTCGGTTAACCAAGGCTGGCTACAATTCTGGGGAGGCAAAACGCGATGTTCGCTTTGCCCTGATGCTGGGAAAAACCTGGGCAAACATCCAGGAAGTTTTCGGCAGCGAAAAAGGCGTTCAGGTGGAAACGGATAACGCCGTAGTGGGAGTGCGCGGCACTATTTTTCGCATTAATGTGGCTACCGACAGGTCCTCTATCGTCAGGGTTTACAGTGGCAGTGTGGCGGTTAGGAGACCACACCGCGTCCCCGCTCCAGGGGAGGAAGGAAGCGAAGTACAGAGGATTCCAGGTCCAACAAGGGTGGACGGACCTCATCGGGTGACCATGGAAGAATGGGTTCGGATTGTAAAGGCTATGCAGCAGATCACCGTTAGTCCTGAAGGGATACCATCAACACCCAGAAAGTTCACCATGGAGGAGGATTTGAACGACTGGGTGCAATGGAACCTGGAGCGTGACCGCTTGATCTAGCGCTCATTCGAACGGACCAAGATGAACTGCACAGTGTGGCCCCATAATTCTGGTTGAGTCTACCCGGCAATGCCAACTGTAGTGAGTATCCGCTAGTAGGAGGAGGTGCAGTAAAGCGAAATTTACAGTTGGTGAGAAAGACGGATTATCTGATCGATATCTGGCCCGCCTTTTGCATTAACCTTCAGAGCTATTTATTGAAATAGTTCGGTACCCCACAATGAGCGGAAGAACTTCTAGACCACGCTAGGGCTATGAGTGTTGTGAGCTTCCGCGGCCACCTAAAAAAAGCGGAGTTTGAATATGGCTCGTATCGATGCATTTTTCAAGCTGATGCATGAGCAGAAAGCCTCCGACCTGCACCTTGTCGCCGGCCAGCAGCCTGCCCTGAGAGTTCGAGGAGAGATGGAGCGGGTCAAGTATAAGGTGCTGGAAAACGATGAACTCAAAGGCATGCTATACGAAATTACCCCGGAGGATAAGATTAAGACCTTCGAAGAGACCGGCGACGTTGATTTCGCTTACGAGATTCCCGGATTGGCCCGTTACCGTTCCAACTTCTTTCAGCAGAACTTTGGGATTGGCGCGGTTTTTCGTGAAATTCCAAGTGAAATTCAGTCGGTGGAAGAGCTGGGCCTTCCGCCGGTTGTGTCCAAACTGGCTATGCTACCCAGGGGGTTTGTATTGGTGACCGGGCCCACCGGGAGTGGTAAGTCCACCACCCTGGCCGCTATCATCGATGAGGCCAACCAGAAACGCAAGGACCACATCATAACCATCGAGGATCCCATAGAATTTGTCCACAGGAGCAAGAGCTGCATTGTCAACCAGCGGGAAGTGGGCATTCACACAAGATCGTTTGCTTCAGCACTTCGTGGTGCTTTGCGCGAGGATCCAGACATCATTTTGGTAGGCGAGATGCGTGATCTGGATACCATTTCTCTGGCCATTGAGGCCGCTGCAACAGGCCATCTGGTCTTTGCCACTTTGCATACCACCAGTGCTGCTAAAACCGTGGATCGGATTATCGAAGTATTTCCAGCCGAGCAGCAGGCGCAGATTCGTTCCACTCTAGCAGACGGCATTCGTGCAGTGGTTGCCCAAAACCTACTAAAAAGGATCGATATTCCAGGGCGTATTGTATGCCCGGAGATCCTAATCGCTACGCATGCCGTGCGAGCCCTGGTTCGTGAGAACAAAACCTATCAGATACCGACGGCAATCCAGACCGGTAAGAAGTACGGGATGCAATCGTTGGACGATTCAATTATGTCGCAGTTGAAGGCCAATCGGATAGGCGCTGATGAGGCGTACATGAAGTGTGACGATAAAGAAAAATTTCGGCCATTCCTGCGAAATCCACCTACCGATTTCACTGAGGTGTAGTTAGTGGTCCGGCCACTACACCGAAAGGTGGGCTGCAACCTGATTTTTAACTTTCAGCACGAAAGGTGATTTTTTATAATATCAGATACTAATGCACAACGATTGAAACCCTTGGGTCATCATTGCGTTAATACGTCTGATGCCCCATTTATCTCAGGTTAATTAAGGGGCATCTTTGTGCCCCGTAACGAAAGGGAAACTGGCATGCGTAAGAGAGAGATAGATCATTTTCTTCGCAAGATGCTGGATTTTCACGAGAACGTCTCTGACCTGATTGTCACAGTTGACCGTCCTTTTCAAGTTGAATCCGACGGCGAATTGATGCCTGTTCCAATGGATGTGACCATTGACAACTTGACGCCGTTTCAGACCGAGACATTTGCTCTGAATCTTTTGGGTGGCGACAGGCGCAACATAGAAACCCTGCTTGCGGAGGGTTCCTGTGATCTTTCCTATCACCTGGCCGGAAAGGCACGGTTTCGTGTCAATGTTTTTTCCCAGCGAGGGTATTTTTCGGTAGTAATGCGTAAGTTGGAGACGCGCATCCCCAGCATCGATGATCTCAAGTTGCCACAAATTTTCAAGAATATTGCCGAGGAGAGAAATGGCATCGTTTTTGTCACCGGTGCAACTGGCAGTGGTAAGTCCACATCGCTCGCCGCCATTCTCAATGAAGTCAACGATCTTCGGCCGGTGCACATTGTAACCCTGGAAGATCCAGTGGAATTTGTCCATCACCACCGCAAAGCCACCTTCAATCAACGGGAAATGGGCAGCGATTTTGAAAGTTTTTCCAGTGGTCTAAGGGCGGCGCTCCGCCAGGCTCCCAAGATCATTTTGGTGGGCGAAATGCGCGATCGTGAGACCGTGGAGATTGGACTGAGCGCTGCAGAAACGGGCCATTTGGTGCTCACTACCCTCCACACGGTGGATGCTGGACAAACCATAAACCGAGTCCTAGGTATGTTCGATACTGAAGAGGAGAAACAGATAAGGATTCGACTAGCCGATGCCATTCGCTACGTGGTTTGTCAGCGACTCCTTCCCATGGAGGGCGGCGGTCGTGTGGCAGCCTTTGAGATAATGGGCAAGGACATCCGGGTCAAAGAAGTCATTCTGGAGGGTGAGAGTGAAGGGAAGACCTTCTATGAAATCATCGAAAGCAATCGCGCTTTCGGATGGTGCACCTTTGACGATTTTATTCTTGAACTTTTCCAAGAGGGTCAAATAACGCATGACACTGCAATGGCTTACGCCTCTAAAAAGGCTATCATGAGGCGTGGTATCGACCGCATCAAATCCGCTCGGGGTGAGAAGGTCACCGATATTGAAGGCCTCGAAATAGACAGAGGCTACCGGAAAAGAGTCAAAGAGAAAAAGTAGAGATACAAGAAATATTGCAGTACCGTTAGGCGGGGAAGGGAATGAGTTTCGAAGAGCGTTTACTTTTAGGCCGGAGGGTTAAATCCAGTGAAAATCCAATGCAGCAATTGCCAGGCCGTTTTCAATGTGCCTGATGCAAAGATTCCCGAGGGGCGTTCATTCAGGGCAACCTGCAGCAAATGCAACCGTTCTATTACTGTGGCTCCACAGCATACTGGTAGCTCCGGGAGCAAGGAAACTGTCATAGGCATGGATGCATCGCTTTCAGAGGTTAGCGATGCGCCGACGGCGATTGCTGCTGACCTGGATGTGACCAGTGCTTATGATTCTCCCTTGGAGGTTCTCGAGGAAGGCGCCATGAGCGCCCTCGTCTGTGTGGATGAACCGGGGCGGCTCAAAGCTGTGAAGGAAGCGCTCGAGGAGTTGAACTACTATAGCAGTGTGGCCTCATCAGTAAAGGAGGCCCTCAGCAAACTTCGCTATAATCAGTATGATTTGGTAATGCTCGACGAGGAATTCTGTGGGGAGGTCGCCGAGAACAACACCATCTTACGCTATTTACAACCCATGCCCATGACCACGCGACGGAGCATCTTCTTGATGCTCATCAGCAACCAAGTTAAGACGCTGGATAACTTGATGGCTTTTGCCAAGAGCGTCAATGCGGTGATCAATACTGATGACATTCAGAAAGTAAAGCTCGTACTCGAGCGCTCCATGGCTGACCATCGACGGTTTTACAAGGTATACAAAGATACGCTTCAAGGGCTTGGTGCCTTCTGATTTTTCTGCTATCATCAAAATATCCTTCTACTCCAACAAACTTAGTGCAGCCGCATTCGACAAGCTAACACTTAATACAATTCAGTAGGTAAACCGTAGGTCGCATCTCGGGGCTGGGCCCCAGAGGAACCGCGGAACTATCAGGGAGGTGCTGTGAAGTTATTCAAACGTTGGATGCAGCGCAAGGAGCTTAGAGAGCTGCAACTCCGAATCGATCATTGCCGCAGCACCATAGAAGAGGTGCACAAGGCGCTGCTCATGGATGAGGTTCAACCCGAGATTGCTCAACAATTCCGCCGCCTCGAGGCCGCATTGGGTCAAGTGGATGTAACCCAACTGGGGAATCGCGATCTCGAAAAAATCGAAATGGCAACCAATAAGCTATTGAGCGAATTCCGTTCCCTTTACCACCAGGGAAAGCTCAGAAACATCCATGATGGCCCGGTACACTAAAAGATTACTGATAGAGTTAATCCATCGGGCGAAATAGCTTTTCACAGAGGTCAGATATCAAAGTTCAGCATCTTAGCTGACGTCTGAGTTCTGTCTTCTGCCAGCAGGATACAAGTTCCATCTCTGATTTCCTTGACAGTCAATCAGCAAAGGTTTATAAAAAGGCCGGCAAAAGGGGGACGTAGCTCAGTTGGGAGAGCGCAGCGTTCGCAACGCTGAGGTCGTGGGTTCGAATCCCATCGTCTCCACCAGCGAAAGGTAACCGCGGCCCTGACCGCGGTTTTCTTATCAGGACAAATACAAAGCAGTAGCTGAAAGCTGATGGCTGCCCGCTGAGCGCTAAAGATTGACAGGGCAGACCATTTCCCTTATAGTTCGCAGGCACGGAAAGCGTTAACGTACTCGTTCTTTTCTTTAGTGGGAGGAGATGTGGTGCAAAGAACGGCTAGCATAACCCGGAAGACAAAAGAGACCAAAATCACCCTGAAGCTCCGCCTGGATGGCAGCGGCGAATCTTTGATCAAGACCTCCGTTGGCTTTCTGGATCACATGCTCACCCTGTTAGCAGCCCACGGTCGCTTTAATCTCGAGATAAAGGCCGAAGGGGATCTCTGGGTAGATCAACACCACACGGTGGAAGACATTGGCATTTGTCTTGGGCAAGCTTTCACCAAGGCTCTGGGGGAAAGAAAGGGTATCCGCAGATACGGGCACCAGTTCGTTCCAATGGACGAGGCCCTTGCTTCAGTGACGCTAGATTTTTCCAACCGACCTTTCTTGGTCTACAACGTCCCCAACTTGAGCGAGAGGGTCGGAGAGTTCGAGACTCAACTCATACGTGAGTTTTTTAGAGCTTTCGCCTTTCAGGC
>CP070735.1:1816682-1822796 GCA_020347625.1 Deltaproteobacteria bacterium
ATTGTATAAAGACCGTGCTAAAATGCGCCCCTTGTTACAAGCTGCACTGGAAACTGCAAAATCTAAAGGTGCCAAAGTCCATAATGCTGTGGCAATGGGATACTGCTTTGGTGGAGCTGCCGTACTTGAGTTCGCCAGGTCAGGGGCAGACTAGAAAGGCTTTGTCACCTTTCATGGTGGATTGAGCACACCCGCAGGTCAAGACTACTCCAAAACGAGGGGAAAATTGCTCATTCTGCATGGCACAGCAGACAAAAACATTACCATGGATCAGTTCGCCAAGCTTGCCATTGAGTTTGAGGAAAAAGGTATTTCACACGAAATGATTACCTACGGTGGAGCACCCCATGCCTTTACTGTGTTTGGTGAGAAGCGGTACAGAGAAGAGGCTGATAAAAAATCATGGAAACGCTTTACGGAATTTCTTGCCGAGACGCTTAACTGATCAACCTATGAGAAAACTGGGGTCAGAGCTTAATTATTAACTAATAAAGTAACCGATTCGGCTCGCAAGTTAATAATTAAGCTCTGACCCCAATCTTTAATAGGTTGTCAACGCGGGAGGGCAAATTACATTACGCCGTACTTTTTCAGCTTCTTGTGGAGCGTGCGCCGGGTGATGCCGAGTCGCCTTGCGGTTTCGCTCTTGTTACCGCCGGCCGACTCCAGGGTGTTCAGAATCGTCACCTTTTCCACTTCTTCCAAAGGCAGATCCACAGGCATCTCTTCGCCCTTGACGATTTCCTGTTCCTGGGCGGTGGCATCGAGGACGGAGAGTGGGAAGTCCACCTCTGAAATATATTCGCTGCGGCAGAGAATCACACTGCGCTCGACGGCGTTCATCAATTCACGCACATTCCCCGGCCAGTCGTATCGCACCATGCGATCCATGGCTTGCGGGGTGAAGCCTTTGATGGGTTTACGGTTCTTTTCAGCAAACGTTTCAAGAAAATGCTGGGCCAAGAGCGGGATGTCCTCAGCCCGCTGCCTGAGAGCAGGCACAGGCAGCGTTAGCACGTTCAAGCGGTAATAGAGATCCTCACGGAACCTGCCAGCCTCTATCTCCTCCCTTAAATCTTTGTTGGTGGCTGCCATTACCCGGACATCAACCTTAATGACCTCCTCACCACCGACTCTCTGGATTTCCTTCTCCTGAAGCACTCGCAGCAGCTTGGCTTGCATGGCCACGGACATCTCGCTGATCTCATCAAGAAAGAGACTTCCCCTGTGGGCCAGTTTGAATCTGCCTTCCTTGCGCCGGTCTGCCCCTGTGAAGGAGCCCTTTTCGTGGCCAAAAAGTTCTGACTCCAGCAGGGTCTCGGTGATGGCAGCGCAGTTGACCTTGATAAAATGATTCTCCCGACGGGGACTGTTGAAATGGATAGCACCGGCAATAAGTTCCTTTCCGGTTCCGGACTCACCAGTGATCAGCACTGTCGCCTCGGTGGGCGCCACCATGGCCACAGTTTCCAAGAGCTCTACCATGGCCCGGCTGCGGCCGATGATGTCTCCCGTGTTGAAACCCTTTCCGAGGCTCTCTTTCAGTGCACGGTTTTCCTCTTTCAGGCGGCCGTGGTCCATGGCCCTTTCGAGGGCGAGCCTGAGTTCGTCGAAATCGAGAGGCTTGGTAAGATAGTCATAAGCCCCTTTTTTCAGAGCCTCCACTGCAGTTTCCACCGAGGAATAGGCCGTCATGATTATGACAGGGATGGCTGGATTAAATCTCTTTATCTCAGGGAGGGCCTCCAACCCCGACATCTCCACCATACGAACATCCATCAGAACCAGGTCGTAGGGCTTCTCATGGACCCTTTCAATTGCCCGGGCCCCGTCATCCGCTTCCTCAACCGAATAGCCCCACCCGCCCAACAGGGTGCGCAGCATGGTGCGGTGGGCCCGATCGTCGTCAACCACGAGTATGCTACCTGATATTTTGGGTTCAGCCACTCCCTTGCTCCTCCTCCAGATCCGGCAAGGTCAAGGTGATGGTAGTCCCGATAGCCGGATTACTAATTATCTTTATTTCTCCGTTGTGGGCCTCGATAATCTTGTGCACAATGGCCAGACCCAGACCCGTCCCGTCTGACTTTGTCGTAAAGTAGGGGTCGAACACTCGGTCCTGGTCATTTGGATCAATGCCCTGCCCGTTATCTGCAACAGTGATCGTTGTCTGTTTACTCGGTTCGTCTCGGGAAACCTTTACTTCCAATGTACCTCCGTGGGCTAGTGCCTGAATAGAGTTGAGGTATAGGTTAAGAAGCACCTGATTCATCCTGTCTGCGTCTATGAGGATTTCGGGGAGATCCGAAGGAACCTCCGCTTTCACCTCTACCCCTTTGGCCCGGGCGTCACCGTCGATGAGCTTAAGGGAATGCTGGATCAAGTCAGCTAACCGAGTGGGTTTAATCTTAAGCGTGCTGGGACGGGCAAATTCCAGCAGTTGCCCGATGACCCGGTCCAACCTTTCCACCTCTTGGATCATAGTGGTTGCCGTGTCTTTGTCCTGGGGCTCATTACTGAATCTCTCCCTGAAATAGGTGGCAAAACCCTTGATGGAACTCAGGGGATTCCGAATTTCGTGTGCCACTCCGGCCGCAAGGCTCCCCAAGGAGGCCAACCGTCTGGACCTTTCCACTTCTTGTTGCAAGCGACGAGCTTCGGTCAAATCGTTGAAAATAAAAACGTGACCCAGAAAAGCGCCGTCTTGGCCGTGGATGGATGCGGCGCTTACGCTAAGCGGCAAAGATTCGCTCCGCCCTGTCTTGCACTCGAGTTCTTCTTCAACAACCGCTCCCTTTGTTCCGAGACGCGCAGTGAGCTGCCACAGTTCGGGGGGCAATATCCCAGCCGCCGTCTCGCCAAGAGCCTCTTGACTCGATTTTCTCAGGATGGCCTCGGCAGTCTCGTTGAAAGCCGCCACCCGGCCGTTTTCATCTGATGCTATTAACCCCATGGGGAGATTCTCTACAACCTGACCGGAAAATGCCCGTACCTTAGCCAAGGAACGTCTGGCGAGCTTGAAGCCTTGTGCCAAAAAAAGTGAGACCATGGCGGCTAGCCCTAGCAGTAGCATCCCCGCCGACATGGCCAGGGTATGACGTCTGGCTTCAGTCCTGGCAGATTCCAGCGCGGAGATGTCCAGTCCTACGAATATAAAATGGGCGGGACCCAGGCCAGGCTGATCTTCAGCTTGTTTCCAATAACCACTACACCAGTCTTCCTGTTCCGTGCGACCCCTCTCCGAGGAGCGTTCAGCCCAATTTCTTGAAGGGCCGGGCCCACGCATCATCATGCCACGGTGGCGCATACGGCCAGAGCCAGGTCCCGTCGCAATGGGCGTGAAACGCTTATAAACCTCGAAAGCGGAAACGCCGTTTTCCATTTGTATCTGGTGATATCTGACCTCCTCATTTCTCTCCAAAGAGGTGACGCCAGTTGAGTTCTTATGCATCTTGCCGATTTGTTCGGGGTCGCTGTGGGCAACTACAGAGCCATTTTCATCTGTTACCACCAGGTATACGATGTCAGGCTGTCTTGCCGTCTCCACAAGCAACCGCTGTATTTGTAGGCCGCCCCAGCCCATGCCCATCATTCCCGTTCTGGCCCCGGCTTCAAAGGAGCGAATGAGTGCGGCGCCTTTCTCTACCAGGAGCTGGGTCATGTTCTCGCGATCCGACCGAATACTGCTGTTGGCCAGAAAGAAAACGATGGGCGCCAAAACCGCCAAGCCCCCAAGAATGGCCCAAAGAAGAAGGTAGAGCCACGGGTATTTTCTAATTGCTTTGGTCATAGAATTTATTCCGTGTTTAAGAGAAATCATTCGTGGTCCAGAACTTACGCACAGCAATATGTGGACCAGGTCTCATGGTGATCCGATTTTCCATATGAGGATTCCTGAATCCAGTACAGTAACAATGGTACACGGCGGGGTAATAAGCGATATTGTGGAATCCCGCGGACAAATATGCTCTAATTCCCTCGCTTGGTTTACTGCTATTTCCAGTGGATACTTTTTACCCACCTGCATACCTTTTAACCGCTGATATGGATAAAAAGTATCCACTTTGGTGGCTCAGGTCAAGTTCGATCCAATGAGCCATATTGAAATATCAGTAATATTAAGCGGTTAAATTACCAAGATTATTGTGGCATGGACTTTGCCATTTAGAGAAACAAACAACAAATGATCACATCAATGGAGGTTAAAGCAAATGAAAAAACTGGCAACAACTTTAGGTATCTTGGTTTTGGTGGCTGTTCTGGCTGCCCCGGTGTTCGCTCACCGTTGGGGCAAGGGCGAATCTTATGGCGGCCCGGGTTACTGCTGGAGGGACAGCCAACAGTACGGTAGTTTGACTGAAAGCCAGCGTGCCGAACTGGACAAGCTGGAACAGAACTTCTTCAACGATACGGCCAAGCTGAGAGAGGAAATCTGGACCAAGTCTGCGGAACTCAACACCATGCTCAATTCAGCCAACCCTGATGCCAACAAAGTTAGGGCCCTGCAAAAAGACATTAGCAATCTGAGGGCAAAGATGAGCGAAAAGAGAGTCAATTTCGAACTTGAAGCGCGCAAGATCTCTCCAAACGCCCGCTCTGGCAGGGGATACGGTGGAGGTTACGGCTACCGCGGGCACCATGGTCCGCACTACGGGCATCATGGTCAGTACTACGGGCATCATGGTCCGTATGGATATCGTGGCCAAACCGGCGGATACGGCCCCGGAGCCTGCTGGAACTAGACAATAGAATCCACAACACCCCAAACGAAGTCTGATCACTCTATCCCTCTCCCCTTGCAAGGTGAGAGGGATAGCTTTTTTTGAGATACCCTTTTTCAATTAATGCTCCCGCGTTGCACACCTTCTACTCAGTGGTGATTCTTCAAATGGGCCTCCTCAGCTGCCAGTTTAAGTTGCTGAGCAGACAAAGAGTAGCCTGTCAAAATAGTGGCTCTTCGTATTGTAAAATCCATATCAGTGCTTAATCTATACCCAACACCCAAATTTGACTGTTACTAGCATCCCTTAAAGAATGATGACTCAGAAGCGTCATCTGAACGCTCAGAGGGGGGCGGACATGAAAAAAGTGTTCAAAATCCTCATGTGGGTTGTCGGAGGCCTTGTGGTTCTCCTATTGGCAGCCACTATTGTGCTCAAGCTTTACCTTACCAAAGACAAAATTTTGGCCTGGGTTACACCACCTCTGGAAGAAAGGCTCCATCGCAAGGTATCGATCAGCGATGCGGGGGCGGGGCTGGCGGGCATCTATCTGGATGGTCTCGACGTGCGAACCGAAGGAGCACCAAAACCGTTCGTCTCGGCTAGCGCCATAAAGATCCGTTGGCGCCTGTTACCACTGCTGTCGAAACGGCTGGAAATAGAAGATGTAAGACTGGTGGAACCAAGGATTCATGTGGTCCGCATGCCCGACGGGACCCTCGACATCGACGATATCCTAGAGCCCTCGAAAGAACCCAAAAAGCCACCGGAGACGAGAAGTGGTGGAATTCCTCTGGAGGTCATCATCTCGCTTTTCTCCATGGAAAACGGTCAGGTTTCGTTCGAAGACCGGACTGAGACGCCACTCCGTACCTATGTGCTCGACGAAATCGATTCCAAGATCACCGACATCACCTTAGACCGCCCTTTACGCTACGAGCTGTCAGCCCGGTTGCCCCTGGCCGAGAAGGGCCGTTTCTCTGCTGAGGGCACAGTGAATCTTGCCGCCAGGGACATAAAGGCGCGAATTACGGTGGATGATCTGGATTTACCCGCTTTCAACCCGGTGCTGAAAGGTGGCACTCAATTCGCATCCGGAGTCTTGGGGGTAGACCTCAACCTTGCACTTGCCGGAGGTGAAAAAACGGATCTTAAGGGAGGCTTTAACATCGCCAAACTGGCCTTAGCTAGAGACGGCCAATCCGGTGAACCCACCAATGTCAAAGTGGATATGGAGGCGGGTGCTGACCAAAAGAAGGGCGCTGCCGTCCTGCGTCGGTTGCGGATGGAGGCGGCAGGTCAGACGTTAGACCTTACAGGAGAGGCCAAGAATCTGAAAAGCCGGCCGCGGGTCGACTTTCGCCTGGCATCACCGGAGCTTCGAATAGATTCC
>CP070735.1:1822896-1827932 GCA_020347625.1 Deltaproteobacteria bacterium
CAGCCACGAACCCCTCCAGAACCATTACGGGAAGGTGTGCCAACACGATGAGCTTGGCAGCCTCTAGAAACGATTCTCCGGTGAATATTAGAGACGTGGCCAGCAATAAGGCACTGAATAACACCGACAGAAAACCACAACCAAAGGCGAGGGCCATTGCCGCACCTGAGTTTCTCTGATTGATGCCCCGGGCGAAAAGGTAATAACAAAGGATAGCAGGAGCGGCCATAATGAAAGTGTTGACCCCAAGAGTTGTCAGCCCCCCGAACTGAAAGATGAGACCTTGCAGGGCCACGCCCACCAAAATCGCCGGAAATGCTGCCCACCCCAGCATCAGCCCCAGCAAGCCGTTTAACACCAAATGCACCGCAGAGGGGCCGAGTGGTATGCGGATCAGCGAGGCTACAAAAAAAGCCGATGTCAGCACCGCCACTCGAGGAATATCCTCGTTATCCAGCTTCCTCAGTCCCACGGCAACACCTGCTACAGTGAGGGCTGCACCGGTGATCAGCACTGGTGCAGATAGTACTCCTTCAGATATATGCATAGCTTCATCCCCTATTTCATCTCATGGAAATGCACCCACAAGACAGCGCCAATCTCCACATCTTTGCCTTTTATCTGCCGGTTATCACCGCTGAGCGCAGCGAAGCCCCACCAACCGGGCTTTGGTGCCGCGTAGGTGAAGACACCGTTGGAATCTGCCTTGATCGTTTGGGTGACCATGTAATCCGTGGGCGCCGAGTATCTGCCATCCACGTTGAAATACTCCACCTCCACCTCAACATTGGGGCGGGGTTTACCTTCGAACATCACCAATCCTTGGAAAACATTCCCGGCATAAAGCCCGAAAGGTCTGGCTAAGGGCACAATTTCGGATTTAAGACCAACGGGTTCATCCCAACCCTCGTCCATACCGTAGGCAGCCACCACAGTCTTGGTGAAGTGGATAATGTAGCTGTCCTCCGCAGGTTCCCAGTAGGGCTGTGGCTCCATGTAAAAAACATAAAGACCGGGGCGCTTTACCCTGTAACTGGTCTGCCAGGTGGTGTGTCCTTTTATCTTTTGAGAATTAAGCGTGTTCAGTAAATCTATCTTGACACCGTTAGCCACCACCCCGAACTTGGCCGGCTTCAACAGTTCCATTCCTTGACCTTCGAAAGGATGCCAGAACTTTAGCTGTAAAGTCACATTGGAGCGATCACTTTTCATGACCATTTCATCCGAGGGGATGATCATACCGAAGTGGGCATCCGCTCTGGTCCAATGAAATGACACGGCAAATAGTGAAAGGAGGGCAATTCCGATAAGCCGCTTCATCTTTTCCTCACGAAATCTATAAAGGATTGGGAGGATTTGAACTCATCTTCCGGCCAGATTTGACCTTCATTTCTCAACAAAAAAGGTCACAAGATCTACCCTGTCCTAATTTAGGGTAGGCCTTCGTGACCTATTATCTAAGCTATATAATTTGTGTTAAAAGCTCGGGGCTTCGTTCCCCTATATGATTTTTATAAGGATTTATTTTCTCGTTGTCAAGACCATGCTCGGCTAGGTTTCACGTCAACCTTGATGCCCTGTTGCACACTCACACTGGCATTTCAAATGGCTTGCGACATCAACAGCTTTCCGCACGGGGTGAGTCGAAGCATCTTTCCTAATCTATAAAGCTTCTCAGACGCTCACCGCGAGAACTATGGCGCAGCTTGCGGATCGCCTTTTTCTCAATCTGCCTTATCCGTTCTTTGGAAACACTGAACCGTTCACCTATTGTCTTCAAGGTCTCGGTGGGCCTGCCATCAATGCCGAATCTGGACTTGAGGATGGTTTCCTCCCTGCTGGAGAGGGTCCCCAGGACCTCGCCGGTGACCTCCATCAACTCTTGCATGCTCACGTCCTCAAGGGGTGAGACGGCTGAATCGTCTGCAATAAAATCGCCCAGCCTCTGCTCCTCGCTGCCCAATGGGGCTTCCAAGGAAATTGGGCGGCTGGAGAGCTGTATGATCATCATCACTTTTTCCAGGCTCAAACCGCTGTGTTCAGCTATTTCCATGGGTGTTGGTTCCCTGCCCAGTTCCTTTACCAGTTCATAGAAGATCTTAAAAAAGAAGCTCTTCATCTCAATA
Organism: Deltaproteobacteria bacterium; assembly: GCA_020347625.1. Classification (GTDB taxonomy): domain Bacteria; phylum Desulfobacterota; class Syntrophobacteria; order BM002; family BM002; genus BM002. The sequence continues at coordinate 1,825,023 of CP070735.1, forward strand.
AAGTGCACAGGTAGGCGAATGGTACGGGTCTTGTCGTAGATGCCGCGGATGATACTCTGGCGCACCCACCAGGTGGCGTAAGTGCTAAAACGGTTACCCTTAGTGTAGTCATAGCGAGAAACCGCCTTTAGCAAACCCATGTTTCCTTCTTGGATGAGGTCGAGAAAGCTCAAACCTCGACCACGATGTCTCTTGGCGATGCTCAATACCAGACGCAAATTTCCTTCCACCATCTCATTTTTAGCTACATCAATCTTTTCAGCTATCTTAAGAGCATCCGCCAACAACTGGTGGTGGTCTTCAGATGCGTCCTCACGATCCGCGACCCGTTTCAGAGCAGCCAGGGCATGATCTACCATCTTCTCTCGCAGCCCTGGATAATTTATTGACTCTTCTTGCCACTTTCCGAGTTTCTGGCGCAGACCGTCGAATTCACTATCGGCTGCTCGATCATCCCAAATCAGAGCGACCAGTGAATCTTGACCCTCTTTTATGGTTTTGGCCAGTTCAACCTCACGCTCAGGAGAGAGCAACGGAAATCGAGAAATCTCTTGTAAGTAGCAGCTGATAAGGTCTCCCTGAAACATATTCTCATCACTGCTATCGGGCTCAGCTAATTTTCCTGCAGAACCATCTTTTGGAATACCAGCATGTCCCTTGCCTTTGGCGCTAGCGCTTTTATCATCTCTACCATCTGTTTCACAGTCATCTGTATCCGTTTGTCCGGCCCTATGTAAATTATCTTCACTGCACACCAGCTCCTCTAAACAATCTGCCTCTAGTAACTTGCCGGTAAGCAGTTCATCCAGCATATCCCCTTGACGCTCGAAAATATCAATGTCTTCGTCATCAACTCTCGCACGCTTTCTTACACACAAAGCCATAGCACGCATCCCCCTTAGCCCTCAAAAGGCTGTTGGATATCCTGTTTTACTAAGACTTAAAAATCCACATATAAAAATCTAGTGATCCGGTAGGAAAAATAAGCATTATCAACTTTCCTGTCAAGGTTATTATTTTCACAAAATGGGACTGATCAGGCAGGAATTTAGAAGGGAGAAAGTGGGAAGGAAGATTCAAGGATTGTAGATTGTAGATTGCAGATTGGCAACTAGTTGCAGAGCGTGGTTTGGCGGCTCTGGTCAGTATTTTGACTTGCGGAGAATCACGCAATTCCAAATAAGCAGATCATTAAATTCCGCAATCCGAAATCCGCAATCCTTGAGGCTCATATATGCAGTTCCACCACGTCGCCATCCTCGAGTATATGGTCGCGCTGCACCATTTGGCCATCATAGACAGCGTTGCCCCAGACCTTGGCGATTTTGAGTTTTTCGACGAAATCTTTGTGAACCTTACCGGCAAATTCGGCCACGGTGCTGCCTTTTTTCAAAACAAACGGAGAGGTAAGATCGGGTTCCTTTCCGGGCGCTTTGGAATAAACACGAATGATATTCAGCTGGGCAACCAAGGTTTGCTTCAATAGTTCTAGGTTCCGCCCGGTGTTTGCTGAAACCGAGAGCAGGGGCCAATCGCCCTCCAGTAATTCGCGAAAAATCTCGAGATTTTCGTCTGTTGTCTCGTCATCATTCTTATTGGCCAGCACCAGGAACGGAATGAAGGCAAAACCCCGCTGCTCATTAGTGAGATCTTGCAAGTGGCTTGGCACAATACGGTGCTCTTGTAGCAAGGCAACCGTGTCCTCCAGTTGTTGGATTGGATCGGTATGCAGATCTACAACCAACAAAATGAAGTCTGACCGGCGAATCAAAGCCAGTAACTCTGGCTCAACATAGTCGCGGTTTAATGGTGGTGTATCAACCAGTTGAATCTGGATATTTTCAACCGGCATCATCCCTGGAGTTGGCTTCCAAGTGGTGAGAGGGAAATCGGCCACTTCCGGGGTTGCGTTGGTCAGAGTAGCCACCAGAGCTGATTTGCCCACATTTGCCGGACCGACGAGCACCACCTGCCCCGCTCCTTCTTTGTCTATTTGGAAGGCAGAATCTCGTTTGCCTACACTCTTCTTGGTCTGGGATGCACTTTTTAGCTTGGAGATCCTCTTGCGCAGTCCAGCACGGAGCTTGTCGGTACCCTTGTGCTTGGGCATGATGGTAAGCATCTCTTCGAGGCAAGCGATCTTCTCCGTGGGCGTCTTGGCGGCGCGGTAGCGTTTTTCTGCTTCGAAATAGTCAGGAGGAAGGTTTGCTGGCATTTTTGGTTACATAAGACTCTTTGATCATGAGGTCATTTGTTCTTCCTTAAAATACGTCAGAAACCCTCGCAATGCAAGTCAACCACAATGAAAGCAGGAGTTTCCCAAACATGTCATTTGCGACCCAGGCGTGGGGAAAGGCTATGTCACACAGATCGGGCTCGAGGGCTGAGCCCTTCCCTCCGCTTACGCTCGGGCTGCTGCCGTTGCCAAGCGGAGATCTTCCGGACCGGAGGCAGTGGCAGCCCGAGCTGCGGATGCTGCCAGCCTCTGCAGCAAGATTAAGACCGGCCTAACCATTTAAGCTTGCATAGGCTGTCAACATACGCCGCTTCGAGAATGCCTCAGCTCTCAAGCCCAACCTATGCGCAGTTGAATACATATGCGCACAACTATTTCGTCTTTTTTGTCAAAAAGTTCATTGCATCTTAAGGCGAAATCATGGCATTTTTGGATGTGGAATCCCTGTCAGTTCGGGCTCCATGCGCTATGCAATTTTGCGGGAAGGCGGAGCCTTTTAAAAGGTTGATCTCCTCGCAGAAGATGTTTATCATTCCCGTCTAGAATTTATTGCTGGGGGTGGATGATGCCAATTTACGAATATCGCTGTTGTTGTTGTGACCAGTGCTTCGAGACTCTAGTGCTGAAATCCGACGATCCTGAACCGCCGTGCCCACACTGTGGTGCCGACAAGA
>CP070735.1:1828032-1848676 GCA_020347625.1 Deltaproteobacteria bacterium
AAACCCTCAAGGGGATGGTGCTCAACTGGAAGAGAGGCTTTCTCGGTTGGGCATCCCCCGAGGGGGATAATGAATATGTCATCCACGAGTTCTCGGATGAGATTCAGCAACAGGTTTACCCCTTCGTGCGAAGGATGGTGGAGACAGGGTATCTCACAGAGTCCGAGGCCAAGGAGTTCATGAACTTCTGTTACAGCCAGGTCGAGGATCTTCGCCGCCAGCTGGAGGAGATGGAGACCAGCCATAATACTGAGGAATCCGAGCATAAGCTTGTTGAGTCTTCCTCATAGGAATGGAGGAAACAGGGGCGTTTACAACACTTTGGGACAGCATTATTCGCGGCTACCTGCCCGCCAGCGCGCCCGCCATGCGGCCCAGGTGAGGCGGGTGGGGAAAGCCGCTTCGGCAGAGTCCTTCTAAAACAAGCTTATGGTGCGGTTTTATTGAAAAGGAGGTAGAGCATGCCAGAGAAATGTCGTGTAGGTATCTGCGGTTTTGACCCCATGCTTGTTAAAGGATACGTAACACTGGGGATGAGAGCCTTGTGGTGGCACATATCGGACGAGCTGTACGAGGAATTCGACATGAAGCCGGGGATGAAGGTCTCAGGTACGCTGCAAAAGATTTACGCGGGCAAAACCGGAGAAGAGGAAGCAGCTCCCAATGAACCTTTTGAGTGGGAGTGTTCCAAGGAGACGGGTCTTGTCATCTTGCTGCCGCCTGAGGTCATCAAGAAGTACAAGCTTACAGAAATGCACTTCCTTGAGATGACCATTGAGAAGATTGATGGCAAAGACGTGTATCCCGGCGAGGAGAGGATAAGCACCAAAATGTGGCCCGAGGATATGATGAAGCTGGACTTCGTGCTGGATTACTTAGAGTGAACGGCCGGAGGCCACTAAATTTATTAATTACCACCCTGGAGGGGCGATCACCCCTCCGCTTTTAACCCACCAAGCGGCGGGGGTTTTTGGCCTGCTTTCCCCGCCGCTTATTTTTAGATCTCGCAAAGCGCATGGCGCATAGCTAAAAATGTCGTAAACGGTGAACAGTTGTAGAAAATATGTCCAAATCCTTTCACCGTTGACCGTTTACTGTTTACCAAAACTCCATGCCCCATGCACTATGCCCTAGGCCTTTTCCAATTCCCAATTCTAAGGTTTTCTCCCACAAAAATATGTATTCCCCCTATTTACACGAAACGGCCTTTGAACCTACACTTAAATAACTCAAACTCTTCGCATCACAGGTCCACAAGAAACAATCTTTTCGTTCTGCCTTGGTCTGGTAAGTTTCAAAATCACAGAAAATTAGGACTTTCTATCAGGTTGCCGGATGCTGGTCCCGAATTCGATGAAACTTTACAAAAATCCGCAACATAAGGAGATTGTTAAATGAATGAAGATCTAGCCGCATTTGGAAGGGCTTTAGAGGAATTCCTCAAAATATTCAGGCAAGATGTTTACAGAATCGTTGACAGCGGCTCACTTCCTATAGCTTACCTCATTGCATTCAGAGAACCTAAGTTTGACGAATATGAAACCATACACTATATCGCCCGCAGAACTCGAGGGGCCCCGCCAGGTTTGAAAGAAGCTTTCAGGGAAGTGGTGCACAAATGGGCAGCACAAACCTACGATGAGTTCACCTCCATAGATGAGGCGCCCGTATCCAAGCATTAAGTACCTCCCCTTGTCAATGATTGCTTCGGACTCTGATAGCAAGTTTCCGTGGAGATAGGCTCCTAAAAATGAGTCACCTTTGCGTGTTCTCTTTAATCCAATCCAAATACGGAGGATTTCCAGCCAGCATAGGCAGAGCAATAATTTCCTCCACCTCGTAAGAGTGTAGTTCACGCACTCGATCACGCAGAGCCTCGAACAAATGACTCCGCGTTTTCATAATGCACAGCACCTCTGGCTCATCCTCTACTTGACCCTGCCACCAGTAGATTGACCTCAATCCCGGCACTATGTTGACGCACGCCACCAGCCGTTCATCCACCAGGGTCCTGGCCAGTTCTGGGGCCTCGTCTTCAGGTGCAGTCACAAATATTACTATGTATTCCGTCATGTTGCCTCCTCCGTCGTTTTATTTGCGGGCACCAAATCTACGGGCCACCTGACACGGGGACACGGTGAAGGGGAGTGTTGAGCAGGCAGCGGGCAGGAGGCAGCTGGCAGCACAAAAAGTTAGTATAAAAACTGCCAGCTGCTGGCTGCAAGCTGTCAGCTGGAAAAACGCCGCGTCTCCGTCTCTCCGTTTCTCCGTCTCAGATGTCAGGGCGGAATTGCGCATCATATCCCGTCAGTTCAACATAACCTCGCCCCTCGACATCCTTTCCTTCCACTTTACCCTTTACCCGGACACTGCCTTCCCAGTAGTTGACCAGAGTGCTTTTCCGTGTGGTTAACTCCTGATCTTTAACTGTCGGCATCAACCTCAGGTCAAGTTGCTTGCTTGGAACCCTGATCAGCCACCCCGACGGATAAGTAATATCGCTCTTCTGGCTTTTCCAAAACCCCAATACTTCTATGCCAAATGTCTCCAATGGAAGGTGTTCCGTCCGACCATCAGGATACACAAAAGTTCCGCTTGAGGTGGGATCAGGTTTGCCGTCTTTGTGGCGGATAATATAGAACATCAGTTCGATCTGGTTGTGTAATTGCACGCTGAACCAATCCCAGCCAACCTGGTAGTCGCGCAACTGATTGGACCCAAACTCGTGGTCCATCCAGGCTAATCCTTCGACTTCGTAGGACCGGCCTTGCCAGTAAAGCTTACCTTGTGCTTGCATCCGCGTCAGTGAATAATAGTGCGAAGCGTATCCCTCACCTACCGCCTTCTGGCTCACCCCGTTTTCACCGTGAATAACTGGGGACTTGATAGGCACCAGCGCTAAATCGATACCCATGTCTTCCTTTCCAGCTTTGAGTTTATGCTCGTTTCCTTGCAGACTGACCTCCCAATCATCCACCCACGAGCGGTAAACACTAAGATCAGCCCCGGCCACATCTAGAGCTCCCCTGCTCACCTTCTCTTGAAAGCGGTAATTGTCCTCTTTCTCATCTGTGATAGCGAAGTGAGCGAAGTAGAGGGTGTGGAGAGCCCAGCGCGATTGGGATTGAATTGATGCCGGTCTGAGAGCGTGTCGAAAAAAGGTGAGTTGAAACCCGAAGTTACGCCCTTTTACCGTGCTAAGATGTCCGGTGTAGTACCACCATTCAGTGCGAAACTCCGGATGGGCTGCATGGTCCGCAGGAAAGCGGAAGACATAGCCTGGTAGCGCCCGTCGGAAAGCGTGTTCATGCTCCTGGCTTTGTGCAAGAGGAATGATCACAAAAACCAGCAAGAGTATCGTAAGCAAAAACACTATCTTGCATTGACCACGTAGCTCCTGAAGAAGGAACTTCTTCCGCTTTCCCAGCGAGCAGCAGGCAGCCAGCAGCAGGCAGCAAAGGGAAAAGCTAGACATTACCTTTAATAGCAGTCTCATAACAGAATTTCTCTGGCGACCTCACCATTGAGCCGAGCATCTTACCTATCTCTTCATATCTGGTCGCAACCTTCTTATAGAGTCCTGGGTTCAAATACCTGCACGCCAAAGAGCAATCAAGCCAGATTACTGTTTCTGTAGCTTCCGCATCAGCATCGGTCAGTTTACTTACAAAGTGCGCAGGGTACCTTAATCTTCGCCAGGCCTCTCCGATATTCACGCACACAGACCGTGAAGAGCGTCTGATCTGATCCGTCAACGAATACTTTTCAATCATCGGAAAGCCTTTAGTTAGCTCAAAGATTTCCATAGCCTGCTCGAAAGCCTTTTGATAAACGATTAAGTCTTTAAATGTTTTGATCATTTAGTGCCCCTTTCCTAGCCTAGTGTGAATTCTTTGATGCACCTTTACATATCAAGCTGCCCGCTGCTGGCTGCCTGCTGCTCGCTGCACAAAGGGACTTGGCCCCTATGGGGCCCCTTTGTGCACCACCAGTTCATAGCGCTCGATAATGTCCCTGAAGTCTTCCAGGTTCCAACTTCCTTTCAGGTAGCTCCGGCGAAATAATTCCTCCTCCAGCAGATAAAGAATGAAGGTCAGATGGCCCGAGCATCCATCTGGATCCAGTTCCTGTAATTCTTTCTCAATCTTCTGACCCAGGACAACGGCTCGTCGGTGCACCACCGCCCCTTGGCCATCACATTTTCTGACTGAATAGAGCCGTCTGCAACTAAAGGGGCGTACAACGTAAATTCGGCAGCTCTCCTCTTCATCCAAGAAAGCGCAGCGGACTAAGACACCATTGAGCTTCTCGCTCCTATTCTCTCTCAGAGTACGGTTAATCTCTTCAATTGCCTGGTCATCCCACCCTTGCAGGTATTCCAGGATAAGCAACCCCTCGAGTGTCGTTGCCCCCACACTGCCAACGTCTATACAACAGGAGGCACAACCTTTTTCACAGACCGCCAGAGTTTTGTAAGGCTGTACAAGCCTCTCATACTCCTCATATAGCTGGATTACCTGTCTTTTCTTCTCTAAAAGATCCATATTGTCAATGCCATATGCTCATTTGGCTGCGCCGTCATTGAAGGCATGGGGCATGGAGCATGGAGCATAGAGTAAAAGGCTCAGGGCGCAAGGTTCAAGGCACAAGGCTCAAGGCGCACGGCAAAAACCGAGTAGTAAGAAGCCAGTCCTTTGTATTCGCTAGTTTCAAGGAACTCGATCCTAATTTCTTTTAAATCCGAAATCCGAGATCCGCAATCCGAAATTCCTAAGTGCCTAGTGCTTAGTGTTTAGTGCCTAGTGGCTTCTTCTGCCCGCTGCCGGCTGCAAGCTGCCAGCTGGTTTCACTCCAGGCTCATGACCTCGCTTACTCGTTTACTGACGGCGGCTCGAGCCGGAAAGATGCCTGCAATCAGGGCACAAGCCAGAACTAAGATCAGGGTCTTGCCAAACATCACCCCAGGAACACTAAATTGAATGGTCCACCCAAAAGATTGCTTGTTGATGACAAAGATGAGGAGCAGGGAAAGAATGACACCATTTACCGACCCCAACACAAAGCTTATCAATCCCATAAGTCCAGCTTCCAGCAAGGTCATTCTTTGTACCTGCTTGTTCGTTGCTCCCACGGCCTTGAGGACGCCGATGTCTCGTTCGCGCTCCGTTACCAAAAGGATTAGGGTGTTCACAATACCAAAAACCGCCACCACAATAGCGATGACTTGTAAAGCGTAGGTTATGGAAAAGGTTTGGTCAAAAATTCGCAGTATTTCCCGGCGAAGTTCTCGGTTACTTGTAATGAATACTTCTTGACTTTCTTTGAGCCGCTGCCGAATGAGCGCCCGCACCTTCTCTGGATCGGCTTCAGGTTTGACATACAGGCCCACCGAACTATACCTGCGTTCCTCAGGCCAGTAGTGGAGATAGGTGGACCGGTCCATGATAACCATGCCACCCTCGGTGCGGTAGTCGTAGAAGACACCCGCAATCACCAGACTTTGTAAGCCCTTGGGTGTAGGTAGGTTGAGCCTATCTCCTTCACCGAGATTCAGCCGGTTGGCCAGTACCTCTGAGATGGATACCTGGCCCCGTTCTCGACAGCGGCGAAGGATCTCACTGGAAGAACCCCGCCTGTACATGATCCGGCTGAGCCGTTCTTTCACTTCCAGGTCGGTGACATCTAAAAGCGCCGGGACATCGCCGATGCGAATTGGAATCTCGCTGAGGCGCTCCATCGCCAGAAATCCCGGTAGATCCGGTAATGCCTCCACCAAATCGGGCGGTAAACTGGCTCTCTGCCCTGTCAGCCGCACCGCTGGAGAAATGTAAAGGTCTGCGGCAATGATCTGCTCTGTCCAAACTACCACTGTCTGCCTGAAGCTCAGTATCATAATGGAAATACTAATGAGCATGGCGAGTGCGGTCATCAAAGCGGCAATGGCTACGGCCGAGCGGTTGAGAGATCGGCCAAGATATCGACTCGCCATCTTGCCTTCTATCTTGAATATACTGGCCAGCCCCGGCGCCAGTGCTCGGTTCACCAGCACGACGCTAGCCGGTGTGAGAAAGGAGAATCCTGCCAGAATCAAGAAAGCAGCAATGAAACCAAAAAGAGGTAGTCCGTTAACCGGTTGCTGTTGACTACAGAAATAGCCGAGACCCAAGATCACGGCCCCCACCAAGGAAATTCTTCCAAGCCCCATGTGAAGCCGCCTCTCCAACGTACCTCGGTAGAGAGCTTCCCTGGGTAGGGTACGGCTGGCCTCCAGAGATGGGAACAAGCCGCCGAGCAAAGCTACAGCCAAAGCTGCCCCTGCGCCAAAAAGTATGCTCAGTGGCGACAGGGTGAGGGTCTCAGCACGAACCAATAGATAAAGCTCGCTAATCGTTTGCGCCATGGCTTTAAGAGCAAGCTTCGCCATAACCAGACCCATACCCACTCCAACCACAGCTCCCAGCAGCCCTACTATGAGCGCCTCAGCCAAAAAAAGCCCGAGTATTTGGTGTCTTTGTGTTCCGAGGACACGGAGCATGGCGATCTCGTAGCGCCGCTTGCTCACGGCAAAGGACACCGCGTTATAAATGAGGAAAATACCCACGAAAAGTGCGATCAGGCTCAGGGCGAGAAGGTTTAGGTGATAGGCGTTTACCATTTCCCTTATACGCCCAAGACGCTTCCCCGATGTCTCAACTTGCACATCCGCAGGCAGAAGCTTCTGGAGCTGCTCGCTGACATCCTTCAAAGAGACATTTTCTTCCAACAGTAAATCAATGCGATCAAGCCTCCCAACTCGGTCAAACACCTCTTGTGCAGTGGCAATATCCACCAGTGCCACGTTTCCCTCCAAAGCTCGAGCTGGACCTTTGAGTTTAAGAAGTGCTCTCAGGGTAAAGGGCAAACGGCGGGAACCGGAAAGAATCTCCAAGCGGTCCTCAACCTCTAAACCGTGGCGCTGTGCAAATTTTTCGGTGAGCGCAATGGCGCCGGGTTCGGTGAGAAAAGAAAGAATTCCATCCGCTCCTTGTCGAGATTCCACGAACTGATACTGGCGAAATTCTTGGTCACTGAAGACATCTATCCCCAGCATCAGCAAGGGTTCATCAATTGGTGCGGCAGCTATGACATTGAATTCCAAAACCGGTGTGGCTGCAAGAACTCCGTCGGATGAAGCCACCGTCGCATAGAGTTCTTCTGGAAATCCGTTTCCCTGTCCCGTCACCTGCAGCTGAGTGGTGCCCGTGAGTGAGTTAACCGTATCGCGAAAAGAGATCATGGCGCTGGACGCGGCAGTTTTGATACCCACGAAAACTGCCACGCCCAACGCTACGCCCAGTAAACAGAGCAAAGCGCGACCTTTATAGCTCCACAGATGTCTGAGGCAAAACCAACGCCACAATCTAATCATCAGCATTCCCGGTACGCAGTTAAAGCAGGAAGTTTTTTAAAGGTCCAAGCCTCATGCGGAGGCCATAAAACCCCAATCCCAAGTACCAAGTACCAAACAAATCCAAAATCCCAATATCCAAATGCTCGAAACGATTTAACTACACTCTGGCCGTAATGTTTTGGTCATTGAGATTTTGAAAATTCGAATTTATTTCGGATTTGTCATTTGTGATTTGGAATTTCCTCAGCTTCTATTCTCATACTCGTTAAGGCAAACTCCCTCTTGGCAGAAAAGTTAGGTCTCCTCTCTAGCTGCTTCTTCGAAGCTGAGGCTGCCATCTCGCATGAGCAGCTTCCTACTGGCGAAAGAAGCCGCCTCGCTACTATGGGTGGCTAGAACAAAGGTAGTGTTGTGTCGCTGGCTCAGTTGGGCCATCATTTCCATGACTTGATGACCTGTGCGGGAGTCCAAGTTGCCGGTGGGCTCATCTGCCAAAACAAGATGTGGCCGATTGATAAGAGCCCTGGCGATGGCTACCCTTTGCATCTCACCACCGGAAATCTCGTGTGGATAGTGATTGCGCCTCTGCCAGAGATCCACGTCCTTCAGCAGTTCCTCTGCCCGAGCCTGGACCTCTCTTTCTGGACGCCCTTGGAGAGTAAAGGGTAGAGCGACGTTCTCTAAAACGGTCAGAATAGGAATCAGATTAAAGAACTGGAAAACGATGCCTACTTGGTCTCGACGATATCGAGTGAGTTCAACGTCAGACAATTGAGTAACATCCTGCCCATCGACCCAAATGTGGCCCCTGTCCGGGCGGTCGAGCCCACCCAGCAAACTCAGGAGCGTGGTTTTACCGCAACCACTCTTGCCCATAATGGCGACAAATTCGCCCGGCTCAATGGTCAGCGACACATCGTTTACCGCAACTATCCGCTGCTGGCCCAATGTATATGTCTTTGTCACAGATTCCAGTTCTATCATGTTTTCAATTTCGACCTTTGCAGTTCTCTCAGCCGCATAGAGCATAGCGCATAGCGCATAGCGTGGAAAGAGACAAGATCGATTATTAACTCAAGAATGTAAAATCAATTAGGTCTAACTCCCGAGACAGGCATCTAATGGCTGCCGCCGCAAAATCTAACCCTAGCCCCACCCCGTCAAGCACGGCGGAGTCGCTGCTGGCTACAATGTTCTCACTGCCAATGAGGCGACTCTCGGGTACCTTGAGGGTTTGTGCATCTCCTGGTAAACTCCAACTTTTCAAGGCAGCGCGAAGTGCAGCGGCGAGCTCTCCGCTTTGGCGAATGGGTGCATCCAAGAAAAAGAGTGTTTCCTGGGGAGGATATTCGTGTAGGACCTGAAAAAGGAGATCTATAGCCTGATGTGTCAGTGTCGAGATGCGGTAACGGTGGGAAATGCGGGCCACATCTCGAATCACCCCGTCGTTTGCTGCAATGAGCGGTCTGCCTGCGAGACCACTCTCTGTGGTTATGATTACATTGTGGCCGTCCACCAGAAGCTTGAGGCCAACCAGTTGCTCAATCCCAACAAGTCGGTCGCGCCTGTCTTTAGCCTCCTTACGGGCGAAAACGCCGCGATGCAAAACTTCCCGGTGCTGTGCATTGAGGTTGTACCGATTGCCAACCAATTGAAGGCAGGCACTGCGAGGGTAGCCTCGGTCCATCAGGAATAGGAAGTCCCCGGCCGCAGTGCGAAGCGTTTCTTGGTCTAGCATAGACATAGAGAAGTCGGCGTGCGTCTGCTCATTGAACACAACGATTGGAAGCCTGATGTGCGATGTGGGATGTGGGATCATAAAACATCCTTTAGTTAACTATCCCACATCGCATATCTCCTATCCGATTTTAAATTCTCCCCGTGCTTTAATTAGGATCTGTTGAGGATGGCCATCCTATACGATAGGCTACATTCCTTGGTCTGCGAGTGATTTAAACAGTTCTTTCTGCTCTTCCGTGAGAGATTTCGGTAGGCGCACGATGATTTTAACGTGAAGATCTCCCCTTCCTGACCTATTGAAATGTGGCACGCCGTGCCCCTTTATCCTCATCTGTGTGTGGCTTTGGGTGGACGGGGGCACCTTGAGGCTCAGAGTCTTGTCATCTAGGGTGGGGACCTCTATCTGAGTACCCAAAACCGCCTGGGTAAGACTGATCTCTCGGCTAATGATTAGATTGTTACCTTGGCGTTCGAACAAGGGATGAGGTGCCACTTGGATTCTAATTAGTAAATCGCCCGGCGGACCTCCCCATGCACCTTGCTGCCCTTTTCCAGCAACGCGTAGTTTCTTGCCGGTGGAGATTCCAGGCGGAACTCTTACTGTAACACGCTCCACCCCGCCACCTCGGTTGAAACTTGCTGTCTTGAAAACGCCAAAGACAGCTTCTTTCAGGCTCACCTGCATGTCCATAACTAGATCAGCACCCTTTTGGGGCTGCTGGGCAGCGCGACCGAAGGGACCACCGGAATAGAAGCCGCCGCCACCCCTGCCAAATGGTCTTCGGGCGCCACCCGTTCCACCGAAAATGCGACCGAACAGATCTTCTGATCCGAAGCCAAACTCCCGGAATACTTGGCCGAAATCGAAATTTCTGAAAATGTCCTCCTGGCTGAAACGCTGCTGAAAGCCCTCGGCGCCGAACATGTCATACTGTTTGCGCTTCTCTGTGTCGCTGAGCACAGCATAGGCCTCGTTTACCTCTTTGAAGCGTTCTTCCGCACCTTTGTCACCTTTGTTTTGGTCAGGATGGTATTTCATTGCCAGTTTCCGAAAGGCTTTTTTTATCTCTGCCTCACTGGCATTTTTATTCACACCAAGAATTTTGTAATAGTCTTTACCTGCCATTATCTATTCCCAAATTTGGGTAAGTTCTCCAGTACAAACATTCGCAAACTATCATTTTATCAAGGGTTGCTACCGGTTGGCAAGGACAGCGTATCTGTACTAGGCACAGCGAGACGACGCTTTCAGCTAGCAGCGGGCAGGTGGCAGCTGGCAGGTAAAAGATTTCATTTCCTCAGATCCATTGCTGCATACCGCGAGCTGCCTGCTGTCAGCTGCAAGCTGGTTTCTGGCTCCAACTCTATGCCCTATGCCCTACTTGTCCCGCCATAGCCATTGGGCGACGGCGGATGCTCTATGCCCATATGATTGCTACAAAGATGCTAGAAACTTGAGTATCGACGCATTTACCTCAAAAGCATTCTCCACCATCACCATATGACCGCCACCTTCTACAATCCTCAAGGTGGCTCGTTGAAGATTCTCAGCAAGGTACTGAGAATATTTGGGCGGGGTCATGGTGTCTTCACTACCGCAGAGTACAAGTGCGGTTTTTTTTATACTGCTAATCTGTTCCATTCGATCGAACTCATTGCACGCCTTGAAATCACCGAGGACGACTCTTGGCTTCTCTTCTAGAAGTAGCTCTAAGCCCCATTTGATCAATTTCTTTGAGCTTCTTGAACCATAGCTCCAGCGCACCATCTGCTCTGCCCCAGCAGCAAAATCGGTCTCCAACCCTTGGAAAATCTCCGGACTCACACGAAGCCGGGCCCCGCCACCGATCAACACCAGGGCGGCCAGCTCATCCGGGTTCCCAATGGCAGCCTCCAAAACCACCGCAACACCCATTGAATGCCCTGCGAGGACCACGTCTTTTAACTGTAAACTCCTGATAAAGATCAGCAGCCAGTGGCTATACTCGGCTATACTCGTGCAGCCTGGGCCCGGGCTCTGGCCATGACCTGGTAAATCCATACAGATTGTATTTATGCCCCGATCGAGGCCTCGACGCTGGTTCTGCCACACCAGTGCATTTCCACCGGCACCATGAACGAATACGATGGTACGACGCTCGGGGGCAACTCCGCTTACCCCTGTTAGGTAGTGAATGGATCTGCCCTCCGCCTCTACTGTTGGCATGTTTATCCTGAAAAACGCAGAGCGCAAAGCGCATGGCGCATAGCGTAAGAAAAATAAATGCTATGCGCTGAGCGCTATGCGCTTTACTTTAAACACTTTGTTGTTTACTTCTATCGTCCCTTTAGACAGTTCTAGTTTGACAGCTTAAGAATCTTGCTTTTTCTCCTCCACTTGCTTTCGGAGCTCTTCAGCACGCAGCTCTTTCCTCAAAATCTTACCTACCATGGTTTTTGGTAGCTCATCACGGAATTCTACTAAACGAGGAACCTTGTAAGCTGCAAGTTTTTCTTTACAGTGGGCAATGACCTCTTCCTCGGTAAGGGTTTCTCCGGGTTTGACCACCACAAAAACCTTTACGGTCTCTCCCCGGTAGGGATCGGGGACACCAATGGCCACTGCATCGACAATCTTTGGGTGCTCGTACAGTACCTCGTCAATATCGCGTGGGTAGATGTTGAAGCCACCGGCAATAATCATGTCCTTCTTGCGGTCCACAATAAACACATAGCCGTCTTCGTCCATATGGGCGATGTCCCCCGTATGTAGCCAACCTTCCTTGAGAGTTTCGGCGGTCTCTTCAGCCATATTCCAGTAACCCTTCATCACCTGTGGACCTTTGATTACCAACTCCCCAGTTTGACCTATCTGCTGCTCTTGGGTGCCGGTCTCCAAATCCACGATCCGAGCGTCTGTTGACGGTAAGGCAATACCAATGCTTCCTGCTTTCCGTTTTCCTTTGACGGGATTCACATGAGTTACAGGGGCGGCCTCAGTAAGGCCATAGCCTTCCAGAATAACGCTCCCGGTAATTTTTTCGAAACGATTCATGATCTCCACCGGCAGGGGGGCAGAACCGCTGACGACGTAGTTGATAGAGGAGATATCGTATTTAGAGATGTCGGGATAATTGACCATGGCAGTAAGGATGGTTGGAACCAAAATCGCATTCGTCGGTCTGGTCTTGGTGATCGTCTTGAGAAAATCTTTGATTTCGAAACGGGGAACCAAGATCATGGAACATGCCAAGCAAATAGGCCAATTCATGACCGTGGTCATTCCAAGGACATGGAATATGGGTACAACACAAAGGAAACGCTCCTTTCCGCTTCTTATTCCCGGCAGCCAGCCGGTGATCTGAGCCACGTTGGCAGTGAGATTGGTATGCGTGAGCATCACCCCTTTGGCCAAGCCGGTGGTTCCGCCGGTGTACTGAAGGAGGGCCACCTCATCCATTTTTACTTCCGGTTGGGGAGGGTTGCCAGGGCTCTGCTTCACCAGCTCTTTAAACTGGTGCACGGTACCGCTGTAAGGAACTTTCATATTAAGATTCTGCTTCTTGGCCTTGAGTGGATAGAGAAGATTTAAGGGGAAGGGCAGGTAATCCCTTATACTCGTAATGACGAGATGCTCAACCGTTGTCTCCTTCCAGACTTTATCTATCCTTGGAAACAAATGATCTAAGCCCACCAGCACCTTGACCCCAGCATCGTTGAACTGATGAGTCATCTCTCTCTCCACGTACATGGGATTGGTCATAACCACTACCGCGCCAATGCTAAGAGCACCATAAAAGGCGATGATTGTTTGCGGGCAATTTGGGAGCATTACGGCCACCCGATCCCCGGGTCTAACCCCCAATTGGCTCAGGGAGGCGGCAAAACGGCTCACCTGGTCAGCCAACTGCTGATAAGTGAGGCTGGCGCCGACGAACTGGGTAGCGGTCACCTGGGGAAACTCCCGGGCCGTCTTTTCCAACCGAAGGTGTAAAGGGACCTCGGGTGGATCGACTTCAAAGGGAACCCCCTCATCATAGTACTGGTGCCATACCTTTTGTGTGGCCATAATCTCCTCCTTGTTACTGCTTTCGCTGATCGCTTCGTGAGCATTTAGCGCTTAGCAGTAGGTAAGGTGCAAGGTACAAGGTACAGGGTTCAGGGTTCAGGGTTCAGGGTTCAAGGTTCAAGGTTCAACTCAGAAGCTTATGTAATGCTTTTCCTCGTACCTTATACCTCGTACCTTTTACCCACTCTGTTGATGGCTCAGCCTTTCTCTTTCAGAACTGTCTTTACCAGCAGTTCCGCTATATCATATACCTTGACCTTTTCCTCCATGTCGCGGTCTTTTAGACCATCTTCGAGCATGGTGGTGCAGAAGGGACAGCAGACACCTATAATGTCAGGATTGAGTGTGAGTGCCTGGTCGGTGCGAGCATTGTTGATCTTCTCATCCCCCAGGGTTTCCTCCATCCACATCCTGCCGCCTCCGGCCCCGCAACAAAATGCCTTGTTGCGACTGCGATCCATCTCGGAAAATCGCAGTCCTGAAATGGACTTGAGCAACGCTCGCGGCTCTTCATATATATCGTTAAAGCGGCCCAGGTAGCACGAGTCATGAAAAACCAGATTTTTTTCCATGCCTGAAACAGGCTGGAGTCGACCCTCTCGCATCAAGTTGGCAAGAATCTCGCTGTGATGGTAGACCTCCCAGTTTCCGCCAAATTGAGGATACTCATTTTTGAGGCAGTTAAATCCGTGAGGGCAGGTTGTTATGATCTTTTTCACCCCGTGGTCGTTGATGATTTCCACCAATTCAGTGGCCATGCTCTGGAACAGGTACTCGTTGCCAATTCTTCTAGCCGTCTCACCGCAGCACTTTTCGTCTACTCCAAGGATTCCGAAGCTGACGCCAGCTTCATTAAGAAGCGTCACCATTGCCGCGCTAATCTTTTTGGCCCTATCGTCAAAACTCCCGGCACATCCAACATAAAAAAGATATTCAACCTGAGAATCCTCGGCAAGCGTTTTCACCGGCAGCCCTTTGGCCCAATCTCCACGGGTAGCAAAACCCAAGCCCCAGGGATTTGAATTGGTTTCCCAGTTCCGCATAACGTTCTGCACTTCGGTGGGGAAATTGCTCTCCATAAGCACCAGGTGACGACGCATATCAACATACTTGTCGATATGTTCGATGAAGACCGGACAGTGCTCCATGCAGTTACCGCAAGTGGTGCATGACCAGAGCTCATCGTGTTGACAAACATCGCCGATGAGGGTTCTGGATAATGCACCATCGGGGTTGAATGTCTCCAGTTTCTCCAAGGCCCCTGCCTGGTTCAACCACAGCTTTCCCACCTGTTGCAGATGTTCTTTCAGATGGTGGATGGTCAACTTGGGGCTCAAGGGCTTCCCGGTAAGGTTGGCCGGACAGTTTTCTGAGCAGCGGCCGCATTCTGTGCAAGCATAGAGGTCCAACAGCTGCTTCCAGGTGAACTGCTCTATTGCGGAAACCCCATAGGTCTCAACCGTCTCGTCCTCAAGATCCATCTTGGTGAGTTGGCCTACCGGCTGGAACCGTCGAAAGAATATATTGGGAATCGCCCCCAGCAGATGCAGATGTTTGGAAAAGGGAATATAGACGAGAAATCCCAAGATCACCAGAGTGTGGGCCCACCAAAAAAAACTGTACCAGATGTGCAGTGTCTCATTGTTGAGCCCGGAAAAGATGGTTGAGAGCCACACTGAGATGAAAGCTGTCCTCGGAAAATATCTAGTTGATGCCCCTTGGGCGAGAAGGTATTCAACCGCACGCGCCCCGAATAGCAGAACTACTAACAGAAGGATGAGACCGATGATAATACTTGCATCAAGATTGGCGGCTCTCTGGTCATCGTACCTCAGACGATCCGGTTTGACTACAAAACGCCGGTAGAGAGCTACACACAAAGCAATGAGGACTGCAGCGCAAAACACATCCTGCAGCAAATAGAGAAAAGCGGTAAAACCTTTACCCAAGAACTTCCAGTACGCGAAACCGTGGTAAAGACCAACTCCGAATGTTTCTATACTGCCAATGGTAATGATGATAAATCCCCAAAATATAAAAAAGTGGCCCCAGCCGGCTGGTTCATTTATCACGCGCCGTTGTCCTAAAACAAAGGTTGCCACACCCTGCAGTCGCCCCCAAGCCCGGTCAAATCGGTCCTCAGCCTGGCCTAATCTCATGATCCGGTAGAGCTTGTAGACAGTAAAAAGAAAAAATCCGTTGGCGGCTACAAAAAGCAAAATGAACACAATATTGGCGGGAAAATGACCCGGTTGCATGGCATCAGCCTCCGGCTTCGCGCAAAGCGCTAAGCGCAGAGCGCCAAGCGTGACGCTATGCGCTGTGCTCTATGCGCTATGCGTTTAACACGTTGACTTCAACGTCTTAACTTCCTCGATAAAGACCGGCATAAAATTAAAGAGATCTTCTACCACGCCGTAATCTGCCTTACTGAAGATGGGCGCTTCTGGGTCTTTATTTACTGCCACGATGTACTTGCTCGAGCCCATACCGGCGAGATGCTGAATGGCGCCCGAAATACCGCAGGCAATATAGAGGGTGGGAGTGACCACTTTACCGGTCTGCCCCACTTGATCGGCGTGAGGGCGCCAGCCCGAGTCAACAGCGGATCTCGAGGCGCCGACAGTACCGCCGAGAAGCGTAGCCAACTCCTCGAGCATGGCGAAGTTCTCCGGGCCCTTCATGCCTCGGCCTCCGGAAACTATGATCTCTGCCTCGGTGAGATCAATTTTGCCGCCGGCATCCTTTTCGATATTCAGAACTTGGGTCTCATTCCCCTCCGCCACTTCCACTTGTGCCTTTTCCACCTCAGCATTCTTCGAGGTGTCAGGAGCGAGACAGTCCATTACATTGGGCCGGCAAGAGGCCATTTGGGGCCAGGACCCATCTGACCATTCATACCAAGCAAAAGCCTTACCTGCATACATCGGCCTTTTGGCCTTGAGTGAACCTCCCTCCATCTTTAACTCTGTACAATCCGTGGCCAATCCTGCCCCAAGTCTAGCTGCCAGCCGGGCACTGAAGTCTTTTCCGTCCACCGACGCGGCGGTGAGGATCACCTTGGGATCAAGGCTTTTCAGGACTTCGGCCGCCGCCGGCACATAGATCTCAGCCCGGTAATCCTCTAATTTCGGGTCGTCCACCACGTATACTTTGTCTACCCCGTAGTTGCCGAGACCGGCTGCCAAGCTTTCAATCCCCGCACCCAGGGCAATAGCTAAGAGCGGCTCCCCCAATTCATCGGCAAGCCTTCTGCCTTCAC
Source organism: Deltaproteobacteria bacterium (assembly GCA_020347625.1). Lineage (GTDB taxonomy): Bacteria > Desulfobacterota > Syntrophobacteria > BM002 > BM002 > BM002. The sequence goes on from CP070735.1 coordinate 1,844,473, forward strand.
TGGCAATTTCGAAAGATACCCGCCGAAATGCACCCTCCCTAAACTCCGTTATTACACACACTCCCTGTGCCATCTCTAACATCTCCTATCTAAGTTTGTACGGTAAGCCATTATGTGGGATGTGGGATGCGGGAATCAAATTCAGGAATTTAGGAATTGAGGAATTCAGGGATTTTTTGAGACCAGGCTCAATTCCTTAATCCCTTAATTCGCAATTCCTGAATGTTCACATCGCATATCGCATATCCCTTATATGACTTTAGCCTCCTCGTGAAGAAGACGAACCAACTCCTTGGCCTTTTCAGCGGTTTCACCCTCTAGAAGTCGGCCCGCCTGCCTCTCAGTTGGCAACTCCATAGAGGTCACCTTTATCGTAGCTCCCCCAGCTCCCACATCGTTTGGGGATAGTCCCAAGTCGGCAAGGGTTTTTGTATCCAGCGGCTTCTTCTTGGCTTTCATTATTCCCGGCAACGAAGCGTACCTTGGATTCCACACGGCATGGGCACCACCAAATGTCACCAGTGCTGGCAACGTTCCCTCCAAGGTCACCCTTGCCCCCTCAATGGGCCGTTCTATTTTTACCTTCCCATCCACAAGCTCTACTGAGACGGCCAGACCTAGATGTGGTATCCCTACAAGCTCGGCAACCATGATACCCACCTGATTTTCATCATCGTCAACCGCTCGATGGCCGCAGAAAACCAAGTCGAAATCCAGACTCCTTAGTGCTGCTGCCAGAACCTTCGCCTTGCCCAGTGCATCACTTCCTTCCGTTGCCGGGTCATTGACCAGTACCCCTTGGTCTGCTCCCATGGCCAAAGCGGTACGGATAGACTCTACCACTCGCTCCGGACCCATGCTGAGTATGGTGACCGTCGCCTCAGCATTTTCCTGGAGACGAAGCGCGGCTTCCACGGCATATTCGTCGTAAGGGTTCATAATCCACTTGACGTCGCTTGTATCAATGGTTTTGCCGTCACCGCCGATCCTGATCTTTGTCTCGGTGTCCGGCACCTGCTTAACCAAAACTACTATATCCACCTTAGACCTCCTTCCAATTGGTCGTTGTTAAACGCTGTGGCCTCGACAAGGGTCAGCAATCCAATAAGGTCCCTTATGCCATGGCAACGCAATTGGATCAAGATAATATAGATACCCTAGCTTGCCCTAAACACTTTTTCATTTCCCACTGAACAAGCGCATTAGGTACGGAATTGCTATTATTATTCGAACGTTTACAGTTAAAAATCCGGAATCAAAAGATGTGCCAACAGCATTTAAAAAGGGGATAAACCTCGTCCCCATAAAAGGATGCTGTGCGGTAGGCTGTGAGCGGGGATCATGTGGGGGGCGATGTCTATCCCCTTATTCCTTGGTTGCTACAATAATTTCTCAGTTTGGTCCGCAGGGAGCCTGACTTCGATTTGCTTACTTCCTCAAGCGCCAAACTACTTATTTCGCTGGTAAACCTCCTCTAGCGCCGCATCTATGACCGAAAACATCTGCTGATCCCGATACCCACTAAGCACCGAGGCACTATTGGGGCAAACGGCCGCACAAGAGCCACAACCCTGACAGCCAAGCTCGTCTACCATTACTTTTTCGTTGAGTTCATCCCGCCACCTGGCACCGTAGGGACAGGCGGAAATGCATTTTTCGCAGAGGGAACACAGGCTGTGACGAACTTCAGCCACAATAGCTCCAGCATTTAGTCTGTCACTGGCAAGAATTCTCAGAGCTCGCTGAGCAGTGGCCTCGGCCATGGCTATGGTCTCGGTAACAGAACGAGGTGAATGGGCAATGCCGCAGGTGAAGATTCCTTCCTTCAAAAAGTCAACCGGCCGCCATTTGTATTCCGCCTCTTGGAAGAAGCCGTCTTGGTCCACCTCTACCTCGAATATTTGCGCCAATTTATCTTGACCGTTCGGAACAATGCCGGTACTAAGGACGAGCAAGTCCGACTCTATCGCCATTTCTCTGCCGAGAATCGGATCTGTAACGCCAACAGAAATCTGGCCGTTTTCCACCCCCACCCCAGGTTTGTCATTGACACTGTACTGGATGAAGATGACTCCTTTTTGGCGGGCTTGGGTATAGTAGTTCTCCAAAAAACCGTAAGCCATGATATCCCGGTAGAGAACGTAAATGTCCAGGTCAGGGTTTTGATCCTTCAAGTAAATTGAGTTCTTTAGGGCAGAGCTGCAACATATTCTGCTACAGTAATTACGCGGTTCCTCCCGAGAATCCACACATTGAATCATAGTCACCACGCGCAATTCCGCAGGATTGATCGAACCACCGTGGAGCTTCTCCTCGAGCTGGTGCTGAGTGAGAATGGCCTCGCTTTGTCCGTACCCATAGGACTCGGTAGGGGCTTCTTTACCGCCAGTAGCCAGAACCGTTACGCCATGTTCCAAAGTCTCTCCCCCCCCGTCTTCCTTTTCAATAGTGGTGAGAAAGCGACCTGCCCTGCCTAGAGAGTGCATCACCTGAGCCTTCTTATAAACTTGGATGTTGGGGTGTTTCTCAACCCGTAAGATCGTCTCTTCCAAGAGTTCCTGGGGTGGTTCACCCTCTAGAGTTCGATGTAGAGCTCTCAAATTGCCTCCGAGTTCATCCTCTTTCTCTACCAGATTTACCCCAAAGCCGTGATCGGCAATCGCCAGAGCCGCACTCATGCCGCCTATGCCGCCTCCCACTACCAGAGCGTTCTGGTTTACGAGGATGGCGGCTGGAGGTGAAGGTTCCATACCCTTCACCTTGCTCACCCCCATGGCAATACTTGTCCTTATTTCCTGGCTGATCTGCTCCGGGCCAGAGTTCTTATTGGGGAATGCCGGAGTGCAAATGTCTACAACCTCCATAAGCGCTGGATTCAAACCAGTTGTTTTTCCCAGTTCCCTCAGCTTCTTTGTATAAACATAGGGCAGACAAGCGCCAATAAGCAGACGATTTGCCTCGCTGCCATTAAACATTTCTTCCAGCTGACTCCAGCCTTCTTGCGTACAGATACGTTCAATGCGATGGACCTGGCTCACGGAATGTAGGCCCGATACCGCTGTTTCCACACTTTCAAGATTCGCTGCTTGGGCAAGGGTGTCACCGCAGGTGCAGATTGCTACCATTGTCCTGGGAAGCTCACGGGAGACGTCGCGAAATTCAGGCAACTGCTCGGTGGCCTCAGCCAAGCCGCCTCCTTTGGAATGAATAAGACTGGATGCTTGCAAAGAGGCTGAATTCGCCTGAATCACCGATTCTGAAATATCCCGGAGGCCGGAGAAGGACCCTCCCACTAGCACGCCTTCTTGTGCAGTGCGGCTCAGAGAGAAAGCCTGCAATTGGCAGAAACCCCAAGAATTGAGCTCTACACCGGTCATTTCTGCTAGCGGTTCAGTGCCCGACGGGGGCCTCTGTCCTGCGGCCAGGACCACGAGATCAACAATCTCCTCACGACCAGACCCGTCCAGATCGGTGTAGGAAATCCTCAAATCCCCATTACCGCCCTCTGGCTCCACCGAGTGGACCCGACTCCTCTGAAACCGGACATTGTATTCCTTCTCCGCCTTCTCCCTGTAACGCTGGAAGTTCTTGCCGAAAGTGCGCATGTCCATGTAGAAAATGGCTGCGTCCACCTGACCATGGGTACGCTCTTTTGCCAGCAGGGCTTCTTTAATGGAGAACATGCAGCAAACGGATGAGCAGTAGTCCGCGTCGGCCTGTATATCTCTGGAGCCCACGCACTGGAGCCAGGCCACCTTACTGATCTCTTTGCCGTCGCTGGGTCGCAGCAACCGTCCCTCATTGGGCCCTGTGCCACTGATCAACCTTTCAAACTCGATGCTAGTGACCACATTGGGATACTCACCGTAGCCATAGGTATTCGAACCCAAAGCTGGGTCATAGGATCCAAAGCCAGCTGCCAGAACTACTGCCCCCACTTCTACCTCGCGTTCGCCACTGCGCTCGACGGTTTCGTAGAGCTTTACCACCAGCGGAACAAGAGTGTCGGGGTCGAAGGGTTTCATCAGGTATTCCAGGGCACCAATTTTCATTGCCTCTACGGCAGTCTCCACCGTGGCATAGGCGGTCATCATGACCACCGCTATATCCGGACGCATCTCTTTGGCCCGTTTCAATACTTCTACCCCATCCATCTCCGGCATCTTGATATCCAAAAGCATCAGGTGGTAGCTTTGCTTTGTCA
>CP070735.1:1848776-1859289 GCA_020347625.1 Deltaproteobacteria bacterium
CCCCGACTCAATCAAGCATTCACCTTACGGGAGCTCGATGGGCTCAGCGCAGAGGAAGTCCGTAAGATTTTAGATGTCACCCCGACTAATGGGGGCGTCATGCTTCACCGAGCCCGCATGCGTTTGAGAGAATGCTTACAACTAAGATGGTTTGGCGAGGAAAAGAGGAAATGATGTACTCGTGTAAGCAAGCTACTGAGCTAATGTCCCTGTCTCTGGATGGCAAATTGTCTTTATATCAACGTGTTGCACTGAAGATACACCTCCTGATGTGCAAATTTTGTACACGTTGTTGGAAGCAACTGTTGTTCGTGAGGGACGCTGTACACAAGTGTTCGGAGCGAGCTGAGGAGATGGATATTATGCCCGAGCATTCTCTATCGGCCGAAGCCTGTGAGCGGATAAAAAATGCTCTCAAAGAGGAGAGTCCTTCCTGAGAACTGACCAGTTTGCAAAGTACCCCTCATCTAAATCACATCTACTTTGATTCTAGCCCAGATTTTCCCCAATCGTCTGCAAACAATGAACTTTTCGATCCCGTCGCTCCCAAAGGATGAGGCGGACTGATACCTTTTGGGGGATATGCACACTTGACTTGAGTTTTTCTCATGCACTATAACATCGGACCAAAGATGGTTATGAACTGCACCTAACCCTCAGGGCATCCTGCCAGTTCAAGGGGGTTGGCAACCCATTCGAGTCCGGTAATACTTTTCTAAAAAAATAAGTGCAAGGTACTGGCCTACCTCATCTAGCAAGGATTTCCTATCGTGATCTGCTCACCAGCTGGAGCAAAACTATCACGAGCACAACCTTCCCCTTTAAAAATGGGAATGGAGCATGTAATCAACCTGGTTCAAGGTTATCAAAATATTTATTCGAGCGAAGAAAACCTGGTCCTGTGGGTCAGGTCAAGTTTCGATGGCTTTGCCGGTAAAAGAGGTTTAAGGCGTAAGGCATAAGGCGCAAGGCATAAAGAGAGGACAAGCTTTTTTAGATTGTTATTTGCATTGTGCCATGAGCCCTGTGCCGCGCTCTTGGGTAGCTCAAAGCCAGGGCCTGCCGCGGCGTAGCTGGGCGAAGCCAGGTCCTTTGGGCCTGGATTATTTATTCGAGTTCTGATCTGCAACAAGCAAAAGCTCCATAGAACACTCGTATGGATAATCAAACAGAATGGGAGGTTGGTAATGAGTATTGAGAAAATGGATCTGGATCTTCTTTGCATCAACACCATCCGCACACTCTCTATGGATGCAGTGCAGAAGGCAAACTCTGGTCACCCGGGGACTCCGATGGCATTGGCCCCCTTGGCCTATGTGGTGTGGACACAGTTTCTCCGGCACAATCCAGGTGATCCAAAATGGTTCAATCGCGACCGCTTCATCCTTTCATGCGGTCATGCATCGATGCTTCTCTATGCCATGCTTTACTTGACCGGCTACGATCTTTCACTGGAAGAGATCAAGAATTTCCGGCAATGGGAAAGCAAGACCCCGGGACATCCCGAATACGGAATGACACCCGGAGTGGAGACCACCACAGGACCGTTGGGCCAAGGCATCATGAATGCGGTGGGTATGGCTATGGCGGAGGCGCATCTTGCGACAGTTTTCAATCGCGAGGGTCATGACATTGTGGATCATCATGTCTATGCATTTTGCAGTGATGGTGATTTCATGGAAGGCGCTTCCCACGAGGCGGCCTCTTTGGCCGGCCATTACGGGCTTGGTAAGCTCATCTGCGTTTATGACGACAACCGAATCAGCATAGAGGGAGACACTACCCTGACATACTCGGATGATGTGGGCAAACGCTTTGAGGCCTACCACTGGCACGTACAGGATATTGGTGACAAAGCAAATGATCTTGCTGCGCTGGCAGATGCGCTCACCAAAGCCAGAGAAGAAAAAGAGCGGCCGTCGCTTATCATTGTGCGTTCACACATCGGTTACGGTTCTCCCAACAGGCAGGACACGGCAAAGGCCCACGGAGAGCCCTTGGGAGAAGAGGAGGTCAAGCTAACCAAAAGGGTTTATGGCTGGCCAGAGAATGAAACCTTCTTGGTCCCGGATCTGGCTCTCGACCACATGGGCAAGGTTGCCGAGCGGGGCGAGAAACTCGAAGAGGCATGGAACGAGAAATTTGCTGTCTATCAAGAGGCTTATCCTGATCTGGCGGCTCAACTCCAAACGTCTTTGGACGGCGGTCTTCCCTCCGGCTGGGATGACGACATCCCGAATTTTACCCCAGACGACGGTCCCATGGCCACCCGAGTGGCGTCAGGCAAAGTGCTAAACAGTTTCGCCGACAAGGTCCCTTGGCTCTTAGGCGGGAGTGCTGATCTGGCGCCATCCACCAAGACGCTCATCGGTGACTCGACCTATTTTGTCAAAGGAAACTATGAAAAACGCAACATTGCTTGGGGTGTGCGCGAGCATACCATGGCCGCCTGTTGTTCGGGTATGGCGCTCCACGGCGGCATACGCCCTTATGCCGCAACGTTTTTTATTTTTACAGACTATGCTCGACCTGCCATCCGCCTTGCAGCGCTGATGGAGTTACCGGTGATCTACGTGATGACCCATGATTCCATCGGCGTTGGTGAGGATGGTCCGACACACCAGCCCATAGAACATCTGGCCTCGTTACGGGCTATGCCGAATCTCTGTGTCATCCGACCCGGCGATGCCAATGAGGTTGCCTTTGCCTGGCGTGCCGCCATGACCTGCAATGACTGCCCTACTATGCTTGTGCTCACTCGACAAGGCTTACCCATCTTCGACCGGGGTAAGTTTGCGGGAGCTGAAGGACTGCTCAAAGGCGGTTATGTACTTTCCAAAGAAAAAGGAGCTACGCCAGATATTATTCTTATGGCCTCGGGTTCAGAGGTGCAACTCATTATGGCAGCACAGGAAAGTCTAGCAACTGACGGCATAGATGCCAGGGTGGTGAGTATGCCTTGCTGGGAATTCTTTATGGAGCAATCGCAGGAATACCGTGACGAGGTGTTGCCCCCTCAGGTCAAGGCAAGACTGGCCGTAGAGGCGGGCGTACCACTTGGTTGGCGCCAGTGGGTAGGGGATGAGGGTGATATCATCGCCATTACCAAATTCGGCGCCAGTGCGCCGGCAAGTGAGAATTTCAAACAATATGGATTTACTGTTGAAAACGTAGTGAAGAGAGCGAAGAGACTGGTTGGGAAGTAGGAGAGCGCATAGCGCTCTGCGCAGTAGGAGGGTGCTAAAAACTCGATATTTATCTTAGGAGCACCACGCCTGTCATTCCGGAAGTCGCGGAGCGACTATCCGGAAACCAGAAAAAACAATACCTTACTAGATACCGGATTTCGGCTTCGCCTCGTCCGGTATGACGAATGTGGCTGTTTCTAGCTTTTTTGCAACCTGCTAGGCAATATGAGGTAGACGGTAAGAAGTTTATATCGCTATCCTGATCCCATTACCGTTCACCTTTTACTGTTTACCAAACGCTCTGCGCTATGCGCTTGGCGCTCTGCTGCGAACGGAGTGAGCTAACATAGAAAACGGACCTATAACATTATGCACATAGCCCTGGCCGCAGATCATGCTGGTTTTGAGCTCAAAGAGAAGATGAGAGCTTACATCGAGGGTGAAGGCTTCCATGTGATAGATCTCGGGGCCTTCGAAGAGAAACCGGCAGACTATCCGGATTTTGCCAAGGCAATCGGTGAAGCTATCCAGAAAGGCAAGGCAGAGCGCGGCATCCTTATATGTGGCAGTGGGGTGGGAGCCTGTGTTGCCGCTAATAAAATGAAAGGCATACGCGCTGGACTTTGCCACGACACCTATTCTGCTCACCAGGGCGTGGAGCATGACGATATCAACGTGCTTTGTTTGGGGGCAAGAATCATAGGAGAGGAGCTTGCCAAAGAGCTCGTCATGGCGTTTATTTCTGCCCGGTTCACCGGCGAAGAGCGACACGTTCGGAGGCTGGCGAAAGTCGAGGCTATGGAGAAAGCTGGCAGCTAACCGCAGGCAGCGGGCACCCAGTTCGTCATTCCGGAAGTCGTGAAGTCCGCCTGCGGCGGAGAATCCAGAGAAAAATCGGGTACTGGATACCGGATCTCGCCTTCGTCTCGTCCGGTATGACGTTTGCGGCTCTTTCAAGGCTATTTGAGCAGCCATTTTGGGAGTCAATTTCTGCTGCCGGCTGCAAGCTGCCTGCTGTTAGCTGGATATTGCGTCTTTTCCCTTTGCACTCGCTGTCATGAATGATTACAAATAGCCCACGCTATGAATAACCACGAGATCGTCTGTCATGTCTAATGAACAATCAAGAGAACAGACTACCAGAGTAAAGGGGAAAGCGGGTTCAATCGACATTCCTCCACAAGAATGCGTAGTGATTGGGCCCCTGGATCCCTGCACCATTGTTATATTCGGAGCATCCGGCGACCTTACCTCCCGAAAGTTGGTGCCTGCTCTTTATAACCTGTACCTGAACGATGGCTTGCCGAAGCCGTTCATTATTGTTGGGGCCAGCCGCACGCAAATGAGTCACGAGGAGTTCCGGAAGAGCTTAAGATACAGCTATCCAGATGCTGAAAAAGCAGATCTTTCCCGGTGGGAGGAATTCTCTGCCAGCCTTTACTACAAACCAGTGACCTATGATTTAATAGATTCTTATGAAGATCTGGCAACATTTCTTCAAGAACTGGACGAGAAGCATCACACAGGGGGAAATAAGGTTTTCGATCTTGCTGTTCCTCCGCATCTCTATCCGGTCATTGCTGAGATGCTTGGAAAGGTTGGACTTTCCAGAGAAAGAGAAGATGGCAAGGGCTGGGCTCGTATTGTTGTGGAGAAACCGTTTGGCCGAGATTTGCAGACGGCGCTGGAACTCGATCAGACTCTCCACCAGAGTTTCAAGGAGCACCAGATTTTCAGGATTGATCACTATTTGGCTAAAGAGACGATACAAAATATCTTGATGTTTCGTTTTGCCAATGCCATTTTCGAACCAATCTGGAATCGCAGTTATATCGCTTATGTGGGAATCATTGCGGCAGAAAAGCTGGGGGTTGAAAACCGGGCTGGCTACTACGAACATGCTGGTGTAATCAGGGACATGTTCCAGAACCATATGATGCAGGTCCTGGCAATGATTGCTATGGAACCGCCCTCCATCTTTGAGGCCGATCTGGTAAGAGACGAGAAGACCAAAGTATTTCGCTCTCTTAAACCTCTTGCTGGGGGCGAGCAGGAAGATAATCTAATTCTGGGACAGTATGGGCCTGGAACTATCAATGGCGTAGAGGTTCCTGGATATCGTGGAGAGTCGGGGGTGAACCCTAAGTCTCTCATCCCGACTTTCGCTATGATGAGGGTGTTTATTGATAGTTGGCGTTGGAGGGGCGTCCCTTTTTACCTTGTCTCTGGTAAGAGGTTAGCCAGGAAAATGACCCGAATAGTAGTCCAGTTCAAGCGAGTGCCTCATTCAATGTTTCGCAATGTCTTAGGCGAGGAAATCCTCGCTAACCGGCTCGTTCTAGGGATCTATCCTCAAGAAAAAATAACCTTAACTTTCCAGACCAAATATCCCGGAGCCCGCAGCTGTCTTCGACCTGTAACAATGGACTTTTCTTATGACCAGAACTACAGAGGCCCCACCCTTGAGGCATATGAAAAAGTTCTGTTGGATTGCATCCAGGGTGATCAGATGCTTTTCTGGAGTCATAATGGGGTAAGGCTCAGTTGGTCATTCCTAACCCCAATATTACAGGAATGTGAGACTTGTGGTGATCGAGGGGAACGCCTCCACCCATACGACTCGGGAAGTTGGGGACCCGATGTTGCTCAGAAGTGGATGAGGTTGATAATTGATGAGGAAGAGTAGGGTCCTTCCAGGGGGGATATGACAATGGAGACTTACTACCACCCACAGGATTTGCCTAAGTTCGAGGAGATTGGTGAAGAAGCGCCTGAGCTGGCAAAAAAATTCTTTGATTACTACGCGGCAGTATTTGCCGAGGGTGAACTAACGGAAAGGGAAAAGGCTCTTATTGCTTTGGCCGTCGCCCACACCGTCCAATGTCCCTATTGTATTGATGCTTACACCAAGGATTGTTTGGAAAAAGGCTCCAATTTGGGCGAGATGACCGAAGCAGTTCATGTGGCAACTGCAATTCGCGGTGGCGCCTCGCTAGTACACGGTGTCCAGATGCGCAACATAACCAAGAAAATTTCACTTTAAAGATCTGTCCCAGACCTGTGAATTCGATAGCTTTATAACTAATACTGTAATTTGCCTGTCAGTTTCATCGACCTAGACATTGAGGGGGAAATTCTAGCCCACCGAATTTTTTAGAGCTGGCATCATAGGCTCTTAATAAAAATAAAATACAAGGTACAAAGGATGGAGACCGCACAAAAATTACAAGAAATAGAGGAAGGTGCGGAAGAGAAGCTACCGGTTGAACCGTTCCGACAGACCCTTGAAACGCACGGTCTTAATTTGACGCGGGAAAAGACCATCACATTACAGCTTAATGTTGGACTAATGTGCAATCAGGCATGCCGCCACTGTCATTTGGAAGCCGGGCCGAACCGGCAAGAGGTGATGAGTGCTGAGACTTTAGATGAGGTAGTAGGCTTTGCGCAGAAGTTTCGCTTTGAAGTTATAGACATTACTGGCGGCGCACCGGAAATGAATCCTAATTTGCCGGATATGATCGAAAGACTTTCACCTCTTACCCGGAGGCTCGTGCTTCGCTCCAATTTAACTACCTTGACGGCTGGCGACCGGGATGACCTTATTGACCTCTGTAGAAAAAACCGCGTGGCGATCGTGGCCTCCTTCCCGTCTCTCAATGAAGCGCAGGCAGACTCGCAACGAGGTAAAGGTGTTTTCCAGGAATCTATCAATGTTCTTAAAAAATTGAACGGTTTGGGATATGGCAGAGTCGGCTCCGGTTTAGAGTTAAATCTGGTGTCCAATCCCACCGGTGCATTTGTTCCTTCCTCGCAGGAGCAGTTGGAAAAGAGATTTTGCCAGGTTTTAGAAAAGAAGTGGGGGATCGTTTTCAACAACCTTTTTACTTTTGCTAATGCGCCCCTGGGGAGATTTCGCCAGTGGCTCGAGAAATCGGGAAATCTGGAGAGTTATCTAAGAAAACTTGCCTCGAGCTTCAATCCCTGCGCCATCGAGGGGCTAATGTGTCGATCTTTAATCTCAGTGTCTTGGGATGGATATATTTATGATTGCGATTTTAATCAAGCCGCAGGGCTATTTACCGGCGGGAAAAAGACCCACATATCAGAGTTGGGCCAACTACCTGAGCCAGGTGAGCCAATCGCAGTCTCACATCACTGTTATACCTGCACAGCCGGCGCGGGGTTCACCTGAGGCGGGGCGATCAGCGGTTGAGTTACAACCGCAAGAGGCAATGCCCAGCGGGCAGCAGACAGCTTGTAGCAGGCAGCAGGCAGTCTATCCTTGGAAATCCCTGACAATTTGACGATGAAACCTGAAATACGAAGCTATCCGACTCTCTTGGATTTGAGCAAGGCTGCTGCAGAGTTTATCGTCGAACTGGCTGAGACAGCGGTCGAAGACAGAACCATCTTTACGCTTGCCCTGTCAGGTGGCAGCACGCCTCGTTTGCTATATGAATATTTGGCAAAAGAGGAATTTGCCCGGAGAATGCCCTGGGAGCATACGCATGTTTTCTGGGGTGATGAACGTTGTGTTTCGCCGGATCACCCTGACAGCAATTTTGCATTGGCTTTTGAAAGTCTAATATCAAAGGCACCAGTGCCTTCGGAAAACGTGCACAGAGTCCCCACCGAAGGGGAACTCCCCAAGACCGCTGCAAGAGAATACGAAAGGTCCCTCCGAGAGTTCTTTCAAGATGCTGCCCGCGATAGAATGCCTATGGCTTTTCCTGCCTTTGACCTGATTTTGCTGGGCTTGGGAAAAGATGGCCACACAGCATCCCTTTTTCCTGGTGAACCGGTCCTGGAAGAGAAAACGCGCTGGGTAGTGGCTGTAGCCGGGACCAGCGCATCCCCCGCCGTGCCGCGGGTCACCTTGACCTTCCCAGTGATCAATCAGGCCAGATGTGTCCTATTCCTTGCCTCTGGGTCTGATAAGAGGGACGTATTCCAGGAGATTCTGAATAGTCCCGAGAGTGCAGCCCAACAGTACCCGGCTGCCAGAGTTCGGCCGTCTGGCAGTTTGTTGTGGTTCATTGACGAGGGGTTGGTGTGAATGTAAGAGAGCCATCCGAGAAACCCCTAATCTCCATTATTATTCCGACGCTAAACGAGGCAGACAACCTAAGCGCGACCCTGGCTAACGCGCAAAAGAGTAAGGATGTGGAGATAGTGGTGGTGGATGGGGGCAGTAGCGATGGCACCGACGAGCTGGCAAAGAGCTTTGGCGTTCGGCTGCTCGTCACCGCAGCGGGTCGTGCCAATCAGGCGAATGCTGGCGCACTGGTGGCAAAAGGCACCATACTCCTTTTCCTCCATGCGGACACTCGATTGCCTGAGGGATTTGATCGGGACATCCGGAGGGTTTTGGCCAATCCTTCCGCCGTTGCCGGTGCTTTTAAGCTGGCCATCGAGGGCGCAGGAATGGGTCTTCGGATAATCGAAAAGCTGGCCAACTCAAGGGCCCGGTTCATGCAGATGCCCTATGGGGATCAGGCCATCTTCCTGAAGGCAGATCTTTTCCGCTCCCTCGGGGGTTTTCCTGATATGCCCATCATGGAAGACTTTGTTCTGGTGCAGAGGCTCAGGAAAGAGGGTCGTATTGTAATCGCGCCCACGGCTGTTATTACCTCAGCGCGACGCTGGCTGAAACTCGGTGTTTTAAAAACAACCTTGATCAATCAAGCTGTGTTGGTGGCATATTTTCTGGGAAGTAATCCCGCACGGCTGGCGCGCTGGTACGAGAAGTCCGAATTGAGGGATTAAGGGATTCAGAGACAATCTTATTATATTAAACTCTTCCTAGATTCCGGATCTCGCCGCCTAAGGCGGGCTCGTCCGGAATGACGGGTTCGGCGAATTGTGACATGGTTTCCGAGGGGAGCAGAGATTCTTGTGAAGATGGATATCTAATTCCTAAATCCTCAATTATTTCTTCGCTTACTTGCATCGTGGGGGGAGATCGGATATCTTAAAGCGTTTGAGACAAGCTTCACAATCGTTAGAAATTGTTCCTGGAATCTGAGGTTAAGAAATGGCAGGCACGTTGAAAGAATTCACTCGCGAAGAACTGGCCAGATTTAACGGAGAAGATGGACAACCTGTGTACATCGCCCATGATGGTAAGGTTTACGATGTCTCCGAGAGTAAGTTGTGGAAAACAGGCAACCACATGCGGCGGCATCAGTCGGGAATGGATTTGACCGAGGATATTGAGGCCGCTCCCCATGATACTGAGGTCTTCGAAAGATTTCCTCAGGTTGGTATTTTGAAGCCTGAAAAAGATCCCATGGACGAACATGTTCCGGATTTCCTGTTGGCGGTTTTCCGCAAGATTCCGATGTTACGCCGCCATCCCCATCCCATGACGGTCCACTTTCCCATTGCCTTCGTGATGCTCTTCAGTGCATTGAACATCCTCTACCTGGTAACTGGAAATGAATCGCTTGAGACCAGCGCTTTTCATGTCCTGGTGGCTGGTCTTGTGGCCACACCCGTGGCCATGCTCACCGGGCCCTACAATTGGTGGCTCAATTACGCCAGCAAGTGGTCAAGGATTATCGCAGTAAAGGTTTTCGGTTCCCTCATCCTCATTACCTTAGTCTTGGTTATTTTTTGGTGGCGAGTCACAACACCCGAGATAATGCTGCACGCCTCCGGGACAAGGGTTTTCTACATGGTGCTAACTCTCATCCTCCCAATAGTGATAACAGTGCTGGGGTGGTTCGGCGCAAAGATGACATTTCCACACTGAGCTAGAATATTTAAGATTAGTAACTTTCCTCCGCATAATAAGGAGCTTGATAGTGGATTTACCACAGAGGCACAGAGGACACAGAGGGGGGTGATTTTTCCCTGGCCGGGAGACGACGGCCAGGGAAAAGAGCCTCCGCCTGTGGCGAAAGCTCTTTAGCCGGTGCCAACAGATGTCATGAAGACATGCGGTTACTAGATCGTGCCCGAAGGGCTGCGATCTTTTGCCCGATCGCCGTCTCCCGATCGGGCAAAAAAGAAAACGGACTCTGTGCCCTCCGTGTCTCTGTGGTTAGTAAATCGAGGTGGATGTCGAAATCTGGTATGGACAGTATGCGAAGCTGAGGGAATAGGCGTTAAATATTTTTCCAAGCAAAAGGATTAACGCAAAATAAACATGAGCATGCAACTATCAGCCAGGTCACAGCAGTTGAGACTCTTTCTGGCGTTGTCCAGAACACCCCACCTGCTCATTGACCTGACAACTCCCATGGCGGCGGCGCTGTTATGTCTGGGGCAATTTCCACCTGTCACCACCGTCCTCATTGGAATGATTACTGTTTTTGCCG
>CP070735.1:1859389-1906011 GCA_020347625.1 Deltaproteobacteria bacterium
GGCCCATTCTGGCTTCGGTTGGGATAATTCGGTATCAAGTGTTCTTTAATTAGAACCTCTTTGGCGGTTTCCGTGGGTCCATCATGTAAAAGGCTGCCAGCATCGAGGATGAGGCATCTGGTGGCGTCCTGCAGAGAACGATCGACTCGTTGTTCGATGACGACCAGGGTTTTACCAATTCTGTTGATCTCCAGAAGGGTCTGACGCAACCCCTTGGCCGCTTGCCAATCCAGATCTCCAAAGGGTTCATCCATTAGCAGAACAGGTGGGTCTAAACAGAGAACAGATGCTATGGCCGCCAACCGCTTCTCACCGCCCGAAAGGGTCTCAGGAGAGCGACCAAGAAGATCTTCGATATTGAGCGTTCTTGAGATCTCTCGAATGCGGTTGTTGATCTCCCCTCCAGAGAGGCCCAGGCTCTCCAACCCAAAAGCGATCTCGTCTTCGACCGTGCTGTTGAAGAGTTGAGCATCCGGGTTTTGGAGTACGAGCCCCACATGGCTGAAAAGCTCGGCGACGCTCTTGTCTCTAATGTCGGCGTGATTAATCGATGCAGAGCCTTCCAGAGTGCCACCGAAGAAGTGCGGCACGAGGCCGTTGAACAGGTAACCAAGGGTAGACTTCCCCGAGCCGTTGGCACCGGCGACGAAGACGTACTCTCCATCGTCTACTGAAAGGTCGACCCCTTTCAATATCCAGTTGGTGCGTGGATAACGATACCGTATGTCGCGCAATAGGATCACGGCTCCCAGATTCCCCCTTTGCGCAAAAGATGCAGAGAGATGATGCCGATGACGGTTCCTCCCAGCGTGCTGACGCTAAAGGCTACGATAAGGGTGGCCAGGGCCATGGTCTTTCCCATGAAGAGGGGAGCAACAATCCAAACGCTGGCAAGGGAGCCCAAGAGTCCGGTGCCGATAATTTCTCCGAGTCCGGCTAGGTAGATGTTCTTGGAGGCACGATAGGCCAGACCGGCCAGCAGCGCGCCTATCATTCCTCCCGGAAAGGCGAGTAGAGTCCCGAGGCCTAAGATGTTTCGAATAATGGCTGCGATGGTAGCGATACCAACAGCATAGGCCGGTCCCAGCATGACGGCAGCAAGAACATTGACCATGTGCTGGGCGGGAAAACATTTAGAAATGCCCACCGGAATAAAGAATGGCGATAAGGCCACCGCGATGGCCACCAAGATCACGGCACGCGCCACTTCTTTCGTGTTCATGGCTATCTCTCCTTATCTCTGCCAGTCTCTTCTTCTAAAAATACTTGTAACACCGGATTAGCTTTGTTATAGGTAGCAATTCCATGATTATGGGTTATCATACACCAAACTGCTGGGGATGAGGATACCCAATCCCCGGTGCAGCCTGAATCTACAATCTACAATCTAAGATCTGAAATCATCAATCTTTTGGGTTATGATACAAAGTCGACGGCCCCTGGGAAGTCCGCAATGAGAACTGCAGTTAAAAAACTGATCTGATCTGACAAAGGTGAGTGCTATGAAATTCCGTCTCGTCTTCTTGCCTCTAGTGGTGTTTTTTTCTTTCTCGAACATTCATGCTGAATCCCTAGAACCTGCCTATTTCCCCTCACTGATCTCATCTCTCAAGATATCAACACCCCTGGACTTTTGTAACGAGCAAGTCCCTGTGCAAATGCAAGAGGTCCGGGAGCGACTTGAAAAGGAGCTACTGCTTTCATTCTGGCATAGATCCCAGGCCATTCTCTATCTGAAGCGCTCTAGCCGTTATCTGCCTTATATTGAAGAGATGCTGAAAGACAACCGGATGCCAGATGATCTCAAATACGTTGCCATTGCAGAAAGTGCTCTGCGACCTCATGTTCGTTCCAATAAGGGAGCTTTAGGGTTCTGGCAGTTCATGAAGTACACCGGCAAAAAATATGGCCTGGAAATCAACAGCCGCATCGATGAGAGACGAAATCTCTTTGCCTCTACCCAGGCAGCGATTAGGCTTTTTCAAGACTTAAACTCGATTTTTGGCTCATGGACTCTGGCGGCTGCCGCCTACAATATGGGTGAAGAAGGGCTCATGGCTGAAATCATCGAGCAGGGAACCAATGACTACTATCAGCTTTATCTTCCTCTCGAAACCCAACGGTATATCTTTCGGATCTTGGCAATAAAGCTGATTTTAAACGACCCAGCAAAATATGGCTTTTATCTCAGTGAAGAAGACTACTATCCGCCCTTGAGCTTCGAACGGATTCAGGTTCAATGTTCCGAAGAAACTCCGATCCGGATTGTTGCCCAGGCAGCGCAAACCAATTTCAAGGCGATCAAGGATTTGAATCCCGAAATTCGGGGACACTACCTGCAAGAAGGCAACCATACGATCCTGGTTCCAAATGGGGCATCCATGGATTTCCAGGTTCGATACCGAAATCTCCTGAAACACTGGGAAGCGGGCAAAAGAGAGCGAATTTATTATGTTAGAGAAGGGGATAGTCTCACCACCATCGCGGATAGATTTGGGGTACCCTTGTCTTCACTCTTAATTTGGAATCGCCTCAACCCCAGGGGAGTCATCCATCCAGGTGATAAGCTCATCATTTATCGAAATGAAAGAAAGCCGATTGCAATCGACAATGATGAAAGCAACAGCAATGCTGGTTCTTAGTCTGCATACCCTGTCACGCCCTGGCGGTAGTTCAGGGAGCTTCAAATTTAAGTCTTTCTCCAACACTCCATTAATCCAATAATCTCGTTAGACAGCCCACTGATAAGGACATTTCTTTTAACTTAATTTGATAACTCAAAGTTATAAGGAGACACTTATGCTTCATGGGAAAGTAGCCTTGGTCACCGGATCTTCTCGGGGTATTGGCAGAGCAATTGCTGAGCGGTTGGGCAGAGATTCAGCTTCGGTTATTGCCAACTACACAGATAGCGCTGACAAGGCCCAGGAAGTCGTGGCGGCTGTTGAGTCTGCTCAAGAAACGGTTACGTATTTAATCCGCATAAACGCTTGAAAGCTGAGCCATTCCCTCCGTTTACGCTCAGTCTGCTACCCTTACGGGGCGGAAGTCCTTTGGACCGGAGGCAGTGGCAGCCCGAGTCCCGCGAGACGCGGGATTGCCAGCCTCTGCAGCATCACGCAGGACGGCCTAGCCATTGTTGATTGCAGAGGCTGGCAACATCCGCCACTTCGGGAATATCTCAGCCCTCAAGTCCAATCTATGCGAAGTTGAATACATATCCGCAATCCGAAATCGAAAATCTAAGTGACCCTTTTTTGTTGCACCAACTCCAGCCTTCCTGTAACCTATTGCCAGCTTATAAACCCTTGTTTGCGGTAACAAAACTAGCCCACAATTAATTTTTTACTATTCCAGCAAGTTCGCCTTGTTGCCTGTCCAGTTTGCTATACACCAGGGATGGAGAGGTGGTGTAAAAATGGCTAATCCAGAACATTTAGCTAAACTTAATGAGGGTGCGGAGGTATGGAACACTTGGAGACGGGAACATCCAGGTTTTATCCCCGACCTTTACGAGGCTAACCTATCTGATGCTGACCTTCGAAACGTTAATCTCCGCGAGGCCGACCTCCATGGTGTAGCGTTCAGCGAAGCTGACCTTCGCGGAGCAAACCTTCGCTTGGCGTATCTGGGCGAGACGGACTTAACAGAAGCGAATTTGAGTGGGGCCGACCTCCGTGAGGCGGACCTTGAAAAGGCTAAGCTTAGAGATGCGAATCTCCGCGGTGCAGAACTGGTTGGCGTAAATCTGAGTGAGGCTGACCTCCGCGGGGCCTTTTTGCGTGATGCCAATCTGCGTGATGCGTTCCTCTTGGGTGCAGACCTCCGCGGAACGAACCTTCGCGGAGTTGACCTCCGCTGGGCCAACTTGAGCGCCAAGGACCAAATCGTGGGAAGTGCCAATCTCAGCAGGGCAAATCTGCGTGAGGCAGATTGCCGTGGGACTAATTTCAATGGGGTCGACCTCAGTTGGACGTTGCTTGACGAGGCTAAGCTCATAGGTGCCAACCTCAGGAGGGCAAACCTAAGCAGGGCATTCCTCTACCAGGCAAATCTCATTGGGGCGGATTTTTTAGGGGCAAACCTCAGTGGTGCGTTTCTTGACCAAACCATCCTCACTGGTGCCAACCTTATAGATGCGAACCTGAGCGGGGTGTTCCTGCGCTGGGCTACCCTGCGGGACGTGAAAAATCTATCTATGAGACAGCTTTCCAAAGCAGCAACATTGTGCGGGGCTGAATTGGACGAAGACATCAGGAAGAAGATAGAAGCAGAGCATCCTCATCTTCTCAAGTGACCAGAATGAACACTTTTTCGAGCGAAGGGAAAATAGAATTGCACGCTTTTTCTCTTTGACAGTGGCTGGAGATTGGGCGTAGCATGTAGTTATAAAGCGTTCATGTAGTCAATTAAAACCAGATTTTGAGGAGACGAATGAAGCTTAAAGTATGCCAGCTCGGCTCCCAATGGACCATCGTCTGTTCTATTGGGGGTCTAGGGGACGGGCTATAATAGCCGGCGAATGTCAGTGTTTATAGACGTCGTGACCTGCTTGTGCCATACAGTTGCGTGCGCCAGTAGCGGTAGTTTCTTTGTAGAGGCTGGTATCCAGTATTTTGGAAGAGATGTCCCTTTTGCGCCACCTTCTAGTTTCTGTCAACGTAGCGAGTTCCGCTCTTGTTATCCCGCTCTCGATCTTGGTTGAAGCTAGTACGAGATAGCTCTTCCTGCCCTGGCAATTACGCACTTTCAACCAGTTGGGTCTCCGAATCTCATTCCTCAATTCATTAGCAGGGTCACCAAAATCGCAGGTTCATGAAAGGAGAAGAGTATGAAACGAAAGGACAAGTATCTTCTTCGAGTCACCAAAATTGAGGCGCTCCAGGTTCATGACACACCTGGTCATACCCTAACGCTGACAGAAATGGAAGGGGAACCCATTGAGTACGAACCTGGTCTAGCCGGCGAGTTTGTCGCCCGCCGGAGTGTCACCTACCATGACCGGACCAAGGGTTCAGGCCCTATGCAGGGTTACGTTATGGCCTATTTTCAAGAAGGATCCGCATACAGCCGCTTCGATGGCCGACGTGACGGCAGTACTAAAATTAGCAGCGGTACGTGGAAGACTTATCACGCCACAGGGAAACTGGCCGGGATCAAGGGAGAAGGAACCTTCAAGGTGACCGCGGGGGAAAGATGGAACGAGTACATTCTCGAACTTGAAGGCGAATATGAGGCCGCGTAAATTGGCTAAAAACTTCCTGACCAGAAGTACGCGTAGAGAGTCCGAGAAAATGGTACTGGTTGGGCAACTTTTCCTCACAGGGGGCCCTCCTAATCCGGCGGCGCACCGACGATATTTTTTGTAAGGAGGCGCTATTATGAGCACAAGATTATTCCTAGGCGTGGAGGATTCACCGAGCAGCTTGCAAGCTTTGGAAAATCTTGGTCATCTTTTTATGAAAGGCCAAACCAATTTTCATCTATTTCAAACCGTGCCTGAGAGTTACCTTCCGGCTCGCCCTCCATCCTCAGTAGAGACCATGGAGTGGGAAAGTGTGCAGAAGCGTAAGGCCCAACAGGTTCTGGACAAGGCCGTCAGTTCACTGCTACAAATGGGCTACAAACGCTCACGCCTGAGTACGGAAAGCAGGCTGCAAAGCGCTAACACCGCCCAAGATATCTTGGATGCTGGCAGAAAGGCAGAGACCGCTGCTGTCGTCTTGGTCCGAGAGCAGCCCCGTTCCAGGGTCAAGCGTTTTGTTCCTGAAACTACTGTTGCCAACATCTATCAATATGCCGACTTAGAACCCGTATGGGCAATTGGCGCCCTCCCGCTAAAGCCGCCCCACATTCTCGCAGCCGTGGATGAGTCAGAGTACGCTGACCGCATCGTTACCCACGTGGCCGAGACGCTTGGACCACTGCCCGATGTTCAGATTACCTTGTATAATGTGATGCCCGCCAAACCGCCGGCGTACTGGGATGACGGCCACATTTTGGACAAGTCGGAACGCGCTGAACGCGGCACAGTGGTGAAACAGTGGCGCTGGGAATATGAAGAAGTCATGGGGTCCGTTTTTGCGAAGGCCCGTGGGGTCCTAACCAAAGCAGGCATTGCCGAGGAGAGGATTACCACCAGGATGGAAACTCGAAGGAGCGGTGTCGCCCGTGACATCCTCGCAGAGGCAAGCCGTGGCGGTTACAACATCTTGGCTTTTGGCAGACGCGGCTCTGGAAAAAGCCAATTTGAGCTGGGGAGCCGCGCCTCGAGGATCCTACGGAGTGCGCGCGATTGCACCCTCATACTTGTGAACTAATTCAGCCGTGTCCATGTTGTGAAAAATGAAACTTGGAGAATGGCAGCCAAGCTCCCAACAGAAGAATTGCGATATTTCAGGGAATTAGTCGAATCATCTGGTGCGGCTGTTTCTCCGATTTTCTTTGAAGAAAGAGAGGCTGGACTGAATGATGAAGCCAACGGGAGGCCTGGTGAAAGGAGAGGAGTATGGAACTTAAGAGACGAAAGGACAAATATCTGCTAAGGATTACCAAGACAGCGTCGCTGCAGGTTCATGATAAGCCCGGCCATACCCTCACGCTAACTGAAATGGAAGGGGAGCCCATTGAGCTTACCCCGGGGGTTGCCGGCGAGTTTGTCTCCCGACGCAGTGTCACCTTCCATGACCGGACCAAAGGCTCGGGTCATATGGAGGGCTATATCATGGCTACTTTTAAGCATGGCGCAGTACACAGCCGTTTTGAGGGCCATCGTGACGGAACTACCAAGATCAGCACGGGCACATGGACAACATACAACGGCATAGGCATCCTGGCCAACATTAAGGGAGAAGGTACGTTCAAGGTTCTGCCAGGAACAAGACGAGGCGAGTTCATTCTCGAATTTGAGGGAGTGTATGAGCTTTGATTGAGCTAAAGGGCTGGGTGTCGAACTGGAGAAAAAGCGGTGATAGAGAAGGAATTTATTCACTAATCAAGATTTGACACCCTATGGGCTAAATGGCGCGAGAAACGCTGAAAACCACTCTCGAGTCAGCGACGTCGCCCAGGAAGTCGTCTTCGTTGGTATCGTAATAGCTGAGGTCCAGTCCAAATCCCTTGATTTCGTAAGATAAAGCCACCCGCCAAAAGATGTAGTCGAATCCATCACCGCCATCTTCACCCATGTTGTTGCCAGTGGTTTTGTCACCCTCGACATCCTGGTATCCGACCTCGAAGCCCAAACCTATATGGTATGGCAAGGCCAGATCAAGGGTTCCGTTGAGGTAGTGAGCATTACCGTCCTCGCCAAAAAAATCCGGCGAATAATTGTATCCAACACCCAATGTGGGTTGGAGGGGCACATTTGCGAATACATAGGATAAGCCCAGATGACCTTCTATGAAGTCTGGCTCTGGGTCGTCACCACCGCTGGGATAACTATAATATATAAGCGAGACGTCAAAGGTAAAATCTTTGAAAAGCTCCTTTCTAAAACCCCCATAGTAGTCGATCTCGATGTTGCCCTTTGATATGCTATCATCCACGTTGGATGCCCACGCACCCAGATAAACGCCAACCGGGTGTTTGTAATCGAAGCTACCCTGAATGGCAGGATTCTCATCTGTTTGAGAAATCCCACGGAACACATAATCGGTGGTGAGAGCGACTGAGGCGCCGAAGTTCTTCAGGGCAAATATGCCATCATCGTTCGATGCGCCTTCTTGCGCGAAGGCAACGCTCCAAGTCCCAGCCACAAGCAATGCAAGAAATAGTGCCAGTTTTTTCTTCATCTTAAAAGACCTCCCAGGTGGGATACCATCAAAGTCAAAGATTATGTGAATAAAAAACCGCCAAATATGGGATAGATGCAGCTGTCACAATACCATAATCTTTTCTAACAGTCGTTTTAAGAAGCGTCTTTTATATGGATATCAAAGGATGGACTTTCTATTTGCCCTCCGCCCAAGAGCGCACGAAATCTGCCTGTATTTTCGTTTCCGGCGAGGGAAGATGCGCAATCGGATCGTCCTGGCGAAGTTTTTGGAGCAAGTCTAAGGCTGCCCCTTTGACCGCCATGCCATGACGGGCCAGGTAACAACCAACCACAGTCCCTGTCCGGCCTCTTCCACCCCAACAGTGAAGATAAACGATAGGATTCTGCTCAACCGCCCGGTCGATTTCATTCAAGATGGCCACCATGCCTTCCACGAGCGGAATATCAGTGTCCCGAATGGACATTTGAACGAGCTTTATGGGGATGTTCATGTCCTTTGCGAGGTTCTGCAGCTGAACTTCGTAGGGTACGAATCGCTCCCCTTTGAAGTTGAGCTCATCTTTCTCCATGAGATTGACGATGTGATGTACACCGTGCTCAAGGAGCCCCGTTAGTTTTCTCAGGGCAGTTGCTGAATCCCGACTACCAGGGTAGTAACCGGCCAAAAATTTTCCTGGCACCACCCAAAAAGAACGCGAAAAAGGAATCGAGAGCTTATTCATTTGGCCTCACCCTGTCTCCACAGAGAGCGACAATAGACGTTATCAGTTATACGTTATAAGTTAGTAGGGAAAACAGACCTGCTCAATGAACTAATAACGTATAACGTATAACGTATAACAGATAACACAATGCACAGATGCCCCGCAATAATTCCCCGGTAGCTACTGGTTGCTATCAACCGTTTTTCGGAGCAGATGCGGTTTGCGGTCTTTGAGAAATGGCATGGTGGTACGGACCTCCGCAACCATGGCCGGATCGATATCGACGAGTAGCAGCGTTTCCTCTTCGCCTCCATGGTCCAAGATCTTGCCGAGAGGGTCGATAATCGCCGAGCCACCGACAAAGGTGAGGTCACCACCCACTCCAACACGGTTGACCCCTACCACAAAGCATTGACTCTCCACGGCGCGAGCCTGTAACAACAGGTCCCAGTGGGGTTGCCGCACGGCGGGCCAGGAGGCGATGATCAGAATGAGTCCGCATTGGTCCACCACGGCACGGAACAGTTCGGGAAAGCGGAGGTCATAACAGAGGAAACAGGTGGCACCTATGCCCTCCAATTTGAATACCGCCGGCCATTCGCCGGGTGCATAGTTGGCATCTTCTCCAAGTAAAGCAATCTGGTGAATTTTGGCATAAAGTGCGAGATCGTCGCCATTACGATCCACGGCCAGAGACACGTTTTGCGGTCCCCCCGTATCTCGCGCCAATACAAAGCCACCCACTACGGCCATGCCGAGTTCCCTTGCCAGCGAGCGCATCAGAGTAGGAGTGGGCCCATCAAGGGGTTCGGGGGTGATATTGGTGTCCATGGAGAAACCCGTGGAAAACATTTCCGGCAGGACCAGCAGGTCGGCGTTTACCTCCCTGGCCTGCTCCGCCATACGTTTTGCCTTGCTGTAATTGGCCGAGCGGTCGTGCCAGACTATGTCCATTTGTGCCGCTGCTACTTTCATTTTAGCCACCAGATTTCCTCTTCACGTCTTTCTTGCAGGAGATAGAAATTTACAGCCAGGTTTTAAGTCTTTCCCAAATTAAAATTGGAATGGTTATATATCATAACAGGCGTGACGCAGGCCACTCAAAAAATCTAATTTAATTGTAATTTACATTCCTTGACACCAGCTGATGAGCTTGATATTTGTTCATCCACTACTCCTACTGTTGGACCAAGGTTGGATGAAAACAGTGAAAGCAGATGCATGAACTCAATTCGTAAATATTACGAAGAAAAGAACTAATAAAATGAGAATAATTAAGGCTTGTTTAAACGCTTGATCTAGGTATTTATATATGAGGTAGAATGATGTTTAAAACAGATGACAATTATAATCTTTACTTTGATGGTTTGGTATCGGAAGATCAAGAGATCAAATTTAAAAAGTTGATTGATGAATATAAACTTGCTCCAGAGTTTATAAATTTGCTCAAAATAGATTTCAACTTCAGGGTATCTAATACCTATGATGTTCACAAAACACTCATTTGGGTTCTATATAAAACTTTGGGACCATACGCCATCACAATATTTTTCGCTGAGGACGATCACCCATCTGGATGTGAGTATCAGGCAAAGGTAGATTTTTATGTCGACGAAAGTGGAAATTTTGACTACGAGTTGAAAAACCACCTTTTCATATACGAGGATTTTAGGTTGTCGGAAAAATGTGAGGAAAGGAAAGCAGAAAAATCAGTTGGTTTTGAAAAAGACCGCAGAATCAAGGGCAACATCAGAAAGATGGAGTTGGGGACTTTTATAAAGAGCGTATCTGCGGAATAGCCGGTCGAGTGGAAATGCAAAAATCCATGACCACCAGGCCCCCGGGCTTGGGAGCGTGAATTGGGATTTTGTTGCCATGAACATGCCAACACATACGATCAAGGTAGGGAGAATGGAATAAATCCGAAGACGTTCGCGGGGCTGTGTTTTTTTAAAGAACAAGAACATCACAGAATGAAGACTTAACCAGATTCTTTAGAAGCCACCCATTCCAGAGCCTCGTCGTCCACCCCTGATATCGATCAAAATGGCACCCAGGCTATTCCTGGCGTACTTCTCCCATTTCGCCGGGAGCTCTTGAGCGGTTCCAGTGGCGAACTGCATGGAGAATTCGACCGGCTCACTTTTGTTTCCCTGGTGGTCACTCACGAAGATTTTCAGATTCATTGTGGTTGTGTTGATGAAATTATTTTCCGGTGGAGTTCTCAAGTAAAGGTAACCGGCGAACTCTTTGCTGTCATTTTTTTTAATGTTCTTGAAATCGGTTGGGTATGGACCAACGCCCGTTTGCGTCAACTCGGAGACAATCTGTTTCATATCTCCATCGTTGTCTTTGGCATGCAGGTAGATTCTCCAAGAGTTACCCGGACGAATTACGCTGGCAGCATAAGAGTCAATTATCAGCGGCGTTTGCCCTCCCTCTTGGGCGCGAGCGGCGTAATCCTGGAAGTCAGGAAAACCCCAAACGAGCGTGATCAGGGCCAGGGCAAATAAGAATCTTTTCCTCATGTCTTTAACCTCGCTAAATATTTCCCATCAACAGAGGGTGCATGCTTAGAAAATTTATGAGAGGAATCCCCGGAAATGAAAAGACCACTTTTCGTGGCCGATGATGACATCAGAAATTGTCGATATATTCTCGAATTTGACTCCCGAAATCCAAAGGTCTGCTAAGAAGTTGTCACCTTAAAATCGCAGACCAGGGGCGCATGGTCAGAAAATTTTACCTGGGGAATCTGAAAATCTGTGGCGACTATCTCAGGGCTATGAAATATGTAGTCAAGTTGTCTCCGCGGCGCCCGGCTAGGGTGAGAGGGTTGCCCTTGGCCGTTTGCACTCTTCAAACCTGTGGCGGCCAGAAATAATTCTAATTCCCGATCGCCCCATAATACATTGAAGTCTCCCGCAACAATTACCGGTTTTTCTACGTTCTGGACCATCCCATGAAGGTCTTGAAGCTGGTACTGGCGATGGCGGAATTTCAGTGAAAGGTGTACCAGAAAAATAGTGAAATCCTCCAACTCCAACTCAATGACCAGCCGCTTTATACCTTCACGGAAGTAATGAAACCTTTGAGCTTGGATCTGCTGGTTGGTCAAAAATGCATTGCCTTGTTTATTCACTAACGGGACTATCTGCGCCACGGAATCGCTGCCGTACTTTGACTGGTAGACGTGATAGTGTTGCATTTCCCTGGCGATGGTTTCAGCCTGGTTAATCTTATCGGTTCGGTAGGAACCGCTGTCAACTTCCAGTAGACCGATAATGTCCGGATTCACCAGCTTGATAAAATCAATGATATGGCGCAGATTTCCGTTGGTGCGCTTCAAGTAACCGCTATAAGGAATGGGAAAGTGAAAACGTTTGCCAATGCCAGCCCCGTACCTGATGTTGTACAAAAGAAATCGCATGCTACCTCTCTTCCTCACATGTTACGCGCCGTAGCAATCGCCGCAGAGAGTGTTTCAAATCATTCAGTCCCTACGCATGGTGAAATTTTTTAATAGGACGCGCCTTCAAAATATAATGGTCTTTTGCGTCTTAATCAAGGGGGAACAAAGAGCCCCTTTTGCAGGCTGATTTGTGCAAAGAAAACCTGGTCCTGTGGGCCAGGTCCATTCTCAATGGCTTTGTCGGTAGTTATGTCCAGCGCTCTTGGAGTACTGGAGTTTTGGAATATTGGCGTGTTGGAAAAAGATAAAACCCTAAGGTTCAATTTAGAGAAGTATTTGCATGACTCCATTACTCCACCACTCCATTACTCCAGCTGACTGTCGTGCGAAGGAAAGACTCCTAAAGCCCCCTAGCGGGGCAGCTCAAAGCCAGGGCCTGCCGCGGTGTCTTGTCTCGCCGAAGTTTTAACGTAGGCGGAAGCCTAGGCGAAGCCGGGTCCTTTGGGCCTGGATTTTTTATCCCCTTTGCCAACGGCCAAGAGATAAGCTGTGCGCCAACTATCTCGTGGATATGGATAAGGTGATACACAATCCGTGCCAACCATGAAGCTAAATCCGTGTCCCTCTAGAGGAGAAGCAGGAAGCAAAAATTGTAAGGTTACTCCCCTTTTTTTCCCTTCTGGGCGGCCTCAATGGCGTAGAGGCAGGGGTTCTCTACGCCCGATTTCTCCCCAACGAGGGCAATCCCTAAGATTTATTTCCGACGCATGGCAATCTCTCCTGTCAAAGGGTCGCACTTGTGCGGCGATGCGCACTTGTAGCGACACGGTAGGATAACAATAAATGTGAACTATGATCAAGACATAGAAAAAAAGGTTTGCTTGAAGCGCGAATACCTCGAGGACTCAACTGAATGGTGAAGCGGGACTTGAATAAGACGACCTAGCCTTTGGCAACGGCCTTTTGCTTCTTTTGGGGGTGACGCTCAAAGGCATCGTCCGTTTTCTTTCCCCAGGTGCCATTGATAAAGGCCTCGGTCATACGGTAGGCTTCGTCATCGGTATACTGCCGGGGCGGGTGTTTCATAAAGTAAGCCGAGGGCCCATACAGGATGCCGCCTTCACCCCGGTCCAGCGCCAGCTTGCAACAGCGAGTGGCGTCAATGGCGACACCGGCGGAATTGGGGGAGTCTTCCACTGAAAGGCGCAACTCCACATTCATGGGCACATCGCCGAACAGCTTTCCTTCCATGCGGATAAAACACAACTTGTTATCCTTTTGCCAGGCCACATAATCGCTAGGCCCAATGTGGATGTTCTCATCATCCAGCCGCTGGCCCGTGACCGATTGGACGGCTTCTGTTTTTGACCTTTTTTTGGAGAGAAGTCGGTACCGGTTGAGCATGTTAAGGAAATCGGTGTTGCCGCCTGTATTGAGCTGATAGGTGCGTTCCAGCTTCACCCCACGTTTGTTGAACAGATCGGCAAGCATGCGGTGGACGATGGTGGCGCCCAGCTGGGACTTGATGTCGTCCCCAATGATGGGGAGATTTCTTTCCTTAAAACGTTTGGCCCAGATTGGATCGCTGGCGATGAAGACCGGCATATTATTGACAAGGGCTACTCCCGCTTTCAGGGCACACTCCGCATAGAAGCGGGTAGCCTGCTCCGAGCCAACCGGGAGGTAATTCAACAGAATTTCCACCCCTCCATCCTTGAGAATCGTGACGACCTCTTCCTGAGAGGGTTCCGGTTGGTCAGCTAAAACGAAAGTATACCTGTCGCCATAATCCCGCATATGGTGGGAGAATCCGTCCAGAATCCGCCCCATCTGGACGGCAACATTGGTGCTAGCGATATTATCGCAGAAAACTGTGGTGCAGTTGGGTTTTTCGAAGATCGCCTCGGCCACATCTTTGCCGACCTTCCTTCTGTCGATGTCAAAAGCCGCGGCTACCTCGATGTCGTGGGGTCTGTAGCCGCCGATTTCCCAGTGCATCAACCCGATGGCATCTTTGCGATTCTTGTCCCGATAATAATTGATTCCCTGAACCAATGAACAGGCGCAATTTCCAACCCCAACAATACCGATTCTTATTTTACTCATGAGTTGCTCACCTCCGGCGAATCGCGCCGATATCACGATCAAGAAAGATAAACAGCTTCAGAATTATAGTTACCATTGACTGGGGTCACCCACAGCTAGGCTGCCACCAATGTCATGAAGGCGGTTAGAGCCAATTTGAGTCTTCCCAGGGCCTACAAAAAGTAAGGGGATGACTTTGTTAGAAAGTCAGGATCAGTCGCCTTGTAAAGTAGCAAGAGGTGCTAGCACCATCGGGGAGAGACAACGACAGCCAAATTACTCGCAGGTCAGACCCTTTTTGTTACGCTATTCTTACATTTTGTCTATTTTAACCATAGCTGTCAAGTTTCCAAGTGATAAAGAACCACTAGCGCATCAGCTCATGTTGATCTAGGAGAGCTGGTCCCCTAATACTGCCTCTCAATTTCAAATCAAACGAGCAACATATCTAAATCCGTAGTCTTTCTGTCGAACGGTAAAGGGTAAAGAGTGAACGGTGAACAGTGAACTGAACAGATACCTTTTTTAAATCGGCAATCCGGAATCGTAAAGATAGGAAAGGTAAAACCTAATTGCAATCTCACTTCATGCGAAGAGCCACGGAACAGCGTCCCGTGGCTCTCTTGTTTGGGAGGTTAGGGGGGGATCCAAGGATCCAGGAATTTGGACTGGCAAATGGAAGCAAATGCACGGAGCGTCTTGAGTCTACATCCCGCGGGAGTTCCTGGGGCCTTCGTCTGGTCCGTATGGTCTGCCACGATCTTCTTCGCTGTGCGGGCCACGGCGCTTTCCCTGCCGACGAAATTCCCTGAAGTGCTCGTGGAGGCTCTTAAAACGATCGTAACCAATTGTCTTTCTTACCTGTAAAAGGTAACGAAACCGTTCGGTGGCGAGATTAGCCCGTGCCTTTTCCAGCTTCTCGAACTGGTTTAAAGTAGCGGGTTCGTTCAGCGTCTCCGTGTCGAGAAGATTCTCAAGCTCCAATCGTTCTCTTTCCAAAGCGCTCTTAAGCTCGATCAGGTTGCGGCGATTGTTAAGGTATAGTTCATCCAGTTGGGTTTTTTGTTCATCACTCAAATTTAGCTGTTCGGACAACCGCGGCGAGCGCCACCATTTACCCCCAGGGACTTTCTGGGCCATGACAGTTGCGGGTGGCAACACGAAAACTAACAAAAGCATACCTCTTAACACTTTGTTTAACATAGCGCAGCACCTCTTTTTGTTGGATTGTGAGACCGGATCTCATCCTCAACGGATGGAACAACAAATTCCATGAATTCCTCATCAAAGACCGAATTACCTTCCTGGGAGATGTCTTCAAACAAAGAAGGGAGAGCATTCTCCTCGAGCAAGCTGATCTCAGCCATGAACCTCTCGTCTTCCAGTATTTCCTGGTTAAGCCTGGTTATTACGGTATCAGTTGAGGGGATAAAAATGTTGGACGACCAGAGGGCTATGAAAATCACTGCCAGGGACACCGCGAGCGCGGTTCGCCAGCCCCAAGACCACCAGTGGGGGCTCCGGGCTTCATCGACGGACAGGGAAACTTTTTTCCCCGGCGAAGGTGCAAAAATCTTCGCTTTTTGGCCCAGCCTTGCCAGCTTTTGCTCAAGCCGCTCCTTTCTGGCAAAACACTGGGAACACGCGGAAAGATGCTCACCCACTGAGGCGGGCAATTCGGCCTCCTCCACCACCGCCCAAAGCAGCTGGTCATCGTCTAAATGGTTATTCTTTAGCTCGCTCACGATGCTCCTACCTCCAATAGTTTATGAAGAGCCTGCTCCTCTTTGAATTTCTTGAGTGCTCGATATAGATGAGTTTTCACAGTGCTTTCACTTCTGTTCAGAACTTGGGCAATTTCTGCTATGCGGAGATGATCCATAAACCTCAGTAAGAAAACTTCTCGCTCCAGCCGGGACAGCTTGTCCAATAACAGTGAAACATGTCTCCAGAAGTCCTGTCTTATCAGGTGATTCAACGCGTCGGGGTTGTCTAAAGTACTTGCATCAGGTTGGTCAAACTCATCGGCCTCGCTAAGCGTTCCGAAGAGACTCAACACTTTCTTTTTCCGTTGAAAATCGCGAACCCGATTCACCGCAATACTGAAAAGCCAGGCTTGGAACATCTCCGACTTTCTTAGTTTGGGCAAGTTTTTGAAGGCCTTTATGAAAATTTCTTGCATCAAGTCCTCTGCATCCATTCGGGACCGGGTGCGGTAATAAGTCATGCGAAAGATCTTGTCCTGATATAGGTTCACAAGTTGCTCAAATGCAGCTGCACTGCCAGCCCTAGCCTTCTCCACCAGGGATGTCACATGGGACTCAGTGCCCGAAGTCTGGGCCCGGCATTGTTCATGGTCGGGGAGTGTCATCGTCCATTCATCTTAGTCGTTCTGCGGGCACGTGTCTCCTGATCTTTTAGGTGTTGGCTGGTTTCCTTATGTTTCAGCCTGTAGATACTTTTATTCGCCTGATCCTGCGCATGCTTGATTTTAGCGCGTCTTTTTTCAGCGAGTTCACCGTCACTCCGGGCTTTTCGCCATCTCTTACCCTATAAGACGAATGAGCGAGCTGATTTGTCTACAACCATCAAAAAACTTGGTAATAAATCAAATAGCAATCTGGGTGCCATGAGTAGGATACGTAGTTTTAGCTCGACCAGAGAATCCGCGACCAAAGGACCCGGCTTCGCCTAGGCTTCCGCCTACGTTAAAACTTCGGCGAGACAAGACGCCGCGGCAGGCCCTGGCGTTGATAAATCCACAAGGGGCTGGCGAAGGAAACAGTAAAACGGTGCATTCTGACTGCGGACTACGGTTCCTTCATTGACAAAGGCAACTTGGCCAAATATTCTGCTTGTCCATGAGTTTCATTTCAGATGGGCTGTGTCTCAGCTCGCCAAGGTTTCCCTCTCTCCCTACATTTGACCGAGTGGGAGACATCGGACCTGTTTGAATATATTGCTTCACGTAATACCCTATGACGTTTCAGGAAGGAAACGGGATGGGAAGTGCGGACGAATTGGTAACCATCGTTGACCAGGAAAACAATGAGATCGGAGCAGCACACCGGTGGGAGATGCGGGCCAGAAAACTTCCACATCGGGCCACCTACATCCTGGTGTTTAATTCTGAAGGCGAACTCTATGTTCAGAAGCGCACCCAAACCAAAGACGTATTCCCAGGCTACTACGATGTTGCCGCCGGTGGAGTCGTGCTGGCGGGGGAGAGTTACGAACAGGGGGCGGTGCGAGAGCTCGAGGAGGAACTGGGAATCGGTGATGCGCTTCTTACGGAGCTATTCGATTTTTATTATGAAGATGAGCATATTCGATTGTGGGGCAGGGCTTTTTCCTGCGTATACGATGGCGAGATGGTTCTGCAAGAGGAGGAGGTTGAAAGTGGCGAGTTCATAAAAGTTGACGAGGTGTTTCAGTTAGCCGAAACAGAGCCGTTCACTCCGGACTGTCTCAAGGCTCTAAGACGTTACGTTGAAGGTGGGACGTAGTATCATAACACTGGCCTTGTGCCTATCTATTTTGGACATTGATGGACGCAGATTATAAGAATTTGCACAGAGGATCGCTTGAAAAACAAGGATATATTCATCCGTGCACTTCTGTAAAATCTGTGTTCTAACAGTAAGAGACATCAGAGTTGATTGGTGGAGGTGGTTGCAAGATGAATGAGAAGATCAGCATCGAAGAACTGCCTATTACAGCTGAATTCATACGGCAAAAAAGATTGATTCAAGAAAGAGGCGAACTTGCGCTTATTGAAGATGGTAAGCAGTTTCAGCACCTCGCTTACTTCAGCTTAAAGCGGGGAAAAGGATACTACCGCGGCGGTCATTACCACAGACACAAGGTGGAGCATTTCTATATGGTAAAAGGAAAGATTCGTGTTGAATTGGTGGATCTCGACACGGGAAAAAGGTCAGAAGTCACTCTCGAGGAAGGTCAGCGCGTTTCCATCTATCCGAATTGTGCCCATCGTTTTGAAGCCATTGAAGAGGCTCAGGTGATAGAATACTATGATTCTCTCTACGACCCTGAGGATGATATTCCTTATGAAGAGTTCGGGTTGTAAAGCACCCAAGATGGAGCAAGCAGCCCTTCGACCCAGCCTTCGCCGAGGCTACGGCGGGCAAGCAAGCTCAGGGCAGGCAGGCAGGCCCGAGTCGACACGGTGAGGCGGGGAGACGGCGAGAAAGGGAAGTTATACGTTATTAGTTATATGTTATTAGTTGTTCGGTATCTTTTGGGGAATGGGTAGATTTGATGAACTTCCAAGATATTCCGTACAGTCGTTTACGTATAACTTATAACTTATTACCTATAACATCTTTGTGCCTTGCGCCCTAGACCCGTTTTGAATTAAATCAATAGCGGACATGCGGCCACTTTTTTGGTATTGTCGTTAAGTCCTTAACAAGCT
The DNA here is from genome assembly GCA_020347625.1 of Deltaproteobacteria bacterium. Lineage (GTDB taxonomy): Bacteria > Desulfobacterota > Syntrophobacteria > BM002 > BM002 > BM002. The sequence goes on from CP070735.1 coordinate 1,877,803, forward strand.
GACTATCATGACCATTTCTGAATTTTCAAAATCACAACCATTGCTCTTGCTGGTTGCCGGAGTCAAGGGGGCCGTGGGGACAACCCTCACCGTTGCTGCTGCGACCATGCGGTACAACCCAGAGATGGTCCTGCCCAACCTAGTAACAGCAGATAAGTTTCCCTATTTGGAGCCAAGCCAAGCCATCCAGGTTGCGGGCTGGGATGCATCTGAAAAGACACCGCTTGAAGCCGTTAAGCTGCATGGGGTTCTGAAGAAAGATCTGTGGGAGCCTCATAAAGATGAACTCGATCTGGTGCAGACAAAAAAACCGCCCCCTGCCAGCCTGGACTTTCAAGGGCAGGTCGAACAATTGCAGCAGGACATCCAAACGTTTCGAGACCATTATCCCGGCGGTCGAGCTGTACTAATCAATCTGCTGCCGGCTTGTGTTCAGCAGGACTTGACCCATTGCAAGAGTCTCTCCCAACTCTATTCTGAGGCTGATCCGACAGGTTTTCCGGATCTTTCCTACACCTTGGCGGCGATCCTCTCTGGTGTGCCTGTGGTGAACTTCACCCCAAATGAGGTGGAGATACCGGTCATAATTAGTGAGGCCCAGAAACGAGGGGTTCCCATGTCTGGACGGGATGGTAAGACCGGGCAGACCTATCTAAAAGTGGTACTGGCTTCGGCCTTAAAGGCCAGGAATCTCATTGTGGATGGCTGGTACAGCTTGAATATCCTTGGCAATGCGGATGGCAAGAACCTCATGGACCCGGAGAGGGCTGCGGGGAAACTGACCAATAAGACAGAAATTCTGGACGAGATTTTGGGATACAATGTGGGTGAGAGATACGGCGTTTCCTCCCACAAGGTTCAAATCGATTATTATCCGCCCCGCGGTGACGCCAAGGAGGCATGGGACGTGATCGATTTCCTGGGTCTTTTCGGCTTGCCCATGAGCATTCGATTGAACCTGCAGGGCCGGGATTCAATTTTAGCGGTACCCCTTGTCCTGGATTTGGGCCGATGGATGGTCGCCCTTCAGATGGCGGCCCGTTCTGGCCTGATTCCCGAATTGGGATTCTATTACAAGCAACCAGTGGGCCATAAGCCTCCCCAGACCTTCCAAGCGCAAGTGGCCAAGCTGCGAGAGTTGGAGCTAGAGTGTAACCAAAAAATCGAAGCAGACAGCCCTTCGACTCGGCTCAGGACGAGCTAGCAGCAGACAGCCGGCAGTCAGTAAGCTTCGCCGTCAATACGCTTCGCTGTCATTTGGGCTAAGCGCCCGTCATTAGATCGATGTAAAAAGTAATCACCAGTAAAAGCGATGCTATGATATCGTGATGTAATCAGAAAACAACCTAACGACTATGAATGACGGCGTAGCGCAATGACCCAATGACGCTGAGCGCGCTCTCTCAGCATTGTAGGATCTGATGATGATACTTGGATACAGCAGCAATGCCTTCGTAAAATTCTCCATATTCGAGGCTACTGAGATGATTGCTCGCCTGGGCTTTCGGGGAATTGAAATCATGTGCGACAGGCCCCACCTGTATCCCCCAGATTTCGACGAGGAAGACCGAGCCCGACTTAAAGGTCTGATCGAGGAACATGGCCTCAAAGTCACCAACCTGAACAGCTTTACCCTATTTGCTGTTGGCGACACCTACCTTCCCTCGTGGATTGAGCCTGAGCAAGAAAGGCGTGAAATCAGAATCCAGCACACCTTGCAATGCTTGAAACTCGCTGATTTTTTCGGTTGCAAGAACATATCCGTCCCGCCAGGCGGCCCTGTGGGCGACATGTCGAGGGGAGAAGCCATTGCCTTGTTCCACAGGGGACTTGAGCAGGTCGTCCCTGTTGCCCAGGAGCTAGGTATAAAGGTCCTCGTGGAGCCAGAGCCAGACCTCTTGATGGAAAACACCCGAGAGTTCAAAGAGTTTGTTAGAGATGTAAAATCACCTACAATTGGGCTCAACTTCGATATCGGCCATTTTTATTGCGCCGGTGAAGACCCAAGTGCTGCGTTCGAAGAGCTCTTCGAGTGGATAGGTCATGTTCACCTCGAAGATATCGCCTCGAGCCGGGTCCACAATCATTTAATTCTCGGCCATGGCGCCATTCAACTTGCTGATGTGTTCAAGACCATGATCGGAATTGGCTACGAGGGCGACGTCAGTCTCGAGCTTTATCCATACGTGGAGACTCCTGAAGAGGCGGGCCGGGAAAGTCTCAAATATCTCCGTCACCTCTTGAAAGAGACCGGCCTTGATCTAAACATTTAGCAGATCATAGAAGTCTGTCCAAACGAATTCCCTGCGAACTTTCTAATCCATATTTTGGACATTTTAGCTGAATTTAGACACTTTCCTTTTGAGGGGAGGAAACTGTGAAACCTGATCTGTCTAAACTTGCCGATGTGCTGACTCGACACGTGCGCTTGGGAAGCTTTCCAGTGGCGGTTCGGATGGTGAAGACGGGCGAACCGCTTCCAGATAGGGTGAAGCACCCCTTGAAGGACCTGAAAATCAAGGTTGCCACCTGCCAGGCCATTGCCATGGCAAGACGGTACGGCTGGGTTCTGGCAGTCGGTGACGAGGATATTTCATGTCCTTTGACTGCGGTAGTTTTCGGTTTTCGGCATGCAAGTGAATTTTATTTAAAAGGCAGGGCCTGTGCTGGGATGTACACTGAAACTGAAGAGGCCGGCACGCTCTCGGAAGAGCAGGTCGAGAAGTTCTCATTTGGGGAATATGAATATATTCTGGTGGCGCCGTTACACCGGACAACTTTCGAGCCGGAAGTGATCGTCATTTATGCCAACCCCGCCCAGGTACTGAGACTGCTGACTGGAGCACTGTGGAAATCGGGCGGGCGGTTGGCCTCGAGCTTCGGCGGACGTATTGATTGCGCCGAAGAGATCATCGTTCCGCTCCGTTCCGGCAAATGTGAAGTGATTCTCCCCTGTTACGGGGACCGAATTTTTGCGCAAACTCAAGATCACGAGATGGCCTTTTCTATTCCCATGGACCGAGCGGAGGAAGTCATAGAGGGACTGGAGGGGACGCACAAAGGTGGGGTGCGTTACCCAATTCCCTCTTTCTTGCGTTATACGGGTGAGTTCCCGGAGCATTATAGGAAAGTAGAGGAGTGAGATTCAACTAGGCACTAAACACTAAGCACTAGGCACCAAAATACACTCTTTTTCAGAGACTCCTTTCGGTGCCTAGTTCCTAGTCCCTAGTTGAATCGTTGGGCAGTTAGCTGAGATGTTGTAAGATGATCTCGGCGCACACCTCAGCACCGTTACAGGGGATATCAGGTATCGTTCGGGTTTGGCTATCAAGTTGCATAATGGCTGATTTCCAGCGACCTCCATAGAGATCGGAAGAGGATAAGTAAACAGTGGTAAGTTGCTTTTCAATCTCCTGGACGAGGATGTCGTACTCGGGGAAAAAGCCTCTATCAGTGTAAATGATTGGAGTGCCATGGGCCAGGCAGTCAGCCACGATGCCGTATCCCGGCTTGGTGATGACACCGTCCACCGCTGCAACCACATCCTCATATGTCAGAGGGTGTTGGTCCAGGCAGATTCCGTTGTCAAATTGAAAGTTGAGTGGATATTTATAGAGGAACACCGCATTAGTGATATCTTGGACACGCTTTTGAGCGGTCTCATCAAGGTCGAGGTAGGCAAAAGAGACAAGATAGAGCCTCTGATCCGGCTGTAAGTGAAGAATATTTCGGGTTTCATCTCTATTTCTCTTGGCCAGGCGAGCCACCAAAGGAACATCCTTGATGTTCGGAAAGACTGAACAATCCCCGTGCATTGGTAACTGCAGGAAGAGACCGCACTTCTGATAACACTCGCCTATCCAGTCCACCAGCGGAGCCCAACGTGGATCTGAGGCGGCATACGCATTATAAATCCAGTCCCAGGTAAAGTTTCCGATACCTATGGCTGGAATGGACTGTTGGGAAGCGGCAACAAAGGGCAAAAAGGGAATATCAGCGACGACAGCCGAAATCTCGTTGGTCTTGAGGAAATGAATTTCTTCCTCCACTAGAGCATCTCGATGATGACGCAAGGATTCCACCGCCTGGCGAGAAAGGTCTAGATCAAACTGGAGGCTATCCAGTTGGACCAAGCCGATGTCCATCTGCTTTTCCCTCAAAGATAAAGACTTTCTCAGCTTATGGTCCAGAAGAAACTCAGGCAGGGTGGTTACGACAAAGATTTCCAAGTTTGGCTCTATTTGCAAAAGATGGCGAATCACCTCAAGGGAACGCACTGCGTGCCCAAGGCCGTGAGGTGTGATGTAATAAGCGAGTCGACCTTTTTTCATATTGATGTGATTTTCCTTTGAAGCATCAGATGTGTGATGTGTGCTGTGCGATGGGAGACGGTTTATACCTTAAAAGATCGGCTATATAACCCAGATTCCACATCTGATATCGGTTTTCACTAACTTAATGCAGATTTAGGAATAGCAACAGTGTCTAACCTAGATATAACAAATTTTCAATTCCGTGGTCTCCACCCCGATGTATTCATGGGAACGGCCAGCGATCGCTATTCGGGCTGGCTTGGCCAGATTTACTCAGAAAATCGCTATAGTGGTCGAATTACCCGACGAAAAAAAATTGTTGGTGGAAAATCTTATGTGGAGGAAGTTCTCCCAGTGGATAGTGTTGAGGAGTACTTCCAACACTTCCGAGTGCTCGAACTGGATTTTACCTTTTATCGGTTGCTATTGGAACAGGACGGACAGGCGACACCGAACTATCACGTACTCAAAAAATATCGACAACACCTGAAGGAAGGTGACCGTATTATACTCAAAGTGCCACAAGTAATTTGCGCGCAAAAGCTGTGGCGCAGAGGTAAGTTTATTGAGAACCAGAGTTATCTGGACGCTGAAATTTTTTGCCGTCAATTCTACGAGCCTGCGGTGGAAATTCTGGGCGCAACCCTTACTGGACTTATTTTCGAACAGGAGTATCAGCGCAAGAAAGACCGCACTCCACCAGAAGTGCTGGCAAAAGAACTGGATGTATTTTTCGAGAAGATTCCTCGGGACAGTCGTTTTCATCTGGAATTGCGAACCGAACCTTACCTTGCGAGTCCGGTTTTCAACGTGCTGGAGAAGCATGGCGTCGGACAAGTTCTTTCACATTGGACCTGGCTGCCACCACTTGGGAAGCAGTTTGCAAAATCCGGCCGCAGGTTTTTAAACTCAGGAGGACAGAGCATCGTCCGGTTGATGACCCCTCGCGGCAGACGTTACGAAGAGGCCTATGCCCAGGCACATCCTTTTGGTGCACTGGTGGGGGAGATGCTAAATCCGGAAATGATTCATGAGACCGCGGAACTAATGTGGACCGCGCTTGACCAAGGAAACCGCATCAATATTATCATAAACAATCGTGCCGGGGGTAACGCACCGCTCATCGGGCAGCAGATAGCGTGGCGGTTCATTGAGATGGGGACAGAATGATTTCCTACATTATTGGTATGGCATTGTTCTTGCTTTTCCACACTTGAAGACTATCCATTCGGGGTGATCGGGGGTAGCGTATCAATGAGCAATGACGACCATTTCTACAAGAATCTCTTGGACAGCCTATATGATGGGGTCTATTTCGTAGACCGAGATAGAAGAATTACCTACTGGAACAAAGGCGCAGAGAGGATATCAGGATATGAGAGTTCTGCGGTAATTGGGATGCGCTGTTCGGACAATCTACTTGTGCACATAAACGATGAAGGCGTCGCGCTTTGTAAAACGGTATGTCCACTGGCGCAAACACTAAGCGATGGTCGGGTGCGTGAGGCAGAAGTTTATTTAAAGCACAAAGATGGTCATCGCGTGCCCGTTTTCATTCGTGTCTCTCCCCTTAGAGACTCAAACGGCCATATTGTCGGCGCGGTGGAGTCATTCAGAGATAACTCTTCTGAGGCTGCACTCCTACAAAAGGTCGAGGACCTTCAGAAAATGGCTCTGCTGGACCCTCTCACTGGATTAGCAAACAGACGCTACATTGACATGACACTGAGTTCCAGACTTGACGAGATGAAAAGGTATGATTGGCCCTGCGCAGTCCTTTTCATCGACATAGACAACTTTAAAGTCATCAACGATGCATATGGCCATAGCACCGGAGACAAAATACTGAAGATGGTCGCACGGACCCTCGCGAGCAACCTAAGGTCTTTCGACATGTTAGGTCGTTACGGTGGGGAAGAGTTCATTGCAATTATTACAAATGTTAATGCGGAGCAGCTGTATATTTTTGCGGATAAATTGCGTTTACTGGTTGAACAATCAAGTCTGTCCGCTGGAGTTGGCAGGGTTGGCGCTACCATATCCATTGGCGCGACGCTGGCACAAACAACCGATACCGTGGAAACAGTGCTGAAAAGGGCGGATCAACTTATGTATCAAAGCAAGACCGCCGGTCGCAACCGGGTATCAATGGATGAGGTCATCCGTTGGGATAAGGAAGGAATATTTGGAGGTATTAAGCCAGTGAACGAGCGCGACATTAATGACTCGGCAGCCGGTCAAATGGAAGGGCGACCGGTTAAAGAAATCCCGGTCTCACGACTGCCCGACTGGCAGAAAACGCTGAGGGAGAGACCCTTGAAACGCACTATCAAGAAAAAGTACCTCCTCTGAGGTAAATCATATCAACGGCAAACCTCATCTCATATTCGTATCTTAAGATTCACCCGGCATGTATTCTCGTGCACATTCTTTGGTAATTTCACAACTTCTCCAGACTGAATGCGGGTATAGCTGCTTTTATCTTTAGTGCATGCTCAGTAAAAGCTTTCCGTGTAAACCAGAGATCCTGGGAACTTTTCATCCACCAGGAGGGTGACGTCCCGGATCATTTCCTGTTGGCCGCTGAGGTAGAAGTCGTAAATGCCAGGTGGAAACTGTTCCTCGAGGTAGCGAGTGACCCTGCCGTGGAAACCGTCTGTTGGTGGGGTTTCAGTTCGCCTTTCCGATAGACAGGGAACATAAACAGCGGCACAAGAACGAAAAAACGGTTGGTAGTAAAGGTCAGAAGAGGTTTTCACCCCATGTAGCAGGGTAAACCCGGTAACCCCGGAACGGCCAATGGAGAGGAACGGTGCAATGCCGGTGCCAGTGGCGACGAAGACGGCTGACCGCTCAGAGGGCCGATAGGTGAAATACCCATGAGGTCCTGTGAAAGTGAAGCTTGTACCGATTGCAGCGGCGGCGAGTATGGGCGAGAAGGGGCCTTCTTCCACATGGTAAATACAGAGCGCAAGGGTGGTATCATCTGGGGTGGTGATTACAGAATAATCCCGTTCAATGGAATGGTGCTGAAAACGAATGCGTTGGCCTGGTTCGAATGTGAATGAGGGAGGCCGCTTCAGCCTTATTTCAAAAGTTATTTCAGTGAGCCAGCACCGATCCAATAGCTCGGTGGCGTAACTGTTTGCGTCAGGCGTGACTGTTTTAGACAGCTTCATTTTTCCCAGACCCTATCGGAGATGTTATGAATCCTGTTGCAATGACGAGCCAGAACGAACAGATAATCGGAGAGCCGATTAAGGTAAACGACCACGGCTCGAAGTTGCTCAGACTCCGAATCCTTAGCGGAAGTTGCTGACAAGCGAACCACATGCCTCTCAGCCCTACGGCAGACTGCTCTGGCCACATGAGCCCATGCAGCGGAGATATGCCCTCCAGGCAGGAGAAAATCCTTTAGGTTGGAAAGTCCCTTGTCCATTCGATCAATGGCTGCTTCGAGGAGTTTACTGTGCTTTTCGCTGATTTCCTCCAGATCAGATGCGACCGACGATCCCGGAGTTACGGCGAGCCAAGCACCAACTCGGAACAGATCCGATTGGATTCGCTGGATTTCTTCCGTGAGTTTCAGCTCCTCTGGGGGTAGGGAAGCAACAAGCCCACCGAGAACACTATTGAGTTCATCCACGTCGCCGTAGGCTTCTACCCTTAGGTCGGATTTACTCACTCTCTCGCCGCTGAAAAGGCTGGTTTTGCCGCGGTCCCCACTGCCCGTATAAATTTTCATCTTTTCATCTACCTCCCAAAATCAACGTACACTGTCATGTTAAGAACCAACTCTAGTCAGTCAAGTAACCCTAAGAAACCATTTTCATTGGAAGCTAAGAAACCTAATCGGGGCGCAAGGCGATCATTGCGAAATCCGCAATCGGAAACCCCTCCGGGGATAGCTAAATCCTTTGGGCTTGGATTCTTTATTATGCAAGCCAGATGCAACTCACGGCCGGCATTGGTTTAATTTTGTCCTCGACATGGACAGGGCGAACGCTTATCTTTCTAGCAGAAATCATTCTCTTAATAAATAACATGACAGGGGGACCTTGCAATGTCACAACCAGAAATAACCGTGTATGGTGCCTACTGGTGCCCCGACTGCCGGCAGAGCAAGCAGTTTCTGGGAGAGCACCAGATCCCATATAACTGGGTAAATATTGAGGAAGATAAAGATGCCGAGGAGTTTGTCATCAAGACAAACAACGGCAAGCGGATTATCCCGACGATTACCTTTGCCGATGGCTCTTTTCTTGTTGAGCCCAGTAATGCTGAACTGGCAGCCAAGCTGGGATTGAAGACCACTGCCAGCCGCAGCCATTATGATTTGATCGTCCTGGGAGGTGGTCCTGCAGGTTTGACGGCAGCCCTTTACACGGCTCGCGAGTTCATCGATACCCTGGTAATAGAACGCGCCGCCTTTGGCGGACAGGCAGCTGGAACAGAAAAACTGGATAATATGCCGGGATTTCCCGATGGTGTGGCTGGTATCGAATTTTCCCAGCGGTTGCGCCAACAAGCTGAGCGGTTTGGGGTGGAGTTGCTACAGGCTCAGGACGTTGTCGGGATTCATAGCCATAATAACTACCACTGTGTGCGAACCGGAGATGGCGCAGAATACAGTGCTCGCGCCGTACTCATTACTACCGGAAGTCGCTACAGACGGCTGAACGTACCAGGTGAAAACGAGTTTATCGGAGCGGGTGTCCATTTTTGTGCCACCTGTGATGGGCCGTTTTACAAAGGCAAACAGATCGCGGTGGTGGGGGGAGGAAACAGCGCAACCGAGGAAAGTCTGCTTCTCACCAAGTTTGCCGACACGGTGACCATGTTGGTTCGGGGTGGCGATTTTAAAGCAACCCAGATCATCCAGGAAAGCGTACTCGACCATCCCAAGATAGAGGTCCGCTGGCATACGGAAGTGAAAGAGTTCCTGGGGGAAAGTTCCAAGTTGAATAGGCTTAGAGTAGTAAACAATCAGACCGGTGACGAGGAAGAACTGCAGATGGATGGTGTTTTCATCTTCATTGGTCTCGAGCCAAACACCGGAATTCTTGACGGCAGTGAGGTGTTGTTGGACGAGTGGGGCTTCATAGTCACTGGCCACGATTTGGTTCACAGTGGGGACAAGCCTCGTGGCATTGAACAACGTGATCCTCATCTACTGGAAACCAGCGTTCCAGGGATCTTTGCCGCAGGTGACGTGCGGGACAAGAGCACCAAGCAGGTGGCAAGTGCAGCGGGCGAGGGGGCCAGTGCGGCCCTGATGATCAGAGAATACTTGAAAACTGTCTGATGGTGTTTGAATCCGCGAAGGGCGCAAAGTCGGAAGAGATATGAGATGTGGGATGTGTGATATGGGATGGAAAGTTTTTTAGTATCTCACATCCCAATTCTCATATCCCACATCCGGGTTTATCTTTCGCGTTCTTCGCGGATTGATTTAGCGTAGGAGAAAAACGATAAATGGCCGAGAGTAGGAGGCAAGAATTATTTGAGCTGATTCAGGAGCTGAAAGAGAAGCTTCGTGATAGGGAGGCTGCTCTTCCGGCCCATTCGATCCGACCACACCAGATTTTGGAAATAGAAGAATTTGAAGAAAAGATAGCTGCCATGGAAAAGGAATTTCAAGAGATGTCTAAGGCTTGAGACTTACAAATTCATCTCAAGCTCTTCCCCTTGCAGCAGTGGGATAATGTCATAAAAGGGGACGGGCGGGCTGAAGTAGTAACCTTGCATCACATTACAGTCGCGTTCTCGCAAGAACTCCAGTTGCTCTTCCGTTTCCACCCCAACTGCGACCACCTCAAGTTGTAGACTGTGTGCCATGGCGATGGTGGCAGTAACGATGGCTGTGCTATCTTTATCGGCGGGAATGTCTTTTATGAAGGAGCGGTCTATTTTTAGGGCGTCCAGCGGGTGGTTTTTTAGATGGTAGAGTGAAGAATAGCCAGTACCGAAATCATCAATGGCAACTCTTATTCCCATCTCCTTCAAATGTTGCAACGCTTCGATTACATCCCCATCATTTTGAATTAACGTGTTCTCGGGAAGTTCTATCTCCAGTTGGAAAGGTGCCATGCCAGTTTCATTCAGGATCTGAGACAACAGTTCCACCAATGTTCCCTTCTTCAGCAATAGACTTGAGAGATTGACAGCAATGCGCATTGGCTCTTGGCCTGCCGCTTGCCAGGCTATGTTTTGCAGGCAGGCTGTCCGGAGTACCCACTCGCTAATGGGCTCTATGAGAGCACTTTCTTCTGCCAGAGGTATGATTTCTGCCGGTGGCACCACCCCCCATTTTGGATGCTGCCAGCGTATCAGTGCTTCCGTGCCAATAACTTTTTCCGTGCTTATTTCCAGTTGTGGCTGGTAGTAGAGCAATAACTCATCATTCTCCAACGCTTTATGTAAATCGCTTTTTAGAGTAATTCTCTCAGAAGAAGCACCCTTCATGGAATCCGCATAGAACTGGAAATTATTTCTTCCCAGGTTCTTAGCATGATACATTGCTTTGTCAGCTTTTTTGATGAGGGTCTCAGCATCCTTGCCATCGGAAGGATAGAGGCTAATCCCGATGCTGGTGGTAATAAATAGCTCCTGTTTGTCTACCATGAACGCATCGGAAAGTGTGTAGAGGATGCGTCGAGCTACTTTAGCAGCATCCTTGGTCTGCTCGATGTTAGTAAGCAGTAAGACAAACTCGTCGCCACCAAACCGCGCTACATTTGTGTTTGATATATCCTCAATGTTACGGGCAAGGATGTCACTTTTACGGATAATTCTTATTAACCGTTCACCTACAGCCCGAAGCAGCAGGTCACCAACGTGGTGGCCGAATGTATCGTTGATGCGCTTGAAATGGTCAAGATCGAGAAACAGGGTTGCAAGAAGAGATTTATTACGTTTGGCATAAGCCAGTGCTTGGTTCAAATGTTCGTTGAACATCAACCGGTTGGGCAAACCTGTTAAACAGTCGTAGAAGGCGAGATAGCGCATCTCTTCTTCAGCTCTTTTGCGGGCGGTGATATCAGCGATAAAATTCAGAGTTGCCGGCTTGTCCTCCCAGTTAATGCAGACACCTTTTGCCTCCACCCACGTGGTATTATCAGTCTTGGAGACAACCCGAAAAGAATGCGCGGATGATGCTCTGGTACCGACCATAACCCTTGTGTGGTATTCAAGTACCTCTTCCCGATCGTCCGGGTGGACGAATTCCACAAACGGTTCAGTCGTCAAAGCATTTTCCGGATGACCGATGAGTTCGACGGCATTAGGATTGAAGAATCTAAGCATTCCGTCTTGGATAACCACGATGGCCTCATTGGCGTTTTCCACCAATAAACGATATTTACCTTCTGATTTTAGTAACTTATCGTAAAGCTTTTTGGACTGCAGAACGGAATTGATTCTGGCTTTCAACTCTGGCATGAAATATGGTTTGGTTACGTAAGCGATTGCCCCGGCCTCAAAACCTTTGACAACATCTTCCTTCTCGTCGATTACCGTCCCTACTATTATAGGAATATGACGGGTGGCAGGGTCATCTTTTATCAGTTTGGTGGCTTGGATACCGTTCATAACCGGCATCATCAAATCCATCAAAACGATGTCGGGATTCAAACTGCGGGTTTGGCTGACTGCTTCGCTACCATTGGGGACGCTAACTACCGAAAATCCTTCACGTTCAAGTTCGGTGCTGACAAGTTCTCTGAGCTCATCATCGTCCTCAGCAAGCAGAACCACATTCGGTTTCTCATTCACGGCAGAACCCTGCTCCATAGTTCTCTTCCTCTCGATCAGAAATCACCCCTGGTAACTTAAGCACATCCTGTGCCAACTTCATGCCAATAACATTCTCTGACGCCTAGATGTCGTGAAGAGGTCAAATCTTGGCGGGAAAAAGGAGAGCAGGCGGCGAGTTTTCAAAGGAGGAAAGCTGGTGCGATCCAGAATATATGCTATAAAATTATTCCAGGGGAGTGAGGTGGTGTTCGATGTACCCCATGAGAGCTAGAGCGAGCAGAATGGAACCGATGACTGCTCCGATGAGTATTGTTTTTTTGCGTCGGGCCGGATGCCGTTCAGGAGAGCGGTCGATGAACGGCAATGCCATGATCAACGCGACCAGGCCGCCGGGGATTATGGCGGTTGCAATTACAGTCAAGGGTCCTTTAAAGATTGCCACCAGCTGATTCAAGGATAGGACCCACCACTCAGGGTTGGGCACATAAGTTGCGTCCGTGGGGTCGGCAGGATCGCCTAAAGGTGCAGGCCAATACCACGAAACCAGCCCCAGGACTACAGTGACCACGAGGAACAGAAAGAGCCAACGGTTGACGATATTGGGAACGAAAGGTACTTTTTTCTGTTGATCTCCCTCTTCACCGGCGAGTGGCCCGGAAATTCCCCGATACCAAAGAAAATGGACGTGAACCGCAATGAACAACAGGAGCAGACCCGGCAAAATGATGGTGTGCAGGACATAAAACCGAGTCAAGGCGACGATACCGGTTCGAGGGCCTCCCTGCAGCATTCTGACGAGGAAATCTCCCAATACGGGGACCGAAGACATAATGCTGTTACGCACCTGAGTTGACCAGTAGCCTTTCTGGTCCCAGGGGAGTAAATCGCCGGTAATGATGAATGCGGGCAAGATGAGCATCACCAGCACCCCGGAGATCCAGACCATTTCGCGGGGCGGTTTATAACCCCCAACGAAGAATGCCCTAAGCAAATGGAGACCCACGACCACCAAAAGAAGATTCCAGGCGTAATAATGCACTCCCCTGACCACGTCGCCAAAAGGAATGTTGAACTGAGCGTAGTCCACACTGTCATATGCAGCACCGGGCGCAGGCGAATAGTAAAAGGCCATGAAGGCCCCGCTTATAAAAAGCAGGACCACCAGAACCAGACTCAGAGAACCGCAGAAGCGGGACCAGGACAACCCATGGCTGGAAACTTCTAAGTCTCGCACCCAGGCGACAAGGGTGTCCAGGGCCAACCACTCAAGCAAAGTTTTGGAACGGTTCTGGGTTTCCATCATAGCGCTTTTCTCAGAATAAAATCCTCAGCGGCTGAATTTGAGGGTCATTGCCTTGGTGGCTTTGGAGTGATCGTTACCTGAATCATCGAACACCGCCATGGCAAAGCTGTACTGTTTCCTATGGTCGAAGGCAACATCGTCATCATGGCCGGTATTTAGCTTGCGGTATAGCATGACTGTCCAGCCGCCATCGGTATAACGACTGACCGCCTTGACGTCAAAGCGGGAGCCGGACGGTTTTTTGGGAAGGCGAAAAGGGATGATATCTCCAGGTTTGAAGACGGAATAGTCAGCGATCTCAACCGCCTCTTTGATTAGCAAAAATCCGGGGACCGAGGGCTTTTGGGTCGGATCCTGCATGAAGCGAGGTTTTGATTTGTCCTCGGTCTGATTCTTAACGTCTCCACCTTCGCCGGTGTCTTTGACTCGTCCCGTCTCCCGGTAAGCTCCGGAGGGTCTGCCAGCCACGGTGAGCCAGGCGTCATCAGCATAGTCGTAAGGGGCAGACCCCGCCGCCTTCCAGTGCCACAAATCACCTTTCTCGGCAGCGGTCTTGGTGGCGAAACTCCAATGCTCCTTGGGTTCCTCCGGGGGACTGTGGCAAGTTATGGCGCAGCCCCTGGTGGCGAACTTGTTGATTCGGGTAATTTCGAACAGCAGGGCAATACGGTCCTCGTTGCCTTCGAGATGAATCCACTTCTCACCATCAAACTGCCAAGATTGCTTGGTTACACTCCTGGTGGAATCCAGCCATTTGAAACGGAAGTATATGGTATCGTCTGTGTAGATCGCTTGGCTGAAAACGGTTTCCTCTTTTTCACCAAGACTCCCTCTTCCTTTCACAGGGACCAGTACCGCAGGTGCCTTCTGCCAGATCGAGTCATCCAGACCGGTGGGAGCTTTGTGGACGTGGATGGCGTTAATGACCAGTTGGGCTGCCAAACCCAACTGGTCAAGCCCCAAGAGCATGCCGCCCAAGACTAAAACCATGGCCAGACTCAGGTTTACAATTATCCTTCCGCGCATGGGGCGCCTCCTAACTATCAATGTCGCCTATCAAATTTCTAGCGGCTGAATCTCAGGGTCATGACCTCGGAATCATAAGAGTCCTCGTCACCTGAATCATCAAACAGGGCCATGGCAAAGCTGTAGCTTTTCCTGGGGTTGAAAGCGACGTCGTCGTCATTGCCGGTGTCAAGCTTGCGGGAGAGCATGACTGTCCAGCTACCGTTACGGTAATGGCTGACCGCCCTGATATCGGAACGTGAGCCTGCGGGCATTTTAGGCATGCGGTAAGTGAGCATATCACCTGGTTGGAAGGCGGAATAGTTGGTGATGGCTACTGCATCATCCGCGAGCAGGACTCCGTTTTTGCCGAGCTTCTTTCCAGGAGCCAGCTGGTACATGGGCTTAGATTTGTCTTCGGTCATATTCTTCTTATCGCCGCCACCACCGGCGTCACTCTTGCGGCCACCCTTTTTCTCGCTGATTACGGTCACCCACGTATCATCAGCGAATCCGGCGGGATCGGAACGAGCTGCCTTCCAGTGCCACAAATCACCTTTTTCAGCAGCCGACGTTGTTCCAAACTTACCGTCCTTCGCATTGGGCGCTCCTTCCGGGACGTGGCAAACGACGGCACAACCCTTGGTAGCGAATTTATTGATCCTGTCGATTTCGAACAAAAGGGAAATCCGGTCCTCGTTACCCTTCTGATGGACCCACTTCGTGCCATCATATTTCCAGGCTCCTTTGGTCACGCTCAAGGTGGGATCCTTCCATTTGAACAGGAAATAGATGCTGTCGCCTGTGTGAATCGCTTTGGTGGTCACTGTGGCCTTTTTATTTTCGAATTTCTCCTTGCCCTCGAAGGGAATCTGGACTGCTCTTGCCTTCTGCCAGACCGGATCGTCCAGTCCGGTGGGAGCTTTCTTGACACGGTCAACGTTGAGGGTCATTTTGGTGGCGCCTTCCAGGTCATGGGAAACCAGAAACATGCCCCCAAGGACCAAAGCCAAGGCCAGTGCCATGCTTATTACTATCCGTCCTTTCATGAAATTACCTCCTCCAGAACTTCTATGGGTTGATGTCAAACGGTCAAAAAGACCATCAAATTGCCTTCCTCAACTTTGTGCTGCAAAACGGTCAATGGCCTTGTCGGCGGACCAGCAATGTTCCTCCCATCACCATTGAAGCGCCCAGAATGACAAGGACACACAAAAACCTCTTCCTCCTCCCGCCAAATCACGTTACAGGCCAGGTGAGTGCAGGTGGAAGAAAAAATCCTGAGGTTGCCACCGGCTTCGGTCTTGGCCCAGACAAAGCCCCGCTGCGGCAAGACCAACCAGCCGTCCTTGACCATGAACTCGTAGGACAACATCTCCATACTGCCAGGGTTGAGATCCTCTACAGGACCAAAATCGATCCATTTGCCTGTACCCTTATTCAAGGATGGGGCAATGACGTAAGAGGCAAGGGGTACACCGGTGACGAGTGCAGCCACCCCGGTCAACGCGGCTGTTTTGATAAACGTACGTCGGCTAGAATAGAGCTTATTGTTGTTGGCCTTGATAGAGTCTCTATTTTGAGTCACGCGCTCTCCCGAGTAGGATGTGGCGGTTTTTTACTGGTACGGAATTGGATCGCGCCACGCCAGAACGGAGGGGATTCCCCTCAGGTCCTTGATGACCACAGCAATCAGGCGAGACGGAGTGGGTCATGTAATGAGGGTTTTTCTCTACTATGTCTATAGATACCATAGAAAATTATAAATCCATAAGTTAACAAGAACATGACCCAAAGATTACCATTTGGTCATGTTGGCAAAAAAGCTAAGTGAGAGGTTTTCGGGGAAGGCTTACTGTGAAGGTACTTCCTTTGCCCGGGAAGCTGGAGACAGCGACATCACCACCGTGGGAGCGGGCGATTGCCATTACCAGACTGAGCCCCAGGCCGACGCCAGCTTCAGATCTACTGCGGTCGCATCGATAGAATCGATCGAAGATATTGGCCAACTCATCTCCGGATATCCCAATTCCTGTATCTCTGACGGAAACAAACGTCTGACTTCCATCACCATCAACAGAGACCGTAACGGTTCCATCAGACGGGGTATATTTTATGGCGTTATCCAGAAGATTCGCCACCATTCGTTGAAGTCTTTGAATATCGCCATGGACATGAGAGCCGGTAGGTACCTTGGCGACAACAGTTATATTCTTGTCTTCAGCCAGTGGCTGAAACAGTTCACAGGCGTCCCCAACCACCCGGGTCAGATCAACTTGCTGCATGGCAAGATTGCCTGCTCCTGCCTCAAGTTCCGAGATGTCCAGCATGGTCTCTATCATTTGCAGGAGATGGTCGCACTCCTCTATGGTGTTGGCAGCCATGGTCTCGTACTCGTCCAGGGACTCGCCGGTAGTTAGGGTCATCTCCGCGATACCTCGAATTCTGGTGATGGGGCTCCTCAGGTCATGAGCGATGCTGTCGGTCATTTCTCTCATTCCGTTTATCAGACCATTTATACGGTCCAACATCTTATTGAAAGTACTTGCCAGTCTTTCGATTTCACCGCCTCTGGCTTTCAACGGCACCCGCCTTTCAATGGCGCCTTTGGATATGGACTCAGCTGTCTGGGTAACTTCTTCAATATCCTGAAGGGCTCGCCTGGCCATGAACCATCCAATTAAAGCACCAAAAGTCATTAGGGTAGCCATTATGATAAAGAATTTTTCTCGAAAGGCTTCCAGAAATCTTTCATCATCCTCCAGGGACTTACCCATCTGGATGATTTTACCGGGCCCGATAATGCCGTAAAGAATGCGGACTTTATGTCTCAGTTGTGGCATAGCCAATGTCTCGAAGACATGAGCCGTGCCAGTTGATATCCTCTGCAATGCAGATCTGTTGACGCTCATATCCGGCCAGGATGCCATATCTGTTGAGACAAGCTCCTTTCCCTCTGGCGTCAGAACACGCAAAAACATCCTGTCCAGCCCAACTGACGCAGCGTCATGGGTTATGTCTAGCTCGACCGCATCGACCCCCTTGAGAGCTAGATGAGAAGAGAGCTCTCCCACCTCAGCCAAAAGTTGCTGGTCGGTGCGTTCTCGGAGACCGGAGGCGATCAGGAGGTTGAAAACGAGGTAGGCCCCAAAAGAGGAAATGGTGAAAATGAGCGCATACCAGAGAGTCAACCGGAATGCCAGGGTATGCGGCAGTCTAAGCTTCTTTGAGAACATAGCCCACTCCGCGAATGGTGTGGATGAGCTTTGTGTCGAAGTCTTTATCAATCTTATCCCGCAATCTGCAAATCCGTGCTTCCACGACATTTGTTTGCGGGTCGAAATTGTAGTTCCAAACATGTTCCATAATCATGGTCTTGCTGACGACCTTTTCTCGATTACGCATAAGATATTCAAGCAGGGCAAACTCCCGAGGTTGTAAATCGATCCCCTGATCTCCCCTGACCACCTGACGTGTGAGAAGATTCATGGAGAGTTCACCAACCGTAAGCGTGGTAGGCTCTGAGACACCGCTTCCCCTGCGGATGAGTCCCTGGACGCGTGCCAGAAGTTCGGCGAAGGCAAAAGGCTTGGTCAGGTAGTCATCGCTCCCAGTCTGCAGCCCTTTGACCCGATCGTCCACCGTGCGCTTAGCACTGAGAATTATAACGGGTGTGCTTAACTGTTGCCGCCGCATTTCATCGATGAGACTCAAACCGTCCATTTTCGGCAGCATGATGTCCACAATAGCGGCATCGTAAGGCTCAGTTAAAGCCAAATGTAGCCCTTTCTCGCCATCAGTTGCGTGATCCACTGCATAACCCGCCTCCTTAAGTCCCTTAGAAATGAAGGAGGCGGTCTTCAGGTCATCTTCTACCAAAAGTACCCGCATGATTACGGAACACCTCTTTCTGGATGAAAACGAGCTAAGATTTCTGGGCAGTCAATTATAACGCGTTTATAACACCTGTGTCGTCTCATTAAAACAGGGCTTGACAAAAAGGAAGGGCACAAGGGGGATAGGCCGTGCAGTGGAAAATTATATAAAATATCGGCTGGGCTTTGGAAGCCAAGAGCTTGACGTCCAAAGCCCAGCACCCATCGCATCGCCATCTAAAGACGCTAATTCGTCACAGGTTCACAATTCCACGATTATTTCTCTAATCCATTCCTGTAACAACGCTCACAACGCGTCGATTTTGGCTGCGTCCCTCTGGTGTATCGTTGGTGGCAATGGGGTTGCCCTCTCCGTACCACTGCACAACTATCCTGTCTCGATCAATGTTGAAGTTGTTCGCCAGATAGTCGGCAACTCCTTCGGCTCTCCGGTGCGACAACCACATGTTGTATTCCTCGGGCCCCATGCTGTCGGTATGTCCTGCTAAAACAACATACGCTTCAGGATTGCTCGTCAGAAATTCTCCAAGCTCATCCAGCTCAGCACGAAACTCTGGAGAGATGCTGTGGCTGTCAAAACCGTACAGAATATTGTCGGACTTGATCCCGACGACTCTGGATATGGTAGCAGCTTCCACCACTTCAGTTTCTTTGATGACATAAAGAGGTCCAGTGATATATTCCTCCTTGTCAACCACATCATCAAACTGCATAACCCTGGAACTAGCGTTTACAGAGGCAATATCCTGTAAAAGCTTTTGGCCTTTTGGTGTCGTTGCTGAACTGATCAGATAAAAAGAGACATCGTGTTTGGAAGCGATCTCTTTCGCTTCTTCCACAGGCCATCTCTTGGGCTTGCTCAGCGTGTGTTGGCCGTCGGAAAAAATGAAGATCGCGGTTCGCCCGGACGTTTTGGCCAGGATGGGGTCGAGGTTATAGATCGCATCTCCAAGAGGTGTTGGTTGATTCTCGTAGGCTAAACTTAGCTTTTCAGTCGCCAGTGCCTCAATCGCTTGCTCGAACTTCCCCCGGTCATAGGGCTGCATGGAGTAGTAGGTCTTCCACGGCGTGAACATGTACAAGCCCGCGTTGAAACCTAAATCTGGCAGTATTTGGTTTCTCTGCTGCAAAATCTTCTTAGCCATGTCAACTTTTTTCATGCCCGTATCTTTGTAAGATTTCTGCATAGTGCCGGAAGCATCAAACAAGATGATGAAATTATCGGCAGTTCTTACAAAGTCCTCTTCCATAGAAACTGATTCGATAGTATCTTTTTCCACGACAACCTCGGCAGCTATAGCACCTGTGGCAATCAAGCCCAAGGCTAGCAACGCAAAGATTGCCAAAAAACCTGCCTGTTTAGCTATTTCTTTCCTCATGTTCAGACCCTCCTTTGTTCTTTTTAACCTGAGGATTGCATGCGTCACAATCATCTTTACACTGCATGCGATATCTATATAAATGTTAACAATAAGAACGAAAATACGGTTTTACAACTGGTGAAACAAAAAAATTTGGCGAGTAAAGTATGATTCAGGCTCATGTGAAAATCAGTCTGAGAGCAAATTATCATGTTGTCAAAGGCAAGGTTGGCAGGTTTTGGGGCTACTGAGCCAGGTGAACGGTAAGGTAGAGATCACCGGTCCCGCGATCTTGGATGAGACCTTTTCCCTTGAGCCGCAACCGCGTTCCAGACCGTGTTCCGGGCGGAATCCTTACTCTTAATTTTTCGCGCCCTTGGCCCCGGTCAATGGCGATGGTCACCCATGTCCCGCTCTGGGCTACCTCTGAATCCAGGGTAAGGTTGTAGGTTAGATCTTCAGCTTTGGTAGCAATTTGTTCGGTTTCATTTGGCAGGGATTTTGGCCTTC
The DNA here is from genome assembly GCA_020347625.1 of Deltaproteobacteria bacterium. GTDB lineage: Bacteria > Desulfobacterota > Syntrophobacteria > BM002 > BM002 > BM002. Next base: position 1,897,949 of record CP070735.1, read on the forward strand.
CTAGAAGAAAGCGGCCAACTTTTTCTCCCAAGCGCTTCAACAAACCGAACGGCTTGATTTGCGGTGTATCAAATTTCTCCACTTGGGGCCCCCTCTCGGGCCCGCGCATCCGTGTCCGCGCTGATCCAAATGGACCCCAGACGAAGACACCTCCAAAGAAAATACCACGGCCGCCAAAGAACACCTGGTCGAAGAAGCGCTGGTCAAAGCGAAACCCAGCCTTTTCAAACTCTCTGAAAAGGTCTTGAAAAACACTGGCAAATCGAGGATCCCTGAAGAGGTCCTGAAAAATCTCCTGCTGTGAATAGCGAAAGCCTCCGCCGGCCATCCTCTCTTGCGCCCCCGCTCTCAACCATTGATCATACTGCGCGCGCTTTTCGGGGTCTATCAACACCCCATAGGCCTCGGCAATCTCTTTGAAGCGCTCTTCCGCTTTGGAATCACCGGGGTTGTGGTCAGGGTGGTATTTGAGAGCCAGCTTTCGATAGGCTTTTCTTATTTGATCTTCAGAGGCGTCAGCAGAAATATCGAGTATTTTGTAATAATCTTTCATTGCCGTTATGTGTCAATTCTCCTGAAAAAAGTCTTAAGAATTTGTCAATTAGGTGAGTTGAAATCCACCTATTCAGCATATCAAATGCACCGAGATCAAACAAACTAGATTCCAATGTGGACAATATTCCCAGACTCGTCCGTGTCTGAGGTATGTCTAATGGATTTGGTCAAAAGTTATGTCTCCTCAATCCACCTGGGAAGTTTCTCGGTGACCAGCCATTCAATGGTGTCTCTTGTTTGCCTGAATGCGTCCAGGCTGTCGAAATAGGGATCCCGCACATGCCAGTGAATAAGCCTGCCTTTAAATGAGGAGGGAAAAACGTCTTCGAAGGAGTATGAGGCGAGGTCTAAAATTAGCTGGAATCCATCAATGGTTATCTCACCTAATCCTTTGGAATAAAGCCCTTCAGTGGATACGCCTATCTCCTCTAGTACCCTTAAGGTCTCCTCAGGTATATAACCGAGAGCACTCATGCCAGCGGAAGCAGCTTCAATGTGCTCACCCCAGTGGTGTCTGGTCAAAGCTTCTGCCATGACACTTCTACAAGCGTTTCCGAAGCAGAGGAATAAGACTTTCTTTATCATGGCATATACCAGGAAGGGGAATTAATACCAGATCTGGCCAAACATAACATATGATAGCTTTTCCAACACCTTTAAGTTAAGCATTGTGTCTAGGCTTGTCACACTATCCTGCCCAGCAAGGAGAAAAGCTGTTCAACCATTTGCTTTGCTCTTTGGCGCTCCCAAGCAGAGCGAAACTCCGAGCCCAGACTCTTAAAAATCCGGTCTATGGGAGTGATTGATTGTTGCGAATCTTCTCCACCCCCATCATCGTGCTTTTCCCCCAGCATTGGAGAGGTTTTTGTGCATATCGGGTTGTAGCCAGGTTTTCTGAAAGGCCAGTCAATTTTCCAATGAAAAAAATCATGTAGAAGTTCTGAGGCCGCTGGTGTGAGCAGCCTTACTGGATCAATCCGTCGCCCTAATCTCTCTTCAGTTAACCGGAAAAAACTCTTGGTAAAATCAACATCGCTGATCACGAGTCCGTAGAGATACCAGTCCTGGACTGTTCCGAGAATTACTTTTTTTTCATCGCTGCTCAGCTCTCGAAAGGCTCGACAGAAAAATCCCTGGCAAGCCATAGCGCCGTGATGTGAGAGACCGCGCCAGTCTATGGACTTGTTTCCCTGAGCAAGTGGGTGGAGCATGCAGCCCACCCGAGTTTCGGAAGGATCCACAAAACCCACAAAATTGCAGGAATAGAAATCTGGATCAGGAAGCTGAGATTGCTCATTTCTTAGGATTTTATCAGAGAAATGCAGAATGGCCGAGATGGTCCGGTCCGTACTGGCAAATGTTTCCGTCCTTGCCCTCAGCCTGCGGATCAAGCCATCTCGCCCCAAATCCTGGAAATTGTACAAGCCGCAGCACCAGGCGCACGACTTTTGCCCGTCCGGTTGACAGAGATGTGGATCAGAAGGTGATGCGTCCGCTTGTTTTTTCAATACCTAGATCCCAAATCTGCGATGGGCAATTTCTCTGGTGAACGGTAAAGGGTGAAGAGTGAACGGTGAACAGTGAACGGAAATGATATCCTTTTTCAAATCTACAATCTGCAATCCGCAATCTGCAATCCGCAATCGGAAATCCGCAATCCCTTTATTCTTGATGTTGAGGTGGGAACAGTTTTTTGGCGATATCGATCCTCGTTTCGTTGCCGTATTTGCGATCGAATTCCTCAGGCGCGTCCTTCCAAAAAATGCTCCTGTAGATTGCAGACGTGGCGGATTTATCCACTCTTTCTTTGTGGTCGATGCTGCAAGAATCCTTTGTTGCAAGAATCTTTAGATCTCCGACAATATCTCCACTCTTGTCAAATCCACGCAGCAAGACACAGCCGCAATCAAGATAGATTAAAGCGACCCCTATTGTCGCCGGTTCGTCCGCATATAACTCGCTGCAGGCGGCTGCTATGGTCTGACCGTGAATGTTCTCCAATTCAGCCGCTATCTTGGACCTTTCTTCCATAGTCAATCCTTCCACCCTGTTTTCCCCTGTGGACCCCTTGTCGAGGATGTCCGTCAGTATGAATGCCTCGCCCTTCTGTGACTATTTGTCTAGGGTTTTTGTCGCTCCATACCGTTTGAGTTTTTTTGCCACGACTTCCATTTCAGTATCAGAGAGGATGATTGGCTCCCCGATACACTTGCTACGGTAATAAATTTCCGCGCAAAACTCTATCTGTTCTGCTATGGCAAAAGCGATGGGTAAATTCTTACCACCTGCGAGCAAACCGTGATTGGCAAGGAACACTGCCTTCCTATTCCTCATGGCCGCAAAAGCGTTCCGGGCCATCTCCTCTGACCCAAAGGTGGCATACTGGGCACACCTCACATTATTTCCAGCAAGTGCCACCATATAGTGAACAGCAGGCAGCTCCCAGTTCAGACAGGAGAGTGTGGTGGCGTACATGGAGTGGACGTGGACCAAGGCGTCAATGTCTTCTCTTTTCTGGTAAATAAACCTATGCATGGGGAGCTCGCTGGAAGGGTCTCGTTTGCCGTCGACAAGCTCTCCATCGAGTCGAAGAACGACAATATCTTCAGGAGTGGTTTCAAAGTATTCAAGTCCAGTTGGCGTAATGGCTACGAGCTCATCCTCACGATTCAAGATGCTCAGATTCCCGCCAGTCCCCGTAGTGAGCTGATGAGTTATCAGTTTCTTGCCGCACTCTACGAGAAGCCTTCGCTCATTTTCCAAAAGCATGCTATACACCTGCCATCTATCTGGAGCGTCCTGACTAATGCTTCCTGCAAACCGGTTGGGCCCGCGGTCTCAGAAGTGGAGGAAGCATACTGTTGAGAGCTAAAAAAAGTCAAGCCTTTGTGACGGTAGCGGCAGCGGAGAAACCAGAACCACACCGGGAAAAACGGTTTACTTTTTACCCCTGATGGTGTAATAAAGCTAAGGCAAGGCAATAATATGTAATCACTATATTTTTGGATCAAAACCGCTGGCTGTTGAGGACAAATTAATGCTCGCATATGAAGAGAATCCCGAGCAGGTTGAGCGCGCAGATCTGGTCGTTGGCTTGCCGACTCACAACGACGCGGAAAATATAGCTCATCCAACGACGGAGGCAGCTAAGGGCCTTCTGGACTACTTCGGTGATAAGAATTCAGTGATTATCAACTGTGACAACCATTCGGAGGATGGAACTAAAGAAGCATTCTTGCAGACCCCCAGCGAGATTCCCAAAATATACCTGTCAACACCGCCCGAGACTACGGGTCGGGGTTACAACCTAAGAAACCTCATCGAAAAAGCCATCCAACTTCAGTCCCAGGCGGTGATTGTGGTGGACGCTGATCTCCAGAGTATTACATCCCATTGGATCAAGAACCTTGGGGAGCCCATCTTCGCAGGGTTTGGTTTCGTTGCGCCCCTGTATGTGCGCCACAAGTATGAAGGGGCTGTGGCCAACAGCATCATTTATCCGCTTACCAGGGCCCTATACGGTCGCCGTGTTCGTCAGCCCATTGGTGGCGATTTTGCCTTTGCCACCAACTTGGCAGAGACCTACCTCCATCATCCTAGCTGGAATGATAGAGTGGGGCAGTTTGGTGTGGACATCTGGATGACTACCTTGGCCATCTATGAAGGTATTCCAATTTGTCAGTCTTTTGTAGGCCGACCCAAGATTTACCGCGATAACGGGCAAATTGTCCCTTCCGACCCGGCCTTCTCACAGATTGTCGGAACGTTGTTGGACCTGGTGATACTTTTTCAGGATTTATGGGGCAGGGTGAAGTGGAGTAAACCGACAGCTATATACGGTTTCGGTATGGGCGAGGTGGAGCCACCTGAGCCCATTGAGGTCTCGCAAACAGAACTTCACGAGGGTTTTGTCCAAGGCTTCGAAAAGCATCAGCAACTCTGGGAATCCGTCTTGGAAAACAACATTTACAACAAACTGGGTGAGATCAGGGAACTTCCCCTGGCGCACTTTAGTTTTCCCTCGGAAATCTGGGCCCGGATTCTTTACAGTTACTGTGTGGCGTACAAGAGCGAAGTGGTAGACCGCGAACCATTATTGCATTCTCTGGTACCTCTTTTTTTGGGTAAAAATCTATCCTTCGTCAAGAAAACAGAAAGGATGTCCATTCAGCAGGCTGAGGAATACATTGAGAACGAATGCATGATTTTCGAGGAAGCAAAGCCCTATTTGCTCAACAAATGGGGAGGTGTTTGATCGGTTGGACTTGCTTGTTGTCTGAGCAATGCTTGTTCCAGTCGGGAGGAAAAGATTATGGCAAAAATATTGGTTGTGGACGATGAAGAGCACATCCGTTTGCTCTATTCTGAGGAACTCAAAGAGGAAGGCTACGATGTCATCACTGCGGAAGGCGGGCACGGATTATTGGAACGCATTGAACAAGACAGCCCCGATCTAGTGGTCCTGGATATCAAGATGGTGGACTACGACGGTCTGGATCTACTCCAGGATATTCGTAACAAATTTTATGACCTACCTGTTATTCTTTCCACGGCCTATGATACCTTCAAGGAGGATATGAAATCTATCGCCGCCGATTTTTATGTGGTTAAGTCCTTCGATCTTACTGAATTAAAGAAGAAAATCAGTATGGCCCTGGAAGCTAGCGGTGCCTCTTAAGATGAGGGGTACCACTATGACTATAATTCCCTCCAAGTCCATGGCGCCGGCATACCCACTGCAAGTCTAAACTAGTTCAGATCACAACGTAGCCCAAGTTATTCACAAACCGGTTACTGCGAGCGCAGATACAACCGTCCTGTTATCTGGTTCAACAGCGTTTTTCTCCGACCAGCTAGCATGATGTTCGGCTAGTGCATGGCGTGTGTGAACAGATACAGGCTCATCATACCGAAAAGGATGTTGGGTACCCAGGCGGCCAGAATTGGAGGTAGACTACCGGTATAGCCGATAGAAACAACTAGCTGAAATACCAAAAGATAGATGAAAGCCAGGGAGACACTCGCGGCAACTCCCACCGCGATGCCACCTCGTTTTCCCTGAAAGAGGGCAACGGCGATTCCAAGGAGTGCCATAATGACTGGGGTAAAGGGAAAGGCGATCTTGGCCTGGAAATCCACCTGATAACGGGTCGCGTCGTATCCCTCACTCTGTATTTTGGCAACATAACGGCCGAGCTCAGCAAAGGTCATCTCTTCAGGTTTTTTCTCAAGATGCTGGAAGTCCTCAGGACGTTCCTTTAATTTCAGGCGATACTGCTGAAACTGCTCCATGGTAAAGTTGCCATCTCCGCTGCGGTGAAGAACAATGCCGTCCGAGAAGACCCAACCCTCCCCTTCCCACTGGCCCTTCCGGGCATCCAGTCGTTTCGATAACCGGAAGGTGCGGTCAAATATGTAAATGGTGACCCCCTCAAGCATCTGGCGTTTTGGATGTAGCACACGAATATTGTATAGTGCTCGGTCGCTTCTGTACCATATTTTTTCCTGAGTAAAGCTGCTCGGGAGCGGCCGCTCCTTTACCTTTACATCCCAGATATAGTTTGCTCGGGAACTGGTAAATGGTACAACATATTCAATGAGGGCAAAGTCCGCCAGACTCATCAGGAGAGCAATTGCGACTATTGGCCCGGCAATGGGAATCGGGCTCACACCACTGGCCTTCAAGGCCATGAGTTCATTGCTACGAGCGACCAAACCAAGAGTGATCAGAGTGCCCATGAGAACAGCCATGGGTATACCCTGTTGCACAATGAGAGGGACTCTCAGCAAAAAGTATTGCAGGGTTTGGGAGAAGGGGATTCTGGCCTCATTGAAATCATCAATCGTCTCGAAAAATTCGACGACCAGGTATATGGCAATAAACACCCCCAGACAGATTGCAATAATCTTAGCAAGCTCCCAACCAATGTAACGGCTAATGATGCTCATGCGCTCTATTCACCATGGAGATAAATCCAAATTTCAAAAAAAACTCATTGCCTTACGAACGCTTGAAAGCTAAGCCACTCCCTCCGCTCCCCCTCGTCCTTCCAATCCACCCCATGCTTTTTCAACAACGGACAACGCGCCGTCGCCGTGACGGCTATGGCGCGCAAGCGGACAACTGACTGCTGACAAAGAGTCCTCTGTCTCCTGACTTCTTTTCGTTCAAGATTGGGCTCAGAAAGCCCCTCTGGACCCAGACAAGTCCCATATATTTTACTCCTATACAATAATCATCCCATTTAGTCATCTTGTTTTGGATGTTGTGCTTTGGTCTCTTGAATTCGTTTCGTCCGTTTGTGGCGAATCGTGCTTGCGATTTGAAATTTTTACCGAAAGCTAACATCTGACCGACTGATATGGCGAGGTGTGCAAATTTACTAGCGGGAACGTTTCATCCAAGGTCTGATGGCAAAGCAAAATCGCTTGACAGTTTCTGAAACCTTGTGCTATTCGTAGGGAGCCTTTATAACTGATTAAGATTTCTAACTAACTTCGAAATGGTAGCCATGGAACACAATTCAAAAAACAAAGGGTCTGAAGATAAGGATACTCAGGGAGCATTTACCGACGACCTTGATCTCCGGCTGGATGATAAGGACGACGAGGAGATTATTGATCTGGTGGAGGCCATTGAGGAAGAGGATTCATCCTCCACCGATTTTTCTGAAAACGAGGAAACTTCAGAAAAAGAAAATGAGTTTTCATTAGAAGATCTTGATCTGGATTCAGAATTGGGGGACGATGAGCCCGAATCAGATACAGCAAGTGAACCTTTGGAGGATGCCAAAGCATCCGAAGCCGACACTCTGGAAGAGGAACTGGAACAGATGTTAAAAGGCGATGAGATGGCAAGCGATACTCCTGCTGCGGGAGTAGATGAGGGCACAGAGGAAGAGGATCCGGTTACCGATGAAGCACTCGCCGCACTTTTTGCCTCTCACGAAATGGAGGTTGCTCAGCTTCTGGAGGAAGCCGCAGGAGCGAGTGGGGAAGATCAGGAGGCTGCTGTTGCCCCAACCGAGATCACTGAGAGCGAAGAGTTGCCCCCGGCTGCTGTTGAGGAGGAGCTTCCCGAAGATCTTTTTGCCGATATTGAGATGGAGCCAGAGGATGTGACCGAGGAGGCTGCTGCAGCAGAAGCACCTTCTGTTGCTGAGGAGGATATACCCGAGGAGTTTATGGCTGACCTACAGATGGAGTCCGAAGGTGCACCCGAGGAGGCCGTTGCTGGTCCAGCAGAGGTCGCTGCGGGCGAAGAGTTGCCCCCGGTTGCTGTTGAGGAGGAGCTTCCCGAAGATCTTTTTGCCGATATTGAGATGGAGCCAGAGGATGTGACCGAGGAGGCTGCTGCAGCAGAAGCACCTTCTGCAACCGAGGAGGAGCTTCCCGAAGATCTTTTTGCCGATATTGAGATGGAGCCAGAGGATGTGACCGAGGAGGCTGCTGCAGCAGAAGCACCTTCTGCAACCGAAGAGGAGCTTCCCGAAGATCTTTTTGCCGAT
>CP070735.1:1906111-1930126 GCA_020347625.1 Deltaproteobacteria bacterium
AAATAAAGGGTACTTTTCTTCAGTATTCCCGCATTTTATGGAGTTTTGCCTTGAAGGGCAAGGTATTTCCGTTGGCACTCAAGGATAGAAGCCGCGATCGGCCTCCAAGTTTATCCTCAAACCATTCACAACACTCCAGTACTCCATTTAGCCGTCATCTCGCTCTGCATTTCGTCGCACTTACGTTCACGAGCATTTAGAAACACCATGATGGGGGCAAAAAAAAGGCGGCCCGCAGGCCGCCTTTTTTGCTCAGGTGTGAGAGTCTCACTATATCTTGGCATAGATTCCCTGTTTGAGGATAATCTCCTGGTATTCCTTGAGCTTATCACAGTTTTCAAGGCACTTGTTTTTATCCTCGCTGACCAACTCACAACCTACGCAAGGGCTCTTTATCATTGCACTGTCCCCCCGTTATTAATTGGAATAATGAACCCAGTACTTCTTAAAATGTTTATTTAAATCATGGAGAGTTTGCCATGTCAAGAAAAATCTTGCAACGTTGACTCCCTATCCCGGATATGACATAGTCAAAACGTGCTTTTGTTTCGAATTTCGTGCTTCGGATTTCGGCTCTTGGATCCTCTACCTCAGGTCTGCTTACTTAACAAATCTTAAAGAGTCAATCTAGGTGACTTGATCTGGAACTACATGCAGTCAACGCCACACTACCCTGATTTTAAGCCGTTGAGCCTAGAAGACCGGGGCCAGATTACCTCTTTTTTTAGCAGACATCCACCGGTTACCTCAGAACTAACCTTCACCAATCTGTTCATGTGGCGGCACCATTATAAATACCAGTGGTGCCTTGGCGCTGACTCCTTGCTGATTACCGGGGAAAAGGCTGAGGGGCTGCCCTTCGGTTTGCCACCGGTTGGTCCGCATGATCTAACCCCTTCTTTTCGCATGCTGTTTGATTTTCTGAGCCAACTGACGCCTATACCCCAAATCCACCGGGTTCCCGAGACTTTGGCACAACGCTACGGTGAAGCTCTTTCACTCGCTGTTGAAGAGGACCGTGCCAACAGCGATTATGTCTACCGCACCGAATCGCTCATCAATTTGAGCGGACGGAAATACCATCGGAAGCGTAACCATCTGAACCAATTCAGAACTCGCTATTCCTACACTTACGAACATCTCAGTAAGGAGTATATAGAAGCCAGCCTGGGACTGGAAGAGGAGTGGTGTCGTTTGCGCAGCTGTGCTGAGAATCCGGGGCTGCTCAACGAAGAACAGGCCATCCGCGAGGCCTTGATCCACTTTGACGAACTTGACTGTCACGGCGGTGTGATCCTGGTGGATGGCAGGGTGGTGGCGTTCAGTCTGGGAGAACCCCTCAATCCCGACACTGTCGTGATTCACCTTGAGAAGGCCAATCCAGAATATTCCGGAAGCTACGCCGTGATAAACCAGGAATTCTGTCAACACGCTTGGAGCGATTTCACTTATATCAACCGTGAGCAGGACCTGGGCGAAGCCGGGCTGCGGCAATCCAAGCTCTCCTATTATCCGGATCACATGTCCAATAAGTTCATTCTCAAATCAACGGACCGTTAGTCATTAGGTCACCATGTCGCATGGGCATTTGATCACCGGATCATAGCTTCGCTTTTATAGATGATCCCTTATTGCAACGAGCTGATGACTTAATGACGGGCGTTAGCCCAAATGACCCAATGACAACTGAGGGTGATGACTCGAAGCGTAGTAGATCGCGGCTACCCTTCGACAAGCTCAGGGCGCGGAAAACCGCCCCCAAAGATAAACAAGGATTAATCTACTCTATGGAGGCCGCCCATGATCATAGGAGTGCCCAAAGAGATAAAGACTGAGGAGTATCGTGTAGGAATCGTTCCAGTTGGTGTACGTCTTTTGGCCAACTCCGGCCACCGCGTGCTGGTTGAACGAGGTGCGGGTGAGGGCGCAGGCATCACTGACCGGGAATTCGAGGCTGCTGGTGCCCATCTGGTTATTTCAGCCGCCGAAGTCTATGGTGAGGCAGAGCTGGTTATGAAGGTCAAAGAACCCCTGCCACCCGAGTATGACTTGCTGAGACCCGGCCAGGCAATCTACACCTATCTGCATCTGGCTCCTGCGCCGGAGCTGACACGAGTTCTCCTGGAAAAGGACATAATTGCCATTGCTTACGAGACCATACAAACTGCCGACGGCTCTCTGCCTCTTCTCACACCCATGAGTGAGATTGCCGGGCGCATGGCGGTTCAGGTGGGCGCCCATTATCTGGAGAAAACCGCTGGCGGGCGCGGCGTGCTTCTCGGGGGTGTCCCGGGGGTGTACCGCGGTCAGGTCACCATCCTCGGTGGTGGGGTGGTTGGCACCAACTCAGCAAAGATTGCCGTGGGTATGGGGGCCAGGGTTACCATAGTCGACATCAACCAGGCTCGCCTAATGGCCTTGGACGATATTTTCGGCTCCGCCATCACTACCCTAATTTCCAATCCTGACACCATCGAGAGCTCAGTGCGGAAGTCTCACCTTGTAGTCGGTGCAGTTTTGGTTCCCGGTGGTCGTGCCCCCAACCTAATTAGTCGCGATATGATCGGGCAGATGAAACCAGGTACTGTGATTGTGGACGTCGCAGTGGATCAGGGAGGGTGTTGTGATACATGCCGCCCCACCACTCACGACCAGCCCGTTTTCAAGGTGGATGAAGTCATCCACTATTGCGTAGCCAACATGCCCGGAGCTGTTCCCAGAACCAGTACCTTCGCCCTGACCAATGTGACCATCACTTACGCCCTCAAAATTGCTAACCTAGGAATCAAGGAGTCTGTCGCCGCTGATCCTGCCTTAGCAAAGGGGATAAACATCTATCGCAACCATGTGACCCACGCGACCGTGGCCCAGGATCTGGGTTATCCTTATAAGCCGCTGGAGGAAGTGATCAAGTAGGGCGGTTTTTTCTTGCTAAAAAATTATTGTAGGAGCAAGCTCTGCTTGCGATAAAAGCTGATCTCAAGAGCTCTCATCGCAACCGGGAGGTTGCTCCTACATGACGTATTGGTTGTAATTCTGACTAAAAAAACCGCTTTGCGCTTTGCGCTATTCGCTATTGCAGTATGACTGAAAAAAAGATCGCCCTTGGAAAGAGGTTAAGACACAGTCCCCTGGTGCAAAGCCTGGGATTACATCCTAATATTGAGGATTACAGCGAGACTGAACTGGAGCTGCTCCGGAGTGCAGGTACCATCTATTATCCAACTAGTCTCTACGAAGATGTCTTCCTCTCGCTGGGCAAACGGGTCTTCCCAGCAAATTACTACCGCTATATGGGCGACAAAATCAAACAGACAGAGCTCTTCACTTTGCTTGATATCCCACACCCTCATACCCGGATATACGGCTCCAGGCAGGAGACACATCAAATTCCCACTGATTTCCCCTTTCCTTTTATCGCCAAAATTCCCAGAGGTTCTTCAAAGGGTAGAGGCGTTTTTCTAATCCGAACGCAGAGAGACCTCCAAAGTTACCTTAAAAGGTGCTCCCCCGCCTATATACAGGAATATCTTCCCATTGACCGAGATCTACGAATAGTTTTGGTGGGAGCGAAGGTGGTGCACGCCTACTGGCGTATTGCCAGGCCCGGAGAATTCCGAACAAATGTGTCCCTGGGTGGGCGCATATCGCTTCGGGATATTCCCTCCACCGCACTACGTTTAGCCGAGAGGGTGGCCCGCCTTTGCAAGTTCGATGAGGTTGGGCTTGATCTTTGCAACTGCAACGGCGAATATCTGGTATTAGAGGCCAATATGGTCTACGGTCTCAAAGGGTTCGCCGCAGCAGGGTTAGATATCTATCAGCTTCTATCCCAGCGCGTTAGCGACGGAGATATCTGACAGGCGGCACGGCGGAGGATTGCGGATTGCGGATTTGGCATGAGGCATAGAGCATAGAGCATAGAGCTAAGCGAAATAAAGTTATTAGTTATACGTTATTAGTTATACGTTATTCAGTTTCCTTAAGAAAAAGTGAAGGCCGCAAACCGTTTCATGTCGCCAAGACCTTATTCGCGTATGACAAATAACGTATAACCCGGACTCCCAGAGACCAAATGACCTACTCGCTTTTCAATCTTTACCATTTACCCTTTACCGTTTACCCTTTACTGTTCACCGTTTACCAAGATTGGACAATGGACACCAACTGAACGCTGATAGCCAGGAAGGAAAATGGACAGCGCAAAACCTGCCAGTCAGAACAAGAGGAAATTTCGCTACCTCGCGTGGTTATTGATTCCCATCTTCCTGGTCCTGGTCTGGGTGTCAGTAGACCTCCTCTATTTTCTCCGAACTCCCGCCAGTTCTGATCCGGTGGAAGTGATAGTAGAGGTCCCTATCGGCACGTCGCTTCCGGCTCTGACGGTTATGCTGGAAGAAAAGGGAGTGGTCCGTAATGCTGCTAAATTTCGCTGGCTGGCCAGGCTCAAGGGAGCCGCCAATCACATTAAGGCTGGTGAGTACCAACTTTCAACCGGTCTGCGCCCCATTGAACTTCTCGACAAATTGGTCCGCGGTGAAATTATCCTTCATCAGGTCACATTTCCCGAGGGGTACACCATAAAGCAGATGGCCCAACTCCTCGCAGCTCAAAATTTGGCCAAGGCTGATCTGTTCATCGCAGCAACAACCGACGCAGATTTTGTCCACCAGCTAGGTATTCAGGCCTCCAGTTTGGAAGGCTACCTATTTCCGGACACCTATCGGTTTGCTCGAGGACTGCCCGCAGAGAGCATTGTGCGTTCCATGGTAACTAGATTCGGCGAATATTTCGGCCCCGCCCAAGAAGATCAGGCCCGCCAACTAGGCTACACTCGCCACCAGGTGGTCATCCTCGCCTCAGTGGTGGAAAAAGAAACCGCCGTAGCGGCGGAGCGCCCATTGATTGCCGGCGTTTTTATGAACCGTCTCAGACGACGGATCCGACTACAGAGTGATCCGACCGTAATTTACGGAATCAAAGATTTCGATGGCAATCTCACCAGAGTCCATCTTAACACAGACTCACCTTACAACACCTACACCCGCCAGGGCTTACCCGCCGGGCCTATCTGCAACCCTGGAGCGGCTTCAATCGAGGCGGCACTAAATCCCACCCCCACTCCCTATCTCTATTTTGTCGCCAAAAAGGACGGCACTCATCATTTTTCCGCCACCCTGGCCGAACATAACGCTGCGGTTTTGCGCCACCAGAAAAGGCGTAAAAAATATTAGACCTTCGATGGTGCAGTTACCACATAATGTAGTTGTTTATACGCTTATTATTCTATATATTGATATCAAGTCGAGGCTGTGGTGCGACGGGAGAGCTGCTCTAATCCGTTGATTTTGTTTTTTTATTGACTTTTTGTGGTGACATCTGTATAAGTGGTGTCAAGAAGTGGTAATAAGTGGTTAAAAGTGTCAATCCAATAACATTATGGGGTGTGCATGTTCAGGGGCCGTTCAGTACATACCCTGGATGCCAAGGGACGTATCCGCATTCCTTCACGGTTTCGGGAGATCCTCAAGAGCCTCTACAATGACCGTTTTATCATCACCAATTACGACCGCTGCCTGATTGCCTATCCCCTTCAAGAGTGGGAAAAAATCGAAGAAAAATTAGGAGAGCTCTCATTAGTTCGCCAGGACGTTAAGGCGTTTCAGCGCTTTTTCATTTCCGGCGCCATTGAGTGCAACTTTGACAAGCAGGGAAGAGTTTTGATTCCCCCGACCCTGCGAGAACACGCTTCACTCGAGCGTGAAGTGGTACTGGCCGGCATGGTTAAAAGTTTTGAAATCTGGAGCAAGCCAATGTGGGATGACGAAATCAAAAGATCCCACGAAAACTTCTCCGAGATCACTTCCACCCTCGCCGAGCTCGGTATCTAAGAACAAGGAAAATGAGATTAACACAATTTCAAATTTTGGTCATTGCTTTTAAAGCGGCTGGAAGGGAGGTAGCATTGTGATCCTCCCTCTACCCCTTCATGACGCGGGGACGCGGAGAAGCGGTAACAGAGTTAACCTTAACCCAAAAACCAATGGTGGGCAAAGACATTTGGGGCATCACGGATCAAAACATATGAACAGCGCAGACCAATTTTACTCTCCGTTGCCGCTTCCCCCTGTCCCCGCGTCAGTCCAATGGGCTGAGCCGTTTTAACTCCGCCGAAGTAACTGCCAATGGCGGATAACGGCTGAAACGGCCCTACTGGGTTTTCCAAGGTAATCTGTAAAGAATCCCCACATCACGCTGTCTGATGAGGGATCAAATTTGGGATGACTTTGTCCGGTGATGAGCGCAGCCAAGCAGCTTGAGCACAAGCCGGTTCTTCTTTTTGAAGTGATCGAGCTTCTGCGCTGCGCCCCTGGAAAACATTATGTGGATGGCACCTTGGGCGGTGGTGGTCACGCCCGGGCCATCTTGGAAAAGACCGCGCCCGATGGCCGATTAGTCGGTATCGACTGGGACGAAAATGCCCTGAGCCAGGCGCGGTTAAACCTGCAGTCTTATTCGGAACGGCTCATTTTGGTTTGCGACAACTACGCCCGAATGGGATCAATTCTAAGCCGACTGCAGGTTCAAGCGGTGGACGGCATCCTCCTTGATCTAGGCCTATCTTCTTTCCAGGTGGATGCAGCCGAACGTGGCTTTAGCTTCAGCCAGTCTGGCCCGCTGGACATGCGCATGAATACCAGTGGTAGGACCACCGCTGCCGAACTGGTTAACAACCTGAGTGAGAAGGAACTGGCTGAGCTCATCCGGTGTTTAGGAGAAGAGCGCTGGAGTCGAAGAATTGCCCGAAACATTGTCAGGGCCAGGGCTGTAGCGACCATTGACACAACTGAGCGTTTGGCCGAACTGGTAAGCGCTGCCATTCCAGCAGGCAAAAGGTCACGAAAAATCCATCCGGCCACTCGCACATTTCAAGCCTTACGGCTGGCAGTGAATCGAGAAATTGATAATCTGCGGGCCTTCCTCCAGGAAGCTCTTGATTGGCTCCGGCCGGGTGGTCGGCTGGCTATTATCTCTTTTCATTCCCTGGAGGATCGGCTGGTGAAGCAGACCTTCGCCAGCTGGGCGCGTTCATGCCGCTGCCCGACCGACTCGCCGGTCTGTAGTTGTGATGGAAAGGCTCTGGCTCGGTTGATTCGCAAAAGGCCCGTGCTGCCAGGGGCTGATGAGATAAAGGCAAATCCCAGAGCCAGAAGTGGCCGCTTGCGAGTGGTGGAAAAGATAAATGAGCAAGAAACCCAGAAAAAAGACAGCCAGTAAGTCTGCAAAGCAGGCCTTGAAAAATCGCCGAATATTTGCAACCGTGGCCGTTTTTGTATGGCTTCTCTTGAGTGGTTTTGGTTATGTCTGGTGCCGGGTTCAGGTCGTTCAATTGGGCTATTTGCTGTCCGACGTTCACCGGATACATACCCAGTTGTTGAATGACAACAAGAAGCTGCACTTGGAGCTGGCCAGACTTAAGGCCCCTGAGCGCGTGGAGCGCATTGCCATTCAACAGCTGGGCCTAAGGCACCCAACCAAGGAGCAGATCGTAGTGCTGCCATGACACCTAAGCCCCGCTCTCATAATCCTGAGGTTCGCTGGATCAGGCTCCGGGTCATTCTAGTGGCTGGGGCGCTGCTCGTGGGCTTCGTGCTACTGATAGCCAGGAGCCTCCAGATTCAGTTTTTTCAATCGGAGGGTTGGGCAAGCGTTGCCAACAACCAGATCAGGAGAAGTCTACTCTTTGAGCCAAGGCGAGGAGATATATACGACCGTAACGGGCAAGAGTTGGCTGTCAGCATTGAGATGGAATCCCTGGCCGCCAATCCGCGAGTCATAAAGAATCCCGCAGCCACGGCTCGACAACTCACTGCTGCCATCAAGGTCCCTGCTGCGAAAATGGAAGAAAAGTTGAGTCAGCCTCGAGCTTTCGTCTGGCTAAAACACTACCTCACTCCTCGACAGGTCGATGAGGTTAGGGCGCTTGACCTCGAGGGAATCCACTTTGTCAAAGAGGACCGCCGTTATTACCCGAATGTAGAACTCGCGGGCCACGTAATCGGATTCGTTGGCACAGAACATCACGGTCTCGAGGGATTGGAAACCTCCATGGACCTTCTATTGCGCGGCAATTCTGACACTCATCCCGGAACCAAGGACGCGCGAGGTCAAATAATTTACACCCATGGACTTCCTGCCGAATCCGGTCCCCAGGGGTACAGCCTCGGACTCACTCTGGACAAACGTATCCAGTACATCGCGGAAAGGGAACTGCAGGAGACAGTACGTAGCCACCAGGCGAAAAGCGGTACCGCTATAGTGATGGAACCGGAATCGGGCGAGATTCTCGCCATGGCAGTTTTTCCGTCATTCAACCCCAATTCTTTTTCCTCTTATCGACCCTCCTCTTGGCGAAACCGTGCAGTGACTGATGCTTTCGAACCGGGATCCACCTTCAAGATATTTTTGGTGGCGGCAGCTTTGGAAGAAAAATTGGTTCACCCAGATGACCTGTTTTTCTGCGAGCAGGGCAGTTACCGGGTGCTGAACCACACGATCCATGATCTGCGTAAATTTGGCTGGCTTTCTCTAGCTCATATCCTTCGTTATTCCAGTAACATCGGAGCTGCCAAAGTTGGGGAAAAACTGGGTTCGAACCGTTTTCACCACTACATTCGCTCCTTCGGCTTCGGCAAACCCACCGGTATTGGCTTGCCGGGTGAAACCTCCGGCTTGATCCGTCCTCCTGAGCAGTGGTCAACCGTGGACCTTGCCGCCGCCAGTTTTGGACAAAGCCTTTCAGTATCCGCCATACAACTCGCCACCGCCCTAGGTGCTGTGGCCAACGATGGCCTTCTGATGCAGCCCCTGCTCGTTAAAGAAGTGCTGGATGCGCGAGGTAAAATCGTCGGGCGGAACAAGTCCCGGGTGGTACGTCGTGTTATCAGTGCGGACACCGCCCAACGTATGAAGCAGCTGCTTGCTGATGTTATCTCCCCAGGAGGCACAGGTGCTAAGGCCGCGCTCGCTCAATACCAAGTGGCTGGCAAGACCGGTACCGCCCAAAGAAGCAATCGACAGAGTGGTGGATACTCAGAGGATCTGTACACCGCTTCCTTTGTTGGTTTTGTGCCGGTGACGGATCCGAGAATCCTTGTTGTTGTGGTGATCAATGAACCTCAAAAGGGTTTCTACGGTGGTGTGGTGGCAGCACCTGCTTTTCGTCGTATCGCCCAGCAAACTCTTCACGCCCTCCAGCTACCTCCCGAAAAGATTAAAAACAAGGCCAAGAGCGTCGCGGGGCGGGATAGCACCGACCCCCAGATGCAAAGACGGCTTACGGCTCTACAGCCGGTGGCTTATGACCAGATAGACAGTGACCATAAGCTGGCGATGCCCGACCTCACTGGGCTCAGCCTTAGAGCTGCACTTGACAAGCTGCGAAATTTTACTGGCTCCTTAGACATTCACGGCTGCGGTCGGGTGGTGGGACAGAATCCTGAACCGGGCAGCAATCTTAGCACGGTTGATTCATGTAGCCTCATCCTGGCGGCAGATTAAGATTAGTGAGGAGACGCATGCAGCTGGAACATCTGGTTCAGGATCTTACCATAGTGCAGTTGCACGGTGAACTGCAGCGTGAGGTGAGGGGTGTCGCTTACCACAGTGGGCAGGTCGCAGAAGGCAGCCTCTTTGTCGCCATCAAGGGCACCCAGAGTAATGGCCATGACTTTATCGGTCAAGCAATAGAGCGGGGCGCCCATAGCCTCGTAGTGGAGAAACCACTCGACCCTGTGCCAGGCGTGACAACCATTGAGGTGCCCAACACAAGAACTGCTCTCGCTCGCATATCAAACCGATTTTGCGGTTTTCCTTCTCATGGACTCACGGTCATTGGCATCACCGGAACCAACGGAAAAACCACCACCGCCTACCTGCTCGAGTCAATCCTCGAAGCCTGCGAGTTGCAGGTTGGGGTTATAGGTACTGTCAACATTCGATATCCAGGCCATGTTCGTTCGGCACCAGTTACCACCCCGGAGTCTCTCGATCTGCAGCAAAACCTCAGAGAAATGCTGGATGCAGGAGTTACCCACGTGGTTATGGAGGTCTCTTCACATGGCCTAGACATGCACCGGGTGGATGGAACCCGCTTTGCCGTGGGTCTTTTCACCAATCTCTCCCAGGATCATCTGGATTATCACGGTAGTATGGAAAAGTATTTTGGGGCCAAAAGCCGACTGTTTTCTCAGATTCTTCAGCAAAATGGAGATGCTCAAGCTCTCGCCGTAATCAATATTGACGATGTCTGGGGGCGACAACTTTGCTCGCAAATCGACGGTCCACTTCTTCGTTACGGCATGGCAGCCGACGCTCAGATTCGAGCCGATAAGGTTCAGTGCGACTCTTCCGGGATTCAAGCCCAGCTGCACACCCCTGTCGGTTTAGTGGAGGTGCATTCATCTCTGCTTGGCCGATTGAATCTTTACAATCTTCTTGCAGCCACATCAGTGGCAGTCGGCCTCGGACTTTCCTTGGAGGCAATCAGTCGCGGGGAGCAATCTCTGGCTCGAGTTCCTGGACGTCTAGAGGTCGTTCCGAACGACATGGGCTTCCAGATTCTCGTGGACTATGCCCACACTCCGGATGCCCTGGAAAAGGCTCTGGATTCCCTGAGAGAGCTTCAGTTCCGAAAGATCATCTGCGTATTTGGCTGTGGTGGAGATCGCGATCGTGGCAAACGTCCCCTCATGGGAGAGGCAGCAGCTCAGCGTGCCGATTTGGTGGTGATTACCTCTGACAACCCCAGGAGTGAAGTCCCCGAGACCATCATGGCCGACATTGAAGCTGGCGTTCGTGGACAAGGTCTCCCCCTGCTCTCTTCCCTTGCCGAATGTAGGAACAACTGCCATCGCGGCTACACCCTGATGGTGGACCGTTCCGAAGCCATCCGGCAGGCAATCGATTGCGCTGGTGATGGGGATGTCGTTTATATCGGCGGCAAGGGTCATGAGAATTACCAAATTCTCGGCGACAAACGCATTGACTTCGATGATCGCATTGTGGCAACCGAAGCGCTAGAGGAGAGAAGGAAACGCCAAAAAGAAAACACTAGGCACTAGGCACTAGGCACTAAAAACTACTAGCAAATGACTAATGACCAGTGACGAATGACTGATGACAAGTACATATGGACATTAGATATGGTCCTGGAAGCAACTGGCGGTGAGCTTTTGGCAACAGGTGGAGAGCAACGTTTTGTCGGGATTTCCACCGACAGCCGCACGCTGCGTCCGGGAGACTTGTTTATAGCCCTAAAGGGAGAAAACTTTGATGGTCACCAGTTTGTGGAACAGGCGGTAAGCGGCGGGGCAACTGGCGTCATTGTGGCTCTGGACGAGACAGCGAAACTTGCTGTTCAGGAACTCCAGGTCTCAGTTTTTGGGGTGGGTGATACCCTTCATGCCCTTGGAGATCTGGCCGGCTACTGGCGCCGCCATCACCCTGTCCCCGTGGTGGCGATAACCGGTTCCAATGGCAAAACCACTACAAAAGAGATGGTTGCTGCTATTTTCAGTAGATCCTGGAAGGTTTTAAAAAACGAGGGAACCTTTAATAACCTGGTGGGGTTGCCGCTTACCTTGCTGCAACTTGACGACACCCACCAGGGGGCGGTGGTAGAGCTGGGAATGAATCAACCAGGAGAAATCCAGCGGTTGACCGAAATCGTCCGTCCAGATGTGGGCCTCATTACCAATATCCAGCCAGCCCACCTTGAGGGGCTTGGAAGCCTCGCGGGAATTCAAGCCGCTAAGGGCGAACTCTTCGCGGGTATGGCAGCGAGCGCGACCATTGTGGTCAACCGGGACGATCCTAGAGTCCTGGACCTGGCCTCTTCGTTCCCTGGTCGTCAGGTGAGCTTTTCCGCAGCTGGCGCCAATGGGGAGGTAGCGCTCGAGCGGATTCTCGCCATAGATGCAAATGGGAGTCGGTTCCTTCTGAAAGTAGCGGAAGAAAGCCACGAAATCTACCTGCCGGTGATCGGCCGCCACCATATCAACAACGCCGTGGCAGCCGCAGCCGTTGCTCGGTGCCTAAACTTACCGGTTGGTACCATAGCCGAGGCCCTGGCAAGTTTCCACCCGGTTGACAAGCGCATGGAGATTCTCGTTCTTTCTGAGGATATACATATCATTAATGATACTTACAATGCCAATCCCGGCTCCGTGGCTGCTGCCCTGGAGACCTTGATGAAAGTGAAGAAGAAGGGGAGAGCTTTCGCAGTCCTCGGTGACATGCTGGAAATGGGGGAGGACACTGCGACCCTGCACTGGCAGGTTGGCGGTATAGCAGCCAAAGAAGGAGTTGATCATCTTCTGGCCATGGGTGCGCAGGCCTCTCATCTGCTTGCTGGCGCTGCTGAGGCCGGCATGGACAGCGGATGTTTGACTCAGGCGAACGATCACCAGGAAATGGCTTTGCGGGTTCGGGGTTTGATAGCTGCCGGTGATTGGGTGCTGGTGAAGGGTTCTAGGGGAATGCGAATGGAGAAGGTGGTGGAGCAGCTCGTTGCACTGTCGAAGAACTCTGAGGACCCTTAAGAATCTTGATGTTTGGCTTAGGTGGTTTCCATTTGGGTCACTAGGTCATCAGGTCACTGGGTCATTAGGTCGTTGTATGATTTGATCACTAGTTCAGGGCTTCGCCATCATTGGTGATCCCTTATGCTGACGACCTAATGACGGGCATCAGCCCAAATGACATCAGAGCGTCCCGAAGTCTTTTATGACCGGAGAATGAGGCTCGTGGAAAACCTTCAGAACAAAAACGTACTAGTTGTGGGACTGGCCCGCAGTGGTCTTGCCGCGGCCGAGTTCCTTCAGAACAAGGGTGCTCACGTTACCATCAACGACCAGCTCCCCGCCACGGCCCTTGGTACGGCGGTGGAGTATGCCCGCGAGCTTGGGTGCTCCGTGACACTGGGGGATCATCCTCCTGAACTGTTCAACACCGCCGACCTCATAGTTGTCAGTCCAGGTATTCCCCTGGATTTGGCGCAATTGGCAGTAGCGAGAAGAAAAGGTGTGCCAATCATCGGAGAGTTGGAACTCGCCTGTCGTTTTCTCCGGCTGCCCATTGTGGCCATAGGCGGCACCAATGGCAAGACCACGACCACAGAATTAGTGGGAGACATGCTCAAGAACAGTGGTCAGAAAGTCTTCGTGGGCGGAAACATCGGCAACCCGCTGATCGGAATATTTCAAGAAAAGGAAACGTTTGAGATGGCGGTCGTTGAGGTGAGCAGCTTCCAACTTGACTCCATGGAGACCTTTCACCCCCAGGTTGCAGTCCTCCTCAATATCAGTGAGGATCATTTGGATCGCTATCATTCTTTTGCAGACTATGTGGCGAGCAAATGCCGACTTTTTGCTAATCAGACAGCTGATGATACCGCGATAATTCCCGACCATGCCCCCCTCATTAACACACGCTGCACTATTCGCGGTACCCAGCTGCACTTTAGTTTGACCAGCCCTTCAGCTCACGCCCACCTGGAATCGGGTGAAATAGTTTGCCGCATAGCGCCAGGTCCGACGCGTCGCTATGATCTGCGTCGCTGGCAACTCGCTGGTCACCACAACCAGGAAAACCTTCTGGCTGCAGTACTTGCAGCCACCTGTATGGGTGGTGAGCCTGAGGCTATTCAGGAAACCATTGACAACTTCAAAACGCTCCCGCACCGCATGGAGCTGATTCACCACTGGCGTGGTATCCAGTTTTTCAACGACTCCAAAGCCACTAACGTGGACTCAGTGGTGCGCTCCCTGGAAAGCTTCACCTCACCCATCATCCTTATCGCCGGCGGTCGTGACAAGGAAGGCTCCTATGCACCGCTCACAGCCTTGGTGCGCCAGCGGGCGAAGATGCTTGTGCTCATGGGTGAAGCTCGGTTTCGGTTGGCCAAAGCTTTGGGAAATCTCGCTTGTACGGTGGTGGTGGACAACATGGACGCGGCAGTTTCAGTAGCCCTAGACGCCGCCGTCCCTGGCGATGTGGTCCTGCTTTCACCAGCTTGTTCGAGTTTTGATCTCTACAACAACTACGAAGAGCGGGGGGACCATTTTAGGGCTCTGGTTCACAAATTGGCCGCTGAAAAAGAGAAAACCAATAACCATATCAGTTGTCCCTGGATAGCTTCCAGCAGGGACAAAAGAAAACTAGATGCTCACGAATGACCTGTGACAAATGACGTCAAGGCTTATGGCTGTGAGAAGCGAGGATAGAAACAGCTACGATCTGGTTCTGCTGCTGACCACTTTGGCTCTGATGGGGATTGGTCTCGTTATGCTTTACAGCTCCAGTTCCATTATGGCTCAGCAGCGTTATGGCGATAGTATGTATTTTGTCAAAAAACAAATGCTTTTTGCCCTTATTGGCATCGCTGTGCTCATCGTCAGTAAGAATCTGCCCTTTGGAGTGTACCGCCGCCTGGTCTACATCATCCTCGGGGTGAGTCTGTTGAGTCTCATCATCGTGCTTCTACCGCAAGTGGGACACCGGGTTGGGGGCGCCAGGCGCTGGCTTCGATTCGGCCCAATTTCTATGCAACCTGCGGAATTCGCCAAACTGGCTCTCATCATCTACATCTCATATTCTTTGGCTAAAAAAGGCGACAGGGTGCAAGAGTTCTCCATAGGCTATCTGCCGCACCTCCTGGTTTCCGCGCTTTTTATCGGATTGGTTGTTATGCAACCCGACCTGGGTACTGCCGTAACCTTCGCGGCCTTGGTCTTTCTCCTGCTTTTTGTCGGCGGCGTGCGTTCGCGCTATCTTTTTGCCACCGGCATCGCAGTGATTCCCCTTCTCGGTCTGGCCATCGCCCAGACAAGTTACCGTTTGGAGAGATTGCTCGCCTTTCTCAATCCGTGGCGGGATCCTAGCGACTCGAGTTTTCAGCTGCTCCATTCGTTGCTCGCCTTGGGCTCGGGCGGTCCGTTGGGAGTTGGTCTTGGTTCAGGCCAGCAGAAGCTTTTCTATTTACCTGAAGCGCATACGGATTTCATTTTGGCGGTCATTGGTGAAGAAACCGGTCTGGTGGGTGTATCCCTTGTTCTTTTGCTCTACGGTTTGATGGTCTACAAAGGGATCAAAATCGCCTTGCGGGCACCCAACCGCTACGGCACCTATCTGGCCTTCGGCTTAACCATGGTCATCGGCCTCCAGGCGTTGATTAACGGTGCGGTTGTCATGGGCCTACTACCCACCAAGGGGCTTCCGCTCCCCTTTATAAGTTACGGTGGTAGTTCTCTGCTGAGCAACCTGGCAGCCATTGGCATTCTCCTAAATATCAGTAGCCGAGGCAAGGAACAAAGCACGGCCAAAGCAAACTGGTCGGCTGGCAGTCGGGCAAGAGGAAAGCGATAAGGAATGGCTAGAATTTACTGAAGTGCACAGATTTTTGTGACCGGCTAAAGAGGCCAACAGGCTAAACTGAATCATGTACAAGCGTTCTTACCATATTCACTTCATTGGCATCGGTGGCATCGGTATGAGTGGTATCGCTGAATTGCTCTTGAATATCGGTCATCGCGTAAGTGGATCTGACCTGACTGAGACCGAAATTACCCGTCGTCTCGAGACTCTTGGGGCTAAAATCTATTACGGCCATGCGAGTCAGCACGTAGCCGATGCTGAAGTTGCCGTGGTCTCATCCGCCGTTGCACCGGACAACCCTGAAGTGGTTGCGGCCGAAAAGGATTACCATATACCGGTTATCAGGAGAGCCGAGATGCTCGCCGAACTTATGCGGCTAAAGTACGCAGTACTGGTGGCTGGGGCTCACGGCAAAACGACCACCACCTCCATGGTGGGTACGGTGATGGCTGAGGGCGGCCTTGATCCTACTGTGGTCATCGGGGGTCGATTAAACGCCTGGGGAACCAATGCAAAACTCGGCCAAGGCGATTTTGTGGTGGCTGAAGCGGATGAAAGCGATGGTACATTCCTGCTTTATTCTCCGACCATTTCCTTGGTGACCAATATTGATACCGAACATCTTGATTATTACAAGGACTTGAATGAGATCAGGGAAACTTTTCTTGAATTCATCAACCAGGTCCCGTTTTATGGGCTCAACATCCTCTGTCTTGAAGATGAGAACATTCAGGCCCTGCTACCTCGGATCAAGAAACGGCTTGTCACTTATGGCTTCTCGGCGCAGGCCGATTTTCAAGCACGTGATGTGGCCTTTGACGGACTCAACTGCTCTTACACAGCCGCCTACCGTGGCACTGAAATGGGACGGGTTAACCTGCCGATTCCTGGCTGGCACAATGTCTTGAATTCCCTGGCAGCCGTGGCTGTTGGTCACGAACTGGAGATCCCTTTCTCTGCCATTTGTCGAGGTCTTCAAGGAATGACCGGAGTGCAGCGTCGTTTTCAAATCAAGGGAGAGGTCAATGACATCACCATAATTGATGACTATGGCCACCATCCAACCGAGATTAAGGCCGTGCTGAAAACCATAGCACAGTCCTATCCGGGCCGACGTCGCTTCGTACTCTTCCAGCCGCATCGCTACACTCGCACTCAGGCTCTTTTCGATGACTTCACCACTGCCTTTTACCAGTCGGACGTTCTCATCGTTACTGACATTTACGCTGCCAGCGAGCCGCCGATTCATGGGGTCCATGCAGAAAAGCTAGCAGCGGCCATCCAGCAACACGGCCATGGCAACACCAGTTATGTCCCGGACCACATCGACCTGGTGTCGCTGCTTGTTAAGGAAGCGCGGGAGGGTGATGTGATCCTCACCCTTGGCGCAGGAAACGTCTGGCAAACGGGCGAGGCGTTGCTCAAGCGCTTGCAGGAAAGAGAGGGAGGCTGAAAGCTCTAGACGAAGTTTAGTCCGTATTGGAAAACGACGCGGCGACGCGAAGACGCGGTGACGCGGCGAGATTAATGATAAATGTGGAATGCGAAATAGCCAATGGATTCTAAATTGAAAAAACAGCTTCGGTACCTGGACGGTGTGGAAGTTGACTGGAATGTGACTTTGGCAGGACATACCTCATTGCGGGTAGGGGGGCCGGTGTCCTGTCTAATTCGTCCTCTAAGTCTGGCAGGGTTGCGGTCCGCCGTCCAGGTACTGAATCAAAACCATTACCCTTACTTTATTCTTGGCCGTGGAACCAATCTTTTGGTTCGCGATACGGGTATTCGCGCAGCAGCCATAAGCCTTGAGAGTGGCTTTTCCCAGGTGGAGCGAGTGGGATCTTCGGGAAAGATCAAGGTGGGTGCCGGGTTAAGTCTCAGCGGGCTTCTCCGCTTCTGCTTGCGAGAGGGCCTCAGCGGTCTTGAGTTTATCGTGGGCATACCCGGCTCTGTGGGGGGCGCTCTTTGTATGAATGCTGGAACCGACGCAGGCGTCATGGCCGATGTCTGCCAAGAGGTGGCCCTTCTTCTCTCTGATGGCTCCCTGACTCGGCTATCAGGAGCTCAGCTCCGCTTCTCGTATCGCAAACTTGAACTGCCAGCAGACTCTGTGGTGCTGGAAGCTGAGTTTTCCCTTACTCCTGGCTCTCGGGAAAACATGAGAGAGCAGCTTCGTCAGCTGCTCAAGGCACGCAAGGAGAAACAACCATGGCAGCTACCATCTGCTGGTTCAGTTTTTAAGAACCCACCAGGGGATTATGCCGGTCGGCTTATTGAGGCCGCTGGCTTGAAGGGCACCCGCGTCGGCGACGCCGAGATTTCCATGCGGCATGCCAACTTTATCGTCAATCGAGGCCAAGCTCGAGCGAGTGACATTCTCGCTCTGATTAACCTCGCACAGGAAAAGGTCTCACAAAAATTTGGCGTCCACCTCGAACTGGAGATTGAAGTCGTGGGCAACAACAATAAGACGTAACTGGTCGCAATGCCAAATGCGGTTATGGGTGGATAGAACATACTGACCAGTAAAGAACCCAGGTCTGTCGAAGATCCCGTTATGCGGGGGAAGGACCAGGGTGGTTAGATTCGAATGAAACTGAGTTCATGAATATGGTGGCCAAATTTAATAAGTATCGTCTGAAGGAGCGCAGGTTGTACCGGATACTACGCTGGGGGTTGCAGTTCCTTTTTGTCTGCCTTGGTTTTTTGCTACTGAGCGGGCTTTGTTTTGGCGTCTATCGCACCCTGCTGACCTCACCTGTGCTCCAAGTCACCAGTATAAATGTTAGCGGCTTGAAGCGGCTTGACCCGCAAACAGTCATTCAGCAAGCTAGAATTCCTTCTGGCATCAACATTCTATCTCTTGATCTGGATAGTGTTAGCCGAAGGCTCACCAACCATCCTTGGATAGTCTCGGCACTGATCAATCGTGAGATCCCGGACCGAATTCGCATAGAGATCGAGGAACGCAAACCTGTTGCCCTGGTCAAAGGGCAGCACTTCTACCTGATTGATTCCCGGGGCATATGTTTTACTCGCGCGGTGCCAGGCGAATATGGAGGCTTGCCGATTATTACTGGACTCGACCCGAAGTCTCTGGGTCCGGGTCACAACCTGCCCCGGAAGTTTACTGCCCTCTTCCAGGATCTTTACAAAGAGTGCCAGCTGAAACTGCCCTGGCGACTTATTTCGGAAATCCGTTGGGACAGCCATGCGGGGTTGAGCATCTTCACTGTCCAGGGTGGAATTCAGGTAGACCTGGGTAACGGTAACTACGGCCCTCGGATAGACAGGCTTAAAAAGGTGCTGGGCTATTTGGAGAAAAAGGGGGTTCACACCAAGCTACGGGGAATTGATCTTAGCCACGGAAATAGGGTTTTCGTTAGGGGAAACTTTCCGGTTTTCCAGCGAGACCACCGTAAGCAAAGGGGGGTGTAAAGATGGCCAAGAAGGAATCATTGATCGTAGGACTCGATATCGGCACCACTAAGATTTGCGCCGTGGTTGGCGAGGTGACCTCAGAAGGAATAGACATAGTTGGCATCGGCACCCATCCCTCTGTTGGTCTGCGCAAAGGTGTAGTGGTCAACATAGAGAGCACAGTGGAGTCGATTAAACGGGCAGTAGAAGAGGCCGAGTTGATGGCAGGCTGCGAAATAAACGCGGTTTACGCCGGCATTGCCGGCGGGCATATCGAGGGGCATAACAGCCATGGTGTTATCGCCGTAAAAAACCGTGAAGTCAGCCAGCAAGACATCGACAGGGTAATAGATGCTGCCAAGGCCGTTGCGATACCGTTCGACAGAGAGGTTATTCATATTCTTCCGCAGGAATACATTATTGATGACCAGGGTGGCATACAAAACCCGCTGGGCATGTCGGGGGTGCGCATGGAGGCCAAGGTTCACATCGTCACCGGCGCGGTTACCTCAGCCCAAAATATTGTTAAATGTTGCAACCGCGCCGGCCTGGATGTCTGCGACATTGTTTTGGAATCACTGGCTTCCGCAGAGTCAGTATTGAGTCGGGAAGAGCGCCAGCTGGGAGTTGCACTGGTGGACTTTGGTGGGGGCACCTCAGATCTGGCCATTTTCTCAGATCACAGCATTCGCCATAGCTCGGTTCTTTCCTTGGGTGGCAACAACCTAACCAATGATATTGCCGTGGGTTTGAGAACGCCAGTGGAAGAAGCAGAGAAGATAAAGCAACGCTACGGCTGCGCGCTTACCGCCATGATTCAGAAGGACGAAACAATCCAAGTACCCAATGTGGGTGGCGGCAAACCAAGGGTACTCAGCCGCCAAATCCTGGGCGACATCCTGGAACCACGGGTTGAGGAGGTCTGTTCACTGTTGCAGCGAGAACTCATGCGCACCGGCTATTCGGATCTCGTGGCTTCCGGTCTGGTGATCACCGGGGGCTCCGCTTTGCTTCCGGGCCTTGCCGAAATGGCCGAGCAGATTTTCAACCTACCGGTGCGTACCGGCATACCCAGTCAAATCGGTGGACTTAAGGACGTGGTCAAAAATCCCATGTATGCAACGGGTGTGGGATTGGTTCTTTACGGTGCGAACAGCAAACCCAGAAAACTTTTTCGTATTCGTCAAAATAACATTTTCAATCGGTTGGTTGAGCGTATGCGCCGTTGGTTTAGTGACATCGTTTAAAGCCAATTCAAAGGTTCGGGGACTTAGATTTGGGTAATAGGAGCTTACATTAATTCCTCAATTCTCAATTTTCAATTTGAGGACTGGAGGGACGATATGGGAACTTTGGATTTCGATTTTTTGTTGGTCGTATTGTTGATTTGTTTTGGTTGTTTTTTTGCCTTTAATACGTTGTTTCTCCTTTTTAGACGCCGCAGACACCGAAAGGGCTCGTGAGGTGTCGTGTGGAAACTCCCATGAAACACCCAACTGCAGGAGGTGAATCATGATGTTCGAGTTCGTAGAAAGTGACAATGGGGCCAAGATCAAGGTGATAGGCATTGGTGGCGGCGGTGGAAATGCCATCAACAACATGATCAACGCCAACCTTATGGGCGTTGATTTCATCGCCGCCAACACCGACGCCCAGGCCCTGGAAATTTCCAAGGCCCACACCAAGCTCCAACTGGGCGTTAACATTACTAAGGGGCTCGGGGCTGGAGCCAATCCTGAGATCGGCCGTAGCGCCGCTTTGGAAGACGCTGACAAAATCCGGGAGACCTTGGATCGCTGCGACATGGTCTTCGTCACTGCCGGGCTCGGTGGCGGTACCGGCACCGGCGGCGCGCCGGTTGTGGCCCAGATAGCCAAGGAAATGGGAGCCCTCACTGTGGCTGTGGTAACCAAGCCATTCAATTTTGAAGGGCGCCAGCGCATGAAGACGGCCGACAGTGGTATCAAGGAACTCAAAGAAGTAGTCGATACCATCATTACAATCCCAAACAACCGTTTGCTGAGTTTGGCGGCCAAGAAGGCGACTTTCCTGGAAATGCTCAAAAAAGCGGACGATGTGCTTCTGTATGCCGTGAAGGGGATCTCCGATCTCATCACCATACCAGGATTGATCAATCTCGACTTTGCCGACGTCAAAACCATCATGAGTGAGATGGGCATGGCCTTGATGGGCACTGGCATGGCCAGTGGTGAGGACCGTGCCACTGAAGCGGCTCAGAAGGCAATTGCCAGTCCACTGCTGGAGGATGTGACTATAAGCGGGGCCAAAGGTGTGCTCATGAACATCACCAGCGGACTGGACCTCACCATTGACGAGGTTCAGGAGGCATCTTCGCTTATCCAGAAGGAAGCTCACGAAGATGCCAATATCATCTGGGGTACTGTACTTGACCAGAGCGCTGGAGACGAGCTGCGGGTTACTGTTATTGCCACCGGGATTGGCGAGATCGATGTCAGGCCTAAGCCCGACCTGGGCGTCATCCACGGATCTCGCCGTGACAACGACTTGGACATTCCCACTTTTTTGCGCCGGAACAGGAAGAGCGAGGAAGATGCGGGTGAATTGAGCCGCCCCATGAGTTACAAGGATTTGCCGATAGATGAAGATGAGCTTGAGATCCCCACTTTCCTCAGGCGACAGGCGGACTAGGTCCTGGCTGGATAGCGACTGCTTTCCAGGATAGTGAGAAAAATTCCAAGTCTAGGCGGTGAAAAGGTGAGGACGCAGCGAACTCCCTGTGGCATAATTGAGTCGTGGCAAATTATGGCCCTGGCAACGTTGAACGATTACTGGTTTTTGAAACACTACCAGGGCGGCACGGTTTCGATGATTTTTTTCACGCTTTCCCGGCGAGAGCGAACACGGGTGACCAATGTCCTGGCAACTGCAGCGCAGACTTCGACAGTGGCTGGCGGACGAGACCGGCACGATCATAAAGGATTGGGGGGGCAAGATTCCAATCGCCCTGGTCTATCCCAACCGTTACTTCCTGGGGATGTCCAACCTGGGTTTTCAGACTGTGTACCAGCGGCTCAACCGTCTACCGAACGTGGTATGCGAGCGGGTGTTTCTGCCCGAGTCCGAGGACATGGCAGTGGCAAGCTCGGGAACTGGTCCGCTCTCCATGGAAACCCAAAGACCACTGGCGGATTTTCAGATCGTCGCTTTTTCAGTAGGCTTTGAAAATGATTATGCAAATCTGGTTCACCTTCTGCAACTTGCTAAATTGACCCTCCAAGGTTCCCGCCGCCACCAGCACGAGCCCCTGGTGGTGGCGGGTGGAGTCGCCACCTTCCTTAACCCCGAACCCATCGCACCCTTCATTGATATCTTCCTTCTGGGAGAGGCAGAAAATCTTCTGGAGGATTTCATAGAAGCCTGGCAACAAGCGCAAGATGATGTGGCTTCCAGGGAAGAACTGCTGATCCATATTTCGCAAAACGTCCCTTCCGCCTATGCACCCTCCCTTTTTCGAGTCGAAACAGACAGCAACGGTCTTCTGACCGCTTTTGAACCCAAAGTCGATATTCCACGAAGAATCGAGGTTAGAGCAACAAACTTTGAAGGAGAAGATCTGGCGGCCTCCCCTATCCTCACCCCCCATACTGAGTTTGCCAACACCGTTCTGGTGGAGATCGGCCGGGGGTGTGGCCGGGGTTGCCGCTTCTGTGCCGCGGGCTTTGTCTATCGACCGGTACGTCATCACGAGGGCAAGAAAGTGGTGCGCACCGCCCTGGAGCGTTCACCTTCAGGGGGTAAGGTTGGGTTGCTAAGCGCGGCGGTCTCAGATCATCCCGACATAGACACCATATGCCTGCAGATGCGTCAAGCGGGAGCACAGTTGTCAGTCTCTTCACTCCGAGCCGATTCTCTCTCTCACTCCATGCTGCAGGCTCTCCATGAAAGTGGCCTACGGACAGTGGCCCTTGCTCCTGAGGCCGGAAGCGAGCGGCTGCGGCAGGTCATCAACAAGAATCTTACCGAAGCGCAGATCCTCGATGCTGCAACGGCCGTGGTTAGTGCAGGTATTCCCAACTTGCGCCTCTACTTCATGATCGGGTTGCCAACTGAAACAGAAGAGGACCTGGCCGCCATCATCCGTCTGGTCAAACGCATAAAGCACGAGCAGCTGGTTATCGGGCGAGGGCAGAAGCATCTCGGTACACTTACCCTCAGCGTAAACTCCTTTGTTCCCAAGCCGTTCACGCCCTTTCAGTGGGTGCCATTCTGTGACCTTTCGTTGTTAAAAAACAGGATAAAAAA
Source organism: Deltaproteobacteria bacterium (assembly GCA_020347625.1). GTDB lineage: Bacteria > Desulfobacterota > Syntrophobacteria > BM002 > BM002 > BM002. The sequence continues at coordinate 1,929,251 of CP070735.1, forward strand.
GCTCAAGCGTGGTCTCGGCGGCGTGGCCAACGTCCGGGTTCATGCCGATGTCCCACGTTGGGCTTACATGCAGGCACTATTGGCGCGCGGCGATCGCAAGTTGGCGCCGCTACTTGAAAAAGTGTCCAAAAAATCCGGTAATTGGACACAAGCCATCAAGACAGTCAATGTCAATCCGGAATTCTATGTGTATCGGGAGCGACACCAGGAAGAACTCTTCCCCTGGGATTTCATTGATCACGGCGTCAAGAAAGATTATCTCTGGCATGAATACCAGCAGGCCCTGGTTGGCGCCACAACCGAACCGTGCGAGCCGGAGGTATGCGAACGGTGTGGGGTTTGTTAGACTGCATGTGGAACGACGCGGCGAAACGAAGACACGGAGACGGGGCGACACCTGACTCAGCTGGCAGCTTGCAGCCGTTACAACTAGACACTAGGCACTATACACTAGGCATACAAGTCATTACACTTCGCGCCCTGAGCCCTGCGCCTTACGCCTTGAGCCACGATTATAGGCCATGCTAGAAAATACCTTCCTTCATTTGCCCCACATCGGTCCCAAGACGGAGATCAACCTTTGGCGTCAGAACATCCTCACCTGGGATGACCTGGAGGTGCATCTGAAAGACTGGCCCAAGCATCCTGACCGACGGAGACGGATGACAACTCGGCTACAGGAATCCAGGGAGCAACTTGGACAGGCCGGTTACTTCCATGAACACCTTCCCAGTGCTGAGCGATGGCGCTTGTACGGGGACTTTCGGGATCGCTGTGCTTTCCTGGATATTGAAACCACTGGAATAACCCTATACGGCCATGAAATTACCGTGATCGGTCTTTACGACGGTAAGCAGATGTACCACTTCGTCAACG
>CP070735.1:1930226-1951411 GCA_020347625.1 Deltaproteobacteria bacterium
GGAAATGGATAGGTCATACCGAGTTTCAGCACTTGAACTCGGTCGGCAATATTCAACTCTCGAATGGCATCCATGACATAGTTGTAGCTCACTCCACTGGTTACAACTCCCCAGTTACCCTGCCCTTTCGCAGTGTTGAACTGCGATCCCTTGGCTTCAGCTCTTAATTTTTCAATTTTTTCCAGTAGTTCAATATGGAGCCTACGTGCCACCATAGGCACCGGTACCAGGCTTAGGGGATCCTTCTTAAAGTTCCCTTTCACTCTCGAATCCTGCAACGATCCTACCTCAACAACGGTGCGGCTGTGATTTATTCGAGTAGTGGTACGCAACAATACTGGAATCTTATAGGACTCGGAGAGCTCAAAAGCGGCCCGGGTCATATCCAAGGCCTCTTGGGAATTGGCTGGCTCTAGCATGGGTATTCCGGCGAGCCTAGCGTAGTGGCGGTTGTCCTGCTCATTTTGGCTGGAGTGCATGGAGGGGTCGTCAGCACTCACTATCACCAGACCCCCCTTCACCCCCACATAGGCCAAGGTCATCAGTGGATCAGCCGCAACATTCAAGCCCACGTGTTTCATGCTGCACATGGTACGCAAACCACAAATAGAGGCTGCAGCCGCGGTCTCCAGCGCCACTTTCTCATTGACCGAGTACTCGAAATAGAGATCCGTTTCCTGAGATATTCGATAAAAATTATCGCCGATCTCGGAAGAAGGCGTTCCTGGATAGGTGGTGGCAAAGGAAAGCCCCGCCTCCAGAGCCCCTCGGACAATCGCTTCGTTTCCTAAAAGTAGTTTTTTGCTGCCCGGTTGGGCAGCCAGCAATTCATGCATTGCCAACCTCTTTTCAGTTGAATGTCCGTCCGGAGATCATAGATTCCCGGATGTAGCTGTTAGTCCCGCCCCGGCGGGACAACTAGCGGTCAGCTTAACATACTGTATTTAAGTATATTTTTCTGACAGCTGAACGCTGATAGCTGACCGCGCCCATCTGAAAACAGCAGTTTTCGGATGAGCACTAATTATTGCGACAGTTTCCTACGGTCTACAACGCCAGGAGCGGTCTCTTCCTCTCGATTGATCGAGCCAGACTCAACCAAGACAATCCGCGGAGTAACCCCGATGCCTCCCGCAACCTTTTCCCGCATGGCCTCCACCAGGGACCGCTGTTCGCGCATTTTATCAAAGAAGATTTCCTCAGACACCTCCACCAGCACCGTTATCTTATCCAGATTTCCCTCTCGATGAACAACCATCTGACAAGGTGGCCGGGTTCCATGGATCTCTTCCAATAGGTCACCGACCCTACTGGGAATGATGTTGATACCTTTGACGATGATGACCTGATCGGTGCGGCCAAGCACCCTACTCATCCGGGCCAGGGTCCGGCCGCATTCGCAGGCCGTGTACTCCAGAGAACAGAGATCGCCTGTGCGGAATCTAATAAGTGGAAACGCCTCTTTGGTAATGGTGGTTATGATCAGTTCGCCTTTCTCTCCTGCCTCCAAACGGTTGCCGGTTTCCGGGTCTACCACCTCGGCGATGAAATGGTCTTCACTTAAATGCATGCCTGCCTGGTGCAGGCATTCTCCCGCCACCCCAGGTCCCATTATCTCGCTGAGGCCGTAATTGTCTGTCGCCTTGACGTAAAGGCGGTCTTCAATCTCCGCGCGCATGGCCTCTGTCCATGGTTCACCGGCAAGCATGGCATACCTGAGAGTGAGGGTCTTGGCATCAACGCCCATTGTGTCCATGCGGTCGGCGATAACGAGAGCATAGGAGGGAGTGGCTGCCAAAGCTGTGCTGCGATAGTCCTGCATGATCGTAACCTGCCGTTCGGTCCGACCGACCGAGGTGGGAAGTACTGAGGCACCGACGAGCTCAGCGCCGTAGTGAAGCCCCAAGCCGCCGGTCAGCAGACCATAATTCAAAGTGACCTGTACCACATCGTCAGCCGTAACTCCCGCCGCGGTGAGAATGCGGGCCACCAACTGGCTCCAGTGCTTGAGATCCTGCCTGGTGTATCCCACCACAATTGGCTTTGAGGTTCCGGAAGAAGAATGGACCCGCACAACCTCACGCAACGGCACAGCGAAAAAATCATAAGGGTAGGCATCGCTGAGATCTCGGCTGCAGGTGAAAGGTAGTTTTTCCAAATCATCCAGTTCCACCAGATCTTCTGGATCAAAGTTTATCCCATCGAATTTCTTGCGATAAAAAGCCACGTTTTTGTAAACTCGGTTGAGCGTGGCCTGCAACCTCTCGAGCTGCAACTGGGTGAGCTCATCCCTCGACATACATTCGTATTCTTGGTCCCAAATTTTCATGGCCATTCTTTCCCTTGGTGGTCGCCAGACTATCTTCGAAAACCTAGGCGAATTGTGGACAACAGATGTGTGATGTGGGATATGGGATGTGAGATAGCATAGCCTATTCTAAAGATTTTCTTTAATCTCAAATCGCACATCGCACATCGAAAGACTAAACTTGATTAGACTTTCAATCCTCCCAAACTTCTCGGTAGCCCTTGCCGAGATAGGCCCGTTTTACCTCTTCGTGCTCGAGAAGCATCTGGCATTTTCCTTGAAGAACGATCTTTCCCGTTTCCAGCACGTAGCCGCGATCTGCTATGTGGAGGGCGGCTCGGGCGTTCTGCTCGATGAGTAAGATGGTGGTCCCCTCCTCTCGCAATGTCTTAATGATTTTGAAAGTCTCCATTACGAGCAAAGGTGCAAGCCCCATGGAAGGTTCGTCCAGTATGAGAAGCTTTGGTCGAGCCATTAAGGCGCGAGTAATAGCCAGAACTTGCTGTTCGCCACCACTCAGAGTTCCTGCCATCTGATGCCAACGGTCCGCCAATATAGGAAATTTCTCCCGGAAATGTAACATATCAGCTCGTACTTCTCGCTTATTTCCACGGATGAATCCCCCCATTTCAATGTTATCTCGCAAACTTAGAGTTCCGAAAACTTTCCGCCCTTCTGGTACGTGAGAAATACCGGAACGGACGATCTCCTCTGCCGCCATTCTAGTTATGTCCCGACCTTCAAACGCAACAGACCCACGCTTGGCGGGAGTAAGACCAGAAATTGTTTTTAAAACCGTAGTCTTACCAGCACCATTAGCGCCTATCAGGGTTACTATCTCCCCTTGGTTAACGTGGAGAGATACTCCTTTCAAGGCATGGATGTTGCCATAGAATGTGTGTACACTTTTTAGGGTTAGCATGGTTTAGTCTTCATGTCCCACATATCTTGTGCGTTGTGTTCGAGGATTCAAGAGTCAGACGCCAGGGGCACAAGGCGCAAGGCTCAAGGCATAGGGTGACTAGTTTTGGTATTTTCCTTGTGCCTTGCGCCCTGCGCCTTGTGCCTAGTGCGCACTGCGCGGAGCGCTTTGCGCTAGAGATTAGAATAATCAACTTCTTCGCCCAAGTAGGCTTTTATCACAAGGGGATCATTTTTTACTTGCTTGGGCTTGCCCTCCGCGATTTTCTCACCAAAGTTCATGACAACAATCTCATCCGAAATGTCCATCACAAGGTTCATGTCGTGCTCGACCAGCACCACCGTAATTCCCTTGTCCAGAATTCGGTGGATCAAAACTGCCAACCCCTCAGTTTCTCTGGTATTCAGTCCTCCTGCCGGCTCATCCAGTAACAGTATTTTGGGCTCAGTGGCCAATGCCCGTGCTATCTCAAGCAGCTTTTGCTCTCCTAAAGGGAGATTGCCAGCCAACTCGCCTGCCCTGTGCTCCAGTCCTACGAATTGCAGGAATTCCATTGCACTTTCCTGAATCTGGCGCTCCTCCCTCCGCATCCTCAGCAACCTGAAACCTGTACTGATAATTCCGGCCCGACTTTGGATGTGTCTTCCCACCATCACATTTTCCAGGACAGTCATCCGACTAAATATTTCCACGTTTTGAAAGGTGCGCGAAACACCCAAGCGGGCAATTTCTCCGGATTTCCTGCCATCAATGGACACACCTTCAAAAGCGATGGATCCAGTATTGGGTGGAAAAACGCCAGTAATTACATTGAAGAGTGTGGTCTTTCCTGCCCCATTGGGCCCTATGATCGCCTTGATCATTCCTGAATTAACCGTGAAGCTGAGACCCTTTAAGGCTCGAACACCACCAAAGGACTTCCGCAGATCCTCTACGCGTAGAAAAGTGTTGAAATTCTCAGAACTCATTTAATTCCTGCAAATTTAGCGAGCGGCTAAGTAACCGCCTGACCATTCAGTTCGAAATATTGTTAGCGTCCTTTCCACAAGCGTCTCATTCTTGGAGTTAAATCAATTAGACCTTCAGGCAGAAACATTACAATAGCCAGGAGAATAGCGCCATAGACTAAAATGTCAAAATCATGGAAAACATGAAGCCACTCATTCCCCAAGAAAGTCAGCAGCCAGGTACCGAGAAGAGCTCCCCAAATGTTATGCATACCACCCACCACTACCATCATTACCAGCTTTATTGAGAGGAAGAGATCAAAAGAACTGGGACTCAAGAAACCTACGTAGTGGGTGTATAAACTGCCAGCAATGGAAGCATATGCGGCGCTTAAGACGAAAATGATGACTTTAAATCTTGAGGTTTCAACTCCCATGGCGGCTGCAGCAACTTCACTGTCGTGCAAAGAACGCAGGGCCCGGCCAATGCGTGAATTGATCACATTGAGCGAAAAAATCAGGGTGAGTAGCACCAGAGACCAAACCAGGATGTAGTAATAGAGATCGTTATTCAGGTTCAAGCCCATTATAGTTAGCCCCGGAATGTCTGAAAATCCAGAAGGTCCGCCGGTCAGGGCCACCTCTTCATTGAAAAAAATGTAGACAATAACACCAAAACCAAGGGTGGCCATGGCTAAATAGTGTCCCTTTAGTTTCAGCGACGGAACGCCCACAATGTATGCAATCAGAGCCGTTATGGCAACGCCTGCAAACATGGCTAGCCATGGAGACAGGGAAAGCTTTGTGCATAATATCCCTGAAGTGTAAGCTCCCAGACCGAAAAAGGCCGCATGCCCGAGGGAGATCTGGCCTGCATAACCCATTAATAGACTTAGACCCATGTTGATTAGACTGTAAATACCGACAAATATCATCACGTCCAGATAGTGGCCGATTGCCCCCACATTCATGACCAACACTGGGAATAACACAAGGAAAAAAATCAAGCCGACAAGCCTATTACGATTCTGTCTGTCCATATCCAAAATACTTCGTTGGGTTAATCCGTTAGCCGGTTTTGCCTCTTTGGTATGCTACCGGTCCCTGCTTTAGCTTCCTTAAAACCCGTTTAGCGGGCTCAGCGGGCTAAACTGACTAGACCGGCTCAACAATATTAGAATTCCTTTATCTTGCCGGCCTCCACATTTCCAAACAAGCCGCTTGGACGAACATAGAGAACCAAAAGCAGAAGAAGAAGCGCTACCGCATCCTTGTATCCAGAAGAAATCAAACCTGCACATAAAGATTCTATAATTCCAAGTAAGATACCCGCCACCACTGCCCCATAAAAGCTTCCCAAACCGCCAAGTACGGAAGCACCAAAACCTTTCAACCCGAGCAGTGCACCTCGGTCATATTCCATCAGGGATATGGGAGTGATTATGGCTCCGGCAACAGCACCAATGGCCGCACTCAGGGCAAAGGAAATCAAGACCATGGTGTTAACTTTGATGCCTACCAGACGAGCTGCATCGGGATCATCTGCGCATGCCAGCATGGCTTTACCGTATCGTGTTTTTTTAAAAAACAGGCTCAACAGCACTACCACAACTGCTGTCATGAGCAGCACCCATAGTGTTTGGGTTTGAATTGCTGCGCCAAGGATCACTATTGGTTCACTTCCGCTAAAGGGCGGAATAATATACGGATCCTTGCCCCAAACAAACATAGCAATTCCCTTTAAGAGAATGGAAACAGCGATGGTGACAATGATCATTGTCAATACGGTGGCATTCTTGAGTGGATTGATGGTAAATCTTTCCATCAAGGCTCCCACGCCGGTAACCACCGCCACCGTTAACAGAAAGGCCAGGGGGAGCGGCAACTTTAAGAAGGCTGAGAAAAAGACCATAATAAGTCCACCCAGCATGACGAACTCACCTTGGGCAAAATTTATTATTTCTGTAACGTTATAGATGATGTTGAACCCAAGGGCGACCATGGCATAGATGCTACCCACAGTGATTCCTGTGAAAATATATTGAATGAGCTGTCCGGTAAGAGAGATTTTTTCCATTTTAAAATAAATCCACGCTCTCCGAGGTGAAGATAAAGAGGAGGTGTCTGACCTAGGGAAGTTAGAAACGTAATTCAGATTGGCGTTGAGGTCAAGAAGAAAGCCTCCCCGGCGCTTCAGACCGGGGAGGCTCTCGTAGGTATACCAATAGCTCTGGATTCTAGGGAGCCAGAGCCCAGTCGCCGTCCTTGACTACCACCATCTCAAAGGCCTCTTTGGTAAGACCGTTATGATCGGTGGGCGAGAAATTGAAAATACCACCTTGCCCTACAAAATCCTGGCGTTTTTCCAAATAATCTCTGATAGTTGCTGGTTTCGGTCCGACCACCCCCAAGGCCTCGGCGGCCAGTTTCATTGCATCCCAAGCATGTCCGCCAAAGGCAGAAAGTGGTTCTTTGAATCGCGCCTGGTAAGCTTTATTATAATCCATTATCACCATTTTCTGCGGATGATCGGCTGGAACTAGATCGGGAATATTCACTCGACCCAGTGGACACAAAACACCTTCGGCAGCACCACCTGCCAGTTCAATATTCTTACGACTAGCAAAGCCATGGCTTTGAAAAAATGGTATAGAAGTCATAGCCAGATCCCGCCAGTTTTTCACCGCCAAGACCTGGGTGGGACCCACAGACCAGTTGACGATCGCCTGTGCTCCTGTCCCTCGAATCCGAGTGAGTTGTGCCGTAAGGTCCGTATCTTTGGGGCCATAGCGTTCATCGGCAAGTATCTCCATGCCCATTTCAGGGGCCAATCGTAGCAACTGCTCGCGGCCGCTGGCACCATAACCGGTGGAAACGCTCATAATCGCAATCTTTCTTGTGTTTTTTGTCAAGAGATACTCGAAGATTCTTTCCACCGAATGGGAATCAGAGGGAGCAGCCTTGAATATCCACTTCCGATCCTCTACGGGGGCCACAATCTTGATACTGGAGGCACAGGAAATCAAGGGCACCTCATTATCGTTACAAACCTTAACCACCGCCAAGGTATTCCCACTCAAACTGGGGCCGATGATTACTGGCACTTTGTCTTTCTTAATGAGTCGTTTCACAGCGAGTACACATTTGGTCTCGTCGCTTTCGTCATCATAGAGAACAAGCTCCAGTGGATGCCCTCCTATACCCCCCTTATCATTTATTTCCTTGGCAATCATTTCAGCCGTCTTCTTTTCTGGCTCACCGAGAAACGAGGCGCGGCCTGTCACCGAGAAGACTGCACCAACTTTGTATGGTTCTCTTTTTTCAGCACAGGAGCTCATAAGAACAAGTGCAGTTATCAGAAGCAATATCATCTGTACAAGTTTCGCACTACTCTTCATAGCCATACTCCGACATAGCTTTCAGGTACTCTGGAATTCCGCCTCGCCCAGTTAGGTATCATCCAGTTAATACTCGACCGGTTTTGTAATGGTACAGGGGGCGAATTAGACGAAAGATAATTCTGCTCACTCGGACATCCTTAACTCCTAGGGAGCCAGAGCCCAGTCGCCGTCCTTGACTACCACCATCTCAAAGGCCTCTTTGGTAAGACCATTGTGGTCGGTGGGAGAAAAGTTGAACACACCATGCTGGCCCACAAAATTTTTGCGGTTTTCAAGGTAATCTCTGATTTTGGCTGAATCCGGCCCCACCTGTCTCAATGCATCGATAACCAGGTTGAGTGCATCCCAGGCGTGACCGCCAAAAGAGGACAAGGGCTCATTGTAAGTCTTCTGGTAAGCCTCATTGTAAATCATGATTACCTTTTTCTGAGGATGGTCAGCCGGAACCAGGTCGGGAATATTAACCCGGCCCAGAGGACAAAAAACGCCTTCTGCGGCACCAGCGGCCAGTTCTATATTCTTACGGCTACCGAAGCCGTGACTCTGATAGAATGGCATCGCTGTCATACCGAGATCATACCAGTTCTTCACGGCCAGAACCTGAGTAGGACCCACAGACCAGTTTACTATGGCCTGCGCATCGGTGCCTCTGATTCGGGTGAGCTGCGCGGTGAGATCCGTGTCCTTGGGACCATATCGTTCATCGGCCACTATCGTCATACCTACCTCACTCGCCAGTCTCAGCAGTTCCTCTCTACCGCTGGCCCCGAATCCAGTGGATACGCTCATAATGGCGATCTTGTTCTTCCCATTTGCAATGAGATGATCAAAAATAGTCAGAACCGCATGGGAATCTGACTGGGGTACCTTGAAGATCCACTTGCGGTCCACAACCGGGGTCACAATCTTGAAGCTGGCGGCACAGGAAACCAGCGGCACCTTAGCATCGTTCATAACCTTCACCACAGCAAGCGTATTGCCGCTCAGGCTGGGGCCGATAATCACCGGCACCTTGTCTTTCTTGATGAGTCGTTTTACGGCGAGAACACATTTGGTCTCGTCACTCTCGTCATCGTAAATAATAAGTTCCAGTGGATGCCCGTTGATACCACCGATGTTGTTAATAGCATCGGCAATCATTTCCGCAGTCTTCTTTTCGGGCTCACCTAGGAACGAAGTTCGGCCAGTGACGGAGAAAACTGCACCCACTTTGTACGGCTCTTTTAATTCAGTTGTTGCTTTTTTTTCTTCTTTTTCCTTAGCGCACGAAAATATCAGAAGAAGTGAAATAGTTAACGCCAGCGGTATCCATACAGCTCTTCCCTTGATCTTCATAGACCTTCCCTCCTGTTACATCAAATGGCGTCATCGCCTCTGTCAACGTAACCCAGCGAGATGTCACCCCCTTCCTATCTTTTTTGACATTTTCCACTTTCAAAGACTCTCGAATAAGTTGCCTCGTATATGCGAGCTAGAAATAAGACCTTTGGATCTAAAAAAAAGCCGCCTCCATTTCGCGGCCTTTCCGGAAGTAAGAAAGCCGCAGGCAGGTTGAGTCTGCTCACGGCCTTGAAACTGCTAGTTTAACAGGGCTAGCGGACAGACTCCCCCCTATCGTAATAGTAATAATAGTAGGCCTCTAAGATAGTCTGTCCTGAGAAAAGAGTCATGGATACTCTCGACGTCGTGGCTATCTGACAGATAATCTAGTACCATAGAGAATACTGGGGAGTGTGTCAAGAACAAAAGAGTGGAATTATTTCCTTAATTAAACACTTTTGGGGTATGGTTGGCACTGAGGTTCTACAGTGGGGAAATATCGCCTGAAAGAATTGGGAAAAATTGTCGAGTATATTCTGCTGCATCGACCCGACGAATTCGGGTTATTCTTGGACGACGACGGCTCCCTTCCCATCAAGGAACTCATGTGGGCCCTGCATGAAGAAGAAGGATGGAAATATGTCCGCCGGGGCCATCTGAAAGAATTGGCCTACTCTCACCCTGAGCCAGCTTTTACTCTAGAGGAAAAGTGTATCAAACCCAAACAACCGAGAAAGCAGATAAGTTCAGCCGCTGTCCCGCCTCGATTGCTCTTTTATGCTGCAAAAAGAAAGGCTTACCCCGTGATTCTCAAGCATGGGCTCCGGCCTGGAGGACGTCCTTATGTCCCTTTGGCTACAACGGAGGAAATAGCCTTGCGGATCGGCAGACGTCGTGATCCCAAACCGATCCTTTTGACCATCCATGCGGCTCAGGCCCATGATGAAGGCCATACCTTTTCTCCTTGTGGCGAATTGCTCTATCTAGTAATAACTCTTCCTCCCCCCTTCCTGAGCGGCCCACCTCTCCGCGAATCTCCGAAGCCCACTAAGGTCTCACGACCGAAATCCCCTGAACCTGCCAAAACAGATGTACCGGAAATGATCGGTTCCTTTTTACTCGACCCCGCCAGGGACCCCGATCCAATGAGAAGAGAGAGGCGGAAAAAGGATAAAGAGCGCAAGCGCCAGAGAAGCCGCGAGCGGCGCCACAAAAGGAGCAGGAGATAAACACTTACCAGCTGATAGCTCGCAATCGGCAGTAGGTACTCCCCAGAATGCGATATACATATCTGATTCTTCTAAGTGCATTCCTTTTATTCTCTTCCTGCTATTCAAGATATGTGTCCACCAAACCCAGCAGGATGGGCAATTTTGAACTCAGATTTACTGAGGCAGGCGTAGAACCGGCCGAGTATAGTAATATTTCTGTTCAGGAATGGTGGCAATCATTCTACCAGTATCTTGTAAAAATTGAGGCTAGCGAGCTTGGCTCTTATTTTCTGATGGAGCATGACCCTGAACTTGATTGTCTAGTTGAAATAATTGAATCTGAAGGTGGACAATTCTATAGTGACCAGTATGGAGTGGTAAAACATCTTTCTTTTGGAGATAATTCCAGTGTCATATCTAATATATCCTACTTTCGCCTTCTGGATATCCATTCACTCTCAGCTTCTCGACGCTTGGAGTTCCTAATCGAAAAAGGCGTGGAAGTCTCCTGGGAGGATATTCCTGACAAAATTAGATCAAAATACACTTTAGACGGAGATTCAGAAGATCAGCCAACTACCTGGATTCTGTACCGTTTCAAAATATCAAGACTGATCGATGATCAAAGGGGACTGTTCAATAGAGCATTTACCCTAAGTTGCGACAGATACTACTGCTTCACAGGAGTTGATAGAACGAGACGGGTGCTCTTAGCTGAGGGAAACAGACGTTACGGAGATCTCATTATTCCTCAAAGTGAAGGTTTTCCAATCCTCGACAGAATCCTAAAGAATGCCATAAGCGCATATCATGCTCACTATAAGACTCTAAAGTGAGCTATGCGGAAAGCCGTCACATTTTGCATTTCACATTTCAAATCCCAAATCCGCAATCCGAAATCCGCAATCCCACATCCCTTTTTACTTTTCTGACAGCTAACTGCTGACCGCTGATCGCCAATAAAAAAGCGGGGCATAAGCCCCGCTCTAAAGCTCCCACTGACTTAACCAGCCCCACCCACAGGATTCCGCTTTCGTTGCCAGTAACCTACTTGCGAAGGGAAGCGGTAGCAAACGCTTGCGACCGTTACTGTTCACGGCCGCGGCCGGCGAGCCTCTGGGAGTTATATGCAGTCTACATCCGCATGAGTCTTTGCGTCAAGCATTTTTGCTATCGAAAAACCTTTATTTCGCATAGCGCATAGTGTCAAAATAGGCGACTAATAATAAATAATGGCTGGTTTTGCATCGCCAAATCACCGCGTCTCCGCGTCGCTTAAATAATTCTGCCTGCTGCCCGCCCTGTCCGCCGACCTGTCCGCCGTAGTTTTAACGAAGGCGGAAGCTCTAGCGAAAGCTGATGCAATCTGCCAGCTGAACACTGCATCACTCCAGGGCTGACATTATTCTAATCATTTTCCTGACGGGGCCTAAGCTCAACCACAGTGGCTCCCCATCCACCGGACTTGGGTGGCGCATCATGGAAAGCAACGACGCGCGAATCTTTGGCCAGTAAACCGCGCACTCGTTGGCGCAGCGCCCCAGTACCCTTTCCATGAATAATACTGATGCGCTTGATGTCAGCCTTTTCAGCAAGACGGATAAATTCATCTAAAAGCGACGGTATTTCTTTAGGCGAAAAGGTGTGCAGATCCAGGGTATCTCCCGGACTTATCTCAAGCGGCTCGCCTGGGGAACGAATTTCCTCAGGTCCTCCCATAGGACCAGGATCAGGGCCAATGGCTTCTCCATCATCTTCAAGATAGAAGCTGTAAGAGCTTACCATAATCGAACTCCCACATTCGGGACAGCGAAAGCTTGGGCATCGGCGATTTCTTACCTCATGACCACAAGATGGACAGGAACCCGCTAGCGTTTCAAAACTCTCCAGGGGATTATCAAAAACCAACCAAAGCCCAACCAGCAACAGTAAAATTCCGAAACCAGTGCTTTTGCCCCCTAAAAAAAGATATGTGCCAGCACACATGCTGGTCAGCAGGAGTAACCATCGGCCGAGTTGAAGAAGTCCCCGGTTCAGAACCTGGAAAGTTTTCTCATCTTTTACATTCACCACAGTTCAACCGTCTTTATAATGTCACTGCCTGGTGGCAACTGCCTAAAGCTTCATGGTGGAAAGTGCCCACCTTACATCTAATGCATAGAATTTAATAGCCAGAAGATAACAGAGACTGCTTTCAGTTTTTGTCTTTTGAATTACTTATGCCTCAAACCTTGTGCCCTTTGCCCACTCTTAGAAACCATCTCTTGTAATAATTACCTCCCGAGCTTAGAATAGAATCCAATAGTTGAGATTAGATGGGATCCCAGCAGAGGAGACATTTGCGTGTGCAGTAACCACCGCTTAGACTGTAGTTGCGGCCAAAATCAAGCGAACATAATGTTTAAAAACCATATCTTACCACCCATGGTGGTTAGCAATCTATACTGCCCCAAGTGCTCGAAGAGTGTAGCCTTTGATGTGGAGTGCATGATTGTCGACAACGATTGGATCATGGAATTCAATCTGCCCCTTGCCGAGGATTATCTGAAACGCGCCCTGATTGACATTAATCGCCTCAGCCCTGCTTTTATTTTCGATCACGGCTATGCCAGCTGGAACGGTTTTACCCCCAATGAGTTGGACGACAGATTGGTGGAACGAGAGGAAATCATCGCACTTGCCACCCATAATATGAAGCAATACCTGGCTGAAATGAAAAGGTGGGGATGCGAAAGAGTTCAGAAACTGCGTGAAGCAGGATGGCGGAAAGCCCAGCAATGTTAATCCATTACCAGGTCAACAAAACGTACAAGCAGCCGCACCAGGGTCAAAGCGTCCCCGGCTGGCTCAAAGTTTTCGCCGTCTGGTGCTGGCTCGGTCTGCCTCAGTGGTCTCGGTAACTCCAGCTGCATGCCATGAGCTGGAGGTAAGTTAACTATATTATTTGGATTTCGTCCCCTTATCCCCGGGGGAATTTGCTCCGGATTGGAAATCCACTCGTACTGTGGAAGAGCTGGTGGAACCAGCTCGACGAAACGATGTACCATCGTTTGATGAAGACCTCCCACATAGGCACACTTCTCGCTACGGCCGTGACCATGTATTGAAATGGCTGTGTTCACATGCTTGAGGAATTCCAGGATCAGAGGGCGACTTTCCACCTTCATACCGTGGCTTGGTCGATGCAAGGCAAGGTTACCACTAGGAAGCCGGCCAGCATAAACATAAAGGCTGGCTCCGGTTTGCCGTGCCACAAAACGTGCAATTTCCTCAGTGCCAGGCTCTATTCCTCCTCCATGTAAGGCCAAAAGGCCCAATGAGCCTCCCAGGTGAAGAAACTCTCTATTGTCACCATAATTATCCATTGGAATGAACCCGTGGAGGTGTTTTCTCCTGCGCGGAAGTCAATTCTTACATTTTTGCAACTATACCAGAGAAGAGAAACCTGGCAAACTGGAATCCAAACGCTGTACCAAGTTAATATTTAATATTAATTATAATAATTTTTTTATAATAATATTATATTATTATGCAATAATATTTTTGAGAACCTAGTTATGTTCTGTCCTTAGGAGAGGGCTTCGTAAGCTCGATGTTGATTGGGCAGAAGCCAGGAGAAAGCTTAGGAATAGTGGAAGATTGGAATAATGGGGTTAAGACTACAAAATATTTTATTATAATTGGTACCATGGAGTTGTTTATTAAAGCTCTGCTTTAGACCCATTTTTCCAACATTCCAAGGTGTTCTCTTACTGGCAGAGCCATTGAAACTCGACTAGGACCAGATTTTCCATGACTAAATAAATGAATAGTAAATGTTAAGTATAATATAATTTCTATAATCATATTAAATTTTTAAACAGTATATGAAAAGAAAAAGTTACACCCGAAGCCCACAGCGGCGTAAGCCCAAACGTGGCCGGCAGAAAAGGAGCAGAGGTCAGCAGGCTTCTTCCCGGTTCCGACCCCGGGCTTCCCGTCAGCTCAAACCTTTACTAGAGCGAATCGGTGTGCCTGAAGCTTTGCCCTTTGTGCCCGACCCCTTTCAACGAGAAGCCGTCAATGCTGTGGAGCAAAGCGACGTACTGGTCACCGCATCAACCGGCTCAGGAAAGACCTGGATTGCCCTCAAAGCCATGGAAAAGTTGTTGGCTGATGGAGGTCATAGTTGGTATGCCTCTCCCCTCAAAGCCCTGTCCAATTCCAAGTACACAGAGTTTTGTCAGCGTTTCGGCGCAGAAAGGGTTGGAATCCTTACTGGCGACCGCAAAGAAAAGCCCCAAGCGCCAATTATCGTGGGGACAACTGAAATCCTCCGCAATCAGCTTTATGATGCGATGCATCGGGGAGAGGACCTTGGTGTGCAGCTGGTAGTCCTTGATGAGGCACATTATCTAGGAGATGAGGATAGAGGTGTTGTCTGGGAAGAAGTAATGATTTACCTGCCTCCGCAGGTACGATTGTTACTCCTCTCCGCCACAGTGTCGAATGCTGCCCAAATTGCGGGATGGCTGGAATGGCTCCGCCAAGTACCTTGTGAGATTGTGGCAGCCCACGAACGACCCGTGCCTATTTATCCCCTTTTCATGTTTCCCAACGGCGAGGTAACACCACTTATTCAACGGAGAAAAATGGCAGGCAAGGTTCGCCATTTTCTTCAGAGCAGCCCTCGCAGTGGGCTAACGCCTCGACGCGGCGTTGCCAACTTTTCTCAAATTATCTCTGCACTTCGCCAGCTAAATCTGCTGCCAGCCATCTTTTTCCTGAAATCAAGAGCAGACTGTAACCAGGCCCTACTTGCAGCACTGCCCCGTCTGAACCCCAATGAGAGCGATGCGGAGCACCGCGGCTTTCATAGACGTCTCCGCCGACTGCTCGAGGATCATCCATACCTCAAAAGACACAGACAACTTACTTCTATCCGTAACGGCAGGGTGGCCGCTCACCATGGTGGCCAACTTCCCCAATGGAAGGCGCTGGTGGAGACCATGATGAAAGAGGGTCAACTCGAAGCGATCTTCTCCACCTCCACTGTGGCAGCTGGCGTCAATTTTCCGGCTCGTACCGTGGTTCTCTCCCAAAGCGATCGCTTCAATGGGCGAGAATTTGTTTCTCTTAGTGCCACGGATTTGTTGCAGATGACTGGCAGAGCAGGACGCCGGGGTATGGATGAAGTGGGTTTCGTAGTTGTTCTTCCTGGACCCTATCAGGATCCACACCTCATTTTCAACCTCCTACACTCAGTGCCTGAGCCCATTGACAGCCAGATACAGATCACCTTCTCCATGGTTTTGAATCTGCTACTTTCTCATTCACCTGAGGAAATAAAGGAGCTACTCGCCCGATCCTTTGCCACCTATCAAAACTTAGAAGAACATCAAGATCTAATTAAAGAAATGGAACAATTACATAAGGATATAAATGCTGAACTGGAGGGAACCGAATGCGGTGATCTGGATGCGGTCTTGCGCACTCTGTCCCGAAAGCGCGAATTGGAGCAGCAGCTCAAAGAAGCCCGCCGGGAATTGCGGAGAAGTAGGGAGCCTCTCTTCAAAAAAGCATATTTGACCCCCGGTAGGCTGTTTCGCAACAAGAAGAGAGAGATTTTTGTAACGCTCAATCAAGAAACACGAAACCTTAGAGACGGTGTCACCGCCATTCGGGTCTGGCCACGACCGCGCTTGCGTCGAGGCAAGTTGCGCAAGCGATGGCTCCGTTTCGAAAAGGTTGCCTCTATGTTAGATGGCATCATTGATCTTGCCACGTTTGATACGCCACCGCTCTGGCTGGAATCGGTGCTCAGTGTTCCCCTTGATTCTTACGCCCCCCTGGAGGTCAAAGATCCCCTGCCCTCTCCGGAGAGCGAGATTTGGGACGATTTGAAGGCTAAGGTTGAGGACTTACAGACTGAAATTGCCACACTTGTATGTGGTAAATGTCAACACTTGAGCAAGTGTGAGCCGAAAAAACGCAGCCGTTTCAAAGAAAAGATCAATAGAGCCTTGGGTCTGCGCCATCGCTTGGATGATATGAGTAATCGCCTTTGGCATGAGTTCAATCACCATTTTCGCTTTCTTCAGCAAGAGGGATACGTAGACCAGACGGGTCGCCTCAGTGAGGATGGAGTCTGGGCCTCCCAGCTCCGTCTTGACCAACCTTTGATGATCGCCGAGTCTATCCGGCTTAACGTTTTTCCCAATGATGACTTCAAAATGCTTGCCGGCCTTATCGCCCCATTTGTAAGCGATCGAGACAGTCATGCTGACACCTTTGAACGGTTGAACCTGCTTTATCCAACTTTGGGGAAAGCCTTTGCCAAAATGGTGTCGGCGCTGCATCCCCTGCGGAGGCGACTGCGCCAGCAGGGCTTTTTGGTAAATCCTTTGCCCTTCTGGCCTGCAGCCGCCATTTATTTCTGGATCTCAGGAGCAACCTGGGAGGAGTTAGGTGAGATTTCTGGTCTGGACGAAGGCGATCTGGCCATGCTGATTTACCGCACTGCAGACAGTCTCCGTCAGCTGGAAGGGCTTACTCGATCTCATCCACGCCTTGCCGCCAGTGCAACGAAAGCCATACAAGGACTATTGCGCGAGCCGGTAGAGGTGCCAACGTAATGGTCAGCCAATGCAGATTGCGGATTGCGGTATCAGTGATAACGTATAACCTATAACGTCTTACTGTCTACCGTTTAGCTTGAGGCTATGCGCTTTGCAGATTGCGAGATTTTAGGCCATCTCGAGGATTTTTTCTAACTTATAAAAATCTTCTTCAGTTAGAGCCAGGAACTTCAAACCCATGCCTGTTGGGTGGAGGGTAGCCTCCGTAGGGTGTACCCAGACCACTTCAGCCAATGCGTTAACCCTCTCGAGTGCCTCGGCTAGCTTGACTGAAAGGAACATCTCGTAGCCCACCTCATAAGGCGTCGAAGTGGTTACAGAAAGGCCACCCTCGGAAATATCTTTGAGACCTCCCAGAAAAATACCACCGTTGATGAAGATCTCGACTTCGCCATCTATTTTTTTGCGTGGAAAGCTCCTGGAATCTTTCATTGCTTAGTCTTGTTCACTGTCCTTTTTTTTCACGATTACTTCCTGGACATCAAGGGTAATGGGACTTGCCAGGTACATGTTAACTGCCTGCACTATGAGCTCTTTGAGGGTTATTCCCTCAAAAGCAGCGCGAGATTTGGCCTGCTCGTGAATCTCATCCGGAAAATTCTTTAAACTTAGTGTTCCCATGCATTCTCCCCCCATATTTCCGTCTAAGATCCTTTCTTCTATCAGGGGTGTAAAAAGAACGCAAGGAAAAGGTTAATTTATCAACCCTTACTCCATCACCAAAGACCACATTTGGGCTCGACTTCCAGTCCTGACCCGCAAAGAGCACCTTCCAGATCTCAAGAAATGGCACGTATTTTGCTTAAATCCCAATATGTTATGTGGTGTCGTTCTCCGAAAGATTTTACAAAAATGTACCGGGTGATCCCAGATCTGTGCGGTCTCCTTTTGATCTGTGCCTGCTCTTTATGCGGTTTAGCCATGGGCTCCTACCTCTTGGGTGATGCGGGTAGCCTTCTGGGTCTTACAGCAGGTGGGCTTTGGGGGCTCCATTTGGCGGAAAGCTGTGCCTTCTTGTTGAAACCCCAACATTGGAGAAACGAGGAAGCACCTGAGAAAGGCTATGCAGCAATGTTCTCAGAATCCAAAGGAACTTCCTTGCCCGCCTCGAAACGGCCCTGGCTGTCTCGGATCTTGGGGATCAAGTCAGACAAACCAGCGCCGCCGGAATCTTATGATTCCTACAGTCTAGAAGAAATCCATCGCCGCCTAAAGGAAATCAATTCTCAAGTCTGGCGAGAGTTACGCACAGGCGTTCTTTCGAGTTGTCACGCGGGTCTATACAGTGTCCGACTGGACTACGTGGGACAACGTCTGGATTGGCGCGAAGTGAACCGTCTGACGGTTTCCGCCCTGCACCGCTTCGAAACTGCAACATCAGATGAAGACCGACGCAACAGTCTCAAGGAAGCACTAGACCGGATTGGTCAGAAGCTTCAGCTTGTTAAAAAAGCCGCTCTACGCAAAGCAGACAGACTCAGCGTGGAAGAAGAGCGAGAGATCCAGAAAAATGAGGCAGAACTCTGGCGCCTTTCCCGTCTAGATCGTTTATCAACCTCATAGCTGGCAAACCAGATTTGCCAGCTAAGATACCACCTCTTACCCTTCAAGAGCGTCACCTCTTACCGGAATTGATCTGCCGTAAATCAAGCAGTTTGGATTAAATGAAGCATCTTTCCAGAAGACTCTTTCGCTTTTTGCCAACGTGAGTATACTGGATGTAAGCTGTCAGCGTTCAGCTATCAGCCCTCAGAAAAAGAAAATAAAGTAAATTGCAGGAACAACCTTTTGGTGCTAATTAAGACAACTAACCCTGAGTCTTAGTTTTTACCGAAAGCTGATAGCTAATACTGCGCGGAGATTAAGAAATGGCCAGATTTGATGCAGACATCCTGATTGTTGGTGGGGGCATCATCGGCCTTACCATCGCTAGGGAGCTGGTTGAAAATGACCACGAAAATATTTTCGTTATAGACAAGGAGGAGGACTTGGGGAAACACGCCTCAGGTCGTAATAGTGGCGTATTGCATGCAGGCATCTACTATGCACCAGACAGTCTGAAAGCCAAATCATGCCTTAACGGCAATTTCCTCATGCAGGAATACTGCAAGAATAACGGGTTGCCACTGCTGGAAACGGGCAAAGTTATTGTCACCAGAAACGAGGCTGAAATTCCCACCCTAGAAGAGCTTCATAGACGCGCAACTGTCAATGGCGCCAAAGTAGAGATGATCAATGCAAGCCAACTCCAAGAGGTCGAACCGAACGCAAAAACTTGTCAGAATGCCCTTTATTCGCATTACACTGCCGTGGTGGATCCTAAGAAGGTTGTCTTGAGCTTGAAAAAGGACCTGGCTAATTCAGGCAAAGTTGAATTTCTTTTGAACTGCAATTTTAGGGGGATCAGGGGAAGTACAACTGCCCTCACAACTCTTGGCGAGATCCGATTTAGCCGTTTCATCAACGCAGCTGGGGCGCATTGTGATCGTGTGGCCCGACCCTTCGGCGTAGGGTTGAATCTTCGCATGATACCCTTCAAGGGTATCTACAAGAAGCTGGTAGCTAGCAAATCCCATCTGGTGCGTGGGAACATCTACCCGGTTCCGGACATTCGCAATCCTTTCCTTGGAGTCCACTTCACCCGAAACGTACACGGTGACGTGTATCTTGGTCCCACTGCCATCCCCGCGTTCGGTCGAGAGAATTATGGCATGCTGCAAGGCATAGATAGCGAAGCCCTCAAGATTCTTTTCCAGGACGCAGTGCTCTTTTTTTCCAACCCGGAGTTCAGAGACGTGGCCTTGCAGGAACCGAGGAAATATATCTCGTCCTACTTCTATAGCAATGCCTCAAAACTCGTGAAGGAACTGGATCCGAGAGATATAGAACCCGCGGAAAAAGTCGGTATAAGGGCTCAGTTGGTGAACTGGGACAAGAAAGAACTGGTGATGGACTTTCTCGTGGCCAAGAAAGGAGAAACCGTTCATATACTAAATCCCGTATCTCCTGCATTTACCAGCTCTATGGATCTCGCCAAGAAAATAGTAAAAGACCATTTTAGTTCGTAAGAGCTAAACGATAAGCCGTTGCAATCGTTGAAGTCGTTCAAACCGTAAACGGTGAACATTAAACGGTAGACAATAAGACGTTATTGGTTATACGTTATTGGTTATACGTTTCTTTTATTCCGCAATCCGCAGTCCACAATCCGAAATCCCAAATCCCAAGCACCAAATTACAATTAAATCTCAAATTCCAATATTCAATGACCAAAAGAGATTTGAAATTTAGAATTTCGGTCATTGTGATTTATTTGTTATTTGTGATTTGCAATTTGTAATTTTCATCAACTTCCGCTTCTCCGACTCGCTCCGAATCTGCCTGCTGCCCGCTGTCCGCTAACAGCTGTATTTCCCTATGCCCTATGCCCTATGCCCTATGCCCTATGCCTTACGCAATCCACTGCCATAGGGCATGTGAATAAGGTGGAGGTTGGCGTTCAGCCACTCCCTATCCTCTTTGCTCATTCTATCGCGGCCAATGGCACGCTCTTCCTCAAGCAGAACCTTGACTTTCTCTCTTTTATACGCCTGCACATGCGCTGCCTTACGCTGTTCAAATAGTTGTTGTCCCCGCATTAACCCTTTTTCTGTGAAGACAAATTCCTCCAACACCCGCCCTCCGGACCCCAAAACTTCTGAGTGAGCTTGCTGCCTGGCGATGTAGTCTGTCAAAATGGCCTCAATCACCTCATGCTTGGAGACATTCAGCATCGAACTGTAATGATCCACTAGCTTTTGAACGGATCCTTCAAAATCTGTGGAAAGCATAATTTTTTGTCGGGCAAGTTCTGTCAACGATATGCTTTTTTTCTGGGCCTCTTCCTCCAGCTTCTTCCAGGTTTCCTCTGGCAACCTGAATCCCAAAGTTTTGCTTGCCATTGCCGAAATCCCCCTTTAAATATGTTGTTTACACATGTGTTAGCATTACATCATTGCTAACATACTCGTTAGCATATGTTAACAAAGTAGTTAGCAGGCGTCAAGCGAAATATTCGGAATACTTTTTCGGGTTGTAGATAGGGGGGTGTGATGTGTGATTAGGAATTTCAGATTGTAGATTTTAGATTGTAGATTGCAGAGGACAGAATTTCGAATTGCAAAACTATCTTGTTGCGATTTCATCGATTTGAACGTCTCAAACTATCTATCGCTTACCATTCACCGTTTACCTTTCACCGTTTACCTTTCACCTTTCACCTTTCACTGTTCACCATTTACCATATCAACTTTACACGCCATCAGAAGTTTAATGTGTTGATCTTCCTCAGCAATTATTCCATCCAACTCTTTCATGGTCTCAGGACTATCTATGAAAGACTGAAGCATCTGATAAAAGAGAATGGTGTCTTTCTCATGCTCGATAGCCAATTCTATCAACTCCTCTGGGCTGTTTATCT
>CP070735.1:1951511-1977974 GCA_020347625.1 Deltaproteobacteria bacterium
GAGTGCCGATGACGAAGAATATTCGCGGATCGAGGTAGATAGGGATGATCTGCGGTTTACTATTTTCTGGCTGGTTCCCGAGGAAGGTTATACGATTACAGTAGACATGGACGGAAGGCAGCCTGCCGAATTTGAACAGTTTGTCTATCCTGCGGACTTGCAGAGAGGAAGTGTTTTTGAACTCAATCAGAGTAATCCCATCTAGCTCGCACTGCGTCCCCTTTTATAAGGCGCAAGGTGCGTAGCATAGAGCATAGGGCATAGAGCATAGAGTTAAAGGCACATTTCGAATTTCAAAACTCTCAATCCGCAATCCCAAATCGCCGCGTCTCCGTTTCTCCGCGTCCCCGCGTCGGCCCTTGGTGCCTAGTGCTTAGTTCCTACGGCTGCCTGCTGCCGGCTGACACAGGCCCTGTACCATTTTCTTGGGGACAGCCCAAAGCCAGTTCCTCCTATTCTTCATTCAAGCGACTTCCAAAGCTGAGCTGTTTATGGTAAATTTCCACGCCTGAGCTTATGACCGAATTCTGCAAGAAGGTAAAGGCTTTCTAGCGGATGCTCATTTGCAGTGACGGAAATTCGTGGATCATGTGGACTAAAGAACTTGAGCGACATGTGATATGGTGTCGGCCAAGTGCGAAGAAAGTTGCCCATCTAACATATCCTACTCGAGAGAGGTCTGTTCTTTGCAGCAAGGCAAAGTGCTTTCACTGAAAAAAGAATTATTTAGGAAGAGAACAATTCTATCCCTCGGACTTTCCATTTTTCTCATCTACCTCTTCTTGTCCAGAACCACAATCGCTGAAATAGCCCGCCACCTCAAGAATGTTGACTTACCATGGCTCCTCCTAGCCTTTGGCTGTCATTACTTTTCCTATGTCTTCAGGGGAGATAGATGGAAGAGGATGATTCAGCCGGCAGGATTTTCAGGCGGGACAATGGATTTGGCGAAGATCATATTTCTCTTCCAGAGTATTGATTGTGTAATTCCCGCCAAGTTAGGGGATCTCTATGGGGCGCATTTGATGAAGCTCAACTTTGCATTGAGTCGCTCTTTCTCACTGGGGTCCATATTTCTCTGGCGAATACTCGATTTTATTGTTGTGGTGGCTTTTGCGGCGGGTACGGCTTTTATGCTTTTTGGAAGCAAGATTCCACCCGGGCTAGTTTCAGCAATGAAGCTGACAGGTCTGACTCTTCTGGTTCTGGTGGCGTTCATGGTGCTTGTTTTTCATTATCATAGGTGGCTACCCAGCAACGTTAAGTCAGAGAGGCTCAAGAGCTTAATCGATTCCTTCCGTCAAGGCCTGAGAATAGATGTGAAGATAATACCCTCTCTTTTAGTGACCACGACGCTCATATGGTTTCTAGAGGCGGGACGCTTCTTTTTCATCTGTAAATCAATGACGGTGGAAGTTAATGTGATTGTGGTGTTATTTATTGCCTCTTCTACAACCCTGTTGACAGCGATTCCCTTCACCCCCTCTGGATTGGGGGCTGTGGAATTGGGCATGTTGCAGCTTCTGGCCTTTGTGGGTATAGGCAATTCCGCTGCCTATCCCCTCATAATTTGGGACCGGGTTATCGCCCACTGGAGTCAAATTGTGTTAGGCATGGTCCTCATCATTTTCAGTAGATCAGTGAATCTCAAGATTTGGCAGTTTGAGGAGACCGGGGTTCCAATTCAAAAGAAAGTCTAGCCTGCATTGTTCACGAATCTTTGGGATTCATGATTTATCGGGGTTAAGAAGTACCAGGGTGAAAATTAACCTTGGGTATTGTTCGGTTAAGAGATTTCCAATGGACATAAATTCTGTCTTGCTGTTACGGGTAAGTTCTGAGGTTGACAAGGATGTTGACCATCCGCAATTCATGGACCCCCCGTATCAGCTGAAATACCTCCAGGCTGGTTTAGAGAAATACCAGGATTTGACAGTTCACTTTTTGGACTGTTGGATACGTCCGCTTGATGTCCCTCAGATGCTGGAGCACGCTGCGCGGGTTCGGCCTGATCTGATTGTGATATCTGCTTCGAGTTTCGATGTTGAGGTGGCAAACGATTTGGTTGGCTACCTAAAGAAGCGAGAAGACCCACCTTTGATAGTCGGCATCGGTCAAGGTCACTACCTTACTCGCGATTTCGGGGATGACCGAAAGATGATCTACGATACTATTTTGCTTGGCGAGCCCGAACAGGAGTTCTTCAGGCTCTTTGATTGGATGCTTGATGGCAAACAATCCGATTCCAGTTGGAAGGAGTATTATCGGAAATGTTACGCCGAGGGAAAGCGATTTGTGGTAGAAGACCCGGATAGACTGACTTTTCCTTCATACACAGCTGAGGAACTGAACGCTTACAGATCTATTTTCCCGGTACAATTCCCTCGACGAGTGGTTTGGGGCTATCTCATTGCCACGCGTGGTTGTCCCCATGGCTGCATGTTTTGCAGTGAGGTCATGCGGGTCAGCATTGGAAGAAAGATTCGCAACCGTTCAGCTGTAAATGTGGCTGACGAGATGGAACATCTAGCGCGACAGGGCGTTAACATCTGCTCATTTCAGGACGATAGCTTTTCCACAAGTCGGCGTCTCGTTAAAGCTCTCTGTGACGAACTCATCGGGCGAAATTCCAAAATGGTCTGGATGGCTCGGGTCCGTGTGGACGAGGTCGACTACGAACTCCTGGCGCTAATGAAAAAAGCTGGTTGCATCATGCTGGGGATAGGTGTGGAGTCCGGCAGTCAAAGGATCATAGATGGCATGAAGAAACTGCACAAACCTAAACCATGGTTGGACCTTTGTCGTCAGGTCTTTCAATGGACCCGTAAACTGGGCATTGGCACCAATGCCTACTACGTCATCGGGAATCCAACTGAAACTCGGGAAGAAATCGAACAGACCATCAAATTTGCTCTAGAACTGGATTCAGACAGCATCCAGGTGCACTTCTACACGCCGTATCCAGGTTCTGCTGCTTGGCAGGAATACAAGGACCAGGTTGCGGAATATGATCCGAAAAAGATGTTTCATTATGCGACGCCCATGTTTTCCCTGGCTGATGTTTCCATCGAAGAGTTGGTGAAGCTTCGCTCACAATTCTATCGTCGTTACATTTTCCGTCCTGGTTTCGCAATTCGTCACATGTGGCGACACGGTGCCTTCTACTGGCATAATCCGGATATTTTTTGGAACCTTCTGGGTATTCGAAAAATTTTCTAACTCATATTTAAGAAACGCTGAGGAGAATACTACCATGGCATTAATGGGTACAGTACCGCGGCGGTGTGTGAATCTCCCACCGGGAAGTCTGCGTACGCTGGTAAGTTGTGTCTTGGGCGACAAGGTGCAAGAGGGACCTGACCTCGAGCAATTTCAGGAGAAATTCGGGGAATGGTTGGGTGTTCCATATGTTTTTGGTGCGTCTGCAGGCCGCTCAGCGTTCCAATTGGCCTTGGAAGCATTGGGTCTGGAAAAGGGAAAAGAAATAATATTTCCCATACTTACTTTTCCTGTTATGCCCATGGTGGCGAAAATACTCGGTTATGAGCCTGTTTTCTGCGAGGTTGACCCGGACACCTTCAATTCCGGACCAGAGCATATCGAGTCGAAAATTAGCGATAACACAGGGGCGGTCCTGGCGACCCACCTCTTCGGTCAACCATGTCCTGTACGCGAGTTGGTGGCCCTGGCAGATGAACACAATATAAGGGTCCTGGAAGACTGTGCTCATGCATGCGGCGTGAGGGTGGACGGCCAGCAGGTGGGAACTTTCGGAGATATTGGGATATTCAGCTTCGCAGAAGGAAAGAACATGCCGTGTTTTGGCGGCGGAGCCATTGCGACTGCCGACGACGAGATTGCTCAGCGAGCCAGGGAGGTTCTGGCAAAGGCACCGATGCCCGCCAAAGGTGCAATAACTAAGGAGGCAGTTACCATCTGGGCCAAATGGTTACTGACCCGACCCTCAGTTTTCGGGATGACGGCCTACCCGGTTTTGAGGCTGAAACTCTTGTCAGGTAAGCCACTGATGGACTCCGCCGTAGGGAATGAGCTGCTGGAAGAGTTCATCAGCACGAACCCTCGGGTCAGTCGTTTGTCTAACCTCCAGGCAGCCATTGGGCTGCTTCAACTAAAGCATATCGACTCTTTCAATGAGGGCGCCAAGCGCAACGCTCGGCTTCTAACTGAACAACTGGGGGAAGTGGAGGGACTCAAAGCTCCGCGTGCGTTGGCAGGAGACCATATCTACGTCTACTATCCCCTGACTTTGGCTCCCGACAGACGGGATGACCTGCGCCATTATCTCTTGCGGCATGGAATTGATTCGAAGACAACTGATATGGCCGATTGTTCGGCGCTCAAACCGTTTCGAGAGAGAGAATATACTGAGGATAAGCAAAAAGGTCCCAGTGAAGCTTCCATCCTAGAGATTTGCGTATATCCAGTGATATCGGAGAACAAGATAAGAAGAATTGCAAGAGTCATAAGGGCCTGGGCCGGATTGCCGGAAAAAGTGAACGGTGAACGGTGAATGGTAAACGGTGAACGGTGAACGGTAAACAGTTGGATAGTTACCCCTTACCCCTCACCCCTTACCCTTTACTGTTTTTAAGGCCGTTTGGACGATGGCGAGATGTGAGCCGAGAAGCTACCTTGGCTGCCAGCCACTTGGCGACAGCAATCGGTTTAAAGGGCTGTTCTCGAGCAGTCTTGATCCACAAAGTGATGGCAAGAATGCCAAAAACAACATTGGGCACCCACAGACCAATTGCAGGTGGATAGGCCACATCTTTGCGGAAAGCTTGGGCGGCCGACAAGAAGATGTAATAAAGCAAGAATAATAATAAGCCAATAACCACGCCTGAAAACCGGGAACCTGTCCTTGTTTGGACTCCCAAAGGCGCAGCAACAAAACCCAGAACAATACAGGCGAAAGGGAGGGAGAATCGCTGGTGCCATTCCCACGATAATTTAATCTTTACTTTGGAGCCGGGTTCGGCCACAGCCATAGCCTCTCTTAACTCAGTGAGACTCATCTCACTTGGGCCCTTGCGGAAAGTTTCTCCACCTGAGGTGAGGGAGTCCAGATCCACGTGAAAGTCGTAGTTTTGAAAGTGAATGGTTTGCGCCCGGCGCATGTCATCACCCACCCGCAAAATATTTCCCCGCAAGAGTCTGAGGGTGAGTCGCTTGCTGCTGGGGTCGTTTATAACGATGCCCTCAGCGGCGACAATGGAGCTCTTGGTTTTGGGGGAGCGTTCATCGGAAATAAACACCTCTTCCAAGCGGGTGCCATCTGGCGAGATGCTATTGATGAAAAAAACGAGCCCATCAATTTGGTCGTTGAAGACCCTTTCTTTCAACCCCAACTGAACTCTGGATTGGGCCATTTCCAACAGATGGCGTTCTAGAGCGGACTGGCCACCGGGGAGGACGAACAGGGCAAGACCAAAGGAGACCAGCCAGGCGCAGAAAACCAGCGTGGCCACCGGAGGAATCATCTGGTAAAAGCTGATTCCGGCAGCTTTCATGGCGGTGATCTCGTTGTCGTGAGCAAGTCTGGCAAAAGCGAGGAGCACTGAGAGGAGTGTGGCCATTGACATGGTGAAGGCAAGAAAGTAGGGAAGGGAATAGAGTAATAACTTGCCGAAATCGACCAGCACGGATCCGCTTGCAAAAAGCAGTCGCATGTACTGCATGGTTTTGGCCAAAAGAAGCACCAAGGTCAGGACCAACAGGCTGACGAAGAAAGGGACCAGCAGCTCGACTAACAAATATCGGAATAATGTCAACCGCATAGACTCTGAGTGTAACGAAAGAAGGGAGGTTTGTAAATGTTTTAAAGGTTTACCAACTTTACTAATTGCAATCTGACTCTCGGCTGTGCCCGAGATCACTCAAGCGGGTGTAGAATCTGCAATCTAAACATGAGCGACAAAGTGTCACCTGGCTTCGATACCGAGGTTGGAATATTTCAAACTCTTTCGCCCAATTACCACGTGGTTTTCAAAGATGCAACGACAGCCAGTATTGTTTTGCGCCTTCTGCATGTTGATCTTTCTGTTGGGGTTTTGCGAAAAGAGTCGCGCTGAACAACGCAACGCAGAAGAGGGCAGGGCAGATAGAAATTGGTCAATAACTCTCTATGGCGCCAAGTTAACTACCAGTTCCCTTGGGCAAGTTCTTATTCTGGAAGCAGAGTACAAAGATTCTTATCTCGTGGACTTGGCTCTGTCGAGGAGATTTGCATCCTACAAAAAGTACTTGGATTTCGAAGCAGAAGGACAGGTTGCAAGACACTTTGGCGATCAAGACCACTGGGAATTCGTCGCTCTTGTTGTGGTTCGTTGGCTGCCCTTTCCTTGGGACAGATATGTCGATACGAGCTTTGCGGCAGGAAATGGATTGTCTTATGCTTCTGAAACTCCCAAACTCGAGGACCAAAAGTACGACGATACCTCCCAGTTGTTAAACTACCTCATGTTCGAATTTGCGTTTTCTCTCCCAAGAATTCCCAGTTGGAATTTCGTCGTCCGTATTCATCACAGATCTGGCATTCTTGGGCTTTTCAACGATGTTAAGGGTGCCTCAAATGCTCTGGGTTTAGGGATAAAATACAGTTTTTAGGCCCCATTTATTGGGCACTAAGCTCAGGCAGCGACATAAACGCCTCTGCTTATTCTCTTTACCTTGCCCTCTTTGATGGCTTTAGAGAGAATTCCCCTGATTGTACTATCGGCAAACCCTGTTCTTCTCCTTAGTTTAGCCAACTCTACGCCCTTTTTGTGACTCGCAATCACCTTAAGGACCTCGGTGGTGGCTGTCTGCTTTTTTACCCTGCGAACAGGAGGCTTAGTTTTTTTCTTAGTTTTAGTCTTGACCGCGGTTTTAGGGCTCGAGGGTAAAGCAGCCGCCTTGGGCTTCGGCCGAGTGACACGCACTACCGCGGAGTTTATTCTCTGGACATCTGCCAGCAGACTCTGAAATTTGGAATGCAGGCTGTTAACGACTTTCCGGCGCGCGGAAACTCCTAGTTTTTTGTCTCGCTGAAAAAGGTGCAGTGTGCGCGTGGCCTCGTGGAGAAACTGCATTGAGGCCGGTGAAGCCGAGCCTTTCCTGACCCGCAAGTAGTTGCAGACTGGTAGGGCCAACACGATCAGACCCTTACTATCGGCGTCGTCGCTGAGTCTTTTCTTGAGTGCGACCAACTCCTCTTCAAACTTCTGGATGCTGTCACCGCTAATCTCCCAGTCAAGCGTGAGAAGGCTGGCCAACAATGGTTCCAACAGATTAGGCTTAGGCTTCATGGTGCTCTCCTTCCACAGATAAGAGATGTCCCTGTAACGAGCACATATCATGCCAATTTACCTTACAAGACAAGAAAGTTCTCTAGACAAGGCCGAGAAAATTGACTTGGTCTATAAACCGAACCCACTCTGATTCCGCCAAGAGGAGGTGACTGTGAATACATGGTAATTTGATGTTTTGGCAAACTCGACCTTGACCATTTGGCCAATTTTTGGCTGTAGGCCGAGACGGCTTGTCAAGGTGGTTTCTTATAAATTACTGAGTTATCTACTTTTTTATTTTATTACCTGTTTGGGCACCACTTTTGCAATCTGAATGTCGCGAGGCAAGCATCTCAATGCCTCCTGATACCTTCAACTCTCTCTCCAATACTCCTTTCCCCCACCGGCAAGGTGCGCCGGTGGGGATTTTTTTTATGAAGACGATTGGTAAGAGCCATTTTTTATGACAAAAAATGCGTTTGGCATTGCTTTTGCTTATTAGTCATAGAGCTCTTGGTCTCCGGAATTTTGTTGACATCTCTAGGCCGGCTCCAAGACCGTTACATCTGGTAGCTGGGGAATGATGAACATGGACAATAGGTCCTCAGATAAGGGGAGTGCAGAGAGGAAGCCTCAGAAGATGAGTGCCAAGAAACTCGATTTCCTCCTGGACACCATTGACACTGAGATCGCTGATCTTGCGGACGTTGTGGAAACGGAAGGACCTATTTTGGCCGATGTGACTTCCAATGGAGAAGTGTCGGCAGTGGGGATCAATGAAGAGAAAGTGTCCATTGGTGACCTGGATCTAGATACGAATCTGTTCGACGAGCCAACTGAGCCTCCAGCTAAGGCCAAGCCCGCCAAAGTGAAACCACAGGCTGCGCTTGACGTCTTGAATGATGCGGAAGGCGAGGTAGAGGCCATGCTGGCAGAGCAAAGCGTGGCCGGCGATATGGGAAATCCTGCTGCGACATCAACGAGCAGCAAGGAAAAGGATCAGGACGCTGCCAGGGCTCTACAAGAACTTCTGGCCACGCGTGAAGTAGATGTTTCCACACTTTTGAAACAGGCAGCGGAGCCAAACGAAACCTCTGATGGCGTAAAGAAAAACGCCGGTGAACCTCCAGACATAGATGATCAACTCGCAGGGGACCTCTTTGACGATCTGGAGATGGCGTCCGAGTCCAGACAAGAGGATGCTGGTGCTGATGAAATTCCCACCATTGATGATCAACTCGCAGGGGATCTCTTGGACGATCTGGAGATGGCGTCCGAGTCCGGACAAGAAGATGTTTCCACTGCGGAGCCGACTGTTGTAGAAGAAGACCCCGCAGATGCTCTTTTCGCTGAACTGGAAGCGCAAGGTGCTATGGAGGGCAAGGAAAAAAGCGCAGGTGAGGCGTCCACTCAATCTGCTTCCGACGAGGAGTTGGGTGCTCTCATGACCAAGAAATTAGAAACGCTGGTAAGCCGTCTGGTTGAAGAAAGATTGTCTGTAATTGCCGAGAGGATCATCACGGAGAAGCTAAACAAGATCATAGCCTCCATGAAGTAAAGCATGCACCTAAAAGAGGTGGCTTTACCCTAACCTTGCAGAGGACTGGGGCAAAGCCACCTCTTTTGCTTGGTTGTTTTGCTTATCAGATCTCAGATTAACTGTATATATCAAGGTATTGCACATTTCTAATTTGCAGCCTCGACTTGGCAATTTTGGCAATTCTTTTCATGAACAGGAAACCCATTTCGTAGTCTTGATAGAAAAGCATTTCTAACTGGGTACCTTCCCAGGCAAACAGTTTCGTGTCGGTCATTGCCCTGGCATGGGTTGTATACTTTTTCTGCTCCGTGTCAACGAGCGCGGAAAAACCGAAGGTACGACCGCGGCCGATGGTGTCGATCATAACGTGTGTGTTGGTGGTCTTCTCAAGCTCGAGTCCAACTTTTCCATCGATGATTGAGTAGAGATATCGGGCATAATCTCCCTCTTTGAAGATGTAATCGCCAGCGCTATATTCTGCTGTCAGGGCAATATCTGAAAGCTTCTCTAGCATGGGATCGGTCAGATGGCTCAGTAAAATAATAGATTTCAAATCGTCAAGGTTAACCACCATTGCCTCCTCGTTTATTGGCTATTTTTCACCATTTAGCCTACCAGAATAACAACGAATAAACCATGTTGTAAATCCGCAATCCGCAATCCGAAATCCGCAATTCTAAATCCCACATCCCTCAATGTCAGTATTCATTGGGCAACTGGCCCAGCTGATCCAGGCTAAAAACGGGGCCGTCATTGCAGACGTATTCAGTGCCGATATTACAGCGACCACACATGCCGATTCCACATTTCATCCGCATCTCCAAGCTCATAATGATTCGCTCTGGAGGGAATCCCAACTCACTCAAAATAGGCAGGGTGAACTTAATCATGATGGGTGGCCCACAAACAATCGCGTAGGCGTCCTCGGCGCTTGGCGCCTTCTCCTGAGTTATTGTGGGTACGAAGCCAACGTTATATTTCCAGTCGGGGTCATCGCTGGCATCCACGGTGATGTGCATGCGAATGTCATCCCGCTCATCCCAGGCTGCCAGTTCATCTTTATATAAGAGCATACCGGGAGTACGCGCGCCGTAGATCACCGTAACATCACCAAAACGACTACGGTTTTCCGGATGTAACATGTAGACTATGGAGGCTCTCAAGGTGGTAAAAGCGAAACCACCGCCGATGATGACCACGTTCTTGCCATCCATCTCTTCCCATGGATACCAGTTGCCCAGAGGCCCTCGCACTCCCATGACCTCACCGACGGCCATCTGATGCAGCGCACTGGTGACCAACCCTACTTTGTTGACGGTGAAGAGCAGGTGACCTTGTTCGGTGGGGGATGAGGCGATGCCAATGGGGATTTCGCCTTTACCGGCGATGGATAGTTCAGCAAATTGGCCGGCTCGATGGACAAACTTCTCACTGTCCTCAGAATTCAGGAAAACCAATTTGAAGGTCTTGAGGTTGCGATCTTCGGTCTCTGTAATGACCGAGTCGATCCTTACGGGATATGGCAGATAGGGGTTTTCCATGAATAAACTCTGCGGTTTAGCCAGTTTAGCCCGTTTAAGTTCGACCACCGGCAAAACCGGAGAAACGGCTAAACCTTGAACTGGTTCATTAACCTAACTACCTCACGAATATCAATATTCACCGGGCATTGCTCGACGCATCGACCACAGCCCACACAGGCCACACCACGTTCATATTTGTCCACAAAGTATTTGAGCTTGTGCATGAAGCGCTGCCTGACCCGTTGAAGCTTTTCATTGCGAGGATTATGCCCTGACCCGTGTAGGGTGAAAAGAGGTGACATGCAGGAATCCCAATTGCGCAACCGTACACCATTGTTCTTGCGTACCTCGTCTTGGATGTCAAAGCACCAGCAGGTGGGACAAACGTAAGTGCAGATACCGCAGTTGATACAGGCAAACTGCACTTTATCCCAAAAATCAGCGTTGAATAGTGCTGTTGCGTCATGCTTTTCGAGGTTGTTAGTGGGGACTGACGACCTCATCAAGCCCAATGCCGACTCTTTGCACGCCAGTACTGCCTTTGCAGTTGCCGCCGAAGGTTCAGTATCGATTCCCGTTTTCGTCAACAACTGTTCACCTTTTTCGGTGATGGCTTGCAATGCGAACTCGTCACCAACATCGGTGAGAAGCAGATCCAGTCCGTCCTCTGCAAAGGGGCTGCCGCCGACTGAGGTACAGAAGCAAGTGCTACAGGGAACGTTACAGCCCAAACCAACCAGGGTGGTATGGTGCCGCCGTCGCACCCACCAGGGGTCCCGGTAGGGGGAGGTATCGAAATTGAGGTCCAGCAGTTGGAAGGATTGAGCATCGCAGGGTCGGATGCCGAAGATCACGCGGGGAGAATAATCCTTGTCGATCTCCCTCATGATCCCTGCCATATCGCTCCCTTTCTCTAAAGTAAAATCGAACAAGCACTCTGACTGTGGGAGCATGAGTGACTTTGGAGACAGAATGGTATTGGTGCAACTGAAATCCGGTTCGTCTGCGGCAGATATTTGCTGGAAAGTGGTGATATCCCCACGACGAACCGGTGCGAAAACCCGGTAGTCTTCCAGCAGTCGGTTCAACAGCTCGTTCAGATCTGCCTTTTTGACCATTTTATCTGTCATTGTGTTGTAAATACCCTGGAAAATAGTTTGGCCGGTTTAGCCTGTCTGCCGGCATAACCGACTCAACTGATGAAATCAACCTAACATTCTATCTGATGAACTCCTGTGGATCGTCTGGGCGATAAGTGTCCAGAGGTGGCGGTTCATCTAGACTCAAACCGGCCTCATAAGCGTATAGTTGTTTTATGTCCTTTTCCAGCTTCTTAGTAAGCTGTCGCACCTTGATCCCCATCGGGCAAGCCCGCTCGCAATTGCCGCAGTCCGTGCAGCGACCGGCCAAATGAAAGGCCCGCAGAAAGTGGAATGTCCTTGTGTCGATGGGGTCAATGGATTTACCCAACCACTGCGGTGTTGACTCGTCAACAAAACAAGTTGGGCAGTAACACATGGGACAAGCGTTGCGACAGGCATAACAGCGAATGCATGGAGTGAGGATCTCTTCGAAATGCTGCCAGCGATCGTCATCGTTCATAGCTTCTAGGGCGTGGATATCGCCATAACGATCCACCTCCCTTTGTTCATTGGTTGGTTCAGCCGCCAGTTCATCGTAGATTACGGGATTACGGTGAGTACATATGGCACAATTTTCCTGCAGATACTCATCTCGCGAAAAATTTTCCTTAAAATTCCAACCGCTTACCCGAATCATTCCATTGCGTTCACTCACGTCTGCAGGCTCACGGCCATCGAGAGCGGCTAAAACCTTGCGCCTGTCAACCATCCCCTGGCAGGGGACTCCGATAATGTATAGCTGTTCACGCTTGATTTGGTTTTCCAGAATTTGCAGGATGATGTTACGCGAGTCGCAACCCTTCGCGAATACTGCAACTCTATCTTTTCGTCGAGGTAGGTAATTGGCCAGATTACTGCTACAGAACGAATCCCAGTGCAGTTGGTCCACTTCATCAGGACTACTGATCAGGATAGGCTGGGACATCATGGGTATGGTGCCTCGCCGGAAGCCGAGTACCGCATCCACCTGCCTTTCCACAAGCAGCTGTAGAGCTATCTCAAAGATTTTTGTTCTGTATGATTGCATTTAAGGTCTCTTACTTTGGTTTCACCCGTTAGTCGTTACTCTCGTCTCGTCCCTCTGTCATCCCGCTCCGCCAGCTGCCATCTTCCCGCTGCTAACTGATTCGTCGGATAGAATCGGAAGCTCCTTGATCAACTTCGAGGCTGGCCCAAGCTGCCTAACTTGATCAGTGATTTCCTTGACCACATCAACAAACTTGCCTGCTTCAGCCGAAGAGATCCAAGAGAAGTGAAGCCGGCCTTCTTCGATGCCCATATACTCAATAAGGTTCTTGAACAGGGCGAATTTTCTTCTGGCATAGTAATTACCTTCCAGGTAATGGCAGTCACCCGGGTGTCATCCGGAAACCCAGATTCCATCAACACCCTGCCGGAAAGCTGCCAGGAGAAACTTGGGATTCATCCGACCGGTACATGGGACCCGAATGGCTCGGATGTGCGGGGGATATTGCAACCGGCTCACCCCGGCAAGATCTGCTGCCCCGTAAGAGCACCAATTGCAGAGGAAGGCAACTATTTTAGGCTGCCAGTCGCTCTCAGCGATATCTGTCATATTGTCGACCTCACTCATATGTAGGGTAGGCACTGACCACCAATTGCTTACTGTCTGCCGCCAGGAGGTGGTTAAGTCGGTCTTGTTCAGCAAACAGCTTGCAGCAATAAATTCCTGAATCCCTCAATCCCTCAGTTCGAAAATTTCACATCCCACATCCCATATCTCATTTTTACAACTCCTCAAGCATGGCGAAGATCTGCTTATCCTCGAAACCTTTGAGATCGATGGCCCCTGAGCGGCAAGAGGCAACACACAAGCCGCAACCCTTGCAAAGGGCCTGGTTGATCTCAGAAAGGTTTCTGTCGTTGAAGCCCGGAGCACCGAAGGGGCAGATGGCCACACAAACACCACAGGCGGAGCACTTCATCGGATTGACTGCTGCCACCTGGCCGCTCACTTGAAGGGTCTTTTGGGCCAGAAGGGTGATGGCTCGGCTGGCCGCTGCCTGGGCCTGGGCGATGCTCTCTTCGACCGGCTTAGGATAATGTGCCAGACCGCAGAGGAAAATACCATCCGTAGCGCATTCAACCGGCCGCAGTTTGGCGTGAGCTTCCGCGAAGAAATGGTCTTCGTTGCGCGATACCTTGAAAAGCTGAGCTAGTGCTTTGGTTTCGAACGGCTCAATGGCGGTTGCCAGGGTAATGAAATCAGGCGTGAGAAGCAATGGTCGCTGGAGTACGTGGTCTTTAACCACGACTTGTAAGCGATCCCCGCCGTCAGTGTTGACCACAGGTTTCTCTTCCATCGAATAACGAATAAAGATGACGCCTGCGGCCCGTGCTCGTGCGTAAAGCTCTTCGCGCTGGCCGTAAGTGCGAATATCTCGGTAGAGAATATAGACATCCATTTCCGGGTAGGTTTCCTTTAAGGTAACGGCCTGCTGAATGGAAAAGGTGCAGCAGATCTTGCTGCAATAGGGCCGATTGGGCTCGCGGGAACCCACACACTGAATGAAGACGGTGCAGCGGGCGTCTTGAAGTTGTTTTGCTTCAAGAGCATCTTCAAGTTCGTGCCAGCGGAATACTCTGGGATGACGACCGTAAAGATACTCATCGGGTACTATGGCGCGACCGCCAGTAGCTAGAATGGCGACGCCGTGGCGTAGTGTGGTTGACTTGGCACCGTTATTTCCGGTAATTCGGATCTTACTCTGAAAATTGCCCACAAACCCCTTTACTTCTTGGAGTTCGGCATTCAAATGAACCTTGATGCGCGAATTATCATTTACTCTTGAGATCAGATCCTTCAGGAAACTGCTTACATCTTCACCGCGCCAGGTTTTTCGGAGGTGGAGAGCATGACCGCCCAGTTCCGCCTTCGCCTCTATTAGAGTCACTGGATAGCCTTGATCAGCGAGTTGCGTACTTGCAATCATGCCAGCAACGCCACCACCCACCACCAGGGCAGATTGAGTGATCTCCACCGTGGTCTCTTTTAGGGGCTCTAGAAGGGCTACCTTAGTCACTGCCATGCGTAACAAATCCTTTGCTTTTTCCGTGGCTGCCCCCGGGTCGTTGCCATGTACCCATGAGTCGTGGTTGCGGATGTTGGCCATTTCAAAGAGATATTTGTTGAGGCCGCTGTCGGCCAGAGTGTCCTGGAAAAGGGGCTCGTGGGTTCTCGGCGAGCAGGCTGCAACCACCACACGGTTTAGCTTCTGTTCTTTGATTATTTGCAGCATTTGCTCTTGGGCGTCCTGTGAACAGGTATATAGATTATCTTCCACATGGGAAACGTAGGGGAGGGTGGTGGCATAGTCGCGTACCGCCGCCACATCCACTACGCCGGCGATGTTAATCCCACAGTGGCAGACGAAAACGCCGATGCGAGGTGGTTCCCCTTTGACATTGATCTCCGGTGGCGATTCTGCAGTGCGGGTAAGGGTATACCGCGCTGGCGACAAATCACTGCCGGCTGCCGCCGCCGCGCCACTTGCCTCCATAACCGACTGCGGAATGTCTTTGGGGCCGCGAAAAGCTCCGCAGACGTAGATTCCTGGCTTTGAGGTGGCAACAGGACTGAAGGAGTTGCTGGCGCAAAAGCGATCTGAATTCAGCTCCACCCCCAGTCGCTCAGCCATTTCTAATACCCCCGCAGGAGTTTGCATGCCTACGGAAAGAACCACCAGGTCAAAAATCTCCTCATTTATACGGCCGGTCTCGTCCACGTAAGATAGAATCAAGTTGTTTGTGGTGCTTTCGGGATCGACTGAATGGATGCGGGAACGGACGAAGCGTACTTCGTGTTCCTGTCTGGCGCGATCGTAGTACCTCTCGAAATCTTTGCCGAAAGTGCGCATGTCCATAAAGAAGATGGCGGTCTCCAGACTATTCTTGGAGTGCTCCTTGGCGATTACTGCTTGCTTGATGGCGTGCATGCAGCAAACTCCCGAACAGTAGCGGTTGTCACAATGGTTGATATCCCGAGATCCCACGCATTGGAGCCAGGCTATCTTCTTGGGCTCTTCGTGGTCAGAAGGACGGACCAGATGCCCTTTGAGTGGGCCTGAAGCGGACAGCATGCGTTCGAACTCTATGCTCGTGACCACATTGTCCAGTTCATTGTAAGCGTATTCGTCATAGCGGCTGGGGTCGAAGGTTTCGAACCCCGGGGCAAGAATCACCGAGCCCACTTCGATGTTCATGGTTTCCGGCCGCATCTCGTGCTTTACTGCTTCAGCCTTGCAAGCAGCCACGCATTCAAGACACTCGCAACAGGACATGCAGTTGAGGCATTTTTCAGCCTCGGCCCTGGCCTGCGCTTCGGTGAGCCCCAACTCCACTTCAGCGAAATCCACTTTTCGTTCTGCCATGCTAAGGGTAGCCTGCTCAGCCCGGGGCATCTTGTCGATTTTTTCAGGGATGGGGACGAAATTTTTCTGCGGAAACTCAACGGGATCACGACCGGATAGCAGATCCTCGCCCTTCAAATAGCGAGAGATGGAAATCGCCGCCTCCCGGCCGGCTGCCACCGCCCCTATCGCTATCCAAGGGCCAGTTACAGCATCTCCTCCAGCAAAAACCCCGTCTATCCCCGTGCTATAGGTCACTGGGTCGGTAACGACGGTTCTCCACCGAGTCAGTTCCAATCCTGCAATCTCAGAGAGAAAATTGATATGGGGCCGTTGGCCGATGGCTGGAATCACGAGATCGGCCGGCAGATTAAATTCGCTTCCAGCGAGTGGGACCGGACGGCGTCGGCCGCTGGCATCAGGCTTTCCCAATTCCATGCGGAGGCACTCGATGGCGGAGACTAGGCCATTATGGGTCATAATCTTGGTGGGTGCGATGAGGAAGTGTATTTCAATGCCTTCGGCCAGTGCCTGCTCCACCTCTTCCTTGAGGGCCGGCATTTCTGCGCGGGTGCGGCGATAAAGGATTGTCACCTTGTCGGCGCCCAGACGCAAGGCTGAGCGCGCCGCGTCAATTGCCACATCGCCACCACCCACGATAACCGTAGAGCCGTCTACCCTGGTGAGTTGGCCTATGTTGACTTGTCGGAGAAAATCCACACCTGAGATAACTCCCTTACTATCTTCCCCAGCAATTCCGAGCTTCATACTCTTGTGGGCGCCGATGGCAAGGTAGACTGCCTTGTAGCCATCTTTGAAAAGACCATCAATGGTCACATCCCGACCCAAGGCAGTATTTAGCTTGATCTCCACCCCCAGACGGGTTATGGCCCGAATCTCCTTGTCCAAAACCTCAGGGGGCAACCGGTAGTCAGGAATGCCCAAGCGCAACATGCCTCCGGCAACTGACTGAGCCTCAAAGACAGTTGACTCATACCCCTCCAGACCAAGAAAATGGGCCGCCGTAAGACCCGCAGGACCGGAGCCGATGATCGCCACCTTCTCATCCCGTCTCTCAATCTCGGGCACAGGTATGTCTTCAATATCCACCTGGTCAGCCACAAAGCGCTTCAGGGCACAGATAGAAATGGGCTCATCCACCTCGCCCCGCCTGCATGCGGTCTCACATGGATGGGGGCAAATGCGACCTATGGTCCCGGGGAAAGGCAGGGTCCTGAGAATGACCGCCATGGCTTCCTGGTATTTACCCTGGGCAATCAAAGACACATAGGCGTGAGCATTGACATGGTTGGGACAACCGTTGGTGCAGGGGGATCGATCACGCTTGTCAATAGCGTATCCACCTGGTATGGCCTGGGCGTAGGGCTTGTAGGTGGCCTTCCTGGGGCCAATACCCTGGTCGAACTCACTGGGCATGGTCACCGGACAAACCTCGACACAATCACCGCAGCCAGTGCATTTGTCCAGGTTAATGTAGCGAGGTTGTCTCTCGACAGAGACCTGAAAGCGCCCCACACTACCGGATATATTCTTCACCTCGGAAAGGGTAAGTAGTTCGATATTCAGATGCCGGCCGACCTCGACCAGTTTAGGCGAGATAATTCACATGGAGCAATCATTGGTGGGAAAGGTCTTGTCCAACTGGGCCATAACCCCGCCGATGACAGGGCTTTTCTCCACCAAATATACCTTGAAGCCTGAATCGGCAAGGTCGAGAGATGCTTGCATGCCAGCGATGCCGCCGCCAATTACCATTACCGAACCCAATACGGCACCAGTTTCAGAATTGCTTGGGTTGTTCATTGATGGAAATTCCTTCGTTTGCCGTTTGCGAATTCGTGAACTTTTTCACTATATCCGAAATGCGGTAAAGTTTCAATACTCGAACTTTACTAAACGTCCAGTAATGACTGCCTTCTGTTTTGCAATTCTAACATTATTTTTTTATCTTCAGACGCTTAAATTCACCCCAGGATCCAATGTTCTTTATCTATAACGATTATTTTGGCTATGTAAAGAATTTCCTCTACTCTTAAGGTTGGAGGAGAGGAGAGATGTCGTTCATTCGCGTCGCGGAAGGCATATTTGGGCAAAGAAAACTTGGTCCTTCGGGCCAGCTGAAGAGGTACAAGGTGCAAGGTTTAAGGTGCAGGGAAAGAAAGAATATCAAGGATTCAGTCTACCCTGAGCCCTGAACCCTGTACCTTTCCCTTTGGACAGCTCAAAGCCAGGCCTGCCACGCCATAGCCTGCGAGAGGGCGGGTTCTCCTATTCTTTACTCATTGGGACAGGTCGAAGGATCGTAGATTTTGGGTTCAAAGGCTCAAGCAGTTCGCAAAGCAGAAAAACTCGGCACCCTCAATCTACAATCTTAAATCTGAAATCTCTTCACTCAAACCGTTCTTCTTTCCAGGGATCCGCGGAGTTACTGTAACCTCTTAGTTCCCAATAGCCTGGCTCATCCCGGGCAGTAAACTTGATTCCCTCGAGCCATTTTGCACTCTTATAGAAATATAGGTCAGGCACCAATGCCCGAACCGGAGCACCGTGGGGTCGAGGCAGTTCTCTACCGGAAAAACCATGAGCGAGAAGCACGTTTTCCTTGCGGGCCTCACTGATGGGAATGTTGCTGGAATAGCCGGCGGTTGCCTGAAAAATGACAAAACGGGCACTCTCTTTGGTCTTTACCAAATTCATGATTGTGGTCAGCTGGACCCCTCTCCACTGGGAGTCCAGCAAAGTCCAACCGGTGACACAGTGCACATCGCAAGTAATATCCACTTGGCTCAGCTCCAGAAGTTCCTGAAAAGTCAGGGTAGTCGGTTTTTCTACTTCACCGTGGATTTTCACTTTCCAGTCTCGTGTGCTGGCTGTTCCTTGAACGCCACCCATATCAAATAACCGTTTTACGGCCTGCTGCCCCGGAGGCAAACGCGGTCTACCATCGGGCCGGGTCTCCGCCGCCAGTGCCAGGTTTTCCGTATCCATGAGTTTCACAAATACGCCTGGCAGGCTGATGCCGATCAGCGATCCTCCGGCCTTGGCCAAAAAGGCACGTCGCGACAGTTTCATAAATTCGGTCATTTTTCCCCTCAAATTTTAATAATTGTAACCGACGGCAATAACCTGTTCCACGGAAAGCTAGACCTGTCTGGGAGAAAACAGCTGTGCGGTGAGGGAAAGAAGGCTAGAAGATTACGATTACAAGCAGCAAACTACTCCTCTGCTGCCTCATCATCGCCACCCAAGCCATACTTGGCGAGGCGGTAGCGAAAGGAACGGAAACTGATGCCTAGCAAGTCGGCTGCCTTTTGCTTTGCGCCCCTGGTTCTTTCCAAAGCTTGTTGGAGTAAATCTCTTTCCAATTGACCCAGGACATTATCCAGATCGATCCCTTCCTGGGGCAGCGTTAGGGAGACAGCGTCAGGCTTGGGCTGGACCTGAGTCTGCTTGAAACTGGACAATGTTAGGCTGTCTGACAGGACGATGTTGGAGCTCTCCAGAGCCACGCTTCGTTCGATGATGTTTTCCAGCTCTCGGATATTGCCCGGGAAGTTATAACTCTTGAGGATATCCAGGGCGAAAGAGGAAATTTTTCTGATGTCCTTTCCCATTTGTTGGCTGTACTTTTCCAGAAAATGCTGGGCCAACAGAGGGATCTCTTCGGGGCGTTCCCTTAGGGGCGGCATGTTAATGTTAATAACGTTCAGCCGATAATAGAGATCTTCGCGGAAATTACCGTTCATCACCTCGCGTTCAAGATCGCGGTTGGTGGCGCTAATGATGCGTACATCGACGCTCAGCTCCTCGCTGCCCCCCACCATCTTGAAGGTTTTTTCCTGTACAGCTCTCAGGAGCTTGACCTGGACAGGTGGGGTGAGTTCTGCCATCTCATCCAAAAAAAGGGTTCCGCCATCGGCGGCTTCAAAAAGGCCACTCCGAGTTGTGGTAGCGCCGGTAAACGCGCCTTTCTTGTGTCCAAAAAGCTCACTTTCCATCAGTGTTTCGGGTACGCTGCCACAGTTGACCGTAACGAATGGATTATCCTTGCGAGGACTCTCACGGTGTATTGCCTTGGCTATGAGCTCTTTGCCAGTACCCGACTCTCCGGTTATAAGGACATTGCTGGTGGCGGCAGCGATGCGAGGGATCAGATCAAGGATCTTTCTTATTTCCTGGCTCTCACCCACAATACCGTGGTATTCCGTAGCACTGGTCTTATCAGCTGCTACCTTTTCGTGGGCTTCCTGTGCCTGGGCGGCCACCAAAGCGTCTCGGATAACCCCCTTGATTTCCCTTACTTTGAAAGGCTTAGGCAGATAGTCGTACGCTCCCCACTTCATCGCCTCCACGGCTGTGGAGGTGCTGGCGTAAGCAGAGATCATTATTACAATGGTACTTGGATGCAGTTCCTTACATCTTTTCAATACCTCCAGACCATAAATCTCCTTCATCCGAATGTCAGTTATCACTAGATCGAAGGGGTTTTTTTCTAGGATATCAATGGCCTCGCCACCGCCGGCTGCAGTAGCCACCTGATACCCTTCTTTATTCAGCATGATTTCCAGAAATTCTCTCATGCTGTTTTCGTCATCAACCACTAGGATGCGCGCCATTGTCACTCAGTCTCCTAATCCAACTCCTGAAATTTGCATATCGAATACCAGCCCGACACCACGCCCGCCATTCGGAGCAATTCGATGCGGGCGGGCTTGGGTAAGGCTGGCGGGTCCGGATTCATATTTGTTTCTTGATTTGCAGTTCGAGGTCCCGGTGTCAGGTCCTCGACACCAGTAGTTTCCTTGCAAGAACAGTACCTAAGCGGTAAGATTTCAGTCAGCGAAGATGACTATTCCATCCCGCAGGACCATAACTGCTTTACCTCGCAGATCCCAACCGTGGAAAGGGGAATTTCTGCTCTTGGATCTGAACTGATTTACATCGACGGTAAACTCCCTTTTTGGATCGATGATGGTGACATCGGCTGGTAGTCCTGGAGCGAGTCTGCCCAGGTCAATTCCAATGATGCGGGCAGGGTTGCTGGTCAGTTTAGCTATTGCTTCCAGGGGACTCAGTATCCCCTGGTCAACCAGCCGAAGCGTCAAGGGCAAAGCAGTTTCGAGGCCGATCATCCCAAAAGCGGCGTAGTCAAACTCCACATCTTTCTCTATGGTACTGTGCGGGGCATGATCTGTGGCGATGGCGTCGATGGTGCCGTCGGCAAGGCCTTGCTGAATTGCGGCTAAATCACTGGCGGATCGGATTGGCGGGTTAACTTTAAGGTTAGTATCAAAATTCTCGAGCGTTTCATCAGTGAGAGTGAAATGGTGTGGGGTGGCCTCGGCAGTCACCCGGACTCCCCGGGCTTTGAATATTCTTACTAGCTCCACGGCTCCCCCACTGGAAACGTGAGCGATGTGCAGACGGCCGCCGGTGAGTGAGGCCAGACTACAATCACGAAATACCATGATGTCCTCGGCAGCGCCGGGGATTTCCCTCAGGCCCAGACGGGTTGAGACCACACCCTCGTGCATCACACCGTCACCGGCAAGGTCGCGGTCTTCGGCGTGGCTGATCACTGGCAAGTCAAAAACCTGGGCGTATTCCAGGGCTCTTCGCATGAGTTGGCTGTTCATGACCGCCTGGCCGTCGTCGCTGACCGCCACAACTCCTGCTTCTTTGAGCTCCGCATATT
The DNA here is from genome assembly GCA_020347625.1 of Deltaproteobacteria bacterium. Lineage (GTDB taxonomy): Bacteria > Desulfobacterota > Syntrophobacteria > BM002 > BM002 > BM002. The sequence continues at coordinate 1,973,092 of CP070735.1, forward strand.
CGGCGAGCATTTCGCCCTTCTGTCCCTGACTGACGGCTCCCACTGGAAAGACTCTCACTAAGTCGGCCTCAGCAGCACGGCGCAGGATAAGATCGGTTACCGCGGAGTTGTCGTTTACCGGCTTGGTGTTGGGCATGCAGCAGACGGCAGTGAAGCCACCAGCTGCTGCGGCCTGACTTCCGGTGAGCACGGTTTCCTTGTATTCTTCCCCGGGTTCTCTCAGGTGGGTGTGTAGATCAATGAGGCCGGGTACTACCCATAAATCATTTGCCTCGATGACTTCAAAGGAAGTATCTGATTTCTCTTCCAGTGATCCAGGGGGGCCTATGGCGCGGATTCTGTCTCCGTCGATGAGGATGTCATGTAGATCGTCTAAACCACTTGCCGGGTCAATGACCCTGCCGCCGCGGATGAGCTTACTCATCTTTTTCACCCACTTTGAGCAGGTAGAGCAGAGCCATGCGCACGGCGACGCCATTGTTGACCTGATCGAGAATTACAGAATAGGGCCCGTCGGCCACTGAAGGGCTGATCTCGACGCCGCGGTTGATCGGTCCCGGGTGCATAATAAGCACATCGGCCTTGGCCTTGGCCAACTTTTTCTCATCCAAACCGAAAACCCGGGAATATTCTCTGAGGCTGGGCAGGAGCATCTGTCCCTGTCGTTCCAGCTGAATCCTGAGCATCATAATTACATCAGCCTCAGGAATGACGTCCTCGGGATTATAGAAAGTCTCCACACCCAGTCTGTCCAAATAGTGTGGCATCATGGTTGCTGGACCGGCCACCAATACGCGTGCCCCCATTTTATTGAGCGCCCAGATATTCGAGCGAGCCACTCGACTGTGAGCGATGTCTCCAATAATCGCAACGGTTTGCCCGGATACGGTGCCTTTCTTGTCTCTGATGGTCAGAAGATCGAGCAGAGCCTGGGTCGGGTGTTCGTGCATGCCATCACCGGCGTTGATCACCGAAGCTTGCACGTGTCTGGCCAGCAGGTGAGGGGCCCCTGCCGCAGAGTGGCGCAGCACAATAACGTCGGGGTTCATGGCCTCCAGATTCCTAGCAGTATCCAGCAAGGTCTCACCTTTGACAATACTGCTTGTGGAGGCTGAAATATTGAAGGTGTCAGCACTCAGCCGCTTGGCCGCAATCTCGAAGGAGGTTCGCGTCCTTGTGCTGGGCTCATAGAAAAGATGAACTACTGTCCTACCTCTTAAGGTCGGCACTTTCTTGATGGGGCGGGTGGATATTTCTTTGAAGGTCTCCGCCGTCTCAAGGATTAGCTCAATTTCATCAGGCTCAAGTTGTTTGATGCCAAGCAAATCTTTTTTGCGGAACTGCATGGATCGCTTCCCCGGTGGAAGGGCGGCAACCGAAAGGATGAAGATGCAGCCCGAGATAATGCTGTTTGAGTTGTGTGAGATGAGGGGGGTGCCATTGTTCAGCAGGCTAATCTATCCCATTTGCCTCCCCATTGCAAGATTAATGTTTCTGGGCCTATGGTCTCGCAACCTATCTACAGCGGAAAGTGCCAACTTCGCTCTCCGAGATAAGCTAAAGTTCGGAGGGTCCGTTGTCCATCGTCAGTTGTTCGTCGCAAAAAAGACCTTGGATTTGCCCTTTAATTGGATGGTTGACAGGTCAAGCTTTTAGTAGAGAGGAACGTGACCGGCTGATTCCTTTCAGGCACAATAGATGCAGGCCGTCAAAGAAACAAACTAAAATTTTCTGGTCAGGATAAATATTTGATAAAACTAGGATAAACTAGAATTCTGCAACGGACAACTGACCACGGACGACTAACCATAAAATTGGTTTGACATCACGCAGGGGCTCTTTTATTATTGAGCACCTTTCAAGTGGATGGACTTTTCTTCGGGTGGGTAAGTCAGAGTTGGGCCTGCCGTTTCTGCATGGTAAAATAAATATGTTGTTTTTAAAAGAAGCCAAGCAAGGAGATAAAATGGCCGCACAGCTAAGTGTCGATTCTCCACTACTCAACGAGAACGCTTTGGTGGTCTTGAAAAAGCGTTACCTCAAGAAAAATGAGTACGGGGAAGTCGTAGAAACACCGGAGGAAATGTTCCAACGAGTCGCCGAAGCGGTGGCTGAGGCAGAGCTGATCTACGATGATCAGGCGGATGTGGCCGAAGTTGCAGCTCGTTTCTACGGTTTGATGACTCGGTTGGAGCTGGTTCCAAATTCACCCACGCTTATGAATGCAGGCAGGGAGCTGGGACAACTCTCGGCATGTTTTGTGCTGCCCGTGGAGGATTCCATTGAAAGCATTTTTGAGGCCATCAAACACACTGCCATGATTCATAAGAGTGGGGGTGGCACCGGTTTCTCCTTCTCGCGTGTGCGACCGGAGAACGATAAGGTGCTGTCCACTCAAGGAGTCTCAAGTGGCCCCATCAGTTTCATGACTGTTTTTGATGTTGCCACCGAGACCATCAAGCAGGGAGGTACGCGGCGCGGCGCGAACATGGGAATTCTGCGGGTGGACCACCCCGATGCAGAGGCGTTCATCACTGCTAAGACCGACAATGAGAAGTTGAACAACTTTAATATTTCGGTGGCGGTTACTGATAAATTCATGCTGGCGATGGAAGAGGGTGGAGAATACGATCTGGTCAACCCCCGCACAGGTGAGAGGACCCAACGGCTGACGGCAGGAGACGTTTTTGAAAAGATCGTCGATTCTGCTTGGAAAAACGGTGAGCCCGGGATTATCTTTCTCGACAGCATCAACCGAGACAATCCCACGCCCCACGTGGGTGAAATAGAGTCAACTAACCCTTGCGGTGAACAACCACTACTCCCCTATGAATCCTGCAATCTGGGCTCCATCAACCTGACCAGAGTGGTGGAAAACGGCCAGGTAAATTTCGATAAACTTAAAGAGATTGTCTGGACAAGTGTGCACTTCCTGGACAATGTCATTGACGTCAATCGCTATCCCTTACCCCAGATTGAGGAAAAGACTAAGGCCAACCGCAAAATTGGCCTTGGGGTGATGGGATTTGCTGACCTACTGATCGCTCTTGGAATTCCCTACAATTCCGAGGCGGCCATTGAGATGGCTGAGCAGATAATGTCGTTTATCCAGCGGGAATCCAAGGCTGCCTCCGCGGACCTGGCTAAGAGGCGCGGCAACTTTCCCAACTATGCTGGTTCTATTTATGACACCCCGCAGACACCCCAGATGCGCAATGCCACTACCACCACCATCGCCCCGACAGGCACCATCAGCATTATCGCCGGAACATCCAGCGGTATTGAGCCCATCTTTGCCATATCTTTCTTGCGCAAGGTGCTGGACGGTGAAGAGTTGCTGGAGGTGCATCCAATTTTCAGGGAGATCGCCGAGCAGAAAAATTTTTATAACGAAGAACTGATGAAAGAGATTGCTGAGAAGGGTACCATCCACGACATGGAAGGGATTCCCGAGGATGTGAAACGGCTCTTTGTCACTGCCCACGACATCAAGCCGGAATGGCATATTCGCATCCAGGCGGCTTTTCAGAAATATACTGACAATGCGGTAAGCAAGACCATAAACTTCTCACACTCAGCAACCCGGGAAGATGTGCGGCAGGCATATCTGCTCGCTTACAACCTGGGATGCAAAGGTTTGACCATCTACCGTGACGGCAGTAGGGACCAGCAGGTGCTCAATATCCAGCGTAAGCCCGAACCGCCGCAGCTTGCACCGCGGCCGCGACCCGAGCGGACGTATGGGGTTACCCAGCGGATGAACACGGGATGCGGCAAGCTCTACGTGACCCTCAACAGCGATGATTTAGGGGTTTGCGAGGTATTTGCTCAGATGGGTAAGGCCGGCGGTTGTGCCAATTCACAGATCGAAGCCACCGGCCGGCTCATCTCGTTGGCGTTACGCTCAGGGGTGAACCCAGAGTCCATTTTGAAACAGCTCCTGGGCATTCGGTGTCCGTCTCCCGTCTGGCAAGATGGTGAGATGGTGCTCAGTTGCTCGGACGCCATGGCTAGGGTGCTCAATGAATACTGCCAGAGCGGTTTCACCCATATGGTGGCCGAGATGGGTGCGTGCCCCGACTGTGGCGCATCAGTGGAACACGAGGGCGGCTGCATCGTTTGTCGCTCCTGTGGCTTTTCGAAGTGTGGTTAAACGCATAGCGCAGAGCGCAAAGCGCATAGCGCATAGAGTGAGGAGTCAGGAGCCAGGAGTCAGAATTCAGGAGAAAAATAGAAAGAAAAGGCAGGTTTTCCTTCTGGCTGCTTGACTATTTGATTTCGGAATGTGGTCTGCAAATTTCTGCCCGCTGCTGGCTGTCCGCTGCCTGCTTCTGAGAAAATGCTTCACTCCTGGAATATCCCCCCCAAAGAGGCCATAGACCTTCAGAGACGGTTGGCTTCTCAAGTTGTCTTAAAGCCCTTGCCCGAGAAAATCACTTTGATCGCCGGGGCCGATGTAGGATATTCCCAACGCCATAATACAGCTGTGGCAGCCTTGGCAACTTACACCTTTCCTGCTTTAGAATTCCGAGAGCTTGTCCAACTCTATGATGAGATTTCTTATCCTTACGTGCCTGGACTTTTGTCTTTTCGCGAAGTGCCCCTGATTGCGCAAACATTTCAGCTTCTGCAAAAGCAGCCCAACGTAGTGCTTTGCGACGGCCAGGGGATAGCCCACCCACGAGGACTAGGTCTCGCCAGTCATTTGGGGCTCTGGCTCAATTTGCCCACGGTGGGCTGTGCTAAAACGAGATTGGTGGGCAGCCACGGGAAGGTGGGACCCAAGAAAGGCCAGTATCGCTCGCTAATGCACCTTAACAATAGAGTCGGGGTGGTCTTGCGCACTAGAGCAAAGGTCAAACCACTTTACGTCTCACCTGGAC
>CP070735.1:1978074-1986030 GCA_020347625.1 Deltaproteobacteria bacterium
CCAGAAGATAAGGCTGCTAGTGGACAAGCTAATAGATTCAAATGGTAACACCGTTATTCTCGATGGCAAGGACATGTCCGGGAGCCTTTCCTACCCATCGAAAGTGGGTCTTGCCGGTGAAATCGGTGCGAATGCCAGCCCCGTCACCCGAGATCTGGCCAAACTGATTCATTACCTTCACAAAAAGGGAATCCACGTTGGGGTAAGACTGGTCCTTTTTTACGACCCCCTTTTGGCAGTGGAGCGGCCAGAGCTGGCCCTGCACCCTATCCCCTCTGGAGACCCATTGGTGGACGAAGGCGAAGTCGCCTGGGTCAATCCCGCCGAGCCGGTCGTTCAGGAGTATAATCTGGATATTGCCAAAGAGTTAGCAGAAATGGGAGTTGACGAAATTCAATTTGACTATATACGATTTCCCACCACGAAGAACTTCAGGGATCCGGAACATAGCTTTGTCGAGGAAGAAATTCCCAGGCACAAAATCATCACAGACTTTCTCGCCCGTGCGAGGAAAGAATTGGCCTCGCACGACGTTTTGTTATCCATTGACGTTTTTGGGATTATGGCCTGGGGTCGTTCAGAGGATATCCAGATGACCGGCCAGAAAATAGAGGACTTGGCCCGCCATTGCGACGTGATAAGTCCCATGATCTATCCTTCCCATTTTTATGGGCCCTTCCAAGGCATTGCGAATCCGGGTGGGCATCCCTATCTATTGGTGCTAGAGACGTGTCGAAGATTTTCCACGTTTTTGAAGGATTCGAACGTGACTCTCCGTCCATGGATTCAAGCTTTTCCATACGGCGTTGATAATTTTGACGAGGAGTATATTCTTGAAGAGCTTCGTGCTCTGAACGAGTCACAGGCAAGAGGGTGGCTGCTTTGGAGTGCAGGGAACGTCTACAACGTGGCCTGGAGAGCGCTGGGCAAGTGGGAAGATGGGGTTTTCAAAGATAAAACCTTCAGCGCAAGGCTGTGGTTAGATGATTGACGAGGGATTAGATTTAAGGGTGGATGCTTTCTTCAGTAATATCGTCTATCAGCATTTCTCACATATCTTTTCTTGCACTTATTCCAGATCAAGACCAGATAAAACGGACTCCCATTCCTGAGGGTTCTTGCTTGGCAGAGCCAGAGTTATTTGCCCAGACAACCTGCGCCATAACCTGCATGGATGCAGCGGGAGCCTTGACACTCAAGACAAACCTCTCCGATAGTGGCAGAGGTTTTTCACAGTAGATGAAAGCGCCTTGCATGCTGATGTCTCTGGTCTCACCCGGTATAGTTCCCTCAGCGGTAAGCATGGTAACAGGCCAATTGACCTCTACCCTGGGTTGCAGTCGTCTTTCTTTTCCGTCCATCTTGTGTGCCTTTCCTTCGTTCTGAATTCGTCGTAGGAATTCCTGGCGAGCACACTGTTGCCATGCGTGGAGGTAGCTTCATCTCCCCACCCAGCTTTCAGCATCACCACTTGCAAGATTGTTACCAAAAGAGCAGTGTCACTCTTTGCGGTTAAACCAGGATTGAGCAGCGGTGCGAACCGGATGATCAGCTGTTGGGCTCATTTCAAAAGTAAGGAGTCAGTGGGGAGTTTCAAAACTTTACGGCAACGATGACGCACTCTACTAGTAGAGTACGGAAAAGGTGAAAAAGTTGCAAGTGGAAAAATGGATTGCCAAGGTGCCTTCTCGGTATTGGAAGTGAAGGAGGGGCATCATGTCAAAAAGGTTTTTCTCCTTTCAGGACAGGTAATTCAGAGACTACTTTGTCAATACTTCGGATTCCAGCTGGTGTCTCGGCTAGCAAGACAAATCCAGTTTCTTAGCCCTGATCGTCGGTCAATCAAAAAATTTTTAACTCAGCACTCCTGAAAAGAGGCCAACCACTGCACTGGCAAAGGCCCCAGTGATAAAGGTAATGTACGCTAGTCGCAAAAAGCGGTACTTCTTTTTGGCCAAAAACATCCCGAGGGTGTAAAGTTCTCGCACTTGTACCTGGTAGGTAAGACTGGGGTCATTCATGACCTCTTCCATGGAGGCTTCAAACTCGCTAAATTGCAAACGGATAAAATCGCCGAAAAAAAGCAGATTAAAGTTTGGACTACTCACGTCTGGGTGTGTAGCTCGCTTTAGCGAGAAAGGTATCTTGGGCATAACAGCATAAGTGGCAAGGCCGATTGTCAGTAAACAAAAGAAGATCAAAACGGTAGTCGCCCATTTGAGTTGTGGATCCGTAATGTAACGTACGGAAAGGGTGATAACCACCGAGGCCATAGTCAATAACATGTTGGCTTTCATATCGGCCATAGAACTAAGCTGCGAGTGATGCATACGTGTCTGACGCACCAAATGGTCTAGATGTGAACCCCGCTGTTTGATTTCCATCATACTCCCTCCACTCTACCCCGCATGATTGAAACCTGCGGCCAGGCAAAGAAAACTGATAGCCCGTTTAATCGGGACTGCAGGAAGCTTGAAAATGCGGTCTAACGATAGCCATGGCAGCCCGAAGTTAATCACCGGACCAGATACAAGGTTGGGTTCCGCTACCCCGCTAAAAGCATTTAACCGTTTGGTCCTGAAAAGTTAACTACAATCACCATGAAAACAATAAGGGTTGATATTGATATGTCAAATCGAGCTCCCAGTTGTGAATTCTCTGTTTGAAAATATTTATTCTTCTGCAAAGATGTCTTCTATGTTTTCATAAATTAAAACAGTAAGCAATTCTCCCAAATGAATATAACATCGGCTGGATTTCATGTAGCATTTCGAAAGGCGACAGTTTAAAATGACTTATTTCTAAATATGTTCTGAAGGGACGATACTAGCTGATGACACTCAAAACCAAGGTCATTTGGACGATGGTTTCGCTATTTTGTCTTGCCTTCGGGTCGGGAATCATCTACGGTGGCACCCAAAAGATCCTCAACATGCCTTTTCGGGCAACGAATGATAGCTTGCACAAACGTAATGCCCCATTGACGCTAGACTCTCTCATACCGGCTGGAACGCACATAGACGAGAAGATGACCATCGGAGAGGTAATCCGAATTCGTTTTGGAAAGCCAAAGGGACGACTTAACCGCTTCATTCAAGAAATTTCAAAAAGTATTCCTCTCAAATACCGCTTAATGGCAACTACGGTATTCTACCTTTTTTGGACTCTTCTATTTCTTATATTTTGCAGAATTTTTACGTGGCTGCGTTACATAGTTGCTCTTAGTATAAGTTTCTTGGCTGGTTCTTTGGTCTACTTCTTTATGCCAGACTTTGTTCTTGGCCGGCTGGATGATGTGGTTTTTGCTGGTTGGGCAGTAGCATTTGCGGTGGGAGTTGGGTGGTATTCAAGAAACCGTAAATTGAAATCCTCTTAAATTGTGTCAAAATAGGATGGTTTCCATGTTAAAAAGAGGATAACGTCGTATTAACTTATCTACTGTGATCCCAAATCTCTAATCTTTCTATCATAAAAGATGAACTTTTTCTCGTAAATTTCATTTTCTGGATAGAGACTTGTCAATTGAAAATAGATGTATCGATTCAGTCTTATGTTTTTGGCAGGTACTTTCTTTACAATGTCATAAAGAATTGCCGTAATCCTTTCATTGCATCTTACATCAAGGTGCGACGCGTGGCCGAGTGCGTCATCGGCCTGGTAATAAAGCTCTTTGATCTCCGGATCGAGTGTTTCAATAGCTGTAATCCTGGCAGCTTCAAATTTATTTTCGTCAATTAATCGTTGCACCTCCTGTAACTTTCCGAGATCAACAGGCTCTTCCTTTTTTTGATCGCAACTCAAGTTCAGAATACAGACGAGATGGATAACTAGAACAAGAACTAATTTCTTCACGTCTCTTCCCTTTAGCAATTGAAGCTTTTAACCTCGGCCACGCACTTCAATTGTTTTTTTCACTTATAATACGATGGTTGACAATTACCGTCTTGAACTGTCGTCAGAAGCAAGCCAAGTGGCAATGGTAACAACAGAATTACATGCACTTTGCGTACCAGAGGACGAGTTACCTAGTCCGGACGTTCTGCTCTGGGCGAGGAAATGATAAACCCTTCCGGATATTAGCCGGGATAACAAACTGGAAGCAGCAAACGCGGTTGAGTAATAATCACAGTATTTCAAACAGTTGTGATATAAATACTTGCCTAAGCTAATTAATACAACTATATTAAATAGTTGTTGACAACTAATGTAATTTAAATTATCTTTTTGTATAAATGCAATTATTCTTTAATATATATGCACGAATGAAAGGAGGAAAATGATATGACAAAAAGTTTAACAGAAATGGCAGCTGAAATTGTAGCTGCACAGGCATCACATGCTGTAATGGCGTCTGATGAAATGGTAGCGGCGCTAAAAAAGACGTTTGACGCTCTCAAAAACATTAAAACAATTGAGGAGGGCGGTGCTGAAGCAGAGCCTCATGCAATAGATCCGAAGAAATCTATTCAGAGGAACTACATCATTAACCTTGAAGATGGTAAAAAGTATAAGCAGCTTACTGCGCGGACTCTTGCGAAGTTCGGACTTACACCGGCAGAATATCGTAAGAAATATGGTTTTACTGCGCGTCAACCTTTAGCTGCCAAGTCGCTTAGCGCCAAGCGGAGGAAGACTGCAAAAGCCCTTGGGCTGGGAGAGAAACTGCAGCAGGCAAGGAGGGCCAAGGCTGCAGCTGCTAAGAAAGCTGCCGCCAAGAAAGCTGCCCCCAAGAAAGCTGTCCCCAAAAAAGCTGCTCGCAAGAAAGCTGCTCGCAAGAAAGCTGCCGCAAAAAAAGCTGCCCCCAAGAAAAGGGTGGTACGGAGAAAGAAAAAATCCTAGGCTTAGTCTGCGGATAGCATCTCCATATTTCAAATTTAGAATTTAAGCCTGCCCAATGGTAGGCTTTTTTATTTGAGCAAAGAAAATCTGGTCTTGTGGGCCAGTTAAGATCGCATAGCGCATAGGGCATAGCGCATAGCGAAAGAAAGAGTAAAAGGTAAATGGTAAACAGTGAAAGGTTGCGCAGCCAGCGCATAATCGATTTACTGTTCACCTTTTACTGTTTACCAAACGCTTTGCGCTCTGCGCTTAGCGCTTTGCCTCATTAGGGCAGCTCAAAGCCAGGTTCTTTGGGCCTGGATTCTTTACTTGGGTACACAGATGTGAATCATCCCAGTAAGCGGTTTGCCAATGTAGTGTCGGGATGTTGAGGTTCAAAAGTGGAGATTCATATATTTTGTGTATTCAGCGTCAGGCAAACAGAAAGTCATAATCTACATCCAAGACCGCAAACCGACAAAATTATTTCTTAAGTGACTCTAGGTAGGATTCCAGTGAGCTGATATTTCGGCTGGCTTCGAGTTCGTCCCCAGACCTCACGTCATGAATTCCAACCAAAACGGGCTCGTCCAGCGATGTAGGCAAGCCTTCTCCGCCTTTGTCAGTAACTGTGATGTAGGCTCGCCTTCCTTTGTGTTTGACGAACTTAGTGTACCAAGCTTGACCTGCACAACTTGCCGAGATCTTGAAACCATGCTCTTTCATTACTTCTTCTATGTTCACCGATTGACACCTCGCTTCGCACTACCAGTTAATCCCATAATGAGAGAGAATCAGACCGCTCAAAGACAGCTGGGTTATATGTGCCTTAGTTTTTTCAGCTTTATTTCCAGGATCTCCGCATCCTTCCTTTTGCCCAATTCTCGCAAACGTCTTTGAAGTTCACGCACTGCCTCTTCTAAACGGGGCAGAACCTCTTCACGAAAATAGCGACGTGTCTCCTCGCCGGTCTGTCTGAGCTCTTGGGCCCAATAATCCATCTGGCGTTCCAGATCCTTGTACCAGTCCTCTTCTGGTAACTCGTTCAGCTCTTTTTGCCAACGCTCAAGCTCTTGCTGCAGCAGCTCCGACCAGGTCTTTAATCCCCGTGTCCCCCGTTCGAACTGCAAAGAAAGTTGAGTACTACCCTCCACTTCAGCGCCATCGGGAAGAGGTTTTCCTCCCTCAGTCAATTGAATCATCTGCACAGACTGTTGCCCTTGTCGCTGGGGGTCTGCTCGAATGAGAAAGCGGCTTTGATCGGTGACCACCTGGCTAAAGTCCCTCTTAATCCAAAGTTCCACGGCGAATCGGTCTTGCGGATTCCGTGTTACGGATTGAACCTTACCAATTGTCTGTTCTTGCCACATCACTCGGTCATTTGTCTTAAGGTCCTGAGTATGGTCATAAAAGACCGTCAGCTTAAGGCTACCAACGCAGGCAAAAACCAGTCCGTAAATCAGCAAGAGAGGCAGGATATAGAAGCGCATGCTGCTCATCCATTCACTCCTCGACAAAAGCTGTTCCTAGCCCGGTAAGAATCTACCACCTCATAATGTCATAATGGGATGCAACAGTAAAGTGGGGCGGAGAATGACCAACAGCTCAAATATAAGATAAGTCAAATAAGAATTGTCCCTGTAAACGATTTGATGGAGTCAGGTCTTCGGATGCCCCTTGCCAGGATTTTGGTGGGAGTCAGATAGGGGAATTGACTTAAACTGACTATGCGAGATGTGGTGATTGAAGACCTGACCCATCAAACGTGACGTCAACCGTCCGAGCTGTAAAATCCCTTATGGTCCATCTCATGGCTCTGCTCCGCCATTATCTTGATCAGTCACTGCTTTTTCTCCATATTTTGTGAGGACAAGTAATATTTCTTCTATCCAATCAATAGCCTCTTGGCAGATGGCTGCCGCAGCGTCAAACCAGTTAATGTGTGGTGGATAGGTTTGGGTTCTGAACATGCCCGAACAAGAGTCCCTAAGGGTTTGCAGTTTCAGGCATACATTTAACAAGCGATCGTAGGAAAAATTTCGCTTGGTCATTTGTTCGCTCCGGTATCATGGTTTGAACCTTTTCTATTGACTAAAAAGAAATATCCATTCATCTTTGGGTTTAGGTACGTTGGTTTGCTATTGATGTACCATATAGACAATAGTAAACCATGTCAAGCAAAATATAGTACAGGTGCAAACTATTTATGACCAGTGGAACGCAAAACAAGATCAAACAGATCAGACTCCGGTTAGGGCTTAGCCAGAAAGAATTCGCAGATAAAATAGGTATTACCAAGGGTTACCTCAGTGCAATTGAATCAGATAAGCGCCAACCTGGCAGGAAGATTTTTGAAGGAATTATTCAGGAGTGTTTGGAGGATTTGGTAGCAGTCTACAGTGAAAAACTTGAGGCCGAATCGGCGAGGTTGCAGGCTGTCGCCGAGCCAGGACCAGAGTGGAGGGAAGAGGATTCCTCCGTGGGACTCACCCCCCCGGAAGAAGCTCTAATAAGAGCAATTCGCTTTCTTGGTGATGATTACGCCAAAGACCTGTTTTATAGTGTAATGAGTCGGGCTAGGAGACTTTTGCCGGAGAAGCAGATGTCAAAAGAGGAGATTAAGGAGCTCAGGGCGGTACTCAGAACACTGGGAAAGGCAGCTATTGAGTAAGACCGAGTGCAACTCTAGCTATACCGTGGTCGGCCCAATTTCTTGACATCTGGGGTTGAGGTACGTAAAATATTGTTGTCATTAATTTCTCCGCATAACCTACCTTCCGAATGGGGGCGAAACGGGTTCGACGGGGATCATGAAGCTTAAGTGGCATGCCGAGGTTCCTGCCTGCTCGTAAAACAGGTGGGGAAAAAGCAAACGCAGACGACTATGCGTATGCCGTAGCCGCTTAAGACGGCTACCGTCCTGCCAGCTTGGGTCCGCGGAGCTGGCAAAGGGCGTCGACTAGCGGAACCGCCCGCTGCAGGTGCCTATGGGTAGCGGGTCAAACTAAGTAGGCTGGCTTGATGGGAGTCCTGCCCGAGGGGATTCCCTGAAGGCGAGACTGCAAAACCCGGGATAAGCATGTAGAAGCTTAAGTGGAAGATTTCCGGACGCGGGTTCGACTCCCGCCGCCTCCACCA
>CP070735.1:1986130-1990455 GCA_020347625.1 Deltaproteobacteria bacterium
ACCAGAAAGGTATCCGGGTAACGCCCATGGAGCAATCGAAGTTCCCAAAAATCATATTCGGACTTGGGCGCGGCCTGCGCCTCTATCTCCACGAGTTCATAAAAATCTTCGGAGCTCACTGGTCTGATCATGGCATCGAACTTATCTCTCTTGGCCGCATATCCAGCTGGGTGTTGTTACAGCGTGACGCGGAGACACGGGGAATCGGAGACGGGGTGATTGTAGACTGGAAGCATTGGCAAAGTCAGTTGCATGGAGGGGCATGACCAGTTCGCTGAGAAACAGAGAATAATTCCAATACGACAGTTAATCTTACGTTTTGCGTTTTGCTCGCTCCGCGTCACCGCGTCACCGCGTCACCGCGTCGCTTTCTAAGATTGGCTAATACTTCCTCTCCGGCTTGCCCCGTTCTATTTGAGTCCTTTGTAGCTAGGTCAAAATCCCCAGGCTCTGTTCCAGATTACGCAAGTGCTCGGCCGCATACTCCAGCCGGTGCTCAACAATGGCTAGATCTTCGGTCGCATTCTGTTGGCTGGTACCTCTCTTACGAGCAGCCTCTTGGAGATGGCCGATATCTATCATGGTCGCCTCGCCAAAGTCTCGAAACAGCTGGATAAGGGATTTGGTGTATTGCTCAGTGAAGGAAAAGAGATACATAAACTTGAAGTTCTGGCGGTAGTCTTTAAAGGAGGTGAGCAGCTCTTTCTGGGTTTCCTTTCTCACCAGTGCCACGGCCTCGCGAAAAACCTTTTCGCCGGATCCTGCTACTGAATCACGGCGGAAAACCTTGTCCTTCATGCCTGAAAAAAGGTGAGTCAATCTTCTCAGACCAAACCGCATCAGCAGAGAACCCCGCCCGAGTGCATCGGAGCGCTGAAGAAAGGCAGAGAAGGGTGGCGGCGAAATGGCCGGCTTCTTGGGCCGCGGCAGTTCCTCTGGGGTGACGAGACTGAGTGCCAAGCCAGAGTCAGTCAGAGTCTGCTGGTATTGTTGGATTGCCTGACCCAGGAGATCCCAGTAGCCGGCAGCAGCCTCCATGAGTTGTTTTTCGATATGCTCTTCCTCGCTCTTGGCAAAATCGATAATTCGCAGATTGACCTTGTCGATGATATGGCGGGAGAGCATCTGCCTAAATTCCTGGTAAAAAAGGTAAAGATTTGCAAGCCACTTTCGAGTTTCCTCTGCTTTGCTCTGAGGGAAACTGTTCACCTGATAATTCTCAATCAACTGCATGGTGTCATTGATAATCGGACCATATTTCGTATCAAAATAGGAATCAACGGCTGAACGGATATGTTCTTTCAACGAGTTTCGGAGGCCATCCAGTGTGTGCTCTACAGTACTGAGTGCCGCCGTTATGGATTGTTGCCGTATGTTTATCTGATCAGCCAAAGCTTTGAGCTCTTCTTGGTCTTTGGACAATAGTTTCTGCCGGGTACTTACCGAATCCTTCATGCTTCGATTAACCCGTTGCAGATGGCTCAACACACCACCAAAGAGAACTCGATTTCGTTCGCGCTTTACCAAGTTCTGTAAATCCTCACTAAACCGACGATATCCTTGACGCGAGGCCTCAACCATCAACTCCTCTTCATACCAGCCTTCCAAGCGTCTCTTCTCCCGCGGAGATATCTCATCCAGACTATTGCCTGCATCCAGCAGTTGGAAGAGGGCCGAGAAACCATAGACCTTCGCCTCAGGCACAAGCTGATGGAGTTCTGCACTAACCCTCTCCTGAAGTCGTTTCAGACTCTCCTCGCTACTGTGTTCATCGAGATCGATATTCAGAATAAAAAGTGTCTGCGGAAGCAGCCGGAGGATCTTAATTGCTTCGATCAGCTTCAAATCAGCCTGCCTCATCCCCACTCGACTGCTGATGACATAGAGAATGAAGTGGCTGCCAAGCAGATATTCTTGGAGCATGCCAAAATGAAGGGGGTTGGGGGAATCACTACCTTGGCAGTCACCGATCTCTACCATGTCACCCAGCCACTGGATCGGTAGCTGGAGTTCCATGTCCTTCAGGTATACTGCCTGCGATTCCTGGCTGACAAAATCTTGATGCCGATAAAGCTCCTCCCCGGCGAACTCCAGTATAACCGGCTCATCCCTGACAAATCCGCTCAGCGTTTTGTATCCATTCAGGTAACCGATGAGGAGAACCATGTTGGGATCGAATGTTTCGCGTCCCACCAGACTCTCTTGTCTGATCTCTTGGAGGTATTGCTCGAGGATTCGGCGATCCTCTTCCACCCGCATGTCTATGGATTCCAACCCTTCAGCGGTACGAGACAAGCCCAGCAGGGACAAGGCTTCATTGACCTCCGCATTGATTTCTTTCCATGATTTTATCTCGACCCACCCTTTTCCCTCTGGGCCGGAACGAATGCGGGTGATGAAGGCGGTGACGATACCTGCACCGCGCTTGAGCAGATCTCGACCCTGCATGGCATTAATGAAGGTGCTTTTACCGGATTTCACTGAGCCTACAATGGCGATTCTCAACGTCTGCTCTTGGAGGGACTCGGACACAGCCTCGAGACTTCGGCGCCATGAACTCACCTGAACTGAATCATCTCGAAAGAGCGGTGACAGCTCGTCAGTGAGGGTCTCCAAAATGTCTCGCAAATTTTCAAGACTATTCTGAGTGCTCAGTTCTTGCTGCATATCTCACATCGATGATTTCAAAATTTCTTACGCCCCCAGGGGTCTTTACCTTTATCTCATCCCCGGCCTCTTTGCCAATAAGGGCCTGTCCTATGGGAGATATCACCGAAATTGTACCTTGAGACAAATCTGCTTCAAAGGGTCCCACCAAACGATAATTCACTTCCTCCCCAGTGTCCAGGTCCTCGAGCTCTACCGTGGTCCCAAAGATCACCCGCTCAGGAGAGCCTTCTGTGAGCTCAACCACCTCACACTGGCTCAGCTTGTGATGCAAGTCGTTGATCTTCCCTTCGACTAGGGCCTGTCTTTCTTTGGCCGCCTCGAATTCCGCGTTCTCGCTGATGTCGCCATGGCCTCTGGCATCAGAAATCGCCTCGATTACCTGGGGCCGCTCCTCCTGCTCAAGCCGCTGTAATTCACTCCGCAAACGATTATATCCTTCCCTGGTTATGGGAAAGCGATCCATAGTTAACTTCCTCCTTAGGTGCTGATTTTCTCCGGACTCCAATTGCAGACTGTGTTTCAGAAAAATGGAAAGCCCCGGCTTTACTTCAGCCAGGGCATTCGCCACAAATATACTTTTTACTCAACCAGGCGGAAACTGTCAAGGGTTTCAGGTCGCTTTGTCTGCTCGCTCTGAGTCTAGTAGCAGTACAGAAAATTCACACTCAATAGGCTACCGTCACTGCGACTTCCGGTTGTAACGGGTACGATGTTTTATCCAGGGATAAGGAAGGAGGGAAAAGCTTTTCGAAAAATGCATTACGCCTATATACCCAAATAAGCTTCTCTTATATCACTTGATTCTGCAATTTCGGCTGCTGGTCCTTCGGCTTTGATCTTGCCCTCGTGCATGATGTAAACATAGTCTGCAGATTTAAGACAGGCCTCAGCGTTTTGCTCAACAAGCAGTATGGTTAAACCGATCTCGGTATTCAGTTTTTCAATGGTCTCGAAAACCTCTCCCACCAGTTTTGGTGCCAATCCCTGACTGGGCTCATCCAGCATGATCAGTTTAGGCTTGGTCATCAGTGCCCGCCCTATGGTAACCATTTGCTGTTCTCCGCCACTGAGCGAGCCGGCTGCTTGTTTGCCCCTCTCTTTGAGGATGGGAAACAAGGAATATACCAGTTCCAGGGTATCATCCTTATCTTTGAGAGCCTCTTTTCGATAGGCCCCCATGATTAAATTCTCTTTTACGGTCATTCCCACGAAAAGATGTTTTCCCTCGGGCACTAGGGTAATGCCCATGTCCACTTTCTTATGGGTGGGCAGGCGAGTAACATTCACTCCTTCATAGGTTATCTCTCCTGCCCAGGGCTGCACTGAACCAAGAACGGTGCGAAGCAGGGTCGATTTTCCCACACCGTTGGGGCCAAGCAGAGAGGTAATACTGCCCTTTTTCACCTCCAAGCTTGGCTGCCACAGTACCTGCATGGGCCCGTAGCCGGATTCGAGATTTTCCACCTTTAGCATGCTACTCTTCCTTTGGATGTCCCAGATATACTTCCACCACCCTCGGATCGGTCAAAGCATCTTTGGTCGGGGCATCCACCAACTTGGCACCCTGGTGCATGACCATCACCCGTTCGGCCAACCCGGCTACCGCCCGCATGATGTGCTCCACCATGGCGATTATGGACATTTGCGGCTCCTCC
>CP070735.1:1990555-1997199 GCA_020347625.1 Deltaproteobacteria bacterium
CCACGCAAGGTAATCTCGCCGGTCATGGCCAGATCTCTGCGCACCGGCACCTTGATCAGGGCAGAGGTGATAGCCGCGGCCATGGTAATTCCTGCAGATGGACCGTCCTTGGGAATAGCTCCCTCGGGAACGTGCACATGAATGTCTAGTTTCTTATAGAAATTGGGATCGAGTTCAAGAGTTGCAGAACGTGAGCGCACATAGGTTAAGGCAGCCTGGGCTGATTCTTGCATCACCTCGCCGAGCTTTCCGGTAATGGTCAGATTCCCTTTGCCGGGCATAGTCGCTGCCTCGATGCCCAGCAACTCACCCCCCACCTCTGTCCAGGCAAGGCCAATGGCGAGACCGACTTCGTCCTTCTCTTCGGCGCGGCCGTAATGGAATTTTGGCACTCCGAGGTATTTGGCAACACCCTTCTCGGTAATACGAGATCTTGTATCGGGACCCTTCTTCACCACCTTTTTGGCCACTTTGCGGCAGATGGAAGCGATTTCCCGCTCAAGATTCCGGACGCCAGCTTCCTTGGTATAACGGCGGATGACCTGATAAATGGCGCCATCAGAAAAATGGATGTTTTCAGGTTTGAGGCCATTGGCTTCACATTGTTTCTTGATCAGAAACTGTTTGGCGATGTTGAGCTTGTCAAACTCGGTATAACCGGGCAACCGGATGATTTCCATGCGGTCTTGAAGCGCCGGCGGGATGGTAAACAATGTATTAGCAGTGGTGATGAACATGACCTCGGACAAATTGTAGTCCACGTCAAGATAGTGGTCATTAAAGGCGAAGTTTTGCTCTGGATCCAGGACCTCCAATAGAGCAGCTGATGGATCGCCGCGGAAATCCATGCTCATCTTGTCCACCTCATCCAGGCAGAAAACCGGATTGTTGGACTTGGCTTTTCGCAGGCTTTGGATAATCTTTCCTGGGAGAGCCCCGATGTATGTACGTCGGTGACCACGTATTTCTGCCTCATCACGCACCCCACCCAAGGACAACCGGATGAAATTCCGACCCAGAGCGCGAGCCACCGATTTGGACAGCGATGTTTTTCCAACACCTGGGGGCCCCACGAAGCAAAGGATGGGTCCCTTGATCTTTTTCACCAGTGCCTGCACTGCCAGGTACTCCAGGATTCGCTCCTTGGGTTTTTCAAGGCCATAATGATCCTCTTCCAAGATCTGGGTGGCCGCATCAATGTCCAGTTTGTCCTTGGTGCGATCGTACCACGGGAGCGAGAGCAGCCAGTCAATGTAATTTCGCACCACTGTTGCCTCGGCGGACATGGGCGACATGAGTTTGAGTTTCTTGAACTCGGAGCGGACTTTACCAGCTGCCTCGCGCGACATGCGCTTGCGCTTGATGCGTTTTTGCAGTTCAGCGAGTTCATTGCGGAAATCGTCCTTTTCGCCCATCTCTTTCTGGATGGCCCGCATCTGTTCATTCAGGTAGTATTCCCGCTGGGTCTTTTCCATTTGCTTCTTGACCCGCCCCTTGATGCGCTGCTCTGTCTGGATGATCTCGATCTCGCCACTGATGTAAGCGTAAAGTAGCTCCAACCGCTGGAATTGTGGTATGGCCTCGAGAAGTTGCTGCTTGTAGTCAATTTTGAAAGGCATGTGGGATGCGATGGTATCAGCCAGGCGGCCGGGATCATCCATGGAGGATACCGACAGAACCATTTCCTGCGAGATTTTCTTGTTCAGTTTTGCATATTTTTCGAAAGCGGAGACGGTGCTGCGCATCAGAGCTTCTATCTGAACATTCTGTTCTGACTTTTCAGGGATCTCCTCAACCTGGACCATGAAGAAGTCAGGGTTGGGTAGAAATTGTACAATGTTGCTGCGCTTCTTGCCCTCCACCAAGGCTTTCACCGTTCCATCCGGAAGGCGAAGCAATTGCAGGATGGTTGCCACCGCGCCCATGGAGAAAATGTCTCTTTCCGTGGGAGAGTCTGTTTTTGCCTTTTTCTGGGTGGCAAGAAAAATGGTCTTACCAAGCCCCATGGCATGCTCAAGGGCTTTGATGGATCTTTCTCGGCCCACAAACAGGGGCGCCACCATATTGGGGAAAATCACTATGTCCCTGAGTGGCAGAAGGGGATACTCTCGCAACATGGCTGAGTTCACCGCATCATCATTCTCACGATTTTTTTTAAAAACGCTCATATTTGTCTCGTATGTTGTAGAAGCGGCTGGAGTGCAAGATTACCATAACTATTTTAGCAGAATTGGTAGATTTACATCCAGCCGGCTTCCTGGTTAAGAACCACCACTGCTTCAAGCTGATTCCAGGCTTCCTTCGTAGAGCAACAAAGGAGCATCCTTACTCGTAACTACCTCCTCGCTGATCACGCATTCGCGAATATCTGGCTGAGACGGAATTTCGTACATGATGTCGAGCATGATGTTTTCCAGGATACTCCTCAGGCCTCGCGCTCCAGAGTTCCGTTTCATGGCTTCGCGGGCCACGGCCTGCAAGGCACCCTCAGTAAAACGCAAGGTGACGTTTTCCATGCCGAAAAGCTTCTGATATTGTTTGACCAGAGCATTCTTCGGCTCGAGCATGATTTCCACCAACTCTTCCTCGCTGAGTTCGTGCAAAGTCGCCACAACTGGCAATCTCCCAACGAATTCGGGAATCATACCAAATCGAATAAGATCCTCTGGTTGAACCTGCACAAGGATCTCGCCGAGTTTGCGTTCCTCCCGTTTCTTGATCTCGGCAACGAACCCTAGGGCTTTGACGCCGATGCGTGACTTTATAATGCCCTCCAGGTTATTGAAAGCGCCGCCGCAGATGAAGAGGATATTGGTGGTATCAATCTTGATGAATTCTTGTTGAGGATGTTTGCGGCCTCCCTTGGGAGGGACGTTGGCAATGGTACCCTCAAGTATCTTCAAAAGTGCCTGTTGGACTCCCTCGCCGGAGACGTCACGGGTGATGGAAGGGCTGTCGGCCTTGCGGGCGATCTTGTCGATCTCGTCAATATAAACGATGCCGCGTGATGTCCTTTCCACATCGTAATCTGCTGATTGGAGCAGATTGACGATAATATTTTCCACATCCTCACCAACGTAACCCGCCTCGGTCAGTGTGGTGGCGTCGGCTATAGTAAAAGGAACGTCGAGGATTCGAGCCAGAGTTTGTGCCAACAGAGTCTTACCACAGCCGGTCGGGCCGATTAGGAGAATGTTGCTTTTCTGGATTTCGACATCCTCCAGCTCTGCCCGGGATTCAATACGCTTGTAGTGATTGTAAACTGCTACGGAGAGAATCTTCTTAGCTTGTTCCTGGCCGATGACGTAGTCATCGATCGCATTCTTTATCTCGCTGGGTTTGGGCACACTGCTTAACTTTGCAGCTTCTTCCTTTTCAAATTCCTCAGCAATAATATCATTGCAGAGTTCAATGCACTCGTCGCAGATGTACACGGTGGGACCGGCTATGAGTTTCTTGACCTCGTCCTGGCTTTTGCCACAGAATGAGCAGACCAAATCTCCGCCTCGTTCATCCTTCTTTCTCGTCATCTATTCCTCCTTGACAAACCAACCTCGATCTGGGTCCCTCTTTAAATCTAGCCCATCGCAACACACCCATTATAGCAAAAGGGAAGCTAATTTCAATGGGCTCTCACTCAGCTTCACTCTCTTGAGTTTTTTTCTTGGAAGCTTCTTTTTCCGTTTCCCGCTGGACGATTACCTTATCTACTATGCCATACTCCTTGGCCTGCTTACCACTCATGAAGAAGTCCCGATCGGTATCTTTTTGGACCTTTTCCAGGGCCTGGCCGGTATGATTCGACAATATTTCGTTCAGCTGCTCACGCATTCTCAAAATCTCTTTGGCCTGAATTTCAACATCTGTGGCTTGGCCCTGGAATGCACCAAGGGGCTGATGGATGAGAATGCGTGAGTGGGGCAGCGAGAATCTCTTCTCCTTCGCCCCAGCCGCCAGGAGCAGAGCCCCCATGCTTGAGGCCTGGCCCAAACACAGCGTGGCCACGTCAGGTTTGATGTACTGCATGGTGTCATAGATGGCCAATCCAGCTGTAACCAGACCGCCAGGTGAATTAATATAGAAATTGATATCCTTGTCCGGGTCCTCAGATTCGAGAAAAAGCATCTGAGCGATAATCAGATTGGCCACCTCATCCGATACGGCAGTCCCCAGAAAAATGATACGATCTTTCAGCAGCCTAGAGTAGATGTCATAGGCTCGCTCTCCGCGGCTACTTTGTTCCACAACTATTGGTATCAGGGTCATGAATTTTCCTCTCTCTTTGTTTCCTCTTGTTCCGGGTCAGTGGCCGGTGCGTCAACTTCGGTAATCTCCGCCTGATCCAGGAGGAAGTTAATCACCTTCTCCTCCAGCAATTGACGCCTGTATGGTTCCATCAAGTTATTTTTCTGATAAAAATCTCTCACTTTGTCGTAGGGCTGTTTCGCTTCTTCTGCGGCCTTGTGCAGACCCTGATCAAGTTCCTCGTCGCTTACCTCAAAACCTTTCTGGGCGGCAATTTGTTCCAACAAAATGGATTTTCGCACCTCCCTTTCAGCGATGTCTCTATTGCGCTCTCTGAAGGTGTTCTCGTCCATTCCTGCCTGCTCTAGAGTGAGGTTTTGGGCTGAGAGACGATAGAGAATGGTGTCGAGCATTCTTTGCAATTCCTGTTCCACCATGCTTCGAGGAACCTCAAAAGGGTTACGATTGATTAGCTCTTCCAATATCTGCTGGCCGACTTCAGCATCAATGTGGCTCTTTCTCTTGCGTTCCAACTCTGCCCGCACGGAAGTACGCAACTCATCCAGAGTGTCAAATTCTCCGAGGTCCTTGGCAAAATCATCATTGAGTTCCGGAAGCACTTTCTCCTTGATGTCCTTGACCACCACCTCGAAGGTGACATTCTTGCCGGCGAGATGCTGGTTACCATGGTCTGCTGGGAAAGGAACGACGATCTCTTTAGATTCGTTCTTACTGGTGCCGAGAAGTTGGGTTTCAAAGTCGGGGTGGAAACGATTGGCACCCACCTCAAGGTGAAATCCCTTGGTTTCACCTCCAGGTACTGGCTTGCCTTCAGCGAAAGTCTTGAAATCAAGGACCGCATGATCTCCCTGTTGGATTGGTCGCGACTCTTCCAAGGTCTTGAGATAGGAGTTCGTCTGCCGCCGAAGTTCCAGTTCAGCTGCAACCTCCTCATCAGTGACAACAAGTCGCTGCCTGTTCGCCGGAATATTCTGATAGTCCTGGACAACGATCTCAGGTCTTACCTCAACGAGAAACGAATAGCGAAAAGGCTGGCCCTCCTGCAGTGGATCAGTGTCCAGGTCGGATTGCGAAACCGCCTGTATCTCCGTTTGCTCCAGAGCCGCCATCAAAGTCTCATTAACTAATTCCATTCCAACATCATGTTTCACTTGATCTGCATAGTGACGTTTTAAAATAGCGAGCGGCACTTTGCCCGGACGAAACCCTTTTACTTTAACGGTGCGATTGAGTCGTCGATAGGCCTTCTCCAGGTGGTTATTTACCTTTTCCTCGGGTAGTTCCACCTGAACCCTGCGCGTGATTTCGCTTACATCTTGGATAGAAACTTTCATTTGGCTATCTATCCCAACCTTCAAAGCTGGCTAGAAATGAATCGTGGGCATTGGAGTAACACTGTCGCTGACCGCACTCAGTTTAAAAAGTAATTGACAGGTCCAGCCGTCTGGACGCTTCGAAAAATGATCAAGATTCCGGCGTATAACCCCAAATTGCTCGACAATATAATCATAGTACCCACCGTCTGGCAACCCTTAAAGAATTCTACCATGTTATTCGGAATATTGGTTCACGGTAATCAGCTATTTAACGGGGGACTGCTGAGAACAACTGTGGTTGAATAAGGGAGCATTGAAATCTAAAGCGGTGAGAGATAATCATGCTCACCTTGGGAACCAGAACATTTCCTGTGACTTGGGTTGTAAAAGCAATCTTTGCAGCTGCGAGGTAACCTGAAGGTTTTTGGGTGGTGCGAGAGGGGGGACTCGAACCCCCAAGGGTGTTAGCCCGCTGGATCCTAAGTCCAGTGCGTCTGCCAATTCCGCCACTCTCGCATAGACCGGCTGCTTTTCTGAAGCAGCTTGATACTCCAGCCGCCAGCCAGCTTCTGATCGACCGTTCTGGGCTGATGAGTAGCCGAAATCATAGAGCAAAGCTTTGAAGAAAGTCAAGGCTACACTGCGGAGAGCGGCATGCGCTCTCCGCAGGCGGTTCAAGGCACAGGGCATATGGGTTAGGGCATGGAGCATGGAGCTTGGAGCATGGAGCATGGAGCATAGAGCATAGAGCATGGAGCATGGAGCATGGAGCATAGAGCATGGAGCATAGAGCATAGAGCATGGAGCCAGAAAGCAAGAGACGGGAGTTAAGAACTCTTACCCCTTAGCTCTTTGCCCTATGCCCTCTTCATTTGCGCTCATCTGCGTTACGAAGCCGACGTGAATCAGCGAAGTCCACATTTTTATGAACGAAAACCACGTTTCCACTAGATAGTTATTAGGAGGTGGTATTGTAACTGACTGGACACAAGAAAGGGAGGTTATCCCTGACATGCTTTGAAATAAGAACGTATCAAAATCCACGCAAGCCCATTAAGATAC
>CP070735.1:1997299-2010744 GCA_020347625.1 Deltaproteobacteria bacterium
ACCATTGGCACTGATGTTTTCCATTTCTGCTACTATGCTGCCATTGCTGTCTTGTACCAGAGCCGGCCAATCAACAACCGCTCTCGGGTGTCGGCGTCTTTCTCTTCCCATGGGCCACCTCCTCGTTCATGGAGGGGTTATTCGGAAAATTCTTTTGCACGCCTTTTAAAGCAATGGGAATGCCTTCTATCAAAGTCGCAAAAACTTGTCAAGTAAGCCTCGAGAATCATGGTATCAATCGTAAAATTATGAATTTATAAGATAAAAGTTCAAGAAGAATGACTTATTAGGCAGGTGCACGCGGTGGCTGAAAATCGAATAGAACCGTCTCACTTTGTCTGCCTTGTTTAAACAAAAAAGCTCCATTTTTGAACACTTATGGATTATTTATGCATCCATATGATATTTGATATTATTAAAAAACCCTATTAAACTGAGCACTGATATCCTATTACCAACAATATTTTTGGATTTCGGGTGATCTATCTCTAATTCATGCCTCTTTTTTGTTTTACGAACTCATACGCTTCTTGTATTTCTCGAAATTTTTCATGGGCAAAATTGGTGAATTCCTCTGGCAGCCCCTTAGAGGCAATGGTGTCTGGATGGTATTCCTTTGCTAACTTCCTGTATTTTTTTTTGATTTCTTCATCTGAAGCGCTGCTATCTGTGTCCAAAATAGCATAATATTTCTCGAAGTCTGGAGCATATCTTGACTTGACTTCCTTGTATCTTTTTTCGCTGAATTTGAATATTTTCGCAGCAGAGTTGATCAGTCGCTCCTCGCTTTCACTCAAAGTGCCGTCGGCAACGGATACCCTGAGCAGGATATCCATCATGAGGTCCAAGAGCTGCGGCTGGTGTTGGAACTGGTAGTAAAATTGAGTAGCGAAATCTTGAAAGCTATTGGGAGAATCAATGGCATTATTGAAAACCTGTGTGGCGAACATCTCGGTCTCAGGACTCAGATTCAGGTCGTGTTTCATGAAATCGCTAACGGCTCGGATCTCCTCTGGCGATATTCGGCCATCAGCCCTGCTCAGTTTTGCCAACATTGAAAAGGCGCCAACAAAGAAGGTCATCTGGGCCTGCTCTTGGTATGAAAGACGGGGTGTTTCATCTTCATAGTATTGGACTCGACTTACATCGAAAGTGTGGCCCAAAGCTGCTCCCGCTATTGCCCCCAGGGGACCGCCTATGGCGAATCCTAACGTGCCTCCCACAATTTTTCCAAACCAGCCCATGCGTATTGCTCCTTGTCTAGCCGCCACTGGAAAATATTAAAAATTGGCTGATAAATTCGAAGTACTGGCCCACCAGCTGCTAGAAGAGGTCATTGGGTTGGAATCTGGCACAAAATATTACTGACTGTCAAGATGATAGAAGCGGTGGAGTTTCCCCAAAATGTCACTTACGACCCACATAGGGGGAGGCTCTTGAAATATATGTTCTCTGAAGTTTAAGCGGGCGGGTAGAAAGTCATATATTCAGCTGGAGTATCGGCCAGCCTACCGATACCCCGACGCCAAACCCACGTAGGTTCCGTCACCGGCGCGCACAATGTCATCTTTGCTGATATCTACGGTGATCGACTTGTCACTCAACCCATCTTTGCCGTTGCTGTAAAGGTCGTAGTCGGAATTCAGTGGCTTATTATCATTTTTCCGCTTTTTCTGTCCCGCTTGAGGTGTGGTTTCAAAATTTATATACTGATACTGATTCTTCCAGGGATCAGTAATGATTCCGCTTCCCAGTTCGGCAAGGGTATCTGGCAGTTTTTCTTCATCATTCAGGTAAAGCGTGATCTCTTTTTCCAAGGCCCGGATCTCTGCTATGGCACGGGTGTTTCTGGCTCTGTCGATGAAACGTCCGTACACTTGGATTCCAATAGTTACGAGCACAGCCACTACCCCGATGACCACAATGAGTTCGACGAGCGTAAAGCCGTGAGAGCACCTTTTGCGCTTTTGAAAAACAGAGGTAAAACCGTCGCTAAACCATCGCAACATAAACATTCCTCTTAGCTTGAAAACATCCTGGCATGTAATTGCATTGGTGTCTGCTGTCGAAAGGGCTGCCAAAACCTTCGATTTAGCGCTACTCTGACTGTTGTTCTACCTTCTCCTCACTGCTCAAGTGAAAATATTGAAGTTGCTCCACCAGATCCTTCAGATGCTGGTGGTGTTTATGTAGAAGCTGCTCATCTGCATCTTGCGAGCCATCCGTTTTTTGGTTCGCCTGCTCCAGGGCTTCCAATGATTCAAGTGCTTTCGATCCTGCTTGTTGCATACTTTGGTATTTTTCGGCAAGTACGGTTATCATCTGATTGAGTGCCTCTTTCTCCCGATGAAGGTAATCGCTTTTTCTTAGCTCTAACCGAAAGTTAAAATCCCCTTTACTCAACTGTCTAAACGTCCAACGAAATCGGTAAAGGGGACCAATGAGCCGATGAAAAATCCGCACCGAATGAATACCAAGGACGCACACCATTGCAATGATGGCCGGCCATACTCGAGAATGGAGGGTAAGAATTCTCTCGGCAGCGGCTGCGTGCATACTTAGGCTCATATCCTTATTCAACATAACAAGAATATCGGGTACAAATAGGGAAACGGCCAAGAAAAGCACGATAACAATACTGTAGGTTAAAACAATGGCCAGGACCCTATACTGAAGCGACCGATCCACGATGGAGTATTGCTGGCGCCTCGTCTTTGTTTTCATGACATCTCCTTGTTCTGTCTCCATCAAAACAAAACTTTGCATCTTCCTCATTGTGCTCGCTTAATTGCGAGAATAAGTGGTTCCAAAGAAACAGCCTGACTTAAGATGGTCATATCGGTCCGTCGCAGCAAGCGTGATGATGCGCAGCCCTGTTCTGCTGTTGTAAGTCCCGGTAAATGCAGAAGTTGTGCCAAGATGAGATAAGAGCTATCTTTGATCTTAGAAAGATCTAAACTCCTCAGGTCTCAGGATAAATCTCTTGGGATGGCAGTGGTGGAAAGATTATTTCAGTTCTGAGAGGAATGTATGGAAAGCTTTAGCGGAAAAGTAGAGCACTTTTGTTTCGGGTCCAATGGATATTTCGTCGGCGTCAGCTAGTTGATATCTTTCTAGTGAATTTATTTGGTTACCATTGAGAAAGGTACCATTGGTGGATCCCAGGTCCACCAGATAGCAGGCCTCGCCCTTTGCCGTGAGATTCAAATAAGCGTGCTTTCTAGACACCATCTTGTTGTAGAGGACTATGTCGTTGTCAGGGGAACGGCCGATGGTAACCATATCAGCCTCGTTGAGATTTTTTCGCTTGGCTATCTCCATTATCCTGGCCGATAGCACCGCTGCCCTTACTCTGCCATTTTTCAACTGTTCCAACACATACTGATCTTCAGCGACATCGGTGATAAATTGAAATATCACGTTGTTGTCGAAAAACCTTTCTGACCTTTCGACCAGAAACCCGTTTGGGTATTTGGATATAAACTCCGGCAGCGGTAAATCCTCGAGGGCGGACAGGTAATAGGCAAGTGTTTTGTATCTGATTTTTCCTGCTACATCGGAAACCCTAACAGGTTCAAACTGATTGAGATTTTTTATGAATTCTACTCCAATACCTTCATTCTCCTGATCGATTCTGGCAATGACCGCAGACCCCTGCAAACCAACAGTCTTATCTTGCCCTGTGAAATCTGGTGGGAAAAAAAATGTGAAGAATGCCGGCTCACCAGGTTGGCAGAAGCGGTAGTGTTTGGTCTTAATGAATGCCCCCTTCTGGCTCAAATTCACAGTCCTGCCCTCAAAGGAAAGATCTAAGCCTTCTTTGAGAAATCTCACCTGAAAGGTCTGCCGAATTCTGGGTTTTTTCCTGTTCTCGGACGATCTCATAATGTCTCCAGGGTGAGTCATCTAACTGTAGCCGCAGCCAGCAGTGTGACTGGTTCAAGCTTGGATTCCCTGTAACTTCACGCTATGTAGACCAACATGACACGGGTTGAACAGTTTTAAGCTGTTGTCCGCACTTAGCAACAACATTCAAGCAATACAGAAAAATCACATGTCAGATTAGTCGCCTAAGAACTGGTCTTCTGCTCCCGTTAAAGTTCAAGCAAAAATTCTGGCTTGACTTCTTCTAGAAACATGATCGCGAGTTGTTTATGTTTGTCATATATTCTCTTTATCTCACCTGAAGCCATAATGGGTGCAGCCGTTAATTTTTCAGAGGTTTTCTGCCGAGGATATATCTTCATCTTTACTGTTTGACCCAAGACAAAGTCATGCCAAACCTCAAGAGTGACGAGAGCGCCCACCGCGCTGACATTGACAATCCTACCCTTTGCTTCAGTTTCTCTCTCAGTTTCAGTGAGGATGATTCTAAAAGGTTTTCCAAGCCTTATGTGTTTCCTCTTCTCATCCAAATACATCCCACATTTCCGACAGGTATACTTTACTTCATCGGTCTCTGAAGGGCTAAGCAAGTGCGGAATCAAATAAGCTCTGTCTACCTGTGAACTATGAGGACACCTGTTTTCCGCATAATAGGGGCATTTTTCCCAATATTTATTTTCCATCCTCAGACCTGAACTTAGTTTTCTTATCTCTCGATGTCGCGTAGGTCTATTTCCGGAGCTTCGGCGTCACCGTACAATGAAGCAAACACTCTGACGGATAGGATCAAAAACAACCCTACCATAGCCACCAATACTATCTTTATCGTCGACAACATTTTTTGAAACCAAAACCCGAGATGGACGACATATGAAGACGGACCTTTTCCGAGTGTGAATTTCTCCGCGTCGGTCATCCCGGTTCTCCTCAATTAGTATGAGTGAGCTGGTACAAAGAGGTCCAGGATCGAACGAACAGCCTAGCCCAATAAATAAATCTCAAAATCCGTTTACAAGAGAACTTATCGGCAATAGATCAGGGTGGTAAATCTCATTCGTGCATGCGGTAGCTGGGTGTTCGCTGCAATCCTGGTAGCCCATGATAACTAGATTCTCCTCGCCAGAGCGTTAAACGAGGAAGACTTTCTTGATACATTTCTAGCTTTTCACATGACTGGGCACACCTCTTTTTGTTTTTTTTAAGTCTGTCGCAACCAATGCACGGACTTCTCTCCTCCGCATGCATGGTATACCCTCCTATATTGATGAAAGCTTTTGTCCCGCTCGGGCGGGATTCGACATGTAAGGAAGGTTTATCGTTTCAAAAAATCTACTCGCCAGCTCTCTTGCCCGGCTTGCAGTAGCGCTGTCTTAAATACACAAGGATCATGCCAAAACTCAATTTTAAAATATTCTTATTAAAATCATATGTTTATCTAATTGGTTGTTAGGAATCAGTATCAACTTTGTGGGTAATCAAAGTGATAAAAATGGAAATAAAATACCACTAGCGCTCAATTTAGGGGAATCATCGGACAAAACGTACGGGCAGGCTTTTGTCTAGCGACAAGTATTGAAGATTGGTGGATGATGTGGGCTAAAGATCGTGCTGTATAATATAGGGACTGGCCAATGTGACCTGGCCTACTTCGTCACATACCTGGTTGCCACCTTTGTTTTTGGCAAGATAGAGTGCCTGATCGGCTTTTTTGATTAGGATCTCGAGATCCTCTACCAAGCTATCTTGCGTACCTTCCAGTTTGGCCAAACCAATGCTGAGGCTGGTGGGTGACAGGTTTTCTTTGTTGTATTCTGTGAGGAGACGTTTCGCCACCTTCAACGCCTGTTCTTGGTTGGCATAGGGCAGAACCACTGCGAACTCGTCGCCACCGTAACGGTATGCCGAGTCTACATCCTTGCGGATATTTGCCAGTATGATTCTGGCCAGTGTCATCAGTAAACTATCCCCCTGGAGGTGGCCATGCTTATCGTTGTATCCCTTGAATTTATCCACGTCGATGATAAGAAGAAATAGATTGTAGTTCTGCCGCATGGCACGGACTGCTTCATGCTCTAGGTTATCATTGAAATATCGACGATTGTAAACTCCGGTGAGCCCATCGTGAGTGGAAAGGCGCTTGAGATCAGACCTGAGATCACGCTCGCGAATAATACGATTGATTTTTGCCTCAAGCTCGTTGACATTAAACGGCTTAGAAATGAAATCTGCGGCACCAACCTCTATGACGTCCGTATACTTATAATCTGCCTCATGCGCGGTGATGGCGATGACATCCACCTCCTCAAAGTCGGCCTTAATTTTCTTGATAAGCTCAATGCCCCCCATACGGGGCATCTTGAGATCGGTGATCACAATATCAAATTGTCCGCCCGCCAATTTCTCCAGTGCATCCAAGCCATCCACTGCTGTGATACTGGTGTGGCCCAAGAGGGTTAGAACCTCATGGAGTATTTCACGAACGTCCTCGGCGTCATCAACGCACAGCACAGATTGTCGGTCTTGGTCTTTTTTATTCATGCCTATCTCTAAGAAGCAAGGTTTTCATTTCTATAGAACTCGCTCACTAATCCCGTGCGGCCGCATTAAAATTTACTGAGCGGAACAAACGTCAGCCCTGTTGAGGTCCCCGAAGGAAACTCTGTTCAACGGGGCTCGTTCTCCGTTTTAAGAATATCAAGATTTAAAATATGGTCAACATTGGAGGCTACTGGACTAAATAAATCTAATACCTTTAATTTATTAATGGTATTCTTGACCTTATTAGCAGCTCTTTCTATCGAGTATAAATCTTCTTCTGTCGCCTTTCCCTTCTTCCGACGAATAAGATCGACTTTCGATAAAATGACAGTCAACCTGTTATCGTTGGACTCCTGAATGATTGATGTTAACTCTTTAATTGTATTAATTCTTTCATTTTTGAGTAATTGTTTTTGCATTGATTTTATCTCATCATAAAGTCTTTTATAACGTATTATAGCATTTAGCCTTGCTTTGAGCTCTGGTAAGAAGAACGGCTTCGTAATGTAATCTGTGGCTCCGGCCTCTAACCCTTTGATAATATCTTCTTGGTTGTCAACCACTGTTATCATTAGTATTGGGATATGTTTCGTCACCTCATCTTGCTTAATTATCTCTGTCGCCTCGATACCATTCATTTTCGGCATTAAAACATCCATCAAGATCACGTCGGGACTTATCCTGTGAATCGTGCTGATCGCTTCGGCACCGTTACCTGCGGTAATTGTAGTGTATCCTTCGAGTTCGAGTTCGACACGGAGGAGTTCTCGGACCTCGTCATCATCGTCTACTATCAGCACCACATAAGGCTTTTCGGTCGATGAAGGGCTTCCAGCCATTTTAGCCTCCTTGCACAAAGATGATCACCCCTGAATGTGAGCATATTCCATGCCAGATTGGCTATGGCCTGTTCGCATCATTCTAAGGTCGCAAGAAAGCGCCTGTTGAAAAGTAGAATTTGAGGTGCTATCAAGCTAAATCTGATTCGCTTCAGATATGGTTGATTCCCAACACATACAGGCTGTTTTCCAACAGCTTTGAGAGGACTCTCGTCTGCATTATTCACCCATCCCTGGGTATCGCGAATAAGAGCCCCTAAAAAGCTTTAGGCTTTGTTGGAAGGTTCAACGTAAGGGAGGTGTTCCGAAACTGTGCCGAGGTTCAGCTGCGCTGTCAGGTTATTCTATGTCCGCGATCGAAAATCAATAATGGTTATTATCGAGCACCAATTTCTGCCAGTCTTTCCTTTCCGGCATAAGGGGTGGCTGGGCCAGATGTCGTGGCACTTCAGTGGGCTTGGCGATGGCATCAGCAATATTGCGCCCTGTAACTTCCCCCTTGCGGAAGAAAAGATTATACGTGGACCAGTAGAACTTACTTCGGGAGGAATTGGTAGGAAAACGCCGGAAAATGGATGGCACAGAATAAAATAGTTTATAAGCACGCATATGGCCTTCCCGTAATTGCTCCGGGGTGAGCTTCATAGGCTGGTAAACAATGTGGCCCTGATCGTATTTGTCCCAATCATAAGAGACCACGCGTTTTTGCCTGAGCATCTCATACCAAGCCAGTGTCCCGGGATAAGGGGTAAGAACGGAATAGGCACACACGTCGTAGCCAGCAGCGATGTTGAACTTGGCCGTCTCCTCGAATATGGAACTGTCGTCTTCATCAAAGCCAAACATGAAAAGACCGAAAACCAAGATGCCGTAACTCTGGATCTTCTGCACCAGCGCTTGGAAAGTCTCAGGGCGGTTTTGATATTTGTGAACGCTTTTCAAGGCCTCTCGAGAAATGGACTCAAAGCCGATACTGAGCATATAGCAACCGCTTTCGGCAGCAAGCTCCAACAACTCGTCATTTAGTGCTCCGCGGCTGTTCACCCCCGCCTGCCAGCGAATACCCCGCCCTTTAAGGGCCCGCATCAGCTGAGCAGCTCGTTTGGCATTACCAAAAAAGTCAGCATCATTCAGAGCAATCACACGTTCGCCACATTCCTCGATTTCTTTGACCACTTCATCAATGGGGCGATAGCGAAACCGCAACCCGTACATCATATGCTCCGCACAAAACGTACAGGCATGATGGCAGCCTCGAGAGGTCTGGATAAAGGTCTTGTTCACATAGCGGTTGCTTTTAAGAAGATCATAGCGCGGCATTGACATGTTGACCATGGGGTGCAATTTGTCGGCTTGGTAAATGCCCTTAACATTACCCTGCTCTAAATCATCCAGCACCTTCCCCATCACCAGCTCCGCCTCGCCGACCACCACCGCATCCGCATGCTCTAGAGCCTCTTGAGGCATGAAACTGGGGTGAACTCCGCCCATGATCACAGGAATGTTTCGATTCCTGAAGCTGTCGGCGATCTCGTAGCCTCGATTGACGTAAGAGGTCATGGCTGAAATACCCACCAGATCCGCCTTGAGATCAAAGTCAATGGGTTCGATGTTCTCATCGGTTAAAACTACCTCATACTGGTCATCTGGAATCAGGGCGGCCACGGCCAGAAGCCCAGCCAGGGGAGAGTAGAGTGCCCGATTGAAGTACATTGGCCGGGTGGTAAAGGAATTCGTTTTTGGGTTAATCAGATGTATCCTGCGTGTCCGCATTGGCTGCCTCCTTGAGGATTCCAGGCAGATTAAGTCATGAACGTTCTGCTGTCAATATGGAAACGACTTCTGAACGAGTTGAGCAAACAGTGACATCTGGTGTGGACTCGCTCAAAGACCGTTAGCAGGCCGGACTATATACCCCAGTCTGGTTTCACTAAAAAAAATTGAAGTTCCCTGCAAATTACCTTGGCAGACTATACCGAGAGTTGTCAAGCAACCTCGCCTTTAAAGCCGGTACCTTACAATTCTATTACGTGAGATTGTTCAGAGCTGAAACAGAGGTAAGAGTATCATGAATCAATGATGTGAAAAGGAAGTAAAGAATTAAGGCCTTGGCTTTGAGCTGCCCCAACGGGAACGGCTCAAGGCATAAGGCATCCGCCGTCGTCACGCCAAGGTGAGACTATGGCGGACAGGCAGGGCACAAGGCAAAAACAATCAAAGAACACTTATCCTCTCTTTTTACCTTCGCCTTAAACCTTTTCTATCGGAGTCTTGGCTCCTCCTCGACTAGAGAAAGGTTCTCATCTGAGTGATCGAATTACCATTTAGCTTGGAAGGATTTTAGCCAGCAACAAGCAACTCATCCTTTCTCGCCGATGACTCCAGCAACAACTGGAAGGCATTGACATCATCGATAAGTTGGTCGTTGAATTCTACCGAGCAATCTTGATATTGAAAATCGCCTTCGGCCCAACAGAGAAGGTCGAACACCACCTCCCGAATCTGTTGACGAATAAGTTCTTTAAGGTTGTCCTGGCTGATATACCCCATTTTTAGGAGCATCTCTCCGATCCGCATACCGGCTTGCTTGGCCTTATCCAAAACCTGCAACAACTCTGGCGGGGATATCAGCCCCTTTTTAAACAAGATTTGTCCAAGCTGCAGCCCTGGTTGGCCGCTTCCAGCGACAATTTTTCCATCCTTCAGGCAAATGGCTCTTCGCTTCTCCCCCTGGGTAAATTGCAGAATACCCGTCTTGTTGTCAGATACTAGCATTTGCAGGATGGTAGGAAGGGGTATTGATTTGAGATTCCCTTTAAAATCCAAGGAAACCCGGTTCATGGAAGAGCCAAAAGGATTCCACACTAGCTGGCGGTCAGATAAATTTCTATTATTCCATGATTTTATCGCCTCTTCCTCACTATCTTTTACGGGACCGCTGGCGCCACACCAACAAGAAACTGCGAAGTATCTTTGTGGGTCTGGGGTAACCCGAAGGCAGGTTCGATCAGCTTCATTCTCTCTTGAACCACAGAAAGGACAGGGCCTTAAAGCTTCCCTGAGAGCGGGCATTATCTACCTCCCACCGTTAAAGTAACAAATTTGCGTCTCCTGGCTAGTGATTGGACCACTCAGTGCGCCCGGCTGTGTGAGCGTTACCAGAGAAAGTCCCGCAGATAAACAATCCTCTTGCCACGAGAGTGCTCCCAACTTCAGACGATCATGCTAATGGATCACTCTTTAATGAAAAAAGCGTGCCATTTTTGGTTGTCAGATATTTTATGTTTATTTTTAATAAGTTACACCAATAAAAAGCTGTTAGCATACAAGACTTCAGCCATGCCCAAGTTAAAAGTTGTAAAAATTTACCACTTTTTGAGAAAGGAAGGTTACAAGTGAAGAATAGAGGGACCCGGCTTTGGGCTGCCCCCTGAGGGGGCTTCAATGGTCTTTCCCCTTTTGCGGCGGTCTGCTGGAGTGATGGAGTGGAGGAGTAATGGAGAAATGAAAGGACCAATTCAAGTTGAAATTCGGGGTTTTTGGTTTTGCCAACCCTCCAATACTCCAGTACTCCAAAACAGCTTCCAATCTTTACAGCCAAAGCCATTGAACTCTGACCTGGTTCAAAGGACCAGGTTTTCGATCTTGAATAAATGCGGAAAGTAGGGGGACTCGGGGATTTGTAATCAGCGTGTTGTCAAACTACCAGGGCTATACCATACAGGCTTCCCAGATGAGCACCTTGGTCCAAGAAGTGAATTAAAAACCACGGCCACAGTTTGCTCATCCTCATTTTGTCTGGGTCTTGGCGGTTACCAGATATCCAGGCAAAAAGTTCCGAGCGCTTAACGTATATCCTGTCGGAGCCAAACAGCCTTATTTCTGTCCTGCAACGCAAGAAATCAATCAGAAAATGCAAAGCAAGAACAAGAAGAGCCGCCTTGAGCCAGAGTCCGCCGAACACGAACACGAGCAAGCCGGCAAAGAAGGCATGAACACCAGCGTGGCAACCAATAGCCAGGATCTGATTGAAAGGCTCTGAATTCCGTTTAAGAACTGCCAGCCTGTAGGAGGTGAAGACCACGTCTCCCAGCACATGGGACAGCAGGAGTAAGAGAAAAGTGTTCAGAGTCATAACAAAAAGAAGGATAACCCCACGAAGAGACCGCTTCTCAACTCCGATGATGGTGGCGAAAGACAGAGCAGAGTCTCTACCAAGATTAGATGGGGAAAGAATCTAAATCCAACAAAAGGTTGGAGGATTCGGATCACGGTTCAGTATTACTTCAAGCTCTTGGTAAACTCCTCCACCTTTTTCTCCAGCTTGCTGACAGCTTTTTGTACCTTGTCAAGGGCTGCGGCTGCTTTCTGGTCGCGAATGGATCCAGGATTAATACCACTTAGGGCCTCACCTATCTCGGCAACTGCATCACTGAGAAGGTTATTCAGTTGCTGCGCGGCCTCCAACTGTTTCTGGATCAAAAGTATATCTTGGACTGTAAGCTTTCGGTTCGACAACGTCAGTAGCCTCTTCGACAAAGGGGGGTATGAAACCTGAACCCTTCGTAGGATACCGATTTTGAATAGGTTGGCTTTTTTCTACAGTCGCTTGAGTGAAAAAGTAGACCTGTAATAAATTTATCTGCACATGGGGCTATGAGCACTGCCAGGATCGACCGAGTTACCTTAGCACAGGACAGTGGAATAGGTCAAAGCTGAGTTAACAACTGTCTACCTAAAATGGTCCCAACCGCTCGCTCCGATCGCTTCAGTGGAGCCATCTTGAGTTTTGAGCTTCAGGCCAGCCTCGGCCACAGTATTCCCAATTGGGTAAAACTCGCATCCTTCGGCTATTAGGGCCTCCTCCAGTTTACCAGCCAACTTCGCCGGCACTGTGCCCAGTAGGACATAATCCTCTCCCACGTGAAGAGACAGATGGATGGCGTTCAGCTTGAACCTGTCGCAATACGTTTTGAACAGTTGGGTTGTGGGGATCTTGTCTTCCTCGATAATCGCTCCCATACCTGACTCGGCACAGATGTGCCCCAGATCAGCGGCAACACCATCGGAGACATCGATCAATGAATTCGCCAGCCTCGTGCCGGCGATGATCCGGCCTGCCTTTACGTGCGGGTATGGATCGTGGTGGGCTTTCAGCAGTTCTTCCTGCCCAGAAGACAATCTTTCAGTCAGTATAATGTCCAAACCTGCGGCCGAAGATCCCACAGCACCAGTAAGGAAAACCACATCTCCAACCTTGGCCCCGGATCTGTAAAGTATTTCTTGCTCACGCGCTTCACCCACCAACGCAATGTTTATTACCAGATAATCAGGAGATGAAGTGGTATCACCTCCGAGAAGGTTCACGTCAAACTCCTTCGCCATTGATTTTATGCCATCGTAGAGAGTGTCCAAGAATGCCAAATCCACCGTTTCCGGGATGGCAATTGAGATTACCGCCTCTTTTGGAATTCCCCCCATTGCAGCAATGTCGGATATGTTGACGGCCAGTGACTTTCGACCGAGCTGATAGGGAGATATCGCTTCCAGGAGAAAGTGAATCTTTTCCACGAGCATGTCAGTTGTCAGCAGAGTTGCCATCTCACCAGAAGTCTTGAATACACAGCAATCATCACCTATGCCCTTGATGACTTCTGTGTCTCTGATGAGACAACCCCGCTTTATCCGCTCGATAAACCCGAATTCACCAATGTCTTTGAGTTTCACTTCAGCCTCACGAATTTAGATTTTATCCTGGATTTATCCTAAATCTACCCTAAAGCTCTGTCCATGGAGTATTGGAACGTTGGAATGTTGGAGTGTTGAAAAAGTCTGATAGCCAAGTGGTCATGGGATTTCAATCTTTCCATTACTCCAAAACTCCACAACTCCAGTACTCCAGTCTTTACCTGCCTGCTGCCCGCTGTCTGCCTTGGCGCGCCGAAGCCATGAGGCGAAGGCGGCTGCCTGCTGCCCTTCGAGCTACGCCCCCTTGGCTCTCATCACTTCCGCCTTGATCGCAGCAGCAGCTGCTCCGGGATCCTTTTGCGAGCAGATAGCCGAAACCACGGCAACACCGTCCAGGCCGGCCTTTACTGCCTCGAACGCGTTAGATTGGTTCATGGAGCCGATACCCACAACAGGTATTCTTACGGAACGTCTCAAAGCTTTAATACCCTCGAT
>CP070735.1:2010844-2020616 GCA_020347625.1 Deltaproteobacteria bacterium
AAAAAAAACGGGTATAAACCCGCCACCAAGCCTGAAAACAATCAGTTGTCCCCGGGGATTCCATCCCCAAGTCTTCGATTATGCCATTTGAGAAACCTTCTTAAGGTAGTCCTCCACCAGCTGTTTCTGGTCGCTGCTAGTTATTATTTGTCTCACACGCTCTTCGGCGAGCTGGAGTGCGGTATCGACCACTTCGGCCCTCAGTTGTCTCCTGGCTTCTCTGACCACCATCTGAGCTTCGATCCTTGCCTTTTCCAATATGTG
The DNA here is from genome assembly GCA_020347625.1 of Deltaproteobacteria bacterium. Classification (GTDB taxonomy): domain Bacteria; phylum Desulfobacterota; class Syntrophobacteria; order BM002; family BM002; genus BM002. Next base: position 2,011,109 of record CP070735.1, read on the forward strand.
CGCCGCAGTCTCCTGGGCATTTTCAGTGATGCGCGCCCTCTCCCTCTCGCCTTGCTCGCCGATTGCTTGCCTTATTTTCTCGATTTCCCCGTCCAGGAATTCAAACCGTTTCTCAGTCTCTTCCAGTTGCCGTTCTGCCTCAAGATAAGCCTGTTCGGCCCCTTCGATCTGCTCGCGAATCAAGCGACTGCGTTCGCGGAAAAAACGCATCAGGGGCTCGCGGAGCAGCTTGACCAAGAAAAAGGCAAGTATCAAGAAATTGAGCACTCTCCAGATATTAAGCCAGATCTCCTTGAAGTTACTCTTTCCCTGCTCTGCTTCCGCCGCCCAAGCACTCAGAGCCGGTCCACTCACGAGTGCTAGCGCGAGAATCCCCACCAAAAAGAGGCACAGCATATATCTTCGCTGAGGATGTTTCATCATGCCTTTCTTCCTAAAACTTTTTCAGTCACCAGCTGAGACATTTCCTCCGCCTGTTCTCGGAGTTGCCCCCGCAGCGCTTCAGTCTCTTCTTGCAGTTTCTCTCGGGTGGAGGCCACAATGCGCAAGGCTTCCTCGGAGACTGCCTCCAGCTTTTTGTCCTCCTCTTTTTTCAACTCTTCAGTAACCAGCTCCTGCTGCTCTTGAACCTTTACCTTGGCCTCGAGGATCTGGTTTTCGTAACTCTGAAGCCTCGCTTGCATCGACTCATGACAATTCTTGGTCTCTTCCTTCCACCTGGTAATCTTCTTTTCCCGCTCCTCGATCAGATTAATAGTCGGCCTGAAAAGAAACCGATTTAGGATGAAAAGCAGGAGCAAAAATTGGACGACCTGAATCACAATGGTAAGGTTGATCTCAATCATGGAACAATCCCAAGAAAGTTAGGAACTCCAATCCATTAGCCAAGACTTTACCGACTCAAATAACAAAGATTAGTAACAAGGAAACCACCAAGGCATAAATGCCCGTACTCTCAGCCACGGCTTGGCCTACTAACATGGTGCGAACAATCACCGGTGAGGTCTCCGGATTGCGGGCTATGGCCTCGCAGGCCTTACCACCCACAATTCCCTCACCGACTCCCGGGCCAATGGCACCGAGACCCATACACAGTCCCGCTGCCAGGAAAGCTGGAACTTCGATCACACGGACCACAGAAAAATCCCGAAACAACAGCAGCAAAGCTACCACTAGCGAGTAGATGCCTGTACTTTCAGCTACCGCTTGGCCCACCAGCATAGTGCGCAACAATTCATCGGCCACAGCAGGCTGGCGACCCATACCTTCGCAGGCCTTACTGCCGACAATTCCCTCCCCAGCTCCGGAGCCTATGGCACCGAAGCCCATGGAAAGTCCGGCGCCTATAAAAGCGGCCAGCTTGACCCAATCGGTGACATCCATGGAGAACGCCTCTTTTTCACACCACAAAGATCAGTAGCAGAGCTACCACCAGGGAATAAATTCCTGTGGACTCTGAAACCGCCTGGCCTACAAGCATGGTGCGAGTCAGCAGTCCGGCCTCTCTCGGATTCCGACCAATGGCCTCACAGGCACTCCCACCTACGATTCCCTCACCGACACCAGGGCCGATGGCGCCAAAACCCATGGACAAACCTGCTCCCAGAAGCGCCGCAGCTCTAATTAGATCAGCTCCAGTTATTTCCATTCCTCCATCCTCCTTTCCTTGCACATTAGATACTTCACCTGATCTGCACCGCTATGTAAACCAGGGTGAGAACCGTGAAGACAAACGCCTGAATTGTCCCGACAAACAAACCAAAAAAAGCGTAAAGAAAGGGCGGCAAAATCAAACCGTATGCCAGGTATGAGACCACGATAATAATGATGCTGCCGCCCATTATATTGCCAAAGAGACGAAAAGATATGGAGACCACCTTGGCCAATTCTCCCACCACGTTCAGAGGCATCAGGAAAAAGATAGGCTTGAAGTATTCGGTTATGTACGTTTTGGGCCCTTTTACCCAGATTGCGGTCCCGTGCGCTATGAAAAATCCCATAATGCCAAGGCCGAGTGTCGTATTCAGATCCTTGGTAGGCTCATCCATATAGGGGATAATGCCGATCCAGTTGCACAAAAGGAGGAATATAAATAGAGCGCAAATCAGTGGATAATAACGCTTGCCCCATTGCTCTCCCAGTGCGTCAACGCACAGATCCTTTATCCAACCCACCAGCAGTTCACTGAGATGCTGCCATGGGCCGGGAACCATCTCCCTACGTCGAGTTGCTAACACGGTAAATACCAGGATGAGACCCATTATCAACCAGGTCATCAACAGTGTGGCGCTGTTGAGCTCAATCCGCATCCCACCTAGGTGGAACACCCATTGACTTACTTTGCCTATCCCTTCCATACCTGTGCCAGCCTTTATCTCTTAGCGGTCAGCTTCTCTTTTGCTCCACAATAGCAGAGGAGGCCCCACATCCAGGGTTGTCGAAGTTGTTCTGACTGGAGCTATTCCCCCGGCTGGGGCCTGCCGATGGTGTCGAACGCTTGCTGAGGAAGAAATGGTAAAACACGGCCGCCTTCACCAACAAAAGACCGACTACTGTTGCAGCGAAGTTAATTGAAGGCAACTTAATTGCAAGAATCAGAGGTATACTGAGCAGAACAAATCGGCAAATGAGGCCAAAATAAACGCCGCCCCTTCTCTGACCGACCAGTCGCCGCGGCAAGAGGAAGGCCATCAATTTGAAGTCGGCCACGCTGAAGATGCTTCCCAGGGCGATGCCTTTGGCAGCCGCCTTGTGGTTGAAAGCGAGACAAATACAGGCTGCGGCCAAGGCGAAAACCAGGGTTTTCTTAATCAGAGATCTTTGCAACGTGAGATAGTCGCTCATATCTACCAGAGTATCCAGTCGAGCCTATAGAAATCTTATGGAGCGTCGTCTTCAGCAGATCCGTCAGAGTTCTGCGCCTCCAGTTCCCTAATTTGTCGGTAGACGGTGAAGCCGCCGCCGACAATGCCGAGAAGGATAAAGAGAGTTAGAAAAATGCCTCTTAAACCGAGCCATTTATCCAGATAGTAACCAATGGCGAAACCAAGGCCGATGCAGCCCACCATGGTCAGTCCCAATTGCGAAACCAAGACGAGCTGCTCAAAGATCTTGTGGGTCTCTTTACCCAGCATGGAATGAGAAGGATGAATGCTCATCCTTGAAGGTTGTAAAAAGTTTCACTTTCTTTAAAAAGTTTAAGATAGGGTAAATCCCATAAAAAGTCCAGAATTTTTTTACCATTATTATAATGTCTGACGGGAGCCTTTTTTGGGCTCAAGCTTGGGGGTGAGCAACATTGCTAGATGCAGCGCAGTGCTTCTTAAGTTACCCCTTACGGCTCCTCGTGCTTCTGGATAGGGGCTAGTTTCCTCGCCCACCTGCTATACTTAGGCAATAAGGGAAAACGGGACTTAGATGGGCGTATGACCGCGTCGGCACCGCATCTGGAAAGATCTTTTCCTTGACAGGCTATTTTACCGTTTCTATAATGAATAGCTTTACAAACTTACAGAAATACGACTGTTGAGATCTATTATGTTCGAAAATTTAACCGAAAAATTCAACCGAACTTTCAAACGCCTCAGGGGGCAGGGAAAGCTTTCCGAAAAAAACATCAAGGATGCACTCCGTGAGGTACGGCTTGCTCTGCTTGAAGCGGACGTCAACTACAAAGTCGCAAAACAATTTGTCGCGGCTCTGGCCGAGCGTGCTGCGGGCAGTGAGGTTATGGAAAGTCTCACTCCAGGTCAGCAGGTGGTCAAGATAGTGCGTGATTCCCTCACTGAACTCATGGGAAGCGAGGCAACCCCCCTAGAGCTCACCGGTCGTACCCCTCTACCATTAATGTTGGTGGGCCTCCAGGGCTCAGGGAAAACCACTACTGCCGGCAAACTTGCCCTTCATCTCAAAGAGTTGAACCGCAAACCCTGTTTGGTGCCGGCCGACGTCTATCGACCGGCGGCCATCGATCAACTAGTCGTGCTGGGGAACCAGCTTGAAGTTCCGGTTTTTCCTTCTACCACGCAGATGGATCCGGTGGAAATTGGCACCTCGGCCCTTGGTTTTGCGAGCCAGCAGGGCTGCGATGTCCTCATCCTAGACACTGCTGGCCGTCTCCACATTGACAGTGAATTGATGAATGAATTGGAACGACTCAAAGCCAAACTTGATCCTCGTGAGATACTTTTGGTGGCTGATGCCATGACCGGCCAGGACGCGGTGCAGGTGGCAGAAGCGTTCAACCAGACGCTTGATCTTACTGGGATTATTCTCAGCAAGATGGATGGTGATGCCCGCGGAGGTGCAGCCCTTTCAATGCGCACCGTAACCGGCAAACCCATCAAGTTCTGTGGCATCGGCGAGAAACTCGATGCGCTGGAAGCCTTTCATCCAGAGCGTATGGCTTCTAGAATTCTGGGAATGGGTGACGTTCTTTCCCTTATCGAAAAAGCCGAGAAAACCTTTGATGCCACACAAGCGCAGGAACTCCAGGAAAAACTTCTAAAGGACACTTTCACCCTGGAAGATTTTCGCGACCAGCTCCAGCAAATTAAAAGGATGGGCTCTCTTGAACAGATTCTTGGCATGTTACCGGGCATGGGCAAAATGAAGCAGCTCGGTCATCTCCAACCTGATGAGCAAGAACTGGTGCGAACCGAGGCCATCATCAATTCAATGACCCCGGAGGAACGGCGCAAACACACGATAATAAATGCCAGTCGCCGTAAACGTATCGCTAAGGGCAGTGGTACTTCGGTACAAGAAGTCAATAAACTTCTTAAAAACTATACTCAGATGAGGAAAATGTTGCAAGAGTTGAGCAAGGGTGGTAAAGGCGGTATGCGTTTGCCGCGCGGCGGTATGCCTTTACCCTTCTAATGGTGACAGGTTAATCCGTGTGAGTGGGCAGATCGCAAACTGACACTTTCTAGAGTTCAAGATCTATGTGAAGGAGTGAAAATAGGATATGGCTGTACGAATTCGACTCACCCGTAAAGGAACGAAGAAAAGACCATTCTACCGGATAGTGGTGGCTCACTCCGAGGCGCCGAGAGATGGCAAGTTTCTTGAAATTATTGGTACTTATAATCCTCTGACCGACCCCGCAGAGGTGCAAATTGATCCAGAGCGGCTTCGGGTTTGGCTCGATCGAGGTGCCCAGCCATCAGATACAGTGAGAAGTTTAATCAAGCAAAAAGGCTTGCTCACAGGGACGGTCTAAGTAAGTGATTACCGCTTGCAGGAGGACATTTTTTAAGTTCAAGAATAGCGATTGACCTTAGTACTGGGCAGTTGACAGAGATTCTCCGCAGGCCAGAGTTGTCGAGTTGTCGGCAACCTTAAAGCGCAACACCCTGCATGGAGCCAAACCCATTTTACCTCGTTGGCTTAGTGGAGGTCGCCATGTTGAAGGAACTTATAGAGCTTATTGCTAAAGCGCTAGTGGATCACCCTGAACAGGTTGAGGTTTCAGAGTTGGAAGGAGAGCAGACTTCTGTCATCGAACTTCGGGTGGCCAAAGAGGATCTCGGTAAGGTAATTGGCAAACAAGGGCGTACTGCCCGAGCCATGCGAACAATACTGAGTGCTGCATCCACCAAGATCCGCAAGCGGGCGGTGCTCGAAATTATCGAATAACAAAGATGGTTTCCGAAACACCGCTTCCCATCGGCAAAGTGGTCAAGGCCCACGGATTGAAGGGGCATCTTAAGGTTATTCCATACGGAGAAACCCTTTTTAGCCTCAGTGCCGGGGAAAAGATCACTGCTTATCTATCTGATGGCACCTCACTAAGTTTAACCGTCGTGGAGGTCCGCCCCCACCAAAAAGCCTTTCTCTTCCTCAGTGGTGAGATAAGCACGGTGGAGGAAGCACGCCGTCTAGCAGGCGCAGAGCTCTGTGTACACCCATCGAGGCTGCCACCTACGGTTGAGGATGAGTTTTACTGGTTCCAGCTCATAGGCCTCGAGGTGGTTAGCACCGACGGCCGTGTATTGGGAACCATAGAGGAGATAATTGAGACTGGAAGTAACGACGTCTATGTCGTGCGTTTAGCAAACGAGGAAATTCTTGTTCCGGCGATACAACAGGTAGTCCGGGAAGTCGATCTCCAGAAGAGGCAGATGACAGTCGACCTTCCGGAAACGTATTAACAGTTCAGTTTGGCGTTAACGCTCAATTGAAAGTCATATGTTAATAGGAAAAACATTTATTTCTGTTTTGTATCTCTATAGGTATTGAGACATAATTTCGATATTTAGTATCGCAATACCAATAACCAATAACAACTAATGGATAGCGGATATTTGAGTTTTGGCTCAAATAGGCTAACAGTTAAGTGATCATTGACATTTTGACCATATTTCCTGATATGGTGGCGGTGCCGCTCCAGGAGTCCATTATCGGCAAGGCCATTGAGCGTAAGCTCATCGGGGTCCGCATCGTTAATATCCGCGATTTCACCTCCGACTCACACCACACAACCGATGACAGGCCGTTCGGTGGTGGCAGCGGCATGGTAATGAAACCAGAACCCCTGGTGGCCGCCATTGATAGTGTCCGGGCTACAGATCCACCTGCCAGGGTAATACTTCTGAGCCCTCAGGGGAGGATTTTTACACAAGAAATAGCTTTAGAACTCAGTCAGCTGAACCATATCTGTCTGGTATGCGGTCGTTACGAAGGTATTGATGAGAGGATACGTCGATACTACGTTGACGACGAAATCTCCATTGGTGACTATGTCCTCACCGGAGGTGAATTGCCCGCCCTGGTGGTTTTGGACACCGTAGCCAGGCTGATCCCTGGTGTGCTCGGCAGTAGCCAGTCCATAGAGGAAGAGAGTTTTGTTGGTGGGCTGTTAGAGTATCCCCACTATACCAGGCCGGAGGTATTCAAGGGTCATCGGGTTCCTGAAATACTTCTCTCTGGAAATCATGGTGCCATACGCCGCTGGCGCCGCCAACAATCCCTCTTAAGGACCTGGCAAAGACGGCCGGACCTTTTGAAAGAAGAAAAACTCAGCAGTGAGGACAAGCAACTGCTCGCCGAGGCCATCCAGGAAAGAAAAGATTAAGGAATTAAGAAATTAGGGAATTAGGGAATTGAGGAATTGGAGAATCCCTGAATTCCTGGATTCGGAATTGCTGAGATGAATGTCCATCTGGCGTTGCTTCATTACCCCGTGTACAATCGCCAACGCCAGGTCATCGTATCATCGGTGACCAATCTGGATATTCACGACATTGCCCGCGTTGCACTCACTTACGGGGTGCGCCGTTTTTATGTGGTCACGCCTTTGGAAGATCAGCAGCAGCTGGTTGAAAGGCTCTTGAGCCACTGGCGGGAGGGACACGGGGCACACAGTCATCCTGAGAGAAAAATGGCTCTGGAACTGGTGAGCACTGCCGCTTCCCTGGCCGAAGTGGTCGCCAATATTTCGGGCCATTTCGGCAAGCAACCGGAATTGATCGTAACCAGTGCCTCTGCGGCAGAATCCACCTTGAGTTATGCGGAGGCAAAAAAGAGAATCCAGCAGCAGACTCCTCTGCTGATGCTTTTCGGCACGGGATGGGGGTTGAGCAAGGAGGTATTGAGCATGGCTGACCACCGGCTGGCGCCCATTGAAGGTACTGCCGACTACAATCATCTGTCTGTGCGCTCTGCGGTCGCCATTATCTTAGACAGGTTGTTAGGCACGAACGGTGAAGATTAAGAAATATATATGCGAAGACAATTGATGTGGGGTAAAGTAGTCCGGCTTTACTAAAATCGCACATCCCAGATCTCATATCACACATCGCCTAGATCATAAGGAGACACGATGGATAGCTTGCAAGTACTTGACAGAGAACAAATGCGAACCGACATTCCCCAGTTTAAACCTGGGGATACTGTGAAGGTTCATGTGAGGATTAAGGAAGGAGACAAAGAACGCATTCAGGTCTTCCAAGGCGTGGTTATTCGCAAACGTAAAGGAACGGTCAACGCCACCTTTACCGTCCGCAAGGTCTCTTACGGGGTGGGAGTTGAGCGAATTTTCCCACTACATTCTCCGATGATCGATAGGATCGAGTTGGTCAGCCGTGGCCGCGTTCGCCGCTCACGCCTTTACTATTTGCGAAAACTCAGAGGCAAGGCTGCCCGCATCCGCGAACTACGCCCACGGTCTTGATGGTAAGGCGTTAGATGTAGTCCACTGCTCACGAGTAATCTTTGTGCGAGGTACAACTTGTATACTAGGCACTAAGCACTAGGCAGTAGGCACCGAGAGACCCTGTTTGTTGATTTTTTTGAGTGCTTAGTGTTTAGTGCCTAGTGCCTAGTTTTTTGCCTGGTACATACTTTAATCTTCTACTATAACTGAAAACTGCGACTATATAACCAGAGACGCAGGGATATGCCTACTGGCCCGTCACAGTCATCGCTGTTTCCCAGAGATTCCTCGGATCCCTGGTATTTTGAGCGCAGGGCGCAACGCAGGAAATTTCATAGAATCGCAGGCGTAGATGAGGTGGGTCGTGGCCCTCTGGCCGGTCCCGTCGTAGCAGCGGCCGTGGTATTACCTTATGGCATAGACCTCCCAGAAGTTCGTGATTCCAAACAGCTCAACCCAGCCCAGCGCCAGGCCTGTCGTGACCAGATCAGCACCGTGGCCAGAGCTATTGGCATTGGCGTGGTGAGTGCGGCGGAAATCGACCGCACCGACATCCTCACTGCCACTCTGGAGGCCATGCGTCAGGCAATAGGTAATATCGATCCCCTTCCCGACTTTATTCTAGTTGACGGTCCCTGGCCGGTGCCCGTCCAACTACCGCAAGAACCTCTGAAGAGTGGAGACCAACGCAGCATCTCGGTGGCAGCCGCATCCATTGTCGCCAAGGTGCACAGAGATGCGATGATGATTTCTTACCACGAGAATTACCCGAACTATAACTTCGCGCAAAATAAGGGCTACGGCACGAGGGAGCACCGCGCTGCCCTAGCCCGCTTCGGCTCTTGTCCACTTCACCGTCAAACGTTTCGGGGGGTGCGGGCTAATACAATTGATCAAACCACCCTGCGGAATAGCGACCAGCAAAGCAAACTCATCAAATGACCTGCTATGGTTAAAATTGGTAAGCCAAGTGATGCTGGTACCAAAAGTCACCTAACCCGGGGCCACGAGGGCGAACAACTAGCTGCCCGTCACCTGAAAAGATTAGGCTACCAAATCGTCTGTCGCAATTATCGCTGCCCCCTCGGTGAGATTGACATCATTGCCCGCCACCATGGCGTTTTGGTTTTTGTGGAGGTAAAATCCCGCAGTAGAGATACTTTTGGACCGCCCAAGCTGGCCGTTACCCCTGCCAAACAACACAAACTCAGCCAAGTTGCCTGGTATTACCTCCAAGAATACGACCTCACAGAGACAAGCGCCAGGTTCGATGTGGTGACAGTCAGCGGTACAAAAAGGTCACCTGATATTGAGGTAATTCAAAACGCCTTTGAGTCAACGTATTGAAGC
>CP070735.1:2020716-2026022 GCA_020347625.1 Deltaproteobacteria bacterium
ATGGGGTTGGTCTTGGAGGGCAGGGTGCCGATTAGCCGACCGTCCAAAGCCTCCAGGTAGAGGCCACAGCCGCAGCCACAATAGGCACAGGTGGTCAGTACGGTTCTGTAGTCCATGCAAAACTCCTTAGATTCTATTCCATCCTGAGGATGGCATTTTCTTTCGCTGACTGTTTATGACGAGCCCCTCTATAGAATGGAGCTGTCTAATAAATTGGTTCCCTCTGGCAGGTCCCATTACATAGACACTGGTTGCTATGGCGTCGGCTTCCATGCAGCTAGCTGCCCGAATAGTAACACTAGCGGTCTCAGGAGCTGGGCTGCCAGAATTGGGTCTGATGAGATGATGGAACAATTTCTCTCGATCAAAAAAGACCTCGTAGTTACCCGAGGTGGCAATTGCCCCATTATTAAGAGCTACCACATCCACATTAACCTTTCGGTTCCAGGGGTCCTGAATACCTATCTTCCAGGATTTGCCCTCCCCTTTGCCGCCATAAACCAAAATATCGCCGCCGGCATTGATCAAAGCGTGTTGAATGTTTTGCTCCCGCAGCAGATCCATGGCCCGATCTACGATATACCCCTTGGCAATACCGTCAAGGGTGATTTCCATTTCGCTGCGGGCGAAAGAGACGGAGTTGGGGGTAAGACTGAGATGCTGACTGCCTACCCTCGCCAGCACATCCTCGAGTGCTTCAGGAGAGGGGGGAGCATTATTGGCCTTGAAACTTTGCTGATATAGATCGACTATAGGTTTGACCGTAATATCGAAGGTTCCCCGACTGATGCCATGGTAGTGAAGTGATGATCTCAGAACCTGCATTAACTCGGGCGGAACCTCATTTAGAGTACCACTGCTGTTCAGATGGCTAACTTGAGAGCCACTCTTATAGCGAGTCATGATATCACTCAACCGGTAGATCTCTTCAAAGGCTCTCCCTATGGCATCTTCTGCCTCACCCTGGGAGGGGTGTAGAGCGATCATGTTTATAAAGGTTCCCATGCCCAAGCGACTCTTGGAAACCTTGTACAATGCGGGGTCAAATTTGACTGCCTCGGTGGGGAGCGGGAGGCCAACGGTAGCCACGCCAAGACTCAATGTGCCAGTGAGAGATAGAAAAGCTCTCCGACTCATCGGTTTCGCCATTTCGGGCAATGGTTGTTTCATGACCAACATCTCCTAACTGTCCTCATTGCATATTTTCAGCTTAGTGCCTAGTCCCTAGTGTCAACTGCCCGCTGCTACCTGTTTTTCCTCCTCCTTTGCGGCCAAACCTTCCGGGGTCGTCCCCTCCTGTCCCACAACTTTTGCCACCAGTTTGTATAAACTTTTCAGAGGAATATCCGCGGGACAAACTTCCTCGCAGAGCCCACAATACACGCAAAGGGAGCGGCCCACCATGTGCATGGCACGGGTCATAAGGAAGTTGGGGTTTGCTGGAGGAATGTCTCCCCGGGGGATCATAGCAGCTTCCTCAAGGGTGCATTCGTGGCAATAACAAACCGGACAAATGTTCCGGCAGCCAAAGCACTTGACACAGCGGTCGAAGGTGTCAAACCATTGTTGCAGTTTACCGAGCAGATCCATTTGGGCACCAACCGGGTCCTCGCCACCCACAACACCCTGGGCCGGCTCACCTGCAACCAACGCATCCGGAAAGGGCTTCCAGCACTGATGCTTTTCGGCTAGCTCGGCTGGGCAAGCAAAGCCTACCGGGATCACATGATCCGGATCCAGCATGCTGACGGTAAAAAGCAGCTGAAGAGCGCGCTCGTCGCAGCCTCGTACCAGAACGCCGAGAGTCTCATTGGGATACTCGCTGGCGAGATGGGTCAAAATCTTGTCCAGGGGATAGCGAGCCTCTGCAGGGCTCTCCCTGTCTCCGAGGGATAGTTCCTCGAGTTCGTCGGCGTTGGTAAATAGATGGGGGCCGACGTCGGTTCCCTTCTGTTTCAAGCCCAAAAAGCCCTTAATTTTTCCTTCTGCAAATAGATTTCTAACGTACGCTTGAATTTCTTCTTTCATCAGCCTTCCTTAATGATTCGTGCAACTTTGGGGATAACTGCCCCCGTTTGCTCCAACTTTTTGTCCTTTATTTTAACCAGGACGAAAGCAAGTCCGAAACAGATGCAGGCAAGCCCAAAAGAGGTCAACTCAGGATTTGTTCCCAGAATGGGAGCCACTTTCTGCCCTAGGGCAGCTCCGGCAATCAACGCCAGAATAGGAAACAGGTAAACCAAGAACGAAAGTTTCACCAAGGATTGGTCTTCGAGGGTCAAGAGCACCTGGTCACCAGGTCGCGCCTGAACGGTGTTAATGGCTTCAACCTCCATCTCTTTACCGCCGCCCAGAGCTTTGCAGGCACCATGGGAGCTGCAGCTCTCGCACATGTCGGACCGCCTGGTAACGACCCAAGCTTTACTGCCTATTGTTCTCTTGACCATGCCCTCTTCTGTCATCATGGGCGAATTTCCCAAAAGTAATCCGACGGGTCAAATGTCAGGGGTGATAAGGTCGGATCGAGAACTTCCGCCCCTATCACCTCGCCAACGAACAAGGAGTGGTCCCCAACCGCCACCGTTTTCAATAGTTCGCAATCAATATAAGCAACAACATCCGACAAGAGAGGGTTGCCCGCGGGTGTTCGCTGAGGGACAACCCCTTCGAATTTGTCCATTTCGCGTCCTGTGGTTAGAGCAAATCGGGAGGCGACATCTACCTGTCCGGATGCCAGAACGTTCACCGCAAACTGACCACTACTTGTGATCATTTCATGGCATTTTCTCAGGGGTGAAATGGCCACCATTACCATCGGGGGGTCGTAAGATAGCTGGGTAACCCAGGGTGTGGTCACGCCATTGATCTGGCCTTCGTCCTGAACCGTAACGATATAGACGCCATTGCTCAAGGATCTGAAGAGGATATCTTGCGTCTTTAATTCTGCTTTCTCAGGGTAGCGAACCAGCTGTATATGGGTTTCCTGCTCCAAAACCTCGGCCACCTTGCTTTCAATTTCGCTTCGGTCAATGGGTTTCATACAGTAGGCATTTGCACCGAGTCGCATAGCTTCCTCAACGGTTGCGTGCGAGGGGTAACCCGTAAGCATAATGACTTTTATGGAGGGGTGAATCTCCTTTAGTTTGCTCAGGACCTGAACTCCATCCATCTTTTTCAGTTTTATGTCCAGGATTGCAAGGTCAACCGGATGGTCAGCAACATGTTCAATGGCCTCATCTTCATCCGTGTAACCAACGACCTCGTGCCCCCTTTTCTCCAATACTCTGCGGACGGCGTTGACGGCCTCCTGGACGTCGTCCAGAACTAGAATTCGAGCCATGCTGTTCTCCATTCCCTTTCAAAGACACAGGGATCTGCTTAGTGATACCTGCCCCGTGCATAGCAGATCAATCCACAATTGAGACACCTGAGAGCCTCTTGCTTGGCCATTTCCTCGGTGAGTCCCCGTTCGATTTCGAGGCTGGGATCGAAATGTTCCTCGGGAGGTCGCTTGGGCATCTTTTGTCTGGGCCCAACAGGCAGCAGTTCCTGCACCTGATCCACATCCAGAACCTCTGTTTGGTTGGCGATCATATGAACTGGCGGGGTGATTTCTTTCCCAGTGAGGAACATGTGCGTTGAGGCTGCCGCCCTCCGGCCGGCACCAATGGCTTCCACTACTGCTCTGTAGTCGCTTATGGGGTCATTGGTGGCAAAAATTCCTTCAGGTCTCACTATTGAAGGTGGGTGATAAGGAGAGATGGTTTGCCACAACAAGGGAGTTTCCTCTCCCTCCAGCGCTGGTACTTTGACAAAGATCATTTCCGGTAAGCGCCCGGAGGCAGCGATAACCGTATCGGCGGGAATCGCTATCTCAGCAAATCTTCTAATGGCAGCAGTGGAGGAGGCGAGTTTGGAAAATACCAGTTGAGTTAGATGATCATCTACTCCTTTGAGCTGGGTCAGGGTAGCATCGAAATGAACCTCTGTGCCCTCATCGCCAATTTTAGCTAGATCAGAGTCGAAGAGCCCCAGCTCCCCCTTAGAACGGTTATAAACAATGGTTACTTGTTCTGCCCCTGCCTGGCGACATCTTCTGGCAGCGTCCAGGGCCATTTCCCCACCGCCCACAATCACAACTCGCCGGCCCACAGGGACGTCCATTCCTTGTGCCCAGGCCAACGAGACTGGGAGCAGCAGATAGAGACCGGGAATGGCTTGTGCCAGATCGGGGTCTTGCCCGCGCAGGAGCATAGCGTCCCAGCCGCCTGTAGCCAAAACCACAGCCTCATAGCCCTCCTGAAGCAGAGATGCCACAGTGAAGTCCTTGCCGAGGGCTTTTTCAGTTTGGGCCTCCACTCCTAGTTCCAAGATACCCTCTATATCCCAATCCAGAACCTCTTTGGGCAACCGTGATTCAGAAATCACCGTGCGAAGCAGACCGCCCAGTTTGGGCATGGCCTCAAATACGGTGGGAGAATGACCTAACCGGGCGAGGAAGCAGGCGGCAGTCAAGCCTTCAGCACCGCCACCGACAACGGCGAGGCGACGGCCCGTCTCAGGTGCCTTGAAGAGCTGCAACCGCTGGCCGCTCTCTCGTTCATAGTCGGACACGAATCGTTTCAGGTAGTTGATGGCCACCGGTTCGTCGGTGAGATTGCGGCGGCAGTCGAACTCACAAGGATGGGGACAAATCCGACCGCAGACAAGGGGCAGAGGGTTCCTTTCCTTGATCACCCGCACAGCTTCTAGATAATTCCCCAAGGCCGTTTGCTGGATTTGTTCGGGAATGTTGATCCCGGCCGGGCAAGTTCTTTGACACGGAGCGGTGCATTCATCGGTGGTGTACTCGCCAAGAATGCGGTTTGTCACCGAAGTGAGAGCAATGATTCCCTTGGGACAGGTGCGGACGCAGGTCCCGCATCCGGTACAAATGTCTTCGTGAACAATCGGCAGGCCGTCATTTCCCATGGAGAGGGCGCCAAAAGGGCAGGCCTTGATGCATGATCCCAGACCAATGCAGCCGATGGGACATTCCTTGACGCCACCGTTTAAGAGCATGGCGGCACGGCAATCATTAACACCATCGTAGAGAAATTTGATATCTGCCTTGGCAACGCTATAGCGGCAACCGATCTGGGCGATTTCGGGCTCCTTTAGCTCCACTTCAACACCGAGGATTCCAGCCACCTTCTCGTGAACGTCGACGCCTCCACCCACACAGGCATTGGGCGCCAATTGGCCAACCACAATGGCTTGGGCGGCAGAGCTACAACCAGGAAGGCCGCAGCCGCCACAATTGGCTC
>CP070735.1:2026122-2030098 GCA_020347625.1 Deltaproteobacteria bacterium
GCCAGAGCCAGTATCGCTTCCGCCACCTGCTTGCCTGTTTGCAACTGGGGCATGCCCCCAATCACTCCATCGCTTGAGACCGTTCCAAGCTTTGCCTTCAGTTCTTCGTATTCCTGATCCGCCTTCCAGGTGACCCCCTTGGAGCCAATTCCCACACTGGCCACCAAGGGCCCTAGAGCGGTCATCATTTTGTAGGTATTCGGGTAGTCCCGGGTTACCACGGTGAGATTCGGCATGGTTTTTCCGGGTATGGGCTCCACTTCACCCTTTTTCCAGTCTCTGACCGTGGGTTGGGCAATCTCTCCAGGTGAGTCGTGGAGCAGGGGAGTTGCGACTAAATCCTTTTCTTCGCCCAGATGACCTGCCGCCAGTTCCGAGAATTTCTCAGCAATGGCTTTGAACTGATCCCAGTTAGTCCTGCTCTCCCAGGGCGGATCAATGGCGGGGTTAAAGGGATGAATAAAAGAGTGCAGATCAGTAGTGCTGAGATCATGCATCTCGTACCAGGAGGCTGCGGGTAGGGCAACATCCGCATACAGGGCACTGGTGGACATCCGGAGCTCTGAGGTGACCAAGAGATCCAGTTTGCCTTCAGGAGCAGAATCCCGCCACAGGACCTCCTCGGTCTTTTTTTCACCTTCTCGATTTAGCACCGCGTGGTCCGTTCCCAGAAGATGTTTCAGGAAATACTCATGCCCCTTGCCGCTCGCACCCAGCAGATTTGCCCGCCAAAGGAAAAGAACTCGAGGCCAATTTTCCGGACTGTCCGGGTCCTCCAGGGCGAACTGGACCTCGCCTTTACTGATCTTGTCCACCACGTAAGAGATAATCTCTTCATCGGAGGTGGCCCCATTTTCCACGGCCTCTTTGCACAGGTGCAAGGGATTCCGATTGAACTGAGGATAGGAAGGTAGCCAGCCGAGCCTGGCAGCAATCACGTTATAATCAGCCAAGTGTTTATCCACCCAGTTCTCGGCCAAGGGTGAACCGATGTGACTGGCGTCAAAGGTCTCGTAGCGGAACTGATTAGTAGCAAAATAATAAAAAGAGGTGCCATTCTGCTGTCTCGGCGGCCTGCGCCAATCCAACCCGAAGGCAATGGCAGACCAGGCAGCCTGAGGCCGGATTTTCTCTTGACCAACATAGTGGGCCCAGCCGCCACCGTTTACACCCTGACAGCCGCAGAGGGTGGTGAGGTTCAGGATGGCCCGGTAGGTCATATCGTTGTGGTACCAGTGGTTGGTGCCGGCCCCCAGGAAAATCAAGGATTTTCCTCTAGTCTTGTCCGCATTTTCGGCGAATTCCCGAGCTACTCTAATCACATCTGCTTTGGGAACTCCGGTTATCGGTTCCTGCCAACCGGGCGTGTAGGGTTTCGGCTCGTCATAGTCCTGGGCAACCTCTCCTCCCTGCCCTCGGTCAACCCCAAGGTTGGCTGCCATGAGATCAAAGACCGTGGTTACCGTGACCTCCTCACCGTTCCGTATTATTTTTTTCACCGGGACTTTGCCGATTCTTACCTTTGCACCCCGGAAATCAAAAAAGGGAAAGCCAACCGAAACCCATTCATCATTTTCCTCAGCAAAGCTCAAGAGCGGATCCACCGCTTCCCCACTCACTGAATCCAGCTGGTGAAGATTCCACCGTCCTTCCTCGTTCCAGCGGAAACCTATGCTGCCGTTGGGGACTACAAAACTCTTGCTATTGACGTCGTAGTAGAGCGTTTTCCAATCTCCGTTGTTCTGGTCAAAGCCCAGATCTGAGGCTCTCAAAAAACGCTCCGATACGTATTGTTCATCTTTTGGTTTTAAAACCACGGCAAAGGGAAGATCGGTGTATGCTTTCGCATAAGACGTGAAATAGTCGGACGGCCGCTCGAGGTAAAATTCCTTGAAGATAACAAAAGTCATGGCCATGGCCAGAGCGGTATCGGTCCCCGCCTTTGCCGGCAGCCAGGTGTCGGCAAATTTCACATACTCGGCGTAGTCCGGTGCTACCGCTGTAACCCTGGCCCCCCGGTAGCGTGCCTCGGTGAAAAAGTGGGCGTCAGGCGTGCGGGTCATGGGCAGGTTACTCCCCCAGACTATCATGTAACTGGACTCATACCAGTCGGCGCTTTCCGGAACATCCGTTTGTTCGCCCCAGATTTGGGGAGAGGCAGGGGGCAGATCGCAATACCAGTCGTAGAAACTAATTAAGGAACCGCCGATGAGGGAGAGAAAGCGTGCGCCCGATGCATAACAGACCATGGACATGGCGGGGATGGGGGTGAAGCCGAAGATTCTTTCGGGTCCATATTTCTTTATGGTATACACTGTAGATGCCGCTATGAGAGTGGCAGCTTCGTCCCAGGAAACACGGATAAATCCACCTTTGCCCCGGGCCCGTTGGTAGAGTCTCCTCTTTTCTTCATCCTCCACAATGGTCTGCCAGGCAGCCACCGGATCGGACTGGGAATTGATTTGCTCTCGCCACATTTCCAATAACACCGAGCGAATGTAGGGGTATTTGAGCCGAACCGGGCTGTAAGTGTACCAGGAGAAAGTGGCTCCCCGGGGACATCCCCTAGGCTCGTGGTCGGGCAAATCAGGGCCACAGCTTGGATAGTCACCTCTTTGGGTCTCCCAAACAATGATCCCATCCTTGACGTAAACGTCCCAGGAACACGATCCCGTGCAATTGACCCCGTGGGTAGAACGGACCTTCTTGTCGTACTGCCATCTTTTTCGGTAGAAATCCTCCCAAGCCCGCTCGCCGCAGCGAACCTCAGCCCAGTTTCCTGCAAGGGCTTCTTTTTGGCAGCTGTTACGAGGTCGAAGGAAGCGAAGAGAGGAGAGAAGGTTTCTCTTTGCCATGGGTTCCCTCCATGTTTGATGGTGTGGGCAGGCTTTGTGCAGCTCTTGTTTTTAGCCGCTCAACACTTTTAGCCTGACATTACTCCTAGAGAATTAGTGGGATTTATTTTGCTACAAATTTGTCTCCGTCTTGCAATTGCTCACAGAGTACTTTCGTAAAGAACCTTTTACTGTGCGTGAAGAACAAATAAGTTGTGCTGGCCAGCAGGGCAGAGCAGGTAGAGAAAATCGGTCAGCTCAAATTGGAGAGCCGCTTTCAGGATGATGTGGGAGCGAATACACAGGAATCGCTTCTCACCAGGTTGCAGGGCAAAATTTAAGAATCTCCATCACTCTCCTTTCTAATTCCTCTTGAATTTCTGTAGGACTCACTCCTCCCAGTGAATAGCTTCCACTGGACATGATTCGATCGCTTCCTGAATCAGATCTTCGGGACCTCCTTCCGGTTTGATTACTTCTGACTTGCCTTCTTCCTCATTGAGCTGAAACACCTCAGGGCAAATCCCTTCGCAGGTTCCGCAACCGATGCATTCATCCTGGTCAACAGTTACTCTTCGGGCCATGTGCTATCAACCTCGGCTTTTCGTTTAACGGATGTGGGATCTGAGATGTGACATCAGTTCCTACGTTCCAGAAATCCCAAATTCCAAGCACCAAATTATAAATAAATTGCAAATTCCAATATTCAATGACCAAAACACATTTGGAATACTCTTATTAAAAGATGCAAAGGTTTGGGATTTTGAATTTCGGTCATTGTGATTTGTTTGTTATTTGGGATTTGTAATTTGTAATTTCCATCAACGTTCATCTCTCGATTTCGAGAGGGAAAGGGTTTAGGGGAGGGGACCAGCCCCTCCCACCATGACTAAATTTACCCCAAAATCGCCTTTAGATCCTCATCCGGCGTGGTGATGGGCTTGATGTCAAAGGTCTGCACCAGCGTATCGAGCACGGCAGGCGACAGAAAAGCCGGCAGTGATGGACCAAGACGAATGTTCTTGATTCCCAAATGCAACAGACTCAACAGGATAGCCGCTGCTTTTTGCTCGTACCATGAGCAGATAATCGAGAGCGGCAGGTCGTTTACTCCCACATCGAAGGCATTTGCCAGGGCCACA
>CP070735.1:2030198-2034069 GCA_020347625.1 Deltaproteobacteria bacterium
AATGCCCGTTGTACAGGAATATTTGGAAGTTTGACGTACGGTTCCGGCAGAATCGTACCATCAGCAAAAGAAATGCGGCAAAATGAGAAGAAAAGAAGGAAAAATAAAACTGCGATAAGTGTTGATTTGTGTCTCATGGCTTATTCCATCCTCAAAAGAAACTACTTCTGCTTGTTAGATCTTCAGGGAATTTACAGCTAACTTGATTCCCCGGACTTTAACTCTAAATTTAGAACTCCATAGGGATTGAGGAGAGGGATCCAGTCTGAAGCTAATCAGTTGAGAGTGAAATCACGGTTCACAGGAGAAGAGGAGATTACTGCGCCAAATCATCTTGTAGTTTTCAAATTGAGCAGACAAGGTTTTAGTGTAGCCAAACAGGTACAGCCTCGTATGCATGTCGATCCCTAACTTCCTTCGCTGCATGCAAACGCAAGGGGAATGAAAGAATCATGCCAGATTAAATGATTGAGCTATTTTGTTGAAATACCATGCACTTAAATGCTGCCAGACCTGTCATTAACCTTAAAGTCATAGATAATCTGGATCATAAGTTGTCACTCAAGTGCCATTTTTGCGTAATAGTTATGAGCAATTAGATTTCGGAATTGGAAGACTTGCGGACAATTCGAGAGGTGGCTATCGGTTTGGGTGATCCGTTGATTAGACCAACCAGGATCAAGAAAAGATGCGCCCTAGATCGAGTAATATACAACTTCCCAAGAGTTCTGTCGGGCTTAACATTACATCCCTTAATCCACACTCTTTTATTATGTTCACTGACACAACATATTGGTGGATAATCCCCACAAAAAAGCCCCCACCGGCTCTTTGGTCGGTGAGGGCACAATGGCCCAGGCCCTTTGCCAACAAGATAAGTTTGTTATTGAGGGTCGTCCCCTTTTAATGAGTGAGGAAAATGAGGATATCACAATCTGTGATACCCTCGACACAACCTATTCTGAGTACTGCAAGCTGCTAGCTACAATCCTTGGCGCGCCGACTTGTCTCGCCGTAGTTTTAACGAAGGCGGAAGCCATGAGGCGAAGGCGGCTGCCAGCTGTCTTTCTCTATGCTCTCCTAAATCCGCAATCCCCAATCACCTTCTGCCCTATGCTAACCCAGAAAGTTATAATTTTATGGACGTCCCTCTTTTTACTTCACTATTTCTTAAGAGCGTCGGCGAATGGGTTATTGAAAGGCTCAGGACCCCTCCCCTGTTTTGTCCGTTTCACCTTGCTCTTGCGTTCACGCCTTGGCTCTTCTTTTACCCCTTTTGCTGACTTAGCAGGATTCGTTTTCATAGAAAGAGAAATCCGTTTTCTTTCAAGATCCACTTCCAAAACCGTGACCGTCACTTGTTGCTGAGCCTTGACCACATCGCTGGGGTCTTTGACAAAACGGTCAGCAAGTTGGCTCACGTGAACCAGGCCATCCTGATGCACGCCGACGTCGACAAAGGCCCCAAAGGCAGTGACATTGGTGATGATCCCGGGCAATCTCATGCCCGGCCGCAAGTCATCTATCTTCTGCACTTCCCCGGAAAAGGTAAAAACCTCGAATCGCTGGCGCGGGTCACGGCCAGGCTTGGCAAGTTCTGCAAGAATGTCAGTGAGCGTAGGTATGCCCGCCGTTTCAGTCACATATTTGGATAGATCAATTCGGTGCCTGAGTTCCTCGTCACTGAGAAGCTCCATTATTGAA
The DNA here is from genome assembly GCA_020347625.1 of Deltaproteobacteria bacterium. GTDB lineage: Bacteria > Desulfobacterota > Syntrophobacteria > BM002 > BM002 > BM002. Next base: position 2,031,903 of record CP070735.1, read on the forward strand.
CAGCCTAGATCACTGGCCATGGCCTCCACAACCTGGTAGGATTCAGGGTGAACAGCTGTGGCATCGAGAGGATTTCTCCCATCTCTGATACGCAGGAAGCCCGCTGCCTGTTCAAATGCCTTGGGGCCCAGGCGGGGTACTGCCTTCAAATCCTCTCTGGACAGAAACGGGCCGTGTTCATTTCGATACTTGATAATGCTTTTTGCCAACTGCGGCCCGAGCCCGGAGACGTAGGTGAGCAACTGCTCGCTGGCTGTGTTGACCTCCACGCCCACACCATTCACACAGCTGCTGACCACGTCATCCAGAGTGCTCTTCAAGGCTTGCTGATCTACATCGTGCTGATATTGGCCCACTCCAATGGATTTGGGGTCAATCTTCACCAATTCCGCCAAGGGATCCACCAGTCGTCTACCAATAGAAACCGCACCACGAACCGACACGTCGAGGTCTGGAAACTCCTCTCTAGCCACTTTGGAAGCAGAATACACTGAGGCGCCGCTCTCGTTGACCATGACCACCGGTATGTTGCCTGGAAGGTCCATACCCCTTACCAAAGCCTCTGTTTCCCTTCCGCCGGTGCCGTTTCCCACTGCTATGGCCTCAACCTGATAGCGCTCGCACAATCTTCCAAGTATTGCCACTGACTCCAACTTGCTCTTTTCGGAGGTGAAGGGATAAATCGTATCGGTGTTGAGCAGTTTTCCCTGCCGATCCAAACAAACTACTTTGCAGCCAGTGCGGAGTCCCGGATCTATGGCCAGGACGTTTTTCCTTCCAAGGGGCGGCGCTAAAAGTAGCTGACGGAGATTGTCCGCAAAAACACGGATAGCCTCTGCATCGGCTCGCTCTTTGGTGGCTTTGCGGATCTCCGTTTCCATTGCCTGAGATAGGAGGCGCTTGTAGCTGTCTTGCACGGCGATAATGACCTGTTGGGCAGCGGCCCCATCTTCCTTGACAAAAAGGGTTTCCAGAAGGTTCAGGGCTTCAGCCTCCGGCGGATGGACACGGAGTGTCAAAACACCTTCTTTTTCGCCCCGCCGCATGGCCAGAATCCTATGAGAAGGTGCCTTTGATACGGGCTCCTGCCAGTCGAAATAGTCCCTGTACTTGTTCCCCTCGGTCTCCTTGCCTGGAACCACCCTGGTCTGGAAGATTCCCTTTTCAGCATAGAAAGCTCTCATTTTCGCGCGGGCAACTTGATCCTCGTTCACCCACTCGGCGATAATGTCCCGAGCGCCGGCCAGGGCATCTTCGATCGTCTGCACTCCTTTCTCAGGCTCGACAAAGGCTTTAGCCTCGCCAGGAGGATCTGTGGTTTGTTCCTGGGCAAAAAGTTTCAAGGCAAGCGGTTCCAACCCTTGCTCCCTGGCAACGGTTGCACGGGTTCGCCGTTTCGGTCGGTAAGGTAGATAAATGTCCTCCAGGATGGTCAGGGTCTCTGCGGCCAGGATTTTGTCTTTCAGCTCATCGGTAAGAACCTCCCGCTCATGGAGAGACTTCAGTATGGCCTCCCTCCTTTTGTCAAGCTCACGCAGTTGATGGAGTCGGTCGCGGATTGTTGCTATAGCCACCTCATCCAGGGAATCAGTCGCCTCTTTACGATAGCGGGCAACAAATGGGACAGTGGCCCCTTCATCAAGCAGCGCCGCAGTAGCCAGAACCTGTTGTGGCTTAAGCTCGAGTTCCTCAGCGATCTTGGCGATACGCTTTTCTTTCATCTATTCCCCTGTTCTTTCCGACGAGATTGCCAATGCCAATCTGCTAAAAATGAGAGAAAATAGCCTTATTTACCACAGCATTTTTTATACTTCTTCCCGCTGCCACATGGGCAGGGCTCATTGCGTCCAACTTTCTTTTCGGCTATCTTCGTTTTGGGTGTCTCTAATAATATTTCTAAATCGGTGATGTCCTCTGGTTTATCTGGTTCCAATCCAATTGTATAGTTCCAACCCTTTTCTTCAAATATCGATGCTACTTCTTTCAATCTTTCTTCGGTTTGTACATTAACAACAGCGGGCCTTTTTGCAGTACCCAATTTTGTCTTCTTTTTGCCATCATAAATCTTTTTCATCTTTTCACCGTTCGATAAATATCATAGGATTCATTTAATATTAGCTTGGTCCGACCACGGCTCATAACAGCCTACCATTTGAATACAGCACAC
>CP070735.1:2034169-2038631 GCA_020347625.1 Deltaproteobacteria bacterium
ATAACACTGGTGCAGTGCTGGATCATCTGCTCGTCACTAAGATCACGTCGCGCGGCACTGTCTGTAAGCAACACATGGTTGGTCACAAAAAAGCTGAGAAGTTCCCTCTCCTCATCGGCGAGACCAAGACGTTCTCCGATGAGCAGCGCCATATCACCCCCCCGCCGGGCATGGCCGTGACCGCCACTCTTACCTACATCGTGGATTAGCCCTGCCAGCAGGAGCACCTCCAGGTCACTGATGCCATCAAGCCATTCTGGTATTTGTGGATAGTCAGAGTCATAATCACCTTTGACAAGCTTCTTGAGTTCAGCAAATGTTAGTAGGTGATGCTCATGGACTGGGTAGAGGTGAAAGGCGTCATGCTGAATCAAAGCATGTACCTGTCTGAGTTCGGGGACAAGGGTCTGTAGCACCTCCGTATCATAAAGGGCCCTGATGGTTTCGATGTCGGCTGTTTCTTCCCGGATAATGTCAAAGAGCCAGTCACGCAGCGCCGCTTTACCTTCGAAAGCTTCGGCCAAGAGATGAGCATGGCTTCTGGCCCACTGGTATGCCTCCACTCCCAGGGGCAGACCTAATCGAAGCGACTGTTTGAAGAGCTCCAGCAAAGCATCGTCTGGACTGGCAAAAACCTGGGGGTTCACCATGAGCCGACCCAGTTCAACCCACATTCCAGGTGCCACTTCTCGCTTGATCGGTTTAGCTGCTTCCTTTTCTTCGGCGGCCAGCCATTCTCGCAACAATTCCCTGAAACGGTCCGCTATCAAACGAACTTCGTAGAAATGACCTTCCACCTCTTTCATCATCACTTCGACCGCCGGGAAGTCGCCTTGATCCTGATAGCCCAGGCTTTGTGCAACCGCCTGCTGAGCTTCGTACTGTAGTCGGGTCTCCTGGCGTTCGCGGAGGTGCTGCAGATGATTCCGCAGTCGTAGTAAGAAACGCTCGGCATTCTGAAGCGCCGCGAGACTGTCTGGATCCAGCGTGTCCATTTCCGCCAGGGTCCCCCTACCATTGAGCAGAAAACCAGCCCAGCGTATCCGATTCAATTCGCCCAAACCCCCGCCGCTATACTCCAGGTCGGGTTCGAGGAGACACCGCGGGTCTCGCTGAGCGGCCTGCCGTTCCTTCCATTCCTCCAGGAAAATCCGAATTGATTGCCGATCCTTGTCAACATTAATTCCCTGCGCAAGGTTGAGACGTAAGCCGTCCACCAATGGACGGGAGCCACTAATGAACCGGCTATCGATAATATTGCTAAGCCAGTCAAAATCGATCAAACACAACTCTACAACCTGTTCAGTTGTGGCCATTTGGAACTCAACATCCCAGCCTGCTTGTTGCAACGGCTGCACGATACCTGTTGTCCAGGCCTCTTCCTTGAATGGAGTTTCAGGGGTTTGCAGGAAAAGAAGCGTTATTGGCGAGTAGGGGCCGAGTTGGCGCCGGCCAAATTCGCCGGTGGCGAGAACCGCACCGGAGCGACGGATTTCCTGGGGATCCATGTCCATCCGGTTGGTCAACCGGTTGTAGAGCGAAATGAGGGCCACATCGACCATCGCCGAAATTCTTGCCGAATCCGAAAGCTGTTCCAACTGTTTCAGATCTTTTCTCTGACTTTTGAGGTGGGTGATGATTTGTTCCATTTTGACGATTGTTCCTTTGAATGGTTCAAGAAAGTAGTCAGGAGACAGGAGCTAGGAGACAGAAGGTAAAAACTGTAAAGAGTTTCTTTTTCCTGCTGGATTCTGGCTACTGGCTACCGGATTCTTTCCCTTGTTAAAGCCTTTATTATACCTTTATTTAGGTGGATTAGTAGAATTTTCTGACAGGGCGGATCGTAAGCGGTAAAGGGTAAACAGTAAACGGTTATGTCTGAGAACCTTGTTTCAATGAAAAATGATTAATTTTGGGTCATGGGAAAAGTTAAATTTGCGGCTGAAATCACCCATTCGTCATTCCGGAAGGAACCTAGCGACTATCCGGAATCCAGAAAAGGCGATAAAAGCTGGATACCGGATCACGGCTTCGCCGTGTCCGGTATGACAATTACTTTGATTACTGCCTGCTGACTACTGCTAGCTGCCGGCTGTTAGCTGCGCGGAGCGCTCTGCGCTAGGCGCCCAACGGATCATTTTCCACCAGATTCCAGATGCCGCAGGGGCAGGCCCCGACGCAGAAACCACAGCCGATACACTTTTCGGGATCCACCACCATCTCGAGGTTGTTTTCCCCCTCCTCTTTCTTGGTGATGGCCCCCTGAGGGCATATGGTGATACAAACCCCACAGTCACGGCAAGAGCCGCAGGAAGAGCACTCCATGGCACAGTGCTCCACGCTCTCAAAGCTCTGCAAGCGGGGATCAAAGTATTCCAGCTTAATGCGCGAGCGATCAATGATCTGCCGGGTGTCACCCCGGGGACGCTTGCCCGCCAATATGTCGCTGATGGCCTGGGCTGCTGTGCGGCCCGCACCAATGGCATCGGTGAGAAGTCCCAGTTTCACCGCATCGCCGATGGCAAATATCTGGGGATCCGTGGTCTGATGGATGTCGTTCACCTCAATGAATCCATTGACGGTACGCACCGACTCCGGAAGAAAATCAAGATCGGGTTCATCTCCAATGGAGATGATGACGGTGTCGGCCGGTATGACCTCGCCGGTGGTTAGTTCTACTCCTTTTTGGGTCACCGCCTTGGTGAAACATGGCCAGCGGAAATTGGCACCAATCTCCTCTGCTGCGTCTCGCTCTGCACCGAAAGAAAGAGGCGTCTGGATATCAATTAGGGTGACTTCTTCTGCTCCCAAGTGGTGTGCTTCTGTGGCCGCATCACAGCCCACGTTTCCTGCCCCGATAACCACGACCCTCTTTCCGACTTTGGCTTCACCCGCCTTGCTCTGCTTGAGAAAAGTCAGCGCCGGAATCATTCTTTCCTTACCTGGTACCGGCAGAATTCGAGGTTTTTGTGCCCCCACCGCAACAACAACAAAGTCATAGTCCACCTTGAGCTGTTCGACCTCTTCTCGCCCCAGCTTCTGTTGCAGATGAATTTGGGGGAGAGCCTCGCGGGCTCGCTCCAGTTCAGCGTTAGCGATATCATCAGGAATTCGACTTCTGGGGATCAGCGTGCTTATCTTTCCACCCAGCTTTTTCTCCAGATCAAAGATGACAGCTTCATGGCCTTGTTGCCGCAGTTGCCAGGCTACAGAAAGGCCGCTGGGACCACCCCCAATAATCGCCACCCGTTTTCCTGACAGAGATGGCAATTCCGGCAGCTTGGCCTCTAGACTTGCTTTACCTAGACTGCTCACGTCCACCGGGGTCATGCCGGCCCAATGACGCGTGCAGCCCTGCATGCACAGGTTCGGGCACAGGTAGCCGCAGACTGTGGCGGGGAAAGGTGTATAGGTCAGGGCCATGTCCACTGCCTCGTCCACGCGCCCTTCACGAATCAGGCGCCAACGCTCATGCACCGGGATGCCGGTGGGACAGCTTGCCTCACAAGGAGGTAGATATGCCTGATTCTCCCACACGGGTACAAAACGGCGCAGCTCACCTGTGGTGATCAGCGGGATGGGCTCACGCTCGATAGTGCTGAGGTCACCGATGAGTCCACCTGCTCCCAACTCTCTGTCCCACACTTCTTCACAGAAATCATTCATGGAGCGTCGTGCTTGGATACCCCTTTCAAGCGGACTCCGGGCCTCGAGCAATTGCCACTGGTCCCGCTCTGAAAGTTCTTTGTGGAGATTCTTTTTATTGATTCTTTCCAGAAAGAGTTGGAGGTTTTCTGTTAGCCAGAGCCAATCCTCGTCCGCTATAGGTATCAGCTTGGCGTCGTGCTGACTAAACCCTCCGTGGGGACCGCGGAAAAATATTTTCCCCGCAACCATTCCAACGCAGGGGCGGAATCCCAGGACATTGTCGGGATTTTGACCTTCATGGCCACAAACCACAGCAATACCGCCGGCCATGAACTCAGCAAAATAATCGCCCACCGATCCCAGAACCCAGAGTTCCGGCGGTTCAAAGCGGGGGTTGTATTTGGTCATGGTCATGCCCCGGGCGCCAATATTACCGGCGACGTATATCTTCCCCTGAGCCATGGCGTTTGCGGTGCCATTGGTGGCATGACCGTGGACGGTGATCTCCGCCCCGGCATTGAGCCAACCCACATCATCCGAGGCCGGTCCCATTATCTCGATACGGGTATTGGGAAAACCCATGGAACCGGTCCTTTGGCCGGGTGCGCCTATTATCTTGATATTTACCGGCTCATCTCCCGCCCCCCATAGGCGCCCGCCGATGCCATGCTGACCGAAGGCCTCTACCTCCAGGTAGAGGTGTCCTTCAGAAACAGCCGTTTGCAACCGTTCTTCCATGACACGGGACTCAATCCGATGGCCGTTTTCCATGCCGGACACTGGGTAAGGTTGTGGTTTTTTCTGTTGCATATTC
>CP070735.1:2038731-2042647 GCA_020347625.1 Deltaproteobacteria bacterium
AAGCGATCACTGTTACCGGTAAAAGCGGCCGTATTGGCAGTAGCAACAACATCGTAGGGGCTCAAATCGCCAGGCAATGTTACTGCCACGGTCAACTTGACATGTTGGATTGATCGCAGGTACGACAAAAGCGGCCGGAGAAAAGAATCCTCATTCTCCGCAACAAAAAGAACCGAAATCGAAGGATGAACGATCATTTGGATTAACCTTTACTGCTTGATGTTGTAATCTGCTTTGATGTCTGTCTCAGGTTAGACCTGGCGATAGGCACAAGGCGCAGGGTGCAGGGAACACGAACTTAGAATCATATACTTAGCTTAGAGCCCTTTACCTTGTACCCTTAACCGAAACTCCTCTCTGGCGACTACTGACTTATCACTGAAGTCGCCACCTTGGACCGTCCGCTGTATCTTCGATTAATATCCCCGCTCGCTGCAAGCTTTCTCGAATGGCATCAGCTTCCTGCCACTGCTGGTTTTGTCTGAATCTTTCCCGCAATTGGAGAAACTCTTCTACAAGGGGTTCGAGGCAATTAGCCCCGTCTTTCGGGGACGACTCCAGCCGCATCCCAAACAATACTAACAGATCTCGAAGAATTTCCCTGCCTTGGGAAATGGACTCCTCATTTTCTAAATCCTGTTTAGCCTGCCATATGGTTCGATCCAACTCGAGAAGCGCATTGGTGGTCTCTCTTGGATCGTCCTTCTCGAGACCACTATGAAAAGCTTCTTGAATGGAGTGGATTCGGTCCCAAAAAGACTTCTCCTCTGCATCGGGTGTCGGCTTTGACTGAATTGTTTGCTCTCTGGTTGGTGCTTGCCAATCCTTACCAACCTCTCCCCCACGAAGAACGTCGAGGGAAAAACGGTCTCCCTTTTCAAAAACAATTTCGGCTCCCCGGCGTCTCAAAGTGACGCTGCCAAGTCCCTTGATAACAGCCTCTTCCTTTTCGAGGTCAATCAGACAAGCAGTGTGCTCATCCAAACCAAATATTGCAACGTCTTCAGGCAATAAACTCTCCAGATTCTTGAATCGGGATTCGCCCATGAAACAGAAGCGGGTGTCATGCGTCCCACCTTCCGCATTATTCCAATGAGGAATCACCACCAGGTTAAAACCAAAGTGCTCAAGAATGTTTATCCCCTCCACCCAGTGCAGCTCTTGCCCCACTTTGTAAATCTCATACACTGGGAGGGTAAAACGGCCCACTGTCAGCGCTGCCGCACTGGCAGCCACAAGGCAACCACCATCCTCCACCCGCTTCGTAAGGATTTCTGGAATGGATGTATGCTGCCATTGGCGAACGGCGTAGGTTGGGCTACCTGGACCAATCAGAATGAAATTGGCTTCTCGTAGGGTGTGAAGTGCCTGCTCTACTTCTAATGGTGTATCCACCTCCTTAGATTTGTAGGAGGCGATGGACATGGGCCGTTGAACATGTTTGCGAAAATATTCCACCGCTCTCTGGGACAGGTGATCTATGTTGAGCTGGAAACCTGCCGGTGTGTCTAAAAATACAGCTCGCGGGGGACCGGACAGCCCAACCAGTAGCTCCTTATGAACCTCGACCATGGTGGCGGTTAGCTCACCCGAGCCCATGAGTGCGATAACGCCCTTTCGTGATGACATGCTGAGGCCCTTTCCAGTCAATCATTTGCCTCTTAGGAGTGACTTGGGGACTTTGCGAAAGCCGGTTGCATCGAAGATATAAACCGACGGTAAAATATAAGATAAGTCAGCTTGGTCAACAAGTAAAGATCACATGCTGCAACAAGATCATTGGTACCAAGCGAGCTGCGCTTTTGGCTCATAGACTACTTCTCACCTTAATTGGCACATCCCTTGCTTGTTGATCCCTATAATTTGGGGAAACAATTAGTTTGGCATGTTACTGGACGAGTCAGCTTCGGCAACATTAAAAGGTAGCCAAAAATGACTTACATTTGCATAAAGTGCGGAAAGATTTGGATCAATGGCACTTATACTACTGATTACTCCGGTGGATTGTGTGAAGCGTGCGCTACTGAATACATTAGAGAGAAACAAAGAACCTACGGATTTCATGATTGCTTCAAGAGGTCGGTGGAGATCTGTTCAAGAGACGAATGCAGTTATTGGCATCTATGCAACAGAGACTTTATCTGACGACTCGTGATCACTCCCATTCGCTTTCTTTGGCCATTCCAAGCCTTATAAAATCGTCAATTCCAAAATTCGAAATTCGAAATTACTTTCCTATGCCCTAAGCATTTTCGCTATGCGCTATGCACTCTGCGACCCTCAATCCGCAATCCGCAATCTTTTCTCTCCTTGCCGCTTCCGCGGGTTTAGCCAGTAGCTTGCACCAGCAGGCTGCGTTTATGTAGAATGAGATATTTAAGTACGTCACCTTTACGTTATATGATCGAGATGCAAAAAGATTTTGACAAAAAAACTCTCAAAGATAACCTTCAAGAACACGTCGAACACCTTTCAGTGAAAATCGGTGATCGACATCTTTGGAAGGAACACTCCCTCGACAAGGCTGCCGAATATATCGAAGCGGTACTCAGAACTAATAGATATGCTGTCCGACGCCAGACGTTTACCTGTTACGGCAAAAGTGTTTCTAATCTTATCGCCGAACGAGCTGGGGATGGAGACCGAGTTGTTTTAATTGGGGCTCACTATGACACGGTTCCTGGATCCCCGGGTGCAGACGATAATGCGTCTGGTGTAGCAGGAGTGCTCGAAATCGCCAGGTTGAGCAGAGAAGTTTCGAACAAGAATCGTCTCATCTTCACGGCCTTCGTGAATGAAGAACCTCCCTGTTTCGGAACTCCAAACATGGGAAGCATGGTGTATGCAAATAGCCTTAGACAGCGAGGCGAAACCTTGGAGGTTATGATCTGTTTAGAGATGATCGGCTATTTTCGTGATGATGAGCGTCAACAATACCCTTTTCCTGGAATGGAACTTTTCTTTCCGAGGACGGCGAACTTCTTGGCCGTTGTTGGAAATTTTAGGTCGTTGCGATATGTCTCTGCCTTAAAGAAGGGAATCAGGCGGAATGCTGAAGTAAATGTCCGGTCACTGGTCGCACCTGAGCAAGTAGCCGGTATAAACCGTTCAGACCACTTTGCCTTCTGGCACCATGGTTCTAGGGCTGTTATGGTGACGGACACAGCATATTTCAGAAACAAGAACTACCACCAAGAGACTGATACCATTGAAACCCTGAATTTTGATGCCATGACCGAAGTAGTAAAAGGGCTGCATTACGCATTGCAGGCACTCTAAGAAAAGAGGGACGTCCCCTATTTTTGTACACGGCTTGACACAGAGGTCTTTTTTGTGGCTATAAAGCAATAATTTATCTCCGAGCCAATTTCTTTAGATGGCTCCAGTTTGAAAAGACCCTGGCTTCCAAGAGGAGTCCATGTCGCCGACATCAAAGATTCTGATAGTCGATGATGACGCTCGTCTATGCAATAGCTTGAAGGTATTTTTGAGCAACCAAAACTCTGAGATAATTACAGCTTATAGCGGCAAAGAAGCTATAAAATTACTCAGCAAGGATAAATTTGACCTCATCCTCTTGGACGTGGTGATGCCTGACATGAGCGGCTACCAAGTCATGGATTACATGCACAGCCACGATCTGGATACCTCGGTCATTGTTATGACCGGATACGCTCCTTCAGACCTCGCCGCAGAGGTTCCACCAAAGGGCGCCTTTGCCTATCTGCTAAAACCCTTTGACCTCGAGGAATTAGTCACAACCGTGCAAAATGCCCTCAAGAAGAATGCCTGAAACGATCAGTTAATTTACTCCGGTATTTAAGATAAGGAACTCACCACAGAGGTAGTTAAAATCCGCAATCCGCAATCCCAAATCCGCAATCCAAAATTACCTCCACCCTCCATGCGCTTTCCC
>CP070735.1:2042747-2070373 GCA_020347625.1 Deltaproteobacteria bacterium
TGATCTCTTTAACCTCTGTATTCCAGAGAACGGGTATGTTTGCAGAGAAGAGATATTGGGTCAAATGCTCCTGAGCCCTAAAGGTGTCGCGCCGATGTACCACCGTGACGTGCGCACCAATATTATGTAGATAAAGCGCTTCAGTGACGGCACTGTTGCCACCCCCCACCATGATAACCTTTTTATTTTGAAATAATGGCCCGTCACACGTGCTACAGTAGGTGACACCGCGGCCTGAGAGCCGGGACTCGCCAGGGACTCCCAGGTGTTTGTGAGTTGCTCCTGTAGCCAGAAGAACTGCCTTGGTCTTGAAACGGCGTCTGCTGGTAATGACGGTAAGCCCCTCTTCGGGCTGAACCTCCATTACTTCCTCTCCCTGGAAAATAGTCACATATTCCAGCGCATGACTCACGAGCAAGTCAACCAGCGCCTTTCCTCCCACCTGGGTAAAACCGGGATAGTTTTCTACTAGAGGAGTTGTTGCCAATTGCCCCCCAAGTGTGTCCCTTTCCACCACCGCTGTCTGAAGACCGCTGCGCACCGCATAGATGCCGGCAGTAAGTCCTGCCGGTCCTCCACCCACGATCACCAGATCGTTCTCCACGACTTCCGCGTCAATATCTGGAATGAATACGGCTTGTTCCTGCATTTTTTCCAGGGAAAGAATAAAAAGCTCCTCGGGCTGAGCTCCTTGGGCAATCAGAATATCGTTGGCGAAGGTCTGGGGAACACTGTGGGCAGAATAAAGTTCGGCAAGATGGGGATTTGCTTGAATGTCAATAATCTCCAGAGAAATGAATTCGGGTTTGGCAATTGCCGCCTTTAGACCATTGACCGCCTGTTGTGGGCAGTAAGGGCAGGTGGGACTGGAGAAAATTTTCACCTTACGTGGCGAGTTGATGTTTTCTATTACCTTGAGTGACTGTTCACTGAGGTTGCTTTTCCGAAGTCCGATAAGGACGACGGCTTCCAGAAGGGTCCTCCCTTCTTCACCCATTGGGGCGCCGAGAAAACGGATCGCATAATGCTCGGGGTCGAAAAGAATGGTAGGGGAGACATCAACTTCCCATTTCGTGGCGAGTTCATCATCGAGAGTCAATTCTCGCAATTGGATTTTGTCGCCGAGTTGGGCAAAGGCTCGAACCACTTCTTTCGCGGCCTGATTGTAAATATCGTTGACGCCTTCTTTGGTAAAGAGATAAAGGGGTACGGTGTTTGGCAATTGATCCAATACCAGTCTCAGCTGATGTTGAACCTCTGGTGGGATAGGACTCTGTGAGCGGGAATGTGGATCTTGTGGACTTTTCATATCACCTTCCTATTCGAAAAAAGTGGCCAACCATGGTCGCATCAAGTTTTTCAGTCTTGACAAGCAATTATAATATAAGACAATTCTACGTTTGCGCAAGTTCGAAGAAACTATAGAGTCAATCTGTAATTTGAAATCTAAAAGCTAACTTGCCCCCTCGCCTAGCCACAGTTGTTCTTTCAACTGCTGCCATTGACAGCAACCTAATTCATACCTATTTTTCTAAGTAAATAAATGGAAGGGGGTGAAATCATGGCTGAGGATTTCGCTTGTGAAGCGTGTGGTGAAGTACATGACAAGGATGACATCTTAGCGAACCAAGAGTGTAGAGTTTGCCGCCGTATGCATTGTGATGGATGCCTTAATGAGGAAGGTTTGTGCGTCGAGTGCACCGACTAAAGATATTTTACACCATCAGGGGACGTCCATAAAATTTTGACTTTCTTACGACAATCTATTGGGCCAATTTAAAAGACCCAAAAGAAAGGCACAATTTCATGGACGTCCCCTATTTTTTATGCCCATTTTGACCACATTCTACCTGTCCCCAAAAACTGTTGTTACCCAGATCTCTCCATGGTATAAGAAATTTTCTTATACAAATCGCCTAAAGAAATACGAAGAGTGCCGTGAAAACCGGTTTTTTCAAGGTAAAAACGCGTGAAGAAGTGTGGGATGAATTTCAACGTTTCCCCCTCCTTCCTTCTGAGGAAATTCACATTCGTCAGGCATTGAGCCGAGTGCTGGCGGAGCCAATTGTTGCCAATGAGGACCTCCCGGCTTTCATCCGGTCTACCGTTGATGGCTACGCTGTCCGGGCCAAAGATACCTTCGGCGCATCAGAGAGTTTGCCTTCCCTTTTAGAGATTACCGGAGAGGTGGGAATGGGGGAGACCCCTGCCTTTGAACTGAGAAATGGGAAGGCGGCCAGGATTCCCACTGGGGGTATGATTCCTACGGGAGCGGACAGTGTGGTGATGGTGGAATACACCGAAGAGTTGGACCAGAGAAGCGTGGCCGTCAGCCGCAGTGTAGCCCCGCTGGAAAACGTGGTCCGACCGGGCGACGACTTTCGAGCCGGTCAAGAGGTATTGCAAGCAGGAAAACGACTGCGGGCACAGGAAATCGGACTGCTTGCCGGGCTCGGTCAGCAGAGTATCAGAGTAAGGCAGAAGCCAAAGGTGGCAATCATCAGCACCGGTGATGAAATTGTTCCCATGGAACAAGAGCCCCGGCCTGGCGACCTGCGTGATATCAATTCCCACAGCCTGGCTGCCATGGTTGTAAATTGGGGAGGAGAGCCGGTGCAGCTGGGTTTGGCTCCTGATCAATTCCAAGCGATGAAAGAGAAGTGTCAGGAGGCGCTGAATCAAGCTGATATCTGCCTTATCTCAGGCGGATCCTCGGTGGGCACCCGGGATCTTACTTTGGAAGTCCTTGGTTCATTCAACGATAGTGCAGTTCTGGTTCACGGTGTCGCAATAAGTCCAGGCAAGCCCACCCTCCTGGTACAGACCAGTGAAAAAGCTTTCTGGGGGCTTCCCGGGCATGTGGCCTCGGCAATGGTTGTTTTCCAGGTGCTGGTGCGCCCCTTCATGTCCCATCTCAGTGGGACTACACTGTCACTTGGAGAGGGTAGGCCGGTCCAGGCCCGACTAAGTCGGAATGTGGCGTCCAAGCAAGGGAGGGACGATTTCATCCGGGTAAAGTTACGGGAAAAGGACGGAAATCTCGAGGCCGATCCCATTTTTGGAGAATCCGCCCTGATTTCCACCTTGGTGCACGCCGACGGTCTCGTCCGTATCCATCGCCATGCCGAGGGACTTTATGCAGGAGAGGTTGTTGAAGTAATAGGGATTTAAGATTGCAGATTGCGGATTGAGGGTCGCAGAGCGCATAGCGCATAGCGAAAAAGCCTAGGGTATAGGGCATAGAGCACGGAGTCAGAATCCGGTATTGAATAGAAAAGCAACCAAAATAAAATCTCTGTCAATTCCGGACTACTGACTACTGGCTACTGACTACTGGTTTTTTTGATTGCGGATTTTGGAATTAAGGGATTCAGGAATTTAGGAATTTTAGCTGAACTGAGGTACTTGCACTGTGGCTCGACGAATTTACCTGAAAATGAAGTCCCTGGAGGAGGCTCGAAAGATATTTCTGGATCATTGGAAACTGGAAACCTTCCTTTCCGGGGAGACCGTAGCATCAGTTGAGGCTGCGGGAAGGGTGACAGCGGCTCCGGTGTTTGCCCGCTTTTCGACACCAACTTTTCATTCGGCTGCCATGGACGGTATCGCCGTCAAAGCGGAGCGTACCTTTGGCGCCACGCTGGATAGTCCCATGCAGCTGGAGTTGGAAAGCGAGGTCCATTGGATCAACACAGGGCAGCCCATGCCTCCAGACACCGATGCGGTGATCATGGTGGAGAATATCCATCAAATAGATGACCAACGGGTGGAGATTCAGGCCGCTGCCTTTCCGTGGCAGCACGTGCGCAAGGTGGGAGAGGATATTGTGGCCACTGAGCTCCTGTTGCCCCAAAATCATTCGATCACTGCCTACGACATTGGAGCCCTTCTTGCGGCAGGAATTCTGGAATTGGAGGTGAAACGGCGACCTCGAGCGATGATCATTCCCACCGGCGGAGAACTGCTCGAGGCAGAAAGTCTGAGGCACGCCGACCTAGTGCCGGTGGGCAAGATTGTGGAGTTCAACTCCTGGGTGCTGCTTAACATGATTCACCAGTGGGGCGGCTTATGTGATCGCCATCCAATAATACCAGACGACCCTGATCGTCTCCGCCAAGTGCTGTTGGAGGGGTTGGCCGGCAACTATGACTTGATAATAATCAATGCCGGATCTTCGGCTGGTTCGGAAGATCACACGACCAACCTGATAGCTGAATTGGGCAAGGTGCTGGTACACGGAGTGGCAATTATGCCAGGTAAACCAACGGTTCTCGGGGAGATCCAAGGAAAACCGGTGGTTGGCAATCCGGGCTATCCGGTATCCGCAGTCATCAGTATGGAACAATTTGTTCGCCCTCTCTTATACCGTATGCAAGGTCTTGACGAGCCGGAATCTGAGCAGGTGGATGCTTATCCTTCCCAGAAGTTGCCCTCCAAGCTTGGTGTTGAAGAATTTCTCAGGGTGAATCTTGGCAGGGTGGGGGATCGGTTGGTGGCGACACCACTGCCGCGGGGGGCAGGCTCCATTACCTCCTTGAGCCAGGCCACCGGCTTCCTGAGAATCCCGGAAACAGTTGAGGGGATTACAGAGACCGAAGCTCACCCTGTCAGCTTACTTGCCAATAGGCAGGGAATCGAGCGTACCTTGGTGGTGGTGGGCAGCCATGACATGACTCTGGATCTTATTGCCAACCTTCTCAAGAAATGTGACCCGCAGATTAGCCTGGCCTCCAGCAATGTCGGCAGCCTAGGCGGCCTGTTGGCTCTGAGGAAAGGTTCAGCGCATCTGGCAGGCTCTCACTTGCTTGACACCGAAACCGGAGAATATAATAGTTCCTATATTCAACGCTACTTGCCTGGTGTGGAGGTTTATTTGGTGAATCTGGTTCATCGCGAACAGGGATTGATCGTTGCGCCTGGCAATCCAAAAGGTATAAACGGCCTGGCGGATCTTTGCCGCTCTGAGTTGAGCTTTGTTAATCGGCAGGCCGGATCAGGAACCCGTATCCTGCTGGATTGGCGGTTGGCACAGGAAGGGTTAGATCCTGAGAGCATCAGCGGTTACGAACGGGAGGAATACACCCACATGGCAGTTGCAGTGGCCGTGTTGAGCTCCACTGCCGACGCTGGTATGGGCATTCTCGCAGCAGCACAAGCCTTAAGCCTCGATTTCATTCCGGTGACTACCGAACGATATGATCTTGTGATTCCTGCTGAGCATTTCAGTAATCCTCTGGTGCAAAAATTGCTACAGGTTATTGCCACCCAGGGTTTCAAGGACCAGGTGATGGCACTGGGCGGCTATGATGTTCGGGATACCGGCCGCATCGTTGATTCCTGGGTGAGTGAGGCGGAGAATCTGGGCTAATCTAATCAAGAAGCAAATGGAGGGGTGGAGCTTTGCCTGAGAGGCTTAAAGAGCAAATCAAAAGGCTCAATCAGATAGGTATTGCCCTTACCAGCGAGACTCACCTGCCAACATTGTTGGAACTTATCGTCCGCGAAAGCCGCCAGTTTACCAGGGCGGACGCCGGCAGTCTTTACAGCGTGGATAGAGGTCAACTGCGCTTTGAAGTGGCTCAAAATGACACTCTTGCAGCCCGCAAAGACAAGGTTTCCGAAGCGTTTCGACCTTTTCCCATGCCGTTAGACAAAACGAGCATAGCAGGTTACGTGGCAAGCACCGGAAAGACACTCAATATCTCTGATGTCTACGAACTTTCAGGAAATGAGGAGTATCGTTTCAACCCAGCATTTGATGAGCGCAACCGCTACCGTACTCGCTCCATGCTTGTGGTTCCAATGCGCGACCATGAGAATGAGATTATCGGGGTGCTCCAGCTAATCAACTCTCTGGATGATCAGAGCAGTGTCACCGTTTTCGAAACCGCTCAGGAGGAGCTGGTGGCATCGCTGGCTTCGCAAGCGGCTACGGCTATACAAAATGCGCGCCTGATCAATGCCGTTCACGAGGTTTTCGCTGCGTTGGTGCGGTATTCTGCTTCTGCCATCGATGCCAGAAGTCCTCATACTGCCGGCCACTCGCGCCGGGTTGCCACCTATGCCATGCGGTTGGCCCGGGCGATAAACGATGAGAGCGAGGGATCTCTGGCGCATGTCTCCTTTACTGACAAGGAGCTAGAGGAGCTGAACTACGCTGCTTGGCTCCACGACATCGGCAAGATCGGCGTGCGTGAAGAACTTCTGGAAAGAGTCGACCGACTTTCTCCGGCGAAGATGGAGCTGATCTCGACCCGGTTTGAGGCAATCAAACTGGCTGTGGCTCGCGACTTTGAGCGACAGCGCGCTGAGGTTGGGAATCCCAAAGGTTCCGACAGCGGTGAACTTGAGCGGAAACTTCGTAAAGTCGATGAAGAACTTCAGTTCATCAGGAATATGAATCGAGCCAAGCAGATTAGCTCAAAGGACATCAGGCGAGTCCGGGAAATCCAGCGAAAAAACTTCCGCAATGCTCGCGGCGAGATCAGAGCCTATCTCAGCGAGGAAGAGGCCCACAACTTAAGCCTGCCCACAGGCAATCTTACCGGCCAGGAGTTCCAGGAAGTTCAAGGCCACGTCTTGCAGACCCTGAATATTATCAATAAGATTCCCTTCACCAAGGACCTGGAGCGCATTCCAGTGATCGCCGCGGCGCATCACGAAAAGTTGGACGGTTCAGGTTACCCCCTCGGCCTAACGGCTCCCGACATTATGATCCAGGCGCGCATCTTGGGCATCGCGGATGTCTATGATGCCCTTACCGCCACCGACCGCCCGTACCGCGGGGCGATGCCAGCGCAAGAGGCTTTGCAACATCTAATCCAAGAAGCCGAAGCGAAGAAACTGGATCCCGATCTAGTGGGGTTATTCGTGAGCAAGAAGCTGTATGAAGGTGTCACGTAAGGAGAACCAGGCACTAAGCACTAGGGACTAGGCACTAGGTCATTTGTCTTTGCGCATTTCCCATTTATCATTAGGCACTTGGGTGACTTGCTATTCAAAGCTTGAGTTTCAATTACTAATGCGGAATGCGGAACTGGTAACCCGCTTGCGGGACTGAGCGGCCTGTCTCGCCGAAGTTTTAACGAAGGCGGAAGCCTAGCGAGTGCGAAGAAATGGAAAATATGGAATCTTAAATCTGCCCAGTGGTTAGTGATACGGGGTGGGCAAAATTCTTTCGAAGGTTTATAATTTTAGGCACTTTAGACATTTTAGTTCATTTTAGCTCACTTTATAGGGGTATTAAGAATGTCAACACGTAATGTTTTTGCCGCCCTAGAGCGTATTGCTGAGGAGCGAATCCGCGAGGCGCTACAGCGTGGCGAGTTTGAAAATCTTCCAGGACGTGGAAAGCCGCTGAAGCTTGAAGATGACCAGCACATCCCTGAAGACCTTCGTCTGGCCTTTAAGGTCCTCAAGAACGCTAATTGTCTGCCGCCAGAATTGGAGTTGAAAAAGGAGATTAGAAGCGCAGAGGAGTTGTTGGGAAAGCTGACGGATGAGGGCAAAAAATACCGTCAGATCAAAAAGCTTAATTACCTGATAATGAAGCTCAACACGATGCGCAACGGCTCAGTGCAGTGGGAAGAGCAGCAAAGGTACTATGAGAAGGTGGTGGAGAAAGTCGGAGCTAGTAAACCATCCAGTCGCAAAAAATAGGAAGGCTAAGGATTGTAGATTGCGGATTTCGGATTGAAAAAAATACAAACGTAAAAGTGAGTTGGAATACCGCAATCGAGTAGCTTCAGTACTCCAGAGAGCTTAGTGAAGCACAAATATAAGAAGACCAAGAAAAGCCGTTCATACGCCGCGCTGTGACCCATGCATGAGATGTCGATTGCACAGTCCATATTGGATATCATTTTTCAGGAGAGTCAGAATCACAAAGTCAGTCGGGTGCTCTCCGTTTCACTCAAATTGGGAGAGTTGAGCGCTGTACAGTCCGAATCACTTCGATTTTGTTTTGAACTGCTTAGCAAAGGCACTTTAGCAGAGGGAGCTAAACTGGATATTGAGCGCGTTCAAGTGACTTGCCAATGCCAGGAATGTGGTTCAAAGTTTACCGTGCAGGAGTTGGTGTTCACTTGCCCTTCATGCAATAGCCCCAAAATAGACATGTTGAGTGGCCGGGAGTTGAGCGTCGAGAGTTTTGAGGGGGAATAAGCATAGCGCATAGAGCATAGCGCATAGCGAAAAAAGCAGAAACAAATGACCGATGACAAATGATAAATGCGAAATGAGAAATGATAAATGACCCTGAAGATACCTGTAGTCCGTGACATTTTGGCAGCCAATGAAAGGCTGGCCGAGGACAATCGAAGAATTTTTCGTCAAGCCGGCTTGTTCGTCATCAACCTGATGAGTGGACCCGGAGCGGGTAAAACTTCACTATTGGAAAGGACCATCGATGCACTCCGCCAAGAGATTCGCATGGGCGTAATTGAGGGAGATATTCAATCATCCTACGATGCGGAGCGAATTGGGCAGAAGGGGGTTCAGGTGGTGCAACTCAACACCGGTGGATCTTGCCATCTGGATGGCAACATGATCAAATCCAGTTTAGACGCTTTGGATCTGGGAAATCTTGATCTACTGATGGTTGAAAATGTAGGGAATTTGGTGTGCCCGGCTGAATTCAACCTGGGTGAGGACATGAAGGCTATGATCCTCAGTGTTGCAGAGGGAGATGATAAACCCCTTAAATATCCTCTAATGTTCCAAGAATCCAGGGTGCTACTCATAAACAAAATTGACTTACTCCCTTACGTTGAATGTGATGTGGGGAAAATGAGAGAGCGGGCCTTGCAGCTAAATGCCGATCTGGAGATCTTCGAGGTTTCCTGCCGCACAGGTGAAGGATTGGATTCCTGGGCCGATTGGCTCAGACAGCGGGTGAGCGACCGCAAAGCTGAATTAGATGGCGCTAAGACTTAGGGTTCACATCCAAGGAATTGTCCAGGGTGTAGGTTTTCGTCCGTTCATTTACCAACTGGCTCACCACCATCGGTTAAACGGTTACGTAGCTAACACACCAAAGGGTGTGGAAATAGAGGTAGAAGGTGACCGTAAAGCTCTCCAACATTTTCTAAAAGAACTCCCGGAATTAACCCCGCCACTGGCAATTATTACACAGATAGACACCGAGGAACTGCCCGCAGCTGATTACAATCGTTTCGAAATAAAATCCAGCGAACAAGGTGAAGAGCGAGCAGCCCTCATATCTCCCGACACAACAACCTGCACCGATTGCCTCCGGGAACTCTTTGACCAGCAGGACAGGCGATACCTGTACCCCTTTATCAACTGCACCAATTGTGGTCCGCGGTACACCATAATTAACGATATACCTTACGACAGGCCAAAGACCTCCATGGCTGTCTTTACCATGTGTGATGACTGTGAGCGTGAATACCACAATCCGCTCGATCGGCGCTTTCATGCCCAACCCAATGCGTGTTGGGTCTGTGGTCCGCAGGTCTACTTGGCCGATAGTGCCGGTAAAGACCTGGGTAGCGAAGATGCTATATCCGAGACAGCCAGTTTGCTCAACCAGGGGGCAATCATTGCATTAAAGGGATTGGGCGGATTTCACCTTGCTGTTGATGCTACCCATGACGAGGCGGTCGAAAGACTCCGCTGGAGAAAGGGCAGGGAAGAGAAGCCTTTGGCCCTCATGTCATCCAGTTTGGAGCAGATTGAACGTTATGCGCTGATAGGAGAAGAGGAGCGGCAACTGCTCACTTCCCCACAGCGTCCCATCGTTATCGTCCCAAAGCGACCGGGAAATGTCATTGCCCCTGAAGTGGCTCCAAGAAATCGTTACTTCGGTGTGATGCTGCCTTACACGCCTCTGCACCACTTGCTTCTCTCTCATCCCTTTCTAGCCCTGGTGATGACCAGCGGCAACATCAGCGAGGAGCCCATCGCAATAGACAACCACGAGGCCTTAGAGCGGCTAGGGAATATAGCTGACTACTTTCTCTTGCACAACCGAGATATCCTACTGCGCAGTGATGATTCGGTGCTCAGAATAGCGGAAGGCCGACCGAGACAAATACGGAGATCAAGAGGATACGTACCAGTACCCATTTTTCTAAGAAAACCTGTTCCTGAAGTCCTGGCTTTGGGAGGCGAATTGAAAGGTACTATTTGTCTAACCAAAGAAAATCGGGCATTTGTTGGGCAGCATATTGGCGATCTCGAAAATCTGGAGACATTGGAGTTTCTCGAGCAGACAGTGGATCACCTACGGAGGATCCTTGAGGTGAGTCCTCGCCTATTAGTTCATGATCTCCACCCAGACTATCTGACAACCCAGGTGGCAGAGGCCCAGGAAGAGCTTCCCACCCTGGCGGTGCAGCACCATCACGCCCACGTGGTTAGTTGCATGGCAGAACACGGGTTAAAGGACAAAGTCTTGGGACTAGCCCTGGATGGGACCGGTTTTGGGGCGGATGGCACCGTCTGGGGCGGAGAAATCTTGGTGTCGGATGAGAGCAGTTACGAAAGAGTGGCCCATTTTGAATATGTGCCCATGCCCGGTGGGGCGAAAGCCATAAAAGAGCCGTGGCGAATGGCGGTGGCCTATTTGTGGGCCACTTTTGGCGAGGACATTTTCCAGGATGAACTTCAGTTATTTGAAAGGTGGGACCGGCACCAAATAGGGGTCTTGCTTCAAATGATGCAGCGGGGGGTGAATAGCCCCCTCACCTCAAGTTGCGGAAGACTCTTTGATGGTGTAGCAGCAATTGCAGGACTGAAGGACCGCATTGCCTATGAGGGGCAGGCGGCCATCGAATTGGAACAGTGGTTAGAGCCAACAACAGAAAAATACCAGTACGAATATAAAGAGGATGAAGAGAAATTACTTTTGAGCCCAACAGCCATCTTCAGGCAGGTTTATGAAGATGCAGTCTCAGGAGTAGCGCCAGAACTGATTAGCGGCAAGTTTCATTTAACCCTGGTGGAGATGTTTACCGAGGTGTCCCTGTATCTGTGTCAACTTCATGGCCTCGACAAGGTTGTCTGTTCCGGGGGTGTGTTCCAGAATGTCTTTCTGCTGGAGAACTTGGAGGCCAGACTGAGAAAATCAGGATTGGACGTGTATACACCTCAGCTAATTCCAGCCAACGACGCTTGTATTTCTTTGGGACAGGCGGTGGTTGGAGCCATGCGCCTAGAAGAACAGTAGCCACTGTGGTGGGCGGCTCGTGATCTTATTAGCCAGTTTGCGAAAGCTATAAATTCGAATATCGAATATCGAAATACGAAACAAATCCGAAATTCAAAATTCAAATTACCAAAACCCAATTCTTAAGCGCCTGATAATTCCGATTCGTTTTGAATTTTGGATTTAGAAAATTTGAAAATTGTTTCGAATTTCGTGCTTCGGATTTCGGATTTTCAGCTTTAGCTGAGAAGGAGGGAGATTGTCGACCATGAAATACCAGGATGAATACCGAGATCCAAAACTAGCCGGGAGCATTGTCGAGGCCATTCGAAAGAAGTCCGACACCCCTGTTCGTTTTATGGAAGTGTGCGGTACGCACACGGTGGCAATTTTTCGCTCCGGACTGAAGGAGCTTCTCCCCAAGACCATCACTCTGATTTCCGGCCCCGGATGTCCGGTGTGTGTAACAGCAACCCAGGACATCGATAGAGCAATCATGCTTTGCCAAGAGCGCGATGTAATAGTTGCCACCTTTGGCGATCTAATGCGGGTGCCCGGTTCCGAGTCTTCGCTGCAACAGGAGAAGGCCCGCGGGGCGGATGTGAGGATGGTCTATGCAAGCTTCGATGCTTTGGAATTGGCGCGCCAGCATCGAGATCGAAGAGTGGTCATGCTGGGTATTGGTTTCGAAACAACAGTGCCCACGATCGCAGCCGCTGTTTACCAGGCCCATCAAGAAAGTTTAGACAACTTTATGGTGCTATCAGCACACAAGTTGCTGCCTCCGGCACTGGAGACGCTCCTTTCCGCTGACGAGGTGAACATTGATGGGTTCCTCTGCCCGGGCCACGTGACCACCATCATCGGAACCGAGCCCTACCAGGACGTGGTGGACCGGCATGGTAAGTCCTGTGCAGTAAGCGGGTTTGAGCCGGTGGACATTTTGCAGAGCATCTATATGCTGGTTTGCCAAATTGAAGAGGGGCGATGCGAAGTTGAGATTCAGTACAGTCGCGCCGTTGATGCAAAGGGCAATCCACGAGCTCGACAACTCATGGAAGAAGTGTTTGAGCCTGCCGACACCCTCTGGCGTGGCCTTGGCCACATCTCCCAAAGTGGTCTGAAACTCAGGAAAAAATATATGGCTCACGCCGCGGAGAGTCACTTCGCCCTGACCGTTCCGTCGGCCCGTGAGTTGCCAGGATGCCGCTGCGGCGAAGTACTTCGAGGGGTGTGCACTCCTCTGGAATGCGGACTCTTTCGTAAGAATTGCACCCCGATAAACCCATACGGACCCTGTATGGTTTCAAGTGAAGGTACCTGTGCGGCCTATTACAAATATCATCAGGATTGAGGAATTGGGGAATTAGGGAATTGGGATTCGAATCTTGTCAGAAATCTAAGAAACTTTCAATTTTAGAATTCCTGAATCCCTAAATTCCTGAATCCCTTAATTTAATTATTTTAGAAACTTTAATGCACTTCAGAAAATTGGAGTAAGGAGCTCATGATGACCCCGCGGATCCAAATGGACCACGGTGCAGGTGGCAGGGCTTCGCAGGAACTCGTAGCCCGCACTTTTATGCCCGCCTTGGAAAATCCCATTCTTTCCGAATTAAATGACAGCGCCTTGTTGGAACTCCAGGGTTTGAGCCTGGCCATGAGCACGGACTCTTACGTGGTCGATCCCATTTTTTTTCCGGGTGGAGATATCGGCAGTCTTGCAGTGCACGGTACTGTCAATGATCTGGCCATGCGCGGAGCTCAGCCCCTGTTCCTCAGCGTTGGCTTTATTTTGGAGGAAGGACTTGAGTTGGCTGATCTTGAGCGACTGGTGGACTCGATGGCCTCGGCAGCCCGGGAAGCAGGGGTTCAGGTCGTGGCTGCGGACACGAAAGTGGTGGAGAGAGGAAAGGCGGATCGAATCTTCATAAATACGGCCGGTGTGGGGGCCATACCCCCAGGAGTGAAGGTTGCCGGTCAAAACGGGAGAGCTGGAGATATAGTATTGATGAACGGTCCCATGGGCGACCACGGCGTAGCGGTACTTTCCAAGCGCGAAGGGCTTTCTTTTCAGACGGAAATAAGAAGTGATTCGGCTTCGCTGAACGGCCTTGTGAATGAGATGCTGGAGGCGAGCCAAGAGATCCATGTGCTGCGAGATCCGACCCGCGGTGGGGTAGCCACCGCGCTTAACGAGGTTGCACAGCAGTCAGGGGTAGGTATTCAGTTAGATGAGGTACGTCTGCCTATACGGCCAGGGGTGAGCGCAGCTTGCGAACTGCTGGGCTTGGATCCCTTGTACGTAGCCAACGAGGGAAAGTTACTTGCCTTGGTGGCACCAGAGGAGGCTGAGTTAGTTTTGGATGCAATGCGCCAACATCCCCTCGGCCGGGAGAGCTGTATTATAGGTGAGGTCGTCTCTGAACATCCCGGGAGGGTAATTCTCAAAACGGAAATCGGTGGTAGCCGTATCGTGGACATGCTTAGTGGGGAGCAGTTACCTCGTATCTGTTAGATGCACGCGTTCGGGTGTCTGAGAGCTGCACCCACTCTAAATAGGTGGCCGATGGATTTGAGATATGAGCTGTGGGATGTGAGATTAGGGATTGCAGATTGTAGATTGCTGATTGTGGATCGCAGAGCGCATAGCGCATAGCGAAAAAAAGCAAACGATAAATGGTAAACGGTAAGAAGTTGCGCATCTGGGCATCATCGATTTACCGTTCACCGTTTACTTAACGCTTTGCGCTCTGCGCTTAGCACGTTGCTTCCTTGGGACAGCTCAAAACCAAGGCCTGGATTCTTTATTACTTCTCCAGAGCGAGCTCTATTAGTCGATCAAGTAGCTCGGAGAAACTTATTCCGGCAGCTGCCGCAGCTTGGGGGTACAGACTAGTTGCGGTCATCCCTGGTATGGTATTGGTCTCTAAAATATATACTTCATTATCGCTGACGATCATATCTGTACGGCTGTAGCCTCGGCATTTCAAAGCCTGATGTGCTCGCACCGCATACTCCTGGGCCTTCTGGGTCAGGGATGCGCTGATTCGTGCCGGACAGATTTCCTCTGTGGCACCTGGCTTGTACTTGGCCTCATAATTGAAGAAACCATATTGCTCGCCAGGAATAATCTCCACCAGGGGAAGAGGCTCAGGATTCAGGTTGCCGAGCACAGCTCCAGTGATTTCGGTGCCAGCGATGAATTTCTCCACAAGAACAAGCCGGTCGTACTGGCCGGCCAGTTCCAAAGCTGGCTGAAGCTCGCTGGTATCCCGAACAATACTGAGGCCAATGCTGGAACCTTCGTGCTCAGGCTTGACCACCACCGGAAGGCCTAGTCCATCCAAAATTTTGACTTGAGCTTCAGGGTCAGTGCGATCCAGCACCAGGTAGGGCGATACCGGCAGACCGGCGTGCTCGTAAAGCCGTTTGGATAGGATTTTGTTGATGCCTACTGCACTGCCCAGGACACCGCTACCGTGGAAGGGAATATCCAACAACTCAAGAAGCCCTTGGATGGTGCCGTCTTCTCCATAGCGGCCGTGGAGTATGATTAAAGCTACATCAATATTTGGCCCGTCTTCCATTAGCCGAGCCAGATCGTCTCTGGGGTCGTAGCGGAGTATCCTGTACTTATCCTTATCCAGGGCTTTGTAGACCTGCTCGCCGCTTTTCAGCGACACTTCGCGCTCGGCGGAGCGCCCTCCACTGAGCAGTGCCACAGTCAGTTTATCCATGGTTGCTCTCCTGTTCCTGCAAGGCGGCCTGGCGTCAGGGGATGGTTCATACACTAATGCCTTGATAAGACAGGCAGTCTTTAGGCCGACCGCCAATGCTGTTAATATTTCGTCAATGAAGATGGTGGAATGAAATGTCTTAAGTATATTGGCAAAATCTGATTTTGAATTCAACGACCAAGTTCAACCCATGTGATAAAAAAATGCGAAATCGAAAAAAATGAGGAAATGGGAGGAATGAGAAGATCTTCAATGTTGATAACGGAAAAGGCTGAAAAAGTGTCAACGTAAGCCCCTGAATTTCAGTTGTATTTCGAGATAATGTTAAAAAATGCCTGTTGTCGCACCCTTATCAATGTATATTTTGGCAAGGTTTGGAAATCTGGGTGAAATTTCGTTGTTAACAACTCAGGCCCTATTACGCTAAAATACTGTAATACGGAGTTTGACATCAAAAGCCGGATGAATTACAAAGCGTCCTCATGTGGTGTTGCGTCTTTATTGCCTCGGCCAGGATAGCGCGGAAATGATGTGACCGTCTGTCGGCAATCAACCAAAATCGATATTTACATAGCTCCAGAGAATCAACTGCAAGTAAGCCTGAGCATTTCTCTGGTATCCCGCTTCAAGGTAAACCATCCGGGCGGGAACTAATACGGCAAACAGAGGTACAACCAACCAGAAACAAATTGCGGTTTAAGCGCGCATGGGTTACTATTTTCGCATCTGTTATTATTCCTCTTGACTATCACCCAAGCTTCCATGCAACATGTGACTTAAGCCAAATACGGATCCGCCGCAATAGCCCGTCGTAGAGGATTTTCATGGAGGAGATCTGGAAACACACAAAGGAAGATCTGCAAAGTAAGGTTTCCAACAATTGTTTTAAGATGTGGATCGAACCTCTGGAGCTGGTAACCTCAAAGGAGGGTGAGATTTCCCTGGCATGCCCCAACCGATTCTTTCTCAACTGGGTACGAGAGAACTATCTAGCTGATATAAAGAAAAGTTGGGAACGGCATGGTGGTACCCCTCGGGATCTCCACCTCCGTTTGGCGACCCCGCCTCGAAGATCTCAAAAAGAGCCGAAAAATTCCAGCCAATTAGAGCTTCCTTTGCCTTTGGATGACAATGGGCATCTGTACCGTCTCAATCGGCGGTTCACCTTCGACCAATTCGTTGTCGGCACGGGCAATAGTTTCGCTTTCTCTGCAGCCTTTGCCATAGCCAATGGTGACCACAGCCCGTGCAGTTCCCTATATTTGTTGGCTGATACTGGTCTCGGGAAAAGTCACCTTTCTCACGCCATCGGTAATCACATCCTCAACCTGAATCACAGTACCCGGGTTCACTACCTTACAGCCGAGGAGTTTACCAATGAGATGGTCGTCGCCATCAAACAGCGGCGTATGGATGGATTCAAAGATAAGTACCGCAGCAAATGCGATGTACTTCTTTTGGAGGAGGTACAATTTCTCAGCGGCAAGGAAAAGACA
This sequence comes from Deltaproteobacteria bacterium, assembly GCA_020347625.1. Taxonomy (GTDB): domain Bacteria; phylum Desulfobacterota; class Syntrophobacteria; order BM002; family BM002; genus BM002. The sequence continues at coordinate 2,059,154 of CP070735.1, forward strand.
CAGTCGGAGTTGGCCTACACCCTTGACGCCTTAGGTCGGTACGGTAAGCGAGTTATATTTACCGGAACCCACTTTCCCAGAGACATTCCCAAGCTAGAAAGCAAGCTGCAATCGCGGTTAACCGCTGGGATGGTTACCCACATTGAACCACCGGATTTTCAGACCAGGCTCAAGATCCTGGAGAAAAAAGCGGCCAACGAGGGAGTCCAAATACCGGCGGAGGTAGCAGAACTTCTGGCTACTCACATAACTAGGGATGTACGGCAGTTGGAAAGCTCCATAATTGGTATCGTCGCCAAGTCGTCGCTCCTCGACAAGCCCATAGATCTAAGATTGGCACACGAGGTTCTGGAGTCGGTATGTGACAGCCGCGAGGCCATCAGTATAGAACGGGTTCAACAGATTATCTGCCAGTATTTCAAAGTGTCTGTTGAAGCCCTAAAGTCTAATTCGCGCAAGAAGGGGGTGGTCTATCCACGCAATCTCGGCATGTATTTCTGCCGTAAATATACCGACGAGACTCTAGAGTCAATCGGTCAAGCTTTCAATCGTTCCCACGCTACAGTTATTCACGCTGTAGATAGCATCACCCGACAAATTCAAGAAAAAAGTGGTGTCCGAAATCAGGTGGAGTTTCTGGGTCACCAAATGGAGAATCCCTCATCCATCACTTCCGTTCTCGATCCTCACAAACTATAGCACCTGACATCATCGGCGGCTTGCGCCCTCCGGAGAGCTGTAAACTCACCACCTCTCCGGGTTTGTTTGTCCTTCTCTGGTTGTTTTTCCGGTCCCCCCTGGCTAGAATAGGCGCAGGTTAATTTAGCGGGCACCCGCCTTCGCTAAAGCTACGGCGGGCAAGGCTGGCAGCGGGCACTAAGGACTAGGCACTAGGCACTAAGCACCGGGTGCATGGTCAGGTATTTCTATGCTAAGCAGAGACACGATCCGCCAGCTATCGAGAATCGTCGGACGGCGTCACTGTCGAACCGACCCTGAAGATCTTATCTGTTATGGGTATGATGCCACAGATCTTCGCTATAACCCTGAGGCTGTAGTTTTTCCTGCTGATGTTCAGGAAATTGTTGCCATTGTGCGGTTGGCCAATGAAATCCCCTTTTACCTCATTCCCCGGGGGGCGGGAAGTGGTATGAGCGGTGGTTCCCTTCCGGTTCGGGGAGGTGTTGTCCTGGGACTATCTCGAATGAATCGGATTCTGTCCATAGATCCGGAGAACATGGTTGCGGTGGTTGAACCAGGAGTGGTGACAGGACACCTACAGGAGGAGCTGGCAGAGCAGGGATTGTTCTATCCCCCAGATCCAGCCAGCTTGGCTTTTTGCACCATTGGTGGAAATGTGGCTGAATGTGCGGGTGGGGCTCGAGCCCTGAAATACGGGGTCACCAAGGATTATGTCATCGGCTTGGAAGCTGTACTGGCTTCAGGTGAGCTGGTTAAGACGGGGGTTCAGACAGCTAAGGGGGTTGTGGGCTACGATCTCACCAAATTACTTGTGGGCTCGGAAGGGACCCTAGCCATCATTACCAAGGTGGTGCTCAAGCTACTGCCCCAACCTGAGAGCCGCAGGATGTTGATGGCAGTTTTTAACCGACTGAATGAGGCCGTTGAGGCGGTAACAAAGATCATTGGAGCGGGTCTTCTCCCCAGTGCTCTGGAATTTATGGACCAGCGGTCCATCCAATGTGTGGAAGACTACCTGCAAATTGGGCTTCCTAGAGATGCAGGGGCACTTCTTCTAATCGAGGTGGATGGGGTTCGTGAGGGGGTAGTCAGGCATGCAGAGGAAATCCGCACTCTCTGCCTGGGACAAGGGGCTAGGCAAGTAGAGGTGGCGGCCAACGAGGAGGAGGCAGAGACACTGTGGCAGGCACGCCGTGCCGTATCTCCTGCGCTTTTCAAGCTTAATCCGCACAAGGTGAGCGAAGATATCGCCGTGCCCCGGAGTCGCATTCCGGATATAGTCGCCAAGCTGGAGGAAATTGGTCAGCGATTCCGACTTATCATTCTTTGCTTTGGCCATGCAGGTGACGGTAATGTCCATGTGAACATTATGATCGACAGGAATGATGCAGACGAGGTAGCCCGGACAGAACAGGCGGTCAACGAGATTTTTCAGGCGACTTTGGCCCTGGGAGGAACCCTATCCGGAGAGCACGGTATTGGCATCACCAAGATACCCTACTTGGGTATGGAGATCGACAAGCTAGGTTTGGAGGCGATGCGTCGAATCAAAAAAGCTTTCGATCCACGGGGTATTCTCAATCCAGGAAAAATATTTCTAGATTCTGATTAACCGTTCATCTCACAATCGAGCTTTCCCTTATGCTCAAACAATTCGAAATCAGCCAAGAACTGGAACGGTGCAGCCGCTGCGGCAGCTGTATGGCTGTGTGCCCGGTATACCGGGAGGCAGGGGAAGAGGGTATGGTGGCTCGTGGAAAACTCAGCTTGATTGAGGCTAATCAGCGCAGAGAACTCCACCAGTCCCGTAAGTTCCAAGAGCTAATGGAAGCCTGTCTGCTTTGTAGCGGTTGTGCCCACCAATGTGCCAACTCCGTCAGGGTAGACAATATCATACAGTGGCAGCGCAGCAGGCTGAGACGAGATGGGAAGGCAGGCTGGACTGCCAGCCTGGCGGCCAGCACCCTTGAAGCTGTCGACAAATGGCCTATGCTGGTGAGTCAGGCAGGCTCTTTAGCCCAGGCCCTCTTCTGCAAGAAGATTCCTGCTGAAAGCGGGCTGCAACTGCGTTTCTCTTTAGCGGTGTTGAGCCAGCGGCGCTATGTGCCTAAATTGAGTGCTTCACCCTTCCTGGCACAATTGCCAGTGAACAGACTTGGCTCAGGTCCTCGGGTAGGGCTTTTTGTAGGGTGTGTAGGCAACTACATCGCCACCGAGGTTAGCGAAGCCACCGTAGAGTTGCTTCGCCGTGGCGGCTTTCAGGTGGTCATTCCTGCCGAGCAGCGATGTTGCGGTATGGCGGCCTGGGCTTCGGGAGATGTGGCCACAGCCTCGACTCTGGCCAGGCATAATAGCGAACTGTTTCTGAAATCCGGCTGCCAGTGGATTTTGAGCGCTTGCGGTACCTGTACCACTCAGCTAAGTGTCCGTATGCCCGAACTGCTGGAACAAACGGCTCCCAATGAGGCCCGTTTCCTCTCCCAAAAATCGATGGACTTGATGGCCTTTCTTACCCGACAGCTAGGATCTGAAGAGCTTGGTCAGATGGTGAAATCACCGGGTTCGTTAAAACTCAGTTACCACGATCCCTGCCACTTGCGCTACCACCAGGGAATCTTTCGGGAACCCCGCCAATTGCTGTCCCTGCTAAGCGAGATTCATGTGGCGGAGCTATCAGATACCCAACAGTGTTGCGGTCACGGCGGGCTCTTCAATGTAAGCAACTATAGGTTGTCTAAACAGATAAGTGCCAGGAGGATGGCCCAGGTGGAAAAAGTCGGAACGGAGGTTTTAGCCACTGGTTGCATGGGCTGTCTCTTACAACTCCAGGAAGGCAACTGGCGTCATGGCCTGGGACTCACCGTATGTCATCTCGCGGAGGTGCTGATGGGGAGAGTAGCAAGGTGATACCATTCACTCCCTCGGGAATATGCGGTCCAGGTTCATGGGGTTGCAATCCAGTTGCGAGGCAAAAGGCAAGGTCTGGCGGCACAGAAGGGTAGCGCATGATATCCAGCCGGAGGTAATGGGCGGGTTTTTTTGGGGTCGGCCAGTGTTGTTGGAACTCATCGGCAATTTTCTGCAGGCCATGCTGAAGATCGATCCACTGCTCGTGTGAGAGTGTTTCCTCCAGTACGCGGTTAACAGCAGCTCCAACTGCCTCCCACCAGTTATCTAGGATACCGTCATGGCTCAGGGTTTCTCGTAATTCAAAAATTTCTTCCAAAGAAAGCGTTCGGGGATCAGGTAGAATAGATAAATTCCGCTGGTCCATTGGCACCGTCTCAAGTCGGTCGGTGAGATCAGCCAGTTGTGAAGGCAGTCGTTCAGATATCTCCTCCAAGACTTCTACACTGGTGGTGAGAGGCAGGAAGGGGCCAGGGTCTTGGTGGCTGCGGTAGAGACGAGTCCAGGCCCTGAGACGCTGCAAAGGATACCGGGTTCTCGGGTGGTCCGATTCGGCCAATGCCGGCAATTCCATGGCCAGGGTTTCCCTTTCTTCTTCGCTGCCGATTCCCACCTCTGCATGAAGCTTGGTTTCCAGTCCACGAATACGATCTATCTGGGAGTCCAGCTCCGAATGCTCACGATCTAATTGATGGGCGAAGAGAAGGAAGACGGCATCATTCACCAACTCAACTTCCTCACGGGCAAGGCTTGGGGATCCCTTCCTTATGGCCGCAACCAGACCCGTACGGGAGTCCTCGAAATCCTCTTGGAGAGCGTAGGATCGAAGTAGTTGAACCAACCCCCCGTCTTGGTGAACGCTGCCCAGTTGATGATAGGTTTGGTGTGCTCTCTTTACGGTTTCAAGAAGGGAAGTGGATATAGGGCAAAACGATTGAACCAGTGAGGAGGCCCGTAGTATATTTGGCAGCCCCGGATCAAAATCGGGAAGCACTTGGAGCAGACGAATATTGTGAAAGTAGAGAACCAGCCGCTTAAGATCCTGTTCCTCCAAAAACGTAAAAGGTAAATAAGTGATGGTCAAATCGGCAATCTGTTTTTCCATGGTGTTCCCTTTTATGCCAGCCTCACCATTGGACAATGATAAATGAGAAATGGCAAATGTGAAACAACAAATGCCTCCGATTATTTGAGCAAAGAAAACCTGGTCCTATGGGCCATGTCCAGTTTCAATGGTGTTGCCAACCGAAGAAGCTTTTGGCGCAAGGCGTAAGGCGCAAGGCGCAAGGCATAAGGAGTCCATAAGATTTCTTAGATTTTTTTCCTTGTGCCCTGTGCCTTGAGCCCTGTGCCGCTCTCTTGGGCAGCTCAAAGTCAGATCCTTCCGTTTCTTACCCGTCGAGAAAAAGAGGTGCGGATAGGGGAGGCACCAGTTCATGTTCATGGGCGAGCTCTAATAGCTTAACAATGGCGCGAGTGCCGTCCTCGCCCAAGTCCAAAGAGTAGTCATTGACATAAAGGTCGATGTGTTGGCGAATTACCGAATCGTCCATCTCCTGGGCGTGCATCTTGACGTAGGACCACACCTCATCCGGCTGCCGGCGAGCAAAAAGCATGCTGTGACGGATAGCATCTTCTATGATCTGGGCAACATCTGGGCCGAGGTCGCGGCGGATAAGGATTGCGCCGAGAGGAAGGGGGAGGTTTTGCGTTTCTTCCCACCAGCCACCAAGGTCCAGCACCAGGTGCAATCCGTGGTCCTGATAGGTAAAGCGACCTTCATGAATGATCACACCGGCAGCAAATTCGCCTCGCTGCAAGCGAGGCATGATTGTTTCGTAGCCCATGGGGACCACTCGGGAAAAACCTTCCCCATAGAGCTGAAGGAGCAGATTGGCGGTGGTCAGTTCACCTGGAATGGCAATTACCTCTCCCCGAAGGCTGTCCATATTCTTGGGTTCTGGAGCTACCACCAATGGGCCGCAACCTCTGCCCAGAGCGGCGCCGGAACGCAGCAAGCCATACTGCTCTGTCACCAGTGCGAAAGCGTGAACCGAGATCTTTGTCAGCTCGAGGACGCCTTCCTTTGCGAGGTTATTTAGCGTTTCGACATCTTCGAGGGTTACCTTCAGCGTCCAATTGGGAACATTCAACCTGCCAGTGGCGAGTGCTCCGAAGATAAACGTGTCGTTTGGGCAAGGGGAGAAGCCGAGCCTGAGAGTTGTCATTGAACCTCAACCTTTCTCACCAGCAGTTACCAAGCCAATAGATTAAACAAAGCGACGCGGAGACACGGCGCAAGACAATATATTTCTTTTAGCAAAGAAAACCTGGTCCCTTGGGCCAGGTAAAGTTTCAATGGCTTTGCTGGTAGACATGTCCAGCGGTTTTGGAGTACTGGAGTATTGGAGTGTTGGAAAAAGCTAAAATCCAAAGATTCAACTTTAAGACGTTTTTACATTACTCCATTACTCCACCACTCCATTACTCCAGCTGACTCCCGTGCGAAGGAAAGACGCCTAAAGCCCCCTTTGGGGGACAGCTCAAAGCCAAGGCCTTGATTCTTTACTTCAGAGGAAGCCAGGGGGGAAAAGCTCGAGACAGGATCAGGCAGCCGGTTGATCCGACAGCCGGCCCGCTCCCCACAATTTTTTGATGTCTTCTGTGACCAGATAGAGGCTCGGAACCAGCACCAGGATAATTAGGGTGGCGAAGATGATTCCGAATCCCAGTGAGATGGCCATGGGGATTAAAAATCTCGCCTGGCGGGAGGTTTCGAAAATCATCGGGGCAAGCCCTCCAAAGGTGGTAAGGCTTGTCAGCAGAATCGGTCGAAACCGGTGAATTCCTGCCTCACGAATCGCTTGATGTTTTTTCAGGCCGGACCGCTGCTTCCTGTTGGCAAAATCGATCAGCACCAGGGAGTCATTGACAACCACCCCGGCAAGGGCGACGACGCCAAACATGCTCATCACACTCAGGCTGTATCCCATGATGAGGTGGCCCACCACCGCTCCAACGATCCCAAAAGGGATGGCAATCATGATGATGATCGGCTGAATATAGCTGTTGAAGGGCACGGCCAGCATGGCGTAGATGACAATAAGCGCCATCATCAGGCCCCTGATGAGGCTTTGCGTGCTTTCGCGCCGATCTGCCTGCCGTCCTTCAAAGCTGAAGGTCAAGCCGGGGTATTTCCTCTGAAGGTCGGGAAGAATTTCCGCTTTTAGTGACTGTAGGATCAAGCCGGCTTTGCTTCTGGGACGAACATCGGCCGCCGCTGTTACGATACGGCGACCGTCCCGGCGATCGATGGTGGTGTAGGCCCTACCACGACTAATAATCACGGCTTCCCGCAACGGTATTTCGGATCCCGCAGGTGTGCGAAGGATCATCTCTTCCAGGTTGTACTCCGAAATCCTTTCCGCTCGAGGCAAGCGAGCCATCACCTTGACCTCGTTCCGCCCCCGTTGCTGGCGAAGGGCTTCGGCGCCGTAGTAGGCATGGCGGACCTGACGAGCGACTTCCTGAGACGTGAGCCCGAGGCTTCGCCCCTCCGGCGTGATGCGAAAATCGAGTTGCTGCTTACCCGGAGAAAAGCCGTCGTCGATGTCCTCTGCCTCTGGATAAAATGCCAGGGCCTCCGCCAGATCAGAGCTGGCTTTCTCTAAGACACGGACATCGCGGTGACTCAGCTCCACAGAAATTGCTGCCCCCCTACCAGGGCCTCCAGCGTCGGATTCAAACTTGACTGATTCGAGCCCGGGAATGATTCCCACCTCGGTGCGCCAGAGTTCCGTCAACTTCGCTGTAGAAATCGGGCGCTCTCCCGGCGGGGTCAGATACAAACGCAATTCTGCTCGATTGCCGTCGATTAAGGCAAAGATGCCTTCAGCCAATCTGTCACCGCCGTTTTCAGATATGACTTTCTGGGCAGCTGTCACCAATCTTTCCTGGACCTTTTCGGTTTTTTGAAATGCTGTGCCGAAGGGCAGGACTGCCGTTACCTTTGCGTAATCGGATTCCACCTTGGGAAAGAGTTCAAATCCCATTCTGCCGCTTTTGACGTACCCTGCAGTAATAAAAAGCACCGCAAAACCGATGGAGAGAGTCACGTAGCGATACCGAAGGGCCAGATCGAGGAAGGGGCCGTAGCGGGTGTGGACCATTCGGATGAAGAATTGGCTGAAACGCTGTTGACAGGAATGAAGCCATCCGAAAAGCCCACTACGGTTGCGCACCTTCTGGTGGCCGATGTGTGCTGGGAGGATAAACAAACTTTCAATAAGGGAGATGGCGAACACGCTAATCACCACAATCGGTATCTGCTTGAAGACCTTGCCCATGAAACCAGGAACGAAGAGTATCGGCATGAACGCCACCATGTTGGTGAGCACGCTAAAGGTGATGGGCATGGCGATTTCCCGTGCGCCACTCACCGCCGCTTCAAACCAGGGGAGCCCCCTCTGATGATGGTAATAGATGTTCTCTCCCACCACGATGGCATCATCCACCACGATTCCCAAAGTGACTATAAAGGCAAACATGGACACCAAGTTGATGCTGACCCCGAAGGTCGGCAGTATCAACATAGAGCCAAGAAACGATATGGGGATGCCTAGGCTCACCCAGAAGGCCAGGCGAGCCTCGAGAAAAATCGCCAGAAGAATGAACACCAGACCCAGGCCCAGGAGGCCGTTGCGCAGAAGCAAATCCATGCGCTGTTGGTAGATTTCGGATCGATCATAACGGCTTTCAAGAGCAACGCCCTTCGGCAGAACCTGCTGGTTAATGGTCTCGAGTTGTCGTTTCACCGCCTCGGAAACGGATGTCGGGGTTTGATCCCCTACCCGGTAGACTTCAATCAATACGGCTGGCTTGCCGTTGTAGGTGGCGAAATTGTCGGTTTCCTCGAACTCGTCCCGAATGATTGCGATATCTTCCAGCAGGACCCTGGTCCCTTCACGAGTTGTAACAATTGGCACGTGAGCGAACTCCCGTCCATAGTCGCGCCGCTCCTTGATGCGGACCAGAATATCGCCGCTGTCGCTTTTTATGGCTCCCCCAGGAAGTTCTACGGATGCTTGCCTGATCCGTTGCGCAACCTCGCCGAGGGTCAAGTTGTAGGTACGAAGGTTGTCCTGTGGAATTTCGATACTGATCTCCAGGGGGCGGACGCCAACCAGTTCCACCTGGGTGATTCCAGGATCTTGCAGGAGGCTATCCCGCACAACTTCGGCCAACTCCCGGAGCACCCGCTCAGTCTGATTTCCGTAAAGGGCCAGAGAAACCACAAAGCGTTTACGTTTGGCGATCACTACCTGAGGCTCTTCCGCCTCTTCCGGAAACGAGGTGATCCGGTCCACCTCGTTCTTAATCTCCTGAGCGATCGCTTGAACATCCTCTCCTTCATGGATTTCCACCGTCACTTGAGCGAAACCTTCTTCAGCCGATGCCATGACTTTCTTGACCCCTTCCAGGTCGACGATGGATTCTTCGATGGCAAGCAGAATACCCTTCTCTATCTCCTCAGGACTTGCTCCGGGATAGGGGACGGAAATGTTTACCCTATCGAGCTCGAAATCGGGAAAAACTTCTTTTTTTATCTTAAGGCTAAAGATGATGCCACCCACCAGGAGCACCACCATCAGTAAGTTGGCAGTGACCGAGTGCCCGGCCATCCAGGCGATGGAACCACCATGCAATCGTTCTTCTGTCTCAGCTGTTTTCATGGTCTGTTTTTTTATGAGGGCGAATTGTACCCTGGCGTATATATACAGCAGCCAGAGATGATTTGTCCTCAGCCACTCCCCGTCTCAGCTGCTCGGGCGGGTTTCATTGTGTCCGCGCCTTGCACTTGGATCTTCATGCCGGCCACCGGAGCGGCCAGATCTGATACAACTAATTGATCTCCCATACTCAAACCCTCCTTGAGAAAGACCGTTTGGTTATCCCGCCAGATGGTTTTAACCGAGCGAATATCCAGGGTTGAGTCGTCTCCCACGACCCAGATGGTATTATTGTCTCTGAGGGCGACCCGAGGGATACGAAACACTTGCGTCAGCGGTGGGCCTTCGATTTCAACGCGAACGTACTCGCCGATAAGCAAAGGACGAGTCGTTTCCTCGTTGCCTTTCAATCCCAACGGATCTTTGACGGCGGCCAGAATACGCGCCATGCGTCCCTCGGTCTCCAGGTCCCCGAGAAGTTTTATGACTTCGGCGGTTCGCTGGTAACCACTTCGATGAATCACCCTCACCTTTGAGCCGTTCCTCCCTTTCCCGTTGGTAAGAGTGATCCATCTCAGGTAGTCCACTGGCACTGAAATCTGCAGCCAGTATTCATCTACTCCCACCAGTTCAGCCAGAAGGTCCTGCGGCGTAACCAAAGATCCGATCTCGACACTCTTGGTGCGGACTATGGCATTAAAGGGTGCCTGGATGGAGGTCCGTTTGAGGTCCAGCTCCGCCTGACTTAGTTCCGCCTTATCCGCCTTCAATCTCGCTTGCGCTGCAGTCAATTGCGGTTCTTTGGCAACCAGCGGCGGTGGTTTGTCGTTTGCAGTTGAATCATCGTCATAGAGTAGACGCCACTCTTCTTTCGCTGCCGCAGCCTCTTCTTCGGCGAGCTCAAGAGTGCTTTCTGCGTCTTTGACCTTGGCTTCCGCCAAGGTGACGGCCAATTGATAATCCATCGGGTCGATTTGCAGAACCTTGAGGCCTTCTGTTATGTAGCCACCTTCGATGAACTCGGGATGTATCGACACTACTTTTCCCGACACCTGAGATCTGAGCACGACCTGTCGGGCTGGAACTACCGTGCCCATGGCCGGAATCGTTACGCGGTGATCACCCGGCTGAACGACCTGCACTTCGACCACGGGTATTATCCTCGCTGGCGGCCGCTTTTGAGCCTTGGGGGCTTTCCGGGCAAGGTAGGTCGCACCGATAACGCCAGCGGCAATAACCACAAGCGAGAGAGTAAGGTTAAGGAGGCGACTCCCCTTGAGAGACGTTTGTGTCTTAGCTCTCGAATCAACTTGCTCGTTCTGTGTTTCGCTTATGGGCTCTTCCATAGGTGTCAACTTCAAACAAGGTTTACATGAAGGAGTCAAGTCTGCTCTTGACCCGTGCTCACTTTTAGTTGAATCGTATAACTTCCTCTCAAAACAGCGAAAACTTCAAACAATCGACCCAATAAATCTATATCAGCTCAGTAAAAAAGTCCACATTACACCCCTTAATTTGTAGCATCAACTACCGAAAAGTTGACATAAAATATCAGGACAAACCTTATATATTGTCACTGCATATATCTTGCCAAAATCCAGTGCTATATTGAGTCATGGGGTCCGGTAAAGGTTCAATGGCTTTGGAGGCAAAAAAACACCTTGGAATGTTGGAATATTGGGTGTAATCGGAAAACTTACAATTGATGCCATGATTCAAGCAGATAAAGCAGGATTCGCTGACAATTTTCCAGGGCTTCCGCTAGGTGCCATCTCTTTTTGTTACGATCGCCAGCCCAGTTGCTCAGGCCGCGGATTTCCAGAAAGGGTACTTGGTAGCGCAGACATACCAGAGCGGCTGCGCCGCCTTCCATATTTTCGCA
>CP070735.1:2070473-2110406 GCA_020347625.1 Deltaproteobacteria bacterium
CAATGAGAAATGTGAGATGAGAATAGACAATAGGCACTAGATGAATTAGTTCTGTGGTGAATTAGGCGAGAAGGAAAGCTATGCTAGGTGATGAGTACATCTTCCAAGAGATGCTTGAGCAAGAGAGGATCTCTGCCTTGCACCAGACGCTTCCTTCGCCGCGCTGGCCAGCTGCGTCAGGAAGACTGATCCTCACGGGTGCAGGGGATTCCTTCTGTGGAGCCCTTTTTGGCCGCTGGCTTCTGGAGCAGCGGGGCCAAGTGTCAGGCATTCCGGCATTGCAGGCCAGTCAGGAAGCCAAGCACCTTTCGGCACAAGACCTTCTTGTGGGTATCAGCGTATCCGGTCGTACTGCCCGGGTGCTGGAGGCAGCAGAGCGCGCTCTGGCCGTAGGCGCAAAAGTGGTGGCAGTGACCGACAATTCGCAAAGCCCATTGGCTCAATTGGCCTCCGTGGTCTGGCCCATTTACGCATCGCCAGCGGAAGAACTCCGGCAGACAAACTACTATGATGAACATGCAAAACAATACGTTGGCTACCACCATGATGTGGCGCAGACCAAAACTTTCTGGGCTGTACTTCTCACCTTCATTCGAGCGGCACAGGTCAAATTAGACTGGCAAACTCTCCTCGACCACACTGGCTTCTTGCTCTCGAGTTCTTTCTACGAACCACTCCTGAACAAAGCCAGCATCTGGGCTCAAAGCGGCCAGACATTTTTCCTGGGTAGCGGTTGGGCAAGAATCATAGCCCGTTTTGCTTGCTATAAGATGTTCGAGTTCAACCGCTTGGCGCATTTCACTGGCATCGAGGAGTTTTGTCACACCCACTATTTCATTACAAAGACGAGTGACACTGTTGTCTTCCTCGTGGATGACCATGACGTTGCCACTCGGGGCGCAGAAATCGTTCCGGTGATCCAAGAGCTCTTCGATGCTCAGATTATCTGGATCCAGGCTCAACCTCTTGGCGAAGTGCTGCTCCCACCGGACTCTTTAAGCAGCATAGAGGTGGTGAACCTTCCAGCCGCGGGTGAGCCGGTGCAGCGTTTTCTTGATCTCGTCCTCGCTTTGCAATGGCTCACTTACTTGATCGGCCGGGTGGAGGCGGTTGACATAAATACCTTTCATGCGGGCTATGATACTGAGCGGCTAGTGGCAGGTACCTTGCGAACCATTCGCCGTTCTGCCATTCGAGTGTCAGCGCCGAACAAACAATCTAATAAAAAAGACGAGCCACATTGATGCTCAAATTGTGGAAAACTAAAAAAGGAATTAATCAATTTTGGAGAGGAGATCACGAATGAAAAAAGCGGCTTTGACCATAACAGTGATTCTCTTCCTTGCCTTATTCTCTGCGGCCTCGGATAGTGACACCCTATATGTGACGAAAAAGGACTATCCCATGGCGCTTACGTTGGAAGACCTCAACCTATACTGTAACAGTATTGTGAATAATAACGCTGCTGTCTATTTGAAACTCAGGCAAGAAGGTCGGGCGTGGATGTCGAGAGAAGGAGTAGAAGTCTATATTATAGGATCCGATGGATCGGATAAGATTAAGATTAGACCAAACAACACGAACCTGGAAATATGGACACTGAGTGAGGCTGTAAGAAAAAAGGAGGTGAGTGAATAATCCGAATCTAAAGGACATACTAACGAAGGTAAAATAGTCCACGCCTGTCCATAGGCTAGACGAGGGAAACGTCTGTTCGCCCATAAGACCGCAATGAAACATAAATGCTGTACTACTATCGAGGTGAGCTATCCGCTCCCCCAGCCTCATAGGAGCAAGTGGTAAAATCGATGTTTGCACCGCATTGAGTACAGTTGTGCGACTTGTTGAACTCGTCTGAAAAGATCTCTTTTTCTGCTCCGCAGCTGTCGCATTTACAAACAAAGGATTTGAGATCCTTGAAAGACTCCCATCCCGGACAATGTTGAGGGGTCGTGGTCATTGTAAATCTCCTCTGTCGTCTGTGTATTCAGATGTAATAAAAGATACATTTGTTTGTGCGCGGAAGTCTAACAGGGAGTTTAACGATCCATCCCAAAAAAGTCCAGCAAAAATGGAACTGCTCTGCCCATGTAAATAAAGAGAGGACAGGGCTTTCCAGCGGACAGTAAACTCCCGGCCCTCTTGTTTTTTACTCTCCCTGTTGACCTCACCACCAACATTCTAACCACTAATTTATGTAGGGTACAACATTTGCATAGCAAAATGAGGGTTATTTGTGGTAAATTGCCTAACTATGGATTTTTTCTCCCCATTTCTTAAAAGGGTGCAATGCGGAATTGAAACCGGAGTCACCCCCTTGGCAAGGAGGTTATCCACATGCGTATTTTGAAGAAACGATCTCTTGTCGTTCTTTTGGCAGCCGCCCTGTTGTTTACGTGGTTGGCATGTCCTGTCTTAGCCGCTGAAAGGCAGTATCCTTATGTTTCTGGAGAAGACAGAAATGCGGTGGCCATGGGGTTCGACCTCATTCTGCTCAGACCTCTTGGTCTCGTGGCAACGGTGGTAGGTACAGCCGTTTTCATCGTCTCCATACCCTTCAGCGCACTTGGAGGTAACACTGGCGAGGCTGCGAAGGCTCTGGTGGTGGCACCCGCCAAGTACACCTTTGTCCGTCCACTGGGAGCGGAAACAACTTACTGAGGCAACACTTTACCCTGAAATGAAAGAAATTTGAGCCAACCCCTTGGGGGATAGAATCCCTCTATCCCACCTCCTTCATATGCGGCCGGATCGTGAGCGCTGCGAGACGATTCGGCCTTATTGCTTTAGATCTGGTACCCACAGCAAAAGATCGATAATTCATGAACATCCAGCAGGCCCTCTCTCTAGGCATTCTGCAAGGACTGACCGAATTCCTTCCGATCAGCAGCTCAGGGCATTTGGTGTTGGCGCAGCATCTATTGGGTTTCCATGAATCGCAGCTTTTTTTCGATGTTGCCGTTCATGTTGGCACCCTAATGGCGGTTTTTTTGGTATTTCGCACCGACCTCCACGAAATATTAAAAGACTGCCTAACATTCCTAAAGGGTACTCGACCATCGTCAACTTCAAGCGATACTGCTGCTTTAGGTGACGGCGTGAAAATGTTCTTGCTGATCCTGGTCGGATCTGTCCCCGCTGTATTAATTGGCCTGCTCTTTAGAGACGTGGTTGAATGGCTTTTCACCTCACCCTTAGTTGTGGGTCTCGGCCTATGGACAACGGGGCTCATACTGATCTGGAGTCGCTGGTCCCGAGAGCGCTTCAAGGATTTACGCACTCCTCGGGTCTCGCAAGCGCTTCTGGTTGGCCTGGCTCAGGGAGCCGCCATCAGTCCCGGTTTGTCACGTTCTGGAATGACGATTACAACCGGCTTACTTCTTGGCCTCAGACCGCAACTGGCGTTTCGCTTCTCTTTTCTGCTTTCCATTCCTGCTATTTTGGGAGCACTGGCCCTGGAAGTGCATCAAGGCGGCACCGCTCATCCAGGCTGGCAGGTGTTGGCTGCTGGCTTTTTTTCCGCTTTTCTGGTGGGCTGGGCAGCATTGCGCGCTTTGCAGGCATTGGTGGGAAGGGGCAAACTCTTCTACTTTGCCCCCTATTGTTTCCTGGTGGGGACGTTTGCTTTTATCATTGCCTTCTAGCCCGCATTTTTCTTGCTCTTTCCAGATTGGACATTGATGTGAGGTGGGAATAAGGGAAGGACAGGATAATCTGCTCCACAAAGCTGCATAGCCGCAGTTATTTATGCTGCAGTCCCAGGGTGGTTGGGGAAGGCTGATGGGACAGTGATCTCAACAATTTCTTAAATAGCAGAAAAATGCGGGCTGGTTATTGGTGCCACCGATTTTATCGTCTGTCTGGGAACAATTGTTTTCGAATATACGCAGAAACACTCAATCCTTCCTGCTCAGCGAGAGTTTGCAGGTGGGCGTAGTCTTCCTCCTCGACTCGAAACGAGATTTTCCTGGTGGGCTTTTGCTCGGTACCTGTCTTCAATCGGTAAAGCTGTCTGCGGGTCCGGTTAAGCTGGCGGATAATTCGACTTCGTGCTCTTTTCTCCTCCAGCGATGGCTTTTTTCCTTTTGAGATCTTTTGGGAGAGAGAGCGATCGTGCTCCAAGAGTAGATTCTTGAGATGCTCGATATCCTCTTCCAGCGCTGCCTCGGCTGTCGCAACTGTCTCAGTCATGGCGAAGCAGTTCTCCTCCCCCTCCAACAAAGGTTGTTACGACCAGGGTCAGATCAACTCCACCAGCTTCCTGCGCACCGCATAATGCACCAGTTCTGCTGTGCTCTTGCACCCCAGCTTCAAGAGAATATTCGTGCGATGTGTGTCCAGGGTTCGCACGCTTATGTTGAGTATCTTGCCGATCTCCTTTCTGCTTTTTCCTTCCGCAATAAGCTTGAGTACCTCCCTCTCGCGCGGTGAAAGCTTTGTCCGTCCTTTTTCTTCACCGGTCTGCAGGTATTCTTCGGCATGCTCGCCTGCGATGGATGGGCTGAGAAAGCGCTCGCCCCTACAAACAGCTTTGAGGGCGCCAACAAGACACTGAGCGTCAGTATCTTTCACCAGGTAACCTGAGCCACCCGCTTCGAAGAACTGTGCAACAAATCCTTCGTCCTTGTGCATGGTCAGGGCCACCACCTTTGTCTCCGGTAAAGCCCTCATTATCCTGCGGGTCGCCTCAATACCGCTCATGTCCGGCATTGAGAGGTCCATGAGGATCAAGTCCGGTCGGCACTCTTTCACCCTTTCAAGAGCAGTGCGACAGCTGTGGGTGCTACCGATGACACAGAATTCTGGTCTGGCTTCCAGGAGAAGCTTCAGCGACTCGGCAAAAATGGTGTGGTCATCAACGAGAAAAACGTTATGTCTTCGCATGGCCATGCCGCGGGCATATTGGGTTACATGCAGTCAGACTATCACTCGTTGTTCAATAAAAGGAAGGAATTTGACCTTTTTCTTGTAGCAAATTTCTCACTGTAAGGTCAATAAGAATTAAATTGACACTATCCGGGCTTCTTGTTATATAAATAAGGTTATCTATCGGTGGGGCTGTAGCTCAGTTTGGGAGAGCGCTTGAATGGCATTCAAGAGGTCGTCGGTTCGATCCCGATCAGCTCCACCAACATTTAAAAGAATGAACACGTGACACTGTAAGAAATTTACCGACCTCGATACAGTAGCATGTTTAGATCCTATGAGGCGATCATGAAAATGATCGCTTTTCTTTTGAAATTGCCTATGCACTCAACTCCACATAGAGGGCTGAGGTATTCCCGAAGCGGCGTATGTGGCAGCCTTTGCCTGCTACAGGAGACAATTCTACCCAAGTAAAACAGCAAAGGCTGCCACATCCGCCGCTCGGGCTGCCACTGCCTCCGGTCCTACGGACTTCCCCCCGCAAGTGTAGTAAGCCGAGCGTAAGCGGAGGGAATGGCTCAGCCCTCTATGTGGAGTTAATACATGTGCATTCTTTGAAAAAGCAACAGTCAGATGTTGGGTATCAATCATTTTCAGAGTCCGCTCAACACCCGATGGGCTCTGGCCTCCATTAATATCCATTCAAACCATATCTCTGCATACAAGCTCACCTCTTTTACCAATTATTCTGTACCCGTCTGGCACGAAATGTGCTTTTGCATCTTACATTCACCAACCAATCCCAGCTTAACAACCACCTAAGATTTGATATTCAGTTCATCTGAAAGTCAAATTGACGCCGAGTCAGGGAGACGGTATGGGTACACTTTCCTTGTTAAAGAAAAAAGCTCTCACTGTTTTGATTGTTGAAGACGATAACGAACTCAGAGAAAGTTTGCACGCCGAGTTCGAACTGGAAGGCTTGACTGTCCTGACGGCCACGGACGGAAGTGAGGCAGTCACCTCGGTCCGCAGGCTGAAGCCTGATCTAATCTTGATGGACATTTGGATGCCAGTCATGGACGGCATTGAAGCGACAAAAGTTATCAAGGCAGATCAAGAAACTAGGCATATTCCCGTGGTAATGCTTACAGCGGCGGACAAAAAAGAGGATATTGTCAGGGGACTTGAAGCAGGAGCAATTGATTACATCACTAAACCGTTCTTTATGCCCGAGCTAAAGGCACGTATGAGGGCAGCGCTGCAACATAAGATAATGTACGATGAATTAAAAAGAATTCAAGACACGCTTATACGTGATACGCGTCTGAGTACCATGAGAGAACTGACAGAGGCGGTTCAAGGATCCGTTAATGGACCCCTAACTGTGATTCTGGGAAGGATAGCTCTTCTTCGGAGAAAACGTGGCAATATATCGGACGATGATTTGCGAACCCTCGAGAAAGCCGCAAATAAAATTAAAGACATCATCAATCATTTGGGAATTATCGAATGCCTCTACCCGACACCCCTACTCCCTGACAGTGAGTTGGTTGACCTGGCCTTGCGCAATTAGCCCTTGCGAAAATGCAACCTTTTTGCCTTGAGATCAGTCAACCTAGGGGCTCCTCATTCTACAATCTGCAATCTCCAATCACCCTCACTCCATTTGAGGTTCCTCTCAGGCAAGAACCCCGAACATTAATGACGACCTCTCTCTCTAGAAGGCTAACGACAAGAAAAGGCCATCCTCAAATGGCCTTTTCTTATTTCTTGATCTATTTCTTAAATTGATCCGCCGAAGCCTACATCCGAATCATCTTGTTCACCTGAGAGTTGACAGACTCATAAATCTCTTCGTCCGTACCGTAGATGTCCACAATGGTCCTGTGATTAATTAACTTCTCGATGATGAAGGCAGTAATGTAAAGGCTAATGAAATTGGGACGTCGCACGAGCGTCCGCAGTGGTGAGATCTGGTATTGAACGTCGAAGTCTTCCGCGGCTATCAAAGTCTTAATGCAGCCAGATATCTGACGCTCGAGCTCCTTCTTGTTTTTGGTCTCTATCAATTGTTGCTCGATCAGCTTCATGGCGATTCGATTCGCCAGATCTTCCCCTACTTCGTAAAGCTGATTGATGGCCCCGGCTCGTGCCGCTTCCTTGGCAGAGTCCAGACGGGAGATTACGTTGCTCTCTCTGATATTGGGTCGGTAGTCTCTAGCCATGTTCTTACACCTCGAAAAAGAATCTCTACCACTGCCCCCGTGGCCTTGGTGTGGATTCTCCTTTCATTGCTAAATTGTTATCACCATACTACAGAAAGCCGCTCTCTCATTCATCGCGTTCGTTCACAAAGCTTTCAAGAGCTTCCAGCACAGCCTCATCCATTTGGGAAAAATGAACGCCGATGATATATCCTCCTCCATTCTGTTTGGGTCTCGACCAAACCACCTCTCCTTTTAGAGGAATGACACCGTGCCGAGACGAATTCAGCTTTGTACGAAACACACTACCAACTTTGAGATTGGTTGGTGAGTGCAACCGCATGCCCCCCAAGCTGATATTAAGAATTTTAATATTCTTTGACTGAGAAGTCTCGTCTGATATTAGTTGTTCTGGCGGTAGTTCGTTTCGCGGGTGCTCACGTCTTTCGGGCAAGTTCACCTGAATACCCGCCCCTCTGATGAGTGAATAGAGGTAGTCAACCAAGCCGGTCAACCGTATCTGACTTTCCGTTGACCTATCTTGTTTCACATGACTTTCAACGTTTTGGTGGAGGGTGGAAATCTCAAGAAGCAAATTATCTAATTGAACCCTGCGCTCCCTGTTCATTCCTGAGGTATTGATGCTATTGATCAGCGGTCTGAGGGTGAACTTGATCTTTTGTTCTAGAAGGTCAAGCTGTTCTTTTACGGAACCTCCCATTTGGCCAGCCTGTGTTGGGGTTCCCAAGCTTTTGTATCTTTCCTTTGTATAAATAACCTCTTATAAGATTGCTTTTTGTTTAACACGATTTTTTCCCATTCGCAAGTAAAGAACACATTCCAGGAGCTTCCACAAAATGGATAGTTGATAGAAAAGGAGTTTTGACTTAAGGGGAAAATTAAACAATTTTTCTTGACGAAGCCTCCGGCTATATTATAGTTAACCTCGTTCGTCGTAGTAGTTTCACTTCAGATGATTGCGCTTGGTCTTGCTGGTGGCTGAGGTGTTTGTACCGCCGGTCATTGACAAAGATCCATCTGAGGGCTTGATTGCCGGGGAAACCACCAAAATTGATATGAAAGGACTTGCCCGATGGACTTCGATCTGTACGAAGGTCTGTACATCTTCGAGATAACACTTGGCTATCAGGTGGGTGATGAGGAACACATGACTGTTCCCTTCATCCTCAGAGCCGACGATTCAGATGATGCGGAGGAGCGCGTTCACGAATATCTGGAAATAAACCAACTCGCCGGTAAGTTTTGGATTGCCGAAATTACCGAGCCATTTGATCCCGAGGAGTACCAGACCCACGTTGATGAGGGAGAAAGAGAGCGTTGGGACCGTCTGGAAGACTATAGCGAGGAAGACTTTCTGGAAATACTTCACTCTGAAGATCTGTGACCAATTCCCGGCGATTCAGGGCTCTTTGCGGTGGGCTTATGGGCGATGTCTTTCTACAACAGTTGCTTTAGTGCTGGAAGGTAGCAAGCCTTTTGAAAAAAAAAGATCCAGAACATATCGGCACGATTCTCAAACAACTCTTCAGTGAACACGAGTGGGAAGAACAACTGAAAGCCTCCCTCACCCTGCTCCAGTGGCAGGAAGTTGTGGGAACTCAGATTGCCAGGCAGAGCCAACCCGAGTACCTAAAGGACGGCATACTCCATGTTAGAGTGGAAAACTCTGTGTGGCTTAACCATCTCCGTTTTCTGGGGGAGGAACTCCGGCACAAGTTAAACAAAAAACTATCCTCTTCCTCTGTAGAGATAAGTGAGATACGCTTTCGCCAGGGTCCTCTGGATCCGGTTACTACACCACCGGTCTCAACTGAGCCCAAAGCCCCCACGATTACCCGAGCCCCCAGCGAACCACCCCCACCCCTAGACCCAGAGCAGAAAAGGCTTCTCGAAACAATTCCAGATTCTGATCTGCGCAAGGCTTTAGAGATGCTGCTCAGAAGGCAGCGGGACCATTCTCGTACATAGCGTTCATCTCATCAGTGTAGCTGCCGTCACTCTGGCAGATGGCAAACGGCTTATGCACCCGCAGCTCTTCTCCTCCCCCTTTTATTGACTCCAAATGTACCAGCTTGGCCTCTGCCTCTAAAGTCGTGTGGATGAGGGTCAGATGCTTTGGGGCAAACCCTCCAATACTGATTTCCCTGAGTAGATTGGGCAACCGCCGAGCCGGGTAGATTATCGCAAAACGTCCTTTTCGCGGTAGAAGCTGAGCAGCCGCCCGCACCACATCTGCAAGACTAGCAAATAACTCGTGCCGAGCGATCGCCCTTTCCTCATTGGGGTTTAACCTCCCGCTGCTAAGCCTACCGTATGGTGGATTACTCACCACCAGGTTGACTGGTCCCTCCACCATGCCGACTTGTAAGTTTCGCAGGTCTGCCTGGACAATACTAATCAGGTGCGAAAAGTTGTTTATATCCACATTCCGCCTCGCCATGGAAACAAACGATTCTTGAATTTCAATACCGGTGATGTATTCCGCTGGACTTCGAAAGGCGATCAGTAGCGGGATAACGCCACAGCCGGTGCCGAGGTCTACCACCCGATCCTGCGGACGGATCCGGGTGAGTCCAGTAAGCAACACGGCATCGATGGAGAAGCGATAGCCCTTCTTGGGTTGGATGATTTTCAGACGCCCCTGGAAAACCTCGTCCAGGGTTTCCCCTTCCCGAATTCTGTAGGCATTAGATGGGCACATCTTCGAGAGGATCCAAAAGATTCAGAACTGAACCGTCGATGACCTTTGGATAAAAATAGGTGGATTTGTGCGGCATGATCAATCGGGAATTTGCCACCTCTTGTAACTGCTCAATTCTGGTATGATTTATCAAGAAGGCAACCTGGAAAAGACCACGGTCCACCTGCTCTATAGCCTCATAGGCGTCGTGCCGGTATTTGATCCTGGTTTCATCATTGAGTGTCCCCTCCTCCACATTGAGGAGTCCTTTGAGGATTAGCTCAGTAAGTACTACCACATCCAGTTTCTGCAGCGGTGGTTGCATGTGGCTACGCCAAAATTCATGATTGACGTCTTCTCGCAACTTCAGAAGGACGAACTGACCGGCTTGGGACTCATAAACGCCTATAAAATGACGATCGCCAGCAGAGTGTAAAGAGTTGAGGAATTCTTCAAGTGCCTGTTTACGGCTAGAACCATCGAAGGGAAAACGCACCACTTCGAAGTAATCAGCAGCCCGTGCCAGGAATGCGGCCATTTGAAACTGTGGCAAATCAACAAACATACGGTGCGTGGGATAAATGGACAGTCCCTCCTGGTTCATATCGGCCAGATACATCAGAACGAAGTTAAACGAGGCCCGCTTTCCCCTTTCAGGATGCTTCTCCTGCATGAGCTTCTGATAATTGAGAGCGGTCTCATAGCGATGATGACCGTCAGCAATGAAGAGTACTTTGTCCTTCATTGTGGCTGTCACACTCTGAATTACCTCTGCCTGGGTAACCCGCCACATCCGGTGATGAATACCACTGCTGTCCCGGAAGTCCAACACCGCTCCTTCTTCCCTGCCCTGACGCAAAGATTGGCTGACAATGCGGTCCGGGTCGGAGTAAAGAGCGAAGACCTGACTGAGGTTGGCTTTGCAGGCGCTCATGAGTCTTAACCGTTCAGACTTGGTCACCTCGTATGTGCGTTCGTGGGGAAGGACAGATCCATGGGAAAAATCTTCCAACCTAACCAGACAGATGAAACCCTGCCGAGTTCTTGCAACGTTGGTTTGCTCCTGATAGCTAATCTCATAGTCGTAAAACGTTGGCGTGGGATCGAGAAGCAGTATTCCTTCCCGCTGCCAAAGTTCAAGCGTATTGGCCGCGCGGGTGTACCAGTTATTGTGCTCATTGTCGCCAGGCTTACTCTGCCCCAAGATCAGTCGGATAATGTTTTTGGGGTGACGGTTGTGGTACATCTCCTGTTCCTCTGGAGAAATCACGTCAAAAGGTGGCGTGATCACCTCAGCCATATTAGTGATCAATTTCTGATTGTAGAGCAGCCCCTTGAAGGGTGCAATTTCAGGCATATTCAGTTATCTCCGTTGGCGGCATGTAGTGGAAGCAAAAATTTTCAATCTGAAATCCGCAATCCGCAATCCGCAATCTTTATTACCGTTGTCCCCATTTAAGCTTATTTCTGAGAATGGTGAAATAATCTTCCTGGCGAGATTTAATCAGAAAGAAGGGTTCCGCCGCCTGCTTTACGATGACGAGATCATCCGCTTGCAATTCACAGCCCACCTGTCCGTCACAGGTCAGGGTAACGTCCGTCGCCTTGGCACCCACCCTGATTTCGATGTAGGCATCGCCCGGCAGAACAATAGACCGATTGGTCAAGGAGAACTCACAAATGGGTGTTAAAATGATGCTCTCCGCCGTCGGGTACACGATGGGACCACCGGCTGAAAGATTGTAAGCGGTTGATCCTGTTGCGGTTGCAACGATGAGCCCATCCGCCCGGTAAGTTGTCAGCGGAAGACCATCAATGGTGACCTCCAAGTCAACAATTCGGGCTAGAGCGGCCTTGTTGATAACCACGTCATTTAGAACTGTGCTGTCCAACAGACATTGACCCTCTCTGAAGAAGGTGGCCTGAAGGCGCATGCGCTTTTCTACTTCAAACCGTTCCGCCAAAATGTCTTCGAAGAAGCGGTAACATTCATCCATACTTACTTCGGTGAGAAAGCCCATTCCTCCGATGTTTACACCAAGAACCGGAATGGTTCGATCTTTCAGAAGCCTAGCCACGCTCAGCAAGGTGCCGTCACCCCCCAGAACCACCACAGCCACATTATCGGGTTGAATTTGCAAGGCAAATTCTTCAAGGCCGTTCTGTAGAGCGAGATGGGAAACGTTCTCGAGCAAATAAACTTGGACACCCCGTTTCTCAAACCAACTTTTGATCTCTAGCCCGAGCTGGGCTGCAAGGTCATCACCCTTCTTCCGAATTATGGTAAGTTTGGCCATCAGTTTCCTTCTCCCTCACAGGCTTGCCACAAAGGTTTTATCGGAATGCGCTCGCCTTTCATCTCTTAGCAGAAGTTAGCGGTGTGGGTCAACCGCTAGAGCCAGCGCAGACAATTCTTTCTCGGCTTGTAAAAGACTTTAACCATCTCATTAGACGCATCGCGGCGAATCATCTGCCAGGATATTTCTTGGCAAAAAAGAGAGTTGATAAATCATTTAATCTGAGCTATACCTACGGCTTGCATGACCGAAGAAAGCGCATTTCAACATCGAGAGCGGAATAAATCAGCGTGGACAAGGAAAATCGCTCGACATATACCATACTTTCTGTAGATGACGATGACGAGATGCTGGGGCTTCTCCATGAGGTAGTGAGCCAATTGGGTCACACCAGCGTCACCGCGCCAGACGGAATGGATGCTTTAGAGAAACTCAGAGAAGATCATTTCGACATCATCATCACCGACATCAACATGCCTCGAATGGACGGTATTGAGCTCACGAAACGAGTTAAGGCTGACTTGGACGACATAGATGTACTGGTTGTTACCGGTTACCAAGCCGAATATAGATATACAGACGTCATTGAGCTGGGTGCTAGTGATTTCATTTCCAAACCTTTTAATGTCAACGAATTAGAGGCGAAGATAAACCGGATTATCCGAGAGCGTGAACTGCGAGCAGAGCTCAAGAGACTCTCCATCCGCGACGGACTCACCGGTCTCTACAATCGCCGTTATTTTGATGAAAATCTGAAACGCGAGGCTAGTAGGGCTTTTAGGCAGCACTATGGTCTTTTTCTCCTTCTGGTAGATGTGGATAACTTCAAAGACTACAACGACAGATTTGGCCATCAGAAGGGAGACGACCTCCTCAAGGAACTGGCCAGGTTAATGATGCTGTATAGTCGAGACAATGTTGACTCGGTCTATCGATACGGTGGCGACGAGTTTGCCGTCATCATTCCTCACGCCAAACACAAGCAGGCAATGATGGTGGCGAGACGGCTGCGGAGCAAATTTAACGCAAGTAACCTGGGGCCAGCTTCTCTCAGCATGGGCATGGCCCAGTTGGAAGGTGGACTGAAGACGCTTGAAAGCGACCTCGAGAATCTACTTCGAACTGCTGATCAGCACCTCTACATCGCCAAGAACAACGGCGGCGATCAGATTCGCGCCGCAGGCGAAAATTCCCACCTGGAAAACTCTCCCTACAACAAATCCACATACCAGTCACATTAGGCTATTGCCTGATGCTCATCGGGTTCAATTCAAATCCCCCAGTCCTTTGATTTCATCTGCCATTGACTCTGACTGATCGGCCTGGGATGTTGGCCGGCGATACCGACAAAAAGTACTTGACAAAAAGAGAGCGAGACTTTATATAGGTCTTCTTTACTAAACTTTGTGTTTAGTGTTTGTAAACTATGGAGACACTCCTAAAAATAGGCGAAAAGATCAAAAGATTGCGCAAAGCTAATAACCTTACTCAGGAAGAGCTTGCCAATCGGGCTTATTTGACCAAGGGGTTCATCAGCCAGTTGGAGCGTGATCTCACTTCACCTTCCATTATTACCTTGAAGGGTATACTGGACGTTCTGGGCGAAGAACTGGCTGACTTTTTTCGAGACGTTAAACACGAAAGCGTTCTTTTTGACAAAAAGGCCAGGGTCCTGAGCTCTACTTCAACTGAACAAATGATTGTGGAACTGCTCGTGCCCAGTGCTCAGAGCAGACTCATGGATCCGGTTTTGGTAAGCTTGGAACCAGGAACCTCCACCGAAACCCATCTCGGCCACGAGGGGGAGGAGTTCGGCTTCTTGATACAAGGGAGGGTAACGCTTTGGGTTGATAAGGTAGCTTACCGGATGCAAAAGGGGGACTGTTTCTATTTCGAGTCCGATAAGGAGCATCGGATGCATAACTCCGGCAAGACCACAGCGAAACTCCTGTGGGTTGTCTCTCCCCCCGTTTTCTGATTGAGTTGGTAACCGCTTTAAGAATTGGGACTCAA
Organism: Deltaproteobacteria bacterium; assembly: GCA_020347625.1. Classification (GTDB taxonomy): domain Bacteria; phylum Desulfobacterota; class Syntrophobacteria; order BM002; family BM002; genus BM002. The sequence continues at coordinate 2,084,558 of CP070735.1, forward strand.
GGATAATATTAAGATTTCGAGGGAAGGTAAAAGAAAGGTCAAGGGAGGTGGCAAAATTGAAAAGGTCTGAATATGGTTTTGGAACTCATTTGATGATGGATGGATATGGATGTGACCGTCAGCGGCTGGAGGACCTCTCTCTCATCTACAATTTTTTGAGCGAGTATCCCACTGAAATAGAAATGACCAAAATCATGCCCCCTTATGTATTTCGCTATGACGCTAAAAACCATGAAGATTGGGGCATTTCAGGCTTCGTTCTTATAGCTGAAAGTCATATAAGCATTCACACTTTTCCTGAAAAAAATTACCTGAGCCTGGATATTTTTTCATGCAAAGATTTCGATTCAGATCATGCCATCTCCTACGTCAGTAAACTGTTTGCGGTGCAGAAGAGAGAAATCAAGCTTCTGGACCGAGGCGCGGAATTTCCCAAAAACATCAGGCAATCTGCCCATATTGTCCGACAAGAGCGTCATTCCCTGGAGCATTGACTCTGTAAACACGGTTTCTCTCTTTATGAGCGAAAAAAAAGACCATGTTCTGCCCTCCCCATTAACTCTCGCCGGAGTGTCAGCCTCCTTTTGTGGTCGGGATCTTGCTGCCTCAGACCTGAAGAGCACACAGGTTTTGATCATTCCCGCTCCCTACGATGGGACCACCACCTACCTGTCCGGCACCCGCCACGGACCAGCCGCAATCTTGCGCGCCTCTCAACAGCTTGAGCTTTTTGACGAAGAAACAGGTCTAGATATTTCCAAGTTAGGTGTTGCCACCCTTGAAGAAGTGGAGGTGGATGCGAGCAATCCACGCGCCATGGTAGCCGCAGTCCGATCCCTTGGAGAAAAGATACTGGATGTTGGTTGCTTTCCCTTGATGTTGGGGGGAGAACACCTTCTTTCACTGGGTATGATTGAAGCTGTGGCTAACAGAGTAGACGACTTTTCGATTCTACAATTGGACGCCCATGCTGATCTGCGTAAGACTTATCAGGGCACAGAATACAGCAATGCTTGCGTCATGCGGCTGGCGAACCGCTTTGGAGCATTGGTACCGGTTGGCATCCGTTCGCTGAGCTCGGAAGAACACCGCTGGGCCCGAGATCAACAACTGCCCATCTTCTATGCGGCAGATATCCACAGAAGTCCGGATTGGCAGGAGGAAGTTGCTGCTCAATTGCGCTCCCAGGTCTACATCAGCATCGATCTAGACGTGTTCGATCCAGCAATCATGCCAGCAGTTGGAACTCCTGAACCTGGGGGTCTCCAATGGTATGAGGTTCTTGAATTGCTCCGCCTCGTCAGCCGAACCCGGAACGTTGTTGGCGCTGACATCATGGAACTTTGCCCACAACCTGGCAATATTGCCCCTGATTTTTTCGCAGCTAAGCTGGCATTTAAGCTTTTATCTTATCGTTTCGAAAGGGAGTATATTAACCGAGCTTAACGGCGCAGCCTCTCGCAAATACGAAGCACGGGTTAATTTTGTTGAATGCCATTTCGCGCTGGTACCGGCTCGCCCGGACAATGTATTTGACAAAGCGAAAAAGAGACTGTTAAGATTGAATTTATTCTAGCCAAATCGCCGTTTCAGTTCTGGGCGAGTTGGGGACAATAGACCGTTCCACTGCACATAAGGAGATTCTAAGTCCCTTGGAAGAAGGCCCTGAAACAGGTTTATGGCAAAAGCTTGCCACCCTCCTGAAATTTTGGCACCGCAAGAAGCCCACACACCCAGATCTTGAAAAAGAAATCCAACAACTCATCGACGCCGGTGAGGAGGAAGGGTTACTCAGTGAGGACGAGGGAGAGATGATCCAGTCCATTCTCTCCTTCCGCGACACGGTTGCCCGAGAGATCATGGTGCCCCGAACCGATGCAGCAATCGTTAGTGTGGACACTTCCATTCAAGAACTTCTCCAGCTCATCATCAAGAAAGGCCACTCACGTTTTCCCGTATACGCTGACAGTTCAGACAACATCATAGGTATCCTTCACGCCAAGGACTTGCTCTCACTCTGGGGACAAGACAACCTTGATCTCAAGAACATCCTGCGGGCTCCCTATTTCATCCCTGAAACCAAGAAGATCAGTCAGCTCCTGAGAGAACTGCGTGATAAAAAATCGCATATGGCCATTGTAATTGACGAATATGGCGGCACTGCGGGCCTGGTCACCATCGAGGATATAATTGAGGAGATTATCGGCGAGATTCACGATGAATACGACGCTGAAGAAGCCCTTATGGTCGCCACCGCCGAGGGAGATCTTCTGGTTGACGCACGACTCGAAATCGAAAAACTTGCGGAACATTTCAACATGCAGGTCCCCGAAGGGAACTTCGAGTCGGTGGGAGGATTCATAATCAACCTGTTAGGTCGGGTACCTCAACCCCGAGAAACCATAACCCACGCCCCCCTTCAGATAGTGATCGAATCGGCTGATGCCCGAAAAATTCGCAGGGTTAGAATCAAGGCGCACGACCAACAGATCCACCCCAAGGACCCCACTGCTGATACATGACCCTCCTTTTGAACTAAAGGGGAAAAGGGTCCATCCAACTAAATACCCCCGCGCGGACAAGGAGCTGACTGTGGGAATAGAAAGACGCCAGTTTCCTAGAGTGGAAGTCGAGTGGCCGGTGACGATGTTGACTAGCATGGGCCCAATTGAAGGTGAGGTTATGAATGTCAGCCTAGGGGGCGCGTTCATCTACTGCAAAGAGCAACCCAACACAAACGAAACTTTTCGTATGCTCATCAAGGTTCCACATCAGCGTCAATTCGTGAGAGCCACTGCTAGGATAGCTAGGTCAAACATCTATGATCTAGATGACCCGGACGCGTTCCCTGGAATAGGCGTTCGATTTGTGGAAATATCTGAAGACGATCTCCAGTACATCCGGGATGTGGTCGCAAAGCATCAAGAGTGACTTGCATTTTGTTTCCAACCTTCTGAAGTACCACCAGTAATTAATCTAACGTTCGAAGTACCAAGCCCCCAAGGTAGAGAGTTAAAATGCAGATTGGAGATCTTTCTCAAGTACCAAATGCAGAAATTTTAAGTCGAAATCTGAAATCTAAAATCTCCAATTCCTTGACCTCTTACCTGCCCCATTAAAAATCCCGCCATGCGGGGAAGGACCAGGTTTTCGAGGTTCGAAATGAGCCGGTTTCTTGACTTTTCACGAACGCATTACCTTGTTGCAGCCTTTTCTGGCCTGCTGCTCACCTTATGCTTTCCTCGCCACGGCTTGCCTATCATTGGCTGGATAGGTGTTCTCCCTCTATTATATATGGCCGCAATCAACAACCCTGCGGCTTGTTTTACCCTGGGCTGGATTGCCGGGGTCTTTCATGGTCTGACTCTGGTCTACTGGATCATCTATGTGGTCAACCACTACGGTAACCTCCCCCTCCCTGTCAGCCTGGTGGTTTGCTTTTTGCTGGTTGCCTATCTGGCCATTTTTCCCGGTCTCTTCTGTGCAGGCCTGGGCTGGTTACGGCAAAGAGATCTACCGTGGCTCCTGTTCGCTCCATTTCTCTGGGTTGCTCTGGAGCTAGGGAAGAGTCATTTGCTTACCGGATTTCCTTGGGAGAACCTGGGGCATAGCCAATATAGCTGGCTTCCTTTTATACAACTTGCTGATATAACTGGAGTTTATGGGATATCGTTTGTCTTGGTTCTCTCTAATGTCTTGGTCTTTCAGCTGATCACAGATCGCCGGCGAAAAGTTGTCATTCGTCTCCTTTACCTGCTTTTTCTGGCGGTATTGATCCTTACGGTTTACGGCTATGGCCGCTGGCGACTCGCCACTTTAGAGGCCAACTCGAGTCCATCTATCAAAATTGGACTTGTCCAAGGCAACATTGCCCAGGATACCAAATGGGATCCCGCCTTCCAGCAAGACACCTTGCGAAGATATCTGCGGCTAACAAGAAAGGTAGCAGGTGAGCAACTCAACCTGGTGATATGGCCCGAGACCGCGACCCCATTCTATTTCCTTGCCGATTTCGAAAATAGTACAACCCTTGTCCGGGAGGTGCGAAAGTTGGGCAAGCCTTTGCTATTTGGCAGTCCCGCCTTTCGCAAAGAGGGAGATAGATTGAGATTCTACAATCGCGCCTACCTTCTCAACAGCCTAGGAAGGGTCGTTGGTTTCTACGACAAGATTCATCTGGTGCCTTTCGGAGAATATGTCCCATGGAAACGGCTACTGTTTTTCGTCGACAAATTGGTGCAGGCCGCTGGGGATTTCGCTGCTGGCGACAGTGCTCTAGTTCTTGAATTACCGCCAGCGAAAGTGGGTGTGCTCATTTGTTACGAGTCCATCTTTCCAAAACTTAGCCGCGATCTGGCGAAAAGTGGTGCCAATCTTTTGGTTAACATCACCAATGATGCTTGGTTCGGCCGTAGCAGTGCTCCCCACCAGCACCTATCCATGGCGGTATTTCGCACCGTTGAGAACCGTATACCCATGGCCCGTTGCGCTAATACAGGAATCAGTGCCTTTATCGACAAACGCGGTCGCATTCTCAAGGTAACCAGCTTGTTTGAGGAAGCCACCCTGTCTGGAACTCTCCAACTGGGGTATGGCAAAAGTATATACTGCCGGTATGGTGATTGGTTTGCCTGGAGCTGTCTGGCCATTTCACTGCTGGGGTTTGGCTTCTCCCTGACTGGGGGAGGGTTGAGGGGTGGTAACAGGCACTAAGCACTAGGCAGTAAAAGATATTTGAGATTTTAGATTGCAGATTGGGAGATCTTATGAGTGGCTCGTTTAGACTTTAATTGGAGGTTGAAATGCTTGTCTAAAAGTCTCAGTTTAGATGTTACAACTTATGCCAAACTACAATCTGAAATCTGCCAAATGAATGGTTCTGTACAAAAGACAAAAAGTATGCTTGACTGATGATGTAACAAAACAAACCGGACCGAAGGAGAGACATTCATGGGTTTTCCATCCAAATCCAAGATTGAAGAATTACTTGACCGCCTAGAAGACCTGCGAGGTCATCTTTGACATCCCTGAAAAATCTCTTCGTCTCAAAGAAATTGAAACCGTAATGTCCAAAGATGGTTTCTGGGACAACCCCGACCAACAACGCAAGATTTTAAAGGAACGAGCTGTACTCCTCGAGACAGTCGAACGGTTCGAGAGATTGAGTGGTGAACTGGAAGATGTCGTCATTCTTCTCGATATGGCTCTTGAGGAGGAAGACCATCAGGAACTTGCCGAGATTTTTCAAAAACTAGAGACGATCGAGGCTGAGATCTCCGCCCAGGAATTCCAGCGAATGCTAGGCGGCGATGACGACCGTCTTGGCGCCATCGTCAGTATTAACGCCGGCGCCGGTGGTACCGAAGCCCAAGATTGGACAGAGATGCTTTTGCGCATGTATTTGCGCTGGACCGAGAAACGGAACTTCAAGAACCAAATCATAGACATACAGCCGGGCGAGGAGGCGGGCATTAAAAGTGTGACTTTTACCGCCAGTGGCAACTATGCCTACGGCCTGTTCAGAGCAGAAAAGGGCATTCACCGTCTGGTGCGCATATCCCCATTTGACGCCAGCGGTCGGCGCCATACTTCTTTCGCTGCGGTTTTCGTCTACCCTCAGGTGGAAGATGAAATCGTCATCGACCTGAAACCTGCAGATCTCAAGGTGGACACCTACAGAGCCAGCGGCGCGGGGGGCCAGCACGTCAACAAAACCGACTCCGCAGTACGCATCACGCACCTGCCCACCGGCATTGTGGTCCAGTGTCAGAATGAGAAGTCGCAACACCGCAACAGGGAAATGGCAATGAAGGTCCTCCGCTCTCGGCTGTACGAAAGGGAACAGCAGCTCAAGTCCGAAAAACTGCAAGAAATCCACGATTCTCTGGAGGATATCGCCTGGGGCAGTCAGATTCGCTCTTATGTGCTCCACCCCTACCGACTGGTGAAGGACCACCGGACACAGGTGGAAAAAGGCAACGTTGATGCAGTTTTGGATGGGGATTTGGACGAGTTAATCGAAGCTTATCTGCTTCAAGAAGGAAGCGAGAAGAGCCAGTAGGGAGCAGGCAGCTATCAGCGGGCAGGAGGACACTGCAACACAGAGAAAATGAGAAATCTGCTGGCTGCTAGCTGTTAGCTGTTTATTGTCATCATACCATCTTCAGCTTCAGCACCTCCTCCCTAGCATTCACCCGATCCACCTCCACTCTAAAATGATCCCCCGGGTTGAGGCCCCTGCCCTCTTCCAATGGCATACTGGCCTCCAGGAGATACTCGGGCAGCAGAAGATGGTAAGTCCGCCGTCCCTGGCCAAGAACCAAGGCATCTAAATGACCTGTCGGCTCCTGTTCAAGATATTTGAGAACCCAATATCTAGTCCACTCTCTCTTGACCTGCAAGGCTTGACTTTGAGCAATCGTTATTCTGGCGACAATCGACTCGAGCTCAGTAGGTGCATAGACTGGAGATCTCTCCTGTATCATACGTTTGAGCTGGCGTAAAACCACCATATCCATATAACGTCTGATGGGAGACGTCAAATTTGTATAGGCGCTCATGCCTAAGCCGCTGTGCGGCTTGGGAATGATTCCCAATTCGGCCCGGCTCAGGTAGCGGCGTTGCAGATAATTTAGATAAAGATCATCTGTACCTTCGCCTACGACAACCTCCTGCGGTTCAGCCTGGCTGCGATAGATGGCTGGCATCTCATTGACAGCCAACGCTCTGGCAGCTAAACCGTTGGCTAGAATCATCAGCTCGGAAACCATCAACTGAGCAGGTGTCTCTCGGTCCACCTTGCTGATATGAATCTCGTTGTTGCTATTCACCCAAACGCGGAGTTCGGGCAGCGGTAAAAATAAGGCTCCCTCTGAAATTCTCTGTCGTCTAAGTCGGGTGGAGAGGCGGTACAATTTCCCCAAGGTCTCGTCTGCTGCCACCAGATCATTGTCCTCGGTGTAAGTAAGCTGCCGTTGGACTCGTATCTTGCTCAGAACAAAGCGATAATCCTGAAATTGGTCATTCTCATCAAAGTTGACCAGCAGACTCACCGCCAGACGGACTTCTCCCTGCTTCAGGCTGCAGAGCTCTTCAGAGAGGCTCGTCGGCAGCATGGGAATTCTATTATCTGGCAGATAAAGCGAAGTGACCCGCTCCATAGCCTCCTTATCAAGGGAGCTGTCAAGCGAGACGACTGCTGCTGCATCGGCGATGTGAATGCCCACCTCAACACCACTTGCCAGTGAGCGTATGCTGAGGGCGTCGTCAAAATCCCGCGTCATGGGCCCGTCTATGGTTAGAATAGTAATGGAAGTCAGATCCTCGCGTTTGGACTTGTTGCTGATAATTGCCGGCGCTTTCGCAATCCGGGCAGCCTCATCGATAACTTCCGCTGGAAAGTGCTCCTGGATTCCGAAACGGTGCAGGTGGAGGTTCTCGTCCTCCTTCCAGACACCCAGCTTTACCAGAAGCTGGAAGGTTCCCTGCGGTACGGGAATCTGAGCCATGGCAAGAATTTTCTTGGTTTGCTGGTACTTGCGTGCCTCGGTGCCAAATAAGCAAAAGTCTTTGAGCATCCGCAGGTAGCGCTCCCGATTCTCGGGATCCGCTACTGGCTTATCCAGCCACACAGCTGCTAGCCATACACTCCCATCCGCCAATTCCTTTTCTTTCCGAGCTTGGCGCTCGTGCTGCAACCTTATCTGCTCTAGCTTCTCCGGGCTGTTAGCATAGAAAAGCCCACCTCTGTACTTGAAGTGGAGGGTATCGGTAAGCAAAGCCCGAAACACAGCTGAGGCATGGTCCGCGGTAATCTCATCACTGAAACAGATTTCCGCCAGGTGCTGGCAGTCAAAGCCCTCTTCCTCCTCATGCAGCAAATCCCACAACTCTTCCACTGAGATCCGGCTCATCAAATTCCTACGTTTGGCCGCCGCTCCCTGGAGGGTAGCCACCAACTGCGCCCGACTCTGGTCTAGCTCAAGAAGGGTATCGTCGACATGCATAATGCGTTTTACCGATACATTGGCCTGGCGGTCCTGCTCGGTGAGCACAAGTACTCGGCTGTTTTTTACCTCCAGGCAAACCGCACACAGGAGCTTCTTACTCTCAAAAAATTCCACAGTCGCCCCTGGCTTTATCTCTCTTTGCATACTATCTCTTGAAAATCCCATGGTTTTTTAGCCACGCCCAGGAACACTCTCGATCTGTTTAATATAGGCGCGAATCCCATCTATAATCCCCTCAACAATGGCGTCCTGGTAGGCAGAACTCGCCAACCTCTTCTCCTCACGTTTGTTGGTGATAAAAGAGGTCTCTACCATTATGGAGGGCATTTGTGCTCCAATAAGCACATAGAAGGGCGCCTCTTTTACCCCAAGATCCTTTATATTCCTGTAATTTTTCTGCAGATCTTTGGACAATCCCCACTGGACGGCGTGGGCCAGCCGGTTGGACTCGTTAATTTTGGAGGTCAGCATTAACTCATTAAGGATTTTTTCCAGATCACTGATCCGTTTGGTGGAAACGGCATTTTCAAAAGCCGCTACTCGCGCCGCTTCTTCGTCGGTGGCGACATTAAGAATATAAGTAGATATACCATAGACCCGTTTACTCTTGTGGGCGTTGGTGTGAATAGAAATGAAGAGATCCGCCTTTTGGGTATTGGCAAGGGCAGTACGCTCTTCCAGGGGGAGATAATTATCCGAATTCCGAGTGAGAATAGCTTCTAGTTTAAGCTCCCTTTCTATCTTATTCTTAAGCTTTCTAGCGATAGCCAGCACCACGTCTTTCTCGCGGACTCCCCGCGAACCTACCGCACCTGGATCCTTGCCGCCATGGCCTGGATCGATAACTACCTTCTTGACTCCCAGTCCCAGTTGCTGGGCCAAGGTGAGGTCCGTATCCCTACCCTTTTTGGGCAGCGGCAACCTCTTTTTGCTCTCCCCTGTAACATCTATCACAATACGGAAGGGATCGTTCAAAGAAAAAATCTTGTGATCTTCGATGGATTCGATGTCCAGTACCACCCGCACGACATTAGGCTTGTATTGGCCAGCACGTACTTTGCGCAGGAGACCATCGCCAATGGGAATTGCTCCAGGAAATGAGGGGCTCAGTGCGGTTTTCTCGAGATCGATGTAAAGCCGGGGCGGTGTTTTCAAGTCAGGATCGGGCCTGAGCAGACGACTTGTGTACTCGATCTGACCATTCACATCAATGACGACTCTGGTATAGTCTTGCGCGGACCAGTGGCGAATATCGCTCACCGTAGCCAAAGCGGATGAATCAACAGCCGAAATCCCCGGAAGGCGGGCTAAATCCCTCTGAGGTTTGGGCTTACCCATTTTGGCTTCAATTTCGGCAAGCCTCCTCTGTGCCCGTGGTTTCATATCGCCATGGGGAAAATCCATCACCACCTTGAAGTATTCAACGTAGGCCCGTTCCTTATCATTCTTGTATTTCAGGTATATCTCCCCCAATTGATATTGGGCATCATCAGCGAATCTGCTCCGGGGAAACTTTTTTACAACTTCCCTGAATCGCTTGATAGACTGGTTCAGGTCGCTTGACCTTCGAGAGTAACCGTAAAGTCCCTTATACAGTTTACCTGTGCCATAGAGAGCCTCGTCCGCCTGACGACCTCTAGGATACTTTCGATAGTAGGCTTCATACTTCTGAATGCAACGTATCCACTGATCCCTGTATTTTACCAGTTTTTTGGATCGAGAGAGTCGCCGGCTACAATCTTTCGCTCGCTTCAAAGCATCCTGACCCGCGACCGACGCGGGAGCAACCGCTAGCAAGACAAAAACAAGCAGGACAGACAACCACAAAAATTTCTGCGGTTTTTTACGCAAGGCTAGAAAGTAGCGCATAAGCAAACCATCAGTTTCTTAGTGCCCGAATTCAGACTTAAATCCGAAACCCTAATCCCTCAATTCCTCAATCCCTTAATTCCCTAATTCCTCTATTCTTCTTCTACCAAATCACGCAGCTTGGCCAGCTCATTGAGAGCTTCAATGGGAGTAAGCTTCTCCAGCTCCAGACTTTGCAAGCGTCGACGTAGCTTTTGGTCATGCTGCTGAAAAAGAGAAAGCTGTAGCATTCCATCCCGACGACCAGAAGAAGAACGCACGAGGCGAGGCAGCCCCTCCACGTCTGTTGTCTCCTGTTCCAGATGCTGAAGCACTTGTCTGGCTCGATCCACCACTTCCACCGGTAGACCAGCCAAGCGAGCCACCTGAATGCCATAGCTTCGATTTGTACCGCCCTCCACCAGCTTTCGCAGGAAAATTATCTTGTCCCCCCACTCTTTCACTGCCACGTTCATGTTCTTCACCCGCACCCCTGTGGCTGTGAGATCGGTTAGTTCATGGTAGTGGGTGGCAAATAATGTCTTGATTCCTTTTCCTCGCCAGTCATGGAGAAACTCGGCCACAGCCCAGGCAATACTCAAGCCATCAAAGGTGCTGGTTCCTCGGCCAATTTCATCCAGGACTACCAGGCTGCGTTCCGTGGCGTGGTGTAAAATGTTTGCAGTTTCCTGCATCTCCACCATAAAGGTACTGCGCCCACGGGTTAATTCGTCGGTGGCACCTACCCTGGTAAAAATGCGGTCAATGATGCCTATCTGGGCAGAGCTGGCAGGAACAGGAGCCCCCATTTGTGCCATCAGAACGATGAGCGCCACCTGTCTCAGAACAGTGGACTTTCCCGCCATATTGGGTCCCGTAATTATAATTACCTGCTGAGTACTGTCATCCAGGTGCAAATCGTTGGGAACAAAGCTACCCTGGGGCATATATGCCTCAACTACCGGATGGCGACCCTCTTCAATGTGAATTTCCGTCCCCTCATCAATTTGAGGCCGACAGTAGTTTCGACGGTTAGAGACCTCCGCCATTGCAGCAAATACATCCAGCTCCGCCACCACCGCAGCACTTGTCTGGATCCGCTCTCCCTGTTCTGCAACTTGAGAGCGGAGTGTTTGAAAGAGCTCTTGCTCGAGGCGAATACGGTGCTCATCGGCACTGAGTACCTGGGTCTCGTACTCTTTTAGCTCCTCGGTGATGTAGCGTTCAGCATTCACCAGTGTTTGCTTGCGAATGTAGCGATCCGGAACCGAAGCAATATTGGCCTTTGAAATCTCTAGATAATAACCAAATATTTTATTGTAACCCACCTTGAGAGAAGCAATTCCGCTCTTCTGCCGCTCCTCCGATTCCAGCTGGGCAATCCACTTTTTTGCATCCCGACTGAGGCTTATTAGCCGATCCAACTCTTCGTTGTATCCCGATCGAATCAGACCACCCTCTGTCAAGGTCGGCGGTGGGTTGTCAACCAGCGCTTGTTGCAACAGAAGCGTAACGTCTTCCAGGGGATCCTGTCTGTCAACCAGACTTGATATGGTCCGGTCCTCCAGTTTCCCAAGGATATACTTAAGTCGAGGTAGAGACTGCAGTGATTTCCTTAGGGCAGCAAGATCACGGGGAGAGGCTGAACCCATTGCCACTCGACTGTTTAACCGTTCCAGGTCGTAAACCCTTTCAAACTCCTGGCGGACCTGAGCACGAATGGCCTCATGCTGGCGAAAGCAACCGATGGCATCTTGCCGCGCTGAAATGATCCCGGTTTGAATTAAGGGATAGCGCAACCAAACCCTAATCAATCTCCCACCCATGGCGGTCACTGTTTGATCCAAAAGCTCAAGAAGAGTCCCCTTGCTCCCCCCCTCATGCCAGGAGCGGAACAGTTCCAAGTGACGGGCAGTTATCTCATCAATGACCATATAGTCGCTGCGCCGGTATGGCGTTATCCGACGGATATGCTCAGCGGTCTGCCGTTGGGTTCTCCTCACATAGTCAACAATTGCGCCTGCGGCACTTACGGCGAGCGAAAGATCCCGAACGCCAAAACCTTCTAGGGAATGCACTTGGAACTGATCGATCAACCGTTTGTGAGCCCTAGCGAAGGCAAATGATTCTGATTCTAAAACCTGAATACTGCAATCCGGTATCTGGCTTTGCCACCACTCCAAATCAAGATCACTATCGCCCGGCAATAGGAGTTCGCGCGGCTCTACCCGACCCAGTTCTTCCAGCAGCAAATCCAAACTCTCAGTTTGGGTCATACGAAAGTCTGCGGTGGATAGATCGAGAAATGCCAGTCCACAATTGTCTCCATTCCAGTAGACTGCCGCGAGATAGTTGGGACTCTTGCCATCCAGGCTGTCCAAGACAGTACCCGGAGTAACCACGCGCACTACTTCGCGGCGCACCAATCCTTTTGCCTGACGGGGATCCTCCACCTGCTCACACAGGGCCACCTTGTACCCTTTCTCTAGAAGCTTGGCAACGTAGACTTCTGCTGCGTGGTGTGGTACCCCGCACATTGGGATCGGATCCTCCGCCTGCTTGTCGCGCGAGGTCAAAGTAATTTCCAGTTCCCGTGACGCCACCACGGCATCTTCGAAAAACATCTCGTAAAAATCCCCCATGCGGTAGAAGAGTATCGCATCCTGATAGCTCTCCTTGATTTCCAGATATTGCTGGATCATGGGGGTAACTTTACTCATGTAGACTCGACCTCAATAGCAAGCATCACCTTCAGTCTAGTGAGAATACCTAATTGAGCTAAAATTCAATTAGGAATTTGGTTGACTGGTATGCCCGTTTGTCGATTAGCCGATTGGCTGGTCTTGGAGTAGAAATGAAAAACCATAGACGAGAGTCGAAGGCCAAAGACCGGCCAACAACTAATGACTAATGACCAGTGACAGATAACGAACGGGGGTGGGCTGACCAGCTAATCGCTCCATTATTTTCTGGAGATCAGTCGCCACTAGTCTTTCTGGGTTGGACAGTGTCCCAATTATGACAGGCCGGACACTTCCACAGGATCTTGTCCGTTTCCCAACCGCATTTCTGGCAACGATAGCGCTTTCTCGACGGCCCCAGGTGACTAAGCAGCTCACGGTACTCATTTATGGCATCTTCACCGTCGCCATCCTCCAACAAAATGTCACCAAGCATTTTACGTGCTTCGCCTAAATCGGGTTCCATCTCCAGTGCTAGCCTCAGGGCGGCGAGAGATTTTTCTTTCAGATCTCGCTGCATAAAGCAGCGAGCCAGTGCCAACCGAGCTGAAGCATCTAGATTTTCCCCGTCAACATTTTCAAGAAAATTTACTATACGTCCCTCGTCGGCAGGCTTTCCGTCTTTCTCTTCCAAGCGAGTTAGCACCAAATGGGCCCACTGTGAATTGCTTCGAACAAGTTCTCTCCAGATGCTAAGCGCTTTCTTTTTTCTATTTTTCAGCCAGTAGACTTCACCTAGATGCAGATGAGCGTCCACACAGCGAGAATCCAGGGACAGTGCCTTTTTCAGATATCCTTTGGCGGAATCCAAATTGCCCGAGTTCATTTCAGTCTTGGCCTGCTCGGTGCGCAGATGAGCGAGGACATGCTGGTTGTTGGTGTTACTCAGCTTAGAGATTTCTCTCTGAAGCTCATAGGCCCTTTGCCATTCGCGGGTGGCCTCATAAAGGGCCTCAAGTTCCACATAGGCGTCCAGTCTCTTCGGCGCACGTCGGATAACCTCTTCAAAGGTAAAAGCTGCTCGCTGTAGAAAACCACCCTGTTTGTAGTCCATCGCCAGATCAAAAAGAGCTTGCAGTTTGGTTGTCGGGTCTACCTTCTGCCGGATGAGAATAGATTGTCTAATACGGATGGCCCTATCGATTTCACCTTTGGCCCGAAAAAGGTTCCCCAGCGCCACATAGGTCTCGATGGTCTCCGAGTTGATCTGCACCGCCCGCGTGAAGGCCTCAATGGCCTGATCCCTGTCATTGGCAAGGATGTAATGGATTCCTTCCAGAAAAGCAGTGTAATCTTCAGATGGGTTAGAGGGCTGGTGTGACGAATCTTTGCGAGGTCTAAGTCTGGATATAAAATAGCCGGCAATGCCGCCCAAGACAGCTACGGCAACCAGGAGGGCAACGACATTAAACTCCATTCCCCAGATATGTAAGGTAACCTCATCCATCCATCACTTCAGTTTTGCCGGAGTCAGTCTCTTCGGCCGCTTCAGCCGGTTCGCCCCCAGGTGACTCAGCCGGTAGGCTAGCCGGAACCTCCTCCTCAGTGATGGGGAGATTGCGCAGGGACTTGAGTTCCGTCTGTAAGCTGTCGTTCTGACGCCTGAGAGAGCGGACGGATTGGTGCAACTTAATATTGCCAAGCCCACAATACAGGGCGGCAACCACCGCACCCAATAAAAGGGAACCCAAAATTAAGGCGTAAAGGGGAATGGGGGTAGAGCGGAATTGAAGTGGCCCAAACACGGTTAGCTCAAGGGTCGTCTGCGACAGAAGCGCGTCCCTATTTTGGAACAGAAAAAGCAGTAACACTACCGTCAGTATAGCCCAGAGCACAGCCTTAACTGATTTCATTCAACCTCTCCTTTGTGAAGTAGGGGAGTAGCTTCTTATAGGTTTGCTGGAGATGCTCTGGAACAACGCGCACCTCGGCAAAAACCGTCATGAAATTGATATCACCATTCCACCGCGGCACAATGTGAAAATGGACATGCGCTTCCACGCCTGCCCCTGCCACCGTCCCAAGATTAAGACCAACGTTGAAGCCGTCTGGACTCATGGTTTCGCGAAGCACATCGACGGCACCTCGAACTATTTGGATCAGGTCGAGCAGTTCTTCATTGTTCAAGCCATCTAACGTTGGGGTGTGCTTCCAAGGGGCCACCAACAGATGGCCATTGTTGTAAGGAAAACGGTTCATCACAACCATGGAGCGCTCGCCCCGGTAAAGGAGAAGCCGTTCCTCGTCACTTTCGCCGTTCGCCTCCGAGCAGAAAATGCACCCTGGCGGCCGCTCGCCCAGGATGTAGTCCATTCTCCAAGGTGCCCAAAGATTTTGCATGTCTTTTACCTATTGCGGCCGGTATGACCTCACAGCCCGTAGAAAATTTTTTGCGAGTATACCAACATTTGCCAAAAAAACAAGTGCATTGTAGATTGCAGATCTTGGACTGCAGCTTGCCGAATCTGAGCATTTGCCTGTTTCAACTTGAGCCAATCCGCAATCTGCATTCTGAAATCTCGAATCAAAAAAGGGGAACCAGTTCAACGTCGCCCCATGCGCCTACCTGATCTTCCACGACGACGACGACACCTCTAACTCCCTCGATACCCTGGGCAAAGCTAAGGGCCCGATGGATATCGCTCTTGCTCTGCACCTGGTTACAAGTCATGGTTGCCGCAGCGTCGGCCAGTGCTGTGGAGGAAGCTATTACGGTCACAGCATCTGCGCGTCCAAAACTTATAGAGTGACCCACCGTGCCCGAGGAAGTGCACACTCCCAGCGGTGTATTCACCGGATGGATTCTTAGAGCCAGTCTTTCACTGAGGTCAGACTGCCCTGCAAAAATGCCAATCTGCATTGGCCTGTCCACCTTGATAAAACAGTCACCGCCATTTTCCACCACTACCTCGCTGCTCTCGGTCAGGAGGGCCAAACCCACCCGCTCCGCAATGGCACCGGCCACAGCGGCCATGGGTCCAGTGCCACAGTTTTGCGCCGCAGAAATCATCTCCCTGACAATTGGGGGGGCGAGGCGGTCGTCCGGGAGAGGTTTCATCGCATGGAGAAATTGGGGGTGCTGATCAATGTAACCCTCCAGTGGTCCACGAATCTTGTATATGGCGTCCTCAGCCAGTGCAGTAAAGTCGGAATCGGCGAGTATAAATAAATCTGTTTCTTTCACCACCACTTCGAAAGCAACCAGGTGCTCGTGATGAATATGGTGTCGGTACCCGCGCTCGCGGTACTCAGTCATAGTCTCGTCCTCTGCTACAGATCATTGATCCTCTTTGTCCTCTCCATAGCGTATATCCAAGCACTTCTCGCCAAACTGCTGTGTGAGTTTTGCTGTCAATTCCCCGGTCGGCCGCACAGCGCAGTTGGTCGCCAGTCTCTGTACAACCTCGGCCTGCTGGCCCATATGGAGGTGAAGATAAACCGGGCAAGAACCAGGTTGGGATCTGATTAATTGCCGCAATTCCCGCAGCGACTGCGAAGAAAGCCCCTCCACAGTCAGGTGAAGATGAACAGCGGTGGCCAATCTCTCAGCTCCCTCCGCCAGGGGCATGATATCATCGGCAACCAGCCTCACCTGTCCACCTTCTCTGGCCACCCTTCCAATTACGAGAATGAGTGCATCTTTTTCTATGCATTCTTCGCACTTTGCATACACATCCGAAAAAACAACCACTTCCATTGAGCCATCGAGATCTTCAACTCGCAGAAAACGGAGCGGTTCCTGCTTTCGGCTGCTGACCAGCTTGACCCTCTCTACAACACCACCCAGGCGGCCTTGGGAGCCTGGGGGAAAATGGCGCAACCGTGCCATGCCACCCGGGACCAGTTTTTCCAGCAGGTATCGGAATTTGGCTAGCGGATGCCCGCTGAGATAAAACCCCAAGGCCTCTTTTTCTTGCGCAAGCTTGGTGGACTCATCCAATGTAATCGCAGCAGCGGAGTCCAGGGAGGACTGGATTTCAGGCTCACAATGATCAAAAAGCGCTATTTGTCCTAACCGAACCTGCTCCAGGACCTCCGGGAGCATTTCCAGCAACTGTTGTCGAGCGCAGTGGAAACTATCCAAAGACCCAGCCTTGACTAGCGCAGCCAGGGCCCGTTTGCTTAATTGTTCCCGGTCGACACTACCGCACAGTTCCAACAGGGAATGAAATGGCCCCCTTTCTCTCCTTGTTTGTACAATGGCTGCAGCTGTCGCCTGACTTACCTGTCGGATCGCCGCCAAACCAAAACGAATACCTTCCTTTTCTACAGTGAACTCCGCTTCGCTCCTATTTATGTCCGGTGGCAGCAAGACCAGACCCTCCCGGTGACAATCTTCCAGGTGGGTTATCAAGAGATCATGTTGGCGCAATTCGCTGCTCAAGAGAGCAGCCATGTAATGCTCGGGAAATCGAGCTTTGAGGTAGGCTGCCTGAAGCACGGTGAGGACCTGGGCAACCGTTCTGCTCTTGTCGGCTGCCAGTCCCGCCGAATATTCCAGCCCACCCCAAATACTCTCCGCTGCCTCGCGCGAGTTTCCTCTCCCCTCCACCGCTTCAATAAATTCCAGATACAAGTTTTCTGCCCGCTCTCCTTCAGCTTGAATGAGCAGGCGGCAGAGCTGATCTGTTTTCTCCAGAGACCAACCAGTGGATTGGGCAATCGATTGGGGAAGGTCCACGTCAAACATTAACAACCCTGTTCCTGCTGCTCCCCCCTGATCCAACGAATACTCCAGTGACTTTTCACGCTGCTCCTCTTGTCTGGCTTGCAGGAGCTTTTCAGTCAACCCACTCTCCAGCATAGCTGGCCTGATCAGTGCGAGCAGCACCATTAGATCTTGCCATTGCCGTGGTTGCCACTTGAGCAGCAAATCTCGAGCCCGCTGACTTTCCAGGTAAGGAATACCTGCAACCTTCCCCCCGCAGAGTAGATCGAAGGCTGAGTCGTCTTCCAGGGGCAAATCCTTTAGAGCTGTCTGGAGGTCCGTGTCGGCGTCGATAAGATCCAGCCCCTTTCTGATTACGGTAAGGGTCTTTCTGGCTATGAGGTCGAATTTCACCAAGCCAATCCGCTTGAGGGCGTGCATATTGTATTGACTGACCCACTCATCCTTAGGACCCCGATAAAGTGGGACTCGCTGCACCAGCGGAACATCGCCAATAACAAGACCGGTGGCATGGGTACTCACCTGGCGAGGCAATCCTTCCAGAAAAACTGCCAACTCGGACACCTTGCTTTTTGCCTCAACCTGCGACTGATCCAGAAGATCTGAAACCGCTACGCTCCTTTTACCGTCCCCCTGATCACCCCCTACAGAAAGAGATTCCAGATGGGACGGTGACAGCCCCATAACCTTTCCTAAATCTCGTATGGCTGTACGAAACTGCATGGTTACCAGCGAGACGATTTGCGCCACCCGCTCCTGACCGTATTTTGATCGCAGGTACTGGTGCACCTCTTCGCGCATCTCCATGCCGAAACCCAGATCGATGTCGGGAAACTCGGGACTCAAGGAGTTTATCAACCGCTCAAACAGAAGATCGAACTGCAGAGGATCAATCTCCGTTATTTGCAAAGCATAGGCAGTGAGGCTTGATCCTGCTGATCCACTTCCCGGACCAACCGGAATGCCCATTGTCCGAGCAAATTTAACAAAATCAGCTATCACCAGGAAATAATCCGCCAACCCCAAACGATCTATGACATTCAATTCACGATCCAACCGCTGGCCGTATTCAACCTTTCTGTCATGCCGTCCTGTTGCAAGTCTTTCTTTTAACCCTTCTGTCGCCTGCTGTCTCAAAATGGCCATACTATCTTGGCCTTTTTCCACTGGAAATCTGGGGAGATGGATTCTGCCCAACTCCAGGTCCAAATTGCAACGCTCAGCGATAGTCATGGTAGCGGTGATCGCTTCAGGCAGGTGGGCGAACTCGGCCTTCATCTCCTCTGGAGAGAGAAAACCGTGGTCTGGATGCGGGGCCACCTCGTCAATAGTGACGCCCTGTCTGATGGCTGCCAGGACTTTCAAGAGATCCGACTCAGTAGAGTCAAGGGTATGGCTATTGGCCGTAGCCACCACCTGGACATCCAACTGTTGCGCCAGACTGAAGAGTTTTTCGTTCAAACGGCGGTGTGCATCGGTAAGTGGTGGTTGAAGTTCGATAAAAAAGTATTCGCGCCCAAAAAATTCTAAATATTCGGCCGCCCGCGTTTTTGCCCCCTTCTCCTCTTCTCTGAAGAGCAATCTGGGGATCTCTCCTCGCAGACAACCGCTGAGGATGATTAGTCCTTGATGATGGTCTTGTAATTGTTTGCGGCTTATGCGTGGCCGTTGCTGCCAACCGCGATCATGGGCAAAGGTAATCAGTTGAAGCAGATTCTGGTAACCCCTCTGATTTCTGGCGAGAAGAACGAGGTGGTTGGCCGCGTCAGAGCTGCTCGCTGCCTTTGTCTGAATATCTTCGCTGGAACCGACCCCAAGTTCACAGCCAATAATGGGTTTGATTCCGTTATTGTATGCCAGCTCGTAGAACTCTATGCAGCCGAAAAGATTACCGTGGTCGGTAATAGCCAATGCCGGCAGCCGATAGTCCCGCGCCCTCTTCAGGAGCTGAGGCAATCGTATAGTGCTCTGCAAGAGGCTGTGGGCAGAGTGGAGATGAAGATGAACGAAGTCTGCCTGTCGCATTGGTCGGTATGGGCATGGCGGGGATTTATTCCCACTCGATGGTGCTGGGCGGTTTGGAAGAGATGTCGTATACCACCCGGTTAACTCCCTTAACCTCATTAATAATCCGGTTGGACATCTGCCCTAGTACCTCGTAGGGCATCCGAGCCCAATCAGCAGTCATGGCATCAAGGCTTTCAACGATCCGGATGGAAATCACCTGGTCATAGGTGCGCTCATCGCCCATCACTCCCACAGTGCGGACAGGGAGGAGCACACCGAATGCTTGCCAGACTTGATCATGAAGACCGCTGGCCTCCATTTCCTCCATCACAATAGTGTCAGCCTGCCGCAAGATCTTCAATCTCTCCACCGTTACTTCGCCCAGAATACGGATGGCCAGCCCTGGCCCGGGAAAAGGGTGCCGTTGTATTAATCGGTGTGGTAAGCCGAGTTCACCACCCACTTTGCGCACCTCGTCCTTGAACAGCTCTCTGAGTGGCTCGATGAGTCTGAGATTCATCACCTCCGGGAGTCCTCCCACATTGTGATGAGTCTTAATGGTGGCGGAAGGCCCTTTGAAAGAGACGCTTTCGATCACGTCGGGATAAAGGGTTCCCTGGGCGAGAAATTCAGCCCCCGGAATCTGCTTGGCTTCGGCTTCAAAGATCTCGATGAAAAGGTTACCGATGATCTTGCGTTTCTGCTCTGGGTCAACCACACCTTTTAGGCGGCTGAGAAAAGCATCTGAGGCATCAATATAGTCCAGATTAATCTCAAAGGTGTCGCGAAAAATCTCTTGCACCTCTTCAGCTTCGCCTTGACGAAGCAAGCCGTTGTTTACAAAGATGCAGGTGGACTGATGCCCCACCGCTTTATGCAGCAAAACAGCAACCACGGAGCTGTCAACACCGCCGCTCAGCGCACATACCACATTTTTGGAACCGACGGCCTGCCGTAAACTCTCCACGGTGCTGGCCACAAATGACTTCATCGTCCAAGTCGGCTTGCAGCCGCAAGCACGGAAAAGGAAGTTCTTGAGCATTTCGGTGCCATTGGGGGTATGGGCGACCTCTGGGTGGAACTGAACCCCGTAAAGCTCGGCCGTGGCGTGACGCATTGCCGCCACGGGTGAGTTGCCACTGTGAGCAATGCCAGTGAAGCCCGGAGGCGGTACCTTGATCTTGTCACCGTGGCTCATCCACACCTGCTCCCCCCGTCCCTCTTTAACTCCATCCAAGCCATGAAACAAGTCTTGAAAAGAATCGATGGATAACTGAGCCTTCCCATACTCCCGCTTTGCGGCTTTCTCCACCTCGCCGCCCAACAAGTGGGTCATTAGCTGCATGCCGTAACAGATACCCAGCACTGGAAGACCTAGGTCGAGGATTTCAGGATCGATTGAGGGCGCACCCTCGTCCAGCACGCACGCAGGGCCTCCCGAGAGGATGATGCCCTTGGCGCCAAAATCCCTGATTTTTTCCAGCTCCATGTTGAAGGGGTGGATCTCACAGTACACCTGAGCTTCCCGCACCCGCCTGGCGATGAGCTGGGTGGTCTGGGAGCCAAAATCCATGATCAATATTTTATCGGCATGAATGTCCATACTATTTCCAGTCGATTTGGTAGTTTGGCGCTTCCTTGGTGATGATGACATCATGTACGTGACTTTCTTTGAGACCCGCCGAGGTAATGCGGATGAATTTGGCCTTTTTCCGTAGTTCTTGGAGATTTCCGCAGCCCACGTAACCCATGCCAGCCCGAAGACCGCCGATGAGTTGAAAGACACTTGTGGAAAGTGCTCCCTTGTAAGGAACGCGCCCCTCGATTCCTTCTGGGACAAGCTTTACGTCTTCCTTTACCTCTTCTTGGAAATACCGCTCACGGCTACCCTCTCTCATGGCGTCTAAAGAGCCCATGCCCCGGTAGACTTTGTACGAGCGGCCCTGATATAGGACGGTCTCGCCGGGACTTTCATCCGTACCCGCAAAAAGACTGCCGATCATCACCGAATGTGCCCCAGCCGCCAGGGCTTTGACCACATCACCAGAGTATTTGATGCCGCCGTCTGCGATAATGGGCAGCTTGAATTCTTTGGCTACCTTGGCACATTCCATCACCGCGGTAATCTGCGGTACCCCCACGCCTGCGATCACCCTGGTGGTGCAAATGGAACCGGGCCCCACCCCCACTTTGATGGCGTCTGCACCCGCTTTGGCGAGACTCCTGGCACCTTCTGCGGTTGCGACATTGCCCGCCACCACCTCTGTTTCCGGCAATCGCTTCTTTATTGCCGCAACGCTCTCAATTACTGCCTCGGCATGGCCGTGGGCAGAATCCACCGCGATCAGGTCCGCACCGGCTTTCAGCAAAGCCTCAACCCTGGCATCGCGGTCCGGCCCCGCTCCTACCGCAGCGCCCACCCTTAAACGGCCAAGCCTGTCCTTGCAGGCATTTGGGTATTTCTTGATCTTCATGATGTCTTTTATGGTAATGAGACCGAGTAAATCCCCTTTATTATTTACCACCAAAAGCTTTTCGATCCGGTTCTTGTGGAGTAGCACCTTGGATTCTTCCAGGGTAATGCCCTCGGTGGCTGTGACCAAGTTCTCCTTGGTCATCACGTCGGCTACTTTTTGATTGAGATTGGTTTCAAACCGTAGATCACGGTTGGTGACTATGCCCACCAGTTTTCTACCATCTTCGACGATGGGAACCCCCGAAATGCGGTAGCGCTCCATCACCTCGAGAACCTCAGATATCTTTTGCTCCGGGTGCATGGTGACTGGATCGACAATCATTCCACTTTCCGACTTCTTGACTTTGTCTACCTCCCTGGCTTGTCTCTCGATGCTCATGTTCTTGTGGATGATGCCGATGCCACCCTCGCGGGCCATGCTGATGGCTGTATCCGCCTCGGTGACCGTATCCATGGCCGCACTCAGAAGGGGAATATTCATCGAAATATTGCGGGAAAGTTGAGTCCTGACATCCACCTCGTTGGGCAGAACCTTACTGGCTGCGGGAAGCAACAACACATCGTCAAATGTGAGGGCCACGGGCATGCTGTTAACTTTTTGGCTCATAAAACATCCTCTTTTTAGCGGTTGAGATGGACTCACATAACATAAAGTAATTAACGTTACCAAGAAAGAGGTCCATCTACAACAGGGTTTTCGGAAAAAAAGTTTATCCTAAGTTTCAGGTTATTAGCCAATGTAAAGTAATCAATCTATGCCTCAGTTTAATCCGAGAGTAGCAAACTCGCCACAGTATTGGAGTAAGGAACATTTCAGATTGCAGATTTTAGATTTCGCATTAAAGTTTCTGGTTTCTGCAATCTGCAATCTTAAATCTGAAATCCTCAATCCGAAATCCGCATTACGCAATCCGCAATTTCAAATCGATCTCAGTGTACCTCCGGTGTAGCTGCCAGGCTCTGGCAAAGCTCCAGAAACAATCCCTCCAGCAGTCCGGCGTCGCTTACCGTGAATTCAGAAAAGTCAAAGGTATCCATCAATTCTAGAGTCACAAGTGCACCGGCCAATATAATGTCCTCCCGACCTGGCTCAAGACCTGGAATTTTCTTGCGCTCGGCGATTGGCATGTTCGACAGGTCATTGCATAGCTCCAGAAGCCACGATCGTTTCAAGACGGTTCCATTTATAAGGCCGGGATCGTATGCTCTCAGCCCAAGATACATGCTCGCCAGGGTGGTCACAGTGCCTGCAGTGCCCACCCAAAGTGTGTCTTGCAAAGTACCCGGCAGAGTCAGCCTGTCCAATATTCCAGACACATGCCGACGCAATTCTGTACAACTATTTGAGCCTGGAGGGTCCTCCCGCAAGAAAGTTTCGGTCAGGTGAACGACCCCCACCGGCGTGCTCAGGCTCTCGACTGCACTGCCTTCTTGTGGAGACTTCCGAATCAGTTCGGTACTTCCCCCGCCAATGTCGAAAATGGCCATTGGCGCCTCACTGCTCGGGATGATGGAAGAAACCCCGAGTAGCGACAGTTGCGCCTCTTCAGATCCACTCAGGAGGCGAACACTGAGGCCTGTCTGGTTACGAACCATGTCCAGGAACTGGTCACCATTGCCGGCCTCACGCACCACAGCCGTGGCTCCGGCCAGATATTCCGAAACACCTCTTTGACCCATCAGATCAACGAACTCCTTCAAGGCGACAATGCTACGTTCCATGGCCGCTTCCTGCAAAGTCCTCGAGGGCAGGAAGTGTTCTCCTAATCGGGTGATTCTCCGTTCAACTTGGATAGGTCTAAGGGGCGCAGAAACCGTGGGTTCGGCAATGAGTAGCCGAAGGGTGTTGGAGCCAACATCTATGGAAGCTAGCCGATGCATCCAGCCGTTAGGCGATTCCTCGCTTTAGTAGAATTAAGTCCTGATCAATAACAGATGCGCTCAAATATTTCAACCGAATCTATAAGGGCTCTCAGCATTGAAGGTTGAAATCGCTTTCCAAAAGGCCGAATCCCAAGCATTTCTTGAATTGAAAAACAATTTACCCATTTCTGGTATTACCAGAAATGGGTAAAAAACAAGATTGGTATAGGGTTGGATGGTTTTGGAGAAAAAAAGGGCCAAGCAAATGCTTGGCCCTGGCCCCTTTTTCTCAAGTGGGAGTTTGTTGTTAGAATTTGTAAATGAAGGTCAAGCCGAAGAGATGGGCGTCCGTATCCTTGAATTTTCCGGTGACCCGAGTAGAGCCAGTGGGGGGATTACCGGTCAGTCCCGCATCACCCACCTCGTTATCCCAGTCCACGTTGTCGGCTGTCAGGTAATTGTAGGCAAAGTCAACCGTTAGCGCCTGCCAATGGCCCCCCACCCCAACGGTGAACAGCCAGCGGTCCTTTCCGGGAATCCTGGCGCTCAGGGTGGAGTCGGGGATGGGTGACTCGTCGTAAATCACACCGGCCCGCAGGTCCAAATACTCAAACAACTTGTATTGTGCGCCAAAACGATAGGCCCAGGCATCCTTCCAATTCTCCGGGATTAACTTTGAACTAACCAGACCCCCCGCAATTGGATCTTCGAAGTCGGCCTCGATCTTATCCCAGACGGACCAGTTGGTCCACTGGGTGTCGAACTCGAGGGTGAGGGGGCCCCTCTCCCAGGTGAGGCCAAAATAGGCGATATCGGGCAAAGTGAATGAAGCTGAAATGTTTGTATTTTGGAAAGCACCAGGTATCTGTGGACTGAACTTCAGGTCACCGTTGTTTTCTGAGTGTTCAATTCGGCTTCGGTAGGAGGCGCCAAACTTGAGATGGTCGGTGAGCCAGATCAGCAGCCCGAAATTGTAACCGTAGCCCCAGCTATCGCCGGTGAATTTGTTTTCGGTCGAAAGGACGGGCAAACCGAGTGCGCCCGAGAACACGTTGCTCCTCAGGTCAAAATCCAGGTATGAGAAGACAACGCCAGCGGCCAGGCTCACCTTGGGGTTGGGTCTGAAAGCTATGGACGGGTTGAGGTTGAAGGTCCTGAGCTCGGCGAAGGTGCCGCCATCGGTGTAAGAACCTTCCCATTGATTGTCCCAGTCGGTTTTCAGGCCAAAATTGGAAAATGTAGCAAAGCCCACGCTCCACTTCTCATTCAACTTGGCAGTGACGTACATGTGAGGAATTAAATGGATATCGGCTTCGATGTCCTCTGTTGAACCGGCGGGAAAGTTCGCGGGGTCACGCGTCCCATCACTCTTGAATGTGGCATCCGGCGCTATGACGGTAAGGCCCGCAGCGAACTGGATCCCTTCCAATTGCACGATGCCGGCCGGGTTGAAGTAGGCCGCCGAGGGATCGTCTGCCTGGGCAACAAAGGCGCCGCCCATGCCCATGGCCTTGGCGCCGTGTTCATTGATCGCAAAGCCATGTCCGAAAGCGAGAGCCGGCAAAACAAGTATGCTCAGCACCGCCAACCAACTCGTAAACCAGTGCTTCTTCATCCCCCTTCTCCTTTCTCCCTGGAGTTACAAGACTACTCGTTATTATCTAGCAGCTGCTCGTGGTTGCCAGCTGGCTGTGTAATTGTTTATTGAATTATTTATAAGAAATGGTGATTAGGTATAGTGGTGTTTGTTAACATTTTCTCTATCAGATCTACAGGCGGGATGTCAAGGAAAATGGCCAAAGATGATGATATCAGACGTTTTCACCTAGTAAGAAGGTAGGTCTATTGGCCAAATAATCAATTCATGGCGGAAGCTCAATATGCCTGGCCAGATCTTTATTTTTTGATTGGAGCAAATTGGACGGAGATCCGGATCCGCCGTGGCTACACCGGACAGGTAAACCCCACCCTAAGATATTTCCGTAAAAAGAAACAAAGGTGGTCTTTAGGGAGGGGCGGTGTCTCGACTAGCCGTTGGCGCGTTCATCAAGAATCTGACCCAGACGGTCCTCGTAGAGCGCCATGGTTCCCGGCTCAACCAACTTGACCCTGGCGGGGATACCCAGACTCTGCTCCAGCTCCAGCCGTACCCTGTGCACCAGATGCTCCAGCACCTTGATCTCGTCGGAAAAGTGAACTTCATCCACCCGCACCCAGATCTCCAGCAGATCAAGGT
>CP070735.1:2110506-2122115 GCA_020347625.1 Deltaproteobacteria bacterium
AATAAACAAGATGGTTACTTAACCGAAAGAATTCGCTGAGCATCACCCGGATATATTGGGCTCGCTCCGGAACTTCTATTCCGGCTAAAGTTTCCACAGCCAAGACGTAAGGAAGGTTATTGGCTGCGCCGGCCAAATAATCCACTCGATCGGTGTACGGTATGAACTGATTCCACGTCTGTCGCTCTCCTATCTTTTCAGCTGCCCGGTGGTGATAACCGATATCCATGTCGAGCGCGGTGATCTCTTCTCCGTTCAGGGAGACAATGAAACGCATAAGGCCGTGGGTACTCACATGGTGGGGACCTATGTTTAACACCAGTTCATGTTCTTTTCCTTCTCTCCTTATATATATTTCCCCGTCCAAAGGCTGGTGATTTTTTGCATCCTCCAGAGTGTATGCGGCCATCTCCGTGGCGCGGCCCGGGTGACTTTTCCTTAGCGGATGGCCTTGCCAGTCATGAGGCATGATAAGTCGGCGCAGGTTCGGGTGGCCTTCGAACCGAATCCCGAACATGTCGAACACTTCCCGCTCGTACCAGTTGGCAGAGGGCCAAATGTCAGTCACACTTTTCGTTGTGGGATCTTGCCCTTTTAATCCCACTTTGAGTCGCAACCTGGTCGCGGGTTCGAATGACAGCAGGTTGTAAACCAAAGTGTAATCCGGGTACTCCTGGCGATTCCTGCGAGCAGATTCATCAACAGCGGTAAGATCCTCTAAGCGTTGGTACCGTGGTGTGGCCTCGTGTTTGAGGTAACTGAGAACATCTTTTACCCGACTCTCCTCTACTTGAAAGGTGACCATGTCCGAGGTGTGCTCTGTCGGCTGGACACCATTGCCAAAACGTTCTTCTAGGGTTTTGGCGAGGCTCTTGTCGCCTTCACTCAACTCTATCCGTCTCGGCGGTGGGGTCCACATGAGATCGGAGCGGCTATCCGAGAATTCAGGTGGCACCACGGAAGTGCCCCGTATTGAGGTTCCTTGCATCCCTGGTCCGCGAGGATCTCGAGACTTGGTTTGGCCATCAACGAGAATGGGCTTTTGAGTACCTTGGAATCCGCCCTTGAGATGGAAAATGGAACGAGTTGGGCGTTCTTCCGCAACAATTTTCTCCTGCAAGATTACTAGCCCTTGCAGGACGGCCTCAGGTCGTGGCGGACAACCTGGGATATACACATCCACCGGTAGTATTTGATCTATACCTTGCACTACGCTGTATGCGTCGTACATGCCCCCGCTGTTGGAGCAGGAACCCATGGAGATGACCCACTTAGGCTCCGCCATCTGTTCGTATAATCTTAAGACAACCGGAGCGATTTTCTTGAAAACGGTACCGGAAACTATCAAAAGGTCTGCTTGGCGGGGTGAAGGCCGAAGAACCTCAGCTCCAAAGCGAGCCATGTCGTACCGCGCGGTCAAAGCAGCAGCCTCTTCTACGAAACCACAGGAAAGCCCAAAAAACATCGGCCAGAGACTATACTTGCGGGCCCAGTTAATTAGGGCATCGGCTCCGCTCAGCACTAGGTTGTTCACTCCTTTTTCGACGTTGGCCCCCACTCGAGCCCTCCCTTTCTCCAGACATAAATAAGGCCAAGGAGCAAGACGAATATGAAGAAAGATATTTGCAACCACCCTGCCCAACCCAGCGCATAGTAGGAGATTGCATATGAGAAGATGTAAGCAGCCTCTACATCAAATATGAGAAAAAAGATGGCAACCAGGAAAAAAGGAACAGGGTACCTGAGGCGGGCCGAGCCGGTGGGGATGATTCCACTTTCATACGGTCTCAGTTTTTCAGGATTGCTCTTCCTCTCACCAAGCCAGGAGGCAAAAAAAAGGAGGAGTGCCACCAAGCCCAGCACCATAAGGCCGTAAACAGCCAAGCTGAAAATACCAGGCTCCCAAGGCGATAGTGTTCCAACATCAATAATCGGTTGCACTTGTCCTCCGGGGTGTCACGCTAGCAAGTGTCTCAGAGTGAGGGTAACTGGTGGGCGTTCATCGAAAAAGGCATCACCAGTATGCAGCCATATTAAATGATGAAAGGCGTTGCCTATAATTTCCCTGATAAAGTTTTGAGAACATTGGGCCAGAAAGGATGCTGATGCTTGGTGCAACTTGTAAAAACCTAAATGAATCACAATGATAATTGAGAGTCTTAGGGAGTGCAAGAATTTTCCATGGCACCATCAGACAGAGACTTTGCCGCTTCTGGCACCTCAGCACAAGATAAATAAGAACCGTTTCTGAGGTCTCAGTCAAGTGCCTCGAGCAGCAAGCACTTAGAAGATGGGGTTGGGATGCATCTACAATTGAAATAGCCGTTGATTATGTTTAGAATCTTTATCTGGACTCTTCCTTGACTTCTATGGCCACCTACAGCAATCTAGACTATTATTTACTTAACGAAGGACACTCTTGCAACAGCAGATCAAATTTCCAAACCTTTATGGTGAAAAGTTGGCGGGCACCTTTCATGCCCCGCTAGAGGATTCTTCCCGGGGTATCATCCTGGGTCACTGTTTTACCTGCTCCAGACACACCAGAGTCTTGCGTGATATAAGTCAGGGCCTCGTGAATGAGGGCTTCAAAGTACTCCGATTCGATTTCTCCGGCAACGGTCAGAGTGAGGGTAATTTTTCAGAATCCTTTTACTCGAAACAAATAGCCGAGATGAAGACCGCGGCCTCTTTTATGTCTGCGCAAGGGGTTTCATGGATAGGGCTGGCAGGTCACAGCATGGGCGCCATGGTCGCCATGCTGGCAGCGGCCGAAATGGCCAATGTAAGGGCGGTGTGTAGCTTGGCCGCCAAGGCATCTCCCCTGGACACAACTCATCTTTTGAGCGAGAATCAGCTCCAGGAGTTAAAGCATGCCGGTAAGCTTCACATCATCAGCAGGGGCAGAAAACTCGAGCTCACGGAAGCTTTTTTTAAGGACGCAGCGCAGTATAAGCTCACGGACATTATGGCCTCTTTGCATCAGCCACTGCTGGTGGTCCACGGTGATCAAGACGAAATAATCTCAGTGGAGGACGCATATAAACTCCACCAATTCAAGCCGGTGGATACCGATCTGGCCATTATTCCCGGTGCAGACCATATGTTCAGCCAGGATGAGCATCGACAACAGGTCGCTGAACTGGTGGTGCAGTGGTTCAAGAGATTAGCAACAGAAGAGGGATTTTAGATGTGAGATTGCAGATTGCGGATCGCAGAGCGCATAGCGCATAGCGAAAAAGCATAGAGAGATGATTGCGGATTGCGGATTGTTTGCACCCTATGCTTTATGCTCTATGCCCTATGCCAGAAGCCATTGAGGCCATTAGCTCTGCGCTAGGCGAGGAATAACTTTACCCACTTTAGATATTTTAGGCATTTTAGTTCATTTTTTAAGTTTGCTTGAGGTGACTTCTTATGGCTGTGACCGGTGCTTGGAATGCCGATTTCATCGACGAGCAATATCGGTTGTGGAAATCTGATCCTAGCAAGGTTTCCAAAGATTGGCAGTTTTTCTTTGAAGGCTTTGAGTTGGCCTCGGCAAGAGAGGCCGAAGTTGTCATGGTCTGTGACGAGGACCAGGTTTCACGACAATCAAGGGTGGAAACGCTGATTCACCGCCATCGAGATCTCGGTCACCTATTGGCCTGCCTGGATCCGCTTGCGGCGTGCCCCACCGATCACCCTCTCCTAAATCCCAGGGCTTTCAACCTTGAAGATGATGATCTGGACCGGGAGTTCTACACCGAGATTCTCCCGGATAAGAACCAGGCTGCCTTGCGCGAGATTCTTCAAGCTCTCAAAGAAACATACTGCCGTTCTATCGGCATCGAGTATATGCACTTGCAGGACCCCGCAGAACGTAAGTGGCTGCAAGATCGTATGGAACCGGTCCGCAATCGTCCCCTCTTGACCAAAGAAGAAAAAAACCGAATCTTAACCAAGCTTCACCAGGCGTCGCTTTTTGAGCGGTATCTCCACAAGAAGTATCTCGGCCAAACGCGATTTTCCCTAGAAGGTGCAGAAGCGCTCATTCCTATGCTGGACACACTCCTCACGCACGTGGCTGTTCAAGGTTGCCGGGAAATTATCTTGGGGATGGCCCACCGTGGGCGGTTAAATGTTCAAGTCAACGTGCTTGGGAAATCATACGAGGAGATTTTTTGCGAGTTCGAGAGCAACTACGATCCGGACACCATATTTGGCGCCGGAGATGTCAAATACCACAACGGTTTTCTCTCTGACGTGAAGACCCCCAATGACCACGTTGTAAGGTTATTGCTGGTTAACAACCCCAGCCACCTGGAGTCGGTGAATCCCGTGGTTGAAGGATTCGCCCGTGGTCGCCAGGATATATTGGCAGGCGGCAACGGCCAGAGACTGGTACTGCCACTTCTCATCCACGGTGACGCTGCCTTTGCCGGCCAAGGCGTGGTCGCCGAGACGCTAAACATGTCACAGTTGGAGGGTTACAGTACAGGGGGTACCATACACATTGTCATTAATAACCAGATCGGCTACACCACACTGCCTGAAGATGCACGCTCCACCCGCTATTCCACCGATATCGCCAAGATGCTTATGGTGCCCATTTTCCACGTCCACGGGGAGAATCCCGAAGCTCTTATTCACGTCACCAAACTGGCCTGCGATTACCGCATGGAATTCGGCAAGGATGTGGTCATTGATCTGGTCTGTTACCGTCGTTACGGGCATAACGAAGGAGATGAACCCTACTTTACTCAGCCTCAGATGTACGAGCGCATCAGAGAGAGGCCGCCTATATACAAGATCTATGCTGAACAGCTGTTGGCTGAGGGAATTGTGACAGAGGACGAGGTCCAGAGTATAGAGGCTGATATTAACGAAAAGTTGGAAACATCTTTTAAGACCATGCGAGAAAAGCAGTGCGTGCTCCCCACAATTAACTACTATGAAAACTGGGATGAAATTCACGGGGAATATTCTCATGAAAGCGTAAAAACTGGAGTTTCTAAGAAAAAACTACTTTCGCTTGCCCGGAAATTGAATGAAATTCCGGAGAATTTCTCAATTCATTCTAAACTGGAAGGGCTTCTCAAAAAGAGGCTCGAGACCATCGAGAAAGGGGAAGGAATCGACTGGGCCAACGGAGAAATTCTCGCTTTCGGTTCTCTACTTTTGGAAAACATTTCCGTTCGTTTGAGTGGTCAGGACAGCCGTCGAGGCACTTTCAGTCAACGTCACAGCTCCCTGGTGGATACGAATACCGGCAACGCATTCGTTGGGTTGAATTCTCTCGACCAAGGGCAAGCGACATTCTACGCCTACGATAGTCTTCTCTCCGAAGCTGGAGTGGTCGGCTTTGAATATGGCTACTCCCTCGCCCAGCCACATTGTCTGACAATGTGGGAGGCCCAGTTTGGCGATTTCGTCAATAATGCCCAAGCGGTAATCGACCTCTACATCACCAGTGGTCAGTCCAAATGGCGCCGTTTAAGCGGACTGGTCCTGCTGTTACCGCATGGTTTCGAAGGAATGGGGCCGGAGCACTCAAGTGCCCGTCTGGAGCGTTTTCTTCAGCTGTGTGCTGAAGACAATATACAGGTTTGCAATCCAACTACGCCGGCACAGTACTTTCATCTGCTCAGGCGTCAGGTAAAACGTGATCTTCGCAAGCCGTTGGTGGTTATGACACCCAAGAGCCTCCTGCGTCACCCCCTCGCGGTCTCGCGTCTTTCCGATATGACCTCTGGTTCCTTTCAAGAAGTCCTCGACGATGCAAGCAACCAGAAGAGTTCTCGCCGCATCCTTTTCTGCAGTGGCAAAATCTACTACGAACTTTTCCAGAGACGTCAGGACATTAAAGCCTCTGACATAGGTATTGTACGGCTGGAACAGTTATATCCCTTTCCGGAGATGCAGCTCGAAGAAGTGATCGCTAAGTACACTCGGGCCAAGGAATGGTTCTGGGTACAGGAAGAACCAGAGAACATGGGAGGGTGGAGTTTTGTTCGGTCGCGTCTTGCTGGCTTAGTTCAAAAACACATTAAATATATAGGCAGAAAAGAAGCAGCCAGCCCGGCAACGGGTTTTCACAGTATCTATAAGGATCAACAAGCTGCCATTATTGACGAAGCTGTGGGACCGCCGGTGGAGAAGTAAGCAGTAGGCAGCGGGCAGCGGGCAGTAGGCAGGGCATAACGACGGGGAGAAATGAATGCAACTAGAAATCAAAGTTCCCAGTGTCGGCGAGTCGGTGACGGAAGCAACTCTTGGACAGTGGTACAAGAGAGATGGCGACCTCGTCCGCAAAGATGAACCGCTTTTCGTCCTTGAAACCGATAAGGTCACCCTTGAAATCGAGGCTGAGGCGGACGGTCTATTAAAAGTCATTGTGACAGAGGGTGAAACCGTTTCCATCGGTGCGGTTGTTGGCACCATTGACACAGAGGCTGCTCCGGAGGTTGTCGAAGAACCGGCAGTGCGAGAAGAACCACCGGTCCGGGTGGAACCGGAAGCAGTGCCAGTTGCGCCGCCCTCTGCTCCTCAAGAACCCCCCGCAATGGAGCCTGCGAGAGAAGCCGCCGCCGCGGCTCCGGCTGAACCGATACTGCCCCCGTCAGTTAGGAGACTCGTGGCTGAAAAGAACTTGGATGCTTCTAAGATCACTGGCACAGGGCCGGGGGGGAGAATCACAAAAGGTGATGTGATCCTATACCTGGAGCAAGCCGCAGTTGCTCTTCCCAGAGAAGCTGCTGTCCCACGGCCAGCAATACCTCAAGAGGTTACCCCCGCTATTGAGCAGGATATCACCAGAAAACCCATGAGCCAGATAAGACAGCGAATCGCCGCGCGCCTGGTCGAAGCCAAGCAAAGCACGGCAATGCTCACAACCTTCAACGAAGTTGACATGACCAGGGTCCAGGAGATTCGCGCCCATTACAAGGAAGCTTTCCAGAAGAAGTACGGCGTCAAGCTTGGCATTATGTCTTTCTTTATCAAGGCATGTGTCGAGGCCCTGATGGAATTCCCAGAGTTGAACGCTTCCATTGAAGGCAAGGATATCGTTTACCATAATTTTTACCACCTGGGCGTTGCCATTGGTGCTGAGCGTGGTCTGGTGGTGCCAGTGATCCGACACGCGGACAAACTCAGCTTCGCTGAACTGGAACAGGCCATTATAGATTATGTGAAAAAGATTCAGGAAAACCGCTTGGAACTTGCCGACCTGGAGGGCGGCACTTTTACCATCACAAACGGCGGCGTATTTGGTTCACTGCTGAGTACGCCGATTCTAAATATTCCTCAGAGCGGCATATTGGGCATGCACAAGATCGAGAATCGACCCATGGTTTTGGACGGCGAGATACTCGTGCGGCCGATGATGTATCTGGCTTTGACCTACGATCACCGAATCGTAGATGGAAGACAAGCAGTGACCTTTTTGGTGCGCATTAAGGAGTTCATCGAAGAGCCAGACCGAATCATGATAGAAATCTAGCGGGTTATTTAACCTCTCACAGAGCTCACAGAGAACTCTGAGAGCTTAAAACCATAAAGAAGAGTGGTCTGTATTAGTTACTGGATCGCTTAAGTAGAGGGTGGGCCCTGCCCACCGACAGATTTCGAAATAGCTATTTCCTGTAGGAGCAAGCTTTGCTTGCGATGAGATGAACGTATCGCAACCGGGAGGTTGCTCCTACATGATAAATTCGATGACCGGTAAATATTAATCCCAGATAAGAACAGGATCTGACCATGGCAAAGAATGAAACCTACGACTTGGTTATCATCGGCTCGGGACCGGGCGGGTATGTGGCGGCAGTACGCGCCGCCCAGCTGGATATGAAGGTGGCCTGTATTGAGAAAGAGCCCCGGCTTGGCGGGGTATGTCTGAACGTCGGCTGCATTCCCAGCAAGGCGTTGCTCGATTCCAGTGAATACTTTCATCTCGCCAGGGAACATTTCGGAGAACATGGGATCAAGACGGGCAAGGTGACGCTTGATTTGGCAGCGATGATGGCGAGAAAAGAGCAGGTGGTCCAGGAACTCACCGATAACGTGCGCAAGCTCTTGGAAGGAAACAAAGTGGATATCATCCAGGGCACGGGGCGGTTGGTGGCAAAAGATCAGGTTGAGGTGGTGAAAAAAGCCGGGTCCCGCCGCAAGAGTGATCGCCAAACCCTCAAAACGAAAGCCATCTTGTTGGCTACCGGCAGTGAACCCGTCTCAGTCCCTGGTCTTGACTTTGACGGCGATCGCATCGTCAGTTCCACTGAGGCCCTGACTTTTGACACGGTCCCCAAACACCTTGGCATCGTAGGTGGTGGGTACATCGGGCTCGAGTTGGGGTCCGTGTGGCTGCGATTGGGCGCCAAGGTGACGGTTATTGAGATGCTACCGCAAATTGCCACCACCCTTGACGGACAGGTGGCTCGCGGACTCGAGCGCATTCTTGCCAAACAAGGTCTGACGTTTCGACTCCAGACCAAGGTTTCAGGTGCAAAGATCTCGGGTAAGAAGGTGCAAGTTACTTTAGAAAGCAATGGCAAGGAAGAGACCATGAACTGTGACCGATTATTGGTGGCTGTGGGTCGTCGCCCGCTGACCCGCGGGCTTGGCCTGGAAGATCTGGGTGTGGAATTGGATTCGCGGACCGGTCACGTTTTGGTAAACGAACAATTTAAAACCAATGTCGAGTCTGTTTACGCCATCGGCGATCTGATCCCCGGCCCGGCATTGGCTCACACGGCCTCTGCCGAGGGAATCGCTGCAGTGGAGTCCATCGCTGGCCTACCGGGCGAAGTCAACTACGATGCCATCCCCTCCATCATCTACACTTGGCCTGAAGTGGCAAGCGTGGGGCTCACAGAAGAAGAGGTTAAAAAACGCGATATCCCCTATTGTACCGGCACCTATCCCTTTGCCGGCGCCGGTCGTGCCCGCTGCATGGGTGAAAAGGAGGGCTTCGTCAAGATAATTGCCCACGCCAAAACTGATAGAATTCTGGGGGTCCACATCTTCGGACCGCGCGCTTCAGATATGATCGCAGAGTGCGTTCTAGCGGTAGAATTTGGTGCCAGTTCAGAGGACATTGCCCGAACTGTTCATGGTCATCCGACTTTTGCCGAGGCTTTGCAGGAGGCGGCCATGGCTGTCAGGAAGTGTTCGATTTATGCATCGTAGTAAATAGGAGGGCGTATCTGTCTGAAGGAAACGGCGCAAGGCACAGGGCGCAAGGAAAAAGCACTAAAAAAACTTATCCTCTCCCTAACTCTTTTGCCTACTGGATTCTGGCTACTGACTACGACTCCTAACACGATATCATAGACAGGGCTGTCAGAATCGATAACCGTAGCGCAATCCCAGCGTATCCAAACCCTCGTTCGGATCTGCCAAATGAGCGTTAGAAATATGGTCGAACAAAATCGAGATCCGATGGTGCTCAGTTATTGAGTATCCGATCTCAATGGGAATACGAAAAAGAACGCTTGACCCTAAAGATTTTTGGTCTTCATCATCAGTATCTAACTCCCCGTTGTGAACCGCAATACCAACTCCGAGATCAAAGAAAATCCCTGACTTCGTTTCCACTTCCCACAGTATCCCGCCATAGATTTTACTTGTATCTCCCTCAGTATTGATACTCGCTCCGAAATTGGGTCGCACACTTCCAGACAATAAAGAAAAGCTCGGTCGGCCGAAGATGATTTCACCGTTTATATCAACGCCCCCTTCTTTTCTGGTGCCGCTCCATAGATGGTTGACGTCGTGTGCTAGGACACCTACCCGAATTTCATGGAGCCAGCCCACCCCGTTTTTTTCAGGAACTGGTTCGGTCGCGATCGCGGGTGTGCTCACTGTGGTAAAGAACATCACAAAGACCACCAGCAGTAAAGAATCCAGGCCCAAAGGACCTGGCCTAGAACTGCCCCTCGAGGGGGCTTTAGGCGTCTTTCCTTCGCACGGCAGGCAGCTAGAGTAATGGAGTGGTGGAGTAATGGAGTCATGCAAAAACGTCTTAAAGTTGTATCTTTGCATTTCAGCCTTTTCCAACACTCCAATACTCCAGTACTCCATTACTCCAAAAGCGCTCGACATGTCTACCGGCAAAGCCATTGAAACTTGACCTGGCCCACACAACCAGGTTTTCTTTGCCCAAACAAAATTTCTTTCTCCATAATGACAGAAAGAATCCGTTCCACAGTAATAGAGTAAAGGACGGCTACGGTGGGTGCAAGAGAAAAGCTTCTCCTGACTCGGTCCACAATCGCCGTGGGAGTCAAAATCAGAAAGCGGAACCGAAGCGCCGCTAATATTCCTTCAAGAATGATTAGCCCTGCGGCGTGTGGTTAACGGGTTTGGTTAGTCTGCCTCAACACATTTTCCCACTGGTTGCAAACCCTATCTAATCGGCCACAATCCAACCAGGGGAGGCTATTTACGCCAAAAAGACGGGAATATTAGGACGAGAACCGTGAAGACCTCTAGACGCCCCACGAGCATGCAGAAGGAGAGGAGCACGTGGCCCACCTCCGGCAGGTGGGCGAAGTTGTCCGTGGGGCCTACCTGGCCGAGGCCGGGGCCGATGTTCGAGAGGCAGGCAATCACCGAGGCCCCGGCGGTCACCAGGTCCACGCCGAGCGCGGCCATCCCGAGGGAGGCGAGGACGAAGATCCCTATGTAGAGGGCAAAGAAGCCCAAGATGCTCTGGATCACCTCGTCCGAGACCGTCTTCTGGTCGATCTTCAGGAGCCGTACCCGCCGCGGGTGGATGAGCCGTGAGAGCTGGAGGAAGCTGTGCTTTACGAGCAGGAGTACCCGGACGTTTTTCATCCCGCCGCCGGTGGAACCTGCGCAGCCGCCTACAAACATCAACCCGACCAGGATGTACTGGGCCAGCACTGGCCAGAGCTCGTAGTCGGCGGTCCCATAGCCGGTGGTGGTCATGAGGGAGGTGACTTGAAAGGCAGAGTCCCGGAGGTTTGTTAGTGGGTCCTTGTAGACTTGAAAGTTGAAAAGGAAAACCACAAAGACAGAGGCCGCTAACACGCCCAGGTAAAACCGGAACTCCTCACTGCGGAAGTACCCGCCAACCTTTCCACGGAGCGCCTGGAAGTGGAGAGAGAAGTTCACGCCGGCCAGGAACATAAAGAAGGTCACCACCAGGTGGACATAGCTGCCGCCGAGTTCAGCGATGCTGCCGTTGCGGGTGGAGAATCCCCCGGTGGCCATGGTGGTGAAGGCGTGACACACTGCCTCGTAGAAGCTCACCCCGCCGAGCATGAGGGCCGCAACCTCGGCCGCGGTGATGAGGAAGTAGACGGTCCATAAGAGCCTGGCGGTGTCCTGAATGCGGGGTCGGAGGCGGTCCGTAGTGGGTCCAGGCACCTCCGCCTCGAAGAGCTGCATTCCCCCTACGCCAAGGAGCGGCAGAATGGCAAGGGAGAGGACAATGATGCCCATGCCGCCAAGCCATTGGGTCAGAGCGCGCCAGACGAGTACGC
Organism: Deltaproteobacteria bacterium; assembly: GCA_020347625.1. Classification (GTDB taxonomy): domain Bacteria; phylum Desulfobacterota; class Syntrophobacteria; order BM002; family BM002; genus BM002. The sequence goes on from CP070735.1 coordinate 2,121,996, forward strand.
TTTCTTCCACCATGTTCAGGTCGGTGATCACCGTGGAGCCGGTGGTGGTGAAGCCCGACATGGCCTCGAAGTAGGCCTGGATCGGACTGGCGATTGACCCAGTGAAGAGAAAGGGCAGGG
>CP070735.1:2122215-2126210 GCA_020347625.1 Deltaproteobacteria bacterium
ATCTCTATGATCTTGTCGCCCTTTTTGAGTTCAGTCTGAGGAGATTCAAACTCAGGCAGGACTGCCCAGATTCGCATACCGGACCCAATCCCGAGATCAGGTGCCACTTGCTGGTACTCTTTAGAAAAGGTTTTGCTGTCCACGGCAAAGAAACCAAAAGTGTAACGCACCTCGTCTCCACAAAGATCCGCGCCTGCCCTTCGAAGCCTGTTTCCGATGTTCCAGGTGCGGGTTTGGCGATCGAGCAAGAGGGAGAGGGAGAGCTTCAACTGCTCCCGCCGCTCCTCTTCGATCGCAGCATCACTGCTGTCGGGCCGACTAAGGCGTGTGGCGCAGCCTAAGGAAAAACAAAGCGCCACAGCTGCCAACCAGCAAGATGCCTTGTAGAAGCCCATTTTGCGTCTCTTTTGCATGGCCATGCTTCGTTAGCAAAATTACATAAGGCTGGTGAATAGCCCCAGTCCCTCTCTGCATTATACAGAAAATGAGCTACTCTTGCTAAGTCTTACAGAAAACATAGAGATAAGAAGTCGACAAATCTATGGCAAATATATTAGATGCATACGTAATAGATTAATGGTTGGCGAATAGGCTATTTTTTTGGAATTAGCAACTTGCAGATCTTCACCAAAGGATAGAGGATAGTTCTGCTGATAATTTTTAGAGAACCATTCTTCGAGATAAGGTTCGCTAGCTTCGGACTGAACTTGTAATAAAAAGAAACTAAGGCTTTACCAGCACAGTTTGTCAAAAAATAGTTGTCTCTAAATTTCTCTAAGCTCTCAACCTCGTTTGCCATACGTGACCCGTAGGCTGCTGTGGCGATAAATCACCCACCTCCGCCACCACCGCCACCATCGGAGACTTCAGTATTGCCATTTTGCAACGACGCCGAGATTATCTCAATATTGTCATCTCCCAAATTAGTGAGTTTGCCCTCGATTCCACCATTAGCGTTGATAAAGTCCCGTGCGCCCGTAAGATGATTTATAAGACCCGAAAAACTATCCGGATCATGCTCTGGGGCTCTGCTACCGCCTAGTGGCAGGAGGACATGCTTGCTGCCATGGTAGTCCATCGCGACGGGATCACTTCCGGCAAGAAGGGTATCCTTACGATAAGTAGTCTCAGGTGGATAACCACTCAGGCTTTCCTGACTCACCCAGATGCAGTCGAGTATATTTAGGTCGGGTGGTCTTACAAGAACCCACATTTTGCCGCATTGCGTGCCTGATTCACTGTAATGACGGACACCGGAATACCCATCAGCCATTGACAGTATGCCGTAGCTGTGTTTCAGAACGCCGGTGATTCCTGTCCCTCCATGCGTTTTAAGAACAGGTACGTTGATGAGCTTTAGATTCTGATCGTATCCCGCACCATTCCAGATTCCTTCACGCACTTCTATTCGGTGACCTCCATCAGAGGTAAAGCAAGGATAAGAAACGCTATCTACCTTTCGATAACCGTCGGTCAAATGGTCAGAATCTGAAATGAAATTAGCGCGAATGGGATCGAGGAGGAAGGAACTTACTGGTTCGGCAGCAAATACAGTATTTACTAAATAGTCCACCGTAAGGAGAGTCTCCTCCTCCGCATTTACGTAGACTCCATTGTCTATTTCAGGCCAAGGCGAATAAACTCCGCCATACCTGGGGTAACCATCAAAGGCGCCCACCCCTTGTCCATTTTCGAAGATCACCACCTCACCAGCAAAACCCTCGGGGTGCTGCAAAATCCTGTGAATCAGTCCGCGCAGGACGTCTGTGTTTGTCGTGCCACGGCACTTCCACTGGCAGTTTACCTTGATGAGAACCACGTCATCAATGTCGATAATGCCAGAAGGTCCTCCCCAAGGATGTTCAACATTAGTCCGGTAAAAGTGAACACCGTTTTCCGCAAGCAAGTCCAGCAGGGCGTCTAGACCTTGATGGCGCAGTTGACCGTCATGTAAGGGACAACCTTCCACTTTGAAAAGCCGGGATTTATCTGGATTAGAAAAAATTCGCTTCAGCCCGGCCAATCCGCTCGCACAAACAAATGTCCAAGTTGCGAGAATTCCTTTAATGAAATTTCGCCTGGTTAATTTCCGTCTCTTTACCGTCGGGATCGTCAGCATACCAGTTTTTATCTAATATAATAAACTACTTAACTATATTATATTGTTTAGACTTACGTACACATCAGATTCCGAAAATCATCTAATGTCTTGTTATCAAGGCAAGCACGAGACCACCTTATATCACATATACAGGGATCATGGTCAATGAGATGATTTGGGAAAGCATAGGGCATAGAGAAACGACGCGGGGATAGCATTTTTCATTTGGCATTTTGCATTTCGCATTTAACCATTAGGATTAAGGCATTAAAATTACAATGGCTGCTGTTCTTCAATGTTAAATGTGAAATGAGAAATGTGAGATGAGAATTGACAGTGGGCAGCAGACAGCGAGCAGCTGGCAGGAAAGACACTAGGCACTAAGGACTAGGCACTAGGCACCAAAAAACAGACGCGGGGAGAAAATTGCGGATTGCCGATTGCAGATTGCGTATAACCTATAACTAATAACGTATAACGTATAACTAATAACGACCCACCAAATCCTCTACAGTCAGTAGAAGCAGAATTCAGGTTCGGTTATAATCAAAATTTGAAAGGAAATGAATCGGCAGTGAAGGTTCTACTCATATCCGCAAATACGGAACAAATCAACATGCCCACCCTACCTCTGGGTTTGGCCTCTGTGGCCATGGCCACACGTAAAGCCGGTCACGAAGTAGCATTTCTGGATCTTATGGCAGAAACTGATGTCCGGACAGTTATCAAGGATGCCGTGGAAGGGTTCAGTCCCGATGTTGTGGGCATCTCAGTGAGAAACATCGATGACCAGAATATGGAGGATCCCGACTTCCTTTTGGAGCAGGTCAAGGAAGTTGTGGCCAGTTGTCGACGTTATTCGGAGGCTCCCATCGTACTGGGTGGCGCGGGCTACAGCATGTTCCCCGAATCCGCACTGGAATACCTCGGAGCCGATATGGGGATCCAGGGTGAAGGAGAAGTAGCATTCCCCATTTTGCTGGATAAAATGGAACGAACCGCTGATCTTTCAAACACGCCCGGTCTTTATCTCCCGGGTCGCGGTTTGCAAGCGAAAAGAGCTTTTACAAAAAATTTGGATGAATTCCCGTTCCCTGAGGACCACCTCTGGTCCCCTTCATCTGTTACTAACGATGAAGAATTCTGGCTGCCGTTCCAGACCCGACGTGGCTGCCCCATGGACTGCAGCTATTGCTCCACCGCAACCATCGAAGGCAGCATCTTACGGAAACGTTCCCCGGCTCTTGTGGTGGAGGAGATTGCCAGGCAGGCCAAAAAGGGATTTGAGCGTTTCCATTTCGTCGACAACACCTTCAACCTCCCACCCTCCTATGCCAAGGAACTTTGCCGGCAGCTCGCAGAAGCGAAACTGGGGATCGGTTACCGATGCATCATCTACCCTCTGAAGGTGGATGAAGAACTTGTGAGTTTGATGGTGAACAGTGGTTGTAGGGAGGTCGCCCTGGGGTTCGAGAGCGGTTGTGAGCCGGTCTTGCAAAGTCTGAACAAACAATTCAATACACAAGAGGTGCGACGAATTTCCCAGTTATTTGGAGATTACGGTATCTACCGTATGGGGTTCCTTTTGCTGGGGGGCCCAGGCGAATCCAAACAATCGGTAGAAGAAAGCCTCGAGTTCGCCGATTCCCTGAACCTAGAGTTAGTCAAGGTAACCACGGGCATCCGTATCTACCCGCATACGGCTCTGGCCAGAGTCGCGGTGGAGGAGGGTTTAATCGCAGCCGAGGACGACCTTCTACAGCCAAGATTCTACCTGGCAAAAGGACTGGAAAACTGGCTGCCCGGGACCGTGAAATCCTGGATGGCCGAGCGACCAAACTGGGTTAGTTAAAGTTTGAAGTCGTGAATAGTGAACGGTAAAAACATCCCTACT
>CP070735.1:2126310-2140811 GCA_020347625.1 Deltaproteobacteria bacterium
CGATCGCGCTGGATGATTTGCGTAGAGATCGGCGCCGGTTTCAAGCCCAATTGGGCGCAGGTGAGTTGTTCTACTCTGGGATCCACGTTGGCATAAGTTCCCACCGATCCTGAAATCTTGCCAACACTAATGGTATCCCGGGCCCGGCGGAGGCGGTCTTCATTGCGGGCCATCTCCGCATACCAGAGTGCCAGCTTTAGGCCAAAGGTTATCGGTTCGGCATGGATGCCGTGGGAGCGACCCATCATCACTGTATCACGGTGTTCTTGCGCGCGTCGTTTGAGAACTTTGAGAAGTCCGCTGAGATCATCCAAAAGGACGTCTGCGGCTTGTTTTAGTAGAAGGGCGAGACTGGTGTCCAGAATGTCCGAGGAAGTCAAGCCGAGATGAATATAACGGGCAGACTCACCAACGTGCTCGGACACACAAGTGAGAAAGGCAATCACATCGTGATGTGTCTCACGCTCGATTTCGTCGATGCGATCAACATCGAAATCTGCCTTGTCAAGAATCTCTTGGGCTGCTTGGTCAGGTATCTGTCCTATCTGGGCCATGGCTTCCACTACGGCCAGTTCTACTTTCAGCCACTGGCGATAGCGATTTTCTTGTTCCCAGATGCTGCCCATCTGTGGACGGGTGTAGCGTGGGATCATCAGCTCATTTTCTAATAGTCAGTTAAAGATACCCACTTGGGCTGTTCGGGCCAGAATAATTGATCGCTTATATCACAATAAGATTCATGGAATCAAGCAGTTATATGAGAGACAGGAAAGTGACAAATTTAGGAATTTAGAGATAACACAATGAGAAAGTCAATCCCCTAATTCTCCAAGTCTTAATCTTCCGGTTCACTCTGTCTGGTGAACTCATCCAGGCGGATGATCTTTGCCGGTGAGGAAGGTTGTGGAGCAAAAACCCCTCGCTGCTCTCTCTTTTTCAAATCTTCCACATGTCGCTTCAGCTGCTCGTTCTTGGAAATCAGGCTTTCGATTTGCTCTTCCAAAAGCTTCCAGGAAAACTCCAGTTCGGAGGTGTCCACTTGCAGATCAAGAAGAAGGTTCAATCGCTTTATAATAGCGGCGCAAAGGTTGTAATTGGTACCTTGCAGGTAAGAGGCAGCGTGGGCCCAGATACTGAGGCACGGAATGTTGTAGTCTATAGCTTTGGCGAGGAACAAGGAGTGCACCGCACTTGGTCCGACATAATTTATGAGCTCCACAGGCTCGGTTAGACTCCGAAGTCTTTGGACATCTTCCATGGAAGCGCCAGCCGCGGAGATTTTTTCCTCATTGTGAAGGACCTCGTCATGTAGTCCTCCGAGGGTTACAAACTTTTTGACCTGAAAGCGCTGGCAAAGTTGCATAAAGACCTCAACGTACTGGTGCCAAGAAACCTGCGGTTCTGGGCCAAAAAAAAGAATCAGATCTGAACCTTGAGGATTGTTCCAATAATAAAAACGGCTGCGCGGTAAATCCACACTCTTCAAATGCCCGTTGGCGATGGTTACAAAGGGACGATTTAGGGAGAAGAGATAGAAATGCTCAGAGTCTAGCGTGGCCAGTTTCTTTGCCTCTAGGTGCTCAACTAGATAATTAATGGTGCCGGTGGCAACCTCAGCGGCATTACCCCAGCCGCCAAAACCAGCCACCAGAGCTGGTTTGTGGAGCGAAGGCTCGGATAGATACTCAATTAATTCCATTGATATTCGACTCCCACCCGCCCCAGGAGATTTAAATCGGAAGTCCTGAGCACGAAACAAGTAAGGGAATTGAGGAATTGGGGAATTAAGGAATTAGGATTCTATACTGGAATCGCCTCTGCGAAGGGAATCTGTTAGTTGAATTCCTCAATCCCTAAATTCCTGAATTCTTAAATTTGTTTCAGATATTCAGTCTACTCCGTTTTCCCATGCCAAGCAAGCAACCGTTGGAACATAAGTACCAAAGTGCGGCATTTTGAGTAACTCTTTCGGTATGATGCGGTACTAAATTGAAAGACGGGTTATGGTCGAATAAACCGTTCCCGAAAGGGCTCGTTGCCCCCTGCATGGCTCTTCCCCCTCCAGCGAGACATTCGTTGACAGGCAGCATTGGCTATGGCATATTAATTGCTCAGTTCACTAATGGATCCTGCAGTCAGTGTTTGTTAAAAATCTTTCTCTCTAGAACACTTACCACCTAATAGTCAGCAAGAGATTCCAGAGACCAGGGACGCTGGTCGGTAACGGAGTTTCCTCCATGCTCTTCCATTTGGTTTCAACCAGAGGGAACTGTATAGCGTTATCGGTTTGTGACCTGAGGTTTGATTTAAGGGAGGACCAAAGATGTCAAAAAAATCGGAAGCGGGAATCATCTGGCTGGAAGACTTACGCAAGGCGGATATTCCTTTAGTTGGGGGCAAGAATGCCAACTTGGGGGAACTCCTGGGAGAAATCGGTGCACCCGTGCCCCCCGGTTTTGCCATTACCGCAAAGATGTATGGTGAATTCATGGAGGAGGCCGGCCTGGGTGAGCAGGTCGATGCGGTTCTCAAGGACTTAGACCCAAGCAATCTGAGTGCCTTGCTGAAGGCCTCAGAGAAAATACGGGAAACGATCGAAGCGGCGCCCATTCCTGAGTCCGTCTCCTCCCAGATTCTCAAAGCATATGAAAAGTTGGCCAAACGGTGCGGCAAACCTGACGTCCTGGTTGCAGTCCGTTCCTCGGCTACGGCCGAAGACCTACCGGATGCCAGCTTTGCCGGCCAGCAAGACACCTTCCTCAACGTGGGACCGGAGGACTTGGCCGAGCGTGTCAGAGCCTGCTGGAGTTCCCTTTTCACCTCTCGAGCCATCTCTTACCGTCAGGAAAAGGGGTTTCGACACGAGGATGTGCTTATCAGTGTGGCGGTGATGGAGATGGTGCAAGCGAGGTCATCTGGCGTTACGTTCACCATCGAGCCGGTTTCCGGCGAGACCAACAAGGTAATAATCAATGCAGCTTGGGGGCTCGGCGAGGCGGTGGTGAGTGGGCGAGTAACCCCTGACGAGTACGTGATCGCCAAGGACAGCCTGGAAATCCTGGAGCGGCATGTAGCGGTGAAGAAAGAAAAATGCGTCAGGCGTCCGGAAGGTGATACCGATTATGTTGAGGTACCTGAAGACTTGCAGGGAGTGCCGGCGCTAACAGACGAGGAAGTCATACGTCTGACCGAGGAAGCAAAAAACATTGAAGCGCACTACGGCGTCCCGCAAGACATAGAGTGGGCCATCGACGATGATGGTGAGCTCTTCATATTGCAGGCGAGACCGGAAACGGTGCACAGCCAGGAGGCCCCCATGGAAACAGTTGCAGCGCCAAAGGCCGAAGGTAAAGAAATCATTTTGAAGGGATTAGGAGTGAGCCCTGGCTTGGCTAGTGGGCCAGTTAATGTGGTTCTGGACGTCCGCGACATGGAAAAAGTGAAGAAGGGTGATATTCTGGTCACCGAGATGACCACACCAGATTGGGTGCCGGTCATGAAGATTTCCGCAGCCATTGTCACCAACTCTGGGGGGAAGACTTGCCACGCAGCTATAGTTAGTCGGGAACTGGGTATACCCTGTGTGGTCGGGACCAATAACGCAACCGACTTACTGGTTGACGTTCCTGAAGCGAGTGTTGATGGAGCCACCGGGGTGATTTATCGGGGGATCATTGCCAAAAGAGAAGAGGAGGCGGTTCAGCTGGCAGTGGGGATGGCCGCGCCCGAACCCACAGCCACAAAAGTTTATGTGAACATATCCATTCCAGAAATTGCCCATAAAGTGGCAGCCGAAACTCAGGCAGACGGGGTTGGGCTGCTTAGGGCGGAACATATGATGCTAAGCGTTGGTAAACACCCCAGGCTCCTCGTCGAGGAGGGGGGAGCCGAAATCATGGTGGAGAAGTTTACCGATGGAATCAAGACTGTGGCCGAGGCATTCTACCCACGCCCTGTGGTCTACAGGTTCCTCGATTTTAAGCCGGATGAGTTTCTGGAAATGCCCGGCGGGGAGGAGTATGAACGAGACAACGTGGGGCCAAATCCGATGATCGGCTATCGGGGCCAGCACCGGTATATGAAGGAAGACGACATCTTCCGTCTGGAACTTCAGGCCATCCGTCGAGTGCGAGAGGATTACGGACTCACAAATATCTGGGTGATGCTGCCTTTTGTTCGCACCCTGTGGGTATTCCGCGAAGCGGTGCGGATTATGCGCGAGGAAGGGCTGGATAACCGGGCGGATAAGGATTTTCAACTTTGGATAATGGTGGAAGTGCCCAGCAGTGTTTTACTTATCGAAGAATTCTGCCGGGAAGGGATCGAAGGCATTAGCTTTGGAACCAATGATTTGACCATGCTCATCCTGGGTGTCGATAGAAACGATGCCAAGGTGCAGGAACTTTATGACGAGCGAGATTTGGCGGTTCTGCGTGCCCTGGCATACTGTATCACCGTCTGCCGGAAACATGGTGTAACCACCTCCATTTGTGGCCAGGCCCCCAGCGTTTATCCTGATTATCTGGAATTTCTCTTGCGGTGCGGCTCCACATCCATTTCTGTCCTTCCGGACAGTGTGGTGTCAGCCCGTAAGATGGTTGCCGCCCTGGAACGTAAGATTCTGATGGAGCAAGCGGTAGGTGGAGAACTTCGTCCCCGGGTGGCCAAGTTCCCCATGGACGAGATCTTTTTTTGGCGTACAGTTGAAGATTAAAGCGCAGAGTTCACTAGGGACTAAGCACTAGGGACTAGGCACATTTCCAATCTCAAAATATTTATTTCTTCGCGCTCGCTACGCTTCCGCCTTCGTTAAAACTTCGGCGAGACAGGCCGCTCAGTCCCACAACCGGGCTCCCAGTGCCACATTTTTCATAGAGCATTGAGAGTCAAACATAGAATAGTAAATGATCCCGATGCCGAATGACCAATGAGAAATACAAAATAACAAATGACCTAGTGCCTAGTGCTTAGTGCCTAGTTCTTGATTTCTGTTATTCGGTATAAGATCGCTGGAACCAACCACTTAGGTTCAGTGTTAGGCTTTGAGAGGTAGTTTAATTGCAGGGGCTCATTGAATATCTTAGCTCTAATTATAAAAGCGTGGTGGAGATAGGGATTGGGAGCTACGCAAAGATAGCGATGGCTTTGCAGGAGCGTGGCCTCGGTGTGGTAGCCACCGACATACAACGCAGAACCGTGGATATTCCTGTAGTGCTGGATGATGTTCGAGCTCCGAACTTGGATTTATATCGGGATGCCGAGGCTATCTACTCGGTACGTCCTCCCCTTGAAATGGTTCCATCACTCAAAAGACTGGCAGAGCGGTTGGCAAAAGACCTCATCATCAAACCTCTTGCTGCCGAACCAGTTGATGGGCTGCTGATAAACAGAGCCGGCAGCTTTTTCTATCTATTTCCGTCCACAAAAAAACCGTCTCATCAACCATCTAGTCTCCCCTAATCGCCATCATAGTTGTCAGTTTCCATAGTACAGTTCACTTTAACCGCTTGCAGTGTTTGAATTCCTTGCAATCTCTATCCCCAACAGTCTAAAATAAATATGCCAACAGTCTAGATTTTCCAGCTTTAGACAATTTCCCGTTTAGAAGTGATCTCCAGTCGCGATTGATGGGGGACACTAAAAGGCCGAAATCGTGTCGGCCTCTGCGTCAAAATGGGCCTCGAATTAGATGACCGATAAGAAAAAGATCATATATTTGGTGGGGGAGGGCACGGGGGAGACCGTAACCAAGTTGGCCAATGCTGCTCTGTCCCAGTTCACTCCCAATAGTACCCAAGTACGTCTCTTCACAATGGTGGAAGACACCGCCCGGATTCTTTCTATTCTCAGCGGGGCCCGGAGAGAGAGGGCGATAATCGCCTACACCATAGTCGATGCTCAAAACCGAGATTTTCTAGAGCGGGAGGCTGCCAAACGGGGAGTAGAAGTCATTGATGTTATGGGGAGTTTTATCATCAAGTTAGCCCTGTTTCTGGAACAGAAACCGCTGGGTATTCCCGGCAAACAACACCAGGCAGATGCGAGTTATTATCGGCGAATCGAGGCCATTGAGTTCACGGTGAAACATGATGACGGCCAAGCGCCCCACACAATGAATAAAGCAGATCTAGTGCTGGTGGGTCTATCTCGCACCAGCAAAACACCACTTTCTTCCTACATGGCCCAGATGGGTTGGAAAGTAGCCAATGTCCCCCTGTTTCCCGATATAACTCCGCCCGGTGAGATTTTTACGGTTGACCAAGTCAAGATTTACGGACTCATCATCGAACCGGAGGCCTTGGTCCGAGTACGACGGGAGCGTCTCAAATACCTTGGGTTGCCGGATCACGCCAAATACGCTGATCGCGACAAGATCGAACGTGAGATCAGGTGGTGCCGAGCTTTTTACCGCAAGCACCCACAGTGGCCGGTGGTTGATGTCTCCGGTAAAGCCATTGAGGAGACTGCCGCCAAGGTCATGCAACTTCACCAGGCCCGGCTCGAGGCTCGGGAGAGAGCTGCCTTGCAGCGAGCGGGCCAGAGAAGCCGGCGGGGAGAGTGAAGTTGGCCAGGATGAAGAAAAGAGGTTTAAACCTTGAGATACCTGGATGGGGGCTGCTTAGGCTACGGCAGGGGTTATTTGACCTCAATGGCACGCTATGTTTAGACGGAATTTTGCCCGAAACCGTCCAGGAGCGATTGCACCGGTTGCAGGATATACTTGAAGTTTATGTGATTACTGCTGATACCCATGGTACAGTTGCTGATCTGGTGCGGGATTTTGCTGACCTTGAAATTGCCCGGATTCAGGCTGGAAACGAGGCTTGGCAAAAACGTGCTCTTCTTGAGAGGCTGGGAGCTTCACATACAGTTGCTCTGGGCAATGGCGCCAATGACGCTCTGATGCTACGTGGTGCCTGCCTTGGCATATGTGTCATGCAAGGGGAGGGAATTTCCTCACGAGCACTATTGGCGAGTGATGTTCTGGTACGAAGCGCTGAGGAGGCTTTAGACCTGCTACTTAAACCTGACCGTCTGGTGGCCACCTTGCGGTCCTGATCTACAGTCGACCAGCGGTTGGTGCTCCACTAAGGCAGAGATCAGCGAGCAGGTGTGAAGAACTCAGTAGATTGGCTATTCTCACGCCAGCAGTTGGAGGCAGCAGTGTTAGCGGCTGTTGATTTTTGATCGTAGCACGCCGGAACACTTAAACGTGACTACCTTGCGCGGTGAGAGCATAATAGGGTCGCCGGTTTGGGGGTTACGACCGCGCCTTTGATTCTTTTCCTTCACACTGAATTTGCCGAAACCGCTGATGAGGACGTCTTCGCCGTCCTCCAACGTCTTCTTGATAAGCTCAAAGAGAGTTTCGACAATCTCTGCGCACTCGCTCTTGGTGAAGATATTCTTGGCAAACAGATTCTCAACAATATGCGCTTTCGTTAACGTCATGGATGACTCCCCCTGCTCAAATTCCTGAAGCGAATACCATCGATAGCTGAACTAAATTAGTAAATACAGGATAATTCTAAATAATTCAAGAAAAAAATCATATTGCATCCAAAGAAATAATCCTTAAGGAGAGATCAGAGGTTTCAGGGGTGCATTTAATTTTGATTGATAAAATGTTCTTAAAGTAAATAATTACAAGTACTTAAAGCCATATCCACTGCAAAATAATAAAGGGAACACAGGAACCAAACGGTTCAGAGGTATTCCCTTGAAATCAGCACGAATGCTGAGCGGTTTAACAGATTTGGTGGCGGTGCAGGGACTTGAACCCCGGACACTGCGGATATGAGCCGCATGCTCTGACCGACTGAGCTACACCGCCAGAACGTAGAGGTTTCATACTCAACAGCGGCACAGTTGTCAACTGAAAAATCATAAAGAGTCAGGCGCCAGGAGAGCTCGATTTAGCGAACCGCCGGCATAAGAAAAGAGGGTTTTGGCCTTCGAAAGGAACTTCTTCGTCCGTGGCGTAGAAGGCATAGGGCATGGGGCATAGGGCATAGAGTGTGGACATGCTAACCAGAAAGTTCTACCCTATGCTCTCTGCTCTTTGCTCTATGCTGCGAACGAAGTGAGCTACAACGGACCACGGACCACTGACAACCGACGGCTGTAGGCCCAGTGTGCGTTGACAAACACTGGAGATTGAGTTAAAAGAGGTCGACCGTTCAGGTCGCTTTTTTTATACTAAATATCTGTATCGGTTCTTGAAATTAAGAGGACAAAATGACCTTGGAATGCCCCCACTGCGGAGAGGAGCTCGGAGAAAAAGCATGTCCGGCTTGCCAGCGCTCGCTGCCCGAAGGGAGCAGGTACTGTTGCTGGTGCGGTGAAGAGTTGGTTGGTGGTTTGGATGACTCAGCGGAGCAGGCGGTGGGGGCATTGGAAGACGATCAGGATTCCATTGATTTTGCCAGCAGGAAGCTTTGCAGCGATGGTACCTGCATCGGAGTGATAGGACCGGATGGTCTCTGTAAGGAGTGTGGCAAACCCTACACCGGGGAGCCGGAGGAGGGGTAGATGTATGAACTGAAAATAGTAACAGATTTTTCTGCTGCACATCATCTTCGAAACTTCCGCGGCAAGTGCGAAGCCCTCCATGGGCACAACTGGAAAGTAGAGGTGGTTGTAAGCGGCACTGGGCTGGACGATAGTGGTGTGGTCCTGGATTTTGCAGAAGTCAAGGCAGCCACCCGCGATGTTATGTCAGAAATTGATCACTGTTATCTCAACGAATTGCCCTTTTTCACACGCCATAATCCATCATCGGAAAATATTGCCCGTTATATCTTCGAGCGGCTCCAGGAGAAGCTAAATAATGACCGGGTACGGGTCAGCAGGGTAACCGCATGGGAGTCTCAGGATGCCTGCGCAACCTACCTGGGCGAATCCGCTACACCAGTAAGTTAGAGCCGGGGGGCTCAATTCCATGACGCGTAGGCGAGGACTGTCTCGAACCAATAATAGTTTTCGGGCGTGGCCGGTTCGCATCTTAGGAATGTTGTTCTGCAACGTCGGGATAGTCCTGTTTGTTTGTTTTCTGCTATCCGGTTGTGAGAAGGAAACTCCACCTCAGCCTTTGCCGCAGGAGAGCCAAGAGATTGTTGTTGAGCCTGAGACGGAAGTAGAAGAGCCCAAAGAGGAGCCTGTAAGTGAGCAGAAGGCAGAAGTGGAACCGTCTGTTCCCGAGCAAAAGACAGCGGAAGTTCCTGCCGCCCAGCAGGAGGTAGAAGAGGAGCCTAGGCCAACTCCGGTAGTTGAAGCGCCGAAAAAGCCCAGGCAGGAGATACCTGGGGTGGCATTTACCGAGAAGCTGATTGAGGTGTTGGATTATGAACTCAATGGTCGCTTCTGGGGTTGGCGCCCAAATGATCTGTTAGTTGGGAGATTTACTGACAACGTCAACGAGTTTCAGCTTGGCGTTCTGGAGGCGAGCCGTTACACCGCGATAAAGTTGAAGGAGTCGTTGACGCGGTTCGGAGACGCTGACGCCTACGATCCCCATCTGGTAGAGGCGGTAAACCTGCTGATGAACAGAGCCGATCAATTCTGGTTTCCATCAGCGGAAAGCCAGTATAAAGCCGCCCTCGAGGAGCTACGAGCATTTCTTAATAACCTGAAAAAGGGTAGAAGCCGTTTCTACTATCGCACGGACAACCTGCTTTCTCTGGTAGCCTCTTACAAAGACCTTCTCGGTAACTGTCACGAGAATTTAGTGAAAGATGAAGAAACCGATGGCTCCAGGGTCAGCCACTTTCGGGCTGACAACTATTTTTATTACAGCCAGGGCGTGGCCCATGTCATGTATGAAATTCTCAAAACCGTGCGGGTGGGATTCGTGGTGCAATTACAGACCATTGATGCGGTCGCCCTCATGGACAAGATCGTGGAAGACCTGGGACGCGCTTCCGAATTCAGCCCATGGCTCATCACCAATAGTGACGCTGATGACATCCTCGCCAACCATCGCTACAACCTTTCTGCTTCAATAAGCTCAGCGCTGCACAACATGAGCACCATGCTCAGATATTAAAAGCGCATCATTCCGCATTACTTTGAAATTCTCATTGCACTGCGAATTAAGCAAATGGGGTCGGGCATAACTAATTGACTATTCATTCCTGTTGTTAGCTAGGGATTTTACAAATAGTCAATTAGTTATGCCTGACCCCCACACAATAGTTTTGGAATTAGCGTTTTTGAACTATGGCGCGGAATCTTTCCACCTGTTCAATGTAATAAGAACGGTTTTCTGACGCCAGCGCCAGAGCTTGCTCAGCAGTAGCTAGCGCCTCACTGGTCTGGCCGTTGACATGATAAGCCTCTGCCAAGGTATCGAGGATGTAAGCTTCCTGAGAACCGGCTGCCGCCTTTTGGGCCAGGGCGAGGGCACGCTCTGGTTGGAAAAAAGCTTTTTCTTTGCTAGTGGCAAGGATCCAGGCCAGGTTATTGAGGATCTCGGGGTTGTCAGGATCTAGGTCCAGCCCACGCTCCAAATGAAATACGGCATCTTTCTCGTTGTTTCGAGAATAATAAAGGGTTCCAAGTCTCAACCGCACCTGAGGGTTTTTTGGTTCCAGCTGCACCAGACTGGTTAGGACTTTGAGGTTGAGCTGTTCATTGAGATTGGTGCCAAGAACCCCGATGTGAAAAAGGTAGCCGATAACGCCCACCGCTGCAACTCCAACCAGATAACCCGCTAACGCTTTCCTGAGTTTGAGACGGTGACGTCTGAGCAAAGAACGGTTGCTTTCGGCAGCCACCAGAAAGTCAACCCGTTGCTTAATGCTGAAGTGATGCCAACTGGGGACATCCCGAATGTTGCCACTGTGTAAAGCGACCTTTTCCAAGGCGGCTATGAGAGGCAGCGGCCTGCCCATCACACCAAAGACGTAGAGATCAGCCTGACGTTCAAAGTTGCGGATGAAAAAACCAAAAAGGAAACGAAAGTAGAAAACCAGCAGAAGTAGAAGGGGCAGGGTAGAGAAAACGGATATCAAGGTGAGGTATTCAGGGTCAGCTCTGCCCATCAATATCAATGGCAGATCGCTGCTTAGCACTAAAAGAAATGAAACAGTTGAGAGGGGGTAAGCAAGGATCAGGTAGCCCAGCAAGAAGACGAGGTAAAAGAAAAGGTGTCGTTCTTTCACGTGGCCCATCTCGTGAGCGAGTACCGCGCGCAGTTCATCGTCGTTGAGGATATTAAGGAGGCCATCGGTCACCAGAAGATAGCGGAAATAACGGAGTAATCCCATCACGCCTGCCGTCAGAAAGACACCTCCTGAACTTGGCCAAAGAACGATCTCTCGCACTTGGAAATTCTGTTCTTGGCAAAACTTTTCGATGAGAGCCCTCTTGGATCCAGCAGGCAACGGCCTGCAACTCCAAAGACGGATAACAAGGGGTGGCGCAAAAACCATAAAAAGGACCAGCAAAAAAGCAAAAAAGAGAACCTGGCCCAGGGGGGTGTTCAGTCGATCGTGAATGGAGCCAACCGGCAGGAGTTGAATGAAGTCGAAGCTGCCAGAAATGAGGAGCCAGGGCAAGAGAATGGCCAGATTGAACTTAAGGTTGGCAATGACCATTGAGGATCTTGCACAGCTGCTGCCAGAGAAACGGCAATGGCACTCATGGCTATACAGCCAGATAATGGTCAGGTGGAGCAGGAATAGACCTAGCGCAGCCAACCCCTGAAGGGTAAAACTGACCCGGAAAAGGCCAACACTCGTCAGATAAAATTTAATGTCGAGCAGGTAAACCTGAAGACAGAAAAACAGGAGGGCCAGGAGGGATTGACGGCTTACGGTTCGATGGTAGAGAACGGGTAAATAAGTACGGACCGCAACTTTAGACATTCTTGCTGCCAGCCTGTTGAAAACCCGACGGTTAATCAGGGCAAACAGACAAAGCAGAAAAAGGCTGGCGCAGAAAGTAAAAGGCAGAGAGAGTCGTGGTGTTAAAGAAGGTTGCTGGGTGGAGAAGATGAGGAGGACAACTATGAAGTAAATGAAGTTTGTATACATTAAGTGATGTCCGTGGTCCGTTGTCAGTAGTCAGTTGAATAATCTTGCATGCGTGATGATATCCACATGTGACCCGCATAAAAGATCATGCTAACGCCAAAATCAGAGATTTTCAACCGACCTGACCAATCTGCCGGTTTGTAAAAAGAAGACACACTTCGCAGTCAGCAACTGACCACGGAAATTCATCGTTTATAAACTTGGCTGGCTATTGGATTAAAGAATACCCATACCGGATCATCGCTAAAGGTCTTCAGGGTTCTGGAACTTGTTCCAGGATCAGATCCACCGCATTCTTTTCTTCGGGGGTCAAGCCGTGCCCGTTTTCCTGGATCAACCCCCAGGCAGCCAATACTGCGGGGATAATTCGGGTGGGTGCGTTTCTATAAAATTTCTGCAGAGTCCTGACCCGCAGCCCGGTTTCCCAGAGGTGGCGAAAACGACCAGGATGGCCCGAGTGGTTTTCGTCCAGGTTAAGGGATGCGAGGGTAATGGTCCGCCACTCGTAAGGCAAAAGATTTGCGCCCACGGAGACGACACCACTGGAGCTGGGCCGCTCTAAGAAACTGCGCTCGCCTGCGTCGTAGATTTGAAAACCGGGACGGCCTCGAACGGCTCTCTGGTAGTTTAGGCACCTCTGGAGGTCTCCTCTATGAAGAAGTCCGACCAGTCGAACCTGTTGGCTCAACTCTTTAAGAATACTTGTTCTGACGTTTTTTCGCTTGGACCGACCACCAATCTTGCGGATCAATTGCGGATCGTTGTCGGCAATTAGGCTGAATTGCGTTTCTGAGAGTAGCGCCTGGTAGTGCTCGGGAAGGCCGCGATTGCTGTGGTAAAAAAGTGGTGTGTCCACCCAAGCGAGGGGACCTTCGTATTTAAGGCGGCGACAGATTGTTTCCAGCTGCCGGCAAATGTGTATGGTCTGCTCAGCAGTTCTTCCGGTAATTCGGACCCAGAGGGGGAACCCTGGTGGCATCAGTCCAATCACCTCTTCCAACAAGGACGCTGAGACCGGACCGCAGTAGTCTGAGTCTGGACTCCAATACATGGGGTCCAGGAGGAACCCTGCCACAGCAGGCCTTAAGCGAGATATCAGTTGTTCGAGTCCCTGATATGCGCCATGGTTTCGAGGATTTTCCACGAGTGCCAAGGAGCAAATGAGACCTCTGGGAGTCACACTCGTCATCGTCGGTCAATCTCCATCAATGACTCTTCGAACTATACCATTCGCTTGCAGGAGACGACACGGAGACACGGTGACGCGGAGACCTTACTATGCTATTGCAGGTTGTGGTAAGGTGCTGTCAGAGAAGTCATTTCGTCGAATCAATCGTCTCTTCGCCGTGTCACCCCTTTTCCGAGTCCCCGTGTCTGGTTCTCCGTGTGGTAAGAAAGATCCCACCGGCTGTGAATGAGGCAAAAAACAAACCAGCCTCACAGGGTAAACCTAATGCGTCCTTTGCCGAGAAGGTCGTGGAGGTGGATAATGCCCAACATTTCGCCCTGCCCACCGGTAACAGGCAATACCGTGATCTGGTATTGTTCCATGATTTCTAAGGCGTTTGCCACCGAACCCTTTACCGAGACGGTTTTGGGGTTTGGCGTCATGATTGAGGTCACAGGCTTTTCTAGTAGTTGGTCATACTTGCATAATCCGCGGCGGAGGTCGCCATCAGTGACGATACCTTCCAATTGAGCGGTGTCTCTTGTCACCAAAGTCGCTCCTAGTCCCTTGGCATCCATTTCTTTGAGAGCCTCTGCCACCGAGGTGTTGTTCCAGACCTGCGGAATATTGGAGCCCGTACGCATGATGGTTTCGATGGGCACCTGAAGTCGCTCTCCCAAAGCGCCGCCTGGATGGCAGCGGCGAAAATCCTCGGGCCGAAATTTGCGCCTGTTGATGAGCGCCACCCCCAGTGCATCTCCCAAAGCCAGCATGGCAGTGGTGCTGGCTGTGGGGGCCAGACCTAAGGGGCAAGCCTCACGCTCCACTCCGGCGTAGATGGTCAGATCACTGCTGCGGCCCAGGGTTGAGTCGGGATTGCCGGTGAAGCAAATGATGCCGGTGCCTAGGCCCCTTAGGGTGGGGAGAATCGTTCGCAACTCATCGGTTTCACCGCTACTGGATAGGAGCAGGATAATGTCGTCAGAACCGACCATGCCGAGATCACCGTGCATGGCTTCCACTGGATGCAGGAAGAGTGATTTGGTACCAGTGCTGTTAAGGGTGGCAACGATCTTGCGGCCGACTATTCCAGACTTGCCGATGCCAGTGACGATTACCCGTCCGCGAGATTCGTAAATCCAGTGAACGGCCTCGGCAAATTCAGGTCCCACTCGGTCAATGAGATTAAATATGCCCTCCGCTTCGATTCGGAGTACGTCCTTGGCTTCGTTGATGATCTTAGTTGACCCTCGGCGGAGACTTTTTTTGTTTGGCATTACCATCGGATCGTACCTTCT
>CP070735.1:2140911-2169926 GCA_020347625.1 Deltaproteobacteria bacterium
GATCATATTCGCCTCATTTATTGGCAGAGTCCCTTTTGAGTAAGCACCACATCTTCATGCAGGCCTTCTCAAAGCTGAGATGCGTGAAGATAGGATGCTCAGATGCTCGCTGTTTCGCAGCCTCCCCTTTTGGCTTTTGCTGATGTCCCTTCTGAGTGACTGCGGAAGGTCTGTGACACTTCCCCGGCTGTGGCTGGGGGAGCCCCTGGCCCCGTTCCGCAGGAAAGGGGAACAGGGAGGGGGTGCCTTCACCCGGTCACAGCCGGGCTTGAAGTGGCCAGACCGTGAGCCTCGGAACGAAAGAAGAGACACCTGCAAAGGCATTTTCATTCTAAAATCAGGGCAAACTGGCTCTTGACCTCAGCTGACAAAGAACAACTATCAATTTTTGGGGAAACCCTTGAAGTTTAACAGGTTTGACCCTGTTGAGTCTCTGCTATGCGGAATTCTGTGTTATATACAAGAAGTCTGCAAGACAAAATTACCCCTTGAGAGCAATGAGTGATCTTTGGTGATCGACCTGCAATCCATAACCGATGATCTGTTGGCTGAACTGCAGCATTTACGGTTTGGGCCGCCTGTTACCCACGTTTACAATCCCCTTGAATACGCCGGGGCTGCCTATTCGCAATACCTAGAATTTTACTCAAGTCGCCCGAAGGAGGTTGTCCTCCTTGGAATGAACCCTGGGCCGTGGGGTATGGCTCAAACTGGAGTTCCTTTCGGCGAGATAAGGATGGTAAGAGAGTGGCTGCGGATCGAGGCTCCTGTAACCACGCCCATTGATATGCACCCTAAACGACCGGTCCAGGGTTTCGGCTGTATGAGGAGCGAGGTGAGCGGCAAACGATTGTGGGGATGGGCTAAAAAGAAATTTATCACACCGGAAAGGTTCTTTGCCCGTTTCTTTGTGGCCAACTACTGTCCATTGCTTTTCATCGAATCCAGTGGCCGTAACAGGACGCCAAACAACCTCCGAGCGTCAGAACGGAATGCTCTGCTGGAGGTATGTGATCGAGCACTTCGTCGGACCATTGAGTGGATAAAGCCCCATTATGTTGTTGGAGTTGGACAATTTGCAGAAGAACGGGCTCGCGCAGCGTTGACCGGACTTGGCGTAAACATCGGTCGCATCACCCATCCGAGTCCGGCAAATCCCAAAGCTAATCGAGGCTGGGAGTCCCTGATAGAGGATGAACTCAGGGCGATGGCTATACGGTTTTGAAGTGGTAGCAGAGAAAGAATGATGGGCCATGTCACCTAATAAGTGCTATACTCCGACCTTAATTTTTACGTTTGGTTAAAAAACCAAAGGGTTGATCACATGCAAGAAGACATCAGAGATATACCTTACTTGAATCAAGAAGATGTACTAAAACTGAACTTCATCCGGGAGCCTGGAGCGTATGTTTACAGGAGGCATTACCGACAAGGCCTGCGTTCCCATATCCTGGAAGTTTTAAGCCTCGAGGACGTGGAAAATGAGAAAAATGGGGTTATCATCGACGGGGCCAAGTGGTACCCCCGGGCAGAGCCGCTGAAAATGCTGAGGCTATTCAGGGCGAGATTTCGAAGTTTGCAAGAAGCTCAGGAGGAAGTAGAAAGAGTCAAGATGATAGAATCCTACCTAGGACCTGAGAATTTTGCCAAATCCGAAGAATTTCTCGTGGACTATGAAATGAACGGGAGCCACGACATCCTCTTATGCGGCCTGCAAGAGTATGTCAAAGGCGCAATATTAGATCCCTGGGACCGCTTGGACGATGGCCACTTGATTTCTATTTTGCGTCGAATAAGTTTCGAAACATTTGAAGATGCAGAGGAAATTGGCGACCAATGGGTTAGTGAAGTTCGTCTGAAGGCATTAGATTTCATAACAAAAACCAAGAAAATGATCCTGGAAACAAATCATGTCCCGGATCTCGCGGGTATAGGTAATCTGCTTCTCACTCGTGAGGGAGATATCAAGCTAGTGGATATCAACAACATATCCAATGTAACATTTGATCCAGACATCAGAATTGATGACAGGGGTTATCCAGTCTGCGATAAATCCATTGAGTCCCTATCACTCCTTGAAGAAGGATTGCTTCAGAGACCTCTGCCACAAGATGATGTCATTTACGAAACATATCTTGAACCAGGCAGAATGGAGGAAGTCAATGCTTTAGAGAAGGAATTCCTTCAAGCCCTGGAACGAGATACAGCTGACAATGACATATCTCCTTCATGACCTTCCGAAAAACCACTGAATGATCATAAAAGCTGCCGATAACCCGACGGTTGTATTCGTGCAATAGGGCGTACCCAGGATAAGATGCTGGACAAACTAACCCCAAATGCAGGATCAAGGCTGAGTTGGAGTCTCGCTGTTCCGGCTCTGGCGGTCATCTTCTGGGTCGTGGGGTGTGGCGGCGGTGCAAGCGTCTCGAGCTATTCGCCGGCACCGGTTCCACAAAAGCCTATTGCCCGGCTGGGTTACTCAATTCAAGTAGGAGCATTTGCAAATCTGAACAACGCCGTCCGGCTCAGCAATTCTTTGCAGGCCCGCGGGCTAAATGCCTATTATTTTATCCATCAATCGGGGCTCTACAAGGTTCGCTTTGGCAACTTTAGTTCCAAAGAAACCGCCCGCAGAAAAGCCGAGCGGTTTCGCGCCTCTGGGATCATAGATGAATATTACATAGTCAGCCCTGATGAATATGCGGTAGCAAAACAAAGAAAGTACGGCGGCAGTCGCTATCTTAGAGACGAAATTGTAAGAACAGCAAAGAGATTTATTGGTGTTCCTTATCGCTGGGGCGGTTCTTCACCAGCGAGAGGATTTGATTGCAGCGGTTTGACCATGGTTGTTTATCAATTAAACGGTCTGAATCTGCCTCGCTCATCCAGAGCACAATATAGGGCGGGAACGCCTGTCAGACGAAGGGAAATTTCGCGGGGAGACCTTGTTTTTTTCGCCACTTCTGGGGGCTCAAGGGTCTCTCATGTGGGCATATATTCGGGTAATGGCAAGTTTATCCACGCACCAAGCAAGGGCAAAAGGATACGCACCGACTCCCTTTCAAACAGATATTTCAAAAACCGTTATCTGGGCGCGCGAACCTATGTAAACTGATGGAGATTGTAGATTTCGGATTTCGGATTTCGGATTTAAGTTGGCATTAGGAAGCAACAATCTGCAATCTGCAATCTAAAATCACTATGGATTACTACTCAGTAAGGAAATTAATCGGTCCGGATAGTCGGTGATGATGCCGTCCACGCCCAGCTCGAGTAGCCGGCGCATGTCGGCCAACTCGTTGATTGTCCAGGCATGTACCTTGAGATTAAGTTTGTGGGCGGTATCAACGAACTTCTGCGTAAGCAGGTGAAGCCCCATGCTGTACTCCGGCACCTGCAGGGCTTGGGCAGCCGTCCTATATGCACTACCCAAAAAGAGCAGGTTCATTGCAAAGAAAATGCTTATTTCACTTCTACTTGCCGAGGTGGCGACCTCGGGGCACTTAAGGCGGAACTGCTTGATGGTCTGAGAGTTGAAGGAGGCGACCATCACTTTTTCAACCATATTGAAACCGCGGATCATCTCGCATAACGGTAAGACCAAAGAGGGTTCCACTTGTTTTATATCGATATTGAAAAGTATCTTGGGAAAGGCGGTAAAGACTTCCTCCAAGGTCGGTATGGTGATCCCCTGACCACGAAAGGGAAAGGTTTGGCCGCCGTCAGAAGACCAGTTGTAACCGGCATCCAGCTCCTTTAGTTCCTTTAAAGTGAAAGCATTGATCGGCCCCGTGCCATTGGTGGTGCGATCAACGGTGCGATCATGGATCAGCACTAGTGCACCTTCTTTGCTGCTGTGTATCTCCGTCTCCAATACATGGATCCCCAAGTCTACCGCCTTATCAAAGGCAAACAGAGTGTTTTCCGGCCAGAGGGCAGCCCCACCGCGGTGAGCCATGACCAGTGGGTGCTGTTGCAGCTGCCGGAAGTAGGGATGATCTCTCGCGAGAAGTTCAGATTGCATCAAAAAAGCCAAAAGAGATTAGGGATCGCAGATCGTAGATTGCAGATTTGGAAAGCTACAAACTCTAGTGTGAAATCTTAAATCTTCCAACTTAAAATTTGAATGAAGCCTGTATTTTGCAATCCGAAATCCGAAATCCGAAATCGAAATATCTTTGCCAAGATGTTTCATTCTCTGCCTTTCAACATCGGTTTTGCCATCTCATATAAAAAGAGCGTACAAACCAAGCCGGCCGCAAAGAACCAAAGAGAGGCATGGAGAGATAGAAGCGCCAGAACTATCTTTTTCAACCACAACACCCCTCCCTCTTTTGCAATTGCCCACTCGGTCAATTCCTTTGGCAAAAACTCCCCCATGGGCGCCTCCTGCCATTCTCCCGTTTGTAACCACCTCCAACACTGAATAAGAATGATAGCAGCCGCTGAAAACAAGCCTGCTATTGATGGAAAGAAGGTGACAAATTCAAGGAGGCCAAAAACTCTCTTTTCCCTCGTTTCCTTTTTCACCGGCTAATTCCCCCTCTTTCCCCTCCAGCTCCCCACTGACAGGGGCAGAATCAGGTATTTTTCGTGCTGGACAATCCGGTTTGAAGTCCGGACCGGTTCATTGCGAGTGGCACTTTCCCAACACCTGTGTAGATTAGTCAACAATACTTTAAACCGGTTTTTGGTGGCAGCCTTGCTAACAGTAAGAAAATTATAGATATTTGTCCAGATGTCTTTTTTGGCACGCATTTTGTTATATGAACCGTGTGCGTATCCTCGTAGCTCTTTTTGACCTGGATATGGCTTCATGAATGAAACGGAACATAGACCCTCAGTAGAGGTCTCGGCTATGGGAAATATTCGACTGGAAACAAGACATATTTATGGATCACACAGTCTTCTATCTGGAAAGGCTTTAGAACAGGTGCACGAAGCCCTAAAAAACCTTGACAGACGAAGACGTTATCTTTGGAAGAGGTCCACTGAGTTGTTCAAAACCAACACATGTCTTCTGGACGGGCACGACCATCTGGCTGGCGAACGTTGGTATGATGAGGACCCCTACTTTTTCTTGATTTTGTAATATCCTCGCTCCTTTACCATTCCAGGGAATGGACGGAAGGACTGATTATGGAACGAATTGCATCAACAATTAAGAATGTGATTATAGACATCACGCTCTTTTTGATAATAGCGGCCATCGTGACTCACGCTCTCTCTGGTAGAGTCTTTTTTGTGTTTTAAAGCTGTATAGTCCGGCCAGTGACTGCATTTTTGCACCCTGTTTTGCTGGGGGAGTTGATAATGCAGGATCGTTTTTTGGAGGCTACGGACGGGTAACCACTGAAAGGTTTAGACCCAATTTTAAGTAATTGGAAAATAAGGCTTGACTATTAACAAAATCCCGGATAGGGTCCGTGCTTCGCTCGTGAATCACGAGGGCCACAATCCGACCCCAGCCGGTATTTGATCGGAGATAAAAAATGTTCGTAGATTACATCCTCGTCTTTCTCATGGGGGTCACCATCGGTTTTGTGCTCACCGCCAGAGTGGTTATGGACGGTGACCCTGACCGAGCTGAAAAAAGTTAATGAGATGCCGAGATATCGGAATCTGTTTCCGCTTTTTCCGGGCATCACGTTTAAATAAATAACAAATTTTCTACACCCCATCGTCTTTCCGCAGCAGACCAGCCTAAGGGCAACTCGGTTCGGTGGGGTTTTTCTTTGTCTACACTTGAATTCTGCACCATACCTATCGGGCTTTTATCTTGATACTTCGCTCACCATTCAGTAATCTAGTATCACCCTGATTTCACAAACAACCAGAAGTCGTACAGGAAACAAAGATGAGAATGAAACAGTATGGCGTGATGCTGATATTGGCCCTGTTGATTACCTCTTTTGCTCGCATATCCGCTGGCGCTCAAGCGGAAATACAGGCGGAGTATTGTTACCAGTACGGTGATAGTGAATCCTTGATGGTTGCAAAGGAAATTTCATATGCTATGGCCTTGAGAAAGGCTATTGAAACATACCAAACGTTTGTCGCTTCAACAAGTGTCGTCGAGGATTTCCAGTTAAGGAAGGATCTAGTTGAGACAATAGTGTCCGGTTACGTACAACATATCAAGATTGTTAGACAAGATATCGAAGGAAGAAAAGTATGTACGGAGTTGGTTGGCTATGTTGATCCGCAGACTGTCAGAAGAATAATCTCTAAGCAAGTCAAGCTAGTCAGTCAAAAACGAGGTCAAGAATTTGCAGGTATAATAAGCAATATATATTTGAAAATACTAAATTATAAACTGTATACTGACAGTGGAGGCAATAAACACTTGAATTTATTTTATCAAATTAAACAGTCTCCACCACTCGGTGGCGTAAGAATGGCAGTTTTTTGTTTTGACCAATATGGTAATCCGGTACAAACCTCATTTTGCGATATAGTGGCCAGCAGTTCCTTTGAGGGAGCTTTCGGAGAACAAACGTGTGTGATACCATCCCAGGCGGTATCCATAAACATTAGATTCTAGTCACCTTCCTATTTTCTCTTCCTAATTTTTCTTTTCTATCGTTCGGAACTAAATTAACCTATCATTTTGTAACCTTGAAGCCACTCCCTCTTGATAATAGTGACGCCTTTTTCTGTTGACGGTATCGTCGGCTGGGCTGTATCCTGACATCGTGTCTTGTTCTTTTTCCAGCTCCAATTAACGGTGTAGTTTTAGCCAGGAAGGCTTTCTGGAATCATGCTGGAGATAGATCCTTTCATAATCTTGGAAGAGGAAGTCCATAATGATGGAGACGTCATTTTAAGAGAGGGTAGCTCCACAGACTGGATCTACATTATCCTGGATGGCACGGTTAAGATTCAAAAGGCCACGCACAAGGGCCCGGTAACCATTACCACTCTTGGTAAGAACGACTTCGTAGGTGAGATGGCATTTCTGGAGAAAGGCAAGGTACCTCGCGCCGCGTCCGCTGTCGCTTCAGGTGAAGTGAGATTGGGAGTTCTTGACCAAGACAGACTAACCAAAGAATACGACTCGCTTTCTCCCCAATTCAGGAAGCTGGTCCTAACGTTGGTGCGACGCTTGCGCTACATCACAGAAATCGTGGTCAGACTCGTCATCGAGTAGAGACGGTGACAGATCGAAGGGTTCCACCTAGAAGCCTTCTATTCATTCATCTCAAGACTCAGACTCTCTCAGACTGATGTCTAATCCCGTCTGAGCGCAATTCCAACATGAGCTTCTACAGGTGTTTATTAGTAGGGTTAACAGGTATGCTCATGCTTTTAGCTTGACACACAACAGTTGCTCTCCTATATTCCATTCAACCTCGAAACACTTCATTTCCCACCTTCCCTCGGACAGCACTCGTGGCGCGTAACAAGAGGAGATTAGTATGCCAAGGCGGAATGACATTAAGAAGGTCATGATTATCGGCTCCGGCCCCATCGTCATCGGCCAGGCCTGCGAGTTTGATTACTCCGGCACTCAAGCTTGCAAGGCGCTGCGCAACCTGGGTTATGAGATTGTGCTGGTAAATTCCAATCCCGCAACAATCATGACCGATCCGGGAATGGCGGACGCCACTTATATTGAGCCGCTGAACTTCCTGACCATCAAGGATATCGTCTTGAAAGAACGGCCTGATGCTCTTCTACCCAACCTGGGCGGTCAGTCTGGACTGAATCTTTCCTCAGAACTAGCGCGGGCGGGAGTGCTTGACGAATACGGCGTCAAGGTGATCGGTGTCGAGGTGGATGCCATCGAGCGAGGTGAGGATCGGATTGCCTTCAAGGACACCATGAATAAACTCGGCCTCGAGATGCCCGAGAGCGCGCCAGCTTTTAGTGTGGCCGAGGCTGAGAAAATTGCCGATGATCTTGGTTATCCGGTGGTTTTGCGCCCCGCTTATACCATGGGTGGCTGGGGGGGCGGCCATGTATACAACGTCGAGGAATTGCGCACCGTTGTCAGCCGGGGCCTGGCGGCTAGTCTGGTGGGCCAGGTGCTGGTGGAGGAGTCGGTTCTGGGCTGGGAGGAGCTGGAGCTTGAAGTGGTGCGCGATGCCAAAAACCAGATGATTACCGTCTGCTTCATCGAAAATGTGGATGCAATGGGAGTACACACCGGGGATTCTTATTGCACCGCTCCCATGCTCACCATCGATCCGCAACTGCAAGAACGGCTACAAAAATATTCCTATGACATTGTCGAGGCAATCAAGGTCATTGGCGGCACCAACATTCAGTTTGCCCATGATCCCAAAACCGGCCGGGTGGTCGTGATCGAGATTAATCCTAGAACTTCACGTTCTTCCGCCCTGGCGTCCAAGGCCACCGGCTTCCCCATCGCTCTCATCTCTTCCATGTTGGCGGGCGGAATGACCATGGATGAGATCCCTTACTGGAGAGATGGAACCCTGGAGAAGTACACGCCGTCCGGTGATTATGTCGTGGTAAAATTCGCCCGCTGGGCCTTCGAGAAGTTCGAGGGAGCCGAGGACAAGATCGGCACCCAGATGCGCGCTGTGGGCGAGGTGATGAGTATTGGCAAGAATTACAAAGAAGCCTTCCAGAAGTCCATCCGTTCCCTGGAGAACGGTCGATACGGACTGGGATTTGCCAAGGACTTTCATGACCGCTCATTGGCTGAATTGATGGAACTGCTGGCCGAGCCCTCAAGCGAGCGACAATTCATCATGTACGAGGCTCTGCGCAAAGGTGCAACCATAGATGAACTCTATGTGAAGACTCACATCAAGCCCTGGTTTGTTGAACAAATGAAAGAACTGGTTGACCTGGAGGAGCAGATTCTACGGCACAAGGGCAAGAAGTTGCCCGACCAGCTGCTTATGGAGGCGAAGAAAGATGGATTCTCAGATCGCTATCTGGGACAAATTCTCGAGATCCCTGAGACGGAAGTCAGGCAGCACCGTACCAATTTAGGTGTGGTGCAGGGCTGGGAGCCGGTCCCTGTAAGTGGGGTGGAGGATGCAGCCTACTATTTCTCCACCTACAATGCTCCCGATAAGGTTGCAAGAAGCGAAAGGCCCAAGATCATGGTTCTCGGTGGGGGGCCCAACCGTATAGGTCAGGGCATCGAGTTCGATTACTGCTGCGTCCATGCCGCCTTTGCCATAAGGGATGAGGGCTATGAGTCCATCATGGTCAACTGCAATCCAGAGACGGTTTCAACCGACTATGACACCTCGGACAAGCTCTACTTTGAACCCCTGACGGTGGAAGATGTCCTAAGCATCTATGAAAAGGAAAAACCTGAAGGCGTTATCGTCCAGTTTGGCGGTCAGACCCCACTGAACATTGCCAATGAGTTGGCCCAGGCGGGAGTGCGGATCATCGGCACCTCCCCGGAGACTATTGACCTGGCTGAGGACCGGGATCGCTTTCGTCAAATGATGCGAAAGCTGGGTATACCGCAGCCAGAGTCTGGCATGGCCAGCACCTTGGACAAGGCACTGCAAGTCGCAGAGCGCATCGGTTATCCACTGATGGTGCGGCCATCGTACGTCCTGGGTGGACGTGCCATGGAGGTGGTCCACGACGAGGAGATGCTGAAGCACTATGTTTCTGTAGCAGTGGATGTGTCACCTGAACGGCCCATTCTAATCGACAAGTTTCTGGAGAATGCCATCGAGGCCGAAGCCGATGCCATTGCCGACGGGACAGAGGCCTTTGTACCGGCGGTTATGGAGCATATCGAGTTGGCCGGCATCCATTCCGGCGACTCTGCCTGCGTAATCCCACCCATTTCCATCCCCGCCAAACACCTCGACACCATCTATGAATACACTAGAAGGATTGCGGTGGAGCTCAATGTGGTCGGTCTCATGAACATTCAGTATGCTATAGCCGACGACACGGTTTACATTCTCGAAGCCAATCCTCGAGCCTCGCGGACCGTCCCCCTGGTATCAAAAGTCTGTAACATCTCCATGGCTCGCCTCGCTACTCAGATCATGCTCGGGAAAAGGCTGGCTGACTTGGACCTCAGCCGTCGATCCATACCACACTTTGGCGTCAAAGAGGCAGTTTTCCCCTTTAACATGTTTCCCGAGGTTGACCCGCTTCTGGGGCCCGAAATGAGATCAACCGGGGAGGTTCTTGGCATGGCAAATTCCTTTGGACTGGCCTTTTACAAGGCGCAAGAGGGCGCACAGCAAATTCTTCCTTCCGAGGGAGCCGTTCTGATTACGGTGTCAGAGAGAGATCGACCCGCTGTACTCGAGGTGGCCCGCCAGTTCGATAGCCTCGGTTTCAAAATCAAAGCCACCGCTGGGACCCATGCTTTCCTGGCTGAGCACAGCATCCAATCTGAACATATCCTTAAGATGCATGAGGGACGACCCAACATTGTCGATGGGATCAAGAATAAGGAAATTCAGCTGGTCATCAACACCCCGAGCGGCAAGCTGAGCAAGTACGACGACTCCTACATCCGAAAGGCTGCCATCAAATATAAAGTTCCCTATATCACGACGCTCACCGCTGCCCTTGCGGCAGCCAGGGGGATTGCGGCCTACCGCCAAGGAAAGGATTCGGTGAAATCCCTGCAAGAATATCATGCGGGCATCAGTTAGGTTGACCCATAGCCGGTCCATTTTAAATGTTTTATGTTAGAATCACAGGCTCCAGGTCTATTCACTGTGGACGATGACCTAAGCGAGGAGCAGATCATGGGCGGATTGTTTGGTACGGTTTCCAAGGATGACTGTGTAGATGACCTGTTTTACGGGACGGATTACCACTCTCATCTAGGAACCAGACGGGGCGGCCTAGCGGTGCACGGATCTTTCGGGTTTACCAGGAGCATTCATAACATTGAGAACAATTATTTCAGGTCTAAATTTGAGTCTGATCTGACAGAGTTTCAAGGAAATAGCGGAATAGGTGTTATCAGCGACACTGACCCTCAGCCACTACTCATCGGCTCGCATTTGGGAACATTTGCCATCGTCACTGTCGGCAAAATCAACAATACAGAAGAGCTAGAGCAAAGAGCGCTAAGAAAGAAAATGCATTTTTCAGAAACTAGCGGCGGCGTGATAAACCCTACAGAATTGGCCTCCATGCTCATTTGCGAAGAAGACTCGTTCGAGGACGGCATAAGAAATGCCCAGGAAGCGATTAAAGGCTCCTGTTCCATGATCCTACTGACTAAAGATGGCATGTTCGCAGCCAGAGACAAACTGGGAAGGACGCCTCTTGCTGTTGGCAAGAAAGAGAACGCTTTTGCCGTGGCCTCAGAATCATGCGCTTTCCCCAACCTTGGTTATGAAGTCGACAAGCATCTCGGGCCAGGGGAAACTATCTTTCTTACAGCCGAGGGATATGAACAGCGCAACAAACCTGGCAACAAAATGCAGATTTGCGGATTTTTGTGGGTTTATTATGGCTATCCCGCCAGTGACTATGAAGGAATCAATGTGGAATTTGTGCGGAACAAATGCGGCGGGGCACTGGCCAGAAATGATACAGTCAAAATAGATTTTGTCGCCGGGATTCCGGATTCAGGAATTGGACACGCCATCGGCTATGCCAACGAGAAAAAAATACCTTATGTGAGGCCGTTTGTTAAATATACCCCTACATGGCCAAGAAGTTTTATGCCCCAGAACCAGGAGGTGAGAGATCTTGTTGCCAAGATGAAGCTTATTCCAATCAGGTCGATGATAGAGGGCAAAAGGATCCTTTTTTGTGAGGACTCAATCGTCAGGGGGACTCAACTCAAAGATAACATTCAAGTATTATTTGATTACGGTGTATTGGAAGTTCATATGCGACCCGCATGTCCGACCTTGATTTTTCCATGTGAGTTTCTGAACTTCTCAACCTCTCGATCCACACTAGATCTTGCCGGGCGAAGTGTCATAAAGGATATAGAAGGTAGCGAGGATATAAATATGGACGAATATCTGATTCCCGGCTCTGAAAAATACTCGGGGATGATAGAAGAAATCAGACAGCGTCTGCGCTTGACGTCTTTACAATATCAGAGGTTGGAAGATTTGGTGGATGCCATCGGCCTGCCCAAGGAAAAATTATGTACCCATTGCTGGGATGGCTCCAGCTATTTTTGAAATGACGTACAGGGAACGTCCATTTTTGTTGTCTCGGTTCAGAAATTACTCAGGATTAGATGGATAGCGAATCAGCGATGGTCATAGGCGGTATCGTTCGCGATGAATTCACCGGTCCACACACTGAACTTCCAACCTCCCGTCAGGTCGCTAAAACTAGCCTGCATGCCGAGCTGAGTGGTCATTGAGATTTCCAGTCCGTTGGAACCCGTGTGGGGATTAGCAGGCAACTCGGCCACTTGCAGGTATGGGCCATATTTGAAGTCACCCCCCTTTTCTGTGCACGCCAGCCCTGCGTCATTGGTATAGAGTGTGAGTTGGTCTATGAAGGCCTGGGCGCTATTGACTAGTCCTGAAGCCGGTTCACTGTTTGGGCATGTGTGACCGTTGCCTGAGCATAGCTTGCCGGGATACCTGAAGTGATCCCTCTTGTACAATCTGATAGCCATGCGCATGGTCGTAAGGGTTGAATCCAACTTCGCCAGCTTTGCTTCGCTGGTGTGGGAAGGGATTTGTGGCAGAATGATCAGTGCCAGGATGCCCAAGATGAATACCACGACGAGCATGTCCAAAACCGTAAATCCCCTCTGAATGTTTGCCGATATCCTTTTCAAATGACACCCCAAACTTTATTTACTATCGAAAAATATCAAGCTCACTCTACAGTCACAGATCTTCCCTCGTCGGCTTATATGAAAGTATTGTGCCAAATTAAGGGAAAGGTGCAAGGCACAAGGTGCAGGGTGCAGGGACTGTGTTAGTCAGCAGCAGTTGCAACTAGGCACTAAGCACTAGGGACTAGGCACTAGGGGACGACGCGGGGACCCGCCCGCCTCGCCTGAAGGCGAAGCCGATGGCGGGCAGGCGCGGAGAAACGGAGACGCGGATACAATCCAGCAGGCAGCTGACAGCGGGCAGTTAGAAGACTGACAGAGATCAGCCGCCTATGCCCAATGGCTTCCGCCTACGTCATAACTTCGGCGGGACAAGTCGGCGCGCCAGGGAAGGACGGAGGACGGATGACAGTTCTATTTTACCCTATGCTCTATGCTCTATGCCCTATGCCTTCCCAAATCCGAAATCCGAAATGGTCCACCTCCATTCCTAAATAGTGGAATTTATTTGCCAAATATATGAAATAAGTTGCCAGTTTTCCTTTATAGGTTTTATTTGAAATCTTCGCTAAGTTTCCGGCATATCGAGCAATTTCTTTAATCTTTCCGCCTGGTATGGTTCTTGTCTATCCAAGCGATGTAAATCCAGCATTCTTACTTAAAAAGTTACGGAACCAAATCCTGAAAGAGTGTGCTCATATGGGCTGCACAAAGGTTGTTAATCTATATTCAAAAATTGCCAGGAGTCTTGTACTGCTTTTTATTGCTATTTTCCTATGGCAGTCTTTGACTAACCTAACGTTTGCTTCGGCCACAACAACTCCCGCTGATAACAAGGTGACTCAGGGAAAGCATAAAATCCACAATCACACAGTTCCGGCCCTACCTGAAACCGCCTCGACCTACTTCTATCAGGGTCTCAGCTACTACGACCATGGGCGTTGGTACGAGGCGATCGCATCTTTCCAAGAGGCTATTTCAATCAGGCCTGAGTATGCCGTGGCCTATTTCAGTCTGGGCACCGTATATTCCAGGATCGGAAGTTGGAAGGAAGCACTTGCGTCTTTTAAAACAGCGGTTGAAATAAGTCCAGATTATGCCGAGGGCTATCTGGGGCTTGGCGTTGCCTATGTCATTCTGGGTCGCAACGATGAGGCTGTGGAAGCCTGTAAAAAGGCGATACGGCTTCGGCCGGGATATGCAAAGGCACACTTCGCTTTGGCTCTAAACTACCTGATGCTTGGTGACAGTGAATCCGCATTAAGGGAATACGAGACTCTGAAAACCCTCGATAAAGATTTAGCCAATCAACTCATTCATCTAATTGACTGGTAGCGTCATCTCCCCAATCGCTACCAAGATTATCGAAGAGGCCTTGCTGCAAAAAGCTTGAGTTGGTTGTCCGGCCAACTGATTTCTGGCCTTATGGCCAAATTTAGTTATTTAACCACACTATTCAGCAGTGTCTTAGTTAATATAAGTTATTGATTATAATTAGCTTTTAGCTTTTTTGCGTTTTTGGCAGCAACTTTGCTGATAAGCATGCTCGCTGAGAGCGAAGTTGGAGGGTGACGCAATGACTTATTTTCCTATTTTGTCCTGGCAATCGCACGACAAGTAACAAGGGGAGGGGGGCGCCAGTTGATTGAAAAATCCATCAAAAGAACGCTTTTTGCCTTAGCAACATTATTTCTTTTCAGTCCCTTCAGTCTTACCTATGCAGCTTCATATGCCTACGTAGCCAACTCATTTGACCATACTGTATCTGTAGTACGAACCTCAGACAACTCAGTCGTAGCAACCGTTGAAGTAGGGGCGTGGCCCTATGGTGCGGCTGTGAGTCCTGATGGAGAGTACGTCTATGTTGCCAACGGTGGTGACGACACCGTATCTGTGATTCGAACCTGTGACAATACAATCACCGCATCGATTGGTGTGGGGAAGTCTCCCGGGGGCGTTGCTGTGAGTCCCGACGGCAGTGATGTCCATGTAACCAATAACGACGATAACACCGTGTCAGTGATCGATACTTCAAGCAATTCAGTCACCGCATCCATTGCTGTGGGAACCTGGCCTGAGGGTGTGGCCGTTAGCCCTGATGGAGACTATGTCTATGTGGTAAATACGGGTGATGATACTGTCTCGGTAATTCATACCTCCCACAACACGGTGGTTGCGACCATTGATGTGGGTTTTTGGCCTTATGGTGTCACGTTGAGTCCCAGTGGAGAACATCTCTACATCACCAATACCGGCGACAACTCGGTCTCGGTTATCCAAACCTCCGATTACGCGGTCACCAAGACAGTTAAAGTCGGCAGGAGGCCAATTGGCATTGAGCTAAGCCCCAGTGGCGAATATGTCTACATTGCCAACAACAAAGATAACACCGTGTCTGTGATTCGCACCTGCGATCATACGGTCGCTACAACTGTGAGCGTGGGTGGATGGCCGTACGGTTTGGCAATTACACCTGACGGAGACTACGTTTACGTAGCAAATTTAGCCGACGACACCGTATCGGTGATACGAACAGCAGACAACTTCGTTACAGCTGTTGTTCCTGTTGGAGCAGATCCGTATAGTCTGGGCAGGTTCATTGCCGACATCCCTGACGACATCAAATGGGTGAACACAGTTGTTGGTAATGAGCCCCTAGGAATCAGAGGCAAAATAAACGTGACTTCCATTGAGTCAATCCAATCCATTGACCCAGATACCATCAATAATGCCGAAGGCAAACCGGATAATTTGCCATTTGGTCTTCTCAGCTTCAGTTTAAAGGTCGATAATCCGGGAGACACTGCCGAGGTGGTCATATACCTTCCTGAGGCTGTAGGAACTGGTGCAAGATGGCATAAATATGACGCCACGAATGGATGGCAAGATTATTCTGCGCACGCTACATTCAGTGTCGATAGAAGATCGGTCACCTTAGAACTCAGAGACGGCGGTTATGGTGATGCCGATGGTACGGCAAACGGCGTCATTGTTGATCCCAGCGGCTTGAGCTCAACTTCCGCTGGACTGCCCGCAGGCGGCGGGGGTGGCGGCGGCAGTGGCTGCTTTATTGCCACCACGGCTTCTGGGTCTCCAGGGGAACATCACGTTATGGTTTTGCGTAAGTTTCGCGATCGTTTCCTGTTAGGCAATCATTTGGCCGAGGTCTTCGTAACCCTTTACTTTCGTTACTCCCCGCCAGCGGCCAACTTCATCGCCAAACATGAAACCCTGCGAATGCTGGTGAGGTTATGCTTGCTACCGTTGGTGGGCCTTGGCTGGATTGCCCTGCAACTGGGGTTGCCCGCCACCCTGGGACTTATGGTCCTACTGTTAGTCGTGCTCAGCGCTACAACTGTTGTCGCTAAGAGGGTTGGTTTTTTAGAGAAATCTCTCCAGTTCCTCCGCTTCAAGGCGAGTTCCTGAAGGAAGCTGAGGAAAGATTGCCGTCTTGGGTGGGGTGGAGCCTGCGCGCATTTCCTGGAGAACATTCGGTAAATCTAGAAGTGATCTCCCTTCTCGAACGAGAGAAAAGGCCGGAACCTCAGAGGTCGCAATCAATTCCAACGCTTTACGCACAGTCTCTGGGGTATGATGGAAGGAAGCATAGATGCGAATTTCGTCATAATGGAGGCGAGTGGTATCGACACGGAGCTCAGTTCCCTTTTCACAGCCGCCGAAAAGATTCACCCGGCCAGCCGGCCGCACAAGCTCTACGGCCTGATTCCAGGTTTCAGGCTTGCCCACCGCCTCGATTACGCAATCAAAGCCGAGTTTGTGGGGCGTGTATTCAGCCCGCAATTGCTCAACCAGTTCGGGGGTCAGCCGCCCTGTAACCGTGCTGGCCACCCCAAGCTCACGGGCGACGACAAGCCGGTCAACCTGGTCGTCAACTGAGGTGACTTCGGCACCAGCCAGCACGGAGAGACGCGCCAGCATGAGGCCCAGGGGACCTGCACCGATAACCAGAACTTTTTCCCCTTCGTTCACGGCAACGTCCTCAATACCTTTGACCGCACAAGCGAGAGGCTCCACCAGTGCCGCTTTAGATGCCGGGAGATCAGCCGGAAGAATAAGGCAGTTCTCATCCACAATTCTTGCGGGAACGCGGATATATTCTGCATAGGCTCCGTTGACAAAGAGAAGGTCGGTGCAAAGATTGGGCTTGTCCAATGCGCAAAAATAACAGTCCCAACAGGGAGCTGAGTTTGCAGCAACTATTCTGGTTCCAATTGGGAAACGGCCATTGTCGCTGGCCACAACTTCGCCGGCGAATTCATGTCCGAAAACGGCCGGTGGACTGATCATACGTTCATGATAGCCCCGGAGATAGACCTTCAGATCCGTGCCGCATGTCAAGGCTGCATCCACTCGAACCAAGAGTTCGCCCGCCTGCTGCTTTGGCACCGGTATCCTTTCCAGCCTGACATCTTCCTTGCCGTGCAGCACGCAGGCTAACATGGTATTAGGCAAACCTTTTGTCATCCCTCTTCATCTACCTCTTGGCCGTCCGTTGACCGCTTGCGCGCCATAGCCGTTCCGGCGATGGCGCGTTGTCAGTTGTCCGTTGCAAATAATGGTATGCCAATCTTTCCATTCGCCCGGAATCCCATTACTTCTTGGGGGCTGAGGTGCCAATATATAAAAGCTGATCAAGAGCTTATCAATAATGAACAAAAAATACAAAAAAATCAATGCGGGTAAAAAACCAAGGTGTTATTGGTAATTCTAAGACTTCAAATCTGAGACTACTCAATTCAAAACAGCAAAAACAACGGACTACGGACCACGGACCCTCGGTTATTAACCTTAAGCGTTTACAACGCCAGGATCTGGAGACACTGCGACTTTCAGCGAGCCCCCCTCAGGATGTTTCGCCAAGGCCAAGGCGCGATTGATCTCCCCAAGCGAGAATACATGAGTCACGAACTCTCCCCACGGAAAACGGTCGTCAAGAAGCGTCTCCCGTGTCAATAAATTCAGCTCGATGGAGGACGAATAGCTTCCGATTATCTGCTTCTCAGCAACGCCTATTTGACCCGCGTCGATCTTGAGCTCCTGGCCTTTGCGGGTATGCGCAAACAGGATAAGCGTTCCGCCAGGCCGCAGAGCACCGAGAGAACCATTTATCGCTTCTTCGGATTCAGTGGCGGCGATCACCGCGTCAGGGCCCAAAGGTCCTGCCACCTCCTCAAGTCTTGAGGTCAAATCTTTCCCGGGGCGAAAAACTGCCTTAG
The DNA here is from genome assembly GCA_020347625.1 of Deltaproteobacteria bacterium. GTDB lineage: Bacteria > Desulfobacterota > Syntrophobacteria > BM002 > BM002 > BM002. The sequence goes on from CP070735.1 coordinate 2,158,885, forward strand.
CACCCAATTTGATGGATTTTTCCTGTCTCTCCGGTAACGGCTCAACTGTGACAACCTCCCAACCATTTCTCTGCGCGATAGCGGTTAACATAAGACCCACAGGTCCCTGACCCAAAATCACTAAAATTCCTTTTGAGTCAGGAAGTGCACTGGCACACTTGAGACAGGTGTTGAGTGGCTCCATGAGAATAGCGACCGTAACTGGCAGCCACTTAGGAACTTCAATAACGCCACCACCCTTTACTATCCAGGGCAGAATTTTGACGTATTCAGCCCAACCACCACCGGCAGGCGAAAATCCCGCGGTGGTGCCGGTCTTTTTGTATCCTGCACACTGGCTGTAGCGACCAAGTTCGCATAGCCTGCAATTGCGGCATGGCACGTGGTGATAGACAGCTACTCGCTTGCCCGAAAATTTTTCCGAACCTTGACCTGCTGCTACCACAACACCCGCCATCTCATGACCCAGGATAACCGGTGGTTCTGCCAGACCCAGATCGATCTTCTTGATGTCGGTGGGGCAGAGTCCACACGCTTCAACGCGCAGGAGCAGTTCTCCCGGGCCGATTTCAGGCACCGGCACGGTCTCGATCTCCACCCTGGAACCACCGCGCCATACGCAGGCGGTCATTTCAGCAGGAACTGATTCGATCTTCATCACCCGTTTTTCCTCTAATACCCATCACTGGTAGCCAGTCTTTGATCCTAAGGTGTCACCACAGAGGACACAAAGGGAAGATTGCAGATTTTGCAATAGCATAATCCGACCACGTCAATTTTGAATCTTCAATCTCGAATCCAAAATCTCCAATCTAATTGGTTTAGCCAAAGGCCACATCCAGTATCATCATCACCGTGAACCCAATCATCAGACCCATAGTTGCCAAATCCGTATAACCGCCGCTCTGGGACTCGGGAACCACCTCCTCCACCACCACGAAGATCATGGCGCCTGCGGCAAAGGCCAGAGCATAAGGGAGAATAGGTCTAGCAACGAGAACAGCAGCGGCCCCAATGACGCCAGCAACGGGCTCGACAACAGCAGATAATTGGCCATACCAGAAACACTTTAGTCGAGGCACTCCCTCTCGGCGCAGCGGCATGGCCACCGCCATCCCTTCTGGAAAGTTCTGTATGCCGATACCTACGGCCAAAGCAATAGCGGCAGGAAGCGTAGCCGATGGTAGACCTGCGGCCACTGCCCCGAAGGCAACACCGACCGCAAGACCCTCCGGGATGTTGTGCAAAGTGATGGCCAGAATTAGCAATGTGGTACGACGCCAGGTAGTTGCGATTCCCTCAGCCTCCTCCATAGGAGCAAAGAGATGAAGGTGCGGCAGGATTTTATCAATGAGACGAAGGAACACAGCCCCCATGAGAAAACCCACGGCAGCTGGAAACCAGACAGGTAGACTTTGCCCTTCCGCCATCTCCAGAGCTGGAGCAAGTAAAGACCAATAGCTTGCAGCTATCATCACCCCACCCGCAAAGCCGAGCATGGGGTCGAGTATCTTCTTGCTTACCTCTTTAGTGAAAAAAACCCCTGCCGCCCCTAATGCTGTCAGAAACCAAGTAAAACATGTTGCAATGAAAGCCTGGAGCACTGGATGAAGATTCTGGAAATACTCAAACATTTCTCTTCTCCCTCTAACATTCTGATTGGCAGCAGTAGATCAGCATCTCATTATGGTTAGATTCTCAAATCAAAATAAAGAATAAAAGGACCTGGCTCTTATCTGTCCCAAGTGAAAGGTACAAGGTTCAAGGTACATGGAAAGAAAGAATACAGAGGATTCATTCTACCTTGTACCCTGTACCTTGTACCTCTTCGGCTGGCCCACAGGACTCGATTTACTTTGCTCAAATACGCTTTCCTTTCTTATCCTTCCCACACTTCCTCACTTTCAAAATCAGCTAGAGGAACAGTCTCACGCTGGGCAAACATTTTTATCCACTCTCTTACCCGCTCCTCGCCATATGCCTCCTCCCATGCTGCCACTATGGCTTCTACGGGTATATCAGCGTAGGTGCCATGGTATTCCACGTACTCCATGTATTTTTTATTTTCCAGGTTGAAAGGATGAAAAAGGGAATCCTCGCGGCCATTGAATTCCAGTGGCGGAACATTGTGCTTTTCACAGAGTTCCTTGTTGAATGCGGGAGTTGCTTTAACCCACTTCCCTTCTAGATAAAACTCCACAAAGCCATGGTAGACGAAGACATTGCTGCCCAGAAAATCGATGAGCTGTTTGGTGGCGAGATGGTTCTTGACCGTAGCAAAGCCAACTCGCGATGGTATACCGCAGGCCCGGCCTAAGGCGCACAGTAGGGACACCTTGGGTACACAAAAGCTTCGACCGCGCTCAAGAACTCTGCTTGCCTGATAATGCTCCGGCAGGTGGAAGGGACTGTAAGGGTCATAACGAATACCGTCTCGCACCGCCAGGTAGAGTTGCACCGCCTGCTCCACTGGATCACTAATACCCGCGATTTTTTCCATGGCGTGCGCTCGTATCCGGGGGTGATTACTGTCGATAATTTCGGTTGGTTTGAAATACAGCAAATCTTCCTGATCCATAAGGCTTATCCTCACTGCCATCTGATGCCTAACGCACGTCTCAAAGTGGTCACTTTAACAACTCTGTGTCAACATGGGAATAGGGTGGCACGCAACAACAAAGGAGCTTAAGGGCAGTTTTTCCGGTATTTTCAATTTTGTGGTCCGTTTCTGGTGGAATACAGATGGTATCGCCCACTACTACCTCGAAGGTATGCTCTCCCAGGGTCATACGCCCGCTCCCAGCTGTGACGTGGTAGATTTCCTCAGCACGCTGATGTCGGTGAAGGACGGTGCCGGTACCCACAGGGATGGTTGCCTCTGCCAGGCTCTGCTTTGTATTGCCGTGGACTTCGGGGTGCATCATTTCCCGAATAAGGGAACCATCCCTGGTGGTGTAAGGTTTAATCTTTGAATAAGAGGTTTTTGGAATCGATTTTTGCTGCGAGACCATGTTTCACCTTCACATCTATTGCCAATGTCTGGTGATCATGTAAGAGCCCCGGCCATTTTGTCTCCTGGCTCTGCTTTTGGACTGAGTTCGGCTTGCCCATCGAGGTGCTCTCAGCCCAATCCAGTTAACGGGCCAGAAAACCGCCATCCACAGCCAGGGCATGACCGGTGACGAAAGCAGCCTCTTCTGAGCACAACCATATCACTGCCGCGGCCACCTCTTCTGGCGTCCCCATTCGTCCCAGAGGTTGCTGCGCCAGGATGTGCTCCTGAACCCTGGGATCGCCTCCGGTAAAACTTTCTGCCATGGGCGTGTTGACGATACTTGGACACACCGCATTGATCCGAACACCCGCTTTGGCATACTCCAGGGCCGCTGATTTGGTCAGACCGAGAACACCATGTTTGCTGGCCGCATAAGCCGACCAACCCCACAAGCCAACGAGTCCTGCCACCGAGGAGGTGTTGACGATAGCACCCCCACCCTGCTTTAGCATCTGGGAAATTTCGTACTTCATGCACAGCCACACGCCTTTAAGATTAGTTGCAATGGTGCGATCCCAGTTCTCTTCAGTGCAGTCAGCGGTGCGAGTCTGATCTCCAGCGACCCCGGCGTTGTTAAAGGCGCAATCCAACCTTCCGTAGGTGTCCACGACCTGGTCGATCATGTTCTTCACTTGCTCACTGTTGCACACGTCAGCTTTAAGAAAGACTGCTCGGCCACCGGCCGCAATGATCTCATCGGCCGCATCTTCTCCACGGCTGATCTCCACATCAGCCAGGGCCAAAAATGCCTCTTCTCTGGCAAAAGCCAGAGCAGTGGCCTTACCTATACCAGAGCCTGCTCCTGTGACCAGTACAACCTTACCCTCCAATCTTGGCATGGCAACTTCCTCCGAGGCATAGGGCATGGAGCATAGGGCATGGGGCATGGAGTTCTTCAAAACATGGACAATGTGATTTTTTTACTGCCTGCTGTCTGCTGGCTTTTCCCTATGCTCCATGCCCTATGCCCCATGCTCCATTAAATTTCGTTTCAAAATGACCAGGAAATCCTGAATATTGGTTACAATCGAAGTGATTCCTAAAGTGCCCCTATCTCTCAGTTTGTTGACGGCAAACTCTGAAATGTCCACAGCATAAATATACACGGGCCTCACCCGGCCATTTACCACCTGGTACGACGGCGTCATATTGCCGGCGGCAATCGTGTGGAGTTGGGTTGCCAGTCCGATGAGCGTAGTCACCTTCCGGGTATGCTCTCGCATTGCATCCTGCGCCTCACAAGCGTCCCCTATCACCTCGGGAAGAGGACCGTCATCTCTAATGGAGCCTGCCAGGACCATTGGAATTTTCATCTCCAAACATGCATGAATGACGCCACTATCTATCTTTTCCCTCTCCACCAACGCTTCTATGGAACCGGCGGAGCGTGCCATGTTGAGGACGTCCAGGTGGTGATAATGACCGTGCAGTAGTGGACTCTGGGTGTAGATATCCTGTCCAAGGGCGGTCTTGAATATGGCGGCTTCCAGGTCGTGAGCAGCAAGGGCATTCCCGGCTAAAAGGGCATGGACATACCCCCTTCGGATGAGGGCTACCATGGAGTCTCGCGCATCCGCATCAAAAACCACGGCAGGCCCGAGTACCCAGACAATATATCCCTTATCTTTTTCATGTCTGAGGAGATCATAGGCCTTGTCATAATCCTGAGAATATGAGGTCTCTCTGGATCTTCCCGAGCGAAAAGCGAACTTCTCAGCGATATCTGCTTGTTGATCAAAGCCGGTTGTGTGCACATAGATTCCTTCTTCCCCGTTCTCCCCTCGACCGACAATTACTTTTTCTCCCGCACGCAACCTTCGTGGCTCGACCACTTCCACCCCATTCTCTCTTAATACAACAGCGCAGTCCATCCGGCTCTGTTCTGCGAGAATCCAGTCCCCCTCTATCTTGAAATATTCAGGGAAGATAGTGGTTGCGTGAAACCCAGTGGGGGCCACACCTTGTTGCACTACCTCCTCGGTTCTTACCGTTGGTGAGACAAGTAGGGGCTCACGAGAAAAATCAGGCGGGTGATATTCAGGCAATTCGAAAGCCATGGGTGATCCTCCCCTTTAGCCCGAATGTTTCATGAATTGTTGTCTGTTCTATCTTGTAAAAGTGGCGTTTTGCAAGTGGTCAGTTGTCGGTCGTCCGTCGATGAAGTTGCCATTATACATCTATCACAACTGATTAGTCACTGCTCAGTTGCACAGGAGCCTCAGCCTCCCCCCGCCGTCGTCCTTCGCTTTGCCCCCTTGTAAGGTCGACCCCCCCAAGCCAGAAAACGTTGCGTTAAGAACCGCTTGACACATTCAAGAGTGAGTTCTTATCTTAAACTTTTAGGATTTAGACAAGGAGACAGCCATGAGCACAGACACCGACCATTCGGAATCGGCAGGAGTTCGCACCTCCAAGGCCATGATCCGCGAGGACATTCTCCAGGACTTCCCAGACCTCTTCGGGACCAAGACCATAAACGGTAGAGAAGTCAATGTGGAACAGGAGATTGCCGCACTCGCCCGAGAGCTGCATCCCGAGATCGCTAAGGTCCTCACCGCGCGCCGGGAGCTATTGCGTTCTCCCGCGCCGGTGCAGGATAAATATGGTTGGCCGAAGTGGGACGACACCTTTGAGGATCCCGTAACGGGGCAGTTTTTGACATATCGCCATATCGTCCAGGGCTTGATTGATAACTTTCTCGGTCGGGACAGTGAGTACCGCTGGCGGCTCAACGACCAAGTGGACATCCCCAAGGACGCCCACCCGTTGACGAATCCGGGCTTGGAGCTCACCGGACCGTGGCATCCGCTCGACATGGCCTTCAAGGCGTTGAATAGCCCGGCGCCAATGAATATGCCGGACTTTGAAGACGCCGCGCCGCCCCATTTCCGGCCCGATGGCGCCCCCGAAAACCAGCCGCTAGGGATTTTCGCCGCCGTGGAGAACGCGAAAGAAATCTTTGCAGGCCGCTGGACCGACCGCCCCTATGAGGTGGCGAAGAAAGCGAAAACGCGAGCATACAGGATCGAACCGCCTCCGGCTCAGTGGCCGACCCGATTTGCTCGGCCTCCGAGCCTCCACGTGCGGTATGATCACATCACGGTCGATGGCCAACCGGTGCATGGTATGATTCCCATCACCCTCCTTTGGGCGCTCAACAACTACGACTCTCTCACACGGATTGGCACCGGTGTATACTACTACATACCGAAGATTCAGACCCCTCAGGAAGCTCTCATTGTGGAGAAGCTCCTGGTAAGGGTGGAAAACTTGATCGGCGTTCAGCCCGGCACTATCAAGATCAAAGTCCTCTATGAGGAGGGAAACGCCGGCCGGTTCTTGCCTGTAATCGCCTGGGTCTTGCGTCGCAGACTCCTTGGGACTAACGTCGGCCGTTGGGACTATCTCGCCAGCATCATTGAGATGTGGAAGGAAGACCCCCAGGGCGTGTTTCCGGATCCACAGTCCATCGGCATGGCCACCCCGAATATGATTGCATATCAGCGGTATAACGCGCTGATGATGCTCATGGCCGGCATGAAGAATGGCGAGCTCAGCCAGGGGGCTCCCATTGGCGGGATGGCGGCGGTAATGATCTACCAACCGGCCGATCCTTACGGCCGCTCGCAGTATAACCCACTGGCCCTGCGTGGCATGGTCATCGACAAGATACGAGAGCGGTTGCTGGGTCTCATCTTTGTGCCCGAGGAACCGCTGCCCGCAGGTCGGCAGCCCACCCTGGAAGAGATCCTTGCTGGAGGGGTGAAGGGACGACTCTACGATGTCTACCGGCAAAGCTGGGTTGCCAGCCCCGAACCGGCCTACGTCGCCGCCGGCAATGAACCTCTGCAGGCTCGCGTGACACAACTCCAGGCGATCCTCGATGCGGAGCGTGAGGATGTGGACGTGAAAGGCAAACCGATGCCGACGGTCGCCAGTGGTCTCCTGGACGAAGAGCGGCGCCTGCTGCAATCCCGCGGTTTATTGAACCCGCAGGGCAAGATCACCCCCTGGGTCATCACCGACGACATGTTCAGCGAGCCGGAGAAACTCTTCACCCAAGAACTCTGGGACAGTATCTACTCCGTGCCGAAGGGTGAGATCACCATTCAGCACATCCAGCACGCCTTCTACATGGCGGCGAACTACGGCTTCCAAATTCTGAATGGTAACTTCGCGGCCGCCATCGACGACTACGAGCTTTGCCTGCGTTTCATGAACGATCTCGCCACCTATCGGATCGATGTGTCGTGGCTGTGGATCCTCCTCCATCACGAAGCCGTTATCACCCAGGACGGCTATCTCAAAGGGCCGGCCCTCACCGAGGATGGCCTCATACCGGCTGAAGACGTTTTCGAGGTCAAGGCCGGGACCCGCTTCACCAAGGAGCTGTTCCTTAAGTTGTGGGAGTGCCACAACGAATGGACGTCGGCGTTCTTCGCCGAGCTGGACCGCCTAGGCAATCCAGGCCGCTTTGACCGCGCCAAGGCGCCTGTGATCATGGAGATCCTGAAGCGCCAGCTGCTTTCTCCCCGCTACATCCAGCACAGTGCCCGCGTGCTCTTCGTCGTGGCGCCGGCGAACGAGCAGGAGCGCGAGCAGCTTTTTGAGGCGATCTTCACCCTCTCCCGCGAGGAAGTCGTCGAGCGCGTTCAAGCAGGCACGCTGAACAAATCCGCGCTGGATGCCCATGATTATGTCTATGACATCTTTCCGGGGGTTGAAGGAGAATAGCGATCGGTAATTAATGTCTCTGCTATATATGTTTAATCCTGACCATGCGTCAAAGTTGAAAATATACTAATCATACCTGCATAATTTCAGTCCTTAATGATAGCGTGATTAATTTAAGTCCTACCTGGCCCACCTGGAATGTGAATTACATACTTTAATCTAAACTTTGCCTTTCTTATACTCACCCACCACACTTTGTGCTAAGGTCTTACGGAGCCGAAGTTTAGATTAAGGGATGTAATAGAAACTTCGACAGAGGAGGTTACGCTTCTCTTCTTGGACCTGCCCTGACTCAGACTATTTGGATCCTTAGTGATCCTATTCAGATCAGATGTTTTCAATCTAATTATTTACTAACTGGCGAAAAATGCTTTAACTAATCTTGCTTGAAAGGAGTTAGGACAATTGTTGCGCAAACTAAGTATGAGAAGCATTGGAGAATACATAAAAGTATTCGGGCCAGCTATCTTGATAGCGAGCATTGGATTTGTCGTTGCTTACCAATTCGTAGATCCTGCTCCTCCCCGCCGCATATCCATCGCCACTGGTTCACCGTCGGGCGCTTACTTTGCCTATGGTGGCGCCTACAGCGAAATTCTAAAGCGAAATGGAATCCGCTTAGAGGTGCTCCCCACGGCGGGATCCGCTGAGAACATCAGGTTGCTTGAAGCAGAATCCGGTGGGGTTGATGTGGCTTTAATAGCAGGTGGTTTTAGCACATTGGCTCAATCAGATGAGATCATATCCCTGGGTAGTCTCTATTATGAGCCACTTTGGATTTTTCATCAAACAAACCTCACACTAGCTCGTCTGCCTGATCTGAAAGGATTGCGCCTCGCCGTTGGCGAAGAAGGCAGTGGCACTAAAGTTTTAGCTCTGCAGTTACTTGAACTGAATGGCATTACCGAAAAAAACACACGGATACTCTCATACGGCTCTCAAGAGGCAGCCAATATGCTTCTGCAAAAGAAGCTTGATGCAGCAATTTTTGTCACCACTCACCGTTCACCGTATATTCAACCACTCATAGAATCAAGATCACTTAAGCTAATGGGACTCGAGCGGGCTAAGGCTTATGCGCTCCAATACCATTATTTACACGTTCTAGAAGTGCCCGAGGGTGTGCTCAATTTTGAGGCCAATATTCCTTCACGTGATACCACTCTGGTAGCCGTGACAACCCAACTTGCGGCACGATCGGATCTACATCCGGCCTTGATCACCCTGCTTCTCCAAGCGGCCGAAGAAACCCATTCTAAGGGAGGCGGATTCGAGAAAGAAGGTCAGTTCCCCTCGCCGAAATATGTTGATTTCGACCTAAGCAAGGAAGCTGTACGGTTTTATAACTCTGGACCTCCGTTTTTGCAGCGCTACCTTCCTTTCTGGGTGGCAGTTTTTCTGACCCGTATGATGGTCATGCTGGTGCCCCTGCTTGCATTACTTTATCCTCTTTTCAAGGTTATGCCCCTAATATACAAGTGGAGAATGCGATCGCGAATCTACCGTTGGTATTCCGAGCTTAAGGCGGTCGATCCTGAGGTACAGAAGGATTTTGTAGCCGAACGCTTGGAAGAATATCTTGCTAAACTCAATGAAGTAGAGAACCAAGTGTCGAATATCTCCATACCGCCTGCCTATGCAGAAGGACTTTACGACCTCCGGTTACACATCGAATTGTTGAGGAACAAACTTCGCAAGGCTGGCAACAAGGAGTGAGGTGGGGGTCATCACAAATAGACGATAAATGTCATCCTGTTCTAACTGGCAAGATCAAATTATCGGACTGGAAGCGCAGGTGTTGATCGGCAGACATAGATCAAAACCCGTCGATGACCCCGCTTATAAAAGGGAGGACTTGGCTTTGAGCTGCCCCCTATAAAGGAACGGCACAGGGCACGAGGTAAAAGGCCTGTCTTAGTTGGCAGCGGGCAGCAGGCAGCTGTTTTGACTAGGCGCTAGGCACAGCGGAACGACACGGGGATGGGGAGAAACGGCGAGACGGAGCATAGAGGACAGATGACAGCGTACGGAGATCACACCTCACAATTTTAAAATCCGAAATCCGCAATCCGAAATCCGAAATAATTTATCTCCATGCCCCATGCTCTATGCCCTATGCCTTATTTCACTTTGAAGGGTGCGCCATCCGGTCCAAGCTTGATACCCTCAAGCAGTATAGTGACTTCAACCTCATCACCAACAGCTCCGCCCCCTTTGTCATCCAACCCATAGGTTATGCCATAGTCACTGCGTTTGAGGGTGGTGCTGGCCTCAAAACCGCTCCGATAGCCTCCCCATGGATCAGGACCAAACCCCAGCACCTTGAACTCCAGTTTCACCGAACGCGTCACCCCATGCATGGTGAGGTCTCCGTAGATAAAACCCTCGTTTTTACCGGTGGCTTCAACTGAGGTACTCACAAATCGCATGAGCGGGAATTTCTCCTCATTGAAAAAATCGCTGGAGAGCAAATGCGTGTCCCGTTTTTCATGGTTGGTGTCCAGACTCTTCACAGTCATTGTGGCCTGCACCTTGGCAGTTTCCAATTGATCACGATCAACCCATATTGTCCCGGTGACGTCCGCAAAAGTCCCCGACACCTTAGAAAATAGGTGGCGAATCTTCCAGTTTGCAGAACTGTGCACCGTGTCAATCATATAAGTTTCCATTTCCGCTTTCGCTGGCAGTGGTAAGAAGTTAATGAGCACCCCCACAGTCAGTATGGCGAACGGTACCATTTTGCGCATGTTCATGACTCAACCTCCCTTTCCGATTTGCGATTTCGGATTTCGGATTTTTGATTGAAGACAATAAAAGTCGGCTGATGAAGGATTAATATAGGAACGGTTTTTATCTATTACAAGATCAAGGTTAACTCACCTCATTAACGGATGACAACCTTCTGAGAGATATGTATTATTCTGTGATTTTCTTCGCCTGACTTCCTGAACTTGTTTGCACCAAGCGTGGCGGCTCATTTTGTCTGACTTCTTTATTCATTAGGGTGAAAACTTTGCGACGGACCTCATTATATGCGCTCATGGCGACCCACGTCAGTCTGGCCTCAGGCACCTACGTTTTTGCCAAAGCAGCTGCGGTTGGATTTCCTGCTGCTGAAACCTTAACCCTCGCCCGGGCATTGGGTGCTGCCCTAATCCTGCTGTTACTTACTGGCTGGGCGATCCCCAACCCGCGTTTCGATTTCAAAGAGTGGCTCTTAATACTGGGATTCGGAATCCTTCTTGTGCCCTTG
>CP070735.1:2170026-2199782 GCA_020347625.1 Deltaproteobacteria bacterium
AATAATTGCACCGCTCTTACGATCCACCAGCCACCGGTCAGGTTCAATACGACCATCGACCAGACCCTCGTTTAGCCCGTAGACGCTTTCAATTACAGCCTGATAGGGATCATTGGGATTTTTCCCGAAAACAACCCCGGAGCGATCACCCACGACGAGTTCCTGAACCACGGCAGCCATCGAACTCTTTTCCACATCCAAGCCGAGCTCCTGCCTGTAAAGAAGAGCCCTGTCCGACCAGAGAGAGGCCCAAACAAGGCGAAGGTGTTCAAAGATGGCAGCCAAGCCTTGCACATTCAAATAGGACTCGTGTAAACCGGCGAAAGAGGTGCGGGATGAATCTTCACCTGGGGCAGATGAGCGCACCGCCACTGGTTTTCCAACGAACAGGGATGCCATTGGATTCTCGAGTGCAGCGCGCAGATCAGTCGGAATATCCGTCTTCATGAAGAGATTGCGAATTCTGAGTGCGGCATCCCACATCTCTTCCCAGCGAACTTCGGCAAAATCCTTGCGATTGAGTTCCAGTGCTATTTGTGCGCCCAGTCCCGTTGTGGCCAGGTAGCGGTGATAGGCATCTACAGTAACGCAAACCGTCTCCGGCAGCTTCATTCCACTTTTCGCCAGAGCCGCCAGCGCAAAACCCTTGCCGCCGACACGCTCGCGGTTGTCAATGCTGATGTGATCAAGGGTGAGGATCGGTTCCATTACTTTACGTGTAACTCCATGACGTTCTGGAATCTTCGCACCAAATAATATGTGTCCACTCTGATGCACAAAACGGCACAACTGGGAGATCGCACAAATTCCTCCAGCATGGGGTGCTTGGCCAGATAGATTGCAAGTATGTCCTCTCGTTCCGCATCTGGGACCTCTTCCGCTCTGCCCGTTGCGGTCACAGCCGCGGCTTTGGAAAAGTCGAGGTCTTGGTTGGAACGATTATCTATGAGAATGGTTACCCGGGAATCTGCGGTGATGTTGGCATACTTGCGAGTGGCACGGGCTGTTGCAAAAAAGAGGCTCTTCAGATCTTTGCTAGCCGTAAACGCCACCAGATTGGCATAGGGCTGCCCATCACGCTGAGTGCCGAGCACCGCGAGCCTTTGTGAGGTAAATAATTCTTTCAAAACCTCCTCGAGCTCCCGTTCATCCTTTAACATGCTGACCTTTTTGGTGTGAGACTTATCCACTCGTCACCTCTGCTAGTTGGCTTGTTTGTTACTTAATTTGGTTAATAAGATGCGATAGAGGGCCAGCAGTTCGTCCAAAGGCATTGCTGAAGAAATAGCAGCAGAAATTTCCTTGGCATCTACACCGAACCGGTCACAAAGCAAGCGGGCCTGGTGGTGCGTGGGCAGCCAAATCAACTTTTCGGCGACAGCCTCAATGGTTCCGAATATCCTGAGAAAGTGACCCAAGTTGAGAATGAAGTAAATTCGGTCTGGGAAAGGCGAGCCCACCTCGATGTGTCCATCTCGGTCCCAGACAAAACAGCCAACATGAGGCTTCCATGTCAAGCCGGCTTCTTTGAGTTCGGTGGCAAGATGGCGATGCTGCTCATCGAAGGAAATTGGGGGCAGGTCGGTCTCAGGGTTGAATGGCGTCGGCTTCATGCACTTAACCTCACATCGTCCTTGCTCTCACAATCTCTCAGGACCTTCAAACCCTTTGCCGCACTCTTTTCCTTATCCTTGATCTCAAGCATGATGTCAAAATCTAACCCTTTCGCCTCGGCGAGAAATTCTCTGAAGTGCGACACATCCATGGTTTCGGCGTGAGCACCTATTCGCTGTCCCTGCTGCTGGCTGCTGTAGTCAACCATGGGAATGCCGTCATCTTTTTGCCAGGTTTCAGCGGCAAGTGCAAGTCCTTGTCTCAATGTTTCACCGCTGTTGAGGCACTGGTGGTGAAAGTTGTCGAACAGAACCGGGATGGTTGTAGCATCATGAACTTTCAGACAGTCTACAAGGCTGAATAATCTATCGTCATTCTCGATGACGAGTCTACGCTTGAGAGACTCACAAAGGGATTTATATCTGTCAATGAACCGCTCGATGGCTCTGGGCTTATCCCCATAAACCCCACCCACGTGAATCTGGATTTTTGCGGTCCGATCGAGGCCCATGGCGTCAAGCAGGGTGCAGTGATATTCTAGTTCCTTGACGCTCCGCCTGTAGACATCTTCTTCAATCGCGTTGATCAGGACAAACTGGTCGGGGTGCATGGAAATCCTTATGTTGTGCTTTTTTATGAACTCGCCCAATTTTCTAAACTGCCCCCCAAAATGGCCGGTCCAGTCGAAGGTGCATACCGGATGTGAGGCAAAAGGAACCAGGTCAGAGCTTATTCTAAAAAAGTAGAAACCATTCTGAACATTGTATTGCAAGATCTTAAAGAGACAGTTCAAATTGTTTTCCACTTTCTGAATCAGCCGCTTCTCCGTATAAGAGGCCAGTCTGAAAGTGGAATTGCTCGAGCAACCGATATCACGATTTATGCATGGATATCCAATTTTCATGAAAATCCTCAGTTATTTTACTTTTAAGAACGGTATCTAAGAATATAGTGCCGACCTTCTCAACTTACAATGGCTTCTTAAGGGTTCGTTTGCTGAATTCATAAAAGATGGTTGACCTGCGGGGGAGGAGATGTAATAATTTTTGATATCAAAATCAATCACCCACCCTTGACTGGCGTAAATGGAGTACTTAATTTTACGCCCAATAGCGGTATGGCAACCTCGGAATCTTAAATTTCAATTTCAACTAAAAATCCAGAATGGAAGGAGGGATGTAGAAATGGCAGAGCCGACAAAAGGATCAATGGTGTATGTATACGACAAAGAGGGTAATGCTTACATCTGTGACATCGACGATTTGAGAGATGCGTCAGCAGTAAGCGATGAAGAGAAAGCCTCTTGTACTGATTTGGATCGGGGCGGGTTCAGCAGAAACGAATAAAACCTCAAAATTTTCACCCTCAGAAACCAAAGGTGAGTGATATTTCACTCGCCTTTTATTTTATTTGAGCAAAGAAAACCTGGTCCTGTGGGCCAAGTCGAGTTTCAATGGCTTTGCCGGAAAAGTGGTATAAGGCATAAGGCGTAAGGCGCAAGGCATAAGGAGAGGACAAGCTTTATTAGATTGTTATTTGCCTTGTGCCCTGCGCCTTGAGCCCTGTGCCGCTCTCTTAGACAGCTCAAAGCCAGGGCCTGGATTCTTTACTCAACCTCCAGACAGAAGTCTCCGCTTCTTGACCTTTTCTTTTTTGCCAAACTTTGACTTTCCTTAGCACGCCATTTCCTTGACATGAACCGTGCAGTGATTATCAGGTCAAAACAATTACTGGCAAAAATACATCACATTTGTTGAGCGAGCTGTTACAAAAAATATATTTGTAATTATCCCAGACAACCGCTCGCCGCAAAGAAATTTAAAACCGTAGCGTGGGGTGAAGGGTTGCTAACTGACGGGGCGAGCAAAAAGAAATATGGGCGATTTTAACAAGAATATGAAGAGCAGCGAATCGGACAGAGTTCCCATGGCAAAGAAAGTCGCCTATGCGGCCCCGGCATTCGCTCTGGCGGTTGTGGGGATTCCTGTATACGTCTACATCCCCAAGTTCTACACCGACGTGGTGGGCGTGAACATCGCCATCCTCGGTTATTTGCTTTTGGCAGTAAGACTCTTCGACGCCATAACCGACCCGGCAATTGGGTATCTCTCCGACAAAACTCAAAGCCGATTTGGCAGACGCAGACCATACATCGCCTGCGGCGCAATTCTTCTCGCTGTATCCATGTACTTTCTCTTTAACCCGCCCGAGGCTCCTCCCCTCTTCGAGACCGCCTGGTTCGGCATTACGATCTTTTGTTTGTTTTTCTTCTGGACAGCAGTTGTGGTTCCTTACGAGTCTCTGGGACCTGAGATTACTTTTGACTACGATGAGCGGACCACCCTCCTGGGCATGAGGGATGGGGCCCTCATTGCTGGCACTCTCGCAGCGGCAAGCTCGCCGGCAGCTGTGGCTTGGGCCTTTGGTCTTGCGCCAACCAGTGAAGGGGAGCGGGCGAAGTTTTTCTGGATCGCTGTACTATACACTCCCTTACTGATTGTTTTCTGTTGGTGGTGCGTGTGGTCCATACGCGAAAGGGTCCAAATTACTCAAGCGGACAAGCAAGGGTTGCTGCAAGGACTTAAGCAAGTGTCGCAAAACAGGCCATTCGTAATTCTGCTGATCTCATACATAATCGCCGCCTTCGGCAGCAATCTTCCGGCAACACTGATCCTCTATTACGTGGAATATGTCCTGCAATCAAAGCAGGCTGACCTGTTCCTCTTGATCTACTTTGTCACCGGGGTTTTGTTTTTGCCGGGATGGATCTTTTTGGCCAGGAGGTTTGAGAAGAAGGTGACCTGGCTTGCCGCCATGGTCATCAACACCGGTGCCTTTATTGGTGTCTTCTTTCTTGGACCTGGCGATGCTCACATCTACGGAGTTCTGGTCTTTCTTTCCGGGATCGGCTTCGGCGCTACCCTGGCTATACCCTCTGCCATGCAGGCCGATGTTATTGATTACGATGAGCTGCTGACCGGCGAAAGACGTGAGGGGCAGTATATTGGTATCTGGTCTATCACCAAAAAGCTCGCCGCAGCACTGGGTGTGGGCATAGCCTTGGCGATTCTGGGCGCTGTGGGCTACACCCCAAACGTGGAACAATCCGAGCAGGTACAATTCACTCTCAGGGTCATGTATGCCCTGATTCCGTCCTTGTGTAACATGGCAGCATTTGTCATCGCTCTTGCCTATCCCATCAGTCGCAGGGTTCACAGAGAAATTCTGGCTGCCATTAGTGAACGACGTGCTGGACGGACCGTCGCCGATCCACTCCGGCCCGAGCGCATCACTTGAGCCAGCGGAGATCTGCGAGTGAGTGGGAAAAACAGGAATAGAGAATGGACAGTGCGTTATCAATCTACGGTTTAAATCTGGGAGCGATCATCGGTCTCATGACAACCGTATGGCTCTTAAGCCTGGTAAAGAAAGACGCCAGTATCGTGGACATTTTCTGGGGTCTAGGCTTCGTGCTCATCGCCTGGCTGACCTTCGTTGAGGCCGATGGCTATGTGGGCCGCAAGCTCTTGATTACACTGCTCACGACGATTTGGGGACTGCGGCTGGCCGTATATATTCTCTACCGCGGTTGGGGCAAGGAGGAGGACCGCCGCTACCAGGCCTGGCGGGCGCAATATGGCGAGCGTTTCTGGTGGGTAAGTTTCTTTACCGTCTTTGCACTTCAGGCCGTGCTATTGTGGGTCATTTCCTGGGTATTGCAAGCGGGCCAACTTTCACCTGAACCTGCCAGGCTTGGGTGGCTTGATGGCCTGGGGGCAATCATCTGGGCTGTTGGCTTTTTTTTCGAGGCAGTGGCCGACTGGCAACTGGCACGCTTCAAGGCCGATCCGGCAAACAAGGGTAAGGTGATGAACCGGGGACTCTGGGGTTATACCAGACATCCCAATTATTTTGGTGAGTCGCTGGTCTGGTGGGGTCTATTTCTGATTACCTTGGCGACCCCCGGTAGTTGGTGGGTTATCATCAGTCCGCTGGTTATAACTGTTCTGCTTCTAAAGGTTTCCGGTGTTACGCTTCTGGAGAAGACCATGCTGGATAGTCGCCCCGAATATCAGGATTACATAGACAGCACAAGTAGTTTTGTCCCTTGGTTTCCCAAAAAGGAAGGGCCATGAATATTGGTGTTGAGCTTACAGAACGGGGTCTTCTTCCAGATTGGTTGATCCGCTGGGGTATCCGCAACTTGGACAGAAAACGGTTGCGCCAGGAAGACCGTGGAAACAAGGAGGCGCAACGTCAAGCCTTGAAACGATTCATTGCCGAGCTCCGCAAAAGCCCCATCGCCGTGGAGATTCACAAGCCTAAGGAACAACACTACGAGCTCCCACCCGCCTTTTTTCAGAAGGTACTGGGTAAGCGGATGAAATATAGTGGCTGTTACTGGCCTCGTGGTGTCATCTCTCTGGACCAGGCTGAAGAAGCCATGCTCCAATTGACCTGCGAGCGGGCGCAGCTTGAAGATGGCATGAAGATCCTCGATCTCGGCTGTGGTTGGGGTTCCCTTTCCTTATGGATAGCCGAGAAGTATCCCCACAGTAAGGTACAGGCTGTATCCAACTCCCGCCCACAAGGTGCATTTATAAGGGCAGCGGCTGAGGCCAAGGGGTTTGGAAACGTTGAGGTCGTCACTGCCGATATGAACCATTTCAATCCTCAGAATAGCTTTGACCGGGTCATGTCCGTGGAAATGTTTGAACACATGCGAAATTGGGAGCAGCTTCTGGGCCGCATCAGCAACTGGCTCGAACCAGAAGGAAAGCTCTTCATTCACATATTCACCCACCGCAAATTTGCCTACATTTTCGATACGCGCGGAGATGACAACTGGATGGGACAACATTTCTTTACAGCCGGTTTGATGCCATCAGATGACCTGATATTCCACTTCCAAGATCACCTCAGCGTGGAGGATCACTGGCGCGTGAATGGCACCCACTACGAGAAGACAGCAGAAGCTTGGCTTGACAATCTCGATAGGAAAAAGGGTGAGATCATGCCAATCCTGGCTGAGGTCTATGGTGAATCACAGGCCAAGCGGTGGTTGCAGCGGTGGCGCATATTCTTTCTCGCCTGCGCTGAGCTGTGGGGCTATCGGAAGGGTGAGGAGTGGTTGGTGTCGCACTATCGACTAAGTAAGCAGATCCACCGAGACAGATAATGTTTAAAAAACGAGAGTTATATCGCGAATTATAGCAGTCGAGTCGCCACAAGAAACCCGCCGGTGGAAACCAGCCCACAGAGCACCATGCCCCAAAGGATGTCCACCACGACAATTACCTTTGGCCAATCTTTCAGCGTTGCCAGATTGGTGAGATCGTAGGTGGCGTAGGTAAAAAGACCGTAGAGTACACCCAGTATGGCCGTCCGGCTCAAGGAAGCAGAGGCAATTCCCGGCAATATGGCGAAGATCATTATTCCGAGAATATAAAGTAGATAAAAGAGTATCGCAGCAATCCAATTGACACGATCCCTGAAGAACTGACCGAGATGCTTATTGTAAAAATTCTTGGCAACAACTCCCAACCAGAGAATGTCAACGGCGAAAAATAATACAGCCGTTGACAAATAGATTTTGACAAGGTTTGCTTCTATCATGCTCTATTTTCCTGTTTTCATAAAAAGTTAGCGGGCGCATTCTGACTAGCTGTCGTAGGAATAGGTGATAACAACCTTGCTGTACTTCCCAGAAGCGTCTGCCAAATTAGAGATTCCCTCATACCGTAACAGGCGGCGTGTCTGTATATCGTACTCGACGTCAACATGGGGCGCAAACAGCCTCAGAAACCAATTATCAATGTCAAGCCGAATATGAAGGGTGTCATCTTCGATTTTTCTTTTGCGAATGCGGAATTTGAATTGATCCAGTCGGGACGGCATGACCAGTCGCACGTGAAAGACCTCCCCTCGGGCAATGGCCTCGAGGTTGTTGGCGACAAAGTGATGAAAACCCTGGCCGACTATTTGATCTGTTTTTCGCTTGAGATACTTGGCCTCAAAATCATCTTCAGGGCTCTCTTTTCGGAATAACCGAACGCGATCATCTGCAACTTCCGCTCCATCCTCATATTGAGCGCGAATATCTCTGAAATCGTAGCTGCCAAACTGAGGTCCGTGGGTGTAGTCGGAAATCAAGTCACCAATTTTTCTATCAAAAGGATCATAGTAGACTGTTTGACTTTTACTAACTGTGCCATTCTCGTAATTGACAAAATGACGTTCAGTGTATTGCAAAGCACCTCTGGGATTCACTGCCTTACCAGTAAAAGTTTCGTTGCTTGCCTCGGCAGTAGATAACCCCGAGACGATCAGAGTTGCAATCATAATCAATTTCGCTGCACCTAAATAGAGACCAAATAGTGATTTGCTTGACATGATTCATACCCCCCGCCTTTTAACCTCAACTGAAAATATTCGGTGCGTTGAATCTAATTGAATGCAAAGTTAAGGTTCGAATTGAATATGTCAAATCACAGAGGAAGCAGATGATGTTGTTCGGGGTCTATAATCCCTTATTCTGAGACGATTCACAGCTAGGGTAGGAAATACCTACCATTTTGCACAATTTTTTCTATAATTGTTTGAATTCTAAAGAAAACTATTCTAGTTAAGTATTAGTTAAAATTATGAAAATCTAAGTTAAAATGCGTTGTAACCCCTGAGAATGGATAAAGTTATGATCAAACTTATGAAATTTTTTTTCGCTCTCGTACTTTTTGGAATGCTTTCAATAATGCTAGCTGCAAGCCTTGACCAAAACATTTTTGAAGCAGTAGGCGAAATGTGGCCCAACTGGTGGTTTAAGGCCGCGATGGCGGATGCTTATTTTGGTTTTCTGACAATCTTTGTCTGGGTTGCGTACAAGGAATTACTCCTCTGGCGTAAACTGGTTTGGTTTGTGGCTTTCATGCTATTGGGTAACTTGGCAATTTCAACATACATATTGCTTGAGCTCTCCAAGTTGCGAGCAGGTGATACTTTTGACATATTGCTTACGAGGCGCAATGAATGAAGAGCCTGGGTGATTTAATATTTTAGAAAGATTCAGATGGGAGGGAAACAATGGCAATTGAGAGAGTTTCTGTGTTCCGCTTATACCCCTTCGAGGTTGGACAAAAGATCAGGATCGAGGGGGGCATCCGTGGAGGTGATTGGGAGGTAATTGGTGTTAGCGATAAGACAGTGAAGCTGCGATGTCCAATCTCCTTCAGAGAATTTGATTGGAACCGATTCTGTTATCTCGTGGATGAGAGAGAGGCTGAAGAGTGGCCTAAAGAAGATTAGCCAGGTCGAATTCCGCTAGCTCTGCTAGCTGAAAGGGTTCAAGGTACAAGGTGCAGGGAAAGAAAGAATATCAAAGTCTCATTTAACCCTGTACCTTGAACCCTGTACCTTATACCCACCTGGGTCAGCTCAATGCCAGAGCCTCCCATTCTTTACTATCATTCCGGAAACTCGAGGCTCGGCAAAATGGGCGGGCGGCGGCAGAAGGGTTTGGTGAGGAGCACCTGAACGTCCCCCAAATATCGCTCAGTGAAACCCCCTTCACAGTAGCAGAGATAATACTCCCACATCCGGATAAAGGTTTCCGGGTAGCCCAGTGCTCTCACTTTGTCAATATTGTTAAAGAACCTCTCCCTCCACATTCGAAGCGTCCTGGCATAGTGGTCCGTAATGTCCTCGAGATGGTAAAGCCGCAAATCCGTTGCACTGGCAATGGAACGGGATATAGCTGCAATGGAGGGTATGCAGCTCCCGGGGAAAATGAAGCGTTTTATGAAATCGACAGTCCTCTTGTGCTTGTCGAAAACCTGGTCGGCGATGGTAATGGCCTGAAGGAGCATCATCCCGTCTGCGTTCAAGAGCTCACTGCAAGCTCGGAAAAATCTGTCCAAATACTGATGTCCCACCGCCTCTATCATTTCGATGGACACCAGCTTGTCGTATTTTCCCTTGAGATCCCGGTAATCCAGGAGCAGCAGATCCACGCGCTCACCAACACCCGCTTTTTCTATGCGCTCTTTCGCCAGTTCATACTGCGATTTAGAGATGGTGGTAGTGGTAATGCGGCAGCCGTAATTCTTCACGGCATGAATGGCAAAACCGCCCCATCCCGTACCAATCTCGACCACATGATCCGCGGCTGAGAGTTGGAGCTTCTTACAAATACGGTCGTACTTGGCGATGGACGCCTCTTTTAGCGTACTGCCTTCGCGCTCAAAAATGCCACACGAATATGTCAGGGTCTCATCGAGAAAGAGAGCGTAGAAATCGTTTCCCAGGTCATAGTGAGCTGCTATGTTGATTCGACTTCCCTTTCTTGTGTTGCTACGCAAGAGGTGGAAAAACTTGTGGAGTGGAGCGGTAACTCTCGCCCAGCCCTTCTCCATCCCCTCGAGTACTTCCCGATTCACTGCAAGGATGCGGACAACGGTGGTTAAGTCGTCTGCAGACCACTGACCGGTCATATAGGACTCGCTGGCCCCGACACTGCCGCCACATAGCGTACTGGTGTAAAAACGCGGATTTTAAACCTTGATGTTGGCCTCCAGAGGGAAATCATCACTCGGGTGTCCAAAGGTTCTTTGCTCAGAGCCATCCACGATGGTCAATTGTCCGCGACGCAAGCCACGCAGCAAGGAATACAGCACTTTCTTTGCCAGTGCATCGAAGGGACTGGGTCTGGTTTCCTCGAGGGAACTGGCCTCAGACGGTACAATTGATTGTGTCATGTCTGCCTAGCCTCCCCTTTGACCTTTCGCTTGGCCGGGTGGACATAGAAAGGTGCCCCTTTGGACCACAACCGCAACGCCTGCAAGTATATCATCGTGGTGACCTTGGCGGTCATCAGCGGATATGCCAGCAAAACGCGAGTCAAAGCGCGGCCACTTATCTCCCGCCGCTTCAAGGTCAGAGTAGCATCAAACAGCTTCGTATCGTCTTGGAGGTTTATCATATGCACATTTAATGATTGCCCGGGCTCTCGAAATCTCCAATCGTAGTGAATCCCCATATCCATAAAGGGTGAAATATGAAAATTTTTGGCATGCTGATAACGCTTCCATCCTCTTAAGGGATGCTCATTGAGGTCTTCACCGAGGACGTAACAGTATTCTTCACCCCAAGGTGTGTTGTGTATCTCTGCGACGATGGTTTCCACATGCTGGTCGGCTTGGTCGTAGCAATAATACAAGCTTACCGGATTGAAACAATAGCCAAAGTACCGCAAATGGGTGAGTAAACGAATCGGGCCGGTGGTCCGCCGGCCAACCCGCTCCTCCACCAGGTCCCGGACCGCCTGCTCAAGTGGAACCTTCGGATTACCCAGGTGGTCTTTGCGGCGGACATACGCAAGGTTAACCTGTTCGCTTGACCACAAGAGACGATCCTCAAATATCGTGGGCAATTCGGCCAGGTCGAGAAACATCAAGAACAACCGATACCGAAATGCGTTCTGCACGGGTCTGAAACGACGGTGACGAACATATCCCTCGTAAATACAACTATTCATCATTACAGCGTTTTCCCAAAATCTTTACACACGGCTAAAGCGCTGTTGACGCCGTCCTCATGGAATCCATAGCCCCAGTAAGCGCCACAGAAATAGGTGCGATTCGTGCCGTTGATCTCCTTACGACGTTCTTGCGCCAGAGGTCCTTGGTGAGTGTAGACCGGATGATGATAGATGAACTCCCTTATGATCTTCTTGGGATCAATCACCTCGGGCTGGTTAAGGGTGACGCAGAATTCTTCCGGAGCACGGAGGCTTTGCAGCATGTTCATGTAGTAGGTGACTGCCACTCTTCCCAGCTCTTTAGCTGGAATATGGTAATTCCAACTTGCCCAGGCAGCTCTTTTGCGGGGCAGCAGTGAGGCATCGATATGAAGAGTGGCCAGATTTTCCTGATATGGAATGGCGGAAAGAATCTCGCGTTCTGCATCTGTGGGATCGGCGAGCATGGCTAAAGCCTGGTCGCTGTGGGTTGCTATGATCACTTGATCGAATCTCTCCGGGTCACCCTTTAGCGGCTTGACCTCCACGTGGTCACCATGCCGTCTGACCCGTTCCACCGGAGAGCTCAATCGCACCTTATCCCGATAAGCCTTGGTAAGTGGTTTGACGTAATTCCTGGAACCGCCGGTAATGACTTGCCATACTGGTTGATCACGCACTTTTAGAAAGCCATGGTTGTTGAAAAACTGGACAAAGTAATGGGTAGGGAACTCGTTGAATTGCTTGGGATCGGCCGACCAGATTGCCCCCCCCATGGGGATAATAAAGTGATGGATGAAAGCTTGCGAGTATCTCCTGCTTTCAAGGTAATCGCCCAGGGTCGTGTGGTAGTCTCTTTTTTCTAAAATTTCCTGGGCTTCCCGCCGAAAGCGAAACACATCCAGCAGCATGCGGTAAAAGGAGGGGCGCAGCAGGTTTTTGCGCTGGGCGAAGAGCGAGTTCAGGGTACTCGGGCTATACTCTAGTCCTGTTTGTTCGCTCTGGACACTGAAGCTCATGTTGGAACGATGCCAGGCCACGCCCAGTCGCTTCATCAGCTTGACGAAATTTGGATAAGTCTCTTTGTTGAACACAATGAAACCGGTGTCAACCGCGTAACTGCTGCCGTTAACCTCAACATCGCAGGTATTGGTGTGTCCACCCATGTAATCGTTGGCTTCGAAGACCACCAAATCGTGCTCTTCGCATAACAGGTAGGCAGCAACCATTCCAGAAATGCCAGTGCCGATGACGGCGAGTCTCATGGTCGGTTTCCCTCTGGCTTAGCTTTAGCTTCAATCTGATTCCGGCTTCGCACAGCTTCTGGTAGAGGCCGGAGGTCTCGGACGATACCCAGCCAGGACAGAAAAATAAGCAAGTAATAGGTGATGTCAATTTCCCACCAGTAGAAACCTTGACGGGTGGAAACGGCGTAATGGTGATGGTTGTTGTGCCACCCCTCCCCGAGGGTGATGAGGGCAAGGAATACATTGTTACGGCTTGTATCAGGAGTGTTATAACGTCGCTTTCCAAACATGTGATCCAGTGAATTTATGGTCGCCGTAGCGTGAAAAAGAACAACGGTGGAAATGAAAAATCCCCAGATCAACATCTGCGGACCACTGGTTCCCAACTCCGGATTATAAGCACCAAGAATCTCGCCCAATAAAAAAAGGGAGACACCCAGAAGAATTGGCACAAGAGTGTCGAAACGGTTTAACCAAATCAGTTCCGGATATTTTGCCCAATCGCGCACGTACGCCATCCGGGTTGGAAAGTTTTCTCGAGTGGTCAACCATCCCATATGACTGTGCCAGAAACCATGTCGGGCGGGCGAGTGGGGATCCTCTTCCTGATCAGCGTAGCGATGGTGATGTCGATGATGGGCCGCCCACCATAGAGGACCACGCTGAACAGAAGAAATTCCAAGAACTGCGAACAGGAATTGCCAGAACCGGTTGGTCTTGAAGGTCTTGTGCGAAAAATAGCGGTGGTAGAAGCCGGTGATGGCGAACATTCTGACGAGATAGAGACCCGCTGCCACTGCAATGGCAATCCAGCTCCACCCTACCCAGATGACGCCGAAGCACATCAGGTGCAAGAAGATGAAAGGTATTATGCGAAACCAGTCCACCCCGGTCTTATCGTCCTCAAGTGGATCATCGAGGCCCGCTTCCGAATCAAACCAGCGAATGAACGATAGGAGGATGTAAGATTTCTTGAGCGGAACAGAGAACTTGTTGGTCATGAAGGGTACTTTACTCTAAATTCATGCAGGTGTCACGGGTGAGATCCCGCTATTCAACCATTCCACCGCCCGGCGGATACCTGCCAGCGTGAGGTCTTCCATGGGGAAGATTTCGCCAATCTGTTGAATCGTCTGGCTTTCGCCGGGCCAGCGGCTCCTAGGGATGGGGTTGAGCCAGACGCTATGGGCAAAGTGGTTACGGATTTGGGCCAACCAATCGCGTCCAGGCACTCTGACCTTGGAAAAATAGTCAACGGCACCGTTGGAGAGCATAAGTTCAGCCGGCGCCATGTTGGCGTCTCCGATAATGATCACGCGGGTTTCCGGGTCGCGCCGCACAAGGTGGTGCAGGGGAAAAGGAGTAAGACGTTGGGGATCACAATAGACACAACCGTAAACACAATTGTGGAAATAGTAATAGTCCAAATCCTTGAACTGGTCGCGCATGAGGCCGAAGACCAGCTTCACTAGATCCAAATAGGGTCGCATTGAGGCCCCGCCATTGTCCAAGAGAACAACCAGCTGAATACGATCCCGCAATTCTCTCCTGAAAACCAGTTCGATCTCTCCACCGTTCCTGCACGAGCGATCAATGGTCTCATCAACATCCAGCTCTGTCGGTGGCCCTGCAGGGGCCATATGTTTAAGCGCCGCGAGTATTTGCCGCAGGTTTTCGGCTCGGAGCGTAGCGCTGGCAGCATAATCCACATAGCGGCGCGACTCTATCACCTTTAAGGCGGAGCCATGCATACCGTCGCCGTAAACCCTGATGCCCTCGCGATCACCGCCGGAGTGGCCAAAGGCTGAAGTGCCACCCGTACCGACCCAGGTGTGGCCACCCCTGTGCTTGCCCCTCTGCTCCATGGCCACTTCCCAGAAGCGCTGCAGCAGTTCCGGCAGCGATAGCCGTTCGAGGGCGTCATCCGGCAGAGACCCTTTGGCCAGTTCTTCTTCCAACCAACGGCGAAAACCTTTGTCTTCCCAAACTTTCTGCGAGAAACGCGGGATGTCATCACCCTCGGCACCAAAGAAATAGGCTGCAAAGGCCTGCTCGAATCCATCGAAATGTTCAATCTTCTTGATGAAAATGAGCCGCATGAGGATGAAGAGTCGGTCTAGGTCGGGAGCGAGCCCCTTTTCCAGGGCCTGGTAGAATTCCAGTATATAGCGGAGGCTGATGGGGATCCCTTGGTCCCGCAACTGGTAAAAGAAAGGAAGGAACACGGTTAATTTTACCTGTTGTTGTTACGGACTTTCCCGCTCGACGCCTTTGTACTGCAGCAGGTCCTGGGTACGTTTGAGTAGAGTTCCAAGAAAGGGAATTTTGTCGGGTACGAGCGGCGGTTTGGCGCCGTCTATCTGGAGGGCACCAAGCCAGTCCAGCAGTTCAGCGGTAGCAGGCGGTTTTTCAAAGCCTTGCTGCCGCAGGTGATAGAAAATGGCCAGGGCTGAATCCATCAAGGGCGCGGAAACTTCGGGGTAATGCAGCCGGACAATCTGGCTCATCTCTTCCATGGAGGGAAAGGGGATGTGGTGGCAGTAGCAGCGCCTGAGAAAGGGGTCGGAAAGCTCCCGTTTGGCGTTGCTGGTAATGATGGTAATCGGCATCTGCTTGGCCTTTACCTTGTTGTTTATCTCGCGGATGATAAAAGAGCCGTCTTCCAGAACGTCCAAGAGATTGTCCTGGGTGTCCGAATCAGTCTTATCGATCTCGTCCAGTAAAAGGACTCGCCGGTCTTCTGCCAGAAAAGCTCTGCCAATCGGCCCAAAGCTCAGATAATCCCAGATGTTATTCACATCCCGACCGCTCTCCCCGGTCCCAAAACGTGAGTCGTTGAGACGTAAGACCGTGTCATAGACATAGCAAAGTTCTTCGCCCTTGAAGGTGGACTTGCAGCGAGCTTCTTCCAGGGTCATCTCCAGAGCTCGGGCAATTTCGAAGCCAAGCTGAGTCTTGCCGGTTCCGGCCTCACCAGTGACCAGCAAGGGCTTTTCCATGGCCGTGGCAATATTAACTATTTCCTTGAGTTCAGGATTGAGGTAATACTTGTCGGTACCGAGAAACTGCATCGCGGCATAGTCCTTCTATTGAGTGTTTTTGCCATATTTTCCAAATGTTAAAGTCATTCTAACCAATTGGAAAGAAAAAATAAAGTTCGAAATCGGTCTCATCCCGTTGAAATCTTATTTTGAGATCTTAGGTTAAAGACATTCGTCGACCTTGATTTCCGTTCGAGGAGTTGTAGATGGAGCTCTTGTCTTCCTATCAACTAGGTTCACTTAACTTAAAGAATCGAATGGTTATGGCACCCATGACCCGAAACCGTGCCGGGAGAGGAAATTCGCCGCAGCCTATAAATGCACTTTACTACGGGCAACGGGCCGGAGCTGGTCTAATCATTACCGAAGCCGCGCAAGTTTCACCCCAAGGATTGGGATACCCGGATATGCCCGGCATTTATTCGCCCGAACAAATTTCCGGCTGGAGGCTGGTGACGGATCTAGTTCATTCACGCGGAGGATTGATCTTTCTTCAGCTATTTCACTGCGGGCGCATATCGCATCCGTCACTGCAGCCGGAGCGGGCTGCACCGGTTGCCCCTTCGGCCATCAAGCCGGAAGGCGAGGCATGGACATATAAAGGATCCAGACCTTTTGCGACCCCTCGCGCTTTGGAAACTACAGAAATCCCTGGAATTGTGGATCAATTCCATAGTGGGGCGGAAAAGGCTTTGGCGGCTGGATTTGATGGTGTTGAAATTCACGCCGCTAACGGCTACCTACTGGATCAATTCATCCGTGATGGCACAAATCAGAGGACAGATACATACGGGGGCACAGTAGAAAACCGCGCCAGGTTGCTATTTGAAGTGACCGAAGCAGTGGTTGACGTCTGGGGAGCCGGCCGCGTTGGAGTACACATTTCGCCAGGCAATCCCTTCAATGACATTCAAGATTCGAACCCAGAGTTAATTTTCAGCCACGTGACCGACGGACTCAACCGATTCCATCTCGCCTATCTGCATGTGGTAGAGATCGATCTCACAAACCCAACAGATTTTAATGCTGCCTTGAATCCCATCACCCAAAAACTGAGAAAGATTTATAAAGGCACTTATATGACCAATGGTGGGTATGACAGGGAAAGCGCAGAGAGAGTGTTAAAAGTGGGTGATGCCGACCTGGTATCCTTTGGTCGTCTTTTTCTGGCAAATCCGGACCTGCCGGAGCGGTTCGCGAAAAACGGACCGCTCATCGAACCCAATACAGCAACCTTCTATGGTGGCGACGAAAGAGGTTACACTGACTACCCATTTTTGGATTCTGAGGAGTAGGGAAGCAATTAATCTGCTCCGCATTATGGGGGCCTACGCAGGCCTGGTTTAAATCCGAAATTCGAATATCGACATCCGAAACAAATTCGAATTTCCAAAATCCAAATGATCAAAACACAACATATGTTTTCTTGGGCATTTACGTTTTGGACATTTGACATTAGGATTTTGGATTTGTTTCGTGCTTCGAATTTCGTATTTCGAATTTGGGTATGGAACACCCTTTTGTGCTCTCGGTGTTTCAGTTTCTGTTATATGGCAGAGAGAGTGGAAAAGACAAAGTTGGAGGTGCGATGATGAGCGAGCCGGTATGTAAAGGAGACCATTCTGGCCATTTGTGTGTTTTGGCGAGTTGCGGCAATTTTGATCAAATAAAGGAGCTAACAAAAAACCCGAAGTATATTTGTTTCAACTGTGGCAGGGTGGCTAATTCCGATGAGCACTTGTGCAATCCCATGCCCAACGAGTAATGTTTAAGGTAATTCCTGATCTTGCATGGCGTGGAGGGAATGATTACTTTAAAATCAAGATAAGGTTGAAACCTCCTTGTCTTATATGGCCCTAAGCCCCCATTGGCTGTTTGATCGGTCTTGGGGGCTTTTCTACTGATTATGATAGCTCTCGCTGCAAAGACGAAGGAAAAACAGAGTCAGAGCTCTTTATTGCAGCGACTGCATACGTAAGTATCATCGCTCTGGATTTTTTCCTGGGTAATAGCCTCTTCCTCCGGAATGTAGGATAATTCCTCCTCCTTTAGGCACTTTTTGCAGATGACTTCTCCTTTTGTGGAATCAATCAGCCCTAAAATATCGTTGAGGTCAACGGTTGTCATTCTTCCCTCCCAGAGCCCGCATTCTTGATGAAATGGTCTCGCGACACCGTTTCTATAAAAAATGCGGACCAGCAAACGAAGCAGTCAGTACCAAGAAGGGCACTGACTGCTGCTAACGCGGTTACCGACTGATATCTCGGTCGACAATCCTTCCACCTGGAGTTTCGTCCACAATTAATGCTCGGGCAGGATATCGTGAAGCTTCATATGATGTCAAACCAGTATTTGATCGGCTCGTCAATCAGACGGCGAAAATAGTATGCAATGGGTGGCACCTGCCCCTTGCTTTTTCAATTTGTATCCGCAAATATTATGGGGTGAGTAAAGGGATTAAGGGATTAAGAAATTTAGGAATTATATTTAGAAGCTATGATTTCCAATTCCGAAATCCCTAAATCCCATGGTAGGAGGAACGATGCGGCACATAAAGGCCATTGGTTTTGATCTTTTCAATACGCTGATCACCATGAAGCCTGCTGCTCTACAGGATGCCCTGCGTAGACTGACCAGCACGCTTAAGGAAAACGGTGTGGCCGTTGAACACGGTCCGTTTGTTAAAGCGCACGGCGAGGCCGTGCTGGCGTTTTTGGAAAAGACCAAACAAGATGGCAAGGAGAGCCACAATCGGTTTTGGATCAGCTCCGCCCTCACCAAACTGGGACATAGCGTCGCGCCAGATGAGCCGCATATCTCAATGGCCGTTGAAACCTATTTTTCGGCCTTTATCCAATACGCTCGGGTAATCCCGGGAACCAAGGAGATGCTTAGCACTCTCCGCGGCCGTTACCGACTCGGGCTGCTTTCCAATTTTACCCATCCCCCCGCCGCAAAGAACATCATCTCCCAACTGGGGTTGGCACCTTTTTTTGAGGTGGTGCTGATTTCCGGCGATTTGGGGTACCGTAAACCTCATCCTTTGGTTTTCCAGGAGCTCATCAAGCAGTTGGGGGTGCGGGAGGATCAGATTCTTTACGTTGGCGATGATCCGGAGGCGGATGTCGCCGGCGCCATGCAGGCTGGACTACAGCCCGTCTGGACCACTTATGTGCGGGACAACCACATCTCTCCTGCACCGGGAATGTTGGGTCCAACGGAGGTTGATCCGGGACCAGAGGTGGTCCGGATTTCCAACTGGAAAGATTTGCTCTCCCTGCTGGATGGGAACAGATATACGGAAGATCTGTGAACAGCCTGGTAGAATGAAGCAAGAAATCCAAAATAGGTAATGCACCGTAAGACGTGCCATGTTTTATCTTTTTCGCTTATCGTTGACTTTCCTGGACAAGGTTGCTACGGTGAAAATGTCGCTAGGGGTGGTTAGCTGAGAGCCTGGCATTGGGCTGGGTAACCCTTTGCACCTGATCTGGATAATACCAGCGTAGGGAAGCGGCAAGAACTTAGCAACTCTTGTCTATTGTCGAAGCTGACTCTATCGTTGGGACGCTCAGGGAGCCGCTTTCCCTAGCAGGGAGGGCGGTTTTTTATATGAACAAGCGAACAGGTGATCCCCTTCTCCAAATTAACGGGCTTTCGAGAGCCTTCTCAAACGGTAAAGATAAACTGCAGGTTCTCCAGAGTGTCAGTCTTGATGCTTGTGAGGGGGAATTCATTGCCATTATTGGACCGAGCGGTTGTGGCAAGAGCACATTTTTTAACATCCTCGCGGGTCTGATCTCCCCTGACGAGGGCAATATAATGCTAGACGGCAAAAAGGTCCCTCATCTGCGAGGCCGAATGGCGTACATGCAGCAAAAAGACCTTCTACTTCCCTGGAGAAATACATTGGATAACGCCATCCTGGGCATGGAGATTCAGGGTAGGCACAAACGATCGGCAAGAGAGCAGGCCAGGGAACTTCTGAAAATATTCGGACTGGAGGGTTTCGAAGAACACTACCCACAGGAGCTCTCTGGAGGAATGAGACAACGCGTGGCGCTGATGAGAACCATCCTGTGCAAGAAGGATATCTTGCTACTCGACGAACCATTTGGGGCTCTCGACGCCATGACCAGAGGCATCATGCAAAGATGGTTGCTCAAGGTGTGGGGTCAATTCGGGCCCTCAGTCTTACTGGTTACTCATGATGTTGAGGAGGCCCTTATTTTAGCTGATCGAATATATGTTATGACCTCGAGACCCGGGTCAATTAAAGGATCGCTTCAGGTATCATTCGAACGGCCTAGGAGAATCACCCAAGCGGATATGGTCGACTGCAAGAAATATCTCCTTGAGCTGCTCGAGGAGGAGATAATGGTGGGGCAGCCATGAAAGCTCGATTTTACAATACCGGACTGCCCATTGCCCTTTTGGTGATTCTGGGTCTGGGCTGGGAAGCTTCTGTGCGGTTATTCGAGATACCGCCTTACGTATTGCCGGGTCCTCTGCAAATTTTGGAGGTGATGTGGCAGCGCATGGATCTTCTTGCCGCTCACGGTCTTGTCACCCTGACGGAGATAGGTTTGGGCTTTTGGGTGGCCTTGGTGGTTGGATTCACCCTAGCTGTCTTGATCCATTCTTCGCAAATATTAGAATGGGCCTTTTTGCCGTTAATCATTTCCTCCCAGACTATCCCTGTGTTTGCCATAGCACCGTTGTTGATACTGTGGTTCGGCTACGGGATCGGATCGAAGGTGGTGATGACGGCCATCATTGTCTTTTTCACCATTGTCATTAACACGGTCGAAGGGCTCAAGGCCGCAGACCCTGACACCTTGGCTCTTCTGAAGATTCTCGAGGCTACGCCTGGACAGGTGTTTTTCAAAGTTCGAATCCCGCAATCCCTTCCATTCGTCTTTTCGGGAATCAAGATTGGGGTCGCCGTAAGCGTCATCGGCGCAGTTATCGGGGAATGGGTTGGGGCCCGAGAAGGCTTAGGATATCTAATGATCCATGCAAACGCCCAGCTTCAGGTGGAGCTAGTTTTCGCTTCCATCGCCTGGCTGTCCATCTTGGGTACAGGCTTGTATGGGGTTGTGGTGGTGCTAGAACGTCTGCTCGTACCCTGGCGGCAGCGAGCAGCCAGTTTAATTTCGGAATCTTAAATAAGGAGATTGGCGATGAAGTCTCCCAAAAAAACATTCATGGTTTTACTGTGCAGCCTAGCTTTGTTTTATGGCTTGACCATGAAGGCCACGGCCGGGGATAGGGTGAGTTGCATGTTGGACTGGTTTCCGAATCCAGACCATGCGCCTTTGTATGTGGCTCAAGCGAAAGGTTTTTTTGCAGAAGAAGGCTTGGAAGTGGATCTAATGGTGCCGGCTGATCCCAACGACCCCTTGAAGCTTGTCGCTGCGGGGAAGGTCAACTTTGCCATTAGCTATCAACCTAGCGTAATTACCGCGCGCTCGGAGGGGCTCCCGGTCGTCTCCATTGGCGCCCTGGTGCAGCATCCTCTGAGCAGCATTCTCTATTTGGAATCATCTGGCTTTAAGAGTCCAGCCGATCTCAAGGGTAGACGCATCGGCTACTCGGTCGAACCTCTCTACCGAGTGCTTTTTGAGGCCGTGGCTGAGAAGGCGGGTCTGCAAGCCTCAGACTATGAGATCTACCGGGTGGGCTTTAACCTGGCGCCATCCCTTTTAACCGGAAAGGTGGACGCGGTCGTCGGAGCCTTTAGAAACTATGAGGCCATACAAATAGAGCTGGAGGGGAAAAAGGTGGGCATTTTCCCACTGGAAGAGCATGGAATTCCCGATTTCTATGAGTTGGTAATCATCACTCATCCCAATGAAATTACAGCTCAGCCCGCGAGGGTCAAGGCTTTCATGAGGGGTCTGACCAAAGGGATTCAGCAAACCATTGATGACCCGAAAGCGTGCCTGGAGACTTTCCTGAAACTGCATCCTGATCTCAGAGACGAACTCAATCGCAGAGCCTTTCAGGCCACACTTCCTTTCTTCAAGGGAAGCCCAGAGCAGAAAACCTCTCGCTGGGTGGAGATGCAAGCATTCATGTTTGATCGGGGACTTATCAAGCGATCCTCACCGGTGCAAGAGCTGATCTGGTCGGGAAATTAGAAATAAGATGGTCTTGCCCCGATGTTTCATGCCTGCTTTGCCGCCCCGATATCTAGTAAACCATCCGAGGTTTGGTATGATGGAATACTGGAATATCGGCTCTAAGGGTATTAATCCATCAAAATGGCCTGGGATCTTTCACTTTTTTGCTTGCCAACATTCCAAGTGCTGGTGAACATAGGTGAGTTGAGAAGATAACCTGTACCCTCGTTACAAGGAGTAACCCATGGAAACCTACGAAGTCGGTCTGGTCCCCGGTCCTGTCTCCGTGCCGTCGGAACTGAGAGCAGCTTATCAGATCAATTACGGTAGTTCGGATTTGGAGGAGGAGTTTTTTAAGCTATATCAAAGATGTGAATCCCATCTCGGAAGGATACTGGCCACCCAAAACCGTGTTGTTATCCACAGTGGTGAAGGCATGATAGCCCTTTGGGGTGCACTAAAAAGTGCACTTCGACCCGGAGACCGCGTTTTGGCTGTGGCAAACGGAGTGTTCGGTTACGGCATCGGCGATATGGCTCGCCAACTGGGAATGGAGGTCGAGGTAGTCGGCTTTGGGTATGACAACGTTCCAGATCCACAGCAGGTGCGCGAGTCTGCAGGACGGTTTCGTCCTCGACTCGTCACCGCTGTCCACTGTGAGACCCCCAGCGGTACGCTTACCCCTTTAAAGGAAATTGGTGAAATTTGTCAGGAGTTCGACGCACTTTTTTACGTGGACTTCGTCTCAAGCGGTGGTGGTGTAGAGGTGCGGGTGGACGACTGGCATATTGACCTCGGTCTGCTAGGCAGCCAGAAGGTGCTGAGCCTGCCTCCAGATCTGGCCATGGTAACGGTAAGTGAACGTGGTTGGTCAGCCATAGAGGAGGTTGGCTACGTTGGCTACGACGCATTGGCCCCGTGGCGAACCGGGGTTCGTGATCGTCACTTACCTTACACCCACAACTGGCATGCCATTGCCGGTTTAAACTTGGCCACTGAACTGATTTTGCAGGAAGGGTTAGCAACAGTCTTCCAACGCCACACCGATGTGGCAGCCGACTGTCGTAGTCAACTCCAGGCCATGTCCGTTGAACTCTTTCCGGTCAGGGAAGATATATGTTCACCCACGGTAACAGCAGCCAAGGTTCCTGACGGTTGGTCCTGGGCTGAACTGGATCAGGCTTTGCGGGCCAGAGGAATGGTAGTGGGTGGTAGCTATGGCCCACTCGCTGACAAAGTTTTTCGCATAGGACACATGGGCAGCCAGGCAAGACGTGATTTGGTGGGGCGAGGTATGGAGATATTGGAGGAGGTATTGAAAAGAGATTGAGGCTCAGGGCTCAGGGCGCAAGGCGATACTTTTAAAATCCGCAATCCGAAATCCGCAATCCGAAATTACTGAAGTGCCTCGTACTTAGTAATCTCTTGATAAACTCATTCTCGCCATTCGCTATACACCTGCTTACCATCGCCGGTAAGGATACGGATATCCATACCAGGGATAGTACCAGGGGTCGTAGTAGGGATAGTAGTAGGGCCTTGTGTATTCCGCTTTCTTGGGCCAGAGATGAATTTCCAGGGATGCAACGACCAGATATTTATAGTTTATATTACCCAGTTTCTTCTTTTTGGCGCCAACAACCCTGCCGCCTACGGTGATTTTCCGGTCCTTGCTGTAAACCACCGGATCGAGGAACTCTTTGGTTTGCACCAGGTAACGCCCTTTAGACAGGTCTGATGATTTAGGGCTGTTTTGAGAATCTAATGGGGCCTGTAATATGACGAGCAAAGTGCCATCCGCTTCGTTCACCGTCTCCAGTATATAGCCTCCCAGAATCACAACTCGGCCCTTGTACTCGTCGGACTTTTGTAGAAGTTCTTCAAAGGGAACAAGGCCTGCAGCCTCATCTCTCAATTGTTTGGAGATTGCCGGGGAGCAGGAAGTCAAACCAACCACAGCCACCAACAGTGAGAAGAGTGGAAACGGCCATCCACTTAACCATCGTTTAACAGTTGTGAAATGCATCAGCTATTTTAGGCTCCGAGAAAACAAGGGATTTTAATTCCCATCGAGTTCAATCTTTCTGCATTAGCCAATTGGTGATTATAACACGGTCTTATTTCCTTTCACTCCTTAGGTACCGGAAACTCCGTCAGTTGCTCCAGGCCAGTACTGGCGTATCGGAGTGTATGAGTGACCTAAAATTCCAAATAACAAATCACAAATTCCAAACTAATTACAATGACCAAAATGCAAAATTCCAAATCAACCTTTGTGTTTGAGTATTGGAATTTGGAATTTCATTGAAATTTGGTGCTTGGGATTTGAGATTTTGCAATGATCCTCACTTCATTACGCCAGCAGACTCCCTCATTAAGTAAAGAACAGCTCTGGAGTACTCGCAAAGCCAGGTCCCACCGAAGGGGTCGCGGGGCTGCCCGCCGTATTCTGATTTGACTCGCCATACTACGATGCTTATGTTTCTCCCACCTTTCGTATAAACATGAACGCATAAAAAAAGGAGGATGATATGTTTACGCTTCCTGATTTAACATATGACTTCAACGCGCTTGAACCCTACATTGATGCAAGGACCATGGAAATTCACTATGGGAAGCATCACCAAGCGTATATCGATAATCTAAACAAAGCCCTGGACAAAGCACCTGCTTTGCAGGGAAAGACCCTTGAGGAAATTGTGAGCAATCTCACCAGTGCACCGGAAGAAGTACGCACAGCTATTCGGAACCACGGCGGGGGGCATTACAACCATAGTTTGTTCTGGAAGATAATGGCCGGCAACGGTGGTGGGCAGCCCAGTGGAATGCTTTTGGACAAAATCAATGCTGCCTTCGGCGGTTTTGATGCATTCAAAGAGAAGTTCTCCAATGCTGCCATCACTCGATTTGGCAGTGGCTGGGGCTGGTTAAGTGTTGACAATGGTGGCGTCCTAGTGGTCTCCAGCAGTGCAAATCAAGACAATCCGCTGATGGAGGGTCTGAAACCCATTCTAGGAATTGATGTCTGGGAACATGCTTATTACTTGCTTTACCAGAACCGACGTCCTGAGTACGTGGAAAACTTTTGGAATTTGATTAACTGGGAGCAGGTGGGCGAAAATCTCAAGGCAGCCAGTTAGCCAGCGCTGAGAGTTCTGACGAAAGAGGCGGCCTTCCCAGGTCGCCTCTTTAATATAATAACTTAAACGTTATTCCTATAAAATTCGTCATATGGCCATGATGCCCGCACGATTGTGCCTCTTCCCTTACCTGAATCGATAACAAGAATTCCACCCGAAAGTTCTATTCGCTCCCTCATGCTGCCAAGTCCGAATCCCCTCTCGTAAGTATCTACAGTGAGTGCTTGTTCAATCTCGAACCCCTCACCGTTGTCCTCGATGCTCAACTCGAGATTCCCATCAGTTTTATCCAGACAAACACGAACTAAATCCGCCCCGCTGTGCTTGGCTACATTGTTTAGTGCCTCCTGCAAGACCCTGTAAATCACAATTTTCAAAGACTCCGGAACGTCATTCTCCTCTATATTGATTTTCCGGTCGACATGGATTCTCGAGTATGTCTTTTGAAATTCACGAGAAAGCCAGGCTATGGTTGCCAGAATACCCAAATAATCGAGCGTGGAGGGACGCAGGTCCATTGTTATTCTGCGGACTTCTTCAACTGTGTCTTGAATTAAGGGAATAATTAACTCTAAAGGTTTTGCGGTTGCGGCATCGATTCCAGTTTTCACTTGGCCAAGGGCATCTTCCAGCTTAAACTTAATGGCGCTCAGGGACTGTCCAATCCCATCGTGAAGCTCCCGGGCAATCCTCCCTCTTTCGTTTTCCTGAGTGGTCAGAAGCTGGGCAGATATTAGCCTGAGTTCCTCCTCTGATTTTCGCAGTGCCCTCTCTGCCTGCTTGTGCTCGGTTATATCGAAAAACACACCGCTTACATGTTCTATCTCGCCCTCGTCATTGCAAATGATCTGTCCTCTATCTTGCACCCAGAGAATATCACCCCACTTTGTCCTGATTCTGTAGTCTCTTGAGTAAGACTTATCTGCTTTCAGGGCACTGACGAAGCTCTCTCTTGCATTGTTTAAATCCTCCGCTAGAAGTATGTCGGACCACTTTATTTTTCGGGAATTAAATTCATCTGCATGATAACCGGTTAACAGATGAATTTTGTTATCCGTAAACGCAACAGACCAATCTTTGAAACCTGTGTATACGATGCTGGGAATATTTTCTAACAACAGCCTGTACTTTTCTTCGCTCGCACGAAGTGCTCCTTCTATCTTCTTACGTTCTTCTATTTCCAGCTTCAGTTGCTCGTTTGCGATATTCAGTTTGGCTGTGCGCTCCTCCACACGTTGTTCCAGTTCATCGTGAGCCTTTCGCAACTCCTCTTCGGCCATCTTGAGATCAGTAACAACCACCGACACACCGAGCGCCACTTGTTCTCCGGTGGCGGGCCAACCAAAGGGTATCTTGGTAGTCTGGAGGAACTGTAGGTTGCCATCTTGATCCGTAATAGTTTCTTCGGGAATCAATTTAGGTCGGCCGGTGTCGATCACTTGACGAGTGTTTGTCAGAAAGTCCTTTAGTTGTTCCTGGTTGTGCAAGACGTCTTCAAACAACGAACCGGTCAGATTTTCGACGGTGGTGCCGAGTAATTCGGCAGCCTTTCGGTTGGCTAGTAGATAACGACCATTTCGGTCATTTGCGTAAATCGCGTGGGGTACCAGGTCGATGACTCCTCGCAGAATTGCTTCACTCCCCCTGAATGCCTCCTCGCTTTGCTTAAGGTTTCTGAACATAAGGTCATAAGGCTTTAAAAGACCAGTCTCGATGATGGCCTTGTAGATAAGGTAAAAGGATATGATTTTACAAAAGTGACCAATGAGATTGAAAATGCCATAAACACTGACGTAAAGTGTAAAGGCCAGTTCGGCAACTATGGTCAACAAAATGGAGGCGACCAGCAATCGCAAAACAACTTTGTCGAATTCTTTCTGATTTCTAGTCAGAAGAAAAATGGAGACAAAAAGAATAAAGGATATGATGTATTCACTCGTCTTTTTGAAGGGTGTCAATCCAACCCCTTCAACAAAACAATCAGGGAAAATCTGCCAATAGAATATCGATCCCAGCAGAACGATAGTGACTAAGAAATAACCTGTGAATACGAATCGTGGCCTCAGTTTTCTGCCAAGGAATAGAGGCGCACAGAGAAGGGAGAGGCTTTCGATATACCTGGAAGCAATCCACAATTGGGTGGATAGATTGGCCCCATTTCCATAAAACACAGCCATGCCTTTGTAGGCTAAAGTGTGGAGCAAGTCGAGACAGCCAATGAATAGATAGGCGATGCCGATAACTAGAAGATAATTGTTGTCCAAAAACCGCCTAGAGTTCCAGGTAATCATAAAAATACCACAGGCCACGACAATGCTGAAAATCTCAGCTAGGCTGTGGAAAAGAAGGTAGCTGTACAGGCTAGTCAAGTACAGACCAATCAAAATTAACATCCAGGGAAAAATGACCAAATATTGTTTTTCAATAAAGGGCTCTCTTTGCATGTTGTCCTCACTTAACAAACCGTTCAAAATCAGTGACAGCAATCCCATCCAGAATTAACCGGCGAAATTGTAGATAAGATTTTCTAAGGTGGAATGAATCGGGGACTCTTTCACTGATTATCAGATTACAACACCGTGAATGTAGGTGCAAGTGGAACACTTCCAATGGCGATGAAGAACTGGAGATAAGGTTTTGTCCTTATCTTTTTCTCAGAGATTTGGGTTATTGCGTATCCTTTTCTACATTAGCGCAAGAGGATTTGCGCCTATTTCTTTGCCGTAAAAACTAAAAGATGCCATCCCAGGCGACATACTCCACCCGATAACTACCTAATATTTAATGAAAACCGATGTAACCTTCCACGCAGGCGTCCGCCAAGGTTGGCTTCTTTATCTTATTGGTACGGCTATTGTTTAAACACTCTCGTGGGACTCATCTCTTACAGGAGCTCGAGAGCTTCTTAGTCAGAAAAATTTCAACTATTTAAGCCATCTGAGAGGGTGAGTCTCTCGGTCACCCAATACAAAAGTGTACTCGTGAGCTGGAGGCACAATCCGCTTTGCCAGTGATTTAGGGGGATTGTGTCCCGTATTACAAAGTGCAGCCGATAAGGAGATTTAGTGAGAGGATATAATTTCTTATCAAAGTTTCATCTCTTCAACCAATGCCCCTTGAATATTATCTGTGTTGCAACCTTGCTCTTGATTATGCTTTACTCTGTTCGAGTCGTGTATCCAGCTCAAGTCACCTTAGAATGGGAAGCCAGTTCCGATCCGGACGTTGCAGGCTATAACATCTACCAAGGCACTTACAGCAGAGAATATGATGAGTCAATGGATGTTGGAAACTGGACAAGTGCCACCATTGCAGATCTCGAAGACAATACGACCTACTACTTCGCCGTGACAGCTTACAACTCTGTTGGCGATGAAAGCGGATACTCCAACGAAGTGTGCTTGAACTGCGCTACCGTGGGCACCACGACTCCCGAGGTCAGTTCAAGTAGCGGTGGTGGTGGGTGATTCATCGCCACTGCAGCCTACGGGTCCCGTATGGCAGAAGAAGTCAGGGTGCTCAAAAACTTTCGCGACAGCATTCTGTTAAGCAGCTCCATAGGGAGAAGCTTCGTGCAATTTTATTATGAAGTTTCTCCACCGATGGCGGATTTTATCTCCAACCATGACACTTCAAGAGCAATTGTGCGATGGAGCCTACTACCTTTAATGGCAATGAGCTGGGCGGCACTGCGGATCGGTCCCGTTGCCGCGCTAGCGCTCATGGTGCTATTTACTATTTTGTTAGTCATCGGTTGCGGGATGTTACTTAAACGCAGAATCGGAGGCCGGCCCAGAAAAAATTGGGCTATAGGCTAACACTAATCGTATTCCGCCTTAGAAGTTTTGGCGACAGAGGAAAAGGTGAGGTGAGAGTCATGCAGGATTGGACGCTCTTGTTAAAGGATTGGACGGGCTTCATACAAAGTGTATTGTTGGTTGGATTAGGTTGGCTATTGGGTGGGTTACGTCCTTGGTTGCAAAAGGCTAAATCAAGAAAAGCAAGTTGGCTCGCAATGAAAACTGAAGTCTCAATATGGAAAAGAAAGGCAGAGCAATTTAAGGAAGAGCAAGTGCTAGGACCATTATACCGTTTACCCATTATAAATTTTTGGGATTCGTTGATGAACTTAATAGCGAGTGGCTTCGATAATGTTGACGAAATTGACCGACTTTCTGACTTCTTTCTTAATGCAAAGGGTTTCAATCGTGGTTTGGACAATATAGATTCTTATATAAGAGCCGGGTTTAAGGAAGATGCAGATGAAATTAACAGAGAAAACACACGCAATCGGGTGTACGCTAATGAAATTATCCGTCTACATCCCCATGTAATTGAAATTCTTAACAAACATCTTTGATAATTATGATTAAAAGAAAATTGAGACGATAGCAAAGGGGAGTAACGCAAGAAAAAAGCGGAGCCGAGGCTCCGCACGTTCTCAGTTTAACCCGAGATATAGTAGCTGGTTCCCAACAGACAAAACTTTAGATTAAAGTATGTAATGTTCACTCAGTCCTGAAAACCAAGGGAACTGTTTGCCCGACCCCACTAGCCCCAGATTTTTTAGGCGGCCCATTTCCTTGCACAACGAATAGACATTTACTTTTTTACTTGCGTACCCGGAAACGAAAAAGTCGGGCCGATGGTAGGATCAAGTATACCCCCCACACCGGTATACTCTTCTCGCTTTCTCATGGTGGATGAAGACATCAGTTTCGACACATCCGTACACTGGCATTCGGGGCATTGTGGGGCTGGATCACTGGTAGACACCACGAGCACTTCAAAGCTGTGAGAACAGTCTTTACACTCATATTCGTAAATCGGCATTATCTCCTCCACAAAAAGTTAATGGGTAATTTGAATTTATCTCAAAAAAATTGAACGCTTCCCAGTTCCTGATAGATATTTAAGTGCATTGTTACCTTATAACACTGATGCCTACATTTAATCAATCACCCAAATCTACAAGGTATAGGACTGTCCATAACAAGCGCTCCACAGTGAGCTATAGGACTCAGGCGGGCAATTCTGCAAATGCAAGAGTGTGGATTACATACTTTAATCCACACTTT
>CP070735.1:2199882-2214718 GCA_020347625.1 Deltaproteobacteria bacterium
GGATCGGCCTGCGAAGGCCACTTCTGGAAGGTCTTCCGGCGGGTAATGTTCCGGCTTTACTGCACTACATATAAATTTGGCTGAACGAATTATCATATTCCCACGCAAAGCGCTAAGCGCATAGCGCATAGCGAAAAAAAGAGTAAACGGTAAATGGTAAAAGGTGAAAAGTTGCGAAGTCTGCGCATAATCGATTTACCGTTCACCTTTTACTGTTTACTAAACGCTCTGCGCTCTGCGCTCTGCGCTTTGCGCTCTACCGGGTTTCCAAATAACGTTCCAGCCGATCCATACCTTCCGCAATGTTCTCCAGAGAGTTGGCATAGGTGAAGCGGATGTAGCCCTCAGCGTTCTCACCGAAATCAATTCCCGGCGTGACTCCCACCTTGGCGTTGTGGAGTATATCAAAGGCCAGACGGTAGGAATCGCTGTCGAAACGTTTGGCATTGGCCAGCACATAAAAGGCTCCGGTGGGCTCGACGGTTATACCCAAGCCCATCTTCTTCAATCGCTGGATCATGTAGCGTCGCCGCTCGTCGTATATACTGACCATGCGCGCTACTTCTGCTGCAGCCTCTGCACTTTTCAGGGCTTCAACTCCAGCCCACTGAGCCATAGCACTTGCTGAAATGAAAAAATTTTGCTGCATTTTCTGCATGGGCCGAACAAAACGAGGAGGTGCTATCACATAACCGAGACGCCAGCCAGTCATGGCGTACAATTTCGAAAATCCGTTCAGCACAAAACATTCGTCGGTGTACTCCAGGATTGAGTGTTCTTTACCCTCATAGACCAGTCCATGGTAGATCTCATCGGAAATGACCATTTTCCCAAGGTTGGCGATTTCAACCATTCGCTCCGACGCCAACAGGTTTCCGGTGGGGTTAGCAGGCGAGTTAATGAAAATTGCTCTTGTACGTGGTGTTATCTTCCTTCGAATTTCTTTGGGCCGGAACTGGAATCCATCTTCTTCGGCTACGGGTACCCTCACTGGATTCCCCTCCACAAACCGAATGAAGTTAGGATAGCAAGCATAGTGGGGGTCTGAGATGATTACCTCATCTCCCGCTTCCAACAACGCCCCAAATATCAATAACATGGCAGGAGAGGTCCCTGAAGTGACAATGATCTGTTCAGGAGCTATCTCGATCCCATAACGTTGCAAGTAGTGTTCACAAATGGCCTCGCGCAGTTCCACAAGGCCCAGGCTGTGAGTGAAGTGCGTTTTTCCCTCATTCAATGCCCTTTCACCAGCAGTGCGGATACACGCTGGCGTATCGAAATCAGGCTCACCCACCTCTAGGTGGATGATATGTTCGCCTTGATTCTCGAGCGCTTGCGCACGCTCGAGCACATCCATGACTATAAATGGTCTTATTTCTTCGGCGCGTTTGGTGATCATGGGCAAATGTCTAAAATGAGCTAAAGTGTACTAAAGTGCCTGAAATTGGGGCGTGGGAATTGCTTATGGGTCGTTCGAGTCGTTGAAGTCGCGGCTAGTCCCACACGAAAATCACATAGATGACTTTATGCCCTCACAAATCCGCAATCCGAAATCCGCAATCTGTTCCCTGTCTGCTGCCGGCTGAGGGCTGAAAGCTGACAGCTGAGAGCTAATTTTAAATTACCTTATGCAGTGGATACTCTATGATGCCTTCTGCCCCACGTTTCATGAGTGCGGGGATAAGGTCGCGCACCTGGTCCTTGTCTACCACAACCTCAACTGCGAGCCATTTACTCTGGTAAAGGTGAGCTACGGTAGGAGCATTGAGGCTGGGTAGAATTTCCATAATATCTCCCATCTTTTCTTCTGGCACGTTCATCTTAAGGCCCACCATATTTTCAGCTTTCAGCGCTCCTTTGAGAAGAAGGGAAATTTGCTCAATCTTCTCCCTTTTCCACGGAACTTTCCACGACTTCAGGTTGGCAACTAACTGAGTGTTAGACTGCATGAGCTCTTCAACGATGCGCAAGCCGTTGGCCCGCATGGTGCTTCCCGTCTCGGTGACTTCCACAATGGCGTCGCATAGCCCGTCAATGACCTTGGCCTCTGTAGCACCCCAGGAAAACTCTACCTCCACATTGATACCCTGTTCCTTGAAGTAACTGCGGGTGAAGTTCGTCAGTTCCGTGGAGATCTTCTTACCTTCCAGATCCGCCAGCTCTTTGATCTCTGAATCCATGGGAACCGCCAATACCCACCTCGCTGGTCGTTGACTCACCTTGGAATAGATTAGATCCGTTACAACTTTGACCTTGGAACCGTTTTCTAGTATCCAATCCTTCCCGGTGAGACCCACATCGAACGTCCCATTTTCAACATACCGAGACATCTCCTGAGCACGACAAATGGAACAACTGATATCCGTGTCATTGATCTCTGGAAAATAGTTGCGGATGCTCAGCGAAATGCGCCAGCCCGATTTTTGAAATAGTTTTATTGTAGCTTCCTGAAGGCTGCCTTTAGGCACACCCAATTTTAACTGTTGCACGGGATCAAATACCTCCTCTTTCAGTATTGTAACCAAAACTTACCATTTAATCGGTTACCGGTATATTCCTAACTTTTTAATCTCTTATAAAGCCGAATACATCCGAAATTTGCTTCTGCGTCTTCGTGGTAAAGTCTTCTTCCACTGCAGCCGATCACTTTACGATTTATAAACTTCCTTTGGGTCAAAGACTTGAGTGCCTATGGTTTTCAGTTCTCCTTGCTCCACTTTGCGATAGAAGCAGCTTGGGTAACCTTCGTGACAGGCGGCCCCGCCGACCTGATGAACCTTGAGTAAAACAGTGTCTTGATCGCAGTCCACATAGATCGTCTGAACTTCCTGGATGTGGCCGGAGGTTTTCCCTTTGAGCCATAACTCATTTCGGGAACGGCTCCAGAAATGCGCCTTGCCGCTGGCAAGAGTTTTCTTCCAGGCCTCCTCGTTCATGTACGCCAACATCAACACCTCTTCTGTCTCTTCATCTTGGACAATGGCTGGTACCAGTCCGTCACCTTTTTCAAAATTTAGCATATTTTCCCATCCCAAGGCTGTCGAATATGTTTAAAACCGAATAAAGAATCCAGCTCACAGAACCTGGCTTTGAGCTGTCCCCATGACGCAAAGCGCTAAGCGCAGAGCGTTTAGTAAACAGTAAACGGTGAACGGTAAATCGATTATGCGCAGGCTTCGCAACTTTTCACCTTTTACCATTTACCGTTTACTCTTTTTTTCGCTATGCGCTATGCCCTATGCGCTATGCGATTTTATCTTGACCAGAGCACTTTCTGTTATTATACCCGCCTGGCTTTGTCAAGATCATTAGTCATTTCTCATTGGGCCAAAGTTAGGGTTCACTGCTCCCCTCTTCTCCGAGAACAATGCACCCGGGCACCTTACTTATAACTCTCAAATGATAAATGCGAAATGCGAAATGCGAAATGACTAATGGCTGTGCCGCAATTGACCACAAGCTGCCATAATCCCAGCACCGCGGCTCTGGCGCACGATCGCGGTGAAATGTTCCTCCTGCAATATCTCCTGAAAAGCAGCGATACGGCCCGGAGAAGGCCGTTTAAAGGCAGCGTTTGGGTATTCGTTGAAAGGAATTAGGTTGATCTTGGCTCGGAGGCTCTTAAGGAGCTTTGCCAACTGACGAGCTGCCGCTGTTGAATCATTCACGCCATCCATCAAAAGATATTCAAAAGTAATGCGCTGACGGCGCGGCATTTCTAAACGACGGCAGGCCTCCAGTAACTCCGACAGTGGATAGCGCCGGTTTATGGGCATAATACGAGATCTTGTCTCATCGTCGGCAGCGTGCAGAGATACTGCTAGTTTTATCGGTAAGAGTCGGCTTAGCTTAAGCATCTCCGGAACCAGACCTACGGTGGACAGGGTGATTTTCCT
Source organism: Deltaproteobacteria bacterium (assembly GCA_020347625.1). Taxonomy (GTDB): domain Bacteria; phylum Desulfobacterota; class Syntrophobacteria; order BM002; family BM002; genus BM002. The sequence continues at coordinate 2,203,782 of CP070735.1, forward strand.
GGTAGAAAAGTTGAGACCATGGTCTGAAGTTATAATCTCTAGGGCCTTGACCACCTGCTCCAAATTGGCGAGAGGCTCTCCCATTCCCATAAAGACCAGGTTGGTAAGCCGCTCGTTTGGCCCCAGTTCTCGTTTTGCCGCACAGATCTGATCAACGATCTCCCCGGCAGTGAGATTCCTCCTAAAGCCGGCCTCTCCGGTCAAGCAGAAGCGACAACCCAAGGCACAACCAACCTGACTGGAAACGCATAGGGTAAGCCGACGCTCTTCGTCTATTAAAACACTTTCAATCCGCTCACCGTCCTGAAGACGAAATAGAAGTTTGCGAGTTCCATCTTCATCGGTTAAGACCCTTTCACGAACCACGCAGGGAATTCGTGCATTTTGAGCGAGCCAAGCGCGAAAATTCTTGCTCAGATCGGTCATCGCCTCGAAGTCTTCAATATTCTGAGAATAGATCCATTTGAGCAACTGTCTGGCTCGGAAAGCCGGCTGTCCTGCCTCCTGGACCCAAATCTCCAAGTCGGTTGGCGTGAAGTCTTTCAAGGAAACAAGTCCGCTCACTTCCTTTTCACCTCATACGCATCGGCCACCCGGTCTTGCAGGCAAACCAGATCGAAGCGTCTAATGCTCCCTTCTTCAAACCACTGCCTGCCAATATCCTGACAGGTGCTGCAAGCTTTTCTGGGCACACTGATACCGAGGAGATGACGGCCGGTGTCGGCGTACGAGTCTATCTTTAGCACACCAGCACACCCCCCGCAGACCCGGATCATCTCTTTTTGTTCTTCTAATATCTTATCCGTGTCGTAGATAATGGTTTTACTTCGTTGGACAAATTCGTCACCCTCCAGATATTTCTTACGCTTTGAAGCGCACTGCTGTCTTTCCTCAAGCAAGCGCTCGCAGGTGCTAGAAATAGTGCTGCGTATCTCATCGCTTTGACGGAGTTCCTCCGGATCGTAATCTGGCTCACGGACCCACGAATAATCAATGCCGGCCAGCGCCAATATTATTCCAACGTTCACATAGGGCAACGCCCCCTCTATGGAATAGCCCCCTTCGAGCACAGCGATGTGGGGCTGTAGTTTCTCAGTGAGTTTTGCATATCCTTGGGCGCAGAATCTCATTCCGGTAATTGGATCACTATAGTGATTATCCTGCCCTGCCGAATTGATAACGAGTTCAGGCTTGAACTCATCCAAAATGGGCAAGACCACTCTATCCATTACGTAGAGAAATCCCTCCTTAGAGGTTTCAGGGGGCAGCGGAATATTGACCGTGGTCCCTAAGGCGTTAGGCCCCCCCATCTCGCTGGTAAAGCCGGAGCCTGGATACAGGGTGCGACCGTCCTGATGGAGACTGATGAAAAGGGTATCCGGATCGTGCCAGTAAATGTTCTGAGTACCGTCTCCATGGTGGCAGTCAGTGTCCACAATAGCGACACGGTCGACCCCATAAGTTTGTCGGATATGCTCCACCATGATAGCTTCGATGTTGATGTTGCAGAAGCCCCTGGCACCATGTACCACGCGCATGGCATGGTGTCCCGGAGGGCGCACCAGGGCAAAGCCACAATCGACTTCGCCCCCCAGAACTGCGTCGGCAACCGTCTTGCATCCGCCTGCTGAAATATAATGGCTTTCAGTGAGAACCGCGTCCACTTTCGGGACGCAAAAATGGACACGCTCAACGTCTTTTTCAGTTGCCAGAGAGGGATTAAATTCCACCAATCCCTCTATGTCCAAAATTCCTTCCTCAAAAACCTGGTCCTGGGTATAAAGCAGACGCTCTTCCCGCTCGGGATGCGTCTTACTAATAGCCCAATCGAAAGCCGGGAAAAAGACAAGTCCGGTTTTTCTGTTGGCTTTCATACGGCAGCCTCTCGATAGGGCCTGATGAGACCCGGTTTTACCTGAGCTTTTACTCGGATATTTCTCCCCACCGTGTAAAATCCTTCAACTATATTAAACTCATAATCTTCAAGTAATTCCATTTCCAGATCGTCTTCGTCGGCACCCAACCTAAGTGCCTTCTGCCGCAGAAGGCGGAATGCGATCTTCACCACGTCCTCCGTTCTGGCCCTCCAATCGATGATGTCCATGTGGCCCTCTTCCGGGGCATAGACATAGCGCCGATCCGTATCAGCGAGCACTGTTACTTGACAGGTGGTTCTTGCTACCGCAGCGCCAATCGCGTTGGCCACTTCGTAATCTGGAGGCACCTGAACCGGCCATCCGCTCCTGTCCTGCAAGTGAGGCGCCAGCTCTTTAGCTGGACCACCGATAACCACCATACCCGTTGGAGCGATTACCCGCCCCTCCAACAGGTCGTGAATGGTATAGACTGGCATCTGGTTAACCCGGTCCACAAGTGCCTGGACCGCCTCAAGAATAAGATCACAGGTTTTTGATATCACTGTCTCAGCAGCCTCCTCGACCCCTTCACCCATCTGTTCAGCTAACCGTTGCATTCCTTGAGCGGCCCGTTGCCTATCCCCTCCTTTCACCAAACCCAAAGTTACCAGGGCATCAGTGGGTGTCGGCTCTGTACCACCGTAAGCAAGTGCCGGCCCTTTCCTTTCCGGCCCTACTTTGAGAATGTTATCTTCAATCCTCACCCAGCTGTCCCCTCCAACTCCTATGGAAACTGTGCGGAGGGCTCTCACCAAGGTGTTGTAGCCGCCTATCCTAATTCCCAGAGGCTTCAGCAGCGGTACCCCCTCGACAAGTATGGCTATATCCGTGGTAGTACCACCAATGTCCAGCACTACCTCCTCCTTGGTACGATCCGCAAAAGCAAGAATACCCATAACACTTGCAGCCGGCCCGGAGAGGATAGTTTCCACGGCGTAACGCGTTGAACTCTCTTGGGTCATAGTGCCGCCATCTGCCTTGAGTATCTCTAGTGGGGTCTGCATGGACTGATGTTCCATGCAACCCCGGACTGCCTCGTAAAAATTACGGCTAATTCCTGCTACGGCAGCGTTCAGGTAGGCGGTGGCAATCCGGCGGACGAAGTTGAGTTGACCGGATACTTCGTGGCCTAGAGTTACCGTGTCAAAGTTGTCTGCCAACAAGTGACGCATCTTTAATTCGAGGCTGGGGTTACGCACGCTAAATTTGCTAACCAGTGCGAGGTTTCGGACATTGCTGGACTCGAGTTTTTTGCCAATTTCCAGTATTTCCTCTTCGTTAATTGAAGCGATTTCTTTACCGCGATGATCAATTGCCCCACTCACCGGGTAGTAATGCTCACCAATGGCGAAACCATTGGGATTGATCCCAGGGCCGCTGGCGACCAAAATTCCCACTGGCTCAGTTTTTCCTTGCACAATGGCATTGGTAGCCAGAGTGGTGCTCACCACCAGACGTTTAATAGACTGGGGTTTGAAATCCCTCGTCGCCTCAAAAATGCCGAAGCAGACTGTATCGAGAAGGTTTTCGTGGTCTGTAAGTATTTTGACCTTACAGACGATCTCTTTGCCTTGAAGCACCACCACGTCTGTGTGAGTTCCACCGACATCAAGCCCAACAATCATCAATTACCCCTGCCGTCAGAGAAGAGAGCTTTAGCGAAGAGCTTCCAATTTAACAGCGGCAAAGATAGCAAATACTGAGAGGAGAGTCGAGTGATTTGGGATTGCAGATTTGAGATTTCAGATTCTGGATGCTGGATACTGGATACTAGATTCTTGATTCTGACTCCTGAATTCTTATATCCTTTGGTGCCTAGTGCTTAGTGCATAGTGCCTAGTTGAAACGACTGCCTGCTGCAAGCTGTCCGCTGTCAGCTGTATTTCCCTATGCTCTATGCCCTACTTGTCCCGCCATAGCCCTTGGGCGACGGCGGATGCTCTATGCCTTGTAAATCTACAATCTGAAATCTGCAATCCTCAGAGGGGTTTGTTGCCGTTGAGTTTTTGAGCAAGGGTGTAGACAGTATCCGCATAGTAGGTACTACGATTATAGTAAAGCAGCACCTTTTTCTTCCCCTTGGCACCATTGGCTCGCTCCCAACGATGCGCCCGGAGGAAAAAGGCTACACTGGCAATGGCATCAGGGTGGTTAAAAAGATCAACGCGGCCATCACCATCACCATCCCGACCATAATACTCGATGTTGGATGGCAAAAACTGTGGGATACCGATAGCGCCCTCGCTGGATCCCACTATACCAAAGGGCTCTATGTTGTTGTTGTGTACATAGTTGATGAGCGCTTTCAGTTCCCGGTAGCTGCGGGCAGCCCGTTTATTGAGACGTTTGGATATGACCGCCGGTGACTGCATGTTTCTCTGTTCTTCTGTGAGGCTAGCGAGAATTTTTTCTCTGACTTCACCTTCCTGCGAAACTGCCATGGTGGAAAGCACGTTAAATGTCCTATACTTACCGGGGTAGGTCCCTAGGGCAGTCTCCACCATCAGAACCGCAACCACCACTTCCGGCTCCACTCCGAAACGGCGCTCCGCCTCCCTTAAAGCCGACTCGTAACGCTTCAAATAACGTTCAGACTTGCGTAACGAGTATGTAGACAGAAACTGATCATAGTTCAGCGCTGCTTCGCTGCGGACTAGGTTGGCAGCGACCACTTCAAACTCCAACCTGGCTTCGGAGTTTTGATAAATCGTTTTAATTAGATCCGCATCAAGTCCATCTGCTATCAGCCGTTCTTGTAAACTATCGAAAAGTGGCTCAGACGCACATACGGTAAATGGAGTCAGCAGTAATAGAAAGAAAACGGCAATGGTGCTGACTTTCACCCATTGTCGCCTTTTCTGTATGAACCTCACTGTAAGCATAAGAAATTTCTCCAGCTCAGACCCGATTAAATCCTTTCTCAAGGAATATCAATTCCTTCCGCTCAAAATTATCCTCTGGAATCCCTGGCCAATGCCAGCCATTGATTCAGACCAGCTCATTCAATTTGCACAAATTAAGCCAACTAGTAGTGCTTAGATGATCAATGATGAGTGCAAGGTACAAAGCATATACTGAAAAGGATAACCAGACAACCCAATGATCTTCGCCTTGACAGCACCTGATGTCTCTGGCAAAAACAGAAAATAGCTCAAAAAGCGGGCAGACAATCAGCATAGACAGGGTTTTCCTCGGCAGTGCACCAGAAGGGAAGGTATATCAATGAAAAGCTACCGTAAGGAACTATGGTTTGAGGTCCCCTCTCGCCGGGCCTTGATCAACATTACTCCTCAGGTGGAACAATGCCTCAGGGAGAGCGGCATTAAGGAGGGTCTGGTCCTCTGCAATGCCATGCACATCACGGCCTCTGTCTTTATCAACGATGATGAAGCAGGTTTGCATCATGACTATGACGTCTGGTTAGAGAAGTTGGCTCCCCATGAGCCCGTATCCCAATACCGGCACAACGTAGGAGAGGACAATGCAGACGCTCACATGAAAAGGCAAATTATGGGGCGTGAGGTGGTTGTTGCCGTCACAAACGGCAAGCTTGACTTCGGTACCTGGGAGCGAATCTTTTACGGTGAATTCGACGGACGGAGAAAAAAGCGGGTACTGGTGAAGATAATTGGTGAGTGAAAGACATACTGGAGTAGACAATGGAACCTTTTGGAGAAATAGAAGTCCGTGAATTTTTTGCTTCCCACGGTTTAGAAACAGAAATTCACACCTTTGCTGACAGCACTGAAAACGCTTTTCTTGCAGCTCAAGCTCTGGAAGTAGAGGTTGGCCAGATTGTCAAATCGGTAATTTTTTTGGCAGATGGTGACCCGGTGCTGGTTCTCATGTCCGGGGACATGAACGTCGACACCAAGAAACTCAAAAAGCTTCTTGAAGTCAAAAAGGTCAGGATGGCCGACGCTGAGACAGTCCTGAAGGTGAGTGGTTATCCAGTTGGAGCTGTACCCCCGGTGGCACACCGCCAGGCAATGCCAACTTACATGGATGAAAGCCTCAATCGTTTTTCCAAGATCTACCCAGCAGGTGGCACGACCAAAAACATGTTCGCCACCACTTTTGCGGAATTGTCTAGGCTCTCAAAGGCAAAGATCATCAGCGTGGCCGCCCCTAAGAAGCAGTAGCACTAGGCACTGGGCAGCGGGCAGGTGGCAGCAAGCAGCTGGCAGTAAACGGAAGCAGTCAGCACGGAGACCCGGTGAGATAAATGGTCAATGAGAAATGATCTGGGGGTATTGACTTAGGGTATTGAACTGGTTAATCTTCCCATGAGGCGTAAGCCTCACTCTCTTTCTCCTTTCAAATCACCCCGAAGAGGCCATGGATCCTTTCCATGGCCTCTTTTTATCTCACTGCCTAACCAAGTTCGTGCTACTATTGTGGGGCCACCTCTGGGGGATTCTTCGATGACAGTTTCTCCTGCCACTATTCGCAACATCCTCTTCATTTGTACCGGTAACAGCTGCAGGAGCCCTCTGGCTGAGGGGTTAATGAAAAAACTGCTTTCTGATATGCCAATTGCTGGAGCGGAAATAGGCTCAGCAGGACTTACTGCGCTGCCTGGAAGTCCCGCTTCTTTCAATGCCTTGCGTGTGGCGCAGGAAAACTCCATCTCCCTGGAAGAGCATAGAGCTCAACAGGTCACCCCGGAACTCATTGATAGCGCAGACCTCATACTGGTGATGGAACCTCGGCACCAACAGGAGCTTTTATCTCGCCATCCCGAAGCTTCCGCTAAGACTTTAATTTTAAGACATTTTGCTCGTTATGGCTCTCAAACGCGTGGCATCAACGATCCATACGGTCTAAATCTGGAAGCTTATCGGTTCTGCTTCGAGGACATCAAAGAGTGTATCGAATCACTGCATCAATGGCTTGTTGAGGCCAATCGAGCCTGACAGCTAAAGTCAGCACATAGACAACAACGCAAATCCGCCTGCGGCGTACAGATGGAATGCTTACGTTGCAGCCAACGGTTCTTCCTTCTGCTCAAAGAGATGCACATCCCGCTGCGGGAAGGGAATGGAGACGCCTTCCGCGTCGAAGCGGTTCTTTACGGTCTCTGTAATATCAAAGTAAACACCCCAGTAATCTGCTGTTTTCACCCACGGCCGACATACAAAGTTCACGCTGCTGTCAGCAAGCTCCAGAACGCCGATTGTCGGTGCTGGATCCTGCAAGACTCGATCTTCCTTTGCCAGGATATCCTCCAAGATCTGTCTTACCTTCTGAAGGTCGTCGCCGTAACCCACGCCAAACACCATATCGACGCGTCTGGTCTCTTTGGCCGAATAGTTAGTGATGTTATCTCCAGTCAACTTCGCATTGGGAATAATGATCGTCTTGTTGTCAGGAGACTTGAGTTGGGTGGTAAAAATATGGATCTTTTCAACAGTTCCAGCTACTCCTGCACCCTCGATAAAGTCGCCGCTTTTAAAGGGACGGAAGATGATCAGAAGAACACCAGCAGCAAAATTAGCCAGTGAACCCTGCAGCGCCAAACCAATAGCCAGGCCGGCGGCGCCTATAACAGCAATGAATGAGGTGGTTTGAACACCAAGCTGATTGAGAGCAGCTATGACCACAAAGGTTAGCAGGGCAATGTAGGTCAGATTGCCGACGAAAGAAACAAGCGTGTCATCGACCTCGGTTTTCCTCATCATCCTCTGGACGAAACCCTTTAGTATCTTGGCAATCCAACGTCCAAGAATGAAAATGACTACAGCTGCGATGACCTTCACGCCGTAAAGGGTGACCAGTTCCATCAATTTGGGCGTCAAGTTACTCATGTCCATGATCTTCTCCTTTCTGTCCTATTTGAGGGATAAAAGCTTGCCATGAAAAATTGGCCATCAAAAATCAAAAATGTGTCGAGTTCATCCGACGGTCGTGCCCGTTTGTGTTTCTTTTTTCGCTAGAATAATAAGATGATTGTAATTACGTGATTCTTATCAATATCAGCGGAGTGCATGTCGTTGCTGATTTGACGTACATTAATAACGAAAGTGCGGTTGTCAATACGAAAAACAACTAAATATTGATGTGCAAGGTGGATGCAGGGCAATGTGTCTATTGGCAAGGGGAAACGGGTGAGACGAGGCAGTTATACGTTATATGTTATACGTTATACGTCATTAGCATACCCTCGCAGAAAGTCAGACAGCGAGTATATCCCAATGTATCATGTATAATCTTTTCGTATAACCAATAACCAATAACTACTAACTTCCTTGTGCCCAGTGTCTACTGCCTGCCGCCTGCTGCCAGCTGTCTGCTGCCCGCTGCTTAGTGCCTAGTGTTACCTTTGGGGTTTGCGGTGAGCTGTCTTTGTGGTACAGTCGGCTCCATGGCGAGGAAAGACCCCTCTCAACATATGCATCGGTTCTTCCAGCCCATCCAGGTTCGGTACGTCGAGACGGACCAGCAGGGTCACGTTTTCTTCGGTCACTACCTTACCTACTTCGACGTGGCTTTGACCGAATACCTCAAGGCAATTGGCTATAGCTACGATCAGTTTCTGCAAGCCGGGGTCGATTTTTACTACGTGGAAACCCTCTGCCAATACCATGACCGGGCCTTCTTCGACGATATCCTCCATGTCCATGCCCGAGTTGGCCAAATCGGTAACTCCAGTTTTACTTTTGAGTTTGCTATCTTCGAGTCTGTGTCCCAGCGTTTCATTGCCAACGGTCACATTGTTGCAGTGGCAGTTGACCAGTCTAGCCCAAAACCAATTCCTGTGCCCGACTCCTTTCGACAGGCAGTGGCTCGTTTCGAAGAAACTCAGGTTAAACCCTCCTGATCCGTTGAGATCCGCAAATCGCCCATACTAAATCGTTGTCCAACCGGTTATAATTTCTGAATTCGGCTTGGGTCTTATTTAGTCCACGCAACATTAATCTGTGTTCTAGCTAATTTTAGTGGGGAGGAAGCAACATGCTGATATTAGGTATCAGCGGCAGTCCGCGCAAGGAGAACAAATCCGGAGTTAATAAACTTGTCAACACGGTGTTGGAGTCGACTGGCCTGGATTATGAAATGGTCTCACTTCGGAAAAAGAACATTGCGGGGTGCATCGCGTGCCTCGGCTGTGTGAAGGACAATGTTTGCAAGGTCGAAGACGATCTTCAGCCCATTCGCGAGAAAATTGTTGCGGCAGATGCATACGTAATAGGTGCTCCAAATTATTACTCAACCCTCAATGCCGCAACCCATGCTTTTTTGGAGCGCTGGTTTCAGTTTCGGCATCAAGAGGGAGATCTGCTCTGGGGAAAATTGGGGGTAGCAGTAGGTGTAGGAGGGACCACCGGTCAGTTCCCCGCGGATGATATAGAGCAGTTTTTTCTTTATAACTTTATCGAAACGGTAGCCAAAGTCAGCGGCCAGGGTGCTGCGAGTTGTTACTCCTGTGGTCATGGGGAAACTTGCAAAGTCGGCATTCCCCATTTTCTCCATGGCGAGGGTGTGAAGATTTCTGAGGAGATTATTCCGGATGTGACCAAACAACCCGAGGTCATGCAAGCGGCTGTTGAAGCCGGGAAAAAACTGGGAGAGCGACTTCGGGACGGACACGATAGAGCGCAGGTCACCCAAAAGATGCAAGCGATCATGATGGAAAAATTTGAAGGGGCTGTCTAAGCTTAATTGAGCTGCCCCAAGGGGAAGGCTCAAGGTACAAGGCACAGGGCAAAATGAATCTTGAATACTCTTTTCTTCCCTGCGCCTTGCGCCTTACGCCTTAGAGTTCTTTGGTTGGCAAAGCTATTAAAACTGGACCTGGCCCACAGGACCTGGTTTTCTTTGCTCAAATAAGAAAGGACGTTGATGCTCTCTCTAACAATCGATGGCGAGTAACGAACAACTTACAATTGAATGTTAGCACTCAATTGTAGTAGTCACATTAGCGGTTTTTGCTGCTTGGGTTAACATAGGAGTTCACAATGAAAAAGATGGTGATGACTCTCTTTGTTGTAATAGTAATTGTGGGTGCGTTTACCTTTGGAGCTCTCAACTATCACTTCATTCTGATGGACAGCAGCGTAAAACTTTTGAAAAAGGTGGATTTGACCTTTGAGAATACTTTTGTAGATGCCAGAGGGAATAAGAAATATAAACTCTATACTAACCCGGCCCTTATAAAGGCCGGTGTGAAAGATCTGATTGAGGAAAAGAGCGTCACCATCGGTAAATAAAGGAGTTAGGAGTCAGGAGAAAGCATAGGAATAGTGGAAAATTGGAATAATGGAATGATGGGGTTAAGAGCAAAAAACATCTCAATTCTACATGGTTCCATTGCCATCCAACCTGGCTCTCCCAGCGGTAAACTATACGAGCCGGGGGCCCGAAGAACCAAGTTTCCGGAAATGGTATGTTTCTTGGGAGTTTTGCCATGTCCACGATCCCGCCAATCGACACTGAGGACTTGTTTGAAGAACTGAGTCAAGCTATTGCCGAATGGGAAGATTCACCATACTACCTAAAAAACGAAGAGCTTTTCGATCTTGAAAGGTTCTTGCTGGACCACCATGCCCATGAACTCATAGTAGAACTTGAAAAGAACTACGGTAAACCTTTGAATGTTAAGTTTTGGTCTTCTTCACTAACCTACCAGAGGCTGAAACGTGCACGCGAAGTGGTAAAGGCTCAAGACGACGATCAAGAAATGAAACGCCAAGAATATGCTCAGTCATTGGAAGAGAGGAAAATAGCATGGCAGGAATGGTTAAAGGATCTCAGCACTAGCCAGCGTCGCGCCCAATTCAAAGTCATACCTGGTGGGAAAAACAATAAAGAGTAAGGAATGAACTGGCCGGCGGGCATTGGAGACCGAGCAAAGGCCCCCAACCCCGCCGCCTTATTTAATACGGCACTATCTATCCGATGGCTGTAGGCTGACAAAGATGCTCCGCCTCCATAGCCACCCTGCCGCAACCGCCACAGGTAAATTTCATCTCCGCTAGTTTCCCCTTACACATGTGTTTCGTATCCACTTCAGGAGCACCG
>CP070735.1:2214818-2223118 GCA_020347625.1 Deltaproteobacteria bacterium
CCCACCGTCATCCTGCTCAATGAAGCCATACCCTTTCTGTTCACTAAACCATTTAACAGTTCCTTCTGCCACCGTGCAGACCTCCTGAAAAAGTTTTGTTCCAAGCCCCAGGCCGCCACTCTGGCGAAGGAAATAATCCTTGTGAGCCCAACCGACTTGCGAACCAGACAGTTTTCTATACTCCAAAAATGAAAAGGAGGCAAGCGAGAAAAGGTTTGAAGTGTTTTTGTTCATCTCTGGGAGCAGGTCGGAAGTATATTTGAGCAAAGAAAACCTGGTCCTGTGGGCCAGGTCAAGTTTCAATGGTTTTGCCGGTAGAGATGTCCAGCGCTTTTGGAGTACTGGAGTATTGGAGTGACTAAAAATTCCAAATAACAAATTACAAATTCCAAACAAATCACAATGACCAAAATTCAAAATTCCAAACCGGCCTTTGTCTTTGGATATTGGAATTTGGAATTTATTTGGAATTTGGTGCTTGGAATTTGATATTTTGCAATGCTCCATTACTCCAGCTGACTCCCGTGCGAAGGAAAGACTCGTAAGGCCGCTTCGGGGGCAGCTCAAAGCCAGATCCTTTTATTCCATACTTTGGCGCTTTGCTATACTTCGTGGTAATTTCAACCCAGTTCATTTGGGCAAAGAAAATCTAGTCCTTCCCCGCGTAGCGGGATCTTCGATGGGTCAGGTGAGATTTCAATGCATTGTAGATTACAGCTTCTACTCATTCTGACTGCGAATTGCTGAGCTTGTAAATCCGAAATTCGAAATAACCTTAGCCTGTTAGGTCATGGCAGCGACAAAGTCGAATTTGTAAGATACGAGGAGGCAGGATGGCAGCCACACAGCAGCAAATTAAGGGAGAAGCCACGGCAAAGACTCCAGCGATAGAGTTCAACAAGAGCTACCGTTACCGAATTGGTATAACGCTTATTGTTCTCGGACATCTCCTTTTGGCTCTTGCGATGCTTTTACCCATCCTGGGACTGGCTGCTGTTGGTGCCGGCTTCTTGTTCGCCAGCGGTGAAGCTATGGCGTGGCTGAGTATCGTTTTCCTTGGCAAAGAGGGCTTCAAGGAAATCAAAAGTAAGATTTTTAGAACTGCCAGGGCCGGCTTCGTTGCTCCAGTGGGAAGGGTGCGCCATTACATCGGCATCTTTCTCGTCTTTTTCAACGGGCTCACCGCTTGGACTTTACTCCTTCTGGTCTTGTTGATTTCCTCGCGGGCGACCCCAGAATTGCCCACGCCAGAGGTATGGGGTCTGAATTGGAGCCAGCAAAACGACTTGGCGATCTTTTTGCTTGTTGCCGGTGAGGCCACATTTTTCATTGGAATCTACGTCCTCGGTGCTGATTGGTGGGATCGTTTTCGGCAACTGTTTATTTGGAAGCCGATTAAAAGCCAAGCCTTGGATTCTATGAATTCACCTTACGCCATGGGCTGACAGCCTCAATGAATGCTTGACTGGCTTTTGCTGGTGCTGGTATTATGAGCACCAATAAATGGACGGTGCCATATGGTTTAAAAGGGAATCCCGTGTAAGTCGGGAGCGGTCCCGCCGCTGTAATCCTGCCCCCTCCGTTGGGTGGGGTGATTGCTTCTCCGGCACATCCCAGCATGCCTGATAAGAGTTTCAAAGGCACAGCCTGGGGTTAAAGTCACTGTCTCATAAGTCCCTCTGTATAATCCGGGATGAAGCGGGATGGGAAGGCGAGCCGGAGATCAGGAAAGCCAGAAGACCTGCCGTTCTTACTGAGTCGGTGATAATGGTAAAGTTGCCGGTTCGCGGTACGAGGATACCGGACCCCCTCGAGGTTGAAGAAAGCTGGGTGCAAGCCTTGAGTCCCTCCACGGACTCAAGGCTTTTTCTTTTTAGAACCATCGGTTTCTTTTAGGAGGTGGGAACAGTTCGGATGCGGCGGGAGCAGTAATGTGTTGCAAGGCTCAAGTTGGAGGGGAATTTCGAGAACTGTCTTTACACCCTGAAAATGGGGAGGTGCAAGATGCAAATCGATGCTCTAAAAAGAGTGCTGGTGCTGCTCGGCTTCGTTTCGTTGTTACTGCCGACATCCACCTCAAATGCGCATGGAGATAAACTGCCTATGAAAAAAGGAATACTTCTCGTGGCGTTTGGGAGCACCATTCCCGAGGCTCAAGTAGCATTTGAAAACATCGACCGCTCCGTGAAAAAGGTTTTTCCTGGAATACCTGTTCGTTGGGCTTACACTTCGCGCATCATTATCCGTAAGTTGGCTGAACAGGGCAAACATCTGTCTACCCCCGAGGAGGTCCTATCGGACATGATGCGGGAGAACTTCACCCATGTGGCTGTGCAATCCCTCCACACCATACCGGGACAGGAGTTTCATGGCTTAGTAAAAAACGTTCACCGATTCGCCGGTATGAGCAAAGGACTCAAGAGGGTCATTGTCGGTTATCCCTTGCTGGCCACCACTGAGGATTTGCACAGGGTGGCAGAGGCAATGCTTACAATAATTCCCAAGGAACGGAAGAAAAAAGACGCGGTGGTCTTCATGGGGCACGGTACCCACCATCCTGCCAACGTTTACTATGCTGCTCTGGCCTATCGATTAAAGAAATCAGATGCCAACATCTTTGTTGGCACGGTGGAGGGCTGGCCCGAGATTGACGATATAAGGGCGGACTTGAAGAAGAGGCGCATCAGAAAGGCCTATTTGATGCCTTTCATGTCGGTGGCCGGAGATCATGCCCGCAACGATATGGCTGGACCTGAACCGGATTCCTGGAAATCCATCCTGGAAAAGGAAGGCATCGAGTGCGTGCCGGTACTCAAGGGCACAGCAGAATTCCAGGAGTTTGTGGATATCTGGGTGGATCATCTGCGGATTGCGGTCGACCATTTTCGCTAGAATTGGTGTGGGATGTAGGATGTGAGATGTAACTGGCCAGCTTTTTCACTGAAGGAAAACAATATTGACTGATTCAGATCAAGCTTCATCAAGGTTGGATGAAATGCGCCTTCGGTTGGCGGCTTCCAGGCGAGCCTTTATTCTGGGCCTGCTAATCTTGGCGATGCTGTCTCTGGTATCGGTTCTGGGAGCCACTGGAATCGGTAGGCTGCCAATCCCTTGGAAAACAGTTATTGGTGCCATCGGTGAGGGACTGGGGCTTGTTCAGTCAGGGACCGTGGAACGAATGCCGCTGGTCGTGGTTTTTGATATCCGTTTGAGTCGAGTGGTTCTGTCTTTTCTAGTAGGTTCGGCTTTGGGGGTGGCGGGGTCCGTGTTTCAGGGTATCTTGAGAAATCCACTGGCCGACCCGTTTACCATAGGTGTTGCGAGTGGTGCCGCTTTTGGAGCTGCTCTGGCATTTGCTCTGGGTTGGGGGGGAACTTCGTACCTGGGTCTAGGTACAATTCCTCTTTTGGCTCTCTTTGGAGCCCTGGGTGCTCTTGCTCTTGTATTAATGTTCGGCCGGGTTCAAGGACGTCTGCGGCGGGACACACTGGTGCTGGCCGGCATCGTGGTAGCCACTTTTCTCTCCGCCCTCATCGCCTTGATCAAGGCCCTGGACGAGGAGGCAGTTTCTGCCATCGTATTTTGGGTGATGGGTAGCTTTCAGGGGCGGGGCTGGATCCATGTGGGATTTTCCCTACCCTATCTCATCCTGGGAATTTATCTGGTGGTGAAATGTGCTCGGGAGCTGGACATTTTAACTCTGGGCGAAGTCCAGGCGAGGCAGCTGGGGGTTGAAGTCGAGCGGGTGCGTCGGCGACTTCTGGTAGGGGCCAGTCTGCTTACCGCCGCTGCTGTATCGGTTTCTGGGGTAATCGGCTTCGTTGGCCTAGTGGTTCCACATCTGGTGCGTATGACAATGGGAGCGGCGCATCAGCGACTCATTGTCCTCAGCGCTTTTCTCGGGGGACTCGGTTTGCTCTGGTCTGACGTGGTGGCTCGCACCCTTTTGCGTGGTGGTGAGGAGCTCCCCGTTGGTGTTGTCACTGCCCTGGTTGGCGGACCTTTCTTCTGTCTGCTGCTGAAGCGGAGGAGTGGAGGCGTGATCCTTGATTAGCGTCGAAGGCCTTATCGCAAAGTACGGTGAAAGGGTGGTGCTACATGGGTTAGATTTCCAAGTTGGCGAAGGGGAACTGGTTGGGCTACTGGGCCCCAATGGCAGTGGTAAAACCACCCTACTGCATTGCCTCAGCAGGGTAGTCCGCTTACATACAGGTAGTGTGGCCGTTGCAGGCCGTGAGCTTTCCACATACCCGACGCAAGAATTAGCCCAAGTGGAAGCCTCAGTGCCCCAGCGTTTGGAAATCTCCTTTCCCTTCAAGTGCATTGAAGTGGTGCTCATGGGCCGTTATCCGCACCAACATGCGTTTGGGAGTGACAGTGACGAAGACCTGGCCGTAGCCATGGAGGCAATGCGGTTGACCGACACTCTGGATCTTGCTCAAAGACGCATCACTGAGATTTCGGGTGGAGAAGCTCAGCGAGTGATCATTGCCAGAGCGCTCGCCCAAGAGGCGAAAATCATGCTTCTGGATGAAGCCACTGCCAACCTGGACGTGGCTCACAAAATGCAGATGTTCGACCTATTCTTGGAAAAGAATAAACAAGGCGCCACCTTCCTTTGTGCCATGCACGATCTGAATTTGGCTTCTCTATACTGCCAGCGGCTAATTTTTCTCAAGCAAGGGCGCATTAGGGTTGACGGACCTACCATGGAGACTTTTACTGAGGAAAACCTCTCAAATATTTACGAAACGGAGGTCAGAATCATCCCACACCCGGACAGCGGGGCGCCGCAGGCGATGTTTGTGCCGGGAGAAAGCAAGGCGCAAGGCGCATAGCGCATAGCGACCTGCGCCAGCGGGTAGGAGGCAGCAGGCAGCGGGCAGCCCTTCGACACGCTCAGGGCTTGCAGCGAGCAGCAATTAGATGACAGTACATGAAAAGTCTAAATAACAACATAATGGTTTTGGTGCTGACTTGGATGATCACGATCTCCTCGGCAATCACTGTCGCTGCTGAGGTGCGGGTTACTGATGACCTGGGACGGGTCATTACCTTGGGGGAGCCTGCCAAAAGAATCATTTCGCTCTACGGGGCTTACAGCGAAATTCTTTTTGCCATAGGCGCTGGGGATAGTCTGGTGGCCAGGACTAGGGCAGATAAATTTCCGCCGGCCATATTGGACAAGCCTAGTGTGGGAACCCATCTGAGACCGAATCTCGAACTGGTGCTTGGGTTGCAGCCGGACTTGATCATTCTGGCCCATGGCAGAAAAGATGGACACGAGGCTATCGACCAGATTAGAAGAAGAGGGCTCACTGTGGCCTCTTTTCAACCTGCCACCTTTGAAGAGCTCTTCTCGGTGATCAACAGACTGGGGACTTTGACTGGCAGGTCTGAAGCGGCAAGAGAATTGGTGGAGGGTTTGCAGGGCCGGCTGGCTCGGTTGAGAGAGCGGCTGACCAATAATGAGCGGCGCCCCACGGTGTTCTTTGAGGTGCGCTATCCGAATCTCTTGGGGGCTGGACAGAAATCTATTGTCAACGATGTCATTCTCAAGGCCGGTGGCATCAACTGCCTGCCGAATAAGAAGAAACTTGTCCGAATCAATATCGAAGCTCTTGTCGCTTACGATCCTGAAGTATACGTGGTTCAGAGAGGGCCAATGAACCGGAATCCGGGTGATCCAAAAGACCGGGCCAACTTCCAGGCGATCAAGGCGGTACGGCAGGGCCGGGTTTTATTTGTTGACGAATATCTGTTTTCTCGTCCAGGTCCTCGCTCGGTGGATGCCGCAGAGATACTAGCCGCCTATTTCCATCCAGAGGCAGCGAGGTGATGGATGCAGATTTCGGATTTCGGATTTCGGATTTCGGATGTGGGATGTGCGATGTGGGATATTAGGAAAAGACCTTAACGCAAATCTTACGTCAGCTAAAACAACCATAAGGAAAGAAGCTCATGAAACCTGGAACATTATACGGAGTGGGTGTCGGGCCTGGTGATCCAGAGTTGATTACACTCAAGGCCATGAAGGTGCTCAACCAGGTAGAGGTGATATTTGCCGCTGCCTCGAGCAAGAATGAGTATTCTCTGGCACTTGAGAATGCCAAATCCCATATGCTGAATGGCGCTGAGGTAATGCGGCTCAGTTTCCCAATGACGCGGGATTCGGGGATCATGGCAAAGGCTTGGGAGGAAAATGCCCAACGAATCCTGAAGTATGTTCAAGAAGGAAAAGATGTAGCCTTTATTACCATCGGGGATCCTCTTACCTATTCGACGTTTGGTTATGTTATGCAGACCGTTCAAGAAATGGCACCGGAAGTGCCCGTCCGCGTTATCCCGGGCATTACCTCTTACCAGGCGGCCTCAGCAGTTGCCAAGGAAGTTGTAGCTGAAAGAGAGCAGACCTTCTGTGTGATCTCTGGTTCCAAGGGTGGGGAGCGGCTGAAGGAAGTGATCAGCAAGTCTGATTGCGTGGTAATGCTAAAGGTTTATCACCATCTGGACCAGATATTGGACACCCTTCAAGAGCTTGGCATCAAGGAGGGAGTCACTCTGGTATCGCGTTGTGGCATGAAAGACCAGGTCATTTGTAAGAACCCGGAAGAACTAAGAGGCAAGAAGGTGCCGTACCTCTCGCTGTTGATCGTTAAAAAGGGGGGACGCAAATAAGCGGGCAGCCGGCAGCTAGCAGCAGGCAGAATGCAGCAAAGACAAGGCACAAGCCATTTGTCATTTCGCACTGCGCATTTTTTATTTATGAGTTTGCGCTCGGACAATACGTTTGTTGAGTTTAAATGCGCAGTGCGAAATGACAAATGCAAAATGAGAAATGACAACCAACACCATAAAAGAAAGGAAGAAAAGTTCACCCTGGCTACTTTATGCAATTCTGGCGGCAATACTGGTGTTGGCTTGTCTGGTTTTTTACTTGGGCAGCCAGAACATCACCTCCTCTTTTAAGGATCCCACCTTTGTTTGGAAGCGATTAATCAAACCCCTCCTCCGCATAACTCTCTTCATCTCTCTCGGACTGTTTGTGGGTCAGCTAATTGAGGCGTCTGGTTGGACTGGTCGCCTTTCGGCTATGGTTCGTCCGCTCATGCGCTGGGGCCACCTTTCTGATTCTTCAGGGGCTTCCTTCACCACCGCTTTTGTTTCCGGCACGGCTGCCCAGGCCATGTTGGTAACGTTTCAGGAGGAGGGCAAACTCAGCAGGAAGGAAGTTATTCTGACAAGTTTGTTGAACGGTTTGCCAGCCTATTTTCTCCACCTGCCCACAACATTCTTCATCATTCTGCCATTGGCAGGTCAGGCTGGCTTACTTTATTTGGTACTGACGCTAATGGCCACTCTGCTGCGCACGGCCGGCCTGGTAACCTACTCACGCATGTCACTTCCTCCGCGGATGCTGGAAATGGCCGGGCAGGAGAGAGAGCGGACACAATGGAAAGCACTGTTTTTGGACACCTGGCAAAAATTCCTCAAGCGTTTGAAGCGCATCATGCTGCTGGTAGTTCCCGTTTATTTGGTTGTGATGTTGATAAGTCAACTCGGCTTTTTTGCTTGGTTGAGGTTGAAGCTTGCCGGCGGGATTACGACTACTTTGGTACCGGTCGAGTCGATGAGTGTTGTCATCTTCAGCCTGGTGGCGGAATTCACCTCCGGTTTTGCCGCGGCAGGCGCCCTGCTGGACGCGGGTGCCCTCACTATCAGGGAGACCGTGATTGCCCTTTTGCTGGGGAATGTAGTCGCGACTCCCGTACGAGCCCTCAGGCATCAGCTCCCTTATTATATGGGTATCTTCAGGCCAAAGCTTGGGGTTCTACTCATTGTCCTTGGGCAGACGTTACGGGTAATCAGTGTTATTATCGTTGGGGCGGGATATGTTCTATTAACGGCTCTTTAGAAGACGCATATCGCATAGCGCTAAGCGCAGAGCGAGAAAAGACAGGAGTCAGAATCCAGTAGGCAAAGAGCATAGAGCAAAGGGCATAGAGTGAAAGATTTTGTATTTACCCTATGCTCCATGCTCCATGCCCTATGCCCAGAGAAAGTAAAGCCTATGGCTAAAGCAAAAAACCTGATGATTTTGGGGACCGGTTCGGATGTGGGCAAAAGTGTCCTGGCCGCGGGACTTTGCCGCATTCTCAGGCAAGATGGTTACCAAGTAGCGCCTTTTAAAGCTCAGAACATGGCACTCAATTCCTTCATTACCCCTGAAGGGGGGGAGATGGGCCGGGCCCAGGTGGTTCAGGCAGAGGCCGCCGGCATAGAACCACACGTGGACATGA
>CP070735.1:2223218-2239094 GCA_020347625.1 Deltaproteobacteria bacterium
TGAGACCGGGGATGTTCATTGGCAATACCTCCAGCACCGGTCTGCACCACCTTTTTAATGAGGCCCTGGACAATGCAGTAGACGAGGCGCTGAACGGCCATTGCGACCGAATTCATATCAGCATCGGCGCTGACAACAGCATCATCGTCACCGACAACGGCCGGGGCATCCCGGTGGACAAGCATCCCCAGTCGCGAAAGAACACTCTGGAAACTATCATGACCTCCCTGCACTCGGGCGGAAAGTTTTCAACCAAGAGCTATAAGATTTCTGGAGGCCTCCATGGAGTTGGTATCTCTGTGGTAAATGCCCTGAGCGAAACCATGCAGGTCATCTCCAGACGTGATGGGGTCGAATGGCAGCAGAATTTCGCAAAGGGCAAGCGGAAAAGCAAGTTAGAGGACCTCGGCCCCACTACAGAGCGTGGCACAACCGTGATGTTCCGCCCGGACCCTGATATCTTCAAAGATGTCGTTTTCAATCCCAAGATCATCAAGGAACAGGCTAAGGCCAAAGCGTTTCTGACCCGAGGATTGACCATTACCGTGGATGATCAGATCAACGATACCGTGGACCGATTCTACTTCGAGGAGGGTATCAGAAACTACATAGATGATTTGGTCCAGGAAAAAGAGGTGGTAACCGAAGCACCCTTTTATTTCAGCTATGATAACGACCTGAGGTTGGAGACGGTACTTTGGTGGACCACGGCCACTGAACGGGCCATCTACTCATACGCCAACTCCGTCTATACCAGCGGCGGTGGCTCACATGAAAATGGCTTTCGTCATGGTATAACCCGGGCAGTGCGTGAGTATCTGACCCGACAAAACAATCAACTCAAAAAGGTAAAGGGGATCACCGGGGAGGATGTCCGGGAGGGACTAGTGGCGGTGCTCAGCGTCTTCGTTTCCGGTAATCTGGAGTTTCAAGGGCAGACCAAGGAACGGCTCAATTCGGACATACAACCTCAGGTTGAGACGGTGGTCAAGGATGCTTTCGAAAATTACCTGTTCCACAATCGTACCGCGGCCGAGGCCATAATTGATCGAATCATGCTGGCAGCACAGGCTCGAGAGGCCTCCCGTCAGGCCCGCCAGAGTGTCCGGCGTAAAAGCGCTACCAGTCGCCTGACCCTGCCGGGCAAACTGGCTGACTGTACCTCAAACCGGGTGAATGAGACCGAGTTGTTCATTGTGGAGGGCGATTCCGCCGGCGGATCCAGCAAGCAGGCTCGTGACCGCCGCTTTCAAGCGGTGCTCCCCTTGCGGGGCAAGATTTTAAATGTGGAACAGGCCAGTGCCGACAAGATTAGAAAGAACAATGAAATTCAAGCGCTCAGCAGGTGTATCGGCACGGGGGTAGGGGATCAGTTCGACTACAGCAGATTGCGCTACGGCAAAATCTTCATCAATTGCGATGCCGATGTTGATGGATATCACATCTCCACCTTGCTACTCACCTTCTTCTATCGTTACATGCGTGAACTCATAGAAAAGGGGCATGTTTACTTGGCCCAGCCACCACTATATCGGATTCAGACCAAGGAAAAGAAAAAGAAACGTGTCCACTACGTCTATCGGGAAGAGGACAAGGAAGAATTGCTGCAGCGTTATTCCGGAAATGCCATCTCCATCCAACGATTCAAAGGCCTCGGTGAGATGAATGCGGCGGAACTCAAAAGTACCACAATGGATCCCAAGACCAGGATGGCTCTCCAGGTGACTGTGGAGGATGCCGCCCGCACCAACGAAGCCTTCGAAACCCTCCTTGGCCGGGAACCGGCCCGGCGCTATGCCTTCATCCAGGAAAACGCCGCTTTTGTCCGCGAGATTGACGCCTAAAAGCCAGCTGTTAGCTTACAGCGAGCAGCAGGCAGCCTGCGAAAGTAACTGAACTGAGAACTGCCGGCTGCTTCCTGTCAGCTGCCAGCTGAATTATTTCCTTTCCAGTACGGCTACGACTTCAATATGTGGGGTGTGGGGAAACATGTCCACCGGCTGCACGCGGAGGAGGCGATACGTCTGCATAAGCATTTTCAGATCTCGTGCCAAGGTTGCCGGATTACACGAGACGCACACGATTCTCGGGGGTGACAGAGCTATGAGATTCTTCACCACCGAAGGATGCATGCCGGCTCGGGGCGGATCTGTCACCACCACCTGCGGGCTGGGGTAGTTTTCGATGAGACGTGGGGGGTCTTTGAGCAGAGCCTTCATGTCTCCCAGGACAAACTCACAATTAGCCACGCCATTGGTTTCGGCGTTAATCTGGGCATCAGCCAGCGCTTCTGGAACCAGCTCGAAACCAACAACCTTGCTGGCTGCGTTGGCAAGGCCAATGGCCATGGTCCCAGTGCCGCAATAGAGGTCCCAGACAACTTCAGAGCCAGTAAGGTCACAACCATCCGCTACCTGATCCAAAAGGATCGCGGCTGCCATGCTGTTGGTCTGGAAAAAGGCACTAGCGGAGATGCGAAAACGAAAGCCATCGAGGTGTTCCTCGATGTAACCGGGTCCAAAAATTACCTCCTGAGAGTCAGCGCTGGCGACCTGTGCCTTTTTCCCACTTATTCCATGCACCAGGGTACTCACCTCCGGTATTTCTTGCCGCAACAGATCAGCAAGCTGCGCCACTACAATCTCACCGTTACGGTGCGCGGTGGTGATCAGCTCAACAAGTATCTTGCCAGTATGTTTGCTGTCACGGACCACGAGAAAACGCCAGAAACCGGTGTGATCGCGCGTGTTGTAAGGAGGAAGGCCCGAAGTTAAAGCAAATCGACGAACCTGCTTTAGGATGCTCATACTCATTGGACTCTGAAGATGGCACTCTTCAATATCCAATACCCGGTCATAAAAGCCCCTCACGTGCAGGCCGAGACCGAAATCGCGTGGTTTTTCCAGTTGGTCGAGACTCAGCTCCTCTGCTAGTAGCCAGCGGCGGCTCGCGAAAGAAAATTCCATCTTGTTTCGGTAGAAATATATCTGGGGGGAGGCCAAGGTCGGCAGAACCAGGTCCTCGGAAAGACCACCTATGTGAGTTAAGCACTCCCAGACCAGATCCCGTTTAACCGCCAGCTGGTCAGGATAGGGAAGGTTTTGCCACAGACAACCGCCACAGATGCCAAAGTGGAGACAACGCGGGGCAATCGCCTTGGGTGATTCTTGTAGGATCTCCACTACCCTTGCTTGGGCGTAGGAGGATTTCTTACGGGTGATCCGGGCTAGAACGCGCTGACCGGGTAGGGTGCGGTCAATGAAGATTACAAATCCATTTATCCGCGCAAGCCCTCTGCCGCCGAAGGTGAGGCCTTCCACCACCAGTTCGATTTCAGAGCCCTTTTTAAGTTGAGTCATTTTAGGTTCAAGCTCTCAGCTGTAAGCCATCAGCTTTCATCCGTGACTAATCTCCGTACCCGCCAGAAAATACGCTATGCACCATGCGCTAGGCGCTTTGCGAAGTACACCCATAACCATACTCTTCTGGGGAGACTCTGACAAGCAAGCAACATCTTTTGCAAGAATTGATTTAAAAAGGTTTTGCTTTTTGATGTTCGACCCGCTAGAATGAACACATACGACGCAGGCAATTTGATCGTATTCAAAACCTTCCACCGATTCCTGACTGATGGCCAAAGCCAACCATTGGATGACCATCTTTCCAAACTGTCACCCCCCGACTGCCGTTGCTCTCTGTCTGCGAAAAGGCTTGATCAAGACGCCCAAGAATGCCCAGGACAAAGACAAATTAACCTCTTGTTTGGGAAAGGAGGGCTCTCTATGAGCGCACCCAGAGATAGCCGCTGCCGGTACAAGGAGTGTTACAACTGCAAACATCGACTCAACTCAGTCGCTGAAGGCAAGCCAGAATACAATTGTGGGCTTGCTCTTGACGGAACCATAAGGGTAGTTGAGTGCGGCGGCCTTCGCTACTATCTACCAGCCACCAAGGCGCAGAGGAGGGAGCAACAAGAACGGCTCATGGACCATCAGGTCTCATGAAGAATTGGACCTCAGAGAGGTAGTTTGCGGAGGATCTTTGGGCTCAGCTGAAAATTCCCTCTTGAGAACTTTCAGCTCTTTGGCGGGGGTCTTTTCATCCAGGTTCATGAGGTCGCCTTCAACCGAATGAACCAGATTTTCCATAAACATCTTTATCCAAAAAATGGCACTTTCCGGGTTAGGCTGGCGCACGTGGATGCCGACGCTGGTCTGCTCCGGTGGTCTGGCCTCCCCAGGATCCTCAGCATGGACGTCACCGCAAAATATCTGGTTAAGATGTCGTAAAGCTTGCCTACCGACGCCCTTGCGCTTTTCGCCTATGACCTCCAGATGATAGAGAGTTATATGCTTGAGCCCCTTTTCATCCAGCCACACGCTTATCTTGCCTTTATAATGGTTGGGTTTTTCAAAGTGGAGCACTTCCATTGGGCCGTAACCTTTGAGGATAGTCAGAAGTTCTTTGATGCCCAGCTCTCTGTCTTCACCCGTCCAGATGATATCCTTCCAAATCACTTGTGCCATAACCTGCCATCACTCCGTTTTGGCCAGCGTGCATTTGAGCATGCAATTCGAATGTTGAGGTATGGAGATAGAGATAAAAATAACTTTCACGTGACACAGCATAAAATATTTCTGGGAAAATTGGAATAGAAAATATTCTCATCAGCATCACAAAAAATATCCCCCATCAATCCCGTATCTCACTACGGTGGAGTGCAGCTGTACAGCGCAAATTCTAGCTACCAACAAGCGAGTGGTTGCTAGCAATCTAGTGTGTAATATTGAAAATACTTTGTTGGTGTCTCTTCTGTCGTTCCCTGGTCTGGTCACTTCAAACCCGGCTGTGACTGCTGGAAGGATTTCCGCTTGACACTCTATTTATCCAAAAATATTATTTTTTGCGTCTTTTAACCTCACACCTAGTCCGAAAAGCGTTGAGCCGGCCTAGCCCTAGGTAAAATTTGGCTAGCTGTCAACGTTTGACGTGATTGACAAAGAGGCCCAGCAAACTGCATTGCATGATCAGCGCGAGGAGCGTGTCCATGAGCGAAGACGTTTTACTGGCAGAGCACCGGCCGCCTATACTCATCCTCACCCTCAATCGGCCTCAGGCGCGCAATGCCCTGAATTTTAAACTTCTCCAGGCATTGGAGCTGGCACTGTCCGAGGTGCATGTTTCAGAAGACCTTCGGGTTCTTATTGTAACTGGCACCGGTGACAAGGCTTTTTGTGCCGGAGCTGACCTCAAAGAGCGTCTCACCATGTCAGATGGCGAAGTCCGTCAGTTTCTCTCTCGCCTTCGCAGCCTGTTCACCAAGATTGAGGAGTTACCCATACCCGTGATCGCTGCCATCAATGGAGTCGCCCTGGGCGGCGGTGTTGAGCTCGTTCTGGCTTGCGACCTAAGAGTGGCTGTGGCTGAAGCCACCATGGGGCTCACGGAAACACAACTAGCAATCATTCCCGGCGCCGGAGGCACCCAGCGTTTGCCGCGGCTAATTGGACCTGGGTTGGCCAAAGAACTTATTTACACTGGACGGCAGCTTAGCGCTCAAGAGGCACTGGCAGCAGGGCTGATAAATCACCTAGCCGAAAAAGATACGCTCATGGAAATTTCTTTGGCGTTGGCTGACAAGATCTCGCAGGGTGGGCCCATTGCCCTGGCGCAGGCCAAGCATGCCATTAACAAAGGGCTGGATGTAGATCTGCACACCGGGTTGGACATTGAGGCCAGTAGTTATGAAAAATGTATTCCCACCGAGGATCGGTTGGAGGGACTAAGGGCTTTCCGCGAGAAACGCAAACCCGTTTACAAAGGGCGCTAAAACTAAGCAGCATAGCGCAAAGCGCCAAGCGCATAGCGTTTTTAATCTTATTATCTTTACGCCATGCGCTATGCGCTATGCGCTTTGCGGTGAACGAAGGGAACCCATAACGGAAAACGAACAATAACAAAAACCAATGAAAGTTATCGACATGGACGAAGATCAAAGCAAAGAGAGAAAGAAAAACAAAGACCACTGGATGAGGGAAGAAGCGCATCTGACGCAGCGTGTTCAGCAGGCCATCAATCCTGGAGGAGAGCAGGCCATCGCCCGGCTTGCAGGACAGGGAAAAAAACCAGTCCGAGACCTGATTCAAGCCCTTATTGATCCGGGGACCGAATTCTTCGAACTGGGTGTGATCGCTGGTTTTGGCATGGATTATCCCGGTGGTGTAAGAGATGTGCCCTGCGGTGGGCTGGTCACTGGCCTTGGCAAAATACACGGCAACTGGACCATGATTTTTGCCAACGATAGTAGGGTCAAAGCCGGGACCTATTTCCCCATTTCACTCAAAAAACACATGCGAGCCCAAGCCGTCGCCGAGCAGTGTGGATTAAATTGTGTCTACATTGCCGACTCCGGCGGGGCCTTTCTGCCCATGCAGGCTGATGTTTTTCCGGACGACGGCCATTTTGGCTCCATGTTTTACAACATGGCCCGGATGTCAGCCGCGGGACTGAAGCAGATCACCCTGAGCACTGGTGGCAATACCGCTGGCGGTGCCTATATTGTCTTTATGGCAGATGAAGCTGTAATGATCGAGGGCCTTGCCTATTCTTTTCTTGGTGGGCCGCCGCTTGTCAAGGCTGCAATTGGGGAGGAGATCGAAGCGGAGGCCTTGGGGGGGGCTCAGGTTCATACCAGCATATCCGGTGGTGCGGATCATATCTGCCAAGATCAATTGGAGGGCGTTCAAAAGATTAGGGAAATTCTTTCTATGGAGCCCCCTCAACAGCTCCATTCCCATCGTTGGAAGGATATTCCGCCGAAAGAGGAAGAGGAAGCAATATATGAATTCATGCCCGCTGGGGTACACCAAGCTGTGGATGTACTCAGTATTATTGCATGTTTCGCAGATGGGATTGGATTGCAGGAGTACAAGCACAACTATGCGCCCGGTCGTGGGGACAAAATTGTAACCGGGAAGATCAGGATCAAGGGGATACCCTTGGGGGTCGTGGCCGCCAACAACTCGGGTATCATCTTTGTGGAAGCGGCGCGTAAGGCCACTGAATTCATCATCCGTTGCAGCATGGAAAGAATACCTCTCCTATTTGTGCAGAATTCGCCTGGCTATATGGTGGGCTCTGAGGCGGAGCACAGAGGCATAGGTAAATACGGCGCCGACATGGTGAGAGCGGTTTCCAATGCTCAGGTACCGAAGATCCAGTTGGTCATAGGCCCGGATAATGGTGCAGCGAACTATGGTATGTGCGGCCGGGCTTACCGGCCCCATTTCCTTTTTTCAACCATGCGGGCCAGAACTTCTGTCATGTCAGGGCGTTCGGCTGCTGAAGTGCTCCTGAGCATAGAGCAGCGAAAGCGCCGCTTAAAGGATCAACAGATGTCAGAGGAAGAGGCTGCTTCTTTTAAGGCCGAGCTTCTGGAAAAATATGAATTTGAAGCTCACCCATTTTATTGCGGGGCTAGATTGTTCAATGACCGAGTACTGTATTTCAGGGAGATCCGCGATGCCCTTGCCCTGGCTCTGGAGGTAAGCCTGCTAAAGCCCATACCAGACAGTACTTTTGGAAATTTTCGCTTCTAGCTAACCTCAGTCGTCAGTGGTCAGTGGTTAGATTCATCTGTAAATATTCTTAAAGAAGGAACGACTGACAATTGACAACGGGCAACACTAAGATGAAAAGAAAGGACACACAATGAGCCTCAACTACCCGAGCAAAGTGGTACTTGGCGATATCAGTGTACGCGACGGACTGCAACACGAAGAGAGGTTCATTCCCACCCGGGCTAAACTTTGGCTGGCGGAGCAGTTGATTTTGGCCGGATTCAAGCGGATTGAAATCACCAACTTCGGCAACCCGAAAGGAATGCCCCAGTTCGCCGATGCAGATGAGCTCATGGAGTTGCTCTACACGAGCAAGCTTGTGGCCGACCGTATAAAAGATGTGGAAACCACCGCCATCACCATCCGGGAAAGGGCGGTGGAGAGGGCTGTTGCTTCGCGGCAGAAAGGTTTCGGACCGGACCGTATCCTTCTCATGGTCTCCACCAGTGAATCTCACCACCGGGTCAATTCGGGACTCTCCCTAAAAGAATACTGGAAGATGGCAGAAAAATGCATTCAAATGGCCCATGAGCACGGTATGAAGGTGTGCGGTACGGTGAGCACTATCTGGGGCTGTCCCATAGAAGGCCCCACTGACATGAAAAAGGCGGTGGAATTTACCCGACGATGGCTGGACATTGGAGCGGATGATATAGAGCACGCGGACCACGACGGCTCCGCACCACCCAACGCAGTCTACGAGTACTACAGTATGGTGCTGGATGCCTTTCCGGATCCCCATCTCCACGTGGCCCATTTTCATACGACTCGAGGTTGGGGCCTGGCCAATGTTCTGGCCGCTCTTCAGACAGGTATTACTCACTTTGAAGGAACCTTGGGAGGTACCGGTGGCCAGCCAGCCAATTTCGTTGATGGTGTACCCGTAGCTGGTACCGGCAGTTACTATTACCAGGATCCCACCATTACCGGCCTGGTTTCAACGGAAGACATGGTGGTGATGTTGGACGAGATGGGCATTGATACCGGAGTGGATGTGGACCGGGTTCTAGAAATTGGCCGGACAATGGAGAAGATTCTAGGTCGCCAACTTCGTTCAGAATCGGTGCACACGGGAAGGGTTCCCAAGGAACCTACGGGGATCCGGGACGTAACGTGAGAATTCAGCTGGCAGCCAGCAGCATGCAGCAAATGGGAGGTAACTGCTAGCTGTCTGCTGCCCGCTGTCAGCTGTAGCATAGCGCTGTGCGCTATGCTACTTCGTTTCCGCAAAAAGGACGGCTAGAATCTTGGTTGGTTTGTCTTGGTGACACTTTACCAGGTGTGGAATGGAAGAGTGGTAATAGATGGAATCGCCGGGATAGAGTATCGCCCGATCCTCGCCAAGAACTACTTCCATTTCACCTTCCAGAACGTAGATAAACTCTTCGCCTTCATGAACCGAACCCGGCATCTCTTCTGCCGTGGGTGACAGAGTCACCAGGAATGGCTCCAGATTGCGATCTCGCATACCAGGGGACAGCGACAGGTAAGAGTAGCCGTATTTGCGTTGTTGTTCGGCGGCGTGCCGGCTCACCGGCTTTCTTTCGTCCTTACGTGTGATCACGAAGGGTTTGGACTCACCTCCGGTGAGCAAATAGCCCATCTTCATCTCCAGGGCGCGGGCCAGCTTGGTCAAGGTACCCAGGGGGGGTGCAACGGAATCCGACTCGATACTCTCAAGCATCTCTTCAGACAGGCCCGTTCTCTGAGATACATCGCCAAGGGAGAGTCCCTTATGCTCCCGCAGTTTTCGGATCCTCTCACCAACAGCACTTGGCTCTTCCGACTCCAGGTCAAGGTCAGAGGTCAGGCTGATACCTTCCAGAAGATCTCTCTCGTGCGGATCCTGGCCATAGGGAGGCTGCAGGAGGATTGAACCCTCTTGCGAACGATCATTATCATCTTGTTGGTTCATGTTTGTTCTCCATTGAATCTAAACTAAATTCAAGCTTTAACTGAGTTAACAACTCCATAATAGTCGGTCTATGGTGCTTTGCAAGGAAAAACTCTTTAAACTGCCAGTCAGTTACCATCCCATGGTGGTGAGGAGATAGCATGGACTTCAGCCTATCAACCGAACATGAAATTCTGCGAAATTCGGTGCGCAGTTTTGCCCTCAAAGAAATCCAGCCCCAGGCCCAGGATCTGGACGAACGGGAGGAGTTTTCCGTAGAACTCACCCGAGCAATGGGTGCGCTGGGTCTTTTCGGCATGGTCGTTCAAGAGAATTACGGTGGGCAGGGCCTTGATCATTTGGGCTACATTATTGCGGTTGAGGAGATTGCCAGAGTAGATGGATCCCAGGCAGCCACAGTGGCGGCGGCAAATTCTCTTGGAATTGGTCCCATCTTTGAATTTGGTACAGAGGAGCAAAAGCGAAAATATCTGCCCAAGCTTTGCAGTGGTGAGGGGCTGTGGGGGTTTGGCCTTACAGAACCAAACGCAGGCTCAGATGCCGGCAATACCCAGACCACGGCCGTTTTGGACGGCGACGAGTGGGTTATCAATGGTAGTAAGATATTCATCACCAATGCCTCCACAGATATTTCCATCGGTGTCACTGTTTTGGCAAAAACCGGCGTGCGGGAGGATGGAAAAAGGGAGCTAAGCTGTATCCTCGTGGAAAATGGTGTGCCCGGTTACGAGACTCGGGAGATGAAAGGCAAGATGGTATGGCGCGCTTCGAACACCAGCGAACTTTATTTCGAGGATTGCCGAGTCCCCAGAGAAAATCTGTTGGGAAATCGGGGTGAGGGATTTCATCAGATGCTCAAAACCTTAGACGGCGGCCGACTTTCCATCGCCGCCATGGGTCTGGGTGGAGCCCAGGGCTGCTATGAGCGCGCCCTGCAATATGCCACGGAGCGGGTACAATTCAACCGGCCAATTGCTCGGTTTCAAGCGAATGCTTTCAAGTTGGCCGATATGGCGACCGAGATTGAATTGGCCCGGCTCCTTCTTTATAAGGCCTGCTGGCTGAAAGACAGCGGCAAGTCGTTCGCCAAAGAGGCGGCCATGGCAAAACTCTACTGCTCCGAGATGATGAGACGCTGCGCCAATCACGCGGTGCAATTGCACGGTGGCTACGGGCTAATGAAGGAATATGATGTGGAGCGGTTCTACCGTGATCAGAAGCTCCTGGAGATCGGTGAAGGAACCTCAGAGGTAATGCGGATTGTCATCGCTCGCCTAATCGGGGCACTTTAGCCTTTTATTGCGCCCAGCGCCTCTTGTGGCCCTATGCGATCAGCTTCCAGGAAATAGATGGCGGTACCAACAGCATGATCAATGAGGCGGATGGTGCTAAACCCTGGAGTTCCGGTAAGCAGCCGGAGGAGAGGATTCCGCTGGTAAATGGTGCGAATACTGCGAACCTGCAGGGGTACCCTTTGATGGCGAGTCCTGCAGATGATCTCGCAAGCAAACTTGAGCTCACCTATGATCTGGACCAGGGAGTGATAGAGATACGCTGGATTCTCTTCTTGACGGCACAGCTGCTGCACGACTTGCCATTGGAGCAACCGAGCCCATCCTTCGCGCAACCACGCTTCATTGCCAGATTCCCATCGTTCGAAGTAAAGGTGATGGCCGTACTCGTGAGCAAGATAGGACTGGAACTGAACAGCTCTAAGTTGGTCAATGACGATGACAGACCTACCTTTTGAGTCCCTCACATAGCCGCATTCATGTTCTATATTGATCCGCGCCCGTCGGTAAACGAGAAGAGGTATGACAAAGAGTGTAAAAATCGCACCCCGTGCAATCCAAAGAGCTCCGCTCACCTCAGATTCGGTTAGGGTGAGGTAAAGAAAAAACAGGCCGACAGGCAATAACATGAGATACAATACGACAATCTGGCGAGGAAGCCGGCTCAACCGTTGGGTAAGTTTTAGGCTGGGAGCTGTTTGCGGAAATTCATCCAGAGCAAGCACGGTTCGAGTGACTTGAATCACCCGGTCTAACAGAGGTTGGGCCTTCTCCGTTTCAGTTACCCGAGGTCCAAAGTCTCCCAGCTTCAAGCTACGCCGGAGCGTTTCTTTCTCGAGAAGCAGCTGGATCAGCCTTTGTAGGGCCTCTGTAGTTGTCAAGGATTCGGGCAGGACTTGAATGGGCATGGTATGATTTGACTTTCTTCGCTTTGCTGAACTGAGTGTTCCTTGTATATTAACAGTAAACTGGTCAACCAGTTAAGCCAGTTTGACCAGTTCTAACGGCATAACCGGCTAAACCGCCAAAGCCCTGAGATTGTGAGAGAGACACTATAAAAATACTTTTTCCTCTTGGCATATTTTGCTAAAAAGATGTGGCCATGGAACTCTCGTCCCCCGTATTTCCTTTTACCGCCATAGTCGGACAGGAGCAGATGAAGCAGGCCCTGGTCCTGAGCCTGATTAATCCGGACATTGGCGGCGTCCTCATCAGAGGCGAGCGCGGAACCGGAAAATCCACCGCGGTGCGAGCCCTGGCCAGTCTGCTACCCCCTATATCCGTAGTTTCTGACTGTTCCTACCGATGTGACCCCACAGATACCAGCCTGCTGTGCCATGAGTGTCTTCAGCGTCACCGCCAAGGCGAGACGCTGCCTTCGGTCCAGGAACCAATGAGGGTTGTGGATCTTCCTCTGGGTGCGACTGAAGAAATGGTGCTGGGGACCTTGAACATCGAACAGGCGGTGCGCCAAGGTGAGAAATCTTTTGAGCCTGGGCTCCTGGCCAGATCACATCGGGGATTTCTTTATGTAGACGAGGTGAATCTACTTCCTGACCATTTGGTGGACATTTTCCTGGACGCGGCAGCCATGGGGGTGAACGTGGTAGAACGGGAGGGTATATCTTACAGCCATCCCAGCAAATTCATCCTGGTGGGCACCATGAATCCAGACGAGGGGGAACTGCGGCCGCAGTTGCAGGATCGCTTTGCTTTGTGCGCGGCTGTGCAGGGCATCCAAGATGAAAAGGCCCGCGGCCAGGTGGTGACCAGGCGTTTGGCCTTTGAGGAGTCGCCCAGAGAATTCGCGCAGCAATGGAGTGAAAAGGAACGAGCCCTTGCTAACCACATACTGGAGGCAAAGGAAAGAGTGGCCAGCGTCGTTCTCCCCGACAAGCAGATTGCTTTTATTACCCGTTTGGCTGCGCTTGCCGGTACCGACGGACATCGGGCCGACATTGCCATGGCCAAAGCCGCCAAGGCCATGGCCGCCTATGCTGGCCGCAACGGGGTCACCCAACAGGAGGTGGTGGCCGCAGCTCGACTGGTTCTGCCCCACCGGTTGCGTCAGGACCCTGCCGAAGAAATATCACCTCTCGCAAAAATCGAGCAAGTCTTGGAAAAAGTCAAAGAAATTGATGAAGCCACTCCTGAAGAAGCCGCCGAAAAGACAGAGATAAAAAAAAACTGAAAGGGCCGGGCTCAGTACTCCTTGACTGGGGAACCCGTCACGATATTGGTGGTACCTTTATCGTGCGCACGCGGGGCAGATCTCCAGTAAAAAGGCGGTTCTCACACCGAGGAAAGCGATTCCGTCAATCCCCTCAATCTTCCAGCGGACGCTATGTAACCAGCCGTTTACCAAAAGGTCGTGCTCGAAGTATTGCCTTGGATGCGACCTTGCGGGCGGCAGCGGGAAGCAGGCCCCATGATTTCTTGAGTTATGGCTACATCCGGGTGACAACGGCAGATATTCGCGAGAAGATGCGAGTGCAGCCAACGGCTGCAGCTATTCTCTTTCTGCTGGACGCCAGCGGCTCCATGGGCGCCAATCGACGTATGGTACTAACCAAAGGAATTATTCTTTCGCTACTCAATGACGCCTATCACAAGAAAGATCAGGTGGCCCTGTTGACGTTTAGGGCAGCGCAGACTGAACTGCTGCTACCATTCACCAGAAGTACCTTGGTGGCTAAACGGCAGCTGCGAGGCTTGGCGGTCGGAGGTAAAACCCCGCTCGGTCTTGGGCTCAAGGAGTCGCTGATCCTCCTGAAGCGCCAACGCATGAAGGACTCCCAACTGAGAACACTGCTGGTAGTGGTTTCTGACGGCAAGGGCAATGTCGCACTGGAGTATGATGACCCTTACGACGAAGCGATGACCTACGCCAGGTTGGTGAGAGAGGAGGATATCGAGAGCATCTTTATCGATACCGAAGAAGATCCCTGCAGCTTCGGCTACGGGCCTCAAATCGCTCGCGCCATGGAGGCGCGCTACCTTACGGCCGAACATATCCGCCAGCGGGGTGTGATTGAGTTGCCGTTGTAGGTGAGGGGTCGGTGGGCCGGTTTAGCCAGTTTAGCCAGTTGAGCCGGTTTAGCCAGTTTATGCGAATTGTGACTGTTTCAAATATCGAATTAACCCGTCAATCATTCTTCGAACTCTTCTGCAATGCTCATAGGACTCTTGAAAGTCTTTCTCACCAATATATATTTGATCCAAGGCAACGTATAGACAGTTCTGGACCTCAGAGCACGATCTTCTGGAATACCTCAGGAATCTGACAAATTCTTTATTGGAGAGTGAGTCAAATCCCTCACATATGTTACTCATGATGGAAACCGCTGCACCTGTTATCTGACTGGATAAGCGTAGATCTTTTGAAAAGGGAGATTTCTTGGTGTGACTGTAGATTTGCTTGGTAAGGGATCTAGATTCTTGCCAACACTCCAAATCTTCAAATTTTTTGATCTTCATTCGGTGCCCCTCCTATTTGTAATTGAACCGGCAAACCGGCTAAACTGGCATAACTGGCTAACCTCCTAAATAGGCTTTCTTCACTTCCGGGTCCTCAAGAAGGTCCTCAGAACTGCCTTCAAGCACCAAGTTTCCATGCTCCAGCACATACCCTCTTTGGGCGAACTGCAGTGCCAATCTTGCATTCTGCTCAACCAGAAGAATGGTGGTGCCACCTTCTCTGTTTATCTCCTGGAGGGCTTCGAACATATGCAGCATCAGTAAAGGCGCCAAGCCCATCGAGGGTTCGTCGAGCAACATCACGTTCCGCCCGCTCATGAAAGCCCTACCGATTGCCAGCATCTGCTGCTCGCCGCCGCTCAAGGTCCCGCCCTTTTGGTTTCGTCGCTCTTCCAAGCGGGGAAAGATGGAGAATACCCGCTCCAGATCTTCCTGGATTTTACCCGTGCCGTCTTTTCTAGCGTAGGTGGCAAGTTTCAGGTTTTCCATGACCGTCAAGTTGTCAAGAATGCGCCTTCCCTCGGGGACGTGGGATATGCCAAGCTTGCTCACCACCCTATCGGCGGGATATTTGAGCAGATCCTGGTTCTTGTAAGTCATCCTGGTACCCGATTCAACTGGGATCATTCTGGAGATGGCTCGCAGGGTGGTGCTCTTTCCAGCACCATTGGCGCCGATAATACATACGATCTCGCCCTCATCAACATTGAAGTTTATGCCGTGGAGGGCCCGAATCCTACCATAGGAGACCCTGAGGTTTTCCACCAGCAACATTAGAGAATCGTCTCCTTGCCCAAATAGGCTTCTATCACCTTAGGATCGTTTTGGGTATCTTCAGAAGAACCCTCGGCGATGACCTCGCCGAAAACCAGGGTCTGAATAATCTCACAAAGTTCCATGACCACTTTTAGCCGGTGTTCGATGAGAAAGATCGCCAGTCCAAATTCGCTATGGATTCGCCGAATAATCTCCATCATCTGAATGAGTTCTTCAGGATTCATTCCCGCAGTAGGCTCATCCAGAAACAATATCTTAGGCTCTGTAGCGAGAGCTCTGGCCATCTCAACCCTTCGCTGGGCCCCATAAGGGAGATTGAGAATTACCTGATCAGCAAGATCAGCCACACCCACCAGTCTTAAGAGACTAAAGGCTTTTTCTTCAATCTCTGCTTCCTCTTTGCGACGTTTTGGTGTGCCGAAGAAGGCGCCAAGCAGCCCGTAGTTAATCTTTGAGTAACGGGCCATTTTTACATGATCGAGGACAGTCATATGACGCCACAACCGGAGGTTCTGAAAGGTCCTGCCAAGACCCATGGCAGCGATCTGATAAGGTTTAAGACCGACGAGGGAGTTGCCATTCAGCAGGATATCACCCTCAGTGGGCCGGTAAATACCGCTTATCAGATTAAATATTGTCGTCTTGCCTGCGCCGTTGGGCCCGATCAGACCCCTGATCTGGCCGGGTTCGATCTCAAGATTGTAGTTATTGACAGCCCGTAGCCCGCCGAAATCATGACTCATATTTTTTATCTGAAGTAATGGCATGTAACACCTAGTCTCTATGCTAAGTCTCC
>CP070735.1:2239194-2243415 GCA_020347625.1 Deltaproteobacteria bacterium
ACCCTTCTTCCTCTGAGCAGAAGTCCCAAATTATCGCTTCTCCTTATCTTATTGTTCCTTGGCTTCGCAACTGTTACCCAAACCGTTACCCATAAAGCAAAAAGGGGGTAGGCCGAATGACCTAACCCCTTGATATTACTGGTGCGCCCGGCAAGATTCGAACTTGCGACATACGGATTCGTAGTCCGGCGCTCTATCCAGGCTGAGCTACGGGCGCATTAGACGTGCTAATCTCGCAGACTGGTTTTCTATCATGCCCTACCGATCGTGTCAATTTCTCCTTCAGCCGTTAGCTTTCAGCTGTCAGCCGTCAGCTAAGAAAAAAATCATAAGATCTTTAGTCCCTTAATATGTATAGGGTTTTGCGGACACCGCAAAACATCTCTTCTTTCAAAACTGTATTGAGCAATTATACTTTTTGTTTCGACTCCTGCTGAAAGCTGATCGCTGACAGCTGAAAGCTTCTTTTCTAGTCTGTAACCTTGGGAAAAGACCAGCGGCGGAGAGACTCCATAAAGTCGTAATTGGTGAGGTCATGATGGATGGGAGTAATGGAAATATAGCCGTTTGCCAGGGCGCAGGCATCGGTGTCATCATCTTCTTGTAAAGGGGGAGTGCTACCACACTGCCAGTAATACACATTTTCCCTCGGATCCACTCTGCGTTCAAAGCTCTCCACGAAGCGGGTGACTCCCTGGCGGGTGACTCGGACACCCTTAATCTCGTTCTCAGGAATGGCCGGGACATTGACGTTCAGTGAGGTATGAGGAGGCAGACCGTATTCATTCACCTGACCCGCCAGAAAGCGGGCAAAGCGAGCTGCCGGTTCGAAGTCGGGATTCCTAAAGGTGTTTATTGAAACAGCGATTGCGGGCACTCCCAGGATGGCACCCTCGGTAGCGGCAGAAACCGTACCAGAGTAGATCACGTTGATGCCTACGTTGGCACCCAGATTAATCCCTGACACAACTAGGTCGGGCTGTTGCTCCATGACTTCATTAATAGCCAACTTGACACAGTCAGCGGGCGTGCCTTTCACTCCATAGCCAAAGAAAGCCCCGTTGCGGTCTACAGGCTTAACCAGAAGGGGATCGGTAAGCGTGATGGCGTGCCCCACCGCGCTTCGCTCGATTTCAGGAGCCACCACCTGTACCTCATGGTCCCTGGAGAGGTGCTCATAAAGGACTTCGATCCCCTTGGAGTAAATGCCATCATCATTCGTAAGGAGTATCTTCATAACTTGGACCGTGGCCTTGAATAGATTCGGGTTTTCTCTCTTTTAAAATCGCCTTGGCTGCTTTGCTGCCGAGTTGCAGCGCCTTTTTGTTCAGCTCCTCGGTTCCCTTGGGAACGCGCGCTAAAACCGCGGTTTCCAGTGACTTGAGCGATACCAACTTAGTCAAGGTTGCTAACGCACCCAAGGCGATTATGTTGGCCACCATCTCCCTGCCCAGCTCTTTACGGGCGAGTTCTGTGAAGGGAATCCGAATAGCCTTGGTGGTGGGAGTCTGGTCCACAAAAGTGGAATCCACCACCAGGGTCCCTTCTGGCTTCAGGTCGAAGTAAAAAGAATCTGAGGACTTCTGATTCATCGCCAGCAAGAGATCCAGCCTGGTGGCCATTGGATAGTCAATCTCCTCGTCGCTTATGACCACCTCTGCCTTGCTGGCTCCACCCCGAGCCTCAGGCCCGTAAGATTGGCTCTGAGCGACGTGCTTGCCCCCATAGACACCAGCAGCCTCAGCCAAGATAATTCCCGCGAGAATGAGACCCTGTCCTCCTGAACCACTCAAGCAAATTTCGTAGCGCTCTCCCATTGCAAATCCAACTTGTCGTAAAGATTACCGAATCAGCGAGTAAGGCTCTCCCTCGCTTGTTTCCGTACCAGATCGTATTGCTCGGTGTATATTGGAAGCTCCCTGTCCACCAACACCCCGATGGTGAATTTATCCTTGAGCTCCTCTTCACTCATTTCCTCCGCCTTTTCGATGCGTACCGCATGCTCCTTTTGCCACTTCATCATGGCGACGGCATCGCCCATCCGGTTTCTCCGGCCATACTGGGTATGACAATGGGTAATCACTTCCACCACGCCGAAGCCGCGTTTTATTAGAGCCTTTTCTATGAGCTTGTCCAACATCCGAGCGTGGTAGACCGCACCCCGCCCCACAAACACCGCCCCGGCGGTAACTGCCAACTCAGCAATGCTAAAAGCGTGCTCGATGTGGCGATACGGGGCAGTGGTGGCCCTCATGCCGTATGGAGTGGTGGGCGAGTATTGGCCGCCTGTCATCCCGTAGATGTTGTTGTTGATTATGATGGCGGTCAGGTTAATGTTTCGCCGCGCCGCATGGATGAAATGGTTTCCGCCAATGGCGGTGGCATCACCGTCACCCATCACCACAATTACCTTGAGCTCGGGTTTGGCCAGTTTGATTCCGGTGGCAAAGGTAAGAGCTCGCCCATGGGTGGTGTGGAGGGTGTTAAAATCCACATAAACCGGCAGCCGACCCGAGCAGCCGATACCAGAAACCATGACTATTTCATCTTTGCTGTAGCCAAGTCTATCTATGGCCCGGATCATGGCCCCCAAGACGATGCCATTGCCGCAACCCGGGCACCAGACGTGTGGGAATTTCTTGTCATGGCGCAGATATTTATGTACTAGTTTTGTGATCTCTGCCATCTCAATCTATTCCTTTATAAGCCGCTCATAAATCTGCTGTGGCGTAATCATACAGCCGTCTATTCGATTTAGGGTGGTCACCCGACTGGTCCCTTCGTTGACCCGTTTGACCTCACGGGAAATTTGTCCCATGTTCATCTCCGGTACCAACACCACCCTTGCGTCACGAATGGTGGCCACCACATCTCGTCGTGGAAATGGATGTAGGGTCACCAGGTGAAGCAGACCTGCTTTGATCCCCTTTTCCCGAGCATCCAGCACTGCTCTTCTTGCAGAGCGGGCCACAGATCCG
This sequence comes from Deltaproteobacteria bacterium, assembly GCA_020347625.1. Taxonomy (GTDB): domain Bacteria; phylum Desulfobacterota; class Syntrophobacteria; order BM002; family BM002; genus BM002. The sequence continues at coordinate 2,242,173 of CP070735.1, forward strand.
TAAGCGATGACGATAATCTCGGCATCGTCCGTCATAAAACGGTGCACAATCTGGATGTCGTAGAAGTGCTGGCTGATCTTTCGGAAGAGCCGTTTCATAAAAGGCTCGATCTCATCGGCGCGCATGGTGGGAAAACCGCGGATATCATGAATCAGACCGGTCACGTGGTAACGATAACCATCTCCAAAGATCCCCATGGGCGGGACACCGCCACTGGTATCCTCATAGGGAATATACCACTCGGGGGGCATGTTGGGCTTGATCCGATCCAGCACCTCGATCTCCTCCGGGTCAGGGAGTAGCACAGTTTCCCGGGTGTGGGCCACAACTTCGTCTGTCAGAACAATGACTGGCGTGCGGTAACGTTCCGAAAAATTGAATGCCTTGACCGTGATGTCGAAGGAGTCACGCACACTTGAGGGGGCAAGCACAATTATGGGATGGTCTCCGTGGGTACCCCAGCGGGCTTGCATGACATCCCCTTGGGAAGGATTGGTGGGGAGGCCAGTGGAAGGGCCGCCTCGCATGACATTTACTATCACGCACGGAACCTCGGCCACACAAGCAAAGCCCAGATTCTCCTGCATGAGCGAGAAACCCGGTCCACTAGTTGCAGTCATTGATTTGGCCCCCGCCAGGCTGGCACCAATCACCGCTCCGAGGCTGGCAATCTCATCTTCCATCTGGATAAAGGTTCCCTCCACCTGAGGCAACCGATATGCGAGGATCTCACTGATCTCGGAGGCAGGCGTTATGGGATAACCAGCGAAGAAACTGCACCCCGCAGCCAGAGCCCCCTCAACGATAGCCTCGTTTCCTTGGAGGAGACGAGGCTTCTTTTTTCCCTTTTTTACCATAAATTCGCCCTTGGCGAAGGCATAAGGCTCAGGGCACAAGGCTCAGGGCCAAAACTAAATCTCTTTCCAATTTTATTCCCTGTGCCTTGCGCCTTGCGCCTTGCGCCGTATCGCTTCTAGATTCTGGATTCTGACTCGTAACTCCTTATCACTTGGTGTTTAATGCTTATTCCTTACCAAACTAGGCTTCACGGACCTCTGCTTCTTGCTTCTCTTTGACGCGAACAGAAAAATCTGGACAGCGCATTTCACACCATGTACAGCCGGTGCAAAGTTCCGGCTTGGTAATCTCCGGCTCCCCTTTGTCATTGATTGAAAGCGCCCCTGCAGGGCAGAATGCCGCACAGATCCCACAGCCCTTGCACCAGTCCCGATAGAACTCGACT
>CP070735.1:2243515-2252556 GCA_020347625.1 Deltaproteobacteria bacterium
CCAAAGCGCTCTAATTGTTCTGGAAAGTCCAGATCTACCAAAGCCATTCTCCAACCTCCGTCAAAGAGAATACCGAGAGTCCATTAACATCCCCTTACCAATTCACTCGCTCGCAGCCTCCGCCAAGTAGTAGCAAAAATAGCCCCCGTCCTTATCTCCTTCAAGGATCTCTCCATACTTTTTCAAGGTGGCTATAAACCATAGTACTTCAGAGGACGCCAGACCTGTGGCTTCGGCGATCTCGGGTACTGTCCTGGCCTCAGCTTGAAGGTGTTCTTTGATGGCCTTTATTGCCTTTCTATTTTCCTTCACCCTGGTTGAAGTCGCCTTGATTATGTGTTTCCTGCTCTCTCGAAGCTTTTTCATTGCTTCTTTTTTTGCTGTTTTTTTTGTTGATTCCTGGCTCATGAAATATCCTTGCTTCCTTGTCTTTCACTCAAGATTTCGCTCAATCATTCCCCATTCAAACGGCAATCTCATCAGAAACGATCATATCCACCATGGCCTCATATTGTTTCAGTGTCCATCCTTTGACATTAATGGCGTTTTCAGGGCAGACAGCAACACAGGCGCCGCATCCCGTACAAAGGGCTGGATTAACCTCGGCCCTTTGCACCTTCTTACCATCCTCCTCGACCTCCACCATCTGCAGAGCTCCCTCCTGCAGGCAGGCTTCCACACAGGCTCCCGTGCCCACGCACAGGTCCATATTCACTTCTGCCACAAAGGGATCTAGTTCCACATAGCCCCGGCCCAGCAGAGAAGAAGCCTTCACCGCGGCGCTGGAGGCTCCATTGCACGCTTCGCCCATGTCCATGGGCGACTGACAGGTTCCTGCCAGCAGGACGCCGGCAACCGACAACTCAACCGGCCGCAGCTTCGGGTGGACCTCTTGGAGAAATCGGTCGGCCCCCACGGGAAGTTTCATCATTGCTGCCAGGTCAGACACATTGTTGGGCTCCATTCCCACGGCAAGCACAACCAGGTCAACCGGTATTTCAACCTCCTCGCCAAAAGTAAGCGTATCTTTCACCGTGATGGAAAGTGGATGATCATTGGATCCACCGTTCTGTGTGACCACGGGAGCTTCCGCAGCCTCAAAACGTAGAAAGAGCACCTTGTTTTTTGAGGCCTCCTCGTAAAGCTCTTCCTGGCCTCGACCGTAGGTGCGGATATCCCGGTAAAAGTCGAAGACTCTGGTCTCCGGGTAAGTTTCCCGTATGGTGTTGGCAGCGTGAAGGGTTGCTGTACAGCAGGTCCGGGAACAGTATTCGTTCATATACCCTGTCTCATCCTCTTCGTGGATCCCCGGTATCTGTCTGCTCCCCACGCAGTGAATCATGGCCAGGCTTTTGATCTCTCTACCCTTCACTTCTAGATAACGACCGTTCTTTTCGCTTTCGGCCATAATTTTTACCAGGTCCGGGAGGGTGATTACCTCGTTAAATTCACCGAACCCATATTCCCCCTTGCGTGGTGTATAAGGTCTGAAACCTGTTGCGAGAACAATAACGCCGGCCTCGATGGTCAACTCCTTGATTGTTTGAGGAATTTCAGCCGGACAAACCCCTACCAGGGGGACGAACTCGCCCAACCCTTTGTTTGACTCCCTCATAGCTTTGATCTTGTCACGGTCCTCATTGGACTCGGGCGGCTCCCGTTTGAAACCGAGTTTGAAGTTCCCCACGTAGCCCTCGAACTCTGTCACCTGAGCGCAGGTGTAGACTGTGATCGCAGGATCCACCAAAACCTCGTCTGCGAGTTCAACCACAAGATTAGAGGCCAGTTCCCCTGTGGGGGCCACTCGATGGAGTTGTGCCGCCCTGCCGCCTAGGAAAGGCGACTTTTCGAGCAACGTCACCTTAATTCCGCGAGTTGCCAGGTCTTTGGCGGCTCTCATCCCTGCAATTCCCCCTCCGATAACTACTGCCTGCCTTTTGGCTTCTACTCGAATGGGTTCAAGGGGCTCCAGCTGCTTTGCTTTGGCTGAGGCAGCTGCAACCAGCCGGGCTGCTTTGTTGGTGGCTTTCTCCCCATGATGGACCCAACTTACCTGTTCACGGATATTAGCATGTTCATATACATAGGAATTAGCACCGGCCCTTGAGATGGCATTGCGAAAGGTCATCTCATGGAGGTCAGGAGCGCAGGAAGCCACCACAACCCGGTCGATGGTACCGTTTTTCAAATCCTCAATAATCAGATACTGGCCAGGGTCGGAGCACATAAACATATCTTCCCGAGCAACCACCACTCCCGTAATCTTTCTTGCCTCCTCGCATACCTTCTCCACATCCACATGATCGGAAATGTTGCCGCCACAGCGGCAAACGTAAACTCCTACTTTCCGTTCTGATTGCATCTCGCTCTCTTTGTCTCTATCTGCCATCTGTGAATCTCCCAAATGCGATGCACAGAATCTTACGCCACAGCTTTGTGCGGAGAGTTTGTAGCCGCCAGGTGCTTAGCCGCCTCCATGGCCGCCGCTCCAGCTTCGGCGATACTGTCCACGATGTCCTTCGGCCCTGCAGCCGCACCGGCAACAAACACTCCCTCCATCTCTGTTAAGCTTGGAGCAATCTTGGGCTTTACCGTTTTAATGAAACCATCAGATCCAGTCGATATCTGGCAAAAACCCTCCGGACGCCAATCAGGAACTATTCCCAGGGACAAAACCACCAGGTCATGCTGTGCTCGGGTCACGCCGCCACCATCTTCCTGGGACTCGTAGTGCACCACTACACCCCCGTTTTCTCCTTCGCTTAATGTGGCCACCTTCCCTTTGACAAACTCGATTCCCATGGCCCCTGCATTTTGATAGAACTCTTCATACCCTTTACCGAAGGCACGGATGTCCATGTAGTAGATGGCGATATCAGCCAGGGGCAGGGCGCCGGACAACAACATGGCCTGCTTGATGGCGTACATACAGCAAACACGCGAGCAATAAGGAACTCCCATGCTTTTGTCTCTGGAACCGGCACACTGAATGTAAGCGATGGAGTCAGGCTCCATACCATCCGACGGTCTGAGAACCCGATTGTACGGACCGTGTGGTGCCAAGAGCCGTTCCATCTGCAATGCCGTGATCACATTAGGGATCTTCCCCTCCCCATATTGATGCTTATCCTGGACAGGGGTGGTTCCAAAACCGGTGGCGAGGATAGCCGCCCTCGCCTCAACTATGAAATCCTCTGGCTTCTGGAAATAGTCAACCGCCTGAGTGGGGCAAACCTTTTCACACTTGCCGCAGAGAATACAGTTATCCACATCCCTGACTGCAACCTGCGGGATCGCATTAGAGAAGGGTACGCAAATGGCTTTACGGGCTGAAAACCCCCCCTGATCAGAATCTGACACGTAAACTGGACACTCGTATTCACACTGCCTGCAACCGATGCATTTGGGTTCATCCACATATCTCGGCTTTCGTTGCACAGCAGCGGTTATGGTTTCCCCGTTTCTTTGGAGAGATCCTAGATCGCAATAGGTAAATATGGTGATATTCTTGTGGTGGGCTGCCGAAGCCATCTTGGGAGTGGTAATGCAGCTGGAGCAATCCAAAGTTGGGAACACTTTTGACAGCCGAATCATCTTGCCGCCGATGGAGACATCCCTTTCCACGATGGCCACCTTGAAATCCTGATCAGCCAGGTCCAACGCCGCCTGCAGCCCAGCTATACCGCCGCCTACAACCAAAGCATCGAAGGTAAACGTCTTATTTACCATGCAATGTTTCCTTTCAAAATCTCGTCATGCTTCACGTGATTGCGAACTTTTTGGTCCGTTGTCTGTTGTCCGTTCGCCGCAGAGCGCTAAGCGCAGAGCGCATAGCGTGTCATAACCATCTGGTCATTCGCTCTGCGCTATGCTCTTTGCGCCATGCGTCTTTATGCCGCCTGATCCGAGCCAAGAGGGCCCAATTCATCCAGGACTGCGTTCATGTTGTTCACTTCATTTATGAAAGCCCTTGTACATACCGTGCAGATAGCCGTGAGGCGTAGCCTTTTGATGTCGAGCCCTTTTTCTCTCATCATCTTGTAGACCCGATCAACCCTTGCCGCCAGAGCCTCATAGGCCCCTTCGTATGGGCATTCCTCACCGCACGACATGATGATGATGCCACCGATACCTTTGGCGAAACAATCGAGGTAAAACTTCTCGGGAAAGAGAACGGGTGAGCGCACTCTGAGGATGTAGGTATTGGCGGGGTAGGACATGTGCGCCTGCCCCACCGCGTTTGCACCCGGATAGGCACAGGTATCCGTCGCCAGGATCAGTATTTTTTGCTGATTACCCTGCACTGCCATGGTGCTATTCACTTACTTCTTGCGCCTGACAAAGATTCGGTCGTAGCCGTCTGCTTCAATGTGGCCAAGAGACTCGTGCCCTACCTTATTGGCCCAAATAGGAATGTCGTTCTTGGTTGCAGAATCGTTGGAAAGAATTTCCAAAATCTCTCCGACTCTAACCTTGCCAATACCCTTTTTCGCCTCCAGTAGAGGACCGGGGCAGGCGCTGCCACGGGCATCCACCACGCTTGCGGCCTCAATACTGTTAAGATCAGTGTCTGTCATTGCCTCCTCCTGTCTGTTTTGGTTAACAACATCACCGGTTAGAAAACCGGAGAATTATTTATGCTGTTCGTTTTTTCCCCTGCGTACGTAGAGCCGGGAGACCTCTGACTTGTCTATTATCTGAACTAGCTGGTGGCCGTTTTTGTGAAGCACTTTGGGAAAATCTTTGATCATCATGGGGTCTGTAGAGAGCACCTCTAGGACTTCACCTGGGTCCATCACAATGAGTTGGCTTTTGGCTTTGAGAATGGACCAGGGGCAGCTCATTCCGCGAAGATCGATGACCTTGTCCGCTTCACTTTTTGTTTCCACAGTTGGCTCCAACTACTGAATCGGATGCAATCGCGAAGCTTTTTCGGCAATATGTATGCCAATAGATTTTGCTGGAAAAATATCTACTATGTGGCTATTATTACTGTATAAAACTTTTGTTCCCTCCCCTTATTGATTGTTAAGTGTCAATGTTTTACACTTAACACCTGTTTACATTTTGGTTAGAATTAACACGTTTTCAGAAAATTTCTATCATCTTTTTTAAAGAGCAATTCAAGAATCTGATCCAGGGAGTCAGACCGATTATGTTTGAGGAAGAGTACAGCCAGTATTGGAAAACCATCGTTGACACTATGGCCGATGGCCTGATGGTGGTGGACTCCGAGGGGGTAATTGTCTCTGTGAATAGAGCCATGGAAGAACTCAGCGGCTACAGTAAAGAAGAACTTGTCGGAAAAGCTTGTGACATTTTGGACTGCGACGCCTGTTTCAAATCCAGGGCAGAAGGACATGACAAGTACTGCTCGCTTTTTAAGGATCTGAAAGTGACACGCCGTAAATGCACCCTCCGGAAAAAAGACGGCACCCGTCTTCACCTGTTCAAGAATGCATCTGTTCTGAGAGACAGCTCAGACCGAGTTATTGGGGGCGTCGAGACCTGGACTGACCTCTCTGAAGTGGTTGCCAGAGAGCAAGTCATCTCCCGACTCCGCAAAGAACTCAGTGGTGAGGATGGCTTCCATGGAATTCTTGGCAAATCACCGGCGATGGAACAGGTTTTTGAGTTAATTTCTAGTGCGGCCCAATCCGAGGCGCCAGTTATCATCTATGGAGATAGCGGCACCGGTAAGGAACTGGTGGCGTCGGCCATTCATAAGCTGGGAATTCGGCAAAAGGGCCCTTTTATCAAGGTAAACTGTGCAGCCCTGAGCGAGTCCCTTCTTGAAAGCGAACTTTTTGGTCACGTAAAGGGAGCTTTTACCGGCGCAGATCGCACCCGGTTAGGGCGATTTGAGGCAGCCAATGGTGGCGACATCTTCCTAGATGAAATAGGCGACCTTCCTCTCTCCACCCAGGTCAAGCTCTTAAGAGTTCTCCAGGAAAAGGAGATCGAGAAGGTTGGTGATCACCGCCCCATTTCAATAGATGTCCGCATTTTAGCCGCGACCAATAAAGATCTCAGCCGGCTCATGGAGGAGGGCAGTTTTCGCGAGGACCTCTATTACCGTATCGGGGTCATTCCCATCAATCTTCCACCCGTACGCGAGCGGCAGGAAGACATTCCTTTACTGGTAGAAACCTTCATTAATAGAATCCGCCTCAAGACGGACAAGCCCATCAGCGGCATGAGTAAAGAGGCGTTGGATGTGCTTTTGCGCTATGACTGGCCCGGTAATGTGCGTGAATTGATAAATGTTATTGAATATGCCTTTGTGCTCTGCCACGACGGCGAGATCATGCCAAATCACCTCCCCGCCAGAGTCACCGGAAAACAGCCGAGTGTGACACCAAGGCGGCGAGCTCTGAAAAAGCAACCCGATGATGACGAGAGGAAGCGTATTTTGGAGGCGCTAGCAGCCGCTGGCGGAAACCAATCTAAAGCCGCCAAAATGCTGGGGATTAGCAGGGTAACCCTGTGGAAACGCCTCAAGACGTATGACATTCAGGTAGATCGGAAAGTCAGGGGCTGACCCCAACGGAGCGGAGTGAGCGATGGCCAAATACAAGGTAGTTTTTCAGCCGGTTGGCGGCAAGGTTGAGGTGGAACAAGAATCTAGAATCCTCGAGGCTGCCGCTGAATCTGGCATTTACATCAATAGCCTCTGCGGTGGCGAGGGGGTCTGCGGAAAATGTAGGGTGCAGATTACCCGCGGAGAGGCGAAACCTACGAGTCACAGTATTAGATTCCTTAGCCGAGAGGAGATTAATTCGGGCTTTGTTCTTGCTTGCCAGACTGAGGTCAAAACCAATCTGGAGGTCTGGGTCCCCCCCGAAGCGCGATTGGAGGAGGAACAAATACTTACCACAGAGAGCATGGTCTGTTATGATGCGCCACAGGACCTCCAAGTGAGCGAGACCTTTGATATACCTTCACTGCTATACCTTCCGGTAACTAAGAAGCTTTATCTCTCGCTACCCGAACCGAGCCTTTCGGACAATATCGCCGATCTCGATCGTGTCTACCGAGAAATTCGTAAAAAGATCGAAGCACCGTATCTAGAGACTTCCCTTTCTACACTCAGGGGACTGGCCGAGCTCCTGCGGGAAAGCAAGTGGCAGGTCACTGCAACCTTACACCCTTATGATGAGCACTGTATTGAGATTTTGTCGCTTGAGCCGGGCGATACCTGTGCAGAAAACTACGGTATTGCCTGTGATATTGGCACCACCACGATTGTTGTTCAGCTGGTGGATCTTCGCAGTGGTTCTATCCTGGGCGTAGAGGCGAGCCACAATCAGCAGGCCAAATATGGTGAGGATGTTATCTCACGGATGATTTTTGCATGCGGTCGCGGTGGTTTGTCGCCTATTCACAACGCGGTCATCGACTCGGTCAACACGCTCATTGACACCCTTCTAGAGAAACACGGTGTGGCAGCAAGCAATGTCACTGCTTTGACAGCCGCTGGTAACACCACCATGACTCATCTTTTTATGGGTCTTGAACCGTGCACCATTCGTTTGGAACCTTATATTCCCACTGCCAACTTTCTGCCTACCGGTTCAGCGGAGGAACTGAATCTCCATCTGCACCCAAAAGCGGTGGTTGCCTGTTTGCCCGGTGTCAGTTCATATGTGGGTGGAGATATCACTGCCGGGGTACTCGCTTCCGGGATCAGCAATAGTTCACAAATCTCGGCACTTATAGATATCGGCACCAACGGCGAGATCGTTATCGGCAATAACGAATGGCTGGTCTGCTGTTCTGCCTCCGCCGGACCGGCTTTCGAAGGAAGTGGTACCAAATGCGGCATGCGAGCCACGCGAGGGGCGATTCAGAAAGTGCATATTGAGTCAGATCAGGTCCAATATGAGACCATCGGTGGGGCTAAGGTCAGAGGAATTTGCGGATCGGGCTTAATTGACACCATTGCTGAGCTTTTCCGGAACCGGATCATCGATCCCAATGGTAAATTCCCCGCAGAATCTGCTCATCCTAGAGTGCAGAAAAACGAGGACGACATGGAGTTTGTCCTCGCCAGCGGAGATGAGACGGAAACCGGAAAGAGTGTCGTCATTACCGAAAGTGACATCAGCAATCTCATAAAATCCAAGGGCGCCATATTAGCAGCCATGCGGGTAATGCTGAACAGCGTTGGCATGTCTTTCGAAAGCCTGGAAAGGATATTTGTGGCTGGGGGTTTCGGCAACTACTTGGATGTGGAAAAGGCAATTTTTATCGGCTTGCTCCCCGATGTTTCGCCTGAGCGGGTGAAGTTTATCGGCAACAGCTCCCTAACCGGGGCACGCATGGGATTGCTTTCCAGGCACGCCCTTGAACGGGCCAATACGTTGGCACGGCAGATGACCTATTTTGAACTTTCTGTGGACCCCAAATTTTACGATGAGTTCGTGGCTGCCCTTTTCCTCCCCCATACAGACATGGACCTTTTTCCCTCCATCAAACGGATGATGGGAAGCTAGTTAGCGTCCGTGGATCAATCCCTCTTACAACCTCCCCCAGAACCTTTATATTAAATAGTTAATAGAGCGAAGATTTCACAGCCAAATACCCCAGAGAAACCTCCTACCTTTCTATTTATCCTGATCGAAACAATCGTTAACACAATTAACAATTGTTAAGGGTGATTTAACAAGCTATTTTTTTATAACCTACTGTTATCACATTACTTTTGTAAAATTATGACATTGGCATCCTTTTTGCCATTTCCAGAGTTCACAATTTTTGAGGATTATTGCCGTTCAACCTGGTAAGTGAAACGACTCCATTAAATAAGGAAAGGAAACGCAATGGGTAAAAAGTTGATTCTGGCTATTGTGGCCATCGTCATGACCTTAAGCTTTGTTACAGTTAACTTGGCAACCCCTGAAGGCAATGGCCGCAAGGGCAAGTATCTTTTTCGCAAGAACTGCCGTTCATGCCATTCCGAGGCAGGCACTGCGGTTGAATTGAGCCCCATCAGCAAAACCCAGGCTGAGTGGCAGAAAGTTTTTTCCAATGACGCTTAC
>CP070735.1:2252656-2258148 GCA_020347625.1 Deltaproteobacteria bacterium
CCGGACACTGGGTAAGGTTGTGGTTTTTTCTGTTGCATATTCATGTCTCCAGATTGAAAGTCAGGAGCCAACAACCGTGGCGTAAGGCACAGGGCGTAAGGCGCAAGGAAAGTAGCCAGGAGATAATAGAACCGAATGAAGAACTGTCGATTCCTTGTTGTTTCCTTGTGCCTTGTGCCTTTAGCCTTGCGCCATTTCGTTTCTGGGTTCTGACTGTCAAATACTCTCCCCACGGCCTGCATGAAACAAGCTGTGTCTGGGTTAGACTACAAAACTTATATCCAACCGATCGGCTGCTGCCTTATCGTTGATGCCGATAGCATCCGACATGCCGATGGGCAGTGACGTCGAGCGGCCCAAGGGCGCTAGAATCTTTCGTAGTTCGGTGTCGAAGGAAAGAAACACATCCACCGTCCGCTCTGCCACCTGTTCCGGATCCAGACGGCGGTATAACCGTGGATCCTGCGAGGTGATGCCCTTGGGGCAAAGACCGATATTGCATACGTTGCAGCGGTCGGACTCTGAGCCTATGCAACCGGCAGCTGCTTGCATGATGTATTTCCCTATTTGGACCGCACTTGCACCCAACATAATGAGGGCGGCAGCATTGGCCGCCAGGTTTCCCTGCTTTCCAACACCACCGGCAGCAATTATAGGAATCTCGTTCTGCATCCCCACCTTGACCAGGTTGAGGTAGCAGTCCCGAATATTGCTGGCAATAGGGTAGCCCATGTGATTCATCGAAACGTTGTAGGCTGCCCCGGTCCCGCCATCTTCCCCGTCAATGCACAAAGCCCCCGCATAAGGGTTCCGAGTCAGGTTGTTTAGGACGGCAAGTGCAGTTGATGTTCCTGAAATCTTGGGGTAGACAGGCACCCGGAAACCCCAGGCCATGTACATGGACTGGATCATTTTTGCCACGGATTCCTCAATGGAATACTTGGTCTGATGCGTGGGCGGACTGGGAAGACTCACGCCGGGGGGAACGCCCCGAATAGCCGCGATGAGATCATTGACCTTGTACCACATCAGCAGACCACCATCGCCGGGCTTGGCCCCTTGGCCATACTTGATTTCCACAGCGCAGGGATCTTCCTTCATCTCCGGCAAGGCATGGATGATCTCGTCCCAGCCGAAATAACCACTGGCAATCTGTAAAATGGTGTACTTCAAAAATCGGGAGCGCAACAGTCTCGGCGGGCAGCCCCCTTCGCCAGTACACATCCGGACCGGCATGCCGAGTTCTTCATTCAGGTAGGCAACCCCCATTTGCAGCCCTTCCCACATGTTGGGAGACAGCGCCCCAAATGACATCGAGCCGATCATGAGTGGGTAGATCTCCCGAACAGGAGGGATCCAGCCCTGCTCGCTCAGGATACGCAGGTTTTCCTCGGGTGGAAGAATCCTTCCCAGAAGGGTCCTGAGCTCGAACTCATGGCGCCCTGCGTCCAGAGCGGGGTCGGTGAGCATGGAGATACGGGTGAACTTGATCTGGTCGAGGATGCCAAGCGGCACATTTCTCCGGCCACCTCGCCGGCGCGGTTGCCCCCCCCGATTGATGTGATACCTGAGTTTGTCTGCCTCATCGCTGCGGTGAACCACGATGCAGTCGTTGGGACAGACCATGCTGCACATACCGCATCCCACACAGGCGTATGCCGGATCGGTCTTCTGCCTGATGCCATAGTAGACCTGGTAGACATTTGAAGGTTCGGTCTCCAGTCCCATGGGGGTCTGCACCAGCCGTTGCCGATGGACTCCCAGGTCAATGGCGTGAACCGGACAGACCGCTGTGCAGCTGCCACAAAGCGTGCACTTATCCTTTTGCCACTGAATCTGCCAGGGCAGATCCTTGGGGCTCAATGTGGAAGGGGTAATGACTCCGTTTGTCGACATATCTCAACCTCCTGTCGATCAGGACGAATGATCGCGGTGTCCAAATGCATGGGCTGAAAGTCCTTACTCTTATCCCGGTCGGGAATGGCCGCATCCAGACCACACATCTCCGATGAGATGGCATAAAGGCCAGGCTTGCCACCGACCACACCCGGGCGCAGCTTCTTCCGGTCCTGGACCATGAACAATGTATTGTCCGGGAGGCAGCCCATCACACAATTGGGGCCATCGATGATCATTCTCCGGCAGGTGTGCTTGAGCTGTTTCAAGAAGGCTCCGTTGGGGTGATCTGCCAAGTCATCATCCTGGAGAGGGGTAATCACATGCTTGTACATTTCAATTCCCAGGCCCAATTGGTACAGGGTAAAGTGGAGAATATGGGTAAAGACCTCTGAGTCGGATTGATACCCCATGTATCCAGAAAATCCTCTCGAAGTAAGAAACTCCCGAATGGGGATAAAGGCGGTGTTCTCGCCATTGGTCATGGTCGCAACCCCCTGGATGAAGAATGGGTGGCAGGCATAAAGGTTTATGGCGTAGTTGGTGTTTTGCCGACCCTGGGCCAACATCACTCTTGCCTGGAGTTCCTTGCGATCCAGTTGGAGGTATTCTGCCACCGTCATGGGGTCACCAATCTCCTTGATCATGATCACATCAGGCCAGAAGCTGTAGACAATCATGTCCTCGGCTTCTTCGCCCATCTGCCGCAGCTGGAGCCGGATCATCAACAATCTGCGTTGTATCTCACTTTCGCTCAGCCCTTCCCAGTCCTCGGGGTATTCATAGGCCCTAATCAGGTAGACATCCCGTTTGGGAACTCCGGGTGGTGGGTTCTTTGGGATCTTGATGGAGGTCTTGTATTTGGTCATGAACCCGACATCCATCATGAACCGATCCAACCGCTTCAAACCCTGATTGGAAAAAATGCCCGATAGAATGGGAGCACCATCCAACTCCTCGAATGGCCCTCCCAGGTCGCCAAAGTAGAGACCTACTCCGGATCCGTCGTGCCCTTCCCTCATCACATCCAGTGCCTGGATGGCCAGCATAGGAGACTGGGGCTCGTCACTAGTGATTGCAATCAAACGGCACATAAGTTGTTCTCCTTCTGTAGGTAAATTTAGGAATGCAGGGATTTAGGAATTAGGGAATTAGGGAATTAGGCAGCACATTAAACATATTTTTATTATCTCAACTAGTTTATTATCCCTCAATCCCTTAATTCCTCAATACCCAAATAAATCTTCTCGCGAGTAGCCAAGACTTCTGTGTCCTTCAGACTTCTCCTTACTCGCGTAGCACCAGTTAACAAGGCTCTGGGAATATATTCAGGCAGGAACTTCTTCGGTCCGCTCTTTCCGCTCTGGCCACGGATTGAGGTTTCGCGCGGGACAAAGGACCTTTGCTAGGTAAACTCAGGCTGGTGTGAGATGAATACCTACAGGAAAAAGCGCCACGCTCAATCTTTGGAATTTCTCCTTTGAAACTCAGGCCTTGACGGTAAACTGCCTTCTTCGGCAGTGTCTGGTCACTATATCAAAAATAGTTTGTGCATTTCAAGAAAAAAATGTAATAAATATTTCATTCATGTAATAAAACTGGAAGATGTTTTGCATATGGGTATGGTTAGGAGTGAGGGGTAAAGGGTGAGGGGTGAAAAGAAAGTAGTCAGGAGTCAGTGGCATGGGGCATGGAGCATGGAGCATAGGGAAGTACAGATGGTAGCTGGCAGTAATGAAAACTGGGGATCAAGCTCTGACAGGTTTTCTGGGTCTGGATCCCGGATAGCCCGAGGCAAGCGGGCTTCCGGGATGACTTGTGTTGACGGGCACGGAGGCCCGTCCGTTGGCAGGCACAGAGGCCTGCCCTACTAAAGCAACAGGACTGGGGCAAATTTGAAATTCTTCACTCTATGCTCTATGCCTTCCACAATTCGAAATTCGCAATTCTCCCTTATTCACTTTGCTTGACGGAGGCAGCTATATACAATAGGGTCGAAGTATACCCTCTTTGGAGCACCTCATAACAAAGGAAAGAACAATGGCTTCAGCAGTATCAGAGGGACAGCGGGTTGCCTCAGGAGTCAGTCAACTCGACCGGCTATTAGGGGGGCTCTTCATCGGTGACAACGTGGTCTGGCACGATGATGCCGGCAGTCTAGCTTCGGTTTTCTGCCTCAATTTTATTCAGGCCTCCCAAGCCCAAGAGAGACCTCTCATCTACGTCAGCTTTGACCGCTCACCCAAGAACCTACTTGACAAGCTGGGTGCTTTGAGCGAGAACCCGTCTCTCACCATATTGGATTGCTTCACTTACGGCAAGGGTGCCGGCTCCCCGATTTTCCTCAAATTTTATGAGGAAAAGGAATCGGAATGGCCATGCCAGATCACACGAGTAGACGAGCCTCGTAATGTGGAACACTTCATGGACATCCTCTATGGTGTCCATACCACCATGGAAGGAGACGTTCGTTTTGTCTTCGAGAGTATCACTGGGATGCAGGAACTGTGGGGTGGCGAAGAGAGTATTCTGAACTTTTATTCCCATTCCTGTCCGCGCCTTTACGAGTTGAATACCATTGCTTACTGGATCCTAGAAAAGACCGCCCACTCCCCCCGGCTGAGGGCCCAGATAAATCAAATTGCTCAAGTGGCCATAGACCTGGCCATTAAAAGAGGCACCACATCCCTAACCATTCTCAAGGCCGAAAAACGCAGTCTGGACAATCTGCACAAACCTCACAATTATTGGACCAAGGATCTGACCGTCACTTTTGATGCTGAAAGACGGACGTCGGGACCTGTTGAAATTGGCTTACGTCTCAAGGAGCTCCGATCCAAAAGAGGTCTATCGCAAACTGAACTCGCCAAACTGGTGGGCGTAACCCCCAGTACCATCTCCCAGGTTGAAAGTAATCTTATCTACCCTTCGTTGCCGGCCCTCATGAAAATGGCGGAAGTCCTGGCGGTTGAGATCAGTTCCTTTTTCCAAGAGCAGACAGAACCGAAAAAGCGCCTTATCTTTACCTCCGCCGAGGCGGTTGATGTCAAGTTTCCAGATTTGCCCACGGAAGCTGCTTATGCAAAACTTTTGTCCCCCCTTGATTTCGAATCCAAGGCAGAACCGTACCTCATCGAGGTCACACCGAATAGCACCTTGCCCTCCCATTTCTTTATCCATAAAGGCGAAGAAATCGGCTATCTGCTTTCCGGCAGATTGCAAGTAAAATTGGACAAGGCTGTTTACAGCCTCCGTGCTGGGGATGTGATTTACCTCACCTCTGAAATGCCCACCCAATGGAAAAACCCAGGTCCGGGTGTGGCGAAGCTTCTCTGGATTAAAGTTAAGTGATGGGGCACAGAGCATAGGGCATAGGGCAGGTTGACACTCGTTCTCCAATCTCATCCCCCTAAAAAAAAGAGACCCAGCGTAGGCTGGGTCTCCTCCTGTTCTGCTTGAGAATCGACTTAGCTGTTCAACACCTCCATGGCCTCCTCCAGGTAGCTCTCGGTGACAAAAGGAATACCGGTCACCTTGGCGCACTCTTCGGTAAGGGACATCAGCTCTTTTCTGGAAATGGCCGGTAGCGAGAAACA
>CP070735.1:2258248-2265754 GCA_020347625.1 Deltaproteobacteria bacterium
GGCCAATGGCCCCCTGGTCAATGTGAACCACTTTGTCGAACGTCTCTAGACCTCGAATCCGGCGATGAGCGCCAGGTTCTCCGCGAGCGCGGTACAACTTTTTTGCTGCCGCGTGATAGAGCGTATCCAGAATTAACGTGCTCTTACCTGAGCCGGAAACACCGGTTACGCAGGTAAACAGACCGATAGGAATGGACGCGGATATATTGTCTAGATTATTGGCACTGGCACCTTCGATGACTAGGAAGCCGCGGCTGGGAGACCGCCGGTTCACTGGAATTGAGATGCTCAACCGGCCGGAAAGATATTGGCCGGTCAGAGAGTCTGAGTGATTAAGAAGAGCGTCAGGGCCACCATTAAAGACAAGATGACCACCGTGCACTCCAGCCCCTGGCCCAATATCAATAACATGGTCTGCTGTCATGATGGTCTCGGCGTCGTGTTCTACAACCATAACGGTATTGCCCTGGTCGCGAAGCGTTTTGAGAGTATCCAATAGACGCTTGTTGTCACGCTGGTGTAGACCGATGCTCGGTTCGTCGAGGATGTAGAGAACACCCACAAGTCTGGAACCGATCTGGGTTGCGAGCCGCAGCCGCTGTGCCTCTCCGCCCGACAAAGTAGTTGAGGCACGCTCGAGGCTGAGGTAAGAAAGTCCCACCTGGTGAAGAAACTCTAACCGTTGCTTTACCTGGTCAAGCAACTGCTTAGCCACTGGTATATGCTGCGAAGGAAAGCGGAGTCTATCAATCCAGCCATTCAAACCAGCCAGGTCAAGCCTACTCACCTGGTGAATGTTCATGTCCTCAATGGTTACTGCCAGGGCTTCCGGCCGAAGTCGCGCCCCCTGGCAGGTGCTACACGGTTTCTTAGAGCGAAAAGCGGACGAGCGCCCGCGTTCGTCACCGCTGAGTTGCTGACGTGGTCCCTTCCGCAAATGTGGAACTGCACCCTCAAAGGTTTCCCTCATCCCTAGCCCGGCGCAGTCAGGGCAAGCACCGAGGGCGTTGTTAAAGCTGAAGAGTTGAGGAGAGAGTTCCGGCAGCCTGAGGTTGCAGGAGTGGCAAAGGGGCTGTTCGCTGAAATCCCATTCGTCGCCGTCAAGAATAGCCACTCGAACTCTTCCTTCACCTTTGCGGAGGGCAAGTTCCATGGAATCTGTAAGCCGCCTTACGCCATTTGGTCGGACCACGAGTCGGTCGACAACCACCTCGATCCGAGGAGCGACACCACCGGGCAACTGAATGGGTTGGTCCAGCTCCAGGACCGTACCATCGACCCGAACCCGGACAAATCCTTCCCTCCGCAGCCGGCTAAAGACATACTTTGGCCGCCCGAGATCGTTTCCCGCCAGCGGTGCAAGGATGAGAATCCTGGTGCCCTCTGGAAGTTCTGAAACCCCGTCAACCATCTGCTGAACGGTCATGCCCTGGATCTCTTTGCCGCATCCAAGGCAGTGGGGCTGACCAACCCGAGCATAGAGAACCCTGAGGTAGTCGTAGATCTCGGTAATTGTGCCGACGGTGGAGCGAGGATTCCTGGCGGCAGTTTTCTGCTCGATGGCAATGGCAGGACTCAGACCTTCGATATAGTCAACATCTGGCCGATCCATCCTTTCCAGGAACTGGCGGGCGTATGAGGACAGGGATTCCACGTAACGCCTCTGGCCTTCAGCATATAAGGTGTCAAAGGCAAGGGAGGATTTCCCGGAGCCACTGATCCCGGTGATCACCACCAGATGATTCCTGGGAATATCCACATCGATATTCTTCAGGTTATGCTGTCGGGCACCACGGATAATAATATTTTTCACTGTTCAGTTCTCATTTATTGATTAGTCATTAGGCTTTGCACAGTTTCTCGCCTACATTATCTCGTCCTCTGTGTAACAAATTCCAAATCCCAAGCACCAATCTACAAATAAATTTCAAATTCCAATATTCAATGACCAAAACATGTTTGGAATTTTGTATTTCGGTCATTGTGTTTTGTTTGTTATTTGTGATTTGTAATTTGGAATTTCAATCACCTTCCGCTTCTTATACCTTCAATCTGTCACCTGCCTGCTGTGTTCTTGGCTTCCTCCGTTGCGCTATACTTGCTGCCAGATCCAGGGCCGCGAATAGACTTTTTGGACTTGCTCTGCCTGTGCCGGCAATATCATAAGCAGTGCCGTGATCCACTGAAGTTCGGACGATGGGCAACCCCAAAGTGATATTGATTGCATCTTGGAAGTGAAGCAGTTTGAGTGGAATAAGACCTTGGTCATGGTACATGCTGACCACAGCGTCAAACTTGCCCCGGTGTGCTTGATAATAAACGGTGTCGGGTGGTAGCGGCCCGTTCACATCCAACCCTTGTTGCCGACAGTGCGACACGGCCGGGCCGATGATGCGCTCCTCCTCGTCTCCAAACAAGCCACCGTCGCCGGCATGAGGGTTGAGGCCTGCCACTGCCAGTCGCGGTTGCCTGATGTCGAAATCTTTGGCCAGGGCCTCATGAGTAATGATTATGGTCTCTGAGACCAGATCGATGTTGAGACGCTCGGGTACTTCAGCCAGCCCACAGTGAATCGTTACCAAACTAACCCGCAAAGTGGCGCCAGCGAGCATCATCACAGTTCGGCGAGCGCCGGTGAGGTCTTGCAGGAATTCGGTGTGCCCAGGAAAGGCAAAACTCGCCTGTTTCAAAACGCTTTTGTTGATGGGGGCGGTGCAGACCGCATCAACAAGACCGTCTTTTGCGGCTAGCACCGCTTGACGAATAAAGTCAATAGTGGCATGGGCAGCTGCAGCAGAAGGATCACCAAATTTGATGTCATGTTCAGAAAGGCAGGAGGTCGCCAGAAAATATGGCCCTGGATCCTGTAATCTTTCGGGTTCGATGGCATTGATATGAACAAAGGGGTCAGCTTCGCCGACGATCTTTAACCCCCTTTTCATACCGCTCTGGTCTCCAACCACCAAAATCCGGTAATTTCTGCCCATGTCGGCACGCTGGAAGAGCATGGCGATGATCTCCGGGCCAATGCCGGCGGGGTCTCCCATGGTGATCGCAACTAGAGGCAGCGCCGAATCAATTTCTTCCATGCCTTTATCCCAATCCTGTCTCTCCGCGTGCGTTAGAGGCTAAATCAGAAGAAAGCATTATACAGAATTAGTTGATAAAGAGGAATCGAGTAGCAAGGAAAACGGGGTCAGAGCTTAATTATTAACTAGAACCGCTTGTCAAATTAATAATTAAGCTCTGACCCCGTTTTCGCCGTTTTTTCGGCAATATGCGGTTCAGTCGCTCTTCGCTACTAGCTCGCTGACGTCTGACCAACCGTAAGCAACTTGAACCAGCCGTGATCCCCCAATTTCAATGGTTTCTTCACTTACGACCTTACCTCCTAATGACTCAAAGAACCCACGGTAGGGATTCACCGCAAATGTCCATAGCATCACGGACTTCAAGCCGGATTGCAACAACTGCTTGCTTGCCGCAGCAATCAGGCTTCGTCCGATGGACTGACCTTGAAACTCCTTCAGAATGTAGATAGAGTAGAATTCACCTTCATAAGGCCGGTTTCCTTCACGCTCAGGCCCGCCTGCTATATATCCTACGATCTGTCCTGCATCATTTTCAGCGACATAGACAAACCCCTGTATATCAGAATCAATTAAGACGTCACGCCAAAACTTCTCAGCTTCGTGATACGACAAATCAGCTAGAAAATCCCCAGGCACGATACCATCATAAGTGCTTCGCCAACAGTCTACATGCACTTTCGCGATTCCGTTTGCATCAGATTGAGTCGCCTCTCTGATGATCATTCATATACTCCTCTTTTTAAGCTCATGTTACAGAGGATAGTCTGGCAGATACTCTTGGTGTCGTCAACCAGCTTACACCGTGGTGTCTGGCAGCGGGATGCGGCTGTTGAAAAGTGAAGGGAAGTTGGATGGCTATATTTGTTCCATGGCCGTGACTTTCAGTAATAATAATATGCAAGAAGTTTTTGCCAAGTGCTTCTATTCTTCTTTGTGGTTTTTCGGTGTTGGTAGCTTGAGTTTGAAAAGCAAAATTGCAACCAAGAGAATAAGTAGAAGTGCCCCAATAAAACTCATCGACTCCAGAGGAACTTCACCAACAACATCGTGATATACTGGTACCATAAACTCGTATTCCACTGCTCATCCCCCAGAAAGCAAGTACCCTTTCATGCTAGTCACTCGACGAATCCTTTTCACACGGGTGATTACAAGTCAACTGAGGAATAGTCGGAATATGGGGGAAATAGTTACAGAGTTGATGAAAGAGTTAGCGTCCTCTTTTTTCTCACTTGAATACGTGAGATATATCAGGAGTGGTTAGCAGGGTGAATCTGATTTGGTCAATATCAATGCAACGGGATGGAGGTGTTTGATGGAAACGTTGTTGAAATCTCTAAGTCAGGCCGGAACAGCGGTTATCGCAGACATTTTCGACACCCTAGGTCGTTTGCCGCCGGTGCTGGACAACAGCCTTTTTCCCATTCCTGGCCCGGGCATACGATTCGCAGGTCCCGCCTATACTATTGCTGGCGAATCGCAAAGCTGGTCGGGCCAAGGTGATCGAGATAAACTGGCAGCCATCGATGGAATGCCTGCTGGCGTAGTTGCGGTTTGGGCGGGCAATGACATCCGCGGCGTCTGTTGTTTTGGTGACCTGCTTGCCACAGCTATGAGGGCTCGGGGATGCGCTGGCGTCGTGGTTGACGGCGGTGTGCGGGATCTCGCCTACCTTCGAGGCCTGGATTTACCAATGATGGTGCGCTACCGCACGCCGGCCCAGTCAATTGGTCGGTGGCGGGTAATTGCTCGGCAGGAACCCATACGGGTTCGCGGCTCCTTGGAAGATTGGGTGACGGTGGCGCCGGGAGACGTCGTTTTGGCTGACGATGACGGGGTGATTGTGGTGCCGGGTATTCTGGTAGCTGAGATCGCAGCGAAAGCGGTGGAGTGGGCGAACAAAGATTCCAGGGCCCGTGAGGATATTAGCAAAGGCACCCCACTGCTGGAGGCCCTGGATACTTACGGCCACTTGTAAGAAAAATGAAAGGCTATTTCGCTTCGCTTGTTTGTACTGCTGTAGCTTCCTCACGCTTTTTGTGAACGGCACACGCCCAGCTTAGGAAAAGAAGGCCTGCTACTGCCGAAAGGATTGAACCCAGCAGAATTCCCAGTTTTGAGTAGTTGAGCAATACGGGTGAGGTTAAGGAGAGACCGGAGACGAATAGGGACATGGTGAAACCGATACCTCCAAGCATGCCGGCCCCGAGGATGTGTGACCATCTGACCCCCTTGGGGAGCACAGCCATACCCGTTTTCACAGCAAAAAAGGAAAACAGAGCAATACCCAGGGGCTTTCCAACAAAAAGCCCCAGGGCAATACCCATAGTGAGAGGTTGCGCCAAAACGCTTGCCAGGTTCATCCCCTCCAGGGAAAGCCCGGCGTTGGCAAAGGCGAAGACGGGGAGGAGCCCAAAGGCAATCCAGGGGTGCAAGGCGTGCTCGAGCCGCTGCAATGGCGTTTCCACATCATGGCAGGCAAGTTCGAGGGCGTGGACCGCATTGAGGTGGCCGCGGTCTAGAAGAATGGAGTAGCCGCAGCTCTGCTCCTCGCACTCGAACTCATCCATGACCTCCTTCACCTTCTTGACGAATATATCGGTATCATACTTCGCCCGGGCTGGGATGAACATGGCGACCACGAATCCTGCCACAGTCGGGTGGACTCCAGAGCCCAGGACGGCAACCCAGATGCCAAGACCGAGGAGGGCATAGAGGAAGGTCCACCTAATCCAGAGGAGATTGGCAATTACGAGCCCAATCACGAAGAAAATACAAATGATGAGGTAGTACCAGACAATTTCTTTGGTGTAAAAGACCGCAATGATGATTACGGCCCCCAGGTCGTCGGCAATGGCGAATGCGGAGAGAAACACTCTCAGGCCGACGGGTAATCTCCTGCCAAATACGGCGATGGCCCCCAAGGCGAAGGCGATATCGGTTGCCATGGGTATGCCCCAACCATTAACGGTGGCGGTGCCGCGGTTGAGTCCGAGAAAGATAGCACCGGGGACGAGCATTCCCCCAATTGCTGCAATCACAGGGAGAAGAGCGCTTTTGCGTGAAGAAAGCTCACCAACGAGGATTTCGCGCTTGATCTCCAGACCCACGATAAAAATAAAATAGGTCATGAGACCATCATTGATCCAGTGGGCGAGAGTCTTGGTGATACGGTATTCACCAAATGCAAGGGTGAAATCAATGTGCAAGAGATCGTGGTAAGTAGGGGCGAGAGCGGAGTTGGCCCAGATAACAGCCGCTATGCTTGCCGCAAGCAGTAGAACACTGCTGGAAGCCTCTTTCTTGAAGAAAGACTCCGCCGGTCCGACGATGTAGTCGGCAACTAGCGTTTTTGGCAATGATTTGCGACTGTCGATCATTTTCTAAATGAAAGCTCTTGATGAAAGGTGGTTCATAAGAGCTGCTGCAGAGCTCTTCTTAGTGGGGCAGGCCTGAAATTCAAGGAAATGTCGTCAGGCCCAAAAGGCCTAGAATGTTGGTCAACTACTCTTGGTTTTTAGATTATTTATAATCTTGTCCGCGGCTTCTTCAATGGAAGTTTTTCCCATGTCGATAATCAAATCGTAAAGATGTACGTCGTTCCAATCTACATTGAAGTAGTGCTTGATCAGACTCTTTGAATCCTTTTCTTCTCTATTGATGTAATCCTTGGCTGCCTTTTGACCTATTTTGAAACGCTTCATAATGGTGTCAATTTTTCCTTCCTCATCTTTGATCAGCCGCACGTGGAGTGCATCGGGCTTGCCCCGCAAAATGCACTGCCCAGCCCATCCAAGAATAATGGCGTCCTCGGATTCGTAAATGTCCTCGACCAGTCTCTTGGTGGTGTCGAAGTATGCATTGTCATCCAGGCAGCCGCGCTCACGATCCACCACCTTCTGTACCAGCGAACATGTATATCTATCCACAAAACGAAGCAGGCGCGACTGCGAGTCCTGCCGAAACGCTTCCACTTCGCTTTCTGAAATGTGTAATTCTTCTGCTATCCTAGCTACAAGCTTTTTTCCTATATATTCCCAACCCAGTTTTTCCGCCAGGAGAGACGCCACCTTCTCGCTTTCCACACCACATTCCCTACTGATTGTAATCACTGCCATTAAGCTCTCCTCCTATACTTCGGACCTGATTCTTAAGAGTTCTGGATTTTGCAACGCAGGCATAATACTCCAGTCCCCACAAATTGTCTAGGTATACTCGCAGAGCGCAGAGCGCAGAGCGCAAAGCGCATAGAGTAGCTGCCAGACCAAGCTAGCAGCTAACAGCTGACAGCAGGCAGTTTCCGGCATGCAGCAATGATTCTGTAATCAGGATGTCTTTTCCCTGCCAGCTGCCAGTTGCACGCTGCCAGCTGGTTGCGTGTCCGACGAAAGAGTACTTTCAATGCCCCTAGAAC
>CP070735.1:2265854-2273848 GCA_020347625.1 Deltaproteobacteria bacterium
TCAGGTTGAAAGTGTAGACTTTCTCCGTGCTCATCTCTCTCGGCTCGTGACGGCCTTTGTAAGTTAATCTGGCATCGGCTATATCGTAGCGAAGGGGATGGGCCATGGCAGCACCTCCATTAATTTATTTGGGCAAGAAAAACTGATCCTTCCCCGCATGGCGGGATCTTCGATAGGCCCGGTCAAGTTTCAATGGCTTTGCCAACAGAAAAGGTTCAAGGTACAAGGCGCAAGGTACAGGGTATAAGGAGAGGATAAGTTTTCTTTTATTGTTTTTGCCTTGTGCCTTGGGCCCTGTGCCTTTAATTTGGGGTAGCCCAAAGCCTGGGCCTGCCGAATCGTGTGATTAATCCCCCATTTTCATATTGTCGATTTTTTCCTCCAGTTCTTTTATCTGTCTGCTAAGGTCGTTGATTTTGTTTTCAGTAGTTTCCCGCTTCGCCTCGATCTTGATTCTTTCAGCTTCAATTTTTAGCCTCTTGGACTTGAGATCAGCAATATTGTCTATATTTTTGTCCTTTTCTCCCAAGCCTGATCTGTCTATCGCTTCCCATTTGGCAAGATCCAGGCTAACCTCCGCCTCCTCTCGGTACTTGTTGGTCACCTCTTTGTCGTATCCTGCGTATTTTTCCTGAAGATCGGCCAACTCCGTCTTCAATTTGGCGAGTTCCAATCTTTCCTCGGCAACCTTCAAATCGAATTCAGCCTTTTCAACCTGAATACGCTGGTCAGGTGGCACCTGAGCGAACAACGTTTCTTCCCCGCCCGAAGTGATTGAATCGGTAAAATTGCGGGTCGTTTCACATCCGGTGAGCAACAACAGGATAAGCAAGAAGATCAAGTTCATATATCCCAATTTCTTCATACTGTCTTACCTCCCTCCCAGAGTCTGGTAGCAGTCTTTCTACTATTCCTTTTTGGGGTTTTTTAAGGCAGATAAAGCCTTCCCGAAGGATTATTCTGACGAGATCTCGTCCACATCCAGGACTAACGTCTGAAGAGCCTCCAACTCCCTGGAATCTATTTTCTTTGCATCCAGATGTTGCAAGGCTTCTTTGGCTATAACCCTACGGTGTTCCCCAGAAATCTTTAGAAAACGCAAACCCATGCCACGCGGCGTGATGTCGTCATCGGGGCCGTGGATATTCGACCAGACGACTTCAGCCGTCGCTTCGATCAATTGGTCGGGTGCGGTTATGACGATATCAAAAACTTCGTTTAACTTGAGGGGCTTTGCACAACGGACAAAGGCGCCATCTGTGCCAAGATCCAGAGTCACCCCTTCCATGGAGCCTTGATTTGTCTTTACCTTGACAGGCCACTTGACTTTGAATCGGGGCCCCTGGCGGCTTGCATCATCTGAAGCCATGTTATTGTCTCCTCTGATTGGTGATCTTTACTGTGGGGTCAAAAGAAGTCCTCTGGGCGCGGGCGCTTCTGTTTGGCAACTTCTCTTCGCGAGCAAGCCACTCCGTTGACAGACCTCGAAAGAATGCAATCTATGTTGGTAACTATAATTAATAGCCGTATGATCATCACCCTATTGGAAATAAACCACGGTTACAAGGTTGAAGTCAACGAAAAAGCTTGACAGAAACCACTGTAATTCAATGGGAATTCGCGCGCAGCAGAGGACTTTTATCTTGGACTCCCGCTAGTTCAACACTATGAATCTCCTCTTGCACTAAAGTTAGGCACATGTTTTGCAAATGATTCAACTTGGTTGATAAATCAGTTGGAGCATAGGTACTCGTTCAGCTCTCGCGCGCATTGTTTGCATAACGCTTTCTGCGACACTGCTACTTGAGCAATGCGGGCCCAAAGGGGAGGAGAATCAGTCATGAAGAAAAACCTCATGGCCATCATCACCGTTGCAGGATTAGTTATGTTTATCGTGACGGGATGTGCCACCAAGGCCTCGGTTCAGAAAGAACCAGTTGCGGTTCAGGAAGAAACTGTACCGGTAGAAATCGAACCGGAGGTGGCGCAGAGAGAGCCCTGCACCACACCCCAGATGGCTCTGGAGAGAGCAGAGCAGTTGACCAGAGCCAGTTTTTATGACGCAACCGAATTTGACGGGGCTGTCCGATTCGCTTTCGACAGTTATGCCCTTTCACCGGAAGCCAAATCGGCTCTGGACTATTTTGCCAATTCTCTTATGGAAACAAACAAGGACGTTTTTGTTGAGTTACAAGGACATACGGATGACTTCGGCGAAGATGATTATAATTTCGATCTTGGCTTGGCCAGAGCTAGAGCAGCCATGGGCTATTTGTACACGAAACATGGTATACCGCTACAGCGTATGAATGGATTTTCTTGCGGTGAGTCCAAACCCGTTGCGGACAATACTATAGAGGAAGGACGTTCCAAGAATCGCAGGGTTACCCTTGTGGTAATTGAATAAAACTGGAATCTATCCTTTCGTAGAAAAAAGCAGGCGGAGTCTACTACTTCGCCTTTTTCATTTGAGTAAGGCTGAAACAACCAATGTATCAAATTTTGCATTCTACATTCTACATTCTGCAATCCGCAATCTAAAATCTTAAAACCTCCTTGCTAACCTTGCTTCTAAATTTCCAGTGGATATGGACCCACTAATTGTGTAAAAATCAGCAGGTGATCCCGTCCGGGCCAGGTAAGTGTCCAGACACTGTAATGGGCAGACAGCAACGGTATTGGAAAGGCAGATCATTATGGGTCTATTGAAGGCTTCAGCTGGGTTTAAGGGAGTGAGGCGAATCGGAGGAATAGCCAGGGTACTGATCAAGCATGGCCTAGGTGATGTGGTGGAGCGCATTGCAGGCCGGAAAGATAGGCGGGTCGACCCCTCCAAGGTGAAGGGGATACCGCTCAAGCCCGGCGTACTATCACCACGCCGCGTTCGATTGGTACTGGAAGACTTGGGTCCCAGCTTTGTCAAGCTTGGACAGCTGATGAGTACGCGGGCAGATATTTTCCCTCCCGAATACATCGAGGAGCTTCGAAAATTGCAGGATCGGGTACCACCCGTTCCTATTACAGAAATCCAAGAGGTCATTACAAGGGAGCTGAAGCGACCCATCGAAGAGATTTTTGTCAAATTTGATCAGGAAGCCTTTGCTGCTGCTTCGGTGGCGCAAGCTCACCATGCCACTTTGCCCGGCGGTGAAAGGGTCGTGGTCAAGGTCATCCGGCCCGGTATTGAAAAGAGGCTTCGGGAAGACATCCGCCTGATGTACTATCTAGCTGATAAGATTGAGAAAGCCTTCGATGTGGGCCGCATTCTGGCTCCCACCAATGTGGTACGTGAATTCGAGCGAACGGTTTTCAGAGAACTGGACATGCTCATCGAGGCGGGAAGCATTGAGAAGTTTTCCCATAACTTCAAAGAAACTGAGGAAATCTATATACCGAAGGTCTACTGGGATTACACCACCAAGTCCGTCCTGGTGATGGAACGGATCGACGGTTTCAAAGTGGATCAGGTGGAGGAACAAAGGGCCCACGGCATTGATCCCAAGGAGATTGCCCTGGTTGGCTTGCGCTCCTTTTCGCGGCAGTTGATGGAATTTGGTTTCTTTCATGCGGACCCGCATCCCGGCAATGTGATTGTCATGTATGACGGCCGCGTCAGCCTTGTTGATTTTGGTATTACCGGATATCTGGATGAGGAGGCGATGCGGCAGATAGCAAACATCTTCCTGGGTTATGCCGAACACGATTACGATATGGTGATTGAGGCTTTTCTGGAAGCGGGTTTGCTAGATGATGAAACTATAGATCTAGAGAGCTTTCGCATCGATCTGAAGGATGTGAGCGAGGCGTTTTACGGGCGTTCCCTGCAGTCCATCTCGGTGAAGGATGTCTACGACCAGATCATTCAACTGGCCCTCAAGTATCGTATTCAGTTGCCGCGGAATCTCATGCTACTCTTGAAAACCTTTGTGCAGACCGAGGCACTTGGCAAGATTCAGGGAAGTGACGTTAGCATACTTGAGTTCACCAGACCCTATGCGAAAAAGCTGCTTCAGCGCGGCTATGATGCCAAGAAGATGTTCAGGAATATCGGCAGAGACACCCGTTATGTAGGCAAATACGCCAAGGTTATGCCCAAGTTTGTCCACGACATACTCAGGCAGGTGGCCAGGGGGAAACAAAGAGTTGAGATCTGGCACGAGGGTTTTCAACAATTTGATGTAAAACTGGAAAAGGGTCTCAATCGGTTAACCGTCGGCATAGTGATCTCTGCTTCCATCCTTGCTGCTGCTCTGGTGCTCAATTCGGCCCAAAAAGTGCTCGTCTTAAGCATTAAATTTCTTGGCCTCGAGGCAGTTCCACTTACAGCCCTATTGGGGATAGCTGGTTATGTAATTGCCACGGTTCTAGGCGTTTGGCTTATCATCTCCATTTACCGTTCAGGCAAATTGTAGATTCAAAAGGGAAGTTATTAGTTATGGGTTATTAGTTATACGGAAAAGACGTGATTGACATTTTTAGAATTCGTTCAGAACTGCTCATGTTGTAGCCAGCAAATACAATCTAATAACGTATAACGTATAACTAATAACAAATAATCTCTTTCTGCCTAGTGCCTAGTGCTTAGTGCCTAGTGCTTAGTTCCTAGTCCTTAGTGTCTTGCTGCCCGCCTCGGGAAGCAAGACCTCCAGGGGACACCCCATACAGCGTGGCTTTCGTTGACAGTGCAGCTTCCCCACCATTACCAGGAGCGCGTGAAATTCGTTGAACATGGACACGTCCAGTGGCAGGTTCTGCATGAACAACTCCTGTAGTTCTTGATAGCTCGCCTTGTTTTCCCCAAGGCCGTGACGGCTGATAATTCGCCGAGTGTAATTGTCCACCACGAAGATGGGTCTGTGGAAACCGTAAAGGAGAATACTGTCGGCTGTCTCCGGGCCCACACCGTTGACGGCCAAGAGCTGCTTTCGAAGGAGGTCCGTATTAACCTGCCTCATGGCTTCAAGGTCACCGGAGAAGGTTTCCGCTAAAAATTCAAGCAAATTCTTGAGCCGACGCGCTTTTAGGTTGAAATAGCCAGCCGGTTTAATGAGCTGGGCCAACTCCTCAGCTGGCAGAGCCTGGAGTTTATCTGGAACGAGAAGGTCATGCCGCTTCAGGTTGGCCACGGCCTTTTCAACTCCCTGCCAGTTAGTGTTTTGGGTCAATACGGCTCCAACCATTACTTCCAGAAGGCTTTCTGCCGGCCACCACTGCTGTGGTCCGTAAGCCTCCCATAAAAGCTTGTAGGTCTCTTCGAGTCTGAATGAAAGCGTATCCATTTCGCAATCCGCAATCCGAAATCTACAATCTGAAGTCCTTTTAGCATCTATACCAAGCCCAGGCAATACTTCTCCGACTAAGCACCAGAGGGCTCATCGCTGCGGCTTAGGATGAGAATTTTGGCCCTTTACATCGGATAGGTTTGAAGTGTACCATCGGATTTCGGATTGCTCCCTTTGTCCAGAACCGGACGGAATAGCCCAAGACCTTCACCCTCGTCTTTGCTGGTAGATCCTGTCTTACTTGCTCTTATGATCCTCGGAGGACGGTTATGGCAATAAGCCTGGCACTGATTGTCGTTTTCGGCCTGGCAGCGGATATCATGTTCCGCAAATTTAAGCTTCCTGGCCTGGTTGGGATGCTTATTGTCGGAGTTCTGGTGGGCCCCCACGTCGTAGGTCTCATGCGGCCTGAAATGATGGAGGTCTCTGCGGACTTCAGAAGAATCGCCCTGATTGTGATCCTGCTGCGGGCGGGATTCGAGCTGCGGCGCGACACCTTACATCGAGTGGGTAAAACGGCGCTCATCATGTCAGCAGTGCCGGCCATCTTCGAAATTGGAGCAGTGATGGCAGTGGCACCTTACTTCCTGAAACTCTCCCTCCTCGAAGCCACCATTTTGGGCAGCATTCTGGCAGCGGTCTCCCCGGCAGTGGTCGTGCCCCTGATGATCGATTTCATGGAGCGCGGCAAAGGGGCCAAGAAGGGCATTCCTACAATGATCCTGGCGGCCTCTTCCGTAGATGATGTCTTTGTTATTGTCCTCTTTTCTATTTTTCTAGGTATGTATGGCGGCCACAAGGTGAATATCGCCTGGCAACTGGCCGGTATACCTATCTCTATTATCCTGGGGATAATTGTTGGCCTGATTCCCGGTTATCTACTGTATCGACTTTTCCTCAAATACGACTGGCAGCCACCCCGGCGCACCCTTCTGGTTATGGGGACTTCCATATGTCTCATGTGGCTGGAGGAGATCGCCCATAATGTGGTACCCATTGCTGCCTTGTTGGGAGTTATGGCCATCGGATTCATCATCTTGGAGAAAGAGGAGGCCATTGCCCACCTCATCTCCCAAAAGCTCAAGAAGCTCTGGGTTTTCGCGGAACTGCTGCTCTTTGTCCTGGTGGGTGCTCAGGTGAATGTATCTGTGGCCTGGAAGGCGGGGGCGGCAGGACTTGCGGTTATTTTTATCGGCCTGGTGGCCAGATCGATAGGTACGTACTTGTCGATTTTGGGCACAGATTACAATTGGAAGGAAAGACTTTTTTGTGTGATTGCTTATGTCCCCAAGGCCACCGTTCAGGCCGCCATCGGCGCAGTGCCACTCGAGGCTGGGGTGGCCGGTGGTGAGGTGATCCTGGCCGTGGCGGTGCTCAGCATTCTGGTGACAGCCCCTCTTGGTGCCATCGGCATTATGCTCCTGGGTGAACCCATTCTGGAAGAAGAGAAACTTACGACCTACCGATTCAAAACCTTGCGAGAGAAATTGCAGCTGCCAAGGGTTGGCGAGAAAATAAGAAGCAAGAGATATGGAACAATCTGGAAGATAATAGAGGAAAAGGAGGTTTGGCTGCAGACGCCAGGAGCGGAATGGGAAGAAGCCGGGCCCATGCCGGCAATCTATTTAAGGTTCTGGCAGCCTGAGTCGAGTAATTCACCGGGTACGGGCAGGACAATGGAATACAGATACAGTTTTATTGACAGCTCCTTTCACGCCAACTGGGAAATTTTGTACGACTAGTATGGAGCGGGCAGCAGGCAGCAGGCCGCGTTCAACTTCCAATACGTCATCCCGAAAAAGATCGTCGCACCTTGATGGAGCTGGGGAACGAAACATGACCTGGAAAACAAAAGCAACCGATCGGTTTGTGCTGAAATTTATCAAAGTCTATATGTCAGCGCCTGTCTCAACTGTTCTTGTACGTGTCTTGCCGAATGTTCGACCCATGGTGCTGACCCTTTTGGCCGTTTGCTTGGGAATCTGTGGTGGGGTTGCCTTCGGACTCGGTGTTGCTTGGGCTGGGGGGGTGTTGGCTGCAATCGCCCAGGTCCTGGACGGAGTGGACGGTCAGGTTGCCAGACTCACCGGAACGGAGAGTTCTGAGGGAGCATTCCTCGACTCGGTATTGGATCGCTACATGGACTTTTCCCTCCTCTTCGGCATTCTGTTTCATTGCCTGCGTTATTCAACTCATTTGAAATTGGGCGGATTCATTCTCACTCCCGCCTGGCTCATCTTAATCGCAGCTTTGGCCGCGGCGGGTTCCAGCCAGGTCAGCTATGCCACCGCCCGTGCTGTTAGCCTCCAGTTGTCCTATCGGCGGCCCGAATACGCCGGCAAGGGAAGCCGCACCACGGTCATCATTATATGTGGACTGCTCACCCCTCTCTGGATTCACTTTCCCTTGGTCGCTTTACTCTACCTGGCGATCCACCCGAACATTGCCGTACTTATTTCGCTAGTGCAGTTGGGAGAGAAAGAACATGAAGCAGGGTAGAGTAGTCAGCACTAAGCATTTCTCATTTCCCATTTCTCAATAATCATTGGTCATTGGTCAAAGACAACAATCGGCAGACCAAAAATTGGGGATTTAGGTTGGAGGGGCAAGTCACCCTAATGCCAAATGCAAAATGAGAAATGTGCAATGCGAAATGAGAAATGACCAATGCCTAATAACCCTCATCCTCATACCGCCTTTTCCTTAATACCA
>CP070735.1:2273948-2279299 GCA_020347625.1 Deltaproteobacteria bacterium
AACAGTCTCACAGGTCTCCGTTTATCCGGACAGATTTGCCGAGAAAAAGAACTACCGTCAACGTGTCTTCAAGGTAAGCCAGCGAATCAAGCCCGGTGATAGCCTGTACCAGGTACTGGTGAATCACGAGGTTCAGCGCGGGGAGGTGGGCGCACTGGTTGCAGCCTGTAAATCGTTGCCGGAGTTACAACGACTGAAGGTGGGAGAGCATCTGGAACTTTATTTTATGAGGGACTCCCACCGGTTGGAAAAGGTTCGTTATGAGGATATGAATGGCCAGGTACTGGTCATCAGCCAAGCCCCCCAGGGCTGGATAACCAGTAGATACACCAAGCCCCTGTTAGTCACCCATGCTCTGGCGCGGGGGATTATCCGAGATTCTCTTTATCAGAGCGCCCTGGATGAGAAGATCGATTTTAGCCTGGCCATGAACCTTGCCGATATTTTCGCCTGGGACATCGACTTTTTTGTGGACCTTCAACCCGGGGACCACTACGCATTTTTGTATGAACAACAGTTTAGAGACGGCAACCGAATTGGAAACGGCCGTATCATGGCGGCACATTTTTTTAATGACGGGACCGATCACCGGGCTTATTATTTTAATGTTCCTGGCAAGGGCGGTGATTACTACGACGAGAAGGGGCGGTCCCTTCGCAAACAATTCCTGAAATCTCCCCTACGCTACTCACGCATCAGTTCCGGCTTTTCCAAACGCAGGCTGCACCCAATACTGAAAACCTACCGGCCTCATCCGGGCATTGACTACGCCGCACCCACTGGAACGCCGGTGGTGGCCGTGGGGGATGGTCGGGTGATATCGAGAAGATGGAAAAACGGCTATGGACGTTACATCGCCATACGCCACAATAGCACTTATATCACCACATATGGACATTTATCTCGCTATGCTTCCAAGGTTAAAAAGGGCTCCGTGGTGACGCAGGGGCAGGTCATCGGCTATGTAGGGGCCACCGGACTCGCCACCGGTTCTCACCTGGATTTTCGCATGAAAAAGCATGGCCGTTTTGTCAACCCACTCAAACAGCGTTTTCCGGCTGCGCGACCTGTTCCTCGGGACCATTTGGCAACATTTCAACAAAGGGTCGCTAATCTTACGGACAAACTTGACCAAGCGGTGGTACAATCCGAAGAAGCAGGGCTGCCGGTAACCCTGGCAATTGTGCCCGAGCGAGAGTGACCTTGTGGGAACGTTCCAGGTGCTGAGGAGTTTCAAACAAATACGTTAACCTAATTGTCTACCCATGTCTTTGCGTCCCCGTGTCGCTAGATATATAGGTAGGTGGCACTCTTGTACATTGATCATCTTGCCCTTCCAACGGCTGAAGGAGTATGTATGTTACTGAAGCGCCGGCTCGCGTTGATGGCTTTCGGGCTTTCTCTAATGGTTTCCCTTTCGATCATCCAGCTTGCTCACGGCTACCTGCTCCCACCTCAGCAGATCATAGAGTTTGTCACCAAGCAAACTGCCAGAGTCTACAATTTTCGTTTTGAGGTGTGGGCTGAAAGTCCGGATCCTGCCTTTCCGGAAGCCATGATTAAAAGAGAGATGATCTATTACGCCGCCCGACCAAATCTGTTGCGCCGGGAAATCGTTGGCGAGGCTGAGAGTGGAACCATTCTGGTGAGTTCTGGCCGAAGACTTTCGGTTATAGACGGCCGTGTCTTGGAGGAACCACCCCGACACGAGGAAATCTTTCCCATGTTGTTATTTTCTAATTCACCGGAATTACTTGAAGAATTACTGAAAAGAGAGCAGGTGGATTTCAGTGAAGTGCACCTGGGCAGGATGGAAAAGCACATTGCTTACGTGATCGGTGGCCCGCCAGGAAAGCCCGAGGCTCCCCAGTTCTGGTGTGATAAGGATAGGTTTTTGCCGCTCCGTCTGGTGGGGCTTAGATCATATCAGGGGGTAGTTGATCTGGTGGACATTCGGTTTCTTTCCTATCGCCAGGTAGCCGAATCCATCTGGCTGCCATCAGTTATAGAATTTTACCGTCAGGATAAGCTCTTTTTGCGCCTCACCGTTCAGAAGACGCGCCATAACGAGCGGTTTCCGGCTGCACTTTTCGATCTGGAGTCATTTGCGGCCAAATACCCCCCACTTGAGGAGCCACCGGAGAAACCTGCCGAAGGGTTGGAAGAAATGCGCCGCTACCTGGAGAAGAAGTACGAGTAACTGGGTTAATGGTGGGCCTTAGATCCGAGATCCGAATTTGACATTTTCACAAAACGATTATGTATTCAACTCCGCATAGGTTGGGCTCAGCCCTCAAGCTTTCGTGCAGAGCTAAGTGAACAACCGTTATTCGAAATTTGCAGAGCACCTATGAGCGCACTCTTCGTAGAGGTGGCGGTAGTGCTGCCGGTGATCGGTACCTACCATTACCGGGTGCCCCCGGAATTGGCTGAAGAGGTGGCGGTGGGGCGGCAGATTTTGGTGCCCTTCGGCCGCCGGCGGCTTACCGGCTATATCCTCAACATTTCCAGCCAACCGCCGCCTGGCATGGAAATAACCATCCGAGACATCCTCCAGGTAAGTTCAACGGAATCTTATTTTACCGAATCCACCCTTCCATTTTACCGTTGGCTCAGTAATTACTACCTTGCGCCCCTGGGTGAGGTAATCCAGGGTGTCTTGCCCCGGGGGGCCAGCACCAGTACCCGCCGTGCTGCCTTTGTCAGCAAGGAGGGTCGTGCTGTCCTAAACCGGTCAAAGGCAACCTTAGAAGAGACAGCAATACTATCCCTGCTCCTGGAGCACCCTGGTCTAAGTTTGAACCAGATTCGACGCCGTCTGCCGGAGCTTGGAGTAGCCCGCATGTGTCGAACCCTTGGCCGCAGGGGTTTGATTACTTGGGAGGATCGTGTGCAGGAGCCTCGGGTGAAACCGAGACGTCTGAAAGTTGTCCGGCGGAATCCGAGTGCTCTGGACGTTGCGGCAGACGACCTCAAAGAGAAAGAAAAGGAGATACTCGACCTTCTAGCAACGGGACCGCGTCAGCTCAGGGAGCTGAAGGTCCAGGTCAGCAACGGCTATTATTGGATCAGAAAAATGGCCGATCGCGGCCTGGTATCCGTCAGTTTGGAAGAAATCTATCGTGATCCCACAAGCCCACCCATTGAGGAATCTCATCCTCCTCATACGCACACCGCCCATCAGGAGCAGGCGATTCAGCAGATCAACCAGGCTCTGGAGAGTGAACGTTTTGCCAGTTTTCTCCTGTACGGGGTCACCGGCAGCGGTAAAACCGAGGTATATTTAGCTGCCGCGGCCGCTGCCATGCGGTTGAAAAGACAGAGCCTGGTGTTGGTGCCGGAAATAGCACTCACTGCGCGGATGGAGGGACTGTTCCGACAACACTTCCAGTCTCGGGTGGCCATTCTACACAGTGGCCTCGGTCGGGGGGAGCGGCGGGATGAATGGGTTAGGGTTCGCCGCGGCGAAGCGGATGTGGTCGTAGGAGCCCGCTCGGCACTCTTCGCGCCCCTGGAGCGGCTGGGCCTGGTGGTGGTGGATGAGGAGCACGATGGTTCCTACAAGCAGGAGAGGGGATTTCGTTACCACGGACGAGATGCTGCGGTGATGCGGGCCAAGTTGGAAGAAGCTGTTGTGCTCATGGGTTCGGCCACTCCCGCACTCTCTTCCTATCACAACGCGCTCCAGGGTAAATTTGGTTTACTCAACCTGCCGCACCGCATCGATGACCGGCCCCTTCCCAAAGTCACCATCATTGACATGAAATATCAGAAGCAAACCGATTTGATATCAGTTCCTCTCAGGCAAGCTCTGGCGGATACGCTATCCGCCAACAAACAAGCCCTGCTGCTCATCAATCGACGGGGTTATGCAAATTTTCTCCTCTGCCGCCGCTGTGGCCATGTTCAGCACTGCCACAACTGCGCCGTGAGTCTCACCTGGCATCGAACCGGCGAGAAACTGCGCTGTCATCTTTGCGGCCTTGCCATGGATGTGCCGCCAAAGTGCCCCGAATGCAATGGGACTGCGCTCAAGCCGTTCGGCTTTGGCACTCAACGGGTGGAGGCAGAAGTAAAGCGGTTTTTTCCCGAAGCCAGGGTTAATCGGATGGACCGGGACACCACTAGAAGCAAACAGGCATATGGCCGACTGCTAAATGATCTCAGCCGTGGTCGCACTGACATTCTGGTGGGCACTCAGATGATTGCCAAAGGACATGATTTTCCCAACATCACCCTGGTGGGGGTGGTGAGTGCGGATATCGCTCTGCAATGGCCTGATTTCCGCGCCGCGGAAAATACGTTTCAAGTCTTGACCCAGGTTGCCGGGCGAGCCGGCCGGGGTGAAAGTCCGGGAAGAGTTCTGGTGCAGACCTACAATCCAGAACATTACAGCATCCGGTTTGCCAGAACGCACGACTATACAGGTTTTTTCGAGGAAGAGATGGCTTTCCGCAAGGAACTGGGCTATCCACCTTACCGCAGGCTAATTCTCTTTCAATTGGCTGGCAATGTGGAAGAGAAGACGCAACAGGCGGCGCAGCGGCTCAGGGCAAAGTTTACAGAGCTCTTCCACCAACGTCCGGACCGTCTTCGGGAATTGGAGGTGCTTGGTCCGGTGGCCGCTCCCCTTCCCCGGGTGAAAGCTAAGTACCGCTGGCAACTGCTGCTGAAGTCCAGAAAGTCGTCTCCCCTTCTCGATGCTGGCCGAGAGCTGATGAATTGGTGGCAAGCCGAGCTGAAGGGCTCCGGCGTGAGCCTTAGCGCCGATGTTGATCCAATCTCACTCATCTAAACTTGCCGCTCTCACCACTCAGTCAAATAATGATTCACCAAAAACTGACTCAACCACAAACAACCATTTTTACCCATTTCTGGCTTTACCAAAAATGGGTAAAAATACCATTAAGTTTACATAATAATATTACATTTTTTAATTTTTATATGTAAAATAAAATATATAGATAAAATTAGAATATTTTTTAGCCATAAATAGCATGTCCGACCATGGGTAAATTTACCCAAAACATGTACGGTAAAAAATGGGTAAAATGAGCAAAAGTTTGCATTTTACATAATGAGCTGAAAGCTAGTTCTCACAGTCCCATTTTTTCAAACAACCAAAATAAGGCCAAAGCCCCGACAATGAATACGGGAACGATAACCCAATGGCTCACTCCAAGTATCTGCGGCAGGGTGATCTTACCCAAATTTCCCCAGGTGAGCACAGTTGTTTTCAGGGCCGGATATACTTCGGCGAAAACTGCAGCACCCACCAGCATGCCCAGGATGCCCCAAAAAGCATCCCAGCGACCCTCACCAAGAGCACCGGCGGATGTGCCCGGGCAGTA
>CP070735.1:2279399-2283997 GCA_020347625.1 Deltaproteobacteria bacterium
CAGCCGCCTTCGCCTAAAGGCTTCGGCGTGCCAAGGAGGACAGAATTTGGAATTGCGGATTGCGAAACCGGGAACCCGCCCGTAGGGTGGGGAGTCCGGAGGACCAATTTCGATATTCGGATTTCGGATTTACCCAGTTTTACGACACAACAAAGATGCTCTACGGCACTACGCGTGGTGTATTTGTTCTGACTTAATGGGAGGTTCGCATGAGCCTCATTTCCGATGCTTTGAAAAAAGTGGCTGATCAGCGAGCAGGCCGCAGGCGACCACCGACGCTGCCCCGGATGATAGCAGGTGAAAAGCCGCAAAACAGGAGGCGCCTCTTGCTTCTGGGGCTAACAATCCTGCTTGTCGGCGCAGTCATTGGTGTCATTGTTTTCAATCTATTACGGTGGCAAGGCGGTGAGAATATACCTGCGGAAAGTGTGACACCGACACCGCAGCAGGTGATCTTAAGGAAGATTCCTGAGCCGCCAGAACCGTCGAAAAGCCCTGCCGACCTAACGCCGACGTCAGCTCATGCCGCCAATAATGACCAGCGGTCTCCGGAGAAGCCCAAAGTCTTGCAGGTTACCGCCAATCAAGGCGCAGATCCCGCTGAGAAGACACGCCAGCCTCTGGAAACGCCACTGAAAAATGACAAGACTGATCAGGTAATTGCTGGAGCTAAAAACAAACAGCCTCAGCCTTCATTACTGGACCCCGAAGTGGAAACCGAAGGTCAACCCCGGCAACCGAGTAATATTGCGAAAGTTGGTATAGTGAGCCAGCAGTCTGCTGAGCAGGTTACTGTCCCATCGGAACCAGTTGCTACCAATAAAGCTCGCCAGCGCGAGGAGGAGGCACCGGACGACAGCGAGTCGAGGCAGAGAGTTACTTTGGCTAAAACTCGGCGGCCAGAGACTGAGCAGACCGCTCCAAGCAAACGGATCCAGTTCAGAGATAGCGGAAAAGCTGGCTCGGTTAATTTGCAGGCGGAGTCGACAGCGAATGTCGGTTCATTGTATCGGAAGGCGGTATCCTACCAAAAAGCGATGAACTGGGAAAAGGCCATTGAGACTTATCGGCAAGTGCTCGAGCTCGAGCCAATGAGTGCTGAAGTCTACAATAATCTTGGGCTTTGTTACGAGAGACAGGGCAATCTGAAAAATGCTGCCCAGTCTTATGAGAAGGCCATCAATATTAATCCACGCTTTTATCCTAGCTACAACAATCTGGGAATCATCTATTACAAGTTGAAGAACTTTGAAAAAGCGCGTGCCGCCTATGAGCAGGCCCTTGAATTGAACCCCGGCAATAGCCAAAGCGAGATCAACCTGGCGCTGATCTACGAACGGCTGAGTCGTGATGAACTGGCCCGTCGCACTCTCGAGCGGGTGCTGGTCAACGATCCAAACAACGCTGAAGCCCACTACAATCTGGGCCGGATACTGGATGAGCAGGGGAGGGGTGAAGCGGCCCTAAACCACTACCGACAATTTCTGACCTGCAATCCGTCAGCCTATCCGCACCTAATTGAAAGGGTAGCGGAGAGAGTTAGCACTCTCGAGGCGTCCACAAGCAAATAAGGCGCAAGGCGAAAGGCTCAAGGCGCAGGGCAATTTTCTACTCAAGTCTTATTGTGAGATGGTCCTACTGGCTACTGGATTCTGGCTACTGACTACTAGCTCCCTGCTGCAACCTGCAGCAGGGAGTTCAATTTTGGCCTAGTTTTTGCTCATGGTATCTGGTAGCTTAGCTCTGGAGTATAAATCGGGTAAGTGTACGTGGATATGACACTTTATTTTCTGAAGATAAGCAAACATTAGGAATTGACCATGGCCAGGAGAAGGAAGCTGCTGGGGGAAATCCTTCGAGATGAAGGACTGATCTCAGAAGAGCAGGTGCAGCAAGCGCTAGAGAAACAGAAGCGGGAGAAAGGCATGCGCATCGGCGAGGCTTTGGTGGCCATGGGAGCTGTCACTGCAGAGGACGTTGCCAAAGCCATATGGCAGCAGCGACAGATTCCTTATGTGGACCTGGACAGCTACGCCCTTGACCCGAATGTGATCGAACTGGTTCCCGAAAAGGTTGCCAGAGCCTATACGGCGCTACCCATCTTCAAGATTGGCAATGCACTTACCGTGGCGATGGCGGATCCGCTCAACCTCATTGCTGTTGACGACCTGCGCTCAAAGACCGGTTGTGAGATTGAGCCGGTGATATCCACTGAGGACAAGATTCTGAGATGTCTGGACAATTACTATCGCATGGATGAATCCATCACCCAGCTCATTCAAGACGCGGCCTCAGGAGAGGATGAAAAAGCAGAAGCAGGTGAGATTGCGGAAGCACCGATGATCAAACTGGCCAATTTGATCATTCAGCAGGCGGTTCGGGATGGAGCCAGTGACGTGCACATCGAGCCCG
Source organism: Deltaproteobacteria bacterium (assembly GCA_020347625.1). Lineage (GTDB taxonomy): Bacteria > Desulfobacterota > Syntrophobacteria > BM002 > BM002 > BM002. The sequence goes on from CP070735.1 coordinate 2,281,812, forward strand.
GTGAAAAAGAAGTTGCGGTGCGTTACCGGATTGACGGGGTATTACAAGAGATCAAAAAGGTCCCGAAGAGCATACAGGAGGCAATTGCTTCCAGATATAAGGTGTGGGCCGAAATTGACATCGCCAAGAAACGTATGGCCCAGGACGGCCGTTTCTTTTTGGAATCAGAGGGTAAGCACATAGAGGTTCGCCTTTCCACGTTTCCCACGATTTATGGGGAAAACTTGGTGATGCGGATTCTGGATCCATCCGCCACCATTCTTGAATTGAAAAGTCTTGGATTCTCCCCCGTTGTATTCGATACCTACATGGAGTTGGCTAAGAGGACCGAGGGCATGGTACTGGTTACCGGGCCCACGGGAAGTGGGAAGACTACCACTCTATACGCGACCCTGGATACGATCGCCAATCCCACGCTTAATATCATCACCATCGAGGATCCGGTGGAATATCGACTCAAGCAGATCCGCCAGACCCAGGTCAACCCACAGGCGGGGGTTACCTTCGCCACCGGGCTGAGAGCTATTGTTCGCCAGGATCCGGATGTGATTATGGTAGGTGAGATTCGAGATCTGGAAACGGCACAGATGGCTGTGCGGGCCTCTCTTACCGGACACCTGGTGTTCAGCACCCTGCACACCAATGATGCGCCCGGGTCTATCGCGCGTCTCCTCGACATCGGAGTCGAACCATTTCTCATCTCCTCAGGTGTTACCGGCGTACTGGCCCAGCGTCTGGCTCGCACCATTTGCCCCTCTTGCAAGGAAGCCTACATTCCTTCAACCGAGACCCTGGAGCACTTCGGCATTGTCGAGCGGGCCAAAGGCCGCAAATTCTACCAAGGTAGAGGTTGTCAGGCCTGCCGCTTTACCGGGTACCGTGGCCGCATCGGCATCTTTGAGCTACTCCTGGTAACGGATTCTATCGGAGATCTCATCAATGAAAAACGGAGTGCGGCAGAAATTCGGAAGGCGGCACTAAAGACAGGTGATCTCCGCAGCCTATTTCGGGATGGTTTGGAAAAGGTGGCGAAAGGGGCAACTACCTTTGAGGAGATATCAAGAATTATCCAAGTTAGAGGAGAACAATAACTAGCTGGCAGCCGGCAGCAGAAGGAAAATCGTTATTTGTTATTCGTTATCCAGTAGCTGCAGTTCCAAATCCTAAATGAATCCATCGTAGTCATTAGCATTTCCAAATAACATATAACGTATAACGGTTAACTTTATTCCTTGTCTTCGCTGCCCGCTGCCTGTTGCTTGCTGCCCGCTGCTTTTCCGATGGGTAACAGGATGGTAAATTTGGTTCCTTGATCCGGGTTGGATTGGGCTTCAATGCTTCCCCCATGTTCCTCTATGATTTTCTTGGTAACCGCCAGGCCCAACCCGGTACCCTGACTTCCCTTGGTGCTGAAGAAAACATCAAAGATTCGCTGAAGGATCTTCTCCGGAATACCAGCGCCGTTATCCTCCACCGTGACCAAGACTTCGCTCTCTTCCTGCATCTGCGTGCTCATTCTCACTTCGCCCTCATTATCCTCCAAAGCATCTACTGCGTTGGTGAGCAGATTGAGCAAGGAGCGATGAATCCCCTGTGGGTCAACCTGGATTTGGGGTAGTTGGGGGTCAAGATCGAGGTTGAGCTTTGCATGTTTAGCCTTTATCCGGTCATGACAAAGTTCTGCAGCCTCCTCGCAAATTTCATTAAGCTGGCAGAGTTGAGTTTGGGGTTTCCTGTCCTTGGAGTAGGCGAGCATGTCAAGTACCAGGTTGCTGATCCGCTGATTGCTGCGTCTAAGGATCTTCCAAACCCGGCTGATGATGGCCAGATCTTCAGCGGCCAGTGCTTTCTCGACCATGGCATGAGAGGTTTCCATGGCAGCCAGGATATTCTTGATGTAATGGGATAGCCCGGAGATGGCCTGACCCATGGCAGCCAGTCGTTCATTTTGAATTTTTTCGCTGTAAAGTTGAGCGTTTTCCACCGCAGTCCCGGCCGCATTGCCGATGGCGTCCAGGAGCATGAGATCCTCCTGGGTGAATTCTCCGGCACCGGTGGTATCCACATGGATGATGCCAACAATCCGGGTGCGCCCACGCAGCGGTGAACACATGGCCGAACGTATTTTGTGGAGTACTACGCTATCGGCGAGACCAAATTTGGAGTCGGCCATGGCGTCGGCAATG
>CP070735.1:2284097-2287104 GCA_020347625.1 Deltaproteobacteria bacterium
GGCAGTCTTTCTGCCAAGATGTCTTCGATCTCTCCAATTGAATCTTTACCACGAAGAGGAGGCCGTTGTCCTCCTGTGTTGTTATCTGCTGCCATCCTCTGCGCAATGGTTTTCGGGCTCGCATGGAGCCACACAACTTTCCCGCTCCTCTGCATGAGGGTGACATTACCAGGCTTGGTCACTACACCACCGCCAGTGGCGATTACTTGCTTTGACCCTCGACTGAGCCGCTGGACCAAGTTGGTTTCCGACTTACGGAAGTATTCCCAACCCTGATCCTGCACAATCTGCTGAACATCTCTACCCTCCTCGGCTTGCAATTCATCATCCATATCCACGAAAACCCAGCCGAGAGCGTCAGAGACTATGCGGCCTACACTGCTCTTGCCGGTGCACCGATAGCCGACGAGGTAAAGATTCAACAGTTGCTCCTATGTTTACGGGGAAATCTAATCGTAGCAGGGTGATGGTATATTTGCAAATAAGCCCGGGGGGGAAACCGGTACAGCTAATTGAGTTTGGACTCCTTCAAACAAAAGACCTATCTGCATGAGACAGGTCTCTCGTGAACCATTTGGCGATGCGGGAGTTACTCACCAAAAACTTCTACGGCCGTCTTTCCTAGCTCGCCCAAATTCCTGACCACAGTAATTCCAGCCTTCTCCATGGCTTCTATTTTCGCCTGAGCAGTGCCGCTCGAACCACTGATGATTGCTCCTGCATGGCCCATGCGCCTGCCAGGAGGAGCGGTGAGTCCTGCAACAAAACCAATAACCGGTTTGCTAACTTCCCGGACGATGAACTCAGCAGCGTCCTCTTCAGCTGAGCCACCAATCTCACCAACCATTACAATCCCGCTGGTTCCGGGATCTGCCTCGAATAGCTTCAAAGCGTCGATGAAATTCGTCCCAATGATGGGGTCGCCGCCAATTCCCATGCAGGTGCTCTGTCCCACACCATTCTTGGTCAACTGATCGACCACCTCGTAAGTCAGCGTACCGCTCCGGGAAACCACGCCCACAGAACCCTCCATGTGAATGGGGCCGGGCATGATTCCTACTTTACATTTCCCGGGTGAGATTATACCGGGACAGTTAGGACCAATCAGGTGCGAACCACTGTTTTTCACTGCATGGTATACCCTCATCATATCCAACACCGGTATGCCTTCAGTAATGGCCACGATTACCTCGATCCCGGCAAAAGCGGCTTCCATTATGGCGTCGGCTGCAAAAGCCGGGGGCACAAAAATCATGGAAACATTGGCACCAGCTTCTAGTCTTGCCTGCTCCACAGTGTTGAATACCGGAATGGAATCCATTTGCTGGCCACCCTTGCCAGGAGTAACTCCCGCAACCACATTAGTGCCGTATTCTACACACTGGCGGGTATGAAATTGCCCCTCTTTACCGGTTATTCCTTGAACCACCAAGCGCGTATTCTCATCTACCAAAATGCTCATTTAAGACCTCTCATTTCTCAAGCTTCCAGCTATCAGCGATGTAGGCGTAAGGCGCGGGACTCAAGGCGTAAGGCAATTTGTTACTTAACCCTGTGCCTTGTGCCTTGAACCTTGCGCCTCGCGCGGAGCGCTAAGCGCTTCGCGCGATCTCCGCTACCTTAGAAGCGGCGTCCCACACATCGTTGGCCACCTGGAGATCCAGACCGGACTCGTCTAGAATCCTACGGCCTTCTTCCACGTTGGTGCCTTCCATGCGTATCACTACCGGCACTTGAATCCCAACTTTGTTGGCTGCCTCAACCACACCGCGGGCCAGTATGTCACACCGCAATATGCCGCCAAATATGTTGATTAAAACTCCCTTTACATTCTCATCGCTTAAGATAATGCGAAAACCATTTTCCACCATCTCGGCACTGGCCCCACCACCAACATCCAGAAAATTGGCAGGCTCAGCCCCTGCCAGCTTGATGATGTCCATGGTGGCCATGGCCAGGCCAGCACCGTTGACCATGTTGCCGATATTGCCATCGAGTTTGATGTAATTGAGATTGTATTTGGATGCCTCCACCTCGAGAGCTTCTTCCTCGGTCAGATCACGGTAACCCTCGACCTCCTTCTGCCGATAGAGCGCATTATCATCGAAGTTGACTTTGGCGTCCAAAGCGACGAGTTTTTTGTCTTTGGTGATGACCAGGGGATTGATTTCCACCAGAGAGCAATCATAATTCATGAAAAGGTTGTAAAGTTTTGCCACCACAGGGATGAACTGCTTTACCACCTCCGGCTCAAGGTTCAACCCGTAGGCCAGAGCGCGTCCCTGGAAAGGTTGCAAGCCCTCACCAGGTCTGACCTGTTGCTTGATAATCTTCTCCGGGGTATTGGCGGCCACTTCCTCGATGTCCATGCCCCCAGCCTCACTGGCCATGAAGACCAGGCTGGCCGTGGCCCTGTCCGGCACCACTCCCAAGTAAAGCTCCTTGTCGATGTCCAAACCCTCTTCTACCAAGATTTTTCCAACGATCTTTCCTTCTGGTCCTGTTTGATGGGTAACAAGGGTCATCCCCAGGATCTCGCCAGCTATCTTTGCTGCCTCCTCTGCCGAGTCGGCCAACTTGACGCCACCACCTTTGCCGCGGCCACCCGCGTGGATCTGTGCTTTCACTACCACCGGCAGAACTGCCAACTCTTGGGCAATTTCTTTGGCCTCATCCACCTTAAAGGCCACACGGCCCCTGGGTATGGGAATGTCAAATTTTTTGAACAACTCCTTTGCCTGATACTCATGAATGTTCATGGTTCAATTCTCCAAAGCTAGTTTGTCATTGGTAAGCCTGGTGGTGGGCGATGCCCACCCTGGATCATGTCCGTTGTCAGTTGTCCGTTGCTGCAAAGCCCAAAGCGTTAACCGCATAGCGATTGGTAAACAGTCAAGGGTAAAGGGTAAATGGTGAACGGTAACGGAACCAGAGCATAATCGGTTTACCGTTTACCATTCACTGTTTACTGTTTTTTTCTCTGCCCTATGCCCCATGCTCTATGCCC
>CP070735.1:2287204-2299796 GCA_020347625.1 Deltaproteobacteria bacterium
AGGATCGAGCTGAAGCAGCCAGTTCACTGGCCAGCCTCGCAGTTGCCACCACCGCACCCCAATGGTAGTGACGACGCAAAACCAGATGAAAAGAAGAAAGAAAAAAACCTGAGTTATGCGTCTGACGGTTACAATTCTCATTGTTCAATCGTTAAAGTCGTTCAAGCCGTTCAAATCGTAATGCCGTAATTCCTCAATTCGCAATCCGCAATCCTAAATCGCTGCGTCCCAAATCTCCGCGTCGTTCAGCTCTCACCACTATGCTGAGCCCTAGACTACACCCAGCCGTATTGGTTTGAGTGATTCATAATCCGCCGTGCCCAAGCCGGCGGCTTCCGCTTTGGAGATATATGGCAATTCAGCCGAGGTTTTGCCTAGCAACGTAGCTCCGAAAGCATCAGCGGCCACTTGATCGGTGCTCACGATCATGGTGTTCGTCTGTTTTAAATCTGCCAGCGACCCGCCGGTGGGACCATTGGTCATCATGGTTGTTGTGCCGTCGAGCACAACCAGAGTGGGCCTGACCATCATAGCCAGTTCTTTGATAATGGTATGGATATCCTGATGGAAAATGTTGCGTCTGCCGCCCAAGAGGCCGTACCAGTTCTTCATGGACATGGAAGCGCCGCTGCGATGGTGATCCTTTACCGGTGCGACGCCGATTACCTTGTTTATGCCAAGGAAGGGGTCCCAGAGGATCGGCCAGTTTCTTATCAAAGTGGCGTCAGAGAGCGTTGTTGGTTGAAAATAATTCTCTCTGGGAAGGACAACTTTTGCCCCCGCTGACCTGGCTGCCTCACCGATGCCGGTCAGGGAAAAACAGCTCTCCGGATTATTTATGGGGTTGTCGGTGATCACTACTGAAGAAGCGCCTGCCTTATAGCAGAGTCGAGCCAATTCACTGAGCAGTTGCGGGTTGGTGGTCGCCGAGAGCATCGGTGGGGTGGCGAAGGCGGCATTCACTTTAAGTAGGACCCGGTCACCCTTCTGGATGAATGTCTCAATGCCGCCGAGAGCTTTGACGGCCAGATTCAAGGTCTCTTTTCGATCATCACCGGTGACCACACTCATCTTGCCACCGAGGTCTGGTAGAGAGAACTTGGGGAGTGTAACGAGTTGCTCCTTCGCTCCTGCCCTCTCAGGACCTACGCTGTCATAAAACCAATAGCTTAAAGAGCAGGCAGCGGCAACAGAGATACCCGCCTTGAGCATGCGCAGGAGAAAATCTCTCCGGTTTGTTTGTTGAGGCTCTGGTATTTGATTCACCGACCAGCCTCCGCTAGTTTCTGCTTTAACATGACAGCAATTTTTTCAGCCGCATCCTTGGTCCCCGCCTCGTGGACTCCCGCCAGGATGCGGTCATGATTGAAGATCAGTTCGAAGGTGTCCATGATTTCCACCAGCCTCGCTCCGGGAATGTCTATACTGCTTTTCACCTCGGTGCCGCCGTTTGCCAGTAAGAACAGGGCGTAAGCCTCCACCAATTCCGCCGCCTCAGCCGGGCTGTTTCGCTGAGACAAAAATGCGGTCAACTCGGTCTCCCCCACGGTGTATTGTGCGGTGAAAATTGAATTGAAACGATGGAAGCCGAATCCGTCCGAGGGGATCAAGGTGAAGCTTTGTTCATTGCGGTAGCGTGAGGGAAATAGGGCCAATTCGCTGATTGCGGTTTCACTTATTTTTGTTTGGCGGACAAAATTTTTGCCTAAGGAGAGCATCAACTCAGCAAGCCTCTCCTGCACAGCTGAGGCAATGATTTCCACGTAGTAGGGACCGTGAACAAAGAAGACCGCGTTTTCCGTCTTGTAAGCGAATTTCCCTAAGTCTACCTTCTCCGCATCAAAACGGTGCTGTAGGCTGTAAACCGCAAAAGAGTTCTGGATGGCGCCCATGTTGTAAACGAATACTTCCACCCAGGCTCCGGACTCCTTTTCGGCTGCAAGACGCTGGCTGATGAGACGGACGAAACCGGCAGAAAGATAAAGCTCGGCCTTGCCATTGATCTTTTCAGAGAGGTTTTCAGGGCCGAAAGTCTCGGATGGAGTCAATGGTTTTAGACCCTCTGGGGTGTACTGGATGATTTTTAACGAAGGAGAAGTGCTGAGAGTCGGCTGACCAGAAATTTTCGCTTGAATGTCGGCGGGCGTAAGGATGGCGGGATTATATTGGAACTGTCTCAGGTAGATCACACCTCCGATGATCACCAGGACAATCAGAATAGCGTATGCCAGGTAAGTTTCGGTCTTGCTAACCGTTCGAGCCATTCGAAGCTATACCATCCAAATGATCGGGGAAGCGATACATCGCGGCTAAAAAACCGCTCCCATAGGAGAAGCAGGCTTTCTGGCATTTCTGTAAGCGTGGTTGCGGACATAGGTGATGAAATCTTCGACGCGAGTCAGCGGGACGTCGAGCTCGTTACCATACCTGCCTATACTACTCACATGATGAGCGTCGCTGTTATTAAACGTCATGATGCCCTGCTGCGCGGCTACTCTCTTTGCCATGGTCTCAGCCTTGCGGTGCATGTTACTGCTGGCCACTTCCATGCCGTGAGGTCGAACATGGTCCAGCCAGGTTGGCCGACGTTTATCAAAGCGAAACGGGTGGGCCCAGATAACAATGCCGTCAAGATGGTGCACCATGGGGATCAATTCCATTACAGAGCGCCAGGCCGGGAGCTCACCGTTTTCAGGGTTGGGTAGAAAGACGAGGAAATGTCCTTCTGGTGAGGTGTATTCGACTCCTCGCATAATAGTGAGCTCTGGAAACCTATGTTCCAGTTCCTTGACATCAGCCTTAGGCCACCAGACATCATGCTCGGTCAGAGCTATTCCCGATAGTCCTGCCTCAACTGCTCTGCGGCACATTTCCTCCACCGAGCTTATAGAACAATCAGAATACTCCAGGGTATGGATGTGGAAGTCATATAACATATAATAGGTACATCCAGGTGAAGAAGAAAGTAGCTAATTGTTTCAATAGGATTCCACGGCAACCGCTTGAAACAGAATCAGAAGACGGCCTCGTAAAATACCGGAGTGAAGTTTAACAGTTATAGACGCCAATGACTAGTGGCCCACCTCCCATTCCACAATTTGACAGTTCAAATCGCTTTTACCCATTTCTGGTAATGCCAGAAATGGGTAAAAGTGTCGACGACAGCACGGATTGGGCAGTAGATGCTTCGAGATTAGAAGTCAGACGCCAGGAAACAACACATAGAGTAGCTTGAGTTTGCCCCATGCTCCACGCTTTATCCCACAATAATATCTTCCAGCTTCCTTTTGGGTACGTGATGAATTCCGTCACTGTCGCGCCAATATTTGATGTCGCCATCTCCGCTCACAGTTTCAAGTACCACAGTCTCCTTGGGCTTACCCAAGGCAACAACCAGGAGTATTTCCAAGTGCTCGGGTATCTCGAGGTCCCTGCGGAGTTTTTCCCGATTTATTGAGCCGATGATGCAACCACCCAAGCCTTTTTCCACAGCGCCCAGCAACATGTTTTGACACGCTATGCCATGGTCACAACCAAATGATTTGGCAATCCCAGTGTCTCCTAACACAATTACGTACGCCGCCGGTCGCTCCCCTTCACTGGGACCCGGCCAGTCCTTGAGATAACCGGCCCAGGCAAGGTGCTGGAATATTTTTCCGTTACTTTCTGGGTCATTAGAAAGCATGTATTTGAGCGGTTGCAGATTACCCGCTGCCGCTGAGAGTCTCGCCAGGTCAACGAGTTCCCTCAGGGTTTCAAGTTCGATCTCAACCTCCTGGTGAAATCGCCGATAACTCCTGGTCTTTTTTATCAGATCCTTTATCATTGCAACCTCCTTGGATGGATTACAAGCTTAAGCCACAAAGGAGACAAATAACACAGAGGATTTTTTTTGGAGTTTAATTTGAGAGTTTTCCTTTTGACCTTCGTGATTCTTGTCGCTACCCGAGAACCAAGGCCCCTACTATTGCATATACGAGGGCCGGCAAAAGGTTACCGGTACGGATGGTTTTGAGTTCTAGAAGATTTATGCCGATTCCCAGGATCAGTAGTCCTCCCGTACCAGTAATGGCGTTCAACACTTCAGGGCTTTGGAGGAACATTAGCTTTGACGCCGCCAGGGTTATGGAGCCTTGCACCACTAAGACAGACAGAGCCGAAAACGCCACTCCCACACCATAGGTGGACGCGAGTGCTATTGAGGCGACGCCGTCTAACAGCGACTTAACGTAAAGGGTACTGGGATCTCCTGCTGTACCGTCCTGTATGGAGCCGACAATCATCATGGCCCCAACCAGGTAGAGCAAAGAGGCGGAGACAAACCCTTGAACAAAGGATGAGGAGTCGGAACCGGATCGTGCTTTGAGCCACTCCCCCACCTTTTCGAGCCGGTCCTCAATTCGGAGAAGTTCCCCGGTAAGGCCACCTATCAGAAGATAGCCAATTGTCGCGATCAATTTCTGCGCGGAAAGTGCCATCTGAAGACCGATCAGCACCACAGAAAGGCCAAGGGCCTGCATGAGAATGGTCCTGATCCTCTCTGGCAGTCTTTTGCCGGCAGAGATTCCCACCGCACTGCCGGCCAGGACGGCTCCGGTGTTAACTATGGTGCCGATCAAAGCTACCTCCAATTCAATCTGATCTCGGTCGTCGATTTAGTTTTCGGGGCCAAACCTCGACCGTGTTGCAATAAGATTCGTCCTCTGTAAAGAAAAGATCCTTCTTCCGACAAAGCAGGCGATAACCTATAACAATTCTGCCCGTCTGACCAGGACAAAATGATCAATCAGTCTGAAGGATAGTGTGCTGGAAGAAATGATGCTTATAATAAAATACGTTTGACAACTTGCCACTTTGAGGAGAAATAGATGAGGGTTTTTACAAGGATCATTGTCATCGCCATCGCCATTGGTTTATATGGCTGCCCGCATCATCAGAAAATTCCCCCGGAAGAAGTCCATACCGTCTACATTGGGGAAGGTATGGAAGATACACTCCTGAGCTCACATGCTCCCGCTTTTCTATCCTACGATTACCGGAGTTCTTACAATCGCATAGGGCGGCCGGCGGCCAGGTTAGATGATAAAGGGCGTCAGTACATTTACGTGGATACCGAGAGACCTGCAATCTATTTTGCAGAGCGACAATTTTCCACGGAACGTGGCACTTATACTAATCTGATCTACCGGGTCCACTTTCCAAAGGTCCCCTTCAGTCTGGTTCCTTTCTATATCACCAGCGGCAGGAATGTCGGCGTGATGGTTATTGTCACGTTGGATTCTGAGCAGCGACCTGTTCTGGTCAGCACCGTCGGCACCTGTGGCTGCTATCTGACCATAGTACCCACAACCTATTTATCCCGCGACGCTTGGCCCGAAAACATGGAGGAAAAGCCTCTAGAGAAATATGGTGAGGTGTTGCCACCGGTCCTGGACTACAGCAAGAAAGATCATCCGAAGTTGCTCGTGCACTTGCGACCAGGCGTCCACAGGGTAATGGATCTCGAGATCATAGACGGGCAGGAGTTGTTGGACTCCAAGGGCTTTCGAATGATTCAGGCCCCTTTTCTGCCAGTTAGCGATCTGGAGAGAATCTCTCTGAATGGAGATACCACCAGTTTCTATTATCAAGATGGCCGCCAAAAGGGTCATGTGAGAGGTTCGGTCAAGCTATGGGAGACTCTTTTGATGAGCCTGATCAGCATGGATTTTTATGTGGGAACGGACAAGGTCTACGAAGATGACGGTGAATACGGCAATCCCTTTTATACCAGTCTGAAGCCATGGAACAGAGGAGCCTCTGACATGCGTGATTTTCCCAGATTTCTCGAGTTCTGGGGTTGGGGATTATAGGTAACAGCAGGCAGCTAGCAGGAGGCAACAGGCAGCTCAAAACCAGACGATTTTAGAGTCAGGTGGAGAGCCACTGCTCTACTGTTCGGTGGAATGCTGCCGAATCAAGTCTTTCCACTTCGCGGAAAGCTTGGAGAAAGTCTTCACCTTTCAGCAGATAACATCTATTCGAATGAAAAACGGCCACGACAACCCCGTGCGCGTTGGTTGGCTCTACAAACTTGGCCTTTAAATAACGTGCGAACACTGGATAAACCTTATCACGGAAGAACTTCCACGGTTTTTCTGGCATCAGGGAGATTTCATAAAAAAGGTAGGAATCGCCGGTTTGCTCTGCCACATCTTGCCGGTACTGGTTGTAGGTCTCTCCGGGAATTACTTCGAACGACTTTCCCAGTAAAATCTCTAGATAGGATGGCATTGGTAAACCTCTAGTTTCACTGTTCAGACAAGCAAGGGTTGTTTAACCTTAGCGCATATGCTTTTCACAGTCACGGGGAAAGGGCTAACCCGCATAGCGTAAAGAGTAGATAGATGGATAGGAGAGCAGTAGTTGGAACGCCTTTTGCTAGGGAGTAAGCCAGCAGGACGGAATATTCCAGCGGCAAAGCAACATAGCATCTTCAGCAGCACTGAGAATAGCCTTCTACTGCGGGTTTGAAGGCAATTTTCTTCTCCAGCCTCAGCATGTTGCAGAAGATGCAGGTGGGGTGCCGTAGAACCGTGGAAGGTAAGAACACCAAAAAAATCGACAGCAGAGAGGTGGCCCATGTCAGCTGAAAGACGCGCTTTCCCCAGAGCTAAATTCAAATGGCCCGTTGTGGTAAATTCTTCTGAACGTTCCCTTGAAGGAGTAACGCTAAATGTCGGTCCAGATGGGGTGTTTATCGGTTGTAAGAAACCGCTCAAGTTGAACGAAATCATTGAGATGACCATCAGCATCCCCAAGTCGGATCACGTCATAAAGGCCACGGGGGAAGTGGTTTGGTCCAATATCTACGGACCCGATGACGACATATCGCCGCGGGGGATGGGTGTCAAATTTACAAAAATTTCCGGTGAAGACCGAAAATTTATCGCTAAAGCAACTTTGGGCAACCTCAAATCACTGGATGTGGATCCTGACCTGTTGAAGACTTTAAGTACGTTGATTTTGGATCTCTCAGAAGATTAGTCCACGGGATGGATAAACATTTAACTGCCGCTCGCAGGACAGAGACCCGAGGATATCTCGGGGTAACCACTCTTCCCCAATCTGAGATATAATGATATAACCTCTTCTCTTACAACTCTCTGTATTTCCGTTTTCTGGAAAAACTATAAATTAACAAAGGGGCGCCTGCATGGTTTTGGGGGCTGAAAAAAGGAGACATCCCAGGATTTCTGTAGAGTGGCCCGGTGTTATCTTAACCCCCGGTAGCCTCATGTCAGTAATTGTAAACAATATCAGTATTGGTGGGGCATTCGTTCATTGTTTCAAGGAACCAGTCCATGATGAGCCCCTCCGTATGGTCATCAAGGCTCCCCCTCGGGAGGAACTCTTGTTGGTAACCGCAGAGATGGTCTGGTCTAATCTAGACATTACCAATGTCACCTCCAGTGGCATCGGTGTGAGGTTTACAAGAGTTTTTGGTGATAATCACAAGTTCCTTTCCGAAACAGTCTCTGAACATCTCAATATGGTCTTCAACAAAGAACCCTCCAAAAATTAGCCCGGCACAGAGATTGCACACACCGTCCGTTTACAGAGTTATTTCAATTTTCCAATGGCTGTCAATTGCTGTATTAAAGCGCTTTTAGCCAACTAAACCACCGACTTTAGTTTCTAGAGCTGAAGGTTGAAGGTATCATTTTGGATACTCCAATGGTGACTGAAAAGCGCAAACATTCCAGAGCTGAAGTAAACTGGCCCGTGGTCATAATGACTGCCCATGGAGCCACCGTTGCGGAGACAAAGAATATCGGCGCCAGTGGGGCGTTTATTTTCTGCCAGGCACACTTGCATCCGAAAGAAAAGCTTAAGGTGTTCGTCATGGCACCAAATCGACATTCTTTGAATATCTCTGCCGAAGTGGTCTGGTCGAATCCCCACTCCACCGAAAAAGATACCCCGCCCTGTGGTGCCGGCATCCGCTTTACCAGAGTTTCTCCTGGGGACCGTCAGTTCCTCCGAGATTTCATTGCTGAGCACTACGAAAGAAAAGTCAATCGGTTGGCAGAGGCGAAGTAAGCGTCTCTTTACTCCAGTCCAACATCGGAACTCGTTTACCCATTACAACCATAGCAAAGAATCCAGGCCTTGGCTTTGATCTGCCCGATAACGCTAAGCGCTAAGCGCAGAGAGCAAAGCGATTTGTAAACAATAAACGGTGAACGGTCAATCGACTATGCGCTTGCTGCGCAACTGTTCACCGTATACCATTTACTCTCTATTCGCTATGCGCCATGCTCTATGCGCTATGCGATTTTACCTGGCCCACAGGACCAGGTTTTCTTTGCTCAAATAAAGTAGATACCCGCCAAATCGATCTTCATATTGCGCCCAGATATCATCTTTAATAAAATTCGAATTAATGAATTCCGGACGGCAGTGACTCCCCCATTAGCTGCCACCCTCAAAAGCGACATCCGGATGATCCCATTTGCGCCATGCTCCTTTACCTGATAATAATCCTATGAATGCCAAACCCAAACCTACAGAGGAGAAAAACTATGAGTGGAACAAACTTTAAGGAACTGGAGGATAGCATCAGAAATGGATTGCGGCTGAAGACTTTTCCAGTGGCAGTCAAGTTTCTCGAAAGCGGTTCTGATTTTCCTGAAAAAACGCGACAGCCCTCTGTGGTCTTGCGAAAAAGGGTCACCATCTGCCAGGCAGTGACCATGGCCAGAGTTTACGGATGGACCGTAGGACTTACCAGGGAGGATTTGATCTGTATTCCGGCAATGATCGCCTTCGGCTTCAGTGGTGCCGAGGATCCAGGAGATTTACTCACAAAGCTCTTCTGCGAGATCAATTTCCACCAGGATGAAGATGGTGCCCGAAAAGAAGTGAATTCTATGAGCCGATTGAATAATGACGAATTTGGGGCAATCGTCCTTGCTCCACTGGCAAAAGGGCTTTTCGAGCCCGATACTGTGGCCATTTATGGTAATCCCGCCCAGATTATGCGAATGAGTCAGGCGTGGGCTCACAGGCAGGGTCAACGGTCAGCCGGGCTATTTGGTGGCAAAGTTGAGTGCAGTGAATACCTCATTGCCCCTTTTAAGAGCCAGGCTCCACGAGTGGTTATACCTGGAATGGGAGATAGAATATTTTCCATGACCCAGGACGAAGAGATGGTCTTCTCTCTTCCGGGTAACGGATTAGAGGAACTCGTTCAGGGTCTGAGTGAGGCCGGAGATAAAATTGGTGCCAGGTATCCGGTAACTTTTTACCAGAACTTTCAGCCCGATTTTCCCAAACCTTACAAAATACTGGGAGATGAGCTGGGTATCCTCTAGGACAGCGTTTTGAGACGGTTCGTTAGCTAATGTTGGGAAAGGGTGAGACCAACCAAACATACCCTCTGTTAATGCGAGGATTCGTTTTCCGAGGAAATCATCTGCTCAGGGTTGGCAAGAAAGGCACCGACTACAAAACCGAGCAACCCAAGATATGCGAAGACAGCCTGCCAGTTTCCGGCAAGCTGCCACACAAGTCCCGCGCCAACGATGGCTGGAACGCCGAAGACGATGGTAATCCCTGCTTTTCTTTCCGGCTCCATTTTGTTACTCCCTCAACAGTTCCACGGTTGTAGATGCTCCGCTTATAGCGAAAAAAAGCTTGCATGTAAAGAGCAAAAAGGATTGCGGATTTTAGATTGCAGATTTTAAAGGACAGATGTGGTGGATTTCTAATTTCCGAGGAAGCCTTCGGTATAAAGTTGAAAGATATACCAATCTAAGCCTTTGCTTACAACGATATGATGTGACTCGACCACACAATCAAGATCAAAAAAATTTTCCACATAGGTGTCGAAATCTCCCCGTGATCTGTCGTAGTAGAAGTGCTTTATGCACGTCCATTGTTTCTCGAGGATGCAGAAACAGAACAGGATGGATAGCTGATCATCGTTCAGACTGTCAGCGCAAGTTCTAAGTGATTTGGTTAGCTTCGCAAAGAGATCTTTGATGGTATCAGGGTCAAAGTCCTCGAGAATGTGGAACCAATTTCCTGTCACCTTATCTTTGACCAGTTTGCGGACATCCTGCCTGATGATTTCTTCGCCAGGATTGTGGGCTTTGAATTCAACTCCGGCAACCTTGACAAAACTATTGTCCCGGAAGGCGAACAGATTCAAATCAGACGATGCGCTCATTTCACTCGGATTTTCGGTCAAGTAATAATAACTCAACCCATTCAAAAGACCGCAGTAAAGGATCATCGGTTCATGTTCACCTATCCTTATGTCCCCCTCTACTTGCGTGGGTAATAACATCCTGGGGGAAAGCCCGCGAGGTTTATCTTTTATGGTGGTGATATGCCATAGTTCAAAAGAAAGTCTGCGGTTGATCTCTAATAAATCTTGAATCAGTCCGCTCATAGCCATCCTCCGGCTGGATTCTCCGCTTACACCCCCCTGGAGTCCCACTTGAAAAGCGGGGCGGCGAAAGGTCTCGCCTTGTTGAACGGGATTCCTGTCAGGAAATTCGACAAGGCTCGTTGGCGCATTTTCAAATCAAGGGTACAGTCAGCGGTTATTGCAAGCAAGAATCATGCTTGAGACAGATTCGAGGGGAAGTTTAAGGCTATAGACCAGCGTTGATCCTGGCAAGGGCCGGTTTTTGCCATAGAAGCCCGGTTTACACTGTTGCAGCGAGGAAGAGTCGGGTAGGGTTCAAGCTATTGTTCCCGCCACCAACGGCTATGCTGCATTTAGTTTCAGATATGTGATGAAAACAGGTTTCAAATTGGTTACATGTACAAATATTAAATGGGGTGGTAGATTGGTGAAGCCGCCCCCTATGGCTTGACAAACGTCTTGTGGAGCACAATATTTGTTTATAAACGCTGTCGGGTGTGATCAAATAAATATTTACGCGACTAGGAATAGGAAATGGCAGTAATCAGATGTGAAGAAGGCAAACCATGCGACACGTGTGATGTTGAGAGCAGGTGCTCTACCAAAGAAAAGAAAGAGCACGAAAAGACCCGGCTGCAACAGAAACTGTTTCACATCCGTCACAAGGTCATGGTCATGAGCGGAAAGGGCGGTGTGGGGAAAAGCACGGTGGCTATCAATTTGGCCGCGGCCCTTGCTCTGCGTGGGCATCAGGTCGGCATTCTCGACGCTGATCTGCACGGTCCGGACGTACCGAGAATGCTTGGCATAGATGACCGACATTTAACGGGCAATTCCGATGGTGTTGATCCGGTTGAAGTTTTCAAAGGCTTCAAAGCAGTTTCCATGGCTCTCCTTGCCCAAGATCCTGACAAAGCCATTGTATGGCGGGGCCCGCTAAAGCACACCGCTATCAAGCAGTTTCTCGGAAACGTGAACTGGGGCGACCTAGATTTTCTCTTTGTTGATCTGCCCCCCGGAACCGGCGATGAACCTCTCAGCGTTGCCAAACTGATCAAAGAAGTGGATGGTGCCATTATCGTTACCACACCTCAGGATGTTGCCCTGTTGGATTCGCGCAAGGCGGTCAATTTCAGCAGACTGATAAATGTGCCAGTGCTTGGAATTGTTGAGAACATGAGTGGTATGACCTGCCCGCACTGCGGCGAAAGCATCGACCTGTTCAAGGTTGGCGGGGGCGAGAAGGCGGCCGAGGAGATGGGAGTTCACTTCCTGGGTCGCATCCCCATTGATCCACGTGTTGTGCTTAACTGTGATTCTGGCCAGCCATTGGTGGCCGATTCCACTGAATCAGCGGCTAAAACTGCATTTACTGAACTAACTGAAAAGGTTCTCGAACGGCTGGAGTCGAGTAAAGATGAGGCGGCGGGCGCGGTTCGATGAACCTAGCTCAAAGACTTTAGCTGTTGCATAGGTTGAGTTAATGCACCGTATCAGTCATGGCAGAACTCGCTGAAAGCATTTAGTGAAAAATCTCTCTTGAATCCTTTGGAATGATCACGTAATATATCCAAGGATTACTTTCAAGCCGAGATCATCTGGCTTTATTTCGACGCTATGGAGGAAAGCGATGAGTGAATTTGAAGAGGTATGCTACACCAGAGAAGGAGCAATCGAGAAGGCAATCGAGATGGAGAAGGAAAGCTTCGATGTCTACCGCAAAGCCTACGAGTTGGTCGAAGACAAGCGAGCCAAGCAACTCGTCAGAGAGCTGGCACTGGAAGAACTGGAACACAAATATACCCTGGAGAAGGCCTTTCTCGAGGAGGAAATTGCCCTGCACGAATCCGGCATGGAAGAAGGCCCCAGCATGGAACTGACCGTGCTTCTCCAGATTAAACCTTTGGACGAGGATTCGACTTCCCAGGATGTGATGATCTACGCCATCCACGAAGAAAAACGCTCGGTGGATTTTTACGGCAAGATGGCTCAGGCGTGTGTTGGCGCGCCTATGGAAGCCATGTTCCGGCGATTGGCGCAGGATGAAGGCAAGCATCTCGCCAGCCTGGAAGAGCTGTACGAAAGCATCTACATGCCCGAGATGTAGAAAAATTGATTGGGTGTTGTCAGTTGTCCGTGGCAAGAATGGACAACTGACAATGCCAATTTTTAAAC
>CP070735.1:2299896-2303365 GCA_020347625.1 Deltaproteobacteria bacterium
AACCAGATCTCCCTTATTCACTGCCAGCGTCAAGTTTCGCGCAGGTCGGCTTTTGCCGTAGAGGGTAATTGCATCATATCCATGAACCTTGCCGGGAAGCCACCCTAGTCCAGAATGAGCTGTTAAGGTGAAGAACTTGGCCCCGGCAGGTTTCTTCGTGAGCCAATGATGGTCATCGTAGGCCTGAATAGCCCAGGGAAGTCCCACCATCACTACAATTAGTATAAGGAGGAAGAAAAGATCTCTATTTCTTATGAGCTTTGTCATTGCACTACCAAAACCAGGTGTTCATCTGAAGTTCAGATCGACTCCTAAACCGCTCTAGCTTCGAATCTGAGCTTGGACCGAAGGGGTTCGTTGGAGTGTCCAGTACTAGTCTTGAGTTAACGCATTCTGATTAGCGTTTATGACTCTAGAAACTAGTTTACTGGCCTGATCAGGCCGGTGGATTTATCCACAGCCAAGCGGTCAACATTCTTGCCGTTGACCAGAACCTCAAACTCGTAGTGGGTTCCGGCATCAATACCCTTGCCCACTTTGAGATTTGGGTTCAGTCTGGATATATGGTCGGAGAGGATATCGTAGGCCTGATTTTGGGTCACTCCCTCACCAGATCGGGAGGGCGTGGGCTGATAGCGCGCTCGGGGCCCGAAGTCTCCGCCTCCGGGTGAACCCCAATTGCATGCGAAGGCCTCGTCCATTGCACCCATGTGGGTGAAGGAAAACACAGAACCGACAATGATCATTAATGATAAAAATAAAACTAACCATTTACTCATCTCTTGCCTACCTTTCTACTAGGGTTTTAGTTGTGCTATCCTAACAGCAAATTACGTGCCGAACAAGCACATCTGGAATCGGAGAGTCTAATCTACTCATTTTACTATAAAAAATGAACGAAAACTCGCGGGGCCAGGCAAGACTGCTTCTCTAATTGGTGCTAAATTTTTTACGTATTGAGCACGTGCTGTAAAAAAATTGAGAATGGCCTCGGCTTAGCTGAGTCTGCGATCCTCCATTCATCATTGTTAAATCAATTCATACTTACCTCCGTGTGTTGGTTACAATGGCAATGTCCGTACCAAAATACAGAAGTAGTAATAACTAGTCGATTTAATTATATTGTTAGAATAATAAGGCCGTGGTTGTTTTGAATTTAGACGGTAGATTGGATACTTTATATCCATATCTAAGGTGAACGGGTGGGTAAGAAGTATCCGCCAGTAAAACAGTAAGAGAATTACATTATTTCTCATGCTGTTTCAGCATCATGAGAACATGGAGTAAGGGGCAAAGCAAGATCAAAGCATAGAATCCCCAAGGCCCCAGAACTCCCAAATAAGAGAGCGCTGAAATTGCGACTAGCGGGATTGCACAACAAATGATCATGGCTAAGTGGTGGTTCCGCAGTAAATTCTTAAGAAGACCGTTTTTCATTTGTCATCCCCCCTTCCATAATTCTTTTCCAGGGTTTTTTTGGGCTTGAGAAAGATGATTTCTTGAAAGCATATCTAACAGCAGCCATGGGACGGTCCGTCGTATATGTATTCTTTTTTTACCTTTGCTAGAATTCCCGGACGCATGATTCTGAGATACAAATAGGTGAAACCGACAACAATTAGTTGCCCCAAGAAGAAAGACAAGATCTCATCTAGTCCTAGCTCAACCAATAGTATGGTCATGGCAAACCCGAGAAACATCAGAGAAATAAACAGTCCCCTGATTATGGACATGGTACCTAAACCAGCGATAAGACCTGAAAATATGGATAAGCCCGTAAAGGCCAATATCGTCGTCCAATCCATTACCATCCCTCCTCTTTAGATGGGCAGTTTAGTGTCTTGCCCGGGACTGGAGTAAGCATCCGCTACTACAGTGAGCTACCCTAGGGACCATGAAACGTCTCATAAATTTCACCCCCTTTGCACCAAATCCCAAAAAGGGATAAACACCATTATCCAAGTAAAATTTAACCTAGTGACATGGAGGGCCGGCACGACCGAAGACCTTTATGTTGGCATTGACCAACCGGGCCAGAAAGCGGCCAATAGGACCTTTGGGCTTGAGGTATCTAGCTGGATTTTTTTCGAAAGCCTTTATGCAACATGGTGCGCAGAAGTAATAGGGTTGGCCGTTACAGTAACTAATTAGAGTGTCGGGATCTCCCCGGGGGATCTCCATCCCGCACACCAAATCCACAACTTTTTCTTCCTGGTAAACTCCCATGACTGCCTCCTTACTGATTAAGCCAAGAAGATCATAATCTAGGTGGTGGGGCAAGAGTTCGGGAGGTATTTAAGGAACCTAGCTCTTAAATTTCAGATTCAGATCAAAAATAAATCTTCAGTCAACAAACCACTATTCTAGGCTGACCATCCTCTGGCGCATCTCTTTAAGCTCTTCGTTATGACGTTTCTTCACGGGTTCGCCGTGGGGGACAGACATTTCTCGCATGATCCGGCTCATTTGGTTCATCATCTCCAAGATTTGCTTCTGCTCTCCAGGATTCATCTGCCCCTTGCTCATCATGCTGGAGATCTTAGCCGTGATATCGGCCAGCATTCCCATGTTGGCCTGCATCATGCCCATACTGGACTTCATCATGGAGCTTTTCGTTTTGTGCTGACCTTGCTCATCACCATATGTCTGAGCCGCTGAAACTCCTGGGGCAATGAGCAAAGCCGCCACCAAGACTATGAATATCCGTCTCATAATTTCTCCTTACCAATGATGGGGGCCGTGACCATAACCACCCATCATATGCCCGCCGTAGCCTCGAGCGTATCCGCGGCCATAAAAGCCACGATTTGGAGCTATTTTACGAGCTTCCAGCTCAAAATCTAATCTCTGCCGGTCCATTTTGGTGCGGAGATCAGTTATTTCTTTTTGCAATGACTTGACTTTCTTGACATCGGGATCGGCTGAATTGAGCAGGGTGTTTAGTTCTTCAGTTTTGGTCCAGATGGCTTCTCTGAGTTTGGCGGTGTCGTTGTAGAATTTCTGTTCTAGCCTGGCCAGGTCACCGCTTTGGTTTTCTGTGATGTTTCCGTAAGTTCCATTATCCCGCCAACAGGATCCGGGACCGCGGCCCCAGCCACTGTTGCCCCAACGATTGGCAAAAACCGGTGCCGCCAGAATGGTTACCAGGAGAAGGATACCCACAGTCGCTAAAATCTTTTTCATTTTGATCTACCTCCATTCGTTATTTGTTCTGATTTGTTTTGCCTTTCTTAATGGCAATGACCGTGCCAGAAATCGGTCGGAGAAATAACTATACAATTTAACTAATATTTTTTGATTATCTAGTCAGATAAGACGAAAAGATGGGTGGAAAAGTGGATACTTTGTATCCATATAGGCTGTGTTTGGATGTGCAAAAACTATCCACCAGGAAGAGAGGAGGGTGAGTTTGGAAAAAGATTCTCCCATGTGGTGAGGTCGCGTCTCAATCAAACTCACAAGCATGTTG
>CP070735.1:2303465-2314584 GCA_020347625.1 Deltaproteobacteria bacterium
GATGTGTTGGCGAAGATTATTGCTTCTCTTCCCTGCTTAGCGATCGTCTAGGGAGACAAACTCGCAGACCTCGGGACCGCAATATTCTCCCACATAATCGGATTCGGGGCGGTAGAGCATTGGCTTTGGCGCCGCCTCAGCAAACTGCTCCTCTATTATATGGGCTGTCCAGCCCGCCACTCTGGCGATGGCGAAAATGGGAGTATACTGATCCATGGGAATGCCCATCATGTAATAAAGTGAGGCGCTGTAAAAATCCACGTTGGTGTAGATGTCCCTGCCCTTGCGTTTTTTGAATTCCTCTTTGGCAACTTTTTCCAAGAGGGCTGACATTTCATACCATTTAGTATCTCCAAAGCGTTCTCCCACCACCTTAGACATGGGAGCCAAAATCAACGCCCGGGGATCATCTACCTTGTACACCGCATGCCCCAAGCCCATAATCCTCTGGCCCGCATCAAACTGTTCTTTGACGTAGCTTTCAACCCTGTCGGGTGAGCCGATATCCATGAGCATTTCCATCACCCGGGTGTTGGCACCTCCGTGCAATTCACCCGAAAGGGACCCCACAGCACCCGCTACCGCGGCATACATGTGTGCCCGGGTGGAAGCAATTTCTCGAGCAGCAAAGGTGGAGGCGTTGAAGCCATGCTCTGCGTGCATGACCAAGGCAGCGTCAAAGAAACCGGCTATATCGTCGTCAGGTACTTCACCTTTCATCATGTAAAGGAAGTTTGCGGCATGATTTAGATTGGGATCGGGATCGATGGGTTCTTGGCCATTACGGATACGTTCCCAGGCGGCGGCAACGGTGGCCAATTTGGCTATCAATCGAATTGCTTTGCGGTGACTGGCTTCTCTGGAGGGGTCATCAGCCTCCGGGTCGTGATGGGCGAGCATGGACACGCCGGCCTGCAAGATATCCATGGGCAAAGCGCTGTTTGGCCTTGTTTTGAGAGCAGCAATTAGCTCGGAAGGTACTGCTCGCTCTGCCGCTAGCTGGGCCGAGAAAGCTTTGTTTTGGTCTCGAGTAGGTAGAACCTCATTTAGTAAGAGATGAACAACCTCCTCAAAGGAAGCTTTACCGGCTAAGTCTTTAATCAAGTAACCTCTGTAAACCAGTCTGCCTACAGAGCCATCCACATCACCGATATTGGTGCTGGCCACAACGACGCCGCGAAGGCCGATATTCTTAAACTCCATACCCGTTTCCATAATCGTCTCCTTCTCACCCTCCCCAGTCCATTCCCCCAATGAACCAGCTTTTGTTCTAAATCAATACAATATACTAGCATAAAGATATCTTAGAGAATTCTAAACATCAAATTATAGCTTGTCAAAAAGTGAAGGGGTAGGAGTTCGGAGGACAATTTCGGATTTCGGATTTCGAAATTTTCAACCCTATGCCCTATGCTCTCTGCCCTATGCCCAATGGACAACTGACAAGAAGGGTTAGTCCTTTTTAAGGAGCAAGAGCGTATTGCCAATAACGCTAAGGCTGCTCAATAGCATGGCAGAGACTGCAATAAGGGGAGTTAGCAGTCCGCTCATGGCAATAGGGATACTGACCAGGTTGTAGATGAAAGAGCAGCCAAGGTTTTGGTGGACCTTTTTTTTCACCTTTCCAGCAAGCTCGATGAAATCACATATTTGCAGAGGGTCCCCTCGCATGAGAGTCAGGTCTGCCGCTTCTTTGCCCAGATGGCTGCCGGAGTGGACCGCAATGGCCAGATCAGCCTGGACAAGGGCTGGAGCATCGTTGATGCCGTCGCCCACCATGGCCACCCGAAGACCTTGTTTTTGCAATACAGAAATGTAGATCGCTTTCTCTTGGGGCAGTCTCCCTCCCAGCGCCTCCTGGATGCCCACTTCACCGGCAATTGTTTTGGTGGTCAAATCGTCGTCTCCGGAAATCAGGGCAACCTGGTATTTGGCTTCCCGTAAGCACTTAACCGCCTGGGTGGTGGTGGATTTTATCTCGTCACCAAATATAAAGATACCACAGAGCTTATCTGCAAAACTCATAAACACCAGGGAGTGTTCTGGCTTGTTTTCGGGAAGCGGAAGATCAGGGGCGGTCTCAATTTCATCGGCGAGAAATCCTCTTGAGCCTATTTTAACCTTCTCTCCATTGAAGACCGCTGATATACCATTTTCAAAGGCCTCCCGTTCTTGCAGGGTTGCCAGTTCGGCTTGGTGTTTTGCTGCTTCCCTGGTGATCTCGGCTGCAATGAGATGATCAGACTCCTTTTCCAACGCAGCGGCCAATCCGAGGATTTTTTCTGTGGAAAAAGGGCCAACCGGAACAACCTCGAGTAATGACCATTGCCCCTTGGTCACTGTCCCGGTTTTGTCGAGAACGAACGAATTCACTCGGTCTGCCTGTTCGAAGGAGGTGAAGTCTCGGACCAAAATCCCCTTCCTGCCTGCCAGAGATATGCCCGCTAATCGGGCCATGGGGATTGCAATGCCAAGAGTGCAAGGGCAGGAAATGACTGTGACCGTTACCGCCCGGATCAGTGACTCTTCGGCAGTCAATCCGAAGAGCAGGCAGAGCAGGCCGGTTCCCGCGGCTAATGCCAAGACGACGGGTACGAACCACTGCAGGGCACGCTCAGCCTTTCCCTCGAAGGGTGTCCTCTTGCCCAGGGCCTGTTCCATGATGGTAATCATCTGCCCCACAATTGAATCCTCACCCACCCCCTCAGCCTTGACGGTGAAAATCCCCTGAATGACCCTACTGCCGCTCTTGATTCGATCTCCAGTTTTTTTCTTAATGGGCAAAGGTTCACCTGTAAGGGACGACTCATCCACAATCCCCTTGCCTCCAAGTATGAGGCCGTCGGCAGGGAGTATCTCATTTTCTTCCACCCTGAAGGTGTCGCCCTTTATCAGGTACTGTGCATCTACGTACCGACCGTCCGGGTAAATCTCAGAGCAGATTCTTACTTTGGTGGGGCGAAGGGAGAAGAAATTCGCCAGGTCCTCTTGGACTTCATCCTTGGCCCTTCTTTCGAGTAGTTTGCCCAGAAGTACCAGGGTGATGAGCATTGAAGCGGTGTCAAAATAAAGGTGGATACTTGCGCTTAGCAGACCGTAGATGCTGTAGAAATAAGCACTGAATGAACCAACCGTTATAAGCGTCTCCATGCTAAAGGCAGCGGTGGTAATGCCGGCCCAGGCACGGCGGTATATGTTGCGACCACCATAGAAAAGAACCACACTGGCCATGACAAATATGGGCCAGGAAAGCTTGTGGACATGGTCCCTGCTCAGTTCAGTGAAAAACCCCGAATAAAGAGCGAAGGAAAGCATCATCACATTCATGGTGAGAAATGCCGATACGACAAAACGGATGAGTTCTGCCTTTAGATCCTTGGCCTCCCTCCCTTCGCCAGGCAAGGAGGCTTCATAGCCAAGACTATTAATGGCGCCAATGATCTCGCGGGGGGAAGTGACCACCGGATTATAATCGCATCTCACCCTGTCGGTGGCGAAGTTGCATGATGCTGAGGCAATACCAGGGCTTCTCTTAAGAGTTTCTTCAATGACCCAGGCACATGCCGGGCACCACATTTGGTGGACGTGAAGGTTTAGACTCAAATAGGTCTCATCGTAAGTGGCCATTAGTTCTGGTGGCTCTTGGACCTCACCGGCAGCAGCGCTTACCACCGCCTCTGGGCCTCCGGCTCTCTCTGCCAGCTCGCCCTCAGACTTCGGGATGATGCCAATCTCTTGGCACTTTCTGAAGAGTTCAGTCTGACGAAATGATGCCGGATCGGGCGAGTCGGTGGCCTCCATCAACATGTGGAACACCTGCTTGCATCCCTGGCAACAGAAGTGGAAGGTTTTTTCCGAAAAGCGTGCGGTTAACTGTTGATAGCGAAGTGAGAGGCCGCAGAGATCGCAGCGATCTGAGGTAGGATTCATTTTACTTGCGGATGCCAAGAGACTTCACATAGGCCACGATTCGCCAGCGGTCAAGAACGGGGATGGTCGTGGCCAGGGGGGGCTGTCTGCCGTCAGGAACTCCGTAGCTTATCTCTTTGAAATGTATGCCACCTGGCAAGGATTGAACCTTGGTACTTCTCAGGTCAGTTGGCAGCGGGCTGAAACTTTGACCCACGGTTCCTTTGCCATCGTGATTCGAACCGTGACATTGAAAGCAGAAGTTAAAATATAATGTTTTTCCTGCGGCGATCACAGCCGGATCTTTGAGGTTCAAGGGTGATTCGAGGTCTTCACCTTTGCTGGCCCTGAGCATTGCTTCAGAAGCGGACACAGGTACCACCCCCTCTTCCATAATGAGCATTGGTTTCTCATAGGGCTTAATCACCGGGGTCTCGCGCATCCGCCAGAAGTCGGCGTAATCGTCTATGTGCCGTAAGGCCAGAACAGCCACCAGCAAAACGAAAGCGACAACTACACCTAAGACCAAAGCTTTCTTCACCTATTCCCCTTTTTGTCCTTTCACGTGCTGCGGATATGGAAGCGGTTCGTAAATGGCATAGGGAGATTCTCCCGGCACGTCTTGGACCGGGCGGTAGTCCCAGTCGGGTTGGCCGCGATCACCAACTGCCAGAAAAGAAAAGGCACCCTGCGCAAGAACCAGTAGCACGAGAAGAATAACTATGATCCAGGCGCCAAAACCTGAGCCATGGTGGTCCTCAGTATGCATGCTATATTTTTACCCCCAAAACACCTGTGAAAAGTATGTAGAAGAAAAGCCATAAAACACTGCCTAATATGGTCAGGAATGCAATGAGGGGAAAGGGAGCATTCCTTTCCTCAATTTCTCCCAAGTGAGTTTCGATTATCCGCTTTTCTCTCTCTTCTGAGTCCCTCCCCCGGAAAATTGTAAACGCCAAGGCCGCAGCAAAAAGAAAAACGAAAATAAGGGCCGGGAAAAAGTAGAGCACAAAATGCTGGAAATTTCTCAGTTCAAAGAAATGCAAAACGATTCCTCCAGAACAAATGCCTAAAATGTCTAAAGTGAGTAGGTTTAGCCTGTTAAGCCCGTTTGGTCAGTTTTGCCGGTAAAGACAATATTTATTTTTATTGGTTCAACCGGCCTAACCGACTCAACAGGCCTAACCGGCTAAACTGACCTAATGACGCCGCAGGCGTATGACTAATGTCCTACCCCATGCTCTATGCCCTATGCTCCATGCCTTCTAAAATCTACAATCTAAAATGTAACTATCCACCTTTAAGAAGTGAGAAGATTAAAGTCGCGGCAGTGCCAAACAATCCGAGAGATGCGAGCACGATTAGCGCATACGCTTCAATTTTACCTATCTTCGACACTTTGGCCGGTTCTGTCTCCAACCCCTCTTCCAAGGGCAGAAATCTTGCCCGCTGCTGATCCTTGAACTGGCCGTTTCGCAGGGCCCAGATGAGAACGATCAGACTAATGACAAAGCCGCTGATCATGTAAGCTAAAAAGTATGGATAGTACATAATAATTAAAGGCTCAGGGCTCAAGGCTTAAGGCACAGGGGTTTATGCTTTTTCCTTGCGCCTTGTACCTTGCACCTCCTCCTTATGGTTCCCACGAGGCGTCGATGCCTCGTGGCTCCTTATTGGCATCGCTCTGATTGATGAAGTAGACGGCAACATAATCGCCAACTTCCCAGATCTTTTGCGATTCCAACTCCCTCTTGAAATACGGCATGGCTGTACCAGTGATGCCGTTCATAAGCTGGTAATAAATAATACCACCGGATATTTCTCTGCCTTTGAGAATGGTGAAATTCAGCGGCGGCGGATAGATATAGGGTTGGGCAGGTCCCATGCCATCCCCTATAGGTCCGTGGCAGCCGATGCAAAATTGTTGATAAATCACCTGTCCCCGCTGCAGACTCGCAGGGGTGGTGGGGTAAGGATTAGGAATGTTGCGCCAGCCTTCGGGTACGATCTCGGCAAGCCATTTGACGTTGGCCTCGGGTCCAGCCTCGTAAGCCTTGATGGCCTCCTGCTTCCAGTAGCGCTGCCGTTCCATCCGAACATCGGCCTGTTTCATGCCAAGACTCTGGATGTATTGGGTCAGCGTCTCGAGTCTCTTTATGCCGAGCCATTCAAAAGGCGGCATAATTGAGTTGGGCCGGGTATAGCGCGGATTGACGAAGTGGGCGATATGCCAGTCATCTGGATGCTCGCCTCCCTCCTGGGAGAGATCAACCCCGGTTCGCTGGGAGCCCAGAAGGATAGGTCTGTCCCCCACGTAATCTCCGGCTTGGGCAACTCGCTCGGCACCATGGCCCCAGTCGATTGTCCGGATGGACTGACTGTGGCAATAGACGCAGCCGTTCTTCAGATAGATGGCTCTGCCCGCAGCTTCCACTGGGGTCCGAGGCCGATAGATATTTGAAGGGGTCATGTCTCTCTTGGCATAGGGCCAGCAGACCATGACAAAGACAACAGCGGCCAGGATCGCGAGGCTACCTACCACCACTACCTTTGGAGTCATCCTCATCTTGATACTCCGGGATTGAAGAATAACGTTCTAATTACGTTATAGAGCCCCAAGTAAGCCGCGATTGCAACCAGGAGGCCGGTTGAGGCCCTGGCCACATAATAGATGTGGATTTCCGGCAGTACTCGGTAGAGCGCTTCACCATTAATCCAGGCGTTACCCTGAATCAGACCTGCGATCGTTAGCCCTATGGTAAAACCGACAACACCTATGAGAACAAACCAGTATTGAAGGTCAGCGAGGAACCTGCTGTACAGGGGCTTGCCGGTTATTTTGGGAAGGATGTAATAGAGACCCCCCAGAGCCGTCATTCCAGCAAAGCCGAGAACTCCCAAATGGGCGTGTGCAACAACCCAGTTGTTGAAGTGGGTCACTCGCTGCACCTGGGGCAGGGACATAATAGAGCCCTGGATGTTGACAAAAAAGTACATGATCGTCCCGGTAAAAATGAATTTACCGGCGATGTCTGCGTAGATCACACCCAGTTTGCCCTTTACCGTGTACCAGATGTTTATGAGGAAAATCATTACCGGTATCACCATGGCGACGCTGTCCACGATGGCGATAACTTTGAGCCAAGTGGGAACAGGAACCTGCAGGAGATGATGCGTACCAATGTGAGTGTACACCACGAGGAGGGACCAGAAACCAATGAGCGATAGGGTGTGACTGTACAAAGGGCTGCGGCTAACAAGGGGTAAGACATAATAAGCCACAGCCAATCCCAGTGGCGTGAGCAAAAGCCCGAACACGTTGTGACCATAAAACCAGAGGATGATCGCATCCGGGATGCCGAGTAAGGCGCCGGTATCCGGCCGCCAGATTACGTTGCCGATGCAATACGTAGTGGCAGTCAGAAGGACGGCGGCACAGGCATACCAAATGGAAACATAAAGAATGGGTTCTTTGCGCTGCCTGACAGTCATCAGCAGGTTGAAGACCACAAGGCCGAAAGAGATGCCCACCAGGATGTCCACCGGCCAGGCCAACTCGGCATATTCTCTCCCCTGGGTGTAGCCGAGTCCGATTCCCACAACACCGGCGAACACATAGATGTTCCAGAGGACACACGAGACAATCCCGAGTTTTTCACTGTAAAGCTCCGTTCTCAACAGTCTGGGAAGGAAGTAGAACGCCGCCGCCAGGAGCCCGGGCGTGACAAAGCCAAAGAGATTGATGTTCACGTGGATAGGTCGAATCCTGCCAAAATGTATCCATTCAATATTGGCCATGAAATCAGGGGCGATCAGATATCCTGCCCCGATCATCCCGGCCGAGGTGGCCATGGTAAACCAACCTGCCGAGGTGAGGCAGAAGGCCTTGGCGGTTTTGTAGGTTTTTGGCATCTCTGGTTCAGGGGACGACATGAAAAAAATTCTCCTTGATTCTAGCTATGACATGCCAACCAGCAGTCAAGGTTGGCCTTCTTTTCTCTATGGCAATCGATACAAAATCCCATCTTGAAGCGGTGACTCCTGAGCCGATGCATGGTTTCCACGGCGCCGTGGCACTCCTGACAAGCAATCTTCTTTCTTATGTGTCGCTGATGATTGAACAACACGTGCTCCGGCAGATAGTAGACTCCTTGCCATGGAGTGGGGGTCTTGGTGTTGAAGTACCAGTGCTCCTTTTGAATCCAAGGATGCTTGGCAATGATGTACTTGTGACAATGCAAACACTTTTCCACCGGCGGTAGCCCCGGATTGTTGGAATAGCCCACGTAGGGGTGACAGTAGAGGCATTGGATCTGCTTCACCCCCACATGCACCTGATGGCTGAAAGGAATCGGCTGTTCCGGACCTATGTCGGTGGCGTAAATATAGAAGAAATAAAGGAACAAGATGATGGAAAAGGTGGTGAGGAAGGTGAGGAGCAAGGGCCACCTATTCCTTTTAAGCGTCTGCAAGAAACCGTTCTGTGGTCTGAACTGATCTTCCATCAACTCGTCCGCTCCGGGGTAAATTCAGGAAAAGCGCGCAGGAAAGAAGCTACGGAAAAGGCCATAAGTCCCAGGAAGCCCAAGAAGATTAAAATGTCAGCCGGGCCCAACGGCAGCGAAGAGACATGATGATTCCAAGTAGGGCCCAAAAGCAGCAGATGCTCGAGCCACAGGCCGACGATAACCACTGCGCAGAGAATGATCATGGGGACCGGCTTTGATTTTACCCTCCGGTTCAACAGAATGAAGAAAGGAATCAAAAAACTGACGACAAAAACACCCCACGCCAATCTATTCCAGGGAGAGAGCATGACCCGCTGTATAACATAGTGTGTTTCTTCAGAGATGTTGCCGTACCAGATAACCAGAAGCTGCACATAGAAAAAATCCGCCCAAACCAAACAGAAAGCGAAAAGAAGCTTGCCGAGATCATGCAGATTGTCAGAGGTCAGGCTCGATTCCTCTCTCCTGCCAAGGTAGAAAATGCTGGAGAGAATCATCAAACCAGCCAGCCCCAAGTAAAAGGCCTTGGCAAAGGCATAAGCCCCAAATAGAGTTGAAAACCAGTGGGGGTCCATGCTCATAACCAGATCGAAGCCGATAAGAGAAAGGACAAGGGCGTAAGCCAAAATATAAAGCACGCTCAACACCGTCATCTTTTGCTTGCAGCCCTTGGCTTCTTCCTCGCTTCCTGTCTTGCCTCTGAGAAGAAAGCTTCTCAGGGGTCCCGTGGTTTGCTGTGGGTCCAACTTCAACCGCAAGGCATAGTAAAGATAGGCCAACCCCAGCCCATACAGGAGCAAAAGACCAATGAGATCTCTGGAGAAGAGGAAGGGGAGGTTGAGCCACAACTCCTTGCCGTGTTCGTGATGCAACCAGGGAAAGAGATACTCCCTCCCCAAAAACAATAAGATGAAGAGAACAAATGAGATAGGGAAAAAGGCGGCAAAGGATTCAGCCAGACTCTGCATGGACTGGCTCCACCTGGCCCCAACAAGATGCATGATCATGGAAAACAGGAGGCCGCCCTGGGCAACGGCAGACCAGAGGAGGAAATTGATATGATAGGCATGCCAGGCTCGCTCAGGATG
The DNA here is from genome assembly GCA_020347625.1 of Deltaproteobacteria bacterium. Taxonomy (GTDB): domain Bacteria; phylum Desulfobacterota; class Syntrophobacteria; order BM002; family BM002; genus BM002. The sequence goes on from CP070735.1 coordinate 2,312,971, forward strand.
CTCGCCTCCGAGCTGGACCAGAAAGGTCCCCAGGCCCACGAGAAAAAGAACACCGAACAAGAAAAACACGGTTTTTGAAGGTGGTATATTTTTCATGGATGTGTTCATAGTCTAAAACTGCCTAGAGTGATCCAAAATCTGAGATCCCAAATTCCCAGTACAAAATCTCAGGGTTTCAGGTGTCGGGTGTCAGGTGTCAGAAAAAAACATAAAAGCTGAAACCTGAACACTGAAACCTTCTTCCCTGTGCCTAGTGCTGCCTGCTGCTAGCTGGCAGCTGCTTGCTCCTCGAAGACCCTGGCTTCTCCTCCCTGGTTTTTGAAAAACTCAACCACGTTTTCTTGCTCTTCCTGAACACACGTAGCGAGGATGCCGAAGTGCTCTCCGGAGCAGCGAGGATCGTATCGTTTGAGACCCTCATAATCGGGCAAGCCGCTCAGAAAAACGAGACCCAAGACATTGGCGAACACCGAAAACAAAATGGTGAATTCAAAGCCGACGATCACAAAAGGGAACCAGGCAAGGACAGGTTTGCCCCAGACAATCAGCTTCCATTCGAGACCGGTGTAGACGGCCAGACTGAAGCCAGTGAAAAAACCCAGTATACCTCCGGCAAGGGTAATCCACCCCAGCGGGCTTTTTTTTACCTTCAAGGCAGCAGAAATCTTGTGGCTCGGAAAGGGACTATGTACCCGGTCCAACTGCCAAGGAGAGCTCTCCAGGGCTTCGATGACCGAAACAGTCTTGTTTTCGTCCGTGAACAACCCCATTACATAGCTTTTAGCCTGCATGGCTTCCTCCATGATCCAGCGTCTCCTTCATTTCCGTCATGGAGATGGAAGGCAGGTGTTTAGCAAAAAGAAGGAAAAGGAGAAAAAAGAGTGAAAAACTGCCAATCATGATGCCGTACTCGATACCGGAGGGTCGATACAGGCCCCAAGCGTGTGGGATAAAGTCGTGAGCGACGCTGCCGATGATGATGACGAAACGCTCGTACCACATGCCAATGTTCACCAAAATGGAGATACTGAAAAGCCAAGTAATGTTCGTGCGTATCTTCTTGAAAAAGAAAAGGAGCGGAATCAAACTGTTGCACACCACCATGATCCAGAATTCCAGACTGTAATCTCCGACAGCTCTCCAGCGAAAGGCTTCCTGCTCTATCGTGTTGTTGCTGTACCAGGCCAGGAAGTACTCAACACCATAGGCGTATCCCACGATGAGGCCGGTAAAGATGATAGTTTTGGCTACGGCCTCCAGTATTTGCATGGTGACGATTTTCTCGAAGCGGAGGATTTTCCGCATGGGAATCATCAGGGTCAACACCATGGCCAGGCCGGAATGGATGGCGCCGGCGACGAAGTAGGGAGCAAAGATGGTGCTGTGCCAGCGCGGCTGAATCGTGACTGCGAAATCCCAGGCCACAATCGAGTGCACGGACAGGAAAATCGGGATGATGGCCACCGAAAAGATGCTGAGTGCGCGGTGGAGCTTGTGCCATTCCGCCTCGGTGCCGCGCCAGCCAAGCGCCAGCGTTCGATAAAGCTTGTAGCGCCATCCGTCGGTGTGGTCGCGCGCCATAGCCATGTCGGGGATCAGTGCCAGATAAAGGTA
>CP070735.1:2314684-2321233 GCA_020347625.1 Deltaproteobacteria bacterium
AACGCCATTTCTGGCGCCGATTTTGTTCACCATTCCCATGCAACTGCTGGCGTACCATGTTGCAGTGTTCCGCGGTCCTGACGTGGATCCACCGCGGAACCTGGCGAAAAGCGTGACGGTCGAATAAAACATGGCGCAAGGCGCAGGGCTTAAGGTGCACGGAAAAAGATTAATTCAGAAGTTGTTGCTTGCCTTGGGCCTTATGCCCTGTGCCTTGTGCCTAGTGCGAACTTGCTTGACTCTTGAAAGAGTGAGCGATTAGAATACACTTACTAGCTGAGATCTACTGTTGATTGGAAAGGGGGTTTCGTGAGCGAGGAACACACTGATATTCGGGGCGCAGATATAGCCATGGAGGAAACAAGCGACAGTCAAGATACCCCGTTTGATCGGCTGGAAGCAAGAATTGATGCTCTCATCCAACGGTATGAGCAACTGCAAAGCGAGCACAACCGCTGTGGTGAAGAGCTGGCGGCAAGAGAGGTGCGCATCCGTGAACTGGAAGCAAAATTGGAACACTCCGAGCACCAAACATCGGAGGTTCGTAGTCGTTTGGATGCGCTGATCGATAAACTGAGCCGTTTTTCGTAGGGGAGGGACGGTTTGATCCAGCAGGTGAAGGTAGGCATTCTGGGTCAAGAATACACCATTCATACCAAGGCCGATAGGGAGTATGTGGAAAAGGTGGCCCAGCATGTTGCCTCGAAATGCCAAGAGGCACAGAACCGACTCCGGTCTTCTTCTCTGGCAACTATCGCTCTTTTGGCCGCACTGAACATCACGAGCGATTATCTCCAGATGAAAGAGACCTACGAGCAGCTGGTCACCCGGATTGAGAGGGAACAGAAAAAACTCACATCCGTACTATCCTGAATTCATAATTACCCCTGCGGTGTTGGTGATTGGCAGCAAGTTCTTGAGCCAACATTGATAGAACGGGGACTCTTCCTTGGAACTGTGTGTCGAGTCGGCTTGTCCGAAGCGCCTAATGGACCAACAGGGACCCCACCTGGTTGAGCCAGGTTCAAAACAACCTGCCAACACGGCACCCTCGCGGGGGATTTTTTTGTCCGTTGGTCGGTTCAGCCAGTCCGCATGCTACTTCTTATAGTACTAACGGGCACAACCGGCTCAACAGGCTTAACCGACTAAACCCACTTGATCATTTTTATCTTGCTAAAATTATTATTTTTCGCTATTTTCTTTTACACCGCTCATGAGGTTTCCTTGGTGGATTCCTTAGACGGCGGAGTGATGGTAACTATCCGGAGTTGATAGACTTAATGGGTCGGGGATCGGGACCCAGCCCGAGGATGTAGTAAGAAGGGTGACGCGAAACCATCGCCGTTCAATGTTAGAAGATTTTTTGTCTGCCGGCTAAGGCGGCATAGAAATAAGCAGGCGATTCGGCGGCTTGCCCAAATTCTCGTCAACAGCTGTCTATAGTGACAAGCTGTTTAGATAAAGCCTTTTTGAGGTCCTAATCAACATAACTAGCTGAAGAGGAGGAATCATAACTATCCTCGGCTAAAATTCCCATTCGGTTGACGCTTGAGGAGAGAGGTGCCCTAAGAGGGTGCATCTCAAGCGGACAATAGTACCCCACCCTAGATTTCTCACCGGATTGTTCCTTGGCCGCACCAGGCGGTCCGCGCATTTCCATATGCATCCGTCGTTTTTTCTATAGATTTGGGAGCGAAACCCTATTCTATTCAGGGTATTGGCTCTCTTTTTCCTGCGGGCGGTGTCCATTTCTGGAGAACATTGGAGTTATAACCATGACTGGTACAACTATACTCTTGATCTTGTCTGGGGCTCTGCTGGGTGGTTTGCTTGGCGCTTTCATTGTCAAGAAAAGCATGGAAGCCCGAATGGCATCCACCACAAATGCTGCTCAGAAAATCATTGATGAGGCCAGGAAGGAAGCCGAGACCGTGAAAAAGGAGGCGACGCTTCAGGCCAAAGATAGTCTTTATCAAATGAAGGTGGAATTCGAGCGGGAAACCAAAGATACGCGACGAGAGATGCAAAATTTAGAGCGCCGCCTTCTGCAAAAAGAGGAAAATCTTGAAAAAAAGAGTGATCTTTTTGACAAGCGGGAGACCAACCTATCCCGCAAAGAAAAAACCCTCCTTCAACAAGAGAGGCATCTAACCGAGAAGGAAGAGACTCTCCAGCAGCTCATCCAAGAACAGCGAGCCCAACTTGAGCGCATCGCGGGAATCCCGTCCTCAGAGGCAAAGGAGCTGCTGATCAAGTCCATGGAGGCTGAGGCGCGCCATGATGCGGCCAAGCTCATCAAAAGAATAGAGACTGGTGCTCGAGAAGGTGCGAGCAAGAAAGCTAGAGAAATCATCTCCTTGGCCATCAAACGCTATGCTGGGGACTACGTAGCGGAGAAGGCGATCTCGGTTGTAACCCTTCCCAACGAAGAGATGAAAGGAAGAATTATTGGGCGTGAGGGGCGCAATATCAGAGCAATTGAGGCTGCGACCGGTGTGGATCTCATCATAGACGATACGCCTGAGGCTGTTATTCTCTCCGGATTCAATCCTATTCGCCGTGAGGTGGCGCGGTTGGCTCTAGAGCGGTTGATTAGTGACGGGCGCATACATCCTGCTAGAATCGAGGAAATTGTTGAAAAGGTTAATCAGGAGGTGGAGAGCGCCATTCGCGAGGCGGGCGAGCAAGCAGCGTTTGACGTTGGCGGGCACGGCATCCATCCTGAGGTGATTAAGTTGCTGGGAAAATTGAAGTACCGGACCAGCTACGGCCAGAATGTGCTACAGCATTCATTGGAGGTTTCCTTCCTTTGCGGTATCATGGCAGCCGAGTTGGGGATGAACGAAAAACGGGCCAAGAGAGCTGGTTTGCTTCATGATATTGGCAAGGCAGTGGATCATGAGGTGGAGGGACCACATGCCACCATAGGGGCCGAACTTGCCAAGAAGTATGGTGAATCAACAAAGGTGGTCCACGCCCTTGCGGCGCATCACGAAGATGTTGAACCGGAAAGTGTTTTGGCGGTATTGGTGCAAGCTGCCGACACCCTTTCGGGAGCACGCCCTGGTGCCCGCAAGGAACTTATGGAAACCTATGTAAAAAGACTGGAGGAACTGGAACAAATCGCCAATTCATTCCGAGGGGTAAGTAAGTCCTATGCCATCCAGGCCGGTCGTGAACTCCGCATTATAGTTGAGAACGACAAGGTTTCCGATGATGAATCGATCATGTTGAGCCGCGACATCGCCAAGCAGATCGAGAATGAACTTAGCTACCCCGGGCAGATCAAAGTCACAGTCATCCGGGAGACCCGGGCAGTGGAGTATGCGAAGTAAGTCAGTTTAGCCAGTTTGGTCGGTTTTGTCGGTCCCCACGTTATATGTGACAGGCCCAACCGGCTTAACCGGCTTAACTGGCTCAACCGGCCCAACCGAAAATGTTTTTTCATTAGAGAGAAGGCCCCTGGATTGGTACGAGTTCTTTTCATTGGAGACATAGTTGGTAAACCGGGCAGATTGGCACTCCGGACGTTTTTGCCTCAACTTATAGGAAGCAGGCAAATAGATTTTGTCGTTGCCAACGCGGAAAACGCTGCTGGCGTGGCGGGATTAACCCCGAAAGTGGCCGATGAGTTGTTGGGAACGGGCATTGATGTCATAACCTCTGGAAACCATATCTGGAAAAAGAAAGAGATTGAACCCTATCTGAAAGACAGCAGTAGGGTGCTTCGACCGGCTAACTATCCACCCGGAGTAGTAGGAAAGGGACACGCGCTGCTGAAGACTGCAGGAGGGATTCCGGTTGGCATCATTAACCTGGAAGGCCGGATTTTCATGAGCCCACTGGAGTGCCCGTTCAGGACGGCGGACCAGCTTATTAGCCAGCTAGCCGAAAAAGCCACCATTCTCATAGTGGACTTTCACGCCGAAGCGACCTCAGAAAAACAAGCACTTGGGTGGTATCTTGATGGGCGGGTCAGTGCTGTGGTAGGCACACACACGCACGTCCAAACCGCAGATGAACAGATTCGCGCCTCGGGAACAGCCTACATCACCGATGTGGGCATGACAGGGGCAACAGACTCGATCATCGGCATCAGGAAGGAAGAGGCCATTGCCCAGCTCATCACCCAGACTCCAAGAAAATTCAACCCGGCGAAAAACGGGCGCCAGCTCCAGGCAGTACTTTTTGAAGTTTCCCCGGATGATGGGAAAACCAAGACAATTGAACGCATCTGTAAAAGGATGGAGGAGTAGAAGGCATAGGGCATGGAGCAAGGAGTCAGGAGGCAGCGGGCAGTTAGCAGCGGGCAGGAGGCAGCCGGCAGCAGGCAGCGGACAGCAGATAAGGGTATAGGGCGCAGGGTCCAAGGCAAAAAGATTAGACTCGAATATGAATCATCCTTGAGCCTTAAGCCTAATGCCCTGGGCCTGATTTATTGATGGAGGATTGGGATTTGACAAACGCTTATGACATTCTCGAGGAGCGGGGCTTCATTGATCAAAGCACCGACGCTAACGCTTGTCGAGAGCTTCTGGGAAAACCGGTTACCTGTTACATCGGTTTCGACCCCACCGCTGCCAGTCTGCACGTGGGGAGCTTGCTCCCCATCATGTCTTTGGCCCACATGCAGCGCTGTGGGCACCGCCCTATTGCTCTCGTTGGGGGAGGCACTGCCTTGGTGGGTGATCCAAGCGGTAAAACTGAGATGCGCCAAATGCTCAGCCGCGAGGAAATCGATGAAAACGGTGAGAAATTGAAAGTCCAATTGGGCCAGTTCATCGACTTTAGCTCAGGCCGGGCCTTGCTTGTCAATAACGCGGATTGGTTGGCGTCATTGAATTATATCGAGTTTCTGCGGGATATTGGCCGCCACTTCAGCGTGAACCGGATGCTAAGCGCAGAGAGTTATCGAATGAGGTTGGAAACCGGGCTCAGCTTCATCGAGTTCAACTACATGTTGCTCCAGGCTTACGATTTCCTCCTGCTTCTTGATGATTACGACTGCCGCGTTCAGATGGGTGGCAGCGACCAGTGGGGTAATATCGTCGCTGGAGTTGATCTGGTGCGGCGGATGCGGCAAGAAACGGTTTATGGCATAACCTTCCCGCTGATCACAACGGCCAGTGGGGAAAAGATGGGAAAAACCGCACAAGGCGCGGTTTGGCTGGACAGCGAATTAACCTCGCCTTACGAGTATTACCAGTACTGGATTAATACAGAAGACCAAGACGTGACCCGATTCCTAGGATACTTCACCTTCCTGCCGATGGAGGAAGTTAGAGCAGTTGCAGATCTAAAAGGAGCAGATCTCAATCTAGTAAAGTCCATCCTTGCTTATGAGGTAACCAAAATCACCCACGGTGAGGCTGCAGCAAGTGCTGCCCAGGCTGAGTCTGAGGAGATTTTCGGCGCAAGGAGTATTCCAGACGATCTTCTTCCCAGCAGTAAGGTTGGAAGACAACCTGTATCCGACGCGGAGGGCGCTGCTGCAGGAATGCCCACTACACAGATTACCTCAAGCCGTTTGAGCCAAGGCATTCCCGCGTTTGAGCTCTTTGCGGAGGTTGGTTTATGCTCTTCCAGGGGAGAAGCGCGGCGGCTTATCCAACAAGGAGGCGGGTACATAAACGGCCAGCGGATCCAAAAGTTTGATGAGCGAGCCACTTTGGAACATCTGGAAAAGGGGGAGATACTCCTAAGAGCGGGTAAGAAGAAGTACCACCGGATTCAGGTGGATGAAAGCGAGTAGGATCGCCTAGCGCAAAGCGCAAAGCGCAAAGCGCATAGGGCATAGAGCATAGAGCATAGAGCATAGGGAAATACAGCTGGCAGCGGAAAGCTTTCAGCAGACAGCCCTTTCAACTAGGCACTAAGGACTAGGCACTAGGCACCAAAGCGTTGAGAAGTCAGAGGTCGGAAGTCGGAGATCAGAGGAAAGAAGGCAAAACATTTCGAAATCCGCAATCCGAAATCAGAAATCGGCAATATTCTGGCTCCTGGCTTCCCACTCCTGAATCTTTTTCAATATTCCAATTTTCTCTCACTTTTTTCCTTGACAAACGGATCTCGTTCTTTGTATAAAGGCGAGCTGTTGCGCTTCAGAAGAGGTGCTTTTTAGATCTTGACAATCTGGCGCATTCATACTATAAAATAAAGACCGTTAGTGTCACTTGATCTTTGAAAACTAAATAGCGTGTAATATCTCGTGGGTCCTACATCCTTGCTTAAGAAGCCAAGATTTGTTGGTTTCACAATTTAAGTGGCGAGTTTGATCCTGGCTCAGAATGAACGCTGGCGGCGTGCCTAACACATGCAAGTCGTACGAGAAATCTTCCGCTTGCGGAAGAGAGTAAAGTGGCGCACGGGTGAGTAACGCGTGGGTAACCTGCCCCTGAATTTGGGATAACTCCGCGAAAGCGGGGCTAATACCTAATAAGACCACTACCGCTTCGGCGGCAGAGGTAAAAGCTGACCTCTCCATGGAAGTTAGTGTTTGGGGACGGGCCCGCGTCCTATCAGCTTGTTGGTAGGGTAAAGGCCTAC
>CP070735.1:2321333-2324112 GCA_020347625.1 Deltaproteobacteria bacterium
AAAGAAACCCCTGGTCAAATACATCCGGGCAGTCGGTAACATCAGGACTGACGAGACCAAGCTTTATGAGATTAACACGAAGTTTGCAGGGTGGATTGAAAAGCTCTACGTGGAGTTTGAGGGTGAGGTGGTGAGAAAAGGGCAACCCCTTTTTGACATCTACAGTCCGGAACTGGTGAGTGCCCAGGAGGAATACCTTCTGGCTCTGCGGCAATATGAGAACCTTTCGAGCAGTGCCTACCCGAGCATCCGCCAAGGGGCCGAGCGCCTCTTGCAAGCTTCCCGCACTCGTCTCCTCTACTGGGATCATACCGACAAGCAGATTCGAGAGATTGAGCAAACCGGCAAAACCCGCAAGACAGTAACAATCCATTCTCCGGCCTCCGGGGTGGTTGTCATAAGGAAGGCAACTCAAGGTCGTTACTTTAAACCGGGCACGCGCATGTACAAAATTGCCGATCTATCCACTGTTTGGGTTGATGTGGAAATTTACGAGTACGATCTCCCCTGGATTCACCAGGGAATGACAGCTGAAATGGAGTTGCCCTACGCCCCCGGCAAGCGTTTCCACGGGAAAGTTCTCTATATCTATCCATACCTCAATCCTCAAACCAGGACGGCAAAGCTGCGGCTTGAATTTCCCAATCCAAACTATGAGTTGAAGCTTGATATGTACGCCAACGTTTACTTGAAGTCCACCATCGCTGAGGAAAGCCTGGTCGTCCCGCAAGAGGCGGTGATCAGAAGTGGGGACCGCAACTTGGTTTTTGTCTCTCTGGGAGAGGGAAGGTTTCAGCCTCGGGAGGTCAAACTAGGGTTGGAAGGGAATGAAAACGAATACCAGGTGCTGGAAGGGTTGCGCGAGGGTGAAAATATTGTGGTCTCTGCTCAGTTCATGCTGGACTCTGAAAGCCATTTGCGTGAGGCCATTCAAAAGATGCTGGAGGTTCGCTCAGGAACCAGTCAGCCCCCATCTGGGGTAAAGGCCCATGAAATCAAAGAGGATGACCTGGACATGTCAGGAATCACTATGGAGGATGAGCCTAAAAAAACCGGTTCTCACCAACATTAAATAGAACACAGCAGAGTTTTCCTCGACATGCTTCAGGAGGCAGCTAGGAGTGGACAGCAGGAAGGAAGCAGCGGGCAGCAGGCAGCAAAAGAAAACTGATCAATTTATTTTCAGGACTAAAAGCATCTCGGAATTACTGAGCAGTTGAGATGACTACTAATCTTATCAACATATGAGCATTAGGTAGTGATACTAAATGGTTGAAAGAATTATTGAATATTCCATCAAGAACAAATTCCTCGTGATCTTGATGACTCTGTTTGTCGTCGCTGCTGGCATCTACGCTATGCTGAAGACACCTCTGGATGCCATCCCCGACCTCTCGGACGTTCAGGTAATTATCTTTACCCAATATCCGGGCCAGGCACCTCAGGTTGTTGAAGACCAGGTCACCTATCCCCTCACTACGGCCATGCTAGCTGTGCCCTATGCCAAGGTGGTAAGAGGCTACTCCTTTTTCGGACTTTCCTTCGTCTACATTATCTTCGAGGATGGTACTGACATGTACTGGGCTCGCAGTCGGGTGCTGGAATATATCAACTACGTTGCCGGAAGGCTGCCCCCTGGGGTCACGCCCTCTCTCGGGCCCGACGCCACCGGGGTCGGCTGGGTTTACGAGTACATGCTCGAGAGCGACCGGCACGACCTGGCTCAGCTCAGATCCATTCAGGACTGGTTTCTGAGATATGAGCTCACCAGTGTGCCTGGAGTGGCCGAGGTTGCCTCCATCGGTGGCTTCGTCAAACAGTATCAGGTAACCGTAGATCCCAACAAACTGGTGGCCTTCAATATTCCTCTGCAGAAGCTGCGCATGGCAATCCAGCGGAGCAACAATGACGTTGGCGGCCGGGTGGTGGAAATGGGAGAAACCGAGTTTATGGTGAGGGGACTGGGCTACATCAAGAACGCCAAAGACATCGAGATGGTTCCCCTCGGCGTTAACAAACAGGGTACGCCCATCCTCCTGCGAGACGTATCAACAATCAAGCTCTGTCCGGAACTCAGAAGAGGCCTTGCCGACTACAACGGCACCGGCGAGGTGGTGGGCGGTGTCATTGTCATGCGCTACGGAGAAAATGCTCTCCAGGTGATTGAAAACGTCAAAAATAAACTCGAACAGCTCAAGTCCGGACTACCCGAAGGGGTCACGATCAAGACGGTGTACGATCGTTCAGGCCTGATCCTGAGAGCCATCGGCAACCTGAAGAGAACACTCATCGAGGAAAGCATCATTGTTGCGCTGGTATGTATTGTTTTTCTGCTCCATTTTCGCAGCGCTCTTGTGGGCATCATCACCTTACCCATCGGGGTGCTGATCAGTTTTATCATCATGGAACGGCAGGGGATCAACGCCAACATCATGAGTTTGGGGGGCATCGCCATAGCTGTCGGTGCCATGGTGGATGCTGCAATCGTCATGATCGAAAACGTTCACAAACACATCGAACACGAGGGAGGCGAAAAGCCACACTGGCAACTGGTTCTGGATGCCTCGAAGGAAGTTGGTCCTGCTCTGTTCTTCTCCCTGCTGATTATCGCCGTGAGCTTTCTGCCCGTCTTCACCCTCGAGGCCCAAGAAGGCCGGTTGTTCCGTCCCCTGGCTTTTACCAAGACGTACGCCATGCTCGGTGCCTCACTTCTGGCCGTAACCATCGTGCCGGTCCTCATGGGCTACTGGATCCGCGGTAAGATCAGACCAGAGGAAAA
>CP070735.1:2324212-2330791 GCA_020347625.1 Deltaproteobacteria bacterium
AGCGGTTGCAGCAGTGCACACATTCCCAAGACCAGACAAATGTTGGAAATGTTGCTTCCCAACACATTCCCGAGGCCCACACTGGAATGGTCGACAAGCACCGCAGTGGTGGTGACGAGGAGTTCCGGCAAAGAGGTGCCAAGCGATACGACAGTCAGGCCAATTACCAGAGGTGAAATCCTTAGCTTGTATGCCAGATGAGAGGCACCGGCGACGAATCGGTCGGCACCAATTGCCAAACCAACTAAACCAAGTACAAGTGTTCCAATATAGAGCACCATTATTCAGCCGTCACATTTCTGGCAGGACCCTGCAACTGGGACCAAATCAACAGGTGATCCCAGAAGGATGAGGATGTCGTCTCCAAGAATTTGGGTCTGACCATCGGGATTGTTCAGTATCTCCGCTCCCCGCCTTATGGCCAAAAGGGTAACCCCGTATTTGGTTCTCAACTGAAGTTCCGCCAGTGATTTGCCAGCTACGGGAGCTTTTTGATGCACTGGTATGCTACTTATTTCCATATCCGGAAAGTTGAGTTTGAGGTCAGCCAGGGAAGCCGGCTCTTGCGCCGGTTTGCGAAGCATCTGATACCCGTCTTTTCGCGTCTCTGCGGTCAACCGATCGATCTCCATTTTTGGCACCAGGTACTTGGCCAACACCCGGGCGAAGATTTCCAGAGAGGTTTCGTATTCCTCCGCGATAACCTCATTGGCCCCGAGGTCATGCAGGGGCGTCGTCTCATTAAGAAAGCGGGTTCGAGCAATAATGTGGATCTTCGGGTTTAGTCTTCTGGCTACTGCGGTAATCCTTCGAGTTGCAGTGGGGTCTGAAATGACCACCACCATTACCCGCGCAGCTTCGATCCCGACATGCTCCAGGACTGCTTCATGGGTGGCGTCGCCATAAATTATAGGCTCACCCGCCTTCTTTTCTTTGCGAACGGTCTCCGGGTTCATCTCGATAATGACATAGGGGATCTTGGCCGTTTTGGCCGTGGTGGCGACGTTTTTGCCACTCAAACCATAGCCCACGATAATCACGTGGTCTGCAAGCTCATGTGCTTGGTGTTCACTCACTGATTCCGATCTTGAAGAAAAACCGGTTTTGAGCTTACTGGGAAGGGGCACTCGCAGCGTCGCATTGGCGACTCTGGGCGCAAATGCCATAATAAACGGTGTTGCCCCCATGGTAATGACGGCGACCGCCAGGAAAAGCTGGAACGTATCCCCTGCGAGCAATCCATAGTCAACACCGACTTTGGCCAGAATGAATGAAAATTCTCCCACCTGACACAGGGTAAGACCGACGATGATCGCGGTGCGCAGCGGAAAGCCAAGGAAAAGCACGGCAAGCGTCGCAATGAGAGTCTTGACAATTAGGGCAGCGACAACGATCAGGGCCACCTGATCCGGCTGTTCAATCAAAAAGCCAAGGTCCAGCAGCATCCCGATACTGACGAAAAACAGACTGGTAAAAACGTCTCGAAACGGCACGATGTTGCCGAGGGCATGGTAGCCATATTCAGATTCGGAGATGATCAGGCCCGCCAGAAATGCGCCCAGCGACAGAGAAAGGCCGGCAAGATAAGTCAGCCAGGCCACCCCAAAGCACATCACCAGCACGCTCAACAAGAACAGCTCTCGGCTTCGGGACCTGGCGATCTGATAGAGCAGTCCGGGCACGATCCATCTGGCACTCGCTGCCACCAGAGCGAAAACACCTATACCTTTGAGAGCCAAAAACCCGAGGGATTTTCCCAAATCGGCGCCCTCACCACCCAATAGGGGGGTAAGCAGGATCATGGGGACAACAGCGATGTCCTGAAAAATCAAAACAGCAAGTGCCATGCGGCCATGGGGGCTGTCAAACTCGGCTTTTTCCTGAAGGATTTTTAAAACGATGGCGGTGCTGCTCAGAGAGATAAAAAACCCGATGAAAACGGCCTCATTTATAGAACGTCCCAGTCGGGTTGCGATGGCGAAGCTCGCCAGGAAGGTCAAGATCACCTGGAGTGAGCCGCCCAAAACCACCGACTTTTTCATGCGCATAAACTCTTTCAGAGAAAATTCAACGCCAATGGTAAAGAGCAGCAGCATCACACCAATTTCTGCGAGGATTTCCACTTCCTCTATGGCGCTGATAAACCCAAATCCATAAGGTCCGGCGAGGATTCCCGTCAAGAGAAAGCCCACAACTGTGGGCAAGTTGACCCGCTGACACACCAGAAGCACACCGATGGCCAAGGAAAATATGACAAGAACATCTTTAAATAACGCTACTTCCATTTCATACCCTGGAAAGAATTATCGCGATGGATAGAGACAACAGAACCTCTTAAATTACTGCAGTTTATAATCACCATTTCGAAAATTGCCACCCTTATTCAGCAGGCAGCTGAGAGCGGGCAGCTAGCAGCAAGCAGCCGGCAGCCAAACGACTAATGACCTGCTCTATGCTCTATACTTACATCACAGCGCAGCGTCTTGACGGCGAAGCCTTATGACAGCGTAGCGTAATGACCCTAAGCTTTTTCCCCAGTGTCTAGTTGCTCCCACCGTTCACTCTTCACCGCTCACCTTTCACGACTTCGACGATTTCAACAAATTAACTACTTCTCTAAACAACTAATCCTTTAACCATACAATCGTAAATAGTTTCACTGATTAAAATCCTACTTGCAAAAGAGCTATTATTCTTGTAGGATTTCTACTTCGCTGAAAATTATCGACATTAGTGTAGGCCAAGCAACTGGATAAATAATTGATGTCAAATAGTTTTATCGGAAAGGAGAGATCTATGAACGAGAATAAAAGAGGCAGGTTTGTGGGATATTCTTTAGGCGCTCTTCAAATTTTCATTGGTTTGACTGCCATTGCTGGCGGATTCGGATTAGTTTCCGATCCCAGTGGAACCAAGATGAATATTCCTCTGGATTGGTTAAGAGATTCTCCTTTCACCAACTACTTTGTCCCGGGGTTGGTTCTGCTAATCGTCAATGGGGTTGGAAATTTCTTTGCCGGTATAGCTACCTTTTTACGCAACAGATATGCTGGTACCATGGCAGTGGCATTCGGCACGTTTCTGATGCTATTTATCCTAATTGAAGTCGAGTTCATCGGTTTGCGTACTCTGTTACAACCTTTGTACTTGATCCTTGGCCTGATTGAATTGATGCTTGGCTTGAAGCTGCGTAAATTGGTCTTCACGATACCTGCTCTTCGTCGACAGGCGGCTACCAAGATTTAGAAATATATTCTGAGAAAGTTTTCTGGCGGCACAAACCGCCGGGCTGCTCAAGAAGGGTTGAGGGCACGGACGGAATCACTGAGAAAGCGAACCAGCTGTCCAATTCGCTGACCCTTTAGTTTGTTCAGCTGCCAGCTGAATTGTCCCCGCGTCCCCGTCTCACCCCATCCCCGCGTCGGTTCTCTGGTGCCTAGTTCCTGGTGTTTAGTTTTTTTCTCCTGCCCGCTGCAATCTGCCAGCTGCCTGCTGAATTGTCCCCGCGTCGGTTTTCCAGTGCTCAGTGCCTAGTGTTTTTGCTGCCTGCTGCAATCTGCCCGCTGTCTTCTGTCCGTTCCCAATTACTATCAAATTAGTAGTTTTTCCTATTGACTTTAGATTGCTCCGCGGTTCCATTTAATTAGCGTATGGTCGAATAACAAGAGTCCAGGGGAGGACATCATGCTAGATCAAACAACCGTAGAAAAATTCAAGGCAAGTTTGGGTGGTGAACTCATCCAACCCAACGACGATGGTTACGATGAGGCTCGCAAGGTATGGAATGCCATGGTAGACAAGCGGCCCGCCCTCATCGCCCGCTGCAAAGGGACGGCCGACGTCATCACCGCGGTGAACTTCGCCCGGGAGACCAACCTGCTCCTCTCGATTCGCGGTGGCGGCCACAACATTGCCGGAACCGCTCTCTGCGATGACGGCCTGACGATTGACCTGTCCGGGATGAAGGGCCTCCACGTGGATCTGAGGACCCGCAGGGTTCGTGCTCAGCCGGGGTGCAACCTGGGCGATCTCGACCGAGAAACCCAGATTTTCGGCCTGGCCGTGCCCGCCGGCATCGTCACCGACACCGGGATTGCCGGGCTGACCCTGGGCGGGGGCTTTGGCTGGCTCACGCGCAGATACGGCTATACCAGTGACAACCTGCTCTCCGCCGACGTGGTGACCGCCGACGGCACTTTTCTTAGGGCCAACGAAACTGAAAATGCCGACCTCTTCTGGGGCTTGCGTGGCGGTGGCGGCAACTTTGGCGTTGTGACTTCCTTCGAGTACCAGGCCTATCCGGTCGGGCCGCAGGTCACCGCCGGGATGATTATCCACCCCATAGAAAATGCCCGCGAGGTGGTGGATTTCTTTCGCGAGTTCTCCGCCAACGCGCCCGAAGAGCTTTGCTGTCTTCTGACCCTGCGTCTGGCCCCACCTGCACCGTTTTTACCTAAAGAGGTGCACGGCAAGCCAATCGTGGGGATTGCTGTTTGCCACTCCGGAAATCTCGAAGACGGCGAGCGCGTTATCCGGCCGTTGAAAGAGTTCGGAGATCCGCTGGCGGATGTCATCGCCCCCAAGCCCTTTGCGGTTCACCAGACGCTCTTCGACGTTGCCATGGCCCCGGGACGCCACTACTACTGGAAATCACACTACCTGCCCGAGTTCCCGGAGGCTGCGGGAAACGTTCTCATGGAACACGCGGCGAAGATCACCTCGCCCCATTCGTCGATCCTCGTCTTTCAGCTGGGCGGTGCGCTGGCACGGTTTGGCGAGACCGACTCGCCCGCAGGAAATCGGGACGCAGCCTATGTGCTGAACGTTGCCGCCTCATGGGAAGACCCTGCTCACACCGAAGAACAAATCGCATGGTCGCGGGGATGCTGGTCGGACATGCAGCAGTTCTCCACCGGCGGCGTCAACGTGAACTTTATGACCGGGGAAGAAGGAGGAAAGCGGGTTCTTGCCGCCTTCGGCGATGCCAACTACAAGCGTCTGGTGGAGATCAAGAACAAGTACGATCCGCAGAACATGTTTCGGCTGAATCAGAACATTCCACCAACCGTTTGATCAAAACCAGGCGCAGCGGCCAAAAGTTAGTGGTAAGGGGTGAAGGGTAAATGGTGAAGGGTGAAAAGTGAACAAGGAAATCATGCGCAATCGGGAATTCATTACGATATAAGTGAGAAGGAGTAAGACAATGCAAGCAAAAAACTTATTTGAGCAGACTGCACGCGTCCAGCCTGCAAAGGTCAGTGTACAGGACTTACGGCAGCAGATCAGTGAAAAGTACTCCGAGGTAGCTTTAGTGCCTGAGAAGGGCTTTCACTTTCATACGGGATCCTTTCTAGCCATTATGCTTGGCTATGATGCTGTCCTGCTCGATGGTCTTCCCTCCGGCACGGTCGAATCCTTTGCTGGCACGGGCAACCCATTCTCGATGGGGGATCTCAAGTCTGGCGAAATAGTTCTAGACATCGGCAGCGGCGCGGGCTTCGATTCGCTGATTGCTGCGCGGCAAGTGGCACCCGACGGCAGAGTTATTGGAGTAGATATGACTGATGCTATGCTGGAAAAGGCCGTTGAAGGGGCTCGTCAGATGGGTTTGACTAACGTTGAGTTCCGCAAGGGCTTGGCGGAGGAGTTACCAGTTGAAGACGAGTCCATCGATGTAGTCATCAGCAACGGGGTCATAAACCTCTGTCCGGACAAGGAGGTGGTGATGAGAGAGGTACATCGCGTTCTGAAGTCCGGGGGAAGGTTCCAAATCGCTGACATTGTTGTTCACAAAGAGGTCCCACAAGGTGCCAAAGATAACATTGATTTGTGGTCCGGCTGAATCGCTGGCGCTCTGCAGGATGCAGAGTGGAACTGGGTTTTAAATCGCGTCGGCTTTGACGGAATCAGATGGGGCAAGCAGGTAGATGTATTTTCTGGCTCCAAACACGAGTCGTCTGCCGCAGAATTCGATACGTTCGGCGTGACTTTCGCAGGTGTCAAGAAATAGGAGACAGGACTCAGGAGTAAAAGGTAAGCGGTAAGCAGTGAGCAGTAAGCGGTAAAGGATGAATCTGATTAACTAATTTTCTAATTAACCAACCTGCCTTCTGTCCTCTGATCTCTGACCTCCGACCTCTGTCCTTAGTGCCTCGTTCCTAGTTCCTCCTGTCCTCTGTCCTCTGTCGTCTTTCCTTGTCTCGCCTGTCTCGCGGAGAACGCAGTGAGCTCCATGCCTCCTTTCTGGGACGAATCTTGCATAAATTTTCTGACAACACAGTGCCCCATCTCACAGGATGATAAAGGACTATGGAAGAGAAGCTTTACAAGGTAATTTTTGAAGGAGAGATCCTCGCGGGGAGTCAAGTTCAAGAGGTGAAAAGAGCTTTGGCTAAGCTATACAAGAAAACAGAGGATCAAGTGGAGCATTATTTTTCCGGCAAGCGGCTCACGGTAAAGAAGGATGCGGATCATGAGACAGCAATGAAGTACGTGAAGGCCTTTGAGGGAGCAGGAGCCGTATGTAGAGTGGAGGAACTTGAGACTCATGCCGGCCTGGAACAGCCCCTGGTGCTCGAA
>CP070735.1:2330891-2336840 GCA_020347625.1 Deltaproteobacteria bacterium
AGTTGATGTTACAGGTCGGGTTACTGTTGTGCTTTCGCACGGCTTAGGAATTAATGGATAATGTGGCGAAAGAATTGGTCAGGCATCCGATGGAGGTCTTGAGACTTCTCTAGCGTGTCGGTACTGGGAAGAAGGAGGTTATTAGTTCTACGTTATTAGTTATACGTTGTACGTTGTACGTTATACGCATCCTCAACGTGCGAGCAAGTTTAGATCCATTTCCCTAGTCTTTAAAGCTAGTCACCCCGAATAACTAATAACGTAGAACTTTAACGTTTCGTTTGGACGCACTCGTACCGTATTATCAAAGGTCGCAAATGAAGCCTCTGCCGTTTGAAAAAAACCAGGTTCTTTTCGGTGCTGACCCCACGGAGGGAGTTGTGGCAGTGGAGCCGGTGGGAGAAGACAAAATGCGTCTTTTCCTGCGGCGTGGGGACCGCCTGGAAACCCGGGATGAACCTTTTACCCCATTTCTCCTTCTAGAGAATGAGAAGTTACTTCAGGGCTTCAAGCAACCCTTCCGGTCCGAAAAGTTCTCCTCCACCAATGACTACAAAGTGCTAGCGCTGTTTGACCGGTGGGGTGACTGCGCCAAGGCGAGGACATACCTCCACAAGAAAACGGGACAGCCAGCCTCGTCGCCTCAGGCGCCATACCTTTTCCTGTCAGACCCGGTGCATCAATATCTACTGCTCACAGGAAAAACCTTATTCAAGGGACTTTCTTTCAAGGATCTGCATCGGCTGGCACTGGACATTGAGACGGCCACGGCACCGGGCTACGCCTTCTCAAACCCTCAGCGTGAAGAGGACCGTATCCTCTCCATTGCCCTGATGGATAATCGTGGCAGCGAGGAAGTTCTTTTCGGTACTGAATATGGGGAAGGGGAGATGCTGGAGGCTTTGGGATCTCGGATAACCCAGATCGATCCCGACGTGCTGGAGGGGCACAATATATTCAATTTTGACCTGGAATACATCGTCACCCGTGCACGGATGCATGGCGTCAAGCTTCCATGGGGGCGTGACGGTAGTGAACCTCGCACTCGGCGATCTCGCTTCAGTGTGGCAGAGCGGGTCATCGACTATACCAGGATGGATATCTTTGGCCGACACGTGGTGGATACTCTCTTCCTGCTCCAATATTATGACGTGGCCGCGCGAGAGCTGGAAAGCTATGCACTCAAGTCAGCAGCTCGCCATTTCGGGCTTGCAAGTCCAGAAAGGACTTACATCGAGCCAGAGAAAATTCAATGGTATTACGAACATGATCCTGAAGCGCTGAAAGAATATAATCTTGATGACGTGCGGGAGACCCTCGCCCTGTCTGAACTGTTGGGATACTCCTTTTTCCTGCAAACCCGAATTTTCCCCTTTTCCTACCAGAATATTTTCGTACGAGGAAACGCCACCAAGATCAATGCTCTTTTCCTAAGGGAGTACCTGAGGCAACGGGCCTCCATACCGAAGCCAGGAGTGGCGGAATCTTTTGCGGGCGGCTACACGGACGTCTTCCGCCATGGAATTGTCAGACCGGTGGTCTCATGCGATGCTGCCTCGCTGTATCCCTCCATCCTGATTTCCTATGATCTGAAACCTTCAGGCGACAGTCTCAATATCTTCTTGCCGCTGCTCAAAGACCTGCGAGATTTTAGGTTAGAGGCCAAGAAACAAGCACAGACGGCTGAAGACCCTTATCAAAGAGATTACTACGAAGCCTTGCAGCAAACTTACAAAATCCTGGTTAATTCATTTTATGGATATCTTGGCACACGATTGCACCATTTTTCCGACCCCCATCTGGCAGGGGAAGTTACCCGTCATGGCCGTGAGATTATTGTTCAAATGATAGAGTGGATCCGGGAACAGGGTGGTGAACCTATTGAGATAGACACCGATGGTATCTACTTTGTACCGCCTCCAGGTGTAAAGAGTGATAAGGACGTCATGGTTCTGGTTGAACAGCTCTCAGATAGCATGCCCAAGGGGATAGAGGTGGAAATGGCCGGGAAGTACCAGGCCATGTTCTCTTACAAGAAAAAAAACTATGCCCTGATGGACGATCACGGAAACGTAATCATCAAGGGTAGCGCCCTTCGCTCCAGGGGAATGGAGAAGTACCTGCGGGAATTCCTTTCAGACATGATTCAACTGATGCTGCAAGATAAAGGTAAAGAGGTATATCCTCTGTCCCAGGAATATCTAAACAAACTCGAAGACCACGAGTTTGACATCGGTTGGTTGGCCAAAACGGAAACCCTCACCGAATCTCTAGAGAGTTATCGAGGAAAGGTGGAGGCCAAGAAGCGCAATCCCGCAGCGACCTACGAATTGGCTTTAGCTTCCGAGAGACCTTACCGCGCCGGAGACCAGGTTTCCTACTACGTGACTGGAAAAGCAAAAAGAGTCAAAGTTTACGAGAATAGCAAGCTCACCTCAGACTACGATTCAGACAAACCTGACGAGAACGTAGCTTATTACCAGGCCAAACTTCTCGACCTTCTCAAGAAGTTCAAAGAATTTCTCCCTCAAAACGGTAGTTGAGAAATCCACGCTAGAAATCGACGATCCTCTTAACAGTTGGATACATAAAAACATTTCGGGCGGGGATCCGCCCTTGCATTGACCAGTTGAATCCTGAGTTTAGGATTTTGGCAGGATCCGCCCGCACTAGCAATGGCCCTGAGATTAGATCTTGGACAACTGACCACGGACAACAGACGACTGACATGTTAATTTCCCTTGACAGTCTCAAGGGGCTTCGGTCATAAGTTAAGAAGCAGTCTCCCGTAAGTACAAATCCAATTACCCGACAACCGCAATGAATCAGCGAATGAGATATATAAAGGGGGAAGTGTTATGAGAAAACTGATCCGCGTAAACCTGGCTGAAGGTACGGTCCGAATGGAGGATCTCACTCCAGAATACTCCGCACTGGGAGGACGGGCCCTAACTTCCACGATCGTGGCACGCGAGGTGCCGCCGCTCTGCCATCCTCTAGGGGCTGATAACAAGCTGGTGGTGGCCGCAGGACTTTTAGCGGGTACCACTTGCGCTAACTCAGGACGCCTTTCCGTTGGCGGCAAGAGCCCCCTCACCGGCGGTATCAAAGAGAGCAACGTGGGGGGCAATGTGGCAATGAAAATGGGCAAGTTAGGAATCGCCGGCGTCGTGCTGGAAGGGCAGGCCCCGGAAGGAAAGCTTTTCTACTTATTGATAACCAAAGATGGTGCGCAACTTTTGCCTGCAGACGAATACAAGGGACTGAAAAATTACGACCTCGCCAGTAAATTGCAGGATAAATATGGCAAAAAGGTAGGGATAGTCTCAATCGGGCCGGCCGGAGAGATGAAATTCTCAGCAGCCTCGGTGGCCGTTACCAGTACCAATGGAACTCCTTCCCGCCATGCTGGTCGAGGTGGCATGGGTGCGGTTATGGGGTCCAAGGGGTTCAAGGCCATTGTGGTGGACGACAAAGGGGCGCCAGGTGTCAGTTATCACGATAAAGAGGCTTTTAAGGAGGCTGCGGGTGTTTTCCGGGACGCCCTGAGGGAGCACCCGGTTACCAAGCCGGGGGGCGGCTTGGCAGTCTACGGCACCAATGTGCTAACCAGTATCATAAATGAAGCCGGAGCTTTTCCCACCCGCAATTTCACCGAGGGACAGTTCGAAGGAGCGCAGAACATTAGCGGTGAGACCATGCACGACGTCATCAAGGAGCGCGGCGGTAACCCCACCCATTCTGGCTGCTCTACTTGCATCATACAGTGCTCAAACGAATATGTTGACAAAGACAAAAACTATGTAACTTCTGCGCTGGAGTACGAAACTATCTGGGCTAATGGTGCCAATTGCGGCATTGATGATCTGGATGCAATTGCCCAGATTGACAGATTATGTGATGACTACGGCCTGGACACCATAGAGATAGGTTGTGCAGTTGCTGTGGCAATGCAAGCCGGGGTCAAAGCTTTTGGCGACGGTGCCGGTGCCATCGAACTCATACACGAAATCGGCAAGGGCACGCCTTTAGGACGTATATTGGGCAGTGGCACTGCGGTCACCGGACAGGCCTATGGAGTTTCGAACGTGCCGGTGGTGAAACGCCAGTCCCTCCCAGCTTACGACCCCCGAGCTGTAAAAGGAATGGGTGTTACCTATGCCACCACCACCATGGGCGCAGACCACACAGCCGGGTACGCAGTAGCCACCAATATATTGAAAGTGGGTGGATTCGTAGATCCCCTCAAACCTGAGGGGCAGGTTGATCTTTCCAAAAATCTCCAGATCGCCACAGCGGCAGTGGATGCAGCGGGCCTATGCGTGTTCGTGGCTTTTGCGGTTCTGGATATTGCCAGTGGCTTGGAGGCGATTCCCAAGATGCTCAATGCACAATACGGCTGGGCCCTAACCCTGGACGACGTGATCGAATACGGCAAGCAAATACTCAAAACGGAACGGGAATTCAACAAGGCAGCAGGTTTCACAGCCCTTGATGACAGGCTGCCGGAGTTCTTCCACAAAGAGCCGCTCACGCCTCACAACGTGGTCTTTGATGTTGCGGATGAGGAACTGGACACAGTCCACGACTTCTAAGTGGAGTCGGCGAGCTTTACAAGAAGGGGGGGCATGGCCCCCCTTTTTCTTGTCTGGATCGATCTCTCTAGTCAAAGGCGATCCGCCAGAATCCAAGCCATTGAAACAAAGCGGTCCAGAAACTAGGCACTATGCAGTAGGCACTAAAAAGAATAAAATAATCGACTTGCGTGTTGGTCAATTTATATAGGCAAAAGGGAACGGTATGATATGGTTGTTAAGCGTACACGAATCTTTCAATAGCTATGATATATCTGGACGCTCTGGTGCATAGTGCCTAGTTCCTAGTGCCTAGTAACCTTGGCACAAGGCCATTGGTGGATTTCTCTATGAAAATTGCAATTCTGCTTGGTGGCCCTCTTCGAAACGAAACAGAAAAGAAGCTGCAACAATTTGAAATAGAACTTCCTCCTGGATGCCGGGTTGAGGATCTGGTGGTCCAGTTGGGGCTTCCTCTAGACAGGGTCAAGATGATCATGGTAAATGGCCGGGGTGCCACCCTGGATACAGAGATCAGCGAAGGAGATCGGGTGGCCCTTTTTCCGCCCGAGCTCGCTTTCAACACCTTCGTATCTCTCGGATTCCGCAAAGAGTCGGTGGAGAAAAGAGAGAAGCAAAGCGCATAGCGCTTTGGCCAGCGGCCAGCGGGCAGCAGGCAGCAAAGGATGACGCGGAGAAGGGGCGATACGGCGACGCGGCGCAAGAAGCGGCAAATGACCACTAAGAAGTAACCACATTTACTTGGCAGGCACGAAGGCCTGCCCCACCGGTCACTAGAGAATACACGTTAAATTTGCAATCGACTGGAGTACCATATGCTCAGGCATGTAGTTTTCTTCAAGTTCAAGAAAGAGGTGGGGGAAGGAGAAATAGCAGACCTCGAGCAAAGCCTCGCTGAGCTGCCTCCTGTGATCCCGGAAATTCTGTCCTACGAATTTGGTCGAGACGTGGTCCGTTCGGATAGATCATACGATTTGGCCTTGGTCTCCACCTTCAAGGATCTTGACGCATTGCAGCGTTACCAAAAACACCCTGACCACCAGGTGGTATTGGAAAAGGTAAACGAGCGCTGCGAGAGTGTACTGGCAGTGGATTATCTAACCGACTAGAGGAAAGGTTGGGGAGTTTGGATTTCGGATTGCGGACTGCGGATTTAAGATTTGAGACCGTAAACTTGGCACTGAAGGTTCCACTTTTTTAATCTGCAATCTAAAATCTACAATCTGAAATCTGTATTATGATTGATACTCATGCTCACCTAAACGAGATCGAACCCATTGAGCCGGTAATCTCAAGGGCTAAGAAAATCGGAATTTCTGCAATCGTGGCCGTGGGCATGGACGTGGACTCAAAC
>CP070735.1:2336940-2343236 GCA_020347625.1 Deltaproteobacteria bacterium
ATTGGGTGCCTTTGATTATCTAATCAAACCGGTGGATATAGAAGAAATGCTCCAGAAAATGAAAGAAGCCGCAAGAACAATTCGCACGGATTAAAGCCATGCAGAAAAAGCCTGAAGAGCTCTTTAGAGTAAAAGAGATAGCTTTTATGGGCAAAGTGACTGCCAGCCTTTCACATGAGATCAAGAACACTCTCGCCATCATCAATGAGTCCGCTGGGCTCATGGGAGATCTTCTCAGAAAAGACGCGTCCGAAGATTGGCCGCCATACTCAAGATTAAGCAACCTGCTGGCTACCATAGAGGAACAGGTGCAACGGAGCGCAGATATCGTTAAGCGATTGAACCAGTTTGCTCACAGCATGGACAAGTCGGTGGCAGACCTAGACCTTAATGAGACGGTTAGACAAACCGCCATTCTGGCCCAAAGATTTGCCTCCCTGCGTCGGGTAAACCTTCAAACGATCCTCGACCCTAAACCCTTGCAGATCAACAGCGACCCCTTTCGCCTTCTTTATA
This sequence comes from Deltaproteobacteria bacterium, assembly GCA_020347625.1. GTDB lineage: Bacteria > Desulfobacterota > Syntrophobacteria > BM002 > BM002 > BM002. The sequence goes on from CP070735.1 coordinate 2,337,457, forward strand.
TAATTTTTGGATTCATCGAACGGGCGATCAATTGCTCTCCAAGGGAGGGTGAGGTAGAGGTGAAGACAGAGCGGTCCGGTGAAATGTTCCAGGTGACAGTAACAGATCAGGGGACGGTTGAGGTAGACACCATAAGAGCGCAAGTTTCCGTCAGCCCTTCGGCTGAGGCACAACAAGATGAATCAGACCTCGCCATATTAATCCAAACCATGAAAGCGTTGGGCGGCACCATTGCCGCCGAGCAAGCGGCCGAAACCGGAAACAAAATAGTTCTTTCTTTTCCCGAAAGGTTTCCCGGAATGTGACACTTAACCCACATTGGAATAGGCAATCCCTCCTCCTATAAAACACTCTGTAAATTACCCCACTCAACCATTTCCGCTTTTGATTTATTATGTTGCATACTAAAACATTCATGTGTGTTTCAATTTTAGACATAATGAATCATTCGGCCAGGCCTCAAGAATATAAATTATCGAAATATATCATAAAATTTCAATGGCACGTTCGTTGCTTAATATACAGGTAAGAGTAAGATCGCTATCATGCAAAGGAGAACTGACATGAAAGGTTGGCGAAAAAGACTAGATGATTTGATGAATGCGGTGACTTTTGCCGAGGCAAACGAGCATGATACTGCTCTGAGCTTTGTAGGCGAGAAGTCGGCTCGCAAGAAGAAGGTGGCCTTGGATGATATGATGACCGCAATCACCTTCGCTGAGGCCGGGCTAGCAGATACGGCCAGGGAGTTTCTGCAAGTGACCGGCGGCAAGCCAAAAGCGGCCCGTCTGGAACTTCCAGGAGTTAAAATTTGGGTCGGCTCGATCCCCGTAGAAGACTCTCCTTTGGCGGGCGTGAAGATCTGGTCCGGTCTGGTTCCAGTAAATGCGTAGCCTAACTTTGCTTAGCCAAAAAAATGGAAACGTTCTCATCAAGAGGGGGTTTGAATATTTTGAACGAGAATGTCCTGCTGGTTGGTGAAAACTCAAGATTCATGGGGACACTGTCCGAGCGTATTTGCTCCAAGGGAGTGGCGGTCAGCTTTGCCCAAACCGGTTCAGAGGCTCTCGCCATTGTACAGCGTGATGACATCGATGTGGTGGTCATAAATTTCAATGACCTTGGGGCTAACGGAATCAGAATCCTAGATTCCATGAAGCAGACAAAAACTTTCGCCGAATTCATTACCCTGACGAGTCCTTCAAGCATCCAGTGGTCAATCGAGGGCATGAAACGAGGTGCTTTTGCCGACCTGCTAATTCCCTTTGACCTCGAGGATCTCCTGACTAAACTGCGAGAGGCCGGAGCGAAGAAGAAGTTCAAGAGTGGCAGGAGAAAAAGATCAATCCGGAAAAGACTTGAAGATCTTATGGTATCTGCTACATTGGCCGAATCGGGAGATTTCAACGGTGCGAAGCAGATTCTTAAAGAGGTGAAAGAGCCGATATTCGCTCCCGAAAAGGAGGAGTAAGCATGAAAGAAATGAAGGTTTTGCTGGTGGACGATGAGGAGGAATTCGTCCAGGCTTTGGCGGAGCGGCTAAAGATGCGCGACCTGCGCTCGGATACCGTGCTCGACGGCGAGGAGGCCCTCTCCTACGTGGAAGATCAGGAGCCAGATGTCATGGTCCTAGATCTGAAGATGCCCGGTATAAATGGGATGGAGGTTTTGCGCCAGGTCAGAAAGGTATATCCGAAAATTCAAGTGATCATTCTTACCGGCCACGGCACCGAAAAGGACGAGGAGGAGGCCAAGCGACTCGGTGCCTTTGATTATCTGGAAAAACCGGTGAATCTGGATGTCTTGGTAAAAAAGATGAAATCCGCCTACAGACGCAAGATGGAAGATGCCATGGTGGCCGCAACTTTCGCGGAGGCCGGCGACTTCGAGTCCGCAAAGAAAATTATGGAAGAAGATGATTAGGTATGGAGGAGTGAATGACTTCAGCAGAGGAAATTAAGGTACTCCTGGTCGACGACGAGCCGCACTTCATCAAATTGCTGGCGGAAAGACTGGCAGGCCGGGGGTTCAACGTTGAAACAGCGGGGGGTGGTTCCGAGGCTATTGACAAGGCCAAAGACGAACCCTTCGATGCTATTGTCCTTGACCTTCTCATGCCAGATATGGACGGCTTAGAGACGCTAAAGCAGCTTAAAGAAATGAACCCAGACCTCCAGATTATTCTACTCACCGGTCACGGCACCATTGACCAAAGTGTCGAGGCCATGAAACTGGGCGCCATGGACTTCGTGGAAAAACCTGCCGATTTCAAGGAGCTGTTGGAGAAAATCAAAAAAGCTAAAGACAAGAGAATGCTTCTCATTGAAAAAAGACATGAAGAGAGGATCAAAGAGTTAATGAAATCCAAGTCCTGGTGAGACTGGAGAAAAATCCGCCTGGGTTGAACACCATCTCATTCAAAATGAGGAAGGAAAATGTCTGATACACCTGCTCAAGAACTGGCCCTGGAAGCCTCCCGCGAAGAAGCAACTATTTCGTCTCTGCTGGCGAAAATTAATTGGAAACGCACCTTTTTTATTGTGTTGGGGGTGGTGCTTTTTACTATCGTCTACTACTCACCTCCCTGGCCCGATGCTGTTGATCCCATGGGAGAACATTTCCCTCTGAGCAAAGAAGCGAAGGGTGCCCTGGCCGTGTTTTTGTTGGCAGGGATCTGGTGGGTATTTGAGGTGGTCCCCATCGGTGTGACTAGCATTACCATCGGGGTGATGCAGTCGATGTTTCTCATCCGGACTGCTTCGGAAGCCTTCAAGGATTTCATGGATCCTTCGGTCTGGTTTATTTTTGGGTCTATTGTGATTGGTATGGTTTTCACAAAAACAGGCCTTACCAGGCGGCTCGCCTACAAAATGCTCTCCATCGTCGGCGAGAAAACCAGCATGATCTATCTCGGCTGCTTTCTGGTAACGGCAGCCCTCACCCACGTTATGGCCCACACCGCCGTTGCCGCCACAGTCTACCCGCTGTTGCTAACCATCTATTCACTCTATGGTGAAGGGGACAGACCCACAAAGTTCGGAAAAGGCCTCTTTATGGGCATGGCCTACGTGGCTGGGGCCGGGAGCATCGTCACCCTCCTGGGCGCAGCCCGAGGCGCCGTAGCCATCGGCTTTTTCAAGGGTATTGCCGGCAGGGAGGTCACGTTCTTTGAGCTTACTTTTTACATGTTTCCCATTGGCTGGCTCATGGTGTTCGTGCTCTGGGGATTCTTCATGATCTTTTTCAAGCCAGAGAAAAAGACGATACCCGGGCTGAGAGAGAAGGCAAAGACTCTGCAGGCTCAAATGGGTCGCATCACCGGCAAGGAGATTTTGACTGTTTTAATCGTCCTTGCTGTAATCGTATTTCTGTCGCTGCAATCTTTCATTCCAGCTCTGAAACCTTTCAACAAGTCCGCGGTCATCCTCATTGCCACCATCCTCTTTTATCTCGCCAAGATCCTAGACCTCAAGGACCTGGAAGAAATTCCCTGGAACATCATCCTCCTTTTCGGCGGTGCCATGTCCATCGGCTTTTGCTTGTGGGAAACGGGCGCGGCCAAATGGCTGGCAGTGAACTGGTTGGTCATGTTCCAGAAGGCAAACTGGTTCGTTTTTGTCATGAGCATTGCCTTCTTCGTAATGATTATGACCAATTTCATCATGAACGTGGCAGCCATCGCCATTTCACTGCCGGTGGCTCTGGTCATCGCCCCATACCTTGGGGTTTCCCCCGAGGTTGTTCTATTTGCCTCCCTGGTCGTCGCCGGTATGCCCTTCCTGCTCTTGGTGGGAGCGGCGCCCAATGCCATCGCCTATGATTCCAAACAGTTTACTACGGGTGAGTTCTTTCTCTACGGTATTCCGGCCAGTGTTCTGCTTATGATTCTGGTCGGTGTAGCTGCCCTGGTCGTCTGGCCCTTGTTGGGTATGCCTGTGGTAATACCCAAGTAGGTAGAGAGGTAGTCAAAGATCAGCTTTCCGCTCTCAGCAAACGACATTGAAAAATGTAAGTTTAAGCCGATCCCGCCTGGGCGGGACTGAGTGCTGACAGCTTCATCCGACGAAACTCTGATTTCCGGAGGGATAGTAACTAGAATAGATGAAAGCCGGATGAACAGAGTTGTGGTCTAAGAAATCCCTGGTATCTAGGATCCGGCAGAGCCAGAAGAAGTTTTACCTTACAGCCGGTTGTGGTATCATCCTCCGAACAACGCAATCTAATTCCCCTAGCAAAAGATTAATAAGATGATGGTAGTCTACTCACCGGCGGCTTACCTCATAGCGGCTGCAGCCCTGACCTCCATCTTTTGCTTCTTTTTTGGAGCATTCTTCCAGGAAAGAGAAATCACTTACAGGATGTGGATCAAGTACGTCGCCTACGGTGCAACGCCGCTTTCTGGGGATGAGAAGAAGGACCTGTGTGCAGAATTGGAGTCTAGGCGACGGACTTATTACTATTTCAAGGGCATAACTGCTATTCTCCTCCTTACGCTTATCATTATGTTTGTCGTCTTTCAGTTCTATTCACACCGTTTCATTGACCCTGCTTCACCCTTTTATCACCCGGGCGCATTTCACAGCTACCGCTGGTACAACACCGCCATTGGGGTCATAGTGTTGATCAACTGCGTGGAGATTCTTTACATGAGGGTTAAGGCCGAATATATTGGCAAATTTCCTTACATCAAGCTAAGGCCCAGGGTGGAGAGTAGGCAAAGATTGGCTGAACTCTGGCGGCTACACGAGTGCCCCAAGGCGAAGAAACCGGAATTCGATGAACAGCGCATACCCAAGTATTTTTACGAGGACTGGGAACCAGAGGAATAGCGCCTCTTAACGACACTCTATAGACCAGCTCATTTTCGGCCACGCCTGCTTGTCCAACGTTACCCCGGCGAAATCGGACAACCCAATACGCCAATTTTTCAGTGTTCCAATATTTCATTACCCCCTGGCCATCATTATATTTTTCGTGCAATTGGCATGGATATTTCATGTTTCTGGGAAACAACATAAATACTTTAGCCACCTAAGCTGCGGCAGCGGTGGTTTTGAAAGCATGCCAGTAATAACGGATTCTGGGAAGATAAAAGAAACGGAAGATAATGCTGGAGCTGAGCAAAGTACAGTTTTTAGAGGCTATTGAGAACCTGTATGAGGCTTTGAAGATCCTGGACTTGGTGCGCAAAGAGATTCAAAGCGGCGCCATACGGGGAATGGTAACTTCGGAGAACTTGGGGGAGGCGTGGTACAAGGTAAACTGTTGCCGAATCCATACCCAAGTGGACGTGAACCTTGAAGAGCTCACTCTGGAAGCAATGGGGTTAATAAACGATGCCAAGTGCATGATTGACAGCCTTTTGAGTTGGCAGAAAGGAATGACCCGCCACGCGAAGTTTTACATCATTGAAAACCTCTCTTCTGCCGCCAAAAATATTTTCCTGGTTCTGAGTCAACTGGAAGATTGGCTGAACAACGTAGAAGGGGAGGGAGAACTAACTTGCTCTTCGTAGCGTAGCACGAATTAAACCCGCCTCTCGGCTTCGTTAATTCTCTTTCTTGGTGCTCGTGGTTGGAAGCGTTTCCTGGTCTCGTGATAATTCCTTCTGTTCCCGGCCAGAGCCAGTTTGCCAACGAACGTAGAGACCATTGAAAACAAAGGTACTGGCAAAGGTGGTCAGCATAATAATGCTGAACACCAGGTCACTCATGTGCAACTTCAGATTGGTGCCACTCCATGAGAAAAACAGGATGAGCACCGTCAGTTGGATTAAGGAC
>CP070735.1:2343336-2347747 GCA_020347625.1 Deltaproteobacteria bacterium
ATTTCTTGGAGTTCAATGAGAATCTGTAAAATCTTTTGCAAGGCTTTCCTCCACATCTATTTGATGAATTTACGAAAGTACCACAGAGTTCCCACATCATGCCAAAAATCAGCAGGTGGACTTGGTAGATGTTCAATAAAAAAGGGTGCTACCTTTCTGGCGCACCCTTTTTGAGTCCCACGGAGCTTGCATTATCCACTCCCGGACCGATCTTTCTCCCCCGGAGAAAGGCCATATCTTCCTCTTCGGAGGGCGGCAATAATTAAGCTCTGGTTCAACTCTTGACCTCATAATACAATATCTGGTGGGCCCACCTGGATTCGAACCAGGGACCGACCGGTTATGAGCCGGTGGCTCTGCCAACTGAGCTATGGGCCCGCTCCCTTTACCATTAAGATATTATCTCAGCTGCTCTTAACTACACCCGATTTCCGCGCTCAATGAAGCGCAGAGATTATTCAAAGTGGCAATCAAAAAAAGACCAATCGACTACTTTTGGTAGAATCCTGTTTTATATTGGCCGCCAACTTCTTTGTCAAGGAAAATGTCCCCAGGATTTTTCCCATTGGATCAGGCCCGCTAGCACCCGCCGCGACAAAGTCTCAGCTGTCCATAAAGCTCTTGAGCTTCTTGCGCCGACTGGGGTGCCTTAGCTTGCGCAAGGCTTTGGCTTCGATTTGGCGAATCCGCTCCCTGGTTACTGCGAAATCTTGACCTACCTCCTCCAGGGTATGGTCTGCTTTCTCGCCGATTCCGAAACGCATCCGCAGCACTTTTTCCTCTCTGGGAGTCAAGGTGGAGAGCACTTTGCGCGTCTGCTCAGAAAGATTCAGGTTGATAACGGCATCCACCGGTGATGTAACTTTTTTGTCTTCTATAAAATCGCCAAGATGGCTGTCTTCTTCTTCGCCAATGGGGGTTTCCAGTGAGATGGGTTCTTTGGCAATTTTCAAAACTTTCCGTACCTTCTCAAGGGGGAACTCCATCTTTTCGGCTATTTCTTCAGGTGTCGGTTCCCTTCCCAATTCCTGGACCAGATATCTGGACGTCCGGATAAGCTTGTTGATGGTCTCAATCATGTGCACCGGGATCCGAATAGTCCTGGCTTGATCGGCAATGGCCCTAGTAATCGCCTGACGAATCCACCAGGTGGCATATGTGCTGAACTTGTAACCGCGCTGATATTCAAACTTGTCCACAGCCTTCATCAGGCCGATATTCCCTTCTTGAATAAGGTCGAGGAACTGTAGCCCTCTGTTGGTATATTTCTTTGCTATGCTCACCACCAACCGGAGATTGGCCTCCACCAGCTCCCTTTTCGCTTCTTTGGCCTTGGCCTCACCGGACTCAACCTGGCGCATAATCTGCTTCAAAGTGCGGAAGTCCATCTTGGCATCCTGCTCCACCCGTCGGATCCTGCGCTGACCATTCTTTATGGTTTTTTCCATCTCGAGAAATTTATCTGGTTCAAGGTCCAACTCTTTCGCAACCTGGCTTAAAGTTTCAGGATTGCTCTTGACGTGCCGGAAGAGACGCTTAAGTTCTTGAACAGGTTTGCCAGTGCGAAGCATACACCGCTCGATATCCCTCTCACCTTTTTCAATCCTCTCCACACAGTTTCTGAGTTTGCTCACAATCCGGTCCACCTGCCGTTTCTCGAGACGTAGGTTCTTAAGCAGCTGGGCAATGACTTCCGTATTGACGCGTATGATCTCTTCTATAGCCTTGAGCTTTTCGCCTTCCGGACTCTTGCTAAGGATCAATAATTCTGCCTCGAGTGTTTCTTCATACAATCGCGTAACTTCATCCAGCAACTGGAGTAATGCCTCCTTTTCTTTATCGTCTTCTTCCGCGCTGGAATACTCATCCAAGTCCTCGTCCAGATTCTTCAGGACGTCACGAACCCTTAATTTATCTTGTGCGATCTTTTGCCGCAAATCGAGAATTTCGCGAACGCCCAGCGGTGTGGCAATAATGGCGTCAATTACCTCCTGCTCACCTTGTTCGATCCTCTTGGCAATCTGTACCTCTCCCTCTCTGGTTAACAGACAAACCATACCCATCTCACGGAGATACATCTTGACCGGATCAGTCACTCTCCCACCGGAGTCCTCATCCAACCGAAGACCGTCTTCCTCTTCCTCGACTCGCTCACTGTCCTTTTCGATCTTTTCTTTGAGCACCTTGGCCTTCTGAGAAGAATCGACAATCTCAATATCCATCTCGTCGAAAATCATCATCATGTCGTCGATCTTATCCGAGGATACGAGCTCATCGGGCAGAGCGCTATTTACCTCATCATAGGTGAGGAATCCTTTTTCCTTACCAATTGAGATAAGCCGTCTTAGATCTTCCATATTGGATTTCTTAGCCATCAAACCATCTCCCCCTTGGAAAGGTTGGCTTTATCATCGGCCTCTACGGCCAACAAGGCTGCCTTTTTTGCCTGAAGCTGAGCCAAGAGCTCTGCTATAAGCTTCTCGTCTCGGCTCCGCTCAGCAGCCTGAATTTCCTCCTTCAGTCTTTTCAGATCATCCTGTAGCCGACGTCTGCTAGAACTTATTCCAGCAAAATACTCCCGTAGACGAGCATGGGCGTCTTCTTCTCGCCAGGGGCTTGTTTCTAAAGACCAACTACTTATCAAATTTCTGATCTGTTCATTTTGTACGTCCATTAATAACCCAGTCAGGTCCAGTTTTCCACCTTCCTGGTAGTATTTGACAAGGAGCCGACCTACCTCCGCCCAGTCTTTTCCCTCAAAACTCTCTAAGGCGGAGCTCTCTTCAAGGGTCGGAATCCAGTGGGGATAATTCACCAAAATACGAATAATTCCCTCTTCCCACCCTGGAAGCTCCGGTTCTTTTTTCCTTTTGTGGGAGGCCGCAGCTGACGGTCTACGATTACTAGTCAAGGCCAGTTCTGCCCGAAGTACCTCCTCACTCACCCCTAACCGCTGGTCCAGAACTCGCAAGTACCCCTCTTGCGTCACGGGCGAATCTATAAGTCTCAGCATGGGAGTTACTGCGCGGACTACTTTTCTTCTGCCCTCTACCGAACCATCGTAGTTAGAAAGGGATTTCTCCAGAAAAACCTCCATCAAGGGTTTGGCCTCGCTGAGAAGCTGCATAAATGGTTCCTTACCCTCTTTATTTATGAAATCGTCAGGATCCATTCCCTCTGGTAAGGGCAGAAAGCGAACCGGCAGTTTTTCTCTGAGGAAAAACTCCAAGCTGCGCAAAGCAGCCCGCATACCTGCCTCATCTCCGTCGAAGACCAGTACCGCTTGAGGTGCTAGACGACTCAGCATTCTTACATGGTGAAGGGTAAGTGCAGTGCCCAAAGGCGCAACTACTTGATGGATAGATTTGTTATAGAGAGCCAGAAGATCGAAGTAGCCCTCAACCACCAATGTCTCATTGTTTTGTCGGCACGCCTCCCTCGCTGTAGCCAGTCCGTATAGGGTCCGCCCTTTATGGAATATTAACGTTTCAGGGCTGTTGAGGTACTTGGGCATACTGTCATCCAGTGCCCGCCCCCCAAAGCCAACGGTTCGGCCCCTCATATCCTTGATGGGAAACATCAGCCGGTTTCGAAATCTGTCATAACTGTCCCCCCCAGATTTCTGCACCAATAATCCCGCCTGAGCTGCCACCTTCAGGTCAACCTTCTCTTTTATAAAGAAGCGTTTGAGGCCGTCCCATCTCTGGGGAGCATAACCCAATTGAAAATCCTGGATAGTCTCCTCACCGATACCGCGACTTTGCAAGTATTCTCGGGCTATCTCCCCAGAACTTCCATTCAGCAGATTTCGGTTAAAATACTTGGCTGCCATGCCATTAATCTGACGCAACCGCTCCGCCATCTCACGGATCTTTTTTGCCTGCGCTGTTTCTTTTTCCTGTGGAAGAGGAATACCAGAACGATTGGCCAACTCCTCCACGGCTTCCACAAAAGAGAGATTTCGTGTCCGCATGACGAAATCGAAAACACTTCCACTGGCACCACAGCCAAAGCAGTGAAAAATCTGCTTCTCCTCGCTCACAGTGAATGATGGTTCTTTTTCAGAATGAAACGGACAAAGTCCCAGATAGTTTCTACCCCGCTTGCGGAGTGATACATAAGAGCCCACCACATCCACGATACTGCTGCTAACTCTGACCTCTTCAATTACATCGCGGTTGATACGCGCCACGATTCACTCCCGAGGGAAAGATATTAGGCACTAGGCACTAAATGAGACAATTGTTACAAGTTCAAAGTTCCAGTGCTGTTGGTCGTTATACGTTATAAGTTATACGTTATACGTTATGAGTTAACGGTAGTTACGTATCGTCGAGGAGGAGCTAAACCCCTAAAAAGTTACAGATTGCTAGACCCTTTCACCTATAACTCATAACGAATAACTAATAAC
>CP070735.1:2347847-2351522 GCA_020347625.1 Deltaproteobacteria bacterium
TGGAAACTCCAGGAACTGGAATACCTCCCCGTAGCCCCACCTGATGACCAGCCCCTCCCCGAAAAGAGAGGGTTAGACCTCGACCTTCTCTCGGAAAACGAGGAAAAAATTGGCACATTCCTAGTGCCAGAAGTACCATCGAATGAAGAGGAGCGGGGGATGCTTTGGTTCCTCAATGGAGACGGGACCCCCAGCCCCTACTGGGTAAACGGTGAAGAGCTGCGGAGTTTGTATTCCAGTGCAAGCAGGCTGGTGAAACCTGAAGCTGGTCCCCCTGGTTCTTAACTCGAGACATTGGTTAGAAGAGTTAGTTCACCAAGCGCCCATCAAGAACGCAGTGAATGGTAAAAGGTAAACGGTGAACAGTTGCAGAGCAAATTCTTTTACCGTTCACCGTTTACTGTTCACGATTCACCATGCGACACCATTTTTCCCTTTGTGATCTTTGAATACTTCGTGTTTGAGTGCTAACGGATCTAATTGTCCAGAGCTTGACTTATGTACCCAGAAAAAGGTCTCATCTTTTTTCCCATTCGGGAATTGGAAGCAACCCCAAAGGACTACCAGTTGCCATATGACGATATCTTCTTCCCTGCCGCTGACGGAACCAAGCTGCACGGTTGGTTCGTACCCTCCTCAAAACCCGAGACCAAGACCACCCTTCTCTGGTTTCACGGCAACGCCGGGAACATTAGCCACCGACTGGAAAACCTCGCACTGCTTCACCGTTACTTGGAAATCTCCATCTTCATCTTTGACTACCGGGAATTCGGCCTGAGCGCTGGCCATATCTCAAAGGCTGGAACATTCCTGGATTCCCGGGGCGCTTGGCATTATCTGGTGGAAGAGTGTGGCACCGACCCCACGGACATCTTGCTCTTCGGCCGCTCACTCGGCACAGCATTGGCAGTGGATCTGGCCAGTACCGAGCCCTCCCTCGGGGTGGTGCTGGAGGCAGCCTTTACCTCATCTCACGATATGCTGAAGCGCTATTTCTTTGGGGCTATTCCCCCAGAACTTCTCCAAAGCAGCTATGATAATCTCGCAAGAATTCACCAGATCCAAGTTCCCCTGCTTTTCATTCACGGTGAATACGATGAGGCCATCCCGGTGGAAATGGCCCAACAACTCTACCAGGCTGCTGGTGCCGATAAACGATTCTATTTGGTTCCTGGCTCGGGGCACAACGACACGTACGTGGTGGGTGGCGCCGACTATTTCCACCAGTGGCAGGTCTTTTTAAAGGAATGTGTAGAGAATTTGAGATTGAAGAACGCAGATTGAAGATTTGAGATTGCAGCTACAAGTTTAAATTCCGCAATCTGCAATCCGCAATCGCTAATGTAGTACCCGCTTCGTTATATCCGCAACTTCATCCACTTCGAAGGGTTTACGTAGATAGGCAGTTATGCCCAGGTCCTCTGCTTCATCCTCATAATAAGCTTGGGTGGTGGCAGTTACGATAACCACTGCAGCGTCGATCTTATCTTGTCGTAACCTCTTGAGCACCTCGATGCCATTCATGCCTGGCATCTTGATATCCAGAAAAATGAGTTTGGGGTTGTGCGATTTTACATACTCAATGGCCTCAAACCCATTGTCCAGCATCACCAAGGGGTAATCGTCTCCGAGCATTGCATCGAAAGATTCGAGTATACCTTGATCATCATCCACCACGACGATTTGTTTGTCTAACCAAGACATTTCACAGCCTCCTTTTTCACTATGGTGGGTACTTGGGTCTTAGAGCAAAGATGGTGCCAGAAATGAGATAAGTTGGAATTAAGGATCTCTTGTGAAGAAAGGGGGCAACTGGCGTGCGGATTCAATAATTCCGTCAAGAAAAAGACAAGATTTTGGCCTCAGTAGGCATGCCCATGATCATGTACAACTGGAGCCACGATTGTGGGCAACAGCTTATCCCTGCACAGCGGGCAATTTCAGTGTAAATGTGGTCCCTTGGCCAGGTGAGCTGGAAACCTGGATATCGCCGCCGTGTTCCTCTATGATTTTGTGGGTCATGGCCAGGCCAAGACCTGTACCTTTGTCTTTGGTGGTAAAGAACGGATTGAAAATATTTTCTTTTGTTGCTTGGTCCATGCCCATCCCCGTATCAATAAACTGGAGCTGAACCCCGTTTTCCAACGGCTGGACCGTTATGGTGAGCCCGCCTCCGTCGGGCATGGCCTCCTTGGCGTTCAAGATAAGATTGGAAAAAGCACGTATCAGATGAGTAGCATCGGCCCAGAGTTCCGGTAGTGGTTCTTCTTTTTGAATCTCAAGAGTTATGTTGGCCGCCTCCAGTTTGTCTCGATAAAGGTCTGCCGCCTCTGCGAGGCTATCAGTCAAAGGGGTCATTTTGAACTTTAGCTTGGGTGGCCGCGCCAACTGCAAAAGATTTTCGATGAGATCATTGATGCGGTTGAGCTCACGGGGGACGGTAACCTGAAACTTGTCGAAAAATGTTGGGCTGGTGATCTTTTTGGGTAAGAGTTGCACAAAGGTTTTTACAGCAGCGAGGGGATTGCGAATTTCGTGGGCAAGGCCGGCTGAAAGCGTGCCAAGGGCAGCCAAACGGTCGCTCTGTCGCATGCGTGCTTCCAAAACCTTCAGCTCTGTAATGTCGTGGATGACGACTAAAGCCCCGATGGTTGTCTCCCTGGCATCTTGGAGAAATGAGGTGTTGATCATAAGGGTACGCTGCCGTCCACTGCCAGTCTCCAATGAGATTTCCTGATTGCGGCAAGGGGTCTCGGTTTGAAGGCATTTATCCAACATTCGGACCAGGGGATTATCTTCGGGCCACACTTCTTTGAAACTGACCCTCTTCCACTTTTTATCCTCAAGCCCTAAAATTGACTCGGCCGCCTCATTGGCGCTCACCAATCGTCCCTCCAAATCCAAGGTTATTACCCCGTTGGTCATGGAGGCCAGAATCATGTCATTGTAATTGCTTAGCTCAAGAATCTCAGTCAACTGCCTTTCAAGTTGCTCACGCTGTGCCAGAATTTCTCGGATCATCACGTTGAAATTCCCGGCCAGTTCCTCCACTTCATCTTTGGTACGAATTTCCAGTTGCTGATTGAGATCCCCGCTGGCGGCTGCAATGGTTGCCTGTACCACCCGAGACAAGGGTTGGGTGATACGCCGGGCCATCACGTAAGCACCTGCAAGTCCCAGCATGAGAGCCACCGCGCCAATTCCCAACAGCACCAGCTGGGTTCGCCGAATCTGTCTATACATCCTCTCCAGAGAGAGCCCTACCCGAACGGTGCCCCATTTCATCTCGGAATTAGGAATGAATACTGGCACGGCCAAGTCCAGCACCCGCACGCCAGTCTCCTCCCAAAACAGGGGCTGTATGACCGGACTCTTGGCAGCCAAAGCTTTCCGAGTCAAAGGGTCCTCCATCTGCTCGCCCTGCCAGCTATGGTGCCCGCTGAAAGCTGCTACCCGTCCCTCTTTATTGAGTATGATGACGTAGACAATATCTGTGCCCTGGCTGGCCTGTTCAGCATTTTGTTCCAGGACCACATAATTGTAGGTGAGGAGTGCATTGGTCGAAACAGCCGCTATGCTTTGGGCCACCGCCAGGCCGCGAGCCTCGACCTCCTGTTTGATGCTGTTGGTAAACCTGTTCCCAACCAATAGGACGATGATCACCATCAGCACAAA
>CP070735.1:2351622-2355084 GCA_020347625.1 Deltaproteobacteria bacterium
AAAACTGCCACCCATCAAAGGAGACCGCAATCGACTGGAGCAAGTTTTTCTTAATCTGATTATGAATGCCCGCGACGCTCTAGACGAGAAGGAGGAACTGCCAGCACAGGAGGTGACAAAGAAACTCAGAATCTCCTCAAACACAAAAGGGGATAAGGTGGTGGTGACCATATCTGATACTGGATTGGGCATGAGCGAAACGGTGAAAGAAAAAATATTCGAACCTTTCTTCACCACCAAACCGGTGGGAAAAGGAACCGGGCTTGGACTTTCCATCAGCTTCGGCATCGTTCGTGACTATGATGGAATTATAGAAGTTGAGAGCGTGGAGGGGAGTGGAACCAAATTCACAATCAGGTTTCCGGCCGCCAAGGAAGAAGAGAGCCAGAAACCGATGGAGGTGATCGGTGACTGAAGTCAACCTTCACCACGTCCTCTTGATTGACGATGAAGAGGGTATCCGCAAGGTAATGTCAATCGCCCTGCGAGATGCAGGCTATGTAGTTTGGATCGCCGAAAGCGGTGAGCAGGGTATGGAAATCTTTGAACGTGAGCTACCGGCGCTCGTGCTCACTGACATAAAGATGCCAGGGATGGACGGCATCGAGGTTCTGCGGCGCATCAAGGAAATGGAGACCGACTCGGAAGTCATTATTATTACGGGCCACGGTGAGATGGAACTGGCCATAAGCGCCCTGCAGCTGGAGGCCTCAGATTTTATTACCAAGCCGATCCACGATGAGGCCTTGTTCCTAGCTCTAAAGCGAGCTGAGGAAAAAATCTCTCTGAAAATACAGCTCCGTGATTACACGGAAAATCTAGAACGCAAGGTGAAAGAGGCCACGGCCGAGATCCAGCGCATCAGCGATTTTCAGGCCAACCTTATTGACAATTCCCTGGATGGCATTGTGGCCGGAGATGAACAGAGAAAGGTTGTCATTTTCAACGACAGCGCCCAACGGTTGACCGGATATAAGGAAGAAGAAGTGGTGGGGCGACTCACTCTGGAAGACCTCTATGAAAAAGAGCTGGTTGACCATTGGCTCAGCCGCCAGAGGCTGGAGGAAGATTCCTCGAGCGATGAAATCAGTACGCATCTGGACACAACCATCCAGGCTCGGGAAGGAAGGAAAATTCCCATTCGCCTGACTCACACAATCCTCCGGCAGGAAGGCCAGAAGGTCGGTTGTGTCACCTTTTTCCAAGACCTGCGTGAAATTCGTAGATTGGAGAGGAAGCTTGTCCAGTCAGAACGACTGGCCGCCACAGGGCAGACAGCGGCAAGTATCGCTCATGCCATAAAGAATATCGTAGGTGGGCTCAAGGGCGGTATGTTTGTGGTCAACAAGGGATTCGAGCTGTCAAACGAGAATTATCTCCAGGACGGTTGGGACATGGTTCAGCGCAACATTGCCAAGATCTCCAGCCTGGCCATGGATCTGCTTACATTTTCCAAAGAAAGGCAACCGGACTACCGCCTGGCACAGGTCAATGATGTGGCTGCCGAGGTGGTGGAGCTTCTGAAGAAACGGGGAGAGGAGTTCGGAATCAAGCTGAGCCTTGAAACTGCCGACGGCTTGGAACCGGTAGCAATGGACGTGACTGGCATTCACCAATGTTTAGTGAACTTAGTCAGTAATGCCATAGATGCCTGCCGACCGGAAATCTGTGGTCACGAACAGGGAAGGGTCACATTGAGTACTTGCACTCATCCTGGCTGGGCAGTCTGCTTCGAAGTCAAAGATAACGGTTGCGGTATTACCGCTAAAGATAAAGAGAAGCTCTTCACCACATTTTTCAGCACCAAAGGGGCAGACGGTACCGGATTGGGACTGTTAAACGTGCAGAAAATTGCCAAAGAACACGGGGGACATATAGAGGTTGAATCCGTTCCGGCTGAAGGCTCAACATTCCGGTTACTGTTGCCTTCAGGACCTAACAAAGAGGGTGAAAGCCTTTATGAACTTGACGGAAAGGAGAATGACAACAAGGAATCGCACTCGGTTGTGGCCTAGGTAGAGAGGAGGAAGTCATGATTGAATATAGCAATATTCTGTACTGCAGCGATTTCTCTGAGGAGGCGGAAATGGCATTCCATCACGCCGTAGACTTCTGCCAGCGCTATGGCGCCAAGCTCCATCTGCTTCACGTGCTGCACTCCGGTTACAAATATATGCGGCACGTGGTGGACGAGTACGTGGACGAGAACAAGAAGGAACAAGTGGCGGACGAGAAGCTAATTGGCCAAGCAGAGGCGGATCTTAAGTTTCGCTATGGGGACAGATTGGAAGACTGCAGCCAGATCGTATTCGCCGTGCGGGTAGGGGTTCCTTTTGTGGAGATCGTGCGCTACGCCAGAGAACACAAGGTAGATTTCATCGTTATGGGCGCCTCGGGCAGTTCTGATCTGGACAAGCAGACCTTTGGCAGCACGGTGGAAAATGTCGCAAGGCGGGCCCACTGCCATGTAATGGCCATCCGTAACCCAGAGCTTGCCTTTAAGCTACCCGGCTAAAAAATGACAAGCAATGGTTCGAGTCAGGAGGGGAATATCATGAAGAAAAAGAGGATTCTAGTGGTGGATGATGAACTTGATATGCGGACGTTCATTACCACGCTTCTGGAGACAAGCGGGTACCGACCAATCATTGCGGTCAATGGTGAGGAGGGCATCCAGAAGGCGCGGGAGAAAAAGCCGGCGGCCATTATCTTGGATGTGATGATGCCCCGGGAGGGAGGCATCCAAATGTACCGAGAGCTGAAAACAGATGAGGCCCTCAAAGACATCCCGGTGATCATGCTCTCGGCAATCGCCAAAAAGACCTTTTTCCATTCCCAACAGGTGCTCAACACCTATCGAGGTCAGAAGGTACCGGAGCCTGCGGCCTATATCGAGAAGCCTCCGGAGACAGAGGAACTTCTCCAGATTCTCGAGCAGTGTATCGGCTGTTAGACAGACCGGTTACCGCAATATCCAGGTCTTTAATTTGGCAATTACCTGGAGGACGACCGGCATGGGTTACATCGACTAAGACAAATTAAAGGAAAATTAATGAATACCAGTGTCGATCCGGAACTGTATCGCGAGCTGAAAAAATTTGGGGCCAGAGATGTGGAGATCTGCATGCAGTGTGGCAACTGCAGCGCATCGTGTCCTCTGTCCGAGGGAGCGAATTCCTTTCCACGCAAGATCTATCGGTATCTTCAGCTAGGGCTTAAAGACAAGCTGCTCAGTTCGCCGGTGCCCTGGCTGTGTTATTACTGCGGTGAATGCAATAAGGACTGTCCCAGAGAGGCCGAACCAGCCGAGACCATGATGGCAACCCGTCGCTGGCTAACCACTCAGTACGACTGGACCGGGCTCGCCAAACGATTTTACCTCTCGGCTACTTGGGAGATCGGTGCGATAGCTGCCCTCGCCTTAGGCATCATTGTGCTTTTTTCTCTTTTTCACGGACCGAT
>CP070735.1:2355184-2358584 GCA_020347625.1 Deltaproteobacteria bacterium
AATACAATCTCAATTACATCAAACTCGATGGCAATATCGGCAACATGGTCAACGGTGCTGGCCTGGCCATGGCCACCATGGACATCATCAAGCTGGCAGGGGCTGAGCCTGCCAATTTTCTGGATGTCGGTGGTGGCGCCAGTGCCGAGATGGTGGAAAATGGTTTTCGCATTATCTTAAGCGATGAGAATGTGAAGGGAGTTTTAATCAACATATTTGGCGGGATATTGCGCTGTGACATACTGGCCCGTGGTGTGGTTGAGGCAGCCAACAAGGTTGGGATTCAGGTACCGGTTGTGATACGCATGGAAGGTACCAACGTGAGGGAAGGTCGCATGATTCTAGACGAGTCCGGCCTGGATCTCCAAGTGGCCACCGACGTCTGGGACGCTGCCTCTAAGGTGGCGGAAATCGCGAAGAGCGCATAGCGCCATTGCCAGCAGACAGCGGGCAGCCGGCAGCTTGCAGCCGGCAAAAGACAGTAAGCATAAATAGGATGGAGGGTGGGCGCCGCCCACCGATAAGAGCTGAAGGCTGATAGCTGATCGCTGAAAGCTTTGAAACTGAGAGGTTGATATGAGCATATTAGTTGACGAGAACACACGCTTGGTGGTCCAGGGAATAACCGGTAAAGAGGGCCAATTTCATACCCGTCAGTGTGTGGAATACGGCACCAACGTGGTTGCAGGGGTAACCCCGGGCAAGGGTGGCCAGCAAATGGATGGTATCCCGGTATTCAACACTGTGGAGCAGGCAAGACGAGAGACCGGTGCCAACGCGGCCATGATCTTTGTACCACCACCTTTTGCAGCCGATGCTATTATGGAAGCCACTTTTGCCGGGATTGAGGTGATTGTGGCCATTACAGAAGGCATACCGGTGTTGGATATGATGAAGGCGTACCATGTGGTGAAAAACAGTGGCTCGCACCTCATAGGTCCCAACTGTCCTGGAATAATCTCACCCGGGAAATGCAAGGTGGGGATCATGCCCGGCCCCATTCACATGGAAGGTCCGGTGGGGGTAGTCTCACGCAGTGGCACCCTAACCTACGAGGTGGTGGACCAGTTGACCAAGAATGGTGTGGGGCAGAGTACCTGTATGGGAATTGGCGGCGACCCCGTCGTCGGCACAAATTTTATCGACGCTTTGAAGCTATTCGAAGTGGATCCCAAAACCAACGGTATCGTCATGGTCGGGGAGATTGGTGGGTCAGCTGAAGAAGATGCGGCTGAATTCATCGTCCGGGAGGTGAGTAAGCCAGTCATTGGTTTTGTCGCTGGACTCACAGCACCTCCCGGCAGGCGCATGGGCCATGCAGGGGCGATCATTAGTGGTTCGAGCGGCACTGCTCAGGCGAAAATAGAAGCCATGGAGAAGGCTGGAATTACTGTGGTCAGGAATTTGGGCGAGCTAGGAAAAACGGCCGTAGAGATTTTCGGTAAGTAGCTGTTGCGCTGCCCCGAAGAATCGTCCAGGATCTATCTCATACAGGTAGGTCCTTTTTTATATATGATAATATACCGAACATTAGGTTCTGCAACCTTCACAAATTTGGAGAATCACCATGAACGTCGCTATTGTAGGCGGAGGAGATGGCTGCCGAATGCTATTGGAGTTTGTTGATAAACACTCCTTTCGAGAAATAACTCTTCACGTCGTAGCAGTGGCCGACGAAAGGGACGATGCGCCAGGTTTACTGATGGCAAAAAAGAAGGGCCTGTTCGTTACAGCTGATTATAATGATTTCTTCGATCGAGATGATATTGATCTCATAATAGAACTAACGGGCAATCAAGACACTTACTATGACATCTTGGGAAAGAAAAAGAAGACTGTTCGAGCAATCGATCGTAAGACTGCGATGATTTTTTGGGAGTTCACACTTGCTTCTAGGATTGAGCAACAAACAAAGCGGGAGCTTCAAGAGACAAAGGCGGTTTATAATGTGACGTTTTCTATTTACGACGCAATCGTCAACGAACTTATCCACGATGATGTTTTAGTGATTTCTGCCAATTATCGCGTCATCGACATAAATAACGCTTTGTTAAATAAACTGGGACTAACGCGAGAAGAGGCTATCGGGCAACACTGCTACGAAATAACGCACAAGCGAAGTACCCCTTGCTCAGGGGTAGATCATCCCTGTCCACTTCAAGAAGTGCTCAAAACCGGGAAACCATTCCAAGCATCGCATGTTCACCTGGATAAAGGTAATAAAGAGCTTCTTTTCTCAATCTCTTGCTACCCTCTTATCGACAATGGAGAGGTAATCGGAATGATAGAAATGGCCAGGGACATCACAAAGGATCTCGAGTTTCAAAAGGTGGTCATGCAACAAGACAAAATGGCTTCCATCGGACGCTTGGCAGCAGGGGTGGCCCATGAAATCAATAATCCGCTAACGACCATTTTGACCAGTGCCATGCTGGTCCAGGAGGATACGGAACCTGATGATCCAAATTACTCTGAAATGCAAACCATCGCCAACGAAGCTTTACGCTGCCGTAAGATCGTTAGTAGTCTCCTAGATTTTGCCCGCCAGACAAAACCCACGAAGAAACTGGGTGGCGTTAACGATGTTATCAAGGAATGTATTATTTTAACCAGAAAACAAGCAGCCTTTAATGATGTGATTGTGGAGGAAAATCTAGCCGAAGATTTGCCTCCAGTCTATATGGATAAAGACCAGATTGAACAAGCTTTGATTAACCTGACTCTCAATGCAATAGAAGCGACAGCTCCCGGTGGAAAAGTGAGCATTGACAGCCAGTTTAATTCCGAAACTGAGTCGGTTGAGATCACGGTCAGCGACACGGGCAAGGGAATCTCGGAAGGAGATATGAATAGGATTTTTGATCCTTTTTTTACCACCAGTGAAAGTGGAACCGGTCTGGGACTGGCCATAACCCATGGCATCATTGAACAGCACGGTGGTACCATCGATGTGGAGAGCAAACTGGGCCAAGGCACGAGTTTCACCATCAGATTGCCTTTAGACAATGGAGAAGACGATGACCATTGATGCCAGGCCTCGTATCTTGGTCATAGATGATGAACTGGCCATCTGTCAGAATTGTTTAAAGATATTATCTAAAATCGAATGTGAAGCTGAATATGCCTTGAACGGGTATGATGCCTTGAGGATGATGGAGGCGGACCCGTTTGATGTAATCATCACTGATTTGAAAATGAGTAGCCTGGGAGGCATGGAAGTCCTAAGCAGGGTTAAGGAAGCTTTCCCTGATACGATGGTTATTGTGATCACTGGCTACGCCAGTGTGTCTTCCGCGGTAGAAGTGATGAAGATGGGGGCATTTGACTACCTGCCGAAACCGTTCACCCCGGATGAACTCCGCGGTGTTGTGCGCCAGGCTATCGCTGCAAAAGCTATTCA
>CP070735.1:2358684-2394701 GCA_020347625.1 Deltaproteobacteria bacterium
TACTACGTCCTCCTTGGTTTCATCACCCAGGACGCTCTGCCAGAATAGGCTCCAATCCGCCGTCTCTCCTCGTCTAAGCAAATCTAGGAGCTCCGCCCGTTTCTCCTGATCCAGTTTACTACCCATTCCTGCATATCCTTGCATGACCATAACCCAAATAAAATGTGACGGACCAGTCCGTCATTATCTTGATTTGATGCGAGGTGTCAAGTCCTTTTTGCAGAAGACAGGAGGGAGCTTGCCATTGTAAGGGGAAAATTACGGTTGGACTATTCTATTTGTTTTGACCTTATAGAGTGCAGGAGAGCCACCGTTGAGTTTTTGGTAAGCCCTGTTAATAACCTCTCTGGTTTCCCTGCTCAGCCGGTAACTGGCCAGCGCCGACAGGGGAATTTGGGCACATGAAAGTGCATCGCTACTTGCCCGAAGTTTGCCCGTGATCCTACGGCAGAGAAAGTCTGTAAGCACATAATGAAACTGAACCTGTTGTTCTTTGTCCAAGAATATTCTCTCGAGAACTGCGACAAGATCTACTACTTCAACCTCAAGGCCAATCTCTTCTTCAACCTCGCGAACTAATGCTTCCTCCAAGGTCTCTCCCAGCTCCACTGCGCCTCCAGGCAACGACCATTCGCCATATGCCGGTGCCTGACCTCTACGCACCAAAATAACCTGATCATTTTCGATGATAACAGCGGCGACCCCAACTATGGGGCGCTCTGGGTATTCTCGCGGCACAGCAGGAATCTCCTTGTAGACCCGTCTTAGATGTGGCCATTTATCCGTACAGATAGCAGCGGGCAGCCAGTTGACTTATTTCGCTTGCTGCCGGCTGCCCTCTGGGCAATCTCAAACGCTCAGGGCTTACAGCGACGGCCGGGGCTAAAACCTTGGTAGAGCGCTTCATAACGATTCCGGAATCGGACTCGATTACGTCCGGCTGTCTTGAGACCAAATTGACAGTGAGGGCGGTGGAAAACCCAGCTCCGTTTGTTGCCCAGATAGTATTCTTCCGGGTTAACTGCAGGCAACGACCAGATGCCTCTCTTCTCTCTCATGGCTTGGCGTTGAAGTTTCAGCAATCGTTCCCAGTAACTCAGCTGTGCCTGCCCGCGCAACAAATGAGCATAACCTTTACGGACGAGTTCACCATTTACAAAAGTGCCGTCCTCGAGGAAAACGTCCGCCAGCATGCGACCATACTGATCGTGTTGCTGCTCACCGATCTCAAGTGTTACCATACGGCCCAGCACCAATGTTCGGTTATACGTCTTTGCCTCTTCACCAAATGGCTCTCCTGGCTCGTCGCCGTGTGCTATTTCAGGTGTATTTATGCCCACATACCGAACCCGCTTACCTCCTTGCAGCACAACAGTATCACCATCATCCACCCATCGCACCAGAGCCCTCATCTGGACAGCCGCTGCCAGGTGAGTTAACAACCCGCAGGATAATAAAATCAAACTCAGGAGAGCTACTATACGTCTGACTACAAGCATGGATACTGGAAAGTTGGCACTAGGATGATAGCACAATGCCTCATGTAGTGAGCCACAGGATCGTTATGTCTGGCCGCAGCGGCGATCAACCGTTTCCATCAAACTGTTCAACCGATTCTGGACCAATAAGCGATATTGCTCCAGGTCCTCACTGCTGCTATCTGCTGGAATGTGGATGGGCTCGCCCACCGCTACGCAAACTCGGCTCCAGGGAAGTGGCAGCACAGTTTTGTCCCAACTGTTTTTCAAAGTAAGGGTGCGGGTGGCTGACCACATCACTGGCAAAAGCGGCGCCTCAGCGAGCTTAGCCAAAACGATCATACCTTTCTTGGCCACAAAGGCCGGTCCCCGAGGACCATCCAATACCGTTGCGCACGCCTTGCCGCCACTCGCCAGATGCTGGCGCATTCGTTCCAGAGCAGCACGACCCCCTCGACTCGAGGAGCCACGCACCGGAATGACCCCAAAACCAGCGGAATACTGGGCCAGCATTTCCCCGTCCTTGCTCTGGCTAATCATAATCATTGGTTGGAATTTACCGAAGAAGTAAAGAAAAAAGAGAGCGGCGCGGTGCCAGGTGCCGGCCACAACTGGCAGGTCAGAAAGGACATAGTCCTGATACAGCCTTTCATTGAGCACCTCCACCCTGCAACTGCCGAACCACACGCGCGCCAGTGGTACCAACACCTTGCGAATGAGCCTGGCAGTGAGGTTCTCAAAGGCATGGTCACGAATTCGCAAATGATCTTTAAGCTCTGGCGCCACTATTTATGCGTTCCTTTGCCAGGTAAAAGGTTCTTTGATCAGGGAAATACAGGCAGGTCTTCCTTCGCAGAAGCTAGCAGAGCCTTTTCAGCCTGTCAAATTTATGGTCACCTCGATTCAAGGCAAGGCCTGTCCGTCCAGTATATCACTGAGACCACCGCATTCCGCCGGATCAAATCCCAGAGATTCACGCCAAATATCGTTGCTTTCCATGCAGAGATAGATACAAAGATCCTTATGCCAGTTACGCAACATCCGACTTAAGTAACCATACATTTCCACCCGGAGATCGCGAAAATAACGCATCTTGCCATCCAGACCCGGAATGAACTCCTCTTCAAGAATGGTACTTCTCGGATGGTTCTGTCGAATAATCGGCTTCAGTGAAGGCATGAACCGTAGAGTCCCGAGGCTAATCCAAGCAATGTCACCGGGGTCTACCGCGGAAGAGAGTTGATCAACCACCTCACTGTAGCCGTTTTGCCAGTCGGGATAAACCAGCAGCGGATCAAAGTGAAAGGCGAGGCGATAGCCCCACTCCTGACAGCGTCTGGCTGCCTCCAGTCTCTCCTCAAGTGTGGCAGTAGCAGCTTCCTCGCTGGCGATTAAACTTGACGGGTTCAGTGACCAAGCAACAATGGTGTGACCGCGGTGGTCTAAGCTCTCGAGAAGATCCACCTGCGTGGTCTTTGTTTTCAGTTCCAGGACCGCATTGGGTTGTGCGGCAAAAAAGGGCACCAGATCCTCGGTCATGCGGGTCAAGGGATCCAGGAGCAGACTGTCGGTAAACTCGCCTGTACCGATACGGTGCACCCGCCTGGGGGAGCTTTGAAGATGCTCTTCTAGCTGCTGCCACATATCCTCGAGGTTGCCAAAGAGTCTCAAATTAGGATTTGGAAAATAGGCTTGAAGAATGCAGTAGGTGCAGCCTAGAAAGCACTGGACACCTAGGTTGAGTATTTGATAACCACAGCAGGTATAAAAACGGGTTCCTGGGCAGGGTTTGATAAAACGTCCCTGAAACTTCACAATTTCCAGGACCTTACCATTCCTCGAGGTGGGATCATCTTTCAGCCGGTCAACCCAATCCACTGGTACATCTTGCAGGGCTGCCAGAATTCGCTGGACCAAACGGTTCTCTGCCACCGGTTTTTCAATGAGAAGTCTTTCCGGACGATAGTTCATAGGACATCAAGTCTCAGCATAGGCTTTTCATAATTCGTTGGAATTTACGTCGGTCGGCCAACTTGGTTAGATGTCGAAGTCTGGCTGCTAACTCGTCACCACTCTCGAAAGTACATTCCAGGTTCCATCTGGGTCCCTCAAAATGGGGCGGAGGCACCAAGCGCACCCCTGCCGGCAGCTTAAGATCACGTACCTCTTTGGCGAATCTCTCCTTTCGGGCTGTGAGCCGGGGAGACCGGAGCGCCTGTAGATGTCTGCGAATATCTTGAGCTCTTTGCCGAGCCGGTTTGGTATCTGCCGCTCTTACCTTTCTAATCTCTCTCAAATTGATCACCTCTGCTGGCCCGATTCCTTGACGGCGCCCGATTTCCACCACCATTTCCACCAACTCCTCTTCTACGCTTACACTGAAGGGTAGCTCTTCAAATAGTTGAAAGAGGGCGAGACGGTCTGTTTGTTCCAGCGGTGTGAGGGCAAAGGCAACCCGTTCGTTGAGTCTACCGCTGGCAAGAGCATCGAGAACGAACGGCTCCAACTGCGCCAGTTTCTCATACCGTTCAAGAAGGACAACACTGGGTTCCAAATCGAGAGGAGACATGAATTCTTCGATCACCTCGGACTTGTCCATATGATCGGCCATCTTGGTGAGGGCCAACGACTTTTCAACCGGGTTCAAACGCCTATGGGCCAGGTTGTCATAGATGGCCATACGCAGGCAAGTGTGCAGAGGTAACGAGTCGGGCAGAATTTGACAGAGTAAAGGTTGCAGTCCCAGTTCCCTGCAAACCGCCAGCCGACGACTTCCGCAAATTATTCTCAAAAGACCGTTTTCTTTGCGCTGTAGCAGGGGTATTTGCAGTAAACCAACGGCTTTAATGGAAAGAAACAGCTTATCGGGAAGTGGGCCGTAAGTGATCAGACAAACGGCGTCATTCCAGTCCACCTCAGCGAACTGAATAGAGCCAAATTCTGTTGTGGGCATGGTCCCGCTCCTACCCTCCGGTGAGACGTTCCAGAGCTTCCAGGTAGCGGGTCTTGGTATCGCGCACCACCTCTTCGGGCAGCTCAGGCGCCGGCGGTCTGTGATCCCAGCCGCACCGATCCAAGTAGTCACGCAGATACTGTTTGTCAAAACTCTCCTGGCTGCCACCGGGCAGATATTTGTCCGCCGGCCAGAATCGTGACGAATCTGGAGTGAGTACCTCATCAATAAGAGTCAACTTACCAGCGACCAGGCCGAACTCAAACTTGGTATCGGCAATGAGAATCCCACGTTGCCTGGCCATGGCGGCCCCTTTCTCATAGAGGGCCAAGCTGAGATCACGTAGCTCTTCTGCCAAATTGGTCCCCACCTTGTCACAGAGGGTAGTAAAGTCGATGTTTTCGTCATGGGTGCCCTTTTCAGCCTTTGTCGATGGGGTGAATATTGCAGAGTCTAGGCGAGCCGACTCCACGAGGCCGTCTTCAAGCAATATGCCGCAAACCGAGCCGTGCTTCTGATAATCCCTCCACCCGGATCCACTGAGATAACCACGAACAATACATTCCACCGGCAGGGGTTCGGCCCTCTTCACCAACATGCTCCTCTGGGCTAATTCTCCAGCATATGGTTGGCATTGCTGCGGAAACTCCTCTACTTCTGTGGTAACTAGATGATTGTCAACTAAGTCGGCCAGGGCTCTGAACCAGAAAGTGGAGATCTTGGTCAGAATCCTCCCTTTGTCCGGGATCGCCGTCGGCATTACCACATCGTAGGCAGAGATCCGGTCTGTAGCTACAATAAGCAGGTGCTCTCCCAAATCATATATGTCCCTCACCTTTCCTCGGCCTTGCAAGGTAAGGTTACTGAAGTTGGTCTCAAATACCGGGGCTGCTGCCATACTATTTCCCCCTCGAATCCTCAGAGCGGCTGTGGGATCTGCTGTGGCTTAAGTCAGAAAGGGGCGAACCCACAAATTGCCTGAGGTCCACCCCTTCTGTTGCCTTTAGCGAATTCTAGCCGATGACTGCCAGCGTATTTCCTTTTTGAACCGAGTCGCCATTCTTGAAAGGGATAGAAAGCACGGTCCCAGCAGTAGGCGCGGTGATGGAATTTTCCATCTTCATGGCCTCAAGGATGAGCACCACATCTCCCTCATTTACCGAATCACCTTCTTTAACTTCATAGCGAATAATCATTCCCGGCATGGGCGCTTCGATAGGAGTGCCGCCTTCCACCGCTGGCTTAACTTTGGGCTCAGCCGGTGCAGCCGCAGGAGTCGGTGCAGGAGCAGCAGGCGCAACCGCAGCAGGAGCAGGCGTTGGCGCAACTGGGGGCGCCATCGGCGTAACCGCTGTAACCACTGGTGCACCACCCACCTCGTCCACTTCAACCTCAAAATACTCCTCATCCACAAAAACGTTGAAAGTACGTATTCCTGGACTCTTGTCCGGCGCGACCTTTTCAACCTTTTCAACCAGTTTACCTGCTCTTGCCAAACCCACCAGTCGATCTTCTTCTTTAACCTTTTCCAGGGTCTTGGGTTTTACTTCGTCCGGCACCTCCTCTTCACCGTACTTCCATTTCAAGAAACGAATGCCGGTGGTGGGATAAAGGGCAACGATTAGCTCATCATCGATGTCTTTGGCCAGTCCTTTAGCCAAGGCTTTGGCCTTATCGAACTCTGGTTCCAACACATCCGCCGGCCTGGTCTTTATGGGCTTTTCTCCACGAGCGTACCCCTTCAGTGCCTTTTTCTGAACCTCGGGGTCGACGGGCACAGGGGTTTCGCCGTACAGCCCATAACAGAGATCCTTAACTTGGGCGGTGATCATCTTATAGCGTTCATCCTCGGTGTCAAACAGGACATTGTTGACCGTCTGGATCCCAACAATCTGGCTGGTTGGGGTGACCAGGGGCACCTGCCCCAATTCCTGGCGCACCCTTGGCAGCTCAGCAAACACCTCGTCGATACGATCCAAGGCGTCCATCTCCCGGAGCTGGTTGACCAGATTCGAAAGCATGCCACCGGGCGTCTGATGCAGGAGCACATTGATGTCTATAACAGACATCTTGGTGTCATCCAGAAGATAACGGTATTTGGGAGAAACTTTCTCCATGTGCTCGGTGAGCATTGCCAGGTGCTTGATATCAAAGCCGGGATCCCGACTGGTGCCCTTAAGGGCCATTGCCAAGGGCTCCAAGGCTGGATGCGAGGTGCGATAGGCCCAGGGAGACAGGCAGGTATCAACAATGTCTACCCCAGCCTCAATTGCCTTGAGCAGTGCCATACACGACTGGCCCGAGGTAAAATGGCTGTGGAGATGCACGGGGGCTTTCACCGACTCTTTCAGGGCCTTGATCAGCATGTAGGCATCATAGGGTGAAATAAGACCGGCCATGTCCTTGATGCATACCGTGTCTGCACCCATATCTTCGAGCTGTTTAGCTTTCTTGACATAGTATTCGATGTTGTATACCGGGCCTCCCATCCGCGGTTCGGTCAACGAATAGCAGATGGCCCCCTGAAAGTGTTTGCCCATCTTCTTGATTATTGGCACAACAGTCTCAAAATTACGCAAATCATTCACTGCGTCGAAAACCCGGAAAACATCTATACCATTAGTGGCTGCACGCTCTACGAATGCCTCGGCCACATCGTCGGCGTAGTTGCGATACCCCACCAAGTTCTGACCCCTCAGCAACATTTGTAGTGGCGTATTCTTGACATACTTCTTCAATGTCCGCGGCCGTTCCCAAGGATCCTCCCCGAGAAACCGATGCATGGTATCAAAGGTCGCGCCTCCCCATACCCCCAAGGCCCAGAAGCCAACCTTATCCATCTCCTCCGCTATGGGTATCATGTCCTCTGTGCGTCCCCTGGTGGCAAAAAGCGATTGATGCCCATCGCGAAAAGTTAAATCCTGGATTTTGACCGGATTAGTCACCTTTACTTTCTCTTCCACCATTCCGGCCGTCAACTTTCCATGTTTGTCTGGCATGATGTACTCCTTCTAACCTCTCCTTTACGGTGCCGTTATGAAAACGGCTCCAAAACGCTGGAACTCTTTCGCTCCCGGTTTGCGACTCGTCAGTTGGCAAATATCCATGAGGGTATTGCCAGTTTGTTGAGAAGCAGTGCCGCCGAATAATCGGTGAGAGCTATGAGACTAGAACCACCTTTTTTAACGTATCATGCGCAGCTGCAAAAGTCTGCGCATCTCCATCGTAGCCTGTCTCCCTGAGGCGGGCCAGAGACTTACCGCCGCCACAGGTGGCGTAACCATTCGTTGACTCGCGGCTGCCATGGCAAGCTGCTGTTCTTCCTGGCTCCTCAGGTGACTGTACACTGCGGCAACTGCGGCAATCAGTCGTCTTTTCTTGAGCACGTCCATTTTCTGCAAATCATCCTTGCGAAATAGCGTGGCCGCTAACGGCCACCTCAACTACTGATCCGTGTCCCATATCCATAGAACCCAACTCGATTGCTTTCTTCACCTCAACCATAAACGGCTGGGCAGGTACCAACCTCGAAAGATATGGTGCCATGTTAAAGTCCCAGTTCTTCGCTAATACCCTGCATGGCCCGCAGACTCAATTCGGCAAAATCAGCGAGTGGTACGCCAATCTCCTCACAGAGCCTGATTTGGTCACGATTTACCCGTCTGGCGAAATCTTTTTGTTTCATGCGTTTAACAATGGATTTGGGCTTTACACTGGCCAGACGTTTGTCAGGATAGACTAAAGCTGTGGCAACAACCAGACCGGTAATTGACTCGGCACAGCTGAGGGCAAAATCCATTTTAAAGCTTCGCGCCACACCTAGGGCTTCGGCGTTATGTGCCTTGATGGCCGTAATCACTTCAGGTGGCAAATCACTGTCGGCTAGAATTGCAGCTGTCCTCAGCCCGTGCTCTGAGGGCTGCCCCGCAGTCTCTTCATAATCTAGATCGTGGAGCAGTCCCGCAAGACCCCAGAGGTCAACGGGTTCGTCTAGCCGCTCGGCCAAGGCCCGCATCACCGCCTCCGTGGCCAGGCAGTGTTTTAATAAATTGTCAGCGTCGACGTGTTCATGTAACAGGTCGAGGGCCTGTTGTCGGTCCATAATGAAGTTCTCGGTTCCTTCGCTCAGCAGTAATTATCTCATCGGGAAATTGGTCCAGAGGTTTGAAGGAATTCTGCCTTCGCTATGAAATAAAGGCAGTCGCTTTAACCGGCCATAGCTACTCGGCGGGTCCTTTTCTTCAGCCGGCTAATCCGACGCCTGAGAATCTGAACCTTGTCTTTTTCCCCTGCTTCCCTCATGGCCTCTTGCTGGTTGCGCAGCTCTTTTATTTTCCGCTTGATGGAACGAATATCACTATCGGTCCGTCGCACTTTCTTGTCTACAATCCCTTTGACTTTCTTGATGGCCGCAATCAGCTCGCTCTTATTCATAGCATGAACCCCGACGATACCTTCGAGGGTCAGTGCCATCTCCCGCAGCTCTTTGGCTGTCATCCGGTCCAAGGGCTTTTCTTTTTTTTCTTTTGGTTCTTTTTCCTTTTTGGGTTCCTTTTCCGCTTTAGCCTCTTTAGGCTCTTTTTCCGCTTTGGGTTCCTTTTCCGCTTTTGGCTCTTTTAACTTTTTTTCCTTTTTTGGTTCCTTTTCCGCTTGAGGCTCTTTAGGCTCTTTTTCCTTTTTGGGTTCCTTTTCCGCTTTAGGCTCTTTTAACTTTTTTTCCTTTTTGGGTTCCTTCGCCGCTTGAGGCTCTTTAGGCTCTTTTCCCGCTTTTGGTTCTTTTACCTCTTTTGGCTGCTTTTTCTCCTTTTCCGTCATCTACCCCAACTCCTTTGCCTTTCTAGGCTCAAAATCCGGTGCGTTCTACTGGCCGGTCCAGGATTACGTGCCAGAGCCTTCCTTCTTGGACTTTTCAAACATTTCCTGCAGCTGCACAAATGGTTTGAACAGATCGATTGGAATCGGAAAAAGAGTGGTGGAATTGTTCTCAGCCGAAACCTCTCGCAAGGTTTGCAGGTAGCGCAGCTGGAGGGCCATGGGATGTTCAGCGATGATAGCGGCTGCTTGGGCTAGTCTGGTTGCCGCCTGGTGCTCACCTTCAGCATTGATAACCTTGGCGCGTCGCTCTCGCTCTGCCTCAGCTTGGCGAGCCATGGCTCTCTGCATATCTTGGGGTAAGTCGATGTGTTTGACTTCCACGGTCGTTACTTTTACACCCCAAGGATCGGTGTGTTTATCTAGGATCTCCTGGAGTTGCGTATTGATCTTTTCCCGGTCAGACAGCAGCTCGTCCAGCTCTGCCTGTCCACAGACGCTGCGTAGGGTGGTCTGGGCCAGTTGTGATGTGGCATAAAGATAATTTTCCACTTCCACCACCGCTTTAATGGAATCCATCACTCGGAAATAAATCACCGCGTTGACCTTGACAGAAACGTTATCTCGGGTAATGACATCTTGAGGCGGAACGTCCATTGCCACTAACCGCAGGCTAATTTTCACCAACCGATCAACTACAGGAATGATAATGATAAGTCCGGGTCCCTTGGCCCTGCTCATGACCCGACCCAGTCGGAATATAACCCCCCGCTCATACTCGTTGAGAATGCGAATTGCACTGGCGAGGAAAAGAACTACAAGTACCACCAAAAAAATGATGGAATAAGGCATGCCATCCTCCTATTAATGCGGCAAGTAACACTGTAAATCCTTGCCGCAGGCGACTAAATCATTGTTTTGTATCACCTATTTTTCGGACTTTCAACCACAAATTTTCCACCTCAACAACCTCCACTCTGCCACCTTCAGGGACAATATCCTCGCAGGTGGCATTCCACAGTTCCCCATGCACAAACACCTTTCCATCTGGCGCCAGAGGCTCTTGGGCCACCGCTATCTCGCCGATCAATCCCTGGTAACCTGTAAGCGGCTTGGCCATGTGAGCCCGCAGTGCAAGCAATGCCACAGTTATGAAAAAGCCGGAGATAACCATTACCGCCGGAATCAATACACTCCAGGAGACCCGTAAACCTGTGCTTCCTGTATTAAAAAGCATAATTGAGCCCAGGGTCAGACAGATTACCCCTCCAATGCTGAGCAAACCGTAACTGGTCACCTTGATCTCGAGCAGAAAGAGAATGGCACCAAGGATTATCAGAAGGACACCGGCATAATTCACTGAAAGGGTCTGAAATGCATAGAAGGCTAGAATCAGGCAAATTCCGCCAATCACCCCTGGGAAAATAGCACCTGGATGAGAAAGTTCGAAGTAGAGACCCGCCAAGCCGATGAGCATCAACAAATAGGCTATGTTCGGATTGCTAATGGTCTTGAGAACCTTATCTCGCAGATTCTCCTCAACCCTCTGAATGGGAAGCTCCTTGAGCGCCAGTTTCTTCTCACCCGCCTTGGTTTTAACCGTCCAGCCCTCCAGTTTCGTCAGCAGTTCCTCCAGATCTCGGGCAACCAGATCAATAACCTTGAGCTTCAGGGCTTCCTCGGCTGTAACTGATACGCTTTCACGCACGGCTTCCTCAGCCCACTCAGCGTTGCGGCCACGCTGGGTGGCAATACTCTTGATGAAAGCCACCAGATCATTGACCACCTTGGTGTCCATGGTTTCATCCATCTCCTTACCACCGGCCACCACTGGATGGGCTGCGCCTATATTGGTGCCTGGCGCCATTGCGGCAATGTCAGCAGCCATGACAACAAAAACCCCCGCGGAAGCAGCCTGGGCACCGCTGGGCGAAACGAAAGTCACCACTGGGATTGGGGCATTCATGATGGTTTTGACCATGGTTCGCATGGAGGAAACCAAACCGCCGGGCGTATCCAGCTGGACTATCAGAAGAGTTGCCTCGTCATCCACTGCCTGCTCTACTCCTCTCGCCAAATAGGCAGCCGTTCCTGGATTTATGCTCTCCTCGATACGAATGACCTTAATGTGTTTATTAGCCGCCTGCGTAAAAGGAAGTGCACAAATCAGGAGGAGAATAAGCAAAGATCCCCCTAGTAACGACGAAGCTAGCCACCTTTTGATGGACCCATCCAACCGTATTGCAAACCGCATCTTATTGTCCTTTCTAAACACTTGGCTCGGCTTCTCCTTGCTTCGAACCGGAATGACCATGCACAATCCGGGTACAGCTCGCCATGCTGCAGACCTATACCGCCCACACTCCTCAATTCTTCCCCCGTGCCAGAGACAGCAGCAACTGGACATCCTCCCAGACCTGGCGCTTTTGGATTGGATTGCGGAGTAGGTACGCGGGGTGGTAGGTGGGTACCACGGGGATTCCCTCAAACTGATGGACCCGATTGCGAATTTTGGAGATAGGCTGCTGTGAAGAGAGCAGAAATTGGGCAGCAAAACTTCCCAAAGCCAGTATGGCCTTGGGACGTATGGCTCTAAGTTGACGCCTCAAAAAGGGGCCGCACTCTTGAATTTCATCCGGATGCGGATTTCGGTTTCCAGGTGGTCTGCACTTGATCACGTTGCAAATGTAGATCTCATGGCGCCGCCTCCCCATGGCGGCGATAATAAGGTCAAGCAACTTGCCAGCAGCGCCCACAAAGGGTCTACCTAGCCGGTCCTCCTCCTGACCTGGACCCTCACCGACGAGGACCACTTTTGCTGCGGGGCTTCCCTCCCCGAACACTAGGTGAGTGCGATCGGCGTGAAGTCTACAGCGTACACATTCTCCCAAGTCAGCACGAATTTGTTCCAGGGTTTCTGGGATGTCCTGCGGGTGCTGGAGGGCCTGTAGTGGTAGCCATTCCAGTCCCATTATGGCCTGGTAACCGAGATGTTGGCGTAGGGAACTTGCCAACTCAGCGAGACGTTGGCGCGTCGATCTTTCCAACTTTACTCCATGGCTGCCTCTTGCAGTATGATCGGCAGAGCACATGCTCCTCTTGCCCAATACAAATTTTTTTGACATTCATTATAACAGGTTTCATAAATACCCAAAAACTGAAGTTTGACTTATCCTACGCCTTCATACTTGCTGATCCCCTCACCGCTGCCACAGACGCTCCACCCGATCCCAGATCTGCTTGGCGACCTCTTCCTTGGTTGCCTTGGTCAGGGTCTCCATCTCACCAGTTGGCCACAATATGGTTACTTCGTTGGTATCACTGGCGAAGCCGGCATTGGCTGCGGTAAGATCATTGGCCACAATAAAATCTAGATTTTTCTGCTGAAGCTTCTCCCTGGCATTCTCCAGCAGGTTCTCAGTCTCCGCTGCAAAGCCAATTAGAATCTGGTCTGCTTTAAGTTGTCCCAAACGAAAAAGAATATCCTCAGTGCGCTCTAACTTCAGGGATTCACCGCCTTTGTCCTTCTTCATCTTTTCGGATGCGGCCACTTTCGGCCGGTAATCGGAAACTGCCGCAGCCATCACCACAGCGTCCTTCTGGGGGAATTCTGCCATAACGGCTTCGTGCATCTGCTGGGCAGTGGTAACCTGGACATCCTTCACGCCATGGGGCGGGGTAAGGGATGTCGGGCCGCTTATCAGGGTCACTTCGGCCCCCCTCCTTTTTGCCACTCTCGCCAGAGCATATCCCATTTTTCCCGAGGATGGGTTTGTTAGGTGGCGCACCGGATCCAGTATCTCCCTTGTGGGACCGGCTGTCACCAAAACCCTTTTTCCTTTCAGCGATGGAGGTGTTAGTACTTGATAGATCAACTCCAGGATCTCATCCAGCTGAGCCAAACGACCTAGTCCCTGGACGCCGCAAGCCAGATCACCGGAATCGGGGCCGACCTGAAGGAAGCCCCAGCTTCTGAGCTTGGCTAGATTTTCCTGAACCGTCGGGTTCTTAAACATGTTCTCATTCATTGCCGGGCAGATGATTTTGGGAGCGGTACAGGCCAGTAGGGTTGTAGTCAAATAATCGTCGGCAATGCCGTGTGCAAGTTTACCGATGATATTGGCGGTAGCGGGGGCGATTACTGCCAGCTCTGCCTCCGTGGCCACCTGGATGTGGCCGATACGAGATTCTGCCTCGAGATCGAAAAGATTAGTGCAAACCTGCTGGCCTGAAAGCACTTGGAAAGAAAGGGGTTGGACGAACTCCATGGCGCTGCGGGTCATCACTACCCGGACGCGGGCTTCCTCAATGGCTAAAAGCCTCGTCAACTCCAGGGCTTTGTAAGCGGCGATGCCGCCGGTCACACCGAGTAGAATCTTTCTGTCTTTTAATTCGGCCATAAATCTCTCAACTAGTCACCCGTCAGCTAAGCGCGAATGGCTGAGTTCAGGGCATCGTTGCGGTTATCTGGGGTGCCACCCAAATCTCAACTTTGGTGTCCAGTGAATATTCAGCAACACTGATCAGGCAGCTGCGTTCACCCTTCTCGAAGTTAAGGATAACGCGACGGTAGCGAAAGCTGGACTTAAGTATCCAACCATCTTTAGCCATGTTAGTAGTAAAGAAATTGACTAGAGATTCTCCTGTCACACGGCCCTTAAACACCAGGACGCCCGCGGTAAAAGAGGGTGAACTGTAGACAAAAGAGTTATTCTTCTCCATGGTAAGCTCAGAAGGAATCAGGATATCAGGGAAATCATAGTAAAGGGGTACTGGTCCCTCAACCGCGCTCTTTTCTTCGGTGGTTTCATCAGGCGAGCTTTCTGATTTTTTCATACCCGCACACCCGGCGCCGACAAGGAGAAAAACCGAAAGCACCCAAACAAGCAAACGATAACCAATTGGAGCACGACCATCAATTTTCATGTCTTCCCCCCTTTTCCCCCACTGGGGCTATCTCTCTGTAACCTTACCTTTTGGTTCCAATAAAGAGTTCTAAGCTATTTTTGCCAAGGCAAAACCTCCATCCCACAAAACCCCGAGCGGCTGCGATCCAGTTTGCTATCATAGCTCCTTGAAGATAAGCTCTGAGACAGATTTTCTGTGGGACTTCTGCTTCCGATGTTGCGGATACCCAACGGCCAAAATCGCCATTAATTCATACGTCTCGGGCGCCGTGAGAATATCAGCCACCTTATCCTTGTTCTTCAATATTTCACCGATCCAAACGCCTCCCAGTCCTAAGGCGTGGACAGCTAGCCACATGTTTTGCAGGCAGGCACCTATTGACTGACAGTCCTTGACCCGGTCGTAGCTGACTTCGTTATCCATAAAGACCGCGATGATGACCGGGGCACCACGTATAATTTCCCCATACCGGGTCTGCTCGGCAATCTCATCCTTTACTTTCGTATCTCGAACAACCGCAAAACGCCATGGCTGGTTATTCAATCCGGAGGGCGCCCAGCGACCCGCCTCCAAGATGGCTCTTAAATCCTCATCATTTAACGATTCATCGCGGTACTTCCGAACACTTCTTCTGGCGCGGATAGCATCCAGCACCGCCACCCGGGCTTCGCCCATTTGTCCTCCACAAACTAACCGCTACTGTTGACTTGCGCCCTCAGCAGGTTCATAACCCCCTTTAGTGCTTAATTTTTTTGAAAGTATAGCGATATCAATCAATACCGTCAATAGATAACGCATAGCGCATAGCGCATGGCGCAAAGCATTAGAGGGGCACGGGATATCGGGCGATACGGGCGAGGCCTAGGAAGTCTTTCGTTATTCCCTAATCGTTATTTGTCCGTTTTCCAAAACTCCTCACCCAAACTGATGTCCAAAGTCGTGAAGTTTAATTTTCCCGTATAACTAATAACATATAACAATTAACCTTCTTATCAACAGCGCACACTTCATAGTATTCATTTCCTAGTGGGCTGCCATCTCAGTGCATTGATCACCCCGTGGCAACGGCAGGCGGTTGCAATCAGGACGTCTCTTTCTGTGGATCGCATCTCCTCGAGAAGCCGCCAAAGGATCGACAACTGGTAACCGCCCACCCCGGGTGCCAGTTGGTGGCTGCGAATCACCTGGATTAGATATCCCTCAATCTCGATCCGGCGAAAAACATCAAACAAATTAGCAAGACGAGGCTCTCCTGTCACCGTACAACAATCTACCGGTTCATCACAGTTGTCAGGACAGCGGAAGGTGGCAATACTTGCATAGAGGACGTTTGCCTCTTCCCTCATAGGATTGGGAACTTGATGGTCTACAATAGATGGTACGGGTAGTGGTTTCACCCTACCCTCTCTGCCCAACCGCCGGCAGAGCCAAGCGAAGGCAACGTGGATTGGAATGGCCGGTACAACCCACTCTGGCCCTTGACCCGAGCGCTCCAAAAGAAAATCAATCGCATCCTGCTCGATTATCTCTACTCCTTTTTCACCTAGTTCTCTCAGGGACCTGCGATCACGATCTACTATTAGCACTTGAGAATCCTTCTTTAGCTGGAGGATACGTGCGAGCGCAAGAGATCCAAACCGCCCGGCCCCCAATATCCAAAAAGACTCCATCGAGCTAAACTCCTTTTCAACTCCTTTTTATCTCAACCGCAGGCCATATTAAACAACAAATATGGCGAGAGGACTGTTCATCCACGACTCTTTTCCCCTGCACCGCAGGGACACCACTGGATATTAACCAATCGTTGACACCCCTTACTTTTCACCCTATAGTGCAGCGGATGTCAGCCTTCAGCTATCAGCGCTCAGCCCTTAGGGAAAAATGGTTTGTAATTTTTTCGCCATTACGCTTCGACAGGTTTCTGAGAAACCTCATTAGTTAGAGATCCCAATCTCCGGTACTATCTGTACTGATCATGCTGTACGTTCTGTTTTTACTGATAGCTGACTGCTGAATGCTGACCATAGATAATAATAGTTGTAAGACAAAAAACAAATGGACTCTTTTGTTGACACCCACTGTCATTTGGACTTTGAAGATTTTGCCGCCGACCTGGGCGACATCCTAATACGAGCCAAGGAAGCGGGTGTTGAGCAAATTATCACCATTGGAATCGAAGTTTCCAGTTCGCGGCGGGCCGCTTCACTGGCTGAGGCCAACAATGAGGTTTACGCCTCAGTGGGCATACATCCCCACAATGCGTGTCAGCTCTCGTCCGAAAATATCCAGGAGCTTATAGCACTCGGAGGAAAATCAAAGGTCGTGGCTTACGGTGAGATCGGCCTTGATTTTTACCGCAACTATCAGCCGCGTTCAGTGCAACTTTCATGTCTACTTGACCAAATCAGCTTGGCGCGTCAACTTGACCTTCCATTAGTCGTCCACGATCGTGACGCTCATGAAGAAATACTTCAGACCTTGCGGGACGAACGTGCATGGGAAATCGGAGGGGTTATGCACTGCTTTTCCGGGGACTGGTCATTTGCGCAGAGATGCCTTGATCTTGGCTTTTACCTTTCCATCGCAGGTCCGGTAACTTTTGCCAAATCACAAACACTTCAGCAGGTGGCTCTCAATTGCCCTCTCGACAGACTGCTTCTAGAAACAGACGCTCCCTTTCTGGCCCCAGTGCCTAGACGGGGCAAGCGCAATGAACCCGCTTTCCTCGTCCATACAGCGAAGAAGATCGCATCTTTGAAAAAGCTGCCTTTGGCTGACGTTGCCCGGCAAACAACCTTTAACGCCCGCGACCTCTTTAAGTTGCCAGATCCAGCTGAGATAATAACAATTGAGAAAAATGAATAAGAGCAGCAACAACGAAGACTTCATTCTCGCCTCTGCCTCACCTCGTCGCCAAGAACTCTTGCGCCAAGTGGGGCTATCCTTTCGGATAGTCCCCAGCAGGCTAAGGGAATCCAACCAAAGCGGAATGGCACCTCACCTTCATGCTTTTCATTGTGCAGCTGCAAAAGCTAAAGAAGTTGCTCAACGGTATCCGGATGAATGGGTGCTGGGCGCAGACACAATTGTCGTTCTTGATGGGGTAATCCTTGGGAAACCAGACAATCACTCTGAGGCCTTGAACATGCTTTCTCGCCTGAGCGGACGCAGCCATTTTGTGATTACTGGCCTCTGCCTCATTCTCGAAAATGGTGGGGTGGAGACAAGCGAGTATGTGGAGACAAAGGTCTACATGAGGCAGTTGAGCCACAACGATATTCAAGGCTACGTGACCACCGGCGAGCCTCTAGACAAGGCGGGCGGTTATGGCATCCAGGGCATCGGTGGCTGTCTGGTCCAACGAATCGAGGGTTCCTATTCCAACGTAGTCGGTTTACCCCTCTGCGAGACAGTGGAACTATTACGTCGCCATAAGGTCGCCGATCCTTTTGAGAAGTAGGGAGCGACCTCCAGAGGTTAAACTACCTCAGGTTGGAAGAATCTAGGAGTTAGTAAATCCGGTCGGCTTCGCAAAAAACGGCCTATAGCCACGATCGGTGCATAAGGGGTCCAACAAAGTTAGGATGAAGCGATGTCAATTGCTGAAAATCTTGCTCAAGTGAAGGAAAGGATAGCTAACGCCGCCATTCGCTCAGACCGTTCACCAGAATCGGTCAAACTGGTTGGCGTCACCAAGACAGTAGACGTTGAGCGTATCCAAGCGGCGGTCTCAGCAGGGTTAGAGATACTTGGAGAGAATTATGTCCAAGAAGCTCGAGACAAAATCGAACAGGTCGGAGAACAGGCAAAGTGGCATTTCGTCGGCCGACTACAAACCAACAAAGCAAAATATGCGGTCAAGCTTTTTGATCTGATCCAGACGGTGGATTCCATGAAACTTGCAGTGGAATTGAACCGCCGTGCCCAACCACTGGGGCGGGTTATCCCAATCCTCATTCAGTTAAACCTTGCCGGTGAAGAAACTAAAGGTGGTGTTGACCACGCCGAGTCTCTATCTCTGGTTCGCCAGATCTCCGAACTACCCCATCTACAGGTCCGGGGGCTGATGACCATGCCACCATTTTTTAATGATCCGGAACGCGCCAGACCTTATTTTCGACAATTGCGGAAACTCAGCCAGAAAATAGCTGCCGCTGGTGTGCCTGGGGTTGAGATGACAGAAATATCCATGGGCATGTCAGGTGACTTTGAGGCGGCGATCGAGGAGGGGGCTACTTTAGTCCGCGTAGGAACTGCTATTTTCGGGGAGCGGCCCTAAGTCTTTGCCGCATTGCTTCATACAGGGCCATAGCGCCAGCTGTTGCCGCATTCAGGGAATCCAACTGCCCCTGTTGGGGAATCGCAGCTAGCAAATCACACGTCCGCCTTACCAGTGGTCTAATCCCACTAGCTTCTCCGCCAATCACCAGAGCGGTGGGTTGACAGAGGTCCAGCTCATAAATAAAATTGTCTGCTTCCATGGCCAGACCCACCACCC
The DNA here is from genome assembly GCA_020347625.1 of Deltaproteobacteria bacterium. GTDB lineage: Bacteria > Desulfobacterota > Syntrophobacteria > BM002 > BM002 > BM002. The sequence goes on from CP070735.1 coordinate 2,377,334, forward strand.
AGATTCCCTCTTTCTTGAAGCGCTCTAGCGTTCGTTTGAGATTTGTCACCCGGGCAACGTCGGTATGTTCAAGTGCGCCGGCAGAGGCCTTGTCCACCGCTGCGGTGAGCGGCGATGCGCGATCTTTCGGCACAACCACACCATGGGCACCACAGACGTACGCCGTTCGAATCAAACCGCCGAGATTCTGGGGGTCCTGGATTCCATCCAGAACCAGGATGAGGGCGGGAGTTTCGTCCAAAGCCGCTGCAAGAATGGATTCCACATCCGCGAAAGAATAGGGAGAGAGAAAGGCTAAAATCCCTTGGTGGCCGCTAGTCCCTGCCCTTGCGTCCAAGCGCTGACGATCAGGGGAACGCACTTTAATGCCCAGCGCCCGCGCCTCGGTCAGAATTTCCCGTACAGCAACGCTGTGTCTCCTCCGGCTTATCCAGATTTCTTGAAACCGATGACCGCGAGTTGCAAGTGCTTCACGCACCGGATGAATGCCGTAGATTATTTCAGTCATAGAAACAATGGATTTCGGGATTGGTATTTCGAATAACGCCTATTGCGTTAACTACGCATGAAAGTTTGAAGGCTGAGATCGTGTATTAGTGAGGTTGAAAAAGGTTCTGCACTCGGGGAAGAATTGCCTCCCGGCGGCAGCGGGCGGACAGGATGATGGCGGCCAGGGCCTCGACAGCTTCCTCAAGATCGTCATTGATAACCAAGTAATCATACCATGACGCCTCTAGAAGTTCCCGAGAAGCGTTCTCGAGCCTGGTCTCTACATCTGCTCCTGGCTCGGTACCTCTTTCCAGAAGCCGTTTCTCCAGAGTCTCCCGATCAGGAGGTAAGACGAAAATAAAGCAGGCCTTAGGATAGTGACCCTTTACCTGGCGAGCACCCTGCACATCGATTTCCAGAAGTACATCTCGGTGTTTGTATAGATGCTCGTCTAATTGTTCTCGAGAAGTACCGTAATAATTCCCGTGAACTTGGGCCCATTCCACAAAACCGCCCGCCTCCTTCATTGCAAGAAAGGTTTCCGGCGACACGAAGTGGTAGTCCTTGCCATCCATCTCGCCATGCCGTGGGGAACGGGTCGAGTGGGAAATCGAGTATTCGAGCTCTGGAACCATCTGCAGCACTTGTTCCCGCAGGCTCGATTTACCTACCCCTGAAGGTCCAGAAAGCACGAAGAGTTGCCCGGTAGAATCCATTACTTTATCTTGCTATCACCATCTTTGCTAAGAGAATCGGCCATAAACCGGTGCGCAATTGTCTCAGCCTGCACCCCAGAAAGAATAACATGGTTGCTGTCGGTGATAATGATTGCCCGGGTGCGGCGCCCCATGGTGGCATCAATGAGTTTCTTGGCCATCTTGGCATCTTCTTTGAGGCGCTTCATGGGTGCTGAGCCCGGAGACACGATTGCAACCACTCGCTCTGCCACCACAGTATTGCCAAAACCGATGTTTAAAAGCTTTCCCTCCATTTTTAATCCCCACCTTCTCACGAATGACGCTTCCAGACAATTCCGGCCTACTACTCTTGGTAGAAGCGTTTGACCCAGATTAAGCCCCAATATCTACCGGAACTGTCCCCCCATTCCTCCTCTCAACTCCACTGATTCAACCATCATCTCTTGGCGGCCTACTGCTCAAAGCCAATCTCGATGAGTTTGGCCACGGCCCAAGGAAACCATAAAGCAGACGAAGATCGCACAAGGACAACAGCCTGACACCCTCTATTCAACGTTTTGTATTTGTTCCCGCAATCTCTCTAGCTCTGTCTTGACATGTATTACCTTTTGAGAAATCTCGAGATCATTGGCCTTGGAGCCTATGGTGTTGATCTCTCTGTGCATTTCCTGCAAAAGAAACTCCAGCTGACGTCCACGAGGTCCATTGGCCCCCAGCAAATCCCGAAACTGCTGAATATGGCTTTGCAAGCGAACCAACTCTTCGGTGATATCGCTTCGTTCCGCAAAAAACGCAACCTCTTGAGCCAACCGCGCCTCATCCAGTTCCACTTCCATAAGTAGATCCTGTATCCGCTTCTGAAGCCGGTCACGGACTTCCTGCACAACGAGCGGGGCCCGTTCTTCAACTTCACCGGTTAGATCTTGAAGTCGCTGAAGACGCGCGCCCAGATCACTTTGGATAGCCGCGCCTTCCTCTGCCCGCATTTGTAGGCAGTTAGTCACGGCTTGGTCGAGAGCCATCTCCAAGATTTGCCAGGCCTGTTTCCTCGTCTCCTCATCCTCCTTGAAAACAAAGATATCTCGAAAACCTAGAAGTGCCTCCAAACGTAGCGTACCCTCGAGTCCCAATTCGTCTTGGAGGTCGAGTAGTAACCTGTTGTATGTTTTCGCCAGATCCGTATCCACGCTGAGATGCTGGACCTTATCCAGCGTTTCGTCGCAGAGAATACTGACCTCTATGCGCCCTCTAGAGAATTGAGTGCTGAGCCGCTTCTTGACCTCCTCCTCGAACTCACTATATCTCCTGGGCAATTTCACCCGAATGTCGCAAAAACGGTGGTTCAGGGTACGGAGTTCAACGGTAAACCGGTATCCGTCACCAATTGTTTCTCCACGTCCATAAGCGGTCATACTATAAAGCAATGTTCCACTCCGTCTCAACCCACGCGGGAGTTACCTGATTTTAACCACATAGAACACAAAATATACAATGGAGTCATCTAAGGTTAACGTCCGGTTTCATTCATCCTTGGAGTTCTTCGTGATTACGTCGTCACTTCGCAGTTGGTGGAGATACTTTTGTCTTAGACTCCGGAGCCAGTTTCGAACTTTAGGCTCCGCATAGTCGGGATAGGTCCAAGCCAGTGTCCGATAGTCCTTATCCTGATAGATCAGGGTCAGCTCCGCGTAAATGCCTTGACTCAGATAGATCCGGTGCGCATAGTTCTTGCCGCTTGCCAACACAAGCCGCTCAGCCAATAGGTAGCCTGGATCAATGTTGACCGTCCGATTTCCCTCCCTGCTCAGCTCAGCTTCAAGGAAATTGGTCTGCACCTTAATCTGAGCCAAATCATCTTGTGATATTAAACGGTCAAAGCTTGCAAAACGGCGGAACAAGGGTTGTCCCAGCTCAGCGTAGTAGTAATCCGTGTAATCGAATGGTAGCACCTCACTGACAAAATCCAGGGTGCCATACTTGTTTGAAAGCTTTGATAAAGCCGCTGCAATAAAGTCTTGGGAGGCAGAAATTAAACTCAAGAAAAGCTTTGCCGGTTTGGGTAGTTGGGGAGTACTCATACACCCTCTGGAATGACCGAAAGTACCCTAATCCGCTCCCTGGCGGCCAACACAAGCATAGCGAAATCCCAACCCGCGCATTCTCTTTGGCTCATAGATATTTCTGAGATCAATCACCACCGGCTCCCGCAGAAGTTCGGACATCCGACTCCAGTTAAGATTGCGAAATTGGTTCCATTCAGTGACTATCACCAATCCGTGGGCACCTCGGGCAGCCTCATAGGCATCCTCTGCATAGTGAACTTTCTTGAGGATTTTCTTAGCTCCCCCCATACCTGCCGGATCAAAGGCACGAATCTTGGCTCCCTGTCTCTGCAGACCTCTGACAATATCAATGGACGGTGCCTCGCGCATATCATCCGTGTTGGGCTTGAAGGTGAGGCCAAGGATCGCAAGGGTCTTGCCCTCAACTCCACCTAAGGCATGGTTGATTTTATCAACCATGAGCTTCCTCTGCCTCTTGTTAACTCGTCTGACGGCCTTGACAATCTCGAAGCTGTATCCGTGATCGCGACCAATCCTTTCGATAGCCTTAATATCCTTGGGAAAACAGGAACCACCAAATCCAGGGCCTGGATGGAGAAATTTTGGGCCTATGCGCCGATCCAGACCCATTCCTTTTGCTACCTGATGCACATCAGCACCCACCTGTTCACAGATATTGGCCATCTCGTTTATGAACGAAACCTTGGTGGCCAAAAAAGCGTTCGATGCATATTTGATCATTTCTGAGGTTTGAACATCGGTGATCACAAACGGAGTCTCAATGAGATAGAGCGGGCTATAGAGATCCTTCAAAATAGCGATTGCCTGATCGCTCTCCGCGCCAATTACCACTCGATTTGGCCGCATGAAGTCCTCTATGGCCGAGCCCTCCCTGAGAAATTCTGGATTTGAAACTACGTCAAAACTAATTTCGGTTTTTCGCTCCTCCTCGATAATTTGCGCGATCATCTGGCCCGTGCCCACAGGAACGGTACTCTTGGTGACGATCACCTTGTAACCGTCCAGGTTATGGCCAATGGTGGTCGCCACCTCACGAATATATTGGAGATCGGCGCTACCGTCAGGGGCAGAGGGAGTGCCCACGGCAATAAAAATGACCAGCGATTGACGGATACCGTTTCCAGCATCAGTGGTGAAAGACAACCGATCTTCCCTGAAGTTCTTACGAATGAGTTCTGTCAGCCCTGGCTCGTAAAATGGCACCTCGCCTTGCTTCAGGAGATCGATCTTGGCTGCATCTTTGTCCACACAGGTAACGTTGACCCCAAACTCGGCAAAGCAAGCACCGGTTACCAATCCCACGTAACCTACACCGACAACACAAATATGCATGTGGAATACTCCCAACGATTAGGTTGGCAGGGTATCAAATAGCCTGACTAACGGTTATCCATGCAGATGAGCCGAAAAATAACAGTCGGCATCTCCCCCATGCCTCTCAATGTAAACCCAAATCCCGCAGATTAGCCGGTGTTTTAAGCAATAACTATTCCAACTTCAGATCCCCGTCGGTGTGCCGTCAAGCAAGGCCTCCTTTAGTCGAGATGCTGAAACCGTGGCCGTGCCAACCTCAGCCACCACTATTCCGGCAGCGAAATTTGCCAGGACCGCCGCCTGCCTGGGAGTTAGTCCCGCAGCCAATGCCAGAGTAAAGGTACTGGTCACCGTATCGCCTGCCCCAGAAACGTCGAAAACCTTTCTAGCTAGGGTGGGAATTTGGGTGATCCGGCCATTGCCTTCAAATAGTGTCATCCCCCTGTCACCCTGGGTGATGAGAACCATTTGGCAACCAAGTTTCTGTAGTAGCTGATCTCCGACTCGATTGAGGCTTTCCTCGTCCTCAATGCTGATACCGGACATGACTTGAGCCTCGTAATTGTTGGGAGTGATCAATGTGACATCCCGATATACCTCCAGGTCCTGTACCTTGTTGGGATCTACTGTCACCACAATCTCGCTGTCCCGAGTGAGCGAGCGGATACCATCCATGAGACTTTTAGTCACCACGCCCTTGCCGTAATCGGCGACCACAATTGCGTTCGTAGATCCGAGTTGCTCCTTCAGAACCCCAAGTATCTTATCTATGCTATCGGCATTTACGGGTCGCCGTTGCTCACGGTCAACCCTCACCACCTGCTGAGAGTGAGCAACCACACGGGTTTTTATGGTGGTGGGTCTCTCGTCCTCAACCACCAAGCCGTGGGTGGGGCTGTTCATCTTGCGCAGCATGTGCACCAGCTCCCGGCCCATGGCATCATTGCCAATCACCCCACAGAGAGTGAGTTGACCACCCAGAGCGATGATATTATTGGCCACATTTCCAGCACCACCCAACATCAATGATTCTTTATAGACATCCACCACCGGAACTGGGGCCTCAGGTGAAATCCGTTCAACTCTACCCCAGATAAACTCGTCCACAATCACATCGCCCACCACAAGCATCCGGCAGCTTGCGAAACGATTTACACCTTCACAGAGAGCTTGAGTGTCGTAGAGGTCTGCCATTGTCCAAATGAATCCGTATTAGAATCGGTGAACTTGATTAGGCTGTCGATGAATATAGCACAGCAATGAAAGGAAACCATCACTTTTTTGCTCCTAATGGCTTTTGCCCTGCTTTAAATAAGATAGGTCATCAACCACCGCAAATGAATTCAACCATCTCTTTTTGTCAAGAGGGTAAGTGGTGTCGCTGTTTTTGCTTTGGACGAGAGCCATCTTTCGTGGAACTGAAATCAACACCTTGGCCATTTACAAACTCATATGCTTTAATTACACTACGCGCCGGGCTTGGTGAAAAGAGTTTCTGCTTGTTGCAACATTTGGCGGATGACATGTACCTGAAATGAAACGGTCTTGCATGTTGCAGTGCAAGCCCTCAGACCACGAGAGTTATTCACTAATTGAATTAGGGTCCGGGTAGAGGCTCGGGATGCAGGAAGATGCTGCTTGAGATGGATAAAATCCATACGGCCTTAGTGTTGATGCCTGATAAACACTTGGGAAACTTTGTGGTTTCACTCTCAGCCATCGAGGCATTGATAAATTATTTCAAGAATCAGGCTTGTTATCTCGCAATCGATAATAGTTACAGAGAGATTGTCGAATATCTACACGATACCGAGAAGATATTTTACTATCCCAGCAATGAACTTTATCAAAGTACCTTGCCAAAAAGAATATTGTTGTATTTCAGATTTATCAATAAGCTCAGAGGTATACATCCTGATGCCGTCATTGACCTCCAGGGGGGCAACACTTCGTCCATAATGACCTTCTTGTCCGGTGCCCCCTATCGGGTCAGCAACTCTTCTGCCAAAAGATCGTACATCTACAACATCAGAATTAATCTATCCAGCGGAAAACACAAAGTTTATAGCTACAACGAAATTGCTACAGCCATTGGGGCTACCATTCCGGATACATACTTTCGCTTGGAGGCATCAGATGATAAAAGAACCTCCGTAAACCACATCCTCAAACTTCAGGGAATCACGCCGGATAAACCAATTGTCTCCATCCACGTTGGAGCGGGAAAAATCGACAGACAGTGGACGACTGAAGGGTTTGCCGAGGTTGCAGACTGGCTGTCTGCAAAAGGCTTCCAAGTTGTCTTTATGGGAGCTGCCAGCGACATGGCAAAAATTGACGGGGTAATGTCCCTTCTGAGGCATAAATCATACAATCTCGGGAACATTCTATCCTTGGGTGATTTGATGGCGCTCTTTGAAATGAGCTCTTTTTTCTTGGGAAATGACAGCGGGCCCATGCATCTTGCTGCTGCCATGGGCACACCAATTGTGGCGCTCTTTGGGTCAGAATATGAAAGTAGATGGCACCCTCTTTCTGCAAACTCGATTGTTCTGCGAGGCCAAGAACCCTGTCTGGATTGCAAGCGAATACGCCAGAATTGTCAGCATTATGAATGCATCACCCGACTGTCACCCGCCACAGTGAAACAAGCCATCGACCAATTGCTGGAAAGCAATGCAGGAGATCGAGCACATTCTGAAGGATCTCGGTCCATTGGCAGTAATCACATAGACGACATATAGAGAGAACCTGCTATCGGAAACCGCCTTTGCGGTATAACCGCCAGGAGAGCACACAGACTGATAACAGCGGATGCCGCCGCAAACGAGGAGTCAATTCTTCCTTTACCCCCGTATGCCGTTCTATCTTCCACAGGATATAGTCCACTCCTCCTGCGAAGGTAGACAGACCCTTCAGAAGTCGCAAGACCGATAGCACTTTACCCTGCAACGCGCGCACCGCCCATGCCAAGCGTCCAAATTGACGCATCCGGGCCGGTATACGTGCGTGATAGTAGACAGGGGTAGAATTCGTATCAACTTCTACAGGAAATGGGACCGCTGGCATGGCGGCGCGGGTCAGTTGCTCGTAATGCTCTTTTGAAGCGTCATAAAGATGGGTGAGGTTATCTGCTTGCTCTGCCCTGAGTTCGGCCCCGTAGCTGAGCGAGAGGCCTTTTGCCCATAGTTCTCGGGCTGTGAAGCGCTCCTCCACCTGGGGCAGCACTCGAGTGATGAAGGTAATAACAGCCTGTGCTAATGCCGCCTGTAGTTGTTCTGCGGCCTGTTCGTTGCGGGTATACAGTATCCCAGCAGGCTGAGCAAACCGCCCCCACAGATAGGAATGAAACCAACGCATCGAAGTACCCCTTCGAAAGTCCCTGAGTGAGAGCACCGCATATTTGGCGCGCACTATGCGGTCTTCGAAAGGCAGTTCGAGATAAAACACATTTGGGGGCAGTAGTTTGTTCAGGAAGGGTTGCACGCGGTCACGGTAGGCTGAGCTGTAGCTGTCCACCAACAGGTAAAGGTCGACGAGTCCCTCACTATCGTCACCCGTGCGCAAACATGAGCCGTAAAATAAGAGGGCTTGGGCAGATTCGCCGTAGCGGACGCGGATTTCTTCAGCCAAGGCCCGCACTCCGGGAGGAGTGGGCAACGAAGATTGCCGGCTGATCAGGGTGAGAAGTTGAGAAAGTTTGGGCACGATTACAACCGCAGAAATGACGCCTGGCCACCGTCTTGCACCACCACGGGTCCTAGTCGAGCATCAGGCGTGTACAATTCGCCATCCAGAGTGAAACCACTATCGAACGTCAGCCTCACCTCATGAACGTTATGGCTGAAGTAGCCGTTTTCCGTAGTACCATGGCGGCCCTTTCGCCCCCGCAGCAATGAAGCTAGTGCCCTGAACAAATATTGAGGGCGGGCACTGATGGCGGTGTAGTGGAGTGGCGCCTTTTCTGTTCCCCAAAATGGGCGCAGCCCAAAAACCAACCGTTCAAGCGTGCTGACTATTATTAGCAGGCAGTCCACTTGTACCGGGGGGTGTCGGTCCAATGCTATGGTCATAGGCACTGGGGTCACATAGTCACTTTTTCTTCGTGTCAGCGCCAACAGGAATCTGGCCAAGGTAAGCCCAGGAGCCAATGAGCCGTACACGCCAAGCGTATACACTTTGCTGTGAGTAAATCGGATTCCCTGATAGATTCCGGCCGCCCCGAAAATCATTCCATAAAGAGGCCCCTGATTGACTGCTCCCTGCACACGCAAGACCGGTCTTTCAACGATGGCAGGGTCACCCGTTCTGGTGTGCGCCCAAGTGAAGAGCTTCTGCAACGCCCGTTTCCGGGACCCCTTTAAACCCACATCCCTGGCGGTAGAGCTGTCGGTGCCCGAGCGCAAGATTGCCAGCAGTGGCAACTTTCCAAAAGGTCGGCGGTGGAACAATGCCGTCAGCACCGCCTGTGTGGTGCCGTCGCCGCCGTTTACTGCCACTACGTCTACGCTGTTGTGGGCAAAGTCAACCAGTGCCGATGCTACATCTGCCGGTGTCTGCACCTCACGGTGGATTGCCTGCGGCTGACCAGCCAAAAACGCTCGAACCTCGTCCAAACCTTTACGGTTACCCCTACTAAGCGGGTTGCTGAGTACTCCCACACGCAGCGTTCGGCCAGCATTAAAAATCTCTGGCGAGCGGTCAATTGGCTTTTCCGTTTGTGTGAGGAACCATTCTGAATTGGTGGCTGGTCGGCCACTATTCATAACTGCCCCCTGAGGTGGTGCTTTGACGTGTGAACAGCCTTACCGCTAGCGACCTTTTGTCAATACCTTGACCAATGTCTTGCAACCAGGTCCGCAAAGGACCAGAAATATTCCGTTCATGCCAGGCCATGACCAGCCGCAATAGCAGGAAAAGGCTGGTCAACACCGTCCAGATGGCCACGGCCTCTAACCCCAGGTCAGGCCGACCCAACACAGCACTAATTGTCAAAAGGATCAGGTTAGGGTTACGCCTGCCGGTGATCAGCCTGAAGTAAGAATCTGTCGGACGCCAGCAGAATATCCCAAAATTGCCCAGCCGCAGTTTAAAGGTGAGCTCAACAAGACGTCCCACGATATAACCGACCACGATCAGCCAGAGCATCGTATTCAGCGTCAGCCCCGGAACAGCAGGCTGGAATTGCGTTAGCCCAAGACCCCAGGCAATGTACCATAATGGCGGATGTATCAGGTCAATGGCGTGATCGAAAATATCACCAAACCGGCTGGAGGTCACGGTCACCCGGGCCAGTTTGCCGTCCACCGTATCAAGAAAAGTCATCAGCCAACCAATCAACAGACCCCAGCCATATATGCCGTAAAAGAAAAATATCCCGGCGATCACAACCAGAAACAGACTCGCGATGGTTACGTGGTTGGGCCGAAATCCATAGCGAGCACACACTCCAGTGGCCCATCGCGCCGGGCGGGGCCACACCCACTTGGTGACCAGGTCGGTCACACCCTTATAAGACCAGGAAAAAAGTAGCTTTTCCAGATCGCGGCGATTTTCCGAAGAGATTGGTAATACGAAAACCGGATCCACCTTGCGCAGACGTTCGTCAAAAGATGAAGATAAGGTTTCAGGGGTCTCAATACGGACACCCTTCAGATCCTGCGAGCTGGCAGCTCCAGATAGAACGTCCCGCGCCTGCTGCGCTAAATTGGACGAAACATGCGCTGCAACCTCCTCTGCTGAAGACACCTGAAGAACTATGTTTTCCATCTTTGCCAGGCTCTTAATCACACGGTCGTCGTACAGGTAATCGCCGCGCAGAAGAAGGGCGGAGCCTTCTTTGGGAATAGACTCCAGATTTTCAACGATCTCGGTGACACCAGCACGTTCCAGCACGCGTTCTAACCGCTGGCGAGACGAAAGTTCCCAGAGTCGCACTGCGCTTTCTTCAAAAATGTAAGCGTATATGGACACAATCCTGTTCCTCATTCAGTTTGAAGAATTCACGAGAAGCGTGAGCGTGAAGACGCATGGCAAAAAATAACGTACTATTGTATATTGTCAATACGATTTCTGTAAAGCCCGCTGGACCAAAGGCCTGCAACTGCAACCGTTGGAAACTTGGGGCTAACAACCATGGAAGATACTTTCACGCTTGCCCACCTCTCCGACCTTCATCTGTCTTCTCTGGACGGCGTCGCGGCGCGTGACCTGCTGAATAAACGGGTGTACGGCTATCTGATGTGGCAACTGCGGAGACGTTCGGAGCACCGGGGCGAGGTGCTGGAAGCCTTGGTCCGAGACCTGCAGTCTACTAACCCGGATCACATCGCCATCACTGGAGATTTGACCCACCTCGGTCTGCCCATTGAGTTCCAAAAGGCAGCGCAATGGCTGCAGTCACTGGGTCCGCCCTCGCAGATAACCGTCATACCTGGAAACCACGACAGCTATGTCAAGACTCCTTGGGACCGCACCTTTGCCTTTTGGGCAAGCTACATGGTCTCCGATTCAATGCAGTTCCTTGCAGGAGAGGGCTCAAATCCCAACGCCACCTTTCCCAGCTTGCGGGTGCGAGGCAAAACGGCGTTAATCGGAATCTGCACCGCTCGACCCAGTGCTCCTTTTCTCGCCGTCGGCAGTGTCGGCCAACTACAATTGGAGAAGCTGGAAAAGATCTTCGCGGAGACTGGCCAACAACAGTTGTTACGGGTCGTGCTCATGCACCACCCACCCGTTAAGGGAACGGTGAGCTGGCGTAAGCGGCTCACAGACGGAGCCACATTCCGTTCGGTTTTAGCAAGGCATGGGGCAGAGCTGGTTTTGCACGGTCACGCCCATCGTACTTCCTTGACCCAGCTCCAGGTACCTGGGGGAATAGCTCCAGCTGTGGGCGTGCCGTCAGCATCATCGCTGGGTCGCAAATTTAGGCGCCGTGCTCGGTACCATATTTACCATCTGTCTCACGACTCTCAGGGACGGGAGATACGACTCTCGGTTCGCTGCTATTCACCGGCAGAGGGTCGTTTTACTCTGGAGGGTGAAAGACAGTTGAGACTGCCGCAGCCAGCTTTATGAAGTCTAAAAACATGTTGGAGTAATGGAGTGGTGGAGCACTGAAAATATCAAATTCCAAGCACCAAATTCCAATATCCAAAGACAAAGGGATGTTCGTTAAGGAACGCGGCGTATTAGCCAGAAGGCAACGAGCAGGATGGCAGTCACGGGTGCCAATGTGGTGAGCCCCGGATGGAGATTGAGCAGCAGTCCCAGACGGGCAATGATCTGATTGGCTAAATAGAATGCCAGCCCCGCCATGGCGCCCATCATTATTCTCCGTCCTGCAGTCGTCCCTCGGGGTGGCCCGAATACAAACGGCAGTGAAAGGAGAACCATAGCACCTGTGGTCAATGGTAGGGCCAGTTTTTGCCATAGAGCCAATATATAGCGATCGGCATTCTGTCCCCTCTCCCGCAACGTCTGGACGTACTGGTATAAATCGGAAGGTGACAGGCTGTCTGGCGGAAGTTCAAGTATATTGACCTGTTCTGAATCCAGGAAAGATTTCAGTGTCAGGCTTGGAAGGTGGCGTGTGGTGATACCTTGTTCCCCAACTATCTTCTGTTCGATATCCCTGAGCACCCATCGCTTGTCATCAGTGATGTCCGCTTCGCGAGCGTGAGTAAAAATGCGAAGCCGCCCATCTGGATCACGCACATATATATCGATATCGACTGCAGTTTCACCCCGAAGGCTACCACCAACCCGGACGAAAGAATCACCATGGCGAGCCCAAAACCCCTGTTTCGTCACCAGGATTCCCGGCTCAGATAGTGCCTGGGAGCGGCGCATCCGTCCGTCCTGCTCCATGGGGGGAACAACGAACTCTGCGAGCAGGCCAGTAGCCAGCATGAGAAGCAAGGTGGTGGCTAGAACTGACCAGCAAATCCGCAAAACTGATAACCCAACAGCCCTCATGGCTATAAGTTCATTTTTGTCGGCCAGCAAACCCAGGGCAACGATGCTGCCCAGCAAAGTGCTTATCGGCACCAGATCCAGAAGTCGTCTGGGCATTGTCAGGGCGACAAACAAAGCAGCATCCTGCAGTTGGTATTGTCCCTTGCCAATTTCGTCCAGCTCCGCCACAAATTCAAGAAAACTGAACAAAGAAGCCAATATCACCAGGACAAGGAAGAAGCCCCATAGGAAGTTTATACCTATGTAACGATCAAGAGTTCTCATAGATTTTGCACCTGTGGAACAACTTCCAACGCACAAGCGGTCTATCAATTATGGACCGCCTTACTTGGCGGAAAATCGGCGCCAGGTGCGCCGCGATCGAAACACTAGACTTGGCTGCAATAGCAGAGCCAGCAATAAACCAGCCAGCAAAGCTTGAACCCACCAAATACCTGGTATTGAGCCCACCACCTCCTGCTCCACCCAGGTTTTAGCCATAGCGCCGATGTTGTAGTAGATAGCGTAGACCAGAACAGCCGCAACCACCTTGGCATACTTGCCCTGGCGAGGGGACGCACGACTCAGAGGAACTCCGAGCAGCGCAAGAAGCATGGTTGAAAGAGGGGTGGAAAGGCGCCACTGCAGTTCCGCTATATCCTTGGGTTTGTCCGAGCGGGCCAAATCCATAGTAGCCGCAGCTTTACGTTTGTACCCAATTGGCTCTATCTCCTCGGGCCGCAAGGGCAGCGCGGACTGCTCGAACTTCATGATGTAGCCCCGGTCTCCGTGGCGGGGAAATTCATAAAGGTACCCGTCCAAGATCACCATTATGTCTTTTCCGCTCTTCTCATCCACAGCCTGATAGGCTTCCTTTGCGTAGATAACTTGCACCCTATCGCCACGCTCTCTTTGTATGAAAACCCCGTCCGCTCGATTCCGTTGGTGGTCAATTTCATCTGCGTAGATAATGCGGTCCCCCCGCGCAATTTCGTAAAATTTGTCGGCTTCCCATCGACTGATATCCAGTTCAGCCCGCGCTTGAGCCTTCAGCCTGTAACTTGCCTGGTACGCCCATGGACGAGCGTACAGCGATAAACTTGCAACTATAGCCGCCACCAGCAGGGACAATCTGAAAACCGCCTTCAATACTCGGGTGACACTAACACCACTGGCCTGCAAAGCTGTCATCTCTGAGTCCGTGTACAGTCGCCCCAAAGCAATTACAACGGAGAGGTAGAGCGTCGTGGGCAGTAGAACCTCCAGGGCGATAACGACTTTAAGCAGGACCAGGGATATGACCGTCGTCCCAGAGAGCAGACCGCTTACTGCATCAGCCAGGTAGCGAGCTGCACTGTAGCTGGCAAAAATGATCACCAAAACCGTGCATATCACCACAAGCGGCTTGATGATTTCTCGAATTAGATAGCGGTCTATGATCAAAGTAACTGCCCTACAGAATCTTGCCGACCTTGCTGCTTTCTCGAGTTAATTACCATTAAACATATCGAGAGTACTTGCACTGCCAAGCCGACCCAAAAATTTTTGAACAGAACCTTGAATCTGCTCTTTTCTCTTAAAGGTACCGACGATCTCGTCCGTAAATGATATGAGGTTTATTTACAGAGATCAATGCGGTAGTCCGCCAAGTTTTGCTTTTCCTCAAGTGCGGCCTGAGGAAATACGTCGCACTCGGGTACTTTACCAGTAGTTGATTTCTCAGCCAACCACATTCGTGGCATGACCTCGTCTCTTCCTCTTTGCTTGAAAAATGCTACAGCGAGCGCATTCCCCGTCCCGCCCTGGCGGGACCGGAGGGAGCTTCACTGTTTCAGCCCAGTAAGCCCCCCCATTCTGCTTGACAGTGAACATATCATTTTCTATTTTGTCAACAACTGTGAGAATGAATGGTGCTTTCCTTATTGGACATGCGTTCTGCGGCGACTTGATGTCGCATGAATCAACATGGTCCCGCAAACAACCAAGAGAGGAATAAACCATATGAAAGCGGTAATCTTGAGTGCGGGTCAGGGGCGACGGCTGTTGCCGCTCACTGTTGAATCTCCCAAATGCATATTGAACATCGATGGACAGTCTCTGATCGAGTGGCAAATAGATGAACTGGCCAAATGTGACATTGAACAGGTGACGGTAGTTGTCGGCTTTGGAGCCGAGCAGGTGGAACAACTTCTTAGCACCCGTTATGGGCCGCATCGGGTGCGGATTCTCTGTAACACGGCTTATGCCGACACGGACAACTTGGTCAGTTGCTGGGTTGCGCGCGAGGAGATGACCGAAGACTTTATTCTGTTGAACGGTGATACCTTATTCGAGGCGTCCGTGCTTCAGCGTTTGCTCCAGGCGCCGGTTCGACCCGTAACTCTGGTTACAGACCACAAGTTCAGCTACGATGCCGATGACATGAAGGTTGCATTGGAAGGTGGCAGACTAGTCAGAATCGGCAAAGATCTCCCTCCTGACAACGTAGACGGAGAATCCATCGGGATGATTCTCTTCCGCGGCGAGGGACCGACTCTATTCCGAGCGGCCATCGACCAGGCCTTGCTTGATCCTGCCGCACGCAAGCAGTGGTATCTGTCTGTCATCGACCAGATGGCCCAGTCAATGCCAGTGTGGACATGTTCCATAGAAGGGTTGCAATGGTGTGAAGTGGACTATCCTGCCGATCTCCAGCAGGCGCAGCAGGTGGTAAGAGTGTGTGCTAACAACAAGGAACTATTGGGTGGGACGGGTGAAAGTTGCCGTATTACGGGCTACACCCGGCTTGCTGTACCTCCCAGGCGTCGTCGGCGCTAAACAATGGATCGAGAGGATTCCTTGGTGTTGTGCCCTATGCTTTAGACCGTTGGTCAGCCACGATTTTTTCAACGAGCTTCCAGTCATCGACCGTATCGACATCTATACCAGCTTCCGGAAAAGGCATCAAAACTGCGCCAGCACTGAGTCCCAAACGGCGCGATATCTGCTTTAGACCCTCCGCAAGAGTCAGTCGACCTAATAAGTAACGCAAGACCGCCGTCCAACCCAAAACACTAATCACCCGTAAGGTTTTCTTGCGCTGGCTCTCTACCCTACGCCAAAAGTCAGCTGCAACCCGTGCACGAGGGCTCAGGAAACCAAAAAGGTTGCAGGAGCAGTAACCACCATCCTGCAATTTCGTCACTGTTCTTTGGGTCTCTGGGTATGTGCTGGCTACCAATTCATACGACACCAAGCCAACCGCTATGTCGCAACCAGAATTGCGTGCCTCGCGACAAAAGTAGTCCACCATCTCGCCACTCAGCAGTGCATGGTCGGCAGTCGTTACTAGCACCGGGGAGTCGTCAGGAAGCGTCTGCAACACGTGGTAGGTGCTTGAGCTTGGTGTTGCCTGATTCTCAACCCACTTCACCTCGCCTGAAGTGACTAGCCCACTGAGTTCCGCTTCCTGATCTATGGCGGCCTGATGAGGTCCACATAATATGCGGCTGTCTATTTCTTGAGCTGCATTTAGGGCTTCCAGCACCCGCAGCACCATAGGAACACCGCCTAGAGGGACTAAAGCTTTACAGCAGACACCGGCGGTCTGGACCAGCGGATCGTCGGGCGCACGATCCGCCGCAAGTACCAATGCAGCAAAAGCTCTTTTATCATTGCTCATGTAACTTTATCTCTTGCGCCAGTGAAGAATCCAAACCCATAGGATCTGGCTTTGAGTTGGCCCCCAAGGGCGTTTTAGAGTCTTTTCTTAATGCGATAGTCAGCTGGAGTAATGGAGTGGTGGAGTAATGGAGTAATGTAAAAACCTCTTAAGATTAAATCTTTGGGTTATAGCTTATTCCAACACTCCAATACTCCAGTACTCCAAAACCGCTTGACGTGCCTTCCGGCAAAACCATTGAAACTTGACCTACCGCAAAGGACTAGGGGTTCTTTGACCAAATAATTCCGCTGAAAGAACAGCCTGGTTGGCCACGGTGACCATCACACACAGATGCCTCTTAGGCCAGTTCCTTACTGTAAATGCGGTAACGTTTATAAGCAATGCCCCCGATGGACTCGATGATGTTTTGCATGCCAATGTTGTCATCGAGAATCCAGGACATTTCCGCCTCCAGCACACCACGTCTGACGGCGGGCGCGCGCACTGCTTGTATTACCATTAAGGCAAGCGCCCCGCCCAAAAGGCCCTTCTGGTAGCGTTTGCGTACACCCATAAGGGCAACCCGGACTGATTTCGGATGAGCAACTTTAAGACGCCAGAACAGTTTGAGCCAGCCGTAAGGCAAAAGTCTCCCGTTAAGGTCCTGAATAGCTTCATTGACGTTCGGCAAGGCCACCATCATGGCTGCGGGAACGCCCTCCACTTCTGCAATCTGAATGTAGTCTTCACGCACCAAGAGTTTCAAGGTTTCGCCCAAATGCTCAAATTCTGCCTCGGTAAACGGGACAAACCCCCAGTTCTGAGACCAGGCATCTTCAAAAATATCCTGCAGTATCTTTAGGTCCTCAGCAAAATGGGATTTACGCAACGGCCGAACACGCACGCGGCGGGATGCTCTTTTCATCGCAGCCAGCATGGCGGCGGAAAACTCGAAGTCTGTATTAATGCGATAGGCCAGCAGGTCCTTCTCCTGGCGGTAGCCTTGTTCTTCGATCCTGGTGGCGTAGTGCGGACGGGCATGTCCCATCATGATTGATGGCGGGGTATCATAACCTTCCACCAGCAAGCCGCATTCCTGATTAACTGACAGATTAAGGGGACCCAAAACACGACGCATTCCCTGATCGCGTAGCCATGTCTCCGCGGTATCCAGCAAGATCCGA
>CP070735.1:2394801-2399711 GCA_020347625.1 Deltaproteobacteria bacterium
GAATCTGAGGGAATGCACTACGAAGGATCCATTATTCGGCCTCCCAGCGAAGCCTTCAGTATCCTTCTGCAGGTGACCCTCGGCTGCTCACACAACAAGTGCACCTTTTGCGGGACGTATAAGGACAAACGCTTTACCATAAAGGATGATGATACTATCCTGGCTGATATTCTCTTTGCCGCCAAATACATGCGCAATCAGCATCGGCTATTCCTGATGGATGGAGATGCTCTGATTATCCCTCAAAGAAAGCTGGTCTGGATATTGGACACGATTGAGGAAAATCTTCCCTGGGTGAGGAGGGTCGGGGCCTACGCCAACGCCAAGAGCATAAAGTTGAAAAGTGACGAGGAGTTAATTCAGCTGAGGGAAAAGGGACTGGGCATTATTTATCTGGGAGTTGAGAGTGGGGATGATGAAACCCTTCAGAAGGTTTGCAAGGGGACCCGTGCAGAAAACCTTATCAGGCAGGGAAGGCGGGTGAAGAGGGCTGGAATCAAGCTTTCGGTAACGGTTTTGCTGGGAATCGCTGGGCGCTCGGGTTCCCTCAAACACGCCAAGGCAACCGGTGAACTCCTCACCGCCATGGATCCAAATTACGTCGGGGCCCTCACTGTGATGATTCTTCCC
This sequence comes from Deltaproteobacteria bacterium, assembly GCA_020347625.1. Lineage (GTDB taxonomy): Bacteria > Desulfobacterota > Syntrophobacteria > BM002 > BM002 > BM002. The sequence continues at coordinate 2,395,432 of CP070735.1, forward strand.
AACACACCGCTGGATGAGGAACTTAGAGCCGGGCGCTTCGAACTTCCTGACACGCGCGAACTGCTCTTGGAATTGCGAGAGATGTTCGAACATACGCACTTGAGTGGTGGGCTTTTCTTTTCCAACCACGCCTCCAATTATTTGCCGGTGAAGGCAAGGTTGCCCAAAGACCGGGACAAGACCTTGGAGCTCATTGACGGTGCCTTGCGAGGTGAGGTTGCCCTGAAGCCAGAGTGGATGAGGGGATTATGAGTTTTGCCGGTTTAGCCGGCTTGGCCAGTTTAGCCAGTTTGACCGGCTTAACCGACTCAACTGGCTTAACTGACTAAACCGACAAAAGTGGCTTACCAACACCATGGACACTTCGGACTGGACCAGGGCAATCATCCATCTAGACATGGATGCATTTTATGCTGCCGTGGAGGTCCTTGACGACCCGACGTTGCAAGGAAAACCGGTTGTCGTCGGCGGTAGCAAAGAGAGAGGTGTTGTCTCATCGGCCTCCTACGAGGCTCGAAAGTTTGGCATCCATTCAGCTCAGCCCATTGCCACTGCCGCCCGTTTTTGTCCTCATTGTGTTTTTCTCCCAGTGAGAATGTGGAGATATCAGGAGGTGTCGCGACAGATTTTTACAATTTTTCAGCGTTATAGCCCACTGGTTGAGCCTATTTCATTGGATGAGGCTTTTGTCGATGTAACCGGCTCCACCCGTCTTTTCGGGTCCCCGGAGGAGATTGCCAGAAAGATCAAGCAACAGGTGGTTAAAGAAACAGGACTAACGGTCTCTGCTGGGGTTGCTCCCTCAAAATTTGTGGCAAAAATCGCCTCGGATATTCAGAAGCCCGATGGACTTACCATTGTGCCCCAAGAAAACGTGGTAGAATTCCTGGATCCCCTGCCCATAGAGAAGCTGTGGGGAGTGGGCCAGGCAACCTACAAGACGCTCTCTCATCTTGGAGTCAAGACCATAGGAGATCTAAGCCGCCTTCCCTCTGAGCTTCTGGTCAGAAGGTTGGGCAAACAGGGGCTTCACTTGTATCTACTTGCCAAGGGGGTGGACGAGAGGGAGGTAGAAGTAGAGCGCATGGTGAAATCCATTGGCCATGAGCAAACCTATCGGGTAGATATCCAAGATAAGGAGGCAGCAAGAAAGGAGCTCCTTTCCCTGGCCACCAGGGTGGCTCGACGGTTGCGTGGCCACGGATATGTCGGCAAAACGATTACCCTGAAGGTGAAATATCACGACTTTGTTCAAATTACCCGCTCAACAACCCTCCCAGAGGCCACTGATGACAGCAGGGAGATCTATTCGAGCTGCTGTGCTATGTTGGACAAAACGGATGTGGGAAGAAGGCCGGTGAGGCTATTCGGCATATCTTTGGCTCAGCTCAGCTTTTCTGATGAAGAAAGACAGCTCGACCTTTTCGATGACAAAGAGGTTCCGCAAAAAAGGAGAAGATTGAACCGGGCTCTCGACGCTATTTCTGACAAGTTCGGCGATGAAGCAATTGTGCCAGGGACTCTATTGAAGTCTTAGGGTATTCAATCTAAGGCAAAGGAATAAGTCACACTTTATTTACTGAGCAGGCAGCGGGCAGTAAGTGGTGAAGGGTAAGTGGTAAAGAGTGAAGAGTGAAGAGTGAAGAGTGAAGGGTGAATGGTGAAGGGTTATCAACTGAGGGGCTCTAAACCATTTACCGCTCACAGTTCATCGTTGACCAGACATAGTAACAAATGACCTTTTTGCAATGTGATCCGTATGGAAGACGTACTTGAGACTCTGAGGATAAACGAGGAAATTGCGCAGAAGTTCTTTGAGATTGAGATCAGTATTCTGTCAATTCTCAACTTCAAGGATCTCTTCGAAAGACTGCTAACTGAAATCAGGGAAAAGTTTGGTGTACCCTATGTCTGGATCTCAATGATTGACAAAAGCGAGGTCTCCGACCTGATTCACACCCTGGAAAAATCAGAAATCCTCAAGGAGCGGTTGAACGTAATAGACCGGAGTACCTTCTTGAGCCTAATCGAGAACGAAACACGGCCGGTCCTCATTAGCGGCGATCTAAAGCCATATTATAAACTGCTCCCCCAGGGGCAGATGTACTTTATTCGCTCGCTTGCCATTGCCCCCATATCCCTTGATGGTGAAATTATTGGAAGCCTGAACCAGGCAGACATCTCCAGATTGCGGTACAGACCCGGGATGGACACACGTCTTCTTGAACGGCTTGCAGTAAAAGTGTCCATTTGTCTGTCCAACGTTACCGCCCATGAAAAACTAAAATGGTTTGCCTGGAGAGATCCGCTCACCGGCTTGCTCAATCGCAGGGTAATGGAGACGGTACTGCAGCGCGAATACAAAAGGGCCAAACGATACAAATCCCCCTTGGCCCTTGCATTTTTGGATTTGGATGATTTCAAGAATGTCAATGATCAGTATGGACACGACCGGGGCGATGAATTACTGCGGTATGTTGCCGACACTCTGGAGGAGATGACCCGCGATAGTGATGTGGTTTCAAGGTATGCTGGCGATGAATTCATCATCATCCTTCCGGGCACCACCACGCAGGAAACTTTCCAACTCATTCACCGACTGCAGGCTCATTTTCACAATAACCCCATGGAGGTGGGCGAAGATGCCATTACGGTCTCAATCAGTTTTGGTATCTCTTCAGTGGAGGATGAGGGAGTGAACGATCCCCTTTCTCTTTTGAGAAAGGCAGATGAGATGTTATACGGTGCCAAAGAGCTCAAACAGGGAAATGGTCTCGAGACCGCTAAGTGACGTCCCCTTCTAATTATTTCTCGACTCCCCCGGCTTGTCCGGAGCACAACAACCAACCTACAATCCCCCCAAGTAAGATCATAGGCCTTATTTATTTGGCCAAAAAAACCTGGTCCTGTGGGCCAGGTCCAGTTTCAATGGTTTTGCCGGTAGACATGTCCAGCGGCTTTGGAGTACCGGAGTATTGGAGTGTTGGAAAAAGCTAAAACCCAAAGATTCAACTTTAAGAATTTCTTGCACTACTCCAATGCTCCACCACTCCAGCTGCCTGCCGTGTGAAGGAAAGACGCCTAAAGCCCCCTCGGGGGGCAGCTCAAAGCCAGATCCTTTGGGCCTAGATTCTTTACTTTTCATTTCAGCTAATTACAAAGGGAGAGCACTTACACTGGGGGTAGCCCGGAAGGACAATCATATCTGCGGTCGCCGCAGGCGATTCGTGAAACAGCCGGGCTAAGTGATTTGGTGGACGTCCACAATCTTTACCCGATATGTTAGTGTCCGTCCGGCAAGGGGATGGTTGAAATCGAGCACAAAATGATCTTTCTGAATGTCGCCTACAAAGCAGAGACCCTTTTCCCCTGGTTTCGTTTCAACCTTCAGGAGCATTCCTCGTTTGAGTTTTTTGCCCTTTGGAAATTCTTCTAGGGGTACGCGGAGGACCCTGGATTGATCGAACTCACCAAAGCCGTCACCGGGTTGCAGCAAAAATTCCCTTTCAGCACCAGGTTTTAGACCAATAATTTCCTGCTCTATTCTGGGAAAGACCTCGCCCGAGCCAAAGCGAAAGACCAAAGGATCGTTGTTCTTGGTGCCAAGCACTTTGGTCCCAGACTCCAGAAAAGCATCATATTCCATGGTTACATACGTTCCGGGACCAACCTGTGGCATGAGGGTATCCTTATCACCTGACTGTGTGGGGTAGCTCAGATATCCCTGAGTGAAAACTCTCTAGGATAACTAAGTCGGAATTATAACGAATATGTGCGACCATGTGAACTACCAATGTTCTACCAAATACACATCCTTCCCCCTCCCCAGGTGGTAGGGAGAAAAGATTGGTCTGCGGAAGTAAACACAGGCCTCACGACAGTCGCTTAGAAGAGACGCGCCGCAGCCGCTATAAACTGGCTCATGAAGGTCAATGCTGAAACACATAGACAATGGGGAGAGTCCTGACTATGGCTCCGGTTGACTCGATGGCATCGAAAAGAGATAATGCCCAGGACTCGAGCCACCGTATGGTAAGATTTCCCTGTCCTGCGGGAGGTAGATTATGAACAAGCTAATGGGAATGTGCCTGACCGCAATTCTTGTTTTCACCGTGACAGCAGCTCTTGGGCAAAAGGATGAGTACGACAGTTCCCGGAAAGGCCAACAGGAACAATGGGAGGCATTCACCAAGGAGGGGGATGACTTGCTTCTTGAGGCGGAGCAGCAGTGGCAGCAAATGCTTCGGGAACAGCAGGAAGCTTGGGAGCGCATGGTGGCC
>CP070735.1:2399811-2402337 GCA_020347625.1 Deltaproteobacteria bacterium
CCGAGACCAGGTGCAAAGATTTTGCGAGGAGGCGGTTGCCCTGGGCTTTGCAGCCGTATGCGTTGCGCCATGTTGGGTGCAACTTGCTGCAAGAGCCATAGAAAATAGCGAGGTCCGGCTCTGCACTGTGTCCGGTTTTCCGCTGGGTTTCGAGACTGTGGAGATCAAGGCCAAGGCTGCAATGACCGCTTTGGCTGCTGGAGCTGATGAGATCGATTATGTGGTTAATCTGGGTGCGGTCAAAGGGGAAGAGTATAAACTTATTGCCTCTGAGATGGAGGCAATGCGGCGGGCTACTGAGAACGCGGTGGTGAAGGTTATTCTGGAAACCGGCTATCTTAATCAACATGAAATGGAGCGACTCTGCCAGATGGCGGTAGACTCAGGGTTGGATTTCGTCAAGACTTCCACTGGCCTGGGTCCGTCTGGGGCCTCAGTGGCAGAGGTAAGACTTCTGGCCGAATGGGGCCAGGGCAGGATCAAAGTCAAAGCTGCTGGAGGAATCAGGACGATCCAGGATTTAGAGGCAATGGTAGGGGCTGGTGCTCACCGTATCGGAACCAGTGCAGGTAAAGAAATTGTTGCTCAAGCTGCTGAGATACGAGGGAAGCAGTAAATAATCAGCAAATAGTTTCTGTTGAAGCTTAAAAGAATCCACTCAACATGTTAAGATTCATGATTGGATTGTTAAATAAAACCTAATGCGACAGTGGAGAAGACATGATCATCGAACAAGTTCAAGTGGGAAACTTTGCGGTCTTTGCCTATGTGGTGGGCTGTCAAGAAACAGGTGAAGGCATCGTTATTGATCCAGCCGACCAGGTGGGGCTCCTTTTGGATGTTACCAAAAACAGGCAGATTTCAAAGATAAAATATATTGTGAACACGCACTGCCACGCCGATCATGCTGGTGGTAACCGTGAAATGAAGGAACTTACCAACGCCCAGATTGTCGTCCACAAAGATGATGCCGAGCGTTTGGCCAACCCCTCCAATCTAGCGCTCCAGATCTTTCAATGCGAAGCCTCACCGCCGGCAGACATAACTGTTGAAGAGGGCGACCGGATTGAATTCGGCAATCATTCCCTCGATGTTATTCATACGCCCGGCCATACCCCCGGAGGTATGTGCCTTTACACGAATGGTTACGTGTTTACCGGCGACACCCTGTTCGTCGGTGGAATCGGGCGTACCGACCTTCCTGGTGGGTCCATGTCGGAGCTCCTCCTCTCAATTCAGAGAAAGCTCTTAACCCTGCCCGACGAAACTTTAGTTTTTCCCGGACACAACTACGGAATGTCTCCCCAGTCAACCATCGGCAGAGAGAAGCAATACAATCCATTTGTTAGATAACGTCAGTGGTCCGTTGTGGCTCTCTGCGTTCGCCGCAGAGCGCTAAGCGCAGAGCGCATAGCGTATTGTTGCCATTCAGTCGTCCGCTTGGCGCTATGCGCTATGCACAATACCGCCTATTTGACAACAAAAGCATCACTATATATAGTTATTAAGTAATTTAGGAGGTCTACTCTTGGTACTAGCAGTGGAAATAAGAAGCCCATGTCTCAACTGTGAGCGGGCTTATGAGAACAAATTGAAGTGTTCCAGGAATTGTGATCGGCTGGCCCAATTTCAACAAAACCTGCCGCGGGTGATCAAATTTGCCGAGGAGACAAACTACCACATTGGCCAACCAAACAGAAAGAGGTTGCGCCGGTAGACAATGCTTATGCCTCGATTGCCCGAATAATATATAAGACTTATTCGCCCACAACGTATAGTGCAGAAATAAAGCCCAGAAAAATAAGAAAGTAAACCGAAAAGCAAGTTCGCCGTGCCTTTGCGCCAAAATCTTTCTGGATTCTAACTGCTCGCTGCCTGCTGCCTGCTGCTGGCTGTCAATTTTGGCCTGGTTTTTGCTCATGCTATCTGGTAGCTTTGCCCCGGAGTATGAACCGTTTAGGTTCGCGGAGACAAAAGGCTCCGTTGTGCAGAGGTTTGCAAACACCAGGAATTAGCGATGACCGCTTACGAGCTACTAATCATCAAAGGACCCGGGGAGGGTCAGGCTTATCCGCTCGATGACGACGAAGTCGTTATCGGCCGGGACGTTTCCTGCCAGGTTTCTCTCGATGATCGGACGCTCTCCCGTCAGCACGCCAAAATCATGCGCCATGACGGCGGCCTCACCATTGAAGACCTCGGCAGTGTCAATGGTATCCTGGTAAACGGCGTTCGTGTGAGCAAGAGTGACCTAAAAGAAGACGATCGACTCACCTTGGGCAACGTTGAACTGCGATTGCGCCAGGCCGTGGGCATGGACACGCCGGCGAAAAAGCCATCCCCGCCAACAGCAGCTCCCGACGAACCCACGTTGTTGCACCAAATCGCCGAGCAACGACTCGATGCCAGCCAGGAATCGGAGCCGGGTTCCATCATGAGCATTACCCAAACGTTAAGCTCCTCCATGATCATGGATCTCCTGGGCCGGAGTCATCTGAGTTTGAGTGCCATGTACCGGATAAACCG
>CP070735.1:2402437-2416875 GCA_020347625.1 Deltaproteobacteria bacterium
ATGCTCCACAATATGGGTCTGAGGCGTGATGGGATATGCGGCAATTACATCCACGTTGGCCAACTTCACCGCCTCACTAATAGCGAGAGAAACCTCAATACCCACTCTTTTTGCCATGATTAATTAATCTCCTATTCAATGCTCATCATGTCTTCACGAATTTCCCCGCTAAAGATCCGCGATCCCTCATCCTTTGCAGAGAATGATTACTCGCTCTCCTCTAGCATGCTGATCGCATCAGCAGGGCACTCGCGGGCACAGATCCCGCATCCCTTGCAATAAAACATGTTCGGCTGATAAAAACCCATTTCGTTTTGAGTGAAGACCATATCGGGGCAAAAAATATAACACTGCCCACACTGAACGCATTTTTCGTAATCAGTCACGGGACGTTGGGAGCGCCAATCACCCGTTTTTAGTTCGGCGGAACTCCCTGGCTTTACGATGGAACATCCTAAAGCCAAATCTTTCCAGCTGACAATTCCAGTTTCTTTCGCCACTGTTTACTCCTCTACCACGGTCTCTTTATAGGCCCGCTTGAAGGCCTTGATGTTCTTACCGGCAATGCGTCCGAAGCGCTTTTTAAGTGGATCCTCCATGGCCGAAATCGGCAACAAATCAGTTGCTTTTAGCATCGCGCCAAGCAGTGTGGTGTTGGTAATGGGCAGCCCCATGGTCTCAACCGCTATTCGGGTTGCATCCACCAGTGCCAGCTTCGACTTGATGCCACTGGCCGCGCGAATCTCTTCAGCACTCTTGGAACTGTTCAACACCACTACCCCATCATTTTTTAATCCGGCAGCCACATTTACAATGTCAAGGAGAGTGGGGTCTAAAACGACCACGATATCGGGCTCGTAGATTTTTTCTCTGCTGCGGATGGGTTCATCGCTCACTCGCACATAGGCCATTACTGGCGCCCCCCGTCTTTCCGGGCCGAAGCTTGGAAACGCTTGGGCATACTTCCCCTGCTCAATGGCCGCTAGCGCTGTAAGCTCCGCTGAGGTCACCGCTCCCTGACCACCTCGACCGTGAAATCTGATCTCTATCATGGCTGTGGCTCCGATTCCATTAATTCAGTATCGCCATTAATCTTAAGGATCTCAGTGAAGGCCAGTAAAAGGTTTGGAATCACAAGCGAAGGCAACATGCAACATTTGTGCAAACAGTTTATGAATAACCTTACAAGCCAAACGAGTCAAGAAGTTTCAGAGCACTCTAGATGGATTGCCTCCTACCCTCCAAGGCTCGCTTTAAGGTTACGGCGTCAGCGTACTTGAGATCGCCGCCCATAGGGATGCCCTGGGCGATTTGGCTAACGCTGACCTGGTGCTGCCGCAAGAGTCCGGCAATATAGGTGGCAGTGGCCTCTCCCTCGGCACTGGGATTAATGGCCAGAATGACCTCTGTGATGGACTCTTGTCCCAACCGTGTCAGCAACTCTTTGATCCGAAGATTCTCTGGGCCAATGCCATCGAGAGGAGCCAACACGCCTTGCAGGACGTGGTAGCGGCCGCGAAACGCTCCCGCCTCCTCCAGTGCCAGAAGATCTCCCGCCTCCTCCACCACGCAAATTGTAGCGGCATCACGGCTGTTATCTGTGCAGATATGGCAGGGATCCACATCAGTGAGATTAAAGCACCTGGAGCAGAAACCGATCGCTTCTTTTACCTCCAAAATACTCGCCGCAAGTGATTCCGTCAGATTTCTTGGTGCCCGTAAGAGATAGAGAGCCAGCCGTGCTGCTGTCTTCTGGCCAATGCCAGGAAGTTTGGATAGATTCGCAATAAGGCGCTCTAAGGAGGACGGGTAGACGCTCATATTTAATTCCTTTGGAATTGATGTCCGTGGTCATAGACGCTTAGCGCATAGAGCAAAGTGCAAAGCGTACTATTTTCAGATGGTAGCAACACGCTATGCGCTCTGCGCTTAGCGCTATGCGGCTAACAAAGTGAATGCGTCAGAACAACCCAGGAATCTTCATGCCACCGGGTAGCTGCAAACCACCGGTAAGTTTACTCATCTCTTCGGCCGCCATTTCCTGAGATCTCTTTAATGCCTCGTTTACAGCGGCAACAATCAGGTCCTGCAACATTTCTATATCATCCGGGTCCACCACCTCGGGCTCCAGTTCAATGGAAAGCAATTCCTGACGTCCGTTGGCCCTGGCAACCACCATACCACCACCCACTGAGGATTCTACAATCTTATCTCCGAGCTCCTCCTGCATTTTGGCCATCTTTTCCTGCAAAACCTTGGCCTGTCTCATCATATCTCCGAAACCTTTTGCCATGTACATCCTCCTTTATCCATTGCAGATTTCAGATTGCGGATTTCAGATTGACGGTAGTTGCAGCGCGGAACCTGGAATTCTAAGACTATTCTTTAACTCCCAATATTCTGTATTCTGCAATCCTAAATCCTAAATCCCAAATCTTTTTACTTCCCCTTGTCCGGTCCGACCCTCACTTCGACAATCTCACCGCCGAATATTTCTAAAGCTTCAGTCACTAAGGGATGTTTCAAGGCTTTCTGTTGCCTCTGCCTCTGCCGGTCAGTCTTTCCTCGCTGCTCATGCCGACCTTCATGGCTACCAGGATTGAGAGAGATTTTCACCTTCTCCCCCAAAACCTCCCGTCCCAACCGATTGAGTAACTTGAAGCTCGTTTTTTCTTTTACCATTTCATAACTAAACTCATTGCCGTTGAAGTCGAGTTCTAGTCGATCCTGCTGCGGTTCTTTGACATTGACCCGCTCGAGATTGGCTGCAAGTGCAGGTTTCTCTTGGCGTATTCTCTCGAGAAGGTCCTCCCATTTGCCAGCAGATGGCTCAGCAATAACCGCGGGCTCGGTCTTCTCTTCCTCTTCAGTCGGAGAATAATCTGAGGATACCACCTGCTCGCTGACATCTGGCTCGCCAGCAAAGATAGGTCCTGATGACTGTTCGCCTGCAGAAATTTTTTGCTCCAGATGAAGCACTTGGGTAATGATCTCGTCGATATCCATGACCCGGGGAAGCTGAATTAGACGGAGAAGGGTCATCTCCAAGACCAGCTTCGGGTTGCTGGCTCGTCTAATCTCCTCCTCCCCTTTCAGAAGAAAATGGAAAAATTGCTGTAGGGTGGCGCTACTCACTTCGGCTGCCTGTTCTCTCAACTCGGCCAGTTCAGCCTCGGTAAGGTCAACCAGATGCTGGGGCTCCTTGCTAACTTTCAAAACCAGCAAATTGCGAAAGTGCGTGGCCAGTTCCTGGCAGAAGCGTCTCAAATCATGCCCGTGGAGGTAAACCCTCTCGACAATCTCCAGACAGCGAGTCGCATCACCACTGAGGACCGCGCCCGCAGCGTCCAGCAGAAGCTGGCGATCAATGACCCCGAGAACCTCCAGCAGATCCTCGTTTGATATGTTCTTTCCAGAAAAGGCGATCATTTGCTCAAGGAGACTCTGCCCATCTCGCATGCTGCCCTCAGCCTCACGTGCCAGCAGACGCAAGCTCACGTCGCTGATCTGGATATCCTCTGCCTGAGCAATATGCCGTAGATGCTCAACGATATCGTTTCCGGCAATACGGCGAAAGTCGAAGAGCTGGCAGCGACTCATGATGGTGATGGGAATGCGGTGGGGTTCCGTAGTGGCAAAGATAAAGATCACATGCGGCGGCGGCTCCTCCAGCGTTTTGAGCAGCGCATTGAAAGCCTCACCGGTGAGCATGTGTACTTCGTCTATTATGTAGATTTTGTATGGATTACTTGCGGGCAAGTAACGGATATTTTCCCGCAACTCCCTAATTTCGTTGATGCCCCGGTTGGAAGCGCCGTCGATTTCCAGTACATCAAGTGAGGTTGATTCGGTGATTTCCTTGCAAGATTCACATTGGTTGCAGGGAGTGGGGGAGGGACCCTCGATACAGTTCAGTGCCTTGGCCAGAATACGTGCCACCGAGGTCTTGCCGATGCCTCGAGCGCCGCTGAACAGATACGCATGCGCAATGCGTTGGCCTGAGATAGCATTGGTTAAGGTTTGGACCACATGCGGCTGACCGATGACGTCTTCGAAACGCTGGGGCCGCCACTTACGTGCCAGAACAAGATAAGACATGAGAGAGAAGTTCCTACAGCAATTGATCTCCCTCTCCCTATTGGAGGGGGAGATCAACCTAAAGTTAGCTGTTAAATGATTTTGAGAACAAATAGAATGGCGGAGAGAGTGGGATTCGAACCCACGGTTCCGGGGTTACCGGAACACACGATTTCCAGTCGTGCCCCTTCGGCCAACTCGGGCATCTCTCCGCATTTTGTGCAAAAAGCCATCAGCAATCAGCTCTTTGCTGGCGATCGAATCTGAAACACCATCAAATTTGCTAAATTTTGCCTTTGTGCTCAAGTAATTTTTTCTCTGCTGAACGCTGAAAGCTGACCGCTGATGGCTGCATTATTGGCGGAGAGGGTGGGATTCGAACCCACGTGCCCGGCTCTTCACCGGACAAGTCGATTTCGAGTCGACCCCGTTACGACCACTTCGGTACCTCTCCGCAAAATATGTATAGTGATTTTATCAGAAGTGCAAAGAGTTCGAAACCTCTTTAGCGTTTAGCTCTAAAAAAGGCTTGAAGCAGCGCCCTACTTTCCTCAGCCAGAACGCCGCCATGAGCTTGAATCCGGTGATTCAATCGATTATTGGCTGCAATTTCGTAAACAGACTCGATTGCGCCTGCTTTGGGATCCGACGCCCCATAGATCACCATCGCCAAACGAGCCTGCACCATTGCCCCCACGCACATAACGCACGGCTCAAGCGTTACGTAAAGAAGATGATCCGGCAGTCGATAGTTAGCAAGCCGAGCCGCAGCTTGCCGGAGCACTAGAACCTCTGCGTGGGCGGTGGGATCATTCAGGCCTATGGGGCTGTTGTGGGCCCGTGCGATAATATCTCCAGCTGGCGAAACCACCAGCGCCCCAACCGGCACCTCTCCCTGGAGCGCACCCTTCTCAGCCTCTTCCAGAGCCTCTCTCATGTACATCTCGTGCGCTTCCATTTAATCTCTCACAGAGCTCACAGAGAACTCTGAGCGACTCGACCTGAGCTCGTCGACAGGTCCTGTCGAAGGGGCTCGGGCGAGAGATATGCCGAATTACTATGAAATCTGCCTTCGATCCTGCAGTGCCCTGTCAATCTCGTTGACAACCATGAAAGCTGCCTCTACCGGGTCTGTCGCCTCCCGTATGGGCCGACCCACCACGATGTAATCTGCTCCGTTTTTGACCGCGAGATATGGGGTGACTACCCTGGCTTGGTCGTCTTTTTTCACATCGCCCCAATCAGGTCGAATACCAGGGGTGACCACGATCAGGTCCCCGCCAAATTTCTTTTTAACAGCTGTCGCCTCGCGGCCTGAACAGACGATTCCTGCACACCCCGCCTGCTTGGCCAGAGACGCTCTCTGCAAAACAAGCTGCATGGGCTCTGCCGCCAACTCCTTCCGTATTCCGAGGGATAGGAGGGCGTTGCTGTCCAGACTGGTAAGTACCGTAACAGCCAATATCTTGATATGGTCATCAACCTCAGCCACCACAGCTTCAAGAAGAACAGGATCGCAGTGAACTGTGATGAAATTGGCCCTGCGCAGGCAGGAACCGCTACGGATAGCCCGGAGAACCGTTGCCGGGATGTCATGAAATTTCAGATCAAGAAAAATCTTCGCATCGGTCAAATCCGCTATGGCATCCACTATGGATGGTCCTTCAGAAACAAAAAGTTCCAGACCAACCTTGAACACCCCCACCTGATCACCCAGTAGCTTGACATGTTTGCGCGCTTGCTCAGCATCAGGCACATCCAGGGGAAATATCAACCTGTCTTTGGCAATCATTTGTACCCTCACAAGTCATAATCTTTGCTTCCGACCACTCCAGGCTATACCTTCACCTGCTTTGATGGTCAAGGAGAAAAGGCATAAAGATTGAGGATGCCGTATAGGAATGTTGCATCCCAGGGTGAGACAAGATAATATCCACAGGGTCGAGACTAGCTATTACCGCTCTGGGGGAAACATGGAGGCCATGAAGAATCGTTTAATGGAAATAATCCTGGAAAAGTCTTTCCAATATGCCGAGGAGCCCATATTCAAGTTGGTCTCCGGGGGGGTGAGCAATTTCTATTTCAATTGCAAGCCCACCATGCTGGATCCGGAGGGCAAGGAACTCATTGGCCGGCTGATCTTCGCTGAAATCAGGGACCTCGAGGTTTCCGGGATCGGCGGCTTAGAGCTTGGCTCGATCCCCATCTCTAGTGCGGTCTCTTTGATTTCCCAACTCGAAGGTAAACCCATTAAAGAATTCATCGTCCGAAAAGAGAGAAAGGACCATGGAATTCCCGCAAAAATGGAGGGAGAATTTGCTCCCGGTGAAAAGGTGGTGGTGGTAGACGATGTCATCACCACCGGCGGTTCCACCATCAAGGCCATTGAAGCGGTCGAAGACCTTGGGCTCACGGTCGCGAAGGTCATCGTCCTGGTGGATCGCGAAGAAATGAATGGTAGAGCGAATATCCAAGAGCTCTGCCCAGAGGTGGAAGCACTCATTAAACGTTCCGAGGTCATGGAATTATATAAAAAACGCAAAGGGCCTAGCGCCTAGCATAATAAAAAAGGCAGAGGCAGCATTGACTCTGCCTTTTTTTGCTGCGCTATGCGCTGTGCGCTTTGCGTTTCGCACTGAGCAGCAGCAGGATGACCGCCACGACTTGAGCTAGTAGCGAAAAAACCACGAGAATGTAAAGATCCGCACGCCGTTCCCAGAGCCAGGGCCCTAAGAGTGCGCCTGCCATTCGACCCACCACCAATGCACTGAAATTAAATGCGAACCATTTACCACGTTCCGAAGGGACCAATTCTGAGACATAAGGGAAAATTGAAACTATGGTGAACTCAAAAAGGTAGAACATAACTACGAGGCCCACAAAGGCGAGAACTATCGAGTTCTGGCAAAACGGCAGGGCAAGATAACTCATCCCTGTTAAGATTAGACCCGTTAAGATTGAGCGTCTTTTACCAAACCGATCAACGAGAAAAACCACGGTGAATTCGCCAGCCAGCTCGGCCAACCCCACCAGGATCGAATAGAGTCCCAATGTTTGTACCTGGAGATTAAACTGCTTCTCCAGCCATGCTCCGTAGACGATTACCATGTTTTCATTGGCGAAAACCATCAGGAGGGAAACCCCTAGAATCAAGGTTGGCCTGGCTCGAACGTTGACTTCTTCCCTAGTGCTGGAGACGACCTGGCTTGCTGATTCTTTGTAATTAGGGTTATCCTGTGTGACTTCCTGCAGACTCTTTGTACAGATGATTGCTAGCAAAGCGGCTCCGGAAATGAGCACAAAGGGACTTTGCCAGCCAAAGTGGGCGATGAGAAAGCCGCTGAGTGGAATACCTATGAGCCAGCTTCCCGCCCAGGATGACTCCAGGATACCGAGAGCCCACGCTCGCTTCGAGTATGGGATGCGACTACTAACAAATGCTTGCACATTGGGATCGTAGACTGGTTTTGACAAGCCGATAAGCACAAAACCAAAAAGCGCCAGGGAAAACGTCCGAGATACTGATACGGTCAAACTCCCGATGAACAGAGCAGTCAATCCAAGCAGCATACCCCATGCATATCCTTTTCGCTCCTCCAGAAGTCCCCAGAGGGCCCCGGTCAGGCCGACTAGATGGCGTGCTGCCACCAAGAGACCCGCCTTTTCGAAGGAGATATCCAACCCTCTGGCGATCGCGGGAAGAAAAGGGTAGGTCACACGGACAGCTAGATTTAGCGTAACCCTACTGAATAGAACTACGAACCATGTCCACTTTGACATGCGAGCTAAGTCTCCCGATTTTTTTAAATTCAGGAACAGATACAATACAGCGTCGACAAAGTAAATAGTCCTAAACCTAAAACTTGAGTCGAATGCAGGTCGGGTACCCAATATTTTGGTGAAAAAAGCTTTTTTTATGGATAGAATCTACAGAAATTACTTCCGGCCCTCTCAGATTACATCCTGGAGATCACTATGGTTCCCGAAGAAGTTTTTAATGAGATTGGGACAAACCGCCAGCGCTACATCGAGAGACTTTCCGAGTTCCTGCAGATTCCGAGCGTAAGCACCGATTCTGCCCATACCGCAGACGTTCAAAAAGCCGCTGCTTGGGTTTTGGCAAGACTCAAAGGGCTTGGTTTTCAGGTAACACTTCACGAAACCGAGCGCCATCCAGTGGTCTATGGGCATCTCCACACTGATCCTGATCTACCGACCCTTCTCATCTACGGACACTATGATGTGCAACCCCCTGATCCCCTGGATGAATGGGTCACGCCTCCCTTCTCCCCCAGCACCAGGGATGGCTTCATCTATGCCCGGGGAGCCACGGATAACAAGGGACAATGGTTCACCTATTTTGCAGCGATGGAAGCAATCCTTGCAGTTAATGGAAAACTCCCTATCAACGTCAAGGTGCTGGTGGAAGGAGAAGAGGAGATCGGCAGTCCCAGCCTGGAACCATTTTTGAAAAAACATCTGGGAGAACTTGAGACGGATGCCATCGCCATTTCAGACGGCTCGCAGTTTGCCCCCGGCATGCCGGCAATTACATATGGACTACGAGGACTTTCCTATCTGCAGGTGGATGTGCAAGGACCCCGCGTCGACCTGCATTCGGGCAGCTTTGGGGGATTGGTAGCAAACCCTGTGCAGGTCCTTTCCCAACTGCTGGCCCAACTCAAATCCGCTGACGGCTCCATCGCAATTCCTGGTTTTTACGACGACGTCCGTGAACTGGAATCCAGGGAACGTCAAGAAATGGCCGCTCTGCCCGTTGACGAGGTTGAGTTGAAGAAATATTTGGGGGTTGACGAGCTTGTTGGAGAACCTGACTATGGACCAGTGGAACGCAGGTCAGCTCGCCCGACCCTTGATGTTAACGGCATTTGGGGAGGATTTTCAGGAGAAGGAGCGAAGACAATCATCCCCGCCAGAGCCGGAGCCAAAGTCAGTATGCGTCTTGTGCCTGATCAGCGTGCATCTACCGTCAATGGACTATTCGAGAATTTTATCCGCTCCAAAGCACCTCCTGGGGTGAAGCTCCAGATCACGGATCTGCACGGCTCAGATCCTGTGCTGGTCGAACGAGATCAGGCGGCCATGCAAGCCGCCGTCAGAGCCATTAAGATCGGTTTTGGCAAAGAGCCCATCTTCATTCGTGAAGGTGGTTCCATTCCCATCGTCAGCCTCTTTAAAGAGCTTCTCGGATGTAACAACATACTTCTTATGGGCTGGGGCAGACCCGACGATGGCGCCCATTCGCCCAACGAACGTTTCTTTCTTGAAGACTTCCACTGCGGCATCCGATCAGCAGCGGCCCTGTTGTATGAACTGAAGCAAGCCTTAACTGGTTCTAACCCACCTCCTGCTCGCGTGGCGGGGAAAGCGTCAAGCTAGAGGTGGCCAGGGCATGGGAAAACCCTTTTTTTAGTTCGAAACTAAATGGCCACATTAGAGGTTTTGTGGTTTTTTTGAATTGACAGCTAAAATGAACCTTGTTAACTGTTTCCATATTCTATCAAACGTGTGCATTTTCATTTTCCAATTAGCAAATACTAGAATGACCACTGCTCATTGAGACATAGGGCTATACAGGAGGAGTTATGCTGGAAGAGTATCCCAAGGAGGTCCTACTCAAGGATGGTTTCAGTTGCAATCTCAGGCCAATGATAGCGGACGATCTGGAGGGTCTTTACAGATTTTTTGTCTCCCTTCCCGAGGAGGACCTGAGGTATCTGCGAGATGATCCAACTGACAGAAGACTAGTAGAGAAATGGTGTCGAGAGATCAATTACGACAAGGTTCTACCGATTCTGGCGGAGTATGAAGACAAGATTCTGGCAAACGCAACTCTCCACAGGCAAACCACTGGCTGGGAAAAGCACGTGGGTGAAATCCGGGTTACTATTTCCACCGAGGTCAGGCAGCGCGGCTTGGGGTCTCGTCTAGTGGAGGAACTCACAAGTCTCGCCCGCGCAGCCGGCTTAAACAAGCTTTTGGCCCGGGTCATTGCATCCCAGACCGATGCCATAACGGTGTTTGAAAAAAACGGCTTCAACCAGGTCGCCACCCTGAAAAATTTTGTCAAAGATGTCCATCACGGCGATTATCAAGATATTGCGGTTCTGGTTAAAGATCTAAGCTAGGATTGATGCTGTCGTAAACACACTATCATGATACGGCACAGGAAAAAGCTCCAGATGCAAGGCGCGCGAAACTGGGAACCCACCACCAAGTGGTGGGACTGAGCGGAGCGCAGCGAGCGCGAATAATCTTTTGGAATGAGGCGCAATTAAGCGTGCGCCGCAGTGACGAAAGATGAAGCGCAACACCGCAGATGGACTTTTTACGAAGCCGTAAGGATTAGCGGAGACGAAGGAGCGTTTATGCGAGAGGTGGTAATAGTCAGTGCTGTTCGCACTGCCATCGGTAAATTCGGGGGCAAGCTGAATTCTGTACCTGCTGCTGAGTTAGGGGAGATCGTAATAAAAGAACTCCTCGCCAGGGCCAAGATTCGGCCTGATAAGGTTGATGAGGTGATCATGGGTAACGTGCTGGAAGCACGGTTAGGCAAAAATCCGGCAGGACAAGCTGCAGTCCGTGCTGGAATAAGCCAATATAGCCCCTCTTTTACGGTGAGCAAGGTCTGCGGCGCAGGTATGAAGTCCATATTCTTGGCTGCTCAGACGATAAAATCCGGCGACGCGGAAATTGTGGTCGCTGGGGGCATGGAAAATATGAGCGAGGCAACCTTCTTAATGCAGCAAACCGCAGACTCACCCGAAACAGGGTCCGAGGGAGCCATCGACATAATGATCCGAGATGGCCTTTGGTGCTCCCTTGGGGATAGCAGGAAGGGTATAACTTCGGAAGATGTAGGAGAGAAGTTCGGCGTTAGTAGGAAGGAACAGGACGATTACGCCGCAAGGAGCCATCAAAAAGCAGAAGCAGCAATAACTTCCGCCCGTTTCAAGGATGAAATCGTGCCTGTCAAAGTCCGCCAAAAAGAAGGAGACCCAGTTGTTTGTGATACAGATGAGAACCCCAGATTCGGCGCCACCCCAGAGACCTTGGCCCAGTTGGAGCCCGTCTTTGGCAAGAATGGGACCATAACCGCAGGGAACAGCTCACCGGTCGCTGATGGGGCTGTAGCCATTCTGATTATGAGTGCAGAAAAAGCCTTCAAGATGGGAATCAAGCCCATGGCCAAGCTCACTGGCTACGATTACCACTGGTCCGAACCCGAGCTAATGGGTTTCGGTCCCATCTATGCGGTTCGAAGTGCTCTCCATAAAGTTTGGGCAGGGATCGATAGGAAAATAGAACTTGTAGAACTAAATGAAACCTTCGCCGCTCAGTCCATTGTATCCTTGCGAGAGTTGAATCTCGATCCGGAAATAGTAAATGTCAATGGAGGTGCCATTGCTTTAGGCCACCCCATGGGCTCCAGTGGGGCGAGGATATTGACATCCCTTCTCTATGAGATGCAAAAGAGGGACGTAAAAGTAGGGTTGGCCGCCGGCATGGGGATTGCCTGTATAGTGGAACGGGAGTGGTACTATTAGTTTTGCAAATACATAAAATTGCAATGGAAAAGGTAGTTTTCTGCAAGAGGAGATCCTATGATTCTTTATGAATATCCCAAGAAAGCCACTTTGAGGGATGGAACCGAGCTCACTTTAAGGCCTCTTAGAAAAGAAGACCAACAGTCTCTGCACGAGTATTTTCTGAGAATGCCCCCCGAGGATCGAATGGGCTTGAAGGACGACGTTACCGACCCCAAGGTAATTGAAAACTGGATTTACGATTTGGACTATGATGTGGTCTTGCCAATGCTCGCCTTGGATAATGGACGGATTGTGGCCAACGCCACCTTACATTTCAATCAGATTGGTTGGACGAAACATCAAGGAGAGATCCGTATCACCAATGACCCTGCTTACAGGCAAAAGGGGTTAGCAACCCGTCTCATTCAAGAATTGATAGAGGTAGCCGCTTACTTTGGTCTCGAGCAGCTCACCGCAGAGATTGCACCCACCTCGGTGGAAACCCGCACGATATTTAGAAAGCTAGGTTTCAACGAGATCGCCTCGCTGACAGGTTTCGTCAAAGACTTTGAGGGAAATCAGTCAGATCTCACCATAATGGTGATGTATATCTAGTTTAAGGGAACAGTAGGAGCACCTATTCAACCACAGAGGGTCCTCAACCCTCTTCCCCCCCGCTATCCTACCAAAGGGTCGCGCTGCGAACCCATCTGCACCAACCAAATCCTCAAGAAAAGGTTAAACATCTTGAGGTTGGCCAATTTGTTATGTTAAAGTGTTCACATTTCTATCTATATGAAAACAGTATGTAATCTCATCTTGATATAGTAATTAATTGTTGTCGGCATCGTTTCTTTAGGCAAAGGATACGGAAAGGAGGTCGGTTAAAGATGATCCACAGAGCAGATGATGGCTGGAGTCCTTATCTGGCTGGAGCATTGAGCGGCTTAGTCCTGGTGCTGTCAGTCTTGATTGCTGGTAAGTACTTCGGTGCTTCCACATCTTTTGTCCGTTCTGCCGGAATGATCGAAGAGTTGTTAGCTCCGGAGCGGGTTTCGCAACTTGCCTACTTCAAAAGCAAAACACCCAAGATTGAGTGGCAGTGGATGTTTGTTTTTGGCATTTTTTTGGGGTCGCTCATCTCGGCGAGCACCTCGGCAAGCTTCCGTTGGCAAGCCCTGCCTGACATGTGGCAAGACCGTTTTGGCCGCAGCATTAGCAAAAGGGCCATCGTCGCCTTCCTGGGTGCGGCCGTAGCCATGTTTGGGGCCAGACTGGCTGGTGGCTGACCCAGCGGTCACGGGCTGAGCGGTTCTGTTCAGCTATCGGTAAGCGGATACATCGCCCTAATTTGTTTTTTCATCGGGGGGATGGTCGTGGCCAGGGTTCTCTATGGGGGAGGTGGTCGGATATGAAAATACTCATCTATGGACTTGTCACCGGTATCTTGTTTGGCTTCTTCCTGCAGAAGGGCCGAGTACTGCGCTACGACAAGCAACTGGGTGCACTGAGGCTGATGGACATGACCATTGTCAAATTCATGCTCTCCACTGTTCTCGTTGCCATGGTCGGTGTTTACCTCCTTAAAGACCTTGGGTTGATAAAACTATCCGTGAAACCTACGAATCTGGGGGCAAACATTATCGGTGGACTCCTCTTCGGGGCCGGTTGGGGGCTTTTGGGTTACTGCCCGGGCACATCCGCCGGTGCTCTTGGTGAGGGTCGCTGGGATGCTTTTTGGGGCATCCTGGGCATGCTGGTGGGTGCTGCAGTTTTCGCCGAAGTATATCCGGCCCTGAAAACAACCGTGCTCACCTGGGGAAATTTGGGCAAGATCACCCTGCCACAGATACTTGGAGTGAGCCATTGGGTTATCGTTCCCGTATTCATTGTCGGGGCTTTGGCCTTATTTTGGTTGTTTGAAAAAATGGGACTGTGAGAACAAACTTTCAGACGGGGAAATGCCTAATTTAAAGACTAAGCGGACCTGGCCCAAAGGCGAGGTTTCCGGTCAATATTTACCCATTTCTGGCTTGACCAGAAATGGGTAAAAAAATTTGTTTTTTCATGAAATTATAATGTATTAGCTACAAAAAATATTACTTCTGTGTTGTGATTATGTAAACTCTTGCTCATTTTACCCATTTTTTACCGTACATAAAGTGGGTAAATTTATTCATTTCAAGTACGGTAATCTTGGGGTAAGTTTGCCATTTAGTCTTTTTTACTGGGCACTTAGCTTTAAGAGACATATTGCCGAGCGATCTTAAGTGGCCAGCGTTTAGTCTCTATTACCCATTTCTGGTAAAGCCACAAGTGGGTAAATTTACCCATCATTAGTCAAACCAAAAGTGGACAAGATAACCTTAAATTTCTATTTAAATAATTAATTATATTGAAATAAATAGTACTGCTATCTTTTTCTTCTAATGGACAAATCTCTATTTTTACCCATTTTTGGTAAAGCCAGAAATGGGTAAAACTGTTGTTTGTGGTTGAGTCAGTTTTGGGTAAATCTTTATTTGACTGAGTGCTGAGAGCGGAGAGCTTAGATGAGTGAGATTGGATCAACATCGGCGCTAAGGCTCACGCCGGAGCCCTTCAGCTCGGCTTGCCACCAATTCATCAGCTCTCGGCCAGCATCGAGAAGGGGAGCCGACTTTCTGGACTTGAGCAGCAGTTGCCAGCGGTACCTAGCTTTCACCCGGGGAAGGGGAGCGGCCACCGGACCAAGCACCTCCAATTCCCGAAGACGGTCCGGACGTTGGTGGAAGAGCTCTGTAAACTTTGCCCTGAGCCGCTGCGCCGCCT
>CP070735.1:2416975-2457660 GCA_020347625.1 Deltaproteobacteria bacterium
GGGCGCTCCTCGCCGTAGCTGATCGTTGTGATTCGGCTCGCAGGGATTCCCAGGGACACCAGGTAATCCTTGGCCGCTTTTGACCGTCTCTCGCCGAGGGCCATGTTGTACGCGTTGGTACCGCGTTCGTCACAGTGGCCTTCGATCGTGATCGAGCTCTCTGGCGCGTCTTTGAGTTGTCGCGCGTTATTCTCCAGCGTTCGCCTGAACTCCGACTTGATAGTAGACTTGTCGAAGTCGAAGAAAATGTCCTCGAGTACCGGAAGCTTCACTTCCTTGATCTCGGGCTTCTCCACTGGCTCTTCAACCGGCGGCGGTGGTGGTGGCGGCGGAGGCGGCGGCTGAGTGGAAGGCGGAGTGGAAGGTTCCACAGCCGGGGTTACCTCCTCGACGGGAACGGCAGAAAGCGCCCTCAGAGATTCTGGTAACTCGTAGTAAACTCGCAACTCCGTGCCTGGGTAGATCCAGTGGGGATTGGTGATGTGTTGATTCAGCTCCCACACCTTGGGCCAAACCCAGGGATTACCATAAAGAGCGTCGCAAATATCCCAAAGCGTATCACCCTTTACCACGACATGGATATAGGTCTCTTTATCAGCCTCGCCAGAAAGGTTTTGTTCTTGAGCCTCCACGCGAGCAGTTTGCGCAAAAGCCAGGAGCAAAGTGCCCACCATCAACCAAACAAGGACTGTTCGTTTCACGGTTGACCTCTCCCGTTTTAAGGTGGAGCCAATTTTCTGAAAGCCTCTAAGGTCTATCCTACACTCTAACCCACGACCAATACACACATTTTTCCTGTATGTCAACCTAGATGACTTAGCAAGAAACATACCTGTTTATATGAGGAGAAGACGTAACCTGTTGTATTATCCTGAAATAATTAACGTTTAGCGAATTTAATCAATTGACGGTTAGCTTCTGCCGCCTGCTAGATACACCGCAAAGAGCACAGAGTCCACAGAGAAAAGTCAGATATGTATAATATCAATCATTTTTCACCCAAAAGATCTTTTATGCGATCTCCGTCTCCTCTGTGGTTGACCCTCCATATTCCGATCCTCCGGCACACCTTTTACCTCTTTGCTTTTAACCGGACTCGAGAGCTGGCAAACCTGCCCTCCCAGACGATCAGGACAGGACTTGCCACAAATATGGATGAATAGGTACCTACCAACACACCCACTATCAACGCGAAAGCAAAGTCATGAATGACCCCGCCACCCAATATGAAAAGCGCGGTGACCACTATCAGGGTGGTTCCTGAGGTGAGGATAGTGCGGCTTAGGGTCTGATTTATGCTACTGTTAACCACCTCAGCGAACTCGCGCCGCTTGCCCGTGCGCAGGTTTTCCCTAATCCGATCGAAAACGATGATGGTGTCGTTTAGGGAGTAGCCGATAATGGTCAACAAGGCGGCTACTACGGTCAGGTCAAATTCCTTGTTGGTGAGGGCAAAGGCGCCCACAGTTATCATCACATCGTGGATGAGGGCAATGACCGCTCCGAGGGCATACTTGAGTTGTAGGAACCAGCAGCAGACCAATGTGATCGCCAAGGCCGCCAGAATCAACATGGGAATGCTCATGCCAATGGCCCGAAGGACATACACTCCCATAAGTAAAACCCCGGCCATGACCAAAGCCGGCATCCATTTGACCTCAAATCTCCCGGAGATGTAGATTGCGATGAAGAGCAGGGCATAGTAGATGGCTAAGAGTGCCTTCTGGCGCAGGTCTTCACCTACCTTGGGTCCCACCATTTCTACTCGCTCAATGATAACAGTATCTTCGCCGTAGGTCCGCTCTAAGCTGTCCTTTACCTCCTTGCTGAGGTTGGCCAGCTTGGACCTGGAAATGTCGGTGCGGATAAGAAAGACGCTTTCGCCTTCACCGCCGAACCGTTGGATGGCACTGCGGTCCAGACCCACGGACTTGAGTCCGTCTTTAATTTTGTCGGCACTGGTAGGGTTGTTAAACCTAACCTGGACAATAGTACCCCCGGCAAAGTCAATACCGTAAATGCTTGTTCCCCGCCAAACAAGGGCAGCGAGTCCAATGAGAATCAGCCCCAAAGACAGGATGAAAGCAACCTTCCGTCGACCGACAAAATTAATATTGATGTCCGGTTTGATAAATTGCATGATACCTCTCTCAAGTTGAGAGCTAACATTAACAAGTTAGCTCTACTTCGCTTCAGAGTTGGAATACTGGAATAATGGTTGAATTTGTTTTTCCTATTCTTTTTCCCCATCGTTCCATTCTTCCATCATTCCACTATTCCAGAACTGATGTGGAATGTTACAGCTTCGAGAATTCGCCTCTCCCCCGAAAAATTATCAGAGGGCTAAATACTCAATTTCTTCATCCGCTTTTTCTGAAGCAGATAATCGAACAACAACCTAGATCCAAAAATAGCGGTAAACATGCTCGCGGCAATGCCGAGGCTCAGGGTAATGGCAAACCCCCGTACCGGCCCGGTGCCGAACTGCAAAAGGACTACCGCAGCGATCAATGTGGTGACGTTGGCATCTAGAATAGTAATGGTGGCCTTGCTGTACCCGCTGTCCAACGCTGCACGCGGCGTTTTCCCCAACCGTAATTCCTCACGTATTCGCTCAAAGATCAACACGTTAGCATCAACAGCCATGCCGATGGTGAGAATAATGCCGGCAATACCCGGAAGGGTAAGGGTAGCGCCAAACGCGGCCAGCCCCGCCATAATTAAAACAATATTGAGGACCAAGGCCAGATCGGCGATAATCCCGGAGGCGCCATAGTAGATGACCATGAATGCAACCACCAACACACCACCCACGGCCATGGACAAGAGCCCCTTGCGGATAGAGTCTTTCCCCAGCGATGGCCCCACTGTCCGCTCTTCTAGTATTTTCACCGGGGCGGGCAAAGAGCCGGCCCGCAGCACCACAGCCAGGTCTTTCGCTTCCTCCATGGTGAACTGGCCTTCGATAATTGCATTTCCGCCGCTGATACGATCCTGAATAACTGGGGCTGAATAGACGTTGCCGTCCAAAACAATAGCCAGCCGTTTCTTGACGTTTTCGCCGGTTATTCGCTCGAACAGCTTCCCACCGCGATCGTCGAAACTAAGTGCCACGTAGGGGCGATTAAACTGGCTGTCAATACGTACCTCGGCATTGGTTAGAAACTCGCCGGTGAGCAGGGTGCGGTCCTTGAGCAGGTAGGCGGTGCGACTCACCTGTCCGGTGACTGGATCAACTTGACGGCTATAGTAGACCTTATCGCCAGGCGGCACGTTGCCCTTGAGGGCCTCCTGCACGCTACGTGCTTCATCAACCAGCTTGAACTCCAGCAGGGCCGTCTTGCCGATGAGGTCAATTGCCCGCTGTGGATCTTTGATTCCAGGCAACTGGATCAATATACGGTTTTCACCCTGAGTTCGGATATCCGGCTCACTCACACCAAATTGATCAATGCGGTTGCGGATCGTCTCCAGACCCTGATCTACAGCAAGCTTCTTGATATGGCGAACCTGACTGTCCTCGATTTTCAGGAGAAATTGGAGTTGGTCCTGTGTCAGAGTTCGATCGGACACCTCCAGCAAGGGAAACTTGTTCTTGAGTAGGTCAGCGACAGGCTGCCAATCTTGTTCCCTCGGCAGCAAGATCCGCAACCCGTCCTTGCCTTGCCGCTCCACCAGCCGGAATCGGATGTGTGCACTGCCCAGTTCATCCTTGATCTCTTGAGCCAGACGCTCCGCAGTGTTTTCCACCGCCTTGGCATGCTCCACCTCGAGAGTCAGATGCATGCCACCTTGCAGGTCAAGGCCGAGGTGAATCTTTTTGTCCGGAAAGACTTTTGTCCACCACGGGGGCATCTCCTTGCTCAAAGTGGGCAGCAAATAGATGAGCGCTATCGCAAAGACCGCCAGTACCAGGAGAGCCCGCCATCTCAGATCTTTCACGCCAACTTTCTCCTTTTAAAATCATGAATAGCGAATAGCCGTTTTACCCCGGCTCCACTTATAGATGCACACCATGCGGTTTACGCTGTGTAACCACGTAGTGGGCCGTTTACTTCTTGTCTTTTACTTCTGGCTCTTTGGACTCCATGCCCGCGATGTAGCTTCGCCCCACTTTGACCCGGACCTTCTCAGCGATCTCCAAAGTGACCACCGCATCGGTAATACCGGTTATTTTGCCATGCAGTCCGCCGACCGTGACTACCGAGTCGCCCCTTTTCAGGCTGGTGAGAAGTTCGCGGTGCTTTTTTTGCTTTTTTTGCTGAGGCCGAATCAGCAAGAAGTAAAAAATAGCAAACATCAGAAGTAGCGGCACCATGGCGGCGAAGCCGCTCCCCTGACCACCACCGGTGCCTCCAGTACCCATGGCATATGCCACGCCTATCCAATTCATAAAAAGCCTCCTCGTGCTTATGGGGAAGCACCTCCGATTGGGAGAAACAGATTGTCTCCAATCGTAGCTCTCAGCTTCCAGTGCGCACTTGTCGCTGTTGATAAAATTGTGTCCTGAACTCCTTATAAGTATCGGCCGCGATCGCTCGTCGCATCTGCCGCATCAGCTCAAGGAAATACCAGAGATTATGGATGGTATTCAGTCGATGAGCTAGGATTTCGTTGGCCATAAACAAATGGCGCAAGTAGGCTCGAGAATAGTACCTGCACGTATAGCAGGTACAGAACTCATCAATGGGCACATCCTCGTCTCGGTGTTGGCTGTTCTTAATAATTATCCGGCCGCGATTGGTAAAAAGCATACCGTTGCGGGCATTGCGGGTGGGAAGGACGCAATCAAACATATCCGCTCCCAGCCCCACCAGATCCACGAGATCCTCTGGAGTTCCCACACCCATCACATAGCGAGGTTTATCCTTTGGAAGTAACGGCAGGCACGTTTCCGTCACCGCCATCATCTCCTCCTTGGATTCCCCGACACTGAGACCGCCCAGTGCGTAACCGGCAAAATCCATCTCCACCAACCTCTCAGCGCAAGTACGCCGGAGTTCCGTGGACATGCCCCCCTGTACAATGGCGAATAACGCCTGATCTTGCCTGGTTTTCGCCTCCTTGCAGCGGTGAGCCCAACGCAGGGTCCGCTCCATGGAAGCCTGGACGTATTCTCTGCTGGCCGGATAAGGGGTGCACTCATCAAGACACATAATTATGTCGGCTCCGAGAGCTTCTTGAATGTGCATCACCCCTTCCGGGGTAAGAGAATGGCGTGAACCATCTAAATGAGATTGGAAGGTTACCCCTTCCTCACTAATCTCACGAGTTGGTGCCAGACTGAAAACCTGATATCCACCACTGTCGGTGAGCAGTGGGCCATCCCAGTGCATAAACCGGTGTAGCCCACCCAACGCCTCTATCAGGTCGGCTCCCGGCCTTAACCACAGGTGGTAGGTATTGGCCAACACGATCTCGGCACCGAGAGACTTCAAATCCTCCGGGGTGAGGCCCTTTACCGTGCCCTTAGTTCCCACCGGCATGAAGGTCGGTGTCTGCACGGTACCGTGAGGTGTCCCAATTTCTCCCAACCGGGGACCATCTGTGTATTGCTTCCTGAGATAAAACTCCACAGTAGAAATTACTCAATGAACATGGCATCGCCATAACTATAAAATCGGTATCGCATCCGGATAGCCTCTTTGTAAGCTTCCAGCACCAAACTGCGGTCGGCCAGAGCGCAAACAAGCATGATCAGACTCGAGCCCGGCAGATGAAAATTGGTGAGCAGCCCGTCGATTACCTGGAACTGGTAGCCCGGATAAATAAAGAGGTCACACCAGCCACTTCCGTGCTGAACCCGCCCGCGGCTGAAAGCAAACTCCAAGGCGCGCACGGTAGTCGTGCCCACAGCTATAACCCGCTTACCCTCTCCCCTGGCTTTGTTGATAGCCAGTGCAGTTTCCGCGGAAATCTCGAAAAACTCTTCGTGTAATCGGTGCTGGCGAATGTCCGCTTTCCGAACCGGCTGGAAGGTACCTAAACCCACATGGAGCGTCAAGCTGGTGATAATGACACCCTTTTGTCTGAGACTCTCAAGAAGGGGCCCGGTGAAATGCAATCCTGCCGTCGGTGCAGCCACCGCCCCGGGCTTCGTGGCGTAAACCGTCTGATAGGCTAGAAAATCATCAACCTCAATTGGTCCACCGTTTCGCCGGATGTAGGGGGGAAGTGGCACGCAGCCCACACTCTCAAGAATCTCCAGCAAAGAGCGCTCGCCCAGAAATTCCACCTGCGCCTGACCGTCCACCACTTGCTCACAGACCCTCGCCTGAACACCATCTTCAAAGAACAGCACGGTTCCTGGCTTCACCGCTTTGCTGGATTTTACCAAGCAGCGATAGGGGCCGTGCTCAATTGCCGGATGCAGTACCAGCAACTCAACCTTGCCGCCGGACTCTTTGCGTCCCAGCAATCGGGCTGGCACCACCCGGGTGTCGTTTATCACAACCACATCGCCTGCTGTCAAATAATTTCCCAGAGCGGAGATGCTCCTGTGTCTGATGCTGGCCTCGTCACGATTGAGAACCAACATTCGTGACTCATCCCGCTTTTGGACAGGCACCTGTGCAATAAGTTCAGCAGGCAAATCATATTGATAATCTTCCAGTAAGTACATGAAGTTTTTTCCACTAAAGCCAGATCATAAGCCACGAAAGCTAAGCATAGTTGCGTTTTGAAGTCAACTGATTTAGCTCTATTAAGGAGTTTCCCCAAGAATGTCATATGCGAGGCATAGGGGAGGCTACCCCTATACCTTTGCGGGTGCCTCTTCTGAGTGACTGGCGGAAGGTCTGTAGCCACTTCCCCGGCTGTGTCTGGGGGAGCCCCTGGTCCCGTTCCCTAAGAACGGGGAACAGGGAGGGGGTGCCTTCCCCCGGTCACAGCCGGGCTTGAAGTGACCAGACCGTAAGACTCGGAACGACAGAAGAGGCACCAGGAAAGGTATTTTCATTCTTGAAACCAAGGCGAACTGGCTTTGTAGACAAAGATCAATTATCAATTTTGGGGAAACTCCTGCAGGGTTATAATGGCTAATGGTGGGCTGATTTCAACCCGAACCGGTTCACAAATCTTTACAAGCCTCAAAAGGGTTAGTTGACGGCCAACCCTGGATTTGCTATGAGGCTAAAATGTCAAATTCCACCGCATCTTGTTTAGCCGACTATCATTTGCAATGCTGACAGCTTTACAAACTTACCTTTGAGGATTACTGCTATGGTTAATATGGAAGCAATCAAACAGGCGGAAGCGGTCCTGAAAAACGTTGTCATCACGACCCCACTGGTCTATTCAAACTACTTTAGCCGCCGTTTTGATGCCCACATTTATCTCAAACTTGAAAATCTCCAAAGAACCGGCTCTTTCAAGATCCGTGGAGCTTACCACAAACTGGAAAAAATCCGCCATAGCCTGGGTCCGGGAGGTGTTGTCGCAGCGTCGGCTGGCAACCACGCCCAAGGGGTAGCGCATGCTGCTCAACTAATGGGCGTATCTTCCTCCATTGTCATGCCCGAATGGGCCTCCATAAGCAAACAGATTGCCACCCGGTCATACGGCGGTCGGGTGATACTGAGCGGCAAGAGCCTGGCTGAAAGTCTGGCTCAGGCCCGCAAGCTAGAAGAGGAGGGCCGAACCTTCATTCATCCTTTTGACGACGAGGATATTATTGCCGGTCAGGGAACCATAGGTTTGGAGATTGTCTCACAGCTACCTGAGGTGGAGGCCATCCTGATCCCTGTTGGCGGCGGTGGCCTCATAGCCGGAATTGCCACCGCGGTAAAATCTATGTTGCCGCAGGCTTCAATAATTGGGGTTCAGACCGCTGCCTGTGCTTCAGCGCTGGCTGCTCGCAGTGCTGGTAAGCCCACCACAGTAACTGATAAATATTCCATTGCTGATGGTATCAGCGTCAAACAAACGGGACAGCTGCCATTTACCATCATGCAAAGATTCGTTGACGATCTGGTGGCTGTACAAGAGGAGGAGATTGCCACCGCAATGCTCGAGTTGCTCGAGCGGAAAAAAGTCTTGGCCGAGGGGAGTGGTGCTGTTCCCCTGGCGGCTTTGATGGGCGGGCAACTGAGCAGCCTGCATGAAAAGGTGGTGGTTCTTGTGATCAGCGGCGGCAACGTGGACACCCATCTGCTGGGGAGAATTCTCCGTCAGGGCCTTTTTAAGAGCAACCGCATTATGAGGTTCTCGGTACAACTAAAAGACGTTCCGGGCGCTCTCGCTGATCTCCTCAAAGTTGTCGCCAATTGCCGTGGCAACATTCTCCACGTCTCCCATGATCGTCTTGGCCGGCATCTCCCTGTGGAGTTAACTCGGGTGGAATTGGAGGTGGAAACCAGGGGGGCGGATCATATTGAGGAACTGCTGGATGCACTAAGCAAAAGCGGCTATGAGGTGGAGGCCCGTTGAGCCATCGAGATCTTTTCTTGTAGCTGCCGGATCCCTTCATTATCCGGGGTCATGGTCGCTACTCGTTGGCACTGTGCCATGGCTTCGTCCAATTCTTGGTTCTGCATGAGCAGCTCTGCCAATCTTTGCCTAAACAAGGAATTTTCCGGCTCCAGTTCAACACTTCGACGAGCCAGAGAGAGTGCTATTTCCAGGTTCGCCTCTGTCCGCCCATAAACAACGGCAAGACCGCTCAGAGCTGCCGCATCCTGACCATTGATTTGCAACGCCTTCTTGAAACCATTCATGGCCTCATCGTCCTTGCCCCGTTCCAGAAAACAATCACCAATTAGACGCCAAGCCTGGGCCCAATTGGGTTTCAGCTTCACCGTTCGCTCCAAGTGAGTCAAAGATTCTGCAAGCCGACCCTGCTGCCCACAAAGCTTTGCCAGTTGAAAATACACAGTAGCATTCTCAGGTTCCAGTTCGGCAGCTCGGTTAAAGGCCAACTCGGCCTCAGCCTCTTGCTTGAGACTCAGGAGGGCGCAGCCCAGATTGTATTGGGTCATAGCGTCGTTGGGATCCAGCTCGGCTACTCGCGAAAACTCTGTAAATGCTTGCTGGAATCTGCCCATCTGCGCATAGCAAACCCCAAGGCTATTGCCGACGTTCACGTTGTAAGGATCAATAGCCAAGGCCCGTTGGAACTCCTTCACTGCCTCTTCCATTCGACCACTCTCATAGAGCCGATCGCCACTAATATTCAAGCTTACTGCGTCAAAGAGAGTCTGGGTGTTTGGTCCAAAAAAACCGGTGTGGACCAGTGCCTTACGCGCATTTTCCAATATATCCTGTTTGGCAAAACCCGGGCACGGGTGGATGCTCAGTCCAATTTGCACTGTGGTGCTCAGCTCCAATTTTACCCGCTGTCGGATTGCACGACCCTGCTCCTGTGCTGAATCAACATCTGCTCCCGGTAAAAATACACCGATTCGATCTGGACCGGCCCAGTCCACTGTGGCTTCAGCGGGACAACATCCACCACTCAACTCCAGGACCTTTTTGGCTCTGCGTGCCGCTTCTCTCGATCCATGCTGTCGCTGCCAAACTTTCCAGTCATCCAACTTGACCATAAGGAAAGCGGCATCCTCATCGTCGTTAAAAAAAGATGACAGCCTCTTCTCTATTGCCGATTCGCGTTTGGGTACCAACCCCCGTTCGCGGAGTGAATGATAACTGAGGATCTTGTCACCTTTTTTCTTCCGCGCCATGTCCGCCGCTAAGGCTGCCCGTCGAATCACCTCCTCTGCCGCAGCCGGTCCTCCGCCAATCTCGCTCTTTTCCCACGGAAGGAATGGCCCATCATCATAGAAATCCTCCGGAAAACGAGCAATACCTGCCGCTAAATCCCACTGACTAGAATGTGTCTCTAACCTCCTGTCACTGTTTACTAGGGTATCGTAAAGCCGCTCAGTCCAAAGCTTTACGTCTCTACTATGGGCCTTGGGCCAAAAGATTGCCACATAGCCACCTCCCAGGTGTGCAGCCATGGACGCGCTCGGAAGCGCTTCCACCACCTGAGGTGCCAAGGGTGTCCAGAATGGACCGGCTCCAGCCCAAACCTCAGGGGCTGGTTTCACCACAAAGCAGACGAGGGTGAATTGCGCCGCGCCGGGGCCATCGCTTAGCAATCGCCGCGAAGTCAGACTCCCATCATTCTCGGCCACTTCAATGGCGTGGCTGAGCTCCCGCATCAAGGCTTCCCGACGCCAAAGCATTGTTTCCGCTTCTCTGCATAAGTGTTTTTCCCATTGCAGTCTCTCAAGGCAAAGGCCGCCAATCCGCGCCAGGAGCGAGAAATTCTCAACATTGTCGAATCTCCGGTCCACACCTTCAGCAAATAAAACTCCGATCACCCTCCCACGTTGGACCAAGGGAAGCAGCAGCCACTCGAACTGATGGTCATATAAAGGTCGCCGGCTCAAAACCACATCATTTATCGCCTTCAATACCGCTTTTGGGGAATTGTTCTGGCTGAGCAGGCTGTAATCGGGGAAAGGAGGAAAAATGGTGAGTTGTTTGCAACCAAGCAAGTCGTCAAATTCCTTTTGAAAAACTACTTGTTGGGTCACCACGTCCGCTGGAGTCAACTCGATAGAGTAGAGTCCCATGTCGCTCCTCAAGGCACAATTATCAGTATCTTATTTGCCGCACTATACTAAAGAGTAGAGCTATTAAGGAAAACTAAGCGGGTCGGAGCCTATCATATCCGAAACTTAAATACGCCTCTTTATTCAACTCCTGATACCAAAACATCTCGCAACTTCGATCTCGGATTTCAGGTGGCTAGCTGGGTAGCCGCCGCAACGATGACCTCCACATCTCCCGGCTGTAGGGTTCTCATATCTAGCAGAAAAAGTTCCTGTTCCACCCTGCCGATGATGGGTACCTCATAGCCACGAAAGTGCGCCTCCAGGCGGGTAGCTGAGATTTTTTCGGAACTCAGCGCCACCACTTTGGTGGGTAGAGCCTGGACCGGCAGGGCGCCGCCACCCACCATGGAGGAGCCGTCCATGACCTCCCCTTTGATATGCGCGGCCATACTATTTCTTAAACGCTCAAGCAAGTCGTGCGCCTGTTCCTCCAGAGTTCCCAGTTCGGTGGCAATCATTCTCAGGGTAGGAATGGCTTTGATGGCGGCATCCTCGTCGCGGTAAAGCCTAAGGGTTGCCTCCAAGGCTGCCAGTGTCAGCTTGTCAACGCGAAGGGCACGTGTGAGAGGGTTTTGGCGCAGCTGCGCCATTAATTCGTTACTCCCCAAGATAATACCCGCCTGGGGACCTCCCAACAGTTTGTCGCAACTGAAGGTAATCACATCCACCCCGGAACGAACCGTATCTTGGACAGTGGGTTCTCCGCTCAAGCCAAATCGGGTGAAGTCCACAAAACAACCGCTGCCGAGATCTTCCATAACAAGCACGCCATGTTTTTTCCCAAGCGCCGCCAGGTCTTTTAAAGACACCTCCGCAGTAAATCCAATGATTTGATAGTTACTGGTGTGCGCTTTGAGCAGGAGCGCTGTGTCCGGACCGATAGCCGCCTCATAGTCGTAGAGATGGGTTCTATTTGTACAACCCACTTCCCTGAGAAGGGCACCGCTGCGGGCCATAATATCAGGAATCCGGAATGAGCCGCCGATCTCCACCAGTTGCCCCCTCGAGACCACAACCTCCCTTCCCTGCGCCAGGGTATTGAGAACCAAAACCACTGCACCCGCGTTGTTATTGACCACCAAAGCCCCTTCTGACCCAGTTATCTCGCAGAGAATGGCCTCGGCATGCACGTAGCGAGATCCCCTACTACCGGCCTGTAGATCGTACTCCAAATTGGAGTACCCGCTCCCGATGAGCTGTAACCTTTCCAGCACGTCTTGAGCAAGCAACGAGCGGCCAAGATTGGTGTGGACGATAATACCGGTAGCATTGATGACACGTTGCAGGGTGAATGACGCTAAACGTTCGATTTCCTCATGGATTTTACCTACGAGATTGGATCGGTCGAAGTATTGGGGATCAGGTCCGATTTCACCACTCAGAATCGCTTTACGGGTGCGGTCCAGGATGTTTCGAACCGCTCTAACCACCAAAGTGCGAGGATAAGTCTCAACTGCCTCCTTGATGGCTTCTTCACGCAAAATTTCATCCACCGCCGGCAGAGAACGTAGTGTTTCCTTGCTGACCGAATCTTCCATGATGATCTATCCCTGTGGATTTTGGCTATTGTCAGTCGCCACAAGGGTATCAAAATTAACTACAAAGAGCACCAAGGTCACACAGGGAGACAAAGTTGAGATAAGGTTTTTTCTCCGCTCCCCTTATGGATCAATCTTCTTTGTGATCTTTGTGTTTTCTGTGGTCAAGACCAACCCCGATGATCCATGGCAGAATTTCAAGTGTAACCTGCAATTGGATGCTTGGTCAGAGGTTGGCAATCTACTACTATAAAAGTGCTGAAATAGCAAGGATTTTTGGCTGTTAGTGGCTTGCTTAACCAGACGAACCTCTCATCCGGGAAGATTGAACTTGGATAGACGGAATCGTTGATGCAGGACAGGACCAAGATAGAGCACCACCGCCATTTTTATAAGACCTCCTGGGAGTGGGACAAGGAAGCCTATTTTTACCGCCGTGCTCAATGAGACAGCCTTTTCCTGGATAAGATTCAGGTTGAAGTAAAGCACTGTAACACCCGGAAGATATATGGCCATGGTGCCGACCAGAAGCACCAAGAGGAGAAAGGAGCGCTTCAACTGATCCCGCCTCTCTGTGAAATGGCCAATGACGTAGGCCCCGAGAATGAATCCCAACAGATAGCCGAAGGTTGGCTGCAGTACGTAGCCAGGCCCGCCTCCATGAGCAAATATAGGAATGCCCATCAGGCCAACGAGGACGTAGACCAACTGGCTGAGGGCCGCCAGCCGTCCCCCCAAAATCAGTCCTGAGAACATGACCATGAGTGTCTGCAAGGTCAGGGGCACATAAGGAATGGGAACCCTGACAAAGGCACCAATCCCGCTCAAGGCAGCAAACAGGGCCACCAAACTCATCTCTTGAGCGCTCAGCCACCTTGCTTTTTCTCTAACTTCTTCCAATCGATTGCTTCCAATCATTATCGTTCACGAAACGGCTTTACAAAACTGTCGCGTGAATGATGTGGGTCAAACAGATGCTAGTAACTCTAATGAAAAAGTGCAGTGCAGTCAACGTTGGGAGGAAAACAGAGGTTGTTCCGCATGTAGTCTTTTCGCTGCGTCTGCTCATCAAACTGCCAGCTGTCCGCTCCCTTGCCTTTGCCAGGCAAATGCGTTAGTTTCTTCCTCTACCGACGGCCATAAACCAGCACGAGCTCTAAGTAAAGAATCTGGGCCTAGAGGACCCGCCTTCACCGAGGTTTCCGCCTTCGTTAGAACTTCGGCGTGGCAAGACGGCGCGGCAGGCCCTGGCTTTGAGCTGCCCCAAGGGAAAGGCACAGGGTACAGGGCTCAAGGTACATGGTAAAATGAATCTTTCATATTCTTTCTTTCTGAGCGCCTTGAACCTTTTCTGTTGGCAAAGCCATTGAAACTTGACCTGGCCAAAAATAACCAGGTCTTCTTTGACCAAATCAACTTCCCGCCGAGGATGGCGATGTGGGCGCAAGAACCCGGTTATGAATGAGGACTTACTGACAAGAGACGACTGGAAATTTCTAGTTGGAGGTGGTCGCCTCGATGACCTCTACGCTGCCATTGCGAATGCCACCACCCGTAAGGTTTTTGCTCAGGGCATGAGCGAGTGGGCCCTCGCTTATGCCATAACCCAATTGCTTCCACGTCTCAAACGTACGGTACTGCTCATCACACCCTCTGCGAAGCGAGCCTGGCAAGCTCAACAGAGCATCTCCTTCTTTCTTGGACTTCCTGAACAGCGCTCAGGAGATCCGCTAGAATATCCTCTTTGGCTTTTTCCGGCATCCCAACGTCGCATGCCAGCGGAACCGTTCGTTGCCCCTGATGTCCAGGCTCAGCGGCTAGCAACTCTCTATGTGGCGGCCGCCAGCAACCAAGCTAAAATTATCGTCGCGTCAGCCCAGGCGGTAATGGAAAAGGTCTTGCCCCGAAAAGATTGCATGGATGCCAGTTGCTACCTAGTAAAAGGTGAGCAGGTATCCCGTGAAGCCCTTTTATCCCACCTGGTTTCCATAGGATATTACCGGACTGAATTGGTGGAAGAAATGGGTGATCTCAGCGTGCGAGGCGATATTGTCGATCTTTATACGCCACTTTACCAACAACCTCTGAGATTAGAGTTTTTCGATGAAACTCTGGAATCAATTCGCTTCTTTGATCCGGCCAACCAGCGTTCCAGTGAACATTTGGAAGATGTGATCCTATTGCCAGCCCACGAGGTAATGCTTACCGGGTCCAACCAGCAACGGGCCAGTTCCTCGCTGAAAGCTGCCATGGGCAAGGAGAAAATATTCCGCAACGATCTGGAAATTTGGCTCGAGCGTGTGAGCGGCTCAAGCCACTTCCCTGGCATTGAGCAACTACTGCCCCTCTACTACGAACAACTGGAAACCCTATTACACTACCTACCAGCATCGACCTTGATTGTGCTCACTGATCCCGGTAGCATCAGGAAATCGGCAGTTGAACGCTTCAGTCAAACTGAAAGCGACCGGGATTCTGCCAGCCAGCACTCTCGCTGGTCCCTGCCCCCTAAAACCTATTTAATCGACGATTCAGAAATGCTCGCCATGCTGGAGCGTTATCCCCAAGTCTTGCAGGGTGCTCTCCCCCTTCAAGATGAAGTGGAGCAGAAAGAAGCCACGGTGCTTCACTTTCGCCTCCAGGATCATGAAGGATTGCAGCAACATATCCAGCGCCATCGGCAACGGCAGCGACTCTTGGAACCCCTGGCCCAGAGACTACGGCAATGGCAAAAATTTGGGATCAGCCCTTTCCTTGTCTGTCGTACGGCTGAACAGGGCCGCCGCATGGAAGAGTTGCTCGTTGACTATGAGGTGGACTCATTGTTCACCTCTGAACCCTTTGGCCACCTATCCTTTCACGCCCCAGTAACCAAGATTATGGTGGGACATCTCCCCAGGGGATTTCTTTGGCCTGACGAGAATCTCGCGGTAGTCACAGAGACGGAAATCTACGGTGACAAACCGCGGCGACGCCGTGTCAGGCCCTCTGAAACCGGCTCTTTTTTAGCTTCGTTCGCCGATCTCCAGGCTGAGGATTTTGTCGTTCATTTGGACCACGGTATTGGCATTTATAAGGGATTGGTGCATCTAAGCATCAACGGCCTGGCCAACGATTTTCTTCTGGTGGAATACCAGGATGGCGACCGTCTCTACCTCCCAGTTGATCGATTGGATCGAGTCCAGAAGTATATCGGTATCGAAGGCCATCAGCCCCGGGTGGATAAGCTGGGAGGGCAACGCTGGGCCTCTACGCGCAAACGGATCCAAAAATCCATCCGCAAGATAGCCAAAGAACTTCTGCATATATATGCCTTGCGCCAAATAAAGGAAGCAATGAACTTCTCACCACCGGACAGCACCTTTCGGGAATTTGAGGCAACCTTTCCCTATGAAGAAACCCCGGACCAGCAGGCTGCCATAGAAGAGGTCCTTGCAGACATGCAGCAGCCCAAAAGCATGGATCGTCTCATCTGCGGTGATGTCGGCTTCGGCAAGACTGAAGTTGCCTTGCGAGCCGCATTCCAGGCAGTGATGGATGGTAAGCAGGTTGCGCTTCTGGTGCCCACCACGGTACTGGCAGAACAACACTTCCTTACCTTCGAGCAGCGGCTCAATGGTTATCCGGTATTCCTGGAAGTGCTCAGCCGCTTTAAGGCGAGATCGGAACAGCAAAAGATCCTGGGTGAACTTCGAAACGGCCTCGTGGACATCGTTATCGGTACCCACAGATTGCTACAAAAAGACGTTGTGTTCAAGGACCTGGGATTGCTCATCATCGACGAAGAGCACCGATTCGGCGTTCGACACAAAGAGCGCATCAAACAGCTGCGCGCTGAGGTGGATGTGCTTACCCTGACCGCTACACCAATTCCCCGCACATTGCACATGTCCCTCATTGGAATTCGGGATCTAAGCACCATCGACACGCCGCCGCAGGATCGTCGGGCCATCGAGACCCGGATCTGCTCTTTCGACGACATCATCATCAGGGAAGCCATTCTTAAAGAAAAGGCGCGAGGGGGCCAGGTCTTCTTTGTCCACAACAATGTCAAGACCATTTATCGGATGGCTGAACACATCCAGGAAATGCTACCTCAAGTGAGCGTGGCGGTAGCCCATGGTCAACTCCGCGAACGCGAACTGGAAAAGGTAATGCTCGACTTTGTTCGCCATCGCATAGACGTTCTCGTCTGCACTACAATTATTGAGTCTGGCTTGGATATCCCCGCTGCCAACACCATCTTCATTAATCGCGCTGACAAGTTCGGCTTGGCGCAAATTTATCAACTCCGTGGCCGGGTGGGAAGATCTTCGGAGCAGGCCTATGCCTACCTGCTGATTCCGGGTGAGCATCTGGTTACCCGTCAGGCCCAACGCCGCCTTTTGGCCCTTATGGACTTCACAGAATTAGGTTCGGGTTTCAAAATAGCCCTAAATGATCTGCAAATCAGAGGCGCAGGAAGTATTCTCGGAGCTGCCCAATCCGGGCACATTGCTGCGGTGGGCTATGAAATGTACGTGCACCTTATGGAGAAGACCATCGCCGACCTCAAGGGAGAAACAACCAGGGAAGCGGTGGAGCCGGAAATTCGTCTCAACTTAGCTGCACATCTCCCGGCAACCTATATTTCCGAAAGCGGGCAGCGGCTGACTTTATACAAGCGCCTCGCCACTGCCAGCAAGGAAAGTGAGCTTGCCGACCTGGAAGAAGAACTGCGTGATCGCTTCGGCCCCCTCCCTCCTGAAGCTTCCCACCTTCTGATTCTGCTGAATCTAAAGCTGCTCTTACGGAGGCTGTGGATAAGACGGTTAGACGTCCTTAACGGTGAATTTGTCCTCACCTTTTCGGAAGAACCGGAAATAGACCTGGACAAGCTAACTCGTCTGGTTGCCTCGTATTCTGAACGTTTGCGGTTTACCCCTGACCACCGCCTCCACTTTCGGGGCTCCGGCCAGGACATAGTAAGGGCCATCACCGAGCTCAAAAAGCTCTTGCACAACTTAGAGTAACGTGTTATCAGTTGTGACTTGCAAGCTTTTTGTTTTGAGGTCAAGTAGTTAGATCAATTTAGCCCTGCTCGTTTGGGAATGGATATGCGCTGGAAAAGTTGGATTCTCAGTGTGTCGTTGTTTCTCTCACTGGAATGCGTTATATCCCTATCTCTCGCCGAGGCGGATGTCGTAGATCGCATCGTTGCCTACGTCAATGACGACGTCATCACCCTGAGTGAACTAAACGAGAGGACACACGAATTTATAGCCATGAGGGAGCAGAATCCTTTCCTCCCTGAACAAGACCAGTCGTCGCAAGCGATTCGCCGTGAGGTCCTGGACGGCCTTATAAACGACCGTTTAACTGCACAAGAGATAGCTCGACTCGAGATCAAAGTCAGCGAGGCGGAGGTGGATGAGGTAATTGACAATATCAAGAAGGAGAACCAGCTCTCCACAGAGGCGGTGGAGGCCCAACTTCGCAAAGAAGGAATGACGATGGAGGATCTTCGCCGCAATATTAGAAAAAGTCTGGAACAGAACCAGCTCATCCAGCGCGAAGTCCGCAGAAAAACGGTGGTCACCGATGAGCTGGTGGAAGCATATTACCAGTCTCACTTGGAGGATTTTCAGGAAAAGGAACGGTGGCGCCTTCATGATATTTTTCTGCCCATCCGCGCCGATGCTACCCCTGAAGAGGGGGCGAGATTATATGCCTATGCCCAACAGATCCTTGACCGCCTCCGTCAAGGCGCCGATTTTGCTGCAACGGCTCAGCGTTACAGCCGAGGTCCGGGCGCCGAGGCGGGCGGCGATCTGGGTTTCTTCTCCAAAGGCGAACTAGAACCGGTGCTGGAGAAAGCCATTGAAACACTTGAACCTGGTGAAATTAGCCCGGTAATCCCTACAGACAGGGGGCTGCACATCCTCAAAGTTACCGACGTTGACCAAACAAACGCCAAGTCTCTGGATGAAGTCCGGGAGAAAATTCGTCGCTTGCTTTATCAGCGAGAAATCGATTTTAAATACAGGGAATGGCTCAGCGGTCTACGAGAGCGCTCCTATGTTAAAATTGTCGACTGAAGGATCAGCTGTCCGAAGTCCGTTGTCAGTTGCAGGACCTCTATAGAATTGACTTTTTAGCTTTTGTTCAAGGTGCCTCTGGCAAATGACCATTGACTATTGACCCTTGATCAATGACTAATCGACAACCGACACGAAGACACATCTGACCGTTGAGTGTGGCAGGATCCATATTCGCACCACTTACGGGTGAGTGAATAGCGGAGTAGCCGCATGGCTGTAATTACCACTGTCGAGCAGATTGGCGAGTTTGTTGGCGAGACGGTAACCATCCGTGGCTGGCTCTATAACAAGCGTTCAAGCGGCAAAATCCGCTTCCTCCAAATCCGTGACGGCACCGGAACCATTCAGGCTGTGGTGGTTAAAAAAGAGGTAAGCCCCATTGCCTTTGCTGCCAGCGACACCCTTACCCAAGAATCATCCCTAGAAGTAACCGGCACCGTTCGTGCAGATTCCAGAGCTCCCGGCGGTTACGAGCTAATGGTGAGAAACATCGAAGTAATTCAGGTGGCGGAAGATTTTCCTATTACTCCCAAGGAACACGGTCCGGCATTCCTGTTGGATAATCGTCACCTCTGGTTGCGTTCTGCAAAACAACACGCCATCCTGCGTATCCGCAGTCATGTTATCCAGGCAGCTCGGGAATACCTGAACCGGGAGGGATTCATTCTCTTTGATGCCCCAATACTTACCCCCACCGCCTGTGAAGGCACCAGCACTCTTTTTGAGACTGATTATTTCTACGGCGAGAGGGCCTACCTCTCCCAAAGCGGTCAGCTGTACGCCGAAGCAGGTGCAATGGCCTTCGGAAAGGTATACACCCTGGGACCCACTTTCAGGGCGGAAAAATCCAAAACTCGACGACACCTCACTGAGTTCTGGATGCTTGAGCCTGAAGTGGCCTATGCTGAATTAAAAGATATTCTCTCTTTGGCGGAACAGCTAGTCAGTCATTTGGTCCTTTCGGTGTTAACCCATAGAACCGAGGAGCTCCGGGTCCTGGAACGTGACGAAAGCAAATTAAAGTCAATAGTACCTCCTTTTCCACGAATAACTTATGATGAAGCCTTAGATATTTTGCGCCAACAGGGAGTCTCTCATGAGTGGGGCAATGATTTTGGCACCGCTGAAGATACGTTAATCTCACAGCAGTTTGACTGTCCGGTAATGATCACCCATTATCCGCTCACAGCTAAGGCCTTCTATATGAAGACTGCTCCCGACAACCCCGACGTGGCACTCTGTGTTGATGTGCTCGCTCCCGATGGTTATGGAGAAATTATTGGTGGCTCACAACGGGAAGACGACTACCAAACCCTGCTGAAGAAATTGGAGGCGCATAAGCTGCCGCGGGAGCCTTTCGAATGGTATCTAGATTTGCGACGCTATGGCACTGTACCCCATTCGGGCTTCGGTCTCGGTATTGAACGCACCGTTGCCTGGATCTGTGGCATTAGACATTTGCGTGAGGCCATTCCTTTTCCAAGGATGCTGCAGCGCATCTACCCCTAGTCTACAGGACGATTTATGCAACCGCTGACGGATTAGGGATGTTGAACCACTGAGAGCACAAAGGACAAAAAGAAGTTAAGGTCATGCAACGAATTGTTCTTTGTGAACTTTGTGTCCTTTGGGGTTAAGTCTGACTGTGCAACAGGTGGTGAGGTCATGAAAAGGCTCGGCGCAAATCTTCGTGCAGAACGATTAGCAAGGGGAATTAGTCTGGAACAAATATCTGCTGATACCAGAGTCAGTATGAGCATGCTTCGGGCCATTGAGGATGGTAATACCGGACAGCTTCCCGCCCCCGTTCTTGTCAAGGGATTTCTGCGGGCCTATGCAAAAACAATTGGCTTGGATCCTGAGGCGCTGGTTGTCCAATACCAGGAGCTCACCGAAGAAGTGGATGCGCGCCTGGACGCCATTGAGAAGTTTCACCGTCGGCTGCGGCCAAAATCATCCTCAAAAAAGGGACTTGTACTCCTCCTCGGTCTCGCCTTGCTCCTGGGTTTAACCCTTCTTCTGTGGCCTTCCAAGCGGTTGCAGCAGGGGTCTCAATCGCCCGCAATTGGAGAGCAGACTACCACAACAGAAACCAACCAAGAGACAACCCAAAAAGAATCCTTATCAGAAACGAGCCAGGATCAACCCTTAGAGGTTGCCCAACAGAACCTTGACCTACCCAAGACATTAAATGGGCAAGAATCTGCAGGAGTCGATTTGACGGCTGAACCACCATCCATATCTCCTTCCGAGGCTGAAGTCTCGTCCATGCGGCAAGACAGTATTCCCCCTGCAGCTCAATACAAACAGCAAACTAAAACACTGTCTCCTGGTTATGTATTGCGGGCCGAAACGTTTGAAACCACCTGGCTGCTTATCACAGTCGATAATGGTAATGAGCGCGAGTACCTGCTCCAGCCGGGGGAGCAACTAACATGGCAGGCCATGTCAGGCTATAAGCTTCTTATCGGAAACGCCGCCGGCATCCAGCTTTATCTAAATGGTAAACCGCTTAAATCTCTGGGCGAAAGCGGCAGGGTGGTTCGCCTAGAACTACCTGATCCTTCATTGACAGCTACAATCAATTCTGAGCAGACCGAGCCTGTGAACAGACCATAACTAAGGACCGTGCTGATATCCGATCTCATTGACCATTCATTCAACCCCGTCTCCAAAATGCGACATGATAAATGTGAAAAGATAAATGATCCGCTTTGTGTCAGGTAAGGTATATGGCCATTCGTCGAGCCGAGGCGATCATTCTCCGCAGCAGAGACTACAGCGAGTCCGATCGCTTAATTACCTTCTTTACTAGAAGCCAAGGGCAACTCACCGGTATCGCCAAAGGGGCGCGACGCAGCAAGAAGCGGTTCGTCCACACCCTTGAACCCCTCTCCCATGTCTCG
The DNA here is from genome assembly GCA_020347625.1 of Deltaproteobacteria bacterium. Lineage (GTDB taxonomy): Bacteria > Desulfobacterota > Syntrophobacteria > BM002 > BM002 > BM002. The sequence continues at coordinate 2,438,119 of CP070735.1, forward strand.
CTCACTTATGTGGACCGGCCAACTTCCGGACTGGTGCGCATTGATGCCAGTGAGCTGAAAAACGCTTTCACCAGCCTGCGGAGCGACATTGCCCGTCTCGGTTACGCCAGCCTAGGTTGCGAAGTGGTGCTAGAAATGTCACCCGAGAGGCAGGCCAATCCCTCGCTCTTTGTTCTGCTTTACCACTATCTCGAGCATTTGGAGCACGGTGCTGACCCGGAAAATTCCTCTCTTCTGTTTCAAACTCGGGTGCTCAGCCTCTGCGGCTATGCTCCCAATCTGCAAGCCTGTGTGCGTTGCGGGCAAGAGATGGTTGCAGGTGAAGATTGGTTTTTCTCCGTTCCCCAAGGTGGTCTCCTCTGCAGACCCCACAGGCGGGGTCCTGAAATCTACCCCATTTCGCCTGGCACTGTGATGCTCCTACGCCAAGCGCAGCAGCTTCCACTTACCAGAGTGTGGCGCCTAAGGTTTCAACGCCAATCCCGCGAGGAGTGCCGCTCTCTTCTCATAAATTTGATCCGGCACCACCTAGAAAAGGATCTAAAATCTCTCAAACTCCTCCATCAAATCGGCGCCATGCAATGAACGAACCGCATCCTCGTGAACTCCCGCGACAAAAGCTCTGGTTTTTGCGAGGCCAGCGGTACAAGCTAGTTATTCGTTATACGTTATGGGTCATTTTTTTCAGAGGACGTCTTGGAGTCACTATCTCACGGTCGTAAATCTGATCTTTCCTAATAACTAATAACGAACAACCACTAACGAGAAGTTCAACTGTTTGCCTGCCCTCAGCTTGTCGAATGGTGGCAGCGCTCCCTATTACCTACCAGCGCTGTAAAGCCACTGGATAATGCGCTTGACAGAGAACCATTGGCAGGGTAATTTACTTCTTTAACCCATATTCACATCCCCTCTCCAAGGAGTCTCCCATGACATTTCAAGAATTGATCTTGGCCATTGAGAAATATTGGCACGATTACGGTTGTATCATTCAACAGCCTTACGATATCGAAGTGGGCGCCGGAACCTTCAACCCCGCCACCTTGCTCAGATGTCTTGGTCCTGAGCCTTACAATGTCGCTTACGTAGAACCTTCTCGCCGCCCCACCGATGGGCGCTACGGCGAAAATCCCAACCGTCTTCAGCATTACTATCAGTATCAGGTCATCCTCAAACCATCTCCCATGGATATACAGGAGTTGTACCTGGAAAGCCTTAAAACCTTTGGTATAGACCCTCTAGAACACGACATTCGTTTTGTGGAGGATGATTGGGAATCACCCACCCTCGGTGCTTCAGGGTTAGGTTGGGAAGTTTGGCTGGATGGCATGGAAATCACCCAGTTCACTTATTTTCAGACCGCCGGTGGTATACCGCTGGATCCCATCTCTGGCGAACTCACCTATGGTCTCGAGCGGATCGCCATGTACCTCCAGGACGTGGACAACCTCTTTAATCTGAAATGGAACGATGAGATGACTTATGGCGATGTCCACCATAAATGGGAAGTGGAATTCTCTTACTATAATTTCGATGAAGCAGATGTGGACATGCTTTTCAAGCTCTTCGATATGTACGAAGCTGAGGCCGTCCGTATGAATGAGCGCAAGTTGGTGTTGCCAACCTATGATTACTGTTTGAAGTGTTCACACACATTTAACCTGCTGGATGCCCGGGGAGCCATCAGTGTGGCCGAGCGTACCAACTACATTGGTAGAGTACGAAATCTGGCTCGACTCGCAGCGCAGGGTTACCTGGAGCAGCGTAAGGAGATGGGTTATCCCTTGCTCAATCGATGGAAAAACCTATAAGACCGGGACACAGGGGGTGTTTGTCTCAAGCAATGACGTTGCAACGGAATCGGGGGAAAGTTTATGACAAGCGATTTATTATTAGAGATCGGCACAGAGGAAATTCCAGCCAGCTATATCCAGCCCGCTCTGGACGCAATGGCTACCATGATCAGCAAATTCTTGTCGAATCGGCGGGTAGAGCACGGGACCATCCGGACCATGGCCACGCCAAGACGCCTGGTCTGGGTAATCAAAGATGTGACGGATAAGCAAGAAGCTCAAATGGTCGAGATCACCGGGCCTCCCAAAGATGTCGCCTTTGACGAGGCGGGCAATCCCACCCAGGCCGCCATCGGTTTTGCTAAATCTCAGGGGGTGGATCCAAAAGAACTTCAGGTGAAACAAACCAGCAAAGGCGAGTACGTCATAGTCAGCCGCCACGAGGCTGGGATCTCTACTGTTGAACTGTTGGGTGGAGTGCTTGCAGATCTGATCGGGGATATACCCTTTCCCAAATCCATGCGCTGGGGTGATTTGAAAGTTACCTTTGCCCGACCAATTCACTGGATCGTTGCCCTGTTGGGCAAGGAAGTGGTCCCCTTCAGTTATGGCAACGTAACGAGTGGTAACACCTCTTACGGCCATCGCTTCATGAGCCCCGGACCATTCGAGGTCACTGATATTAATGGTTATGTCGAGGCCCTGCGCGAAAGGTTTGTAATTGTAGATATAGAGGAGCGGCGGGAGCGAATACGGCAGATCGTTGCTGCCTGCGCCAAGGAAAAGAACGGTAATATCCGCGAGGATGAAGCTCTTATGGACGAGGTGGTTCAGTTGGTGGAGTATCCCACGGCCGTTTGTGGCAGTTTCGACCAGCATTACCTTGAGCTCCCGCAGGAAGTTTTAATTACTGCCATGCGCACACACCAGCGTTACTTCGCGGTGCTGGACGATGCAGGTAAACTGATGCCCTATTTTGTAACGGTCAATAACACCTTGACCCGGGACCCTCAAGTTGTTGCCCTCGGTAACGAATACGTGCTCCGGGCCCGTCTCGAAGATGCCCGTTTCTACTACGTGGAAGATCAGAAGGTCTCTCTTGACGAGAGAGTCGAAGAGCTCAAAGAAGTCGTATTCCACTCCAAGCTCGGGACTTCTTACGAAAAGCTGGAGCGGTTCAAAACACTGGCTGAATATATGGCTGATCAGGTGGAACCGGATGACAAGGCTACAGTTAGCAGGGCTGCCTATTTGTGCAAGGCCGACTTAGTGACTGGAACCGTGGGTGAGTTCCCAGAGTTGCAGGGAATCATGGGCCGCGCTTATGCTCAACTTGCCAACGAGGATGAGGCAGTGGCGGAAGCCATTTATGAGCACTACCTGCCAACCCATGCGGGCGGCCAACTCCCAGCTGGTACGGCTGGTTCTCTCGTGAGCATAGCGGATAAAGTGGACACCGTCGTGGGATGTTTCGGTGTTGGTCAGATTCCGACTGGCACTGCTGATCCCTTCGCTTTACGCCGCCAAGCCCTGGGGATCATTCGCATCATATTGGAAAAAGACCTCTCCATCTCTCTCTCTGATCTGATAGAAAAAGCCATCGAAGGCTTGGATGGAAAGCTCACTGAACCTGCTGAGCAGACCCATCAAGGTGTGCTGGAATTCTTCAAAAGGCGGTTGCAACACTTCCTTATCGGCCAGGGACATCCACAAGATGTTGTGGATGCCGTACTCGCCCATCATCTCGATCCCCTGGTTGAGACGGCCGCAAAAATAAGTACTCTTGAGGCCTTCAAAGAACGCGAGGGTTTTGAGCCCCTTGTGGGCACAGTCAAACGGGTGGTCAACATCTTGAAGGAGCCGGTTGATGCACCAGTGGATCCGCAGAAGTTCGTGAACCAAGCCGAGAAGGACTTGTATCAGAAGCTGACTGCCTGTGAACAAGCCCTGGATAAGCCTCTTGCCGATCGGGACTACAATGCGGTGTTGGACCAACTCAGTCAACTGAAAGCTCCAATAGACGGCTTCTTCGATGAGGTGTTGGTTCTTGATGAAGACGTGTCTCTGAGGCAGAACCGATTGGCTTTGCTCACGCGGATAGCAGGCCTTTTCCAACAGATGGCCGACTTTTCTCGCATCGTCCTGTAAACCTTGTCTAGGTTTGCCACACAAACCAATGCGGCCGCAAATTTACCTCCCTTAGTAGCGGTGTTTACCCGGTTTTGCTGTGGGGTAGTGGTCTGCTTTCGGCAAATTCCTTGTGGTGTTCGGGTGTGTGGTCCCACCTTCCCTAAAGCAGAACCGCAAGAAACATCTCACCTGACCGCCAGCATACCTGATCAAACAAGAATAAGAAGAAGTTTCTTTACAAGGTTCTACCTTTTTGTTAGCATGCGGTGATTTTTGAGCCCGCATTATTCGCGAAATGGTGTGACGATGCTGTGAATATGGCCGGGACGATTGTAGATTGCGGATTGAAAAATTACTGAAACTCCTGAGCAAACCAGATAACTCATGGCGGAATCTGAACGCTTAAATTGAATATCATCAATCTGCAATCTAAAATTCAAGAGCCAGGATCCAACCAGAGGCGTACTTGAAAAGGATCGCAGGTGCCTGACGGAAGAAGGCCATACCTGCGGTTGTAAGAGGCGGTTTGTGATTAATAAGAACTGGCTCAATCCGACTATGAAACCTGACAACATACCACTAATAGCAGGTTCGCGCCGGATATTAGATTCGTGCCCGGAACTGTTCTCTTCCTTGAAGCCCCATGCACATTAAGCAGCTCGAACTCTTCGGATTCAAGTCATTTGTCGACAAAGCCACCGTCACCTTTTCCACCGGAATCTGTGCGGTGGTGGGACCCAATGGCTGTGGTAAGAGCAACATCGTCGACGCCATTCGTTGGGTTCTGGGAGAGCAGAGCGCTAAACAACTCCGGGGCAAGTTCATGGAGGAGGTTATTTTTAGCGGTGCCAATGGACGCCCGTCGCTGAATTTTGCTGAGGTTTCGCTAGTCCTCTCCAATGAGGATGGCAAGGCGCCCCCCCCGTACCAAGAATACAGCGAAATCATGATCACGCGTCGCCTTTTTCGCTCGGGAGATAGTGAATACTTAATCAACAAAATCCCTTGTCGCCGCATGGATATTCGCAGACTATTTATGGACGTGGGCGTCGGGCATCGTCACTATGCCATTATAGAGCAAGGCAAGATCAGCCACGTTGTTGAGTCCAAACCAGATGATATCCGCGCCCTCATTGAGGAAGCTGCCGGAATCACCAAGTTCAAACTCAAGAAGAAGGCCGCCCTCCGAAAGATCGAGCTGACCAAACAGAACCTTCTCCGTCTGGGTGACATTGTCGCAGAAGTTTCACGTCAGCTCTCGAGTCTGAAGCGTCAGGCCCAGAGAGCAAGCCGCTATCGCACCCTCAAGAAAGAGATTAAACAGATTGAAATCACTCGCGCCCTGCACCACTATTGGCAGTGGCGGAATAAATTGGAACTTCTGGAACAAAACCTGGGCTCTTTACAGGATTCTCAAGCTGAGCGAGCCGCGCAACTGGGCAGATTGGACGCCGATTTAACGGATCGATCCAGTCAGATGCACGAATTGGAGGAGAATCTCCAGCAGCGGAGAGAAGCGCTTTTTCAGCTAAGAAACTCAATCAGTAGCGACGAGAGCAGCCTACTCTATTTGCGGCGTCAAACAATAGAATTGGAGGAGAGACAGCAGCGTTTGTTTCAAGATATCCAGGAGCAAGAGGAACGTCAGGCGCAACTCACCCAGGAAAGGGAGCATATCGTTGACGAACAACGAGAGTTGGCAGAAGCTTGCTCCCAGGCTGAAATCCTCGCCAGAGAGCTGGAGACTGAATTAAATAGAGAGAAAGCACGTTTCAATCAGCTGACCGATCGATTGGATGCAGAAAAGAGTGATCTGGTAGATCTGTTGGGAGAAATGGCGCGGGTTCGTAATGATCAGTTGTCCTTGCGAAAACGGCTCGAGGATCTCCAGCGCCGCCAGAACCGGTGTAGGCTTGAATATGAGGGCCTCGAGGAAAAGTCTAACGAGTTGCAACCACTTAGGCTGAGGTTGGAAAAGGAAAAATCAGCCATTGAAGCCGAGACTGAGAAACTGTCAGACGAGTTAAATTCTCTTAACCAAGAGAAACAAGAGTTTATACAGGCCCGAAATGAGTGCGCTGAGAAAATAAGCGGCTTGGAAAGTATTTACAACCAGCAACAATCTCAGCTCCAGGTGCTCTTAGAGATGGAAAGTTCCTACGCCTGGTTTAGCGACGCGGTTAGAGCGCTGATGAACGCCAGGGATGAGGATGAACTCAAGTGCAGCATCCGCGGTGCAGTGGCCGAAATGTTGGAAGTGGATCCCAGTCATCGCCAGGCGGTTGAGGCAGTGCTCGGTGGCCGGTTGCAGGCTTTAGTTGTGGATTCGCTCAGCGATGCATGTACAGCCCTTGAACACTTGAAAAGCACCGGGAGCGGCCGGAATCATTTCATTCCTCTATCTGTTGCCAATAAGTCGCCTGAACCTGTCGCTAGTGGTGAAGGCCCTGTTCCGCTCGCCAGTTTGATTAGGCCACGTCCGGGTTATGAGACCATTATTCACCACCTTTTCTCCAAAGTACTCTTTTGCTCAGACCTTCAGCAAGCGCTGTCATGCTGGCAGTCTCATCCTCACACGTTTGTTTTGGTTACCTCTGAAGGTGACTTGGTAGCCCAGGACGGGACACTCTGGGGGGGAAGCCAAGAACAGCAGATAAGCATCTTGGAAAAACAGGAGGAGAGGAAAAATCTCGAAGCCAAGGTTGCAGGTTCGGCGGAAAAGCTACAGGCGGGACAAGACAAGTTACGGAAAATTGAAGAGCAGCTTGTTGAGTTTACCTCACGATTCCAGACAATTCAGGACCAGCAGCAGAAGCTACGTGATCGATTCATGGAACAGGAAAAAGAGCACTTCCGTCTTGAGACCGAACAGCAAAGAATCACGGAGCGGCTAGCGGTACTTGATATGGAGAAAGATCACGATGAGGAAGAGGGCTCTCAACTCCAGATGGAGCGTGGCCAAAATGAACAGGAACTCGAGGCATTGGAAAAACGCCGCCAGGAACTGGAGGACGAACTAGCAGAAGCTCAACACCAACGCCAAGAACTGGAACAAGTAGTGGACAACCTCCGGGAAAAAACAACCGCTCAGCAGGTTACAGTTGGCGCGCTTGTAGAGAAAAAAGAGGCAGCCCGCTCCAGTCATCAGCGGCTGGAGGAATACTCTGCGGAAGGCGACAGACGGCTCCAGCTGCTTCGGAGAGAGCGAGAAACCTGTCAGCAGCAGGTAGAGCAGTTAAGAGTAGAACAAAGCGAGACCCAAAAGCGACTTGAGGAGGCGCAGGGACAACTGCAGGAGCGAGAAAAGCTTCTCAGGAGTGAAGAGGACCACTGGCGTAAATTTGAAGATCAGCAGCATGCACTGGAATCGCGCAGGACGAAGATCCTTCAGCAAGACAAAGAACAGGAGCAGGAGGTTCAAAATCTGCGCCAAGAAATCACTGAACTCAACTTAAAGATCCAGTACCTCCTGCATCAGACCCAGGAACGCTACTATCTGGATCTCACCACCGAAAGCCCGCCTGACATGGAAGAACCCATCGACCTCGACAGATTCGAGGAGAAAGTGCAGCGGCTCCGCGATCGAGTAGCGCGCATCGGCGAGGTCAACCTAACAGCCATAGAAGAGTACGAAGAGCAGCAGCAACGTCATGACTTCCTCACCGCTCAACGGGACGATCTAGTTCAGTCACTGGATGGTCTAAAAAAGGCAATTTCACGCATCAACCGGACCACCCGCAGGCGGTTTCTCAAAACCCTTGAAGCGGTAAATCGCAAGCTTTCTGAGGTCTTTCCTCTTCTCTTCAATGGAGGCAGTGGCCATTTGCAGTTGTTGAACGACCGTGACCCACTGGAGGCTGGAATCGAAATTCTGGTGCATCCCCCTGGCAAACGGCTGACCAGCATGAGTCTGCTTTCGGGTGGAGAGAAGGCCCTGGCCGCGGCCGCACTCCTTTTTTCTCTTTATATGATAAAACCCAGTCCATTTTGCGTTCTGGATGAGGTAGATGCCCCGTTGGATGAAGCCAATATTGACCGCTTTATTGAAGTGCTTAGGAAAATTAGCCAAGAATCACAGATTATTATGGTCACCCACAACAAAAGAACCATGGAGATCTCAGATGTTCTTCTGGGTGTAACCATGGAAGAGCCGGGTATTTCCAAGATCATATCAGTTAACTTTCAGGGTATTCCTGAGACCCATGGTCAAATGGTTTAAGCGACAAAAGGAAGGCGACCCAGCCGAGAGCGCTGGTGAAAATAGAAGCGAAAGCCACCAGCCTCAGGAGAGCAACACTGCAGCCGATGATCACTCCGCTGAAAATTCGGTGGAGGCTGCCTCGGAAACTCCTTCAGGGTTTTTCAGCTATATGCGCCAGCGTCTCCAGAAGACGCGCCAGACGCTGGTGGGCCAAATCGACCGTCTGGTTCTCGGCAAGAAAGAAATTGATGAGCAAGTACTGGAGGAACTGGAAGAAGTGCTCATCACGTCTGATCTGGGGGTTGATACCACCCAGAAACTAGTTGCTTCCCTGGAGGAAAAACTGCACCGCAGGGAACTCACCCATGCTGATCGGTTGCTCATCCACTTGAAAGACGAAATCCACCGCTTCCTCAAGGTTCAGGCGCCAGCCCTGGATGTCTCCGCTCACACACCATTTGTGATCATGGCCGTTGGTGTCAACGGTGTCGGTAAAACCACCACCCTCGCAAAAATGGCTTTTCAGTATCAAAAGGTGGGCTTGCGACCGATGCTGGTCGCTGCTGATACCTTCCGAGCCGCCGCTATCGAACAACTAACGCACTGGGCGGAACGTGTGGGAGTTGATCTGATCAAACAGAGCAGTGGTGCCGATCCAGCCGCCGTGGTCTACGATGCCATGGTTGCCGCTCAGGCCCGTGAGGTGGACGTGGTGCTGATAGACACGGCCGGTCGACTCCACACCAAGGTAAATCTCATGGAGGAACTCAAAAAGGTGAAGCGGGTTATTTCGAGCCAGATGGACACTGCTCCCCATGAGATTCTGCTAATTCTGGATGCCACAACCGGGCAGAATGCACTTTCTCAGGCACGGTTCTTCCATCAGGAGCTGGCGGTGTCTGGACTGGTACTAACCAAACTAGATGGCACGGCAAAGGGAGGTATCGTAGTGGGGGTGTGCCAGGAGTTCCAAATCCCAATCCGCTTTATTGGTTTAGGCGAGGGTCTGGATGACCTCAAGGAGTTCGACCCCGAACAATTCGTCGAAGCGCTTTTCTAATCCGTGCCTCTTCCTTTATTTTCCGTTGTTCTGACAATTCCGGGAAACAATCAAGATAACAGCCTCGTTGTCGGATCAACCCGCCTCGCGGAAGCATCCGACCAAGGGCCGTCTACAAATAAAGAACCATAGACAACACGATCGGCAATGATTAGTTTGACAATTCGTCCATACTCAGGGACCATAAGGTTAGCTACCCTTTTAGTAAAACCCCTAGCGAAATAGGATATGATCATGAAAGACATCCTCGCCTTCGTTATGGCTGGTGGGAGGGGCGAAAGGCTAATGCCACTCACCCGAGACCGCACCAAGCCTGCTGTCCCCTTTGGAGGCATTTATAGACTTATCGACTTGCCTCTGAGCAACTGCATCAACTCGCAGATATACAAGATCATCGTGTTGCCCCAATACAAGTCCCAGTCCCTCAATGACCATCTGGAAGACGGCTGGAATATCTTCAACCAGAAGCTCGGCCATTTCTTGAAGATCGTGCCACCCCAACAACGAATAGGCCTTGACTGGTACCGAGGTACAGCCGATTCCATTCGACAAAACCTCTATCTCCTTGAGCGTTATAAACCAAGCCACGTCCTGATTCTCTCCGGTGATCACATATACAAAATGGACTACAGCTTATTTCATCGCTATCATATGGCTAACAAGGCAGACGTCACCATCTCGCTCCTGGAGGTTGGAACAGAACTGGCTCATCAGTTCGGTGTGGCTGAAGTGGACGAAGAGTTTCGCATTCTTGGTTTCCAGGAAAAGCCCAAGGAGGATCCCAAGACTATTCCTGGCGATCCCAACCACGTGCTCGCCTCTATGGGAATTTACCTCTTCCAGACAGAGACTCTCGTGGAAATCCTTCGATCAGGTAGTGAGGATGACTTCGGCCACGACATCATTCCTCAGCTGGTGGATTCCCATCGAATCTACGCCTATCCCTATCGGAAACAAAACCAGATCGAGGACTACATATATGTCACCTTGGAAGATGGTGAACGCAAGTTGCAGTTGGAATCCCATACCCGGGATTCCGGCTATTGGCGGGATGTAGGAAATTTGGATGCTTACTGGAACGCCAACATGGATCTCACCGGAGTGGATCCCTATTTTAACCTCTACGGCCGGAAGTGGCCCATTCACACCTACCAGGCAGCTGTACCGCCTGCCAAATTTGTCTTTGCTACCGAACGGCCGCAGGGCTATCGTGTGGGCAAGGCTCTGGATTCCCTGGTAGCTCCCGGCTGTATTGTCAGTGGTGTGGTCCGGAATTCTGTGCTGGCCTATAACGTGATTGTACGGAGTTGGGCCACAGTTGATGAGTCAGTCATCATGGATGGTGTGGTAATAGGGCGTCACTGTAAGATTAAAAAGGCCATTATAGACAAGGAAAACGTAATACCTCCCAACACCGAAATCGGCTACAACCCTAGCGAGGACCGGAAAAACTTCAGCGTGACATCCAGGGGTATCGTGGCGGTTCCCAAAGGATATTTTAGAGGGGAAGAATAGTAAATCAACAGATAGCTGACAGCTGGCACATTTATCACCTCACCCCATGCTTCATAGCGGTGGTCGTTTCTGGTGAAATTCGGTGTTCTTCTCGAAATTATAGCCCACTTGCAAGGCCAACCCCTCGTGGAAATGTGGCGCCAGGATCTGAAGTCCAATGGGTAAGCCTTGACTGGTAAAGCCACAGGGTATTGACAATCCTGGAATTCCAGCCAGGCTGGCGGGCAGAGTGAAGACGTCTGAAAGGTACATTTGCAGGGGATCATCCACCTTCTCCCCCAAACCGAATGCTGCAGTCGGTGCCACCGGGGCAGCGAGCACCTGACATTGTTTGAAAGCCTGGAGAAAGTCATCGCGGATCAGGGTGCGCACTTGGGAGGCCTTTTTATAGTAGGCGTCGTAGTACCCGGCTGACAGGGCATAGGTTCCTAGCATTATCCTCCTTTTCACTTCAGCACCAAAACCCTCCGACCTGCTCTTTCGATACATCTCCATCAGGGTTTTTCTCTCCCGGCTACGTAAACCGTACTTCACCCCGTCGTAACGCGCTAAATTAGAGCTGGCCTCTGCCGGAGCGATAATGTAGTAGGCTGCTACACCGTATTCTGTATGAGGGAGGGAGACTTCGATAGCTCTGGCACCCAAGGCCTCAAGCACCCCAACGGCGTCCTTTACCGCCCGTTCCACATCCGGGTCCAACCCTTCAATAAAATACTCCCGGGGTATTCCCACAGTGATACCTTCCAGCCCCTCCACCAGACTCTGCTGATAGTCAGGAACCTCAGTCGGCACTGAAGTTGAATCACGATGGTCGTAGCCTGCAATTACATTCAGCAATAGGGCAGCATCTCTTACATCTTTGGCAATTGGGCCGATTTGATCGAGGGAGGAGGCAAAAGCCACTAGACCGTAGCGGGACACCCGTCCGTAAGTTGGCTTCAGGCCCACAACACCGCAATGTGCAGCTGGCTGGCGAATTGAGCCCCCTGTATCTGAGCCGATGGCTGCGATGCTCTCATCGGTGGCCACCGCAGCTGCCGAACCGCCACTTGAGCCACCGGGTATGTGGTTAAGATCCCAGGGATTGTGAGTGGGCCCAAAAGCTGAGTTCTCACATGAAGATCCCATGGCAAACTCATCCATATTCGTCTTACCCAGAAGAATGCCGCCAGCTTCTTTTATCTTTCGGGCGACGGTGGCGTCGAAAGGCGGCACAAAATTGGCGAGAATCTTTGAGCCACAAGTAGTCCGAATCCCTTTGGTACAAAGCACATCTTTAATCGCTATGGGCACTCCGGCAATAACCGCTGTGGTGTCCTGGTAGCCGCGCTGATCCCAGCTTCGCGCCTGTTCCATTGCAGCTTCTTCTGACAGAGAAATATAGGCAGCCACCTTGGGCTCCAACTTCCGAATTCTTTCAAACAGGGAACTCGTAACCTCTTCGGCAGTAACCTCTCCTCGAACCAGCAAGCTTTTCAACTCGTGTATGGTCAGTTCGTAAAGCTCCATCATCTACCTCTTCTGTACCTAAGGCGAAAAACCCTCCGCATATTATTCATGCCCTCCGACAGAACACTAAGGACTAGGCACTATGCACTAAGCACTACCAAAAAAATGATTCGCTAGCTCAAAATTCCAGGTTCGAAGTATACAGTTTGAGTCTCAAAATTACGAAAATTAAATTTAAAGTTATTTCTCAGAAAAATATTATTTAGCAACTTTTTTCAAATACTTAAAGTTATCTAATAAAAGTGCTTAGTGCCTAGTGTCTCCTCCGCGCTAAATGACTTTTGGCACAATGAACTCGGCGTCATTCGCCTCTGGAGCGTTTTCCAAAGACTCTTTCCGTGGTAAGGATTCCTCTACCAGATCCTCCCGAAAAGCGTTATGCAGATCAATGGCATGTGAAGTGGGAACAACCTCGGTAGTGTCCAACTCATTGAGTTTCTCCATGTATAACAAGATCCGGTTCATCTGCTCTGTTAGGTGCTGTTTCTCGTCAGCACTAACCTCCAGACGAGCCAGTCGTGCCACGTGTTCTACCTCATCCAGGGTAATTTTCATTGTTCAACCCCCAAAATAATATTACCCTCCAGCTTTCAGCTCCACAGTTTCATGTGCCTAGTGCAATCTGCCCGCTGTATTATGCCGTAATTACCAGCCGGTCTTTGATGATGTTGAATCTGGTGCAACCGGATGTTCCCGGGGTGAAATTTGGTGCTCAGTGATAATATCCAGAGTGGATTGCTGCTGCCGTAAATACTCAAAATCCACCTGAATTTCTGCCATTCGCCTCCTTTCAATAGCAATGAGAAAAGGAGGTTTGCTTACATCTCCTTCTGGATCTACAGATGCAATCCCCGCTACTCCGGGTAGATCCTGTATTGCCAAGATGGCATCACGGAGCATTGGACGCGATGTCACTCCCGGGTGCTGGAGAGCCTTCACCAGCAAGCGCATCGTATCGTAGGCTTGCGCCTCTGGATAGCCGGGCTTTTCACCAAAGGTGTCCTCATACCTTCGGACAAACTGACGGGTGAGAGGCAAACTGCTCTCAGGGAAGAAACCATCTACAAAAACAGCGCCCTGCAGATAGGGAGCTGCCATCTCGATAAGCTTGGGAGAGTTCCACAGATTGGTCCCCATTAGTTTAATTCCGGTAACGTCATGATATGCAAGTTGGGGGGCAATGAGACCCACTTTTCCGTAACCGTCAGGGATAAATATCGCCTCGAAGTCTAAGATTGGTAAAGGGTCCTCTTCCGGTAGTTCAGTACCTTCTTCTGCCGGCTTCTCTGCCAACCTCTCGGCATCAGCAATCTGCCCGGTTTCATCCATCAGTTCGCTTTCAAGTCTAGGATAATAGAGCCCCACAATTTTCTTGATCTGATCGGCAAAATCGGTCTGGGACGGCTCATAGGCTTCCACTCCTCGTACCTCACCCCCAAGTCGATCAAGTTCGTCCCAAAATAGGTTCATCAGTCTTGACCCGTAGCCGTCATTGGGGTAGAGAATGGCAAAGCGTCTGTAGCCCAATCCGAGCACTGCGTATTCCACCAGTGCCTTTGTCTGTTGTTCATTGCTGAGAAAGTTACGAAACACAAAATTGCCAAGCTCGCTGACTCCCTCCTTCTGGGTAAGAGTAATGATAGGCACCCAGAGCTTCTGTGCCTCCTCAGCGACCGCCTCGGCAGCCACACGGCTCAGAGGCCCAATAATTGCGGCGACTCTATGGTTAAGCACCAGATCCCTTACTGCTGCCACAGCCAAATCCGCGTCGCCCCCACTATCCTTTATGACCAGCTTAATATCCGGACTTCCAGTAATCTGAACTTTAAGGTCCTGGGCGGCCATCACCAATCCACGAAGGACCTTATCGCCATATGCTTGATAACGGCCGCTGAGAGGTAGAACACAACCCACGGTGGTCATATCCACCTTGAGCCATTCCTCAATTCTTTCGGCCATTGTCCGCCAAGTTTCGGCCAACGGATGCTCCGGCTGTTTCTCGATGAGTGCTTGAAGCTGTTGTTGAGCCATGACCAACTGCCCACTCTCCATATCGATCTCCACCATGCGAGTCTGCAGTTGAAGACTTGGAAAACCAACTGGGAAATGGGCAAGTAGGGCGAGCACCTGATCCCGATCAACTTGATCCAGCGCGCCGTCCACTTTTTCTGTCAGTGCGGAATGTTTATCCTCCCCGGCAAGCGAGTATGCCTTAACATACCACTTCACGGCCTCAACGTATTTTTCCTGCGCCCCTTGGGCGTCACCCACAACTTCGGCCGCCTCGGCTCTCTGAGACTTTTTGGGCAAATAGGCCATGAGTGATCTTCCGGTCTCTACCGCGTCATTGAAGCGCTCTAGCTTGACGTAGCAACGAAGCAGCCAAAGCCGGGCCTCATCTCCCTCTGGTCTGATTGGGAACCGATTCATAACCTCCTCGAACCAGGACACAGCCTCGCCGTAACGTTCCAAACGAAAGGCAATTTCGCCCTGCCGTAACAGCGCCTTTGCCGCCTCTGGACTTCTGGGAAATGCCATAGCCAGTTCACGATATTGCTGGGAGGCCTCCTCCATATTACCTTGCTGGAAAGCTGCTTCCGCCCTTGCCAGCTGCTGTGGTGCTGCCTTACCATCCACAGTGGACGGTGGCTCCGCAGCAATCTCTTTTTTAGCTGGTAACAAAGCACAGCCAGCCAAAAGGAAAAGAACCAACCAGAGAGCAAATCCCCTTATAATCTGTCTCCTTAGCCTCATGCCGTCTTTCCTTTTTTGGAGTCGTTGCTTGTAAAGCGCAAGAAACCCTTTTTCATTTCACATTGATCATTACAGATTAAGGGACGAGAGTCGGGATAGAATTTCACCAAAATAAAAAATGCTGAATGCGAAATGAAAAAGGGTGCTAATTTCTCCCGTAAGAGAGTATTTTTAGCACCCTTTCGTAGAATTAAGCAAGTCCCGATTGGCGGTTATTTTTTGTCCTCATCAACCTCTTCAAACTCAGCTTCCACCACCTCTTCATCACTGCCGGCACCCTCGTCGGCAGCTTCTCCGGTTTGCTGCTGAGCATCCCCAGCCTGGGAAGCCTGCTGGTACATGGCCTCTGCTACCTTATGTGAGGCCTGCATCAGTTCTTCAGAAGCGCGTTTTATGGCTTCCACATCATCGCCCTCCATGGCAGTTTTCAACCGCTGCGTGTGTTCTTCGATGTTCTGCTTGGTTGCAGCATCAACCTTATCACCCATCTCTGCCAGGGTTTTTTCAGTGTGGTATATGAGCGAGTCAGCGTTGTTTTTGGCCTCCACGAGCTCTCTTTTATTCTTGTCTTCCTCGGCGTGCATCTCCGCTTCCTTAATAGCTTCTTCAATCTCTTTTTCGCTCAAACCACTGGAAGCGGTGATCCTAATGGACTGCTCTTTACCAGTGCCGAGATCCTTGGCCGATACGTTGACAATACCATTAGCATCGATGTCGAAGGTCACCTCGATCTGCGGAACTCCCCTCGGCGCCGGGGGAATACCCACTAACTCGAAGCGCCCTAGGGTCTTGTTGTTGGCAGCCATCTCTCTTTCACCCTGCAGCACGTGGATGGATACCGCCGGCTGGTTATCAGCAGCGGTTGAGAAAATTTGGCTCTTACGTGTGGGTATGGTGGTGTTCTTTTCGATGAGTTTAGTCAGTACCCCGCCCAAAGTCTCAATCCCCAAAGAGAGTGGGGTCACATCCAGCAAGAGCACGTCTTTAACGTCACCTTTGAGCACACCAGCCTGTATTGCAGCACCCACAGCAACCACCTCATCAGGGTTGACGCCCTTGTGAAGCTCCTTACCAAAAATCTCTTTCACCTTCTCTTGCACCCGAGGCATCCGGGTCATGCCACCCACCAAAATGATTTCATCAATGTCTGAAGCTGCCAGGCCTGCATCCTTGAGGGCGGTTTGCACAGGCGGTACCAATTTGTCGACTAGATCCGACACCAATGACTCAAATTTGGATCGAGACAGTTTAATATTGAGGTGCTTTGGACCACTTGCATCAGCCGTGATGAATGGCAGGTTAACATCCGTCTCCATGGAGGTGGAAAGCTCCATTTTCGCTTTTTCCGCTGCCTCCTTGAGGCGCTGCAAGGCCATTTTATCGCCGCGCAGATCAATTCCCTGGTCTTTGCGAAACTCGTCCGCAAGCCAATCAATGACCCTCTGGTCGAAGTCCTCGCCACCCAAGTGGGTGTCACCGTTGGTAGCTTTCACCTCGAAGACGCCATCGCCTATCTCGAGTATGGAAATATCATAAGTGCCGCCGCCCAGGTCAAAGACGGCAATTTTCTCGTCTGCCTTTTTGTCGAGGCCATAGGCAAGCGAAGCTGCCGTGGGCTCATTGATAATTCTCAGGACGTTCAGTCCGGCAATACGACCAGCATCTTTCGTGGCCTGCCGCTGACTGTCATTAAAGTAGGCTGGCACAGTTATTACCGCGTCAGTTACTTTTTCACCTAGATAGTCCTCTGCTGTCTGCTTCATCTTTTGCAGCACCATGGCCGAAATCTCTGCTGGGCTGTATTCTTTACCACGAATCTTGATGTGTGCGTCACCATTGTCCGCCTTTACGATCTCAAAGGGACAAATGGTTATGTCGTGCTTTACTTCTGCGGAAGCAAACTTCCTGCCGATTAAACGTTTCACCGCATAGACGGTATTCTCAGGGTTTGTAATGGCCTGCCGTTTGGCCACCTGTCCCAATAGTCGTTCGCCACCCTCCGTGAATGCGACAATTGAAGGGGTCGTGCGACTCCCCTCGGCATTCGTGAGGACCTTGGCCTCCTTGCCTTCCATAACCGCAACCACTGAGTTGGTGGTCCCCAGATCAATGCCGATTATCTTTCCCATGCTTTCCTCCTTAAACTTTTACCCGAATAGGGGTTTTTAACCTTTCCGTTTTTATCATGCCTTCTTAACCTTTATCTTTACCTCAGCTTTTTCAGCCTTATCTTTGCCACCCGATTGTTTTCTTACGGCGTTACCCGACATGAGTCCTGAGGGCTTGGAAACCACCACCATTGCCGGACGGAGCAGTCGGTCTTTTAGAATGTAGCCCTTTTGTAGCTCCCTCACAACGACATTGCTGTCATAATCCGCTGATTCCTCCTGCGAAACCGCCTCGTGATAATTGGGATCAAAGGGCTCGCCCACTGCCTCTACCGCAGTGCAGCCGAACCTGGCCAGCGTATCAACGAAGCCCTTGAGCGTCATGTTCAGCCCTTCAAAAAGGCTGCCCTGATTGGATTCGACTTGCGAATGGTCCAGGGCCCTCTCCAAATTGTCAATGACTGGTAAAAGCTCTCGAATGAAGGATTCATTGGCATAGCGGGTCTGTTCTTCTTTTTCGCGTTGAAGCCGCTTCTTGAAATTTTCCGCATCCGCAGCGGTTCGCAGCAGCCGTTCTTCTGAGTCACTGAGCTGCTCTTCCAACTCCCTGTATTTAGCTAATAGAGCCGCTTTAGTAGCAGAATCAGGGTTAAATTCTTCTTCTTTGTCGATGTCAACCTGTTGCTTCTCTGCTTCACTTGCATTGCCGACGGGAACCTCTTGCCTTTCCTTTCGTTGTTCTTCTTGGTTCTCCTCAGGCTTGCTCGTTTGCTCCTTCTTTAAAACCACCCGAGTTCCTCCCTTGCTTTCAATACTTTTGTTAATAACGATTTGCGCTCAGTCAAGCCCCCAGCTACCTCTTAATAACAAAACTCCCAAAAAACCAGGGAGTGCATCCATTTCTCGACCATTACAACGTTCTCGCTAGAAAGCCTCCTCCAACATTTTGCTCAAAAGCTTGGCGGTGTAGTCCACCAAGGGAATAATCCGAGAGTAATCCATTCTGGTCGGTCCCATCACACCAAGAGTACCCAGAATTTCATTGCCACTGGTGTATGGCGAGGTGATGAAGCTCACATTCTCCATATCCAGCAGCTCGCTCTCGGAGCCAATGAAAATGTTAACACCCTTACCCGCCATGCTCTTGTCCAGAAGGTCGATAATCTTACTCTTCTCCTCGAAGGCATTGAATATCCGCCGCATCTGCTCGACATCAGCAAATTCGGGATTATCCAACAGATTGGTTCTGCCACCAATGTAGAGCTCACTTTCTTCTATATTTTCATTTAGAGCCTGCTGACTCAATTCCAAGGCTTTGCCTAGTAATCTGTCGAAGAGTACCTTTTCCTTTTTCATCTCCTCCAACAACCGCATCTTTACCTGGCGCAGGGTGAGATCCTGCAGAAGTCCATTGAGGTAACGGCTATACTTATCCAATTCGTCCTGGGTAATGCTCTCTTCTACGTCGACGATTGTATTGTGGACAATGCCGGCCTTGGAAACCAGTATGGTCATGACGATATTTGGACGAAGTCGAATGAACTCTATCCTCTTAAAACCTATTTTCGACAGTCGAGGAGTAAGTACGACACCGGCTTGTTTGGAAAAAGATGAAAGAACTTTGGAAGTTTCCTTGAGCAGGTCTTCCACTCGGGGCACCCCACCCTGATAGGAACGTTTGATACGCTCCCGGTCGGCTCCACTTAGTTGCTGAATTTGTACAATGGAGTCTATATAAACTCGGAGCCCGAGATCGGTTGGCACCCTTCCCGCCGAAGTATGCGGCTGGAATAGAAGCCCCAGTTCTTCCAGGTCTGCCATTACGTTGCGAACCGTTGCCGGGCTAACATTTAAGCCGTATCTTTTAGCTATAGCTCTAGAACCAACCGGTACGCCGCCCTGAATGTACTCGAGAATGACCGCCTCAAGTACCCGCCGGCTTCTTTCTCCTTTTACCAATCCTGCCATGGCTTCCCTCTTATTAGCACTCATCGTCATCGAGTGCTAAAGAAAGTTAGCAATGGTGCCCCCCTTTGTCAAGACTTAATTAATAGCAGGAGTTACCAATTTTGTTGGTCTTTTTGAATCTGCTGAGATCATTATCCTCACAGCCGCTCGGGAAGGAAATGGTTCAGAGGAAAAAAAACCGGCTGGACGGGGCCGCATCCAGCCGGTCATAAGAAAGGAGAAAAAGAGTTGAAGAGTCAAGAAGGCAGGGTAGCCTATTATCATGCTGTCCTTACCGTCCTAGCTCACCATTGTTTCTAAGCAAATTTCTTGCCATATTTACCCCGCGCCCAGCAAATTTATATACTACTGAAATTACTAATACTATTTTAAATAGCTGTATAATGCCGCACAGTCAAAATTGCCGTGTGAGGACTAATCCGGACATAATCCGGACATAATCCGGACATAATGCGACCTATTTCAGGACGTATCTGGTACTCCTACCCTTACCGATTCTTGCTA
>CP070735.1:2457760-2474353 GCA_020347625.1 Deltaproteobacteria bacterium
CAAAGTCATGGACACCCGCGAGGGTGGTGACCTGAAGGGTTTGGCTGTGGATGACCTTGCCACCGGTCATCTTGACTTGCTAGCCGAAGAGGAGGGTTACCAGCGTAAGGCCCCTAGGCTTTTAGGAATATGAAGGAAAGATTTCGGTCGGTCAGGGCTTTGTCAGGTTTCGCAGTCGTTACCCGGCGGGGAGGTCTTGGACTAAGGGTACAAGGTTCAAGGTAAAGGGTTCAAGGAATGAAGCAATCTGTTGCCACACCTGAATCCTTGTACCTTAAACTTTATTTGTTCAACTTTTCGAGTTCTCCGACTAGAACTTCCAAACGTGGCCTGGTGTTGATGTCGTGCACGTCTATGTAGCGAATAATTCCCTTCTTATCGATTACAAACAGGGCCCTCTCGCTGACGCCATCCGATCGTAAAACCCCATATTTATCTGCCACCGCACCGTGGGGGTAAAAGTCCGAGAGCACGGGGAACCACAACGTCCCACCACCCATGCACATTTGATTGGTCCAGGCATACAGGGTTGGAATGTTGTCTACCGTGATGCCCAGAAGGATGGCGTCGTTTTGGTCGAAGTAATTCTTGGCGATGTTGTAACCGGGCCATTGGTCTGAGCAAACAGGTGTCCAGGCGGCCGGTACGAAGGATATGACTACATTTTTTTTGCCGCGATACTGCTTTAAAGAAATCTCACTCCCACGCACTGCGGCAAGGGTAAAATCTGGGGCCCGGTCGCCCACTTTGAGTTTGGGCACGCTGTCTCGCGGCTTCAGTTTTCCAACCGGATAAATATTGTCCTTATAGGCAGCAGACTGCCCATGTACCGCTGAAAGCCAAACGAAGGCAGTCAAGAATCCCACCACACATATGACGGATGCGTACTTTATTTTCGGCATGATAATCCCTCCTACTAGATCCCAGACAACTTGACCATCAACTTCAGAAATTCGTTGGCATCTTCAAAGCCACCCAGCTTGCTGTAAAAGACTTCATTGCTTCCATCATCATTAATTTTTACCCCAAAAAAGTAAGGGGTCCTAACCTCTCCTATAATTTTGTGGATACTTAGATCCTGGTCGGAAAAGAGGGGAAAAGGTACCTCGTATTTCTTTTGAAAAAAATCAACCTCAAAGCGACTGTTTCCAGCGCCAATTCCAATGACCTTCATTTTGCCTCTCAGGTCCTTTCTCTCCTGTATAGCACGATAGAGTTCGTTCACCCGGAACGCTTCTTTTTGACAAAATGGTCAGTACATGCTGAAAATTTCGATGACAACAACTCGGGCCTTGATCTGTGGAACAGTGAATTTTCCACTTCCCGAAAGCCCTAGATAGCTTTTGGCTGCTGAATCCTGGGGTACTGCAAGCTCAAAGTGCGGCAAAGTTTCGCCCTGGGCTGGTGGTTTTTCGGCTGATAAAGCCGGATAAGTTATCACTAACAAGATAATAGTAATAGCCGCAAGGAAGACGAATCGTTTCTTCAGCTCGGTCAACATCGAAACTTCCCTCCCTTCGTTTCCACAGAAAAAGTGGCCGGGTAGTTGCAGGCAAATTTCTGCGAGATTAAAGCTGATTTCAAGCTTGCGACAATAGAACAACTGTTAGTGATTTTGTCAAGTCATATGGATGAAGGAATTTTTCCAAAAATGACATTTCTAGGAAAACTCTTGATATGGACAAACTTGACCCTATCAGCAGTATTGATTAGGATGTATCACTTGTTTTCGACTAAACTTTTGGTTAGGTGTAGCGAAGATGAAGATTCTGGTTGATCGGGAAAAGTGTCGCGGTTCGGGTGAGTGCGAGAAGATCTGTCCCCAAGATGCAATTGCCATCGTTAATGGTGTTGCTGTCATAGATGCGGCGAAATGTGACTTCGACGGTATTTGCATCCCAGCCTGTCCTCACGGGGCCATCAGCTTTTTGGAGGAAGAGAAGGACGCCGGCGGAGTTTAAAGTCTTTAGTCTCCTTCGGTTTTCAAATAAGCTTCCATTATGCGCTCCAGCTCGTCTGTGTATCCCCCATAAAAATGATCTGCTCCTTCAATCACATGAAGGACAGCTCTTGGGTTCCAGGCAGGCAGCAAGGTTCTAATGAACTCAACCGGTGCAATCTGGTCACGGCTGCCAGCAATAACCAGCTCGAGCTGCGGGGAAAGTTGTACCGATGGGAATTCAAGAAAGGCTACCGGAGGCGAAACCATAATCATTCGTTCAAAGGTGTCTCCAGATGCTCCCATCATCGCGTTTACCCAGGCGCCGAAGGAATACCCGGCCAGATCTATCCCAGTCTTACCTTTCCCGGAAAGATATTGCAGGGCCGATCTGACGTCTTGCTGTTCGCCCAGGCCCCCATCGTATTCTCCCTGGCTACTGCCGACACCTCGGAAATTGAAACGCAAGGTGCTATATCCTGCACGCTGATAGACCCGGACCAGGGACTCCACGACATTGTTGTGCATACTGCCGCCGTAAAGTGAATGCGGATGCGTGATAACCACACCCCTATCCCCCGACGTAAGCCCGATTAAGCCCTCGATCTGAATCGTGTTGGATGTAAAGAAGATCCGTTGTTCGTCCACCGCTTTACTCATACTTTTCAAAGAGTGCCACCATCTGCCTTTTGAATTCTTCCGGAAGGTTCGTCAGTTTATCTCCATCTAATACGACAAATTCACCGTCTGCCTTGGCCAAAACATTTCCTTCCATATCGTGCAAAACAGCTTCGGCACCACAGGTACGGGACTTGCCTTCGGAGCTTATAGTTCCCTTTGCGGTAAGGACTGTTTCTACTGGTACAGGTCTTAGATATCTAACCTGCATGCGCCTGGTGACCGAAAAGGCTTTCTTGAAATAAATGACAGTCCAGGACATGACCTCGTCCAGCAGGGTGGATATGATTCCCCCGTGAGCCATGTTCTGCCAGCCCACATGGTCTCGGCTGAGAACTACGTCTGAGCAGATTGAGTTCCCCTGCCGGTAGAACTCCAATTTCAGTCCAATGGGGTTATTGGTACCACAGGCAAAGCAGTCGTGCCCTTCCAGGATGGGTATGGGGATCTTGTTTGAATCCATAAACGTGCCTCTCTCTTTAATGCTTGAGTATTGGAGTGTTGGAGTATCGGGTAAATACTTTCTATCCCATGAAAGTTATTCATGCAAGATAGTCTATTATTCCCCCCTTGCCTATACGTCATTAAAAGACTAGTCTAACTTCTTAAAGTTAATGGTGGATTAAGAACAATAGTCGGCAGCTGCCAGCTGATCGCTCAAGGCTAGAAAAGGACGAACCGTCATGGTCGTCTCCATACCTAATAATGTTGTGGATTCGCCTGAGTTCCGTGATCGAATAGCTGTGTTTCGAGAACGCGGGCACGCGGGAGAAATCCTGGCCCGTATGCTCGAACAATATGTTAAAGGTGACAGTGTAGTTATGGCCATACCCGCCGGTGGAGTACCTGTAGCTAAGGTGATCGCCGAACGACTCAGTTTGCCCTTGGATATTACGGTTGTTAGCAAAATAACGCTTCCTTGGAATACTGAGGCTGGCTATGGGGCAGTGGCTTTTGATGGAACCGTGCGTTTAAATGAAGAGATGGTGCGGCGCACTGGACTTACTGATGAGGAGATCAAGCGGGGAATTGAAAAGACCACGAGCAAGGTTAGGCGGCGGGTGAGAAATTTCCGTGGTGATCGAGACTTTCCAGATATCTCTGCACGCCAGATCATATTGGTGGATGATGGCCTTGCCTCTGGCTTTACCATGCGGGTGGCTGTAGAAGCCTTGCGCAAGCTGGGGGTAAGCAAGATTGTTGTTGCCGTACCCACGGGACATCATACTTCAGTGAACAAGGTGGCCGGCGAGGTGGAGGCCCTTTGTTGCGCCAATATTCGAAGCGGTCGGAGTTTTGCTGTTGCCGATGCTTACGAAATGTGGACAGACGTTGATGAGGAAGAGGTCGCCGCCATCTTGACGTTATCAACTGACGTATAAGGCTCAAGGCAAGTTCATAGAATCCAGTAGCCAGTAGAAGTGGCATAGGGCATGGGGCATGGGGCATGGGGCATAGGGCATGGGGCATGGGGCATAGGGCATAGGGCATAGGGCATAGGGCATAGGGCATGGGGCATGGGGCATGGGGAATAGGGCATTGAGTAATCCAATTTGCTATATACTCCATGCTTACTGAATTCTGACTCCTTGATGTATTGCCTAGTCCCTAATGCCCAGTATAAAGTTCCTACCTCTCCAGACGACTAGGCGCAAGGGGAAAAAGCGGATAATATTGGAAAACAATTGTTTTCTTGAATCTCATTAGCGGTTTCGTAAGCTCCCGAGAGACTTTTTCTCCGCCGGGGAAACGGTTCAACCCACCGACCTGCTGGAAACAACATGCATCTCCGAATGGCAGACATAATTCCTTTTCTTTCCTGGATTCGCACATACAGCCGCAGCCATTTTGGCGCAGATCTTGTCGGTGGTTTAACCGTGGCGGTGGTAGCGGTGCCCCAATGCATGGCCTATGCTCTTATCGCCGGCCTTCCAGTGCAGTATGGGCTATATGCCGCCATTGTCCCCGCAATTGTTGGTTCTTTCTGGGGAAGCTCAGCACAGCTCATCACCGGGCCAACCACAGCCATATCATTGGTGGTGTTGAGCACTTTAATCCAAATTGCCCAACCTGGAAGCAGCCATTATTTGGAGCTCGCTTTTTTCCTCGCCCTCATGGTGGGTGTTATCCAAATTGTCATGGGATTTGCCCGTTTGGGCTCCCTGTTGAACTTCGTATCTCATTCGGTGATCCTGGGTTTCACCGCAGGCGCAGCCGTGTTGATTGGTTTCAAGCAGATTCCCAACCTGCTCGGCTTGAATCTAGAGAGAACCAGCATATTTGTTGAATCTCTGGTACAGACTGCCAGCCATATGCACGAAACCCATATCATTACTGCCGCACTCGGGCTCGGAACTGTAGCAATAATAGTAGCACTGCGAAAGCTGCGCCCGTCATTGCCGGGGACATTGATTGCGTTGGTGGTGATTGGAGGGGTGGTTGCGCTCTTCAAATTGGATGCTTACGGGGTAGCTGTGGTTGGAGCTATTCCGCAAAGCCTGCCACCGTTTCATTTTCCTAACATCCACGGCCTTGAGATTGAGGTGGATATTGCAGATCTTGCGCCCGGAGCTCTCGCCATAGCTATATTAGGACTCATGGAGGCGGTATCCATTGCCAAGTCAATTGCCGGCCAGACTCATCAACGCCTCAATGTTAACCAGGAGTTTATCGGTCAAGGACTGGCCAATGTGGCGGCTTCATTGTTTAGCGGTTATCCGGGAAGTGGCTCTTTTACCCGCTCGGCAGTGAACTTCCGTTCTGGAGGTAAGACTCCCATGAGCGGAGTCCTCTCGGGCATCACAGTGGCCGTGGTGGTTCTTGTGGCAGCTCCCCTTGCGGCTAAGCTGCCTGTGACAGCCCTGGCGGGAGTACTCATGGTGGTGGCATATGATATGATACGAAAAGAAGATATCAAGAGAGCCATGAGAGCCACACGAGGCGATGGTGCGGTCTTGCTCGTGACCTTCCTTTCGACTCTTTTTCTGCACCTAGAGTTTGCCGTTTATGTGGGAGTTCTGTTATCTATCGGTCTTCACCTGGCAGAGACATCCCACCCTCGTATTCATTCGGTAGTGCCTGACCTGGAGACAGGTAGAATGGTGGGCTCCGCCTACGGTAAAATCTGCTGTCAAATGGATATCGTAACCATAGAAGGTGCCGTATTTTTCGGTTCAGTTACATTCGTGTTGGAAGATCTTCAGCGACGCCTCAAGAATCACCCCCAAATGGCTAACCTTCTTGTTCGGATGCATCAGACAAACATACTGGACGCCAGCGGGATTCACGCTGTGGAAATCCTGCTGGAGGAAATCCGTGAAAGGGACGGTGGTCTCTATTTAGCAGGTGTCAAGCCACGGATTTTTCAGATATTTAAGAATTCTGGACTGTTGCGCGAAGTGGGAGAAAGCCATTTTCGAACGACCACAGGTTCAGCCATACGGCAGGCGATGCGCGAGTCGTTCTGCCCGGCGATATGCGCGACTTGTGAGTATGTGGTTTTTGTTGAATGTTCCGAACTGAAGCGGGGGAATTGGGAGGTTCTGGGAGAAGGGGTGAGGCCTCGCAAGTGCCAAAGTCAGGAAAAGGGAAAACAAGCCGTAGAGAATAAGAGGTAAGAGGTGAAAATTCTAACTTATAAGCATGAGAACACTGCCTTTGAGAAAGTGCTGCGCATTGGAGCTGAACTTTCGCAGAGCCTGGATTCTGAAATTTGCTTTCTTACCGCCCGGAGTGGTACACCTGCAACTGAGGAGCCACCACCGGTGGGCGTGGATATTCCCTGGGAGCAGAGGGGTGAACTTCAACCGGGAATTCAGATTCTCACCCAGGCAATGGAGGTCCTTATCAAGACCGGATTCCTCTCAGAACAAAAAAGCATCATCATCAGAGCAGTGCGAAATGGCTATCTATTCTTGGGTTCGACACCCGCGGGACGCCGTGTGCCTTTCTATGAGAGATACGGCCATTTGTTAGAGGTGTTGAATTACGAGGTGGATGAACACCAGCAAGACCTCGTGGTTGTTGGTGTTCCGCGACGAGGTGGCCTAGGGAGGTTTGTGGGGGGGGATAAAGCTCGCAGTTTAGTCCTTGGTCTCCACACTTCGGTATTCCTGGTTCGGGAAGGTGATTTGAACAGTCGTTTTCTGGTGTGCGCTGACGGTTCTCCTTCGTCCTTACGTCTCTTTCCACTGCTCAAACAATTCCTTGCAGCGGTGCGTGGACCGGTGGATGTGATATGGGTACGTAAACCCGATGCGACAGAAGAGGAGACTAAGGTTGGCAGCGAGTGTGCCCAGAGAGCGCGTGACTGGTTGGATCAATGCGGCAAGGGTGGTGATCTTCTACTGCCTGAGGGAGATCGTCCCCACGAGCTCATACTGGAGGCAGCAGGCAATGATTCTGTGGTGGTCATGGGGGCAAGCCTGAGGCATGATGTCCACCATCGCGTAAGGGGAAGTTTGCCCCTGCAGGTTCTGGCCAAGACAGAATCCAGCATGTTGCTGGCAAAGTTTCCGCCTGAAGTGGACACGGATTTTTTTGAAGAGCTTGATACGTGTTAGGGGAGAAGCCCGGTTAGTAGAGACTAGAAAATGGGTCCGAACAACCTCACCAAAGTGATCCGACCTGGTAAGTTATACGTTATCAGTTATACGTTAAATGATAATCGGTATCATAGAGGAGGAGCGTAGAACACAATAAGTTACAGGTCGCTGAATCTTTTCCCCGTATAACGTAAAACTAATAACTAATAACCTATAACTTATAACGTATGACCTTGTTTTGCTGGTGCACAAGGCGTAAAGCGTCACGTGTTCCAAAAGGAGGTGAGGGCAATGGAAATTTATCTTATGCAACATGGGCCGAATCTTTCCAAAGATGAGGATCCCGAGGAATCACTGAGTCCGGAAGGCGAGGCCCAGGTGTCCAAGGTAGCTCAGGCCATCAAAAGGATGGGTCTCAAGTTTGAAGTCATCATAGCTAGTCCAAAAAAACGTTCAAAACAAACGGCTGCTATTGTGGCGGAGGCAGTGGGGTTCCCGCTGGAAAATATTCTCGAGACCGAGAAGGTCAAGGCGATGACCCCAGCCGAGGAGACCATTAATTATCTCAAACAGTTTGCCGAAAAGAAGTCGATCCTGGTAGCTGGCCATCTTCCATCTCTCGCTGAGGTCGCATCATTTCTCTTGACTTCAGGTTCAAAAGCAACAATTCAATTTGAAAGAGCTGGTTTAGGCAGGATAGATGTGGAGTCGATTCCCACTAACGAGGGCAAACTCCGCTGGTATCTGACGCCTCAACAATTACAGCTAATGACCTGATAGATTTTTACTTGATAGCAGTGAAGACAGAGCTCTCTGAGTTTTCTGTGAGCTCTGTGAGAGGTGAAAGAGAGATCTGATTCAAGAGAAGTCTGGGAGAGAGTAAAATGGCAGCAGAAGAAAAACACCGTGCTTATCCACTAATTCCCTCTGACCGCGGAGACGACTTGCACAACCTTGAATATGCCGAATCCGCTGATCTAGTGCTCTTCGTGGCAGGCAACCAGTTCATGGTGATGGAGAAATTGTTGAGTGATTTCAAAGCCCTCCATTCTGAGGTCAAGAATATCTTCTATGAAACATTGCCTCCTGGGCTGGAATTGAAGCAAATTCTAGCCGGTGGCGCTCTGTTCAGGGATAAGCTCATCGATGTGCGACCCGACGTGTACGCGTCCGTGTCTGAAAAAGCCATGAAACAACTTGAGCGGGAAGGTCTCATCTCCAGCGAGGATTATTTTCTCTATTTGCACAATAGGATCGTCCTAATGGTACCGGAAGGCAATCCCGCTCAGATCACCTCAGTGGGTGATCTTGCCCGGCCAGAGGTGCGAATTTCCCAGCCAAATCCCGAGTATGAGGACATTGCTTTCCATATTTTGGACATGTACCGACAAGCCGGTGGCGATACTCTTGTTCACCGAATCATGGAGGAAAAGCGAGCCGAGGGAACCACCATCCTTACGGTGGTTCATCACAGGGAAACCCCGTTGAGGATAAGTATGGGGACAGTTGACGTGGGTCCGGTGTGGGCCACTGAGATTCAGCATGCCCAAAAAATCAACCTGGCGGTGGACGTGGTAGAGCCGGGCAAAGAATTGGATCAAAGAGAGAGCATAAACTACTATATCTGCAAGCTAAAGGACTCAGCCAATCCCGAGAATGGTTCTAAGTTCCTGGAGTTCATCAAATCTCCTGCTGCCCAGGCAATCTACGAAGGCTATGGATTCGTTTCCCACTTTGCGACTTCGTAGAGTCCGTTGCCCGTAGGTCTAACCTCAGGAAACATTAGCTTCTACAACTCTTTTCGCTTCTGGCTGCCAGTTGCCCGCTTCACAAAGGTTGAATCATGACTGATGAACGCAGAAAATCAATTCTTTGTCCCAATTGCAGTAAGTTAATTAGCGCAGACGAGCAGGTTTGTCCTCATTGTGGGGTATCACGACCTGGAGCCTGGTGGAAGAATATTCCGCTAACCAGAACCTTTCTGAGCGGCGAGCAGATTATCAGAACACTCATTTACGTCAATGCTGGTATGTATCTAATCTCTCTCGTTTTCAATCCCTCAAACATGGGTTTGTCGGCGAATCCTTTTAGATTCCTCTCTCCCTCGAGCAGGGCACTGTTGGTGCTGGGATCGACAGGCACTGTTCCCATAGATCAATGGCACCGCTGGTGGACCCTGGTCTCTGCAAACTATCTCCATGGTGGCATTCTTCACATCTTGTTCAACATGATGGCTTTGCACCAGATAGGTCCCTTGGTCCAACGTGAATATGGTGCTAATCGGCTGGTCATTATTTATACCTTTGGCGGTGTTATAGGATTTTTCGTCTCATACCTTGCCGGGGTGCGCTTTACCCTCGGAGCCTCTGCCGCTGTCTGCAGCCTGATTGGGGCCAGTCTGTACTATGGCAAAAGTAGAGGGGGCACATACGGCCATGCCATCTACAGGCAGATTAGTGGGTGGGTTCTGGGATTGTTTCTCTTTGGCTTCCTGGTGCCGGGTATAAACAACTGGGGGCATGGCGGCGGCATCGGCGCTGGTATCATCCTGGGGCTCTTGCTGGGCTATCAGGAGAGAATCAGGGAGAATTTGCTCCACAAAATCCTCGCCGCCATATGCGTTATTTTCACCATAGTAATCTTGCTTTGGGCCACGACCTCATCTTTTTATTATCGCTTGCTTGGCTAGTATTGGAGGTGAACGGTGAAGGGTAAACGGTGAACATTAGACGATTCGCTTAAGGTAAATAAGGATTTCTTTTTTCGCCATGCGAACATGTTGGTCGGTCGACTATTTTTTTGATATATTTATTAATCTTACCTTGCGAATAGAAAGAAAGAGGGGAGGCAGTGATGGCGAAGAACCTCGCACACAAGATTCTTGAAGCACACCTGGTGGAAGGAAAGCTCGTTCCTGGTGAAGAGATTGGTATTAGAATTGACCACACCTTGTTGCAAGATGCCACGGGCACGATGGCCATGTTGGAGTTTGAGGCGCTGGGTCTTGACCGGATCAAAGCTGAGCTCTCAGCCCAGTATGTTGACCATAATCTCCTCCAGACAGACAACAAGAATGCCGACGATCATATTTACTTGCAGACAGCCTGTGCCCGGTACGGGATTCACTTCAGTCGTCCCGGCAACGGCATTTCCCATCAGGTTCACATGGAACGTTTCGGAGTTCCGGGAAAAACCATGTTGGGAGCCGATAGTCACACACCCGGCGCGGCTGGTGTCTCGATGTTGGCGATGGGAGCGGGAGGGCTGGACGTGGCCCTGGCAATGGCGGGCAGACCCTACTATTTTCCCTGCCCGAAGATTCTAGGAGTCAAACTTACCGGGGAACTTCCGGACTGGGTGAGCGCTAAAGACGTGATCCTCGAGATGCTGCGTCGTTATGACGTCAAGGGATGCGTGGGCAAGATCATCGAATACTATGGGCCGGGAGTAATAAACCTCTCTGCTACCGACCGGGAAACCATCGGTAACATGGGAACGGAGTTGGGCGCTACCACTACGATCTTTCCGTCAGATGAGAACACCCGGGTTTACCTGGAGTCCGAGGGGCGGGGAGATTCCTGGATTGAATTGTCTGCCGACGAAGGGGCAGCATATGATGAGCATGCGGAGATCGACCTCTCCAGTCTGGAACCATTGATCGCCTGTCCCTCATCTCCCGGAAACGTAGTTAGTGTCCGCGAGGTGGCCGGGACAAAAGTGCAGCAGACAATTGTGGGAAGTAGCGTCAACTCTTCCTTTCGAGATCTCATGGTGGTGGCTGAGATCGTCAAGGGACGTATTTCCCATCCGGACACTTCTTTTCACATCAACCCAGGTAGCAGACAGGTGCTGGAAAATGTGGCTGCTCGGGGCGGAGTTATGAATCTGCTGGCAGCTGGAGCCCGGATCCACCAGTCCGGTTGTCTGGGATGCATCGGCATGGGGCAGGCACCAGGCACGGGACAGGTGAGCCTGCGTACTTTTCCCAGAAATTTTCCCGGGCGCTCTGGCACTAAGGATGACAAGGTCTATCTCTGTTCTCCGGAGACCGCTGTGGCTGCAGCCCTCAAGGGAGTTATCACCGATCCCCGGGATTTGGGCAAAGAGATGGACTATCCCAGGATTAAACACCCGGCGCAATATATCATCGACAAGTCCTCCATTATTTTTCCCTCAGAGGAAGGCTATAAAACCGAAATAGTGCGGGGTCCCAACATCAAACCCTTCCCGCTGTTGGACCCACTCCCCGATACGCTGACAGCGGAGGTGGTGCTCAAGGTGGAGGACAATATCTCCACAGACACCATTATGCCAGCAGGAAACATGGTCCTGCCGCTTCGCTCCAATATCGAGGCCATAAGCGAGTTCGTCTACTACCAGATCTCGCCAGATTTCCACAAAGAATCGAAGGAAAAAGGCAAAGTCGCCATTATAGGTGGAGAAAACTACGGCCAGGGATCCAGTCGGGAACATGCCGCTTTGGCCCCCCGATATCTCGGGGTAAGGGCCAAGATAGCGAAGAGCTTCGCCCGGATACACAAGGCCAATTTGTGTAACTTCGGCATCCTACCTCTAATTTTCAAGGACCCTGGTGACTACCAACATTTGAGCAAGGGAATCAAGGTGGTCTTCAAAGACATCAGGAATCTAATCGAACGCGGAGATACGGAGATTCCCGTGGAGGTTAACGGCCGGAGCATCATCACTCTCCTGGAGGTTTCCCAGCGCCAGCGCCAGTCCTTGCTCGCGGGGGGAACTCTTAATTTTGTAAAACACGAACTGAAGGGCAACAGCGCATAGGGCAGTAACCAGCGAGCAGCTGGCAGCCGGCAGAAAGCCAAAAGAGATTTCCGCCTAAAAGAACGCGGTGTGTTTAGCTCAATCTCCAAGAAGAACTCCTAAACGACAAAGGTTTGCCAACAGCTGTCTAACCTGCCCGCTGCCCGCTGTATCCTGCATGCTGCTTACTACCTACTGGAGTTAAAACGCATGGAAGACAAGATATGCTTGGGAGTCAGCACCTGCATATTGGGTGAGAATGTTCGCTATGACGGCGGGCACAAACGCGACCGCTTCATTATCGAGACCCTGGGTCAATTTGTGGAGTTTGTCCCGGTCTGTCCCGAGGTTGAGTGCGGGCTCGGAATTCCGCGGGAATCCATGCACCTGGAGGGAAATCCAGAATCGCCCCGGTTGGTAACAACCCGGACAAAGATTGATCATACTGAGCGGATGGTCACCTGGGCCCGAACCCGGGTCAAAGAACTTGAATCAGAGGACCTCTGTGGGTTTATTTTCAAGAGCAGATCGCCCAGTTCAGGCATGGAGCGTGTCAAGATTTACAACGAGAAGGGAATGGCAACGAAAAATGGCGTGGGCATGTTCGCCAAGATATTTATGGACCACTTCCCATTGCTTCCGGTTGAAGAGGATGGGCGATTGCACGACGTCAGGTTGCGGGAGAATTTCATTGAACGGATATTTGCACTGAAGAGATGGCGAGAACTGCTGGGGAGCAAGCGCAGCAGAGGAAGGCTTGTTTCTTTCCATACAGAGCACAAGCTCCTAATCCTTTCACACAGCCCCAAGCATTCCCGCATCTTGGGTAAGCTCGTGGCCGAGGCCAAGAACATCTCCCAAGACCAGCTCTATTCGCAGTACCAGACTCTGTTCATGGAGGCTCTCAAACTCAAGTCCACTATCAAAAAGAATATCAATGTGTTGCAACATATGATGGGGTATTTCAAAAGGGATCTTTCCGCCGATGAAAAGCAGGAACTCTTGGAGGTGATCGACGAGTATCGGGGAGAATATACTCCCCTGATTGTGCCCATAACGCTTATAAAACACTACGTTCGCAAATACGACCAGTCCTACCTCAAAGAGCAGGTCTATCTGAATCCTCACCCGGTGGAGCTGAAGTTAAGAAACCATGTCTAACCAAGATTGATATCCTTACGCTGGGGGCCCACTTTCAAAGTGCAAAGAAATACAAGTCCTCGATAGGAGATAGGAGATGTGGGATAGAAGCCTGATACGATAAGTGAAGAATCCCATATCGCACATCTCACATCACACATCTATTGTTTCAGTGTTCACTGGACATTTGAATCTCAGGAATGACATCGCATGTCATCATGGCTGGAAACCTTTAAGCCCACCGCCTCGAGCCGGTTCCAGGTTTTCCTTTTAGGGGGAATTTGGACGATTGTTGGTGCATCCCTGACCTTCGTCGGCGGCTACTGGCTGCTCACAAGTGGCGATAACAAAATCATGCTTTTGATACTGATAGTTGTTGCCGCGGGTGTGGGACTTGGAAAATCGTCGCTGGTTCTGGATCGGGCTACGCACAAGTTCATCAGCCGTATTCAGCATCGAGGAGAAGACAAATGTGTGGGAGGGTTCTTGTCCATCAAAGGCTGGGCTATGGTGGCAGCCATGATGTTGCTGGGTCGGGTACTTCGCAGCTTACCCATCTCCAGTTCATTTCTGGGAGCGATTTACGCGGCTGTGGGTATTGGGTTGCTGTTTTCCAGTCGGCTAATCTGGCGGGCGTGGCAAAACCATCGACTCGAGGAAGTTGTCAGTGGAGAAAATTGAAGGTGAAAAGCTATAAACTTTTCATTGAGCTTTGCTTGCTTCGAGCGGATTTGTGCTTATCTTAGGTGAAATTTAATTTTTTGAATTCAGAAGATAAGTCTCCATGAGTACAGAAGGAGGAGTGAAAATGAAAGATAAGCGTAATTTGCATCTCGAAGTGCAGGAACATATAGATTGTTTTGCTGGCGCAGACCCATTAAAAGAAATGTCCGAGATTACGGCGGATGCGGACAAAGAACAGGCGGCCTTGAAATGGTTAGCACTCGCGGCTTTGCACGGAATAAACTTTAACGCCAAGAAAATTTCCATTAGGACCGCACCAGATGGTACGACAACGGTTCTGGCGAAATACCGCGAAGCAGAACTCCCGTCACCTGGTGGCGAAATTGGCCAAAAGATTGTCGAAGCTGTGCGGAAGATCACTCATTTCGAGGGGGAAAAAGGTAAAGGTCCCTTGGCCCTGGGCGTTCGCAATGACAGTATCGAAATCGGTGTGAAAGTAGAGCGTGAAGATGACAGGGAAACCATAACACTAAAGTTCCCCAAGCCCTAACGGTCACAATTGCCACTGTTTTATTTCGACGAAACAAATGTTGTGGGAGCTGCTTGCAGCCGCAACCTAACCGTGGCTATAAATAAAGCATTCCCATCCTGACATCAGACCAGAGCTATTTCTTACTACTAGTCTCACAATGATTTGTAGTTTGAAAGGAGAAGGGATGAGTAAAACGGAGGAACGGATAAAGGCCTTGGAGGTCGCCCTCAATAACGAGTCAAGGGAGAGGGATTTCTACTTGAAGCATGCCGAGAGAACCAGCAATTCTTTTGGCAAGTTGATGTTTCAGTCCATAGCCAAGGATGAGGATGAGCACTACAAGAGAATTCAGGAGCTCCACAAAAAGCTTCAAGAAGAGGGGAAATGGCCGGAGACCATACCTCTCAAGGTGAAAGGAACGGACATGAAGTCCATTCTGAAGAAAGTGGTCGAGTCCATAGATACCTCAGCCACGGCCGATACGGATGACATGGAGGCGGTCAAGATTGCCATTGATTTTGAGACTAAGGGTGAAGCTTTCTACAGCAACCTACGCGACAGCGTTGAGAATCCCGTAGAAAAGGAATTTTACAGTGTGCTCGCCAACATGGAGAGAGAACACCGACTTTCCCTGGAAGACACCCTGGATTATTTTAAAGACCCTGAAGGCTGGTACCGCATGAAGGAGAAGCATACCTTGGACGGTGGATAGAACTTCCCGCAACCTGCCACAGCAACTATTTTGACACAGAGCCACCCTCAGGGTGGCTTTTTAATTTGTTTCGTAATCTGATTTTGAGCAGTTCTAGGGTGAATCCTCAAAAAAGCCTCTTATAACCCCCCAAATACGGAACAAGGAAAGTTGTCGTTTTCTCTTAATCATCTAGAGAGATTTTCTTGGATCGTTCTTGCTTCAATCGGCTTCGGTGCTTTTTGTCGTCGATTCGCTTCTGCTTGGCTGAAGGCGGAATTGCGGTTCTTCCCCGTGGCGGGTCTTTTTTCAGTGCAAACTGTAACAATTCCACGAATCGCTCAATCGCCGTTTCCCTGTTCGCGGCTTGACTGCGAGTTTGCTGGGACACGACCCGGAGAACGCCCTCCTTGCTGATTCGCGTTGCCAGTTTGTTTAAAATAGACCTTTTTTGGCTCGAAGTAAGACTGGGCGAGTTGGAGACGTCGAAACGGAGGGTGACACGAGTGCTCACCTTGTTAACATGTTGACCCCCCGGGCCACTGCTGCGCGAGGCGGTGAATGTTAGCTCGTCTCTTGGAATCGATAGTTGATCAGTTATCTGAATCATAAAGACAATATAGCATATCCAATCCCCCATCTCACATCGTCTACCTTCGCGTTCTTCGCGGATAAAACCCAATCTAGTCTTGTCCGGCAGGATTGCTCCGGCTGGCCTGGGCACGTATCAACTCCGGTGCCAGCTCGTCCTGCTCGCTCCGCAGTTGCAGAAGCGCGATGGCACCAATTACCAAAACTCCCCCAAGAATCTGCAGAATCTCAAAAGCTTCGCCCAGAAAGAGGTAAGCCATGAAGCCGGCGGAAATGGGCTCCAAGGTGGCTGTGATTGAAGCACGAGTTGAACGGATGTAGTTAATACCGACGAAGTAGAGACCAAAGGGGATAGCGGTACCCATTACGGCTATGTAGATTAGCCCAAGCCATTGGGATAAAGTGAACCCGGCCTTCAGGTAATGAAAAGGAGTGTAGAAGATGTGCCATGAGATTGCGGAGAAAAAGAGAGCATAAAATAAAACGGTCCAGGGGGAGTAACGATGCATAGCCCGCTCGCCAAGCAGCGCATATGCTGCATAGCAGACTGCTGAAGCCAGGCCCCATAAAATGCCTGCGCGGTTAAGTTGGAGGAGTTGGAGATTGTATCCACCCACCACCAGGTAACAGCCCAAGAGTGACAGGCACAGGGCGAGTAGCTTAAACACGGTGAGTCGCTCTCGCCAGAAGCAGATTGAGTAGAAAGCTACTACAATC
The DNA here is from genome assembly GCA_020347625.1 of Deltaproteobacteria bacterium. Classification (GTDB taxonomy): domain Bacteria; phylum Desulfobacterota; class Syntrophobacteria; order BM002; family BM002; genus BM002. Next base: position 2,474,056 of record CP070735.1, read on the forward strand.
GGGGCCATGTATTGAAGAAGGATTGCTGCCGCCACATTGATTTTGCTGATGGCGGTAAAATAGGTGAGCTGAACCAGGGCCATGACTACGCTACCCAGCAGAATGAGAAAGCCGAGGTCCCTGCGTTGAATTCGAAAGAGATGTCTAGCACGAAGAACGAAAAACACGGCAAGCAGAAGTGACGCAAAGGTGGACCTAACCTGGACCACATCCAGAGGCGTAATTCCACCGGCAAACAAGGCTTTTCCCGCCGTTCCTGAGGAGGCCCAAAATACGGCTGCAGCTATGACGCAAAGAT
>CP070735.1:2474453-2479262 GCA_020347625.1 Deltaproteobacteria bacterium
AAAGCAGCCCATGGCTGCCATCCTGTCTCGGGTTCTCTTCTCGAAGTCGTTATTCAATAAGCTTGTTGAGCCCGTCCACTATTCTCTTGGGAATGGGATTAGAATCCTCCGTGAGATACAAGGCTATCATTTGCTCGGGAACATTCAACTCTTCTGCCGCCTTGTCCAAACCAATTCCTTTCTCGGCCAGTTTTTCCTTCAGGGCTGCTTTTTCAGCGGGATCCATGACTTAGCCTCCTTGTAACCATAATTAGCTAACTATCTCACTTTCTAGGGTAAACGCTCTAATGGGGTCTACACGCGCAGATTACACAATTGAATCCTAGAGAGCAAGGATATTCTCCACTGGAAGGTGTGATGAAAAAAGAGGGTTAGCCACTGAGCTGATCATTTCAATGATCAGCTGCAAGATGGCCGGAAAGAGAATCTCTTGGGAAAGTATGGAAGAGTGAGAACCCAGTTGGCTTCAGCAGCGCCAAGCCTTTACTCGTATATCTCTTCCCCCAGAGTGAATGCGAGAAGCCCGGTCAAGATTAGAAGGGTCACGAGTCCGCCAATGGCTATCCAGCTTTGCGCTGCCACATTACCCAAAGCCACGTTTAACCCTTGGTCTATATGGCCACTGACTCCGTGTGCTATGATCACCAGGGGTGAGATCAGGATAATGAAGGTGCCGGCAATCTTATTCAAAAGGCCAAACCGCTTCCACCACAGACCTCCCATTACGAATATCGCGCTTGTGACTCCCGCGAATCCAATTCGCACCCAAGGCATATCCGGGTAAAAGTCTTTGCACAAATCAACACAAAATCCTGCCAAAACCCCAAGCACCGGCAAAACAGCTAAGTAAAGATGGCCTTTTGCACGTCTCACGATTTTCATAAGAAGAAAAACCACGGCCACACCGCCAATTAAGGCAAGGCCCGTCGCACCGGTTGGTATCACCCACGAGTAATCTCGTGTAGTGGCAGCAAGCCCTTTTGTGATGATGGTGGTAGCAATACCAAAACCAGCACCAAGCGCAGGGACTAGCCATTGTGTTGAGATACCAACTGCAAATATAGCCAAGGCCACCGCAAAACCATAGGCTACCACAAGCGTTGGATTGCTCTGGGCCTCACTTGCCCTGGCCCTTATTTTACTCGTTTTAGCCTTGACGCCGCTTGCCTTGGTCACAGCTGTTACTTCTCTCTTTTTCTCAGGACCTTTCCTATCATCCTTCTGCCGATCGAGGTAGGCGCTTGCCTCTTTCATGGCCTTGGATAAATCATCCATTGTTCTTACCAACCTCCTCAATAAAGTAGTCAACTATTGATAAACAATCGCCATTCCCAAAGAAGCTCAACTCTAGAATGAGTTCAAATTCTGATCTGACTTTGCCACCCTGATCTCTTGCATCTCGCAAGATCGGATTGCTATTTTTCCTGCAAGAAAAATACCAAATAGAGTTTGACTGGGAGGGCACTGTGCGAGGCGTGGCCTAATGTCGTGTCAACGATTGCAGATTGCAGATTAGCTCAAGTTTGAATCTGAATGCGGAATTCATCTAAATCTGCAATCTGAAATAATCATTACCCCATTTGAACCGTCGACAGTCTAGCACTTTTCCAGAAGGGTAATGGGCTTAGTTAACCAGATTGGTACCTTTATCTTCTATCTTTCCTGCCAAGACGGTTTTCTTTTCTCCAGAAAGGCCCGAACCCCTTCCTCGGCATCTGCGGTGCTGCAAAGAGCGGCAAAAAGCTCGCTCAGATAATCAATAGACTGGTGGTAGGGGATGTCTTGCATCGCATAGATTGCGGTTTTGCCGATCTGCATTGCCAGCGGACTTTTGGCAGCAAGTTTACCTGCCAGTTCCATGGTGGCCTCTTCAAGCTCATCTGCTGGCACCACTTTGTTGAATAACCCCAATCTTTCCGCCTCAGCTGCAGTGAGCATATCTCCTGTGAGCACCATTTCAAGAGTCTTTTTGCGCCCGACGGAACGAGCCAGAGGCACAGCCGGGCCCGTGCAGATGAGTCCGACATTGATGGCAGTAGTACCTATTTTGACATCCTCGGCAGCAACGGCCAAATCACAGGCAAAAATGAGGCCGGCGCCATTTGCCAGGGCATAACCTTTCACTGAAGCAATCACGGGTTTTTTCATTTTGGCAATTGTGTGATTGTGCTCATCCATCAAACGAATGAACTTACGGTATTCTTTATTGCTCTTATTCTTGAACTCTGCAAGAGAGATACCGGTAGAGAAATGTTTGCCAGCCGCTCTTATCACCACAACCCTGACCTCCGGGTCTTGGTCCATTTCCAAAAGGGCATCGTTCAGCTCTCGAGCAAAGGGCACGTTGAAGGTATTCATCTCCTCAGGCCGGTTTAGCGTAATCAGGCCAATGTGGTCTTGTTTGTCCACAAGGACATTAGTGTATGCCATGGTTTATCTCCTTTCTATTTGAATTAATTGCAAAAATGTCAGCGATTAGAATAGCAAGCCGATGACTTCCCTGTCAATGTATCAAATCTCAAATGCTGAGCCTTGTCCGTTGTCGGTTGTCCGTTGTCCGTTACTCAAATCGTTTACCGTTCACTCTTTACCCTTCACCAGGCACTATGCCCTATGCTCTATGCCCACTTCACAGTGGAACCGCCGCCTTGTATAGGGTTGCATCTCCTTCGATGCTGTATTGCGCTACCGCGGCTGGGACAATGACGGAACCCCCTTTGGGTAAACGAGTCATTTCCCCGTTGCTCAAATCCGTGACTCCGGCCGCACCTTCTGTACAGATCATTATTTCCACGCTGCGGTTGCGCGAACTCTTGAAGGGAGCACCCTCGCCTACTGTGATGGTGGAAAGAACAAATTCACTTGTACCCGTTTGATAAACAGCCTCCCCGGAACCGAGTCCCTTAGGTCGCAGAATATCCACCTCTCCTTCAGTGAAATTCAGGATGTTTAGCAACTCCTGGACATCTATGTGTTTAGGCGTCAATCCTCCCCGCAAAACGTTGTCAGAGTTGGCCATGAGTTCAATTCCAACCCCTTCGAGATAGGCATGTAGTTCTCCCGCCGGCAAATACATGGCCTGCCCTGGCTTTAGTTGCACCAAATTCAAGAAAATGGCAGAAAGAACGCCAATATCTCTTGGATACTCTAGATTGAGTTTGACCATCCATTGCCAAACTCCATCTCCATTCGCCAGCTTTTCAGCAGAACCGACTGCCTCGTCCACAATCTGGTGTTGTTTTCCCTTTTCCATGGTCATCAAATGGCGAAAAAATCCTTTCAGCCCCTCTCGGTTGGGTTGGTCCCGCAGAGAAGTCAAGGCCTCCGCCAAACCTGGGCTTTGAATTTTATCTAACAGTCTGATGATCTCCTTCACTTCACGGAAGCCTTTCAAGGCCCAAAAAACAGTGAGGGCACAGATGATCTCAGGCTTGTGGTTATCGTCTCTATAATTTCTATTGGGAGCCTCCAGGGGTATCCCCAGCTCATTCTCCCGGATGAAGCCCCGCCTCGCCTGCTCTCTGTTGGGATGAGCTTGAATCGACAAAGGCTTGGCTGCGGCAAGTACTTTAAACAAGAAGGGCAGCTTGTTGTGAAACCGCCGGGCTATCTGTTTTCCCAAAATTTCTTCAGGATGCTCCTTTACGAGTTCGAGCAGTGATTTCCAGACACCATCTTGAAGGACCTCAGATGGCGCTTTAGGGTGTGTTCCCATCCAAAGTTCCGCTTGCGGCTTATCCGATTGCCCTGCCTGACCGAGAAGTTCGGATATTGCTGTTGTCGATCCCCAGGCGTACTCCTGAATGCTATTTCGCAATAGCCCAATTTCTCGCATTCTGTTCCTCCAACAGTGAAGGGTTTAGAAAAGAATACCAGTTAACCCGTGAATGTCCACAATTGTCTTGACTTGAAAAAGACAGACCGCAAGTATTTAACCAAATCACTGCCAATTCCTGTTATGATTATCTTTACAAGAAAAAACTATAAGATCTGCCTCTAGGTGGAATGTCCACCTTGCAATCCAATCCACGCAGCGTGAATTGATAAGCCAAACATAGTTACCTTCGAGGAGATACCTGCCATGACCTTCAAAGAAAATCTAAAAGCGAAAATCCAGCTCAACGGGCTGATGTTAAAGATTAGTTCCACAATGAGAGAGACCCCCGGGCAACGGCGCTTGGACAAGGAACTCACACAGAAACTTCTCGACATGACCGATTTTGAGCAGACCAAGGCCAGAGATCTGCACCTTTACGTACGTCCTTTCGAAGGGGAGATTGAAGAGGTGCTGGTGCTAGACAATGAGTTGCCGATCTATCACACCACTGTGGATGACGTAGCCATGCGGAAAAGCCCTGGTTGGAAGGAGATATTCAGCATCAAGAACATCAAGAAAGTGCTGAACGACCAGGATGTAATCGTGAGTAAGGGTAAGGAATCACTTAATTTAATATATGACAACGCTTTGTCGCAGTTGGATCTCAGCTATACCAGGGATGATCTAGAGCCCTTAGTTGAGGATGCACGCCTGGGCCTGGAGCAGAAGTCTTTAGACAAGGTCCTGGAATCTTTCGATCTCTTTTTTGAGTTACTGGATTTTCAGCCAGTGTCCCTTGGGATCCTGGAGCATGATTTGCAGACCTTCGCCAGGCCCAAGACGAACGGCGGGGAAGCTTCCACTTTCGAACATCTCATCATGTTCGACGAGGAAAACCTCCTGGTCGGTTTGAAGAAAGGAACCTTTTCGCCACAGAGCGATTTAGACCTGGCCTGGGTCATGCAATACGCCCTGGGCGAGGAAAAAGCAGA
>CP070735.1:2479362-2521461 GCA_020347625.1 Deltaproteobacteria bacterium
ATCTTCCAGTACAATCATCATCGTATCGGCGGTTATATCCCCCTTAGCACACTTCTTACTCCTTGCTTTCTTATGTTTCTTGTCGCCAGGGTGATCTTTCCAATACACACCATCATAGAACCGGCATCCAGGGCCAGTTCTCAAATCCCGCCACTTCAGTCCCCCGGTTGGTGAAAACTCCCCGCTGCCTGCAGCAGCATCATGGAGTCCACCATACTGATCGCGTTTTCGAGGTGCGCTTCCTTCGCAACCAATCATCACAACATCACATTGCCCAGACCCTCCGTGCCTATAATACAAGTAGATATGACCGTGCGTGCCATCTCTATAAATCGGATCACCGGAGTCTGGATTATTTTGGCCATACCCTCCCATAGCTATATCCATACCCCATTGGTTGCCGTGCTTAAAAGGTGATTTCTTTTTCACTTCGGCTATCAGCTTCCTCGCTGGTGTCCCAAAAAGTCTAGGTTTAGGTGCATCTCTATCTGTCCCATGAGATGCAAACCTGCGCACCAATGGTGCTGTGTCACTTTGCGCGCCGAGCGGGCCCAGCAATTTGGTCTTGCGAGCATCAACGCTTCTATCGTGTAAATCAGTCGCGCCGACAGTCAGCCAATTCCAGAATCTGCGGTTATCATTCAATGGAGTTTGTATTATCACTCGCCCGCCGTGGCTTAGCGCAGCAGCTATTGGAAAATAACCTGGCCTTTCGCACCAAAATTGCCAGCCACCATGACACGGTTTTTCATCAGATACGCCCACCATAAAATACTCAATAGTATTTTGTTCCCTGTAAAACAACCCGCCATTTTGTAATGTTATAAATATTCTCTCTATAATACTATTAGCAGCGTTCCACGCATCGTCATCGTGACCCCTTGCTAGCCATTTTAGGGTACGGTTCCACATATTAACATCTCGCGCGAATTGTGCCCTCGGAGAACGCCTTCTTAACTGTCGTAGCGTAGGCATTTTACCCTCCCTTGATTAAAGCTGAGTATATGGCAAAATAAAAAGAGGTTTTCGTTAATCACAGCCTATTCATTGATTCACATTCCCTACCTGTACTGACCATATCATCAGCAATGAAAGCAAACGTCCAGGTTCGACTTGAGCTTCCCGATATGATACGGAAGGACACAAGTGTATTGAATTATTTCAGACTCAATAAAGCAGTGGAAGAATATGGTGATTGTTACTCGATGATCAACTGCATCTAGAAATGTCACTTGGCTTTACTCTAGGTGGATTGGCTGATTATTGTCAATTAAATTACCAGTACTTGAGTCGAATCGTGCAATGAAGAAGAAAGGGTCAAGGGTGGATTCTCGCATCTGTGGCAAAGACAAAGACGTGTAAATGGTGAGAAATGTGAACTCACCTCGATCACAGCACATCAGAATTTTATATTACATCCCTTAATCTAAACTTCGGCTGGTCTTGACTTCGGCACAAGATATAGCCGTCTGTCAATGCAAACAAAAAATGCCCCCACTGACCATGCCATCTAAAGCCAGTGGGGGCTAGGCAGGGCCTACCTAAATGGGACCTAACATCCATTGAGAAGAGAATAGGTGGGGAGCCCTGCCAAGTTTTAGTTTAATGAAAAAATTGTGCCAGTTCCTCTTATCCATCAATTTCTCTTGTAGTTTTGCTAAGTTACATCTTTTTGCAGCTCATAGCACCGGAGGGATATAAGGTAACTAAGTGCATAATTTATTTATAAAACTACCACTTTTATGTACTGACGGGTAGTGATCCCGCTTAAAGAAGGTGAACCCTACTAGGTTTGCGTGGACAAATAGCCAAGATTTGATCATCAGGAACTGTAGGGAGCATCCTTGGGAAGAGGTGTCAAAACTGTAGCGCTAAAACCTGCGCCAATCACTGAAACCTTCGATATCAACCATTATGCCGCCCAGTCGGCGCTCTGAGGCAGCCTGCCATTTCTCCGCGATGGTCTCTTGTCCTTCGGAGCCGAAGGTTACGGTTATTTTGATGGGCTCACTTCGGTTTCCTCGCTGATCGCGGATGAAGACTCTTAGCTCAAACTTTTCTCCTAGGAGAGAGTTGTCCAAAGGAGTTCTCAGGAAAAGATAACCCACAAATTCATCACGGTTTTCTTTTTTGAGTCGGGTAAATGTGGTTGGAGAAAAACCAAATCCAGGCACATACAGCATGCTAGAGATGTCCTTCATGTCACCATCAGCGTCTCTCGCATGCAAATAGACTCTCCAACTGGCTCCGGGGCGAATTTTTTCGGCAGCATAAAAGTCTAGTACTTCGGGTGGTTTTCCTTTTGGTCCGGTGTTTGGGCCAAAAAAACCCCAGAGTGGAGTAGCTAGGGCTAGAATAAGAAGAATTTTTTTCTTCATACAAGGAAATCGCCGTGAATTGGATGTGGGTACGCTGATATATAATTAGCCGTATTAATTGTGTTTGTCAAAAGAGATATTAAAAAAGAATGAAATTTTTGGATTCCAGGATTGGCGTTTCCACATTCGAAATCATGAAATTCTGACTCCTTTCCTTTTGAAGTAATGCATCGGGGAATGTGTTATATTAGCTTCGCTCTGCTGGGGTTCTGGGTTGATTGTATTGAAAAGGAAATGCTCCAAATAGAGAGACGGAAGCAAGGGCGTCAGAGTCATATATGAATAATGGTTGTGACCAGGGGCAAATGGTGCTGACCGAGCTACAAAAAAAGGGGATCGCAGAGAGGCTCGAGAACAATCCCATCGTAAAATTCGTGGGTGTCGAACTGGTGCACGTGATTGCCGGACAGGCGACTCTCAGGCTACCGTACCGAGATGAATTGAACAACTCCATGGGTGTTGTCCAAGGTGGTATTCTGGGGGTGCTTGCAGATGTGGCCGGTGGTGTTTCCCTCTACTCTGTGCTGACTGATCCATCCAAAGTGTTGATCCCCACCGTCGAATTCAAGCTGAACTTCCTCCGACCCGCCACTAGGGAAGATGTATTCGGTCGCGGAAAGGTGGCGCATCGCGGGCGGCAAATAGCAGTTTGCCAGGTGGATATCGCCACAGGGGCTGAGGTCCTTCTGGCTACGGGTCTCTTTACTTACATGATAAAACACTTGAGTGACGTATAGCGTATCGCAAACCAAGAGAAGGATGAAAAGGATAGCTTTTTCGGTTTTCTGACGAGTTACCATAAGAATGTATGTGAGAAGGAGATTCAGGGGAGAATCGGTTAATGAAACAGATCATCCTGGGCACGGCTGGACATATTGATCATGGTAAGACGACTCTGATCAAGGCTCTCACTGGAATTGATACTGATCGTCTCAAAGAGGAAAAGGAGCGAGGGATCACCATTGAGCTTGGTTTTGCCCACCTCCAGCTTCCCGATGGTCAGGAATTGGGAATCGTTGATGTGCCGGGACATGAAAAATTCGTGCGACACATGGTGGCTGGGGCTACGGGTATCGACCTGGTAGCATTGGTCGTGGCTGCAGACGAGGGCGTGATGCCCCAGACGCGAGAGCACCTCGAGATCTGTGAACTGCTACAGGTCAAACAAGGAATCGTGGTGCTCACCAAGACCGACCTGGTGGAGGACACCGACTGGTTGGAGCTGGTAGAGGAGGATATTCGCGATTTTTTGCAGGGAACTTTTCTAGCCTCTGCATCGATAATTCCAGTTTCGGCGGCATCGGGTGATGGGTTACCGAGGTTACTGGAGGAACTGCAAAGCCTGTGTGTATCGGTGGAGGGCAGATCCAGCAGCGGTGATTTTCGTCTTGCCGTGGACCGGGTTTTCAGCATGAGAGGATTTGGAACGGTAATTACTGGTACCGCCATTTCTGGAAAAGTTAAGACGGGGGACACCCTATTTGTCTACCCTCAGCAGTTTAAGGCTAAAGTACGTGGCATTCAGGTTCACAATCGAGAGGTGAGCGAAGCCATTAGCGGCCAGCGTACCGCCATAAATTTGCAAGGAGTTGAAAAAGCTGCTCTCGAACGCGGCAACGTCCTTGCAGCACCAGAAAGCTTAATATCATCTTACATGGTGGATGTGCGGTACCAGCATCTTGCGGACGCTCCGCGAGTCATTAAGAACCGGGCAAAGGTTCGCTTTCACACGGGTACCAGCGAGGTCATGGGCACCTTTATACTGCTGGACAATGATGAACTAACTCCCGGTGCCAGGGCATATGCCCAGCTGCGTTTGGATAAACCGATAGCAGTCCGCAGTGGGGATCGTTTTGTTCTGAGGAGCTACTCACCGATGCGAACCATCGGTGGGGGACAGATCCTCCATCCGACCCCGAAAAAACGCAGGCGAAAGATGGCTGATACCCTGGAAGCTTTGACCGTGCTAGATGGGGGTGGACCTTCTGAGATGGTAGAGCTTTACCTTAAAGATTCAGGGTCTGGCGGTATTGCCGAGAGGGAATTGACCATTCTAGCCAATGTCACGGACAAGGAACTTCGGCGGTTGTTGCAGGATCTAATGAGCCGCGGCGAGGTGATCCAGTTCGATCGTGAAAGCCATCGCTTTTTGCACAGAGAGGTCTTAAATAAACTCACCCAAATGATTAAGGAGCAACTTGAAGAGTTTCATCGGCGACAACCTTTGCGATCAGGCATGAGCAAGGAAGAACTATTTGCTCGGATGCCAGGCGGCGTGGACGCCAAACTTTTCAATGAAATCATACAGCGGTTGGCTCGTAACGATGATATTGTTCAAGAAAAGGACCTGGTGCGGCTCTCTTCTCATAAAGTGGCTCTGGCGGGTATGCAACAGAAAGTACGAGAAAAGCTTGAGTCAATCTACCGGCAAGCAGGTCTGCAACCCCCATTTTTTCGGGAGGTGGCACAGTCGCTGGGTGTCTCAGATGGAGAGGCGCGACAGATCCTCAACTGGATGTTGGAACAGGGATTGCTGGTAAAGGTCAAGGAGGATATGTACTTTCACCGTGGGGTATTGGAGGAACTTAGACAAAGGCTACTGGACTTCTTTGGAGAACAGGAAGAGATCACTACCTCACAGTTCAAAGAACTTACCCAAACAAGCCGCAAATACACCATTCCACTTCTTGAGTTTCTGGACACTACCCGCTTTACCATAAGGGTGGGAGATGTGCGTCGCCTGAGACACAAAAAACCTCGTAGCTGAGAGCTCGAGGTTCAGCCAGAGCAGGCAGCGGGCAGCAGACGCCAAGCATTCTAAGCTAAATCAGGATTTGGTCACCAAAGAAGCTACGGGCGTGTTCCCCTGTGGCTGCCAGCTGTTAGCTGCTATCTGCCTGCTCGATCCGCTGCGGGACCACAAGGGCACCGATCACTTCATTGATATCTGTTAGTCCTTCCTGGCGTAGGTAGTTTTCCAATCCGGCGATGATTTCCAAGGTAGCCATGGGGTTGACAAAATTGGCAGTGCCCACCTGAACAGCTTTTGCGCCGACGATCAAGAATTCAAGGGCGTCTTCAACAGAAACAATCCCTCCCAGCCCGATCACCGGTAACTCGGTCACCTGAATGACCTGCCACACCTGCCTAAGGGCGATGGGTTTGATGGCAGGTCCAGAAAGACCACCAACCACGTTGGCCAGCCGGGGGCAGCGATTTTGTATATCAACTGCCATGCCAGCAACGGTATTGATAAGCGACAGGATGTCTGTACCAGCGTCCTCTGCGGCTTTGGCTGTAACCGTGATGTCGGTTACGTTGGGAGTGAGCTTGGTGATGACCGGCAGGTTGGTTTCAGACCTTACCGCGGAAACAACTTGGAATACCATCTTCGGATCCGTGCCAAACACCATCCCCCCAGCTTTTACATTGGGACAGGAAATATTGATCTCCAGGGCAGTAATCCCCTCCTGAGCATCCAGCCCTTCGGCAAGTTGGCCATACTCTTCCACCGTATTGCCAAAAAGATTCACTATAACCGGAACTGACAGCTGCCTAAGCCAGGGAAGTTTCTCCTCCAGGAAGGCGGTGAGCCCGACATTTTGCAGACCGATTGAGTTGAGCATGCCTCCGCAAGTTTCCCAGATGCGTGGAGGGGGATTGCCAAGCCGAGGTTCCAGGGAGATGCCCTTCACCACTATGGCACCAAGACTCTCAGGTGGCACAAGCTCGGCGTACTCTTGACCATAGCCGTATGTACCCGATGCTACCATCACCGGGTTCTTGAGGTGGAGAGGCCCGAGGTCAACGGCCAGGTTTATGCTTTTGTCACTAGTCATTAAGTCTAGCTCGCACAGCACATAGCGTCTTTAATTTTTCTGGCATCGCAGTCATTACGCTCCGCTGTCATTCAGTGATTAGATCATTAGATTGCTATATAAATGATCATAAATGACTAAAAGCATAATGACTGACAAATCCTCCCGATTACCATTCACCGTTCACAATTCATTGCCGGCTGCAAGCTAACTGCTGATTACGTTACTCCCAAACTATCCGTTCTCCGGCAAATACTGGTCCCTCCTGGCAGACGTTTGCGTAGTACGAATCCTGACCTCCGTCCGGAGTTCTGCACTTAAGCGAACAACTCAGGCAAGCCCCTACGCCGCAGCCCATGAGGGCTTCCATGGAGAGCTGAGACGGAATGGATAACCGGGCAGCCATTTCTGCCACCAGCCGCTGCATGGGATAGGGACCACAGGAGTAAATTACCTTCGGTAGGTCATCCTGCTGTGAGAGCCATTCTTGCAGGTGGCCGGTTATCAGCCCCTTTCTTCCTGTACTGCCGTCTTCTGTAACCAATTTCACCAAAAAGCCCAATTCCTCGAAATGCTGAACACAGACAAGATCGCTGGCACTCTTGCCGCCGAACCACAAGACGAAGGGACCTTTAAAGCCAGAGCTGACCAGAGTTGCCGCCAAATGTGGCAAAGGAGCAATGCCAATTCCCCCAGCAACCATGAGGACAAAACCGTCCTGAGTAGGAAACTGAAAACCGCTACCCAAAGGTCCAAGGAGACTCAGGGAGGAGGGGGGTTGCATCTGGGTAAGCAGCCGGGTACCACGCCCCACTACTCGATAAAGTATTTCAAATGAACCAGGAGGGCCATGTTGATGGATTCGGTGCACGGCAAATGGGCGTCGCAGCAGGGGGTCGAAGCTATCTTGTACCCTGATCATTAGGAACTGCCCTGGCTCGACTCTGGCAGCGACGTCAGGGCAGAGCATCCCCATATGGTACAGTTCAGGACTTACGCGATTGTTGAAAATTATTTCAGCACGTTGTAAAAGCACGGCAACTTCCGTCGGTGTTATACCGTTCAAGTCGTTAAAATCGTTAAGTTTTAAAGATCTTTTTCTTGCGGCGCGTCTCCACGTCACCAAGTCGTTCCAGTAGTTGCCTACAGCGGCACTAACCTCTGATACCTATGGCTGCGGCAAAGCGGCCGGTCTTCCCCTCGCCGCGATAGGAATAGAAGACCCCAGGGTGACACTTGGTACAAAGTCCCGCAATTTCAATATGTTCAGCGAGTAAACCTGCTTTCTGGAGCTGATGTTGACTGATGGCCCAGAAATCGAAGTGATCTTTGTTTAGTCGGAAACGGGCAAAATCGGCTGGGAGCTCCTGACGCCAGTGGCGAAACTGAGCGCAGCAGGGTCCCAGCGAGGGGCCAATGGCAGCAATGATCTCTTGGGGCCGGCAGCCAAATTGAGCGGTCATGAGCTGGATTGAGTTACCTAAGATGTTATGAACGCTGCCTCGCCATCCGGCATGGATGATGGCAGCCACGGTTTTATTTGGATCGTAAAGAAAAATAGTTTGACAGTCGGCGACCTTAATCATCATGAGTACGCCAGGCACTTGGGTCATGAATCCGTCCTTACCATGCAGGGGATAGGGGATTGCGGGGTCAAATTGAGGATTCCGGTCAAGGACCACAATATTTCGACTGTGGTTCTGCCGGGCATAAACGAGAGAAGGTGAGCTTAGAACTATCCGAACCCGCCGCAAGTTTTCTCGAACCTTACTGGCTTCATCACCGCTGTCGTAACTCACATTGAGGCTATCGAACGGGGGCGAGCTTACGCCACCGAGTCGGGTGAAGACTGCGTGTTCCAATTCTGAAAATTGGCTGAACCGGTGGAATCTATAAAAGGGGAGGCCGTTCTCTGAATGGGGTTGAAGGGTTGCTGAGGTGGGTAGCACAATATCGGCTGATAATGCCATGGAGCTAGATTTCCATTTCCAGACCCTCCCGGGCCATAATGATCTCCAGGTTTCGACCAGCCTTAATCATCTCATAATACCGGATGGTCTTATCGTAGATCTCCTGGAGTTTCTCATCGTTGTAGGATGGTTCGTGGTGGAAGAGGATTAGCTTCTTTATGTTTGCCTTTAAGGCAATGTCAACGCCAACCATCGAAGAACTGTGACCCCAGCCTTCCTTTTCCATGGCATCCTCGAGGGTAAACTGGGCGTCGAAGACCAAAGCCTCGCTATCGGCATAAAAGGAGATATACCGCTCCATGGCTTCAGGGCTTAATCCCTTGTATTCAGCGTCAGTCGCGTAAACGAAAGCGCTGCCGTTTTTCTCTATCCGGTAAGAAAAGGAGCCCCCCGGATGGCGTAAGGCAATGCTGCTAACCACGAATTCGCCTATGCTGATCTTGCGCTTATCATCAAGTTCGACAAACTTGACATCCGCTGACATGGTTTCCAGGCTTACTGGAAAATGATCTGGTTGGTGCTGGTCCTGGAATCGCTCCTTAATGCGAGGGTGGCGCCCGTAGACTATGATCTGGTTACCGGGGGCGTAAGCCGGAGTAAAGAAAGGAAAGCCCATGATGTGATCCCAATGGGTGTGGCTTATCAACAAGTGAATGCAACCTTGGCCCTGCCCACAAGGACCTTGCATGAGTTCAATGCCAAGCTGTCTGATGCCTGAGCCAGCATCTAGGATGATTTCTGTATTCTCGCCACTAACTTGGACACAAGAGGTATTGCCCCCTGTGGTGGTTCTTTGAAAGTAGGGGAGGGTGCTGACATAATTGCTCACTGCCTCGTTGTCATCAAGATCAACGCCGCGAGCACCCAATACCGCCTGGACTATCTTATTCTCTATCTCATTGGGAAGGATGGGTGCCGGTAGAGATCCACGCACACCCCAAAATTTCACCTTCATACAAAATCCACCGCCGCCATAGTCGTATGCTTGTGTTTCACCCTCCATCATCCAAATCGCCGTAGTCTATCACAAAATTTTTTCATGAATCAATTCAAAAAAAACGCCCCTCCGCAAGATCCCTTGCGGGTAGCGATATACCATTCAAGTAAGTCGCAAAGTAATTGCCTAAAGGTGGGTCAGCCACGCGCTTGGCTCGCTTGCCTGTGCTATTTACTAACTCCTGAAAGCCACGTCCCTTGGGCCGCGTTTTTCAACTTCAGTGGCAAAATCGAAAAAAATTCAGTTGGGTCGGCGCAAGAACAGCTTGAGCAGCTCATCTTGCAACATCTTCTTTTCATTTGGTTCTGAGGGTTCTGATTGAGGTGATTTTCCAGGAGTATCAGCTCGAGTTTGGGCTCGCTTGGCTCTTGTCATGGTGGTATCTTCTCGGCCAAAGACTTCTTGCAGCTCCATAGCGATCTTCTTCTGCTCTCTGGCCATGGTTTCTTTGATATTCTCGGTGACGGTTGGACTCTTATAGGAGGATGGACGAATCTTGGGTTCGATAGCTGTAGTTTTTTTCTCAGCTGGCCGCCTCCGTACAGCACTACGGAGCGCTAAAATGATAAATAGCGGGAAGATCAAGTAGACAACTGTCTTGACGATTTCTCGACTTTTTGGGTCCGAGAGCCACTTAATCAGTTTTTGTAATATCTCATCGGTATCCATCTTGATGAAGTCTCCTGACGCCGGACTCGCTCATTACTGGCAGGTAAAGTTGCCGGGAAACAAGCCCATGCGGTTACTACATATTCTCTACAAGAACTCCAGGAAGAGACAGAGCCTTGTTTTGGATTATGCGCTTCGATTATTATTGTAGGAGTAAGTGCTGGGGGTGTCAAGGCTGGCGCATATCCCACCGGGCAGCAGACAGCGGGCAAAGGGCTGCCAGCAGCTATCTGCCAGCTGAATTTGGGTGCTACCTGAATGGCGAGGTTTCCTGGCGCTCCAGTCTAATTCCCTCAGGTACCTCCAGAGCAAACCAGGAGGATTCTAGGGGTGAGTTTACCTGGATATTGGTTAGGCTGATCTCATTTATATTTCCGAGGGGGTCTTCAGTCTGAATGCGAACTACATGATAAGAATTGGCAGCCACCGACAGAATGACGCGAGAAACTGGTGATTCTTGCTCACGAGGAAGCAGTTCCAGTCTATATTGTTCGGGTGGGCCTGGATCAGTGGGAAGTCGGGTAATGCTGAACATTTCACTTAACCGGCCCAAACCGGAAAAAAAGCTGAGCACAACGGGTGAGCTCACAATCTGTTCTAATTGGTAAAGATATATTGTCTTTTCGTCAGGTACGTAAAGCCAGGCCTCTTTGGCATTGATGACAAACTGCTGCCGAGGTTCCACATAGTCCCAACGGATAGCCCTTGGTTTAAGCAAGTAAAGCTTGCCTCTGGCCGAAGTTCCAAGACTCGTAGCCCGGGACCGGGTTTCTTGTACAAAATCCGCCGTCAGAGATCGGGTTCTGTCGTAATGCGCCTGAACCCTTGCAACGAGATCGGAGGTGGTCAACTCTGCCCGGCCCTTCAAGCTTGGGGCGAGGAGAACAAGAGGGAAACAAAGCGCAGCGGGCAGCAGGCAACGGGCAGCAGGCAGAGGGACACGGAGACACGGGGATACGGCGATTAAAGATCGCATGGCGGATAGTGCATAGTGCATGGCGTTAAGCATTGCCTGAGGCTCCAAACATCTTGCTGCTAGCTGCTAGCTGCCGGCCGCAAACTGTCCTATTTGGGTGGCAGGACCTCCCGCGGCTTGACCCCGTCTGTGGTGCTTACCAAGCCTTGACTTTCCATCATTTCAATCATCCGAGCAGCCCGGTTATAGCCCACTCGCAAACGTCTCTGCAGCATGGAGATGGAGGCCCGCCGGGTTTCCATGACGAGTTGAACCGCCTCATCATACTTCTCATCCACCTCTTCACCGTCGGCCAAGTCTGCAACCGTATCCCGATGGTTGAGGATAGTGTCGTCATATTCAGGTTTCCGCTGCTTTCGAAGAAAATCAGTAATGCGTTTGATCTCGGTTTCAGCGGCAAACGCCCCATGGATGCGCTGCATCTTTGCGGTACCGGGCGGTAAGATCAGCATGTCACCGGCTCCCAACAGAGCCTCTGCCCCGTTAGCGTCGAGAATCGTGCGGGAGTCGGTCCTGGAGGAAACCTGGAAGGAAATACGTGCCGGAATATTGGCCTTGATGATACCTGTAAGTACATCCACTGACGGGCGCTGGGTGGCAAGAACGAGGTGAATCCCAGCTGCTCTCGCCATTTGGGCCAGTCGAATTATGGATTCCTCCACTTCGCGAGAGGCGATAATCATCAGATCAGCAAGCTCGTCAATGATAAGGACAAGGTAAGGAAGAGGCTGCTCTTCGGCGTCCAGTGACTCGCTACCCGGAGGGGAACTTCCCCGCTTTGGCTTGCGGCCACTTTCCTTCGCCACCAGCTGATTGTAACGTTCTATGCTGCGCACCCCCCTGAGGGTTAATAGCTCGTAACGTCTTTCCATCTCGGCCACAGCCCACTTGAGGGCGATGTTTGCTTTCTTAGGATCTGTTACCACCGGATGCAGCAGGTGCGGTATGCCTTCGTAGGAGGATAGTTCGATGCGCTTCGGATCGATGAGCAAGAGCCGAATCTCATCAGGAGTGGCTTGGTAGAGAAGGCTGATGATAATAGCATTGAGGCAGACGCTTTTTCCAGTGCCAGTGGCGCCGGCGATAAGCAAATGGGGCATTCTGCCAAGATCAGTAAATACGGGATTTCCCGTGGTGTCCTTACCTAGAGCCAGGGTGAGTTTTCCCTTGTATTGGTTGAAACCAGGGTCATCAATGACGTCTCGAATCACCACCGGCTGACGGCTGCTGTTGGGGATCTCTATGCCCAGAGTTCCCTTGCCGGGGATTGGCGCTACCACCCGAATGCTTGCGGCCTTTAGGGCCAAGGCCAAGTCGTCTGCTAGGCCAACGATCTTGCTTATCTTCACACCTGGGGCCGGCTTAAATTCATACATGGTGATCACCGGTCCGGGAGAGACCTCTGTGACCTCGCCTTCCACCCCGAAATCGGCAAGTTTCTTCTCCAAGATCCTGGAGTTCATTACCAGACTCTCTTGGTCCGGACTGACGGCGGATGTCTCAATGCTTTCCAACAAGGAAACCTCCGGTAAACGAAACACGCCCTCCACTTCCATGAACTTGAATTTTTCCTGCTTGTGTTCGGGAGGTTCCGGCTTCCTCTCTTCTTGAGTCTTGACCACGGGAGGCTTGTGGGCAAGTTTGCCACGCTGTTTTTGTTTTAGGCTGCGCTGTTCCCTGATTTTTTGCAGCACCCGGCTGATCTTGTCGATTCCTGTCTTCAGGGCGAGTCCGCTATGTGTCAGCGAAATAGGGGTCGCCAGTATTATGGCTACGGTTGCAAGAAGCCAGAGTAGCAGGTAGGCGCCAACAGGTTTGAGGTAGTAGAGAAGGGATTTTTTGAGCAGCAATCCCAATATGCCGCCGCTTCCCGGTAAAGGTTCACCCCAAAGTCGTAGCGCCGGCCAATAGAGCGCGGCTAAACCGCTGGAGGCAACGATGAGCAGAATGCAACCAATGGCGAGTGGCAGCGGGCGTAAAGTTGAACTCGGCAAAAGGAGCCTGAGGGCGCCGCCAACGAGAAAGACGGGCAGCCAGTACGCGCTGACGCCTGTAGCTACAAGGAGGATCGCTGCGAGGTTAGCACCGAAGATCCCCACAACATTCCGAACAGGACGCTGGACGCTGGAGGTGGTGAAGAGCGTTGGATCACTACTGTGATATGTCACCAAGCTGAGCACCAGCAATAAGGCCAGTGCCAGAAGGCAGAGTGCGGCTATTTCCCTTCCTCTCCGATCCAGTTTAAAGGACATCGCTTCGTTTGTGAGTCCTGCCATTTTTGAACGTCCTGGAATAGGCAACAATTAACCTGGATTGTTCACGCATCCGAAAGATTCGTGAATAGTCCAGGCCAGCCAGTTCGGACTATGAATTAGCCCTATGGCTAGTCCATTTTTCACCCTACATACTAGAGGTTCAATGCGGTGTCAACTGCAACGCGTAGCATATGGTGCATGGCGTGAAAACTGGGGAAAGATTCTGAACTTGTGACCAGTTTAATAGATGTGTTTTATGTGACTTAAGAATCCACCCCGGTGGGCTTTGCTACCGTGGGCTCCGGTTCTCCTTTTTCCTCGGGAGGCAGATGCTGCTGAATTCTTCTGCGGATCTCAGAAATCAACCAGTTTCTATCTGCCACAGTGATGTCTTCAGTGGGCACGGGTTCTCCGACGTGCATAAGTACGTTCCTGGGGCGGATCTTGAAGCCTTTCTTGGGCAAGATGGCAAAGGTGCCACTGAGGCTCACTGGAACGATAGGGCGCCCGGATTTTATGGCAAGGTGAAATCCACCTTTCTTAAAGGATTTGAGCTTGCCATCCAGACTGCGGGTTCCTTCAGGAAATATGACGATGGAGGTTCCCTCTCGGACCCGCGTCGCTGCAAGGTCTATGCTCCTAAAGGCCTCTCTGCGGTTGCTGCGATCGATGGAAATGTAACCCGCTGATTTCATGGCAAGTCCGAAAATGGGGATGCGAAAAAGTTCCCTTTTGGCGAGCCAGCGGAACTGTACAGGGAGGTGGGCAAGCAAAGCGAAGATATCAAACTGGCTTTGGTGATTTGCGGCAAACACATAAGCCTGGTCCAGATCGATTTGTTCCAGCCCCTCAACGCGCACCCGCACGCCGCTTGCAAAGAGGATACTGCGGGACCAGAGCCTACCGACCAGATGGGGAACATTACCACCGCGGGTTAACAGAGCTGCTATAATGGCGGCGAGGCTGAAAAAAACGGTAAGGACAAATAGTGCACTAAAGAAAAAGAGAGAACGCAGCATGTCCTATCCAGCGTCAATGAGATTTTCTCGTTATGTTAAATGGTTTGCTACTCCCCGTCAAGCTTGGTTCCTTCTATTTCTCTGCTTGATTTGGCTGAATAGAATTGATAGTGTTACACGGTCTGCGGGGGAAGGCTGTTTGCTGCGTTTCGCTCCGTCACTCAAAGAGCAAGGCAGGGGGGAAAGAGTTCCATAAGCCTCCTCAACTTCAATAAGTTGTGAAAGCTCTGAGACTGCATTGGTGTATTACTACCCTTTATTCCTCAAGGTTGAAAAGCGGGCCTGTCTGGTGGTAGGCGGTGGAGAGGTTGGGGCGCGTAAGGTCAAAACCTTGCTCCACTGCGGTGGGCTGGTAGGCGTGGTATCACCAGAGGTAGTACCATGGCTGGCGAAAAAAATCCAGGAGGGAGCCGTAGAGAAGGTTGGAAGCCACTATGAAGAACATCAGCTTCAGGGTCGTTTCCTGGTTATTGCTGCCACTGACGATAAAGCGCTCAACTGTCGGATAGCGCAAGATGCAGAGAAAAGGGGGCTACTGTGTAATGTAGTTGATTATCCCCAGGAGGGTAATTTCATTCTGCCAGCCCTAGTGCAACGCGGCGCTTTAACATTGGCTATCTCTACTTCGGGCCAGAGCCCGGCTCTGGCGCGGCAGCTTCGCCAGGAGTTGGAAAAACGCTTCGGCATGGAGTATGCTGATTTTCTCGAACTGATGGGTGCGGTGCGAAGTCGGCTGTTAGCGGAAAGTCAGGATTTCCGTGCCAACAAGGAGCTATTTGATCAGCTTGTACAGTCGCCGCTTCTAGAGCTAGTAAGACGGCGTGACCGAGACGGCGTGGACCACCTCCTGCGAACCGTTTTGGGATCTGGATATTCTCTCAAAGACCTGGAGGTCTCCTGGTGAATGAGTCACTGCTGCTTTTTTCAGCGATAACTACCCTGCTTTATGCAATAGGCACGGTGGGCTATCTCATCTATGTCATTCGTTCGGAGTCGACCATCCACCGCATTGCCTTCTGGTTTCTACTGGCTGGTTTCGTGAGCCATACCATAGGTCTTTTGCTGCTGGTGGGCAACATCAAGCAAATGCCGGTAACAACTTTGCCCCAGACATTCTCCCTTTTCGCTTGGGCCATAGTGGGAAGTTACCTTGCCTTTCAACTGAAGTTCAATATTCGTGTTCTAGGTACCTTCGTGTCACCGTTGGCGGTCATTTTTATGTTACTTTCGTCGGCGAGCCCAAGCCAGCTAATCCCTTCCAGTCAATTGTTTAAGAGTTTCTGGCTGACCCTTCATGTGGCAACCATGTTCATCGGTAATGCCATCTTCGCCCTGGCATTCTGTGCCGGGATAATGTACCTCATTCAGGAAAGGCAGATCAAAACAAAAAGCTTCGGCTTGCTTTACCGCCGCCTTCCTTCTCTGGAGGTACTGGACTCGCTCAATTACGTTTGCCTGACCTTTGGCTTTCCGTTGATCACCATTGGGCTTATCTCAGGTTTTGTCTATGCGGGGGCGGTCTGGCGTTCGTACTGGCATTGGGACCCAAAGGAGATCCTTTCTGTAGTCACCTGGCTGATTTACGCGGTGCTGCTGCATGAGAGGTTGGCTGTGGGGTGGCGGGGCAGAAGGGCTGCTATAATGGCTATTATCGGCTTCAGTGCCATCCTGGTTACCTTTGTTGGGGCAAGTATTATGTTAAAAAGCCACCACAGTTTTAGATTTGGTTAGCTGCCGGTTGCGGTTATGGAAGTTATGAGTAGTTATTTAGGATTTCGTAACCGAAAATAAGAGACTCACTGAAATGCATGGCGACTCACTATGGATCGCATCGTTCTCATAGGTTTGAATCACAAGACTGCCCCCATTGAAATCCGCGAAAAATTTGCCGCAGTTTGCGTGGATACTAAGGGTCCGCTGGCACTTCTCGCCCAGTTAAGGCCCCTAAAAGAGTCCTTCTATCTATCTACCTGCAACCGCATGGAGGTGCTGTTTAGCACGTCAACACTTGATAAGGGGATTAGTGTTGTGGTGGGTTTGCTCGCAGATATCTACAGCCAGACAGGCGCGGCGCTTAAACCCTACCTTTACACTTACATCGACCAGGAAGCCGTTAAGCACTTGTTTCGCGTTGCATGTAGTCTGGATTCTATGGTTGTGGGAGAACCTCAGATACTCGGTCAGATTAAACAGGCTTATCGGCAGGCCACAGAAGCAAGAACATCTGGGGTAATCCTCAATAAGCTTCTCCATAAATCCTTTTCGGTGGCGAAGCGAGTGAGGACTGAGACTCGAATCGGCAGCAGTGCTGTCTCGGTAAGTTATGCTGCGGTGGAACTTGCCAAGAAAATATTCCAAAAACTTGATGGCAAAATCGCTCTTCTTATCGGTGCCGGCGAAATGGCTGAATTGGCCGCAGAGCATCTCCTTGCCAACGGAGTTGAGGGGATCGTTGTGGCCAACCGTACCCTGGAAAGGGCCCTGAGTTTGGCCAGGAGGTTTCACGGAACCACAGCCGCCTGGGAGGAATTGGCCGAGGAGTTGAACCGTGTGGACATCATCATTAGCTCAACCGGCTCAACAGAGCCTATTTTGAACGCTGAGCAAGTAAAACAGCGCATGCGTGCCCGCCGCAACCGGCCGCTGTTTTTTATAGACATAGCTGTGCCCCGTGACATAGATCCCGCCGTCAACCGTATTGACAATGTATATCTTTATAATATTGATGACTTGCAGGGTATCATCGATATGAACCGGGCCGAGCGTGTCAAAGAGGCCGCGCGGGCTGAGCACATCATTGCTGCAGAGGCGCTGAAATTTGACGGATGGTTGCGTACTCTGGAGGTCGTTCCTACCATTGTCTCCCTCCGTGAAAAAGCCGAAGAGATCCGGGAGGCAGAGGTCCACAAGACTATTGGCCAGCTTGATTCTCTCTCGAAGGAGGAGATTGAAGCCATTGAGGTTCTCACCCAATCCGTTGTCAAAAAGCTACTTCACGACCCAATTCTCTTCCTCAAACGAACCAGTAAAAGGACGCGCAAGGATTTATATCTGGATGTCGCCCGGAAATTATTTCAGCTGGACGAGGATCAACGTGAAATAGAAAGAGAAGAGAATGAGCTATCGCTTGATTCGGACAAGGTGTCATGATAGGGTGAAATCATTATAATATATACTATTTAGTACCGTATCCCAGGATGGGAGGATTAGCGTGGCAGAGATCATTGAGCTGGAGAAGCGGCGCCAGCAACAGCAAGACGAGAAAGAGGATGCGCTGCACGGCGAGAAAATCGACGTGCTAAAGAAGATCCTCCAATGTGCCCGGTGCCAGCTTAAGTGTTCCAGATGTGGCACGCAGATCGAGGAAACGGGCGAAGAGAAGCACTCCAAGTTACCTTACCCACTTTGCTCTGGCTGTGGCGAAGAGTATGAAGTTTACCTCAATCTACTTAGAGGAGAGCTGAGTGCTGGGCGTTACTGGCATAATGAGGAATGGATGAAATTGTGGCATACCTGGCTACAGCACCAACAGGCACTTGACCACTACCGGAATTCAAAGGAGTTCATCAAGCTAATGCACGAGTTTGAGAGCTCACGGTAGGAAATGGTGCTGAGCATCAGGCGATCTTTCTGCCGCTAGCGGGTAATTATGAACGGTTATGCCTTGTGACCTCAAGAGGGCACAAGGATCTGCCCATTTTAAAGAAGGAGCGCAATTATGATCGGCGGAATCGGCATGCCCGAATTGCTGGTGATCCTGGTGATTATTTTGATAATCTTTGGTGCCGGTAAGTTGCCAGAAATTGGCGCGGGCCTCGGTAAGGGTATTAAGAATTTCAGGAAGGCTTCGTCTGGCAAGGATGAGGTGGAAAGCAAAAGCGAAAAACCTAAGATAGAAGAGAAGCAAGAGGAAGCATAATCCTGCGAAACCTTTGTAGGGTTTCTGGCATCATATTGTCACAGTGATGTAAAAGTCAAAAGCGAACAGAGTATAGAGAGTTAGCCACTAAAACAGTGCACTTATCAAGACTGTAGGTACAACACCTGAACAGGTTGCCGCTGGCACCGGTCCCTGTACCGCCCAGAAACTGACAGAAATGGGCTAGACATCTTCGCCAAAACCTGAGACCAATATCTCGATAAAGCCTTACCAGCCCATAGAATCCCCCTGCCCAGGTCTCCGTGTATCAG
The DNA here is from genome assembly GCA_020347625.1 of Deltaproteobacteria bacterium. Taxonomy (GTDB): domain Bacteria; phylum Desulfobacterota; class Syntrophobacteria; order BM002; family BM002; genus BM002. The sequence continues at coordinate 2,497,636 of CP070735.1, forward strand.
CACCCGCAAGAAAGCGGTTTGCTTTCCAGCAGAATTCCACACAGAAAGTAGCTCAAGGCCAACCTTCGAAGGGTGGATTTTTCATGAAGTCGCGGGGACTCCATGATTAATCTGGGCTAGAAGGGAATGTCGTCGTCCGGTTCCGGGGAATCCGGTGCGTCCCCAGCCACAGGAGGCAGGTCAGGCTCGCCCGGTGCTCCCCGAGGGCTGCCAAGCATCTGCATGGTGGAGGCGACCACCTCTGTGGTCCAGCGCTTGTTACCATCGCGGTCTTCCCACGAACGGGTCTGCAGTCTACCCTCGATGAATATCTGCCTTCCTTTACTCAAGTACTCCCCACAAATTTCCGCCAGCCTTCCCCAGGCAATAACCCGGTGCCATTCTGTGCGCTCTCCTTTTTCCCCACTTTTGTTGGTCCAAACTTCGTGGGTAGCCAACCTCATGGTGGCCTTGGCTGTGCCGCTGGGAGTGTAACTCAGCTCAGGATCCGCTCCCAAATTGCCGATCAACAGTACGCGATTTAATGATGCCATAGTCGTCCTCCGTCTAAGCTGTTCCGATTCTACCACAGTCTAATCGGAGAACAAGGGTGAAATCGCATAGCGAATCTCGTTTGCCACAGTGGGCAGCTTTTCCACAAGACCTGTCGACGAGGAGTTCGACTGCCCCTAGCCCGGGCCGAACAGAGGCTCACTGGCGGTCGAGTCGCTCAGAGCCACCAAACACTAGAAGCCTGGTGCAAACTGCCCCTTGGTCTTGTAGCTGCCCGCTGCTGGCTGCCACCTGAATATCAACGGCCTGGGACTAAAATTCGAATGGCCTGGGGTAGGACCGTGAAAGTGGCTGGTAGAGTGCCCAATGTTTCGCCATCGGCCTCGACAAGAACGGGCATATCGCTGCTGGCATGGATTCTACTCGCCTTGTAGTGGTCAATGCGGGGATGATTCAGATGTTTTCCCTGGTAGAGACGTGAGCCCCAGCGAACAAAGTCCAGCAGCCCCACCGGACCTATGACCACCATGTCAAGCATGCCGTCGTCGAGCCGGGCGCGCGGCGCCACCCGCATACCGCCACCAAAAAACTGGCCATTTGCTATTGCCGCTGTATTGACCAGTTGGCTGGGAAGTGTATTTCCGTCAATATCCAAGGTGACCCTTTCGTTCTGGTTTGCCATCAGAGCTCGAACTGTGGCCAGGAAATAGCGGCCCGACCCACCGAAAAAACGGGGTTGGTTGCTCAAAAGGCTACAGACCCGCGCCGAAAGGCCTAGGCTGGCGACGTTGAGGAAGAGACGCTCACCGGTGTCACCTGAAGGTAGGGTGAATTTCAGATGGCCCACGTCCACTCGACGCGTGCTGCCGGTGAGAAAAGTTCCAAGTGCTGAAGATATATCACTGGTAGTTCCTAGAGAGCGGATCAGATCACCGCCGGAACCACAGGAAACCACAGCAAGGATGGCTTGGGAATTTTGGACCTTACCATCAGTGAAAAAGCCGTTAATCACCTCGTTGTGGGTGCCGTCACCGCCAACACTGATAATCAAGTCGTATCCCTGCTGCAGAGCACTTCGGGCCAGGGCCGTAGCTTGCAAAGGAGATTCGGTCCACTCCCATGGAAACGGACCGATTTGCCCTTGGAGCAACTCCCGCAGCTTTGTCCAGAAACGGCGTGCTTTGCCAAGGGCAGCTGTGGGATTCACAATCCCGTATACGCGGCGACGGCGAGCATTCATCGGGGTCTCGGAAACCTTCTCCTATGGGCCAGGTCAAAGTTAAGCGGCTTTGCCAGCAGAAGAAGTTTCTGACGCAAGGCATGGGGCATAGAGCATGGGGCATGGAGATCATTAAAACATGGACAGTGTCATTTTTTTGCTGCCTGCTGCCTGCTGTCTGCTGCTGGCTAACACAGGCCTTATAGCTTGTGCCTTGAGCCCTGTGCCTTTCCCAGGGTCCAAGTCCAAGCCCGGTTCTTCCGGCCTGACTTTGACTCTATGTAGCACAGGCATGACTTCTCAGCAACAGGCATCAGCAAGGTTGGCAGGCTTTTTGCTTATATAAACACAGACTTTCTATCTCTTTTTCAGCCATAACGACAGGGGAGATTTTAGATGCCGGGTCGTATCCGCAGGTTTTTCGGCACCGATGTTTGGTTGGTTGACGTGGAGAATCTCCCACGCCTAAAGGGGATATTCTACAAACAGCTACAGACGGCAATTTACGTCTGGAGTGAATTCTGGCGGGACAACAGCCTGCTGCGTGCTTCAGGCCTCACCTACACCACCCTGCTCACCCTGGTACCTCTTCTGGCCCTGATGTTCGCGCTCCTAAAGGGACTTGGAATTCAGCGCGCTTTGGAGCCCTTCGTTCTCGAGAGACTCACGGGTGGTTCCCTCGCCATCACCGAGCGCATAATGGAATATGTATCTCGCATCCACGTCGGATCACTGGGCACTTTGGGCATAAGCTTTCTTTTCGTTACGATGGTTTTGGTATTGACCAACATTGAAATGGCGTTCAACCAGATCTGGGAGGTAGAGCGTGGCAGGCCCTGGCTGAGAAGATGCAGTGATTATCTTGGCCTTCTGGTGGTCCTCCCGGTTGCCATGTTCATCGCGGTGAGTCTCACAACTTTCGTGAAAACTCAGGTGATTAGCAGCGAACTGTTAAGTATCGATTTCATCGGTCGCCTCTATGTATTTCTGTTGAAATTGGCCCCGTTTTTTATCATGTGGCTGGCCTTTTCTTTCATCTATCTTTTCATGCCCAACACCAAGGTGAACCCGCTCTCCGCCTCCGCAGGAGGAATTATTGGTGGTACGCTATGGCAATTCTGCCAATGGGCTTACATCCATTACCAATTCGGTTTTCGCAATTACAGCGCAATTTACGGAGCGCTCTCCCAACTTCCCATGCTACTCATATGGATCTTCGTTAGCTGGGTTATTCTCATACTGGGCGCAGAAATCGCCTTTGCCCACCAGAATCTACCAACCTACAGGTTGCGGCAACGATGGCAAGCCAAGACCACCAGTAATCAAAGCTACTGGGGACTACAGTTACTTCTGCGGATTTGCGCCCGCTTTGAAAAAGGTGGTCCGCCCCCAACAATAGCAGAGCTGGCTGAAAGAGTGGCGTTGCCAGTTGAGGAAACAAAGGCGCTAATGAACCTGCTTGAAAATATTGAAGCGATAAGAGCCAGTGGCGAAAATGGCTCCGAAGTGCTGCCCGCCAAAGATATGAAGCATCTGATGGTGTTTGATTTAGTAGAAAAGCTCGAGCATAGGGAGTCAGTCTCTGACGATATGGCCGCTGACGGATACGGAAAGGTCATCACAGAGGTTCTTCACCTGGTCCGAGAGGAGGGGAGGGCGGCCGTTGCAGGACTCACCGTGGCAGAGTTGTTGTCCAAAGTTAGAGAAGAGGTTGGTGAAGATGGCGGTGAGTCAGATGATTACTTAGAAAAGCCCAGTGACACCAAAGAGGGGCTAAATGGAGATCACGTCGAAAAATAGTTAGTCACCTCACTGATATCAGAAAGCCTAAAAGGGTCCAAGAATTTTGCCCTAATCCTTTCCACCCTTGCTAGAGATGCAGCCAGGCTGTCAGTATCGAGCAAGCCACGTTGCAGACCGTCGCGGACAGCTTCGGCAGTACGCTGCATTTTTTCCAAATCATTACAAACCAGGAGGAGATCGGCTCCAGCTTTCAGAGCAGCTAAGGCTGCAGCTTCCGGTGAATACTGTCGGGCAACCGCACCCATTTCCAAATCATCGGTGATGACGACCCCTTCGAAACCCAACTGCTCCCGAAGTAAACTGCGGATAATAGCAGGGGAAAATGTGCCGGGAAGTTCCTTATCGAGCGTGGGATAGAGGGTATGGGAAGTCATGACACAGGCTACATTTGCTTGGATGGCGGATTGGAAAGGGACGATATCGTAGTTTTGGAGGTCTTCCCAATTGGCTGTGACCACTGGTAGGTCGTGATGTGGATCTTTCTGGGCCCGCCCCAATCCCGGAAAATGTTTTGCAGTAGCAATTACGCGCTCGGACTGAGTCGCGACGATTGCAGCAGTTCCGCACTCAGCCACCAGGGAAGGATCTCTTCCAAAAGAACGGCGTCGCATTAGTCCCTCCGGGGTGGAAATATCAACATCCAGTACAGGCGCCAAGTTGAGATTCAAGCCCACCTGGAGCATCTCTTGGGCGGTGAGTCCGGAGTAGTGGCTAACGTCTTGGCAGCCACGCGAACCGAGGATGGCAGCATCCGGGATTTGCGCGAACGGAGGAGGCATTCGAGCCACTGTACCACCTTCCTGATCCACTGCCAGCAGTAATGGCCGCCCAAATTCTTGCAATGCTAGAGTTTGAATATCCCGGGTGAGCCGGGCCAGTTGAGTGGGAGCAACAATGTTTCTCCTGAAGAATATCAAACCGCTTGGCCGCAGGTTGAGGACATGGGCGGCCAGTTGCTCGGTCATCTCCTGTCCAAGAAAACCAACCATCAACAGTTCGCCAAGTCTCTCCTCTAAATTCATGGCCTTCGACCTCTGTCTACGCAGCGAGTAAAGGGATTCAACCACAAAGAACACAAAGGTAAAATCGAAGCTCAAAAGATCCTTCTTTGAGATCTTTGTGGTTTAACATTAGGTGCAGCTGGTCCATTTGCTCCCGCGGACAACATCTGCTATATGACGCAGAGAATCATGATATACAACTGGCAGTTTGTCCAGTAATTAGATTGCAAATATCCGTTTTTTGGGAACAGAAGTGGCTGATGAAATTGAGCAGCATTGGTATCTGAGTGGAATATAGGTGAGGGATGAAGCCTTTCAGAGCAATGATTTTGGCGGCTGGAATGGGAACCCGACTCCGGCCTTTGACTTTGAGTAGACCGAAGGTACTGGCGCCAGTGCAAAACAGATCTCTGCTGCAATGGCTTGTTGAATATCTTAGGTTAGCCGGTGCGGAAGCAGTGATCGTCAATGCACACCATCTCAGCCAAGTGCTGGTTGGCTATGTTGAGAGAGAGGATTTTGATATTCCCGTTCTGGTGAGGGTTGAGGAAACGTTGCTGGATACGGGCGGGGGTATCCGCAACGTTTCTGATTTCTGGGATGAACGGGCTTTTGTGGTTATCAATGGCGACATTCTCAGTTCCATTGACCTCCAGGAAGTTCTCATCACCCATGAGCGATCTGGAGCAAGCGCAACCCTAGTGCTGAAGGATGAGCCGCTGTTCAACAGGGTCCAGGTGGCGAGTGATGGCAGTATCTTGGGTTTCAGCGGTGGCTCGGGACAGCAGCTGGCCTTTGCTGGGATCCATGTACTGGATCCCCAGGTGTTGACCGCTATTCCAGCTGACACGCCCATATCCATCATCGATTGTTACCTGGAATTGATCAGTGCGGGCGGTAAAGTAATGGCCCATGTGGCCAAGGAGCAGTTTTGGCGAGAGCTGGGCAGCCTGGATGGATACCTCCGGGTACACCAGGAATTTTTCCGAATGGAAAGCGTGCCGCTGCCGGGTCTTCAAGGAAGCGGAAAGCAAGTAATTCACGAGTCTGCCCGACTGGGGTCCGGTGTGAGGCTCGATGGCATGGTCTGCATCGGAGCAGGGTGTATTCTGGATGACGAAGTGGTGATTCAGAATAGCGTTATCTGGGATCGAGTCCGGGTAAGAGCTGGATATTCAGTTCGAGGCTGCATCATCGGCGATGGGGTGGAGGTCGGGGAGTCCCTGAAAGGAGAAGTAGTCTCTGCTAAGGGTAGAGTGAAGTTGACAGCAGGCAGCTAGCGACAGCCAGCGTAGACATTTGGCATTTCCCAATTATCATGTATCATTTCACAATAGAGGATGACTTTATACAAACACTGAATAGAGTAAAAAATGTCAAATGCGCAATGAGAAATGACCAGGGAGTTATTTATAATGGACAGGGGGGTCAGTTTTCCAAGAACCCTAGCTGAAAAGCTGATTCGGGAAAACACCGAAATGAGTGGCCCTTTCCGCTGGCAGCCTCTGCAAGGTGACGGTTCCGAAAGAGCCTTCTATCGGGTAGCAAGCCAGACGGACAGCCTGGTGCTGGTGTGGAGCCCTCTTGATGAACCGAGCTTTCCCAATGAGAACGATTCTTACGTTTATATGGGCAGACATCTTTACGAGAGGGGTATCCCTGTACCCAAAATCTATGGTTATTGGCGGACAGAAGGTTTGACGCTGGTGGAGGATCTAGGCTCTGTTCACCTCCAGGATGTGGTAACTTCAGACGGGGGGAAGATACCTAGCCTTTATCGCCGTGCAGTCGATTTGCTCCTTGAATTGCAGTTGCGCGCCACGCACGATCTGGACACAAGTTATTGTTTTGATACGGTCGCCTATGACCAACAATTCATCATAAACCGCGAGCTGGAGTACTTTCGTCAGAGTTTTCTGGTTGGAGCCTTGGGCCTCGAAGTCGACTTTGCTCATGTGGAGCGAGAGTTTTCCCTCCTGGCCCTGCGGGCAAGCGAAGGTGATGGGCGACTGTTTTTCCTGCACCGGGATTTCCAGTCTCGCAATCTGATGTTGAAAGGAGAGCTTCTTTACCTCATTGATTTTCAGGGTGCGCGGTTAGGTCCGCCTCAATATGATCTGGCAGCCCTACTTCTGGATCCCTACGTCCAACTACCGGAGCCACTTCAGAAAGAGTTACTGTTAGGATATAGCAAGAATTTCTGTGATCTCGTGGGAATTTCAGCCAATGACTTCCTGGAAAGATATCCACATGTAGCACTGTGTCGTCAGCTGCAGATACTAGCCGCTTTTGCTTTCTTGACTAAGGTTAAAGGACGAGTCCACTTTGCCCAGTACATTGGCCCCGCATGGAAGCGGCTGCGTACGCTACTTACCGAAACTACTTGCTCTGATTACCAGGTTTTGATCGGCCTGGTGCAATCTCAAAGCGACGAAAAGATCGCCAAACTGGCGGTTGAGCTCGAGCGAGAGGCACAGCGAGCAGCAAGCAGCAGTGAGCATTAGGCACATTTTGCTTTTCTCATTTCAATGGAAATGGCGCTCTGTACCGTTCATCCCTCAATGGGTAAAGCGAAATGACCCAAGGCAGAAAGTATAGGATGGAAAGACTCTATGGCAGAGGGACAAACTGAAAACATAGATGCCGGCGCGACCCCCATCGTTGCCATAGTCGGTCGGCCCAATGTGGGAAAATCCACCCTATTCAATCGGCTGTGCCGGGATCGTCGAGCGCTGGTGGACGACACTCCCGGAATCACCCGTGATCGACTTATAGCCCAGGTCACCTGGTCCGGACGTTCATTTTGTCTAGTGGATACTGGAGGGATAGAAGAGGGGGCAGGCCAGACGCCAATCAGAATGCAGGTGCAACAGCAGGCGCAGATGGCAGTTGAGGAAGCCGATTTAGTTGTTTTTCTTGCAGATGGTAAAGAGGGCTTGCATTCAGGTGATACAGCAGTTGTAGATCTGCTGCGTCGATCCGGCAAGCCGGTTCTCTATGCGGTAAACAAGATCGACGGTATAGAACAGGAGGCCGCCGCCTACGAATTCTACCAGCTTGGCGTTGAGAGTCTGTTTCCCATTTCCGCTGCCCATGGATATGGCGTCAGGGACTTGATGGATGCTCTGGTGGAGAAACTCCCTGCTGAAGCAACCGGGGAGGAAACGGCGAAAGGCATACGCGTAGCTATTATCGGCAGGCCGAATGTGGGAAAGTCTTCTTTGCTCAATCGGGTGTTGGGCTCAGAGCGTGTTTTGGTTAGTGACCTACCTGGCACCACTAGGGATGCCATTGACGTCAGTCTCACTCTACCTGATAAAGAATACCTTCTCATCGACACGCCCGGCATACGAAGGCGCAGCAAAACCCGGGAGAAAATAGAAAAGTTCAGCGTGCTCAAAGCCCTCAGGAGTATTGATCGTTGCCAGGTTGCGGTCTTGCTACTGGACGGGTATGAGGGTATTAGCGCGCAGGATGTGCGTATCGCCGGATATATCCACGAACGGGGGCGTGGGGCGGTTGTGGTGATCAACAAGTGGGATCTTGTCCAGAAGGATGAAAAAAAGGTGAAACAAATTGCTGATGGAGTTAGAGAGTCTTTAAAATTTATGCCCTATGCCCCTCAGTTAAGGATCTCTGCGCTAACCGGAAGGGGAGTGTCACGGTTGCTGCCCACCTTGGACTCAGTATTCTCCCAGTATTGCACACGAGTGCAAACACCGGCGCTGAACAACGCCCTGGCTGAGGCAATTTCTCGTCATGAACCACCGATGCGTGGGCGTAGCCGAACGAAGATCCTCTACGGCACCCAGGCAGCAACTCAACCTCCAACTTTTGTATTGTTCGTAAATCAGCCCGAGGCAATCCACTTTTCCTATGAGCGCTATCTGACCAATCAGATTAGAAAGGCCTTCTCACTGGATCTGACACCTCTGCGCTTGATATTTCGAGGGAGAGAGGGAAGAAAAAGAAGGAAGAAGCGGTGAGAGGGGATAGAGGTGGTGCGACGACGCGGTGAAAAAGATTGCATAACATTACGTTATCATTAAGGCTGACCGCCCGTCATTAGGTCGTTGGAGGCGAGGAACACGCTTCAAGGCGAAGCTAAATGACCTAGTGCTTCTAAGGATATCAAAAGATGCCACACGCTATGCGCTATGCACTGAGCACTATGAGATCCTTCTTCCCCGTGTCGATCCGCGCCGGTTTTTTCTTGTTATGGGCTGTCCTGCTAATATGCTGTGGAGAGAAAAAAGATCCATCGGCATGGACAGGTCCGGTCCGGTTCGCTGTTGTCGCACCAACCACTGGCTTCCTGGAAAAGGAAGGACAAATGCTGCAACTTGGGGCACTCATGGCAGTGCGCGAAGCCCAGGGCCGAGTGGATGGTTTCAGTGTGGAAATTGTTGCGCACGACTCGCCTTGCGACGCTAACGAGGCTCGTTCTATTGCGAGACGACTGGTAGCGGATTCTTCCGTATGCGCGGTGATTGGCTATCTATGTGGCGAGTCTATTCTAGCGGTTCTTCCAATCTATCAGGAGGCGAACCTGGCGCTGATTAACCCAACCGTGTCAGCCGAATATATTCGCCAGGAAGAAAATCACCATCTGTTTCCCCTGCTCTATGGGGATGGTGAGCAGGCTGCTTTTCTTGCCGCCTACACCAAGAAAGGACTTGGTCTCGCCACGGTTGCCGTATTGAGTGACGAATCAGTTTACGGGAACCTGCTCAGGGATTCCTTCATTGCCGAAGCCAGATCTCAAGGTTTAGAGCTGGTGGCAAAGGTGTCCATCAACCGGACAGCGGCCGAGGCGGCCAGGGCTGTGGCGTTGCTGAAAGACGCTAATCCAGAAGCCATTTTTTTGGCGGTCAACCCTGATGCAGCACGTTTATTCCTACTTGAGCGGCAGCGACAGAGCTTTGGTGGTAAGGTCTTAGGACCAGATCGACTGGCAGATTTTGACTTCTACGAAATGGCTGGGAAGGCGGCTGAGGGGCTTCTTGTGTGCCAGCCGATTTTGTTGGATAAAAATAGCGGCCAAGAGGGTGAGTTCGTCCGGCGGTTTGAGTTGATAAACCAGCTTTTGCCTGATTGGATCGCTGCGGGTGGCTACGATGCTATGCGGCTAGCAATGGAGGTCTTGCAGCGCTCAGGACCTGGAAGAACAGCTTTTCTGAGGACCTTGAGAAAGATCTCCGGACCTGACAGCGCTTTTCGTTCCCTTGGCGGTCCTGTATTCTTTAGGAAGGGTGGTACGAGTCGAAGACAGTTTTATGTGGCCATCCTACAGCAAGGAAGGCTGCAAACTGCCACGCCGCCCACCGTTGAGTTTCTAGGGTCATCAAGTAGGTAGTAGACATCAGCACATTTCGCATTTCACATTTCTCAATACACATTGAGGGATGAGCGTTATAGAAGAATTTCAGCAAAATGAAGAATGATAAATGACCCCAAATGAAAAATGCGAAATGAGAAATGCAAAATGACCAATGGCGGTTTGCGCTCTGTGGTGGATACGTTGACACCATCGCCGACCTTGTGATAGCGTAACACAGCTTTGTCAGGGGCAGCGCTCGGGTTCCCTCTAGGCCACCCTAGCCGTCGACCATGTTATTGTTGCTTAGACACTTTTGGTGGGGAAAATCAAGCCTTAACTGCTGTATTTTCTTACAGTGACATCGGTGGATATGAGCACTTGTATCGTAGAGGAGAGGTTTTGGTCGATTTTAGCTCTCTCGAAAACCGGTGGGAAAAAATAATAAAGATGACGAGTGGAGCGGCGGTTGCTCTCCTTGTATTCTTTATCTGTATTCAGAGCCTTCGGGCGGTGGCTACGGAGTCCATTCATATCGGCGTGTTTTTGCCTATGACTGGTAATGTGGCCGCCTTCGGTAGAATGGAGTGGGACGGTATCAAGACAGCCCATCAAATGATGGGCGCGGTTCTAGGACGCGAAGTTAAGCTGTTCTTGGAGGACAGCAAAAGCGATAAAACAGAAGCTGCAAATGCGGTAGATCGCCTCGTCAAAGAACACCGGGTGGTGGGTATCATTGGCGGTGCTACCAGTGCAAACGCCCTGGCGGGAGGTTCCGTCGCAGAGGAAAACGGGGTCCCGATGATATCTCCCTCCGCAACGAATCCCCTGGTGATCCAGGGGAAGAAGTATGTTTTTCGTGCGTGTTTCGATGATTCCTTCCAAGGTCAAGTGGCTGCCAGACAAGCCAGGCTCGCCATGGACGCCGAGACAGCAGCAGTTGTCGTGGATATCGCTCAAGCGGATTATAGTGTTGGATTGGGCAATCTTTTCCTGACAGCTTTTGCGGAGATGGGCGGCAAGGTACTTGTTACTGCTTACATCCAAACCGGCGACCAAGATTTTAATAGCCAGCTTGCCGAAGTGCGTGTGGCGAATCCGGAAATCATTTACAGTCCCAATTATTACACTGAAAATGCTTTGTTTGCCAAGCAGGCTAGGGATCTAGGCATAAAAGTGCCTATTCTCATGGCTGACGGAGTTCAAGTCCCAGAACTGATTCAGACTGGCGGTAATGCAGTGGAAGGAGTGTACCTTACGGGACACTTCAACGTGGAAGCGATCACTACCAAGCTGGGAAAAGACTTCGCCGCCAATTTCAAGCAAAAACACAAAAGGGAAATCGACGCCTTCGGTGCACTGGGCGCGGATGCCTACTTTATTCTCATAGACGCGATTAAACGGGCCAATTCTTCAGACGGATCCAAGATAGCAGCCGCCCTAGCCAATACCAGGACTTTTCTTGGTGTTTCCGGTACTATAAATATCGGTGAGGATCACAATACATTGAAGAGCCTCGTGATCAACAAATTACAAAACGGTGAGTTCACTTATGTGACTACGGTGAATCCATAGGTATCCGTTATCTCTAATTGGAATTTTTTTCCTTAAGCCAACAGCTTTCGAACTGAACCATGTTGAGCAGAGCAAAGGTTACCATGAGATATCTTTTCTGTATTTCTAATGCTGCTCAGGCAGGACCGTGGGGGAATTCAATAGATATTATGGCGAAATGGACTGTGAGAATTTTCAAAGGGAGGGATAAGCGGTATGAAGAAAATCAAAGAGATTCTGGTCGTTCTGGGTGCCATCCTAATGGTATTTTCATGGGGATGTGCTGAGAAGAAGGAAGAGCCGGTAGCCAAGAAAACCATTAAGATACCAGTCGCTTCGCCCTTTACTGGACAGCTTGCCTCTTTCGGCGAGGGCGTAAAGAACGGAGCCCTACTTATGGCCGAAGAGGTGAACGCTGCTGGTGGTATCAATGGTATGAAGGTGGAAATCGTTTTGGAGGATGAACTGTGTGATCCGAAGGAGGCCGCTACCGTAGCCACCAAGTTGGCAAATAATCCCGATGTGGCTATTGTGGTGGGTCACCTCTGTAGCTCTGCAACATTGGCAGCCCTGCCTGTTTACCGGGCGGCCAAACTACCAGCTATTTCTCCTGCTTCTACCAATGTGGATATCGGCAAGATGAGCCCCTACTATTTCCGTAATGTTTACAGAGATGACTTCCAGGGGCAGTTTCTGGCTCGATATATAAATGAGGCCAGGGAATACAAACGAGTGGCCATCTTCTACGAGGTCAACGACTATTCCATGGGCTTAAAGAACGCCTTTATGAAAGAGGCGATGGATCGTGGCATCAGAATTATGGGAACGGAGGCCTACACCTCTGACACCACCGATTTCAAGCCGCAGCTCACCAAGTTCAAGGCCATGGACCTGGATGCTATATTCATTCCCGGATATGCTCCCCAAGGGACCCTAATTGTCTCACAAGCAGTGGGTTTAGGTCTCAAGGTTGACTTTTTCGGGGCTGACGGCCTCGATGATGACCTTATGGCAAAAAATCCTGACGCAGAAGGCCTTTTTGTCACCACACCGTTTTTGCCGGACAAGGCAGGTCCCCAAGCTGCAAGCTTTATCGAAGCGTACAGGGCAAAGTATGGTAAGGATCCTAACTGGTTCGCCGCCAACACCTACGATGCGGTGGGCATGGCTGTGGCTGCCATCAAGGCGGTGGGAGTGGATCGAGAGAAGGTTCGTGAGTATCTTGCCGGCCTCAATTCAGCAGATAACGCCTATGTGGGCGTCACCGGAAAGACCTACTTTGATGAGAATGGTGATTGCCTCAAAGCTGCCTTCGTCAAAGAGATCAGAGGAGGGGGCTGGGTTAGTGCTAAAGAGCAGTTGGGATAGCCGCCGTCGGATGTAATCAAAGGGCAGGTCAGTGTCTGACCTGCCCTTTTTCACTTGTTCAGGAAAGTGGGCCGTTGTGGAAAACCTCCTGGATCAATCAAGTCTTTTTCTCCAGCAATTGGTCAACGGTGTCACTCTGGGCGGAGTTTATGCGCTCATTGCTGTGGGCTACACTATGGTCTATGGCGTGATTCAGCTAATCAACTTTGCCCACGGCGAAATTTACATGCTGGGAGCTTTTTTGGCTTACACTCAGGTGACCATTCTGCGTCTTCCTTTCTTTGTGGCATTCTCGTCGACGATTCTAATATGCGGTCTGTTCGGAATTATCTTGGACTATATAGCATATCGCCCCCTTCGCAATGCGCCGCGACTTGCGGCTTTGATCACCGCCATCGGTATGTCTATTTTCCTGCAAAATCTTGCCCTGCTCATTTGGGGATCCCAGATCAAATCATTCCCGCGTGACGTCCTGCCGGTAGTGTTCTCTCGGCCCGCATTGACTGTGGCAGACGTCTCCTTGAGCTGGCTTCAGGTTTTTATTCTCTCGGTTACCGTCGTTTTCATGGTAATCCATAAACTGATCATTAAAACGACCAAAGTAGGGACGGCAATGCGTGCCGTCACTAAAGACAAAGTCAACACAGCCCTTATGGGTATCAGCGTCAATCGCGTCATCTCTTTCACCTTTGCCATCGGCTCGGCCATGGGAGGTATGGCCGGGATACGGGTTGGGCTTTACTACAACGCCATTTTCCCCACCATGGGCTATATTGCCGGTGTTAAGGCATTTGCAGCGGCCGTACTTGGAGGGATCGGCAGCGTGCCTGGGGCTATGCTCGGTGGGGGGGTTTTGGGAATAGCCGAAGTCCTTGGCGCAGGCTATCTGTCTTCCGAATACCGGGACGGCATCTCGTATGCGGTCATGATCCTGGTAATCATTTTTAAACCTTCAGGTCTCGTAGGACAGCTGTTGGGGGAGAAGGTGTGATGGCCAAGCTACCACCCCGTTGGAAATTAGTGGGCCTTGTCGCCTTAGCACTTCTCTTGCCCTGGCTGCCTCTCGGTGGTTCCACAAACTATCTTCTCCGTGTGGTCACCACCGCTGTTCTCTACATGATCCTGGCCTTGGGGTTAAATATCGTCCCCGGATTCACCGGCCTGCTGGATCTGGGTTATGTGGGGTTCTATGGAATCGGGGCCTATACAGCAGGCCTGCTGACCATCCACTTCGATCTGAGTTTTTGGATAGTTCTACCGTTGGCCGCTCTTAACGGCGCTCTGTGGGGAATTCTTCTAGGTGCGCCGACGCTGCGTCTCACCGGAGATTATTTTGCCATTGTCACCTTTGGTTTCTCGGAGCTTGTGGTTCTAGTGTTACGCAATGAGCTCTGGCTCACCCGCGGACCTATGGGGCTTCCGGGTATTTCACCCCCTGTCATCTTCGGCCACCCCCTCACGTTCGACTGGGAGTTCTACTATCTGGTGGTCCTTTTGCTTATGGTGGTTATCCTGGTGGTTACGCGGCTGGAGGACTCGCGTCTTGGTAGAGCCTGGTTTGCAATACGTGAAGACGAAATAGCAGCACAGTGCTGTGGCATTAATCTCATTCGCTACAAGATCATCGCTTTTGCCATGAGTGCATCTATTGGCGCCATGGGCGGCGCTTTTTTCGCCAGATGGTTCAAATTCATTCACCCGGATATGTTTAAGTTTTGGGAGTCCATTCTCATCCTTTGCCTTATTGTGTTCGGAGGTATGGGAAGCATTACGGGGACCATGTTGGGAGCATTTATTCTTATTCCTCTGTCGGAAATTCTCCGGGCCATCTTGCCGCAGGCGATGTTCAGTGCCCGTTATTTAATATATGGCTTGATTCTGGTACTGATGATGCGCTGGCGTCCGGCGGGGCTCATCCCATTTGATCGGGCCCAGGAGAATAAGGCAGAACGTATTCGACAACGTCTGGCCCTGTTGGGGGGCAAGGAGTAAACTTCTCCATGGATTCTATCCTCAGGGTGAGCAACCTGTCCAAGATTTTCGGGGGACTTAGTGCCCTGAGCAATGTAAGCCTCGAGGTGGTGACTGGCATGATAGTGGGGATTATCGGTCCCAATGGTGCCGGGAAGACCACCCTTTTTAACTGTCTGACCGGACTTTACTATCCGACTGCAGGCCAAGTATTTTTTCAAGAAAGATCGGTCGTCCCTGAAATTTCGAGTCGAAAACCGCAGCACGTTAGGCGCTGTACAAATGGTTTTCTCATATTTAGCCTGGCCTGGGCGCCCCTTTTCTGGGCTTTCTTCCTATCCCGAACTCCTTTCAAGGTTGAGTTAAGCTTGCTCGCCGTTTTCATTTTAAGCATACGCATGGTTGTGGCTCGAGGTTTGAAACAACTCCAGATCTGGGCTTGGAGCGTTATGTTCGTCTTTCTTTTGGGTGATCTCTATCTAGCCATATGGTGGCTGGCCCATCCCTCCTCACTGGGACAAGTACCGGCGATAGGGGTGAAGCTCGCCTATTTTGCTTTTCCGTGGTCCATTCTCGATATTCCCTTCAGTGTTTATCTTATGTGGCAGCTCATGTTGAGGGAAGTGCGCCAACTTTACGGATTCAGATTGGGCCCAGATGAGATTAATCGTTTGGGTATGGCGCGCACCTTTCAAAACATACGCCTCTTCCTGAGCCTGAGTGTTCTGGATAATGTCAAGATAGGCGCTCACGGCAGGATGCAGCAAAAGGTATGGTCCGCCCTTTTTCGGACCCGTTCCCAGCGGAGTGAAGAAGAGGATATTGAACAAGAAGCCCTGGAACACCTGAGGTTTGTTGGTCTTGAACATCGGGCTTTCGATCTGTCTGGAGCCCTGGCCTACGGTGAACAGCGAAGGTTGGAATTGGCACGAGCCCTGGCCTCTCATCCAAGCTTACTTCTCCTAGATGAGCCAGCAGCAGGAATGAATCCGCTCGAATCATCCCAGCTGATGCAGCTGATTCGCAAAATTCGTGACCGAGGAATCACCGTGCTTATCATCGAGCATGATATGAAGGTAATGATGAATCTGGCTGATCATATTTACGCTTTTGATCATGGTGAACTCATTGCCCAGGGAACGCCTAATGAAATACGGGCCAATCCGAGAGTCATCGAGGCCTACCTAGGCAGAGGCATGGCGGATGCTCAAGCTTAGAAATATCCACAGCTACTACGGACAGATCCATGCCATCCGAGGGGTTTCCCTAGAAGTAAGGAAAGGAAGCATCTGCTGTCTAATCGGAGCTAACGGTGCAGGGAAATCCACAACTCTAATGTCTATCAGTGGCATTCAGCGTATTTCCTCAGGTGGGATAGACTTTCAGGGAGAGCCCATTCATGGCCTCCCTCCGGAAGAGATCGTCCGGCGAGGAATCGTCCAGGTCCCTGAAGGGCGAAGAATATTTCCTCTTCTCACGGTGCAAGAAAATCTAACCCTGGGAGCTTACCTAAGGCGCGACAAAGAGTCTGTTAACAAGTCTCTAGAAGAAGCCTACGCACTTTTCCCTATTTTGGAAGAGCGGCACAAGCAAGTGGGCGGGACCCTTTCGGGGGGGGAGCAACAGATGCTTGCCATCGCCCGGGCTTTGATGAGTACCCCCCGTCTGCTTCTTCTGGATGAGCCCTCTTTGGGACTGGCTCCTTTAATAGTGGAGCACATCATGGGTATTATCCGCCAGATTCGAGAGCAGCAGGGGGTTACAATCCTTTTGGTGGAGCAAAATGCTCAGGCTGCCTTGGAACTGGCAGATTATGGCTATGTTATTGAGACGGGACAAGTAGTGCTCGAGGATACGGCGAAGAATTTGTTGGAAAACCCCAAAGTAAGAGAGGCCTATTTGGGGGAGTAGCTCTGACCAAATCCTCCTCTTGCTAAACCCGCCACTGACAATGGTCGCAATGCAAAGCCCTATCTGTTCAACATCACATCAATACTTGACCATTCTACCAAAAATATAGTTTAATAAATACATATTATTACTCGATTAAATAGTATAAACTTAAAGTCATTTATAGTACAAGATATCTTGTACGGGTGGTTTTTTTAACCTATTTCGCTCAAAATTTTCTGGCGTAAGTGACCCGGCTGCTCCACCAGCCAATACTCACCTCCTTTGGCGATCAACCTACATTGACAAACCAGACTGCTTGGGGTAAGGTTTCGCTCAAATCCCTTGAAATCACTAGTGATACTGGTAAGAGGTCAGCGGTCAGTGATCAACGCTGACAACGGTTCAAGGTTTTTTTGGTCAACAAAGGTCGCTAGGGTCTTACGGGCCGATAATATTCGATGCGGCTTTTCTCTTAGGCTCTTTTCGATGTGCAGTCAATTGTTTTGCTGATAGCTGACAGTTACCAATGGCGGGTGGGCTATTGAAACAGAAGGATCTTTTTAGATCGGCCGCCTTGAAGCTAGAGTCACCCCTGGCAGAGCGCTTGCGCCCCAGAAGCGTGGAAGAGTTTGTCGGCCAGCAGCAAATCATGGCTCCTGAGAAGTTGGTGGGAAGGTTGCTCGGGCACAGGCGGTTACAATCTCTCATTTTCTGGGGTCCGCCGGGATGCGGTAAGACCACCTTGGCCCGCTTAATCGCCCAAGATAGTGAAGCTTATCTAATCAATCTCTCTGCAGTTACGGCTGGCGTTAAGGATGTGCGGGCAGCTGTCGATGAGGCCAGACAGCAACAAAGTACTCATGGCAGAGGCACGATTCTGTTCGTGGATGAGATTCACCGTTTCAACAAGGCGCAACAGGACTTACTCCTCCCTTATGTAGAGGACGGCACTGTAACCTTCATCGGAGCAACCACCGAGAATCCCTCTTTCGAAGTAATTCCGCCATTACTGTCCCGGGCGCCAGTGGTAGTTTTGGAACCACTGAGTGATGGCGAACTTGGCGTAATTCTTAGCCGGGCGTTGCAAGATGCGGAAATGGGACTGGGTGGACTGAATGTTGAGATAGATGAAGAGGCGCTGCGGTATCTGATTCAGGAGTCAAAGGGGGATGCACGTCTGGCCCTTAACGGCCTAGAGATTGCAGCACTGACAACACCGCCAAACCCAGAAGGGCAGCGGCAGGTAAATCTTCAGTCAATGGCTGATGCGATCCAGAAAAAGCCGCTCATCTACGACAAGGGCGGTGAGGAACACTACAATCTGATTTCTGCGCTTCACAAGAGTTTGCGTGGAAGCGATCCGGATGCTGCGCTCTACTGGCTTGCTAGGATGCTTGCCGCTGGAGAAGACCCTCTCTACATCGCCCGCAGAATGGTGCGCTTTGCTTCAGAGGATGTGGGTCTCGCTGATCCTAGGGCGCTGATGGTGGCGGTGGCGGCCCAACAGGCGTTTCACTTAATGGGACGTCCAGAAGGAGATTTAGCTTTGGCCGAAGCAGCAGTCTATATGGCCACGGCCCCGAAAAGTAACGCGCTCTACGAGGCTTACGGCAAAGCAAGGCAGCAAGTGGAGGAAAAGGGGAATCTGCCGGTCCCCATGGAATTTCGCAATGCACCGACTGAGCTGATGCGCCAATTGGGATACGGCCGCGACTACCGTTATCCGCACGATTATCCGGAGGGTCATGTTCCATTGAGCTATCTCCCCGAGGGTATTGAGAATGTGCGCTTCTATATGCCAACGAATCGAGGCTATGAAGCTACCCTGCGGGAGCGGCTGAAACAATGGCGCCAAGGGGTAAACGCTGCAAAGCGCAAAGTGCAAAGCGCAGAGCAAGAAAATCCGCAAGCAGCAGACAGTCCCGCGACTCCTTCGATAAAACCTGTTGACGAGACGTTCGACTGAGGTTCACTGGAGGTCGTGTCGCTCAGGACAGGAAGCGCGCGACAAGCGGGCAGAAAGGGAAAGCGCGTAAGCAATAAGCGCTAGCAAGAGGAATATTTAAACTGATTCCGCTAGGGGGGGTTGCCATATGCTTAGCGGCTCGGTACCGTTAGAAGTTCTGACTCGAAGGAGTGTGATTAATACACTAATGGTGTTGATTTTCTTCGTGGCTGGTCCGTTGCCGGCGAAAGGTGCTGAATTGTCACCGGCAAAGGGAATCGAGCGCTACGAGAAGTTGGTTAAGCTTCATCCACGGAAGGCTTCTTACCAGAATGCACTTGGCTACTATTACCTGAAGGCGGAGAAGTATGAAGAAGCGGAGACGAGTTTTCTGAAAGCAATCGAAATGGATAACGCTTATGCAATCCCACACAATAACCTGGGCATTCTTTATCTCCGTCAGCGAAAAGCAGAGAAAGCAGAAAAGGAGTTTCGTCAGGCCCTCAAGCTGAACTCGCGCTACACCAAGGCGCAATATAATCTGGCTGTAGCGCTTTTTCACCAGGAGCGGTACGGGGAGGCAGCCAAAGCCTATCTTAAGGCGCGCGAGTTGGACAGTGCTTACGTCGACCGAAGGGACTGGCAAGAAAACAGAAAAGATAAGGTAAAGCAGGCCCTAGAACAGGTAGCCGAAGACGATAAATCCAATGAACAACTGAAGCGGATGAAGCAATGGTTCGCGCCATACTACTAGGCCGAATAGGCTGGTGCTTGTTGCTGCTAGTGCTCTGTGAGGTTTTGGCTCAGCCGGTCATGGCCGAAGAGGGAGCGAATCTGTTGTGGAATTTTGCAAACTATCTTTATCAAGAGCAGTATTTCTATCGGGCAGCGACAGAGTACAATCGCTTTCTCTTTCGCTTCCCAACCGATACCCGCGCACCCGAAGCTGAACTCCAGATTGGTCGCTGTTACCGGCACGGAGGAAAACCTGATAAGGCTGTCAATTACCTTGTCAGACTAATCAATCGCAGAGTAGGGGAACCCATTACTCGAGAGGCCATCTTGGAGGTGGTCGCGATTCTTGAGGAGCAGAAGCGCTACCCCGAGGCCATCTATTGGACAAAACGTTTCATCGCGCGCTATCCTGAAGAGCCAGAGATCGATGCTGTATATCTACGTTTGGCGTGGCTACAGGTCGATACCGGTAAATACGAGCAGGCACTTGCCACGTTGCAGCAGGTAAGTCCAGAGAGCAGACTTTACTCAAGAGCAAAATCGCTTAGTCAGGCGCTGCAGCAGCGACCGGAGGGTGGCAAGAAATCGCCAGCAGTAGCCGGGGTACTGTCTGCAGTATTACCGGGCTCAGGACACCTCTATGCAGGGAGACCGGGTGAGGCTGCGACCTCGTTTTTCCTCAACGCTCTCTTTATAACTGGAGCCGTAGTCGCTTTTAAGAATGACAGCCCAGTTCTTGGCGGAATTCTCGTTTTTTTCGAATTAGGTTGGTATGCTGGAGGAATTCGAACTGCCGTAAAGGCTGCACGTGAGGCAAATGCAAGGGAAGAAAAAAGATTTCGCCAAGAACTTAAGGAGACTTATCGGCTTTCCCTTGGTTTGGAGCCAGGGTTAGATCGGCTTGGACTCTCCTTACGGTTAACCTTCTAATAAATGAAGTGATGGCAAGGTTTGTCGTCTCAGGTAGTGTATAATGAAACGACTACGAGAAGACGAGGGCTGATTCAATGCGGACGGCACTCGAATCCAGCGAGAGTATCAAGCCATTTCGGCTGGTCAAGTATTTCTCTCTGACCAGCCTGGTGGTGATTCTCATTCCCACCCTGTTGCTTTCCATATTTATCTCACAGCGGGCCAAGAACGAACTCCTAAGCAAAAGTGAACAGTATGCCCTTCTGGTGGCGATCAATTTAAACCATCAAGTTTTTACCCAGTTTGTGTTACCGACGGCGCTCAAGTACGGACGAGTTCGGCTCAGCAATCCTGAGCAATATCAACTTCTAGATAAGGTCGTTCGCAACACCATTCACGGTTTCAAAATTGACCGGGTCATTGTTTATGATCTTAACGAGTTGGTCACTTACAGCACGGATAGTTCCTTATTAGGTCTCTCCGGCCTCGGCGGCATCGACTTCAATTTGGCGCGTCAGGGCAAATCCTCATCGCGGCTTGTTTCGCGGGGGGGCTTTCTGGGTTTTGAACTGGGTACTTTGGCCAAACAGCGGCAGCTCAAGACCTATATTCCTCTTCGGATGAAAAAACCGCTTTCTAGAGAATTTGGTCAGATCCTTGGCGTTTTTGAGATTACCCAGGATATCTCCGAGGACTATGCGGCCATTACCCGTTTCCAAGATATTATCGCAATAAGCCTTGTGGGAGTGATGAGCTTACTCTTTTTCGTCCTCCGTTTCATTGTTAAGCGTGGTGAGCGGATCCTCGTCAAGAGAGCCAAAGAACGCAGGCGTTTGGAAGCGCAGCTTCACCAAGCTGAGAAAATGGCCGTTCTGGGGGAGATGGTGGCAGGTGTCAGTCATGAGATCCGAAATCCTCTTGGGATCATCGGCTCCACAGCTGAGCTGCTAATTCAGAAAACGGAGGATGGAGATCCAAGAAAGCAGCTCAGTAAAATTATCATGGAGGAGACAACTCGTCTGAACTCCATTGTCACTGATTTTCTGGATTTTGCTCGACCCACCATTCCACATTTATCCGAATGCCGGGTCGACAAGGTACTGGAGAGAAACCTCAAATTTCTGGAATTTGAACTTGAAAAACGGGGTATCAAGGTGGAACTCCACTTTGCCGAAAACGGTAGGCCAGTTTACGCAGACGGAGACCTCCTTTACCGTGCGTTTTTGAACATTTTTGTCAATGCGATGGAAGCGTTAAATGACGGGGGAACTATCCGGGTGATAACGCGCTACAAAGAGCCTAAAGAAGATACTTTGGAGATTATCATCACTGACACCGGTTCAGGTATTTCCAAGGAAATGATAGGAAAAATATTCGACCCGTTTTTCACCACCCGTGAGACGGGCACGGGGTTGGGACTTCCCATAGTCCGGAATATTATCGAAAGTCACGGTGGCACGATTTTCATCGAGAGTCCACCGCGGGAAAAACCACAAGAGGCCGAGAACAAAGGAACGGCTATTATTATTTCCTTGCCGGTGGATCCGACCTAAAGCTGAGCGCATGGCGCAGCTGTTAGCAGGCGGCAGAACTACTCGTTATTAGTTATACGTTATTAGTTATTGGGAAAAGCAAGAATGGCATCCAGTATGAAATACGAAGGTTGCCGTTCTGTCGAAAAACATCGCGTGAGCTATACCTGAAATAATTTTAAAGACTAATCTACTAACGTATAACTCATAACTCATAACCCTCCTGCCTTGGCAGCCCTAGCGTTGCCAGGCGGGAAATCCCTGATATGATGAAATCGGGGTTTAAGGGAGACAGAAGGATACGATGGACACCATCCTTATCATAGATGATGAAAAGAACTATCTCCTGGTGTTAGAGGCTCTTCTCGTCGATTCTGGTTATGAAGTGATTACCAGTGATAGTGCCAGCAAAGCCCTGGAGATTGCGGCAACCCATGATCTGGACTTGGTGATTACCGATATGAAGATGCCTGGTATGGATGGGATGGAGTTTCTTGCCCAGTTACGCAGTCGCGAACCAGACCTGCCGGTGATTATGATGACAGCATACGCCACAGTTGAGAAGGCTGTGGAGGCCATGAAGCGAGGTGCATTCGACTACATTACCAAGCCTTTCAAGAACGAAGAATTGAAGCTGACGATCCGAAAAGCAATAGAAATGCACAGATTGATGCAAGAAAATCGGTTGCTTAGTGAGCAATTACAGGAGCGCTTCCAATTCGGCAACATTGTGGGCAAGAGCAAGGCCATGCGGAACGTTTATGAGGTTATTGAGAAGGTGGCACAAACTCGGGCCTCAGTGTTGATAACCGGTGAGTCAGGAACAGGCAAAGAACTCATAGCAAAGGCTATTCACTTTAACAGTCCCAGACGTGATAAGCGATTCATTTCGGTGAGCTGTTCGGCCTTACCCGAATCACTGTTGGAGAGCGAGTTATTCGGTCACGAACGGGGCGCTTTTACCGGGGCGGTCACCCAACGGAAAGGACGTTTTGAATTGGCCCATGGTGGAACTCTGTTTCTAGACGAAGTGGGGGAGATGTCGCCCGCTCTTCAGGTTAAGTTGCTCAGGGTACTGCAGGAGATGCGATTTGAGAGGGTAGGGGGTAACGTTACCTT
This sequence comes from Deltaproteobacteria bacterium, assembly GCA_020347625.1. Taxonomy (GTDB): domain Bacteria; phylum Desulfobacterota; class Syntrophobacteria; order BM002; family BM002; genus BM002. The sequence goes on from CP070735.1 coordinate 2,520,497, forward strand.
ACAGGTCGACGCCAGGTTGGTAGCCGCCTCCAACCGTGATCTCCACCGTGAGGTGGAGATCGGACGCTTCAGGGAGGATCTTTATTATCGTCTAAAAGTCGTTCAAATCAAGGTTCCACCACTCAGGGAAAGGCGAGATGACATACCCCTACTGGTTCACCACTTTTTGGAAAAAGTGGCCGAGGCCAACGGAATGGAAGTCAAAGGCGTCAGCCAAGACGCGCTCAAGCACATGTACCAGTATGATTGGGTAGGTAACGTCCGAGAACTGGAAAATGTCATCGAACGCGCGGTAATTCTCTGCGACGGTGATGAAATCAGGCCCCAGGATTTGCCTGAGGAGCTATTTCAGACAAGACTACCAGACATTAGTGAAAAGACCACGGCAAGCGAAAGTAATTCAGATCTGGCTGAAGATGATGGCCTGCTGCCCTATTTCGGCTTAAACAAACGCCAAGTAAAGGCAATTAATTTTATAAAGAAAAACGGATATATAACCAACGATTACTACATTAAAATTAATCAAATTTCTGATCGTCATGCACGCCGCGATCTAAGTGAATTGGTGAATATGGATCTGGTAGCAAGAATCGGTAAGGGTAGGAGTACCAGATACGTCCTGAAATAGGTCGCATTATGTCCGGATTATGTCCGGATTATGTCCGGATTAGTCCTCACACGGCAATTTTGACTGTGCGGCATTATACAGCTATTTAGAATAGTATTAGTAATTTCAGTAGTATATAAATTTACTGGGCGCGGGGTAAATGTGGCAAGAAATTTGCTTAGAAACAATAGTGAGCTAGGACGGTAAGGACAGCATGATAATAGGCTACCCTGCCTTCTTGACTCTTCAACTCTTTTTCTCCTTTTTATGACCGGCTGGATGCGGCCCCGTCCAGCCGGTTTTTTTTCCTCTGAACCATTTCCTTCCCGAGCGGCTGTGAGGATAATGATCTCAGCAG
>CP070735.1:2521561-2545947 GCA_020347625.1 Deltaproteobacteria bacterium
GGTTGGTGAAATATTCCTGTTTTCCCTGAGCACTAAACACCTTCTGAAATCATATGCTGCAGGCTGCCAACTGACTAGCCATTCTAGCAATATACTGAGTGGCTAGCAATGGTATCGTTTTTGCATTATCCCTGGAGGTCACTTGGAAAAAAGAGGGGCCCTATTGGGTCCTAGGCAGGGTGAAGACTCTTGTGGCCGTTTCCGCAGCATGCTAGTTATCCCGGATAAAGTTGGCACGCTATCGTACTGGCGGGACGAGATGCTTGAAAAACGAGAACTTTTCGACTAAGTAGAATGCATCAAACAAGCGGGGCAACCACACTTGAAGATCAGCGAAGCCATACATCACCTGGAGCCAGAGGTTGCGATGCCCAATACGTTGAAGGTGAAGGATATACCCTACTTTATTAAGGTCGCCGGCTGTAACCACTGCAAAGTATTCAGATCTTACACCTCCTTAACCGGAACTGAGTATGGTCAAAATCATGCCCTGCATGCCAAGTGTGTGCACATGGGCTGTGACCGTTACGGCCACAATGTGCTGGCTCCCTTTATCACCCCCAGGGAGTACTTGCGTATCGGTCTCAATACAGGACTGCGCCATCAGGCGGTAGCCAGAGCCAAGAAGGTTATTGCCCGTTTCAGTGAATTTTATGACACCAAGGGCAAGTTAAAGCCCTGGGTCGAAGAAGCCATTCTCGAAGAGAGAGCGAAGAGAGGGTGATGTTTTTGCAGACCGGAGCGGTTTGCGTTTCACCCTCACTTTTTGTGACATTTTTTGGGGTAAGCGTGATACCATGCGCAGCCATGGGTAAGAAACGGACTGGAGACATTTCTGGCAATGAATGAGCAGGAACCGTTTCAGATTATCACCAGAGAGCTTGTCAACACCGTCCGTGATCGCTTGCAGTATATCTACCTGGATATGCGGCGTGTTGTTCCCAATACCCGCGAACATGACCTAATGATGGAATGCGTCCGGGAAGCCATTACTCCCCATTTACCTTTTACCATGGAAAAGTTGGAAATGGTGGTAGACGAGGCTTACGCGCTTTATTTGAATTTTTTGGCGGTGGAAAACTCTAAGGTGTAGTGAGACTCTAAATATGGAGCTGTAGAAACGGGAATTGACACTAGCGGGAATTCTATGAAAATACATTCAGCTGGACTCACCGATATCGGTAGGAAGAGAGACAATAACGAGGACACGTTCTATGCCGACGACCAGGTGGGCCTCTATATCGTTGCCGACGGCATGGGAGGCCACAGGGCCGGAGAGGTAGCCAGTAGCACTGTAGTCAGCAGCGTCAAGGACTACATGGAAGCCTTTCATACTTCTCCAGTGGCCAAAGACGCAAAAGAAGGCAACATGTCCCCGGCGGCCACCGCTGTTTCTCATAGTATTGAATTGGCTAACCGGGTGGTGTATCAGCTTTCCCAAGATCAAGGATCTTATAAAGGCATGGGTTCCACAGCAGCGGTTGCCTATATGCACGGCGATACGCTGGTAACCGCCAATGTGGGAGACAGTCGCATTTACCTCATTCGCGGAGATGGCATCGAACAGCTTACCCAGGATCACACCCTCCTCGCAGAGCACATGAGAAAGAATCCCAACTGGGATCCCAATTCTGCTTCGATTCCCATGAAACATATCTTGGTGCGGGCGGTCGGCATACATGAGACCGTGGAGGCAGATGTATATGAGATCCAACCCCTTCCAGGGGACTTGATCCTCATGTGCAGTGATGGTCTCACGGATATGCTCTCTGATGAAGAAATTCATCAGGCTGTCCTCGAGGGGGGTACGCTTGAAGAAGTTTGCGACCGCTTAGTGGAGATGGCCAATGAAAGAGGTGGATTGGATAACATCACTGCGGTTCTTATGCTGCTGCAGAAAGACGGGAAAGGATTGCTGCAGAAGCTGTTTGGCTCGTAGTGGAGGCACAGGCGGGAGCTAACAATTGCTGTTGGAGTAAGGTGAACACATGGCTCAGTTGATCCTAAAGTTTAAAGACATCGTTTTGAAGGATTTCGACCTAGCGGGTGACAGCAAGACCATTGGGAGAGAACCGGGCAATGACATCGTCGTAGAGAATCTTCTGGTCTCCGGCTACCACGCCCGTGTTGATGCGGCGGGTAAAGACTATATTCTTACTGACTTGCAGAGCAAAAACGGCACATTTGTGAACGGTGAACAGGTCACCAGCAAGAAACTGAAAAACGGAGATCAGATTCTCATTGGCAAACATCTGCTGGTCTTTAGCCTGGATCCAGACGAGGTGGAGGAGGCGGAAAAACTCACGGAAGAAACGATGTTCATAGGGGTAGCGCAAGGTACCGCCGAAACACCGTCTCAGGAGCCAGAGACGCCATCTCTTGCAAGTACCGCTATCTCTGTGGAGCGGCCGGCCGTACTTTCCTTTATGTCCGGAGGTGGGGCGGAATATGAGATTACCAGAAAACTGGTAAAACTGGGCAAGGGCGCGGAGGCGGACGTCCAGATCGGCGGATTTTTTACCCCAAAGGTGGCAGCAACGATCAGCAGGCGACCCACGGGTTACCATCTGACCCCAGTGGGACGGGCCAAAATCAAAGTGAACGATACGCAGGTCAAGGGGAGTCGTCGGCTGAGGGAATTTGACACTATCGAGGTTGGACCTGTGAAATTGCAGTTTTATTACAAAGGCTGATGAATGGAATGCTGGGAAAAAGGACGAAGTAGAAAGTAGAGTTTGACAAAACATCAATTTCAATTCGGAATAAATACTCCGAGAGTTGCTAGAGGCTACAAATGCCCCTAAACGGTGATGTTAAAACTTTTCCACTGGCGGCAGTTGTCCAGATGATCCATGAGGAAAGGAAGACTGGAGCGCTGATGGTAAATACGGTAAGACGCCGATGTATCATCTACTTCAGGGGGGGCAAGATCATACATGTCTCAGGCAACACAGATAAAGAATTGAAATTGGGTACCCTGCTTAGGGCAAACAATCTCATAGATGAAGATAGGCTTGAGGATATGGTGGCAGTGGCCAAGGCAATGGAAAAACGACTGGGGTCAGTCCTGCTCGAAAGGGATTATATCGATGCGGATAAGCTGGCCAGTATTCTTCATTTGCAAGTCAGGGAAATGGTTACCACCATGTTCAATTGGGATGACGCCAAATTTTCCTACAAGGACGGTTTGGATGGATTAGTAGAGGAGGACGTCAAGTGTGAAGTGGATCCTGTTCGTTTGATAACAGAGTCCAAAAGAATGGGAGAGTTCAAGGGAGTCATCCCCAACGATCATGTGGTATTTCAGATAAATCCTAGTGTTGACAGCACCAAATCCGTTCATGCCGCACGAGAGTTACGCGTACTCCTGCTCCTCGACGGTAGGCGAAGCGTGGCCGATGTTATCAAGGAGACGGGCTACTCCAGGTTGGCAGTGTACCGCTCCCTTGCCAAGTTACACGCCCAGAATGCCATTGCCAGAAAGGGGGCGGAAAAACAACCTGCCACGGCGGCGACCACTGGGGGGCCGGAACTCCACACGGTTGTCAGCCTTTACTGGAATTTGTTGCAACAGATTATGACAGACGTCGGAGCCGAGCTAGGCAACAAGAAGGCCGCCTCATCGCTTGAAAATAGCTTGAGACGTTCCCCTTACTATGAGGTTTTTTTGAAGGTTTTTCAGCTGGATCAGGACCAAGCCACGAACGCTGGCAGGATTCAGGGTCTTCTCGCGCAACAGGGTAAAACTCTCTCACTGGAGGACTGCATAAAGGGCTTTCATCAGGTAGTTGCAGGGCTGTTGCATGAACAATATCAATTCCTGGGCTACAAAGCCACAAGGAGCACAGTACAACGGCTGAGAGCAACCCTGGAAAAAGTCCCAGCTAACCAGGGGGCTCTGGCCCGGATTATAAGTCGATTACTTGAACCGTACGAGAATGAGGCTGCGTTGCGTCAGCAGAAGAAAGCGGCCGGCGGTCCACAAATTGGGCCGAGTGGGACCGCCGGGCAGGGGATTCAACCCCTAAAGGTGGACAATGTGGCAAGTGGTGCTATCGTCCAGCTCTATACCGAGATGTTTCGGATCGTGCTGACCGATCTGGAGGGAGAAGTGGGCGCTAAAGCCCAGAGTCTGTTTGAGAAGATCATCAGGAGTTCAAAACACCGTGGTGTTCTTTTCAACCAGTTCCAGATGAAGAGTACTTCGGGTGCCGATGCATTGAAAACCCTTGAAAAGATCAAGACAGCGGAGCTGAAGCTGAGCAAGTCGGATCTGGTTCAGGCCCTTCAACACATCCTCGGAGCCCTTTTGCTGGAAGAGAGCCAGCTCCTTGGACCGAAAGCCACCGATGTGACCATTTCCCGTTTGATGGAGCGAACGGCTGCAGCTCAGTCACAACTTAAACCGCTGACAGATTACCTCTCAGCCTCACTAAAAACTGAGAAGGCCAAGATGGGGTGATGAACTGAGAAAATTACATCAGAAGTACTGCTATATTTGCACGGCGATAAAAGTGGGTTGACAGACATGAAAAAAGGGATCAATTTGAACCCTCGGTGATAAAATCAATGTTTGACTGGCAGAGAAAAGGCGATGGATAGGAGACCTCATGATAGGCAGTAAGAGCCCTTGGGTAGCACAAGCATTTATCCTGGTCCTCTACGTCATTACGCTGATTATCTACAACCGGGCTAAAAAGGAATATGTGGGAGGCAAGATAGGGGCGGCCATTAATTTGATTATGGTATTTGTGGCCTTTCTCTTTCTCTCCGACTATGTGGATTATTTTCTTAGTTCCCTGCTCCCGCTCGGTGAACAAGCCAAATTCAGCGTAAAGATCCTCTTCAGACTACTGGCAATCTGTGTTCTTGCCTTTGGTGGCTTACGATTCTTCGTAAGCAAGGCAGCGGAGGCTGAAATGAGCCAGCCATCTCCAATGCCCGCGATGGATTCTGTCAAAACCGCGGATATGGAAGATCTTGACGCTGTGGTGAAGGCAGGCATGGCAGAGGTGGGTACCACGCCAACTCCTGCCGAGCAACCCGCACAGGCAGCACCGGAGATAGCCGCAGAAGAGACCGTTGTGGTGCAGGAGGTCACCCAGTCTAAGCCTACTCTAGGGCGCTACGAGATTTTAGAAGAGCTCGGTCGTGGCGCCATGGGTATTGTTTACAAAGGGCGAGACCCCAAACTTGGCAGGCTCACGGCCATCAAGACCATTCGCTTTACCGATGACTTCGACGAAGAACAGGCGGTCAAGATCCAGGAACAGTTTTATAGGGAGGCCGAGGTTGTAGCCAAACTCTCTCACCCAAACATCGTCACCATTTATGATGTGGGGGAAGATTTAGATCTTTCCTATCTGGCAATGGAGTATGTGGAGGGAGTAAGCCTAGAAAATTATGCCCGAAAAGAAAATCTTATGTCCATCAGAACTAGTATTAACGTGACATCTCAGGTCTGTGATGCGCTTGAATATGCACATGCTCGTGGAATTGTTCATCGAGATATAAAACCTGCCAATATCATGATCCTCAAGAATGGACTTGTAAAAGTTACTGATTTCGGCATCGCTCGCGCAACCGCAAGCTCCAAGACGCGCACCGGAGTAATCAAGGGTACGCCCTATTACATGTCGCCCGAGCAAATATCCGGGATGAAGGTGGACGGTCGCTCGGATATTTTTTCTTTGGGTATTGTCTTCTACCAGTTACTCACTGGAGAGCTTCCCTTTGGTGGCGAAAACCTTGCGGCTATTATGTATCAGATCACCACGGTGGAACCCGAGCCGCCAACTAAATATAACCCCAAGATTTACAAGGCGGCAGTGGCCATCCTGAACCGGGCACTCGAGAAAAGCTTGGAGGCGCGCTACCAGAGTGCAAAGCAGATGGGAGACCATCTGCGGCTATTGGCCCAGAAACTGGACGAGCTAAAGACCAAGGCAAAAAGCCAGGAGGCTGAATAGTTAGTCCGTAGTCAGTGACAGCTCACTTTGTTCGCCGCATGGCGCATAGCGCATAGCGAAGAATCTATAGCAGAAAAACGCATTGCGCTGGGCGCTATGTTTTTCTTTGCAACGGACGACGGACCACGGACACACCTACCGGGTGATGACCCTAAACTCCCCCACCCCGATTTGATCATCAGCTACCGTTTCCAGTGACGTAAGTCTTAGTTCCGTGAGCCATCTATTGATATTTCCATTGCGATGACCGCGGATGTCTGCCAGTTGGTGCGACGGGGCGAGGATGACCAATCGCGGCGACTGGCGGCTCGCCCGTTGCAAAACCGGCGAGATTCGCTCGTTCCAGATGGCGGAGTTAACCAAATGTCCAAAGGCAGGATGGTACGGTCCGTCAATTACTCGTCCAGGTAGCTCCAGGGAGACGGTCGGCTGTAAGCCCATCCGAATGATGGGAATGGTAGCGCGTGAAAACCGTTTCTTGGCTTCTTTGCACCAGTCTATCGCCTCACTCAGAGATAGCGGTAGGTAAAGGCCGCGTTTGTAAAGTCTTTCCAGAGGGGTGGAGGATAGAACCACGGTCGGATAGAGACGGATAAAGCTGGGATGCAGAACTATGGTCTCCTCCACGGTTTGCATAAACGTCTCCCAGTCATCTCCCGGTAGACCAGGCATCAATTGTAAACCCACCTCGAAACCATGTTGCCGCAGGCTTTGCGTTGCTTCATGGACTTGTCTGCTGGAATGTCCCCGAGCTGACGCGGAAAGAACCTTGTCATTCAAACTCTGAGCGCCAAGCTCAATGGTTTTCACCCCCATGGTTTGCAAAAAGCGCAAGTTGTTGACCTCAATGGCATCAGGCCGGGTGGAAAGCCTGAGTGAGTGTACTTGGCCACGTTTGAGGAACTCTTGTACCGGCTCGAGGAATTGACGTTGCCGTGCTTCAGACATGAGGGTGAATGAGCCGCCGTAGAAAGCCACCTGTACTGGATAGCGGCGACGACTCCCGTCAAGGAAGCTTTGCACCTGCTCGCGAACCGCAATGGGGCTCCAGGAGGGTTGAGAGACGCCGCTAATGGTTGCCTGATCACAATACACACACCGGTGCGGACATCCCTCTTGAGGAATGAAGATGGGGATGATCAAGGGTTTCTTCTTCATACTATTTAATAAATCTCGCCGTTTAAGCGCGGTCGGAAGTGGCACGTCTGATTGCCATAATAAGAATGCTTTTGGAGTGCTAAGGGTGACTCCAAATTCCAAATAAAAAATCACAATAACCGAGGTTTCAGTGTTCAGGTTTCAGTGTTCAGGCCTTTTTCCTTTTGCTTTTACTCCCTGAAACCTGACACCCGACACCTGACACCTAAAACCCTCTTAAAAAATTACAGCGGCTTATGACAACCCGCAAGGTTGTTGCTAGGCATCTTCAATATCACTTTCCAACAGCCTCAAGGCCCTTCCGGCGGCTTTTTGTTGGGCGGATTTTTTGGTGGGCCCCGAGCCTAGGGCGAGGAGTTGATCTTTTAGCCAGACACTCACCCGGAATCTCTTGTTATGATCAGGCCCTTCTTCAGCCTCCAACCGGTAGTGAGGTACAGTTTTCTCGCGACTCTGCACTACCTCTTGAAGGCGAGTTTTGTAATCCTTGTCCAGCGCCTGGGGTAGATCTTCGTCTTCGGAGAGAAACCGAGAAAAGTGCATCTCCACTATCTTGATTAGGGTCTTCAGCCCCCCATCAAGGTATATGGCTGCCAGCACCGCTTCATAGGCATTGGCCAACAGGGAGGGTTTACTACGACCTCCGCTGAGGTCTTCTCCCTTACCTAGGTGAAGCGCCGCCCCCAGTTCAAGCTCCGTGGCTAGCAGGGCCAGCTGTTTCTCGTTCACTATGCCAGCCCGGAGCCGTGATAGTTTGCCTTCATCGTAGTGGGGAAAACGCTCTATCAATAGATGGCTAACGGCTAAGTCCAGGGCGGCATCGCCGAGGAACTCCAAACGCTCGTTGTCTGTCAAATGTAAATGAGGATTCTCATTCACGTAAGATCGATGCATGAGGGCGTTGTGGAGCAACTGTTTGTCGCTAAATCTATGGCCTATAAGTTCCTGTAAATCTTCCAGCAAGACATCGCTGTCGTTTTGAGTCATTGTCTGATCCGAACCTTCGACTAAAGGAGTGGCATTTGTTACCGCCTGCAATTCTGCTCAATGAAGCGTTCAAAGTCAAGGACAAGGACGCAAAGCGCAGAGCGCTGAGCGCATAGCGTGAGAATCCAGAATTCAGAATTCAGAATTCAGGAGAAAAACAATCAAAATAGAGTTTTTCTCAACTGCTAACTACCGACCACTTGGCTTTTGCCTTGAGCCCAGAACCATTTATGCTATGCGCTCTGCGCTATGCGCTTTGCGACTGTATCATTGACAAGGTTACAGGCATGAGGTATAGAAATACTCTATCTAACTGCCAGGAGACTGGCAGTTTGTCTTTTTGGTAATGGAAAACGCAAGAGAATATAAAGGGCCCTAAGTCATGGCTAAAAATACTGGACGGCAGATACTTACAGCCGAAGAGATGGATGAGTTGCTGGAGCAGATGGCCACTTCCATTGATGAGCAAGTGGCTGACAAAAACAATCTTATTTTGGTGGGTATCCGCACCGGCGGTGTCTATCTGGCCAACCGAATTTATGAAAAGATCCTGAAAAAGACGGGTCGTGATATTCCCGTTGGAATATTGGACATCGGTCTTTATCGAGACGACTGGACACGAATGAGTACGAATCCCGTCGTCAGGTCCACAGAACTCCCGGTTTCCATTGATGACAGGGTTGTGGTTCTGGTGGATGACGTGCTTTTCACGGGGAGGACAATTCGAGCTGCTATGGATGCCCTGATTGATTTCGGCCGACCAAAGCGCATCGAGTTGGCTGTTTTGGTCGACCGGGGCCATCGTGAATTACCCATTTGTGCCAACTATGTCGGCATCACAGTGTCCACCTCGATAGATGAGGTTGTGAACGTTTATGTGAGGGAGACCGGGCAAGAAGAGAAGGTGGTGGTGGAGGCGAAGTAAAGAAGCTTTCAGCAGTCAGCTTTCAGCAATCAGCAGTCATTTGTCATTGGTCATTAGCCATTTAACATTTTTCATTTGATTTCGTTTTTGCATCCGAACTCATCAAGCTTGTCGAGGAGCTCTCTAAATCTTCTAAAATCCTGCCTACTGGTTAGTATCCCATACACGGCTGAAAAGGTCTGCTTCCCAGGCCAGACCGTCATTCCGGAATCCCGACGACGTCGGGATATCCGGAATCTAGATACCGGATCGCGGCTACGCCTTGTCCGGTATGACAGTTATTATCCATGGATTTTAACAAGTTACTAATGTTTGCTCATCGTGAAGAAACAAGCTCCTGGTGAAATTCACCAGGAGCTTGTTTTAGTATTGCGCGTCTTAATTCTTGGCGGCGAGCTGGATGGTTTCTTTATCGGTGGTGAGCAGGACAGAGCCCTCACCCTCTGCCAGGAAATTAACATAGTTCAAGCCAAGGTCTAACTCTTTACTCATTTGCTTTACTTCATTGGACAACTGGGGCTGAGTAATCAGGACGACCAGATCAAATGTCTTGGAGATCTCATTGCCATTGCTCACTATGGTCAGCTTTAGACCTTGGTCATCCGCGGCCTCCACGCCACTGACGTTGGCTTCGTTGATCTCAATTCTTTCCAAACCCTTCAACGCTGCCCCATGTTTCTTTTGAAAGTCGCCCAGGTTGCTGACGAATATCTCAATCTCCGACTGGGACAATTTTCGCCGTACCAGAATGGCCTCGTTTATCCCCAGGCAAAGTGCCGCAGCATGCATTTCCGGAGAAGCCGATTCGTAGCTTTGAACAAAGGCAATGCTCGCAGGGATTTCGCCATCGTAGGGGCGGATGACCAACCCCCTGCTGGGACCGGTCTCACTTAACATGCGGGCCAGTTGCAGGTCGGTGATGACGTTTAGGTGCTGGCCGAGTCCTAGGCTGGCATCTGCGCGTTGATGAGGCCGCTCCACCCCAGAGGAGATGATGATGGCGTCGGCTTCAACATCGTAGTATTCATCCTCCATCTCGAAAATAATGGCCTCGGGTTTACACTCGGCCCAGCACAGGGCGCAGCCCAAACAACGCCTGCAGCTCAGGCAGCGTTTGGCCTCTTTTAAAGCTCTTTCCTCATCGAATCCTAGCTCCACCTCGTCGTAATTACCCCTGCGCTCGTCAACCTCAATTTCTATCTGGTGCTGACGGTCAGTGGGAATATCCTCGAATTCGACGATGTAGCGTCCCTTCTTTTCGTAATCGTACATTTTTTGATCTTCCTCTTTGCCGTCTTCCTTTGTTCTCTAATCCCTCCCCTTTGATGGGGGAGGGGAAATGAGTTTTCCGTACTAATTCAACAATTATGCAGCTTCCCGCCGTTTGGCTTCAATGTGCCGAACGATGCCAAAGGCTGCCTTGCGCCCGTTAGCGCAGGCGCGGATGGCGATGTCCGGGCCGGTTTCCACGTCACCCGCGGAGAAGATACCAGGGACATTGGTCTGGAACGTTTCTTGATCCACCGCAAAGGTATTCCAGCGGGTAATTTCAAGCTCGGTGGCATCTGGAACAAATTTGATATCAGGCCGCTGACCAATGGCAGCAATCAGATTTTCCGCCTCGATAACGAACTCTGACCCCTCGATGGGTACCGGTCTGCGCCTGCCGCTGGCGTCAGGCTCGCCCAGCTCCATTTTCAAACATTTCAAACCGGTCATTCGGCCTTTCTTACCGATGACTTCAACTGGGGCGACCAAAAATTGGAAGTTAACTCCTTCGTCTTCAGCAGCATCTATTTCCCAGGGACTCGCTGGCATCTCTTTTCTGGTACGTCGGTAGACGACATGAACTTCATCGAATCCTTCCCGCCAACTCACCCTGGCGGCATCCATGGCCACGTTACCGCCACCTATGATGATGACTCTTCCTTCCATGTCGATCTTCTTACCCATGTTTGCGTCGCGGAGAAAGCGGACGCCGTCTATGACTCCCTCCATGTCTTCGCCGGGTATTCGCAGGGTCATACCCGTCCAAGCGCCGACACCAATAAATACAGCAGCATAGTCCCGCTGAAGCTCATCAAATGAGATATCCTTGCCTATCCGGGTGTCACAGCGGAGTTCCACCCCGTGGGCGAGGATCCAGTTGATCTCACGCATAAGGGTTTCGGTGGGCAAGCGATATTCGGGGATTCCGTAACGAAACATGCCACCCGGCTCCGGCATAGCCTCAAAGACCACGGATTTATATCCCGCCTTGGCAAGAAAAAAGGCACAGGAGAGACCTGCTGGACCACCTCCAATAATAGCAACTTTCTCGGGATGGAATTGCTCTGGAACCTCAACCGGGGGATCAATGTCGTTGTGCATTTCGTAATCTGCCACAAAACGTTTCAAACCGCAGATGGCAATGGGCTCATCAACGTAACCACGGTTGCAGGCATCCTCACAGGGGTGGGGGCAGACCCGGCCGATTGAAAGGGCAAAAGGCAACCGTTGACGAATCACCGCCAGCGATTCGGCGTACTTGCCGTCGGCAATAAGTGCTGCATAAGAGCGGATGTTCAGATTTGCCGGACAGGTGGCCTGGCAGATAGGCATGTCTTCTTTGAAGATGTTATATTCACCCGATTTGGCTGTCTCTGGGTTGAAATAATCTATGGCGGTACGAAAGCCTACGCCTTCGTTGAAATCATCATACATGTGGATTGGACAGACCCGGATACATTCTTTGCAGTCGTTGCACTTTTCCATGTCCACCCTGGGAGTGCTCCGCCTGATTTGGAAAGAGTACTTGCCATTGGCGGACTTGGTCTTGACCACCTGCGCGTTGGTGATCACTTCAATATTGGGGTGACTTCTCAGTGCTTCCAGATCTGGCTGGAGGAAAGGAGAGTCTCCATCGATGATCCTGGTTTGCGGAAGACATTCTCCCCCCAGACTAGGGGAGGGTTCCACCAGTGTTACTTGCATACCGGCCTCGGCTTGCTGAAGTGCAGCAGCCACCCCGGCAGCATCACCCCCGAATACAATCACGCGTTTTCCTGACACCGTTCAATCCTCCAACAAAAGAAATTGAGGAATTATGGAATTGAGGGATTATCCGCGATGCCGTCTCAAGCTCTTTAATCCCTAAATCCCTAAATTTCTAAATTCGCAATTGCCTCGATATTCGGATTTATGCCAAATACTCCAGAATCAAAAATTTGATGATCTGCACCACCGGATTAAGCGACCTGTGCCGTGGGTCCTACTGCCTTGTACCGTGGTGAATTGCCTTCCACCCCATCCAAGTCCACCAACTCTCTGCGCTGCAAGGCCAAAACATATCTGAGCACATCTGGCGCAGGCAGTTTCAGCCGGGCGGCAAGATCCTTGACGGCAACAGCCTCTTGCCCTAGTTCTCGCATGATCTGGTGGGTGGCCACCTCATCCATCACAATAGTGTCCAGGGTTCGCCACATTTCATGATCGGTGAACACCTCACCATACTTGTTGCCTTCGGTGACGAATACGGTGAACTTGCCGACCACCCAACGCAGCTTTTCCTTGGCAAGGATAGTCTTGGCTATGGATAGTTTTTCTTTGAGTTCCGGCGCCGGCAAACCATCTCCATTGCCCAAGGGACCCAGCTCCCGAACACCTTGATTAAAATCGGTAACCAGCTTTACAAATCGCTCACCCTCGGCCGAAGAACACTGGTCAAAGCTAACCCGTTTGGGGCTGAGGCCCACATAGGTCAAAACCCTCTCTGCAAGCCCAACCTTGATCTGGCCCTGGACATTACCGGTGATGTAGTGACAGTCGCCGAAGTGACAGCCGACCACCATGACGCCATCCGCGTCATTAATAAAGGCCTCGGCAATCATCGTGGGGTCAACCCGGCCGGTGCACATGACTCTGATGATGCGAATATCCGTCGTATATTGAATCCTGGAAACTCCAGCGAAATCAGCCGCTGCGTAGCCTCACCAAGTGCAGCAGAACACCAGGATCCGGGGAGTGAAATCGGACAAGAGAGTCACCTCCTTCAGAAAAACTCAAATTCTAAATCCCAAGCACCAAATTCCAAACAAATTCGAAATTCAAATGACCAAATGTCCCAAACTATACTTTTCAGAAACCAGGTTCCCATGTTTGGGTCATTTAAAACTGGTGACAGCCCATACTCTTCTTCTAACCACTAAGAAAAGCCCTTATCTGTTCCTCCACCTGCTGGTCGGTGTAAGAGTTGATGCTAAGCGCATGCACGTAGCAGGTGGCGGCGCATATACCGCAACCTTTGCAAGCCACCGGTATCACCCTAACCTTCCTGCCTTTCTCCGTTTGAGCAATCTCCAAGGCACCGTAAGGACAGAGAGCCACACATAAGCCGCAACCGCGGCAGGCTTCCTCATCAGCAAGCACTGAAACGATTGGCTCAACAGTCATCGTTCCTTTAGCTAGGGGGATCGAGGCACGGGATGCAGCCCCGAGAGCCTGGGAAATTGCCTCGCGTATAGTGGCGGGATAGTGGGCATTACCGCACAGGTAAACACCATCAGTGGCAAAGTCTAGCGGTTTCAGCTTGACGTGGCTTTCCAAGAAAAACTTGTTTTCATCCAGCGTAACGCGCAAGAGCTTGGATAGTTCCTCGTTATCCTCACCGGCAATAAGCGGAGTCGAAAGGACCACCAGATCTTGCTCAAGTTCCAGCTCACGGCCCAGAAGATGATGGTATACTTTGACCGTGTTGTCCAGTACTTCGGGCGGTTTTTCCTGATCGTACTTGATGTAGCGCACCCCCAGTTGCTTGGAACGCTGGTAAAGGGCCTCGTTTTCCGTGCCATAGGCCTGGATGTCGCGGTAAAGGATGTGCACCTTCGCCTCGGGGTTCTGCTCCTTGATGGCAATACCGTTCTTAATGGCTGTCAGACAGCAGATGCGGGAACAATATTTTCGCTCCTCATCGCGGGCCCCAACACACTGGATCATCACCACGTTCTTGGATTTAAATTTCTTGCTTTTGAAAAGTGCTTCCAGTTCAAACTGGGTGATTACCCGTTTACCATCATAATTGAAAAATCCTTCCGGCTTGAATACCCTGGCGCCGGTTGCGATGATGATCACACCCACGCCGAATTTTTCCTCAGTACCATTCGTTGACACGGTCACATCGTAGTGGCCGATATATCCCTGAATCTCTTTGATGGTGGATGAGGTGAAGAGTTGAATGTTCTTATGGTTTTTGACCGCTTCTACTTGTTTGGCTATCAACTCTTTTGCGTCAATATTGGATGGTGCCAGCTTACTCAGATTTCGCAGTAATCCTCCCAAATCTTTTGTCTTTTCAATAAGATAAACCTGGTAGCCCCGGTTTGCCAGAGCCAGCGCCGAGGTCATTCCGCTTATGCCGCCGCCAATGACCAAAGATTTAGGATCCATCTCTGATTGAATAGGCTCCTGAGGTTGTAGAAGAGTGGCTTTGGCTACTCCCATGCGGATGAGATCTTTGGCCTTCTCGTTACCCTCCTCTCGCTCCTGCATATGGACCCAGGAGCACTGGTCACGGATATTGACCATCTCGAAAAGATATGGGTTGAGGCCGGCCTCAGCACAGCTCTCACGAAAAAGGGGCTCATGCGTACGCGGGCTACAGGATGCCACCACCACTCGGTTGAGGTTCTCATCTTTGATGGCATCTTTAATCTCATTGATGCCGGCCTCGGAGCAGGTGTATAGATTTTCTTTTACAAACACGACATTGGGCAGGGTCTCGGCATACTCGGCGATACTGGGACAGTCGAGATAGCCGGCGATGTTGCTGCCGCAGTCGCAGACAAAGACTCCGATACGAATATCTTTAGCCAATTTCATACCCCACTTAAATGAGTGACACGGTGACGCGGCGATACGGAGACGCGGCGATCTTCTTTTCACCAGGTCTCACCCTCTCCGCGTTGGATCTTCTTAAACAAAAAATTACGAACCGCCAACTGCGACCTCACCAGCCATAGATACAACTTCGGCGGCGCGAGCGGCGGCGCTGCTGGCCTGTGCTACCGACTCTGGAATGTCCATGGGGCCTTGGGCGCAGCCACAGACGAAAATTCCAGCGCGGGTGGTATCCAGAGGGGCAAGGGGATCCGTTTTAAAGAATCCATTTTCTTCCAGCTCCAACCCCAGGAGTTCTGCCAACTTCGGAGTGGCCGCAGAAGGCACGCAGGCGGTTGCCAAAACCACCATATCGAAAGTCTCGTGCTCTACCCGTCGACTGGTTGTGGACTCGTACCACACGATAGGGTTGTGAGCCTTGTCCTCGGTGATCTCAGCAACTCGGCCCCGAACATATAGTATGTTGGCAGTTTTACCGCCGCGCAATTTGTATTCCTCGAACCCACGGCCCACGGCACGAAGATCCATACAAAAAATGGAAGAGGTCGTTTCATTGTCGTGCTCGTGGGCGATCATGGCCTCCTTAACTGAGTGCATGCAGCAATAGGAAGAGCAGAAACGATTGAAACGAAAATCCCTGGAGCCCACACACTGGATAAAAGCAAGTTTCCTTGCCGTTTGAGCGGCTGCCTCCCTCTTCTTCAAGGGAGCAAGATTTTTTTCTGTATCTGCTGCTTTCTCAGCCAGGGTGGCCCAACGCTCAAAATCACCATCTTCCCCGGCCTTGCCAGCTTTGAATTCCTTGAGGAACTTGGAGGTCTTCTTACCGTGTTTTTCTTCCAGTTTCTCTATCTGGCGAGTCGCTTTTTTTAAATCCTTGTCCAGAACGGCTATCTCAGCCCTGAGGGCTAGCTCGGAGGGGCGATCCAGATGGCCGTGGGTGGGGCCACTGGCACTCAGCAGCCGTTCGAATTCCATAGCGGTGACCACGTTGTCGATACGGCCGTAACCATACTCTGGTATGACAGACGGATCGAAGACGTCGTAGCCGGTGGCCAAGACGATGGCACCCACCTCCAGGTCTACCAGTTGATCCTGCTGTTCATAGTCAACAGCGCCTGCCTGGCAAACCTTGGCACAGATCCCACACTTCTTGCCTTGCCCCAATTGGCGGCAGTTCTCGGCATCAATGCAATGGGTCGAGGGAATGCCTTGGGGGAAATACTTGTATATGGCCTTCCGCTCACCGAGCCCGATATTGAATTCATCCTCGACCGTTGATGGACACTTTTCTACACAGGCGCCGCAACCGGTACAAAGATCCTCGTTCACATAGCGGGCTTTCTTTCGCACCTTCACTTTAAAGGAACCAACCTCGCCCTCCACCTCTTCCACCTCGCTGTAAGCGAGGAGATTGATATTGGAATGCCGACCGGCATCCAGCAACTTGGGCGAGAGAATTCAGATGGCGCAGTCGTTGGTGGGAAAGGTCTTATCCAGCTGCGCCATCTTGCCGCCGATACAGGGAAGCTTCTCCACCAGGTGAACCTGGAGACCCATTTCAGCTAGATCCAGGGAAGCTTGAATGCCGGCAATGCCGCCGCCGAGTACTATGACTTCATTGTTCACGTCACACCTCATATTTAGGTTTTGCCGGTTAGGTCAGTTAAGCCAGTTGAGCCAGTAGATGAATAGCAACAATTATGTTCCGGCTAAACCGGCTAACCGGCTAAACAGACTAAACTGAAAATCATTAGGTTTTGCCGGTTAGGTCAGTTAAGCCAGTTTAGCCAGTAGATCAATAACCACAGGTATTTTCCGGCTTAACAGGCATAACCGGCCTAACGGGCTAAACTGAAATTGCCTCCGCCAACACCGTCGTCAGATCCTTGATCTGGAGATCCAGCTCAAGATTATTGAGAGCGCAATTGAGATGGATCTGACATTTGGGGCAGGCGGTAACAAGCGTTTGAGCGCCTGTGGCATTGGCTTCAAGTAGACGCTCCACCTGAATTTGTTTGGAGCCGGAAGAGCAGTTGGCCCAGCCGCTGGTGCCACAGCAAACCGCATTTTCCCGGTTTCTTTCCATCTCCAAAAATTGGTCTGCCGCAATCCTCTGAAGAATGTTGCGGGGTCCGTCGTAAATCTTGGCCATGCGGCCCAACCTGCAAGGGTCGTGATAGGTAAGAGAACTGGCACCGTTCTCCACAGTCAAGGAGCCCTCCTCCAGCATTTGGCCCACCAGATCATAAAAGTGCACCACCTCAAAGCCGAGATCTCCAAAGTGCTCGGTGTAGTGGTGTTTGAAGGTGTGATAGCCTTCAGGACAGTTAAACACCACCCGTTTAGCACCGGACTTTCGAATGACTTCCAAGTTATGACCGGCCAGTTTCTTGAACAGCTCCACCTGTCCGTTCCACAGCATATCGTGACCGCAGCAGTGCTCGTCGTCACTCACCACCGGTTTGATGCCGGCACCGTTGAGGATCTTGATAATATTCTTGCTCACAGAGAGACTGTCCACGCCAATGTCCCGGAAGATCACCTGAAAATAAGGCATGCAGCCCACGAAGAAGAAGGTATCAGACTTTTTGGCCACTTTTCCCGCTTCCTTGGCCCACTCGGATTTCTTCTGGTTTATGCCTTCGGTCTGTAACTCCATGATGGTCTGGAGCATGCCGTGATGGGAATAGACGGGTTGAGTTCCGAGTTTGGTGGCTTCTTCTCTGAGGAGGCGCATAAACTCAGGGAAATTGATACTGGAGGGGCAGCGCTCGAAACAGCGGCTGCAGGTTAGACAAGACCAGAGTTCCTGGTCCCTGAGCAGTTCGTCTCCCAAACCAAGTAGTGCCTTTTCCACAATAAGACGTGGAGAGAAGCTGGGGAGAACTCTCGAGACAGGACAACTTCCGGTACACACCCCGCAATCCAGGCAATAGTAACTTTGAGTCAATTGGGCAGCATCTTCGATGTTCATGCGGCTACTCCCAGGGGATTCTTCCCCAGGTCTTTGATTTTTTGGGTAAAGGAAGTAACGATTTCAGTAAAGCGTCCGGCTTCAGCGGATGAAACCCACTCCAGGGCTAGCCTTTCATTATTAATACCCATCAATTCCAGGAGTTCCCTGGTCATCTCGATGATCCGTTTGGCCTTTTGATTACCATCCAGGTAATGGCAGTCGCCGATGTGTCAACCGCTCACCAGAACGCCGTCTGCACCCTTCTGGAAAGCCTTGAGAATAAAATCCGGCGAAATTCGGCCCGAGCACATGACTCGGATCACCCGAATATAGGGGGGGTATTGCATTCGACTGACCCCGGCCAGGTCAGCCCCGGCATAGGCGCACCAGTTGCAGCAAAAAGCGATGATCTTGGGTTCGAATTTTCCAGCCATGGGCACATTCCCTTTCTGAATTAGGATGCTTTTTAACGCTATGCGCTTACCGCTATGCGTTATTCACACAGGGCCGCCTCCACCATGGTGAGCACCTCTTCATCGGTGAAGTGGCGGATGGCAGCGGCACCGGTGGGACAGGCTACTGCACAGGCGCCACAACCCTTGCAAAGCGCTTCTTGAATTTGTGATACCGTGACCCCCTCACTCAGCTCCACGAGTTCAGGCGCGCCATAGGGGCAGACCTCGACACACTGGCCGCAGCCACGACACAGGTTCTGGTCTACAGCGGAGACCACCCCTTCGACCTCTATGGTTTTTCGGGCCAGGACGGTGGCGGCTCGAGCAGCTGCCGCCTGAGCCTGCGTGATGCTTTCATCAATGGGCTTGGGATAATGGGCAAGACCGCAGACGAAGATCCCGTCAGTGGCGAAGTCCACCGGACGCAGTTTCATGTGCACTTCCAAGAAGAATTTGTCCTGGCTCAGAGGCACCTTAAACATCTGAGCCAACTCTTCCAAACCTCGCGTCTCGATGGCACTGGCCAGGGTGATGAAGTCGGGTGTGAGGGTAATGGGACGCTGGAGAACGTGGTCTACGACTGTGACCTCGAGATTGCCTTTCTTGGTCTCATTGACCACCGGTTTATTCTCCGGGGTGTAACGGATAAAGATGATACCTTTCGCCCGCGCTTCCTTGTAAACATCCTCCCGTTCACCGTAAGTTCGGATATCCCGGTAAAGGATATAGACATCCATTTCTGGTTTGCGTTCCTTTAGCTCCAAAGCCTTCTGCACCGAGAAAGTGCAGCAGATTTTGCTGCAGTGGGGTCGCTCTGGTTCCCTGGAACCGACACATTGGATAAAAATCGCACTCTCAGCCTTCTTTACCAGATCACTTTCCCAGGCTTCATCAAGCTCATGCCAGTTGAAGACCCGGTCGTTGTGGCCATAGAGATATTCCTCGGGCTCTATGGAGTGGGCTCCTGTGGCCAGCACGGTTGCGCCGTGCTCGATTTCACGGATATTTTCGCCACCATTGAGACCTATGCTGGTCTTGAAGTTGCCAACAAAACCAGAGACCTCTTTGACTTCTCCATTGAGGTGAACTTCGATGTTCTTATGCTTGTTCACCTTGGCAACAAGGTCCTTGAGAAATTTTGGGACGGACTCACCCTTCCAGGTTTTCTTCAAGTGGAGAGCCTGACCGCCCAGAGTATCACCCTTCTCAACGATGTGCGCCTTGAATCCCTGCTCGGCCAAGGTAAGGGCGGAGGTCATACCGGCCACACCACCACCCACTACTAGAGCGGCAGGATTTACGTCTACCGCAGGCATTGGCAGCGGCTCGATGAGGCCGGCTCGAGCAACTGCCATTCTAACCAGGTCCTTAGCCTTGTCAGTGGCAGCATCCGGGTCGGCGGCATGGACCCAGGAGCACTGGTCGCGGATATTGGCCTGCTCATAAAGATATTTGTTCAGGCTGCTGTTGCGCAGGGTTTCCTGAAAGAGAGGTTCGTGGGTTCGCGGTGAACAGGCGGCAACGACCACCCGGTTGAGATTTTGTTGTTTGATCACATCCACCAGCTGAGCCTGCGCATCCGTGGAGCAAGAAAAGAGGTTTTCCTGGGCATAGACCACGTTGGGCAGAGTCTTGGCGTATTCTGCTACTTCAGGGACTCGTACCACGCTGCCGATGTTCACCCCGCAGTGGCAAACAAAGACACCAATACGAATCTCTTCAGAACTGACATCGCGCTCCTCGGGAAAGGTCTTCTCCCTAATCAAGGTATAGCGGGAGTCGGCAAGGCGGCTGGCTGCAGCACCGGCCGCAGCCGAGGCTTCCATCACTGCGATGGGGATATCCTTGGGACCCTGCAAAACACCGCAGGCATATACTCCGGGCTTGGATGTTTCCACAGGATTGAAACTGCTGGTCTTAGCGAAGCGATAATGGTTGAGATCTAATCCCACTTTTTCAGCCAGTTCCAGGGCCTCTTGAGGGACCTCCAATCCCACGGATAGCACCACCATGTCAAATTCTTCGCTGACGATCTCCCCTGCTTCGCTCACATAGGATAGGGACAAGTTGTCTGTTTCTGGCACGGGATCCACGCTGTGAATACGGGAACGGATGAAACGGACGCCGTTGTCACTAGCCCGGTTATAGTACTGCTCGAATTCCTTGCCGTAAGTTCTCATGTCCATGTAAAAGATGGCTGTATCAAGGCCATCTTTGGCATGTTCTTTGGCAATGACCGCCTCCTTGATGGCGTACATGCAGCAGACACCGGAACAATAGCCGTTGTCACAGTGGTTGATGTCTCGAGAACCGACACATTGGAGCCAGGCTATTTTCTTCGGTTCCTTATGATCTGAAGGGCGAATGAGGTGGCCTTGCCACGGTCCGGAAGAGGAAAGAATCCGCTCCAACTCCATGGATGTGACTACATTGGGATGTTCGGCATAAGAATATTCATCGTGCACAGAGGGGTCGAAGGGTTTGAACCCAGTGGCCAAAATGATAGAGCCCACCTCGAGTTCCACCTCTTCATCCACTTGGGTGTGGTCTATGGCGCCGGTGGGGCAGAAATCGGCGCAGATTTTACAATCCCCCGTAAGAAAGTGGGCACACTTTGTTCTGTCGATGGCGGGGATGTTGGGCACGGCCTGCGCATAGGGGACATAGACAGGCTTTCGTCCCTTCAAGCCCTCATCATACTCTGACAATATTGGCCGTATCTCTTTTTCGGTGATTTCGGAGAGCTTGATATGGCCGGTGGGGCAGATAAAGTCGCAGGCGCCGCAAGCGACACATGCTTCCGAGAAAGTATCGAAGGGGGTGGCCACCTCCATTTGCGCACCGCGGCCGGAGAAATCAATTGCCTCAGCACCTATTCTCTCGCACATCCGGACGCACAGTCCGCAAAGAATGCAATCATCGTCGTCCAGTATGAATCTGGGTTTCTTGACCCCGAACTGTGCCGCCAGATCTTTGACAAAGTCGTTGTTGGGACAGCGAGCCAAGAGGAGCTCAACGATCATCTTCCTGTGGTGGATGACCTCCTCGGTATCGGTCTTGACCTCCATGCCCGGCCAAATCGGATAGTTGCAGGCGGTGACAAATCTTGTTCTCCGCCCGTCGAAGAGTTCTACTGAACAGATTCGGCACAAGCCGGCAGGTTCAAGGGCTTTGTGGTTACAGAGGGTGGGAATGTGGATGTTGTTTTGCTCTGCAACCTGAAGGATCGTGGTCCCTTCTTCAGCCTGGACTTCTTTGCCGTTGAGTGTGAAGGTTACCATGTGTCATTCCTTGCTAGGTTTGTCACTTAATGTTTATTGCGTCGAATTTGCACGCTTCATAACAGATGGAACACTTGATGCACTTTTCCTGGTCAATGGTGTGAAGTTCCTTTTTCTCGCCCGAGATTGCCTGCTCTGGGCATTTTCTGAAACAAACGTGGCAGCCGTTACAGTTTTCTTCATCTATTTCGTAGTAGAAGAGCTCCTTGCAGACACCGCCGGGGCACTTCTTATCGTAAATGTGTGATATATATTCGTCGCGAAAGTAGGCCAGGGTGGTGAGAACCGGATTTGGAGCGGTTCCTCCCAGAGCGCAGAGAGAAAGTTTCACTACCGTGTCGGAGAGATCTTCCAGTAGCTCAATGTCACCGTCCTTGCCTTTACCGGCACAAATGTCGTTCAATACCTGCAGAAGTCTCGTGATACCCTCTCGACAGGGCACGCACTGGCCGCAGGACTCCTCCTGGAGGAATTCGAGAAAGTACCTGGCCACGTCCACCATACAGGTATCCTGGTCCATGACGATCATACCGCCGGAGCCCATCATGGAGCCCGCCTGGGTGAGCCTTTCGTAATCCACCGGCAGATCCAGCAATCCCTCTGGAACGCAACCACCTGAGGGGCCTCCGGTCTGGACGGCCTTGAACTTCTTTTTCCTGAGAATTCCTCCCCCCACATCGTAGATTATCGTTCTAAGAGAGGTGCCCATGGGCACTTCCACCAAACCGGTATTTTTTACCTTGCCCACCAAGGAAAAAACCTTGGTGCCCTTACTCTTCTCAGTGCCCAAGGTGGCGTACCATTGGGCCCCCTTACCCATTATTACCGGCACGTTGGCCCAGGTCTCCACGTTATTAAGGGTGGAGGGGCTTTCGCGGTATCCCTTCTCAACGGTGTGGATGTACTTGGCGCGGGGCCTGCCAACCCTACCCTCGAGAGAGCGCATCAAAGCGGTTGATTCACCGCAGACAAAAGCACCTGCTCCTGTGCTGATTTTTATGTTAAAGCTGAAATCACTGCCCAGAATGTCATCTCCCAAAAGGCCGTAATTTTCAGCCTGCTTTATGGCTTCAACCAGTCTGACCACAGCCAAAGGGTATTCGTTGCGGACATAGATAAAACCTTCATTAGAGCCAATGGCATAAGCCCCTATGATCATTCCTTCCAGCACGCTGTGAGGATCACCTTCCAGAACACTTCTGTCCATGTAAGCGCCGGGATCGCCCTCGTCCGCATTGCAGATAACGTATTTTTTCTCCCCATGAGCTTTACGACAGGTTGCCCACTTTATTCCCGTGGGAAAGCCGCCGCCACCCCTTCCCCTGAGGCCCGAGATTTTGATAGCCTCAATAATGTCATCCGGCTCCATTGCGTGCAGGGCATGGAACGCTGAGAAGTAGCCACCTCTACCTATATATTCTTCAATGCTTTCAGGATCGATGTAACCGCAATTCCTCAAAGCTATCTTGAGCTGCTTGTCGTAGAAAGGTATTTCTTCCAAGGTTGGAATACCGTTGCTAGAAAAGATGCCATTCAAAGGATTGTCTATGTCGTCTTCAAGAACAGAGCGAGGATCCTTCATCTGGCCAAGAATGGATTTCTCTGGATACTCAGCTCTTTGATGAGCTTCCACCAGCTCCAAAACTTTTTCCGCAGAGATGCGCCGGTAAACGATACGGGGCTGTCCGGGGGTCTGGATGTCCACCAGCGGTTCTTCCTCGCACAACCCCAGACAGCCGGTTCTGGCCACGAGTACATCCTGTTTCTTAAATATCTCGCGGGCCTCATCGTACACTTCTTTGGCTCCGGCAGCTATGCCGCAGGTCGCCATCCCGATGTTCAATTTAAGCAGCGGTGGTGCATAAAGAGAATCCTGCACCCCGGCCCTTATTTTCTTTAAATGGTCTTTCTTTGTTATCCTCATGACTCCACGCCTTCTCGGTTCGCTCTATTCATATTGGTCTAAGGTCTTGAGAGTTTTTTCTGAGTCGGTGCGGGCGTATACCTTTTCATTAACAGTAACAACAGGGCCCAAACTACAGCAGCCAATGCAGCGGACCGTCTCCAAGGTAAAACGCATATCTTCCGTAGTATCGCCAGCGTGTATGCCTAAATAGCTTTCTAGCCTCTCCTTGATGCGTTCGCCCCCACGGACGTGACAGGCAGTACCAAGACAAATGGTAACGATGTTCCTGCCCCTCGGTTCAAGACTAAACATGCTGTAAAAAGTAGCAATTCCATATATCTGACTCAACGGAACGTCGAGCCTGGTGGAGACGTAAGTTAGAGCAGGTCTGGGGAGGTAATTGTACTCTTTGTTGATCGCCTGCAAGATCATGATGAGATTCTCTTTGTCCCCGGCAAATCTCTCATTTATCAGATCATCTAAGGCCCCCTTCTTACCAGAGATGATGAAGACAGTCATAGTTGATTGGGGCTGAGTAGTAGTAATTGATGACGTGACCCCGAGGGCTATTACCTCTTTGCAAAGGTGTCATTCAGACCTTGGCAATGACGCAATCTCAAAATAGGAACTGAGACAAAGGAGACTCAATTAATGTTGTCAGGATACGCAGGAAAGATTGCGTGGATAGATCTGACGGGCAAGGAATTCAAAGTGCAGGCACTAGAACAGGACGCTGCCAGGAAGCATTTGGGCGGCAAAGGATTGGGGGCCTATCTTCTCTACCGCAACCAGCGTCCCCGAACTAATCCTTATGATTCCGAGAACACATTGATCTTCATCACCGGTCCTCTCACGGGCACTACCTTCCCAGC
>CP070735.1:2546047-2570914 GCA_020347625.1 Deltaproteobacteria bacterium
CGCTCTTCAACCTTCTCAGCAACGCCTGCAAGTTTACCGAAAGGGGGACCGTCTCGCTGGATGTGTCCCGAGACACACTGGACGGCATCGATTGGCTAAGCTTTAGCGTGAGGGACACAGGGATCGGCATGACCGAGGAGCAGATAGGCAGGCTGTTTCAAGAGTTCTCCCAGGCTGAGGTATCGACGACGCGCGAGTACGGAGGTACCGGACTAGGACTACTGCTCAGTAGGCAATTCTGCCAAATGATGGGCGGTGACATCGCCGTTGAAAGTGAGTTGGGTATTGGCTCAACCTTCACCATCCGATTGCCGGCAAAGGTCGTCGATCACAAAGATGAGCTAGCTACTCTTGAAGAGGTTCGATTCGAGGCAGGACCGGAGGGTGCTGGCACCGTACTAGTCATTGACGACGATGCGATGGTGCTCGAGCTGATGAAGCGCTTCCTCAGTAAGGAAGGATACCGGGTGGAGACGGCAAAGGGAGGCAAAGAAGGGCTGCGGTTAGCCAAAGAACTGATTCCTGACGTCATCACCCTGGACGTAATCATGCCAAAGATGGACGGCTGGGCCGTGCTAAGCGCATTAAAGGGTGATTCCGACCTGGCGAATATCCCGGTGATTATGCTGACCATAGTGGATGACAAGGGTATGGGCTATAAGTTGGGAGCATCTGACTACCTAACCAAACCCATTGATCGGGAACGACTGGTAGCTGCCGTCCGGAAGCATGCCCCTCCTCCCTGTGGAGTCTTGGTGGTGGAAGATGATGCTGAGATGCGCCAATTACTCCAACGCTTCCTACAAAAAGAGGGGTGGGTAGTGGTGGAGGCCCAAAATGGCCGTGAGGCGCTGGATCGCATCGCCGAGAATCAGCCGGGGTTAATCTTGCTCGACCTGATGATGCCAACGATGGACGGGTTCGAGTTTCTCGATGAGTTGCGCAAACACACCGCATGGCTTTCCATCCCTGTCCTGGTGATCACCGCTAAGGACCTTACCGCTGAAGAGCGGCGCAGATTGGGTGGCAGGGTAAACAAAATCCTACAAAAAGGTGCATATGGCCGTGAAGAACTGCTCGCTGAGGTGCGTGACTTGGTGGCAGACTACATTTCTCAGAGGACTGGAGATGAATCGTGAAGTGCTGTAACTTTATAAGGCCTGGCTGCACGGAGGTGAATCCCAATGGCCAAGATACTTCTTGTTGAAGACGACGAGATGAGTTGGGACATGCTATCCCGACGTCTGCAACTCAAGGGCTTCAAGGTGGTAGTAGCGGTCGATGGAGAAAAGGCCGTGGAAATAGCCCAGTCGGAATCGCCCGAGATTATTCTAATGGACATAAGTTTGCCGGGTATGGATGGTTGGGAAGCGACAAAGCGAATCAAGGCATCTCCCGAGACCAGCGCAATCCCAATCATTGCGCTAACTGCTCATGCGATGGAAGGAGATCGCGAGAAGGCGTTTGAGGCCGGCTGTGACGACTACGACACAAAGCCAGTGGAGTTGCTCCGATTGTTAAATAAAATAGAGGCGTTACTGCAAAAGAAGGCGACAGTATGAGCAAAGCAGAAAATGGAAAGCAAGGGACCGACCAACAAGAGGCCTTCCAAGATCTTGAGCGGACATCCGAAGAAGGTTTTGACACTGAGAATGCCCGTAAGGCCCTCCTTTCAAACCTGCGCCATAAACTCCGTACACCTCTGAATGCAATAATCGGTTACAGCGAGATGTTGCTTGAAGACGCCAAGGACCTCGGACAGGATGATTTTGTCTTGGACCTTAAGAATATTCACCATTCTGGCGGCAGACTCCTAGATCTTGTCAATGAAATCCTGGACCCGGGGAACATGCAAACAGGGATTAGAGAGGAAGTGATAGAAGCCTTGGGGGCTAAACTTCGTTTCGAGCTGAGTGGGCCCGTGGCTGACGTCATTGGCTATAGCGGGAGAATGCTGGAACGCGCCAAGGAACTGAGACAGGAGGATTTCGTTCAGGACCTTGATAAAATTCATTCGGCAGCCACACGTTTTCTAGCTTTTATCAAAGATATTGTCAATCTCTTGAGGATCGAAGCAGACCGTATGGCGCCTGGTCTGGGTGAGCCGGAACCGTCGTCCAAGGCAATGGATGTAATCATTCCCCTGGCGGGCGATGTACCGACGCAATTAGTGGAAGAGCGTGGCTTTCTCTTGGTGGTGGATGACAATGACATGAATCGTGATTTCTTGTCCAGACACCTAGAGAGGCAGGGGCACAAGGTTGAGATGGCCGAAGACGGATTGCGAGCGTTAGAGATGATAAGAGAACAGCCATTCGATTTGGTTCTTCTTGACATCATGATGCCCAACATGAATGGGTTCGAGGTTCTCAGATATCTAAAAACTCACCAAACTTGGAGACACATACCTGTGCTGATGATTTCAGCTTTGGACGAAATGGACAGTGTGGTTCGGTGCATCGAAATGGGGGCCGAAGACTACCTGCTGAAGCCCTTTGATTCCGTGCTATTGAAAGCGCGTGTTAATGCTTGTCTTGAGAAAAAACGACTGCGGGATCAAGAAATAGAGCAAAGGAAAAAATTGAGCGAACTAAACAAAGCGCTAGAAATCCGCAACCGCTTTATTTTGGCAACCTTCGGCCGCTATATCTCCGATGAGATCGTGGAGAGCATTCTCGAGACACCAGAAGGATTGAAACTCGGTGGTGAGATGCGAACTGTCACCATTTTGATGAGCGATATCCGTGGGTTTACACCTATAACAGAGCGGTTAACCCCTGAAGATGTTGTTTCCATCCTCAACATCTATCTTGAGGCGATGACGGAAGTTATACAGAAATATCAGGGCACCATTAATGAATTTATTGGCGATGCAATCCTGGTAATCTTCGGTGCCCCCATTGAGCTAGAAGATCACGCAAGACGGGCCGTGGCCTGTGCCCTGGAAATGCAGATGGCCATGGCAGGGGTAAATGAGCGTAACCGCGAGGCAGGATACCCGGAACTGGAGATGGGTATAGGCATCAATACCGGTGAGCTCGTGGTGGGTAACATTGGCTCAAAGAAGCGCGCTAAATACGGTGTTGTAGGTAGCAACGTCATCCTTACCTCGCGCATCGAGTCTTTTACGAAGGGAGGTCAAATCCTCGTTTCTGAAAGCACCGTGGACTCCTGCGGTCCGATTCTTAGCATTGATGATTCAATGGAAGTCATGCCAAAGGGGGTCAACAAGCCCATACCTATTTACCAAGTCGGTGGCATCGGTGGAGAGTACAACCTTTATTTTTCCTAAAAGGGGTCAAGGTCCTCCTAAGGATGATGTTGGCCTCCCACCTGAACCTCGTTTACATCTTTCCTTCCTTTAACTTCCCCGATATAAATCTTGAAAGCATTGATAATTCGAAGGAAGAAAAAAAGTTTTTGCACTTGTTTGTCCTTTCTGCCTCTGCTATTCAGGACAATCACACCTATAGATGAAATTAAGGAACATGACTCAACAAGCAACTTATCGTAATCAACCTGTGGCAGGCGCCCTATTCGTGTTGGGTGCATCGTTTGTATTTGCCCTGTTGGGAAGTCTCGTTAAGGTCGTTTCCTTGTCGCTGACAAATGAGATGGTTGTTTTTTTTCGAAACATCTGCGCCCTCATTTTTATCCTGCCGTGGCTCTGGTACAGCCGCCCACAAGGAGGAGTCAAGACGAGGTTCTTTCAGCTCCACCTGTTGCGCAGCATGGCAGGACTGGCGGCAATGTATTGTTTTTTCTATGCAATCGCTAATTTGCGGCTCTCCGAGGCTTTCCTGCTCGCTGCGACTGCGCCACTGTTCATCCCAGTGATCGCATATGTATGGATCCGAGAGCCATTGGCACAGAAGGTGCGGGGGGCTATTATTATCGGTTTCATCGGTATCGTCCTGATTCTTAAACCTGGACTCGCAATCTTTCAGCCAGTCGCATTGGTTGGTCTGGGGGCAGGTATTCTTGCGGCAGTGGCCATGGTGAGCATCCGTCGCATGTCCAATTCGGAGCCTATTATCCGCATCGTGTTCTATTTCACGGCGTTGGGAACCTTGGTTTCGGCCGTGCCTCTGGGATGGTCCTGGCAATCACCGAAGTCGGAGATATGGTGGCTGCTAATACTCATCGGCCTGCTGGCCGCAGTGGGACAATTTCTGCTCACAAAGGGATACAGTCTTGCTCCGGCGGCGCAGGTTGGGCCTTTCACCTACGGCAATGTGGTTTTTGCCACTTTCCTCGGTTGGATATTCTGGGGCGAGTCTCTAGATTCCTTGACCTGGGCTGGCGCTTTCCTGATCTGCATTGCCGGCGTCATCACCACCCACCGAACGGAAACACACGCCCTCGTTGGCACCACAGCGGGACCGACAGCGCGATCAGGGAAACATACCTAGGTCACCGGCATCCTCCTTTGTGAAGTTTACGAACCCAATCTATTCCACCGACTCTGGGTAACAATAACCTGGATTGCCAAAACCGTCCGACATTTTTTCGGTGGGGAAAGGCATGGGGCTTGCATTGCTTACCCGATTATGGGAACGGCCACCTGGCAGTTTCACTTACTGAAACAAGAAAAACTCATATTCTTTGAGGTAGAAAGGGAGAAAGCCATGCAGATAGTCTGTCCCGTGTGCAATGCGCAGTACAAAGTTGCAAGCGACAAAATGCCGGAAAAGGCAGTTCAAACCGCCTGCAAAAAATGCGGAGGAAGTATTGTGGTTGAACCCAGGGTGGGACAAGATGTGATTCTCGATGCCCAGATTGGACCCGACTTGACTCCTGCAGCAGCTGCCGAACCGGGAAATAGGAGCTTACCAACACAAGGTAGAGATCTGTCTCCTTCGGTAATGACTTTGATGAGCGAATACCCGGAGTTGCAAGATCTAACCTCTGACAAATTGGACCTGAGGGAAATCTTCACCTCGAACAAGAACGGTACCTACAAGACCAGGCAAAATAAATTCAAGCTCAAGATACTCAAAGCGGTGCATGGTACTCTGGACAGAATGCTGAATAACGATGAAAAGGTCATGCGAATTGGCAAGGCTACGGCCTATTATCCGGTGGAAATCGTATTTGGCAATGGCTATTTGACCACGATGTACAATCACTATGCCGTGGCGGGAACCAATCAGAGACTACTTTTCATCAATGTCAATGCAAAGATCTCAAAACCCACTCACTACTATTTCCAGATACCCTATGAAAGTATCAAGAAGGTGGGGAAAGGGTTGTTTGGCTCCAGCCTCGCACTTCATCGGTACAATGGTAAACGCCGCACCTTCACGGGAATGAAACGCTACCTCGCAAAAGAGTTCCAACAATTCATTCGGGGAAAACAGCATCCCGGCCAGACGGCCAAACCAACCGAAGCTGTGGCCGAAGATCTGTGTCCCTCTTGTTTCTTGCCACTTGCAAAGAATTTGCTCGCGTGTCCAAAGTGTAATGTGGCCTTCAAGAAGCCCATGACAGCATTTCTTAAATCGTTGTTGCTGCCCGGTTGGGGGGATATCTATCTGGGTCACAGACTCCTGGGGACTTTGGAGCTGTTGGGGACGGTGGTGGTCTGGACAGTGGTGATATTGGCGGTTCTGAGTGGAAGTCAGGAAAACCTTATCGTTGCGATCATTCTCCTGCTTTTCTACAATGTTTTTGACGGTCTGCTGACGCGCCATATGGCCAAGAAAGGGTACATGCTGGACTAGACCGGCAGGAAATCAGGTAGTGGTTTCCTTGATGGGTTCCTCTGACGGCTGAGCCTTTTGATTAGTGACCTGGAGTCGCCCGAAAGCCAGGGTTGAATCGATAAATATAGTAGGGACGGTTCTTTTTGATTTGCTTCTTCGATTTCATAATGATTTTTTGAAGCGCACTATCGGTGAAGTACAAGCGTCCTTTAGGGCCAAAACTGAAGCCATCAGGCCAATGAAGTTTTTCGGAATCCTTGAAAAGCGTCCTGAGTCTGCCCTGCGAATCAACTCGGTGGATAGCAGAATTTTCCATATCGGTAATATATATATTCCCAGAATTATCAGTGGCAATACCATCACTCAAACTTATTTCAGCGAATTTCTCAACGCGTTTTCCTAAAGCTTTGTCCGACAGTTTTTCATCATTTAGCGCCCCAACTTCGATACGATAGAGAATGCCACCATTGAGTGACGCGTAATAGAGCCACCGACCATCTCTACTCAAAGCAATGGAATCAACTCCAAATTTAAGTTTAAAGACCCCCAAGACCTTGAAAGGGTTACCATTTATGTGAACCGCATAAGGGCCGTTTCTTACCGAAGCATGTTTTTTCAATAAACGCCGGGCTTTTTTCTTTTCAGTGTCGTAAACAACAATGGCCTGGTTTTGAGAAAAGACGCTGGTGTCGGCAATGTATATTTTCTTACCATCAGCGTCGACGTGAAAATCATTGAGCATGGAACCAAGTCCGGCGATGTTTCGGGGAAACTCAAATTCGTGTACCATTTGATTCGAGTCGAGGTCGAAAGCATAAAGTTTGACATCGCCAAATCCGTGAGAAGCATAATCCAATATCCACAGACGATTCTGCCTATCGATCCTTAGAGAAAGAGGTGTCTGAAACTGTTCCTCTTGAGTTCTCTCGTCTGGATAGGGCAACACCCTGCCAGAAACCAGTTCGGCGATATGAATTGGAGCGCCACCCTCTGGATGGAAACTAAAGAAAACTCTTCCATTTGGGGAGACCGCAATATTTCCCGGGGGGTAGTCTAATTCAGCGTAGGTTTCTAGGTGTTCTTTAGCAGAGAATAGAGGATGGGTAGAACGTTCTTCCAGTTTGTCGCCTGATAGTGTTAGAGCACATCCATTGACAAAAAGAGCAGTCAATATAAGAAGAATCCTTGTCCTTCCAGTCATATTGACACCTTGAGATAATTTATGCGCAAAGGACCAGATAAATGCAATTGGAATAATGGAACAATGGAATGATGGGAAAAGAGTGCAAAACCTTTTAATTCGTGTTGGTTGTGCAGTACCATATATTTAATCTACTCCTTTCAACCCATTATTCCAACATTCCATTACTCCAAGAATCCTTACATCTAATTAATATCACCTCTCAATTATCTTCTTCAGAGCCACTATAGTTTCCTCTGGCTCCGGGCGAACAGTGTAGTCAGCATTGATTGCCGCGTATCGAATGATGCCCTTTGGATCGATGATGAGCCTGGCTGGAAGTGGTAATGTCCAGGAATCGTCTCCATTGTATTTCGGTAAATCTATGTTGAACTTAAGGTACACCTCTCTCAGGTCTTCAGGTAACTGGAACTTGATACCATAGCGCTGCGCCACCTCATTTCCGGGATCGCTCAAAATTTCAAAGGTCAGCTTCTTTTCTTCTCTGAATTCCCTGTTGAACGACTGAAGTTGAGGTGAGATGGCGATAAATGTAGCTCCCAGAGCCCTGAATTCCGCGTCTGCTTTCTTGAGAGCGTCCAGCTCCAAGTTGCAATAGGGTCACCATTTGCCCCGATAAAAACTGAGAACAACGGGTCCCTCAGAGAGCAACTCTTTTAAAGAAAATTCCTTCCCATCTGCGTTTTTCAGCGAAAAGTCGACCGCTTCATCCCCCACCTGCACCGTCGCATCAAGAATCCCTGACTTTTCAAGGTCGGCGGTTGCCCGGTGCATGATCTCGACAACTTCTTTCGGCGCTTGGCCTTCAAAACCCTTTTTCAATGTGTCTAATTTTTGCTGTAGTCCCATAGGTGTACTCCTCTCTGTAAACCATCTCAGGTATGTTCAATATTTCAAAGTTTGTGGTATGTTTTGCCCATTAGACGACTATAAACTCTTTATTGCATGGTTGAGAAGATAATCTCTAAATTTCTTTATTCAACACTAGCAGAGTGCTGAAAAAATCCCCAAATAGGTCTTTCTAGGGAGTTATGCTAACAGCGGGACGACGAAAAATCTCTCAACTTGACTTAGCTGTTAATTATGAAAGAATGATTCTAATCAACCAAATGCTGTCAGCTAGAACAATCCATGAGGCTATCCGGTAACCAGTTTCCCCGTTCCTGGCTCGAGGGGATTCATCCTATTAATCCAGCGGCGGAATAGAATTTTCGACGAAAGGGGAAGGTATTGTAAGGTTATGGGACAGCACCCAAAGGGCTTTAAATGATTGGTAGTTGGCGCTACATTATTGGCGCAATCTTGCTCCTAGGCTCGGGCTGCTTGTTTCTTTTCGCTCACTCATATTTGGGCCAAACCAAAGCGTATCTCGTGAGTTTACCGGTGTTTGCCGCAGGTGTTATCATCGTATGGCGAGGCGAGAGAAAACCGCCAGGGTCATAGATATGCTGCGGTTGTCAAATATGTAACCCCTATCTCACAGGAGACAAGATGTCTGAAGAAATCTTGCGCGAACAGCTGTATGCTGCTTACAAGAACCGAGGGATGATGTACTATCACATCTTCCAGGAGTTGAGGAAAGAGGTAGGCGACGAAAAAGCAGCAGAAATCATGAAACGAGGGATCTACAACCGTGGACTCGAGATCGGCAGAAAGTATGCGAAATTTGGACCCGCGGATCTTGAGGGGTTGAAGAATGCTTTTCTTGCCTCCTCGGCCGACCAGGGAAAGATGTTCCAACCCGAAGTCCGCCGCTGTGATGCAGAGGGATTGGACATCCAGATGCGGAACTGTCCACTAAAGGAAGCTTACCAGGACGCGGGATTGAGCGACCAGGAAATTGCCAGGATGTGCGATATTGCTGCTGTCGTCGACTATGGGACCTTCGAGGGAGCGGGGTTCCAGTTCTCCGCGGAAACTTGGCAGCCGGGCCGGGAAGGCTGCTGTCTACTTCAGGTCAAACCGGGAAAATAAAGCATAGGAGAACCCGGCTTCGCACAAGCTACGCCGCGGCGGGCCCCGGCTTCGCAAAGGCTTCCGCCTTCGTTAGAACTTCGGCGAGACAAGACGCCGCGGCAGGCCCTGGCTTTGAGCTGCCCTCCACGGGAAGGGTACAAGGTACAGGGCTCAAGGTAAAGATAAGCTGGAATCCTTAATGTTGTTTTTTCCCTGCGCCTTGCGCCTTGCACCTTGTGCCTTAATCTGAATAGGGAGCTATGGATGTTTGACTGTGCTTACCTCATTGAAATTCTGACTCCCAAAAGGGGAATTCTGGGCGATCTGGAAGAGAGGATGGACTCCTTTGCCGAAAGGTATGGAAAGATATTCGCGTCGGGAAATGGTGCCTCTATTCCGGATAACCCCATGGGGCAGCCCCGGTACAGCCTACTGGAGACCCTAGCGTTCTGCGGCCTGCCGGTTCATCCTGAAACAACGGTGATGAACCTGAACACCTTCCACACGAAAGGAGAGCTCGACGGCATGCTGCAAGGGGCAGCGGATATTGGCCTGAAATACATCCTGGTGATAAGAGGTGACGGGGGGCCGGCGTTGCCCAAGCTAGATCCGGAGAGCATAGGGAGCAAGAAAAGTGTCGCGACCTCAGTCGATCTGATCAGCTATATCAACACCGAATACTCAGGGGTATTTTTTACAGGGGCGGCCTATAACCAGTACAACCCGGTGAAGTTCGAAACAGACAGGCTAAAACAGAAGATTGATGCAGGCGCTAAATATATCATTACCCAGCCAGTGCTGGGAAAAGACCCGAATGTGGACTTGCTCAAGGATTTTGACATACCCGTTGTGATCGAGGCCTGGATGTCAGAAAAGGTGGATTTGCTGTTGAAGAGCGTCAGGAGAGAGAAAGACGAGAGAGCTGCGGGATATGATCCTGTTGCGAACTTGAACGTCCTGCACGATGCTTATCCGGAAAACAGTGTCTATCTCTCGATGTTAAGTTTTAAGCAGGACTGGAAGCTCATGTTGCCCAGGTTGTGAGCATACAGGAAGCGAGAGGAAAAGGGGGCAGTCGTTCTTTCTGCTGTTGCCATTACCCACTTCTGTAATTAACTTCTCAGACAATTTCAGTAGCGCAGCGGCTAGCTTAGAGCTATTTTCTAATGTTGCTTTAATATTCGGACAAGATTTTCTCAGTGCGCTATTACTGACTGGAGAGGGTCAAAAGCTAGTGCCGAGTAGCATGAACGAGGCAATGAAAAAATGACAAAACACCCACAGGAACCATTTCGGATCAAGATGGTGGAGCCGATCAAACTAATTGATCGCGAGGCCCGTGAGGCGGCCCTAATGAGGGCCGGTCACAATGTGTTCAGCCTGCGCTCAGAAGAGATATTTATCGACTTGTTAACCGATTCGGGCACAGGGGCAATGAGCCAGGCGCAATGGGCAGCCATGCTTAATGGCGATGAGACATACGCTGGAGCGCGTTCCTATTACCGGTTGGCGGAGGTAGTCGAGGAGATTTTTGGCTTCCGCTATTTTGTTCCCACCCATCAAGGTAGAGCAGCAGAAAACATCCTGAGCACCTGTCTGATCAGTCCCGGGCATTACGTGCCTTCCAACATGCACTTCGATACCACCGGAGCCAACATCCGTGCCAGAGGCGGCCGCCCCGAAAATCTGGCCATCGACGAGGCGCAAAACCCGGTTTCACTTCATCCTTTCAAGGGAAACATTGACATTTCAAAACTGCGAGACTTCATTGAGAGGCTCGGACCAGAGCAGATTCCTTTGGGCATGATCACCGTGACCAACAATGCCGGCGGGGGACAGCCGGTTTCAATGGAGAACTTGCGTGAGGTTTCCAGCACTTATAAAGAATTTGGAATTCCTTTCTTCATTGACGCTTGCCGCTTTGCTGAAAACGCTTATTTCATCAAGCTGCGCGAACCTGGCTACGCTGGAAAAACCGTACTGGAAATTGCCCGCGAAATGTTTGGTTTAGCCGATGGCGCTACCATGAGTAACAAGAAAGACGGACTTACCAACATCGGCGGTTTCCTGGCCATGAATGACGAGCAACTTTTTGAGCGGGCACGCAGGGAGTTAGTTCTGCGGGAAGGTTTTCCCACCTACGGCGGGTTGGCAGGCCGGGATCTCGATGCGATGGCAGTCGGCCTTCGGGAGGTGCTCGAGGAAGAATACCTGGCCTATCGTTTGGGCCAGACCACCTATCTAACCGAGCTTCTTTTGCAGTCTAACATTCCCGTGATTCAGCCCCCGGCAGCACATGCTGTTTATGTTGATGCCAGCGGGTTATTCCCCCACATTCCCAAAGAACAGTTCCCCGGGCAGGCCCTGGTAGTCGAACTGTACCTTGAGGGCGGCATCCGCGCGGTGGAACTGGGGTCCTCTGTCTTCTGCTATCCCGACCAGGATAGTGGTGAGATGGCATGCCCTGAGCTGGAACTCGTTCGTTTGTCGCTGCCGCGCCGGGTATACACCCAGAGCCATCTGGATTATGTCGCTGAGATAATGGCAAAGATCGCGGCAAAACGAGATGAAGTCGGCGGCTACCGGATGACTTATGCCCCCAAACTGTTGCGCCACTTCACGGCACGCTACGAACCGGTTAAGTAGAAAGAGTCAGCTCAGTCTTCTCTGAAACTAAGAGCTTGCGCCGTTTTGTTTCTATCTGCAATCCTCTTCCTTAAACGTATGGTCGATAAGCTGATTTTGATACCGGCTGAGTGATAAACGATCTATCCGGATATTTAATTGAACTTATGGGAAGATGAGATGAGGAAAGAGATTCACAAGGTGCTCGAGATGCTCTCCCCCGATTTTGATTGGGAAAAGCACTGGGAAAAGGATGATGCGGAGTCAATAGAAGATGCATTTCGAAGGTGTGTCAAGGTGGTGACACCGCCTGAGGAAGGTAATTACCAAGACTGCGGCAGTTACAAGGCTGAGGACACGCCAAAGGGATTGTACCGCCTCTTTTATCTACTTGAACCCGAAGCAGTTGACTTCTCAAGTATGTACAGGGACGATCTTTTTGCCTTTGCATCAATTGATGACCGATTCTTGGTAAAGGTTTCTCTGTTCGAATACGAGTTGGGCCTGTACTTCTTGGCTCCAGAGGAGACCATCGACAAGAGCGAGGCAGCGTGCGTACCTTCTGCTTGGCCCGGTGCGGACAACAGGATCAGGTTAACTGACCCCTTGGGTATAGACTTTTTTGAAATGATCAAAAAAATTGTGGAACATGAATATGAGGTTTATCCGGTGGGTGAGTTCAAGGTGTAAAGTGCAAAGCGCATAGCGCATAGCGTTTATTCCAATGTTTGACTATTTTCCTTGTCTATTTCAGCCCTTTCTCCTCCAACTCCTGGGCTATGCGCGCCCCCTCCTTTTCGTCTACCAGGTACAAAATTATGCCCCCGCCTAGAAATAGGACAACGATGGCGAGGATGGCATGACGTGGGTTGCCAGTCAAAATGGCGACCACACCCATGAGTATGGGGCCAATCACAGCGGCGAACTTACCCAACATATTGTAAAAGCCAAAGAATTCAGCTGCCTGGTTCGCAGGGATGAGGCGGGAATAAAAAGAGCGACTCAATGCCTGAACGCCGCCCTGCACAAGGCCGATGGTCACCGCAAGTATATAAAACTCAGCGACACTGTCCATGAATCTTCCCCAAACGGTCACCCCCAGATAGACCGCGATACCCAACAGAATACCATTCTTGGTACCAAGCTTCTCACCGAGTTTGCCGAAAAGGATGGCGGCAGGGAAGCCAACAAACTGGGTTATAAGCAAAGCGACGATTAGACTGTTGGCAGGAAAACCCAGGGACATACCGTAGTCCACAGCCATGCGTATGATGGTGTCGACCCCATCTATGTAGAGCCAATAGCCGACGAGGAACAAAAAGACGATTCTCAGCTTGCGGATTTCTGCAAACGTCTTTTTCAATTGCAGAAACCCGCTGCTGACCATTGCCCAGCCTCTGGTTCGCTCCTCGGTTGGCGGTTCTTTTACCCCGAACATGACAGGCAGAGAGAACACCGCCCACCAGAGAGCCACAAGTAGAAAAGAAACCCGCACCGCCGCACTGGCGTCGGCCAGGCCAAACCAAGTGGGGTTGAGAGTCATAATAACATTGAGAGCGAACAATAGTCCGCCGCCCAAATAACCGAGGGCAAATCCCAAGGCTGAAACCATGTCTTCCTTACCACTGGGGGCAACGCTTACCAGCAGCGAGTCATAGAAGACATTTCCACCGGAAAAGCCGATGATACCAAAGCCGTAGAGCAAAGCAGCCAGTTGCCAACTACCGCGGACAACGAAGAACAGGCTGCCGGTCATGACAACGCCCATTGCGGCAAAGAAAAGCAGGAACTTTTTTCTGGCGCCACCACGGTCGGCGATTGCCCCGAGAATTGGCGCAAGGGCGACGACAATGAGGCTGGCTATGGAGTTGGCCAACCCCAAACGAAAGGTGGAGGTGGTGACCTCCACCCCCACATTCCAGTACTGTTTGAAGAACAACGGGAAAAAACCCGCCATAACCGTCGTGGCAAAAGCAGAATTGCCCCAATCGTAGAGGGCCCAAGAGATTACTTTTCTATCAAAGACTTTACTTTTTGCTTTCACTAAACCACCACTGTATGAATGCTCCCGCTAAAGCTCTCTAACCCCACACGCTCTATGGAAATCCGATGAGATGCTTACACCATATCCTTGCCTATAAGTCAAAAACAAACTTGACCCTTTGACCTGCAGTGGGCAGAATTTACAAAAAAAGGTTCATCGTCAAGTCAACGATGGTAGCATGGAAAAGTCAGAGCAAAGAAGGTGATTGACTTATGCGAGTTTCCACGATTCCTTTGATTGCTCGCGCCGAAGAACACGGTAAGCGAATTGCCGTCATCGGGCAAGAAACCACATTCACTTACCGACAACTGCTGGACATCTCGAAGCACGTTGCCCTCAGTTTGCTGAGGGACAAGAAAGATCTTGGCGAGGAGCGGGTCGCCTTCCTTACACCGCGAGGTTTCGTTTATGCTGCTATGCAGTGGGGCGTCTGGCGTGCGGGAGGTATTGCGGTTCCACTCTGTGAGATTTATCCACCTGCCGAGTTGGAATATGTTATCCGAGACGCCAAAGCCAGCATAGTTGTAGCACACCCAGAGTTCGAGTCTCGCTTACGGCATGTTACTGAAAACTTGGGTATTCGTTTTCTGCGCACCAATGAACTTCTTTCCTCAGCCACTGGCCCATTGCCAGAGATTGACCCATCCAGACGCGCAATGATTCTTTACACTAGCGGCACCACCGGGAAACCCAAGGGAGCTGTACACACCCACCTCAGTATTCAGGCCCAGGTAACTTCTCTCATAGAAGCATGGAAGTGGACCCCAAAAGATTATATTTTACATGTTTTGCCGCTCCACCATGTTCACGGTATCGTCAATGTGTTGACCTGCGCGCTTTGGAGCGGGGCAAAATGCGAAATTCTTCCCCGATTTGACGCTCAGGAGGTCTGGGGGAAAATTATCGACCGTGATCTCAGCCTGTTTATGGCGGTGCCGACCATCTATGTGATGCTCATTGCGGCTTGGGAAAAAGCTCCGCCAGATAGACAAAGGTTTATGTCAGAAGCCTGTGGCAAGTTCAGACTCATGGTTTCAGGCTCCGCTGCGCTGCCGGTCTCAGTTCTGGAAAAGTGGAAAGCCATCACAGGACAGACCCTACTTGAACGTTATGGGATGACAGAGATTGGCATGGCTCTCTCCAACCCACTGCATGGGAAACGGGTACCCGGATATGTGGGCTCAGAACTGCCCGGTGTAGAGGTGCGACTTGTGGATGATGAGGGGCATCCCGTGCCTTCCGGTAGTCAAGGTGAAATTCAGGTCCGGGGTCCAACCGTTTTCCTGGAATATTGGCAACGGCCGGAGGAAACAAAAGCGGCATTCAGCGATGGCTGGTTCCAAACCGGAGACGTTGCGGTTGAGGAGAAAGGCATATACCGTATTTTGGGTCGAAAGAGCACAGACATCATCAAAACGGGGGGTTACAAAGTCTCCGCACTGGAAATCGAGGAAGTACTCCGCACACATCCCGCCATCAAGGAATGTGCGGTTGTAGGCGTAAAAGATCCCGAGTGGGGTGAGCGAATCTGTGCGGCACTCATCCTCGAGAGCGGAGAAAAACTCTCCCTCCATGCACTGCGTGCGTGGGGGAAAAAGAGGCTTGCTCCCTATAAAGTTCCCAGCAGATTGGTTGTTCTTAAAGACCTTCCACGTAATCCCCTGGGCAAAGTCACAAAGCCCTCTCTCAGGCAGAGATTCCAATCAGCATCTGTTTAAAGCTTGGTGAATATAGGTTAATTTAATTGAGGCAAGGAATACCTGGTCCTACCGGCATGTTGGATAGGCCAGGTCTTATCGCAAGGAGCATAGCGCATAGCGTATAAATCTAAGGAGTTACCGATGAAACTTACCGGCAAGATTATTTTGGCCGCTCTGTTATGGTTATTCATATTCGCTTTGGCCTCACCCTCCGAGGCGTGGCGCGGCCGCGGAGGTCACCACGGATATAGGGGACATCACCGTCATTACGGCCATCGCGCACACTACACGGGTAAGCGTCACTACGGCAAAACGTATCACATAAAGCGCAGTTACCGTCACTACCGCCATAAGCCTCATCTCAGACACGGCCATCGTGGATACCGGTATGGCAATCAATTGGGTTACGGCCATGGCCGCTACAGCCACTACGGCCCCAGAACTTATTACCGCTACCCACATCGAAGCCGCTATCATTACTGGTTTCACAGGGTGAATCGCGCCTATGACAGGGGATATCCCGATCGCTACCGAAACGACGCCTTTGTCAATTACCTATGGGAATTCGACGGTCTCTTTTGGCCAGCGGATTTTGCCTATTGGCCAAATTTGGCGATTTAACTAGAAGGTCCAAAACGAGCAAAACTACTAAGATGTGGTTATTATTGTTATTTCGTAGTTATGATTTCTTGGCACCCCTCCTGCAAAGAGAAGAAACGAGTTTAATCTAGTGGTATCTTGAAGCAGGAGGTGAGAGATGATTTCAACAATAAGTATCTTATTGTTAACTGGACTGGTTCTAACCCTTATAATGGTCTTGAAGCTGATTCTTTCTTTTCACGAAAAAGATGAGTTTGTTGAGGTAGAGTTGCGGGGAAGAGAAAAGCGGGGACATCTGTAACATCGTTCTAATCCAACGGAGATCATATAGAAACTTCATGCATGCCAGGCCAGCATGCAGAAAACAAACTGGCGCCCATCGGCGCCAATCTTTTTTCTGGCCTAGTCATGGGAATCGGTGCATTGCTTCACGGCCTTGAGTAACTCTTCGATCTCTGGAGGTGTCTCTATGTAAGCTTCTGGCTCTGGCAGCGCTTGGCCCTTGTAACTGTTGAGCATTCTCATTGAGTTGTAAAACGTTTTCTTGGCAATAGCTGAGAGCATTATCACCGGGATACCCTTCAGTTCGTCGTCTGTTTTCACCTCCCGATACATTTGCAGACCACCAGATTTTGGCATCAACACGTCAAGGATGATAGCCGCAGGCTTAAATTCACGGGCTTTCTGGATACCCTCTTCGCCGTTGTTTGCGATGATAGGTTTATAGCCGTTAGTCTCGAGAAGAGTGGAGACGAAGATTCGCATGTCCATTTCGTCATCAACTATCAAGACTCTTTTTCTCCCCATGGAACGCGACCTCCCTCTAACCATTTTCTGACGGTCTAAAAATGATGCAGGTTGTGGTAGCATGCGCGTAGAGTCTATCTTCCATGTCCAGCAACCTTCCCTCTGCCGTAGCTATACGACCACCAATGTGAATAACGTTGGCCTCACACCTCACCTGCCCGATTAGGGTGAAATAGGGTCTCTTCCGCAAGATGAAATGATAAGCAAGAGAACCACTGGAACGTCAATTGCAAGTCGGCGAAAAAAACCGCCTGTTTGCTCAAACAGACGGCTCGTCATCATATTCATGTTATGGTTTGTTAAGATATATCCTCGAAGTCCTCAAAGCATTATCAAGAGAACTTTTCCTCTCGGCGAATCCAGTTACCGAACACTCACGCCTTCTTCTTCCTTCTGAAAACAAAGTAGATGACCAAGAACGCCACTAAGGTGGCGATAATAATACCGCCGAAAACCTCTACGGTTGCCGCGAGATACAGCGCCCGGCCAATCAACTGCTGGTGTTCCTGATCAGTCTTCGGTACAAGCCCCAGAACGCTGCCCGCTCTACTCAAAACTCGATAAGCAAATTTACCGGTGGGCACTTCTTTGTGACAAGAGAGGCACACGCCTACCCGTTCCATGTGATCTCGCTGGTCTTTGGTCAAAGGCCCGGAAAGCGGCCAGTGTTGACCAACCGATTGAACCTGCTCACCTTCACGGGTGACAACCTGATCCAGATCCATGGGCAAATCGGGAATGGGACTGATCTGAAACTGAGCGGTCTTGGTTACGAGCTGGCCCTTCTCATTCATGATATCTACATAGATACCTCTGGTGTATTGTTGCAGGTAGCGGCCGTCGTGAGTGCCATATCCCAATGCTTTGGCAGTGGCGTGGCAGGAAGTACATTCGCGGGCCTGGCGGTCAGTGGTGTGCGGCGCAGCCGGGGCCATATCGATACCTCGCTGGCCCTCAACGCCCCCGCCCTCGGTGTTAGGTGGGGTTCGCCAGATCTTGTTGTGAATTAGGGTTTCCCCATTGGGCCCTATAACGGTGGTGATTTGCTGGCAACCAGGAACGATCGGGCTTATCCGCCCTTCACCATTAATGCCGAGGACAGGGTTTTCCCACCGCAGGTAGGAGCGGTTTTCCGAAGTCTTTCCGAAGGCAACCCCTGGCGCCACAGGCGGTTTGCCTTCGCGGATGGACTCAGCGGTGTGACCGTCCGGAAAATGGGTATTACCAGCGGCTACCCAATCTGTGGCTTTCTTATCACCTGAAAAGTCCACCTTGACATGGCAGCCATAGCACTGCGGGGCCCAGGCCGAGTGGCAGCCGTAGCATTCGATCTTTTCCAAATGTCCCGGGGTTTGGATTTTAGCTGCAATCGCTGCTTTTCTGTTCTGCCAGTTATTCTTTAGGTTAATGGATTTCAGGGTGGGAACTTCAAAATTCAGGCCG
This sequence comes from Deltaproteobacteria bacterium, assembly GCA_020347625.1. Lineage (GTDB taxonomy): Bacteria > Desulfobacterota > Syntrophobacteria > BM002 > BM002 > BM002. Next base: position 2,564,129 of record CP070735.1, read on the forward strand.
CTGGCCGAGTGGACGGTGACCTTATCACCTTCACGGACGACATTTCCGAGAGGATTACCGCGAGTGGTAAGCAAATAGCCATCCTGAGGAGGATATAGAGTTGCATATTTTCGGCTATTTTCCAAAGGCTCTTTTGCAAGACCGCGAGGTTTGTTCATATCAAGTTCGCGGCCGAATTCATCTCCCCAGCCTAGAGGTAGTTCCCAAGGGTATAGGGTGGCGGTTCCGTGACAGTCGGAACATTCAACTTCAACGTTGGCCAGCAATGTACCGGTGATATTGCCATTGCCATGCAATGATGTGGTGGCATGACAGTCCTGACATAGCAGGCCTCCCTCAGGATTACCCTCCCGGGATTTGAGCTTGTGGTGGGTGTCATCCTTAATAAACTGATAGACCTTGGTATGCAGCTTGGGTTGTTTTTCTCCATCGGCAGTAAAGGGGCTGCCATAGGGAAACTCCATGAGACCCTGGAAAGAGACGCCGATGCGCTTGCCTCGATTGTGGCAGGAAACACAAGTCTCGTGAGGGATACCAGAATAGACCACATCGTTTACAACGACTTTGGCCTTGCGAGAGGACTGGATGGAATGGACCATCGCATGACCGGTTTCGTCTCGTTTCACCGTTTGGTCACCGCCTTCGTAGAGACCGGCGTTATTGTAAGGGATGTGGCAGGCGGCACAGCCCATGCCGCGGAAGTCACCGCGCTTGTTACGGCCCTTAACGCCAACGTGACAGCGCTGGCAATCGGTGCGAATATAGGTATAGATTGCCTCATGAGGCTTCTCTTTTAGGTTGGCAACGTCGGTCTTGGGAACCTGGACCAGTTTGGCCGGGAAATTATCCGGGTAAGCCTTCATGAGCTCCTTGGTGTATTCCTTGTACGCTGCTGTGCCGAATACTGGCTCGGGACCATCGGGATCGTCTACGTCGTAGTTCCCGTATTTCGCCGCATAACCGGTACCGGCAGGCCCCCAGCCCCAGACCGCACCTTGAATCTTACCCGCTTCGGTCTGCATGATGGAGCGGTATTGGGCATAGACCCACTCTTTGTGGCACTGGCCACAAATCTTCTGGTTGACCCAGACGGAAGCAGAATGGAGCACAAATGTATCAAGTGGACTTCCCTCTGGGGCACCGGTGTGGGCCTTCTTTGCATCCTTTTCTTCTTTAGGATCACCGCCATGGCAGACCACGCAGCCGTTAGGATCCCCAAGCTTTGAGCCCATGTCATAGATTTGCTTTGCCATTTCGGAATTGTGCGCCCTGATAGGTTCGATACCGGCATGACATTTACCCGGTGCCAAACATCCGGTGTTCTGGGCTGGATAGCCCTTCGGATCCATTTCAGCCACTGGATATTCAGCGCTGAATGCTTTGGCAGAAACACCGAGAAGGAGAATGGCACAAAAGACGATGAGGTGAGACGCTTTCAACCTTTCACCAAGACACAACATATCTTACCCCTTGTACCCTTAGTGAGGCTTACGATAACTGCCTCTTCAGTGAATGAAGAAGAGCGAAACGAATTATTTAAGATTTTTAGGAATGGTCAGATAATGGCATACTTAAGATGAAATCAAGCTACCAAAGATTTTTTTGGATTGCAAGTCAAAGAGTGGGGGCCCGCAAACTAAACAAAAACCGGCTGTCTATCCAATTGTGATCTTTAGCAATCTAAGATGAACCTTCATGACTTCACCGCATATTGGAGGAGGTAGATCAACGCACAAATGGCGCCTAATTTGCATGTTTCTAATTCCTTGAAATAGCTCGATATTAAAGTGGTGGAATTGGGAAAATGAAGAAATTTTATTTGGGTGTCAAAAGAGGAAACCTTCAGAAGAGCATCTATCCCCTGGAAGGCTCCATGACCATCGGCAGAAGCACCGAAGCTGACATCATCCTTATGGATTTCGAGGTTTCACGGTCGCATGCCAGAATAAGTTTTCAGAAAGGTCGCTGGATTATTGAAGATCTGGGCAGTGCCAACGGCGTCATCTTTACTGGTGAACGGGTGGCCAGAAAAACGCTGAAATCCGGAGACACTTTTCAGATTGGAACCGCAGCACTTCGTTTTATGGAAGAGGATGCGCCAGAAATTTCTGAGCAACTCTCTAAGACCATAAAAATCTTTGCGGACATGATCAAATACCAGTCCCCTGTTCTAGAGCGCGGCTTAACCAGACCCGGTTTTATGCGCGTACAAGGAGCGCTTCTGTCCAATCCAATCTTCAGATCACTGGGAAAAAAGGAGCTTAGGGGGTTGGAAGATATTGCCAACTTACATCTTTTCGGTGCCGACCAGCTAATCGTCAGAGAGGGTGACCTTGGGCGCTCTCTCTATATCGTCCTGGATGGTCGGGTCAAAGTCTTCAACAAAGGCTACGATGACAGAGAGTTTCAGATCGCCACTCTGGAGGCGAATCAATTTTTTGGGGAAATGGCACTTCTGACGGGTCAACCCCGATCAAGCTCGGTGGCAACGGTGGAGGAAAGCCTGCTGAGCGAGATCAGTTATGGTAACATGAGCCGGCTGATGCTCCGCTACCCGCAAGTCAAGGAGGTTTTGCTCAAGTATTTTCGCGAACGTCAGGCAGATACGAAAAAGAAACGGGCTGAGGCCAGCATAATCCGCGGCGCCTGATATTCAGATCTGAGGTCTCCGCTCTGGCCCACTGTAAATCTGTCCCTCGAAAAGGGCTGCATTGTTTTTATGCTAGTCTAGCTCTGTTGGACGATTTCTATCACCCAGCCTGGTGTATCCGGTAATCAGTGTGCGATTGTATTTTCTTTACCCAGTTTGTCCTAAAACTTGTAGTGCGCCAGGTGATCGCTTAAGATAGTGAGAACGACATTGGAAATGGTAATACTCTGTTTCACTTAACGAAGGAGTTGTTGATGATGGAACGAGAATACACTCTAGTGGAGATCATTCGTGATCCCAGGATATTGGTTTGCGAAGCGAGTGAACTGACCAAGGACGGGCACTATTACCTCTACCGCTACGATGGCTTGGAGGGTAAATTTTACCGAGCTACCGTGCCTTCAGGGGCTGCGGCAGTAAAGTTTCGCAATCTGGAAGCCACGGACAAGATCCCACTGGGCGGGTGGCAAGTGGTTGAAAAAAACCAGTTAAGCAAGAGGGATCTATACCTGGTAACCCAAGAGGAAAAACAGAGCGGCCGTACCGGCGCTTAGCACCCATAGGGAAATTCATGCTATGGGATAAACTCTTTCCTCTATGAAATATCAGTTGTCTCTACCCGCCTGATCAGGTAAACCACGCCCCCTTTTTCCCACCGATAAGTCAAGAAGTAAGTATCATCGGCCTGGCACGACCAAGCTACAGTGATTATGTTTCAGAAATTACTCAGGAGGAGTTCGCTGTGTCAGAGCAGCTAAAACCCTACAAATTACTTGGCTTGGTGCTGGTAATTTTCTTGATATCCATACTGGCCGTGCCGGTTTTCGCTTCACAGCAAGCGTTACCTGCCGATGCGGCTGTCCTGCGGGGCTGGATCCAAGAGATGAAAAAGTCGCCGAAGGGGCCTTTCTCTCGCATTAGGTGGTTTTGCACGGATGGCACGGTGCAACCGCCGATACCTTACGCTTGCTCTGAGCATGGCGGAGGCGTGCAGCACGGGGAGTGGAGTGAACGCACCCGGATGCTTCGCGCGCAGGGTTATTACATTGCCAACGTGCTTGCCGACATCAAAGAAGAAGATCTAAGCAGCGACACAGAAAGTTTGGACAGGCTCAAACAAATCCTTTTGGAGCAGTTCCTGATTGCAGCAGACGACGGTTGGATTTTCCGCCGGGCGCGCTACTATCGTGGTGCCTTGCAAGCAGAAGATGAGATGAGGGGTGCGCAGCGGTTATTAGTTACACTGCTCAGCTCGCGAGACTGGAGGGACAACAGCTTTTTGCTGCTTCGTGAAGCTGTACGGCTGTTGCCGCAAAGAAAGGAAACCGCCCCAATTACCCAGGTTCGCCAACTGTCTACGGCGATTGGAGAAAAGGATGAAAACTTCGAGTTGCTGCGCACGAAGATTCACACCAAGCCTGATGCGAGTGATTCAGCTAGAATCCGTGGTTATGCAAAAAGATCGGGACTGCCCGATCTTGCCCAAGACTACGAAAATTTGGCTGAAGCAATAGATCGTCTCTATCGGCCAAGGGACCTAAGGGAAGAACTTAGATCTCTTGCAGACCGAGTAAAAGATCCTGAACTGAAAAATGTCCTCCGCAACGGTGCTCACCGTTTGTCTGTACAGGATGATCCTGCAACTCAGTTCGCCATCACCAGTCAACTGCTGGCCTCCCTGCGAGACTATTACGACAGGGCGGGTAATTACAACCTTGCACTCTCCGTTCTAGAAACCAGTGTGGCACTAGAACAAGACGTATTTACCAACGGTCGAGCCTTGCTAAAAGGTTTACCTCAGGCCAGTCGGAGAGAACGGTTGAGGTGGTTGGAGAATACCACCGCTGCCCTATATGGCGCTGGCTTCATCTCAGCACGGCAGCGGGACGCTCTCAACGAGACTTTCACCGTACTTGCCGTAGCTGAAACCAGCTTGACCACTTACAAGTATGAGCTGGATTACCTCGCACGTGTCCCGGGTTGGGCCAACCAGTGGCTTCTCTTTCACTTCTCGACCACCTTGGACCATATGGAGGTCATCGAGCCACTGGCACACCGCTACCTGTATGACCGTTTGCGGGGCAGTCCCCTTTTGTTCTACTCAGAAGTGTTGGATAGTCTAATCATAGACGTAAACAATCTATTGAGCATCCGACACGTCCTCTTTGGCGAAACCGTTGGCACGGGACTTCGCGCGCTGAATCCAGGTCTAGCCCGGGGCTACCTTAAATTTCCCGGTGAGAAGGAAAGCGAAATATCATTCGATCGTGACTCCATTTACGTTCTCCCTGCCAGCACTGAGGACTTACCACCCATAGCCGGTATTCTCACAAAGGCGGAAGGTAGCCATCTGTCCCATTTGCAGTTGCTTGCCCGCAACCTGGGCATTCCCAATGTTGTGGTCGACCGTAGGTTGCTGCCGCGGGTGAAATCCAGGGCGGGTCGGCGAGTGGTACTGGGGGTGAGCCCTCGCGGAGTGGTGCAACTGGTTGAGTACGGGCCGCACTGGGCTGAATTGTTCGCTCAGGAGTCTGTGCCAACAGATATCATCATCCGCCCAGATTTAGAGAAGCTGGATCTTGAGACCCAGGACTTTGTTGCACTGGATAGCATCCGTGCTCAAGATGCGGGTCGGATTGCCGGCCCTAAAGCTGCCAACCTTGGGGAACTGAAGTATCACTTCCCTGGAGCCGTGCCAGACGGTCTGGTGATTCCTTTCGGCGCTTTTCGTGCTCTTTTAGATCAACCCATAGAGCCGGGCGGCCCCACTGTCTTCAGATGGATGCAGGAACAATATAAGTTCATCCAGCAAATGCGAGGGGATCGGCAGGCACAACAACAGGCAGTTGCTGCCTTCCTGACCAGGCTGCAGGCGTGGATTTTGAGTGCGGATCCGGGAACCCAATTCAGGGAGCGTTTGCGCAGGGAAATGGCTGCCGCATTTGGTGAGGACGGAACCTATGGGGTGTTCGTGCGCAGCGACACCAATGTGGAAGATCTTCCTGGTTTTACCGGGGCTGGCTTGAACCTGACAGTCGCCAATGTGGTTGGGTTCGAGCAGGTGCTAAGGGCCATATCTCGAGTCTGGGCCTCACCCTTCAGCGAACGCGCCTACGGTTGGCGCCAAGCGCACATGGAACAGCCAGAACATGTGTATCCTGCCGTACTGCTGCAGCGAGCTGTACCGGCAGAGAAGTCCGGGGTGTTGGTGACCGCAGATGTTAACGGCGAACGGGCCGGTTGGTTGTCGGTTGCCGTTAATGAAGGGATTGGTGGGGTGGTCGCAGGTCAGGCAGCTGAAGAACTGCGGGTTGAAGTAAAAACTGGCAAAGTTCGTCTCCTAACCCAGGCAACTGAGCCGTACCGCCGGGTGCTTCTTCCCGAAGGCGGGACGGCAAAGATTCCGGCCAGCGGTTCCGAGGCCCTTTTGAGTTCTGGCGAAATCGCCATGCTTATAGAACTTGTGAGGATGCTTCCCGAGAAATTCCCCAAGCTGCGAGACGAAGAAGGCCGCCCCGTGCCGGCCGATATCGAATTCGGCATTCACCAGGGTAGGTTGGTACTTTTTCAGATACGTCCATACCTCGAAAGCCAGCGCGCCCGGCGCAACTTGCTGCTGGCCGGTCTAGATAGCGGATTGGATGACGATCGTATGACCCGGGGAGTGCTCTTGGATGCCATACCACTGGAGCAACCATGAAACAATTTACAGCACTATTTATTATTATCTCGCTTCTAATTCTCTGCTCCAGCAGTGTGACCGCTTATCCACTGGATGGGTTCGACTACACCGGTATGAGTAGGTTGGAAGGTTATCGTCTGGCGCAGCAGGGAAAAGTGCGTGGTGTCCGTTTGTACCCGGGTGCTCTGCTTAACAGAGAGCAAGTGGATCTGCGACTATTGAACTACAGGGAAGTAGACTTGCCAGAGGTGGATTCGGACTTTGCGGATCAGGTGGTCAAGCTTCTTGGAGATGATGCGGACCGTTATGGGATAGCGGTCCTCGATTTAAGCGATCTCGAGCAGCCGCGCTATGGTGATCATAATGGGAGCACCATCTACAACCCGGGCAGCGTTGGAAAATTGTTGGTGGTTGCGGCGGTTTTCCAGGCGCTGGCCGATTTATACCCTGACGA
>CP070735.1:2571014-2618007 GCA_020347625.1 Deltaproteobacteria bacterium
TGCTGAAAAACGTGGGCGTCAGTTTGCAGGATGCGGCAAAGAAGTTTTTCTTGATTAAGAAGCCCTTCAGCCTGAAAAGTGACGACAAAAACATCAGTGTTTTTCCTTGCCGGGAGCTTAAAATTACTTATGTCATCGATTTTGACCATCCCCTGCTCGCCAAGCAGACTTACGTGTTGCGCTTTTCCGGTTCTGCCTTTATGAAGGAAATTAGCCGAGCTCGTACCTTCGGGTTCCTCAAGGACGTCGAAACCTTAAAAAGCAATGGCTTTGCTCAAGGTGGTTCTCTTGATAATGCTATCGTCCTGGATGATTTTCGGGTTTTGAACTCTGACGGTCTTCGCTATGAGGACGAATTCGTCCGCCACAAAATACTTGACTTGATTGGTGATCTCCATCTACTGGGAATGCCAATTATTGGACACTTTGTCATCCATAAGTCTGGACATGCTCTCAATCACATCTTTCTCACCCAGCTGCGCAAAAAGAGGAAATGTTGGAAAGTGGTCAGATTTCCCGATCAATACGCTTGCGCTGCCCGCCAGATCTCAGTGCCAACCTTTGCCTTTCCCCAGCCGGCCAATGTCTGAGCGTCTCCCATCCCCCGAAAGCCCTTGCAATTTGGCTTTCTTTCCGTTAATATTCCGGCCTGATTTAAAAAAAACCTGGTAGCAGACACAACGGTGGCTGATTATGTCCACATTCCGGCGCTCTTTAAGTCCGGTTGCGCTATTTCTTCTTTTCTGTCTCATATTCCTATCGCCTTCTCCTCTCCAGGCCGCCGAGGCCACCCTTGCGAATATCATTGTCACTAACACCCAGGACGATCTTCTTGTTTTTTTTGAAATCAAAGGCAGTTTCACCCGAGAAATGGAAGAGGCTATACTCAACGGCATTCCCACAACCTTCAACATCTTCATTAGACTTTACAGAAGCCGGACGCTTTGGCTGGACGCTTCTATCTCCGACATCAAACTCGAGCACAATATCAAATACGACAGCTTGAAAAACGAATTTCGGGTCAGACGTTCAGAGGAAAACTATAAAGAGTTGATCTTCAAGGACTTTGAAGAAGCTAAGAAGGCCATGGCAGAAATTAGAAACATACAAGTTGTACCACTGAGTGAACTTCGCGCCCGCAGCAGATACCAACTGCGCGTCAAGGCTGAACTGGAAAAAGTTCAGTTACCTCTGTACCTCCACTACGTCCTTTTCTTCGTTTCACTTTGGGACTTTGAGACGGACTGGTACACGGTTGACTTTACGTATTAAAAAAGATTTTAATATCTACTAAAAGCTTATTTGGCTTAAGCTTACAGCCCCTCGATTGCGGGGCGAGAGACCAATCCAATTGTCTGAGTTGGCAAACAATGGCTTCGGCACAACAACCTGATCGTAAGAATAAGATCAAACGGAGAAGACGGGAGCGGGTGATCATCATGGTCACCCTGCCACTTATCGTCCTGTTGACCTATGTGGAAACCCACTTTCTTCAATTCGGCAGCAAGCTACCTATGGGCAGCAACGTTTTAATTTTTGCCCTGATGAATATAAACGTCATCCTTCTACTGCTTCTGCTCTACCTGGTCGTCCGTAATGTGGTCAAACTCATATTCGAGCGTAAGCGAAACATTTTTGGACATCGGCTGCGTACGAAACTGGTGCTCACCTTTATCGCCCTTTCTCTGGTACCCACTATAATTCTCTTCGGGTTAGCCACCCGGTTTATCACCACCAGTATGGAATACTGGTACAACATTCAAGTAGAACAGTCTCTGAAGAGATCACTCGAGGTGGCGCAGTCTTTCTATCAGAAGGCCATCAACTCAGGCTTTGTGGTCAACAACCAACTCAGTGAATTGATCTCCAGACACGACATGCTCAGCAAAGTCAAGCGGAAGCAGCTGGCGGAGCTAGCTCAGGAAGCGCGTCGTGCTCATAACCTTTATAATATCTCTGTCTATTCTCCAAATCTCCAGCTTTTGGCCTTAGATCCGCAAACCGAATTACATCCCGTCGTTGTCGACAAGCCCATGAGGGGTGTGATAAGGGAGGTGATTTCAGAACGCGAACCCTTGAATCACATTGCGCCCACCTCTGCGGGTGATATGGTCTGGACCGTAAGCCCCATTATCGCATCAGCCGACACCAAGAAGATTGCAGGTCTTTTGATCACCGGGCAATTATTGCCCAAGGATCTTCTTACCGACATGGCCGAGATCACCAGGGGATTTGAAAACTATCAACAGATGAAAATGCTCAAGAAGCCAGTCAAGATCAGTCACCTCATCGTACTTTCCATTGTTACCCTACTAATTCTGTTTTTCGCCTCCTGGTTTGGCTTCTACCTGGCTAAGAGCATTACCGTGCCTATTCAAGAACTGGCTGAAGGCACCAAACGTATTGCTCATGGAGACCTTGATGTCCATGTTGACCAGGATTCCGATGATGAGATTGGCAGTTTGGTCAACTCATTCAACCGCATGACCCTTGATTTGCAGTCCAGCAAGGCGGCTTTGGAAAAAAGCAACCTGGAACTGAAACTCAGCAGTGAAGAGATCGAGCGAAGACGACGCTACATGGAAATTGTTCTGCGAAACGTGGCCGCTGGAGTGGTTTCAGTGGACGCTGAGGGCCTCATCCGCACCATCAATAAGTCAGCGGAATCCATCTTTGGTCTTAAAGCGGAAGATGTGTTGAAACGTCACTACTCTGAGGTCCTTCAGACCAACCACATGGAGATAGCCAGCAAATTCATCGAAATGCATAAAATAAGCAAGCAAGGAACCATGCAACGGCAAGTTCGCTCCTTGATTGGTAACCGGTTGATCACTCTCTTGGTCACGGTTTCTATCCTTCACGATGAGGAAGGGCAATATCTAGGCATCGTGGTGGTGTTTGACGATCTCACCGAACTGGAAAAGGCGCAAAGGATGGCAGCATGGAGAGAGGTGGCGAGACGGATCGCCCATGAAATAAAAAATCCCTTAACTCCCATTCAGCTGTCAGCCCAGCGATTGCGACGAAAGTATCTCCAAAGCTTCACCAAAGACGGAAAGATATTCGATGAGTGCACCAGCACCATTGTCAATCAGGTGGACGAACTCAAGCTGCTGGTAAATGAGTTTTCCAACTTTGCTCGAATGCCCGCTGCCAACCCTTCACCCAACGACCTGCCGGAGATAGTTCAGGAAACCATATCCCTTTTCCGCGAAAGCCACCCTTCCACCAGTTTCACTTTCGAACAACATAACCCCCTTCCCCTGCTTGACCTTGACCGCGAGCAGATGAAACGCGTCATGATCAATCTGCTGGATAACGCAGTAGATGCAGTGGATGGCAATGGTGAAATTCGGGTAAGTGTATCCTTTGACGAGATCTTAAAAATTGCCCGTCTTGAAATTTCCGACAACGGCCCAGGCATCTCTGCCAAAGACAAGATAGGTATGTTTGAACCATATTTTTCTACTAAAGAGAAAGGTACCGGGCTTGGCCTCGTCATTGTGAGCAATATCATTGCAGACCACCATGGCTTCATTCGTGTTCGAGACAATCAGCCGCATGGAACCACTATCGTTATCGAACTGCCTGGAGGTAGTCGCGTCGCCGCCGAGCCCGTGACAGAACTGGTTTGATCGTAGCCTCCCCTGGGACGCAGTTGATACTTGATACTGGATGCTCGATAATGGATACTGTACTCTAGATTGAAATATGACGTGATCGACAAGCTATCGATTACATCCAGAATTTAGAAGCCATTAACTAGCATCTAGAAACGAGAATTTGTTATGACCAAAACAATCATGATTGTTGATGACGAACCGAGCATACGCACGTCTTTAGAAGGGGTGTTGGAAGACGAGGGCTATAAGGCAATTGCGGCAAGCAGTGGCGAGGAAGCCCTGAAAATTATGGAAGAAGAGGTGCCCGATCTGGTTTTCCTCGATATTTGGATGCCCGGAATCGATGGCATAGAGACTCTCAAACGCATGCGCGAGCTTTACCCGGGGTTGCAGGTGATCATGATATCTGGCCACGGCACCATCGAGACAGCAGTAAGTGCCACCAAATTGGGAGCCTTTGACTTCATTGAAAAGCCCCTCTCGCTGGAGAAAACCTTACTCACCGTCAAGAATGCCTTTAATTATCGACGGCTCAAAGATGAAAATATCATCTTGCGCCAGCAAGCAAAGGGCCAATACAAACTCACGGGTAAAGGTCCGGCCATCCGCCAACTTCAAGAAACCATAGAGCGAGTTGCACCCACCCAGGCTACGGTACTCATTACTGGCGAAAACGGCACCGGCAAAGAACTGGTGGCCAGGGCTATCCACCATCTCAGCCCTAGAAATACCCGTCCACTGGTTGAAGTAAACTGCGCCGCGATTCCGGAGGATCTCATCGAAAGCGAGCTTTTCGGACACGAACGAGGCGCTTTCACCGGGGCAAACGAGCGGCGCCGCGGCCGTTTTGATATGGCCAATAATGGCACGCTTTTTCTTGATGAAATCGGCGACATGAGTTTAAAAACCCAGGCCAAGATCCTTCGTATTCTGGAAGAACAACGCTTCGAGCGCGTAGGAGGAACCAAGACCTTCCAAGTTGATGTTCGGATCATCGCCGCCACCAACAAGGATCTGAAGCAGGAGATCGAGGAGGGGTGGTTTCGGGAAGATCTCTACTACCGCCTCAATGTTATTCCACTGCAGGTTCCGCCCCTTCGAGAGCGTACCGAGGATATTCCCTCACTGGTGGAAGATTTTCTGGAGGAATTTGCTCGAGAAAGCAGCATTGCCAAAAAAAGTGTTGCCGATGACGTTATCTCGGTTTTGCAGCGGCAACCATGGCCCGGCAATGTTAGGGAGCTGAAAAATTTTATCGAGCGGTTGGTGATTTTGGTATCAGATGAGGTAATCGAACTTCAGCATCTCCCCGCCTCATTCCTCGAGTCTTACGACCCGGTAACGGCAATCAACGTTCTGGATCAAGCCAATTTTAAGGAGGCCAAAATCCAGTTCGAAAAAGAATACTTGCGCAAGAAACTGGCGGAATATAACTGGAATATTTCGAAAACTGCCGGGGCTATCGGCATCGAGAGGAGTCACTTGCACCGCAAACTCAAGGCTTACGGGATAGAACAAAAGAAAGAGAGGGGATGATCGAACGTTGTACCCACAGAGTCCCCTCACTGATACCTCTGCTTCTCTTCTTCGATCACATCTATCAGATCGTACATAATTCTGGGCAGCTTCATGTTGACCCTATCCCATGAAACCGTGTGGGGCGTCTCATAAAGCTGGTCCCTCATCTTCAACCCAGCCTGTCCTATCGCATTGGTAAGTCCACTATCTAGAAAAGGCTTAAATTCCTCGTTGGCTACAACGAAGCTGAGAAAACGATCGGTCAAGCGGTAAGGCGAAATGAGGAGATCTCCGGCGAAAAGGATGGCATCTTTGAAGATGGCGCGGACTATAGTTTCTTCTTGATTGCGGTCATACTTGAGCCCTGAGAAGGCAGCGTTGTCTGCGTACATTTTGATTAGACTATCTGCCACATCCAGATATGTGAGGGTAAGATCACGGATGAAATAATCAGATATCTCCAACCCTTCTTCGATAACCAGGGCGTTCAGCAGTGTGGTTACAATGTCGACACCCATTTTATGGAGGCCGCGGCTGCTGTCGTCCTCTGATATGGATTGATGCTTGTGATCATAGGGGCCATCTAAGATCTCAACCTGGGCAATGGTGCTTGCTTTGCGGTAGACTTCGATGAGGGTGAATATCTCGACGCCCCAGTTGGTCGCAAAGTGCATCCGCCGCAGCAGACTGTTTTCGAAAGCTACTTCGCCGGATAGTTGGTAGTGGAAGTTCAAGAGAAAATCAACAATCCTTAAGACCCTGTCCTCCTGGGTGTCGGTGAATTTTCTCTTCAGCGCAATCAGAAGAGGGTCAAGCAGCAACCGCTTGGCCCGGCCGTAAAGCTGTTTGTCCTTGACTCTCGCGTAAAATCCCTTTGAGAACTGGTAGTTCAGAACCACTACCGGAAAAAAAAGCCGATCGATCAACTTACGATTGAACGTCCGAATGTCGGCGTCAACCACCCCGATGCACTGAGCCCCCAAAGCCAACGCAATTCCGAAAGACAGAAACATGTTCCTGCCCTTGCCTGGCTCCTCGAGTCCAAATCCCGCCAGTGAGAGTTGTTCATAGATGGAACTGAAACCAGCACCATTGTTATGCTGAATAAGAAAGTTGTTCAGGCCATATGATTTGAAAATACCTGCCAGCTCACGTGCCTCTTCGTCTGTGGCTTGGTCCAGACCGAAAATGATATGGGAGAGGTATTTTATATCCTTGAGATGCTTCACGATGTTCCTGAAAACCGGGAGGTTCTCCTCCTCAGTGAATTCAGTTGCGAGCAAGGGGACCACGAGCACAGCCTTCTTCCATTTGGAGTGAAAGCGAAGCTGCGTTTTCATATCTTCCGGATGCGGACCCAAGACATGGAAGGCGGTGACTTTTGTGTGTTTCTGTGCAAAAGACGACATTCTGTACCCCCTGTAACAAATTTTTATTAGGTAAATATTATCTTGTCAGCTTACTAAATTAGCAGCCGCTGCACAACTCTGAGTCTCAATTTGGGTCCGAAAGGAAGTAATAGAGATTTTCGCTGTTGAATTAGAGGTTGTCCGTAGTCCGTGGTCCGTTGCAGCTCACTTCGTTCGCAGCATGGCGTCCGGGTAAACGGTAAAAGCTGAACAGTAAACGGATCTATTCTGTAATTGTCCTCCGGCCACCGCCAATCGTCTTCCTCAATGCTCCAAGCTCTATGCCCTATGCCCCATGCTAAATTTCAATTCCAAAAAAGTTGGCAATCAAAAAAGCCAATCGTTTCCGTAACACGGAATATGAGTAGTGCCTGGTCGCTATCTGATAGTTGTGGTTGACCATGCGGTCTCGACGCTCTGGTGCCTCCAGTACCTCGCGTACCTGCTTTACCACCCGGTCTGTAATGAAACCATCCATGACGATCAGATCAAAGCCTTGAGGTTCGATGTCACGAACGAAGACCTCGTAACGGTTGATTAGAATGGGTTTGCGAAAATAGACTGCTTCCAGAAAGGCGTTCCCGAATCCCTCATATAGGCTGGTGTAAGTGACGAAGTCGGCGTGGGGGTAGACATCCCAGAGGGGGTATAGCTTCTCCCCTTTCTCGTTGACACCTCTGGTTTCTCCTATATGACAGGAGACCAGCCGGAGATCCACACCGTGATCTCGCGCGTGATATTCGACGTAATCGGCGTAGTCATACCCCTCATCCCCGGCCTCATGGGAGATGACCAGTTTATACTTCGAATCTTCGAGCTGGCTCACCAATTCTATGGCGTGCTCAATGCCTTTGCGTTGCACGATCCTCGTTGGTTGAAGGATCAGGACGTCATCCTCCTCTAGACCGATTTCCTGCCGGAAATTCTTACTGTACTCGAGATCCAGTTGTGGTGGCTGCTCAAAATCCAGCACATTTGGAATGACGGTAGCTGAGATTCCGGTGCGTAGCGCCAGTTCTTCCTGAGCCAGACTACTGATAACCACATGCTGGATGCTTGGGAGCTTTGGGGGAAAAGCCATTTGAAGAAAATCCTGCACCGCATTTAACGAGAAGCGAAGCCTTTCCCAAGCAAAATCATGGTGATGCGCAATGGTGGGTATGCCGGTTTCAGCAATCAATTCGGTGAGTGCCAGTCCAAGAGGGATGTGCATCGGTATACTGAGAACATTTTGGGGCACAACGATATCAATCTTGAATTTTTCAATGAACTCGTAAAGCTTGCCCTTGAGATAGTTCCGCATAGCATGTATGTGGCCGCTGATCTCTGAGGTCCGGTGTTTGGTTCCGAACACGTGCTGGTTGATCCACCGGACTTCCTCATGGTCAAAAAATGCCTCCTCCACCAGCATGCTTGCCTTGGGATCGCGGTCCAGTTCACCGGCAAACCAGTAGGAAACGTGCTGCCGATCCCAGAGAAGCTGGGCCCACTTGGCCGCCTCCAGAGATACGCCGTCCGTACCTGCGAATCTTGTGGATATGAAACCAATGTTCTTGCCCATACCAATTGCCTCACTGACCACATACAGCAACTAGGGACTCGTAGTCTGTAATCACTGCATTTGTAGGTTCACCACTTCCCAACCGCACGCTCTGCTCGTTTCCATAAAAGAGCACTGCCTGCAAGCCATGTGCCTGAGCTGGTAAGATGTCATTTTCACAATCATTTCCAACCACTAAGACCTCCTCAGGCTTGAGGTTGAAATGTAGGACTGTTGTTCTGACCAGTCGAAAGAAGTATGGTGATGGCTTGGAGAAACCGAGCCGAAAAGACAGGAAGGTAAGGGCTGGCTCAAAGAACTCTTCAGGGTCGAGGGCCAGGGTCGCACCCAGAATGGGCATGGTGTAGAATTGCGAATTGGACACAATACCCAGCCGTATCCCTCCTTTCCCGAGTTCTCTCAAGGCATCAGCCACACCAGAAAAAGCTCTAACCGGATTTGCCAGCATCTCACGGTAGGCGGCGACCATTCGGGGCTGACTGACGGCGAGATCCCCACCCACCCTGGTAATCATTTCAGCCCAGATGTGATCCACCTGAACCTCCGCTGGAGTAATGCCCTTCTCCTCCAGCTCCCTGTGTTCTGAACCAATGGTTTCAAAAAACCATTCATGCCATTTGATCCCAACCTCCTGTGAAAACCCAAAACGTTCAGCTGTTGCAACAAAGCTGTCCACACTGGAAGCTAGCCGCGCCTGATCGGTTAGATCACCTACAAGAGGACAGACAAGAGTACCGTAGACATCAAACAAGATGACCTTGGGAGTTGGCTCCAACACAGGAAGAGCAGTGGTTGGTACGGTCGGTGCGGGTTCAGGCACTTGAAACTCTTGTAAGATTGAAAGCCATTTATCCATTACCAACCTCCCACAAGAGGCCGATGATATCTCGGCAGGAAGTAAAGCCCCAGCAGGTTATCGCTGACATTTTCTGCGTCTGTGTCTTTGTATCTCTGGGTAAACATGGTTTCAAATGCGGCAGCCAACCGCAATGCATGCGGTTTCAAGCCAAATCGCTCCGCAACCTGCTTGTTGAAATCTGCCGAAAACAGCGCCGGCTCGGCTGCACTCTGGTTTAACGACTTCAGGTCTTGCACAAAACTATCATCTTGGAGGAGAAGGGTAAGATCAATCTGCTGGTCTAACTCAAGAAAGCCGAAATCCACCGCATCCTCAGAAAAAATTGTCTCCACCTCTAAACTGAACCTATTGATGGTGGATTTGTCAAGTTTGAGCAACTGGCCTTCTCTCTGGGCAAATTGCCGGCCTTTTTCGACCATCTGCTCTCTAACCTTTTTGCTAACCGGTACCAGGAACTGGTCGTATAACTTAGCTGCCTGAAATCCAGACCACCCAAAATCGGAGGTCCCCTCATAGAGATCTCTTCCCACAAGAGGCCTACCACGGTTGGCACCCTCCAGAAAGCTGAAGCCGAATCCTTCCAAAAGAGAGGTGGTAACCACAACATCGGAAGCAAGGAGAAGATCATCAAAACCGAACACATGTCCCACCAGTTCATGGCCGAACCCGACAACCGCGGCGTGGTTCTCTTTTCGGAATAGATCCTTTACCGCTTCGGCATAGGGACGTTCCGGCTCGGAATTGGCATCGAGGGTTACAAGCAACTGCGGGGGGTCGTCTGCGGTTGCCGCCAGGAGTAGGGCTTCCAACACATTCTTGCGTCTAATAAGCCTTATGGGCAAGGTCCACCAAGGTCGTTTCCACTCGAACCGATAACCATTTTCACCGGCATAACGCTCCAACTCTAAAGCGATGGACTCTTTTTCTTTCTCTCTCGCAGCATACACAGGCGGCACCGCGTTGGGTAGACGGAAGATGTGCTCAGAGGGTACTCCGGCCTGGGCCAATCTCCTGGAATCAGCCGTGTTGAGTACCGCATAGTAAAAATGATTCGCAATGGGATAGAAGTCTTCCAAGCCACCGCTGCCCCAACATGTCCGCAAATGGTTTAAATTCCACAAGCGGCCACACTCGGCAAAGTCGTGAATGTGGTAGAGAAAGCGGTGCGCTGCACCGTTAGCGACCGCCTTCTGTCCCGCCGCCACTAGGGCAGCAGTGACCAACGGATTCTTGCCGAGGGTGGGGTTGTGAGACCAGAATAAAGAAGCCTCCTGGGCTTGTCCGAGAAACCAGTCTGCTAGTGCTGAAGCATCGTGCCAGAATTTATCGCGGTCGGGCCATACCCTATCGCTGTAATCCAGGCGGGGATCCACCTCAATTTGAACCTGAATATCCCACCGGTTAAGAAAATGCAGAAATTCTTCTACACCTGCCTTTCTGCCGGTTAGGACTTTGAGAGCACGGTCGGAAAGCCATCCTGACTGACTCAAAGCAAGCAGGCTATTCTTGATGGCCGAGCATACCCCTCCTGGGAGAAGATGATAGTGAATAACGATTAACGTGTCAGGGTGTGGCATGATCTGCTTTTCCTTTTCCGTTACTTTATAATAATATCAAAAGGTTGGCAACCTGAGAGAAAATACATAATTTAGTAAACGGTAAATGGTGAACAGCTACGGGACCTCTTCTGAACCTTTTACCGTTCACGGTTAACTGTTTAGAAATACGCTCCGCGCTGTGTCATAGATCTTGTACAATTATTTTGTCTATGATACCCTGCCGACTTTAAAAAGGCTGGCGCCGTTGCCAGTGGGTCATTGGATGCTCTTTGGGGGGGAATCACTAGAGAGATGGGAAAGAACATAGGTTTCGTATCGACCCGGTTTGCAGGTACTGATGGCGTTTCTTTGGAAGCGATGAAATGGGCCGAGGTGTTGGAGGCCAGCGGCCACCCGTGTTTCTGGTTTGCCGGCGAACTCGACAGGTATTCGGCCCGGAGCCTCCTGGTGGAGGAGGCCCATTTCGAGCATGATACCGTCAGCTGGGTTCAGGAAAGAGCCTTCGGCAAGAAAGGGCGAAAGGCCGTTGTAAC
Organism: Deltaproteobacteria bacterium; assembly: GCA_020347625.1. Lineage (GTDB taxonomy): Bacteria > Desulfobacterota > Syntrophobacteria > BM002 > BM002 > BM002. Next base: position 2,582,077 of record CP070735.1, read on the forward strand.
TGACATGATCCACGCCCTCCGCAGTCTTCTGAAAGTGCGACTCTACGAGTTCATTGAAAAGTTTCACATAGATGTTCTCATAGCCCAAAACTCAATGACAATTCCCATGCACATTGCGCTGGGATTGGCGCTAACCGAGGTAGCCGCTGAAACGGAAATGCCCACCATCGCCCACCACCATGACTTCTATTGGGAAAGGGTCCGCTTCTCGGTTAGCGGCGTTCATGACTACTTGCAGATGGCTTTTCCGCCTAACCTTCCCAATATCCAGCATGTTGTGATCAACTCCGCCGCCCAGGAGGAATTAGCACTCAGAACCGGAATTTCGTCCATCATCATCCCCAACGTTCTCGATTTTGAAAATCCCCCCCAGGTGGATCATGAGGGCACTGCTAACTTTCGGCGTGAAATTGGGCTGGAGGAGGGCAACGTCATGATCCTACAGCCCACCCGCATTGTCCAGCGCAAGGGAATTGAGCATGCCATAGAATTGGTCAAACGCCTTAACGATCCGCAATATAAACTGGTCATCTCCCATGAAGCGGGCGACGAAGGATATGATTACGTTGATTGGCTCAGGGAACATGCGCTGGAAGATGGGGTTGACCTTCGCATTATAGCGACCCGCATCGGTGACAAACGAAGCACCAATGCCAACGGCGAGGTGCGTTACGCACTTTGGGATGTCTACCCGCACGCAGATTTTATTACCTACCCCAGCCTTTACGAGGGCTTCGGCAATGCCTTCTTAGAGGCAATATACTTTCGTAAACCCCTTCTGGTTAACCGCTACGGTGTCTTTGTCCGGGATATTGAGCCGCAAGAGTTCGATCTGGCGATTATGGACGGTTTCTTGACCAAGAAAGTGGTGCGGGCAGTTCGTGAAATATTGGAAAATCCGCGCAGACGAGAGGAAATGGTAAACCGCAATTATGAAGTTGCGACCAGACATTACTCTTATGCGGTACTGCGCAAGCGGCTCAACTTTCTCCTGGGAAATTTCTTCGGCATCGGTATGTAGAGACTCCTTCCTATTGCAAACAGCCATTATCACACTCGGCATGACAATGCCACCAAGGTAGTTTTATTTTCTGTTGTGATAATAACTCACCAAAGCTTACTCCGATGTCTAGTGCGGTAGCTCAATCCCGACACAGTTATCCTCAATAATATTGTGATTAGAGGCCACAGGTATTATTCTATAGTTATGGACTTGATTTTAACTGCATATTTACCACAGTTGACTAATCACCAATGACTAATGACCAGTGACCAATGACCAATAACAAGGAGGCGCTACCATGGCAAAAAGATTTCTCCTCGGCGTGGACGATTCGCAAAACACCAAGCAGGCATTGGAAAATTTAGGCGGACTCTTCTTGGAAAGCGACGTTGATTTCCAACTATTTCATGCTGTTCCCGAAAGCTCCCTCCTCTATCCCGGCGAACTCTCAACACTTAGCGGCGAGGTTTCAGAATGGGAAAAGGTTCAGAAACGGCAAGGCCAGCGTGTCATAGACGAGACTGTCGGTTTGCTGGTGGAGATGGGCTACAAGCGGACTCGTCTTCAAGCCGAAACCATGCTGCAAAGCGTGGACATTGCCCAGAACATACTGGATGCCAGCGAAGATGATCAGTTTGGAGCAATCGTTCTGGCGCGCAAGGGCCGTTCCGCGGTCAAGCGTTTCCTCCTAGGCAGCACCACTCTCAAGGTCTGTCAGCATTCAGAAACGCATCCTGTTTGGGTAATCGGTACCCCTCCACTCAAACCGGCAAATGCCCTCCTGGCTCTAGATGACTCAGAGTACGCTGAACGATTGATTAGCCACCTGGCTAAATATCTCGCGCCATTATCTGGAACCCGAGTCACCTTGTTCAACGTCATCCCGGCGAAGCCGCCAGAGTTCTGGGACGACGGTCATATCTTGGATGAGTCGGAACGGGCCGAACGGGAGTCCATAGTGGCAAAGTGGCGCTTGGTGCATGAAGAAAAAATGGAAAACATCTTCGCCAAAGCCAAGGTGGCCCTTACCAGCGCTGGAATGGATCAAGGGTCAATTACTACCAAGGTGCAAACCCGAATGCGCGGCATCGCTCGTGACATCATTGCGGAGGCAAGCCGCGGTGGTTACAATATTCTGGCCTTTGGTCGCCGCGGCACCTCGGCCATCTCCGAGTTCAATTTGGGAAGCCGGACAGCGAAAATGCTGCAGAGTGCGCGCGATTGCACCCTAATACTGGTCAATTAACTCGTCCGTTGTCAGTTGTAAAGAAGGCAAAGGGCATGGGGCATAGGGTGTGGACATGCTAACCAGAACATTCTGCTCTATGCTCTTTGCTCTATGCTCTATGCTGGGAACGAATTGAGAAGAAACGGACAACCAGCAGACAAAAAGGGCGAGGGTATTACCCTCGCCCTGCGATTTTCTAGATGGGTGAACGGGTTGTCGGACGCGATTATTAATCGCCCTCTTCTTCTGCCTCCTTTTCCTCGACTTTCTTTACCAACCCCTCACAGACGCCAGCCGGGCACTCGCCTCGATCAATGTGCGCCTCGAACTCAGAGTGAAAATGCTTGAGGACAGAGACCACCGGCCCAGTGGTCGTTCTGGCAAAATCGCAATAGGGGGCATCCTGCATAGCGCGACAGACAAGATCCAAACGCTGGAGGTCATCCGGCTGGCCTTCCCCGTTGATGATTCGCTCCAGTATTTCTCGGAGTTCCACTGAACCAACGCGGCACGGCGTGCATTTGCCGCAGGAAACACCTTCCTCAAATTGCAAGAAATAGCGGGCCACCTGAACCATGCAGAAGCTGTCATCGATAGTGGCGACAAACCCCGAGCGGTCATAGAGAATCTTCCCAGAGGTGGCTTTTAAAGGATCGATATGGAGTAAGTCAAAAATAATGTGGCTCTTTTCCAGGGTTCCGGAAACCACTTCTCTGGCCTGCTCCGGGCTCACCTGACTGTAAAAAAACCCCCTCTGGGGAAAACCAAGCAAAACCCCGTGAGGGCATTCTCCGTTGCAGCCCACCTTCATTTCGCCAACGCTTACTCCTAGGTTCCTCGCGGTGATTTCTTCTTCCAAGATTCGGCGAACTGCTTCACAGTCGCACTCACAGGTGGGCGAGGGAGAGCAGATGGTAATGCATGGTCGCTGTTCATCGCTGCGGCAAAAAATTGGCACTTGTGATTCCATTCTACTTAGCTCTAGTTCACTTTAGATATTTTAGACGTTTTAACCACTTTTCTTACTTCTACATCAATACTCGCGCGGCTGCTAGGGCCACCTCAAGCAGATGGTGCGGAAAGACGCCAAACACCACCATAATAGTCACCAGCACCCCAGCCAGCACTTTGGTAGGCATAGATACAGCAAGCCGGGGCAACTCCTCGTCGGGCTCGAGAAGATAGGCCGCTTTTACCACCAAGATGTAGTAGTAGAGAGAGATGGTGGCATTTATCATGGCGATAATTACCAGTGCGATGTAGCCTTGCTCCATGGCTGCGGTAAATACCAGAAATTTTCCGGTAAAACCGATGGTGGGTGGAATGCCTGCCAGCCCGAAGACAGCCAGCATTAGTGTCATGGCCAACAAAGGCGAGCGGCGATGCAGACCTGCCAGTTGGGCGATCTTCAAATCACTGCCATCATGAGCCACCTTTACCACCACTAGGAAGCAGCAGAGATTCATCACCAGATATGCCAGGGCATAGAAGATGGCACTGGCGTAACCCGTGGTGTTCATACTGAGAATCCCGATGAGTACGTAGCCGGCATGGGAGATGCTCGAATAAGCCAGAAGCCGCTTCATGTCTTTCTGCACAATGGCCACCAGATTTCCCAAGGTCATGGAGGCAATGGAGAGCGTCACCAGCACGTCGACGAGATAAGCGCTGGTGCCCCCGCTCAAGGCTACCATCCGCATGATGATGGCCACTGCTGCTACCTTGGAAGCCGTAGCGATATAGGCGGTCACCTGGTTGGCAGCTCCTTGATACACGTCAGGAGCCCAGAAATGGAATGGGAAAACGGCCAGCTTGAAGAAAAACCCACATAGGGTGAGAAGTAGACCGACAATAGCCGCAGGTGTGGTGATGATACTGGGGAGCACTTGGATGATTTCCACCACATAAGTGGTATGAGTCACTCCAAAGATATAAGAGAGGCCGAAGAGCATCACTGCCGAAGCGGAAGCTCCCACCATCAGGTATTTGATGCCAGCTTCGACGTCTATTCCATGCCCTCTCCGGAGGGGAACCAGAATGTAAAGCGAATAACTAGAAAGCTCGAGAGCCACGTAGATGGTCAACAACTCCACGCTGCTCACCAACATCATCATCGCCAGAGTGCAGGTGGTGAGGAAGAGATAGAATTCTGGATGATGCCTCTCTTCAATACCGTTTAATTCGGTGCAAAGACAGACCACCAGAAAGAACCCCATGGACAACATGGCCTTGAAGACCTGGGAAAAGAGGTCTACTCGGTAGGCCTCAAAGAAGAGTGTCCCTTCCAGTTTCACACAGGCGAGGGCCACCACCACACCCACGCCGCCCAAGAAAAGGGCGGCGAAGTAGTCCCTCCTTGGGTTGGGACGTGCCAACATGGCGAGGCCGAAGAAGGCAGCGGCCGTCAACAAAAAGTACAGTTCAGGAATAAACAGCATCCACAATTTCATCACGGCAACCCGCTAATAAAGGGAATCGAGGCGACCTGTATCACATCAAGCATGACCGACGGAAAAAGGCCGAATAATACAATTACCGCAACCAAGATCATCCTAGGGATACCCAGGCCGAAAGGAACATCAGGAATATGGGCAAATTTTTCGTTTTTTTCGCCATAGAAGGTTCGTTGCACAACCCGAAGCATAAAGAGAGCGCCAACCACCAATGCAAAGATGGCCAAAGCACCCCGAATCGGATAGGTCTTAAAGGCAGAAATAAAGACCAGCAACTCCGCCCAGAAACTGGCTAGACAGGGCACACCGATACCTGCCAGCGCCGCCAAGATAAAATATCCCGAAGCAATGGGCATAGTTCTACTCAGTCCGCCCAGCTCCGGGATCATCTTTGTGTGGGTTCTGTCATAGATATAGCCGACCGAAGAAAAGAGGAGCGCCGTCATAACCCCGTGGGCGAACATCTGAAACACCGCACCATTCAGTCCATCTACGGTCACCGTAGCCAAACCGAGGCCAACAATACCCATGTGAGAAACGCTGGAGTACCCGATCACATACTTGAGATCCGTCTGAGCCAACCCAACAAAAGCACCGTAGACGATGCCGCAGGTGGCAAGCACCGCCATCAACTGGGCCCAGTACTGCCAGCCCTCCGGGCAAAGGAATATGGCCACTCTCAACACGCCAAAGGCACCGAGCTTCATGAGCACACCGGCGTGGATCATGCTCACCGAAGTGGGCGCGGCCACGTGTCCCACCGGCGACCAGGTATGGAAGGGCCACACACCAGCCAAAATGCCGAAACCCAAGTAGAGCAGGATAAAAGCGAACTTCTGTTGAAATGGAGTGAACGTGCCTGGTTGCATGAGGGCCACGACATCAAAGGTGTTGAGACCCGAATTTACAAAAAGGTAAATGATACCCGGCAGAATCAAAGCGCTTCCAGCCAGCAAATAGAGGGTCAACTTCATGGCGCCATATTCTTTGCGGGTACTGCCCCAGATGGCAATCAGCGGGTACATGGGAAAGAGTGAGACATCATACCAGACGAAGATGAAGAAGAGGTCCATGCTCATAAAGACGCCGAACACACCAGCCACCAGGAGAAAGGTGAGAGCGAAGAACTCTTTCACCCGATTCTCTAGCTCCCACATGGTGAGGGTACCGGTGAACAGTACGATGCCGGTTAGGAGAAGCATGGGTAGATTGAAGCCGTCGGCCGCATTGAAATAGTATATGCCCATAGACTCGACCCAGAGCACCTTCTCCACAAATTGGAGACCTCCCTGGCTCTTGTCATAGGCGAAAAAGAGATAGATGGAGAGCACCATGGTAATCCCGGAAAAGATGAGGCTGACCCACTTGATCAGCATTTTCCGATCCTCAGGAATGAAAAGGATCACCAGGAGGCCCACCACACAACTCAAGAGGATGGCGGAAAGAAAAGGAAAATTGGCAAACTCCATACTTTTCTACCTTAAAAAAAGAAGTAAAGTGCTACCAGGGCCAAAACGGCGAACATAACCATCAGATTGTATTGGAGCATTCCCGACTGCAGGAATGAAAGCAACCATCCGCCTCCCACAGTGGCCCTGCAAATTCCGTCAATACCGCCGTCGATCACCCGGCGATCATTTCTGGTAAACAGGTTGGAGAAAATTCCATAAATCACGTAGTCGAGAAATAGTCGGTAGAAATGATCCATATACCAACGTTCGGCAAACAGGGCCCTGACAGGCTCAACTCTTTCCACAAAACCAACCTGGGAAGCCCCTTTTCGCCCGAACTCCAGAAAGGCCAGACCTATTCCCGAGACTGCCAGCCCAACAGCAACCCAGGGCAGCCAAGCGTGGTGACCGCCACCGTGGCCGCTACCGTGATGGCCACCTACCAGGAAGTTTTCCAGCGGGGTCTGGAAAAAACCGAGCACAACAGTAACAGTGGCCAGGATGATCAGAGGCCAGGCCATCACCCAATAGAGACCCGCATGGTGGTGGGCGTCGTGGCCATGGCCGGACGCGTGGCCACCATGCTCTGCATGATGGACTTTTTCAATCTTACTCGGGAAAAGAATGATGAAGATTAGCCTGAATGAATAGTAAGCGGTAAGAAAGGCACCCAGAAGTCCCGCAACCAACCATATGGGGTTGTGCATATTGGCCAGGGCTCCCATGATTGCTTCTTTGCTGAAATAGCCGGAGAGGAAAGGTATCCCAGATAGGGCTGCGGCTGCAATGGTCATGCAGACCATTGGGATCTTCAAGCCGCGTCCTCCTTGTCGGCCCATTTCGAACATATCGTTGGTTTCATATTCGTGAATGAAGACCCCAGAGCAGAGGAAGAGCAAAGCTTTGAAGCCCGCATGGGTGGTCAGGTGAAAGACACCGGCGAAATAACTGCCAGCCGCAAGACCCATGACCATAAAACCGAGCTGGCTCACGGTGGAGTAAGCCCAGACTTGCTTGATATCGCGGGTAACCATGGCCATGGTGGAGGCCAGAAGCATGGTTATCGTTCCTATGGCCAAAAACACTGCCATGGCACTAGCAGAGTTGCTGTAGAAGGGAAAGATCCGGGCGAACATGTAGACCCCTGCCGCCACCATGGTGGCTGAGTGAAGCAAGGCGCTCACCGGGGTCGGCCCCTCCATGGCATCAGGTAGCCAGGTAATAAGTGGAAACTGTGCGCTTTTACCGATAACCCCGCCGAAGACCAACAGGGCCGAAAGTGTGATTAACCCCGGCGACATTCGCGCGGTCACATCAACGGAGTTCATATCCAGAACGTTAAGGTTGCCGAAATTGAGCAGCACCAGCAACAACCCGAGGAAAAAGGCAATGTCTCCCGCCCGGGTCATGACAAATGCCTTCTTGCCAGCTTCAGAAGCGCTGAACTTCTCATAATAGAAGCCAATAAGCAGATAGGAGGCCAGCCCCACAAGCTCCCAGAAGATATAGAACTGCAGCATGGTGGGGGCGATGCTCATGGTCATCATGGCCCAGGCGAAAAGAGACTGGAAAGCATAGTAGCGAGCAAATCCAGGATCTCCCGCCATGTAGCCCAGTGAGTAAACCTGCACCAAAAAGCTGATAACCGCAACGATGGTGAGCATCAGCAAACTGAGCTCATCCAGCAGAAACCCGAAGGGAATGTACATTTCCCCTGAGATCAGCCACTTGCCAGCGTACTGGATAGGATGTTCCAAATGCCAATGGCTGCTGAGAAGGAAAATAGCGCAGACGAGAGAAACACTGATCGACGCAACAGAAATTGCGGCCGAAACTTTCGGGTACGGCCGGGTAAAGACCATGATCAGAACAAAACTAACAAAAGGCAGCAGCGCTCCCAGCATGGCTGCCAACAAGGTTGGATCTTGGAACCAGGAAGAGGTCATGTCTAGCCTCGAAGTTCTTGAGCCCGCTCAATGTTAATGGAACGAAGTCTGCGAAATACTGCTACGATTATACTGAGAGCGATAGCCGCCTCGGCAGCAGCTATGCCCATGATGAACAGGGCGTAAATCTGACCGACAATGGGATCCGGTGCCAGGAATCTATTAAACGCCATAAAATTGATGCTGGCAGCATTAAGCATCAGCTCGATGGCGATGAGCATACCAATCAGGGAGCGGCGCTGGAACACACCGAAAATTCCCAAGCTAAATAGCAAAGCTGCAATAAACAAATAGGTGTAGAGACTGTTCACGACGGGCTCCTGCGGGCATAGCCTGAAATGACGATGGCGCCTAGGATGGCCACCAGCAGCACCAAAGAAATCGCTTCAAAAACCAGATCATAGCGGGTAAGCAAATACTTGCCCAGCGTGGTCACCGACCAATCATTGCTGCGCATCAAAGCCGGCTCCCAGGCGGTGCGGAAGATAATAGTGCTCAGCGCGATAAAGACCACCGCGCCCACGCCCATAGCGAGACCTACCTTGGGAAGGCGCCGTTTAGGTAGACTCAGGTGAAGCGGCCTTGACAGCATGATCGCAAATATAATGGAGATGCAGATTGCACCCACATAAATCAGCAGTTCCATGAGGGCGACAAAAGGACTTCCCAGATAAACAAAGATGCCGGCCACCCCAGTGAGGCAAACGATGAGACCCAAGACATTGTAAAGGATGTCTCGGGGAAATACCGCTATCAGCGCCCCGGCAAAGGTAATTGCCACTATCCCGACGAAACCCACCTGGGCCAGAAACTGTGGCTGTATAAGGCTCTGAACCGAATTCATGCTGACTCCTCCAGCCGCCGGATAAGGTCCACCACCCCGTCCCAGCGGCTAAAATGCGCCATATCGTATTCATCGGAAAATTGCAGCGTCTGGGTAGGGCAGTTCACCACACATAGACCACAGAGACTGCAATGAGAAAAATCAATAAAATAGAGACTTGCACGTTTTTCGCTATGGGTATGAATCTTTTCGCCCTGCACCTTGATCACGTTGGTGGGACAAAACCGCATGCAGGTACCACAGGCCACGCAGTTGTGCGTGCCGGTTTCGGGAAAAGACTTGAATTCAATATGGCCGCGGTAGCTGGGGCTCATTTCGAGATACCTGCGTGGATATTGAACAGTTACCACAGGCCGGTAAATCCGTCTGATGGTGACCCACATACCTGCGAGCAGGCTCCAGCCACCTACAAAAATGTCTTTAACCATACCCATCGAATACTCAGCTCCACACGAGGAAGATTTATAAATTCTGAATGTAGGAATTCAGGAATTGCGAATTTTGAGCCCTCAACGACCGAATCTTCAATTCCCAAATCTCTTAATTGCCTTACCTTATAAATTTTATGATCCCGGCGTACACGATCAGATGAAATAGCGCCAACGGGATCATGATCTTCCAGCAGAAGTTCATCAGCTGATCGAAGCGCAGCCGCGGAAAGGTCCAACGCACCCACATAACAACAAAGATGAGTATATAGGTTTTGAGCAAGAACCAGATTAAGCCGGGCACAGGCAAAAAACCGAGAAAAGGAGGACTTTTCCAGCCGCCGAAAAACAGAGTCGTTGCCACCGCCGCAACAATGAGCATGTTGGAATACTCGGCCAGAAAGAACAGGGCAAACCGCATACCGCTGTACTCAGTATGGAAACCAGCCACCAACTCGGACTCTGCCTCTGGAATGTCAAACGGCGCCCGGTTGGTCTCAGCCGTAGCACAGATAAGATAAATTAGTGCAGCCACTGGCATCCAGAAGACGTTCCAAACGTTGGACTGAGACTCCACGATGACAGACATCTGGAGGCTGTTGGACCAGAGCAGCACGCTCAGGATAGAGAGCAGCAGGGGAATTTCATATGCCACATTCTGCGCCACCGAGCGGACGGCGCCGAGTAAAGAGTACTTATTGTTGGAAGCCCAGCCGCCCATAAGAATAGCAAGCACATTGAAAGTGGAAAAAGCAAAAATCACCAGCAGCCCCACATTTAAATCCCGAATGTGAAGACGCTCGCTGAAAGGAATTACCACGAAGCTAACCAGTACCGGCAAAAATATCGCTATGGGCGCTAACATGAAGAGTTTGCGGTCCACATGACGGGGGGTGATGAGCTCTTTGCTTACCAGTTTGACGCCATCGACGATGGTCTGGAGAATCCCGAAGGGCCCAACCTCTTTGGGACCAATTCGGAGCTGGATGTGGGCTGCAACTTTGCGCTCTAGCCACACCAGGAATAGAGCGTTGACCTGCACCAAGGCTAGGACGCCCACCAACCCCACGACGATTATGGTCAGATCGGGACCGAGGAAGTTTACCAGCTTTTGCCAGGCAGCGGCCATGTTTATCTCCGCTTAAATCTTAGCTTCATTTAGGTTTAACCCAACGAGGTGTGATTCGTTATCGAGCGGTATCGCTCAATTGGGCCACCAGTTGTTCGTGGCTACCGATCTACCTCAGGTACAACAATATCAATGCTTCCCAGGATGGAAATGGTATCGGCTACCAAGGTCCCGGGCAGCACATCAGTGAGAACCTGCAAGTTGCCGTAGGAGGGCACCCGGGCTTTTAGACGGTAGGGATAAGAGGTTCCATCACTTACAATGTAAAAACCGAGGGCACCGCGGGCAGATTCCACCGCAAAGTAGTAGTCACCTTTAGGAGGTCTCACTTTGTGTGGCACCGCAGCTTTAATTGGCCCATCGGGCAATCGGTCCAAGGCCTGCTCTACGATGCGCAAACTTTGCTCCATTTCCTGCAACCTCACCATATAGCGATCCAGGGCATCTCCTGCAGTGCCAGTGGGAATCTCGAAGTCCAACTCGGGATAGACCGAATAGGGTTCCGCTTTGCGGATGTCGTAAGCTACTCCTGCGCCTCTGAGAATCGGACCAGTACAGCCAAAGCGCAAGGCCAGTTCGCGGTTTATCACTCCCACATCTTTGGCCCGATGGATGAAAATGACATTCTTGGTGACCAAGTTGTGATAATCGTCCCAGCGGCTGCGCAACCGCTCGATGAACTGGCGAGTTGCACTGATGAACTCGTCATCGAGATCTTTGGCTACCCCACCGAAGCGGCAGTAACTGTAAGTGAGACGGGAACCGCTAACATGATCCAAAATATCCAGGATGTTCTCACGATCGTCGAAGCAGTAGAGGAATGGGGTGAAGCCCCCAAGGTCCATGATATAGGTACCAAACCAAAGGAGGTGGCTGGAAATGCGATTGAGTTCGGCACATATCACTCGAATGTATTCTGCCCGCGGCGGCACCTCAATGCCCGCCATCTTTTCCACCGCCGCAACGTAGCCGTGATTGAAGAGCAGGCCTGAGAGGTAGTCCATTCGTGAAGAGTTGGGCAGAAATTGCTCGTAGAGATGGCTTTCCGCCATCTTCTCATGACCGCGGTGGCCGTAGCCGATTATTGGATCGGCCTCGACAATGTACTCCCCATCCAACTTCAAGAAGAGGCGCAGAACCCCGTGAGTACTGGGGTGCTGTGGCCCCATATTCAGGTAATAGGTCTGCTCAGTTATAGGCTCAAGCATCTGGTTCGTCATAGATCTCTTCTGTGCTCCTGAAAGCATGGACTTTGCCAAAATCCTTCAAGAGCGGATGAAAATCCGCGTCTTCCGGAAGGAGAATCCGGCGCAAGTCCGGATGGTTGTCAAAATGAATTCCAAAAAGATCGAAGACCTCCCGCTCGTACCAGATAGCCGCGTCATATATGCTGCTGATGGTGGGTAGTGATTGATTCCTGGCCAGTTGCACTCGCACCAGCACCCGCGAGAGATTGCTGAAGGCGTTGAAGTGGTAAATGACTTGAGGTCCGTTGGTGAAATCCAATCCGGTGATGCATTCCAAAAAGAAATCTGCATCCCGGGTTGCTTCGGCCACAGCCTCGATCTTGTCGGCATCTGCCCTTATTTCTAAAACGCAGCCGTCTTTCTGGTAATCCCGCGGGAAGATGTCCGTTGCGTCAACGACTTTTGACAATTCTTCTCTTAAATCTTCTAAGGACATTACGCTTTTCACCTTTAGTGATCTTGTCCTCCAAGGCCAGAAAGCCCTGGATCAAAGCCTCGGGTCGGGGTGGACAACCGGGCACATACACATCCACTGGAACAATAAGGTCTGCTCCCGGTACGATGGCGTACTGACCGTCATACTCGAATGGTCCGCCGGAAATGGCGCAGTTGCCCATGGCGATACACCACTTGGGCGCCGGCATCTGCTCCCAAAGGGTGACGATGGTGGGTTCCATTTTTTTGGCGATGGTTCCCGCAACGATCATCAAGTCTGACTGTCGAGGCGAGGGGCGAAAAACACCAGCTCCGAAACGGTCTAGGTCGAAGCGGCTGGCGCCGGCTGCCATCATTTCAATGGCACAGCAGGCCAGACCGAAAGTCATGGGCCAGAGCGAGTTGGCCCGACACAGGTTGAGTACCTCTTCCAGAACCGCTAACCGCACACGGGGGCCAGGGGCTAGCTCCTTCTCTGCCAAGTGAAAACTCCTTTGCGCCAGGCATAGATAATGGCCAGGGATAAAATGGAGATGAAGATAACAACTTCAATGAAATCGCGGACGACGAACCCCTTATCGTAGGCCAGAGCTACGGGAAACAGGTAGAGCACGTCCACGTCAAAGGCTAGAAAGATGAGGGCGTAGATATAATAGGAAACGCTGAATTGCACCCAGGCGCTGCCAATGGCGGGCATGCCGCTCTCATAGGTCTCTGCTCGCTTAACACCAGAGCTTCTGCCGCCTATAAACCACGAGATAATGATCGGCATTACCGCAAAGATAATGCCGACCCCCAGGAAGACAACCACGTATGCGAAGTCATGTAGGACTTGGTCTGTCATACTAAACTCTCGATTGTCACGGTGGCCTTACCACCATGGGGTAGCACGGCCTCGAAGGTTTCACTTCCGCTTTTTGAACGGGAAGAGAGGCGGGGCAAGATCACTTGGTGCTTATTATCACAAACCAAGTGGTTGTAACAAAAATCGTTACATGCGTCAAGGCAAAAAGGTAAATTTTCACACATACTCGATAATCTGCCTTATCTCCTCTATTTCTGCCAGCTTCAGGGGTCAGCCCTGCTCTCTTTGCAGAGAATCACTTGATGGTATGTCCTTTCCTACGGAGATGCATCCTGGTCTACAATTACAGGCTTGTTGGTTTTTATTAGTTATACGTTATACGAAATCCTAAATTACTTCCCTATGCCCTGTGCGATCCTACCTGGCCCATCGAAGATCCCGGTATGCGAGGAAGGACCAGACTTTCATGAGCAAATACATTCCAGGAGTTTCCTCTTGTACAAATTTTTGAAAAAGGTTATACTTCCTCGCCGAGATAAGGATATTATTCACAAAGTGACGTTAAGATGGAGTTTCTTCTCCTCTGGCGAGGTTTTGGATTGTAAATCCGGCTGCCTACTCACATCAGCCGACAAGGAGCATGAACTATGGCCGGCCATACACCTGGGCAAACTAGCAGATCGGATGATCCTTACAGGATGTACGCTTCTCCAGTAGGCGCTACTTTTTTGCAAAAGGCGAACAAGATCTTTGAAGACTTCCCTGTCTCTAAATACATACTTTTCTTCGTGATATTTTCCATTGAAGTCGTGATTGCCTTCGTTGCCGGCATTTACCTTATTCGTTAGAGCCTTGATGAGAAGACAACGAACCATAATCCCGACGGGTGAGGGATTATAAAACTTTTCAATGTACTCCGTCCTAAAATTCACAAACTTGATGACTCTTTGAAAAATCTGTGCTATATGATCGGTTCCATTTTCCCTTCCTGTGGCCAACCTGGCCAACAAAAACCGGATGGAGCTTTAGCAGAAACTAAATGGGAATGGTTCCTCATAGTGCTCACGATCGCCTTATGACTTGAATCATTCACTAGACCATAAAGAGGAAATCGATGATGGAGAAGATCCGACTAACCATCAATGGGCAGACACTGGAGGCCGAAGCTGGCAGCACCATACTGGAGGTGGCCAGGCAAAACGATATTCATATTCCCACCCTCTGTTACAACGAAGTTCTCAGACCCATCGAAAGCTGTCGGCTTTGTATCGTCGAGGTAGAAGGAGAGCCTCACTTTCCGGCGTCTTGCAGTACTGAAGTAAAAGAAGATATGGTGGTTACCACCGATTCGGAGGAGATTCGGCAGATGCGCAAGCTCATGCTCGAATTGCTCCTCAAAGAACACTATGGCGACTGTGTCGCTCCCTGCCAGTTGACCTGCCCCGCCGGTATTGACATACAGGGATACATTGCGCTCATCGCCCAAGGTCAATATATAGAGGCGCTCAAGCTAATCAGAGAGCGTTTGCCCATGCCTTTGACCATAGGTCGAGTCTGTCCACACTTCTGCGAATACAAGTGCAACCGCAATCTGTTGGAAGAACCAATCAACATCAACCATTTGAAACGTTTTGTCGCTGACTATGAGATGTACTCCGGCAAGCGGAACCCGCCGCCGCTGGCTGACCTTTCCGGTAAGCGTGTCGCCCTCATCGGTGGTGGCCCGGCAAGCCTTTCCGCTGCCTACTATCTCCGCCGGTTAGGTCACTCCAGTACAATTTTTGACGCAATGCCCGAACTTGGCGGCATGCTCCGTTACGGGATCCCTGAATATCGTCTGCCAAAGAAAATCCTAGACTGGGAGATTGAAGGCATTCTCGGTCTAGGCAACATCGATGTCAAACTTGGGGTAAAGTGGGGAGAAGACTTCACCATTGAATCCCTCAAGCAAGAAGGCTACCACGCCTTTTTTATCGGCATCGGCGCCTGGGATACTCGTAAACTCGGTATAGTTGGGGAGGATCTTCAGGGTGTTTTTGCTGGTGTCGATTTCCTGGTGGATATCGCTTTGGGTAAACCGGTTGAGATGGGGAACAATTTGGCCATAGTCGGTGGCGGTAACGTTGCCATTGACGCAGCTCGTAATAGCGTGCGTATGGGCGCGGAGACCGTTACCATCCTTTACCGGAGGTCGCGAGATGAGATGCCAGCCAGTCCCGAGGAAATACACGGGGCTGAGGAAGAGGGAGTAAAATTCCATTTCTTGGCTGCACCAGTCCGCTTGTTTGGTACTAATGGCAAGGTTGACAAGCTCGAGTATGTCAAGATGGAGCTTGGTGAGCCTGACGCTAGCGGCAGGCGTCGTCCCGTACCTAAGGAGGGTTCGGAGACGACGATACCTGTTGATATGGTAATCGCTGCCATCGGTCAATTCCCCGATCTGTCACCGGTGGAATCTGATAAAGCGGTGGAGGGAATACCCACTACCCGCTGGAATACCATTGGTGGTGATACGGAAAGTTTGTATACCGGTATCGATGGTGTTTTCACAGGAGGTGACGTCTACCGCGGTCCCGAGACCGTGGTGGGAGCGTTGGCCGATGGGCGCAAAGCGGCAATGGCTATACACCTCTATCTCCGAGACAACAAGGCACAAGGAGAGCCCAAGCCTTTCAATATTCTCAAGGGTGATCTGGAAACCATTGAGAGAGAGAACTTTTCCAGCGCTCCCTCTGAGCCGCGTGAGCTCATGCCCGAGTTGGAAGCCAATGAGCGCATAACAAATTATGAGCAAATTGAGTTGGGTCTCCCCGAAGAGGGAGCATTGCGGGAGGCCGGGCGCTGCCTTTCCTGCGGCTGCATCGATGCTTTCGACTGTAGACTTCGCAAGTTTGCTTTTGAATTCGAGGTGGAAACCACCACCCATGTTCAGCCGCAAGTACCCCTTGCCGAGACGGCACAGCGTGACACCAACCAATTCATCGCCCTGGATCCCAACAAGTGTATCCGCTGCAAGCAGTGCTATGAAGCCTGTACCTATTTCCAATGCTCCGACGCCATTGATTTTGAAGACACTCCCTCCATTAACTCCAACTGTGTTTTCTGCGGCCTCTGCTTGGACATGTGCCCCACCGGCGCCCTGGAAGAACGCATCACCGGCAAACCCGGTCCATTCCACTATGAGCAAGTGGAAGCTTTTTGTCCCCATTGCGGCTGTGGCTGCAACCTGGTGCTAAACATAAAGGGCGATAAGCTTTTCAGTGTAACCACCGAAACAACCACACCACCAAGCTATGGCCATACCTGCCGTTATGGTCGTTTCGACAGCTTTAATTATCTGCATGACGGCAAACGGCTTCGCTCACCCCTGGTGAAAAAGAACGGCAAACTCGTCGAGACCAGCTGGGAAGAAGCTTTAGAAAAAGTAGCCACTCAGTTTAAACGACTACAGGAGGAGCACGGCTCGGATGCGCTAGCTGCAATAGGCTCCCCCAGAGCTACCAACGAGGCCAATTACCTGCTGCAAAAAATCTTCCGTTGCCAGTTGGGAAGCAACAACTTGGATTATCCGGGTGGCCAGTCGCATCGGGCCTCTTTGACGGGGCTATCCGGGACCCTGGGCCTTGGAGCCATGACCAATTCTCTCAGTGAGATTGAACAGGCGGAAGTTATTCTGGCTTTGGGCAATCTGGTTGAGGAAAACAATCCCATAGTTGCCACTGCCTTGCGGCGGGCCAGCCGTACTCACGGTCGTCGTCTGATCACCGTGAGTTCCACTGAAGTAGCGCTGGGCAAATTCGCCGACCCTGCAGTTATCATTCCCAAAGAAAACCAGCTTGAATTTCTGCAGAGCCTCGTCAAATGTATGCTTGATTCGAAGCTCTATGATGAGGATTTTGTAACTGCCCACACAAAGGGTATCGGGGATCTGGAGAAGTCTCTGGCAGATTTGGATTATCTAGAGACGGTAGCCCGAGTTGACATGCTGCCAAGTAATTTTGAAGAGATTGCTCGGGCTCTTGCAGATGCTTCTTCGCTCGCCATTGTCTACTCCGAAGATCTCACTGCGGATGCCCAAGGTACCAGTAAGATCGCGACCATTGCTAATTTGGCCATGCTCACCGGGCGCATTGGGCAGCCGCATAGCGGAATCTATCCGCTGTACCGTCATATCAATGCCCAGGGAGCTATGGATATGGGCTTAACCCCAACCTACTACCCTGGCCACGTCACCTTATCGGATTTGAAGAGTAATGATCTCTTCAGTAAGTCGTGGAGCGGTGAGTTACCTGCTGCCGCAGGATTGGATTACAGGGAGATAGTCGAATCTGCTCACCAGAGGAAGATTAAGGGTCTCTATCTCATGGGAGAGAATCCCATTGCCGCCGAACCTGAAAGGGAAAAGATCCAGGAGGCTTTAAAGCAGGTGGACTTTCTCGTTGTCCAGGATATCTCTCTCACCCAGAGTGCAGAACTGGCAGATGTGGTTCTTCCCGCTGCAGCTCATGCTGAACAGGAAGGCACTCTTACCAATATCGAACGTAGAACTCAAAAACTCAGAGCACCCCTGGCTGCCCCAGGTGGGGCACTGCCAGATTGGCGCATTCTCGCAGATCTCCTAGCGCAGCTGGATTCAGCAACCACATACCAGGATGTTCAGTCCGTGTATCAGGAAATTATGAAGATAGTACCTTTCTATGAGGGTCTGACATATGACCGCCTCGAAAATGGCGGGCTACAGTGGCCGAACTCTCATGAAGGTCCCAAATCCATGCTGACCCTGGATGACTTAAAGAAGCCCTTGGAGTTTGCAACTGACAAGTAACAATTGATTATTATCTTTTTATTGTTGAAATTATCTAACTATTTCGGTATATAGTAGACATTAATTACCTGGTCAGTGAGGAAAAGATGAGTCAGAAACGCCAGTGGGACGGCCTTCTTAGCCTGGAGCTATTGCTCCTTCTGGGGCTTTTGTGCTTGTGCGCCCTGCCCATTGGTTCGAACGGTCGCTGACCACCAGCTGAACGACAGCAAAAGGGCCATGGGCGGGATAGCCCATGGCCCTTTTTTTGTGGAGTACCGGAGTAATGGAGTAATGGAGTAGTGCTAGAAGCTGCGTACTCACTATATGACAATTCGATATCATCGTAATACTCCAATACTCACGTACTCCAGCAAGTTCGGCCATCGACCGCGGACCATCTCCGATGGCCTATGTTTTCACCCAATAAACATCCTTTGGAAAGGAGGTGGTGAGCATGGGGCTGGCTCTTTCGCCCAACGACGCAGCGGCAGACGAACCTGAACTTCCCCTAACTCATTTTTTTGGAGGCTGTCATGGCAACGAGAAAAATTACCGTTTTCGATACCACCTTAAGGGATGGCGAGCAAGTACCCGGTGCCAAGCTCAACGCCAAGCAGAAACTCGAGATCGCCCTGCAACTGGAAAGACTTGGCGTAGACGTCATCGAGGCCGGCTTTCCCTGCTCCTCTCCTGGAGACGCCCAGGCCGTTAAAATGGTGGCCCGGGAAGTTAGAAAGCCTATCATTGCCGGTCTGGCCAGGGCTGTTCAGCAGGATATAGATATCTGTTGGGAATCAGTTCGCGAGGCGGAGCAGCCTAGGATACATGTCTTTCTCGGCTCATCAGACATTCATGTGCAGAAAAAGCTTCGGATGGATCGCGAAAAAGCCCTGGAACTTGCCATAGAGTCCGTCCGCTACGCCAAACGTTTCTGCCCAGACGTGGAATATTCCACAGAAGACGCCTCCCGGACCGACTTCGAATATCTTTGCCGGGTGATTGATGAGGTCATTAAGGTAGGCGCTACCACAATAAATATCCCTGACACAGTGGGCTATGCCACTCCTAACGAATTCGGTGAATTGATTACTCGCTTACGGGAAAGCGTCCCGGCGCTGGACAAGGTGACCCTGAGTGTTCATTGCCACAACGATCTAGGGTTGGCCGTGGCCAATTCCGTCACTGCCGTGCGTAACGGCGCCCAGCAGGTGGAGTGCACCATCAATGGCATCGGTGAACGGGCAGGAAACGCTTCGTTGGAAGAAATAGTGATGACCCTGCGCACGAGACCCACGATGTTCGATGCACACACTGAGATCAACACCAAAGAGATCTATCGGACCAGTCGGATGGTCAGTCGACTGATGAACATTCCTGTTCAACCCAACAAGGCGATTGTTGGGGCCAATGCCTTTGCGCATTCTGCTGGTATTCACCAGGATGGCATCCTCAAGGACCGCACCACTTACGAGATCATGAAGCCGGAAGATGTGGGTATCATGGAACACACCATGGTTCTGACCGCCCGCTCTGGTCGCGCCGCTGTTCGCCATAAGCTCAAGGATCTCGGTTATGACCTAGAAAAGGCATTGTTCGAGCGGGTATTTCAGCGTTTCATCAATGTGGCAGACCGGAAAAAGGAAATTACCGCCAAGGATCTCAGCAGTATTGTGGAGATCGAAATGTCCAAGGTGCCAGAAACCTACAGCTTCCTGGGCATGCAGATCATGAGTGGTGACCAGACCACACCGCTTTCATCGGTCCGGCTGAAAAAAGACGATGAAATATTAACGGATGCAGCCATAGGAAACGGCCCGGTGGATGCCACCTTTCGCTGTATTGAACGTTTGGTTGGACATCAGGGTAGACTTCTCGACTATGATCTTAAGGCAATCACTACCGGCAAAGATGCCCTGGGGGAAGCCATGGTAAGGGTCGAAGTGGAAGGCAAGATTTATTCGGGTGTTGGCACCAGTCCGGATGTCATCGAGGCGAGCGCCCGAGCTTACCTAAACGCCTTTAATCGCTATTTTGCAAATAGTGTCTAAGTGGAATTTCGGGCGGGGTTCACCCCCCGCCCTTTCCTCTAGCTTTCCTCAAGACCGCCGCTCTCGGCTACCTGCCCAACCAAAGCTTCAAAAAGAGTAATAACATCCTGATTCGCTTTGCGGAGCTTCTTGGAGAGCTCCTTGCCAATAGCCCTGGTCATCAAGAGGCCAAGCCTGGGATCTTCCTCACCCAGTTGGATAAAATGTTCTCGATTAATCACGAGAAATTCACAATCTGTTTCGGCGATCACTGAGGCTGACCGAACTTCTTTGTCCATTAAAGCGAGTTCACCGAAGAAAACATCCTCCTCGTCTCTCATGGTTACGATGGTATATGGTTCTTGGTCCAAAGTCCGCTTATGCACACTGACCGTCCCCTTGTAAAGAATATAGAGCTCTCTACCCTCTTCACCTTCACTGATTACCTCATCTCCCGCTTTGCACTCCTGCCAGGTAACAATGCTCGCCAGCTTGGTCATTCTCGCGTCATCATCTTTGAGGGTGCGACAAAGTATAATGTTACGCAGTTTTTCTACTACGGCCTGCTCGTTCATTGTTCAATCCCGCCCAGTATCATTTCTCATTTCTCATTTGACATTTGTCATTGCGCATCCAAAGATTGCGAGCTGTTTTGGAGTACTAGAGTATCGGAGCGACTAAAAATTTCAAATAACAAATCACAATGACCAAAATTCAAAACCGACCTGTGTCTTTGGATATTGGAATTTGGGATTTCATTGGGATTTGGTGCTTGGAATTTGATATTTTGCAATGCTTCACTTCTCCATCACTCCGGCAGGCCGACGCAAGAGGGGAAAGACCATTGGTAACTCCCTAAGGGGGCGCCCAAAGCCAGGGCTTGCCGCGGCGTCTTGTCTCGCCGAAGTTCTAACGTAGGCGGAAGCCTGGGCGAAGCCGGGGCCTGCCGCGGCGTAGCCTGGGCGAAGCCGGGTCCTTCTATTCTTTACTGGGCTCTAATAAGGATCGCCCTAGAGTACGACTTAATCTGATAATCCGGGCCTGGGTTGAAAACCGGTAGATTCCCGCGGAGTTCTTTGACTTCTTGCAGATTGGCTACCAGGCGGGAGATGTCCGATGTCTTCTGTGCTTCCCGCAGGGCCTCTCGCTTGCGCTGGAAAATGTTCCCTGTATTCTCCAGCATGCCAATGAGGATGGTGTTTTCCTCCTCCAAAAAATATTTACCAAGATTGGCGAAGCTATCCCCCACAAAACGTGCCGGGAAAGTTTTTGTGATTAACCTTCCACCTTCCACGTCGAGCAGGTCCTGGACAACGTGGGCGATGCCGGAGGCGGCTGTGGCATTGGCCAGGAGGATTCGATTGTATTCTCGGCTCAGGATGATTTCGTCGCAATGGACATTTTCCAGATACCGTTTGAATTTGGAGTCTATCAGTTCCACACAGGTGTATATATCCTTGGATATCGTCTTTACGGTCAGAACACACATCACGGTGCGCGCATCCACCTCCTGGTCAGATGCTTGACCACTGCTGTCTGCCAGGACCAGCACCTTTGCAGCTTGTTTGATGTTGGCGCGGAGCAAGACGTTCTCATCCACGTAATCACCCCGGACAAAGCGGATATTCTGGAGGCTCGGATGGGAACGCAGATTCTCCACTTTCTCCGGCTCCACCGTGCTCACCAAGACAATTTCCTCATCGGAAAGATCCGGGTTAACTCTCAAAATATCCTCAAGAACAGAGACCATCTCGCTTTTCCAGCCGCAGATCACAAAATGCTTCTTTAACGTTTTCTGATCGGCCAAGCCGCTCCCCTCCTTGATCTTCCATTCCACCAGCCAGGAGGCTATCCGTCCAGTGATCATGCCCAGGAGCCCAACACCAAATAGCATGACCAAGACGGCAACAATCTTCCCGCCGGTGGTCAACGGTACCTTGTCACCATAGCCCACAGTGGCAGCAGTGACGAGGGTCCACCAGATTGCGTCACCCAGGTTGCGGAACCCCTGGTTACCGTGCTGCTCAAAAAGGAGCACCCCAATGGAGCTAAGCACCAAAATCAGCAAAATTGCCGCAATTAGCGGATATATGCGGCTCTTTAAGAACCTTTCCAGGAAAAGACTAAATGGGTTTCTCCTACTGCCAGCGGGCCGCTGGTGCTTCTTTCGCATGGACCAATTCACCCCTCACCAGGTGTGGTCAAATATCCGCTTGTTGGCCATGGGCGATTGAACCACTTGGGTACAGAGACCACTGCAAAAACATTAGCAGGTAGACCTCGTCCATACTTCCATTGCCATGTACTCCTCTGTGCCCTTTGGCTGCGTTGTGACTTAACGCGGTTTTGATACTGTACACCCGATTTGAAAGTGGATCAAGCGCAAAATTTCTTGCGAAAATGGTGGGTTAGAATAGTCTGGCAGGGTATCACTCCTCCGCAAGAACGTCCTTATATTCAAGCTCATAAAGATAGAGAAGTATTGCAGTAACTCCGAGGATGAGCGGGCCGTAGAGGATCCCCGCGATGCCAAACAGGTGAATACCGCCCAGGATTGCGAAGAATAGGTAAAAGGAGGAGATTCCGCCCTCGCCTTTCATCAAGTAAGGCCGGAGAAAATTGTCAATGGAGCCCACAACAACCATACTCCAGATTGCTAGAAAAAGGGCTTTTCCCCAGCTATTGATTAACAACAAGTAGACAACCGCCGGAACCCAAACAATGGCAGTACCCACAGCCGGAATCAGAGAAGTGAAAGCCATCATCGTTCCCCAAAAGAGCGGAGGAATGCCGGCAATCCACAAGCCGATCCCCCCGGCAAACCCCTGAGCCGCCGCAGTGGCACCGTTTGCCATCACCACCGAGCGGCTGAGATCACGGACACGCTGGATCAGTTTTTCCTCCTGCTCTTCTGATAGTGGCGACAGGTGCTTGATTCCTCCCAAAATTGCCTGTCCGTCCCGAACAAAGTAAAAGACCAAGAGAATCAGAAGCAGGCAGCGGACCACCAGCCCGGTGACATTGCCCAGAAAGTCCTTGCCCCAGGAGAGAATCAACTGTCCCAATGCGGCACTACCATCTAAAATTATCTTGCGCACATTCAGTTCCTCAAACCCCAATCTGGCAAGCTGACCGTTAACCATATTGCGGAGCGGCTGGATCCACTCCCAAGAGAGCATCCTCTCGATATTTCCCTCTTTCAGCCATGAATTGACCTGCCCGAACGACTCGGCTCCTTGGTTAACCAACACCGCGCAGAAACCTACCAGAGGAACGACCACGATCACTACCAACAATATTGTGGTGAGAAAAGCCGCAAGGTTTTTCTTGTCCTTGCACCACTGAAGAATCCGCCTGTGAAAACGGTAGCAAACCGAGGTGAGTACGATAGCGAAAACAACTGTACCCACGTAAGGTCTGAAGAGACGATAGGTCAGATACAAAAACAAAAAAAGAAGAGCCAAGAGAAACAGTTTTCTCGCCCTGGTTTTTTCGTCAACCGAGTTTTTCTCCACAGGAGTCTCCCTTAAACACTGGAAAAGATTAAAGCAGGGATTATTTTACATTGTAGATTTCGGATTTCGGATTTCGGATTTGAAAAAATCAAATAGAAATCAAAGACTCAACTAGAAATCCCCAATCGAGTTGTTCCATGTGTCCAACTGTCTTGAAAACCAAGCTGAATCGTCTAAAAAATACCCTTGGCAAAAAGCTGGAACCATGTTAGATTAAAAATGGCTCCAACGAGCGGGAACCATCACGGTTGGCCTTAGTAAAGCAATTTAGCTAGGCCTACTGGACGGACCTAGTAACCCAGCCTGGTGGCTTAAATGCCGGTGCTAATAATGGCGCCGGGGGGAGAACGGTGGTCCGGGAACAACCAGATGGGACATCGTTTGTTGGGGCCATTTTATGGTCGGGAAACGGCCGATTTGAATGTTTGCTTTAACGTCCACTGTCCGTAGGGGACTCCTTCGCTCCTTCGAGAATGTTCTTCACCCTTTGATGCTCTGCCCGGACCTTACGCAGTTCACGCTCCAGTGCGGCCCGCTCCTCCCCAGAGCGCAGAGATGAAGCGGCCCACTCCTGCTCCAGTTCTTCCAATCTTCTCTTCAGCTGATAAAGGGTTTTGGCGATCTCTCGTATGTACATGCCTCAGGCACCGGCTTGGTCCACCTCTTTTCCAGCTCTTCAGCCTTTCAGTCATGCATACCGGGTCAATCTCTGCGTGCCAATCTAGCTATCTGGCTTCGACGCGAACCAAATCGCCCCTTTTAACCTCTTGATCCGGATCGAACAAGAGGAGTCGTCCCAAGGACATTTGCTCGCGAACTTCGATGATTTCTCCTCTGGCAAACTCAGTTTCCGCAAACACCCTGATCTCGGACCTTTTGGGGTCTCGTAGTGACTCGGCCCGATAGATGACAAAATTATCGCCCGGATGATTACGGCGATTTTCTCCTCCGTCCAGGTAAATGACCCCATCTTTACGTACGCCAATGACTAGAGTCGGTAGGTCTCCTTTACTGTAATCTGGAGCAAAAGCATTCTGCAAATCGTCACTATAATAGCGATAAGTTGGGTCCAGCGGCTGACAGCGATGCGCCCGTTCGTAAGTGGCTAACGCCTCCAAGAATCTTCCGCTTCGCTCATACACCACACCGAGATTGCCGATGATGACACACTGGTCAGGGTCCTTTTCCAGTACTTGTAAGAAAAGACTTTCAGCCTTCTCCCAATTGTCGCGGGCAGCTGCATCAATTCCCTTATTCATCAACTTGGTAAGCTTTGGATCAAGGGTGATCAGGGGGGCTCTCAGCATCCTCTGGACAGTGGACTCTTGTGGCCTTAAGTAACTCGCCACCTCTTCAACAATTGAGGCCTGAATACGCGTGATCTCGTCCTCCGTATTCACTGGACGACCGGGCAGGGTAAATTTCTCCAGATGCCTGGAGATCTCTTTTTCCCATAGGGTGCTGCCATTCTCGACCGCAATTAGACGAAGACGTACGGCGATAGAGTAAGACATCCTGGTAACGGTAACCTCAACGTTTCTTGGACGCTCTAAATTCTCGAGGCTAAAATAGAAAACATCTCCTACAGATGGATCCTCACTTATGCCTATCCAGTGGTATTCTGCCGGCTCGCCAGTACCAAATTCGGGATAGGCCAGCATGGATTTAGTATCTCTAGAGGCCTGCACAGAATATTCGGTGATCTCACCCAGTAGTAACCCATTGACGTTGGCATCCCGACCCAATTTGTGAAGGGCCTCAGAATTAGCCTGGAAGTCCTGGGGTACTTGTACCTTTATCGCTAGGAACAGTTCACGGCTTAGTCCTTTCACCATCTCCGCTTGTAGTTGTAAGGCTAAGGTTTTTTCAGGACTCTCGAAAGGCAGGACCCCAATCGTTTTAACTTCCTGAATGCTTACCTCTGGAGGTTTCACCACCTCGATGGTCACCAGCCTGCTCCTTACTATTGGTTTGGAGCAGCCACCCATAAAAATGAAGACCATCAGGAGCCATCGTATCCATACTTTGAGACCAGCGCGATCCATCAGTCCATCTCCGCAAAAAGGGGAATAATCTGCATGATCAAGTATGATAACTTAGAGATGAAACCTCACCTCCGAAAGCGGGCTAACTGAAGGTTCTTTACCCAAAAACGGCCTCAGGTTAGCCCATGAGAAACTCTGGTGTCAAGTTGACCCGCTTTGCTTTGCCAGCAGAAATGTCCAGCAGTCCTTATCACCAGAGTTTTGGAGTGTTGAGTGACCAAAAATTCCAAATAACAAAGCACAAATTCCAAACAAATTACAATGACCAAACTGCAAAATTCCAAACTTACCTTTGTCTTTGGATATTGGATTTTGGGATTTATTTGGAATTTGGTGCTTGGAATTTGCTATTTTGCAATGCTCCACCACTCCAGTACTTCAAAACAATCTGCAATCCTCACTGGCAAAGCCATTGACCTTTGACCTGAGCCAAAGGACCAGGTTTTCGATCTTGAATATAGTCCGGTTGGGCAACACCCTTTCAACACCTACCGATTTTCTCACTTACGACTGGTCCTTTTAAGAAGTTTTATCGCGAATTCAGTATCCACCACCGGAATCAGCTCTGCAATGCCAAGGTCAGTCCAATCGTAAAACAATGCGGCAACGTGGGCGGCATCATCGGCTTCGAAAAGACTGAAAACCCTGTGGCCGGAAACATCGAACCACTCTCCTTTAACCTTCACTCCTTTGAAGTCAGCCGGTTTTTCCATTCGTCGTTTAATCACCCGATCCCTGTCCTGTGGCTCATAAGTAAAAACGGCCATGAATAGCATGTAGGTACCTCCTTTCTAGGCTAAGATAATGGATGCGTCAAACATCCATCCGCATCATTCAGCCACCTTGATTTTGAACCAACCGTCGCCCCAAATCATACGCGGCCTCAAGCACCTCTGGCTGTTTCCTGACTTCACCTTTCTCATCTGCTCCTCGGATGAGAAGCTCATCGCTATAACTCACATCAATCGCATCGAAGAAATATTTCATCGTCAACCTCACCCCATCAAAAAGCTTCTTACCTTGCGTAGCGGCCACCGAAATGAATGCTCCTCTTCGATCAGCAATCGGCGAAACCGGCAACTCAAGGATATACTTTTTCACCCATAGTGATTGGCACCTATCAATCATGGCTTTGGCCAGTGCTGATACGCTGTAGAAAAATATGGGAGAAGCGATTATCAACCTCTCAGATTGCACAATTTTGGGAAACAGTGCCTGCATATCATCTTTGATTGCGCAGACGCCTGCCTCGGTGCACTTGTAGATCTCCATACATGGCTTGATATTGAGATCTCTCAGCACCACCTTCTCGCACTCCGCCCCGCTATCTCTTGCACCCCGCAGCGCTTCATCCAAGACGATCTCCGTGTTCCCTCCCCGCCTAGGACTCCCGAGAATACTTAGAACCTTCATCACACTCACCCCTGTCGCAGCAGGACCAGTAACTGGTGCTTACTCCAGTTAGAATTCGTCAGTTTTTTCTTTCGGTGATCATGTTACACGAAAAACACCACCTGTGGAAGTGCAAGAACTTTCTCGTTTCCGAGAACTCTGCTATAATGCGCTTCAATTTAGGCACTGGAAGCAAGGACACTCGCCTATGGCCTTACTTCGAATAATTTTGATCGCCGAGGACATTTCCGATTGTCCAACATTTTCCAAAGGCGAACGAAGCACCATAGACTATCCTCGCATTATCTTGGAAGAAACTGACAAAGTCTGTCTTACGGCTCTGGATCAGTGTCATCCTTACCTCCTGCCACTCTCTCGGGGAGTCGCCTTTGCAACTCTGGGAATTGGCGAGAAAGTGGGAACCTTGCGCTGCTGCTGTTCTATGGGTAGCGTCAATTTCAAGGTAATAAAACAGCGCAGCCGCCTTGGTATCACGCCGGAAATGCTGCAGCACCTCTCCGAACTCAAGCTGGAATTGACCCAGTTTCAGGCTATGCCTGTATTTGCCCCCCTGCCAGAGGCTTCCCTGGAAAAGATCATCCCCTTACTAGAACTCAGGCGAGTTAACTCAGGAACCGACATTATTCAGCAAGGTGATGTGGGTCAGTTTCTCTATGTGATCACTGAAGGGGAGGTATTGGTCTTGCGAGAAGGTGGTCAGATAGGTGAAGAAGTCCTTGCCACCCTTTCCCAGGGAGAATGTTTTGGAGAAATGTCATTGATTTCGGGTCAACCAATTTCAGCCACCATCCGGGCAAAGAGCCCCGTCACCTTGTTGCAGATGAGCAAGGACGACTTTGATCAGTTGCTTCTCAACAATCCTTCCCTCAATGTCTATTTCACCAAACTCCTTACCCAGAGGTTACAGCAGGCCAATACCAGAATGGTGGAAGCCCTGGATAAGGGGGTCCTCGGCAACATCAAGAGTTTCAGTGTTCCAGAACTAGTCCAGACCCTTGCGCTCAACGGACGGACTGGCATCCTCGTTGTTTCTGACAAAAAAAGCAAGGCCGAAATCTATTTTGATAAAGGTTATATCCACCAGGTTTCATTTGGAGAAATGGTCGGCGAGCAGGCTTTTTATGAGCTCCTTGGCTGTGAAGATGGACAATTCCAATTTCAGCCAGCCGAGACTCTATCCATGCCGCGGCAGGTGTACAAGGACACCATGCATTTGCTCATGGAAGGGCTGCGCCGCTTGGATGAGGAAAAAGCTCGCCCCAAAAAATAGAGAGCAGGCAAATCCTCCTAAAGCTACCTAATCAGTGTTTTTCTTCCCACATCCTTGTAATTTCCAGTCGTCCAACACTTTACAAGTACTGCTCCATCCCCCGTTGTTTCATTAGGTCTAGAATTTGCCCCAGATGCTGGGCTTTATTTACCGGACACACGAGGAGGACATCCTCAGTGTCCACGACAATCAGATCTTCGATACCGAGTAGAACGCAGAGCCGCTGACGACTATAGACAACATTCCGATGGGATTCCAGAGCCATGAATTCTCCTTGGTAAACATTCTGTTGATCATCCTTGGGCCAGATCTCGGCCATAGAAGCCCAGCTACCCAAGTCGTTCCAACCAAAATCCGCGGGAACCACAAGAACGTCAGCTGCTTTTTCCATCACTCCGTAATCGATTGAAATACTTTCCAGATCTGGATAGACGCGAGCAATTCCGGCTTCGAGTTCATCGGTACCTAAAAAGGATTTAAGTTTTTCTAGATCCGCATAAAGCCCGGGCAGGTATTGCTGGATTGCCTCCAACACAACTTTGGCTTGCCAGACAAACATTCCACTGTTCCAGTAAAAATTGCCTGTTGCCAAGTACTGTTCTGCCCGTTGGAAATCCGGCTTCTCATGAAAGGAGGATACCTGGTGAAAGGCATGGTTTTGCACGGTTGCCACATGTTCACCTGCCTCAATGTAGCCATAGCCTGTCTCCGGCGCCGTGGGGCGTATTCCCAGAGTGACCAGCGCTGCTTTTTTGCGGGCCATTGCTGCCGCTGCTCTGACCGTCGTCAGGAACAGGCTCTCGTCGTTGATAAGATGGTCAGCCGGCAATACCACCATTACCGCTGAGGGTTGTCGATGTTGTACCACCAGAGCTGCCAGACCAATGCAGGCCGCTGTGTTTCGCCCCACCGGTTCTAAAATGATATTTTCACGGGGTAGTTCGGTAAGCTGATTGCGCACCTCCTCACCATGGTATTTGCCAGCCACCACGATTATATTCTCAGGAGGCAGTAAACTGCTGATTCGCGCCACGGTTTGTTGCAGCATGGAACGTCGCCCGGCAATATTGAGCAGTTGCTTGGGTCGCTTCTCCCTACTCCGCGGCCAGAACCTGGTTCCCTTGCCCCCAGCCATGATTACAGCGTACATCGCCCTGGTACCTCCTATTCAATGCTGGCCTTATCTTTAGTAAACGAGTTGGGTCAGTATACGGTGTCAATGGTCATTTGTCATTAGTCATTGGTCATTGGTCATTTGTACGAGAGTCCCTTCGGCAGCCGATTCTTGTCTTTTTGCTGATTTAAAGGTGTCAATAAACACCATCTGGAGGGGAAAGAATTTTACACCAAAGCGGTATGTATGTTAGATTATGGTCTGACTCAAAATCTGAGTAACTTGAGTAACCTACAGGTGCGGAAGGAAAGGATCACCATGACAGGCGATACCGCTAGTAAGGAAGTTGGCAAACGGCTTCAGAACTTTAGGGAAATTCGAGGTCTTAGCCGTGCAGTACTTGCGCTGAAGCTAGATATCAGTGAAAAAGAACTGGAAGAGATGGAAGCTGGCCAAAAGAGTCTAACCAAGGAGCATATTGAAACACTGCGGGAGACCTTTGCTCTGGATCCTGCCTGGCTCCTTGGTGGTCAGGACGTGTAGGGATAGACGTGCGAGACTGGTTTCGGCCTAGTTACAAAGCAAGTACTAACTTGCCATGTTAAATACTGGACGGCTCCATTTATGTCTCACTCGTTTGCCCTGGTGACATGAGGCTCACCGAAGTTGTTACTAAGTCTAACACCTGCCCCGGGTTTGAACCGGGTGTGAGATCCCTCCACCGTTTTCTGCCATGGATAATTTGGAAATATGCATGTATATTCAAATCCGCATAGTGGGCTGAGGTATTCTCGAAGTCACGCCTACGGCGGGATTGTCAGCCTATGCAACCTTCAATGGTTAAGCCGTCCTGCATACTGCTGCAGAGGCTGGCAATATCCGCAGCTCGGGCTGCCACTGCCCCCGGTCCGAAGGACTTCCCCTCGCAAGGGTAGCAGACCGAGCGTAAGCGGAGTGAATAGCTCAGCCCTCAAGCGTTCTTAAAGCAATAACCGTTTCTGGAAAATTTCCGAGCACGTTCACCTAGATTGGTGGGGCAATGCAATGGATTAGAGTGTCAAAGCTGGTCTTGATCTTTCTGGCTGCCGTTATACCCTTTTCATCCTGCGGCAAAACAGAAAATAAGGTCCAGGTTGATCTAGTAGAGCTGCAAACCGCAGATAACGTCCGGTTGGATGGCGCGCTGCACCAGCCCCTTTTTACCGGGTCCAAAGTGGGAGTGATCATGGTCCACGGTTACGGTGGAAATTTTTACTCGGGAATCATGACCTTTCTTCCTGAAGCCCTCGCTGTGCGTGGATTTACCACTCTGGCGCTTAACATGCGCGACCATGACCTGGGGCCTAAAAAGAACCGATTCGAGGAAAACCTCTTGGACATAGCCGCCGGCGTTGATGAAATGTCCAGGCGTGGTTACGACGTTCTTTTTCTCTATGGCCACAGCATGGGCACTAACCGGGTTCTCTACTACTTGGCAGAAACGAGTGACCCGAGGATCGCCGGACTCATACTTTCAGGCCCTCCCGGCAATCTGTTTCAATGGAATGTAAGAATATTTGGCCGAGAAAAAGCAACTGATTTGCTCCGCCGTGCCCAAGAAATGAGAGAAAAGGGTGCGGGTGACGAGTGGATGCTCATCAATCTTGGTCCCCTTGGCAAAACCCTCTACACAGCCAACCACGTGGTGAGCCTGAGGGGACCAGAAACCCGCTCGGACCCTTACAGAAACATCGCCCGCGTTTCAACACCAGTTCTCATTGTCCACGGCCTCGCTGATCGTCTTGCCGATCCTCAAGTCGCCGATCAACTGAAAAATGACGCAAAGGCCATCGTAACAGTGCGTAAGATTACCAATGCAGATCACCGCTTCCAAGGGCACCAAGAAGAGCTGGTGGAGGTGATTTGTCAGTGGCTCGTTGGGCAACTCAGTCAGTAGGCACTTTGCAGCAGAAAACAATAAGCCAGATGCATAATGCAAAACGGGAGCAAATTCGAAATCCGAAGCACGAAGCACGAAACAAATCGAGAAATTAGCTTATTAGGGAATTGAAGAATTGAGGAATTAAGAAATTCGGTGTTAGTCTTTTTTCAATCCCTGAATTCCTAAATCCGCAATTCCTGAATTGTCTGTAATTCGATATTCAAATTTAGACTGCGCGATAACTAGTACCGTTTACTCAAACTAGGAGATTCGCCATGTCAAAAAAACTAGTAATTGTTGGTGGTGGTGCTGGAGGCCCGAGCGCTGCCGCCAAAGCCAAACGTCTCGACGCCGAGCTCCAGGTGACCATGCTTGAAGCGGGCGAGCACGTCTCTTTCTCTGCCTGACCCACCCCCTATTACATCGGTGATGTAATCAGAGATCAGTCCAAGTTGATTGCCCGCACACCTGAAGCCTTCGCAAAATCTGGCATTGACGTAAGACTTCATACACGGGCGGCAGCCATTCGACCAGAACAAGGAAGTGTGGAACTCGACAGTGGTGATAAACTCCCTTTCAATTACCTTGTGGTAGCAACCGGTGCGACTCCCAGGCGTCCGAGCGTTGTCGGAGAGGACCTGGAAGGCATCTTCTTCTTGCGCAACGTTACCGATGCCGTTCGCATCAAGCGCTTTATCGAGGAGCGCAATGCCAAACGGGCGGTGGTAGTTGGCGCAGGTCTCGTAGCTCTAGAAATGTGCGAAGCATTCAGAGCCCTGGGATTGGAGACAACAGTAGTTTATCGACGGGACCTGCCGATGCTGAGGCTGGGAGAAGATTTCGCCGAACAAATTCTCCAAGAGCTTGAGGCTAATGGTGTAAAGTTCATGGGGGATACCACCCTTGAGGGATTTGAGCAAGCCTCCGGAGGCAACATAAGCGTCCAAACCAGCAATGGCCGGTTGGAGACCGATCTCGTGCTTCTTGCTATCGGCGTTGTTCCCGCTGTGAAGCTCGCCACCGAGGCAGGCCTCGCCCTTGGCCCCACCGGAGCCATTGCGGTCAACGATCGGTTGCAAACCAACATTCCAACTGTCTACGCGGCCGGAGACTGTTGCGAGTGCTATCATCGCATTAGCAGGAGGCCGGTATATGCTCCACTTGGGGACGTCGCCAACAAACAAGGTCGCATTGCCGGTGCGAACATCGGCGGTCAGAGCCTCACTTTTGATGGCGTTGTGGGCTCCATCTGCTTTAAGGTTTTCGATCTTGAAGTTGCCAGCACTGGATTGACCGAAGAAGAAGCCAAAGAAGCGGGGTTGAAAGCAGCTTCCTTTACCATTCAAGGTGCTTCCAGAGCTCACAGCTATCCAGGAAGTCGCGAACTACAGCTCCGATTGGTGGCAGAATCAGAGAGTGGCCTTCTCCTCGGCGCTCAGGGCTTGGGAGGCGATGGCGTTGTCTCGAGAATCAACGCCCTGGCAGTAGCTCTGACCGGCGGGCTGACTCTGGAAGATTTGGCTTATCTGGACCTGGCATACGCCCCGCCTTTCTCCGGTGCCTGGGACCCCATACACATTGCTGCGCAGCAGTTACTTAAGTGATGTTTGGCCGGTTTAGCTGGTTCGCCTATTCAGTCGCTTTAGCCCCTTTGGAAGGTATAACAGGCTATGTCGATATATCCCTTTACCAGTCAATTTCCTCTATGCTAATCGGCTAGTGTTAATGTTCCAGTTCCTCGAGCTATGTTAAAATATTGAATTGTTTAAACCGGCAAAAGTGGCTAAACGATGTTGGTCCATCGGTCATGGCCTGTCAATTTGAGGAAGTGACCGCAAGGAGATATTTTGAAAGTACTGCTTCACATTTGCTGTGCCCCATGTTCCATCTATCCTCTGGAGGTGCTTGAAGCTGAGGGCTTTAGGGTCTTTGGTTTCTTTTTCAATCCCAATATTCACCCCTACCAGGAATATCGTCGTCGCCTGGAAGCTGTTGAGCAGTTAGCCGGACATCTCGGCCTGGAGGTCATCTATCGGGACGAATATGACGTGGTTAGCTTTCTGAGGGAAGTGGCTTTCCGAGAAACGCACCGCTGCCACTATTGCTACCATCTCCGTCTGGACACGGCAGCCAAGCTGGCCAAGAGGAGTCGCATGCAAGGCTTCACCAGCACCCTTCTTTACAGCAAGAGGCAGGATCATGAACTTGTTCGGCAAATTGGAGATGAGGTGGGAAAGAATCATGGCATCCCATTTATCTATAGAGACTTACGCGACGGCTGGAATAAGGGTATAGAGAAATCAAAAGAATTGAATCTTTATAGGCAGGGATATTGCGGTTGCATCTATAGTGAACAAGAAAGATACCTGGGGGTCATTCGTTAGAAAAGGCTTAGCGCACAGAGTAGAGCGTAAAAGCGAGTAAGAAATAAATGGCGAAGGGTAAACAATTGCAGAACGAATCCGTTTCTTGCTCACCAAACGCTATGCGGCAAACAAAGTGAGCGATTAGTAAACAAAGACCCTCTGGACGGCAGGGGCGCGCAGCAGGCTGTCAATTTTACTCTGGATCTCTTGCCTTTCCTTGTCTGCTTCCCACTTTCTCCAGTCATTCAAACTATTCCAGGTACTAATCACCAAATACTCATTAGGATCTTCCAAGGAGCGTAGGGTCTCTCCGGAGATGTAGCCCTTGGCCAACATGGCCTTACCTCTTAAGTTCATCAACAGGGTGCTCAAAGCGGGTTCATTTTCCGGGTCAATTTTTCTTTCTATGAGGACTCGAATGGCCATCGTCTTCCTCCTTGCTTGAAGATTCTCCGCGGTTCATACTTAATTTCTAGCAAAACAGTTACAGACACTAGACCTTTTTTAAAAATATAACACAGGGTATCTGGGGACAGAAAAGGAAATGGTTGTCGACTCAAAGGAAGGCCGGGGTAATGGGATTTGTCTCCTGCCGCTGACTCTTTGGCAGAACAGATACTAATGGGTCGCACTAATAACTTTTAGGTGGAGTCTTCTTGTATTTTCTTGCCGTCCAATACGTCTCTTAGACTGAGGGAGGCGAGCTCTTGCATCAACCTCTCGCTCATCTGGAGCCAGATATCCCGTGTGATACATCCGTTTTCGCGCTCGCAAATTTTAGGATCTTTTACACAATCCACCAAGGACAGACCTCCTTCGAGAGTCTCAATGATTTGCCCCACGCTGATTTTCTCAGGATTGCGCGCTAGAGTGTATCCGCCTCTGGCTCCACGGACACTGCGAATGAATCCGGCTGCTCTGAGTGGGATTATCAATTGCTCTAGGTATTTTACCGAAAGATCCTGACGTTTGGCGATTTCTCTGAGAGGGGTTGGGCCCTGATCGTGGTGTGCCGCCAAGTCCAACATCATGCGAGTACCGTACCTGCCTCGAGTGGATATCCTCATAAACTTCTCCCAAATATTGATTAGCTTGTTCGGATTATAGCAATGCTACCTATATCTGTCAAAATAATTCAAGCAATTCTGACTGTTTGACATCGTTTTCCACCTTAATCCGAGGATTTTCCCGTAGTCCTTCCCGCTATGGTGCGGCAACCATCTTGCTGCTTGATTTGATGCTACCTTCCCTCGCATCAAAGTTTCCAACTTGTGATATGATCACCAAGTGTTCTGAGTAAAGATTTCAGAACCAGAGGAACCGCTACCAGAGACTCGAGATGGACTTAGTCTGAGGATAGATTATTGGTGCTTAAACCATCAGCAAAAAATATCAAAGATTTCATTCGGGAAATATACGGAAGGTTGGCAACTGCAGGAACGGCCAATCTCAGTCGGGCTCCTATCGATTCCGGCGAGAGTCTCGCCCGTGCGCTTGGCTACGATACCTCCAAGTTATCCATTCCGCAAAAAGCCTGGGAACTTTTTGCTGGCTGTGGAAACCCATTGGAAATAATCGGTCTCGAGCCTGATTGGACGGTCATTGATTTGGGCTGTGGTGTGGGCATCGATAGTCAGCTAGCTGCATTTTTTTTGGAGCCCCCAGGCAGAGTAATCGGCATAGACCTTACCCGCGAACTGCTCAGTCTGGCAAAGGAGTATGCCCGTGAACACCCTAACTGTCACTGGGTGACTGGTGATGGGGAACAGCTTCCTTTAAGGCAAAGAAGCGTGCATCTGGCTATTGTCAACGGCTCTTTCAATCTCATGCCAAATAAAGAGCAAGCCCTGGCAGAAATATACCGAGTCCTCAAGCTCGGCGGTTATCTTGCTCTGGCCGACCTTATTCTGGTTGGTGACATGGAGCCAATAACTGATGGATTTGAGGATGCCTGGAGTTGGTGCGTGGCAGGAGCACTTTCGGCCAGGGAATACGACAGCCTCCTCAAGGCCGTTGGGTTTTCCTGGTGGGAGCTGAAAGAAAAGAGCAATTACGGCCCTCTAGCCGCCGCCCATCTCCTCGCCCGGAAAGGAGGGGGAGACTAGGGACTTGGCACTAAGCACTGCGGGACGACGCGGAGATGGGGGGACACGGGGACGCGGGGATAATTCAGCAGACAGCTGACAGCGGGCAGCAGGCAGAAAGAAATAGGGACTAGGCACTAAGCAGTAATCAGCCGGCAGCTGGCAGGCCATTTTAGGAAGTATGTGAATTGGGAGTGGAAGGACTTTTTTCTTCTTGACGCTATGCGCTATGCTTTATTTCGGCTGAACGCTTACTTGCCCTCTTTCCTGACCACAGCGCTGATTCTATTGATAACCTCGCTCGTTGACATCCCCTCCTCCAAAGGTATGCGTACCACCTTGCCGCCACTCTCTTTAACCTCTGCTGCTCCGATAATCTCATCCTCTGGCCAATCGGCCC
>CP070735.1:2618107-2628801 GCA_020347625.1 Deltaproteobacteria bacterium
GTCAATGTGAGCTTCAGTGTCCTGAGGATGTTATTACAATGATTCCAAACGAGCGGGAAGTGATGCTACCGCTTCAAAAAAGATCAGAAGCGCGAATCACTGAGTAACAATCCACAGACCTTGTGACCATATGGGACTATTCCTCAAATGGTGTCCTCTCATACTTTGATCTAGACTCTGGCTTCCTCAGTACTCATCCCACATTCCGTGTTGAGGTTTCAGGAGGGGAACGTGTGAATCAAGGGAATGTCAAGTTTGACCCTTTCACCGCTTCCCTACGCCAGCCATATTGGGACTATGCCTTGTCTTGACATGGACCGACACGTTCACCTAATATGAAATTAAGTCCAATTTCCCGTTCTAATCCACCCTCAAGAGAGCATACCTCTGAATCTGAACTGCGCTGCTGATTTCCAGCTTTAGAGAAGAAGTATCCAAGGTAGTTATTGATTCCGCTGGGGCCAGCTCTTGAAAATTCTTCGCACACCAGAAGAACGTTTTGTCGACTTAGCCGACTTTTCGTTTCCTCCGCACTATGTCGAGGTTGACCATCTCCGCATCCACTACGTTGACGAAGGTGATTCTGGCCGCGATCCGGTTCTGCTACTGCACGGCGAGCCAACGTGGTGCTATCTCTATCGCCACATGATTCCCGTCTTCGTCCAACATGGCTATCGTGCAATCGCTCCCGACCTCGTCGGATTCGGCCGCTCGGACAAGCCAGCAGATCGCCGCGACTACACTTATCAGCGCCACGTCGAATGGATGACGAAATGGCTCCTGGCCATTGATTTGCGGAATATAACATTAGTATGCCAGGACTGGGGGTCATTGATCGGTCTCCGGTTAGCGGCCGAGCAATCCGACCGCTTTGCCCGGATTGTCCTGGCCAATGGTGGGCTTCCGGCAGGGGACCTGCGGATCCCCATGGTCTTTCGCCTGTGGCAGCTCTTTGCGAAATACTCACCGTGGTTCCCCATTAGTCGTATCGTGGCGGCGGGGTGTCGATCTAGGCTGTCGCCTGATGCGGCTGTCGCGTACGATGCACCGTTTCCAGACGAGAGCTACAAGCAGGGGGCGAGGGCTTTTCCTGCGCTGGTGCCGACCCGTGCCGATGATCCGGCAGTGCCAGCGAATCGCCGAGCATGGGAAGTTTTCGAGAGATGGGACAAACCATTTCTGACGGCATTTAGTAACGGTGACCCCATTACACGAGGCTTGGATCGTCCATTTCAAACACGCATACCGGGTGCGTCGGGACAGCCCCACACCGTGATTCGAGGTGCTGGGCACTTCCTACAAGAGGACAAGGGAGTCGAACTCGCGCATGTTGCCGTAGATTTTATTGAGGCCACTCATTGACAATTGCACCTCGACGTTGTCACCTAATGTTGTGTTAGAAAAAAAACATAACCCTACAGGGAAGGGAAAAATGCGCCATGTACGATTTTATGCTTACCCCAGAAGAGCGTGATCTTAAAAAAATGGTCCGCCAGTTTGTTGTCGAGGAGGTCACCGCTGATTTCCTGCGGAAAATGGACAAGGATGAAATCACCTATCCTCGCGAATTTGTCTTAAAGCTTTCTGAGAGAGGACTACGCGGAATACGATTTCCCCAAAAATACGGTGGCCGAGCGATGAGTTGGGTGGCTGAAGTTGCGGCAGCCGAAGAAATCGGCTGTCTAGGCATGGCATTAGGATGCGTTTTTGTCATGCCGTCCATTGTGGGTGAAGCGCTGAACGTTTTTGGCACGGAGGAGCAAAAAGAAAAATACCTAATACCTTACATTGAGGGGAAATTAGTGGCTGCCGAGGCTTTGACCGAGCCACGGGGTGGATCCGATTTCTTCGGTGCTATGACCAAGGCTGAACTTCATGGAGATTATTTCATCCTAAACGGTATGAAACGGTTTATCGTTGGCGCCGAAGGTGCTGACTTTTTTCTTGTCTACTGCAAAACAAATTTCGATCCTAACGCACATAAATATAACCGGCTCAGCCTTCTGATAGTGGATCGTGGTCCCGGCGTTCAAACGGAATATCTTTACGGGTTAATGGGTTGCCGCGGCGGCGGTACTGGACGGTTGGTATTTAGGGATGTAAAGGTGCCTAAAGAGAATCTGGTTGGTGAACTGCACGGCGGCGCGCTTTGCTTTCACCAGATGATGATCCCAGAGCGCCTCACATCTGCTGCTGGCTGTTTGGGAGTTTGGGGCGCACTTGATTTGGCGGTCCGATATTCCAACAAGCGGAGGGCTTTTGGCAAAGAAATTCGGAACTACCAGGCGATCAGTTTCAAGGTGGCTGATTGTATTACACAACTTGACGCCGCCCGAGCCCTAACATACATGGCTGCCCGAGCTGTTGATGAAAACTATCCCAACGTCCGCCGACTGGTCAGTGAAGCCAAAAGATTTACCACGGAAGCCGCCTGGGATATCGTCAACAGCGCCATGCAGATCATGGGCGGCATCGGCTATACAGATGTTTACCCCATCGAGCGAGCACTTCGGGACATTCGACTAGGAATGATCTGGACCGGCACCAGTGAAATAATGAATCTCCTGATTCAGCACGAATATTACAATGAGGTACTTGATCCGTCTTACGATCGCCGGAAAATAGAAAATGATGCCATGCGTCCAGATGATAGCGAGCGGTGCTATACGGATGATGACATGCCACGCGTTTTTGGCGATGGCATGGTTTAACGAGCCAGTTTTTTAGTTGAAATCGTTTGCCCAACAAGCCAGTGTAGCCGTCAGGAAGCGGCTGTCGGGTGTCTTTTTAAGGGTTGTGCAGAGGTGCCAGGCTTTCTTGCCGGCAGGTGATCCGCAGGGACGGTATGTAAACTCTCTTACACTTTTTGGCTTGAGTTTACATACGTCTTAATACACACTTCCCCATGAGCATCTCCTACCATATCTTGTTCTCCAATCGACCACAGCAGAGTGTGAATGAAGGGATGTAATCTAAACTTTCATTTCGACTTAATAAAGATTCACTAACTCAGCATTCTCTGCACTGAACCCCTCCCAAGACGACATCTGTTGTCCCCGTAAAAACACTTTCTTGGTCCTGTTCTTGCAAGGATTTGCACAAGTATAAGAAAGGATCATCACTGCTGATGCGAGATAAAATGACGTTGAGACTTCACCGTATATGTAATCAATATTGTGTCATGCAGGATTTTTATTGTAAAAGATACTTGTTATCGGCAGATGAAGAAAAAACATACACTAATTACTTAGATTCTTAAATGTAGTAAAAACCGATGGAACTCGAACTACCATACAATCAACAAAAAGAAATTATAATCACAAATAATGTCACTCGAATAAAGCGACTATTTACTATTCTTTTTTTTCCTGTGACGTTAACGTTTTGTTTTGTGTTTCTTTATAGGGTAGAAATGTCTCATGAGGGGATTGCGTTTACGGATATGCTAATTTTTTTACCTATAGCCGCCCTTTTTGTGTTTTATGTCTCCAACAGAATGTCGAAAGATCTAGAAACAAAAATCATATTAACAAATGAAAAAATTATTAGAAAACCGCCCTTTAGTAAAGAATTTCGTATGAGCTGGAGTGCTATAGAAAAAATCACAATTGGACCAGGACACCACCTTGGACCTTTGCAGTTCCTCGGAGGAAAGAACTCCTTAATATTCACAAGAAAAAAACGAAAATTTCTTTCTATTTTCTCCAACCATATACATTGCCCACCGGGAGTAGAAAAATATTTGTCTGCGGATGCTGCAAAATTAATACTAAGAAATAGTGCCTTATACCAAATCCCCATTGAAGGAAAAATTGAGCTTCTCGAAGAGATAAGTAGAAACTCAATGACAGATGTACTATCTCAACAGACTCCTGCTCAAAGGGCTAAAGCTGAGGCACAACTTGACACAAAGGAAGTCACAAAATGGTATTACCGAGGTTGGTTCATTGTGCTCATGTTATTCTTTGCTGCTCCACTCGGGATTATACTGATGTGGATACAGAAGCCTAGAGGTAAAGTTCTGGGAAAGACAAGTATAAGAGCCTTTCTCACCGCACTCTGGCTTGGACTAATATTGTGGCAGAAAACCAATCGTTAGTATCTAAACTCTACCACCCTTTTCCATGGTGAACTCTATATGGTAAAAGTATTCAAAGTCTTGGGCTATATTTGGTTATACTTGTATGGGACCCTTTTAGCCATGTTTGTAATTGGTACTATCTTAAAACGTGACTTCGTGACTCTTGCGGAAATCTTTAATCCATTAGATGTAACAACATCTTTGAGCTTATCTC
Organism: Deltaproteobacteria bacterium; assembly: GCA_020347625.1. Taxonomy (GTDB): domain Bacteria; phylum Desulfobacterota; class Syntrophobacteria; order BM002; family BM002; genus BM002. The sequence goes on from CP070735.1 coordinate 2,622,403, forward strand.
TGGTTCTGGGTCCGGGTATTGCGGCTTTAATACTGGCCGATTGGTTAGAGAAACGGAAAAGCCCGCCCAAGCCCTGAGTTTGCATTACATACTTTTGTCTAAACTTTAGTGTTGTCAGATTCAGGCACAACGTCTAGTCCTGTAAATCTTTTCGAAGACCAGCGCGGAGCCGAAGCCCCTCATTTTACTTCACACCTCTGTGTTTCCCACTTCACCTTACTTTCTCCCTTATTACCTTTCTTCCACTAAACGATACACCTGGATAGGTGCTATAATGCGTTAAAGGTGCCATTTGCTTCTCGGACATTATCAAGACTGATTCAGGCAAACGACAGTTTGAGGAACAATTATGGAAACACGCGACATAGTCACTTTAATTATATTATTGATGCTTTTAGCCGCAATCGTGATTAACTTACTCACTGGCAAAATCCTGCCTTGGTTTTAACAAGGTGTGAACCCTCGCACGGTCAAGTAGAGGTACATTCAACTCCATGAAGCTATCGCCGATATCGCTATACGACAAACTGGTCCTTGGAAAACCAGTCGCGACCCTGCTGCTGGTGTTTCTAATCACCGCTTTTTTCGGCTGGTTTGTTCCGGACCTCAGGATCGACATCTCTTCCGATTCGCTAGTTCTGGAAAAAGATGAAGACCTCCGCTACTACAACTCCATCCGGGCTCGCTACGGATCCGACGATTATCTGATCCTCACCTATGCGCCCCGGGGCAGATTGTTCGAAACAGAGACCCTGAACGATCTGCGGGCGTTGCGCGACAGCCTGACCGCCATCGAGCGGGTTGAATCGGTAATCAGCATCTTGGACGTGCCCCTAGTTCAGAGTCCGCCAATGTCGTTGGAGGAGCTGGAAAAACACATACGCACCTTATCGGACCCCGACACGAACCTCGCCCTGGCCGAACGGGAGCTGCGCGAGAGCCCGCTCTATCGCAACCGTCTGGTAAGCGAGGACGGCGATACCACGGCGCTGCAGGTGAATTTCCGTCGCGACCGGACCTATCAACAACTGCGACAGAGCCGAGATGAGTTGCGCGAGAAACGGCTGGAGGCCAAGCTGACGTCGGAGGAGGCGCAGGAACTCGAACGTTTGACCAATGAGTTCAAGCGTTACAGCGCTGAGCTGATGGCACAGCAGGAGGCGGATATCGCCCATATCCGTGCCATAATGGATCGCTACCGGGATCGTGCCGAATTGCACCTGGGAGGAGTGCCCATGATTGTGGCGGACATGGTGGATTTCGTCCGTCACGATATCAGGGTATTCGGTATAGGGGTAGTTGCCATTATGGCACTGCTTCTGATCGTCGCCTTCCGCCAGCCCCGTTGGGTCATTCTGTCACTGCTCACCGCTCTCGCCACGGCAGTGGTGACCACGGGTTTCCTGGGCCTGGCCGGCTGGCATGTGACGGTTGTGTCATCCAATTTCCTCGCCCTCTTGCTGATCTTTGTTCTCTCGCTGACTATTCATCTCATCGTCCGCTACCGCGAGTTGCATGTGCAACATCCCGATGAAATGCAGCTTTATCTGGTACGGGAGACGGTTCACAGCAAGTTCATCCCCTGTTTTTACATGGTCATCACCACTATGGTGGCCTTCGGCTCGCTGGTGGTTAGCGGCATCCGGCCGGTGATCGATTTTGGCTGGATTATGGGCATCAGCCTGACCGCAGCCTTGGTGCTCACCTTCACCTTGTTTCCCGCCGCACTCATGTTGCTCAAGCCCGGCACACCACATAAACCGCGGGATTTAACCACTGCGATAACCGGTCTTTTTCCGCCTCTGATCGAGCGCCACGGCAATCTGGTGCTGGGGGCAGCCATCCTGGCGGTGGTCCTCGGCGTCGTGGGCATGTCCAAGCTCACGGTGGAGAACCGTTTCATCGACCACTTCCATGAGACCACGGAGATCTATCGGGGCATGTATCTCATGGATAGGAAACTCGGCGGGACGACCCCCTTGGAAGTGGTGATCAACCCGCCAGCAGCTTTTCTGAAGGAGAAACAAGAACCCTTTGATACGGAAGAGGATGACGATCCTTGGGATGATACCGACTTACAGGGAGAGGCGGGGATCACCGGCACCAGTTACTGGTTCAACGTCTTCATGGTGGACGAGGTGGATGCCATCCACGGCTACCTGGATGGCATCGATGAGACCGGTAAGGTCCTCTCCCTTTCCACCACTCTAGAAGTGCTGAAGCAGATCAATGGCGGCGAAGTACCGGATAATTTTTCTCTGGCAATTCTCTACAAACGCCTTCCCGATGAGGTTAAGCAGAAAGTGATCACTCCCTACCTCTCACCGGATGGCAATCAGCTACGCTTTGCGGTGCGGGTGTATGAATCTGATGTGAATCTCAAGCGCCAGGCCCTGCTCGAGAAAATCCGCCAGGAACTGACCGGGGAGTTGGGCCTATCCGCCGACCAGGTGCACCTGACGGGCATGTTGGTGCTCTACAACAATATGCTACAGAGTCTGTTCCGGTCTCAGATTGTGACCCTGGGGGCGGTGTTTCTGGCAATTTTCCTCATGTTTATCGTGCTTTTTCGCTCAGTGAAACTGGCCGTAATAGCCCTCGTGCCGAACCTGGTTGCCGTGCCGCTGGTGTTGGGTTTGATGGGTGGTTCGGGTATCCCCCTTGACTTCATGACCATCACCATCGCGGCCATCAGCATAGGTATCGGCGTGGATGATACCATTCACTACGTGCATCGCTTTGGCAAGGAAGTGGCGGTGGACTGGGACTACCTGGCCGCAGTGCGCCGTTCGCATGGCAGCATCGGCCGAGCCATGTATTACACCACAGTTACCATCACCATCGGTTTTTCCATTCTGGTCCTCTCCAAATTCGTCCCCACCATCTATTTTGGAATTCTCACCGCCTTCGCAATGCTGATAGCCCTGGTTGCCAATTTTACCGTGTTGCCCGTGCTGCTTGAAAAACTGAAGCCTTATGGAAAGAAGGACATTATGAAATAGTGTTGGAAGAAACGCCAAGTAGGAAAAAATACTCTCGGCTTGTCGAAGAAGAAAGGCAAGAAATAAGCGCAGGTCAACCGCAGCACTAAGCACTATGCACGAGGCAGGGTCAGCAATGGCCCTGCCTTGCTTTTGCGATATCATACGGTTGTTGAGCCCGGTTTTTCTGCAGGGAGTTGACGGCTAGCAGCATGCAGTAAGCAGAAAACAATTCTAGTTTCACAATGTCCTGTAGGAGCAAGCTGCCGTTTGCTTTTTCATGTCTGCATTCTTTACAACTTGTAAAAAATCATGTCACAGCAGAGTGCCTTACATACTCCTCTCTAGATCAGCAGTTCGATTCAAAAACTAGTAAATACAGTACATTAGGGGGAAAAGAAGGGCTACTACCTGCCTGGCATGCATATTGCGATTAATAGTTTGTGGTAAAAAAGAATTAAAGGAATCTCGTTAGATGTTTTCCTCTAAGTTTTTCCTGAAAGGGAATTCTTATGGAGGGGTGGATTCGACTATTCGTTTTCTGTACGCTGTGTGCTCTTATTCTGTGGACTGGGGAAAGAATAAAAGTGCTCGAGGCTTCACATATGCTAACCAAAACGAACGTGGATGAACTTATCATGGAAGATCAGGTTTTTGAAATGGTGCTGCGAGGAGCAGAGCAAAATCAAACACTGTTGTTTTCAGCATACTACAGCCGTAACGCTGCTGATATGAATCGAATAGAAATCGAAAGAATAATTGTTTTGCAATTACTTCCGGCTCTACGAGTAATGGGTTATCGTGATTTATGCGTCCAAATCTATAATAAAGATCAGGAGCAGGTCGATCAGTACGTCCAAGGTGTTATAGATGAGGAAACGCTGATAAACACTGTGCCTTTTGTGGAAGAAACATGCGGGATTGAAACTCTCATAATTGCCCGAGAGTTGGGCTTTAAAGTCTGGGCAATAGATCCAACATATCTCTACGAAAGTAACCGCATGTTACTATTCTTTCACGTGATGGCGGGAAAAATCGACGGCATGCTATTTGAAAGGCTCAAAAGAATGATTTTCAATGAAGATGCTGACGCAAAAGTGGTTTGCATCTTAGCTGGGCCGTATATTAGTGAAGCTCCGAGTATATCTGTTTATCCCCTTGGCATGAGGCTCAATGAGTTTACTAACGGAAAGAATCTTTCTGTTAGCATCGAAGGTGAAGAATATCCTAACAAAAGGATTATATCGGATATCAAGATTTATATTTATGAGAATAGGTTTTATCAGGCGAAACAATCAAGCCTGAGCCCCATCACTATGGCTGAGATACCTTTCGATGAAAGTACGATACTAGCCAATAACTAGCTAGTGACAAGAGCTTCCTTCCCCGGCACCCACAAGCCACCAAATGTTATCTTTCAGCCATTGTCAGAAACCCCGTCTCGCCGTCTCACCCCATCTCCGCGTCGTTTCTCTGGTGGCTTGTTCCTGGTGTTTAGTCTTTTTCTCCTGCCCGCTGCAATCTGCCAGTTAACTCCTGTCTCCTGCCTCTATGCTTTTCCCACAACGGACTGCGCCTGAACATGCAAAGTTATAATTTTATGGACATTCGCCTTGTTGTTAAGATATGTGTAGGCAAAAGATCCTTCGCAAATATTAAAACCTTTTCACTTTTAATCGCAAATACAGACAAATGGAAGCGTTGAAATTTCGGTTAAGAATATTTTTAGTGGTTCTTCTGGTTGTAGTTGTGCTCGGAATATTCGGTTTAATGATAGTAGAGGATCTTTCTCTTGCGGATGCCCTTTACTTCACTATTGTAACTATCGCCACGGTTGGCTACGGGGACATACATCCTGCCACTCTAGCAGGTAAGATACTTGCCGTTGTCCTGATTATAACCGGCGTAGGAACCTTCATGGGTGTAGTGGCGAATGCAATTGAGATAATGCTGAATAGGAGGGAAAAAAAGGCAAGGATTGAGAAACTGAATATGGTCACTAGCCTATTCTTCAGCGAAATAGGAAACAGGTTGTTAACATACTTTGTTGGATTAGATCCTCAAATTGCCAGTTTGAGGAAAGAACTCGTTGTAACCAATGAGTGGTCAGCTGCGGACTTCCTCAAAGTAAATCAGCTTCTTAAAAGCCACACATACAACATAGACCTTGAAAAGGTTCCGCAAGAGGAACTAAAAACATTCTTTGATGGCAAGGTGGATCTCTTGCTGCGACTTCTAGAAAATCCGGCTTTGATGGAACGTGAGTCCTTCACTGAGACCATCAGGGCAGTTTTTCATTTCAGAGATGAGTTACTCCTCCGGCAGGATATCAGTCAACTGCCTGAGTCTGACAAGAAGCATCTAAGTGGTGACATGAAAAGGGCTTACCGACTGCTTGCTCATCAATGGTTGGATTATATGAAACATTTGAAGGATAATTATCCCTATATGTTCTCTCTTGCCATGCGTACCAACCCTTTTGACCTTACCGCGTCACCCATTGTAAATACGGTCGGAAGTTCGGTGGAAAGACCAAGGCAAGCATAACAGAATGAGAGGAGACATGAATGAAAACGAGCAAATGGATGTGGCTTATACCATTGGCGCTCCTAAGCTTTTTGGTCGTATCAGCATCGGCCCATGCCGATCTCTATTGGGAATCTGAAGTGATGACTTCCGGGGTTCCTGCAGGTTTAGAGGATCTCCCCCCACAAGCCCGTTCAGAACTACTCGAAGAGTTCAAGCCTAAAACCAAGACGGTAAAATATTACCTTACCTCTAATGCTTCACGCACTGATCTGAGCAATGAAATCATCATGATAACAGAGCTCGATACCATGACGATGTATCAACTGAATGTTAATGGAAAGACCTATACAAAAACTGACTTGTTGTCTGAAATGAACCAAGAGATGCCGAAGGAGATGATGGAAATACGAGTAACTCCCACGAGTGAAACAAAAGAAATTGCGGGCTACAAGTGTAAGAAATACAACGTGACTATGATGAGAGAAACAAGTGAATACTGGCTCTCCAAAGATGTGACGGGATACAAAGAATTCAAAGCCATGACTGCAAAGTTCGAAAAGAAACTTCAGAAAAATCCAATGCTGTGGAAAACGAGTGTAATGGGGATGGCGAGTCAATTGGAGGGATTTCCCGTCAGAACGGTGATAAATGTCATGGGAACAACGACGACAAGTACCTTAAAGAGGATTGAAAAGCAGTCTCTCCCTAGAGATCTGTTTAAGGTGCCTAAAGAGTATAAATTGCAAGAATTTAGGATGCCCAGATATTAAGCCGGTCTAATTCAGCGGGCAGCTGACAGCTAGCAGCTCGCAGCCAAGAAAAAAATCCGTAATTTGAAATCCGTATTCCGAAATTATCAATCTTTTAATTCCTTAATCCCTAATCCCTA
>CP070735.1:2628901-2691010 GCA_020347625.1 Deltaproteobacteria bacterium
CACAAAATGCTGAGGTAAAAACTTCCGGATGTGGGTTAAACATATCTTGCCAATATGTGAACTTCCGGGAAACTCAAGATATGAAGAGGATATGTGAACTGTGGATTACATCCCTTAATCTAAACTCTGGCTGGTCTTGAATCTGGCACAAGATATTGTTTTCGATCAACGGTTCATAGGCTTGGGCAACTGCCTCTGTTTAGGTGGTAGGAAAGACCTACAAACAGGACAAAACATATCAGTTAGCTTAACGATGACATCAAGCTCGCAATTGGGGCATTTGACAGCGTGGACTTTGATTCGTTTGATTTCGTCAACCATGATAATTACTCTTGTCGCAGGAAACACTCACCCAGAGGATATTCCTTATTACACTGCCAGCAGTAAACGGAATTGTCGCCCACAGACCAAGAGATATTATCGTGACCGCATGGACACTGTTTGGGGGAGTTTGGAGGGAGAACAGTCTTGTCTTTTGCCATAGTTACACCTAGTTAATTCTTAGATTCTTCCTCTCACTAGTTGACTATATGCCTTTGTAATTTCTAGCTAAATGTATATAACTATTTTTATAGCTTTTACTATCTTTGTAGTGTAATGGTTAACTGACACACAGATTTGACAATAATTTAATAATCATTTTTGAGATATCCTTAACAGGAAGGAGACTACCTTCTTGGGGGACTTTTCATCGTACTTTTTCAAAACGTCTTAAACTGTTCCCAGATTACAAAAATGTAGACAAGAATAGCAAGAAAAAACCCCAGCCGCCCTACAAGCCCAACATGTATAACAGAGGTTTGAAAAAATGGGTCACGTATACAAGAGGTCAATCGCGCCCACGCTCGCAAGCCTCTGGGGGGGATGCCCGGGGTCTCTTAGATGCGTGGGATGGCTGGATATTTTTCACGTGGTGGGCGCAGTAGCTACTGGGATCGGCTGGATCGAAGTGGGGCTTTTCAAGCGTGCGCATTTCAGGGGTATCGGGAGTATTTATGAGGGCAAGATCGTCGATTCTGAGGGCAGTTTAGCGGTCAGAATGTTGGCAGGTGTTGGGTATAGCGTTGGGAAACAGCCAAAGAATAAATAAAAGGGCTAACGGTCTACCGTAAGCCCTTGATTTAATTTGGCAGTCCCAACGGGACTCGAACCCGTGTCTTCGGCGTGAGAGGCCGATATCCTAGACCACTAGACGATGGGACCGCAATATGAAGTTAAACGTTGTATGTTATAAGTTATCAGTTATTAGTTGTTGGCTATCAGGTTAAGAAAATAAGGACTAGTCTTATTGTTTGTAGAGATACAGAACAGTGGCTGTTGTTCCTCGTATAACTAATAACTAATAACGTATAACCCCCCCGGGGCAATGGCTGGGGGAGGAGGATTCGAACCCCCGTAGCATGATCCAGAGTCATGCGTCCTACCACTAGACGATCCCCCAACGGAAAATGAAAAGTAGACTATGGTTGGCGGAAAGTCAAGGGGAAAGTCGGTATTCAGCGGGCAGCGGGCAGCTCGCAGCGGGCAGTAGGCAGAAAAGAGTTATACGTTATTAGTTAAACGTTATACGGGAAAAAATCGGTGATTTAGAACTTTTCGCAGGTTTAGAGACTCTTCGAGGATAGCGAATAACGTATAACATATAACTAATAACATATAACTTCCCCGTCACTTTGGAGAGTGCCCCATGCGCCTAAAACATATATAATCGCAGGTATCTGGCAGCTTGACCAAAAACCGTTTAGAAAGGCTCAAAATTTGCAAGGAGAAGGGGTCACTTATTAACGGAAAAAGTTAAGCGTTTTGCATTGGGCAAAACTTAGCTAAGGGATCATTATCAGCTGCCTGCTGCCAGCTGTCAGCTGCTAGCTGTGGGCTGGCGCCCACAAAGTGCTTGACAAACCTAAGGCTTTTTTTATACTTACGACTTCAATCTTCAAAAGATCTCAAATAGGGGATGGTGATCTTTGAAAGTTAGGGTGGATGAGCTTCCAGAGTACGGCGGGATGATCCACTTCCACGAGACTGAATCCTGGTTTTCTTCCAGGATGAATTCTGCGGAAGATACTCGGGAAATCAGCCTGGCGCGACCCGTGAGCGTTGACCTGGAGTTCATTCCAGAAACCGAGCAGGTTAGAATTAACGGCCATCTGCAAACGGCAGTGCGCCTCGCCTGCAGCCGTTGCCTGCAAGACTATGTCTTGCAGTTGGACGAAATTATTACTTTCGTCCTTTTGCGGCCTCCGCCCGATGAGATGCCTGAAGAGATTGATCTCAGTTCTCAAGACCTGGACACTGAGTTCTACGATGGCACCACCATCGATGTGGATCTCATCGTCGCAGAACAGATCTTCCTGGCACTACCCCAAAAGCCGTTATGCCGGGAGGAGTGCCGGGGAATCTGTGCCGGCTGCGGCGCGGACCTGAACCAAGAGCCGTGCCGATGTGAAAAGAAAGAAACAGGATCTGTTTTTGAACCTTTAAGATCCATGAAAATCGACCAATAGTCCGTTCTTAGTCGCCTTTTGGCGGCCCATAATGGAGAAGGAGCAAGATCGGATGGCTCTCCCCAAGAGACGTCACTCAAAGAGTAGAACAAGAAAGAAAAGATCGCACCATAGACTCGAGCCACCCACGCTCTCCCTGTGTTCTCAGTGCAACGAGCCCAAGTTGCCGCACCACGCCTGTCCAAGCTGTGGAACTTATAAGGGGAGGGAGGTTATCCAGACAGAGGAGGTGTAAGCGCACTCCAATGCTTTCTGGAGGTAAACTCTCACGATTTATTTTGGCCTCAGCGCGGACCGGACGGTCCGGTCCGAAATGTGCCAGGGGCTAATATGACCGGAACAGAGGTTCGGGAATAGGGTAATCCTTAAGTTGAATCTGGCTCAAATTGGAGCCCGGATCTCCTTGGATAAAAAGGAAATCCCGTGAATCGCAGCGTCATCATAGGAACAGGATCAGCTGTACCCAAGAAGGTTGTCACCAACGAGGACCTGGAATCCATAGTTGACACCTCAGACGAGTGGATTCGCACACGCACCGGTATCAAACAGAGGTACATAGCTGAAGACGGTGAGACCACTTCCTCCCTGGCCACGGTGGCGTCACTGAGGGCCCTAGAGATGGCAGGGGTGAGCCCGGAAGAGGTTGACATGATCGTGGTGGGTACCACCTCTCCCGATATGATCATGCCCAACACAGGCGCCTTGATACAAAAGCACCTCGGGGCAACAAAAGCTTTCGGTTTTGACGTCTATGCGGCTTGCAGCGGCTTTGTCTACGCCCTAGCGGTTGCAGACAAATTCGTGAAGGAGAAGCCAGGCAGCAAAATACTGGCCGTCGGTGCGGAGATTCTCTCCAGCATCACAGATTGGCAGGATCGAAACACCTGTGTTCTTTTTGGTGATGCTGCAGGAGTTGTTCTGCTAGGCGGTTCGCAAGAGTCCGATCGGGGCATCCTTTCCACCCATCTGCGATCGGATGGTCGTCTTTGGGAACTGCTGCACATTCCAGGGGGCGGATGCGTATATCCCCCCAGTGCCGAGATGGCCGAGAAGCGTGACTATTGTATACGTATGCAAGGCAATGAGGTGTTCAAACATGCTGTCCGGTCCCTCGCTGGGGTGGCCAGGGAAGCCATGGAGGAAAATCAGCTGAAGCCGGATGATATCGACCTCTTTATTCCACACCAGGCCAACATGCGCATAATGAAGAAGGTGGCGGAAAGTTTGGAGATTCCCATTGACCGGGTTTATGTGAATATCGATCGATACGGCAACACGTCTTCAGCAAGTATTCCAGTGGCCCTTGACGAGGCCAACCGTTCTGGCCGTCTCAAGCGAGGAGACCTGGTGCTCTTGGACGCCTTTGGAGGGGGCTTCACCTGGGGAGCAGTAATGATTCGCTGGTAGAGGATTTGTTGAGTCGTTAGCTTCGCGCAGTTCAACACTTGTCTGTGAGAGGAGGGCGTCAGTGGACTATTTCTTGACCGAAGAACAGCAGATGATCAAAGAGATTGCGGCCAAAATCGCTACCGAGAAAATTCGACCCATACGTGCTGAACTGGATGAGAGCGAAGACTTCCCGTGGGAGATTATGAAAATTCTGGCGCAGTCGGACCTCTTTGGGGTCTATCTTCCAGAAGAGTACGGTGGTCTGGGTGGAGGGGTGCTTGAAAACTGCTTGGCAATCGAGGAGCTAGGCCGGGCGTGTATCGGCGTTGCCACCACTTATGCGGCCAGTGGTCTGGGAGCTTATCCTATTTTGCTCTATGGCAACGAAGAACAGAAGCAAAAATACCTGCCTGTGATCGCCAGCGGTGAAAAGTTGGCTGCGTTCGGGGTTACGGAAGCTGGCGCCGGCAGTGACGCGGGTGGCATTCAAACCACCGCCAAACGAGATGGAGATGACTACATTCTCAACGGCACCAAACAGTGGATCACCAATGGAGGTGAGGCTGAAATCTACACGGTCGTCGCCATTACTGACCGGAAGAAAGGTGCCAGGGGGGCAAGCGCGTTTATCGTCGAGAATGGGGACCCTGGATTTTCCTTCGGCAAGAAGGAAAAGAAGATGGGCATTCGTACTTCGGCCACCCGAGAACTGCTCTTCAACGATTGCCGTATTCCCGCAGACCGCCTCATCAGCCGTGAAGGCATGGGATTCATCGTCACCATGAAGACTTTTGACGTCTCGCGCCCCGGTATCGGTGCTTTGGCAGTGGGTCTGTGTCAGGGTGCGCTGGACATATCGGTGGAATATGCCCGCAAGCGGGTGCAGTTCGGTAAGCCCATTATCTCGTTTCAGGCCGTACAACACATGCTGGCTGACATGGCCACCGAAACAGAGGCAGCCCGTGCCCTGGTCTACGCCGCGGCGCGTTACATAGATAGTGAGGCCAAAGATATTTCCAAATTTTCCGCTATGGCGAAGCTTTTTCCCACTGATGTTGCCATGCGGGTGACCACTGATGCTGTGCAGGTGCTGGGAGGCTACGGCTATATGCGCGACTACCCGGTGGAAAAAATGATGCGAGATGCCAAAATACTCCAGATCTACGAGGGGACGAACCAGGTTCAGCGCAACATCATCGGTCAGGAGTTAAACAAAGAATACGGACGAATCAAGGAAACCTTTTTCTAGGCGTTTAGCCTGTTATGCCGGTTAAGCCGGCTAAGCCAGTTAGATGCTTTAGACTCGTCGACTTTAACTGGCTAAACCGACAAAACTGACAGAACTGGCCAAACACTTAAATCTATTCTAAGCACTTAATACCATTGGAGTTTCTTCATGCACATTGTTGCTTGTATTAAACAGGTGCCCGATGCCAAAGACGTCCGCATCGACCCCGAGACCTGCACACTGGTGCGCCAGGGTGTGGAGAGCATAGTCAATCCTCATGATTGGTATGCAGTGGAAGCAGCCTTGCGCTTGCGGGACGAGTACGGTGGCAAGGTAACCGTGCTGACCATGGGACCGCCACAGGCTGAAGAGGCCCTGAGAGAAACCCTCGCGCTGGGTGTTGACGAGGCCGTGCTTTTGAGCGACCGGGCCTTTGCCGGCGCAGATACCTGGGCCACCTCGCTGACTCTGGCTCGGGCTATTATAAAGCTGGGCCCGGTGGATCTTGTCATCTGCGGTAAACAGGCCATCGATGGAGACACTGCCCAGGTGGGTCCAGGACTGGCAGCGCATTTGGACCAGCCCTACACCACATATGCCCGGAGGCTTGAGTTACAGGACGGCGGGCTGTTGCTGGCTGAGCGCTTGACCGACATGGGCTACGAGGTCGTGCAAATGCCCCTGCCGGCAGTAGTTACTGTGATTAGGGAAATTGGCGATCCCAGGATGCCGGGACTAAAGCACAAAATGCGGGCTCGAAAGCAAGAAATCCCAGTAATGGGTGCTGCTGATTTGGAGCTGAATCCCGAGGAAGTGGGGTTGCAGGGATCTTTCACCCAGGTTGTCAGGGTTTTTAGTCCACCACCCCGTTGCGACCGGGAGATGCTTACCGGCGAACCAGAGGAACAGGCGGAGAAACTTATTAACCGATTAAAGGAAGCTAAGGTACCGGGTCTATGAAGCCCATAGTTGACAAAGAAAAATGTACAGGTTGCGGCGACTGCGTGGAAATATGTCCCGTGGAGGCCATTGAGGTAGTGGATGAGATCGCGCAGGTGAATGATGACTGCACCCTTTGTGGTCTCTGTGTGGATGCGTGTCCCGATGAGGCTATTGATATGCCTGAGGTCATCGGCCCTGCGACAGATGACATCGAGTCGTACAAGGGAGTTTGGGTTGTGGCCGAGCACCACGGTGGCGAGGTGCATTCAGTCTCTTTTGAACTACTGGGTGCAGGCAGGAATTTGGCTGACAAGCTGGGAGTGGAGCTGGCAGCGGTAATCATCGGGGATCAGCTTCAGGAGGCTGCCGAACAGCTCATCGGCTACGGGGCCGATCGGGTTTACTTGGCGGAAGATCCAGCTCTGGCGCTCTTCAACGACGAATCTCACGCCAATGTTCTCACCGAGCTCATCGAGCAGAAGAGACCGGCGATCCTTTTGGCGGGGGCAACCGCAATGGGCCGCTCTTTTATTCCCCGGGTGGCCGTGGCAGTAGGAACTGGTCTGACGGCTGATTGTACCGAACTTGATATCGGCGAAGATGGACTCCTCTATCAAACCCGACCGGCCTTTGGTGGCAACATCATGGCCACCATCCTCTGTCCAAATCGTCGCCCGCAGATGGCAACGGTCAGGCCTATGGTAATGAGAAAGCCCGATTTCGATACTCAGCGCCAGGGAGTGGTGGAAGCTTTTGCCCCTAGCGCTAAGGCAGTTGCCTCCCGGGTGCAGGTGCTCGAGACCGTTACGCTCGCGCAGGAAACAGCTCGTTTGACCGAGGCTGATGTGGTGGTCACGGGCGGCCGGGGATTACAAAAGGCGGAGAATTTTAAAATCATCGAAGAGGTGGCACTTCTTGTGGATGGTGCGGTTGGCGCCACCAGGAGTGTGGTGGACGAAGGGTGGATGCCTTACAGTCATCAGGTAGGTCAGACGGGCAAAACGGTTTCTCCCAAGCTTTACCTAGCTTGCGGTGTTTCTGGTGCCATCCAGCATGTTGTGGGGATGCAGGGCTCCGAGATCATTGTGGCGGTAAACAAAGATCCGGATGCGCCAATCTTCGATGTGGTCAACTACGGTGTGGTGGCGGACCTGTTTGAATTTCTTCCTGCTTTGGTGAAGAAAATAAGAGAGCAACGAAGCTAATTTATAAATCCGAAATTAAATTTAGGAATTGGGGAATTAAGGAATTGAGGGATTGGACACGAATTCATTAAATTGTCTGTGCAAGCTTTTCTAATTCCTGAATCCCTTAATTCCAGAATTTCTCAATTTATTTGGGTGTTTCGGATTTCGACCCGCCCGCCTCGCCTGAACGAGCAGGCTCGCGATGGCGGGCAGGTATTCGGATTTCGGATTTGCTTAGAGGCGATATTGGAAATTGTCAACTTCTCTTAATTTAATTTTTAGGCCTGCGGGGTGAAAAGATGGCTGAGAACGACAAGAGGGTAGCGGTTGTTACTGGAGGGTCAAAGGGCATAGGTCGTGCAATTATCATGGCACTGGCTGAACCGGGGTTGACAGTGGTGTTTAATCACTATGATCCTCCCGATGACAAGGCCGCAGACGAGACCATCCAAATGGCACGGGACAAAGGGTGCGAAATCGAGGGGGTTCGACTGGATGTCTCAGATTACCAGGCGGTTCAGGAGTTCATCAAAGGTGTGGTGGAGCGTCATGACCGGGTTGACATCCTGGTTAACAACGCCGGCATTACCCGGGACAACCTTCTGTCAAGACTGAAAGAGGTGGATTGGGATGCGGTACTGGCGGTGAATCTCAAAAGTGTCTTCAACTGCACCCAAGCAGTTGCCCGCTACATGATGAAGCAGCGTTACGGTCGAGTGGTGAGCATAGCATCAGTTGTGGGGGCTATGGGTAACGCAGGCCAGGCCAACTATGCGGCATCCAAGGCGGGCATTATGGGATTCACCAAGTCGGTGGCGCGCGAATTGGCGAGCCGCAATGTGACCGTTAATGCGATCGCTCCTGGTTTTATCGAGACTGAGATGACGGCACAGCTCCCCGAGAAGGCCAAGGAGGCCTTTCTGGCCCAGATTCCACTGGGTCGTGCCGGCCAGCCTGAGGATGTTGCCCAGTTGGTGAAATTCCTAGTTTCAGAGGAGGGTTCGTACATCACGGGCCAGGTAATTCATTTGAACGGCGGAATGTATATGTAGGCGCCTAGCATGCTAGCCGCCCGCAGAGAGCTCGGGGCATGGGGCATAGAGGGACATGTATTTCTGTAATATACACTATGCTTCATGGTCGATGACCAGAGAAACAACATTTTTGCCGTTCCTCAACAGGTAGGAATATACGATGAAAAGACGGGTCGTAGTTACGGGTCTAGGTCTGGTGACACCATTGGCAATCGGAGTTGAAGAGACATGGTCGGCCCTGGTGGCCGGTAAATCGGGTATTGGTCCCATAACCAAATTCGATGCCAGCGAGACGACCACTAAGATTGCCGGGGAAGTCAAAGATTTCAATCCAGAGGATTACGTCTCCCGCAAAGAGGTCAGGCGGATGGACCTGTTCACCATCTACTCCCTGGCAGGCACCCGGATGGCCGTAGAGGATGCCAAACTGGTAATCAACGGCAACAACGCCAATCGGGTTGGAGTGGTAATTGGAACCGGTCTGGGTGGTCTCGGCACCTTCGAAAAATTCCACAAGATTCTGCTGGAGGAAGGTCCAAAAAAGGTCAGCCCTTTCTTCATTCCCATGCTAATTGCCAATATGGCACCCGGTCAGATCTCCATTGTATACGGAGCCAAGGGGCCGAATATGGCCATTGAAACGGCATGTGCTGCTGGCACTCACGCAATTGGCGATGCCTTCAAGCAGATCCAGCGCGGTGCTGCTGATGTGATGATCACAGGCGGGGTGGAGGCAACAGTCACGCCGCTGGCGATAAGCGGTTTCAATGCCATGCGGGCCATCTCCACCCGCAATGACGCCCCGGAAAAGGCCTCCCGTCCTTTTGACCTGGACAGGGATGGCTTTGTTTTGTCTGAGGGCTGTGGCATCCTCATCCTGGAAGCGCTGGATTATGCTCTCGAGCGAGGAGCCAAGATTCATGCGGAGGTCATCGGCTACGGTCTCACTGGAGACGGCTACCACATGGCGGCTCCGGCACCCGAGGGCGAGGGCATGGCCCGTTGCATGCAAATGGCTGTTGATGATGCTGGGATTGCGCCCGAAGAGGTAGATTACATCAACGCGCACGGTACCTCCACCGACTTGAATGACAGATTTGAAACGCAAGCGATAAAGACTGTTTTTGGCGAGCACAGCTATAAACTTGCCGTGAGTTCCACCAAGTCCATGACCGGACACCTTCTCGGTGGGGCAGGTGGGGCGGAGACTGCTTTCACCGTTTTGGCCATACAGAGAGGGATCATCCCCCCGACCATCAATTATGAAAATCCTGATCCGGACTGTGATTTGGATTACGTGCCCAACGTCTGTCGCGAGGCAGATGTGCGAATTGCGCTTACCAATTCATTCGGTTTCGGTGGAACCAACGCTGCGCTGGTTTTACGGCGTTACGACCCCTGAGACAGCACCCCGTGTTCTTTTTTGGAGGCTCTATATGAAAGTGGTTATTGGTAGTGATCATGCAGGCTTTTCCATGAAAACGCACGTCAGGACCTTGCTGGAGAACATGGGACACACTGTGGAGGATGTGGGTTGCTACAGTGAAGAATCTGTGGACTACCCAGTCTACGGCAAGGCGGTGGCAACGGGTGTTGCCAGCGGCGAATTTCCCAAGGGGATTCTCATCTGTGGCTCAGGGCAGGGTATGGCAATGATTGCCAACCGTTTTGTTGGCGTGCGGGCAGCCTTGTGCAACGATCTTTTTAGTGCTGTTCTGAGCAGGCGGCACAACGACGCCAATCTCCTGGTTATGGGGGGAAGGCTGATCGGAGCCGACTTGGCAGGGGAAATTGTTGCAACCTGGCTGAACACAGAGTTTGATGGCGGCCGCCACCAGGGCAGGGTAGCGCAGCTGGATGAAATCTGATCATTTGGCATTTGGCATTTCGCGTTTCAAATCTCAAAACTGCAATCAAAGAATACAGTAGCCAGTAGTCAAGGGCGAATTACTCCTGTTTGCTTTTCTCCTGAATTCTGACTCCTGACTCCTCACTCTATGCCCCATGCTCCATGCCTTCTCACATCTCAAAAAGCATTTATCGTTGGACATTTTTATTTCTTTTGGCTATCCTCACTAACCGGCTATCCCTAGACAGGGTTCACTACGGTTGAATTACACCAGAAGATGTTACGGACATGATAGATCTGGAGAGAATAGACCCGCAGATTGCAGAATCCATCCGGTTGGAGGAGCAAAGGCAGCTACAGAGGCTGGAACTCATTGCCTCGGAAAATTTTGCCAGTCCGGCAGTCAGGCAAGCACAGGCCAGCGTCCTGACCAACAAATATGCGGAGGGCTATCCCGGCCACCGATATTATGGTGGCTGTGAATTTGTGGATACAGCGGAAAGTTTAGCGATTGAGCGGGCGAAAGAGTTGTTTGCTGCCGAATATGCCAACGTTCAACCGCATTCCGGTTCACAGGCAAACATGGCAGTTTTTTTCTCGATCTTACAGCCGGGCGACACCATTATGGGTATGGACCTGCGCCATGGGGGCCATCTGACCCACGGCAGCCCCGTGAATTTTTCCGGCCGACTTTTCAGAGTGATATCCTACGGGGTAAATCGGCAGACGGAAACCATAGACATGGAGGCGCTTGAACGACTGGCTAAAGAGCAGCGACCCAAGCTGGTCATCGCCGGGGCAAGCAGCTACCCCCGGGCGATAAACTTTGCTTTTTTTCAAAGCGTCTGTGATGAGATTGGCGCCTATCTGATGGTGGATATGGCACACATTGCTGGTTTGGTGGCTGCTGGAGTCCATCCAAGTCCCATTCCACACAGCGACTTTGTGACCTCCACCACCCACAAGACCCTCAGGGGACCCAGGGGAGGTCTGATACTCGCCAGAGAGGGCCACGCCGACAAACTCAACAAGCAGATCTTTCCCGGTATACAGGGTGGACCACTCATGCACGTCATCGCTGCCAAAGCCGTGGCTTTCAAGGAGGCTCTTACTGCCGAGTTCCGCTCTTACCAAAAACAAATTGTGGTTAATGCCAAACGGCTGGCAGCGGAGTTGTTGGACAGAGGTTTTCGTCTGGTCTCCGGAGGAACCGATAATCACATACTACTCGTTGACCTGCGGGGGAAGGGACTTACCGGAGCGCAAGCCGAGGTCATTTTGGACAAGGCTTGGATCACGGTAAACAAGAACAGCATTCCATTCGATCCGGAAAAGCCTGCTGTAACAAGTGGTATCCGAGTCGGGACTCCGGCGGTGACCACGCGGGGCATGAAAGAGAATGATATGGCTGTAATAGCCAAGTTTATCCACCAGGCCCTCGAAGCTGGTGATGATGCTGCCGTGCTGGAGCAACTGAGCCGCCAGGTTGGCGATTTCTGTTCGCAGTTCCCTTTACACAAACCCGTATACGAGATGGAGGCGGCTTGAGGTATGGCGCGGCCTAGTTGGGAAGCCTATTTTATGGAAATCACCAACCTGGTGGCCCAGCGGTCCACCTGTAACCGTCGCAGTGTAGGGGCCGTTCTGGTAAAAGACAAGCGGATCCTTGCAACTGGCTACAACGGCGCCCCTTCTGGCCTGCCACATTGTCTCGATGTGGGCTGCATGCGTGAGCAGAACAACATACCGTCGGGCCAACGGCACGAACTCTGCCGGGGTTTACATGCAGAGCAGAATGTTATCATCCAAGCGGCGCGTCACGGCATACCAATTCAGGGCGCCACCCTTTACTGTACCACTAGGCCTTGTTCCATCTGTGCCAAGATGATCATCAATGCAAGTATTGTTGCTGTCTATTATGAAGAGGGCTATGCTGATGAACTCTCCGACCAGATGCTTAAGGAGGCCGGAATCGAGTTAGTTGGTTGGCAACCCCCTGACGGAGGTGAGTGATGAGGTGCCAATTCTGTGGTAACCTTAAGACTAGGGTGCTCGACTCCCGCCCAGGAAAGGATAACAATCACATTCGACGTCGACGACAATGCGTCGAGTGTGATCGGCGGTTCACCACTTTCGAACGGCTGGAGGAAAATCTTCCCCTAGTGGTTAAGAGAGATGGCCGTCTCGAGGCTTTCGACAGGGACAAGATGCTGGCCTCCGTTAAACAGTCTTGCACGAAACTTCCGGTGGCGGAGGGGCACCTCAATAGGATGGTGGGGCTGATCGAAAGCCGAATCCAGGAGAGCCGGCGGCGTAAACTTCGAAGTCAGGTTCTGGGAGATCTAGTGGCAGCTGCTTTGCTGGAGCTTCATCCGGCGGCTTATATTCGCTACTCCATTGTGCACCGGCAGATCCAGGATCTCCAAGACCTGCAGAAACTTTTGGAAGAGGAGTTTGGTTAAGGCTGCGGTGACAGACCAACGTTCTTTGGCAAGAAAAGATGAACAGTTCATGCGATCCGCCCTGCGATTGGCGGCCCGCGGTGTGGGGTACACCTCACCCAATCCCATGGTAGGTGCCGTAGTGGTCAAGCGCGGCCGGGTGGTTGGTAAGGGATATCATCGCAAAGCAGGCACGCCGCACGCCGAGATTCATGCCCTGCAAGATGCCGGCGCGCGGGCGGTTGGGGCCACTCTGTATGTGACTCTCGAGCCATGCAATCATCAGGGCCGCACCCCGCCCTGCACAGAAGCGATTTTGCGCAGCGGGGTGGATCGGGTAGTGGTGGGGTGCAACGATCCCAATCCTCGAGTCAGTGGTGGGGGAGTTGATTTACTCAGATCTCGGGGTGTCCGGGTGGAAGTGGGTGTTCTCGGGGAGAAGTGCACCCGGCTTAATGAAGCGTTCATCAAACATGTGACCACCGGTTTGCCTATGGTGGTCGCCAAAGTGGCCGCCAGTTTGGACGGCAAGATTGCCAGTCACCGCGGCGATTCCCGTTGGATCTCAAATGAGCGTTCGCGGCGCTTTGTCCATCGATTACGCCATGCGGCGGACGCCATTTTGGTGGGGGTTGGGACCGTTATTGCGGACAATCCCAGCCTCACCACGCGACTCCCCGGTAGGAAGTGGAAAAATCCCCTCCGGATCATTCTGGATACCCACCTACGAATACCTCTGGACAGCCTGGTAGTGGAGCAGACCGACGAAGCGCCAACGATTGTGGCAACCGGGCCAAAACCTTATAAGAAAAGAAGGGCTGCCCTGGAAGAGAGAGGCGTGGAAATCTTGCCATTGCCTCTAAAGAGCGGCCGAGTATCTCTGCCTGCACTCCTGGATCGGTTGGGAAAACGTGATATCATCAGTGTTCTTGTAGAGGGTGGAGCCGAGGTGCACGGTGGTTTTTTTTATGACAATCTTGTGGATAAGGTTTATCTTTTCTTTGCGCCAAAAATCATTGGTGGTAGCAGGGCTGTTCCCATGGTAGGTGGTATTGGCTCTGAGACCGTGGCCGAGGCCTCTCCTTTGAAGCATATACGGCTTCGCCGCTTCGATGATGATATAATGGTGGAGGCTTATTTGGAACAGTCAACGCTTTTAAGCAAAAGTTAGGATAGTCCGGACAGAATGGGCGAGCAAGCGCATCTGGCATAGGGCATAGAGCATAGAGCATGGGGTTCAAACATTTTAAAATTTGAAATTATTGGCCCTGGCTACTGACTACTGCTTTCTATTAATTCGCGTTACGCCTTGAGCCCTGTGCCTCTAGCCTAACAGTGGAGATGACCCATGTTCACCGGCCTGATTGAGGGAACTGGCAAGTTGGTGAAAGTGGAGCCGCGTGGTAAAGACATGCGGCTCAGTATTCAGGCTTCCTTTGATCTGGAAGAGCTGAAGACTGGCGAGAGTGTCTCGGTTGACGGCGCCTGCCTTACTGTGGTTTCTTGGGAGGGAAGAATGTTTACAGTGGACGTCTCCCAGGAGACCCTAGAACGCACCATTCTCGCCCAGAGGGGGGCCGGGGATGAGGTGAACCTGGAACGGGCTCTTAAGCTAGGCGACCGTCTAGGCGGACATTTGGTAAATGGCCACGTGGATGGCAGGGCCAGGGTGACCGCGCGGAAGAAAAGGGGTGAATCACTAGTTTTCGAATTTGAGGTTCCAGGTGAATTAGGCCGCTACTTCATCGAAAAAGGTTCGGTGGCGATCAACGGCGTAAGTCTCACAGTAAATCGATGCGATGAAAGGTCTTTTGATGTTAACATAGTGCCACATACCGCCCGGTGGACCACCATAGGGAGCTGGCGGGTGGGAGACGAGGTGAATATCGAGGTTGATCTAATCGGCAAATACGTGGAGAAATTCCTGCGCAACATGCGGGAAGGCAGTTCTCCAAAAGCCGACGGCATGGATCGTGATTTTTTAGAGAAGCACGGATTTCTGTAACGGAAGGCCAATTGTCAAAAGTCATTGGAAAATACAAGTCACACTGGCCATTTCGCCGTAGAGGCGACCTCTTGGTCGCAAAATGAAGCTGGGAAACCGGCTTAACCGGCGAAACTGAAAGAACTGGAGTAAAAGAAATGCCAACCGCAAAAATTGCTGAGGCCCTGGAAGAGATCAGAGAAGGGAAGATGGTTATCCTGGTGGATGATGAGGACCGGGAAAACGAGGGTGATCTCTGCATGGCTGCCGAAAAGGCGACCCCAGAGGCCATAAACTTTATGGCAAGGTATGGAAGAGGATTGATCTGTCTTTCCTTGACAGAGGAAAAGGTTGAGAAACTTCAGCTACCCATGATGGTTTCAAACAATGAGTCTAGGTTCGGGACCGCCTTCACCGTTTCAATCGAGGCTAGACTTGGGGTCACCACCGGAATCTCTGCTGCTGATCGGGCAACCACCATTCTGACTGCGGTGGACCCCGGCGCAAGACCAGAGGATCTGGTGAGTCCGGGACATGTCTTCCCCCTTCGGGCTCGAAAGGGCGGTGTATTGGTGCGTACCGGACAGACTGAGGGTTCGGTTGATCTAGCCAGGTTGGCAGGATTGAAGCCTGCCGGAGTCATTTGCGAGGTTATGAAAGACGATGGCACCATGGCGAGAATGCCTGACTTGGAAATATTTGCCAAGGAGCACGGACTCAAGATCGTTACTATTGCAGATATTATCGAGTACAGGATGCGCCACGAGAGCTTTGTTGACCGTGCAGCAGTCACCATGCTGCCCACCATTCATGGCGGTGAATTTCAGGCCATTGTCTATACAAACGACATCGATCCCAGCCAGCACATTGCCCTGGTGAAGGGTGAGCTCAACCCGGATGAAGAGATATTGGTCCGCGTCCACTCAGAATGCCTCACCGGCGACAGTTTGGGCTCGCTTCGCTGTGATTGTGGAGACCAGTTGCATCGTGCCATGGAGATGGTTAGCGATGAAGGTAAGGGGGTTATCCTTTACATAACCAACCAGGAAGGTCGTGGCATAGGTCTCGCCAATAAACTCAAGTCGTATGCTCTCCAGGATCAAGGAAAAGATACGGTGGAGGCCAACGAGGCCTTGGGATTCAAGGCTGATTTAAGAGAATACGGGATAGGTGCTCAAATCTTGGTGGACCTTGGGGTCAGAAAGATGCGGCTTATGACCAATAATCCCAAGAAGATCGTTGGACTGGAAGGTTACGGTATCACCATAACCGAGCGGGTGCCCATCGAGATTCAGCCCAACCCCTGTAACCTTGACTATCTGAAAACTAAATGTTCAAAGATGGGCCACCTCATGGACCTGACCCAGCAGAAGGAGAAGGAGAATTACTGAGATTGTAGATTGCAGATTGTGGGATTATATGAATCTTCTGTCTGAACTTCATTCAATCTGAAATCAAGAATCTAAAATCTGCAATGCACAAGAGGGAGGTTAGCATGCCGAAAACAGTTGAGGGGAAACTCGAGGCAAAAGGGCTAAAATTTGCCGTCGTGGTCAGTCGCTTTAATGATTTCATCTGCGATCGACTTTTGGGGGGAGCACTGGACGCGCTGCTCAGAAGCGGCGCTAAGGAATCGGACATCGAGGTGATTAAGGTGCCCGGCGCCTGGGAGATTCCTCTCGTCTGTAAAAGCTTGGCGGATGGTAAGCCATACGACGCCATTGTTTGTCTTGGAGCTGTTATTCGCGGTTCTACACCTCACTTCGAATATGTTGCGGCTGAGGTCTCCAAGGGAATCGCGGCAGTAGGTCTGGAGTATGGTGTGCCCATCACCTTCGGGGTGCTAACTACGGACAGCTTGGAACAGGCCATTGAACGGGCGGGTACAAAAGCGGGTAACAAAGGCTTTGAAGCAGCTCAGGCAGCCATCGAGATGGCTAATCTTATGGGCCAGCTGAAATAGACAAATATCGGCCTTTCTACCGCTTTGACCTCACAATAGACACTTTGGGGAGAGGGCTAAACAATAAGCTCTATGGTCTTTATGCATCGCGTCATTTGGCTTCGCCGTCATTCATCGTCACTAAGTGGTTGGGTCACAAGGTTGTTTAGTAACTGGAGTACCCCAACATGGCATCGCTCTTTATAGTGATCTTTTCCTTTTACGACATAATGACTCAATGACGGGCGACAGCCCAAATGACCTAATGACCCTGCGCTTCGAGTGTTACGCCTCATAACTAATCAGATAGGGTGCTCAAAGCCCACCACCATAGAGAACAAGAATATGGGTAGTCGACGTCGTTCCCGAGAAATGGCCGTCCAGGTGCTCTACCAGGCTGATATGGCCCGGGTTGATATCAATAAAGCGTTAGGAGTATTTTGCGAGCACTTCGAGGTCACCGATAGCATCAAAGACTTTGCCGTTGAACTGGTCAGGGGAGTAGATTTGCATCGAGCGGAAATTGACGGGCTGATCAAGAGATTTTCAGAGCATTGGCGGCTGGAACGCATGTCCATAGTGGATCGCAATATTCTACGGTTGGCGGTGTTTGAGCTACTGAACCGTCCGGATATTCCTGCAAAAGTTTCCATCAATGAGGCGGTGGATCTCGGTAAGAAGTTTGGCTCAGAAGATTCCGGCTCTTTCATCAACGGCATACTCGACGGAATCCGTTTGCACCTGGAACAGAATGGTAGACGCAAAACTCCTCCAACTAACGATCCCACATTTGAACAGGCAGGAGAATCCGGGGGGTAAGCAGTCATTTTGACCAGCAGCCTGCTAGGGACCCCGCACTAAGAATTATTTCATTTTGCACAGCTCATTTCTCATATCGCATCTAACATTTTCTATTTATCTTATGTGAGTTGAAATTCATCCAATCATTGCGTCACAAGGTAAAATGACAAACGCGAAATGTGAATCAACAAATTCCTTAATGCCTATTGGAGAAAAGTGCAGGAGGGATAATGCAGTCCAGGTACAATCCAGCCAAAATTGAACCCAAGTGGCAGAACGTCTGGGAGAAAGGGCGCATTTTCGAAGTAAGCGAAGATGAGAGCAAACCCAAGTATTATCTACTGGAGATGTTTCCCTATCCCTCAGGACGCATTCACATGGGGCACGTGCGAAACTATACGATCGGGGATGTGGTAGCTCGCTATAAAAAAATGCGCGGTTTCAATGTGATTCACCCCATGGGCTGGGATGCTTTCGGCATGCCGGCGGAAAATGCTGCAATCAAGGCCAAAAGCCATCCAGCCACTTGGACCTACACCAACATCGCCCAGATGAAGGAACAGCTGAAACAGATGGGTTTCAGCTACGATTGGACCCGGGAATTAGCCACCTGCGACGTCTCCTATTATCGCTGGGAACAGCTACTGTTCCTCAAAATGTATGAACGAGGTCTGGCGTATCGCGAAAAGGCTTACGTAAACTGGTGCGCAACCTGCCAAACAGTACTCGCCAACGAACAGGTGGAGGCTGGACTGTGTTGGCGCTGCAGTGAAACGGTGGAACAGAAAGAGATGTCACAGTGGTTTCTCAAAATCACTGATTATGCGGATGAACTGTTGGAATACTGTGACCGCATGCCGGGATGGCCGGAGCGAGTTCTCATCATGCAGCGCAACTGGATTGGAAAGAGCGAAGGGGCGTTGATCAATTTTCCTATGGAGGATTCGGAGGAGCACATCCAGGTCTTTACCACACGTCAGGACACCGTTTACGGTGCAACCTTCATGAGCCTTGCAGTGGAGCACCCACTGTCCCTGAAACTCTGTCAAGGGAAGCCAGAGGAGGCCGCCGTCAAGGAATTCATTGAGAGGACTAAACGTATCCAGCGCAGCGAAAGGACTTCTGAATTCTTTGAAAAGGAGGGGGTGTTCACCGGAGCCTATTGTCGCAATCCCATGACGGATGAGCGTATGCCCATTTATGTGGCCAACTTCGTATTGATGGAATACGGCACAGGCGCGGTGATGGCAGTGCCAACCCATGATCAGCGGGATTTTGAGTTCGCCAATACCTACGGCCTGCCGTTGAAGGTCGTGGTCAACCCTCCAGGAGCTGAACTGGACGTCGACGGCATGGAAGAGGCGTATGAGGAAGATGGGGTTTTGACCAATTCTGGAGAATTCAGCGGAATGGGGAGTGCTGAGGCCAGGAAGGCCATTAACCAGTACCTGGAATCCACAGGTTTGGGCGAAGCTTCAATACATTACAGGCTGCGCGATTGGCTCATCTCCAGACAGCGTTATTGGGGCGCTCCCATCCCGATGATTTACTGCGATAAATGCGGCATCGTGCCCGTGCCTGAGGATGAATTACCGGTAGTCTTGCCTTTGGATGCCAGTCTCACGGCCAGTGGCGGTACACCACTGCCAACTCTCAAAGAATTCGTGGAAACCACCTGCCCCGAATGTAACGGCGGCGCCAGGCGGGAGGTGGACACCATGGACACATTCGTAGAGTCTTCATGGTATTTCATGCGGTATACCTGTCCAGATTACCAGAAGGGACCATTGGACAGAGCCAGAAACGACTACTGGATGCCGGTAGATCAGTACATAGGCGGCATTGAACACGCTGTGCTCCACTTGCTCTACTCGCGGTTTTTCACCAAGGTGCTGAGAGATATGGGGATGGTGGGTCAGGACGAGCCTTTTACCAATCTGCTAACTCAAGGAATGGTTTGCAAGGAGACGCTGCGTTGTCCAGAGCACGGCTGGCTGGCTCCAGAAGACACCGATGAGGAGAAGCCAGAGGTTTACCAGTGTCGCAAGTGCGGCACCGTAGCAGAGATTGGCAGGAAGGAAAAGATGTCCAAATCCAAGGGAAATGTGGTTGATCCTGGAGACCTGGTAGAGCGATACGGGGCTGATACAGTGAGACTTTTTTGCCTTTTCGCATCTCCACCTGAAAGGGACTTGGAATGGAGCGACCGGGGAGTGGAGGGCAGTGCCCGCTTTCTCAACCGACTCTGGCGTCTGGTATACGAAGAGCGCCAAGCCCTTCAGGGAGTTACCTCCTATGATAGCAGTCACCCTCTGGAGGGAGAGTTGAGGGCTCTGCACCGAAAAACCCATCAGACTATCAAGAAAGTTACCGAGGATATTGAACAACGTTTTCATTTCAATACAGCCATCAGTGCGGTGATGGAGCTGGTGAATGCCATCTATCAATTTCGCTCGGATGATAACCATGACCCTCAGGCTCTTCCTGTTCTGCGGCTGGCAGTGGAGATGGCACTGGTGCTGATCTCACCCATGATCCCACACATTGCAGACGAGATGTGGGAGGTCCTGGGGCATGAGAACAGTGTTGTTGAAGAGCAATGGCCACAATGGGACGAAGAGGCAATTGAGGAAGAGAAACAGCTCATTGTGGTTCAAGTGAACGGCAAGCTACGCAATCGCATCTATGTGTCACCCAGTGCCAGTAATGAGGAGATCCAGGAAACTGCCCTCAATGATGAGCGGATAAAAACATTTATAGGCGGCCAACCTGTTCGTAAAGTAGTCGTGGTTCCCGGTCGGCTGGTTAATGTGGTGATTTAGCTCAGCACGGAGAGACGGAGACACGACGACAACAAGACGCGGCGACGCGATGACACGGCGACACGGAGAGATTACTAAAGCATAAGAAAGTTCTTTTCGAAGAGACAGTAATGAATCAGGATGGAAAAATCATAGAAGTTTTTCTTTTTCACCGCGTCTCCGTTTCCCCGCGCCCCCGTTTCGTTCCATTCTTCCGGATTTTCGGACTGCTGAGGCTTTACTTGGCCCTAATTGTCGGTTCTGTCGTTATCCTGAGTGTCGCGGGTTGCGGTTACCACTTTGCCGGGACCGGTGGCCAGGCCCCGGGAAATATAAATAGCATTGCCGTTGATAATCTGCAAAACAGGACCGCCGAAGGGGGAATTGAGACGATCTTTACCAATGCCATAATCAATGAATTTATTCGCTGGAAAAGACTGGAGGTAAGGCCTCGTAGAGAGGCGGACGCGGTTATGGGGGGGAGTGTTGCCAGGATTTCTACTTCTGTTGCTTCCCGCAGAGCCGCCAAGACAACCCTAACGACTCGTGTGACTGTTACCCTGTCTCTTACACTGACTGATGTCGACACCGAGGAGATTCTCTGGCAGAACAGATCGTTGAGCTATTACGAGGAGTATGTTGAGACGGGAGATGCACTGACTACCCGCAGATTGCGAACCGAGGCTATCCGTAGGATAGCTGTCTGGCTGGCCGAAAAAATCCACCAAGATATATTCGAGGAATTTTGAAAAATAGTCCGTAGTCCGTGGTCAGTGGTCCGTAGCCGGAAAGATTTCAAAGAAGGTGGACACAGTAAACTGGTATCTGAGCTGACAACACGATATGAGAAGGATCTATATTCTTGGTGTTGTGTCGGTCTGGCAGTAGAGGGAAGAACGTTGCTGATAGGGGGTAGGGTGCTTGTCCTCTTGTTACGAAAAAATAGATGCTAACGACGACGGACCACGGATCTCTGACAACCGCCCCTATTGCTGCTCTACGCTAAGGGCGTGGACCTTCTTACTCAAGCGTGAAATCTTCCGCGCTGCAGTACGGTGATGTAACGTACCTTTGGATGCGGCCTGGTCAATAACAGGGATAGCCTTTTGAAGGGCTGCCTGTGCTTCCTCCACAGATTTCTTATCGAGGGCGGCTCGCACCTCTTTTATTACACTCTTGACTCTAGTTTTCACGGCTTTATTGCGCAGTCGCCGTTCTTCGCTTTGTTTGGCTCGTTTAATAGCAGACTTATGGGTGGCCAATTAAATTCCTCCTTTGCTTATCCTCCCAAGTAACAAGCTAGATTATAAAATAAAATATTGCCCAAACTTAAGGACAATTGCGTCTTTTAACATTGCCCGTCCAAGGAAGTCAAGAATTATTCTTCGAGTCTATCTGTACTACTTGTTTTCGGATATTCTTGGGCGCAGGATTGCTATGGTTCCCAGAGCCTTGGCAGCGAGTTCGCCAGTCTCATCGTAAACCTCGCCTTCGACCACGGCGCTGGAACGCCCACGATGCAATGCAATCCCCTTTGCCCTGATGGTCTGGTTAACCTCACGTACTGCCTTGATGAAGTTAATTTTCATCTCCTGATGAAAATCAACTTCACCCCTTCTTTTAACCAGGGTGCGGGCAGCCACGAAAGTGGCCGCGTCTAGAAGCGCAAAAATGACTGTTCCCTGCAAAGTATCCCGATCATTCATAAACTCTTTTCTGAGCGGGAGCTGCATCTCACAAGTTCCCTCGCTTACCGATACAAGTTGGACACCCAGCCAGGAATAAAGTGGTTGAGAACCAGTTATTTCCCGGGCTCTCTTTAGAAACGCTTTCTCTCCCACCTTTTGAACTAAAGACATGGCCAGTCTCTTCAGTATAGGTGTATGCTATGTGGTTACCATTTAAAGCGAACACCCATCCCGTGGGGTCCTCCTTGGTTCTCAGGGCTGGAGATGGTTGACCAGATAACTTCGGCAAAAACCTGCAGGGGTGAGCCGGTAGGGAGCTCAACGCTCAACAGAAGGCTTTCTTTGGGTTGCAGTGGCTCGTGGCAGCTAATGAAGGCGCCAAGGGTGCTGACGTCTCTCGTTTCTCCTTCCATGGTACCTTTGGAGGTAATCACCGTAACAGGCCATTCGACTCTTGATCTGTGATATAACCGCTTATCTACGTCCATTTTAGCCTCTTGCGTCCGCTTTTGCACTGAGATTATAGTATGTCTCTGACCTCTACATGGTTTTGATCCAGTAAGAAATCAGTCTCTGAATCAGCTTATACTAAAGCTTGGGGAGATCTTTTTGCAGTTCCTCTATATATGCCACAGCCCTTTCCAGTTCACTGGTAAGGTGGCGAATTTGAAGAACCGACTTTACCCGGATGGAGAGTTCAGCCATATCAAAAGGCTTGTTTACAAAGTCGTCAGCTCCCATCTCCAGGGCTTCTATTTTGTTATCTTCGAACCCGGTTATCATGATCACTGGTATAAGTCTGGTTTCTTCCTTTTCCTTTAGTCTCTTGCAGACCTCTATCCCATCGATCCCGGGCATCTTTATGTCCAATATGATTGCCTGTGGATTTTCTGTTCCCGCCAGCTCTATGGCTTCTTTCCCATCTGCGGCCAAAATTACTTCATATCCCTGGGCTGTTAGGAAGCTGTCTAGTAAGTCTCTTATTTCCTGTTCATCATCAACTACCAAGACCGTGTCAGCCATGGTGCCCCTCCTTTTCTGGCGGCAGAATCACTGGCGTTCACGAAACATTGTTCTGCTCCATGCGGATAACGTGCGCCGGGTCCTTGGGAAAAGACTAGGTCAGCATAATGGAGGTCTGCTCAGAGGGCAAGAGAAAACATTATGGTGCGACGAAGACAGATTTCAGATTCTAGATTGTAGATTGCAGATTGCAGAATGGTGTTGTGAGAAGAGGGAAGATAATCTCGTGAGGCTTCTAAAGTGATGATGACCAATTCTTTACAACCGGCGTCGATCAATTTTAACGTAACGGTTCTGTACCAGGCTGCGAAGAAAACGGAGGTCGTTCTCGGAAATTTGCGTGAACTGAATGCCCACTCCGTAAGAAGGACTATCTTCGCTAGGGGTGAGAGTCGTAGACCTGACCACCTTACCGCTAACATTTATTGGCTGGTGGCCGGGGGCTTTAATAACGATGCGAAGATTTTCTTTCAGGGGCGGTACGTCTTTGCATGAGACAAGCGCGCCAGAGGGACTGACATTTTCTGTCTCTCCCCCTGTTTTGTCTTTGGCAGCCAAGAAAGTCACCGGCCACTTTACATCAGCTCTGGAGTATCGCCTTCTTTCACGAAAAGCAGACATGTTTCGAGCCCTTATTTTTTTCTTTAGAGCAGGGTTAAGAGTCGAGGTAACTTGTGCCGGAAGCAAGTTTGCACAATGAGCTAAGGGGTATTTTACCATAAAATTCTCATTGGTTAAATAAGGAGTCAGTATAACTGAGCATGGGGCATAGGGCATGGGGCATAGGGCAAATTCAGAAATCCTTCGCTCTAATCCCTTTGCTTTTTCGCTTTACGCTATGCGCTATGCGCTATGCGACCCTCAATCTGCAATCTGAAATCCCTCTTTGAGCTGGCCCAGAGGCAAGCTTTCTGTGACTAAATAAAAAGGACTTAGACTGTTCATCTAAGTCCGTGTTTTCATTGGAGCGGGAGACGGGTTTCGAACCCGCAACCCTCAGCTTGGAAGGCTGATGCTCTGCCAGTTGAGCTACTCCCGCTCAGGGCAAATTATGAACCAACTTATAGCACGGCAGGTACGATTAGATCAACAGGGAATATCCCCATTTCAGTTTGCAACAGGCAGTCAGCAGCGGGCCGTATCATCGGACAGCGTCGAGTCATACGGAGTCTCTTTCCACCGCAAAAGATCTTGACAGTCAACCACCTAACTGTTAGTAATGATTGAAAAGGCGGCATGGCCAAGTGGCTAAGGCAACGGTCTGCAAAACCGTTATTCCCCGGTTCGAATCCGGGTGCCGCCTCCAGACAATTCAGGGGGTTAGGCGGCTTAGCCTAACCCCTTTTCAGTACAATCTGAAAAGGGACTTCTACCATTACTTGGTGCATTATGGACGAGTATGGATCTCACAACTCCGAGGGCCCAGAACCTGTGCAACCTGTGGCCAGCGGGACAGGACTCATCAGGGGATTTCTGTCAACCGCCAAGGCGGTACTTCTAAGTCCGCGCAGGTTTTTTCCAGCTATGCCGGTGGAAGGCGGACTTCTGGGTCCCTACGTCTTCTTCCTGTTTTGCACGGTGTTTGCTTTTCTACTCTCTCTCGGCCTGACTGTAGCCGCATCCAAGACTATTTCTCCTTGGATCCTCCTTATGATGCTAGCGGCACTGACCATGCCATTTGTGAGCGCCGCGATTTTGAACCTGCTTTTTACCAAGCTATTGCGAAAAAGCGGCTCCTACGAGGCTACGTTCAGGGTGGTTTGCTATGCCAGTGCGGTTAACCTGTTTGCCTGGATTCCGGCTGTTTTTGTTATTCTCCTCTTTCAGTTTTACGAAATCTACCTTTCTGCTTTGGGGTTGAGCATTGTCCACAGAACCAGTCTGGGGCAAGCCCTTATGGTTGTTGTTGGGACGCTGCTTACTCTTTCCTTGGTGGTAACCTTTGTGGCAAGAGTCCTATTTCCCCTCTGAAAGACAGTCCAGCCCGCGGTGTGTTAAGTCGTACGATTTATTTGAGCAAAGAAAACCTGGCCCATCGATGATCCCGCCCTGAGGGGAAGAACCAGGTTTTCTTTTCCCAAATAAGGCGTATGATTGGAAGCAGAGTATAGGTTGGAAACAAATATACAGGTAAACAGGCTAGACCGGCTAAACCAATTGGCTGAATAGAGACTGGGGAGGATGTCATGCAGTGGTCCATCAGGGACAGGCAAATAGTTCTGCTGCAAGGAGATATCACCGAGATGGATACAGATGCCATCGTCAACGCTGCCAACAAGGACTTGGTTCTGGGAGCAGGTGTAGCTGGCGCCATACGCACCAAAGGAGGCCCTAGTATCCAAGAAGAGTGTAACCGGATAGGTGGTGCTCCGGTGGGAGGGGCAGCAATAACCACCGGTGGTAATCTCACGGCTAGATATGTAATCCATGCAGTTGGTCCCCGAATGGGGGAGGGTGATGAGGACCGGAAACTGGCGGATGCCACCCGGAACAGCTTGAAACTTGCCCATGAAAAAGGGTTGGCAAGCATTGCTTTCCCAGCCATTAGCACCGGGATATTCGGATTTCCTAAAGACCGATGCGCCAGGATCATGCTTTCAACTGTGGCTGAAAGCTTGAAAAGCGAGGATTTAACTCTAAAACAAGTGGTGTTCTGCCTTTGGGGCGAGGAGACATTGCAGATATTTGATGCAGCTGCTAGGGAGTTATTTTCAGGGGAAGATGGGTGAGGGGGGATTGTGGATTGCGGATTGAGGGTCGCAGAGAGCAGAGCGCATAGCGCATAGCGACAAAGCATGGGGCATGGGGCATGGAGCATGGAGCATAGAGTAAGGAATAAGGAGTGAGGAGTCGGGAGTCAGAATCCAGGAGACAAGCAAACAAGAGTAATTCGCCCTTAACTACTGGCTACTGACTACTGACTACTGGATTCTTTGATGTAGGATGTGGGATTGCGGATTGCAGATTTCGGATTTGGGAATTCAGGGAGTATTGTACGTCATTATGTTCCGCTGTCAGTTTTTGTAAATGCCTGCGTGCACAGCGTTTTTTGAGCAGCCGGCTGCTAGCTGTCCGCTGCCTGCTGGGCAAAACGTCTTACTGCCTACTATCTACTGTCTACTGTCTACTTACCCACGCCCGTGAGTTCCGCGAACTGCTCCTGGGAGATCTGCGAGATGCTTTTGCCAATGCTAAATATGAGTGAGGATTCTGTGCGCGGCTCGAATACTTTACCGACCTGAATTACGGGATCTCTAAGCCAGAGGAAGTAATCCTCGAAGAAGCAAAGAGCTAGATCAACATTTTCAGTATCCGCGAGCATTTCGGCAAAGGCCAGGTTTCTAATAAGAGCTCTGCCCCTAAGTTGTTTTTGTCCCTTTTTGTCCAACCAGACTTCGAAAGTGGCATTTCGCAGTGGCAATCGATTCTTTTTCGTGTCAGCGTCTACTAGATAAGCTTGGTCAACTTCGTAGAGTCCTTCTGGTAAATCGATCATTGTTGTCTCTCCAAATTTAGGCAGTGGTAATTTCGCATTTTTCATTTACCATTCTTTTGAAACATTGTTATAAGTTCCACCGCCTCGATCTGCAATGTTAAATGCGAAATGAGAAATACTATCGCCGCGTCACCGCGTCACCGTATCAATACGCTACGCCTGGTGCACAGTTCCTAGTGCCTAGTGCCTAGTGCTTACTGCGCAAAGCATAGAGCGCTTACGCCGAGACGTTACCACCCAATGTCTCTTTAATAATCTTCAGCAAGAAT
The DNA here is from genome assembly GCA_020347625.1 of Deltaproteobacteria bacterium. Classification (GTDB taxonomy): domain Bacteria; phylum Desulfobacterota; class Syntrophobacteria; order BM002; family BM002; genus BM002. The sequence continues at coordinate 2,655,483 of CP070735.1, forward strand.
TCGTGTAGAGCCTGATTGCCGGCAACCACATCTCCTGTCCAGATGTGGTCTCCACCTCCGGTGAAATCCGAGATAGATCCACCCGCTTCCTTCACCAATAGGTGCCCTGCAGCAATGTCCCAGGGACTGAGGCCGAGCTCCCAGTATCCTTCACAGCGACCGCAGGCCACATAAGCAAGGTCAAGAGCGGCTGCCCCACTCCGGCGGATATCGCTCACCCGTTTGAACACCTGAGTGAATCCCTTGAGATAGACGGACAGAATAGATTTTTCTCTCCAGGGAAAAGCGGTGGCCACCAGTGCTTCTTTTAGCTTCTGGCGAGTGGAAACCGCTATGGGGTGTCCATTGAGGGTTGCGCCTTGACCCTTCTGAGCAAAAAAAAGCTCATTTCGACAAGGATCATAAACCGCAGCCAAGACCACTGCACCCTTATGCTCCAAGGCGATGCTTACTGCAAAAACCGGGAAGCCATGGATGAAGTTGGTGGTTCCGTCCAATGGGTCCACCAGCCAGCGGGTCACGCTCTGGCCGGGAATTGTTCTGTCTTCTTCTGCTAGAATGTCATGTTCCGGATGGCGACTTCGGATTAGCCGGATAATTGCCTCTTGTGCTGCCAGGTCCGCCTCAGTTACGAAATCGAAGCTGCCCTTGGACTGCACATGTAAAGTTTTAAACCTGTTGTGGTAATCCAGAAGAATACCGCCAGCCTCCTTGACACAGTCCACAAGAGTCTTTGTTAGTTGCTCGTTCATCGTTCCCCCAAGAGTAGTCTAGGACAGCATACTACCAGGATTGATATGTTGACAAATGATTTTGCATTTCGGATTTGGGATTTGAGATGTGGGATGTGAGGTGTGCAATGCGAAATGAGAAATGCGAAAGGTTCAATGAAGTTGATCTTTTCGCCCATGTTGTGGTAAAGTCCACCCCACCAGGTGGATACGGCATACCACTTGGTATTCCTGTCAACTGAGAGAGACTTGACCCAACCATGATCATCTATGATTTGCGGTGCGCCAACAACCATAGATTTGAGGGCTGGTTTGATAGTGGCGACGATCTGGAGTGTCAGCTGGCTCAAGGACAAGTCGCCTGCCCCTACTGCGACGATATTTGTATAGAAAGAGTTCTGTCTCCTGTGTCTATACAGAAAAAGGGTGCGGCAACTCGGGAGTTGGAGAGCACTTTCCAGGCATGGCGAAGATTATGTGACTACGTCCAGGAAAATTTCGAAGACGTAGGCCACAATTTCGCCCGAGAAGCCTTGAAGGTACACCACGGCCAGACCGAGGAGCGTAATATTAGGGGGGTCACTACGGAAGGAGAAGAAAAAATGCTCGAGGAGGAGGGCGTTCCTTTCGTAAAAATTCCCATGCCGCAGCAGTTGGATAGTTAATTGTGATTCCTTTTTTCTCCAGACCAAAACACCGTATCCCAACGGTATCCGACGCATTGCGGTTTCATCTCATGAGTCCCTTTTGTTCTTGCTTGAGCGCTATAAAGGCAGGAAGACTGTACTAGGTGTCATTTTTCGTTCTATATCGATCTTTGACGGGCTGATCTATGGAAAATGTTCTCCTGCTCAACGCGACCTACGAACCACTTCGTGTAATTTCCTGGAAAAGGGCTGTTACTCTCCTGACCCTCGGAAAGGTTGAGGTGCTGGAAACCTATGAGAGGGAGGTGAGATCGGTCACCCTCGCTATCAGGTTGCCTGCTGTAGTCAGACTCTTGCATCTTGTTCGCTTTCGAAATCATACCATCCGTTTTTCCCGGCAAAACATTTATATTCGTGACAAGTACAAGTGCCAGTACTGCGGCAGGAAGATGGATCCCTGTGACCTGACCTACGACCATGTGATACCTAAATCCATGGGTGGCAAAACAGCCTGGGAGAACATTGTCACTTGCTGCTTGCCTTGCAACAAGAGGAAAGGAGGGCGTACTCCGACGCAGGCAAAGATGCATTTGATTCGCAAAGCAAGAAGACCTAGCTGGCACCCAATGTTGATGATAACTCTGAGAATCAGAAATACGCCCGAATCTTGGCGGGATTATCTCTTTTGGCATTCGGCGTGAGGGGTGGCGATACTCCCAAAATGATCATCGACTCACACACGCATATTTTCCCCCCTTTTGTTAGACAAGACCGCGATCCTTTTATTGAAGTAGAGCCAGCTTTTCGACTTCTCTACAGTTCACCCAAAGCAAAGCTCGCAGGAGCCGCCGCTCTAATTGAGGCGATGGACCGGTCCGGAGTTGATCGAAGTGTTGTCTTTGGTTTTCCCTGGAGTGATCCCGAACTCATGCGGAGGCACAATGACTATGTGGGGGAAGTATCCAGTCGATTCTCAGAGCGTCTACTGCCGTTTGTCTGCGTTAATCCCAAGGCTCCCCAGGCCATAGAAGAGGTGGAGCGCTGTCTGGCCGGCGGTATGTATGGAGTAGGGGAGTTAGCCTTTTACACTGAGGAATTGAATGCAGCGGTTACGAAAACCCTGGAGCCAATTGCATCTTGCTGCCGCACCTACCAGGTGCCGCTGATGCTTCATGCCAATGAACCAGTGGGACACCATTACCCCGGCAAGGCTGAGATACTGCTAAAGGCTCTCTATGAGCTAATTCGAAACTTTCCTGATAATCGATTTATTTTGGCTCACTGGGGCGGGGGACTCTTTATGTACGAGTTGCTGAGAAAAGAGACGAAACAGGTTCTCTCCCAGGTTGCTTACGACACTGCTGCGTCCCCATTCCTCTATGATCCCGAAATCTATGCTGTGGCAGTAAAAATAGTGGGTGCACAGCGAATTCTCTTTGGCAGCGATTACCCGCTTATAACACCAGATCGATATTTTGAAGAAATGTCTACGGCGGGTCTGTCGGATGAAGATCAAGGCTGGATAAAAGGGCGGTCAGCAAGCAACTGGTTGAACCTTGAGAAAGTGTAGCTCCGTGCAAGGATTCATGTAAGGTTTAAGGAGGATACGGTATGGAGTCCCTGAAAAGCAATCTCAAGGCAGCACTGGAGGAGGAGATAGCCAGGATTCCCCAGCCCTTTCGACAGGGGGCTGTGGTTCACCAGACAATCAAGTGCTTTCTGTATGCCATGGTCAAAGCAGCAGATCTATGGCCAGTTCCAAATTTCAAGCCGCCTCGGTTTAGCGACGGTTTTCTCGATCTCATCGGAGTTGACGCCACCCATGCTGTGATGTGCGCATTTGCCATCGGTCCGGTGGTTGAGTTAAAAGCAGTAAAGAGTCTGGAGGCTCTGGATGTGGACGAAAAGTGGATGATTACCTATTCAACTCTGAGCAAAAAGGTGCAGGAAAGCACTTTCTTCCTCAAGCCGGGCATCCAGCATTTGCATTTGGAACAGAAGTAATCATCCTGCTCACAAGAACAGGTCTGCACTGGATTGAATGACGTGTTCCCGGCAGAAAACGGGGTCCTTAGAGCTGGAACTGCAGTGAATATATGGGGATTGTTAAAAAGTGAACAAGCTGAAAACAAAGGTTTTTCCCCTTGACTTTGCAGGGTCTTTGTGAAATACAGAGTCAATACGCGCCCTTGTTAAAAATTCTCATCCTGAATTCATTACAGTCATCGCGACCGATTCGAATCGTAAAGTAAACTTATCTACAGGTCCAGCCAGAGTGCTCGAGAAAAATGACACACCAATTCAGTCGGATATCCTAAACCTAACCTGGGCGCAAGCGCGGTCACGCGCCATTGTTATACACATCTAACTTGAGACTGGAAGGAGGTGATAAAAGAGTCCGTTGAGAACAGGCAACTCTTTGAAGGGTTGCCGGTCGACTGGTATCGTTACCTCTGCGACGCTACATATTATTCTCTCGAGTAACAGTGAAATGATCTCGCAGCTTAGAGTAGTCTGAACAAAGTAATCATGAAATCTTGTTAGCGGCGAATTCAGCATCGAGCCGGATTTGCCAGGCACTGGAAGATAGCCTCCGGATGCAGCAGGCCCGATCGGCTTGTGGGGGAGTGACTATGCATCTTGGAAGCTTCGAAAACAAGAGCAATTCTTCCAGATGCCGGTTTTTGCCTTACCAAAATATGTTCTTGATTCCTGGCTTCAACCAATTGGTCCAAGAAGCTTCAGGGTCGATGTCAGACAGAGGGCGAGGGGGCTGTTGGTTTCGAGAAGGTTCTCAGAGGGATCGTACCAGAGATGAAAGTGGACTAAAAATATGAGGAGGAAGCATTATGACTATTGGTATTGGAAAGTATGCCATAGGCTATAACCAACCCGTTGACAAGCTTCCCGGAAGAGCGTGGGTCACTGTTCTCGCTGGTACGACCATCAACCTCTGTCTGGGTTGTTTGTACGCCTGGTCTGTATGGCTCAAGTACCTCACCGACGAGGCCTACATGGTGGCCCACGGTTGGCCCGGAGCACTCACCGCTGAGCAGGCCTCCAACCCCAAGTCAATGTGTATTCTCATTTTCGCCCTGCTCATGATCCCGGGCGGAAAGATCCAGGATAAATATGGTCCCACAGCTTCCGCTACCATCGGCGCCATCGCCATGGGTATCGGTATGATCATCGCCGGTACCGCTAAGTCATACGCAGGTATTCTCTGGGGATTTGGCGTAGGCGGCGGTATTGCCATGGGCGTTGCTTATGCCGCTCCGGTTCCGGCGACGGGCAAATGGTTGGGCCCACACCAGAGGGGCTTCTTCTTGGGTCTCACGGTTGCTGGTTACGGAGGTGCGGCCTTTTACGTGGCTCCACTGGTCAAGTGGATGATCATAAACCAGTCCCTGTCTGCCTCGTTTACGGTACTGGGAGTCGCCTACCTGATCGTCATCTTCTTCTGTGGACTGCTGTTGAAATGGCCCGAGCCGGGGTACGAAGGACCTAAACCGCCGGAGGCTTGGACTGCAGCCCAACAAGCGAAGGGGACGTCGACCACGGTGGACTGGGTCGCGGGAGACATGGTCAAGACCTGGCAGTTCTATGCGCTGATTCTTCTCTTCTGCTTGAACACCCAGGCGGGTCTTCTCATCATCGGCCACGCTGCCAAGTTCATCAAGCCCATGCTGGCTTCAGGGTTCATTCTGGTGTCCGCCGGTGGTGCGTTGAACGCCCTCGGCCGTGTGGGTACCGGTAAGTACTCTGATATCATCGGCAGGGACAAGGCCTACATGGTCAATGCCGCAGCGGCTGCTGTTTGCATGTTCGCGCTGCCCACGGTCATCAACGCCAAGAATCTGTTCCTGGCGTTCCTGTTCTGCATGATTGCTTACTGGGTGTACGGTGGTGGTCTCGCTTTGATGCCATCTTACACACTTGACTTCTACGGCCCCAAGAACCTGGGCTTCAACTACGGCCTGGTGTTCATCGGCTGGGGTTTGGGTGCTTTCATGCCGAAGCTGGGCGGCTACATCAGGGACGTGACCGGGCACTATGACAATGCCTTTTACGTTGCCGGTGGTCTGCTAATCCTGGCAATTCTCATCGCCCTGGTGACCAAGAGACCGCACAAGGCCGGAGTGTGATAGGTTAATATTAACCATTAGCAAAAAAGGCGGGAAGGATTTTTCCTTTCCGCTTTTTTTTGGGCATAGAGCATAGGGCATAGGGCAAATTCAAAATCCTTCACCCTATGCTTAGTGATACGCTGCGAACCTGCCTAGGGCGTCAACAATGGGAGTGAATGTGTCGCGCAAAAACGGTATTCCCGAAAAACGGTCAAATAAGACCATGGCCAAGATGATGAAGGGTCCAGCCTTGCAAAAAAGGCTCCAGACGCGCTCTTGGGCCCGGGGCACCAACAGGTAGATCAGCCTCGAGCTAGCGAGGGGAGGAATGGGCAGGAGGTGGTAAGCGCTCACCATGATGCTTACGTCGATGACAGTTTGGACGACGCGGTCTGTCCAGAATGTGTCCTTTACAAACGCCACAGTTAGAGCTAGGACAACACTGGTGAAGGGAGCAATAAGAGATATGATAAGCCACCCCAGCTTTTGTCTCTTGAATCTGATCTGCTGGTCGTCTATTTGCCTGCCCCAGCCGAATCCTCCAGCGAAAAAGACAATTATACCAAGAATGTCGAGGTTTATTAAGGGATTGAAGGCGTTGTAATCAAACTGCACACCTTCCTCCGGCGGAGGATTGGCGAAGCTCAGGGCAAAGAAACGGGTAAAGCCGCAACCAATAGTTACGATCAGGAGAATTGCCAAAGAAGCGTAAATAATCTCTTCCCCGGTCAGAGTCAGTACATACAGCATAACTCCTCCGATTTGGATGGGGGGAACCGTAGCAACGGTCTAAATCAACGGAAATAAGCTGGTTTAAAGGGTGAGTAGTTCTTCAAACCTCTTCTGTAAGCTTTTTGATATTCTGTTATAGACGAATCCACGAGCTATCAAGGGTAGCAGGATGAGTCCGTAGAGGTAAATGTCAGATGCTTTGAAGGTCTGGATGAGAACCATTATGCTGAGTATTATAAGTGCAGTAATCGTATTGCTCATGGAATTGGTAAGGTCATGGAGTTTTTGCTCCAGATATTGATGCAACTGGGTGTGATTAACGATCAGCTTGTCACCCTTTCTCTTGTGATCTATGATTACCTTCAATTTTTACCCCGCTTCCTACTCGCTGGAGCCGTTGTTGGACTAGAGATTGGTCCAATGGTCGATAGATTCATTCAATTGTGGAGGGCCAAAATTTGGCATCCGCGCTATTTTTTCGAAACTTATGCTAAAATGGTTTTACTGTCAATTGTTGAAATAAACCCCCAATCTTGGGGTAAGGGGTTCCTCCCTTACAAAGTCGCGCATCCGTAACACCATTGCACCCATGATGGAAAATGGCTCTATGGCAAGCCGTCGTGTCCTGATCATCGATACTCATGAACCGGACGTCCAGGAGCTAAGACCGGTCTTGGACACTGCGGGCTACGAGGTGGTTGTGGCTAGGGACAGCCATGAGGCGCTAAAACAGGCCCATGAACTCCAACCTGAGGTTGTGCTCCTGGGGATTCAAAGTGCCAATCTTAATGGACTTCAGATCCTTCGCCGTCTGAAGAAAAGAGGTACCACCACGGATATACCGGTCATTCTTCTATTGGAAAAATTCGATGAAGAGTACGTGGCCCAGGGGTTGCAGATGGGAGCTGAGGACTACCTGCTGAAGACCGCCGGCGAGGACTTTCTGCTGCGCAGGGTCGGGGTAATGGCCCGGATTCGTCAAAAAGAAAGGCTGCACCGCGAGGTGCTCGCAAGATACCACCAATACTTCGATGGTGAAGAATATGGGTTGTTTCTCAGCACGCGAGAGGGAAGATTCCTGGATGTGAATCAGAATCTGGTCAAGATCTTGGGTTACGACAGCAGAGATGAACTTCTTGGTATAGATATCAAGAAAGACCTTTACTGGGATCTGAAAGATCGGGAGCGCTTTCAGCAGATGATTGAAAGCCAGGGCTTTGTCAAAAATTTCAAGGTGAACTTAAGAGGAAAGGACGGCCAGAAGGTTACCATCTTGCTTAGTGGCCAGGCGGTTCTTGATGAAAAAGGCAGTATCATCGGTTATGAGGGCTACAACATAGACATCTCCGACCAGCCAGAAGTTGCTGAGATTGAGCCAGGCCGTCCGGAGGCGAAGCGGTTCATCGGCAGGTTTTTGAAGCTTTTTGGGTCAAAGGTGCTTCCTTTCGGCGCTGATTTCTTCTCTCTCATGAAAATGACCGAACTGATAGCTGAACGGTATGAAAAGGTTGAGCGGTTGGGATTGGGTAGTTTTGGAGAAGTGTGGAAAGTGCGTGATGTGGAAAGAGAAGGCCGCTCTCCTTACTACGTTGCCAAGATTCCTATGAGCAAGAAATTAAACACCAGGTTTCGTAAAGAAGCGGAAATTTGTCGTCGGTTAGATGACCACCCCAACGCAATCAAAATTGTTGATGTTGTAGAGCACCGAGGCAGGGTTGTGTTGCTGCAAGAATTTGTGGAGGGAGATTCGCTGAAAGAGCTCACACAGCGCTCTCTTGAAGAGACTGAAAAACAAAAAATCCTCTACCAGTTGATTGATATCGTTGCCCATGCCCACCGCCACCGAATAGTGCACCGGGACATCAAACCGGAGAACATCCTCATTCGTCAGGATGGCATCCTGAAACTTTTAGATTTCGGCGTGGCCAAAGAGCTGAAAGATGAAGACATAAGCAGCACCATGGTGGGGTCCAGGCCATACATGGCCCCAGAGCAGATCATGGGTGAGAGCCAGATAGCCAGCGATGTCTGGGCCCTGGGCGTAATTATCTATTTCCTTTACACTGAAATCCTGCCTTTCTTCGACGATAACGAGAAGGCATTGATGGATTTGATCCTCACCAGAGAACCGGAGCCCCCGCGAGATATCGAGCCCTCCATACCGGAGGAACTGGAGAGTATTATCCTGAAATGTCTCAGGAAAGATCCAAAAGAACGCTTTGCTGACGCCGGTACCTTGAAGCAGGCACTGCTGGACAAATTTCCCGATTTCGGCAAAGCCAATTAAATCAATCACGCCTTTGCTGCATTACCGCTTCACACCACTGATGGTTAGTCCCCAAATTTTTGGCCCGGATTGTCTTAGTCTTGCCTAATGTCGCCCAGGTTAACTCCGGCGGTAAAATCTAAAGTCAGTGAAAAAAGCTGGCAGGGAAATTGCTTAACTTGACATTGGCGCCCAGCGACATTAACTGTCGTTTTCACGGAGCGAGTGAAAAGAAAAAGTTTTTGCGGTGCCGGAAGGAGTCTGGGCCAATGAAAAGAATAATCATTGCAACACTTGCATATATAGTGATGACCACCTCTGTCGCCTGGGCACAGGATGCCATGTATTTCTATCAACGTGGTATGGAAAGCTCCCTGGCAAACAAGAGAATAGCGTACTTCACCAAGGCTTTGGAAAAAAACCCAAGTCTGGTGGAGGCTTACGAAAAAAGAGCCATTCACTATTATTTCCAGAGGCGCTACGCCAAGGCCATTCAGGATTACAGCAAAATCATTGAGTTGAAACCTGAAGGGGCTGAGGCCTATCTTATGCGGGGGTCGGCTCAGTTGAAAGCGGGAGAAGCAGAGCTGGCGATCAGCAATTTAAGCCGTGCCATAGAGCTAGACCCAAGAGCTGCGAGTGCCTATGGCTATCGGGCAGAGGCCTACCGTCTCAAAGGAATGGCAGAAGAGGCAGTCCTTGACTCCACCAAGGCCATCAGTCTGCGGGGTGATGAGCGGACAACTGCTAGAGCCTATGCAACCCGAGCCAAAGCCCACCAACAGCTTGGGCACGAGGAGCAATCCGATGCCGATTTCAATAAATCTGTTGAATTAGATCCCAGATACGTGCTGATCCGTTATTTAACTGGTACCAGTAGTTTGGAGGGTGTCCGTCGGATGGGTCTTATGGGCATTATAACAATTTGTTTTATTGGAATTTTCCAGATTTCTCTGCGAGCACCAAAAAAAAAGGGAGAGCACTGATGCCGCCGTTGCGATGTCCTTTGACAGTTATCTTCGGACGGGGTAACTCCACCAGAGTGCGAGATTGTCTGGATTTGAAGCTTCAAATCCATCAAAAACCATACTGGGTACCGATATCACATACCATGATTACCACGTCTGTGCTGCGTCCGTGAAGGTCTTTCACCAATCCCTCGATCACCGCTTTGCTGGAAAACCCAGCCTTCCTGAAGACGGAGAGGGCTTCCGGAAAATCGAGCGGCAGCTCAGCCCACAGCTTCTCAAGACCAAATTCCGCAGCCAATTCAACGATCTCGTGAATCAGTAAAGTGCCGAGACCCTTATGGTGGTATTCCGGGTCCACCACCACACGAACGGTGCCGATGTGGTGCTTCCAGCCGTATGGTATGCGGTGCAAGGATACATCACCGACAATGCGGTCACCGTCTAGGGCGACGATAGGGAAAGCTCGACTGTAGTCGATATTCTTGGTCCAGGAATCTATGATTTGAACATCGGTTACATCGTGGCGTAGATAAAGGCGCAGGTCTTCAGGGAGCGATTGGAAAAAGGTGATAAGCGCCTCTTTATCCTCGGCCACCAGGGGCCGCAGGAGAACAATACTGCCGTCCTTTAGCTTGCATTCTTTCTTGTAATCTTTCATCGTGGCTTCCCCCCTGGACTTATAAGCGTGTACACATCATACACCAGTTTCCAGCCTTTCCGCTAGGTACTCAGGTAGCTTGGCATTGCGGATCTTTGCTTGGGCCGAGTGCAGATCATAGGAAACGGACTTAAACTGAATCGTCTCCGGTTCGTTGGAGAATACAAGATATGATGCTTTCCAATTGTGCTCCCGTGGTTGGCCCACACTACCCGGATTGATCAGGTACATCTGTTCTGGATCTAACAGGATATTTTCTTCGGGAATCTTCAGACTGGAGACTTTCCCTCGAACGTCACGCTGCCACACAGCACGTTTGTGTGTGTGGCCGAAAAATCCAATTCGCACTCCGACTGTTCGCTTGCGCATATAGTTGAATGCCTTTTTTGCCTGGAAGAGGTAGAAAAGGTAAGCATCAGGATTGCCGGGGGCACCGTGAAAGACGAGATAGCGATCCCAAATGACCCGGGTGTGCTCAAGTTTCTTAAGAAAGCGCTTGTGAATTGGAGCCAGTTTGTTGGCGGACCACTTCACCGCCTGGTAAGCCAAAATATTGAAGCCCTCGGCGTGTTTCATTTCCGTGGCAGCCCGGTCATGATTGCCTTGGATGCTGATGATTTGCCGACCCTGCACTAAATCAACGCACTCCACTGGGCTGGCATTGTAGCCAACCAAATCACCAAGATTGATAATTAGTGATATATCTTCCTGGTCGATGGCGTCAAGTACGGCCTTCAGGGCTTCGATATTTGAATGGATATCGGAAATAACGGCAACTTTCATGGAAACTCGATACTGGATGCTGATCGCTGGATGCTAGCCGCTCCAGGTGGGATATGCGATGTGCGATGTGAGATGGGGGATAGGCATGAATTCATCCCACATATCAGATCACACATCCATAACTTGCTATTCTAGTGCTAGATAGTTTCGAACGCTGCCCAGTACGATCCGCGGGATATCATTCGTGTCGTTTACGCCGAATACTGAGATGTTCTTGTTTTTCACCGATGCCTTGATGAACCTGAGGGCGCCGCTCTTCTTGCCAACATGGACTGCGGTCACTCTGTTTTTAAGTCGCGAAAACCGCGAGACGGTTTGATCCAGATTGGTGATTTGCATGTCGGTGATCAGGAATATATCTGGGTCATCCTCCAGAGCGACACTGGTGACTTCGTCAACATCTAGAGCGGTCCCACCGCCAAAATATCTACAGAGGACCTTGTAGATGAGTGGTCGACTGCGGGTGAAAGATAGATATTCCCTGCCACCGGCTGGCGCGTCACTGAAGTTGTAGACCGCCACACTGGCATCATGGCGCAAATAGGCATCAGCCGCACAGCCACCGCCAAGAACCGCATACGATAACTGGCTGCGGGGATCCACCATGCTGCCTGAAGAGTCGATAATCACAAGACAGTTGGGTGTTTTCTCTTTCTTGCCGTATATCAGACCTTCTCGCCTTTCCCAAATTTGGGTAATACCGGGAAGATACTTACCGAAACTTGACCATGGATCCAGGTCTTGGAATGGTTGACAGACTTCCCAGGGGCGATGGGAGTGGGGATGGAGGTGACCGGAATCCTTCAACGGCATTTTGCGAAGGGGCAGGGCGTAGTTTTCCGCCAATTTCATGTAATAGAGCCGATTGGCCTCAACAGGGCTTCCAGCGCCGTGTCCCATATCCTCGCCGCTTTTATCGCAAGGGGACTCGAGCTCGTTTTGCAAATACTCGAGAACCTCGGCGAACTCCTCGGGAGAATCCGCATCTCTGGCAAATTCGCGCAAGGCTTGTTCGATCTCTTCAGGAGCATACTGCTGGAAGCCATGCCTGCCCATTCGAGTCTGTTCATCCGGGGAACTGCTCTTTGTCTCTTCAAGCAGGGGGCGGATGCCGCGAATGAAACGCGTCAGACTAGCCAGCCACCTGCGCTTGTCCAGATAGGGAATGGCAACGAGTCTTTTCACTGCATCTTGGTTTCTCTTGCCACCCAAGTCTACTCCCCAAATCTCCTCATACAGGGAGAAGATGACCTCTTCCAATGGCGTGCGCGCGCCACTCCGATAAAGCTGAGGCAGGGAGCTTTGCCTTTCCCTAACCGCATGGGTGTCGGCTACAACGTCCATGAATAGGTCGGCGGCTGTACGGGCGAGGTCATTGTCGCCAAGGATTTTCTTGGCTCGGGCATAGAGGCGCAGGTGAGTAGCGAGGTCCCAAGGGCAGCAGGTATAATGGCTAACTCCATGATCCAGAAGCGCTTCCAAGATGGTTTCCACTGGTAGCAACTGCGCCATTGCCTCAATATAGTCAACATTGAGAATAATCTGTTTGTTACGGATTTCCATGCCGACCGGGGAACCGCTTTTATCAAACCTGGGCAGGGGTAGTTCAGGATACAGGTGCCGACGACGAACCTCCGGCCACAGTCGCTGCAGCATTTCCTCCAGGTCTTCAGATTGTTCAGGTCGTTCCCTGTTGTCGTTCATCAAGCACTCTATATTGAGACGGGTAGTTGTACGTTAAATGTTATTAGTTATACGTTATTAGTTATACGTTATACGTTATGAGTCATACCTTATTCGGTTTTCACTGCATCTGCAGCGGAAGTCAGTCGTCGAAGAATTCCCCGATCATCAGACTTACTTTTCCCGTTTAACTAATAACTAATAACTAATAACTAATAACTCTATCTTGCCTAGTGCCTAGTTTTCCTTGTGCTACGCCGGACCCACTGGCTCTCCAGCTTGATAGATCTGGCCGGAAGCAACTCTACCTAGGCCACGGATGCGGCTTCCTACCCAGATTTCGCCGCCCTGCATCCATTCACCGGTGTTGCGACCGCAGTGTTTGTGAATTGAAATCTTGCCCTCAGTCATCCCAGCGCCGGCCCAGTCGCCTGTGGAGCCGGTTACAGTAACCTCACCACCCTGGAGAGCGGAGCCAGTGAAATTTCCCGCATCACCCTCAACGCGCAAGGATTTGCCGTAGGGGAGACGATAACCAAGAAAGTGTAGGGTCCGTTTCATCTCGCCGAGCCTGAGGACGATGGCGTCTTCATCTGCGTTATTGCAGAGTGCAGCAATGTAAATCCCGGCTGGTCCTGAAATGAGGTAAGGTATGTCAGTGCCGCTATCCAACACGTAACAGAAATCCTCGATGCTATGAGCGTCGTAGCTTACTTCCTTAATTACCTCTGTGGCAGTCTTGTATGCTTCGATCACACGATTGTGCTCCACAAACCAGACAAGGCTCTTGAGCTCCTGCTCCACTAATTTGCCATAGCCTGCTGCTAGATCGCCCATGATCTGATCATGGGCCGCTGCCAGTCGATCCAAAGGCAGGTTTTTGGCCTTTGACAGAAAATCCTTAAAGTCTTCAAAAGGGTTAAACACTTACTCCTCCAGGTTCAGATCCTTTCGGATCTCTGCATAAATGGGGTGATCACCGGCCAGTGGCTCTAGAACTTCCCCTTGGAAGATGCGATAAGCGTTGGCCAGTGCCGCCTTGACGCGTTCAGCCTGCTCGCTGTAGCGCTGGTAAACTTCGCTTATGGCCTGACGGGCCAGGTGGATTTGTAGAGGGTCATCGCGACGGTCTTTTTGCAGCAGAGAGAGGTGCGTGTCGGTCCACTGAGCCCGGTGGGCCAGACAGTAGGGGCCAACAGCACGGATCTCTTCAATTCCCACTTCACCTGCATCCGTAAACCAGGCCAGCGCTTTCGCGTAGTTGGCCAGTGAGACAGGTAACCGGTTGGAAGCACAATTGCGCAGTCGGTGGCAGAGATAGCCTGTATAATGGCAGCCCTCCTCGCAAACCTCGCTGGAGCGTTTCTGACCGTGGCGCTCGCAAAAGGAAAGTTCGGCGAGCAGCATTCTTGCGTAGGCGTTGGCGTCCTGATCGAGACCTACGGCAGAAATGTGCTGGCGAACCTTTTCCCTGCTGGCAGAATCCAAAGTAGACAGTTGCAATGATTCTTGGAGGTAAGTACCAAATGATTCAGAAATGGCCCCAAGTCGTGATTTTTTCTCCTCAGGCGGCAGTTTTTCTTTTAAGACCTCCTGGAGTTCTCGTTCCAGATCAGGATGCCGTAGGAGTTCTTCTTTTTCCTGTCGCTGGCTAATCAGGAAGGCATAACTGGGGCCAGGGTAGCGCGACTCAACCATCACATCAAAGCGGTCCAACAAAGGGGCAATGATGGTGTTAGTGCCCTGATCCTGGTAATTGGCAGTGGCGAAGAGACAGTACTCATCGTTCAGGATCATCTCGTTGAGATATTCCCAGTTGCCCCGGTCCACTCCATCCAGGATCATGCTCTGTTTGGTCTCCGGCAGTCTGTTGATCTCATCCACGATCTTTACGGGAAGCTGAACAAAGTGAGACCATACGACCTCCTCCTGACCCGTATTCAGTTTGCCGAGATCAGGTCTGCCGATAATTTTCTCCTCAGTTTGTTCGGGATGGCCGGAAACCTCACTGGCCCAAACTGTACCTGCCGGTAGTTGGTATAGCAGGGAACCAACGTACTCGGCGGCGGTGGTTTTTCCTAGCCCGGGTTCACCAATGATCAAGGCCTTCCCACCCAGCAGAGCTGTCAGAAGACTAAAGAGAAGAGTGGAATTGAACTGTTCTCCCCCGACTTGAAGATCGGGACGGTTGAAGTAGAGATTTGATTGGATGAAATCGTAGAGCTTCCGGGCCGTATGCCGATATGTGCCGTTTTCCATAGCTTTAGTTCTCCTTTGCAGCATTTACTATATCCTCTCCACCGTATTAAGTAAATAACGCCACAAAAATGATAGGGCGCAAGGCGCACGGCACAAGACGTAAGGTGAAAGAAACCTATTAGGAGCTAGAATTCAGGAGCTAGGAGCGAGGGAGGAAATATTGGGATATCGGTGGTTCTCCTGAATTCTGGCTACTGTCTGCTGGATTCTACGAATTTGCCTTGCGCCTTGTGCCGTGTGCCTTGCGTCACGCACTCAGCGTGAGCGCTGAGTGCGAAATGTTAATTGACAGGGGTGGCGGGATTGCAGTACTTATGACAGGTAGCAGACCTTTTTTGGACTCCAGTTTAAATCAGTTAAGGGGGGGTAGATGAAGATTCGAGATATTATGGTGACTGAGGTGGTTACACTGCACGTCGATGAAGAATTATCGCTGGCCAGTGACATCATGAATCTGGCACGAATTCGGCATCTACCAATCGTGGAGGGCGACCGTCTGGTGGGGATTATCAGCCAGCGCGACTTGTTTAAGGCCTCTTTGGCATCGGTGATGGGATATGATTACGCTGAAACTCGCGACCACCTCAAGTCAGTATCCATCAGGGAAGCCATGGTAGAAAATGTGATTACGGTAACCCCGGACGCAGGCATCCAAGAGGCGGGAAAGATCATGTTGGATAAAAAGATTGGCTGTCTGCCGGTGGTACAAGAAAATCGTTTAGTAGGCATGGTAACCGAAACAGACATCCTCCGTTGCTTTCTCCTACATTGGGAGGACTGTACCAGAGGTGAATAAAGATCATTGGGGCGAAAGAAAGGTTTAATCTAACCGTTTTTACCAAGAAACCGCGATCTATGACTTGGGTAGTTTTGCCTTAAAGTCCTCCAAGGCCATTTGTTCGAGATACTCTCTGTCGTCGGCGGATATCTCGGTAAATTTTACACCGATGATTCGGGGCCGATTGGACTGGTCTTTACTGTCTGACCATATAACTATGGCTGCCACCTCCAAGGGTTCCCTCTCGGGAGCCTTTATTGTCATTTGTACCGGTTCATCGAGATCCACGTGCTCTGTGCAGCGAATATGAGCTCCTCCAGCACTAATATCTCTCGTTTTCCCTTCCACAAATCCTTTTGAGGTCTCCAATTTGACAGGCCACTCTACTCTAAGTCTGAAGGACAGACGCTTTTGATCGCCAACCTCAATCATCTACACCCCCATTCTGCTTTCACATGAGCAAACTTACCTTTCTGAGCAAATTCTACAAAAAGCATGCCAAAAGCCGCGTGAGAAAAACCGTAAGATAAGCCTGGATCTGACAAGTCAGGTGGTGCCTGGGGCGAGACTCGAACTCGCACGGGACATGGTCCCAAGGGATTTTAAGTCCCTTATGTCTACCAATTCCATCACCCAGGCACAAGGGCAGATAGGTCAAGGCAAAATCTAGATGGTTTCCCTGAATATGTCAATTGTTAGGTGAATCCGCAATCCGGTATCCGCAATCCAAAATCGATTAATAATCTCGCCCGAGTAAGTGCAGATTGCCGATATGGACGTTCTTCAGGCCGGCGCTTTCGGCGACCTCCTTGCAGCGGAGCGCATGGCTGCGGGAGGTGGTTGGAAGGTCTTGCAGATGAAAATGAGGATAAAAACCGAGAAGACTATAGGGGATCTCTGGGTTCAACTGGGCGATGTAGCGCGCAATTCCTGCGACTTCCACCTCGTCCACATAGCCCGGCACCAAGAGGGTGCTGGCAATCAGAAAAGGTGGCACCGGCCTTTGCTGGACGAACTCGCTCAACACTTTGAAGTTATCTAGAGTTTTTCGATTTGTCACCCCACAAAGGGCATGGTGAACACTTTCATTCCATGCCTTGAGATCAAATTTTATTAATCCACCCGAGTCAAATGATAACCTTGCCATCATACTCAGGAAGGGCTCTTGCACGGCCCCATTGGTCTCCCAGCAAATCCTGAGGACGCGCTCAGATGCCATTTGCAGAGCCAGTTTTGAGGCCTTAAGGGCATGGAGAATTTGCGGAGTCGGATCTCCACCGAAATAGCAAATGCAGCTGGTGTTAAGCTTCACCGCTCCAGCCAACTGCTTTGCAGTGACACGTTGAGTTGAGCGAGTTCGATCTTTGAACTGGTGATTTTGACAATAAAGGCAATTAAAGGAACAGGCATTATAGAAGACAGCCAGATTGTTATGGCCATGTTCAGGGCCGTCGGAAACAGCATACTGTGGATAGCCACAGCCCGTACCACCCGGACAAACAAAATCACCCACACAGTTTGTGGGAAGGGGGTCGTAATAATAGGAGAGATTTCCCTCGTGCGGCCGGCCGCCCTTTATCTTACCGTCTTCCGCTCGGCGGAGGCCGCAGAAGCCAACACCGCCCTCGGGGATTTTGCATAGATGAACGCAAAGCTTACAGGCGACCCCAGACTCAGCCCGGGGCGGGCTCTCCGGTAGACCGTAGGGTTTTCGGGTACGAGCGTGAACGCTTTTGATTTCAGGCCAAACATCCTCAAAGTGGGACCGGATACAATTTGCACAGAAGCCTATGACATCGGAAATGGCTGGACTACTCTTGCCGCATTGTCGGCATTTGCCCGAGGGAATTCTAACTAGCACCTTTCCAATACCGGTCATTAGCCACTCTCAGAAAAAAGATTTATACATATTTTGATGGAGTAATGGAGTGACTAGAAATTCCAAATAACAAATCACAAATCCCAAACAAATCACAATGACCAAAATTCGAAATTCCAAACCTGTTTTTTGTTTTGGTCATTTGGTATTGGAATTTGAGATTTGTTTGTAATTTGGTGCTTGGAGTTTGGGATTTCATTAACTCCAACATTCCATCATTCCAGTATTCCACTATTCCAGTACTGCAGTACTCTATTTTACCTTTGTATCTTACTCAGGAAAAGATCCAGGGCCAAATCCCGGGTGTTTTCGGTAATAGGTATCACCAAAACGTCATGACGTTTCTTTATACCCTGAATAAAGTGGTCGCCTCTCATGGCAATAGAACCGATAACATGGTGTTCTGAATCCAGTACCTTTATCAAGATTTTCTTGAAAAGTGATGAGAAGCACTCCATTTTGCCTATTTCGTCAACAACGACTATCTCCCCGCTCTTGGCTGGTTGCATTGATGGCACAGCGACCTCGTCGAGATCGTGGAGATTCACCCCGTATTTACCCACTCTGAATTTACTTTTAATATTTTGATGAGCCAAAACGCCTGTTTTTCCATCCAGAGTAGTTATTGAAAACCCTACCCGCAGGCCCTTATGCCTTATCTCCCTGGTAAAAAAACCGGTTGCCGGTTTACCTATTTTCTGGATAACCTTTTCGATCAGAGTGGATTTTCCGGATCGGGGCGGGCCGGTGACAAGAATGTTTGTGGCTGCCACATATACTCCTGGTGTTGGTTTGCCTCGGCTATAAAGATATTAAGGCAAAAAGATAGGGTGAAAGTCAATCTTGGAATGATTAGGTTAGTAAAAGTAGGGGAGGGATGGGAGGATCGAGGCCATTCCTTCCCTCGTTCAATCGCGGCTGGAAGCCGCTCCAAGACCAATGAAACTAGGCACTAGGAACTATGCACTAGGCACTAAAATGAGCAACCAAATAAGATTTTCTGTGCTTAGTGCTTAGTGTTTAGTGTCCAGTAAATCAGAGGAGATTTACCATGAAAACAAAATGTCTAGCATTAATTTTGACGCTCGCCATGGTTGCCTTCGGGGCAGGAAAGGCTTCGGCTCATTGTGAAATTCCCTGTGGCATCTATGACGATCAGTTACGAACGGATCTAATCGCTGAGCATGCCACCACAATTGAAAAGTCGATGAAAAAAATTGTGGAGTTGGGCAAGCAAAATCCCGTAAACTACAATCAGCTTGTTCGGTGGGTTTCAAACAAAGAGAAACACGCCAATGAAGTACAGCATATTGTCACCCAATACTTCATGACCCAGCGTATCAAACCAGATGCCAAGAAATACTCGGAAAAATTGACCGTTTTGCATCAAATGTTGATTGCAGCTATGAAGTGTAAGCAGACTGCTGATCTCTCCAACGTGAATACCCTTCGGTCACTGCTGAAGGAATTTGAAATTCTCTATTTCGATCATACACACAAGTAATGGGAGAGAGGTGGTGTGGGCCGATTCGGCCCATATGTCTCTGACACAGGGGTAGAACGGGAAAGCTCTTGATGGACCTGAAATTGGAAAATCTTCTGGCTGACAAGGAAAATCTGGAACGGATCCTCGACAACCTTATGGAAGGGATCATCGCGCACGACAAGGAAAGGCGCATCCTTTTCTTTAATCGGGCCGCAGAGAGAATAACCGGATACGATAGGATAGACATCCTGGGAAGGGACTGTCACGAGGCATTCGGGGCACCATTTTGTGGTGGGCGCTGCTCATTTTGCGGAGAACCGCCCAATTCCTGGACCCGGGTTGATTATCCCCTCAATATTGTCAGCAAGCAGGGCGATCCGAGACGGATCGAGATGTCGGTAACAGGGATGACCGATGAAACCGGTTGCTTTGTGGGGGTGCTGGCCGCCTTCCGGGACGTGACCGATCTGATTGGCTTACAGATCAGGCTCGGTCAAGTTACCAGTTTTGCTGGAATAATCGGGCAGGATCACAAGATGCTCCAAATCTTTGAGCAGATAAGGGAGTTGGCCACCAACGACTATCCGGTGAATATCACCGGTGAGACAGGAACGGGCAAAGAGCTTGTTGCCGCAGCCATCCACAATGAGAGTCAGAGAGGTGGGGGCCCCTTCGTCCCGATTAACTGCGGCGCCTTGCCTGAGGGCGTACTCGAGAGCGAGCTTTTCGGGCATGTGAAAGGAGCCTTCTCCGGGGCAATCCGGGACAAGAAGGGCAGGTTTGAGCTGGCAGATGAGGGCACCATTTTTCTTGACGAGGTGACAGATCTCCCCAAAAGCATGCAGGTAAAGCTCCTGCGTGTTCTGCAAGAGGGAACATTCGAGAGGGTGGGAGGCGAGGAAACTATCACGGTAAACGTGAGGGTGATCAGTGCCACCAACCGTGACCTGAAGCGCGAGGTGGATAGAAATAACTTTCGAGAAGACCTTTACTACCGGCTTAACGTAGTGCCCATTGAGCTGCCGCCACTTCGGGATCGAAAAAACGACATTCCTCTTTTGGTTGAACATTTTTTAAAGGCGGCCAGGGAAAAGGGGCAGAAAGCAACGGGACTATCCAAGAAAGCTCTGGCCGTAATGCTAGACTATCCATGGCCCGGAAATGTTCGCGAGTTACAAAATGCCATTCATTACGGACTGGTCAAGTGCAAGGGTAAGGTAATACAAATAGAAGACTTGCCCCTGGAACTGAGAGAAAGAAATTCTCGGCGCGGTCCGGTTAGAAAGCTTGATGAGCAGGCGGTAAGGGCTGCCCTGGAGTTGACGGGCGGCAACAAGGCCAAAGCTGCCAGACATTTGGGTGTCGGTCGCGCCACCCTCTATCGCTTCCTGGCGGATTTTCCGGATGTCTCATGAGACATATCTGTCTCATAATTAAACTTGAGACATCTAAAAGTGGAATTCTTTTCTTCTAGTCATTATTAGGTACAATGTTTATTGCTTAATCCCACTCATCGCTGCTGACTGATAAGTGTCTCATAGGTGTCTCACAAAACTCCGATGAGGCAATTAGTCCTTCAATAGTCATATTTATTTAACTATATAATATTACTTATTTTTATAACTTTATCTACCAAACTGGTTTCTTGGCATGAATCTTGGGTTGGAGATTAAACACACATTAGAAAGAAACTCACAACAGAGACATCTACGGAGGAGAAACAATAATGTCTCGAGAGCGGCTGACAACTGGTACTGAGGTGGCTCCGGGTATATACAGATGTAATGCCTGCGCCAAGCAGATTGACTGTCAAGACGAAGAGTGCAAGTTGCCCCAGTGCAGCGCTTGTGGCAGCTTTTCGTGGAGAACGACCAGGCTGCTAAGCAAAAAAGATTCCTAAATCGCAAGGAGGGAGAGATGAGCAAGAAAAGATACGAAGTGAAAGGCAAATGCCCCAATTGTGCCTGCGGTACTATTTCTGACATGAGCGCAGAAGAGATTAAGGCCAAGACGATCGATGGGGACAAGTTGGAGATCCATTGCCCCGAGTGCATGGAAGTACATCAGGCCAACATCAGGTCAGTCTGCCCCGAATACGCAGACGAATGCCACCTGTAGATCGTTTAAGGAAGGAGATAGCATGGCAAAGCCGGAAGACATGTATCAGTGCCAGACGACTAATTGTGGTTGTCTCTATGATCCGGATCGTGGAGACAGAAGAAGTAAGATTCCCAAGGGGACAGATTTTGATAATTTGCCCGGGGAGTGGAAATGTCCGGTTTGTGGCGCCGGTAAGAAGATGTTTCGGCCACTCCGAGGACCGGGTTCGGTAGTAGAGGAGGGTAGCTAAGAGCTTTAATTAACGCTTAGCGAGAAAGTGAACCATTTTGAAACCTTGCAATCAGACCATAAAGAAGACATTGGATATGGTGGACAGCATGCTCATCCTTGCAGACGAGGGCGATGCTGTGCGTGAAGATGTTGGATGCGGCATACTTTACGCTGTGTTGCGGGATTCGGCATACAAAATAAAAAAGCTGGCCGAGGCGGAGCGCAAAGCTCACTTTGAGAAGGGCTGGTGGCAAGAGTAAGCAGGGGAGGTGAGACAATGGCAACTTTCAAATGCAATACCTGCGGTCATGAAAAAGAAGGAAGATGTAAACCCCAGAAATGCCCTGAGTGCGGCGAAAAGAAGACATTCGAAAAAAAGTCCTCATAGCTGTGGAGAGAGCTGATGCGGATGGGACCCCTTGAGCTTTACAAAAAACTGCCAAAGACTAACTGCGGCGATTGTGGTCATCCCTCTTGCCTTGCCTTCGCCACCCAGGTTGTCGGATATGGCCAAGACCTTCGAGACTGCCCTCACCTGGCAGAGGCTGCCCTCCAGGAGGTGGAGAGTATAATTGAGGAGCAAAGAAAAGAAGGTGTCTACGTCAAGCAAGATAATCACAAAATAACCCGGGATCACCTGAGAGAGAAGATTAAGAGCCACGACTTCAAATCAATCGCTCCGGGGCTGGGGGTGAGTTACTCAGAAGATAACGGCTTGGTTACTCTGAAAATTCCATATTTCGATCGCGTGGTCAGCATGAGCCATAGTGGGATCTTGGCTGAGAACAGTGAGGAGTTTGATCCCTGGGATGAAGTACTTCTCTATAATTACATCTTTTTTGCCGGTTCAAAGCCTTTGAGCGGCGATTGGGTAGGATTGGAAAATTTCCCGAATTCTTTGCCCAAGCGTGCGGCACTTGATGAGGGTTGTCACCGACGCATCAGTGAGGTCTTTTCTGGGGCCAGAACTGCACTGGAAAGTGCTTGTCAGAAGCTAGGAGGCACAAGAGTGGTAGATGGACACAGCGGTGACCTGGCCTTTCAGTTTCAACCGCTTCCCAGGATGCCACTTCGTCTGCTTTTTTGGGACGAAGATAGGGAGGAGGGCTTCGAAGCACAGTCCAAGGTCCTTTTCAACGCAGCAGCCATAGAATATCTGGACCTCGAAGGTCTAACTTTTGTGGCCGAGAAACTGGCCAATAAATTGATTCAAATTAAGAAAGGAGGAACTTGATGTCTAAGACGGAACAGAATCTGAGGGATGCTTTTGCTGGGGAGTCCCAGGCCAACCGTAAATATCTTGCCTTTGCAGAAAAGGCTGAGAAAGAGGGGTACCCGCAGGTTGCCAAACTATTTCGAGCTGCAGGTGCGGCAGAAACTGTTCATGCCCACGCTCATTTGCGCGCCCTGGGGGAGATTGGCAGCACTGCAGAGAACCTTAATGTTGCCGTGGCCGGTGAAACCCACGAGTTTAAGAGTATGTATCCTGAAATGATCGAGGTCGCCAAGGAAGAGGGCAACAAGAAGGCAGAGAGAAGCTTTGTCTTTGCCAATGAGGTGGAGAAGGTCCACGCTGACCTTTATCAGCAAGCTCTGGACAACCTGGATAGCCTCGAAGAGGCGGACTACTACGTTTGCAGTGTATGCGGCATGACCGTTGAAAATGAACCTCCTGACACCTGCCCGGTGTGCGGTGCAAAAGCCAGCGCTTTTTTCAAGGTGGACTAATCGTTCTACGGTTCCCAACCTACCTGGGTTCGAGGGATAATCTCGAAGGTCAGATTCGTTTCTCGAGCCCGGAGGTTGTAACGCTCGCCGGTACAGGGTAACGGATTCCACCTCCGGGCATTGAAAATGGAGGTAACCACATGTTGACTATCGAAGAAATAAAGGAAAACCAAGAAATTATGGACTGCCTTAACCTGGAGATGACTCCTGAGAAGGCGGTGGCTCTTTACCTGGAGTGGGGCTCATCCTGGGCCCACGGTCGGGACTTTGTCAGATCCAACACTGATGTGAGTTGCTACTTCACCATCGATGCCTGGGAGAAGCCGGCAAAGCTTCTTCTGATAAGGCGGAGCATGGCGGAAGGGGAAATCCTTGGAGAAGTGGACGCGCCGCGTGAGCTTGTGGAAAGGGAACTCGAAGCCTGGGGCGGTAGGAGAGGAAGCTACGGGATCAGTGAATTGCTGAAAGAGTGGCTTCGTTCGCAGCTCAGTTGAAATGATCTCTGCCCCGTGCAATATGGGATCACTGAAAATTAGTCGAGACCGTAATGACAGAAATGCCAGCCCCAATGGGCTGGCATTTTTCCTTTTTATTGAGTTGATAAACCTTGACGAGATTTAGTCGGAAAAACTATATTCGAGGTAGGCTTAACATTGGTTTTACCAAACCCAGCTACGGAGGTTCGTTATGGAAAAGTCGGAATTGATCGCGATGTTGAACAAGGACATCGCCGAGGAGCATGCGGCGATCATTCGCTATCTTACTCATAGCTATTTAGAGGGTGAAGATACCCCTATCGGTGCAGGTTTGCTGTCTCGCTCCAGGGAGGAAATGTGGCATATGCACTGGCTTGGCATGGTCATAGGAGACCTGGGTGGTGAGCCCAATTTGACGCCAGCCCCTTACCCCTATGACCCCACCAATCGCGAAACAATCTTCAAGTCCTATGTTGAGTATGAGCTGAAGTTGGTCCCCCACTACAAGGGAGAGGCGGACAGAGTGGATGACCCTCACATTAAGCGGGTATTAGAGCGGGAGGGCTGGGAATCCGCTATGCACGCAAAGAAATTTCAAAGGGTGTTGGACAAGCTCACTCCAGATGAAGCCGCGGGTGTTCCAGGAGAAGAGAATGAGCTGCCCAAAGAGTTCGTCGATCAACTTCAGGATCTGGTGGCAAGCAAGTACACCCAAGTGTTGCAGCACGTGCGAAATGGTTGGGTCCTCCAACGGGAAGGAATCACCGGCTGGGAACTTATGGACTTCTCCATGACCCAGATGAAGCAACTGGCCCATATTGCCGAAGAGGTGGCTGAAAATGGAATAACGCCGCGGCTCGAGGCTGGTCAAATCGATACGAGTCGGTCCATCGGTGTGGCGCTGCAAAAAACCCTGGAGGACGTGCGTGCCTCTCGTGAACGCCACCTGAAGTTCCGTGATGACAGTGAAACGCAGAAACATGCAGGCCTCGTTGTTAACCTGGACCTCACCCTCCAGCAGGAGGAGTATGAGGCAGGCGAAATCGAGGACTGGATTAAGAAGCTATAATCAAGGAGAAAATAATGGCAAAGATCGGTGTGCTTCTCTCAGGATGTGGCGTATTTGACGGTGCAGAAATACATGAGGCTGTGCTAACCATGCTGGCGCTGGACCGGGCCGGCGCTACAATTGTCTGCATGGCACCAGATGTCGACCAGTACCACGTGGTCAATCACCTAACACAGGAAGAAATGACTGAAAAGCGGAACGTGCTGGTGGAATCAGCTCGCATTGCCCGTGGCGAGATAAAGGATCTCAAAGATGTCAAAGCTGCTGATTTGGATGGTCTGATCATGCCCGGTGGGTTCGGCGCGGCTAAGAACCTGAGCGACTTTGCCTTCAAGGGTGCAGAATCCACTGTCGAAGCCGAGGTAAAACGGATCCTCGAGGAAATGTCGGCGGCTAGTAAACCCATTGGTGCGATCTGTATCTCCCCGGCTCCCTTGGCCAAAGCGCTTTCTGCCAAGAAACCCGAGGTGACCATCGGAAACGATCAATCCACTGCAGAGGCCATTGAAGCCATGGGCGGTCAGCACAAAACTTGCACGGTGGATATGATTCATGTGGACGGTGCAAACAAAGTGGTCACCACACCTGCCTACATGCTGGGGCCTGGCATCAAAGACGTGGCAGTCGGTATTGAGAAGTTGGTGCACAAGGTGCTTGAACTTGCCGGGGGTTAGGGAGAACGTATCTGCAGCCTTTTAGAGAGGCAAAATAAACTTAATAAATAACATTATATTTTGAATGAATATTTAAACAATAATAATTATATATAGAGCGGTTACTTTGACTAGTAAACCACTGGTGTAGCTTTTTAAGGTACGGTCTCACAACATGGTTTTTCCACTTTAAATAGTAGCGCCGGGCCACAGTCAACGTTAAAAAACCAGGATAAAAGAGAGCCTATGGAAGAGGGCAGGGGCAAGAGAAGGAGTTTGCGGGTTCCGGTTCATCTTGATGTACGTTGTGACCTGGCTGACGGATCCACTATTAAAGCTAAAATCATCAACTTGGGCACGGAGGGCATTTTTGCTAAATCAGTCGATCCAATCAGCCCTGGCGATAGCATAACCCTAGAGTTCCTTTTGCCGGGCACCCTCAATTCAATCAAGCTGGCCGGAGAAGTGATGTATTCTCGCACTCAGGAGGGGGAACAAGACTCGGATGAAGATTTCCATGTGGCGGGTATTAAGTTCATCGATCTTGCAGAGCCTTATCACACCCTGATTCGAGATTATACGCTCAAAATGCTGGACAACGAGGAGATTTTACGTGACGGGGGAATTCTCCACGTGCTCGACGACATCCGTAATCTCCCGCCTTCAGACAGGTTAAAGGCTTACCATGTCCTGATCAAGAAGGGCTCAGGGCCGGTGGGTTGATTGTAGATTTAAGATTGTAAATTTAAGATTTAAGATTGGGGAATCCTTCTTTGGTGCTTTTCTTTCTGATAGCTATCTGAAGTAACCTCAGCATTAGGTTACAGGTAACAAATTACCTAAATCCGCAATCCGCAATCTGTAATCCGGAATCGAGAGGGTCTAATATTATATTTCGTTTCCCTAAAGCAACTTGATAACCTCCAGCCAATCTTTCCGTTCGGCAGTGGCGCTCTCAATGGCACTTGGAGAGCCGATTACCTTCACTAATCCCCTCTCCCTGACCCCATCCAGAACATCAGCAAAAGTTCTGAAATCTTTGGCTGACGTCTTCAAAACTTCCTCACGTAGAGACTGTCTTTTCTCGTCGGTGTCTTTGGTCAGGTAGCGAACCATGGAAGTATACCCTTTGGCGTCAGGGAGGAGATGCTTGTCAATGTCGCCGATGGTCCCGATGATACCCTTTTTCAGTTCCTCTTCTCTCAGGTCAGCCGAGCGAAGGAATTGCACCGTCTGATCAAATGTTTCCACTGTTTTAGTCAAATTGGGGTCCCTGTATGAGACAAACGTCAGGGTGCCGGACAGATGATTAAAGAGACAAAAAGCGCCATAAGCACCACCCTGGACGCGAACACGTTCCCACAACCAGGCGGTTCGTAGAAAACGAGTGATTACGTGAACCGAGCCGTGTAAGCGGTAGCCTAGTTGATAAAGATTTGCCCCTTTGCCCACGTAATTAACCTGAGCCGGTATGGTCATACCTTCAAAGCCGGGAAATTCCTCTGGGGACCACTCAAAAAAGTGAACCGGCTCTGAGGGAAGGTTGTTCAAAAAATCGCTCAGGTCAACCTCGAGGTTAATCCAGCTCTTTTCATCGCAGGTAGCGTTGATGAGCATGTTCTCCCGGTTCACCAGCGCTCGATGTATCTCTTCAAGGCTGTTAAGCACGCTGGGCCAGTCCTCATCGATCCTCTGGGTGAGATTGCGCAAAAAGGAAAGGTAGCTCACACCTCTCATCTGTTCAGCGGCCCAGTCTGCCTCACTAAAGTGGGCACGCAGCCGCAAATTGACCACCTGGTGTCCTTCGGGCACCAATTTTTGCTCCTGGCGAGCCTTCTCCTCAATGACCATCTGACGAAAGCGCTCCCTATTATCAAGTTGAACCTTAAGGAATACATCTCGCAAGATGGCCATAAGTTCATTGCTCTGGGCAAACATGGCTTTTCCGCGCAGGAACAGCCAGGATGTCCCCCGATCTTTCCCGGTGATCGCTGAAGCGAAGGATTGCGGGTAAATCCCTCCTGTCTCGCGGCTGATGCGCTGTGTGAGTGTGACAAAGTCTTCCTCTTCGGTACCCAACTCTAGGAGGGCCCGGCCAAAGAGAGGGATAAAGGAAAGGTATTTCTGCTCTAGGGCGTGCAGGTTGAAGCCCACATCTAAATAGACAATACCGCTTGTGGCCAGATCGTGAAACAGGATCTGAGTGTTTTTGTGCTGCGTTACAGTTAAGGGGATTGTTTTGTTGTTTTTGTCCAAGTCGGCAAGCTTCAAAGTGGGGATAGTGGCCAGTGCCTCCGCGGAATCAGGGGTTTGCTGGATTCGTTTGAGCTGCAAGGTTTGCTCAATTGTAGATTGCAGCTCAGCTTGACTCATGCCAGATCTGGCCTCGTCCAGACGAACTCGCTCTTCCTTTTCTTGTCTCTCTGTCAGATTAGGATCAGGCTGCAAAATAAGAGTGGCACGGTGTGGGTTTTTTAGAAAAAAGCGATCGATCATCCTCTCGAAGAACGAATCATTGGCGGCCAGTTGGGATTTTACCTTTGCGAGGGGACCTTCAAAGGCGAGTAGGACCAGGGGGTCACCACCGTAGAGCCAGGTGGTGAGAGCACGCAACATGAGCAACAGCCCTTGAGGGTATCCTCTGGGATTGTTTTCGCGAAGTCGGAATTCAATGGTATTGAGTGCAGCCTCCACGGTCAGCGGATCGATGCCGTCTTTTGCCAAAGTGCTCAAGGTCTGAAGGATGAGATTCTCAATACGATCGCCGTTATGTATATCGATACCCTTCAGTCCAGTAGAAAAATACATCTGCCTCAGCTCATCCTCAAGACCCACACCGGCCAGATCTTCGCCTAGGCCGGAGTCGATGAGGGCCTTGCGTAAGGGCGAGGCTGGCATCCCCAGGAGGATGTAATTCAAAATTCTGAGAGCTAGGTTGGTCTCAGAATTTGCGGTCTCGGTGAGCAGCCAGTTGATGGTGATCATCCCCTTTGCTTCACCGGTCTCGTCGGCTCCTGCGGCAAAAGGGTGAACAATTCGTTTGGGCTGATCAAACGGCGGCTGCAACGGTATACTTGAATCCATCTCCAGAAAGTCAAAATCTTTGAGGTAATCATTTACCAATCTCAACCGCTGCTCCGGGTCATCATCGCCGTGGAAGAAGATACGAGCATTGGAGGGGTGGTAGTATTTTTGATGGAATGATTTGAACTGCTCAAAAGTAAGGCTGGGGATGTGCTTTGGATCGCCACCTGAATCAAGTCCATAGGTATGGTTAGGGAAAAGCGATTGCTGGCTGTATTCGGCGAGAACTCTGTCGGGGGAGGAATAGGCGCCTTTCATCTCGTTGAATACGACCCCTTTGTAGATGAGGGGTTCGTCCGATGATTCCAGGTCAAAATGCCATCCCTCCTGCTGTAAGGTGAACGGTGTCAACCGTGGATGAAGAACAGCGTCGAGATAAACGTCTATAAGATTGTAAAAGTCTTGCAGGTTTTGACTGGCTACAGGGTAGCAAGTCTTGTCTGGATAGGTGAAGGCGTTGAGAAAGGTTTGGAGGGAGCCTTTCATGAGTTCCACAAAGGGTTCCTTGAGTGGATATTTTCGCGAGCCGCAAAGCACAGAGTGCTCCAGGATATGAGCAACACCGGTTGAGTCAGAGGGTGGCGTGCGGAAGGTGATGCCGAAGACCTTATTCTCGTCATTGTTTATGATAGATAGCAACTCGGCCCCAGTTTTGATGTGGCGATAGAGTTCAGCTTTACTTTGCAATTCAGTGATGTGCGTTTCGGTGATCAGTTCAAAGCCATGAATCGTTTTCATAACTGCCTCCGTGTTATGCTCGAGCAATCCTTCGAATCCAGAGGAATGTTTTCCGCGCCCGAATTCGTTGCAAATAATTTAAGAATAGATTTACACTTGTCGACCCCTGGCCTACACGATTCACGAAAAGAGAAAGACAAACTGTTTAGTAATCTCACCCGGAGATAATAGATTACTTTATGCCCTTATAATGGAATCAGGATAAATTCCCCGAGGAATCTCCCACCCCAAAAAGAATGACGAGATTCTTCCCAGCTACGCTTGTCAGAATGACATCCTAATTCTGACATTTGCATATAAACACTAATTGGATCGAATTTATAGCCTTTAAGTAGCTATTTTATGTATCAGTGAAATGCTCGTTTTTGTATGTCAATATCGTGTTAAAAATCACTGCTGACTAAACAGTTAAATTATATCGATTAATTTGTAATTATCATTAAATCATACTTGTTGCGTAGTTTATTGTGATGACAGGTCACCATTTGTTTATATGTCATAATTGACATAACTGTTTATTCTTGACAGTGAGATGGAATGTGCTATTTTTGTAGCCAAGATATTGCCGTAATTGGATTATTGGTTCATTTATTCACCTTATCCCTACTTCAAAGCGCCCCGAGCGCCAAGCATTCTGTGAAGCAGAGAATTCCTGAATTAGTGCGGTAACTAGATCGGACAGATGCTAAGGAAACTAATACTTTGCTTCATCGTTATTCCTTGAGTTGCCTACCTGGACTGAATTGGAGGGCAGAACGTATTCTGCTCTGGCGGCGAAGTTTGCATCCTATTCCTTTTTTTAGGTCTGATGCCTGCGTTCCTGAAACGGAATTGATAGCGAGTCAAAGGATCGACGGTTGCAACGGCAGGCGCAGGATTAAATGAACGGATAGTCAGAGGTGTTTGTCCACCTCTGACAAGGGAAAGGAGGTGTTAAGAGTCAATAACTGACACGAAGCAGAGTTGAATTGCACCGATGTTTCATGAAAGGAGGGCAAATTAGACCCATGCAGATCACGAGAAGAGATTTCATGAAGATCTCTGGTGCAGCAGTAGGTGGCCTTGCTCTCGGTGGATTGGGTTTCAACCTGACACCGGTCAAGGCACACGCCAAGGCGCTCAAAATTGCCTGGGCGAAGGAAACTACCACCATCTGCCCCTACTGCGCCGTTGGTTGTGGCATTATTGCACACACCGCCAGAGATGGGTCGGGCAAGCTTATTAACACCGAGGGCGATCCAGACCACCCCATCAACCAGGGTTCCCTATGCGCCAAGGGTGCAGCCCTTTATCAACTTGTCACTGAGGACAGCAGGGTCAAGACGGTTCTCTACCGAGCCCCATACAGTAGCAAGTGGGAAAGGAAATCCTGGGATTGGGCCCTGAGCGAGATTGCCAAGCGGGTGAAGCGAAGCCGTGATGCCAGCTTCACAGCCAAGAACAGCAAGGGCCAGCTGGTCAATCGGACCAATGGTATCGCCCACGTGGGTAGCGCCGCCCTTGATAACGAGGAATGTTGGGCGCTTCAGGCGATGATGCGTGCCCTGGGCCTGGTTTACATTGAACATCAGGCCCGTATCTGACACAGCGCCACTGTTGCGGCTCTGGCAGAGTCGTTCGGACGCGGCGCAATGACCAATCATTGGATTGACATCGGCAACAGCGACTGCATCCTGGTGATGGGAAGCAACGCTGCCGAAAACCATCCCATCTCCATGAAATGGGTTATGAAAGCCATGGAGAATGGGGCAACCCTTCTAAGTGTTGATCCCCGTTTTACCCGGACCTCAGCCAAGGCGGATTTTTACACGGCTTTGCGTTCAGGGACCGACATCGCCTTCTTGGGCGGGATGATCAACTACATTATCGAAAATGAACTCTTTTTCAGCGAGTACCTGGCCTGGTACACCAACGCCAGTTTCATTCTGGGCGGCAAGTACGGGTTCGAAGATGGCCTCTTTGCAGGTTACAACCCGCAAACCCGCTCCTACGACAAGTCCTACTGGGCTTTTGAAAGGGAGCCGAGCGGTATTCCCAAAAAGGACGTCACTCTCAGGCACCCGCGTTGCGTGTTCCAGCAGCTGAAGAAGCATTTTTCCCGTTACACCCTTGATAAAGTCTCGGCCATTACCGGCACACCCGAAGAGGATCTGCTCAAAGTCTACAAGACCTATGCGGCCTCAGGTGAAAAGGGCAAGGCCGCCACAATCATGTACGCCATGGGCTGGACTCAGCACACTGTAGGCGTCCAGAACATTCGGGCCATGGCCATTATCCAGTTGCTTCTTGGCAACATGGGAGTGGCCGGCGGCGGGGTGAATGCGCTTCGCGGTGAGTCCAATGTCCAGGGCTCCACGGATCACTGCCTGCTCTGGCACATCTGGCCCGGCTACCTGAAGACACCCAGGTCATCCAACGTTTCGTTGGAAGCTTACAACAAGAAGTGGACTCCGAAGACCAGCGATCCACTCAGCGCCAACTGGTGGGGTAATTATCCCAAGTATTCGGTGAGTTTTCTCAAGTCCATGTTCGGTGTAAATGCCACTCAGAAGACCGATTTCGGCTACGACTGGTTGCCCAAGGCAGATGATGGGAAAACATACTCGTGGCTGGATCTGTTTGATGCCATGTACAGAGGTGAATTCACCGGCTTCTTTGCCTGGGGCCAGAATCCGGCCTGCTCCGGCGCCAATGCCAACAAGAACCGCAAGGCATTTGCCAAGCTGGACTGGATGGTAAACGTCAACCTGTTTGATAACGAAACCGGCTCGTTCTGGTATGGCCCGGGAATGGACCCCAAGAAGATCAAGACCGAGGTCTTCTTCCTGCCAGCTGCTGCTTCCGTGGAAAAGGAAGGCTCCATTACCAACAGTGGTCGCTGGAGTCAGTGGCGTTACAAGGCGACGGATGCGCCCGGAGATGCCCGACCTGACGGCGATATCATGGTAGAGCTTTTCGATAAGATTCGGGCGCTTTACCGGAGAAGGAGAGGGGTTTTCCCAACGCCCATCCTGAACCTCAAGTGGGACTATACCACCAACGGTAAGTTCGATGCCCACAAGGTGGCAAAGGAGATCAACGGCTACTTTCAGCGGGATGTCACCGTCAAGGGCAAGAACTTCAAGGCGGGGACCTTGGTTCCCAGTTTCGCCTTCCTGCAGGCGGACGGCTCCACCTCATCGGGTAACTGGCTCTACTGCCAGAGTTACACTGAAAAGGGGAATATGGCAGCGCGCCGCAGCACCGTGGATAAATCCGGTATCGGTCTCTACTCTGAGTGGTCCTGGTGCTGGCCGGTGAACCGTCGGATTATCTACAACCGGGCCTCGGTGAATCGAAGAGGCGTGCCCTGGGATCAGGAGCATCCGGTGATTCGCTGGACCGGGGAGAAATGGGCAGGTGATGTGCCTGATGGCGGCTGGCCGCCCATGCTCGACGCCGACGGCAAGCTGAACCCCAAGACCAAGTACCCCTTCATTATGAAGCCGGAAGGCCATGCTCATGTGTTCGGACCGGGGCGCGCTGACGGGCCCTTTCCCGAGCACTACGAGCCGCTGGAGTGTCCCATCGAGAAGAACTTGATGAGTGCGCAGTTCGTCAATCCAACCATCAAGGAATTCACCACAGCCGCAGACGCCCGGGCCACCTGCGATCCACGCTACCCAATAGTTGCCTCGACCTACCGGGTCACCGAGCACTGGCAGACCGGTGTTTTGACCCGCTGGCAGCCTTGGCTCTTGGAAGCGCAGCCCCAGTCGTTCTGCGAGATGAGTGAAGAGCTAGGAAAGCTAAGGGGCATCCGGAACGGTGACAAGGTTATTGTGGAGTCGGCACGTGGAAAAGTGGAAGCGGTGGCAATTGTGACCAAACGCTTCCGACCCTTCAAGATTGCCGGTGCCACGATTCATCAAGTGGGATTGCCCTGGTGTTATGGCTGGGTCACGCCCAAGGACGGCGGTGACAGTTCAAACTTGCTCACTCCTTCCATCGGTGATCCCAATACGTTGATCCCGGAAACCAAGGCCTTTATGGTCAATGTCAGGAAGGCATAGAAGGAGGTGAGACCTGTATGGCTGACAAATCGTTTTTTATAGATACCACGAAGTGTACAGCCTGCCGAGGCTGTCAGGTTGCCTGCAAGCAGTGGAACAAGTTGCCGGCTACCAAGACATCCAATTGGGGCAGCTACCAGAACCCAGCAGATCTCTCCTTCGCCACCTTCAAGCTAGTCAGATTTAGGGAGGTGGTTTCCGGGGGTAAGCTGAGATGGTACTTTTTCCCGGACCAGTGCAGGCACTGTCTCGAGCCACCGTGTAAGGACACTGCCGAAGGGTATGTGGATGGGGCCATCCTCCAGGATGAGGCCACGGGTGCTGTCATTTATACTGACAAGACCCGCAAGCTAAGCGACTCAGCCTTTGAGGAAGTTCGAGAGTCGTGCCCTTACAATATACCTCGGCAGGATCCTGCAACTAGATTGGTGACCAAGTGCACCATGTGCTTCGACCGGGTGTCCAATGGTCTAATGCCCGCTTGCGTAAAGGCCTGTCCCACCGGTACCATGAACTTCGGCAATCGGCGTGACATGATGAAGATGGCCAAGGCGCGGCTGGCACAACTGAAGAAGGCAGGGTACCGTAAGGCCCAGCTTCTGGATGCGGACTCTATCCGGGTCATTTTCGCAGTGGTGGACGACCCCATGATTTACTACAAGTTTGCCGTTGCGCAAAACGATGTGGGTATCAATCGCAAGCTGGCCCTGCGCAAACTCCTTCGGCCTGCCACCGGTCTAGTGGCCGGCGTGGCCATGCTGGGGAGCATTGCTGACACCTCGCGATCCGAATAAGATCGCACCTAATCTCGGGAGGGACTTCTGTCCCTCCTTTTTTTTATGCTATAAAAATGGTGACCGGCCTCAAATCAGAAAGGAAAGGCCCATGACTGCTAAGGATCTCGATGACCTCTACCAGCGCATGTCGGATCGGCTCAATCAAATAAAGCGGCAGCGCAGTGAACACGACGAAATCCTGTCGTTTTACGCCAAGGTATTAACAGCCCAACACGAAGCTCAGCAGGAAACAGTCATTCCCGAAATCGACCTGCAGGAGGATCGGTTCAAGCTAAAGATCGAGGAGGGATTTCCCCTCATCGAGCGAGAGAATTTTCCCGTAGACAGAGACGGCACTGAGCGTCTCTTTAAGAAGCTCTGCCAGATTTCTCTTGATGAAAATCCAGTGCTTGCAGCTGCCGGGAAGACCCTGCTCGAGACAATGGATTCCGGAAAGACCGAGTTTGCTCAATTGATTGGCGCAGTTCTAAAGAACGATACAGAGGTCATCGAGAGCATCGCAAAGGATCTGGAGGTTGACACACCCATTCTTCAGGCCTTGGCAAAGCTGAGCTTACAGCCTTCACTTTTGGCGACGGCCGCAGCTGTTGCTCAACGCGCTGCCCTGGATGACTGGAAGCACGAATACTGCCCCGTATGCGGGGGACTGCCGGCCATGGCAGCATTGGTGGGTGAAGAAGGCAAACGGCAGGCCCTCTGCTCATTTTGTGGCCATTTCTGGGAGCTAACCCGGATGAGCTGTCCATATTGTAACAATACCAAGCAGGAAGATCTTCGCTACTTTTACGCGGAAGGGGAGGCTCTCTATCGGGTGCACATCTGCGAAAAGTGCAAGGGTTATCTCAAAGTCATGGACACCCGCGAGGGTGGTGACCTGAAGGGTTTGGCTGTGGATGACCTTGCCACCGGTCATCTTGACTTGCTAGCCGAAGAGGAGGGTTACCAGCGTAAGGCCCCTAGGGTCCTAGGAATTTAGATCCGTTTGGTCTAGAAAAGGCAGCTGCTGTTTCAGTTATGGCGGTTTAGCTGAGAGTACTACTGAGTGGCTGGAGTGTTGGAGTCTGTGAAATCCCAAACTCCAAGCACCAAATTACAAACAAATCTCAAATTCCAATACCAAATGACCAAAACAGTTTTGGAATTTTGAATTTTGGTCATTGTGATTTGTTTGATATTTGATATTTGAGATTTGGAATTTCTATTATTTCACTAATCCGTTACTCCCGAAGCGATTGAAGTGGAAGGAACTGAGAGCCTGCGTTGATGATGCTCTATAGTCAGCTTGGCCGTGTGTTGCGCCTTATTTTTTCAGTTTCTCCAGTTCTCCGACGAGAACTTCCAAACGTGGCCTGGTGTTGATGTCGTGCACGTCTATGTAGCGAATAATTCCCTTCTTGTCGATTACAAACAGGGCCCTCTCGCTGACGCCATCCGATCGTAAAACCCCATATTTATCTGCCACCGCACCGTGAGGGTAAAAGTCCGAGAGCACGGGGAACCACAACGTCCCACCACCCATGCACATTTGATTGGTCCAGGCATACAGGGTTGGAATGTTGTCTACCGTGATGCCCAGAAGGATGGCGTCGTTTTGGTCGAA
>CP070735.1:2691110-2695911 GCA_020347625.1 Deltaproteobacteria bacterium
AATCTAGGCTATAAGAAAGGGGTTGCCCAGCGAGCTATCGAGGAAGCTAGACAGCGTTTGGAAGGAGAAATTACCCTCGAGAGTTTACTGAAGGAGTCGCTCCGGTCAATGGCTTAAAAGGGTGAACGGTGAAGAGTGAGGGGTGAAGAGTCAGCAGGCAGATTACAGCGGGCAGCGGGCAGCCGTTTCAACTAGGCAGTAGGGACAGCAGGACGACGCGGTGACACGGAGACGCGGAGAAAATGCGAGAAATTTAGAGGACTCTGCCTTGATTGCTTTTCTCCTGGATTCTGACTCCTGGCCCCTGGCTCCTTACTCTATGCCCTATGCTCTATGCCCTATGCTGCGAACGAAGTGAGCTACAACGGACTACGGACCACGGACCAGTATTATGGATGAACGTTTGTTCGAAGGGGAAGAACAGGCCGAGGAAATTGGCTTTGAAGCCAGTCTGAGACCCCTGAGCCTGGGCGATTTCGTCGGTCAGGAAAGGATCAAGGACAACCTCAGAGTCTTCATCGAAGCGGCAAGGGCCCGACACGAGGCCCTTGATCACGTGCTTGTCCACGGCTTTCCCGGCCTCGGAAAAACCACCATTGCCTATATCGTTTCCCAGGAACTCAACGTTAACATCAGGACAACCTCGGGACCGGTGCTGGAACGTGCCGGAGACCTCGCCGCCATCCTTACCAACTTGGAATCTCGCGATGTTCTTTTCATTGACGAGATTCACCGCTTGAACCACGTGGTAGAAGAAGTTCTCTACCCTGCCATGGAAGACTTCCAGCTAGATCTCGTCATAGGCCAGGGACCCAGTGCCCGGACCGTAAAGTTGGACGTGCCCCAATTCACCCTTGTGGGAGCTACCACGCGTGCTGGACTCTTGACTCCACCGCTTCGTGATCGCTTTGGGGTGGTTCTGCGACTTGATTTCTACAATTCGGAGGAACTCGCTCTCATCGTTGCTCGTGCAGCCAGAATCCTTGGAATCCCAATCGATGAGAGTGGCGCCATGGAAATCGCTCGGCGATCCCGCGGTACACCCAGAGTGGCCAACCGCTTGTTGCGTCGAGTGCGTGATTATGCCCAGGTGCGAGCTGATGGCGTCATTAACCGCCCGGTCACCGACGCTGCACTGAAGATGCTCGGTGTAGATGAAAAGGGACTCGACAAAATGGACCGGAAGATTCTCAGCACTCTTATTGAGAAATTCGACGGTGGCCCCGTTGGCATCGACACCCTCTCGACTGTGGTGGGTGAGGAGAGGGATACGCTAGAGGATGTCTATGAACCTTACCTGGTTCAGGAAGGCTATCTAAACCGCACATCGAGGGGCCGCATGGCAACCCGCCTCGCCTACGAGCATCTCAATCTATCTCCCGGTAAGCAGGGCGAGCAGAAGAAACTGTTTGAGGAGGAGAAAGAAACCAAATAACCGTGTTAGAGACAACAGTCTCGCAAAAAAGCCGCCAAGAGTCTTCGAGACCCTTTGCGGCTTTTCTTGTCTATCTCTTACTGACTGGGGTGACTAGTGATCGGAGTCTGATTTACGTAAATCCAATAGTGTTCGAGCCAAGGCAACCATCATACCCATACCGATTGCTCCCAACGCACCATAAAAAGCCAAGAAAAAGACGGTATGGCTGGGATCGTGCCACGGTATATCCCAGGGCAGCAGACTAGCAAGGCTTCTGTTCAAACCGAAACACAAGAGCTCTCCGATGTACATGCTGTCTCCCTTTTGCACTTGGAAAATATGATGTGAAATTATTAGCAAAGCATGGCTGGGTTGTCAACAGAAAAGCGTCTACGCAGACAAATGGTTAAAGTGTACTAAAGCGAGCTAAAATGTCTAAAATTTTGGGAACCATCACAGATATTTAACTTCTGACTATTGTCTACTATTCTTCTGTCTCCTGTCCTCTGCCCTCTAATCTCCATCTCTCGTTTTCTCCGCGTCTCCGCATCATCCCGTTGTACCTAGTGCTTAGTCCCTTGTGCCTAGTAAAACCTGCCTGCCCTGCCCGCCGTAGCTTTAGCGAAGGCGGGTGTCCGGAATCCAGAAAAAACAATAGTCTGCTGGATACCGGATCTCAGCTTCGCTTCGTCCGGTATGACGAGTGTTGTCAGTTTCAGGCTTTTTCAAATTCGCAATCCGAAATCCGCAATCCGAAATCCGAAATTCTTCCCTCTGTCTTCTGTCCTCTGCCTGCTGCCCGCCTTGGCGCGCCGAAGCCATGAGGCGAAGGCGGCTGCCTGCTGCTAGCTGTATTTCCCCATGCCCCATGCTATACGCTGCGAACGAAGTGAGCCACACCGGACAACTGACATCCTCATTGGGCTTGCCTTTAAGGCAGAAGGCCCTTATAGTTCTTCGCATTATGGGCAAATTCAAGCGCTTGAAAAACCAAACCTTCGCTAAAGTCTACACCAAGCTTCCTTCACTGGTGGACCTCTA
Source organism: Deltaproteobacteria bacterium (assembly GCA_020347625.1). Classification (GTDB taxonomy): domain Bacteria; phylum Desulfobacterota; class Syntrophobacteria; order BM002; family BM002; genus BM002. Next base: position 2,693,569 of record CP070735.1, read on the forward strand.
TGCCCAAAGGAAAGATATAATCGTCAATAGCACCACCCCTTTCACCCCGTTGAGTAAACCTCTTGACCACTGCTGTCTGGCCCTGATTACCACTGGTGGCATTCACGCCAAAGATCAGAAGCCCTTTGACATGTCCGACAAAAACGGTGACCCTTCTTTTCGAACACTCTCTTCAGACATCAGCTTGGCTCGGTTGACCATCACGCATGACTATTACATCCATGAGGATGCTTCGGCCGATCCCAACCTAGTGCTGCCCGTGGAGCCTTTACGTGAGCTGCTTCGCCAAGGGTTGATTGGCTCGGTCGGTCCAAGATTTTTCGGCTTCATGGGCCATATACTTGGTGAGCATCTTCAGACACTGACGCAAAAAACCGCGCCAGAGGTTGCTGAGGCCCTCAGGGACGACGGGGTTGACGCAGCATTTCTGACCCCGACATGAGGTCTGTGCAATCAATCCGTTGGATTGATTCAGCGCATTCTCGAGGAACGAGGGATATCTACGATCTCCATCTCGCTCAACCTGGCCATCACCAAAAAGGTGAAGCCGCCCAGGGCGCTGTATCCCGGTTTTTCACTGGGTCATCCATTGGGGCGGGCCCATGACCGTGAGATTCAGACTCGGGTTCTTTGGGACGCTTTACAGTTGTTGGAGACAGACCTGGAACCAGGCAGTGTGGTGGTTAAATCGTATTAGACGCATAGCGCATAGCGGACTAGAAAGGGCAAGCTTGGTAATGAAGTTATTAGTTATACGTTATACGTTATTAGTTATTAGTTAATCGTGCTTAAGAGGCTTTGGGGAATGGATAGACTTGACAGAACTTCCCATATATTAAGCACTGTATTTTCCGTATAACTTATAACGTATAACAAATAACCTCTTTGTGCTTAGTGCTTAGCTTGCCTCGCCGAAGCTTTAGCGAAGGCGGGTCCGCAGTGACCAGTTGAAACGGCTGCCCGCTGCCCGCTGCAATCTGCCTGCTGACTCCTCACCCCTCACCCTTCACCTAAGTAACAACACTCTCGCCATACCACGCAGTGAAAAAACATCCTCCACATCCCGTTGTCCGCAAATTATCTGCCGGGCTACTTTCCGCACGGCTTCGTGCCGAGCGGCCCTGCTGATGATCAGGTTTGCCATTGGTTTGAAGCGAAACCACTGCTGCGCTGCCAAGTAGCCTCGATGGCGTCCCTCCAGGCTCTGGCGAAGGTCGCGTTCATAACGGGCTAATCCCTGTCTCGAAAAGTCACCTTTCCCGAGAGCCTCAATTGCAGCGGAGGAGGCTATTCGACCGCTCTCCAAAGCACAACTGATTCCCTCTCCAATAAATGCAAAGGTGAGACCGAGGGCCTCTCCGAGCACAAGGAGTCCTGGGGCATAGGCCCGCGCCCCCCGCAAACCTGTGCGCATGTGGGCTGCTTGAATAGGAGCTATACGTTCCGCCCCTCGGAGGTAACTGGCCAAAGGCTCCACGTGTTGGTAGAAAGTGGTCAGGTTTTCCCCGAACTGCGGCATCTTTCGCCGACCATCCAAGAAGATACCACAGCCCACATTGACAGTACCTTCTCCCAACGGAAACATCCAGCCATACCCGGGCAAAAGACGGGGATCATAGGATACGATCATGACGCTCTCATCGAAGTCCTCGCCAACTCGAAAATATCCCCGGATCCCAATGGCATTGTGTCTTTTGGCCTCTAAGACCCCAAAAGCGCTCAGAATGCGAGAGTTTGCTCCCGTCGCCAACAGCACCAGGCTTGCAGCAATTCTTACCTCGTTTCCTTCCTCATCAACGCCTAGCGCCCCCACACAATTGTCCCCATTCAGCAGAGGCCCCTTTACCTGAATGCCAGCAAGAAAACTGGCGCCTCGATCACAGGCTTTCTCCAGCAAGAGAGCATCAAGCTCACTGCGGCGCAGGGTGTAGAAATCACCTTCCAGGTCGCAGGTGTTGCCATTTGGTGCGACAAAACGAATACTGCCTATGGCATGCGCTTTATCTCGCACTGCTGTGGCAAGTCCAGCACCTTCAAGAACCTCCAGGCTGTCCTCGAGAAGGCCGTCACCACAGATTTTTTCTCGCGGAAACTGTGAGCGATCCACCACCAGGACGTTCACTCCCCTGCCAGCCAGTTCAATTGCAGCCATGCAGCCTGCTGGCCCGGCTCCAACCACCAAAACATCGGATCGCAGTTCCTGGATCAATTTCTCTCTCACCCTGTCAACGAAAGTAAAGAAACGAGGTTGTCTGTAGGTCCTGGTATTATAACCGTAAGAATAGAATCTGCAAGAAAAAGACGCTCTGGGAGCTGAAGGCTCCCAGACAGCGAGCAGCGGAC
>CP070735.1:2696011-2727975 GCA_020347625.1 Deltaproteobacteria bacterium
AAGGATTATTTCCTTCGCCAGAGTGGCGGCCTGGGGCTTGGAACAAAACTTTTTCAGGAGGTCTGCACGGTGGCAGAAGGAACTGTTAAATGGTTTAGTGAACAGAAAGGGTATGGCTTCATTGAGCAGGATGACGGTGGGGATATATTTGTTCACCACTCCGCCATCAACATGCCCGGTTTCAGAACTCTTCGTGAAGGAGACCGGGTGAGCTTTGAAGTGGGTGAAGGTACCAAGGGTCCAGCAGCCCAGAACGTAATGAAGCTCTAGTTGGCAGCAATACATTTGTCGCGGGTATCTCGTTTAAGCAAGACGAGATACCCATTTTTATTTTTTCTCTCCTCGCCAACACTAACGAACTGAACTTAACATTGAGAGCCCATGGGATAGGGACTTCTAGGTGGTCCTATTCGATGAGTTCAACAGTTATATTGCGTTTTTCTTTGCCTGCAGCTGCCGACAAAATGGTACGGAGGGCAGTAATGGTCGCCCCCTTTTTGCCGATCACCTTGCCGATATCTGTTTTGTGAACTCCTAGCTCCAATATAGAGCTTGATATGCCCTTCTTTTCCTTGATAAATACCAGCTCAGGATAATCCACTAAGGCTTTCACAATGTGTTCGGCCAGAGCACTAATCTCCATCTATCTCACCGTATCCTTCAATTCCTTCCACAGACAAAAGTCGAACGATTCTAGTGGCCGTCACCGATCAATAATCTCAAGAACCACATTCTTTCTGAGTCTCCTGGCAGCACCATTCAAGATGGTTCGCATGGCCTGGACATTGCGCCCTTTTTTACCGATTATTTTGCCGATGTCCTCTTTGGCTGCTTTCAGTTCAATCACCAAAGTGTCTCCGCCGCCGATCTCAGTTAATTCCACCTGATCCGGATAATCCACCAGCGCCTTTGTCATGATTTCAACCAATTCTTTCATCGCTGTAACCTCCGTGCCGATTGGGCAAAAAGGGAACTTCAGATGGTATTATTGCTTTCTATAGTACCACAACCTCTTGAGAATGCTTGATGATTAATCGGCAACTTCAGTTTTTCTCCTCTCCTTGACCCCTTATCTCTTTACCATAGCAGAAAATCCAAGTGTTTAGACCTTTACTACCTTTTTTCTTTGTGTTTTGACCATCCTTTGGTAACCTGGTACTAATCTGAGATTCCATCACCAGCGCATTTTCAACGTACATTTTCACTTCTTCCTTTACCTTTTCAATACCCACTACCGCAGCACGGCTATTATCTAAACAAAAAAATCTTCACAAGGAGTTCGCCATGAAGAAACTGATTTTAGTAGTCGTGGCCCTGTTTATCTTTGGATGTGCTACTTCGAATGAAGAAAACCATGCAGGGGCCTATTACAGCCAAGGGGTCGACTGGGAGAATAAAGGCGACTATGAACGTGCTATCGCCAACTACTCCAAGGCTATAGAGATAGACCCGAAACTTGCCGAGGCCTACTTCGGGCGGGGGGGTGCATACGTCAACAAAGGCCTCTATGACAATGCCATCTCTGACTGCAGCAAGGCCATAGAGTTAAATCCGCGACTTGCCGAGGCTTACTTCGGTCGAGGGGCTGCCTATAAGAAAAGAGGCCAGTATGACCAGGCCATCATCGATTACAATATGGCCATAGAGATAAACCCGAGCCTTGCTGAGGCCTACTTCGGGCGGGGGACTGTTTACGTCAGCCAAGGCTTCTATGACAATGCCATCTCGGACTGCACCAGGGCAATAGATTTAAACCCGCGGTTTGCTGAGGCCTACTATACTCGGGGGTCTGCCTATTATTTCAGGGGAGAATACGACAAAGCTTGGAAGGATGTCCACCAGTCTCAAAGTTTAGATTATCAAGTTGACCCGGAATTTCTCGAGGCTCTCCGTGAGGCTTCAGGAAGACAAAGATGAAATAACTGCGCCAATACTTCCTTCAGTTTAAACTAAGATTCATAATGAATCGTTAACTCTTCTGGATACCATTCAACATAAACAACAATTTCCTGCCTGCTGTCTGCTGAGTAGTACCTAGCAGTCCTCGCTCTCTTCCAAATCATACTTATCCGAGTACCCTCGGGGCGTAACCATATAAGGGCCGAGGAAAAAACTCCGGGAGTTGCCGACGATTACGACAGTCTGCATATCCATGGGGTAATCCAGCATGCGATTCAGATCGGTGATGGTAACCTCCTGTTGCTCCCGCGTTGCTCTACTCACAATTCCCACCGGGGTGCTGCCTTGGCGGTTTTCAAGTAGGATCTCTCGCGCCCTACCAATCTGCCAGTCCCGTTTTTTGCTCTTCGGGTTGTAGAGATTGATGACGAAGTCCGCTTCTGCAGCCAACCTCAACCGTTTCTCAATTATGTCCCAGGGAGTGAGGAGATCGCTGAGGGATATTGCGGCAAAGTCATGCATCAGTGGGGCACCCAAAAGAGAACCGGCCGCAGCAAAGGCCGGCACCCCGGGAATAAAAGTAATATGAAGACCTTCCGACTCTGGTCCCAGGGGAATCCCTCGGGCCCGGCAAACCTCTAGAACCAGGCCAGCCATGCCGTAGATCCCCGCATCGCCGCTGGAGACCAGAGACACGGTCTCACCGGCCCAAGCTCGGTTCAAGGCCAACTCGACCCTATCCAGTTCTTGGCGCATGCCGGTGGCCACCACTTCTTGATCGGTAAGAAGGGGACGAATGAGATCCACATAGGTCCGATAGCCCACCACTACCTGCGAGTTATCCAGGGCTCTTTTTGCTAAGGGAGTGAGATGGTCTTCACTCCCAGGTCCTAGACTTACTACGAAGAGATGACCCTGGCCACCGCCACCGTGACGTTTCCCAGAATCTCTTTCGCTACCAGTAAGTCCTCCGTTCCGGCGCTTAGCATCGCCGCTTTCTCGCATACGCTTTCAACTCCCAGGTGTTTTTTCACCACCTCTGACGGTCTCGGGACTGGACCGCCCGCCTCCAACTCAGGGACCGCAAAGTATTCGGCAGACCAACCGCGCTCTGCCAATAGCTCATTCAGTCCTTCCTCATCACGCTTGAGCTCTGCGGTCGCCAAGTTTCGAATCGCCATAAGACTGAGACCATGACCCCGGAATACTCTTTCCACCGCTGCACCTATTTCTGAGGAATGGGTCCCACGATTACAGCCCACACCGACCACCAGATTTTTCGGGCGCAGGATGAGACAAGGCGGCGGCTCAAAAGAAGCAAACCCTTCGCCCACAAAGATCCAGCAAGACACCCCCACATCTCTAGCCTCCTCCGGCTCTTTCAGGGGTCGCAGTCGCACAGATTCAGGAACAAGGTGATGGAGCCATCTCCCGGGATCAAAAAGGCCAATCTCCTGCCCCTCCAAAAGCGCCATATTGAGGGTCTTAACCCGCTCGAGATTCTCAATCACAAGGCCACCGTGCATAGCCAACTCATCGAAACTCACTTTTCCTTGGACATCCGTGGCTGTGGTGATGACCGCTTGGCCCCCGGTAATGGCTGCCACCCTTCTGGCCAACGCGTTGGCACCGCCCAGGTGTCCGGAAACAAGGCTCACCGCGTTGCGCCCCATTTCATCCACCACCACTACTGCCGGATCACTATCTTTGCCGCGCAGAAGAGCTGCCAGAAGCCGCACAACAATACCGGTTGCCATTACGCACACCATCTCCTTGTGTTGGTTGAAGCATCTGCTGAAGGTGTCCCTGAAGTCGGTAAACGTGTGCAGGCTTGTAGATCTGTCGGCTGATTTCTCGGGTAAGTAGAGGCTGCTCTTTTCAAGATTTTGGGCTATGTTCGCGGCGAGCTCGCTCCCCTCGGGAGTCAGGGCCATCACCGCCACCCCATGCGGTTTACTTTCTACTTGTCCTTTCCTAAATCCATGGGTAAAGCTTGGATCATAGAGTTTGCTGCGAGCCTCGAGTCCCCCAGCCAGAGCCTTACCAACCATGATTACTGCTTGCCTCTTGATCCCGCTTTCCTCCACCTTGTTGGCGATATCTGCCAGGCTGGCAGAGATAAACCTCTCGTCTGGCCAGCCCACCCGATATGCTACTACCACCGGAGTATCAGCAGCATATCCTTGCTCCAGTTCTGCTACCACCTCCCGAATGCGGGATACGCTGAGATAAATCACTAGACTGGCGTGGTGCCTGGAAAGCTCTGCCAGATTCTCGCTTTCAGGAACCGGAGTTTTACCGGCAAGCCGAGTGAGAATAACGGTTTGGCTACCCCCTGGCTGAGTGAGTTGACGGCCTAGCGCTGCGGCAGCCGCAAAGGCCACGGTTACCCCTGGCACAACTTCAAAAGGGATACCCTCTTTCTGCAATAGCTCGATTTGTTCCTGAATGGCACCGTAGAGTGTAGGATCGCCCGTATGTACCCGGGCCACAACCAACCCCTTTCGGACACCACCGGTCAAAAGAGCGTGCGTCTCCTCCAGGCTGAGGCCAGAGCTGTCATGGATCTCCGCCTCCTTTCTTGCCCGGTCTAGGAGAGTCCTGGGCACCAACGAGCCAGCGTAAACGATGAGGTCGGCTGCCTCAACAACTCTCGCACCGAACACTGTGATCAGTTCGGGATCGCCAGGGCCCGCCCCAACGAAGTAGACTTTGCCCTTTTCAATGGCTTTCAGTTTTATGACCTCCATAGGCTCAGAATGAAAAGAGGCGTCTGTGACTGAAATCTGCTCAAAAGAGTCGACTCTGGTAGCTTCTTAGCTGGATGGATGGGGACGGTGCGGCTAACCTGCAACAGCCGCCATTCGTGAGCCAGATTACTCTTTTCCAAATACGCCTGGGCCCGACCGAGTGTTTCGGGCGTAACCACACTCACCACTGCCCGGCCTTCTTTTCTAAGACGCTCCTCCACAAGATTCAATATCTCAATAAGCCGGCCGCCACTACCGCCGATGAAGACTCGGTCCGGGTCAGGTAAATCCGCCAGCCCATCTGGCGCTTCGCCACGAACCGCTTTGACCCCGAAACCGCCCAGCCCTTGCACATTTTCCTGGATCATTTCCAACCTTGCCTGATCCCGCTCAACAGCGTAAACCCTTAAACCAGGAGCGATCCTCACCGCCTCGATACCCACAGAACCTGACCCAGCCCCCACATCCCACATGACCCCGGTAGGTTCGAGTCGGAGTTCGGCGAGTATTACGGCTCGTGCTTCCTGCTTGGTAATCAGAGATTTCTCTTTGATAAAATGTTCATCCTCGAGACCCAGCTTGGTCAACGGCTCTTGTCTATCCTGCGGGTGGAGAATCATCACATTGAGCGGTGCAAATCGTTTCTCAGCCGCCCCAAAAAGATCCGTCTCCCTGATTCGCTCTTCTTCGGAGCCTATCTCTTCAACCACCGCCACCTTGCGATTGGCCATGCCGAATTCCAGGAACAGTCTTGCCAGGCGGTCCGGCGTATTTTCAGGATCTGTGTAGATCGCTATGAGACCGGGATAGCTAAGTTCGGAAAAGAAGTCTGTAACCTCGCGCCCATGCAAGCTGATGGTTCGTGCTTCGTTCCAGGGCAGCTTAAGCCGTGCGAATGCCTTTTGCAATGAGGTCACATTGGGCAGAAATACCACGTTATCAGACCCAAAAACCTGCAAAGCTTTCCTGCCGATACCAAAAAACAGGGGATCGCCCGAGGCCAAGATCACCACACGCTTATCTGCGAATTGCTGTTTAACCTCCTCGAGCGTAGCAGTGGGATTGGCCCCCAAAACCCTTTTTGCCTCACTCTGTCCAGTAAAGAGTCCGAGTTGCCGTCTGCCACCAACGAGAATCTCGGCCGCATCTATAGCTTCCCTGTGTTGCTCTGTCAGGTCTTCTGGGCCAACACCCAGACCGACCACAGTCACGGTACTCATCGTGTTCCTTCCCAGTGTTTTAGTGGAAGCACTCCGCCTGCTCTTTCGACCCACGTGTGGTTCAAGACACGGCGACTCGGCGAAGTTGACAAAATCTCCGCGTCTCCGTCTCTCCGCGTCACCGCGTCGGTGCACTGGCCATCGCCTGCAACTATGACCAACTGGTGGCCTCTAACTCCAATCAGGATTCGAAAAAGACTTGTCCATTATAGTCAAAGAGAAACAAATGGATGTCCAGTTTGCCCTCTGAATGCTTCTTGCTCACCTCCATGGCGCTCTCAGAAAGTTTCGGGATAATCTTAGTGGCTGTATTCGTCTCTTGCATGATCTCCAAGGCGTGTCTGGCAGTGTTTGCCCTTTTCAGCTTCTCAACGAGTTCCACCGACGCTCCGGTCTCCCGGGCTAGTTCACCCAAGATGTTAAGATCCATATTGCCACTGCTGGCATGGGTGTAGTGGAGCCCCATAGCCATCTTCACCAGTTTGCCGATGAAAACCGAATGGGTGACCGTGTGGAATCCTAGTTTGGCTGCAGCCTCCAAGCTGAACCCATAAAAGTCAGCAATCTGTACAAAGCTTTCCTCAGGAAGATGGGTAAGTAGCCTTCTGGCAAAGCGCTCACTCTTGCCTCCGGTACTCAGTACCAGTTCGCCGCCCGCTGCCCGTGCCACCGCGAGCGCCGCCATTATGGTCTCGCGGTAGGCCTCGTGGGAAAGGGGACGCACGATGCCGGTGGTTCCCAATATGGAAAGCCCACCCACAATCCCCAGTCGTGCATTGAGGGTCTTTTTGGCCAGAGTCTCCCCGTTGGTAACGAAAACTTCAACTTCAACCTGTTGGGCCTTATCAGCCCCGCAAGCATCCAGCACCTCCTCCACCGCCCATTGTATCATCTTCCGAGGTACCGGATTAATGGCTGGCTCGCCTACCTTAACAGGCAGGCCAGGCTTGGTGACCCGACCAACCCCTTCGCCAGCTTTAAAAATAACTCCAGTTTTCCCCTTGGTGTTCCCGCTAACTCGAACCCTTACCCCAACCTCCGCGCCATGGGTCACATCGGGATCATCCCCTGCATCCTTGATCACAGAACACAGTGAGGTATCTTGCTCCAGCAGGCTTCGATGCAGAGATAAGCTTAAAACCTTGCCCTCCGGTAGTGTCACCGAAATCGGGTTGAGTGGTGAGCCGGTCAATAGAAGCTGGAGTGCACTCTTGGCTGCTGCAGCCGCAGCGGTGCCAGTGGTGAAACCTTCACGCAATTTTTGTTTGCGTCTGCGCTTAGTTCGACTTGGTTTAGCTGGCATCACACACTGTCTTTGCGTATTGTCCGTGGTCCGTTGCGGCTCACTGCGTTCGCGGCATAGCGCTAAGCGCAGAGCGCATGGTGTGAGGTTTTTGTGTATTAATTCGCTTTGCGCTATGCGCTATGCGCTTTGCGCTGTTTCGCGGCAAGGTCAGCGATAGCATTGACAGTGGCAGCAGCCACAGCACTACCTCCCTTCCTGCCGGCAACACTGATATGGACCAGCCCAGAAGCCATCAACACCTTCTTGGCTTCCACGGCATTGACAAAGCCTACCGGCATACCGACAACGAGGGCCGGCTGAAGCTTTCCCTGCCCATAGAACCTCAGTAATTCGATAAGTGCCGTGGGTGAATTGCCAATAACCGCTATTCCCCCGTGCAGTAAATTTCTAGCTCGCGAAACGGCAGCGGCGGCGCGGGTAATATTCTCGGTCCTAGCAGCAGTGACAACCTCAGAATCATCAATGAAACAGTGAACCTCGCTGCCGAAGGGAGCTAAATGTTTCCTGGTAATTCCCGCCTGAGCCATCCGAGTGTCTGTGACGATGGCAGCTCCATTTCGGATGGCTGTAATACCTGCTGCTACTGCCTGTGGATGAAAACGAGTCTGTTTTATAAAATCAAAATCGGCAGTGGTATGTATGAGCCTTCGGACCACCGCCCACTCTTCCGCTTTGAGCCCGTGGTCACCGGCCTCCTCTTCGATAATCTTGAAACTGAGTGGTTCAATCTCGGAGGGGTCAACTTTAGTGATTTCAACCATCATCTATCCTTTACTGAGTGGTGTTCGTGAACCATCGCCGAATTGTCATTAGTCATTTGTCATTTGTCTTAAACTCACGATTACTTCTCGTCTCGATACTTTTTGCAGCTATCCACCAAATTAGCGGCTGTCTCCGGGTTACTGCCAAAATGAAGATGAATGTAACCAGCTAGCACGTTATGCAGCATGAAACCATCTGGCATGGTGTCCACCCCCATGCGATCACTCACCTGGAAAAGGTCAGGGATCTCCCCGGGATCATCGATCAATTCAGAGTAATGATATTCGTGGCCCCGGGCCCTGAGACCTTTTGGCCCCAGCAAACTGTGCTCTTTGAGAAGGACTTCGCGATAGCCCAGGGCTTTGCGCTTGGAGAGCATCCGAGTACCGACCGGATAGAGACCAACCATACCGTAAGTTTGGGCCTCCACCTCGATAGAACGAGTGAGATACATAAACCCGCCGCACTCAGCGTAGATGGGCATTCCTCTGCGAGCTGAAGCCAAAATCGCACTTTTCATGCTTTCATTGGCACCCAACTGCCGAGCATATAATTCCGGGTAACCACCACCAAGATACAACCCCGCCACATCATCAGGAAGATCCTGATCTCGAATCGGTGAAAAAAAACAGAGCTCTGCACCGAAATGGCTGAGAAGGTCCAAGTTGTCCTGATAGTAAAAGCAAAAGGCCTCATCCCTCGCCACCCCGAGCCGCACCCGGGAGTGAAGTGGCTTTGGCAGATCCAGCGTCTCATTCCTGACCCCGGTGGTTGATATGCTAAGCAGTGTATCCAGATCGAGGTGCTCTTCCACAAGTAAGGCCATGGTGTCGAAGAGATCAGCAGAATAGGGCTGCTCATCTGACGTCACTAAACCCAAGTACCGTTCAGGAATTGCCACATCCTCAGTCCGGGGGATACCCCCCAGAAAGGCGACTTCAGGAACTGAGTCCATGGCCTCCGCCAGAAACCGCGCGTGGGTGGGGCTTCCCACCCTGTTGGCAATTACCGCAGCCAGATGAAGGTTCCGGTCAAATGTAGTAAAGCCGTGTGCCAGGGCTCCAATGCTCCGCGCCATGCTGCTGGCGTCCACCACCAAAACCACCGGCGCGCCCAGCCACTTGGCCATTTGGGCGGTAGACCCTGCCTCTGATCGTCCATCATAGCCGTCGTACAACCCCATTACCCCTTCAACGATGCCCAGATCTTTGCCGTCCATAGCCTGGCTAAAAGTTGCCCTATTATACCTCTCGGAAAGCATCCAGCCATCGAGATTTCGGCTGGGCATGCCGAGCAGTCGGGTGTGATGGCCCGGGTCTATGAAATCAGGACCCACTTTGAAGCCCTGAACCCTTAGCCCTTTTTTCTGAAAAGCGGCCATCAAGCCCAGGGAAATCGTTGTCTTGCCCACGCCGGAATGGGTTCCAGCGATCACCATACACTTTGTATTCGGGAGTCGTTCGATACGTTTGTTTGACTCAATCATCCTGGTTTCTATGAGTAGGTCTCTGAAATATAAATGCTTGTTTAATATCCTGGAATTTCTACAATATATTTGGTTACTCCGGTTAAATCAAGATTTACTTGTTTCAGGAGTTTCCGCAAAAAGGTCAGATGAGAATCAGGCATAAGGGAAAGGCCCGAGGCCCAAGGCGCAGGGCGCAGGGTTGATGGTCATTACGCTTCGCTGTCATAACACTTCGTTGTCATTAGGTCATTTGGGCGATCGCCCGTCACTGAGTCATTAGGTCGCTTAAAGATAAGATCACCAGTAAAAGCGAGCTATAATCAGGTGATCCATTCATAGAACGACCTAGTGACCCAATGACCATAAATGACGCCGCAGGCATATTGGCGGCGTAGCGTAATGGCTTTATGGAATGAGTGATAGGGAGTGTATTGATTTGATAACGCTATGCGCTCTGCGCACGAGATGGGATCTAATCCACCGGCAGATGCCTGCTCCCTTTCTTGATAAGGATATGGTAGGCTTTAAGTCGCCACTCGGCGGGCAAGTTCCGAATATCATCGAGCAGCTGGAGGATTCCCTCTTGCTTCACAAAATTGTCATCGTAAAGCTTCGTTAATGAGTAGTCTCGAATCATGTTCAAATAGGGGTTTCCAAGATTGACAAACTTGATTCCAGTTCCCTGCCGCTGGTCTTCCTCTACCTTACAACTCCAGACTGACTGACCTTGCACCTGGATTGAATTGAGGGTTTCGGGTAGTAAAAACTCCAACCCGACGCTTGCCTCGATGGAAATATTCTCAGAAGTACTAATGAACATTCCGGCAGTGCTGATGTTGACTGCTTTGGCCATGAAGATTTGGGCACCGGGCAATTCACATTTTACGTCGAAGCTAACCGGAACTCTCAGCCCGGTTCTCTTGCCTCGTCCTGTATTGTTAAGAGACATACGTTAAGCGCCCCGATGTTTAAGTATATTCCAAACACGGTGTCCTTGTGCAAAAGTGGTACCAAACCAGGTCACAGAAAAGATAACAGGTAAAACTAAATAAAATTAATATCTTAAGATTTACTATCTATTTCCTGCTTCAAAAAGTAGTTGGTCAAATAACCAAATGGCCAGGAGTCAATTGACCAAATGGCCAACCAGTGCACCGAAGCAGGACAAAGGCAGGATTGCGGCCAAGCGCAGCGACTCTATTCGAACAGCACACCCAATACGTCTTGAAGAGACCTTACCCCCACCAATTCTAATTCCGCATAAGCTTTCAATTGTTCCACATTGCTCTGCGGCAACACACAGCGACGGAAGCCCAATTTGGACGCCTCTTTGACCCGAACGTCTGTGCGGCCGACTGCTCGAACTTCACCGGTAAGGCCGATCTCCCCTAGGAGAACTGTCTGGGGCTCCACGGGCTTGTCCAAAAAACTTGACGTAACTGCTGTGGCTATGGCCAGGTCAACGGCGGGCTCATCAATTCGAACGCCTCCCGCCGCATTGACAAATATATCCTGGTTTAACAGGGAAAGACCGACCTTCTTTTCCAACACCGCCACCAGTAGGGCCAGCCGATTGTGATCAATGCCCATTGAGGTCCGTCGTGGAACAGCCAGGCTGGATGGACTTGCCAATGCTTGCACCTCTACGAGAATAGGTCTTGTGCCCTCCATTGCCGCAGTGACAGTGGATCCGGCTGTATCAATGGGCCTTTCAGCCAGGAAGAGTTCAGATGGATTGCTCACCTCCTCCAGGCCACTGTCTTTCATCTCAAATACGCCGATTTCATTGGTGGAGCCATAGCGATTTTTTGTAGCCCTTAAGATACGATAGGCATGCCCACGATCACCCTCGAAGTATAGTACCGTGTCCACCATGTGTTCTAGGACCCGTGGACCTGCAATGGTGCCTTCCTTGGTCACATGTCCGACAAGAAAGGTTGGGCGCCCTATCCTTTTGCCGTCTTTCATGAGACGATCGGCGCAATGCCTCACCTGGCTTACACTGCCCGGTGCTGACTCAAGTTGAGTCGAGTACACTGTCTGGATCGAGTCTATCGCTACAACAGCAGGGCTGACCTGGTCTATTAATTTAAATATATTTTCCAGTGCTGACTCTGCGGCTACATACAGATAGGAAGAAATGAGCCCCAAGCGCTGCGAACGCATCTTAACTTGCAAGGTGGACTCTTCGCCGGATATGTAAAGTATGGGCCGTTCAAGCGCAACGAGACCATGGAGAGCCTGGAGCAAAAGAGTGGACTTACCTATGCCGGGATCGCCACCAATGAGCACGACCGAGCCATGTACTACCCCCCCACCCAGAACCCGATCTAATTCCTTAATCTTGGAAGAGAGTCTGCGATCTTCCTCCGCCACCACCCCATCGATGGGTTGTGGAGTGGCGGGCGGCAGTATTTCCCCGCTGCCTGGGGTAAACTCTCGGCCCAGGGTCTCTTCCACCAGGGTATTCCACTGGTCGCAGCCAGGGCAGCGCCCCAGCCACTTAGGACTCTGGAAGCCGCACTGTTGGCAAATATGCTGACTTTTAGCATTTCTAGCCATTGCAGCACCTGATAAACCATCAAGTCTAAAGTTTCGTCGCCCAGTTTGGCGGGAGAACAGTTGGTTGTCAAGATATTGTTTACTGAGAACGGTCAACTGACGAACCTGCCAAGTTGACATTGACAAACAATAGCCGCTGTGTTTAAATTTGTGACCTTAGTCTCCTTAGATGATATGTTCTAGGGAGGCCCTCGTATTGACCGCCTTACCTCAGACAAATATTCCGTGAGCCGACAGAATGGGCTTAACTCGGTGGAGAACCAGAAATTACTGGCTGGGCTGATTCAGTTCACCGGAGGATCCCAAACCATGTGAACGGGTTGTTTGTCGCAATCAGCCAGAGGTGAGAAGTAAAGACCGATAACACCGCATCTCGAGCTAAACAGGTGAGAGCGAAAAAAAGGCAACAGGTCCCCGAGCGGGACAATTCCTGTTCAAAGTGGAAGGAGTCTGATAATGGCAGAAAAGAATATCATCGAACTCAATGATGACACCTTTGAGAAAGAGGTGATTCAATCAAACACACCGGTACTCGTAGATTTCTGGGCTCCATGGTGCGGTCCCTGTCGAGCCATTGCTCCCGTGGTTGCTGAGCTTGCATCAGAGTATGAGGGTAGTCTGAAAGTTGGTAAGTGTAATGTGGATGAAAGCCCTAAGACTCCATCCCAGTATGGCATCCGGGCCATTCCTACCTTGATCATCTTCAAAGAGGGCAAAGTTTCCGACCAGATCACCGGTGCTGTATCCAAATCACAGATCGACGCTGCCATCAAGAAAGTGATCTAATTTGGCCCTTCCATACCTTGGACCTTGCCTAGGCAAAGAATCATGAAAATTTGTCGGATTGTAAGAGAGGCCGAGGCCCTATCCGTGTCCATTATAGGATAGGGCTTGTGTTTTTTGGCAGAGTCAATTAATAGTCGTGGTCATTTACCACTGAAAAGAAGGGAGACAGGAGACAGAAGATAGGAGACAGGAGTATATAAAAGAAATTGGGTTACTGTATGCTCTATGCCCTATGCTCTATGCTTTATGCTAGCTGCCTTGTACCTCTTTTTCTTGCAAGGCCATTGACACTTGTCCTGGCCCCAAAGGACCAGGTTTCTGGGACACTGATTATGAAGTGGGACAATAAGCTAACTTTCGCAACCTTTGCGGCAATTATCTTTTTGTGGGCAGTGGGATCGACTGGATGTTCATGGTTCAAGAGCAATAGGGTGGAGACTGCTGAAGAACTGGCTGTTAAGGGAATGGAATCTTTTGAAGATGAAGACTACCTTGATGCCCTCAAGGCCTTCAATACCCTCAAAGAACGTTACCCATATAGCCGCTATGCGATCCTTGCCGAACTTAAGGTGGCGGATGCCCATTTCTACCGGAAGGAGTACCCCGAAGCAATAACCGGTTACGAAGAATTCGCTCGGCTTCATCCAAAGAATGAAGTAATTCCTTATGTGCTTTATCAGATCGGCGAGTCCTATTATAAACAATTGCTAAGTGAAGACAGGGACCAGACATCGACACGCGAGGCCATTCTCTCTTTCGAGCGACTCCTCAAAGCGCATCCAAATTCAACCTTCGCCAGTCAGGCAGATGAAAAAATTAGGGATTGTCGTGAGCTTCTAGCGGAACATGAGTTGTATGTGGGCCGCTTTTACTACAAGGCGAAGCGTTATCGGGCAGCACTCGGCCGCTTTGAGGGTCTGCTCGCAGGTTACCAGGATGTCCTCGAGTCAGAGACACAGCAAGAAGTCGAAGAGCTCATCCTCGTCTGCAAAGAAAAACTAGCAGACTTAATTGAGTGATGCCCTCGACCGTAATTAATCTCTGTGAGCCACCAGGACATAGCTTTGGCAATATCCCGCAAGCAATAATGATGGTATTACCCGCGGAGAACTAAGATAAAAAAGACTTGACAGCATATGGCGTGTGATTTAGATTTAAAACGCACCTTACAATTGCCAGTTATTTGCAAAACTTCCTGCCTGAGGAGTTTTCCCAACGACTTTAATTCGAACCCTGGCCACTGGCCGTCAACAATCCCAACGAGGTCTTTGATTTCAAGTAGCCTCAATGCCTGATGAAAAAGCAATCTGGATGGCATCGGGTGCAGCATTTTGATGCTGGCATGGGAACGCTTGCCGGAGGATATTCATAGAAACACAAATGTGAAATATCGCAACGTAGGCCGGCTGTAAACATATTGGTGACCCACTCTCAAGTGGTTTTCATTGAATACCTCGCCGAGAAGGTACCCGTTGAATATAGAAAAATTCGAGATTGTTAAGGCAGAGACCGCGTAGCCTAAATACACGGTCGCGCAGACTGAAAAAGAACTTTCTAACCAACCAAGAAAAGGAGGAATACCCTTCGCAGCTGAGGGGTAAAAAGGTATGGATCTTGTACAACTTAAAGAACAGAACATAAAAGGTTTGATACAGATGGCCAAGGAGTTTGGCATTGAAGGCTTCAGCACCATGCGGAAGCAGGAACTGATTTTTGCCTTGCTCCAAGCACAAGCAGAACAAGACGGTCTTATTTTTGGGGAAGGCGTTTTGGAAACCCTGCCGGACGGATTCGGCTTTCTCAGAGCGCAGAACTACAATTACCTTCCAGGTCCTGACGACATTTATGTATCCCCATCCCAGATCCGTCGCTTTGGCCTTCGTACGGGAGACACTGTCTCAGGACAGATTCGCCCACCAAAAGAAGGCGAACGTTACTTTGCCTTACTGAAAGTGGAGGGAGTGAATTTCGAGGATCCGGAGGATACTCGAGACAAAATTCTCTTCGACAACCTGGTCCCCCTGTATCCTGACGAAAGAGTTCGTCTGGAGGCGGACACCGACAACTACTCTACTCGTGTCATGGATATGCTTACACCCCTCGGCATGGGGCAGAGGGGGCTCATAGTGGCTTCACCCCGAACCGGTAAGACGATGCTGCTACAGGCCATTGCCAATAGCATTACGGCCAATCACAAGAACATATACATGATCGTGCTGCTGATCGACGAAAGGCCAGAGGAAGTTACCGATATGGAGCGCTCGGTGAAGGCCGAGGTGGTGAGCTCTACTTTCGACGAACCTGCACAGCGTCACGTTCAAGTTGCTGAGATGGTGATTGAGAAAGCCAAGCGTTTGGTCGAGCACAAGCGCAATGTGGTTATACTTCTGGACAGTATTACGAGATTGGCCCGAGCGTATAACACAGTGGTTCCGCCCAGCGGCAAAATCCTTTCGGGCGGCGTTGATTCCAATGCCTTGCATCGGCCCAAACGCTTCTTCGGCGCAGCTCGTAATATTGAAGGTGGAGGAAGCCTGACCATCATCGCTACCGCCCTCATAGACACCGGCAGTCGGATGGACGAAGTGATCTTTGAAGAGTTCAAGGGTACAGGTAATATGGAAATTCACCTGGATCGGAAGTTGGCCGATCGTCGCATTTTCCCATCCATTGATATCAATCGTTCCGGTACACGCAAAGAGGAGTTGTTACTGCCAGAAGAAGATCTGAACCGCATATGGATTCTGCGCAAGCTACTGTCTCCCTTGAATACGGTAGACGCTATGGAGTTCTTGCTGGATAAACTGTCGGGCACCAAGAGCAACACCGAGTTTCTCGATTCCATGAACAGGTAGTTATCGCCCTGCCCACCAAAAAAAATCTTGCCAAAACGCTCCTGTGAGACTATTTTAAGTAGGTTTGGCTAAATGAGCTCCTATTTGCAGGTGCCGGTCCGTCTGGTTGCCTAAGTGGTTGATGTAGCTCTAAATGGAATCAGAAAGGAAGGAAGGTTATGAAGAAGGATATTCACCCCGAATACGGTCAGACAACTATTCGCTGTCACTGTGGCTATGAGTTCCAGGCTGGCTCCACAAAAGAAAATATTAGCGTTGAGATCTGCTCCCAGTGCCACCCCTTCTACACTGGCAAACAAAAGCTGGTCGATTCAGCAGGACGCATTGAGCGCTTCCGCAAGAAATACAGCAAATACAACGCCAAGAAGGAAGCAGCAGAAAATGCAAAAGCAAAGGCTGAGGAAGCAACTGAAGAGTCGTGATCTAATCAGCGGGCCCGTTTTTTTAAGGGACCGATTTGGGCCGCAGCGGTTCACGGATAAGAAAGGCCACCGAGGTTAATTGGCTCGAATGTTAGAAAAATTAGAGAGCATAGAGTCGCGCTATCTAGAATTGGAGAAGGCACTGAGCGATCCGGAGATAATTGCCGATCTCCAAGAATACAGAAAGCTTGCCAAAGAACATGCTGATCTGGCCCCTTGTGTCCAGTCGCTCAGGAAATACAGGGATCTTTCTGCGCGCCTTAAAGAAAATGATGAACTCCTGGATGATTCAGACCCGGAAATCCGGGAGCTGGCCCGGGAGGAAAATAGCCAACTCCAAGCGCAAATCCACGACCTCGAGCAAGAGCTCAAACGACTACTCATACCCAAAGATCCCAATGATGAGAAGAATGTGATTCTTGAAATACGTGCGGGGACCGGCGGTGATGAGGCAGCTCTTTTTGCTGCAGATCTTTTTCGCATGTACAGCAAGTATGCAGAACTCATGGGATGGAAAATAGATGTGCTCAATAGCCACATGACCGGAATCGGCGGATTCAAGGAAATTATTCTGTCAGTTTCAGGTCATCGGGCTTATAGTAGACTCAAGTTCGAAAGTGGTGTGCACCGGGTGCAGCGGGTTCCGGTAACCGAATCACAGGGACGAATCCATACCTCAGCCGTAACCGTAGCTGTTCTTCCTGAGGCCGAAGATGTGGAGGTACAAGTTGAACCCAGCGACCTTCGCATAGACGTCTTCCGTTCTTCCGGGCCAGGCGGCCAGAGTGTTAACACCACTGACTCGGCTGTTCGCATCACCCATTTACCCTCAGGAGTTGTGGTCACTTGTCAGGACGAAAAATCTCAGCACAAGAACAAAGCAAAAGCTATGAAGGTGCTGCGCGCCAGGCTCTTTGACATGATGCAGCAAGAGCAGCGGGACAAGACCGCTGAAGACCGCAAGAGCCAAGTGGGCACTGGTGATCGCAGCGAACGAATTCGTACTTACAATTTTCCTCAAAATCGAGTCACGGAACACCGTATAAATCTCACGCTTTACAAATTAGAAGAAATCCTCGAAGGAGCGATCAACGCCATTATTGATCCACTCGTCACCCATTTCGAAGCCGAGTCACTCATACAAGCGAATCATGCCTGAAGAATCCTGGACCGTTCTCAAGCTCTTGGATTGGACCACAGATTATTTCAAGAAGAACAATGTGGCCGAACCCCGAGCCTCGGCCGAGGTTTTGCTGGCGAATGTCCTATCTCAAGACCGTCTCTTCCTCTATTTAAACTTCGACCGCCCAATGGAAGCACAGGAACTATCAGCCTATAGAGCATCTATCAAACGCCGTCTCGCCGGAGAACCCAGCCAGTATATCACCGGAACCCAGGAATTCTGGTCTCTGCCACTGCGCGTGAGTCCTGACGTTCTAATTCCCAGACCTGAAACAGAGGTGCTGGTGGAGGCGGTGCTAGATTTTGTTCGCCATGAGCTAGATTCTGAGCTAAATTACCCCATTATGGACTTGGGAACCGGATCTGGTGCTATCGCCATAGCTTTGGCTCGGGAATTGCCAGAAGCCGAGATCGTGGCGGTGGACGTGTCCATGCCTGCATTGAAGCTAGCCCAAAATAATGCTCATTTAAATCAAGTAGATAGAAAAATCCATTTCCTCTGCTCCGACATGTTCAGCGGTTTTTCACCGGGTTGGCAGAAATTTACGGTAGTGGTGACAAATCCCCCCTATGTGAGCCAGGCTGAGTTCGCTGAACTTCCGCCGGAGATTCGTGACTATGAGCCTCGCCACGCCCTAGACGGAGGGGTGGACGGTTTGAGCGCTATTAGGCGCATCCTCAGGGAAGTCCCCGCAGTTCTGTGTCGAAAAGGTGCTCTGGTTATGGAGATGGGTGCTGATCAGGCTGAGAGTGTGTCCGCCCTTGTTAGAGATAGTCAGCACTATCAAAGTCATCGTATTATCAAGGATTACAGCGGCATAGATCGAGTTTTGCTCGCCGTTAAAAAATAGTGGGCATAGGGTACGGGGTACAAGGCCTGTGTTAGGCAGCAGCAGGCAGAAGTCGAACGTCAGAGTTCAAAAGACAGGAGTATATGAAAGAAATTAGATACGATCTACCCTATGCCCTATCCTCTATGCTCTATGCCCTATGCCATATGCCTAAAGCCTTGCACCCTGCACCTTGCACCTAAAGGTTTAAATCTGAGGGAGTTACATGGATAAAATTGTTATAGAGGGCGGCCGCCCTTTGAATGGTTCGGTTCAGATCAGCGGCGCCAAGAATGCAGCGCTTCCCCTGTTGGCGGCAACACTTTTGACCGGCGGCGCGCATCGGTTACGTAATATTCCCCTCCTTCGAGACATCCGTACGGCCAAAACCCTACTCTACCACCTTGGTGCCACCTTTGAAGAAGGAGATCCCCTCTGCATTCATACCGACAACCTCGACGGCTTCGAGGCACCTTATGATTTGGTCAAAACCATGCGAGCCTCGGTCCTGGTTCTTGGGCCTCTGGTAGCAAGGTTTAAGAGGGCTCGCGTTTCCCTACCAGGGGGGTGCGCCATTGGTGCTCGACCCATAAACCTTCACCTGAGCGGCTTGCAGCGGCTTGGCGTCAAAATTGAACTGCAGCACGGTTACGTTGAGGCCTCAGCCGACCGATTGGTAGGCAATCACATTTACTTTGACATTCCCACGGTAACTGGTACGGCAAACCTTTTGATGGCTGCTGTGCTCGCCGAAGGCCAGACCGTGCTGGAAAATGCGGCTCGGGAACCGGAGGAGATCGAACTAGCAAAATGCCTTACCAACATGGGGGCGTCCATTCAGGGCGTTGGCACCTCGGTGATCACCATTGAAGGCGTGTCCCAACTACAACCCATGGACCACACCATAATGCCGGATCGCATAGAGGCAGCAACCTATCTCACTGCCGCAGGCATTACCCGCGGCCAAATTACCGTAACACCCTGTATCGCTGAACATTTGGAAGCTGTGATTCACAAGCTAGAACAGGCTGGCGTTCATTTTAACATCGGCGAAGACTCCGTCCAGGCTATCGGCGGAGAGGTTATTCGCAATGTAGACATTAAGACCAACCCCTATCCCGGTTTTCCTACGGACATGCAAGCCCAGATCATGGCGATGATGTGTCTTGCTGATGGTGAGAGCATAATTACCGAAAAAATATTTGAAAATCGCTTCATGCACGTGAGTGAACTGAAACGTATGGGTGCCGATATTAGCGTCGAAGGCAATACCGCCATTGTGCGGGGCCGTTCCAAACTCCAGGGTGCTCCGGTCATGGCCACGGATCTGCGGGCGAGTGCGTCTCTGGTCCTTGCAGGCTTGGCAGCCAAAGGCATTACCGAGTTATCCCGGGTATACCATCTCGATCGGGGCTACACACGGCTCGAGGAAAAGCTCAGTGGCATAGGGGCAAAGATAGAGAGAGTGAAGGGGTAAGGAGGGAAATAACTAGGCACTAAGCACTAGACACTAGGCACCGTGTAGTCACTTGCCTTCGGCGTCATTAAGGCTGGCGCCCGTCATCTGTTGTCATTAAGTTGTTTCAACGCCACAATGCAGTTAACTATGAATGACAGCGTAGCGTATTGACGGCCACTTTAGTGGCCTATAATGACTACCTAATGACAGCGAAGCGCAATAACGGCCACATCTAGTGGCCACCAAAGGGCATCGACACACATCATCAAAAAGGCGCACGCACCATGCTTCCGGTACACCGTCCTCTTGCCTATCTCGTAGTGGGCTTCTGTAGTGGTATTGTTGCCGGCCGCTATCTTCCTATAGCGTCTTCCATTCTTGCTTTTTTCTCCGCCTTTCTCTGTGGTCTGCTCAGCTATCGCACCTTAAGGGGGCGAACCTCCCTGCTTCTTCCTCCCGCTTTATTTGTAGTCATGGGTGGTCTCGCCTCTACTGGAATCCCTGACCCCGACCAGCCTCCAGCAACCATTAAGGAGCTTTTGCGGCACAAGAGAGTGGTTGTCATGGGAAGAATTGGCCAATCTCCCGAAAAAGGTCCCGGCAAGACCAGAATTCGGTTACGACTTGAGGCGTTCAAAGAGGAAGAGAACTGGAAATCTATCTCAGGAAACATGCTTCTAGATATTCATGAATGTCAACGGGATTGGTCGGTTGGCCAGCGTTTGCTCGGTGGAATACGCCTAAGGCCGGTAAGAAACTTCAACAATCCTGGCGCATTCAATTATCGGCAACACCTTGCAGACCAGAGGATCTGGGTCAGGGGTTACGTGCGCCGTGATACCGATCTCGTGCCTCTGGGCAAACCGGTCAATTCATGGCCCTATTTACTGGATCGGATACGCTCCAAAAGTCGTGCTTTTTTGTGGGACTGGTTGCCCCCGGACCATGCGAGTCTCTACGGTGCCTTACTCCTGGGGGAACGCTTTGCTCTCAGCGCCGAACTCCGTGAGCTTCTTTACAGTTCTGGAGTTGGTCACCTGTTAGCCATCTCTGGCCTCCATCTTGGACTTGTCGCCGGTTTTGTTTTCCTGGTATTACATGTTGTCCTGTTAGGTGTTCCCGCCGTTGCCGGCAGGTGGGGCGCACGCCCAACCGCTGCCCTTGTCGCATTTCCTTTCGCACTTGCATATGGTTTGCTCACTGGGATGGGACTGCCGGCACTGCGTGCCATCATTATGCTCGGTGTTTTCAGTTTGGCATTGGTGAGCCAGCGAGAAAATGACCTTTTCAACACACTCTTGCTGGCAGCGCTGATCATCCTGATCCTCTATCCCGAATCTCTCTTTGCCGCATCTTTTCAGCTTTCCTTCATCGGCGTCGCCGCCCTAGTCTTGGTGTTGCCGCTCCTGCCAGTGCCAACCGTGCTTCGCCACCGGGATGGCCAAGAGGAAAAATGGCGTCGGAGAGGGCGTCGCCTATACCAGTTCTTCTGCGCATCCGTGATCTTGTCTCTCTACACCGCCCCCGTGGTCTTGTACCACTTCCACCGGTTGACTCCAGTGGGTATAGTCACAAACCTGCTAGTGGTTCCTCTTGTGGGCTTTTTTATTTTGCCGGCGGGATTGCTCGCACTGTGCCTGCTACCCTTCTCCACCCTACTGGCCGGCTTTCTTTTGACCCTCGGCAGCCTCGGTCTCGGTATGATAATGACCATTGCAACCAAATGCGCTAGTCTCTCTTGGGCTACCGTTTGGCCTGGTACTCCCACACCGTGGCAGGTTGGACTCGCATATTTTTTGCTTTTGGTTCCTTTCGCAAATACGAGACGCTGGCACCGCACCGGCCTGCTCATCTGTGGCAGTTTGGTGCTGGTAGCCCCTTTGATGCTTCCCGCTGAATGGTTTTTCGATAAATCCTGTCTCCGGGTGACCTATCTGGACGTGAGTCAAGGCAATTCGGCTGTGGTGGAATTTCCTGGAAAAGGTGCCATGCTCATAGATGGTGGCGGTTTTCATGGAAGTTCCTTTGATGTGGGCCGCAATGTGGTGGCACCCTATCTTTGGCACCGCCGTATTCGCAGGCTAGAATCAATGGTTCTCAGCCACGCCCACCCGGATCATTTTCGGGGTCTACCTTTTGTGGCAAACCATTTTCCCATCAAAGAATTCTGGAGCACCAATGTGTCCACCGGCGACCCGGATTTGGCAGCGCTGATGGCTGGCCTGGCCAAAAAAAACGTGGTCTGCCTTGGTCCCAAGGAACTCTCTTCCCCGCGAAACATCCAGGGCGTGGACATTCAGGTTCTCCATCCCCCGCACGATTTTCGTCCTATATCAAACCATCTCACTAATCGGGAACTCAACGACTTTTCCCTCGTACTGAGAGTTACCTACAAGCACGTCTCTTTTATTTTCCCAGGAGATATCGAGAAGGTGGCCGAGTATCGGCTGGCTAAAATGCCCGACCTGGCACCGGTAGATGTCTTATTGGTACCCCACCATGGCAGCCGCACCTCCAGCTCTCCGATTCTATTAAAGCGGCTTCAGCCCCGAATCGCCGTCTTTTCAGTTGGCTTTGACAACCCCTTTCACTTGCCTGCGAATCGAGTCTCTGAGCGCTACCGGTTAATGGGGGCGCAGACCTACCGCACAGACCGGCATGGCGCAATTACCATCCGCACCGACGGCCACCAAATTGAAGTTGAAACCTATCTGAAGGGTAAATAGGGAAGGTTAAATCGGGGAGGTTAGGATAGATCAGAAGAGAGGAACCAAAAACTAGGCACTAGGCACTAAGCAGTAAGCACTGGAAAGATTAGCTTCAAGAGATTGTGTCTGGTGCCTAGTGTCTGGTGCTTAGTGCTTAGTGGACTTGGCGCTTGCCGTCATTTAATCCTCGCGAGCTTGCTCTGGGCAATCTTGGCCTGGTTGCTCCCAGGGTAGCCCTTGACCACCTTTTTCAGCAGTATCCTGCCCGCGGTCTTGTCTCCCAGTTCAAGAAAGGCCATTCCCTGCTTGAGCAACGCGCTCTTCACCTTGTCACTCTTGGGATACTCTTTGATTGTCTTGTCATAGGCTGCTATGGCTTCACGATACTTCTTCTCCGCATAGTAGCACTCACCCAACCAGAACTGAGCATTGTCAGCAAGATCAGTCTTTGGATAGAGTTTGAGATATTTGGAGAATTCATCTCTTGCTGCCTGGAACTGTCCATTCCGGAATAATTCAAAACCCTTGCCGTAAAGCTCCTCTGCACCAGAGCCCGTTCCTACCTTGCCGGTTTGCACCGCGGCGACGGCTTCTTTGCTTTCGGAGGCTTTCTTTCCTGCTGGTGTTTGACTCGCTGAGCTAACTGCCAGTTCTTGAAGCCCGAGATAATTGGCCATAAGGCTCAGCCTCCGTTGCAGGTCATCCACGGTTTTTTGCATCTCCATCGTTGAGGTCATCTGCCGCTCTTGAAGTTCACTCAGCCTTTCCCCCTGTCTGGCGCTCATAGCCCCGGCTTCTTCCAATTGACCGTTCAAACGCCCAAGTTCAAGCTCTATTCTATCCAGTTGGGCGCCAGCTTCAGCCTGGCTGCGGCGAAGTGGCTGACGGTCATCCTCGAGCTCCTGTAATTTGTCTTGTAATGCCGTTTCCAGCTTAGCGATCTGCGCCTTGTTCTTATCCAGTTCGCTACGTGCAGCCCAGATCTGTCTTTGTAGCTGAGATACTTCTTGCTGGGTAGCGCAACCGCCACCCCAGACCAATAGCGCTAGCAATCCAAGCATGGCAGTTTTCATGACACCCCTGCTGACACAGATCCTGTTCATCTCGAATACTCCCGGCGCATCTGCGCCCTTAAACGAGTCCCTTGTTCGAAAGGCGACGCTTTTGCCAAGAATCATCATCACTGAAAAGACAACTGAATTTCACAGAGACGGGGTTATCAAATGGAGCGCCGAAATGAAGCTATGAAAAATTGACGGTAGATAGCTGGAAGTTGGGCTCGCCAACCCCGAAGTCCCGCCGAGGCGTAAGCAAGCAAATACTAGACAGATGAAGTTCCTTGCAGTCGAATCCGGCAAACTGTAGAACTTCAGGGAGCTTCAAAATCCGGGAAGCCAAACCCTCAGCAATTTTCAGCCAGGTGCTTTACGGAACAGGCAAAGAAACCCGTCCAAAAGGTACATTACCGTATACCTTTCAGTACGAAATGGTTGTCTCCAAGCCTGACTCAGACCTGAAAAGAACAAGAGCAGCTTCAGACCACTAGCTCAGCAACTAACTTTCCAACAGCCGGTTGGCATCACCCAATCTTTAGCAGATACGTATATATCTGCTAAATTGGGAAGCAGGCACCGGCCCCGGCGTAATACCAGGGCCGATTCCTACCGTCCCAATAGCTGGTTAAACCTGGCACAACTAGGCTGTCTGCCCGGTTATGTATAGCTAGCGAATTCTAAATTGAGCGCGTCTGTTCTTGGACCAGCAAGACTCATTGCGTTGATTGCACAGGGGCTGTTCTTCACCATAAGAGATGGTAGTGAATCGACTCGCATCCACCCCTGACTTGATCAGGTAGTTCTTCGCACTGTTGGCGCGGCGGTCACCGAGAGCAAGGTTATACTCATTGGTACCCCGTTCGTCAGCGTGGCCCTCAATGAGCACACGCACCCGGCGATTGTCACGCAAATATACCGCTTTTTCGTCGAGCACCATCATCGCCTGTGGGGTGAGCACATACTTGTCGAAGTCAAAGTGAACATTTTCTTCTTCGAACCGTTGTCGCAAAGCTTCCGCGCTCATTTCGGCCGCCTCTGCGCGGTAGCGAGCTTCGCGCTCCCGTCTCAGCCGCTCTGCCTCTCTGGCCGCGGCCTCGTCTTCAGCAGCCTGTTGCGCAGCTGCCTCCTCAGCAGTCATTTCCATGCCCGGTTCGGCTGTTGTGACCTGCTTTTTAGCACAGGAAACTCCCAGCACCAAGAGCATAGCCAACAAAACTGCTCCCAAAATCCATGCTCTCCTATTTCGCATACCTCTCTAACCTCCTCTCCATGTCAACGATTTTTTAATCCCCTTGCAAGAACCTGACCACATTAAAGCCTGTGAGCGGCTGTAAGAGATATCCTATCATTTCCCAGCCACTCGCATTTGTTGCCGTCCCTTTATACTACTAAGGTGGTGTCCACGTCAATCGTGGAGACCACGAGGGCTCTGTCTGGGAACCGCGGAGGTTGAGGCGCAGCTGCCGCTGATCCGCCCCGTTTGCCAGCATCAACCAGAGATTATTGCTACCTTGCCGATCCGACTGAAAAAGGATTAATCTCCCATCCGCTGACCAGCATGGGTCCTCATTGTTGCCCGCGCCCCCCGTGAGTTGGAGAAGTTCCCTGCCGTCCGGCCTTATCGTATAAATATCAAACTGGCCATTATGCAAACCGGCATAGGCTATCCGATCCCCGCGGGGGGACCAAGCCGGCGAGGTGTTGTAGTCCCCCTCAAAGGTCAACCGGGTGCTACGCCCAGTATCCAAGTCTAGCACATAAATCTGGGGTTTACCGGCTCGATTGGAGACATATGCCAGTTTTCTGCCGTCCGGAGACCAGGAAGGAGAGACATCGATAGACCAACTGTTGGTCAATTGTCGCACTATTTGGCCCTGAACATCTAAAAGATAAAGATCGGTACGGGTACGACTCGTTTCACGACTCAGGGTTGCGGCCAGTTTTGCTTCCTTTGGGTGCCAGGCCGGTGCGATGTTGAGGCTCCCCATTCTGAGACGCTGCACCGCTCGGGTGATGAGATCCACGATATAGAGGTCCGGACTATTTTTCTGATAACCGACATAGGAGATCTTTTTGCCGTCCGCAGACCAGGCCGGAGAAAGACTGATGTTACGGTTATGGGTTAGCTGGACTATATTGGAACCATCAAAGTCGGCAAGAAAGATTTCCTTTTGGCCACTGGTATCCCCAACAAAAGCGATCTTCGTCTGAAAGATGCCGCGCTGGCCGGTAAGTTCCAGCATTATCTCATCTGCGAAATCAAGGATGGTCTGCCTGGCGTTTGCGATTCTATCTCCATATGTCTTTCTCAGCAAACGTTTTTGCTGAATGACATCATAAAGACGAACCGTCAACACCATAAGATCCCCCTGGATCTTATAACTGCCCCGCACCAAGAGATCTACGTTAAGAAATCTCCATTCTGAGAAGTTGATCTCTTGGAGTTCGACCCCCATTTGTTCGGGATCCTGTAGAAATACCGCCGGATTTAAAATCTGAAACAAACCGCTGAAATCCAAAGCGTTACTCAAAATCTCTGCCAGTTCTCTCCCTATCAACTGATCTGCCGCGGTGCCGCCCTCAGTTCGAAATCTCGGGATTGCAATCTTAAGTTTTTTTTGCATGGGGGAGTCAATATCAATGTAGAGCCTGCTTGCAGCGGGTGTAGCCTGCAAGATGACCAGGAGACTTACGGATAGATACAACAGATAGGTGCGGAATTTTCGAGAGCGGCGACAGTTCATGGCGTTATAGACTCACGTTTGCGGGCGAGAAGCGAATGACGATTTCTTCTTCTTTGGGGCTGTAAATATCAGGAAACGGTGGAAAAGGTTTTGACTTGAGAATTGCCTTGAGCACCGAATCGTCAAAGTAGGAGTTTCCGGACTTCTTTTCGAACTGAATGTCAAATACGGTGCCATCCCTGCGAGCACGAACCACAACTATTGCCTCAAGTTTATCTTTTTCTGCGGTCAGCCGCTCAGGATACACCCAATTACTCTCAATTTTCTCGTTAACCAGAGCCCGGTAGAGCGTTAGCGCCTGGCTGAGTTCACTCCCCTTCATCCCGCCGATATTCATTAGGGAAACCTGCTTCTGACTTCCCGCAGCTGGGCGGGGTGTGTCCGCAGTTTTCTTTTCAACCGTTGGTGGCGGGGATGGAGATTTCTCAATCTTGCTCAACCTCTTTTCAGCCAGCTTAACTTCCTCTACCTCTTTGCTTGGGGTAATCGCTCCCTTCTTTTTCTTCAAAGATAAAGGTTGCTCTTTGGCGCCAAAACGTTTGATAGGGATGGCTTGCTGCCGAGCAGCAGCCTTCGCTTTACTGCCGGTGGAAAACTTCTGGTTTTTTTTTGCACTGGGACTCGGCAGAGTTACCAGCTCCACCGAGTAGACTGGGGCAAAGTCTGACTTCCTTCTAGAGAATCCCCACTCAGCAGTTGCAATGAGCACGACAGCTCCGTGCAAGATCAAAGAACACCCCAGCATGAGGAACATCAATTTCCTCTCTGAATGCGTCCTCAGTCTTGTTCGGTAAACAGCATCTGCAATCATGATGGACTCTCAGAGAGTCAACACTTAGACGGCACGCTAAATCCGCCTGAACCCGACAGATGGACTTCTTTCGAAGCCGTCAATCATTTTGTTTCCCGCAATGGTTCCGTGACCATGCCTATTCGCTTGATTCCACTTTGGCGAATCGCTGCCATGACTTCCATAACGAATCCGTAGGGTAGGTTTTGATCGGCACGGAAAAATACAGCCTTATCCGGCCGGTTTTGAAAAATAGTTTGTAACTTCCTCTGCAACGAATCCAAAGCAATCTTGTACTCGTTCAAGTATATCTCGCGTTTGGCCGTAATGGTGAGAACCAGCCGCTCCTCTTCGGAGGTAATCGGTTGAGTGGTGGTCCGGGGCAAGTTAACATCCACCCCTTGCATCATCATTGGCGCCGTCACCATGAAGATAATGAGGAGCACCAGCATCACGTCGACAAAAGGCGTGACGTTGATTTCAGACATCAGCCTACGGCTGCCACGGTTTAGTTCCATGGAAACACCCCTTTGAACCTGTTGGCCGGTCAACAAAGGTTAGGCAGAAAGCACTAGACATAGAATTCAGTAGCCAGTATCTGAATTCTGGCTCCTGACTACTTGCTTTTCGTGCCTACTGTATAGTAGAAGAACTTCCTACTTCTAACTTTTTTACGGCAACCCGGCTCGCCTCAAAAAATCTCTCTTGACTATATTCAAGAAATCATTCGCGAAATTGACCATTTCCGTCTCAAAGCTGCGTACCTTGTTGGTGTAGTGATTATAGGCGATAACAGCAGGAATAGCCGCAGCTAGACCAGCAGCAGTCGCAATGAGCGCTTCGGAGATACCCGGAGCCACTACAGCCAAGGTGGCTGATCCTTTGAGGCCTATGCCCTGGAACGCAATCATTATACCCCATACCGTGCCGAAGAGCCCGATAAATGGTGCGGCGTTACCAGTGGTAGCCAACAGGGATAGAGCCTTCTCCAATCGTTGTACCTCGCCATTCACTGCGCTCCGCAACGATCGCTCGAGATTGTCGAGCCAATCCATTTTAAGATCGAAATCATCGGGATTCTGCCCTTTTTCGCGTTCACTCGATTTGCTGAGCCGACCCAGTTCCATGTAACCCACCCGGAAGATTTCAGCCAAGTGGCTCTCTTTCATGTTTTTCGATTCTCGGTAGACGGCTCCCAGGTTCTTGCTTTCCCAGAACAAATCAAGGAAGAGGGAGCTCTCTCTGGTTACCTTCTTGAAAAGCCGGTGCTTCATCAAAATAACCATCCAGCAACCGATGGAAAGTAACGCCAATATTATCAACACCAGTTTCACCATGGTACCGGCACCAAGTACCATGTCAATGATGCCATTACTGGGATTACCGCCCGCAGGAGCGGCCAAAACTACCGAAATAATCATGCTCTCCATATGATAGAGTCCTCCCCTTTCATACTATCAGACAGGAATGCCGACTGAGAGTTCCCCTTTTGCATCAATCGGAACAACTGAGTCGTCCCCCTCAGTTCATTTCTTGATTCACCGCCGACATCCTGCTAAAATCTTTATTTATTTCAAAGGGTTCAAATTTTTCTGGGCAAGCTAACACTGACGTAAGGTGCTGTCAAGGAAATTTCGCCGATTCTTCGCAGTGATTCGGGAGATAACGTGAAAGGTTGGTCGAAAGCAGTAGGTGCCGGGCTGGGATATGTGGTTGGTGGCCCCATCGGCGCTGTTCTGGGTTATATGGCAGGTCACAAACTGGCCCCTAAAATTCAAGCTGCGGAAGGTCACCTCCTCATAGCCAACATCCTTGGATTCACTACCATTCTTTTAAAGGTTAAAACCCCTCCATCTTCAGAGGAATGCAAAGAGACTGTTGGTTTCATCTCGAGGCTTTTCCAATTCGACACTGAAGATGAGCAAACTGCGGCACAACTTCTAGACCGGCTTCTTGCAGTGGATCTAGATATTGCGGCAATGGCAAAATCCTTTAAGCGACACTCTGATGCGGTTATGCGCGAACGGTTGCTTGAAATCTTAGCCACCCTTTGCCTGCTCATCCACGGCACTTTGAAAGGACGTCAGCTCGCTTCTTTGACCAGAATCGCCGAAGCCTTGAGCTTGAGTCAACTGCAGTGGCAAGCCATCAAATCGCGCTACCAGGCCGCATCTCCCGCACTAGACACAGCCTGTTGTTATGCTCTGCTGGAACTATATCCCAATTCCTCAGAGAACCAAGTCAGGACTGCTTACCGGACACTTGTTAAAAAGTATCATCCTGACCTTGTTCCCCAGCTTGACCATGCTGCGCAACAGCGACATGTGGAAAAGATGACCCTAATCAATGCCGCTTATGAAACCATTAGAGTCGAGAGGGGAATCAAGTGAAGGCAAAGAGCACAGGGCAGAGGGCATAGAGCATACAATGAGAAGTCAGAGAACGGAGGTCAGAGGTCAGCAGGCAGCGAGCAGTGGCAATAGTTATACGTCATTAGTTATATGTTATTAGTTGTTCAGTATCTTTTGGGGAATGGATAGATTTCATAGAACATCCAAGATATTCAGTACAGTCTTTTCCGTATAACCTATAACTTATAACATATAACATCTTTGTGCCTTGTGCCTTACGCCCTACACCTTACGCCTCTCTACAATCCGCAATCCGAAATCCTTAAATTATCCACATATTTCCAACTCATTGAAAAAGAATCCTATTTCGAAGGCGGCCGTATCTGGCCCGTCGGAACCGTGCACGATATTTCGTTCGATGTCGGTGGCAAAGTCCCTCCGAATGGTTCCTTCGGCTGCCTCTCGGTAGTCTGTGGCTCCCATCAGTTCTCGGTTCTTCGCAATGGCATTCTCTCCTTCTAGCACCATTACCACCGCAGGACCGCTGCTCATGAAATCGGTAAGACTGTCATAGAAGGGACGCTCCCGGTGGACATAGTAGAAACCTTTGGCTTGCTCCTTGTTCATCCGAACCATTTTCATGGCAACCACTCTCAGGCCATTGCTCTCAAATCGCTTGACAACCTCCCCAATAATGCCTTTTTCGACTCCGTCTGGTTTGACGATTGACAATGTCCGCTCCATATTACCTCCCTGTTATCCCTCCTAATCGCTGCCTGACACCTCTGGCTTTATTCATAGTATCGCTGGTTCTATTGTCAAGGAGAAATTGCTATTGCCTGCACCGAATTGTTGGTTTTCTGGCTCAGAGGACCAGGTTTTCTTTGCTCAAATCACAACCTTTTCGCTTTTTGATTGGTAAAGACCACTGGTTCTTTCGGGGAATGCAGGTTATAATAGCTTGTTAATTTTATCTCAAACTCGTCCTTTGCGATTGGAAACATAACAATCGCTCACAGGGGGCAGGTTGGTGGCAAACCTGATCTGCAAATAACAGCCGAGGAGAAATTAAAATGAGTGACACTTCTAAAGACACGACCTCTATAGCACTTGGTGCCTTTTACGCTCGCCTCGAGGATGGCCAGCTCGTCATGGAACCATATTGCTCATGCGGCAATCCACTGGATGAGGACTACAATTGCGACAAGTGTAATAAACACTGCAAATGTCCCGACATCCTCTGTGAGGATCAGGCAACGCTAAATCTCGTTGAGAAATACATGCGCACAAGCCCCAAGTTCCGCAATTTCAATGCGATGCTCGGCAAGAAAAAATTCACTGAAGACTAACAACCCCCTTCACTGGTGGCTCAAGCCTTTAGGTTGCCTGGATTAAAAGATTAGAAAAGAGACTATTTTATGACCAAAAACCCCAAGACACTAGGTCTCGAAGATACCTTTCACTTCAGTTGTCATCCCGGGATTGATTGTTTTACCCAGTGCTGCCAGAATGTGAACATTCTGCTCACACCTTACGACATTGTCCAGATGAAGAATCGTCTTGGGATTTCCAGCACAGAGTTTCTCGAGAAATACACCAAGAGACTGTTAGCACCGAACACCTTACTCCCGGCTGTCCAATTCAAAATGGACGAAGAAAATGAAAGAAGATGTTACTTCGTGGCAGATAAGGGTTGTGGGGTGTATGAGCAACGTCCCTGGTCATGCCGGATATATCCTTTGGACCACAGCGGTGAAGCTGAAACCTTTGCGCCTATGGTGGATCCCACTCGCTGTCTTGGTCTAGAAGACGATACGGCTTGGAAACTGCGAGATTGGCTCCAGGATCAGGGACTAGAGCCGTACAATGATTGGAATCAACGTTTTGCAGAACTTACCGAAGACGAGAAAGTTACGATCTGGAGAAAAGGATATCCTGGGGCTGTGGACATCTTCTACCTCGCTTGCTACGACTTGGACCGCTTCAGAGATCTGGTTTTCAAGGAAAAACTCCTCGAAATGGTAGAAGAAGATTCAGTTGATCAGGATAAATTGAACACCGACGATCTTGCCCTCTTGGAATTTGCCTTCACCTGGCTGAGAACTGTGGCTGAGAGGGGAGTAGGAAAATAAATGACAGATAACATTCTAGATAGGAAAGAATTGGAAAAAAGCAGGATGGAGCCCATTAAGGAAAGCAAATTCTCTTTTGCTTGCCACCCTGGGGTCCCCTGCTTCACCAGATGCTGCTCCGATCTCGATCTTGCCCTTACCCCCTACGATGTTTTGCGTCTCAAAAACAGGTTGGCTATTTCCTCTGGTGATTTCTTGGATCGTTACACCACTGAAGAGGTTAGACACAATTGCGGCTTACCCATGCTGATGCTCAAGATGAAAAACGATTCCAAGAGGACTTGTCCTTTTCTAGAACCCGACGGGTGCACCGTTTACGAGGATCGACCTGGCGCCTGCCGTCTTTATCCTGTGGCGCGAGCTGCTAAATACCTCGGCGGCAGAGTGAAGGAACAACACTTTCTGCTGAGGGAGCCACACTGTCTTGGCTTCCAGGAAGAAAAAGAGTGGACGGACAAAGAGTGGCTGGAGGACCAGGGACTCGAGCTTTACAATGAGATGAACGGTCTGTGGATGGCGATAAATCAGTCCAGTAAGGATAAAAACGCCCCGCCTCCCATAACTGATGAAAAGCTCAAGATGTACTTCATGGCCTGCTATAACCTGGATATGTTCAACAAGTTTGTCTTCGAAAGCAGGCTGCTTAATTTATTCCAAATCGAAAAAAAGACCGTTTCACGTAT
>CP070735.1:2728075-2741169 GCA_020347625.1 Deltaproteobacteria bacterium
ACTATTATATGCTGATCGAGCGCTGCCTGGTGTTGCGATAGTTTGGCGGCAAAAGCGGCGGCGATCGGCTTCAGCGCATGCCAGAATGGCCAGCGGCGCGGTGGGCCTTTCCCTAGAGCCCTTGCGGGATTCTATGATTACGGTGTCATCCTCGGACGTCATGCTGCACCATGCTGTAAGTGGGTATTTCACCACATAGAGATGGGATTTCAGATTGTAGATTGCAGATTGTTAATATTTTGCCTTTGTGTGCTTCGTGACCTTCGTGGTTCACTGTCGATCCTGTTGTGGTCTTTGTTTGGAAAAGAAAAAGCGGAGTACAATGGTCATCATCAGAACAGGACCATCTTGCTCCGCTTTATCTAACGATAAGGACTTTTAAGTGCAGCGACCCTTACAACAGGGCTAAGGTAGTCAAATGTATCTCTACTTGACCATTCCCTTAAGCTTGCTGCCGGCCTTGAACTTTACGACCTTGGTAGCCTTGATCTTGATTTTCTTTCCAGTCTGGGGATTTCTTCCTTCGCGGGCGGCTCTCTTGGCTACACTGAAGGTTCCAAAGCCCACAAGGGTGACCTTATCACCTTTTTTCAGGGCATCGCTTACACCCTTCAGAAAACCGGCCAGAGCCTTTTCTGCAGCAGCCTTGGTGATTCCCGCACTGCCTGCCATTTTCGCGACGAGATCTGCCTTGGTCATATACTCCTCCTATTTCTTTCAAAAACCCAACAGTTGGCCCCACCCCATGTCCTATAGATCCGCTCCTATAGCGGCTGGACACAGAGACCCTTTGTAAAACTGCATGAATAGGGGCATTATACATAAGTTGATTTCAAACGCAAGGGAATATTTGCAAAAATTCAGGCCTCTGGCCAAGAAAATCAGTCAGGGCTAAAATTGGGGGCTGCTCAGTTCTCTGATAAGACAATAGATTTAGTACTCAATTTATAGATTACCATCCATTTTGTGCCAAACCAGTCAGGCACTGGATAGATTGGTGGGGCGGCCCTCCGTGTCCATCAAATCGGGAACCGACCTACAGGGCAAGGAACCAAACCTACTTTGGGGTATTGGAATGATGAAGTATTGGAGTGACCAGAAATTCCAAATAACAAACCACAAATTCCAAACAAATTACAATGACCAAAATGCAAAATTCCAAACCGACCTTTGTCTTTGGATATTGGGATTTGGGATTTCATTGGGATTTGGTGCTTGGAATTTGATATTTTGCAATACTCCACACCACTCCAATTCTCGAACAGACAATCACATAAAGGCAAGACCAACTCCTCTGGGCTAACTTTTCATGACTGACTGGATGTTAATCTCGACGCCGTTTCTTTCAAAAAAATTCTTGAGGATACGAGCGGTGGCGCCCCAGATGCGGTAATCTCCGTAAGAGACAAAGTAAGCCTCGAACGGTTTGTCGTTGGAACGATAATAGCGGCGGGACCAGTGCGTTTGGTCGGCGAGAAAATGGCACGGCACCACAAGGATTTCAGCAACCTCCCGGCCATTGAGCTTAAAAGGATAGGGATAGGGAATGAGACCCACGAAGGTATATACCAGGAAGCCGGTGGTTACGGTGCTAATGGGCTCCAGTGTCCCGAGAATCTCCACGTCTTGGGGATCTAAGCCGATTTCTTCCTGCGCTTCCCGCAGTGCGGTGGTCATGAGGCTATGGTCATTTGGATCGCGAACGCCCCCGGGGAATGACACTTGACCCTTGTGGACTTTGACGGTTTGCGTCCGCTTGGTGAAGAGAATGTGCAGCGTGTCATCTTTAAGAAGCAGGGGCAAAAGGACTGCGGCGTGAGTCAGGTTTGCATGAACCGAAGGTTCTTGGGTCTGGACATCAAGGTTCTGGCGTATTCTCTCCAGCATGGTCTGTGTTCTCCGGATTCGGGGATTGTAAACCATATGGTTCGACCCCGCAACAGGCAAAAAGCGTATGGAGGATTTGAGATTTGAGATTGTAGATTTCAGATTGAGAAAAGCTGAAGCGGCCAATATATCAAATTCCGCAATTCGCAATCTACAATCTTAAATGTTTATGAGTTGCAGGGCAGGGGATCGGACTTTTTTGAGGCAGGCTGGTGGTTGTGAGAACCGACGCCCAGCATCAAGGAATGGTTGCCACCTTCACTCTTGGCAAGATAGAGGGCCTTGTCGGCCTCCCTAATTAGACTGGTAAGGTCTTCTTCCAAAGTATCGGGGGAGCTTCTTAATTTGGCGATGCCGATACTCAGACTGGTGGGAGTCAGTTTTTTTTCATTGTATTCGGCACGCAACCTCTCCGCTACACTGAGCGCTTGTTGAGGGTGGGCATGGAGAATGGTGACAGCGAATTCGTCGCCACCATAGCGATAACCTGAGTCCACGTTCTTACGGATGTTGCGTGATATGATTGCTGCCAGATCTTTCAGCAACTTATCCCCCTGCTGATGGCCGTACTTGTCGTTATATTCCTTGAAGTTATCGATATCGATGAGAAGAAGATAGAGATCGTAATGTTGCCTGGAGGCACGAATAGCCTCATTCCTTAAATTTTCGTCGAAGTAGCGACGATTATAGAGTTCGGTGAGTACATCACGGGTCGTGAGGCGTTTGAGTTCGTGTCGCAGAATCCGCTCGCGGAAAATCCGCCTTATTTTTGCCTCCAACTCATCGATGTTGAGCGGCTTGGCGATGAAGTCACTGGCACCCAGGGCGATGATATCGGTGTAGTTGTATTTGGTCTGGTAGCCGGTGATGGCGATGACATCGATTTCACTGAAATCGGCAGCAAGTCGTTTGATCAACCCCACACCGTTCATCCGTGGCATATTGATATCGGTAATGACGATATCGAACTCTCTCTCCTCCAGTTTTTCCAGGGCGTCAACACCATCCACGGCAGTTACACTGGTATATCCCAGGTGGCTGATCACCTCATGGAGAAGTTCGCGCAGCTCCTTGTCGTCATCCACGAAGAGCACAGATTGTTGATCTTGGTTTCCTCTGTCCATAACAAATCAGTATCGATTGCAGCGGCAATGTGAACAACTCATGTCATCCACGCCCCCATGGATCTACGCTTTTGAGATCCTGCCTTCCGCGGCCTCTAAGTCCTACGGGCTGGAAGTGGGCTCGGAGATCGTAGATTCTTCATCCTTTTGTTGTTCTTCAGCTTTTTCTTCTTCAGCAGGCTGCTCTTTATTAGCTGGTTCGTCCCACAGGAAGAGGAATTCCAGGAACTTCTCGTGCGTGGGCAGAGGTTCCTTTGCAAAGCTCTCCTCCATTTTCTTTGTTTTCTCAACAGCTTCCCTCTGCTCCACGCTCTCCCTCTCAGGATCCAGGACTCTCGGCGTGATCAATACGATCAATTCTGTCTTACCAATGTCCTTGGACCTTGAGCCAAACAGCACTCCTAGTCCGGGGATATTGCCCAAGCAGGGGATCTGATTCTTAGATTTCAATTTCCTGTCCTGGATGAGTCCTCCAATCAAAACAGTGTCTCCATTTCTGGCCAGAAGCCAGGTGGTGACAAGAGCGGTCTGGGTCACCGGGATTCCCTCTTCCAGGGTAGCTGATGTGATGCTGGGTTGTACGTTGAGCAGCACGTTGCTTTCATCATCAATATAAGGGGTTATTTCCAGAACGATACCAGTGTCTATAAACTCTATGGTCTCGGTTGCCACGCCCAAGTTTGTGGTGGTGACCCTGTAGCCTTGCTGACCGCCCACCTGCACCTTGGCGGGTTTGCCGTGAATAGCCAGCACCTTAGGTGTAGAGAGCGTATTGACCGTGGTCTTGCTCTCGATGGCATCCAGGGCAGCGGCAAACTGGTGGGAGGTTCCGGCACCGGTTATGATGTTTGCGAAAAGCCCGGTCCCGCCGGCGGAGGGAACGGGAGAGACAGCCTCGCCATCAGGCAAGACTGCTGTACTAAAGCCATCCGTGGTAATCCTCAACTCATCAAAGATCTTGTCCCAGTCCACGCCCAGGGACATGTCATCAGTCAGGTTGACTTCTAAGATCTTGGCCTCTATTACCACCTGTCGGGGCTTTGTATCCCAATGTTCGATGATGGTTTCGACCTTCTTGATGTTCTCCGGGGTATCTTCCACAATGATGCTTCTGGTAGACTCGTGGATCTTGATCAACCGTATACCCGGGATGGCACCTAAGATGTCCTGAACCTGGTCCATCTCGGCGTACTTGAGCTCAAAAATCCGCATTTGCAAACTTTCAGTCTCCGGGTCCTTCTCTTCCTTCGGCTGATACACATAGTAGACATCACCGAGCTTCTGATAATTAAAACCACCCGCCATGGTGATGGCGTCAAGGGCGTCTTTGAGCGTCACTTGAAAAAGGTGTATGGAGACCTTTCCGGATACCCCTTTCGCTGTTGCTATGTTGACCTCCTGCTCTATGGCGAGGGCAGAAAGAGCGTCCCGGATGTCAGCATCCATGAAGTTAAGATTGAGCAGACTGGAAAAGAACTTCTTTTGCGACCAGCCGCTCCTGCCGTCTTTGAGCCGGACTCTGTACCAGTTTCCCTCTTTGCCGGTAACGGAAAAGGTGTCTTGTTTCTTTAGGGAAAACTTCACAGGAGAGTCCAGCGATGGTTCTCTGTAGACGGGAACAGCATTCGGTTTTAGAACCACACTTATTTCCGTGTCCAAAGACATTTTGGAAGAAGCAGGGTGGTTCATTCCCTCCGCTTTTCTCTGCCTGTCCACACCCGACTCCGAAATGGTGTCGTCAGGTGGTGGTTGTGCAGAGACAGGACCGATAGCCACAGCTAGGGTCACTAAAAAACTCAAAAGAAGTGGTGTCTTTTTATTCATTTTGCACCAATTTCAATTCAATTCGTTCATTGTCCGACGCTAACAAAACCGCCTTTTTCTCGATCCTTACCACTTGATATTCGCCAATCCATTCTCCGGTGCGGAGGAGTTGGTCATTGATCATGGCGATGGCCCCACCTCCGCCGACAATCACGCCTCTGAGCTTAAAAGACGATAGCTGTTTGGAGGATCTTTGTTCTATGGGATGCAATACTGCTCCCGGGACAGATATCAAAGGGGCAAAAATGTCACGGATGAAGGCTCGCCTCGGTTCCTGGATAGTGGGTTTCACTCTGTCGGTGGTCTGTATCTGCCCGATGTCGATCTCAGGGGCGTCCGAATAAGCGGTGGATGCCACAGCTGGAACAGGACCCTGCTTACGGCCTGGCTTTTTGTGAAAGAAACGAAAATATGCCAACGCCACCAAAATTAGAGCCAACCCGACCACCAGGTATATCCTTACCCGTTCGCCTGGGTTTTTCTGCATGAACCCTGCGCCATCCATTGGCTCACTCCGGCTTAGCGTTGAAAAACACTTGCTGTTAAATCGACCTGACAACTGTCGTTAAGATTTGGCCTACTGATTGTCATATTTTCAGTCACCAACATGCGGTTCATCGTTTCGAGATCGTAAAGTAAGTTGTAAATGTTTACAAAAGAGCCCTTAAATATCAAACGAACTGGTATTTTCGTATATATTTTTTCTTCAACCATGGGAAGTGGCTGTAAACTTAACAATACAACACTTCTATTTTTCACTAGAGTATCTAATTTTTTCAGAATGCCACCAATATCGGCAGACTTGGGAATACGTTTATCCATGGATTCTAATTCTGTTTTAGTTTCTTTCAGTAGTTGATTTAACTGTTCAAAATTTTCTTCTGCAGATTTTAACTCCTTTACTCTCTTCGATATTATCTTATCCTCTTGCGTTATCTGTCTTGTTTGTTTGACTGACTGTTTGAAAACCCAATAAGCACACACAAGTGATACTGTGACCACCAGAACAAAACATATTCGATCAAGGGTTTTTATGTCTAAATTCATCATACTCTTGCTAAGGAACACTCAATATGGAATTGGATCAGTTTTACTGAACCTTCAACATTTCTATTCCAATGAGCCATCTCTGACTCGGTGGCCAGTTTCAGCACCACTGCCTTAAACATTGGGTCAAGCGAGAGCCGGTTCAAGAAATTCCCCAGTTCATCGTTTGAGAAAGAGAACCCGGTTAGTTTCAAGTTGGTCTCGGCTTCTCCTTGCTTGCCATTATCTATGGTCAGATTTGTGAGCCAGGTAGACTCATTTACAAGGTCAGCCAACTTGGCGCAGATGTGAGAATAGGGCTCGCTTGCGGTCATATTTTCCAACAGATTCTGCTGTTGGCGCAGCCTGTTCAATTCTTCTTGCATGCGTCTGATTTCGTCAATTTTGGCTCCCAAACTTGTATGCATGTCCTTGAGCGCCGTCACCCTTCGTTTTTTAGCTGTGAGCAGATAAGACTGATAGAAATAGAATCCCCAAATTAAGCCCAGCGATATAAAGAGACACCCCAGCCAAAAGAAAAGATGCCGCCGCATTTGCCGGCGAGCCAGAATGTCCTCTGGAATGAGATTTATTTCTTCTAGAGCCATGATACCTTCCGCATCGCCAGACCCAGGGCCAGAGCATAAGGACCGCCCTCTGCCAGGTCGGGCAGAGTGGTGCCGTCAGCCAAAGTCACCTTACTCAAGGGATTCACCAACCTTGTGGGGCTGTTGAGTCGCTTTTCCAGGTAGCGATCCAGGTGGTGAATAAGAGTCCCTTGGCCGTAAATGTAAATGCCCTCGAAGGCTGCGTTTTGTTGCTCGGATCTGGCGTATCCAATAATCTTGTGAAATTCGTGTACCAGCTCTTCAATGCGGGGATTGATGATCTGATAGATGGCCCGGTACATGGTTCTTGCACCCTCGCCCTCGCTTCTAGCGGCGGAAGCCATGCCATCAGCGGTGCATTCCAAACAATCTTCATAGTAGAGCCCATACTTCTTTAGAAGCAACTTGGCTTTATTCCTGTCGTCGGAGAGTTCAAGGTTGGTTTGCAGATTTCGAACAAGAATATGTAAACCCCACGGCACATGACGCTGAACGATAATGGAGTCTCTGGTTACCACTGAAAGCAGGCTCTGCGAGTAGCCGATGTTGCACAGGATAGTGGGGTTTTCGATGGTCTTGTGGGGATAGCTATGGAGGCGAATCAGGGAGGACATCCCGAAATCCACCGCTTCTACGGAGAGGCCAGCCCGCTCTAGCATCTGTAGGTATTGATTCATATGCTCCCGGCGAACCGCAATGACGTTGACCCTATATTTACCACCGTCGCCAGGGGGCAATTGTTCGAGCGATGGATAATCTATGATGGCCTCTTCGATGGGGAAGTTGATATATTCCCTTGACTGCCTCAAGATGGCCTCCTCTAAGGTCTCTTCCTTGCCGACCTGAAGCATTACAGGGAAGTTGAGCAGATATTGGGAGGGGAAATCAACCACAACTCTCTTACCCCTGAAGCCGCCGTGCTTTACAATATCCCTTAATAGAGGAACAACAGCGTCTCCAGCATCGAATATTCCCTCGCCCACACCATCGAATTCCCGATGCGAAAACGCTCTGATCACCAAGCCCTGCCGATTTTCCTTGAGCTGAGCCGCATAAATGTTACGGTTTCCGATATCAATCCCTATGGGGTATTTAGAGCCAAATTTGAGCATGTGATCCTTAAATACCATTTTTCTCCTCCCCCTTGACGGAGAGGATGAAGGGGAGGAGAACTTGGGTTTCCGGATAGACTCTAACTCATTGCTTTTCAACTAAAAGAAATTACAGCTAATCTGTTCGAAGGCTCTCAAGGTGCAAGGCTCATGCCATGTGGTTTGCTTTTAAAAGGGTAAGTGAAAAGATATGGGAATGTTATCTGCTGATCTGACGAGTTTCGCATAATTAACCGTGAATTCGTCAATATACCTCGGATACCTTCTCCAAAGTCACCGCCTCGTGGACGTGCACATCTTGCGGGAAGTTGAGCTCGGCATAGACACCCAATATTCCGTTGCCGTAATAGCCACATTGGGGCTCGCCTGCGTCTTCCCTGCCGGCAAGTTTGCTGATGGTGTTGTCTGAAGCATTGATCATTCGAATGGCGCAATTATAGGTGTCGGCAATGTAGATGTTCCCAGCGGAATCCACGGACACGCCACTGGGATTGTCCAGTTCGGCGCTGGTAGCCAATCCTCCGTCGCCGGATAAGCCACATACGGGCGTACCGCTGACCACTTTGCCCGCAACCGTGGTGATGATCTGATCCGAACCGTTCACTTTGCGAATCAGGCAATTCTCCCTGTCGGCGATAAAGATGTTATCAGAGAAATCCACCGCAACGCCACGCGGCGTCTTGATTTCAGCATTGACGGCCAACCCCCCGTCTCCGGAGTATTCTCCCGAGCCGTTCC
Organism: Deltaproteobacteria bacterium; assembly: GCA_020347625.1. Lineage (GTDB taxonomy): Bacteria > Desulfobacterota > Syntrophobacteria > BM002 > BM002 > BM002. The sequence continues at coordinate 2,736,395 of CP070735.1, forward strand.
CCGCAACGGTGCTGATTTCCCATATTTCGCCATCGACTCTTCTTATCCTGTGATTGTAGGTGTCGGCGATATAGATATTGCCTGGGTTATCCGAGAAGAGGCCATAAACCTGGTTCATTAAGGCCTGGGTTGCCGTATATGGCCCTCGATCGTCTCCCCAGTAGCCCGGCCATTCGGGGGTGCCTGCGACGGTGTCGATAATCCATTCGCCCTGAGCATTTTGAGAGACCTCTCGGATACAGTAGTTGTTGGTGTCGGCAAAATATACTTTTCCGGAACCTCCCACATCCACGTCGCACGGGTACCTCATCTTGGCTCTGGTTGCCCGGCCGCCGTCTCCTCTAAACCCCTTCTTGCCATCACCAGCGAAGGTGGTGATGATCAGTTGACCCTGATCGTTCTCATAGACCTTTCTGATCCGGTGATTGTAGGTGTCAGCAATGTAGATATTTCCGGTGTGGTCGGTGGCCACCCCAAAGGGGTAATTGATCTCGGCGTCGGTGGCCACTTTGTCGTCTCCGTTGTATCCGGCCTTGCCTTTGCCTGCAACGTTGACGATAATCCAGTCACCCTGGTCGTTTTCATAAATCTTTCTGATCCGGTGATTGAAGGTGTCGGCAATATAGATGCTTTTTTCGACCTGCACCCGGAAAGACATGGAAACGTCCCTAAGCCCACTCAGGGCTTGCACCGTTATGGTAACCACATCACCGTAGCCGGCTATGGTTGAATCCTGTACGATGAGCGTGTAGGTAATGCCTTCAAAATCTAAGCTCTCGCCGGAGGGGCTTGTCCGCCAGGTGGGACTTCGGGTCAAACTCCAGGCGGCCTTTTCGAGAACCGCCAGCTGCCCGAGAGAGAACTGGACCGCTTGGGTCTGGTTGGCGGCCATTTGCTCCTGCAGTGCCGCTTGTCGATTCATCCCCAGGGCTGCAACCGCCAGCAAGAGCATCATGAAGAGCACGATGAGTAGGATGTAACCCCTATCCTGGTTATTCAATTTCTTATCCTTCACGATCTGCCCCAATCAGCCGAGCACTCATTCCTTCTCAAATCCGCAATCCGCAATCCACAATCCGCAATCCACAATCTGCAATCTCCAATCTAAAATCTTCAATTTAACAGCCTTGCTTTGGCGCGGGTTTTTAAGCTCACCTCGCTCTTGCCGTCATTTAACGTCAATTGGATCTCAAGGACATTGCTTGTCAGAAAACTGCAGCTGAACCCGGTGACCTGCTCACATATTACTTTCCAGCCCAAATAATCGCCGGTGCTCCCGGTTTTGTAGTTTGGCAGTTCTTCTTCGAGATTCCCGCCATTCAGTTTGAAGGTAACATAGGTTATTGGATCCGTCGCATCTTCATTAACAAGGCCATCTTGGTCTTCATCTGCATCCAGATATCCGTCACCCCCCGGCATATATTGATGATTAAAATTATTGTAGGTGTCCAGCAATCGTTCGCTCACCTTGAGTTCGTCCGGTGAGGGTATCTGAATGAGATCAGTCTCTTGAAGGAATCTCACCATGCGTTCCATGGCGAAGCGGCCTCGGGCGAGGAGTTCTCGCTTGTCGCTGGTATCGTCATAAGCAGTGAGGGAGGTATCTAAGGCCTGGTGGAGGCCAACTACAACAATGGAGAGAATGAGGATACTTATGAGGAGCTCGATTAGCGTCAGCCCGGAGTTATCACCCAAGTCTGAAATTTTTTTCAAAGCAGTGAAGATAAGAGGTTTTTTGATGGTCCTCACTTGTTTACTCGCTTGATAAATGTAAAAGATCCCTGATATTCCAATACTGCAATCCTGGGAACCGCCCGTGCCGACTGAGCAGGGAGAACGCGAAGAGGAGTTGGAGAAGTGAACCAAGTTCTAGTACTGTGCCTTGAGAGTGGTGAGCTGCACGTGGTTTATGGAAACCGTCAATTGAAGCAGACCGCCAACACCTCCACTGGCATCGGTAATGCTGATTGTTGGCGTCAACATCTCTCCCTTGAAGGTGAAGGTCTCCCTGTCCGCTTCGGCTTGCGAGCCGAATAGGCCAGCCAGGTTGCCGACGGGATCGCCGCGATTGGCGTCTAGCGTAGCGAAATCAAATGCCGCGAGTCGGTTCAGGGTTCCCCTGGCTTGGTTGGTGAAAACCGTTGTTGCCTCTTCTCCGCTGGTAGATAAGATACCCGTGGCATAAGCGCTGACCATTGGAACAATGGCTACGGCAAGGAGCAACACCGCTATAATGATTTCCACGTAGGTAAAACCCCTTGCATTCCAACTGATCTGATCTCTGGTCAGCATATACGTTTCTTTGAGCTATTGGACACTGATCCGCCCCGTAATGCCATCCACGGTTATGGTTTTCTGGTCTCCCTTCAAGGCTAGGACAAAAACACTATTTAGCTCGGAAGAATGACCGTCCGGGTAAAAGAAGATCGCTCCGCTGGCCGGCACAGCGTTAATGCTTACCCCTTCATGGTTGGCAGAGGTGTCAAAATCTCTAGAATACCAGGTCTTGTCCACGGGATGGAGCAATAGACCGTAAGTGTCCACGGGCGGTACCGAGTCGTGGTGCGGATTTGCATCATCTTTATACTGGTGGTCGATGACCTTGAACCAGTTCTCCCCCACATCCGCCGTAAGACCGAAAACCCTCTGATGGGTGACAGACAAGTCCCGGGCATATTGAATTCCGGCGACCAACTCGGCCGTGGCATCGTTGAGCTTCGCCTGGGTGATCATCGAATGCAAATGGGGTGTGAGAAGCACACCCATGATGCCAAGGATCATTATGACAATGATCACATCGAGCAGGGTGAAGCCCCTTTGGCAATTTTTGCCCTTTGACTTTGTCTTAAACGGTCGCACACGCTTACAGGGTGTCGTGGTTGCCCTGATCGCCCGGAATCAAAACACCTGTTCGTACATAGAACTTCCAGCCGTTGTTGGTCGCTGACGAGTCTCTTGTGGTGACATTGACTGTGGTAATATCACACAGAACGTCAGCCAGGTCGTTGTACGGATTCGCCGGAAGCCCCCCCTTGAGGTAGGGGCCGTAAGGGAAATTCGTCCGATCAAGGTCTGTTGATGTCTGGCCGTTTCTGTTGGTGTACTGCGTCAGCTGGTCGACAAACGCAGCTGGCAAATCACCGGCCGCGGTGGCCGTGCCAGTCCCGTCGGTTTTCACTGCTCCCGGATAGGTGTTGTTGTGCTGGTGGTAGTAGAGCTCGACGGCGCTTCTCAATGAGCTCAGGTTGGTTTGCAAGGTGTTCAGCCTGGCGTCATCGGTGGAGACCGTAATCTGGGGAATAATGATCATGGCCAGGATCCCCAGAATAATCACCACAACCAGCATCTCAATCAGGGTGAAGCCCGATTGGTCCTTGAGTTTTTGGATCTTGAACTCCCTGTTCATCACTGCACCTCCTCTTTCAAACTCCTTTCGTGGTCCTATTCTTGGCTCGGCCAGTTTTTCTATGCAATCTGTATGCCTAATGCACTGCATGTGCTAGTCTGAAGAGCGGGAGGATCACGGAGGCAACGATAACGCCCACCACTCCTCCCAAGACAATCAGCGCCAAGGGCTCGATCATTGCAGCTAGATTCTTGAGCTCTCGCTCCACCTCCGAATCGTAGAACTTCGCTAGACGCAACATGACTTTCGGCAAATTTCCCACCTCTTCTGCCGTGGCCACCATTTGTTTTACACTGTCCAGAATATAGGGATAGTTGGCGAAGGGTTGGCAAAACCTTCCTCCCTGCTCCACGTGGTCCGTTATCTGATCGATGAAGCGCTTGAAATATCGATTCTTGATGGTGCCGCGGGTCACTCCCAAAGCTTCGAGGAGGGGGACTTGACTGGCCATCAAGTGGCCCAGGGTTCGAAGCATTTGACAGGTATAGATCTTGTTGTAGAGCCTGGATACCATGGGTCCGCTAACAGAGAATCGGTCCATCAGCGCCTGGCCTGGTTCACTGTCTTTCCAAAGCTTGAGAGCCAGCACAAATCCCACACTAGCGATGATGTAAGCCCACCAGTATGCGCGTAGAGAGTGACTCATGGACATGAGAAGCTGTGTGGTAATGGGTAAAACACTCTCTTTTCCCTTAAAGAATGTAGTGAACTTGGGAAGGACCCCCACGAGAACAAAGACGACCACCACCAACCCGACGAAGCACAGGACAGCAGGATAGGTCAGGGTGGATCTCAGCTGGGCCACAAGAGCCTGACGTTTTTCCTGCATCTCCACAATCCGATCGAGGATCTTCTTGAGGAAGCCGCCCGCCTCCCCCGCCTTGATCATGCTCATGAGCACCTCATCGAATACCTGAGGGTGGCGTTTCATCGCATCGGAAAGTTGGCGACCTTCCTCGATATCTTGATGCATTTTCTGAATGATTTCTTTGAAGGCCACATTCTTGGTCTGATTTCCCAGGGCCTGCAACGCGCTGGTCAGAGGTGTGCCGATCTCCAACATCAGTGAGAGCTGGGAGCAGAAAAAGATCATCTCGCTCGGTTTGATGGTTTTACCAAACCTGGGGATCATGCTTCGGCTCGGTCTCGGTATGCGCTGAATTAAAGCCTTAGGGGCTTTGGCAGCGTAGCGGGAGCTTTTCTGGTTAAAACTTATAGCCATCCTGGTTTTCGCTTTTGAGAGTCAGCAGGCCAATTCTTAGCGCTTGCGCCTCCGATGTCGATACCTGCCGACCCATCAAGTTTCCATGGCGGTTACCCGTTTGACCTCTTCTAGGGTGGTGATACCGTCGAGGACCTTTTTGTAACC
>CP070735.1:2741269-2745548 GCA_020347625.1 Deltaproteobacteria bacterium
TCGTTGGGAGGCGTTTCCTTTGAAATGCAGGAAATTCGTCAGGCTGATCTCGTCAGGGTCAAATCCATCAAGAACGCTGCAAATGTGGCTGCCATGGGGCCCACGGTTCTTGGGGCTGTCGAGGTTAAAGACCGCAAGGTGCTTCTTGCGGGGGTCGACTTCCAGGCCACAAAGATTTTGAAACCCTGGTGGCAATTGGCGGGCACGGTTCCAAGCGATTTCGGTGTCCTCTTGGGATCCGAAGCAGCTCGTATTTTGGCCCTGGAAACTGGAGATCACCTAAAGGTCAACGGCAGCGAACTCCAAGTGTCCGGTATACTGGCACCCACTGGCTCTCAAGATGACCAACTCGTCTTCACCCGCCTCGACACGGCCCAGTCGCTTCTTCACAAAGAGGGTCGAGTTTCAATGGTCGAGGTGGCAGCCTTGTGCAATGCCTGCCCCATTGAAGCGATGGTGAGTCAAATATCCGGGGCACTTCCTGAAACTAAAGTTATGGCAATTCAACAGGTGGTACAGGGCCGCATGGAAACTCTGGACTATTTCAGAAAATTCTCCTACGGAGTAACGGCTGTACTGGTGCTGGTAGGTAGTCTTGTGGTGCTGGTGACCATGATGGGTAGCGTGAGAGAGCGGACTTCCGAGATCGGCATTTTCCGGGCAATGGGGTTTCGGCGGAGCCACGTGATCCGAATAGTTCTCCTTGAAGCAGGGATAATTTCGGCCATGGCTGGAATTCTAGGCTACTTGGTAGGCTTCGGTTCCACTAAATTCGCCCTTCCCTTCTTTACTGGTAGCAACGCTACAGCGGTGATTTTCGATCCAGTACTGGCAGCTGGGGCATTAGGGGCGGCCATATTCATGGGCTTGGCCTCAAGTGTCTACCCGGCGCTTCTGGCGGCCCGGATCGACCCCACCGATGCCCTCCGAGCCCTGTAGTAGTGGAGAAAAGTTATGAGTTACATTCAAGTGGAAAACCTTATAAAGCAATACGGTACTGGTGATGCCGCGGTGATGGCTGTGGGAGGCATGAGTTTCCACATCCAAATGGGTGAGTTTGTGTCAGTGATGGGAGAGTCGGGGTCGGGAAAATCCACCCTCCTATCTATGATGGGTGCCCTGAACACCCCCACATCAGGCGAATACTCCGTGGATGGACTCGAGGTCTACCAGCTGGGACAGGATCAAAGAGCCGATTTTCGTAGGGAATTCTTGGGCTTCGTCTTCCAGAGCTTCCATCTTGTTCCCTACCTCACCGTCTTAGAGAACGTCATGCTTCCGCTGGTAACGGTCAAGACTAATGGAAGAACAAAGCGGGCCATGGCAGAGGATGCTCTGTCGAGAGTGGGCCTTGATGGCAAGGCTCACCGCTTGCCAAGCGAAGTATCTGGTGGCGAACAGGAACGCGTCGCCATTGCCCGCGCCATAGTGAATGAACCCCCCATCCTCCTTGCGGACGAACCGTCGGGAAACCTCGACACCAAAACTAGCCGAGAGGTAATGGATCTTCTCCGTAGCCTCAACGAAGAGGGAATGACCATCGTGATGGTGACCCACAGCCCCGAGTGTGCTGGTTACGCTCGAAGATTGTTGCGGATTTCTGATGGTCTCCTGGTGGAAGATATTCCTATCAACGGATCAGCAAGGAATCTGGAGTGTTGAAAATAATGGCAAATGCAGGACGGGCATCGCCTACCTGATAATATTCCTTTATAGCGAGTGGAGTAAAGACAAATGGCAAAAAAGAAAAAAACACGATCACAACAGACAAAGCAGCAACCTGTTCAGCAAAAAAAGACTAATGTTTGGATGATTACGACCATCGTTGCCGTGGTTTTACTGGTTGGCGTCTCCGCGAAAACCATGTTTTCACCCCGTGATAACGCAAGATCAATAACGCCAATCCAGTCCGCACCAGGCCAGCCAATCACGATCCAGCCAAAAACCGCGCTACCAACAGCCAGCTCGTTAGCTACAAGTGCTGTGGAGGATCCAGTCCTTCAGGTGGCAGTGAATTTTAAGTGCGCCTGTGGGGGCTGTGGAGAGCTGCCCCTGGCTGAGTGCCAATGCGACATGCCCAAGGGAGCGCTGGAGGAAAAAAACTTCATCCGCGCCAAACTAGCTGAAGGCTATACCGTCCCTCAGGTCATAGAGCTGGTGGACCAAAAATACGGCCACCGGGCCACATGATGTGGTGAGAATAGGCTCATAAGAGGCTTTTCAAAACGAGTAGATCTTATTTGATTTTCTCCTTTGCTTTCTCCCTAATATCAGTTTTTTCCTCTGCAAGCTGGTATGTCACATAATACTTGTTGATATTACTGACGTAGCGAACTGGCTCTCGGCCAACAGACTGAAGGGTTGCCAACTCCACATTGCGAAACCACCGGTTAGGGTTTAGTCCCTTCTCCTGCGCTAACGCTCTGGCTCGCCTTATCTTGGCAGGACCTGCATTGTATGATGCCAGGGCGAGCCGGACTCGGTCCCGCTGTCTGATTGCCTCGTCATTGAAATAACGATCTCTTAGAAAAGCCAGGTACTTCACCCCTGCATGAATATTGTTTTCCAAAAGATGAACGTCTCTTATGCCGATATTTTTGTCTTTGGCCGTCGCGGGTCGTACCTGCATGATACCCACAGCTCCGGATCTACTTTTCTTACTGTTATCCAGGCCAGATTCTTGATATGCCATGGCCATGATGAGCAGCCAATCAAAACCGTATTGTTTGGCATATTTCTGAAAAAGGCTTCTGTATTGGTCCAGCTTTTTCTTGTCTTTACGGCCGAGTGGGTTTTGAATCCAGGGATTTTTCTCGTAATATCTTTGGAAGTAGATATTTCCTAATAGCGTGCCCTTTTTATGTTCCTTCAAGAACTTGTTCAAACTCGCTTTCAGTTGAGGGTTATTCTTCCTGACCATCCAGGCGATCTTGGAGTCGGAGCGCAGCTTGATTTCCTCATGCACCACCAGGTTCTTTAATAAGCCCGACCATATCGTAGCAACGTGACTGTCGCTAACCGTCATCTCAATTACACCCGCGTTGACCAGTTCCAGAATATCTTCAGTCTCCAAATTCTCATCGGCATTGACAACCTTTACAGGACGCTTTCGCTGCTTCTTAAGACTTCTATTCAATTCCATCAGGCTCTCGTAATAACTGCTGCTCCGTCGGACAAATATCCTTTGCCCGGATAAATCTTCAAGACTTTGGGGGGTCTTAACTTGTTTGTGGGTAACGAGCACTTCATCGATGCCGGACCAGTAGGGAATAGTAAAGTCCACCTGCTTAAGTCGTTCCTCGGTGATGGTCAGGCCTGCCGCAGCAATGTCTCCGTAACCTTCTATCAAACCGGAAATCAACCGGTCGCGAGAAACGGGAATGAATTCCACCACAACTCTCAGCCCCCTACTTTTCCCTCCCTTGTTCAGAAATTTCTCGTATTCCCTCAAAAGGGCATACTCGTATCCGAACGGTTTACCCTTATGCAGGAAATAGTTTGTCTTATTGAGAGTCGTCAGCACCCGGATGTAGCGTTTGGCCATGAGGCCATCCAAATCATCCTTGTATTTCTCCGACAGATGGGAATCCAGTGGGTGAGAAAATGAATCCTCTGCACCAAAGAGTGGTTGAAAAAGAGCCAGGAAAATAAGCGCAGACATCGCCAACATGAAGAGCACTCGCTTCATATCGCCTCCTGTTTAGATGTAAGGCTCGGTCATAAAACCCTAGATGCTCTCTTTCTTTCTACCAGAGCTCGTTAATGGAGGGCAACTGGCCGAGGGTCTTTAATTAGTAGTAGCTCTAAATTAACTGTTTAGATTATCAGGAAGTGTTTAGCTTTTGACAAGCAGAGATCCTGTAGGGGGGCAGGCAGCGTTTCAGGGACATGGTCGTGCCGAGTAACTATCCTTATGGTGACCCCGCCAGCACCGATACGCCCGCTGAATGTCAACGACACGCCACGTTCGACTATCAGTTCTTTTCATTGTAAACCGTGTCCAAGCACCTCGGACCGAGTCGTCCAGATAACCATCTTCGACAACTGTTACGGTGGTTGAATGGGCCACCTCACCACCTTGATCCTCTCGCTGGATGTTCACTCGTGGCGGGTGTCTCGAGCCCATAAATTCCAGGGCAACCCGGATGGGATCCTGCACCCATGCTTTTCCCTCTCTCGCTTCCTGGCTAAGCCTCTGGTTGAACTCGGCAAAGGTTATTGGGCTTGAGGATTCCACCAAGAAACTCTCAACCTTAGACTCTGCAAAACCCGAGATGAA
>CP070735.1:2745648-2797986 GCA_020347625.1 Deltaproteobacteria bacterium
AGACAAAACCTTGCTCACTATTTGCGTACGCGAATGAGGAACGGTGCAGTCGCACAGATCATAATCAGCATCATGAAGATGAGTGTGAGGGTGGCGCCCAGACCGAGATTCACGGCCAACCAGCTCATTCCCACAACAGGTAACAAGCTCCAGCGCACTACCAGGCGCAATACGTCATGGTCGGCAATATAATCTGCTATGGGCGGTGAGTAGGTGTAGTAGAGATTCACGAAACTCTTGCCCATATCATTGTCGAGCAGGAAGCGGTCACGGAACTCGCGCAGCAATTCGACGTGTGGCCCCACAGGGGAGCCATAGGCCGCCGTGGCGACAAAACAACCGCCGCCGCCATTGTCATCACGGGGATCTGTCGTGGTGACTATCAAGAACAAACCCTCACCACTCGTACCGGCGTAGATTCTAGTGGTATTGCTGGGGTCGATAGCCAGAATCAAAATGCTTGAGTCCGAAAGGACGGTGTCGATGGCTGTCCAATTATCCCCGCCGTCCGTGCTTTGAAATACTCCGCCTTCATCGGTGCCTGCGTAAACGGTGGCAGGCCTGGTAGGATCAATGGCCAGGGCTTGAATATTCAGAAATGTTCCCAGGCCGACATTGATCTGAGTCCAGGTGGCGCCACTATCCTCGCTCCTGTACACCCCTGCACCACGAGTGCCGGCATAAAGAGTAGCCGGAGTGTCAGGGTTTATGGCCAGGGCTTGAACATTAACGCCAGATAAAGCGGTTATATTCCAGTTGGCCGCGCTATCTGTACTCTTAAATACTGCTGTATCCGTACCAGCATAAAGCGTCCTTATAGTAAGAGGATCTGCTGTAGCGGAAGGGTCTATTGCCAAGGCTTGCACATTGGGACTGGGACCTAAACCGGAGCTGCTGGGATTAAAATTGGCTCCGCCGTCTATGCTTTTCAGCACGCCATTGGCGATCGTACCGACGTAAATGATAGTTGTGAGATCGAGATCAATAACAATTACTTGCACGCTGGAACCGGCCAGGCCAGAGTTGTCAGCCCAGCTGAAGGCGCTATCATTACTCTCGAACACCTTGCCATCTTTGGTGCCGACATAAAGCGTGTTCGTAGTGATGGGATCTATCGCAAGGGCTTGGACATCGGTGCTGGTCAGACCAGTATTTCTCTCAAAAAAACTACCACCTCTGTTGGTGCTCTTGTACACCCCGTCGGCATCCGTGCCTGCATAAAGGATGGTTGTTGCACTGGGATCAATGCCGAACGCCTGAACGTCAGCAGCGGTTAAACCGGTGATGACGAGAGACCACGTCGTGCCGCTGTTCGCTGTTCTGAAAACCCCTTCAGGATCTGTACCCGCATAAATAATACTCGAGGTGTTGGGGTTAATCTCTAGGGTTTTAACATCGACGCTGGTTAAACCGGTGGCAGCCCAGTCACCATTGGCAGTAGTTGGACTTTGCGCACTTACGAACACACCTCCCGTTGCCGTACCGGCGTAAAGAATGTTGGTGGTATTAGGATCAATGGTAAGGGATTGGACGTTCAACGCGGTGCCCAATCCATTATTGATTTGATCCCAATCGCCACCGCTATTAGTAGTTCTGAAAACCCCCTCTCCATTGGTTGCAGCGAAAACGGTAGCCGGGGTATCGGGTTTGATTACAAGTTTCTGAACATTTTCATTGCCGGACAAGTCGGCGTTATTGACTGCATTCCAGGTAGAACCACTATCATTACTTATGAAAACCCCGCTGGTGCGAGTTCCAGCGTAAATTCTAAATGTGTTTACAGGATCAATGGCTAGAGCGCGTACGTCAAAGCTGCCCAAACCGTTATTGGTGGGAGACCAGGTTGCACCCGAGTCTGTGCTTAGAAACACGCCCCCAGTTGCCGTGCCAGCGTAAATAGCAAAATTAGCATCAGGTCTTATGACAAGCTCTTGAACGTTTAAGCTAGTCAAACCAGTGTTGCTTGCAGTCCAGCTAGCACCGCTATCGGTGCTCTTAAAAACACCACCCGTTTTTGTTCCAGCGTAAAGCGTACTTGGGGTATTAGGATCAATGGCCAGGGCTTGTACATTAAGACTGGTCAGACCGGTATTTACCGCAGCCCAGCTATCGCCACTAGTCGTACTCTTAAATACACCATTCGCTCTGGTACCTGCATAAAGGGTTGTAAATGGAGAGACAGGAATAATAACCAATTCCTGAACCGTTCCACCCTCCGGGCCCGGCCAGAGCTTGCTTACTGCCGCTGATGACATACCGGTCAACAGAAATGTACTGGTAAGCAGAGCAACCAAAATGGTCAAGCCGCGAACAACAAGCACTTTCGTGCCCTTTTCCCTCTTCTTATTAAAGCGCTGATCCACCACCGATACCCTCCTAAATTAGGCTACAAAGAGTCAATGGCCACCTCGCTGGTAGAAAGACCGATAAATCAGGTAAAAGTAATGTGTTGTTGCTATTTTTAGTGCTGGTATAGTCGGGGAGATGGTATCACATTATATACTATATACGACGCCTTATAAACCCCCAGAATCCAGGCTTAATTTATTCTAAGGTGAGCACCCCAAGCTCAATTGTCAATAGTACAAGCTAATTAGAAGAGCACTATATTTTGATGCATGTATTGGGCGAGAAAAATAAAGCGTGTGAGTATGGCAGTTTACCTTATTTTCAGTAATCAGGGCCAGGAAAATAAATGAAATACTCCGAAGGCTCATCTTCGGTCATACCAACATTTCTGTAACTTACTAACAATACTACCTCAAGTCAATCGACAAGACTCGGAATAGGTTTGCTCTCATTCCAAAGCCAACCAAAATCATCAGTCCATTCAATCGTCATTAAGGTGACATAAATGGCACTTTTCAGCTGTAAATTGTTTGGCCTTTCAGCAAGTTTGTCTGGCTTTTTGGCCAACTTATCGAACAAAGCAAAGTAGCATAGAACTTTTGGAAATTGCTAATACCTGGAATTTATAGGTTTTTTTCGAGTTCTCCTTTTTTTGGCACTTCTCCTGCATAGGGATGTTAGGGAGGATCTTTATCGAATCTATTTCGGACGTCTTCGCTATCGAGGAGGTGCCCTATGGATGAGGAAAGAAGTCCTTGCTTGGAGTGCGAGCGCGAGAAAAAGAGCAAGAGCAAATGCGTCAAGTCCTGTGACAAAATAGACAGGTACCGGGAAGGACAGCCTGCTATCACGCTGTGGAATGGAGAGCCAACCTATTACGTTATCCCCGGTTTGGAGAGGACTCGCACCTACGCTGCCATGGAGTGAGACACAATTCAAGGCTTCAAGTGTTCCAATCGCGGCTTGCCGCAGGCCTTGAGTGAAAGCCGTTCTCAAAGACCATAAAAAAGTTGCCCCCACCTACCGGACGCGGATGGCTGGTGGGGGCAAGGGGCACCGAGCGGGGCTTTAGAAACCCCACTCTTGCGTAAACTTACCATAAAAGTGGTCATCCCTGTCAATCGGAAATATCACCATTTCTCATTTCACATTTCGCATTTATCATTCGACATTTTTCGCCACATCTCTTCCCGGTGCCTAGTGCTTAGTGCCTAGTGCCTAGTATCAACTGCCTGCCAACTTTCGGATATACTTCTCCGCCAGCTCCACCGCCCTCTCTTGCTTCGCCAACCGGATCTGTTTGAAAAGTTCTTGGCACTGATTGAAATCCAGGCGATCCACCATTCGGTTAACCTTGACTTCATCCTCTGCGTGAGGGGCTTCAGAATTACCTGGAATGAGTTCCTCTTTCCTGATGAGTTTAATGTAGATCAGGCTGCGTGCGGCCAGCAGATTTGCCAAATCCTCCTGCAATCCATCATGGAAGGCGTAATGAAGTGTGAGGATATCTCCTGGGCCCATATTACGCCTTTTAGCATGTAACTTTTTCACCACGGGTGCGAGTAAAAAAGCGACACGAATCTTTTCTTTTCTTCCCAGCTCATGCCGTAAATACCGATACAGAGGATAATGGATGTAGCCAGCCTCCACGTACATCTTCTCGGCTGGCTCATACAACAATGCGATTGCCCTTGCCCGCAGTCGTTCCCGCAGGATGAGACGGTAAGCATCTGCGCGGGCAAAGTTCTTGACCGCCTCCACCACAAGTTCAAATGGTTTATCCATGCTCCGGGCATAATAGGCAATGAGTGCCCCGGTGGCACGCTTTTCCGCCGAGTAAACCTCTTTCAGGTCTTCCACTTGCATCACCTGGTCTACCGTTTTACCATCTGCAAAAAGCTCGTGAATCTGAAGAAGCTTCTCCAAATAGGGTTCCACCTGGAATATTTGCCCACCCTTTCTGTGCAACTCTCGCAATAGCGTACACATTCGATGTTCGAACTCGGGAAATCCTGAATCGAGCTCCATTATGTAGTCGCTTATGGAGATGGCACCGCTGAGCATGGCCGGGAAATGGGGAGAGGGAGGTTCTTCGAGTACAATTACCTGATGCCTTTCCATCTGTTCGCGGACAAAAGGCAAGGTCTCAACGTGGTGTGACGCGAAGCCAATAGTAATCATATGTCCTATAAGTGGTGGATCTCAACAGTGTAAGGATTCAGGAGTCAGAATCCAGGAATAATACGGCGCATGGCGTAAGGCACATGGCATGGGGTTGAGTAGAAGACTGTCTTTCATTTTGAGCCTTGAGCCTTGCGCCCTGTGCCTTGTGCCTTGTGCCTCTATTATTCGTGAATTCTACGAATTACTCTCTCCAAACGTGGCTTCATGACGTTGCCAGAATTCCTCCTGGGTGAAGGTATGCTCCTGAGTGCCGTAACATTCCACCGCGTAGCTGGCGCACGTTGCCCCCATCCGAGCAGCATCCACCAGGTCTTTTCCCAGCACCAACCCCTTGATGATGCCCGCACGATAGGCGTCTCCTGCTCCGGTTGGGTCCTTGACCTGTGAGGGTTTGACGGCAGGAATTTCAACTACTTTTTCGGCTGTGTGGAGGAGTGAACCGTGTTCACCGAGAGTGGTGATGATTGCCTTTGTCCGCTTGAGCAGGTCTCCTTTTCCCATCCCTGTGTCTTTCATGATCATTTCCAGTTCGTAGTCATTTACAGTCAGCAGCTCGGAACCGGTGATCATCTCGGTCAATTGCTCCCCTGACAAGATCGAAATCTGCTGGCCCGGATCAAAAATGTAAGAAATCTTTTGTTTTTTATAGATCTGGCTGTATGTGAGCATATCTTCGACATTTCCAGGGGCCACAATGGCGAGTGTCTCCTTCGCATCTAACCCGTCAAGTTCTTGGAGAGAAGGATATTTCATGGCCCCGGGATTAAATCCGGTGATTTGATTGTCCGACATGTCTGTGGTGATGTAGGCGCCCGCCGTCAATTCTTTCGCGATGTGCCGAATCCCTGACAAGGGTAGGTCATGCCTGCGTAACCAGGTTTCATAACTATCAAAGTCGACTCCCGCACAAGCCAGAATCACCGGTCGTTCACCCAACAATGCCAGGTTGAAAGCAATGTTTCCGGCGGTGCCGCCATATTTTTCTTTAAGACCATCGACAACGAAACAGACGTTGAGGATATGGATTTTATCAGGGAGGATGTGATCCGAAAATTTTCCAGGGAAACCCATGATCCGATCATAGGCCAAGGATCCAGAGACGAAAATCTTCATATGTAACCCCCAGGGTCATTAGTCATGTGTCAACTGTCATTGCTCATTCAACATTTGATAATAAGAGTTATAACTATATTTCCTTAAAATGAGAACTGCTAGCCTGCTAGTGCTAGCCGCGTATGCGGCTGGCGATCTCCCTCACCTTTCCCATTATCTCCACTTCATCAATATCAAGAAGTTGTCTTTGGCGCATAACCATTCGACCGTCAATAATAACATCACGGACATCAGCCCCTCTAGCCGAATAGACCAGGTGAGAACAAGGCTCATAGATTGGAGTTAAATGTGGCTGGTTCAGGTCGATGGTGATTATGTCAGCCTTTTTCCCAGACTCCAGTGAACCCAGCTCCCCTCCCATTCCTAGAGCCGACGCCCCCCCAGAAGAGGCCATGGCCACAACCTGCAATGCGGAACAGAGAGTGGGGTCACCCCAGTGCACTTTATGAAGCTTTGCAGCAGTGTCCATTTCTTGGAACATGTCCAAGTTATTATTGCTGGCGCATCCATCTGTGCCCAGGCCAACTTTCACTCCCGCGTTGAGCATTCTCGGTAGGGGCGCTACTCCTGATGCCAGCTTCATATTGCTCTCGGGGTTATGTGAAATCCCCACGCCGCTCTGGGCCAACAACTCTATTTCCTCCTCGCTTATCCAGACCGCGTGATGACAGAGGGTCTCTTCATCGAGCAGCCCTAGAGCCCTGAGGTGCTCAACGGGGCGCCGCCCATAGCGCTTCTGGATCTCATCAACCTCGTTCATGGTTTCTGCCAGGTGAATCTGGAAGAGGATTCCATGCTGCCTGCAAACCTCTTTGGCTCTGGTCAAAGTCTCCGGCGAGCAGGTGTAAGGCGAATGACAGAAAATACTCGGGATGAGGTGGGGCGACTTGCCCTGCCAGCGAAAAACAAAAGCTTCTGCGGCTTTCACGTTTATCCTTGGATCGGGCACGCCCGGAGCCGGGAAATCGATCACTCCCTGAGCAACGATCGCCCTAATCCTGCTGGCAGTTACCGCCCTGGCTGCACCATCTTCGCAGAAATAGCCATCGCAAAAGGTGGTTGTGCCACTTTTGATCATCTCAACGACCGCCAGCATGGTGCCCCAATAGACCGTTTCCTCGTTCACGTGGTTCGCTTCGGCAGGGAAAATGTGCTCGTGAAGCCATTCCTGATGTGGAAGGTCGTCAGCCAGTCCGCGGAAGCAGGTCATAGCCGCGTGGGTATGCACGTTGATCAGTCCGGGCATCACCAGGCAGCCCGATGCATCCAGTATCTCTCGTGCTTCGATCTCCTGGGTCAAAACAGATGTCTTGTCCAAAGCAACGATCTGATCACCGGCAACAGCCACAGCACCATCGTCCAGGACCTTCTTATTCTTGTTAAAAGTCAGAATAAGGCCGCCGGAGATGAGAAGGTCGGCTCGAATCTTCTGATGTTTACCAGGTTTGATTGTTGACAAGGTCATGGTAATCGAGCGACTGTGAGGTTATGTGTTATTGGTTATACGTTATACGTTAATAGTTATGCGTTATAGGTTAATAGTTATTCAGCGAAGCAAGATGTCTTACTTTGGACAGGTATGGTTAATTTATCTTTTTCTTCAGGTCCAGAGTTGTAGCAGACAAGCACAACCTAATAACATATGACGTATAACTTGTAACAGGCCGAAGGCCAGACTCAGGGCTTAATTTGCTTGGCGATGGCTCGAACCTCTGACATGACCCGTTCTACATCCAGGGTGAGTAGTTCACGATTCCGCATGACTACCCCCCCATTAATTATATTAAGCGTAACGTCGGCGGCGGATGCCGCATAAACGACATGAGAATATATATTATAAAGGGGAGTTAGATGGGGCTTATCTAAATCCAGACCAATGATGTCGGCCTTCTTGCCTGGCTCCAAGCTTCCAATCTGCTCCTCCAGTCCTAATACTCGGGCTCCCCCTCTTGTGGCTAGGCGGATGACTGTTTTCGCGTCCATTATGGTTGGATCCATCCGATATACCTTATGAAGCTTTGCGACAGAATCCATCTCAGCCAGCATGTCCAGATTGTTATTACTGGCGCAGCCATCAGTCCCGAGGCCCACAGGTACGCCGCGTTCCAGAAGTTTCGCCACAGGAGCAACGCCGTTGGCGAGTTTCATGTTACTCTCATTGTTATGCACTACCCGGACACCACTTTCGGCAAGAACGTCCATCTCTTCCTCTGTTAGCACCACGCAATGATCGGCGATTAGTTGCGGTGACAAAAGGTCCAGTTGCTTCAGATGGTCCACCGGCGAGAGGCCGTAGCGCTCCTTTACCTGGTTCACCTCATCCTGCGACTCTGCAAGGTGGATGATCATGGGAACCCGGAAATCTTCAGAGATATCCCTACATGCATAGAGCAGCTCCGGAGAGCAGGTGTACACCGCATGTGGCTCCACTGCCACGGAAATGAGGGGATCGCCTTGCCAGGCTTGAATGAGATCCCGAGTAAATGCCAGACCTTTCTCCGGCGGCCCATAATTGGGAGAAGGAAAATCGTAGAGAACCTCACCAACTAAGGCACGCATGCTAGCTTCGTGAGCTGCTCTCGCCACCTGATCTTCGAACAAGTACATGTCGCAAAAGGTGGTAATTCCACCAAGAATCATCTCAGCACAGGCTAATAGCGTTCCTTTGTATACCACCTCCCCACTAATCTTTTTTTCAGCGGGAAAAATGTGGTCGTTGAGCCAGACAGAGAGCGGCAGGTCATCGGCGAGCCCCCGAAAACAGGTCATGGCCGCATGGGTGTGAGCATTGATCAGACCAGGCATGACCAGACCTCCGGCCATATTCAGTTTCTCGCGTGGTTCAAACTGTTCGGCCCATGAGTCTTCGGGGCCAACCCACACAATCTCGTCATCACGGATGGCCACTGCTCCCGGTTGAAAGATGTCAGCCGCGTCGTTCAGGGTCATCACCATAGCGTTGTGGATGAGCAGATCAACGGGGGTCTTTCTTTGAGTTGTCATCACGTCACTCGTCATTTGTCATTTGTAGTTGGTCTTGCCGCGTCACTTCCCAGTGCCTGGTCCTTAGTGCCTAGTCCCTAATATTTACTGTCTGCTGTCTGCTGCCTGCTGACCCTACATCCTCTTCAGTATCTCCTCAACCAGACTGACTAGCTTCGGCCCTGCCCGCTCAGCCGTGGCAATGACCTGCTCAATTGGAGCCGGCTGGTAATCATCTGGGTCGTTGACGTTGGTAACCACCGATATCCCGAGAACGCTCATGCCCGAGTGCAGTGCAACGATCACCTCTGAAATAGTGGACATCCCAACGATGTCGGCACCGATAAACCGAAGGAAGCGGGTTTCGGCAGCTGTTTCCATGCTGGGACCGGTAACCCCAACATAAACTCCCTGATGAACTTTGATGTCGAGAGCTCTCGCGGTCTTCTCTGCCAGCCCTATCAGTGCATGGCTGTAGGGTTCCGTCATATCCGGAAACCGTGGCCCCCATTCATCCACATTGTCTCCCCGGAGGGGGTTTTGGCCAGTAAGATTGATGTGATCACGGATGAGAACCAGGTCGCCTGCCTCGAATTCTGGATTGAGCCCACCTGCTGCGTTTGAGATGATTAGGGTCTGTACTCCCATGGCAGCCATGATCCTGATGGAAAATGTGATCTCCTTGGCTTCATAGCCCTCGTAATAGTGAAACCGGCCCTGCTTGGCCATCACGTTCTTGCCCCCGAGAGAACCAAAAATTAGCCGCCCCGCATGGCTCGTGACAGTGGAAATTGGAAAATGGGGGATTTCCTCGTATGGAACTATGGAGGCAGCTTGAATTCTATCGGCCAGTCCCCCTAAACCCGTTCCGAGCACAATGCCTATTTGTGGCTGTATCTCGGTTTTCTTTTTGAGATAAGCAACACTCTCACTAACCTGGCCAAGCTGCCGCCGCATTCAAACCTCCTAGTCAGTTGTCATTTCTCATTTCAAATTTGGTCATTGGTCATTTGGCGCCGCGTCCCCTCGTCTCCGTGTCTCCGCGTCGCCTTGAACGATCCGCCTTGACGCGCCGGCTTGTCTCGCCGTAGTTTTAACGAAGGCGGCTGCCTGCTGCCCGCTGTCTGCTGTCTGCTGCCCGCTGTCTGCTGCCCGCTGTCTGCTGCCCGCTGTCTCCTGCCCGCTGTCTCCTGTCCCTTTACCGCTAACCACTTACTTTCTCAAGAAACACTTCCAAACTTTGTGGATCTTCAACATTGTAGACCTCAGCACTACGGTCAATCTGCCGCATCAGCCCTCGGAGGACTTTCTTGGGACCGACTTCAACAAACTTCTGATATCCGTCCTTGATGAGACGTTCCATTGACTGTTGCCAAAGCACGGGGGCACATAGCTGTTTCAAAAGGTTCTCTCTGGCTCCATTGCCGTCTGAGACATAGTCGCCATCAACATTGGCCACCACCGGAATTTGCGGGTCCCGAAAGGTGTATTTTGCCAAATCACCCTCAAATATCTCCTGGGCAGGTTGCATGAACCGGCTGTGCCATGGGCCGCTCACATGTAGACGTACACACCTTTTCGCCCCCTCTGCCATCCCCATCTCCATGGCCTTGAGAACACCCTCTTCGGCGCCGCTGACGATTATCTGGCCCGGTGAGTTGTAGTTGGCCATCTCGATGTCGCAGGTTCTACAAATATCTCTAACCTTATCCAGGTCCAGATTCAGAATGGCGGCCATAGCACCTTTATGCTCATCTGCGGCTTCCTGCATGTGCTGGCCTCGAAGCCGTACCAATTGTAGCACCGCTTTCTCATCTAGAACCCCAGAGAGATACAGTCCGCTGTATTCCCCCAGACTGTGCCCAGCCGCCGCCATCGCTCGCACGCCGTTTAGCTCGAGCACCTTCGAACATACCATGTTTACCAAAGTGATTGCCGGCTGGACATGATGGGTGAGCACCAGTTCATCTTCAGGACCCTCAAAGCAGAGTCTTTCAATGTCCATATCAAGAATCTCATTGGCCCGCTGAAAAAGGTCTCTGACCTCTTGGTACTCGTCATAGAAAGTTTTTCCCATGCCAACATACTGAGAGCCTTGTCCAGGAAAAAGAAATACCAGACCTCGATTATTCATAAAAACTCCTCTGGTGTTGTCCAGAAATCTGTTCTTGTTCCCACAAAGCAGGGGTTGCCGCAAGGCAAAGTTTTTCCATTAAAAAGTGAGCCCAAACCGTTGTCAAGAAAAAACCTTGCCTTCTCCTGAGCTTGAAGAAGCGAATGAAGCACCATATAATGGCGAACAACCTCTCCACGTTAGCGCAGGGAAAAGACAAAAAATGGATACGAATAACTGGCGCCAAGCTTATCGAAGCAAACTTAAAACAGCTGATGAAGCTCTTGCTCCCTACCTCAAAAACGGCTGCCGTATCTTTATCGGCAGCGGTTGCGGAACACCTCAGCACCTGGTACAAGCCCTTGCCGCCTGTTTGGGTCGATATATTGATGTTGAGGTGATCTACTCCATCGCTTTTGGCGCAGTTCCATTTATTCAGGAAGACCTTCGTAATGCTTGCAGAGTTAAAACTTTTTTTGTCACCGATGCCCTGCGGGAGGCTGTTTTCGAGGGACGCGCCGATTACATTCCACTTTATCTTTCACAAGCCCCCAATCTTTTCAAAACCGGAGTGCTCCCCTTGGACCTCACATTGATCCAGGCCTCACCCCCTGATGAGCATGGCTTTCTCAGCCTGGGCGTTTCAGTAGACGTAGCCAAAGCCGCAGCGGAAAATGGACGGTATTTGGTAGCTCAGGTCAATCCACAAATGCCGCGCGTGTTGGGGGATAGTTTTATTCACATCAACGAAATTAATGCTGTCGTGGAACATGAGGAACTGCTGGTTGAGACCCCCATACCCGAGCATCAGGCCATGGCAGAAAGAATGGCCCAATATGTCGCCAAGTTAGTTGAGGATGGTGCTACCATCCAAGTGGGAATCGGCCGCATTCTTCGAGCAGTTCTCTCACATTTGACAAAAAAGCGCGATCTTGGTGTGCATTCGGAGATGATTACCGACGCCTACCTGCCCTTGGTTGAAAAAGGTGTCATCACCGGTAGAGAAAAAAGTATTCATCGAGACAAAATCATCACGAGCTTCTGCCTCGGCAGCCGTAAACTTTTCGATTTCGTCCACAACAACCCACAAGTAGAGTTCCATCCAAGTGAATATGTAAATCATCCTGAAATAATCAGCAAGAATAGCCGGATGACCGCCATCAATTCAGCCCTGCAGATTGACCTCTCAGGCCAGGTCTGCGCCGATTCTCTGGGTCACAAGGTTTACAGCGGTATAGGCGGCTATGTTGATTTTAGCGTCGGCGCTTCACGTTCTCGTGGCGGCAAATCTATCATCGTCTTGCCTAGCACCAGTTCCGATGGACAGAGGTCTCGAATTGTCTCCCACCTCAGTCACGGCGCTGGAGTGGTTGGCACCCGGGCTTCCGCCCAGTATGTGGTCACCGAGTTTGGTATCGCCAACTTGCATGGGCAAACCATCCGAGAGCGGGCACTGAGTCTTATTAACATTGCCCACCCAAGATTCCGTGAACAGCTCCTTGAGGAGGCCAAAAAGATAAGTTACGTGTATGAAGACCAGATTCTGGCGCCAACCTCAGGTCAGTTTTATCCTGAGGAATGGGAAATCCACCAGACCTTTGATCCTGACCTCAAGGTTTTCTTCCGCCCCATCAAACCCACCGACGAACGTGCCCTGCAAGAGTTTTTCTATTCCCTTCCGGATGAAGACATTTACTACCGCTTTCTGTCGTCAATGAGGGTCTTTCCTCACCGAGACACGCAGGCCATGGTGAATGTCGACTACGAGCATGAGATGACTATCGTCGGGGTTGAGGGTGATATCGGTTCTGAAAAGATTGTCGCGGTTGGCCGCTATATTCTGGATCCAAAATCTAACTTCGCTGAGGTGGATTTTGCAGTGCGATCTGAATTACAGCGGCAGGGTATTGGGACATTCCTTGTCAATTATCTGACCGAGATTGCCCGAAGCAAAGGGGTAACCGGATTCATGGCCTACGTTCTCGCCGCCAATCGAAAGATGCTTAAAGTATTTCGCAAAACAGGTTACTCGATCCACAGTAGTCTGGAAGATGGCATTTACGAGATCAACTTTCGCTTCGACGAACCGGCTGAAGGAAGCCACACTGAGGCTTCCGATGCGGAGAAAGGGTGAATCGGCGACGCGGAGACTAAGGGACGAGAGAGGTTTCAGCGGGCAGCAGGCAGATTGCAGCAGACAGCAAGGATCGGGCACAGACACATTTCTCATTTCACATCTGGCATTACTCAACTCTCATTTGTCATTTTGCCGCTTCCCTGGGTCGCCGTGTCACCGGTTCCCCGTGTCGCTAAGTTGGTAACCAGTTCTCAGTGCCTAGTGTTTAGTGCCTAGTCTTACCCTGGAGGTGTGTGCGAACCTTTGTCCTCTAAGGTCACACTCAATGTGTGAAATGTGTGATCAACCAACAGCGAAGTAATCACATTCGAACCCTCACGGCGGGTTGAAATTATTTCAATATAGTGCGGCTTGCCATATTCGTCTGCAAACGTGATTCTCTCACCTGATTTAAAGCCCCCCTGGCGGAACCATACCTCCGGCGGTAAAAGCCAGGTCTTGCCGTGCAGGGCTTCGAACTTGAAGAAGGAAGCGGCATCGAAGGGATATAGCAGGTAAAGAGCTAAATCTTCATCGGAAACCGGCCGATCCAATTCAGCCTCCAGATTGCTCCGTTCCCTCTCCAGATCTGCATCCTGGAGCTTCACCTCCCCCCCTTCTTCGGCGAGAACCTGGTGCCACTTCTTGCCGTCCGACCGCTGATACTCTAACACCTTTTCGCAAATCCATTCCTGAGGATCGTAGAAAGGCAGGGGTCCGTACCTTCCAAGGATAAGATTTTTCAGGTCCAATGAAGGCCTCTTATACCGGCCGTAGAGAACATTATTAACGGCTGTGGTCCAGAGTATCTGGGATCCTGGAGTCACGGACCACCAGTTTCCAAGCTCAGTCTGTACCCGGCCCATCTCTTCAAGAATCTCGGGCATCCGCTCGAGGAATCCACCTTTGTCAGCTTGCTCAAAGGTGCTGCCGGCTGCACCTCCGGTTAACTTGTAGGTAGCCACCGTTGGGTCGTGTCCCCGAAACAAGTTCTCAAACGGCTCATAGATTCTGCGCTCTTGACGCAGGATATCCGAAGCCTGCACTAAGGCCTTAATATCCAATCCAATGGCCTTTGTGCCATAGTCTTCGAGAGTCTGAATCAGCGTGAGCGCGGGGGCCTGCCCGTATACAGCCCCATAACCGTGGTCTGCGACGTCACATATCTTCACGCCCGCTAGAACCGCCGAGGTCATGCGACCTATGTCATTGCCGTCGGTGTTGCAGCCGTGATAGTGCAATATGACCTCAGGACAAGATGTGCAAATTGATTCAACCAGCTGTCGGATGCGTCTTGGAGTGCCCAAGCCGGAGTGATTCTTGATGGAAATGATGACATCGGGGCCAGTTACCTCTAAAATTTCTTGCACCTTCTCCACATAGTAGGCATCAGTGTGCTCTTTGCCGGTACTGAAACAGATACTGGGCATTAGTATCCGCCCTGCTCTTTGCACCTCCTCAAAGACTGGGATCATGTTGGGAACATGGTTGAGAAAATCGTATACCCGCCAGACGTCCACGTATTTAGCAAATTCTCTAACGATGAAGCGGTTGACGTTTTCAGGATAATGCCGATAGCCGAACAAGCTGGCTCCACGGCAGACGGTCTGCAGCAAGGTCTTTGGCATGGCCTTCCGCGCGATCCGCAGCCTCTCGAAAGGATTTACCTGTTTCCGCATAAGATCTACGTGCACAGAAGCGCCGCCGCTCACTTCAACGGAGAAAAAACCGGTTGCTTCCCGGTACGGGGCCACGCGCACGGTGGTCATGGGCATCAGACGGTTCTTGAAGTCAGATTGAGAAACATCCCTTTCGTTGTTACACAGGTAGTAGCCATCCTCTTCCTTCAGAACCCCCAGGATCTCCTCGGCACTCATGTTTGTGGTTATTCGACCTTCCATGGGCTCACTCCGTTCGCAATTGCGCAAAGAGCATAGCGTTAGAAATAAACCATCTTGTCGCTATGCGCTCTGCTATTGGTCATTGCGCATACGGGTTATACCCATATGCATTTATTTCTGCGATGAGCCTGGATATCTTCTCCATTTCCCTCTCTTCCTCCAAATAGTCCACCAGTTGAGGGTGGGTATCGATGTATGAAGTATCGAATTTCATCTGAATGAAATCTGGCTCCTGCAAAATTTGCTGAAAATAGGGGATGGTGGTCTTGACCCCGAGAATCACAAATCCTTTGAGGGCGCGGGCCAACCGGTCCACCGCCTCCTGCCAAGTGTAACCATAGACTGTTAGTTTCACCATCATGGAGTCGTAATAACGCGGAATTTCATACCCTTGGTATACTGCCCCGTCAAGGCGCACTCCGTGTCCCCCGGGGGCTTGATAGACCTGCACTACCCCGGGACTGGCGAAGAAGTTATTTTTAGGATCCTCCGCGTTGATTCGCAGCTCGATGGCATAACCACGCTCCACTACCTGGTCTTGCGAAAAACTGACCGGTTCCCCCAAGGCAATCAACAGTTGCTCGCGGACCAGATCAATGCCAGTCACCATCTCCGTCACGGTGTGTTCCACCTGAATCCTGGTATTTACTTCCAGAAAATAGAAGGTGCCGTCGGGTTCAACCAGGAATTCAACCGTACCAGCGCTGAGATATTCTGCGGCTCTGGCTGCCCTCACTGCAGCTGCACAGATTTCTGCAGTCAATGCCTTTTTTAAACCAGAGGGAGCGATCTCAATGAGTTTCTGGTGGCGACGTTGAATGGAACAATTACGGCTTCCCAAGTGGACGACGTTGCCATGATGATCTGCCAGAATTTGGACCTCAACATGTCGTGGCCTCTGCACGCATTTCTCCAGGTAGATTTCATCATTGCCGAAGGACATCAAGGCCTCGGAGCGAGATTGTTTGAGCCCGGCAAGAAGCCTCTTTTCATCTTCCACCTGACGAATGCCGCGACCGCCACCCCCTGAAACAGCCTTTATCATTGTGGGGTAGCCGTACTCATCTGCGAAAGCAAGCGCTTCCTCATCACCCTGCTTACCTTGGCTGAGCGTCTGAGTTGCCGGGATCACTGGAATACCCGACTCTTCGGCCATCCTACGGGCAATCACTTTACTTCCAAGGTTACGAATGACCTCAGGAGGTGGGCCGATAAAGACTAATCCCGCATCAGTACAGGCTTTGGAAAAATCAGGATTTTCAGCCAGAAAGCCATAGCCGGGATGGATAGCCTGAGCCCCAGTCTTCATGGCCGCTTCAATGATACCCTCTATATTGAGATAGTCCTTGCGGGGACCCGGACCGACGCAGATAGCCTCGTCACCTTGTGTTATGTGGAAAGCGTCCTTGTCAGTTTCTTCGTAAATGGCCACCGTTTTGATATCCAGCTCTTGTGCTGACCTCATGATCCGCACCGCAATCTCGCCACGGTTTGCCACAAGAATCTTTTCGAACATAAGCTTTTGTACCATTTTCCCTCCGCGTCCCCGGCCTGGGTGCATAGATACCCATTATTCGGGAAGAAATTCGACAGAGTTGGCGCTGAAAATGAAGGCAAGCAGATTTCGCAGGAAGTCATAGAACACTAGCATAGAAGCGAAAGTGTGTAAACTGGTGAATGGTAAACAGTGAAACGTGAATGGTGAACGGTGAACGGTGAATGGTGAAACGTGAATGGTGAATGGTAAACAGAAGAGGTATCCTTTTTAAAATCCGAAATCCGCATTCCGAAATCCGAATTACTATCCGTCCCGTTTCACCACCGTGCCTGGCTCACCTAGCCCGCCCATTATCTCGAATCGAACCGGCAAGAACTGCTCAATCACCCAGGCATTGGTGAGTAAATGTTTGGTAATACTGGAAGTGACAAGACGGTATTCGCCGGGTATCTTGGCCAGATATATGAGCACCTGGTCGGCCAAATGGTGATCTAATGTCGCGCCAGAATCAAGGAAGTGTAAAAGGGCATCAGCAGCCTCATCCGCAACACGCTCGGCAGGCTTACCTCGGGCACCCAACGCGGAAAATCCCGCCACTGGCCCACTACCCTGGACACGAACAAAGATGAAAGAGCCTGGGTTAAGAGCCGGCACATCTCTTAGTTCAATCTTAGCTTCAAGACCTATTCCCTTGAGCCGAGCTTGCAACTGTCTCTTTTGTCGTATTCTAATGTGTTCTGGAAGATGGCTGCTAGCGGAAATCCCTGCAATGTTTTTTGGTTCAAAGGGGAGATCAAGAAAGGCCGGATCTGTATGGCTCTCAGGCTGAACGTTGAGCTTTATTGTCCCCCCTCCCTTCGGATACCAGCCCCATCGTATCAAGGAAGCTTCACTTACATTTCCAAGCCGGTATATTGTTGGGAGAAATACTTCCGCGAGATAATGAAACGGCGGGCTCCAGGGAACATGGGTCCCTCCGGTAACGACCAGGCTGGATTCACCTTGGGTTTTCGCTAGTGGCGGCAGAACGGCTTGCAGAACAAGGGTGGCTGCGCCTGCTGTGCCGATATTGAACTCATAGTTGCCCGCACGGATCGTCCCGGGAGTGAAGGAAAGCTCCCGACCGCCCAATTCAGCACCGCTGATATTAGCGTTGCACACCGAGCCGCAGGCTTGCACAGCTGTGAGATGCTGGGGACGCAGGCCAGGTTTCTTTCGACCTCTCCGAATGTTGACAAGCTTGACAGGTTGGCCGGTGAGCATAGCCAGGGACAGAGAGGTACGGACTATCTGGCCTCCACCTTCACCGTGTGAGCCGTCGATTACGATGAAATCTTCCTTCGTCATATCCATAACATTTCACATTATGCATTTCTCATTGCACAATTAGGGATGCTGTTTCAACAGGTATCATCTTCCAATGTTAAATGGTTAATGAAAAATGAGAATTGTCAAATGACAGTTGCTAATCCCCCACAAAAATTGTAAATTGACCATCATTCTACCGTTGAAGGATTGATTTCACATTTTAATAGTAAATTACTCGAGTTGAAAAACCTAATGGAAAGGAGGCAATTATGGATAAGTGGGTCTGCATGATTTGCGGCTACGTGTATGATCCGGCGGTTGGTGATGATGAGGGGGGCATCGCCGCTGGAACTCCGTTTGAAGAACTTCCCGACGACTGGACTTGCCCAATTTGCGGCGCTAGTAAAGAGGATTTTGAAAAGCAGACCTAGAAATCTTCACTGACCTGCTTTTTCGCTCCTGTTGTTTGTGAAGCGGTGGCATCATCAGAACTGTCACCGCTTTTTATTTCAGATTACCCATCGGACATCTTTCACTTTCTGTTTCGTCATTGGTCATTGGTCACTAGTCATTCGTTTCTCTCATCTCGCCAAACGTTGTGCCTAGTCCTTAGTGCCTAGTACCTGTAACTCCAAATTACTTCCCGCAAATCGCTGAAATTTCCACCAACACATCTTTTGGGAGCCGTGAGACTTCGACGGTTTCCCGTGCGGGGAGAATATCAGCAAAATAGGTATCATAAACTGAATTGAACTTCGCAAAATCTGCCATGTCGTTCAGAAAGCACGTGCATTTCAACACATGCTGTAACCCCATACCACTGGCTTTTACTATGGCCTCGAGATTTTCGAGCACTCTTGTGGTTTGCACCTTAACATCTCCCCTCACGACTTCGCCCGTTTCCGGATCCAGGGGTATCTGTCCGGATACGAATAGGAGATCGCCGTATCGTATTGCTTGTGAATAAGGCCCAACTGCTGCAGGAGCGCTTTTTGTAGCAATTATTTCCCTCATCTGGTCATCCTCCTTCTGGTTTAGCAACTCATCCCGCCCGATCTGCCGCCGAATCGTTTGCCTGATACTGAGTATTATGGAATAATCTGGCTGTTACGCTCTTTTTAATCTGGGAATCCCGGTTACCATCTATGTCTAATCATTCTTGTACCAAAATATCCTCCATTGAAAAAAAAGTCCGCCGACTTTTGGGCAGGGCTGCCCAGGGCTACCGTCTCATCGATGCAGAGGACCGCATTCTGGTGGCACTAAGTGGGGGAGTGGACAGTACTGCCCTTCTCTGGCTTTTGAACGATCGCCTTCGACGAATTCCAATCTCTTACAACCTTTTCGCGGTCCATGTGGATCTGGGTTTCGAGGGCGGCGATTATTCACCCGTGCGTGCTTGGGTGGATTCTTTGGGTATTCCACACCAGGTAATTCACCGCAGATTCGGTCCTAAAGCGCACAGCTCAGAGAACCGGGAGAACCCCTGCTTTCTCTGCGCCCGACTTCGTCGCACCGAGCTTTTCAAAGAAGCTAGTAGGCTGGGCTGCAATAAGATCGCCTTTGGCCACAACCTGGATGACCTTATTGAAACCTTCGTCATGAATATTTTCTACGGCTCCCAGATAGCCACTATGCTCCCCAGACAGCCCCTCTTCGGTGGTGAAATCGAAGTGATCCGGCCGTTGGCGCTCTTGGATGCGAAAACCCTTCGCCGTTTTCATCAAGAACGCGGCCTTCCAGCCACGGTCAATCCATGTCCTTCCAAAAATTCTGGAAAGCGTCAGGAAATACGTGAGATTCTCCAAAGACTTTACCGTAAGAATAGCAAGATCCGAGGCAACATCATGCACGCTATGCACAATGTCAATCTGGAGTATCTCCCTCCATCCCTGGATAACCCTAAAAAGTCATAGAAAAGGCTCTTTGCTCACGACCCCCTCTGTAGTGCTCGAGTCATAAAGTGTTGTAACATTGAAAAATTTCAAATCCCAAGCACCAAATTCCAATACTCTAGTACGTCGCACTTAGATGATTACGCTGCTTTACCTGTACGAAATTAGGACCACCCCTGTTGTTGCCAGAAATATCCCTATATATTGTATGATACTCATCTTTTCCTTCAGTATTATCACCGCTAGAATTATGGTAACTGCTGGGTAGACGGCTGTGAGTGAAGCAATAACTGAGACCTTGCCCATGCTCACAGCATTCAAGAAGAAGAGCATCCCTAGGTATCCGATTATCCCGGTGAGAAACGCTGGTGTTATACCTCTAAAGTCATAATCAATTCCTCTTCCGACGGTACTCCAGACTATTACGGCCACTAAAACCCCACCCATGACTTCGTAGACCAAAGCACTCTTTGGCGAGATGTACCTTACGGCAATTTTAGGGAGAAATGCCCATAATCCGAAACAAACCAGCGCCAAAATCGAATTTAACAGCCATCCTCTCATAACGATTTCCTTTCCGCGCACTTCACCCATATATCGCTGACACGACTTTGTCTGTTGCTATCCTGGATTAAGGCAGGGATTGAAGTAGCCGAACTTGACTTGTGGGTGCGCGTTGCGGATCCTCTCGATCATTTCCAGGACACCCAGCCTTCGACCACGGCTGCGGTAGCCAATTCCCTTGAGATACCACTCTGGGTCAATGTTAATATTGCGCATTTGAATAAGATCAATACCAGTCTCATCAATGAGCCGGATAATAGTCTCCACCTCCTCTTCCTCATCCGTGACCCCTGGTAAAGTCAGCAGGTTGATGGAGACAAAACCACCTCCAGTCTTCATGGCCCGCAGCGAACCCTCGACATCGGCAAAGCTGTAGCCGCGGGGTTTGTAGTACTTGTGGTAGTAGTCCTCCCTGGCACTGTTGAGGCTGACCCGGATAGCGTCCAAGCCACTGTCGCGAAGCTGTGCGACTGTGTAAGGCATGCTGCCGTTGGTATTCAAGTTGATGGTGCCACGCCCTGTCTGGCGCCGGATGAGATCAATTGCCGCCGTTAAAGTTTTCCCTTGCAGCAGTGGCTCTCCTTCACAGCCCTGACCGAAACTCACTATTGGCTCATCAGCTCTTCGCAGATGGTCCACCGCAACCTCGGCAATCTCTTCTGGAGTGGGAACAAAGGTGATGCGCTCTTGTGAAGCACAGACTTGGCTATCGTCCTGAAGACTAATACAACCGAGACAGTCGGCATTACACTGAGGCGATGTGGGGAGAGGCGCCTCCCATCTTCCCAAAAAGTAATTCTTCGCTGCTGGACAGCCGTAGGAAAGCGCACAGGTGCCGAGGTGCTGGATGAGACGGTTGTGCCTCTGATGAGCAAGAGCTTCCTTGGCCCTGGTTTCTAACTTGTCAAGATCAAATTGGTCGATATCCTGCCGCGGTAGTGGGTCTATCCGTAATCCCGCCGCCAGAAACTGACCCCCCTTCCAGCCCACGGCGGTGTAGCTGAAGAGCGGTAGCACTGGAACATTTTCTTCGCTTTGGTAGGCCGCCGTGAGGATTTGCGTGTGCGCCGGAGCCATAAATGCGGCCACCGCCTGCACCATCTGTTTGGGATTGTTGGGATCCTCTTTAAGTTTTAAAAACTGACGTTCGCTGCGATCGTACCCAACCGGTAAACGATTGGGCAGCAGAAACAGCTCGCTTCCCGGCGGCAGAGGTATGAGATAGCTTTCATCCACACGCTGCCAGCCCCCGCCACTGGATCCGGCCATCTCCAAGTAAGGATGGTCGTAAATTTGGCCGGTTTCATCTGCATAAACCAATCGAGCGGAGGTCATTTCTCATTTCTCATTTAGCATTTATCATTAGTCATTTGATCATTTGTGACCAAACTTACCTTGTCTCCGCGCCTGCCTGCCGTAGCCTCGGCGAAGGCTGGGTCGTCTCGAACGACCCGCCTTGGCCGCCTGAGCCTGCAGGCGAAGGCGGCTGCCCGCTGTTAGCTGCCACGGTGAACTCTCTTCACCACAACTTCTTCAATCCGCCAAGCTCTAATAGTGGTGCGACCCTCTTTGCTCCGATCCTGGCAATGAGCTTGTAGGCAGTGCTCGCATAATGGATCTTCACATGGATCTACGTGGACAATTACCTCAACAACTTCGCTCAGCGAATCGAGAATCATCTTTTCTATTTGTTTCGCTTCCCTGTGTGCATCTGGGAGCCCGAAACTTCTTGGGACAACTAAGTGGAAATCTACATGTACCTTTTCACCATAGTGCCTGGCCCGAAGATGGTGAATATCAATCCAGTCCGGTCTCCGATTCTTATTGAGAATCTCCACTATCCGACCAAGAAGTTCTGGCTCCGCTTCATCCATCAGCCTGCCAAAAGATTTTTTCACCAAGTGCCATCCGGTGACAATAATGTTGAGCGCCACTGCACAGGCAACCAGAGGATCCCAGCCGTGCCACCCGGTAACCCGAACCAACACCAACCCCACAATCACCCCGACACTAGTATAGACGTCGGTGAGCAGGTGTTTGCCATCCGCCTCGAGAAGCATAGAACTGGTCCTGCGCCCAGTGCGCACTAGAAAAAGTCCCAGTGCAAGGTTCACCACCGAAGTACCAAGAATTAGAATAATGCCCACATCGAGCTTAGCCAGCAATGGTGAGATAAAAAAGGCAGGAATAGCTTTGTAGAGAATCGCAACAGCCGCCAGGATGATTAGGGCTCCTTCAAAACCAACCGAAAAGTATTCGATCTTGCCGTGTCCGTACGGATGGCTCCAATCCGGCGGCCGATCGCTCAGGTAAATGCTATAGAGAGCGAAGCCACTAGCCACCACGTTAATAATGGACTCCAGGGCGTCGGATAGGATTGCTGCGGAGTCCGTTAGAAAGTAGGCCACGAACTTGACAGTCATCAACAGACCACCCACAACCAGCGCAAGAATCATTACCCGAATGCGAGTGGATTTTTGAGACCCCATCATTTCCACATTTCTCATTTCCTTATTCTCGCTTTTCATTTTAAGAAAATGCCTGTGGCGGCTAACCTACGCGGAGCGGGCGCAAAATAATGTTCTGGTCATTTATACTTTCTTCAACTATGATTATTTGTGGTTTGGGCCCTAAATTCAGCCTGGATGACCAGCACCCATTTGCCCTCGACTTCCATCGCTTCTGTCGGTATTGTGCCTGAATTGACCGAGGTGTAAATGATAAATGGTAAATGATAAATGCTCAATGACAAATGAGCCTGATGATTTGAAACTTACCTCTTAGCTCTTTTTTTCGGACAAATCTTCTATGACCCAGCAGAGCAAAACTCTTGAAATCATGCGCCGAATCGGCGCTCCGAAACTCGAAAAAATTAGAATTACGGGCATCCTTCAAAGTCCTGCACTTGCTTCTTTAACGTTTCTAATGCCGAAAGGCGATAGCGATTCTTTCGCAGCTGTACTAAGGCTTCTGGGAGACCGTTCAATTAATATACGCTTTATCAATAAGTATAAGGATTCCGCTGGCTATATCTCGTTGTGCATCTGCATTGATTCTGAGGCGCTCGATGAGGCCTTAGTTGTGCTCGACGCCAATGAGGCTTCTTTGGGAATTAAAGATTTTATGTATCACCCCCGCGTAAAGGTCATATCCATCTATCCCCACAAGGAGAGACCCCGAGTGGCAGAACGGTTCCTCACAACCCTACGCATGCAGGGTATCGACCCACTCTCCACCAACAACGCCAGTTCAGTGATATCGTGCGTGATCAGCATGGATGACGTGGACCGGGCTCTTGCCAGTCTATCCGATGCCTTTGAACTGCCGTGATCAAACGACGGGTGATGCTGTAGTCCTGCTCTGAGCCTGTTGGTTACAGAAAGGAATGTAATGTGGGGCCTGGTGAAACCTTAGAAATTTTTCCCCTCAAAATCTTGCGCGATTTAACCCAGCTGAGTTTCCTGCGCATGCCGACCCGTCCCGGCGCCACCCGCCCTCTTTTTGACCTCCTGGAACGCCATGCTGTTCCCGTCAGGTTCCTACTCGAAGGCTGTGCTGGCGACTACAATCGTGACCTGGTAATTTGTATCTCCGCAGAGGACTTTAAGCTTCTAGAGCCCGAACTAAAAGAACTCAACACGAGAATGCAAGCCCAGGCTCTGGAATTGCGGCAACCTGTCGCGGTGATTCGCGTCCTGGGGCCTCATTTTGACATTCGCCCAGGCACATCGGGTCTCCTGTTCGGGGCACTCGAACGGTCCGGCATAACCGTTTTCAGTAACGCCACCACGATTACCTCTTCGATGTGTGTCATTGCTGACGATCAGGTGGAAGCAGCGACGCTAGTGATCGGCAGAACATTCGACGTACCCAAGAAAAAAAGTAAGAAGTAGACAAAGTCCACAGGCGAATTATAGGTCATGCGTTACAGGTTATTGGTTATACGTTATTAGTTATTAGTTATTAGTTATTTGGTAAAGCAAGATGTGGAAATGTTGACTGGCTAGGGGCTGCAAACTTCATTGGGAAGGATAATGGTGA
The DNA here is from genome assembly GCA_020347625.1 of Deltaproteobacteria bacterium. Classification (GTDB taxonomy): domain Bacteria; phylum Desulfobacterota; class Syntrophobacteria; order BM002; family BM002; genus BM002. The sequence goes on from CP070735.1 coordinate 2,769,713, forward strand.
AGCAGGAGCCCTTGTTTGGCTGAGACTCTACCTGAACGGTACCACCGTGCTCTTGAACGATTTTTTGGGTGATGGCTAGCCCAAGACCGGTACCCCGCGCTCCCTTGGTGCTGTAAAGATACTTGAAAATCTGTTCCTTGAGCTCCTCGGTCATACCTCTGCCTGTATCTTTGACTTCCAAATAAACGCCAGCCTCTGGCTCACTTCGGCTCGACACCGTAATCGTACCGCCACTCATGCTTTCCGGAAAAGCCTCGATAGCGTTGGTCACCAAATTCAGCAGACAGGAATGCATACCCTCCGGATCTACCGTGACCCGGGGCAATGTCGAATCCAGGTTTCGGACCAGATCAATCTGACGTTGGCCGGCCATATCTTCCATCAAGTTACAGACCTCGTTAGCAATGTCATTCAGGGAACAGCTTTGACGGGCTGGTGGACGGCTACGAGCATAACTCAACATGTCCAGGGTCATGCGGGAAATCCTATTGATATTCTTTCCCACCAGGTTCCAGCCCTTCATGAGCATGTCAGGTTTCTCCGTCTCCAACCCCTTGTCCACCATAAAAGCGCCTAGTTTCATGCCGTGGAGAATGTTTTTCACCCCGTGGGCTATACCTGCCGTAACTCGGCCCATAGCGGCCATTCGCTCGCTTTGAATAAGCTCCTTCTCTAGCCGCTTTACCTCACTCATGTTCTTAAAATAGCCCACCGTGGCCACTTCTTCACCCTCTTCGTAAAGCAGAGCTGCAGAAAGCAGTATGGGCACCCGCTCGCCATTTTTGGTAACCAATTCCGCTTCGTAGTTGATCAACCGACCCGGCCCGCCATAAACGGGACTGTAGGTCAGTTTTTTTATCTTCTTGGCTTCGCCCTCGGGGTAGAGTTGGGTCACATTCAACCCGGAAAGCGCCTCATCCGGGGTGTAACCGCAAATACTTTCAGCGCCCTCATTGAAAATGATAATGTTGCCCTGACGGTCGTTGGCAATAATCCCGTCCATTGATGTCTGGATGAGGTTGTGCTCAAACTGGTAGCGTTTTAATAACTCTTCTTCCAACCGCCTGATCTCGCGCATGTCCTTAAAATATCCAACCGTGGCCACCTCACGCCCCTCTTCGTAAAGCAAGGTGGCGGAGAGCGCGATGGGCAAGGGCTCGCGGTTCTTGGTAAGAATCATCACCTCATAGTTAATCAAACGACCTGGACCGCCATACTCTTGCCCGTAGATCATTTTCTTGATCTTTCTGGCATCACCTTCTGGGTATAGCTGGGTTACGTGTACGGCAGAGATGGCCTCTTCCCGAGTATAGCCGTAAATGCGCTCGGCGCCCTCATTGAAAATGATAATGTTGCCTTTACGGTCGTTGGCAATAATCCCGTCCATTGATGTCTGGATGAGGTTGTGCTCGAGCTCGTGGCGTTTTTCCAGTTCCTCGGTGGTATCATTAATCAGTCGTTCCAAATTCCTCACGTATTCTTGGAGTTTGCCCCGCCTCCAAAGTCTTTCCTTAACGCGCTGCAAAGCGTCCATTAAACGCTGATTACTAATTGGCTTGCTAATAAAGTCGGATGCCTCGAGCTGCAGAGCTTGAACAGCCAGATCAGTCTCTACGCGCTCTGTTACGAAAATGACCTCCACATCAGGATTTTGTCCTTTGACTCTCTTGAGCAGCTCAAGGCCATTGAGCCCGGGTATATCCATATCCGTTAAAATGATCGATGGGTTTTCCCTGGCAAAAATCTCCAGGCAGCCAGGAGCGTCCTCGGAGTTAAAAACAGTATAACCGTCACTTTTCAGGAATGTGTTCAGGAACTCCCGGGTGCTCTGGTCGCCATCGATCACTAAGATTTTCGTCATGGTGAGCTTTCCGTCAGAAAATTTATCCCTGCTAAGGGAGGAAGAGCTGTTCGCTGGATTTCACCCAGCTATAGTAACAATTGCGGTGGAGAATACACCGGCAGCAGGAATGATCTTAGTCTTTAAGGAGCAGTTTTACATTATGGATGAGTTCTTCCGGCTCGACGGGTTTTTCCATGAAAATATCTGCGTGGATCCAGTCCAGATCCTCGTCCAGGCTCCGGCCATATCCTCTTTCAGCCGGTGGGCGGGCGGAGACAATAAGCACAGGCATCCCGTAGATCCCCTCCCTCTCTTTGATTTTGGTGGCAAAGTCCAGCCCTTCATGCATGGTCGCCATCATGATATCCAGAATAAGGAGATCCGGCCTTTCCTCTAAAAGAAGCTGGTAGCCGGAGCGGGTATCCAGGGCGGTAAACACCTGGTAATCGTATTCGCCGAGAATTTCGCTCATTGCGTCACAGATTTCCGGATCATCATCAATAATCACGATCTTCTTACCGCTCATTGTTGACTCCTTCCTTGCTCAATAGCTGGTCTTGCACCTCATGTACAACATACAATGTTAGCACTTAAAATTCCAGAGGAATCTGTTACGCAGTCCACCCAAGTATGAAAAGTGGCCTGAATTTCTGTTGGAGAATTTCAGCAGACCAAAGTTGAGTCGTGTCTAGGTAAGATGGCACGGGAAATGTGAAACATGAACCCCGTCTTTGGGCTTGTGCAGCCTGTCCGTCGAAGCTTTAGCGAAGTTGGAAGCAGAGCGAGCGCGAGGAAAGTTAAAATGATCCAATGACTAGCCAAAGAATCCTTCCTTGGGAAGGGTGATCGTGAAAGAGGAACCCTTTTGGGGCTGAGATTCTACCTGGATGGTACCGCCGTGTTCGTGAACAATCTTTTGGGTTATGGCAAGACCCAACCCAGTTCCTCGCGACCCTTTGGTGCTGAAGAGATTTTCAAAAATCTGATCTCTGATCTCCTTGCTCATGCCCACGCCGGTGTCCTTTACTTGTAAACACACCCCAGCCTCGGCCTCATCGCGGCTGGACACAATAACTTGCCCTCCACTTGCGGTTTGCGGAAAGGCCTCGATAGCATTGGTCACCAGATTCAACAGGCAGGTGTGTATACCTTCTGGATCCACCTCCACCTGAGGCAATGAGTGATCCAGCTCACAGACCAAGCTTATACCCCTTTCGTTCGCCTTATCCGCCATCAGCTGACAGATCTCATCCAAGATGTCATTCAATGAACACAACTTATAAGCGGGCGGCGTGGCGTTTGCCAAACTCAGCATTTCCTTAGTCATTTTAGATATTCGATCGATATTCTTCCGCACCAGGTCCCAGCCCTTGCGAAGTGATTCGGCTTTCTGTTTTTCAAAACCTGTGTCTATCATGAAGGCTCCAAGTTTCATGCCGTGGAGAATGTTTTTCACTCCGTGGGCTATTCCCGCTGTGGTCTGGCCCACAGCGGCCATGCGCTCGCTTTTTAACAACTCAGCCTCAAGCCCTTTGATCTCCCGCATATCCTTGAAGTAGCCAACCGTTGCCACCTCCTCGCCCTTGTCTACAAGTATGGTGGCGGAAAGCAGGATGGGAACCAATTCGCCTGTTTTGGTGAGAACCTCCACTGAATAATTGATCAGTCGGCCAGGACCTCCGTGTTCATTCCCATAGATCATTTGCTTGATCTGCTTGGCGCGACCCTCAGGGTAGAGCTGGGTTACATGGATAGAGGAGATCGCTTCTTCCCGGGTATATCCATATATGCGCTCCGCTCCTTCGTTGAAAATGATGATGTTGCCCTGACGGTCATTGGCGATGATCCCGTCCATGGAGGTATGAATGAGGTTGTGCTCGAGCTCGTGGCGCTTTGACAGTTCCTCGCGGGTTTCCTTGACCATCGTCTCCAGATCCTCAGTGTATTCTCTGAGTTTGTTCCGCAACCATATCTTTTCCTCGGCACGTCTGAGGGCAACCGCCAGACTGTCATCGCTTATGGGCTTGTTAATAAAATCAGATGCCTCGAGCTGAAGGGCCCGAATCGCCAAATTCATCTCCCCGTGTCCGGTGATGACAATCACCTCCACATCGGGACTCCGCTCTTTCACTCGCCTGAGGACCTCAATGCCATCCATCCCGGGCATCTTGATGTCCGTTAGAATTATGGACGGGATCTCTTTGGCAAATATCTCCAGTCCTGTGGGACCGTCCTCGGCGGTAAAAACTGTGTATCCGTCGCGTTCAAGGGACAACTTCAAGAGGTCCCTGGTACTCGCCTCGTCATCTATGACCAGTAGTTTTTTCATACCTAAATTCCCTTTTGCAGGCCCTCCTGGTTGGCAAGCGCAGGAAAAGTAATCCTGAAAATGGTGCCGCTCCCAACCATGCTTTCCACCTCGATGGTGCCCTCATAATCTTTAATAATTCCATAGCTGATAGACAGTCCTAGGCCGGTCCCCCTGCCCACCTCTTTGGTGGTGAAGAATGGTTCGAAAATCTTCTCTTTAACGCTCTCTGGTATACCGTAGCCGTTATCCCTGATAACCGCTACCACCCTGCCCTTTTCCTGGTATGTACGGATGTTTAAGACGGGCTCCCACTTTTCCTGCTGACCGCTCTCAAGCATTTGCTCCATGGCATCTCTGGCATTCATAACCAGATTGATAAATACCTGTTCCAACCGGTTACTCACCCCATAAATGGGGGGGAGGTTTTCATCAAGCTCCAGGTTCACCTTAATTTGTCTAAGTTTGAACTGCTGCCCGAGGACGGTGAACACATCTCTGATGGGGTTGTTGATGTTCACTTTTTCCAGCTCGCCCGAGTCACTCTTTCTTCCGAATTCCCTGAGATGGTTAATAATGTTGGCAGCACGCTCCACCTGGGCACCTATTTCGCCAGAGACCTTAGCTAGCAGCTTTGGCTCGGGGTTCTCACCGCGTTCCACCAACTTTTTCAGGAGATCACCGCCGATCCGAATCGCATTCAAGGGTTGGTTCAACTCGTGGGCCACCCCTGCAGACATCTCTCCGAGGGTGGCCATCTTGCTGGCCTGGATCAGTTGAGCCTCAGCCTGGATGCTGTCGCTGATGTCGGCGATATTGGCAATAATTACATCTTCGCCCAGATGTTCCCGGGGACAAGAATGGATATCCACGTGCATGATGGTTCCATCTTTTTTGCGATGTCTGATCTTGGGCAAAAAGATACACGCCTCCACCACGGATGATCTTATCTTCTCCGCGTCTTCTGGATCACCCAGGTCACGGAAAGACATCTGGAGCAACTCCTCTCTGGAGTAACCATACTTCTCAGTGGCACGGATGTTGGCATCAATGATCTGAAAGGTAGAGCGATCAAAAACAAGGATGGGATTGGGATCATTGTCGAAAAGAGAACGGTATTTTTCCTCGGAAGCCTTCAGCTCTTTCTCGGAGCTCTCAATCCGTTGGGTCATTTGGTCGAAGGAGGTAGCCAGTGTGCCAATCTCATTCTTGGATGAAATTTCAAGGGGAGTAGAAAGATCACCGGCAGCAACTCGTTCGGTTCCTCTCAACAGATGCCTAACCGGTCGACTTACAAATCGCTGGATGAAGAGACCGATTGTTAGCGAAATCCCGAGAATTGCTACCCCAGCAAAAAGGGTCATCTTCTTCTTGTTACTAAAAATCACCCCGTCCACATCAGCTAGGGAGACGTCAATATCCAGGACCCCAAGGACTTTTTGTTCCTGGGGGTGAACGTGGCAGGACGCCGAATAGCAGTCCGGTTCATTGTAGATGGGATTGATCATGCCGAGCACCCGATGGCCGGCAGTAGTCTGGAAGATTCGACTTCTGGCGGTGGTGGTTAAGCGTTCGAAGGGTTTTTCCTTGGCATGACAGGCATAGCACTGCTCGGAGGACTTATCTACCATGGTGCCCATTTCTTTACGGTCTGAAGAGTAGATAATCTCCCCCACGTAATTGAATATACGTACCTTCTCAATTCCTTCCTGAGCACCAATGGTGTCGATAGCCCGATGGAGCCTCTCGGGCTGATATTTGAGCATGTCATAGCGCATGCTGCGCTTGATTGTCTCACTTACCAGATTCGAACTTTGAATAACTTGTTGGATGAGCTGATCTCTTTGGGTATTTATGTTCACCGACGCATATATACCAATGACTAGGATAGCGATGGCGCTCACCGAACAAATCAACTTGAATCCGAGACTGCGATACAACATCTCAAAACATCCCACTGACAACGCTGGCAAGAGGTTGCCAGTAAATACCCAGGCCAAGGGTGGGGACCAACAGTGCAAAAAGTATTACCTGTGAGCCGAAGGAAACCTGGATCTGGATAGGTTCAGTTGACTTCTCCAGAAACATGGCTTTGACAACCCGCAAGTAGTAGTAGAGGGAGACCACGGTATTTAGTGCAGCCACCACCGCCAACCAGTAAATTTTTTTGTAAATGACCGCGGCAAAAAGATAGACCTTGCCCACAAAGCCGGCGAAGGGAGGAAGACCGATAAGAGAAAACAAAAATATCGCCATAGCCACACATACATAGGGTGCCCTGCTCCCCAAACCGCGGTAGGAATGAATCTCCTCGCTTCCTCCTGCGCTTGCCACCAGAGTAACTACTGCGAATGCGCCTAGATTCATAAAAAGGTAAACCACCAGATAGAAGACTACCGACCTTAACCCCAGCTCACTCAAGGCAACAATACCCATGAGCAGATATCCCGCGTGGGCAATGCTGGAATAGGCGAGCAACCGTTTAAGATTGTTTTGGTGGATCGCCGCCAGATTTCCGAGGGTCATTGTTATCGCTGAGACCAATGCCAGAATCGACGGCCAGTCTAAGCCTGAAATAGCCTCATATGCTCCTGTTTCCCCAGCCGATGAGAAGAGCGGATAGAAAAGCCGGATGAAAAGAGCAAATCCTGCTGCTTTTGGCCCCACACTGAGGAAGGCGGTAATTGGTGTGGGCGCCCCCTCGTAAACATCAGGACACCAGAAGTGGAAAGGAAATGATGCGGTTTTAAAAAGCAAACCGGCCAGAAAAAATATCACGGCCACGATCAGCAGGATTTTGTCTTGGGGATGCTGGCTGGCCGCCGCCACCTGCTGGCTGATTTCCAAGAGATCCGTGCTCCCAGCAAGTCCGAAGAGCAGGGAAAAGCCAAAGAGCATGGTGCCAGAGGTAAAGGCACCGTAAAGCACATATTTCAGCGCAGCCTCACCACTGCGTAAATCCCTGGCCCTAATCCCCACCAGCAGATAACTCAAGATTCCCATGGTCTCAAAGGCGAGGTAGATCATCAGAAGGTCGGTGGAGGCGACCAGAAGCATCATCCCCATGGTGACGGCGAGCACCAGGATAGTGCTCTCGCTATACTCCACGTTGTCTATCTCGCGGCTGCCATGATTTATAAGGATAACAAAAGCAGCTGCAACAACGAAGAATGGTTTGAAGAAAAAGGTTAACCAATCCCAGACGAAGAGTTTCGACAGGTAGGTCAGACTCGGATCGGGTGTTGGTAACTTCCATAAAGGCAGAAGTGACCCTGCCAGGCCCACGAGAGCCAAAATCGTAAAGACTAAACGGTACCGCCAATAAGGCAGAATAACCCCTACTATCAGTAGGATCATCATAGCCATGGCAAGAATGATCTCCGGGCCGATGAAGGAGATCCCCTGGAGGTTACTCTTTATAAATTCCTCAGGTATCATAGTGTCGAGTCTGAGGAGCCAGGAGCTAGGAGTCAGGAGTCAGGAGGTTCAGTGATCTACTTATAATTTTCTGTCTTCTGAATTCTGACTTCCGACTTCCCCTTGTCCTCTTTCCTCTGCTTTCTGCTTGTTTTGAAATTCGCAATTCGAAATTATTTCCCTATGCTCTGTGCTATATGCCCTCTGCCAGCTGCCCACTGTCTGCTGCTTGCTGTCTACCCCACCACCATCGCAACCGTGTGCTTCAGAGTTGTTCCAATCAAATCCAGCACCGGCATGGGATAAAAGCCGAGCAAGATGACAATTAAGGCCAAGGGTGTCAGGGTAAATGCCTCGCGCAAGCTGATTTCTGGAAGCTTGGCATACTTATTATTCAAGGGCCCCAGGAATACGCGCTGCATGGTCCAGAGAAAATAGGCGGCCGTGAGGATTATGCCGGTGGTGGCAGTTATGGTGATTATCTTGTACTGCTGGAAGGAGCCAACCAGCACCAGTGCTTCGCTGATGAAGCTGGACAACCCGGGAAGCCCCAGGGCGGCAAAAAAGGCCAGGCCGGTGTAACCCGCATAAATCGGCATGGTTTTGGCCAGACCGCCAAAGCCATCTATATCTCGATGGTGAGCCCGATCATAAATTACCCCCACCAACAAGAAGAGCATGGCGGTGACAGTTCCGTGGTTGAACATCTGCAGCACCGCCCCGTTGATTGCTGTAGTGTTACTGAATACCGACATGCCCAGCATTACGAAACCCATGTGGCTGATGCTTGAATAGGCTATGAGTTTTTTCATATCCGTCTGCGCCATGGCACAGAGGGCACCATATAAGATGCTTACTAACCCAAAAATAGCCGCGTACAGCGCGAAAGCGAGGGCCATGTCGGGGAGCAATGGATAGGAAATCCGCAACAGCCCATAGGTTCCCATTTTCAAGAGAACCCCAGCCAGAATGACGCTTATGGCCGTGGGTGCCTCCACATGGGCATCCGGCAGCCAGGTGTGGAATGGTACCAGAGGGATCTTGATGGCAAAGCCAATGAACAACCCCAAGTAGCAGAGCCAGCGGATGGGGTGGCTCTTCAGGAAGGCCTGGTGTACAGCCTGGTCGGCCAGAATGGTGAGGTCAAAGGAATGAAGCCCGGTGGCCGGTTCCACCGAGCCGAAATAGAATACCAGCATGACCACAAGCATCAGCACGCTGCCCACCAAAGTAAACAGGAAAAACTTGATGGCGGCATATTCCTTTTTGGGTCCACCCCATACCCCGATAAGAAAATACATGGGGAGCAGCATCAATTCCCAGAACACATAGAACAGAAAAAAGTCCAGGGCACAGAAAACTCCCACCATACTGGTATCCAGAAGGAGAAAGAGGGTAAAATAGCCTCGGACGTACTCATTAATATTCCATGAGGCAATGACACAGAGAAAGGCCAGGAGAGCCGTAAGCAAGACCATGGGAATGCTGATGCCATCGATGCCAATAAAATAGTGAATGTTGAAGGCCTTGATCCATGGGACTTTTTCCACGTACTGGAAGCCATTATCCCATCGATCAAACTGAACGTACAGGTTGGCCGCCCACCACAGAGGAGGAACGGTCGCGAGCAGGGCAATCACTTTCATCAAGGTGGGATACCTTTTAGGCACGAAAAGGATCAGTCCGGCCCCAATAAGCGGGCAAAAGATCATCCAGGACAAAATGTGCTCGGGCACCATCAGTCACTTCTCCTATTTAAGTCACCTTAGAGTTACACCGTTTTTAAGATATGAGATGTGGGATATGAGATTCATGTTGGGTGGAGACAGATCCCACATCTCAAATCGATATTACTCCCCTGCAGTCCGTTGTCAGTTGTCTGTTGCCAAAGGCAGCATGGCGCTTGGCGTTTGGGTAAACAGTAAAAGGTGAACGGTAAACGGATTAAGATACGGTTTTGCAACGGTTCACTGTTTACCATCAACCGTTTGCTGTCTTTCTCGCTATGCGCTTGGCGCTCTGCGCTTTGCGGCGAACGCAGTGAACTGACCACGGACCACGGACAGTAACCAACTAGAACAGTAGCATAAACACACAAAGACAGAAGATCCCTAGCACCACTGAATACAAGTATTGCTGGACTCTACCTGTCTGCAAATGTCTGAGCCATGCACCCCATCTCTTGAAGATGTCGGCCAGACCGTTGACCGCGCCATCTACAATTTTCAGGTCCTCCCAACCTATTAGAAAAGCGAACTTGGCAGTAACTCTGGAAGAAAGATTCACCGCCCCGTCAATGGTGTTCAGGTCAAAACGACCACTCAGAGTCACTAGCCGCAACACCGGACGCAGGAAAAGCTTCTGGTAAATTTCATCCACATAATATTTATGCACTAGCAACCGATACAGCCCAGCGAAACGGGCTGCCAACCGACCCGGCAACTCCGGCCGTTTAACATAAAAAAGCCACCCGACATAGATGCCCGTGATCGCCACCCCAGTGGATACCAGCATCAATAGCACCTCTAAAGCGTAAGCATGTGCACCGTGTCCCGAACTGCCATGAGTGCTGAGAACCGGGCCCAGAAAATCGTGAAGTAGATTGGGCAAATGGCTCACGGCCGGCAAACCGATGACGCCCCCCACCACTGAAAGCAGGGCCAGAATCATGAGTGGCACTGTCATTACCGAAGGTGATTCATGCAGATGTGACTCCTTTTCTGAGCCGCCCCGGAAGCCGCCCATGAAGGTCAGCGCAATCAATCGAGTCATGTAAAAAGCTGTGAGCCCTGCACCCAGCAGACCCAGGGCCCAGAGTGCTTTTCCCAGGCCTGGAACCGGCAAGTGACTATTAAAGGTGGACCACAGGATCTCGTCCTTACTCATGAACCCGGAAAAGGGGGGTATTCCGGATATGGCTAGATATGCAATCATAAAGGTCAAGTAAGTGTGCGGCATATATTTTTTGAGTCCACCCATTTCTTGCATGTCATTGGAGTGGACAGCATGGATCACACTTCCGGCTCCCAGAAAGAGTAAGGCCTTGAAAAAGGCGTGGGTGACCAAGTGAAAAATTCCGCTGCTGAAGGCCGCCACCCCAACGGCCAGAAACATGTAGCCCAATTGACTGATGGTCGAATAAGCAAGGACCCGCTTGATGTCGTTCTGGGTCAGCGCAATGGTGGCTGCATAAAATGCAGTTACCGCACCCACCACTGCCACCACGGCCATGGCAGCCGGAGCGATCACGTAAAGGAAATTCAGCCTGACAATCATGTAAACCCCGGCTGTCACCATGGTTGCCGCGTGAATGAAGGCGCTGACCGGTGTTGGGCCAGCCATGGCATCTGGTAACCAGATGTAGAGCGGTATCTGCGCCGACTTGCCGGTGGCGCCAACGAAGAACAGCAGCGCCACCCAGGTTGCCACCCCGACTCCTAAGATGGGCGTGGCTGAGCTGAGCAAGGGTATGGCCTCTCTCAACTGATTGATGCCCAGACCGGTCATACTCGCCCCGCTGCCCTCGAAAAGAGTCCAGAAAAGGAGCATCAACCCCACGAAGAAGCCAAAATCCCCAACCCGGTTGACAATAAAGGCTTTCATCCCTGCCCGAGCCTTTTCCAAGTCGCTGAACCAGAAGCCAATAAGCAGGTAAGAACAGAGGCCAACCCCTTCCCAGCCAACGAACATCAACAATAGGTTATCGGCCAGAACCAGGAGCAGCATGGAAAAGGTAAATAGGTTCAGATAGGCAAAATAGCGGCCCTGGCTCTCATCACCTGCCATATAACCCACAGAATACAGATGTATGAGAAATCCCACCCCGGTGACTACCAGACAGAGAACCGCCGAGAGGGGGTCCAACCTGAAAGCCACTTCCAGGCTGAAACTGCCCTGGTTCCAGGCGGTGAGTATCCACTGATACAGGGACTGAATAAGAAGCCGGTTACCAGGCTCCTCAATCCTGACCAGGGTGACAAACCCAGCTACCGAAACTAGAAAGGCAATGAAGACACTGCAACAGCCAATAAAATGGATGAGTCGGTCAGGAAGCCGTCTTCCCAACAGCCCGTTAATAACCGCACCAACTAAGGGAAGGCAGGGAATGAGCCAGAGGGAGTTTGCGACGGTTTGTGTGTTAAGCAATGCATTCATAGATAATTCGTAAGTTGTAGTATCGATAGGCCACCGATTGCGAATTTAGGAATTCTCCTGCGGAGTCCCCACCTTTAGGGCCGGGTCCCAGTTTCAGGAGTTGCGAATTGGACGAAACCTGAGCGCCCCAAACTTTTAATTCCTAATCTCTTAATCCCTCAATCCCCCAAATTCCTCAATTAGCCGAGCCCCTAACCTCTCAGTTCCTTGAAATCCTCCACGTCAATGGTCTTCATCCTGCTGTAGAGTGAAAGGACAATGGCCAGGGCCACGGCAACCTCTGCTGCGGCGATGGCAATGACGAACAAGGTGAATACCTGGCCGCTGAGCAAGTTCTGAGTCAGAGAAGGTTCCAAAAATCGTGAAAAGGCAACGAAGTTGAGGCCGGCAGCATTCAGAACAAGTTCTATACCCATGAGGATGCCGATGGCGTTCCTGCGGATAAGCACCGTGTACATGCCGAGACAGAAAAGAAGAGAACTCACTATCAGAAAACTTGGCAAACTATACGACACGATTATTCTCCTCTCACACTTCGCCTGACGATCAGAACAGCCCCGACCAATGCTACCAGGAGCAAGATCGAGGCTACTTCAAAGGCAATGAGATACTTACCAAGCAGCAAATTTCCAATGGCTGCCGATGTGGGCTGGGGCTCTTCCAGAAAGGAAGCCACGGGCCACAGGGACTTGGTTGCCACCATTATCAGCGCAGTGAGGATGATTCCGCTTAGCAGCGCACCGATGAATTTGCCGGGTAACTGTATGGAGAGCGGCAGCAATTTTCCTCTCTGGGTCATCATTACCCCGAAAATGATCAAGATTAAAATCCCGCCAATATATACGATCACCTGGACCACAGCGATGAAGTCGGCACCCAACAGTACGTAAAGGCCGGCCACCCCGAATAAAGTCACTAGCAAGGAGAAGGCTGCATGAACAATGTTGCTGGAAAGTGCCACCCAGAAACAAGGAACCACCGTCAACAGTACAAAGACATTGAAGATAATTGCTTTCATCTTCCCCTATTCCCTCACTCCGTGTGCGACGTTTCCCTCGCGCTCTTCTCTTTCTCTTCTTTTTTCTCTCTGGCTTTCGCCTTGGCTTCTTCGGCCAGCTGCAATCGCTCCAGACTGAGTTTTGGACTAATGAATTCCCTGATCAAAGTGCGGTACTCAAAGGTAGCCCCTTCAAACTGACGGGTGAAAAAAATAGCATCCGTGGGACATACCTCTACGCAAAGACCGCAGAACATGCATTTGGAATAGTCTATTCGGAAAGTTGTCGGTACCTTGCCCTTGCGGCCCTCAATCTTGACACCTTTTACCCTGATAACATCGATGGGGCAGTTAAGAGCACACAGAAGACAGGATATGCAGCTGGGTTCATCGTAGCCCAGCAGACCTCGGTAGCGTTCGGGCAACTGGGTATTTAGAGGCCCCTTATAGATTTGCTGGCCAGCTCCAAGCAAGGGTTCGAACGGTGGATTTAGATTTGGTTTATTAGAGAGGGATGCATCTTTGGGCTTGCCCTCGAGGATATCATGAGAGGGGTACTGGAGGGTCACCTTTCTTTCGAAGAAGGCAGTTTTGAAAGTAATCCACATGCCCATCGAGACGGTAGTGACACTCTCGTAGATGTTTCTGAAATAACCCTTAATACCATCAAAGATTTTCAATCTTTTTATTACCTCTTAGCTGAATAGCCACATCCAGAAACCCTGCCCGATAAGACAGAAAAATCCCATCGGGATAAGATATTTCCAGCAAACCCCCATCAACTGGTCCACACGCAGTCTGGGTAGGGTCCAGCGCCACCAGAGGATTACGAAAGAAAGCAACATGGCCTTGCCAAAAAACACCAGAAACGGGACAAGATATTGAAAGATCAATCGATAAATGGTGGAAAGATGGGGTCTGAGCGGCAGGTGAAGTGCCAACGACACTGCACCTCCGGCGAAAAGGAGTCCTAAAACCAACAGTTCAGAATGATACCGTACAAAACGACTGCCAAAAAAAGCTCGCTTACGACGAACGTCCCAAACAAAAGCGCTTAACGCCTTCCACGCCAGAAAAGTGGTCAATAGCGCAGCCAGCAGCAAGAGCATTAAAACGTCAGATCGGCTCAGGAAACTACCCAGACCATAACCCAATGGTCCCAGATCATTCACATCATCCAGCAGCGGAAGTTGCCAGCCCCCTAAGAAACAGGTCACCGCCACTGCACTGACCACGTATATATTGCCGAACTCAGCCGCAAAAAATGCACCAAACCGCATGGCGCTGTATTCAATATTATAGCCAGCTACAAGTTCCGACTCCGCCTCAGGAATGTCAAAGGGTACGCGGTTGATTTCGGCAATGGCTGAGATGAAATAGATGAAGAAGGCCAGAAGGCTGAATGGACTGCTAAAGATGAACCAATGGTGGACGCCGCCAGCTTGAGCCCTGATAATACCCTGCATACTCATGGTGCCGGCCGCCAACACCACAACCAGAATAGCCAGCGCATTGGGGATCTCGTAACTGACAATCTGGGCAGCTGAGCGCATACCTCCCAACAGGGCCCATTTGTTGTTGGAAGCCCAGCCCGCCAGGATCAGTCCAATCACGGTGAAGGAACCCGTGGCCAGCAAGTACAAAATTCCTATATTCAGATCGCTGATGATCCATTTGGGCCCAAAAGGGATCACCACAAAAGACAGAGCGGTGCCCAGTAAGAGCAGGTATGGAGCGAACTTGAAAATATTCCGATCAGCAGCAGCGGGGATGATATCCTCTTTGAGGACGAGCTTCACTCCATCCGCCATAAATTGCAGTAAGCCGTAAGGCCCCACCCGATTCGGCCCCCTGCGCGAGTTGGTCCATCCAGCAACTTTTCTTTCTAGATAGGTATATAGACCCGACATAAGGCCAAAGAAATTCAGAACCACAAGGGCGCAGGCGAGCATAACCACTGCAGCCGTGGGTACATAACCTATCTTCTGCAGGAATGTGAATTGTCCAAAAAGATCGTTTACCAGGTTTTCCATAAGAGACAGTGTCTAAAATGTCTAAATTTAGGGATTAAGGGATTCAGGAATTGGGGAACTGGGGAATTCAAAAAAGGAATATTTCCTTTATTCCCAAATTCGCAATTTCTTCCCCATGCTCTATGCTGGCTGCCTGCTGCCTCCTGCCCGCTGTTACCCCTCCCTGCTATCGGTCTACCTCAGGCGCAACTACGTCCAGACTGGCAATAAGTGCCACCAAATCTGCCACCATCAGACCGGAACCCACCTCTTCCACTATGCTCATTGCTGAAAAGGAGCCGGTCCTGATTCTTAATCTGTGAGGCCGAAGCCCACCTTGGCTGACCAAGAAGAACCCCAATTCGCCCCGAGGCGCCTCAGTGCGCACATAAATCTCTCCTGCCGGCACTTTCAATTTCTTCTTCGACCTATTCCAATAGGAACCCTCCGGCATTTTTGCTATGCATTGGCGTATAATCCGCACACTTTGTTCCATTTCAAGGATGCGGACCCAGTAGCGAGTGTAGCAGTCGCCAAGCTCTCCGAACTCTGAACCACCCACGGGAACGTCAAATTCCATCTCTCCATATACGGAATAAGGCTCATCCCGCCTGAGATCCCAGTCAATGCCTGAAGCCCTCAGATTCGGGCCCACAAGGGCGTAATCAAGAGCCTGCTGAGTGCTGATCACAGCAACCCCAATCAGCCGTTCTTTGAAAATCTTGTTTTTGGATATGAACCGGTTGTATTGCTTCAGTCGGGGCTCGAAGTAGTCCAAAAAACGGCTCAGTCGATCGAGAAATCCGTCCGGGAGATCGAAGGCCACCCCCCCAAAGCGGATGTAGTTGTAAGTAAGCCTTGAGCCACAAAGCTCCTCAAACAGATCATTGACCCATTCCCGTTCACGAAGCGTATGGGTAAAAGGCGTCACAGCCCCCATGTCCATGGCAAAGGTGCCAACGGAAATCAGGTGGCTGATGATCCGGTTGAGTTCGGCCACCAGAACCCGGATGTACTCAGCTCTTAGTGGGACTTCAATATCAGCCGCCCGCTCAACCGTGATGGCATATCCGAGGTTGCAATTCATGGCGGCCAAGTAGTCGAGACGATCCGTGTAAGGCATAAAATGGGCATAGGGAACTTGTTCGGCGATTTTCTCCAGCCCGCGATGCAGATAACCAATATCTGGCCGACACATGTGGATCACCTCACCGTCCGTACGGAGAATGAAGCGCAGAACCCCATGGGTGCTGGGATGGTGCGGCCCCATATTGAGGATCATTGTCTCGGTGGTTAAAGGCATGTAACGCTCCTGGGGTCAGCTTCTTGTAGAGATCAGGTGATTCCCTCGACCACTATTCCCTCTATTTCCTCCCGGGTGGTGCTGACTCCTCTGTAGGCTCCCGCTTCTTGATAATCTTTTTGCAGGGGGTGGCCCTCCCAGTCAGTGGGAAGCAGCAACCTCCGGAAATCGCTGTGGCCCACGAAGTGGATGCCGAACATGTCATAGGCCTCTCGTTCCATCCAAGCTGCAGCGGGCCATATTTCCGATATTGAATCCACTCTCAAAAAGAAATGTGGAAAAAATGCGGGCCGGTCTAACTTGATTTTTAAAACAAACTGATGTTGGTGGCGTACTGAATAAAGATGATAGACCACCTCCATCTCATCTTGTTCCCCCATGTTGTGCACCCCACTCAGACACATCAGGGTGTCAAAGGCGAGATGCTGATCTCCCTTCAGATAGATGGCCAGACGCCGTAGCTTTTCCTTGGGTATGATTAGATGGGGATCTCCGGGTAGGTCCTCGATCCATACCAGATCAGTCTCTCCAATGATTCTTTTGATTCTTTCGAGGATATCCCGTGCTTCCACTATGGACCCTTCACCAGGAACCGCTCTTTCCTAATCTTTTCCTGGAGCTTCAAAATACCTTCCGTAAGAGCCTCGGGCCTGGGCGGACATCCGGGAACATACACATCCACGGGTACGATTTTGTCTACCCCTTTGACCACCGAGTAAGAGAGTTGAAAAAGGCCGCCACAATTGGCGCAGCTGCCCATGGCAATGACATATTTGGGTTCAGCCATCTGATCGTAGAGAAGGCGCAGCCTCGAGGCCATTTTGTAGGTAAGGGTTCCGGCGACGATCATCAAGTCGGACTGCCTGGGAGTGGGCCGAGGCACAGAACCTATCCGATCGATGTCAGCGCGCGGCCCGCCGGTCTGCATCAGTTCGATGCCGCAGCAAGCCAGACCGAAGAGAAGATACCAGACTGAAGAAAGTCTGAACCAGTTAAGCGCCTGATCCACTGTGGTAAACACAGCACCAAAAAAACCCTCGGACGGCATTTTGTTATGGAGGTGAATCAACTGCGTTCTCCTTGGAGGATTATGGATTTAACATAGAGGGCTCGCTAAAACATGATCGGTCTTTCTTCGTCGAGAATGACTCCCTCTTCCAGTCCCTCAGGTACTTCTTTGGTCCACTTCAGATCACCTCGATTCCACATATAAATCAGCCCAAGAAAAAGGATGCCGATAAATACAACAATCTCGATTAGAGCCAAAAACCCGACTCCCACCTGAAGCCAATCTTTGTATATGACAATACAGGGAAACACGAAGGCCAGTTCGATATCGAAAACAAGAAAGGCCAGTGCCACCGCGTAGAACCTAAAATTGAAAAGGATCCAGGCTGAACCCACCGGACGTTCGCCGCATTCATAGGTGGTGAACTTGTCGGGGACGTCCGAAACCCTTGGGGCAAGCAGCCTAGAAACTGTGATGATTACAAACGTCATCAACAGACCTAGGATGATAAAGATAAAAACGTTGGCGTAGTTAAAGAACATCTTATTTCATCTCATCGAGCGGCGGGCGTCGGCTGCCCCGATCACGGCGGGAAACGCTTTTTATATATAAAGCAAGGGAAACAGAGCTTGTGCAGGCCGAAGAATTGTATCTCGGCCGGATGTTGTCTGGGCATTGCCTGTTTGACCGCCCGACCTAAGAAGGGAAGGTAGCAGTAAATTGTTCTTTTTCATAGTATTCAACTGGGAATAATATACGATGATTTGTCCCGAGTCAACTTATTTCAATCGCGTTTTTCCCATTTTAACCAGCCCGGTTCAGCAAAACTCAGCGTAATGGGGTAGGGTGCAAAACCACGAGCACTGAACCACCTTTGATTCAGCTAAGCAAAGGTTTGCAGTGATATGGGAAAATGAGATAAAACAAGAAGTCGGTTATAGCAGCGTGTTTTAGGAATAGAGCGTCGGTGAGAAAAGAGAAAGTTTTTGTTCGTTTGGTCAGGTTGCTTACAACTTGGAGAAGCTGGTGTCAGTCCAGCTCCTCTGAAAAACTAGTAAAAGATCTCAGCCAAGTCCAACAATGATACTAACAAAGTGCTAGGTAAAACACACAATTATTTTTCTAAACAATACACACCCTTCTGACCTGGATGAAGTCGGTTAATCCCTCGAACACCTTTCGAATTCCGTCCTGTTTCAAGGTGCGCATACCTTCGTTTACAGCGGCCCGGCGGATCTCTTCCATGTGGGCCCGATTCTGGATTAGTTCTTTGATTTCTGAGCTGGCCACGAGTAGCTCGTGTATCCCCGCTCTGCCTCTGTAACCGCTATCGTTGCAGTTTTCACAACCAGTACCGCGGTGGAGTCGCATTTCGTCGTTGTATTGAACATTGAGTTCCTCGAAAAGATCCTCGCCATACTCCTGCGACAGCAAGTCAAACTCTTCCCTTGTGGGATGATAAGACTCCTTACAATTTGGACAGATGGTGCGAACCAAGCGCTGGGCCAAGATACCCAGCAGCGCATCGGCGAAGTTGAGGGGATTCATGCCCATGTCAATGAGACGAGTGACTGATTCCGGAGCACTGTTGGTGTGCAACGTGCTAAGAACCATGTGACCGGTAAGCGATGCTTCCAATCCCATAGCAGCGGTTTCTGCATCCCGCATCTCTCCGACCATGATTATATCGGGGTCGGCGCGCAAAAAAGACCGCATGGCTTCGGCAAAAGTATAGCCGATCTTGGCGTGGGTTTGTACCTGACGCAGTCCGTACTGTGTAATCTCCACCGGATCCTCGGCGGTCCAGATCTTCACTTCCGGCCGGTTAATGTGTCCAAGAACTGAGTGAAGCGTGGTCGTTTTTCCCGAACCTGTAGGGCCAACAACCAGCAGAATTCCGTAAGGTTTTTCGATCAGTTCAATCAGGTTTTTAAGGTTTGCTTCGGAGAAAGCCATCTTTTCTAAAGGGAGTGGCTTGCCAGAAGCCAGTAGCCGCAGGACCACATCTTCCCTCCCCCCGGCTGTGGGGGTGACCTCCACTCTTAGTTCCACTTCTTTTTGGCCATACTTGAGCTTTATTTTGCCACTTTGGGGCATTCTTTTTTCGGCGATATCTAGTTTCGCCATGATCTTGACTCTGCTGACCAGAGCCCTGGCATGAGTTGGGGGAACTTCCTGGTATTTGAAGCAGGCACCGTCCCGGCGAAAACGAATTTCCGTGGGGTGCTTACCAAGATAGGGTTCGATGTGAATATCTGAAGCGGTCATGTCATAGGCATCTTTAATGATTTGATTGGCCAAGCGTACGATGCCCGCATCGCTTTCGTTAAGGAGTTCCTCCTCCATTTCCTCGCTTTCATCGCGCTCTCTCTCCAGTTCGCCGATGATGCTCCTAACCGATGCCGCTTCTGAACCTTCACCAACTGCCGTGTCAATGAATCGGAGTATGTCCTCTCGAAGTGCCACTCTGAACTCATATTTCTCTGCCTGCATCAGACCCTTAATTTCTTTGACACGTTCAGCGTTTTGCGGATCATCTATGAGTATTACCAGTTTGCCGTTTTCCTTTTGCAAGGGAATCCAAAAGTTACGCCTTAAATAACCAAGGTTGAGACCATGGATAAGTTCAGTAGGAATGATGGTCTTGTCTTCATAAGAAACGAACGGAACGCCGTAATAGGCTTCGAATGACTTAGCCAAAGCCTTTTTGGGCACCTTAAATTCCTTAATAAGAACGCTGGGGAGGTCAGTCTTTTGTTCTCTTGCTCTGGCGATCGCTTGGTTGAGATCGTCCTCGCTGATAATCTGCTGGGAAAACAAATAGTCAAATTTGGAGGGCTCTTGTTGCATGCGGCCTTGATTGTGGAAGGCAAGCCCCAAAACCTTACAGATCTCAACCAGATATTTCTCGTCTTCTTTGCTAAACTGCTCAGCCCCTTTTTTGTTTACTATCTCCACTACCCCTTTGAGATATTTGCCGTTGTATAGAATGGGACCCGAGAGGAGCTCTTTAGTTTCAAAGCCGGTAACCTTATCCCACTGATCATCGAACTTTAGCTTAGGATCCAAGCGCTTCAGCTCTTCCGGATCATAAACATTGGCAATGTTGAACGTTTTGCCTGACACCGCAGTGTGACCCGCCACACTGGTCTTGCTCAATGCCAGACGAATCTCCTTGACTTCTTCCCCTTCCTTGACTTTGGAATATATCTCTCGCTTTTCAGGATCCACACCGTAGACGGTAATCCGCTCCGCATCAAAAAGAGCGATTATTTCATCTTTCAGGTAGAGCAGAATTTCATCCAGATTCCTGGCATCATGCAGCTGATGGGTGATGCGGTTGAGAAGCCGTTCTTTCTTGAGCTGTTCTTCAATCTTTGCCTTGGTCGTCACGGTTCTCTTCCCTTCCTTCGCGCTGCGCGCGCGTTAAACACTGAACACTAGGGACTAGGCACCAACTTAGCGACACGGGGAAACGGTGACACGGAGACCCGGGGACGCGACAAAATGACAAATGAGAATTGTGTAATGCCAGATGTGAAATGAGAAATGTTTCTGTGCTTAGTCCTTGCTTCCCGCCCTGTCCGCCGACTTGTCCCGCCGTAGTTTTAACGAAGGCGGAAGCTCTAGCGAAGGCGGATGCAATCTGCCCGCTGCCCGCTGAATACTCTCTCGTCTCCGCGTCGCCGTTTCACCCTGTCTCCGCGTCGGAGGCACCAGTACGACCTCCCTCGGCCAGTCCCTCACTGCCCCTGGTATCCTGCTTTTATCCTTGCAACCTCCATTTAATATAAAAACATCGGTTTTCCCATGACATGCCGAACCTTTGGCCGGTACTGCTCCGCATCATATAGCTCACGAACATCAACTCGTTTCTGACCCGAGGTAATAGTGCTCATGGGTACGTCCGTGTAGATTCCCTGGGTCAGGGAAACCATGCGACCGCTGACCTTCTTGATGACCAGGTCGATGGCCATGTTGGCATAATTCACAGCCACCATCAAATCTAGAGAGTCGGGGGCACCGCTGCGCATCAGATATGAGAGCTGTTGGTAGATGATATTCTGTCCAGTAAGCTTTTTCAGAATTTCACCAGTCTCCATTCCTATCCCTCCCAGCTTACGATGACCATAGGCGTCTGCCTCGCCAAATATCATCATTTCGCCGCTAACCATTTTGGCCCCCTCACTGATGGTGAGCATAGCATAGTTACTGGGATTGGCCTTTTTGTCCTCCATAATCAACTGAGCAAGTTTTTCCGGATCGAAAGGCACCTCAGAAATGATGGCCCGATCAGCGCTCGCCAGATATGCCGAGATCAGCGAAGTCTCGCCGCAGTATCGGCCAAAGAGCTCTATGACCGCGATGCGTTCGTGGGAACCGGTAGAGGTGCGGAGGGCATGGATGAAGTTGACACTCCTGGTTACGGCAGTAGAAAAGCCAATACAGTAGTCTGTACCGTGAACATCGTTGTCCATGGTTTTTGGAATAGCCACCGCGGGGAAACCTTCCTCATGGAGACGTTCCCCGTAGCTTAGGGTGTCATCGCCACCAATGGGAATCAATACGTCGATACCGAGGTGTTCCAGGTTACGGAGAACGTGTGGGGTAAAATCATTGAGTTCACCCTCTTTTGCCTGCCCTTTGAGAAACTCTGGAGCGTTCTCGTATTTCACTTTTCCAGGATTCGTTCGCGAGGTGTGGAGGTAAGTACCACCGGATCGATCAATGGTACGGACTTTGCCTTTATCCAGTTCGACGATCTTATTTTCCCTATCCTCGGGATCCTCAGGATTAAACTCCAAGAGACCCGCCCATCCTCGTCGGATGCCGAAGATTCTGAGACCTTCTTCGGCCCCTCGATAAACCAATGCCTTTATACATGGGTTCAGACCCGGTACATCGCCACCGCCTGTGAGTATGCCTATGGATAGAGGTTTTTTTGCAGCCATGGTTTTTCTCCGTGAGTGAGATCTTGGTTTCAGTGCACGCAGGTGTACAATGACGATCAATACTTTTAAGACCTGCTCCTGCATATTATCGTGAAGCAGCTATTCTAAAAAGCGTGTTCAATTTAATCTTAATGGGGCGGAGTAGTCAATAAAAATGGGGTGGTATTCATCAGCGACGCTAAGCTTGTACTGCCCAGGTGAGAGTAGAAAAAGAGAAGTAGATGGTAAGTGGTCGGCGACCGAACAGTCATTAAGTCACAGGGGAGCCGCTTGGCGCAGATGCCACTTGTGCTTTGGGGACTTAGCACTCTGTTCACCTAAGCTTTGGCGAAGGGAATCGAGGCGAGTGAAAGCAACTACTGCATGATCCTACTACCTTCCTATAATCCTAAACGGGTAACCCACTTCCCCCGGCGAGCTATGCGTTGTTCTTTTTGGATCCGATCAATTTTTTTCTCATAGTATTTTTTACACTGCTTTATAAAATATTGACATTTACGCTGATCGGAAAGTCCCACTGCCTCATACGGCGCATCCCAGCATCCCAGCTTTAGGAGAGTTGCATCAATATTGGGCGTATCAAGCAGTTTGATTTTACTTTCATAGTATGCCAGTTCGCCTGTACGTTTCATGGCCCCTTCCTCCCCCTCTTAGATTATGTATGTTTTTTTATACATATACATACACAAAAGTGCGCACCTCAATATTCTGAAGATGACAATTTTTTAGGAATATTAGCTAGTTTCAAGATTAGAGCCCATTTGTTGCCCCCAATATTCTGCAACCCATATGCCAACTGTTGCCCTGAAATAGTACTGGTATTTTGCTCTTTGCTCGGATACACTACGCCCGGCAAAGGAGGTATGGAGCTGCAGCCCGCGTGCGTTTCTGCCCGAACTTCGAGACCATGGAGTTCATAGTGCCCTCCATCGCTCTGCATAGCCCTCAAGGGAAAACCGTCTCCGTTACCGCTATTGGCCTTTTAGTGTGGCTTGTGGTAATGGTTCTTTACCGGGGGCAACTCCTTGAGCCTTTCGAGCTGCAAACCTATGACCAATTATGTCAGCTGAGCGAAGCAAGTTCATCTTCTCCCGAGGAAATCGCTCTTGTCGTCATCGATCAAGGCAGTCTTGAGGCCGCCCTTGAGCAGGGAATCACCTGGCCCTGGCCGCGCCAGATGTATGCCCCAATTGTACACTTTTGTACCTCATCTGACGCCAGAGCTGTAGTTTTTGACATTTTGTATACCGAACCCTCTGCCTACGGCGTCGAAGACGACCAACTGCTGGCCGAAGCGCTTCAGGAAAGCAAAGTCGTTTTACTCCCACTATTTCTCATCAACACAGATCGTCCTCAGCAGGACTGGGAAGCACCAAGCTCAAGCCCACCAAAAGGTAGGTGGCAGGCAATGGGTTTTGCGCAACGCGAATTACCCTATGAAAGATAAGAAATGTGAATTCCGAAATGCGACGGGCTTGTCAAACTTGCTTGAGTCGTGATAGTGCTTATATTAATCCGAAAATAATTCAGACACGGAGGGCACGATGCCCGAATCAATTGTTGACCAAGCGAATGCTGAAGAGATCGTCATCGCCACCATAGGCAACCAGAAAAACCCCGCCCAGGTGGTGGAGATAGTCCACTTACCAGAAAAAGGCGTATTCATAACCCGCGGCATTGCTACTCACTTTCAGCTGAGGGACATTGCTGTTCCCCAAACTCTGATGCTCACGGAAATTCACGAGATGACCGGAGTCCTGTCCTATCTGTTGGAACGCATAGCCACTGCAGCGGATCTTAATCTCCCCTTCCGTTATGATTCTGAATTTGAAGTAGGAGATAGCAGATTCAGTCTACAGGAAAGCGGCGATTTCATGATTCTAAACCGCCATGATTAGCCCGTTTCTCGAGAAGACTTTGGCGCCCCAAGCTCATCGCTAGGAGGTACCATCCATGGGGAAGTTTCGGCCAATCACTGAATACTTGAGAGAGGCGGCAGGCCTTACCTACAGCCTATTTCTGGAAAAATATGAGCATCCCGTGCTCATTTGGCCGCAAGCGGGTGACTGGATGGATTATACCGACTTCCGATTTGAGACTTATGTGAGCGACATCATCAATGAAGAACCTGGGGACATTTCCCCCCACACCGAATCCCAAATAGCCGAGACCATGGTTATAGAAATCCGCAAACAAGAGAGCTCCGCACCGAGCAACATGATCTGCGTTGGCCGAGCTGCCAACAACGACATTGTACTCGCCAATAATACCGTCTCCAAACTTCATACCTATTTTCTAATGTCGGGGCAGGAGGACTCCTACGTAATTGTTGACGCCAACTCTACCAACGGCACTCTGGTCAACAATATTCGCCTTGAGGCTTACAAGAATCAGCCCTTGGCCGATCGTGATTACATTCAGTTCGGCCCCTCCATACAGATGGTTTATTTGTCCCCACAGGGGTTCTTTGACCTTCTCCAACAATTGCACCGGTCTGGTGTTAGTTGATGACGTTATACGTTATTGGTTATTAGTTATTCGGGAAAGCAAGATTTCTTTCTGTGGAAAGGTGGAGTTGATCTATCTTTTTCTTCAAGCCCTGAGTCGTAGCCAACAAACTCAACCTGATAACTGATAACGTATAACTTATAACTTCCTCGCCATTAGCTTTGCAAAATGAGAAATGTGAAATGCGAAATGGCTTCCTTTTTGCAACCCCGGACTCTTTCCGCTATAATCGCTTTAGGTGCCCCATCAAGGCTATCCTGCATAGAGAGGGCTAATCGTGCCAACACGATCCGAAGACCGCCGCGGTGGACCGCGTCTCAACCTCGCCGTACCAGTCACCTTGCGTCTGGACCAGGAAGAGTGCCAAGCCCATACCATGAATATGAGTTGCCGGGGCTTTCTTCTCCTCACAGACGAATTGCTGCCGTCTGAAACCCAGTTTTTGGTTGAGATGAAACTACCAGAGACAGATGCGGTGCTGCTGGCCGAGTGCGAGGTCATCTGGTTATCAGAAAACATTTCTATAGGCCCAGAAGTGCACAGAGGCATGGGTGTCAAACTAATCGGCTTTAAGTATCTCGAAAAGCAACACGAATCAGACTACTGAAACCGCCACGAGGAGGAGATTATGTATGTAGGCCGCAAAATGACGACTGATCTCGTCACGGTAACGCCTGATACTCCCTTGGTCAAAGCTCGCGATTTGCTCCGAGAACATAACATTAAGCAGGTACCCGTTGTTGATGCACAGGGAACACTGGTGGGCATTCTTACTGATCGCGACATCAAGCAAGCCTGGGCTTCGCCGGCCACCACCTTGAGTATTTACGAGCTGACATATGTCCTGCAGAAGCTAACCGTGGAAAGTGTGATGGTTAAAGACCTCATTACCATAACTCCGGATGCCACCATCGAACGAGCCGCCAAGATATTGCATGATCGCAAAATAGGTAGTCTACCCGTTGTCGAGGGCGATAAGCTGGTGGGTATCATTACCAGCACCGATCTCATGGAAGTTCTCCTGGACGGGCTGGGCGTTGAGGAAGCGAGCGGGCGCTTCATGGTCCTGGTGAAGGATAGAATTGGGGTGCTGGCCGATGTCTGCGGCCTGCTAAAGGAAGCAAATATCAGTATCGTTAGTATGATTACCCTGCCCATGCATCAGTATCCAGATATTTTTCAGCTGGTCATGCGAGTCAACACTTCCGATCGCGACGCAGCCGTGGATTGTCTCACGAAAGAGGGTTACAGGGTGGTCACCGAGTACAAAAAAGACCTGGAACCTTTCTTACCAACCGACTGATTCCCTTTTACCGTCAGTTGTCAGTGGTCCGTGGTCGGTGGTCAGCGAATCAAAATTATTCCAAAATTCCTGTATAGGGATTGAAATTGTAGGGGCGGGGTTTACCCCCGCCCGTTTTTTTGGCGGGCGTGTATTAGAGGCATCGAAAACAGCAGATCAAGTCTGACCAATTATTGGGCAAGACAGACAAACGCTCAAGGATGACATAGTTGAGTGGGGCAGCCGTGGGTGGAAACAACTCGAGCTTCACTCAAGTGGCTCTTCTGATCGCCTCTCAATGGTCTCATCTTGATTTTCCGATTCTTCCATTTGCCTCTGTACCCGAGGCCGACCTGCGACAATGTAAATCAAACCGCCGAAAGGTGGCAGAAGCGTTACCAAGACAAACCAAAGGACCTTGGTTTTGAGGCTGGGAAAACTGCGGTAGGCCACATCCCGGATGGCCCAAACAGTTGGAACAAACAGCAGGATCGCCACACCAAACAGCAGCAAGATTCTCAGAATTACGCCTGAATCCATATCTCAACTCTACCCTTCTTCAGATTCAATGCGGTCACGTACTCCCCTCTTTGAGGCAGAGAGATTTTATCATAATTAAGGTTTATTTAGCAGCACATATGGTGGTACCACTTCCACTGTCAGATTTGTCAAAAAGTTGTGACCTACACTCAGGGTAGATTGGCGGGAAAATCTGGATATTGGCGGTATGTCGTTTTGGAAATCAACTTCAGGGAGGTCTACCTGTATGATCCTCTTATTTATCTCAGGGCATCAGATAAAAGCCCAGGCATTTTAGCTCGTGCTCATCCATCCCTACGAACTCTACTCCTACCCGATTGTCATGTACGCGTCTGACCACTGCTTTCGATTTAATCCAGGTATTATGATGGTGTTAATCATAAACTTTACTTCGATGGTTTCTCCTGCACTTAAGAAGGGCTTTCTGCGTCCTGCTTCAAATCCTGCCCCGGAAACGGATAGCGTAGTCACAGTCATCAGGTCCTTATCACCAAATATGTCCAAGTATTCCCCAGGAAGTCGCACCTCTTTGCGGTAATATCTTCGGCTGTCGAAAAGAACGAGAAAAGAGTTCCCACACTGACATTTCGCCCGAACCGATTTGTTGTGAAGATCTCTGGGGACTTCGGCGCAATGCCGTTTTCGACAGAAAGGGCATTTCAATGTAGCTCTGCCACTGTGACTCACAAACACCCTAATTTCGATGCCCTGAGGTTGAGCTGAGCCAATCATAAGACTAATACTCCTACTTTTGGTCTTAAAATTTAATGAACCTCGTTATAGACCTCTATACAAAAAGATCATGCCAAATTAGATAGTTATTAAATTTCATTTAAATTCAAATAGTTATCAGATGTAGCTTTAAGAAGTTGAGTTGTGTTTGAGAAGGCAATTTCATAAAAGTGGAAAAAATTACCACTTCAGATCGACATGAACGGCAGCATCTTGGAAGAGACAGTAGGTCGATGGAGATATTTTCTATGTTCTCATTTGTTTGTCCTCCTAGGTCATGTCTGTTAAAATCCCGCATCTTATCTAATCTAAGACCATTGTGAGCTTCTTGATCTTAAGGTCAGCCGCTAATGATCACTTGAATCAATGCTTTTGTTTATATTAGATTGCAGCAAGGAAAAGATTTATCTCTCACAGCGATAATCATCAGGTGACAAGTTATAACCCAGGAGGATATACCCCGATGAAAAGGATGTTTAGGCTCTTCTTTATTCTGACGATCATGTCCACATTCTGTTTGGCTTGCGCAGCGCCCACGACATTGACCTGGGTCTGGAAGGATGAGACCTACGAAGAAGAATTTATCGACAATATAATGATTATAGGAGTTTCCGAGAATCCCATAAGAAGGAGACTGTTCGAGGATATTTTCGTAGAGAAATTTGAAAAAATTGGCGTAAAAGCAGTTTCCAGTGCTGCCGTCATCCCGCAAGAAAAGGAACTGACCAGGGAAATCGTGCTTACGGAGGCTGAAAAACTCGGAGCGGATGCGATTTTGGTCACCTATTTACTTACCGTCCTGCAAAAGGAAAAATTTGTGGCGCCCAGTACATCTGACTACCCGCATCCAGCGTATGCGAGATTCGACATTTATTCGTATTCAACTGGAGTTTACAGCACTTATGGCGGATCTTATGAAGAGAAAAGAAAAATAGAGCTGGAAACCAATATTTATGATGCCGAGTCGCAGATGATAATATGGTCGGCCAAATCCCTAACCGTGAACCCCAAATACGTCCACGAGCTCACCGAATCGTTATTCGAGGCAATGAAAAAAGATCTCCGCGAGAAGAACCTCATAAAGTAAAGAATCCAGGCCTAGGCTTTGAGCTGACCTAAGGGAAGGGATCAAGGCATCGGGCACAGGGCACAAGGCGTGAGGCGCAAGCTGGTTCAAGAACTAGGGGCCATGCTGCAAGTCTAGGGGACTGGATTA
>CP070735.1:2798086-2809722 GCA_020347625.1 Deltaproteobacteria bacterium
ATCAATCTAATTGTCTCCGAGCCAGTCAGGAAAATGCTTCACCATTGTGTTCTCGACGCAAAGGAAAATATCGTACATAAGTTAAACCACTGTGTCACTTCTGAGCATGTATCCATTAGCGCCAAAGATCGCCAATACCTGCTGTCGTGTTCATACGAAAAAATCAAGGAAGTTAAACAAAAGTGGGAAGATGGTGAAAAAACCAAAAAGGCTGTTCCAATAGACAGCGGTCAAATTATGGAATTGCTGTCTGCGTTGGAGGATCTCAAGGAGCGGTTAGAGCGCAAAACTCGAGCGTTAAAGTTATTGGGGCAGTCTACCCCAAAAATTTCAGTCTATGACCTTTTGGAGGTCATGTTTCAAACTGTACTGGAGCAAATGTACAAAGAAGAATGGAGTGAACGACTATCTGCAGATCCCACCGATCTACCAGCTACCGCTGAGGTGACGCGGGAATGGCAAACCGTAACAGTGCAACTCTAGCTCGTATTTTTTTGGTAGCGAGGTCGGCCGTTACATGGGCAATTCGGGCCTATTTCTACTCCCGATCTTGGTGCCATCGCCAGACAACCCATACCAACATACCGATCATTCCCAGCCAACCAACGGTGCTGACAAAACCCGCAATTCTTGTATCGTACGACAATACACCCCAGCGACTGAAAATGTTGGTCCAGTCGTGCTCACCGCCGCCAACCAGCGGCAAAGCCCGGGCGCGAGCGTCGGCCATGTAACGGGCGATATTTAGAAAATTTTCAAAAAACCACACGGTGGCCAGCGCAAAGGAAATTGCCTCCCTCCGAAGCCAGAAAGCAATTACTGCAACCACAGGAAATACCAACTGTCCGAGTGTACCACCGTACAGACCCAGGGTTTCGCCGAAGAGTCCAAATATCGGGTGTCCCGCCTCATGAAATACCAGGTTCGTATGGTCTATCAGGAAGACGAATCCGTCCTCGTCTTTCATCAACACAATAAAAAAGAGAACCAACCCCACGCAGGTGACAACCGCCATGGCTGTTGTGATCGGGTTCCACTCTTCGCTCTGCACCGCTTTAATGGAATCAAACATTTTCAAACCTTCGATACCACGATTTTATTTGAGCAAAGAAAACCTGATCCTGTGGGCCAGGTCCTTTAGGTCTGGATTCTTTATTGCTGACCTTTTGACGAAATAGGACCTGCTCCTGGCGAGGACGGCCAATGACCCTCAGCTATCGGACCGCGGCTACCAGCCGCCGCCGCCACCGCCGCCGCCACCGCCGCCGGAGGATCCGCCACCCCCACTCCCTGATGAGGAACCGGGTGCAGTAGAGGCGGAAGAAATGGCTCCGGTAAAGGATTTGCCCAGGCTTGATGCAAATCCAGACATATCTCTTGTTCTCCAGGACCTGCCCGTATACCAGGAGGGCCGGTATCCGCCATCAGATGCTATCGCAGCCAATACGCTGGCGAACTGTTCACTCCACTCGTGTTCCACATCCAGGGCGAGGGCGTAGGGTAGATATCTCTCGAACAGTTCCGGAGTCTTCTCTGGTGGGTTCAGAATATTGAGCCGTTCCTGCTCCGCCACAGAGAGGTAGACTCTAAATCCCTCAATTTCGTCCATGAGTCTCCTGCCGGAAAGGGTCGGGGCTTTCAGCAGGTGGTAAAACAGCGCGTTGACAAAGATGATGAGCACTAGGGTGGCAGCTGCCAGGGGAGAGACCGCCTGTGAGAAGGCCCATAGACCGAAGCCTTCGCCGGCGAAAAATGGGAGGGCAAAAAGGGTTGCCCCGATCGCACCGGCACCGCGCATCACGATAAATCCGCCTGACTGCCCAATCCCCCGCCACGCCCTTATCACGTTAAGGCCCAGGAAAAAGCAGGCGAAGGTCCAGAGGGACAGCCACACGGACATAAATGCCGCAAGTCCCAAGTCTCGCGCACCCATGACCACACCCGCGAGGGTCAAGATCGATATGGCCGCCCCCATCAGAAAATAACCGGAGTTGAGGATAAAGTACTTGTTTCGCGCATCTTTCATCAGATATTTCTGCAACTCCTTCTTGGCGCCGCCAATTTTCTTGTGATTGGATTGCTCCAGCGTGATCCTGTCTCTGGAGCCAAAAAGCTTGCGAGCAATCTTTGACTCCCCCCCGGACAGGCGCGCCTCGCCTTCCCCTGTTTTTTCAAGGGTAAACTCTTCGTCATCGTCTTCTTTGATGGTCAGGTAGCCCTTGACAGCCATGTTCACTACCGCAACCGCGAACAATTTGTCATCAAGGCTGCCCATGCGCATGATCAAACGCGTCGAAGCTGGGGAAACCCACTTGGGTGGAGTAAAAAGTGGGATAATTGTCCCCCTTTCGGGGTCTTTACCCACCTTCGACCAGGCTATCAGATAGAAAACCACCAAGACAGAAAGACCGATAAAGGCCACAGAAGTGCTGCGGTTGTCCTTCCACACATAGCTGATTTTTTCAGAGGTGGTGGGCTCGACCACGATGCCCTTGGGCCAGGCCACCGCAATGGTGAGACCCTCTTTTGGCATGAGCCGCCGGGTGGTGTTGAAGATCATGTTGCCGTGTTCGTCATAAGATGTCTCGAATGCTTGGCCTTTTTCACCGAAACGCCCGGTGTAAGCAGCACTCTGCAAAATTTCAGCGCCGGGAGGCAACTCCACCACCGCTTCAACATTATCGATGACAAAGTTCCAGCCATTACCCGTTACATTCCAGTAAAGCTCATCAAAATCCTTGAAAAATCCCAGCTGCCGGCTGGTCTTGTAGGTGATGGTGTAGGTGTACTCACCCGGCTTCAGAAACACGTTCTGTTGTCCAATGTAGACTCTCTTGCCGTTGGAAAGCTCTTTGATGTGGTAAGGTTCGTAATTGTTGTCACGCAAAACCCTCAGCACCTCGAACCCTACTCTTATGCGGTTGCCGTAGCGGTCTTTGTATGTGGTGGGGAAGTCCCGATAAATACCTCGTTTGATCTGCTGCCCACCGCAGACCACCCGAATGTTTTCGGTGACGGTCATACTGCTGTCACGGTGCACCTGGATCTGGCTCCGGAAGTCAAGTATCCTCTCGGACTGCGCCGCACCGGATGGGCCCACAACCAAAAACGCCGCAAAGACGGAAAACAAAATGATAAAGGTCAATATTCTTCGGGTGCTCATCTCTCCTCCAGAATTGTTCGCCCGGACCGGTTTCACCGGCATGGGTTTTACCAATGCATCTAGATTGCCAGTTAGAACTGCACCGATGGCACCGCCCTATCGGCGTCGTCTTCAATCTCGAAAAATTCGGCCTTGATGAAGTTGAACATCCCAGCCACGATGTTGCTGGGGAAAGATTCCACCTTGATGTTCAAGTTGCGCACCGTGCCGTTGTAGTAGCGCCGGGCAAGCTGGATCTGGTCTTCTATGTCAGACAGCTGATTTTGCAGATCCAGAAAATTTTGATTGGCCTTTAAATCTGGGTACCCTTCCGCCACAGCGAACACGTTGGCGAGAGAACGGGATAACAGCCCTTCCAGGCGGCCTTTCTCGCCCACGTCTTGCGCACTCATACTTTGCGCTCGAAGCTCGGTGACCTTGGTCAGGAGTTCCCTCTCGTGTCCCATGTATCCTTTGACCGTTTCGATCAGATTGGGGATTAAATTGGCGCGTCTCTTGAGCTGCACGTCTATTCCGCTCCAACCTTCCTCTACCAAATTCTTGAGTCGAACGAGCTTGTTGTAAATGGCTATGAAAAAAACAACGAGCAGGCCAACTACGATCAGAGTAATGCTAGTTGTACTCATCCCGGTATCCTCAATGTCTCTGGTTGAAAGCGCTTCCACCCAATTGTCGTCCCGCTGTCTTGAAGGGACCGTTGCGCTGCCACATCTTGGGATAGCGAGCAAATTGTGTGCCAAGGATTGCTGCGGAGTGATTATGGGAGGCAGGTTTTCAATATAAAGTGGGAGGTGTTCGTAGTCGGACTACCCGAGTGCTTGAAGGAATTTTCGGTAACGCCTGATCAAGGCCTGATTCTTTTGGGGCCTGAAGACTCGTCCCCGACCGGGCTTGGGCCAGTGCAAAGGACAGCCGGCAGCGAGCCAGGCAATGCCACGAGCAGTGGCCTCCGTTTCAGCCGGACGATATACCGGAAGCTGGGTGAGATCCGCCAGCCTCTGGCACAAACCATCTAGCCGTGCCAGACCACCACTAATTTCCAAACGGCTGACAACCTGACCGGTATCCACCAGGGTCTCGAGATTAGCATGTAAAAGAAAAAGAATGCTCTCCACGACTGCGACGACCTTTTGCCATGGCTCGCTGTCCCCCAGCACAGTTGGCGCCGGACCTGATCGCCACCACGGTGAACCGAGACCACCGATGGTATTGACGAAAACGGGCGGTTCTCCCTCGAGAGACAGCCAGGTGGGCAAAGAGGTCATGATATCCCCCAGATTCCACTGGTTGGCGGCCCAGTCCAAGGCACCGCCCGCACCGTTAACCGTTCCTTCGATGGTATACTCGCTCCAATCACCACCACTGCTTGCCAAGCCCGTCAGGAGGGTCGGATGGTCCACCGCTTTATTGCCGGTAGAGCGCAGAATGAATGCGCCGGTGCCGATATTGATGATGCCCGTGGTTTTCCGGGGTCGTCCCAGGCTGTAGATGGCCGCATTCTGGTCGCCATTGACGGCCGTCACCGGAACCCCACCTTCCCTTAGTACGCCATAGTTGTGGCAAATGGGTCGGCAATGTGGAAGCGTTTCCAGCGGTATACCAAATAGATCCAGCAACCACTGATCCCAGTCGCGTGTTACGATGTTCCACAATTGGGTTCGCGACGCGTTCGCGTGATCCACGAGCAGGGGTTGTCCTTGCAGCAGGTGAAACAGCAGAAAACTGGCGAGGGGCCCAAAGGCCAAATATCCGCCGGATTTCGCCCGTTTTACCTCAGGGAGATGATTCAGATACCAGCGTAGCTTGCTCGCACCGTAATGGGGGGAAAGGGGCAGCCCCGTTAGGGTTTTTATTTTCTGAGCATGAGATTCAAGTTCACTCAACCAGTCTGCAGCACGACAGTCTAGCCAGCTGAGCAATGGACCGAGCGGTTTACCGTTACGCCTATCCCATGCGACCACGCTGGAGCGCTGTGTGGCAAGTCCGACTCGGGACACCCCCAGACGGCGTACTGTGGAATTCGCCATGACCTCCTGCAACACCCGGTGCACGGATTCTGCTATTTCATCGGCATTTTGTTCCGCAAGGGCTAACCCGCGCCGGTGCAACGAGACCCGGCGATAGGATGACATCCGGATGGTTCCATGTGCATCCACCGCCAGAGCACGGGTGGAGAAGGTACCCTGGTCGATCACCAGGGTGAGCCCACTGCCTTGTTTTTCAGATTCGGGCGACATGTCTATCCCGCTCGAATATTGACGCATAGCGCATAGAGCAGAGCGCAAAGCGGAAAAGAGTGTAACCGGTGAAAGGGTAAATTCCCTTCAGGGACAAGCCCGCTTTAGCCGACTTCAGACTTTTGCATCGTTTCTGAATTCTTCGATAAGTTGTCTAAACTGTTTTTCGGCCTCTTCTTTTGATAGGCGCTCACTTTCCAGTTCTTCCTTGATGACTATGGCCTGCATTTCCGGACCCAGTTGGTCCGAAAAAATGCCGGTGAGATCGCGGATATCTTCGATGATTTCTTCCGGGCCACAATCGTAGCAGTGCCAAAGCCTGCAGTGCACCGGTTTGTACGGATCGATACCGCAGCGGTCCAGCATTCTCGAATAGTAGGGGCAATCGATATCCAGGTCACACCGGCCGCATGCTTCGTTCCGACAAGTGAGTTTCTCGAGGACTTTGATGACTCGATATCCAAATAGATCCCTGAATTCACTTTCTGTGAGAAAAGGATAAACTTGAATGTATTTGGATTGCAGTTTCTCCCAAACCTGCTGAACATAACTGTCCTTTTCCATTTGGTCGGTGAACATCACCTAATCAACCTGTTTTTGAAGAGTGATAATCTTCCCGCATAGATTCGCTTTCACGAGCTTACGGATCAATTCGCTTGTACATTGCCAGGGCTGGCTGACCCCTAGGATAATAATCTTTTTCCGATCCGACAATTTTGAAACCGCCCTTTTGAAAAAATGAGAGAGCTTGTAGGTTATCTTTGGCAGTCCAGAGATAGATCTCACTCAAACCGTACTTCCGGGCAAGGTCCTCCATATGGCCCAGCAGTGCGCTTCCCATACCTCTTCTTTGATGTTCAGGGAAAACGCCGATCGCCAGCAGGTGTCCTCTGGGAGGCTCTCCACCTCTCTCTATCGCGAGCATTGCGAAGCCCAACGGATCGGTTTTTTCTGTGACCACTACCGTTATCACTCCCGGTTCCAAAAACCAGTTGGGGACAATTTCATCATAGTTGCCGTACTTGGAGAACAATTTCATCGACAGCCGGATGATGAAATCCAGATCGCCTTCATTTGCCGGTCGATAGCTAAGGGGTTCCATCGATCATGTCTGCCTTTAGGCTTAGCAAACGCGAGGTAGTGTCAAAACATTCAGTAGTGTGACAGAAGTGGAGAGATTTTTCAAACTCGGTGGACCTTCGCCTCTCATACTCTTCCTTTCTGTGCGGACAGAAAGAGCGATGGTGCCCATCTCATGAGCAATAATTTGGAAAGTTGGCTCTTCAGTACCTTGAAACTACATTTTTGGTGGTAGAATGATAGAGATCAATAGGGAGAGCCGGCCATGAAAAAATTGATGGCTTTAGCGTTGCCATATCTAATTTTTGCCGTGACAGCAGCCTGGGGCCAGAACAGTATGGACTATTACAAGCGCGGTCTCGATAGTTCACTTGCGTGGAAAAAGATCGAGTATTTCACAAAGGCCCTCCAGTTGAATCCTAACCTGGTAGAGGCCTATGAGAACCGAGCCATACACTACTACTTTCAGCGACGGTTCCACAAGGCCATCCAAGACTACACCAGAGTTATAGAGCTGGAGCCCCAGAGACCCCATGCGTACTTTATGCGGGGCCTCTCCTACCTTAAAATGGGACACCCCCAGGGGCTCATGGCAGAGATCGGCCGGTTTATTTCTCATCTCCTCGAGCGTGAACCGTCGGAACCCAGTGCATTATTGGACAGCGCGCTTGACGATTTCGGCCGCGCCCTTGAGTTGGATCCAAATCTGGCAGCCGCTTATAGTTATCGGGCACAGGTCTATCGTCTCAAGGGTATGGTGGACGAGGCCATTGCCGACGCCACCATGACTATCAAGCTTCGGCAAGATCCACGAAGCACCGCCAGAGCCTATGCCATTAGGGCCGAGACCTACCGGCAGCTAGGTCGATTAGATCTGTACGAGCCTGATTTTCGTAAAGCTATAGAGCTGGACCCCTATTCGCCGGATTATCCCCCCTTACATGTTCCCCTGATGCTGCGCTACTCGACAAATATGGCCAGCCTCAAGGCCGTCCGGTGGGCTGGGGTTCTCTTTATTATCGTACTTACCGTTGTGGTGGTCTTCCACCTGGGTCTGCGGGCCCCCAGCAAGAAAGAGTAGCGCAAGGAATCCGCTCGCGAGGGTGTGGTCTTGAGTGGAGGATTGTAGATTTTAGATTGCGGATTTCAGATTGAAGACGGTGGATTCACGGGAGATTAGATTTCTATAAGAAACTAGGTGGGTATTTTCTCATCTAGAGTTCAAAATTAATCATCAGTAACATATTTTGGTTTTTTAAATCTACAATCTGAAATCTTAAATCTGCAATCACCTAGGACCTCTCATGGTCGTATCATTGTGATGAATTGAACTATTATCTCGTAATACCATTTTTGACTTTACCACGGCAGTGCTTGCAAGAATCGGCGCCAGTGACATGACGAGGAGTGTTACGCAAAGAATGAGAAGCGAAATTAAATTTCCATAGTTCATCGTGTCCCCCCTTCAATATTCATGCAGCGCTATTGCTCAGATAAAATTCAATAGAGTGAAGTTTAAAATAACTACTGAGCGTCCCTCCTGCAACCCCCGGTACTGCTGCGCACGACCTTATTATATGTTTAGCTTAGACTTCCATAAGAGGATCTAGCTGCCACCATAGCTCTCAGATCTACGATTTAAAAAAAATCCCCTCACTGATCGGGACAATTATCAGTGAGGGGTCAGGGGGATGAGGGGTACGGGTTCTTGTTGGGGACAACAATCTGTCCCGCTCTACACCCTACCGCAGGTAGGGTAACCAGATTTCTCCTCTGTTAGGAGTAAAAACTTGACCCCTTTTCAGAGGTCTCCTGCACACAATCTTTTAGAACTTTTGCCAGAACCTTTCTGGCACTTACCACCCGATCAGGGGCGAGTTTTTTGTTTTTGACCAGTTTTTCGACGGCAGTAGCGATGAGCAACCGGTCGTTGTCGGCAATACGAGTAAACCTGACGCCCATGATGGGCAACATAAGCTCATTTTCTAAGAGGTCGGCGGTCGACCAGATCACTTCAGCCTCAACTACCAAAGAGAGTCCCAATTCTGGGACTTTGATAATCATTTCAAATACTTCGTACAATTGTGGTGGGCTTTGACAGCGGATTGAGGCGCCACCCGCACTGACATCCAGCGTGAGTCCTTCCACAATGCCTTCAGCGGTACCGATAAAGACCGGCAGTTCCACTCTCGCTCTTGGGTAGCGGCGTTTTTCTCGAAGCCCTATCACGTACCAAATCTCCGTTCATTTCCTCATAAAAATGAACAAGTCGTGCTACTTGTCATTACGCATAGAAGCAGTAAGAATACCAACGTGAGCAAAAGAAAAAATATCGCTAAATATCAGTTACTTATAGCAACTGACTTGCGTGAGAATTGTTTAGCTAAATCACCAGTTTTGGTGAAAAGGCCAAAGGGTATTTGGCCAAAAAACCAACACACACCTGGGAAGCAGGGAGCAAGGATGCGGTCTGAAATTTTGACACTAGCGACTCTTTTGTAAGTTAATAGACGACTAGCTCATAATGAACCTTACCCATTCATGGCTATTGTGACAACAAATCTTCAAAATGGTTATATTTTTACTTGACAAGCCAAACTCGATTTATTATATGTGGTCCCGCGCTGTTAAAGTTTTTGATCCTTTTTCTTTTTAAATGCCTCAGAATTTCTTTCCACTTGTCTTACCCACCCGTATAGACACTGTTCTATTGTGACATCTCGTTATACTTTAATTTTCCAACGGATTGATCTGCACAGGCGGTCAAACCCCGTCATTTGACTTCAGTTATTCAGAGAGGGGGAGATTCATGACGGCAGGAATGGAAATGACCAGCACCAAAGTCCTGATGGAGCTGGAGGCTCTTGCAGAAAAGCTCGGCATTCAGGTCATTCACGAGAGGCTGTCCCGAAGCAAAAGTGGTCTATGCCGGCTTCACGACCAGTATATGCTCTTTCTGGAGCGGAATCTCAAGGAAGACGATAAAGTTGAAGTTTTGCTTGCCAGTCTTTCTCGCTTTTCGCTGGATGACACTCAGATGCTGCCAGGGATAAGAGAAATGCTGGAAGAACACAGGTATGCAGAAGAAGCCGTCGACTATGGTGAGGAGGAGTATATGGCATAGGGGGAATCAACTCGCTGCACCGCATGGGGAATAACCAGAGACAACATTTCAGACTGTAAAGGCGTGGAGGTCGCGATCTATGAAAAAGAATACCCTGTTCAATCACCCCAGATCTTGTCCTGAAGGCCACCGACAAATTTCCTGGCACTTAAAAGAAGACCAGGTCCACTGCTGGCTTTGCGATAAGTCATATACCATGTCAGAGTGTTCTCGCATCGAAGCCGCTGACTCCTTTTCTTTGGAAACTGAACCAACATCACAAGAGCTGACGGCGGTGTGACTGTGTGATACCCGCAGGCTTCAAGGTGAAACAGCTCGTCTCCCTCAAGGGCTCGACTGGGTGGCTACCATTCCAGAACCAGCCTCACAAACCGAGAAGCGGAAGATCAGAAGGATTTTGAGCAACGGATATGCACCTAATCCTCATAGATAGCGTTTGAGGGCCAGCATATTCCCGAAGCGGCGGATGTGTCAGCCTTTGCCTCCCAGAGGATACAACTCTACCCAAGTAAAACAGCAAAGGCTGACATCCCGCGTCTCGCGGGACTCGGGCTGTCATCCCCTCTGCTCCGAAGGACCTCTGTCCCGCAAGATCAGCAGACCGAGCGTAAGCGGAGGGAATGGGCTCAGCCCTCAAGACCTGTCGCGGAGCAAAGTCAATTACCGTATTCAATACATTGGCCTGGGCGCTAACACAGATCAATAGGGAGGTGGGCTGTGGAAAGAGAAAGGCGCGAACAGCCAAGGGTAAAGATCAAGTGGCCTGTAATCGTTCAGCATAACGACGGGCACATTGAGGGGGAAACGTTAAATTTCAGCATAAACAGCGCCTTCATCCGGTGTTCGAAGCCCCTAAAGCTAAACGAAATCTTTGAGATGACCATCGATGCTCCCAACCGCCGGCTGGCGCTTAACGCTGAAGTTGTCTGGTCCAATACCTACGGTCGCGATGACAAAATTACCCCCCGTGGGATGGGCGTCCGCTTTCTGGATATTTCCAGCGAGGACCGAGATTTTATCGCCGAGGTGTTGGACGCTGAAAAGATATCCAGAGTGGCATCGGAGTATTTGGAAACCCTGAAGAAAGAACTCGGCATAATGATTGATTGAAAAAGGTTTTAATTTTTTCTCATGACAACGGGCGATGTCGTTTTATCCAACCTTTGTTGACTTGGATGACCCCAACAATCCAACTGGATCTAAAGTCTACCCCCACTTTCCACTCAAGAAACGCTTCACATCTGCTATAGACTTGAAGCTACTCAACCTATCTTTGATGGCATCCAACGTTGAGTCTATGGGCTTTTCCGGATCTTCAAACAGCTTATACGCTTCTCGTATCTCATCTCTCCCACATTTCCAGATGGTGCCGGTACGGAATCTACCGCCGAAGCCTAATTTCGATATTCTTATGCCCGAGTCCGCTATGGAAACCAGGATTCTCTCACCGCTGTCGAGCTTCAGCTGACAATACATCTTTCCCGGGGGTTCGTTTTTGTAGGTTACAACCTGTGCCAAAATCTTTCTCCGACATGCTGCAGGAGGAGACCCGCGTAATTTAGTTGAGCAAAGAAAACCTGGTCCTGTGGGCTAGGTCAAGTTTAGATGGCTTTGCCGGTAGACGTGTCGAGCGCTTTTGGAGTACTGGAGTATTGGAGTGTTGGCAAAGGCTAAAATCCAAAGATTCAACTTTATGACGTTTTTACATTACTCCATTACTCCACTACTCTATCACTCCAACTGCCTGCCGTACAAAGGAAAAACGCCTAAAGCCCCCTCGGGGGCAGCTCAAAGCCAGGTCCTTGGGGCCTGGATTCTTTAGTTGATCTCCTCTATCCTCTACAAAGCCTCGCTACTGATTGGGATTAGATCATCCTGATTTGGGAAACCAAGGTTGGAGACGGATCAATAATACCAGAAACTATGATAATCTGTACAAGAAGCTACAGGCAAGATGAATTGACATGGTTCCGGTCAACTGATATTTGACCTTCATTCGGTAAGACTTCCACGATGGTCAACAATGAGCGAG
>CP070735.1:2809822-2814885 GCA_020347625.1 Deltaproteobacteria bacterium
TGATGCTATCAAGAAAAATTTTAGTAATCCTTCAAGTCAACACCAGTTGGGCGACGAAGCTGCGGCTGCTTTACAGCAAGCAAGAGAACAGGTTGCCAGTCTTATCAACAGTCCCGTGCTGAAAGAGGTGGTTTTTACCTCCGGTGGAACGGAATCGATCAATCATGCCGTTAAAGGGGTCGCATTTGCCAACGAAAGTAAGGGTAAGCACATCGTTACCTCCAACATTGAGCACAACGCTGTTTTAAGGACCCTCAGGGCCCTGAAGCTGATGGACTATCGAGTGACATCCGTTCCAGTTGATGAATACGGCCGGGTAAACCCCACCGACGTAGCTGAGGCCATCAGGGATGACACCATTCTGGTGACCATCATGCATAGCAACAACGAGATTGGAACCATACAGCCTATCGCGGAAATTGCGCAGATCACTCGAGAAAAGAAGGTCATCTTTCACTCTGACGCGGTGGATTCGGTGGGTGTTGTGCCAATTGATGTTCAGGAGTTGGGTGTTGATTTGCTCAGTTTTGCCGCAAACCAGTTTTATGGACCATCCGGCGCGGGTGGGCTATATATCCGTCGAGGTACCCGGATCTGGCCACTGATCGACGGCGGTGTCCAGGAAAACAACAAGCGAGCCGGCACTGAGAACCTTATAGGCATTATCGGCATGGGGGTCGCTGCGGACTTAGCAGCTCGAGATATGGAATTTCGGGTCAGACACTCCATAAAGCTCAAAGAGTTGTTGATAAATGGTTTGAAAGCGCGAATAGCCGATATCTACATCAATGGGCATCCGGAACTATCCTTACCCAATCTGGTTTCGGTATCCATCCGCTACATAGAGGGAGAAGGTATCGTCTTGATGCTAGATGAAGAAAACATAGCGGTTTCCACCAGGTCGGCCTGTGCTGCTGGAGCCTTGCAAGCCTCCCACGTCCTGTTGTCCATCGGTCGCGATTTTGCCGACGCTCAAGGAACCCTGGTTATCACCTTCGGACGAAACACCACGGAGTCTGAAATCGAGCGCTTCCTCGATGCACTGGAAGAGGTAGTGCAGACATTGAGAAACATCTCTCCGCTTTACATAAAGGCCAAACAAGAGCAGGCAGAGGGGGTTGCCTTGAGCTAGATCTGGATCGGCGCGGAGACTTTTGTTTCTACGGTGCGCTTGGGAAGAGAAATATGATATAATTCTTCACTAATTACAGAAAGGAAATGAAACAATAACAGAGTTATGCCGGAAAACACCGATAAAAAAATAGAAGAACTACTCGGTCAGATAAAATGCCCAAAGGACTTTATTTGTTATAAATCAGGATTTAAAGACCTTTGTAAAGCAGAAGACGTTGGGATGAAATCCTTTCTCAAATGTCTGGAAGAGAATCCAAGAGATTGCCTATTTTCAAGAGGTTACGCAGAATCTCATTATTGTACTTGCCCTCTGCGTCTCTACATCGCCAAAAAAGAGGGGAAGTAAAGCATATTTTCTCGCCGGTTTTCGTGATTATACCCCCCAAATTCCCTCCAATACGCAGCATAAAGTCAAGGTTCAATTTAGCTTCTCCTACTCGCCAGCCGCAAAGCTGTTGCACTCCTTCCCATAAGAATTTAGAATCCCATACTAGTCCCGCTTTCTATAATTGACATTTACTCGGAACGGCCAATTTTAAAATACATACCCGACCAAAGCTTTGGAGCTTATTGGAAAGGAAGGAGGCGAAATCCCATGAGTACCACGATGTTGGCTCTTACTTCAGGTAGGGACAGGTGGCGTTCCCTGGTCCTGGCTATAACTATTTTTTTGACGGTGTTTTTATTGGCAGGGACCGGTTTGGCGCAGACAGCGGTGAAACAGGCCGCCGAAGAACCGCCGAAAGAGGAAAAGGCGGAACCGAAAAAGGAGTTACCCGCTGGTCCTTTAGATGAGTACGACCGCGGAGTGCCCCGCACCAGTATCAAAGGCTACTTCAAGGCAGCGCGCAACGGCGACTTCGAGCGGGCCGCTGAATATTTGGACCTGCGCAACCTCCCACGAGGCCTCCATGAAAGCCAGGGGCCACAGTTGGCGCGTCAACTCAAAGTCGCTCTCGACAGGAGCCTTTGGGTGGATCTCGAACTTGTAAGCGACAAACCAGAAGGATATACAGACGATGGTCTTCCCCGCTACCGTGATAGTGTGGGTCGCATAAAAACCCCGCAAAAGACCGTCAACGTTTTGTTGCAGCGGGTTCCGCGCGAGGATGGCGTGTTCATCTGGAAGATCTCCAACAGCACGGTAGCCGAGATACCTCTGCTGTACAAACATTTTGGCTACGCCCCGTTCGAGGAACATTTGACGGATATATTCCCAGATGTTCAATTCCTCGGCTGGCAACTATGGCAGTGGGCAATGTTTGTGATCTTTGTGGCCTTGGCGTATGTCGCCGCGTTGTTGCCCACGTGGATCACAGGGCTATTGCTGCGGCGCAGAGAAACCCAGATGAGCCGTCAAGTAGCAGAATTTGTCACCGGACCCTGTCGTATCGCACTCTGGTTCCTGCTTATTTGGCCTGCAGTTCAGCTTATTGGACCGTCCGCAACAGTCCGCTCAATCATGCGTGTAGGGACGCTCACGACCATCGCGCTTACATGGGCCTCATTGCGACTGGTGGATCTCCTCGTCGGCTGGTGGAGGGAACGGCTCAGGAGAAAGGAACACGAGGAGGCAATAGTTTTGTTGCGTCCAGCAAGACAAGCCATCAAAATTACGATCGTCTTGTTTGCCGCCCTTATGTGGCTGGACAACATAGGCTTCAGGGTAAGCACGCTTTTGGCAGGTCTGGGTGTGGGTGGTATTGCCGTGGCTCTGGCGGCCCAAGATACAATCAAAAATCTGCTGGGAAGTGTGATGATTCTTGCGGATAAACCTTACCAGGTTGGCCAGCGGATCGTGGTCAAAGGGCATGATGGGGTTGTGGAGGAGATCGGCTTGCGCTCCACCAAGATGCGCTTGCTTACCGGACATCAGACGACCATTCCCAACGATGAAATGGCCAGAGTCGACATAGAGAACATCGGTCGCCGCCCACACATCCGTAGACTGACCAACATCACCGTCCCATATGACACGCCATTGGCAAAGGTCGAGAAGGCAGTCAAGATCATTGAAGATATTTTAGAAAACCACGAAGGGATGGATCCGGAATTCCCACCCCGGGTGTACTTCAACGAATTCAATCCAGATTCACTGAACATTATCATGCTCTACTGGTATCACCCGCCAGACTATTGGGCTTTCCTCGCCTTTAACCAGAGGGTCAATACCCAAATTATGCAGGAGTTTGAAAAAGAGGGAATCAACTTCGCTTTCCCGACCACTCGGACGTACTTGACCCAGGACGACGGACAGTCGCTGTATTTTAACCTGGAAGATGCCGCTCAGGTGCAAGCTGGGGGCGAAGTATTGGAACACTAGTTCGACACTCCAATGAGAAAAAGGCGACCGATCAAGTCCCGACTGTCTTCGACCCGTAGCTTGTGGTTGGGACGGCCGAACCAAAGTCTGACAACAGATAACTGACATTCCATCTTCTCAGAGGGAGTCACGTATGAAGATGTACATTGCCGGTGAGTGGCTGGATACCCAGGACAAGATCGAAGTGCTCAACCCCTTTGATGGCAGTATTGTGGACACGGTACCTCATGCAGGGCCGCAGGAGGTGGATCGAGCCCTGGAGAGTGCCGCCAGGGGCGCAACCATAATGGCCCAACTGCCTGCACATGACCGCTACCAAATCCTCATGAAAACAGCGTCCCTTTTGGCTGAACGTCAGGAGGAGTTCGCTCGTCTTATAACGCTTGAATCCGGTAAGGCCTTGCTGGAATCCAGATTTGAGGTCAGCCGGGCCGTTGAAACCATGGAACTCTCAGCGGAGGAGGCAAAGCGTATCCGGGGAGAGACCATTCCCCTCGATTCGGCCCCGGGTGGGCAGGGAAAGTTTGGCTTCACTTTGCGGGTCCCGTGCGGCGTGGTGGTGGCCATCAGCCCGTTTAATTTTCCGCTGAATCTTCTCTGTCACAAAGTCGGTCCGGCTCTCGCTGCCGGTAACGCGGTTATTGCCAAACCGCCATCAGATACGCCACTCACAGGGCTGCGCTTAACCGAATTGCTTTTGGAAGCCGGTCTGCCCCAGGAAGGTATCCAGTGCGTCACCGGCCCTGGGGGGTCAGTAGGTGAGCAACTTTGTGGAGATCCTCGGGTTCGCAAAATCTCTTTTACTGGGAGCCCGAGCGTGGGCGAGAGGATCTGTCAGGTAGCTGGCGTAAAGAAAGTGACAATGGAGTTGGGATCCAACTCCCCCTTGATCATTATGCCGGACGCTGATCTCGAACAAGTAGCCAAGGCCACGGCAGCCACCGGTTACGCCCTCTCTGGCCAGGTGTGCATTTCCACCCAAAGGGTCTTGGTAAACGATCGCGTTTACGGTGATTTTCTTGATGCATTGAGGCCTGAAGTGGAATCCATCATCAC
This sequence comes from Deltaproteobacteria bacterium, assembly GCA_020347625.1. Classification (GTDB taxonomy): domain Bacteria; phylum Desulfobacterota; class Syntrophobacteria; order BM002; family BM002; genus BM002. The sequence goes on from CP070735.1 coordinate 2,814,336, forward strand.
CGGAAATCCCTTGGAAGAGCAGACGCAGATGGGTCCAATGATAAGGGAACAGGATGCCATCCGGGTAGAAGATTGGATACAGGAGTCGGTGAGCAGTGGAGCCCGACTTGTCACTGGCGGCAGCCGCCAGGGAAATATTGTTACTCCCACAGTGGTCGCTGACGTGGCGGCCAGCGCAAAGATTTCCTGCGAAGAGCTCTTCGGGCCGGCTGTAGCCGTAAGCCGTTTTGACCATATCGATCAGGCCATCGCTCTGGCCAACGACTCCAAGTATGGCCTTAGCGCCGGCATCTTCACCCGCAACCTGGATTGGGCCATGAAATTCGTTCGCCAGGTCCACAGTGGTAATTTAATGGTCAACTGGGGGCCGCAGTGGCGAGCTGATTTGATGCCCTACGGGGGTCTCAAGCAGAGCGGGTTTGGCAAGGAAGGTCCTGGTTATGCTGTGGCGGAAATGACCGAATTAAAGATGGTGGTGTTCCATTTATAAAACTTTGGAGTGCTGGAGTGTTGGAGTACTGGATTGTTGAGAAGAAAGTGAATCAGTCCA
>CP070735.1:2814985-2823027 GCA_020347625.1 Deltaproteobacteria bacterium
AACTGAGCTGTTGCTCTGCTCATCCTAAAAACTTTCTTGTCAAGATGAATGCTTAAGAACAGAAGCCCTCCGGCAGCGATCATGGTGATTCCGGCCGCTGACTTGGCCCATTTCTTAAAAAGGGTCCAAAATTTCTTTCGCACCGACAGAATTAAGAAGGCAAGGGTGAACCAGCCTACGAGCATCAAGATAATGAAACCGACACCAGAGGAGGCCCAGTGAAAAACAGGGAAGACATTCATCCCCTCGAAATCCATTTCGCGAAGCATAAAGCTGATATTAAGAAATGAAAATACAGAATAAAAAATTCGAAGGGTCTTTTCTTTGTTGATAAAAGCCAAAACAGCGAAGATTATTGCAGCGATAGAGAGCACAAGAATCTGGAAATTTTCCATCAGGCTGTTTTCTGCGGCAGTGATCCACTGATGGTGATAGGCAATGTTCCAGAATACGGTATTAATGACTAGCAGAAGTAGAATAAGTATAGTTTTTTTCACGTTAACTTTTTGAATATAGAAGGGTTATGAAAAATTTGTTTTATTCTACCATTATGTAGAAGGAATGAAAGAGCTAAGCTTAAAACTTTGACTGAATAATGGTAAGGGGAATACCTCAGCCTTCAAGCTCAACCTATGCGGAGTTGAATACATATGCGCTTAAGGAAAACCAGTGGAAGTGGCACAAGAGGATTTAAGCATTCATGTGAAGGGAAGTCCAACGAGAGTAATGAAAAGATCTATGGTGGGCTACTGCACACTTCTATTCCCGAGGTCATATTCTGCTCTATAAACCACCACTTGATCTTGCCTGCCCTTGAGGGCCAGGGGCGGAAGAGGCAATAGCTGCTTTAGCCCGGCAATCGAGTCTTCGGATTCCGCCAACTCAGAGGCCGTGGACTCGCTCACGATAATCTCTCCAGGCCCGGCTAGATCCTGCAGACGCTTGGCCAGGTTTACCGCATCTCCAATATAGGTGTAAGCGAGTTGCTCTTGGGTGCCGATACTGCAGGCGGTAGCCATCCCTGTGCAGACGCCTATGTGAATGCTGATTTCTGGTAGTTCAAAGCGGCGCAATTCTTGCCGAATTTCATCCATTTGCCCCTGAATTTCAACCGCGGCTCCCAAAGCGCGGAAAGCGGCTTCATGGTAGTCCTTGGAATTGCCGAAGACCATCATGATCCCATCGCCCATGAATTTGTCCAAAATACCCCCGTGCTGGGTCATTACGCGCTCCAGAGCGGAGTAGAAGGTGTTCACAATGAAGAGCAGACTCTTCTGGTCCAGACTTTCTGAAAGGCCAGTAAAATCGCTAATATCAGCAAAGAGTACAGATACTTTTTGCGTTTGACCAGCCCGTGCGGGCAGCTCTCCGCCGGACATGATGCGGTCCACCACTTGTTTGGACACAAAGCGCGAGAGCATGGTGCGCTTACGTTCTTCTCCCACCAAGTTTTCCTTGAGTTCAAGAACGTATTTCTTATAAGCCAGAAGCTTATTCCGCCGCTGTTCGGCGCGGGAGAGAGTCTCTTCAAAGGTGGTTAGGTCAAATGGCTTTCTCAAAAAATCGCAGACGCTCAATTTCAGCGCATCGATGGCATTTCCCAAGGTGCCATAGGCAGAGATGATGATGGGCACCACATCGTCACAACGCTTTCTCACTTCTGCGATCAGACTTATTCCATCCATTCCCGGCAGCCTGAGGTCGGAGATCACCAGATCCACCTGCTTTTCGCCTAGTGCTTCCAGCCCTTTTTCTGCAGAAAGTGCTGCAATAACTTCATGGCCGCGATGCTTGAGGAGATTGCTCAGGGTGAAGAGCATGGATTTCTCATCTTCGACCAGTAACACTCTCATTAAGGTCATCCTCCACACTTAAAGAGAATATGGGCTTGTGTTTACCTGATTTAGGCTGCATGTTCACTGTGCGCAGGACCGTATAAAGCACAACCCGTGCCAACAAAGAAGGACTTTGAAGAATTCGGCTAAGCTTACTTGATGACTAAACTTTTTGCGGTGTTGGGGCGATCTTGTGGGGTGTGTCAACTGGATGCTTTTGCTGCGACGGAGTTGGGCCAAATCGGCAAAGTCCCCGTGGCGAAACAAGAATTTTTTGTGCTGTATGGTGATGCAAAAACATCATTGGTGAAATGGCCAAACGCCCAGCTGGTAGGCATTTACGGGAAAATCACTAGGAACTAGGCACTAAGCACTAGGCACTCAGGTAATTGCGGATTGCGGATTGCGGATTGCGGATTTGGGAAGGCATAGAGCATAGGATAAAAGAGAGCTGGCAGCTGAGAGCGTGCAGCCGGCAGCATGCAGCTATGTCCCTGCAGAGATGAGATCTGTTTTCTGCTAGTTGCCCTCTGCTAGCTTAACATCCCGTCTCGCCGTTTCTTCGCGCCTGCCCGCCATCGGCTTCGCCTTCAGGCGAGGCGGACGGGTCACCGCGTCATCACCCTGTGCCTACTGCCTAGTCCTTAGTGCTTAGTGATAACTATCGGATGCCGTATTTCTTGAGACGGTAGAGGAGAGTGTTTCTGGTTATCCCCAATAGTTTTGCTGTTTGTACCTGGTTTTTGTCGGTTTGCGTATAAGCGGTGCTGATGATTTGCTTAATTACATCATCCAGGCAAATGCCTGTGGAGGGAATCCGAGATGGCGGGAAGGAGTGCTCCTCTTTTTCACGCTTAGCCGAAGCGGGGGAGGGAACTGCCGGTGTAAGAAAATCGAGATGTTCAGGTTTCACCTCGGTGGCATCTTCCAGGAGGGTTACACGCTCGATGGCATTCTTGAGTTCACGTACGTTACCCTTCCAGGGATGGTTGGTCAAAATTTCGGCGGCTTTCTTCGAGACCCGCCGAAAATTCTTCTCGTATTTGTTGTTGAACATTTCAAGGAAATAGTTAACTAAGAGCAGAATGTCTTCCTGGCGTTCACGCAGCGGTGTAATGTTGATGGCAATAGTGGCTAGACGGAAGTAAAGGTCCTGGCGAAATTGTCCGGCTTCACATAATTTTTCCAGCGGCTGGTTGGTTGCCGCGATGATCCGGACATCGGCCTTCTTTGGTTGCGAGTCGCCTACTGGATAAAATTCCTTTTCTTCCAAGACCCTAAGAAGTTTGGCCTGGACGTCGAGCGGGAGGTCAGCCACCTCGTCAAGGAGGAGTGTGCCGCTATGGGCTTCTTCAAAAAAGCCCTTCTTGCCTTTAGTGTGGGCTCCAGTAAAGGCACCACGCTTATAACCAAACAACTCACTCTCCACCACTTCTTTATTTATTGCAGCACAATTAACCGCAACAAATGGGCCCGAAACCCGCGGGCTGTTAAAGTGAATGGCCCGAGCAAAAAGCTCCTTGCCCACTCCACTCTCACCGCCAATGTAGACATTGGCATCAGGACTTCTGGCTATCCTCTTTGCCATGGATAGGGCCCCCAAGAACTCAGGGCTCTTGCCGATCAGATTGTCGATATTGTACTCCCTGGCGAGTGCTTGGCGCAGGGCGGCGATCTCTTGCTTGAAACGCAACCGCTCCAGGGCCTTACTTATGGCAATTTGCAGCTCGTCCATGTCAATGGGCTTGGTAAGATAGTCAACCGCGCCTTGATTGATGGCCTGGACCACAGTCTTTATTTCGCCGTAAGCAGTAACCATGATCACCGCGATGTAGTCGTCATGTTCCCTGATCTTGGTGAGTGTTTCGAGACCATCGACACCAGGCATGGAAATATCCAGCAAGACCACATCCGGAGGGGATTCCAGAACCTTTTTGATGGCTGCCTCGCTACTGGCGGCCTCAGTTACTTTGTAATCTTTCTTGAGAGCCCCTTTTAGAGAGTTCCGAAAGGAGGCCTCGTCATCGACGATGAGAATCTTGTAGGGTGACTCTTTCATGCGTTTCACCACAGCCTGAAGGTTATCAACTTATTTCTTTGAGCTTGCAGTATTTGACCATTTTGTACAAATAATTTAAAGCTTTCCACAATCCCGCCCTCTGAACAGGACGGGGATGCGATCGGTCTGTTGAATTGGGTTCCCGCCAAGAAATTCAACAGGGCTGATTGCTTCAGTTCAATGAGAAGTAAGCCTGAAATAGCGCAAAATTCTCTTTTTGTCTACTCCTCAACAGTCTTAAACCGAATCCGAAAAACTGTACCTCGGTTCTTCTTGCTGGACACAAAAATGGCGGCCTGGTTCTTGTCGAGGATCTGGCGGGCAATTGCTAGGCCCAAGCCGGTGCCTTCCGGCTTGTTTGTAAAAAAAGGATCAAAAATCTTGGTGAGATTCTCTTGGGGTATCCCCATGCCAGTATCGCTCACGAGCAGTTCTACTCGACGGCTTCGCCGATCCAGTTGTGTGGTGATCGTCAGATCACCGCCATTCGGCATGGCTTGCATGGCATTAATGACAAGATTGACAACCACTTGTGATACCTGTGCCGGGTCAATGAGTACGGACGGCAGAGATTCATCTAGTTCAAAGTGAATACTGAGCCCATCCCTGGGTAATTGCACACGGGTAAGCTCGTGTACGCTTAGTACGACCTCATTGATGTTGGTCTCCACCAGGTGGGCTGGTTTAGGTTTGGAAAACTCCAGAATTTCCGAGATGATCCGCTCGATCTTCTTGACTTCCGTCTGGATGTCGCGCATGTAGACCTGATGTTCCTCGTCAAGATCTAGATCTCGCAGGAGAATCTGGGTGTTGAGGTTAATGGTGGCCATGGGATTTCTGATTTCATGCGCAATTCCCGCAGCAAGGGTGCCCAAAGAGGCCATTTTATCGGCCTGCACCAACTGCCTTTCCATTTTTATCTTGTCGGTTACGTCGATGCCATAGTTGATTATCAGGGAGAGGTTACCAGAGGCATCAAAGATCGGGTAGGTATACTCTTCCAGGGTCCTGTTGATTTTGGGGTTGGTACTGAGGCGGTGCGAGGGCTTACCGGTGCGGATGGTTTCGGTTACCGGACAATTGGAACAGGGTTCTTTGATTTTACGAAATGCTTCGTAACATTTCTTGCCGAGCAATTGGGGAATGCTTTTACCGAAAAGGGATGCTGTCGCCTTGTTGACCATGATGATGTTGTGGTCCAGGTCCGTGATAGTCAGTGGCGACATAATACCATCAAAGACCGCCATCAACCTCTTCTTGCTCTCAATAATCGCCTGCTCGAGGTGTTTTTGCCGGAGCTCCTTTTCTTTTCTTAACGTAATATCGCGCACCACACTCATGAGGTACTTTTCGCCTTTGAGCCTCAAGATGGAAGTGTTTACCTCGACGGGGACTCGGCTGCCGTCTTTGCGCAACATGGTTTCTTCGCGATGCTGGCTGGTCTCGCCATCCCCTTCCTCATCTCTGGCAACACCATTGTCCTGGTGGACCAGATCGGCCATGGTGAGGTGTAACATTTCATCTCGACTGTACCCCAGCATCTGACAGCCCTTGGTGTTGACGTCCACTATGTGACCGTCGAAGGTTTCCAGGAAGACGGCATCATTGGCCCCCTCTACCAAGGTCCGATAGCGTTCTTCCGAATCTTTCAATGCCTGCTCAGTCTGTTTTCGTTGGGTGACATCTTCCAAAATTGCCTGGAGTGCCGGGCGGCCGTCGAAGTAAACAATGCCCAGCGTAACCCGAATGTCCATGACAGTGTCGTCACTTGCCAGGCCACGAAATTCGAGAGTCTGTTGGGATTGAGGCGTATCTTGCTGGTCGATGACTTGGATCAGATCATCGAATTGCTGCCGATCCCCAGGATGAAGCAATTCAGTAAAATCACGGCTTAAAAGCGAGGAGGGCTGAGGATAGCGAAACATGGTGGCCATCACATTGTTACAATACCGAATCACACCTTGATGGTCGATGATGCCGATGGGATATAGGTTGCCCTCGACAAGAGACCTATACTTGTCTTCTGAGCCAATGAGTGCCTCCTGAAGCTCACGCCTTTCTTCTTCGATTTCAAGTGCTTTAGCGAGCATGGAAAATACTGCCATCTCATGGGGAAGCACTTGGTGTTCGTCTGTGAAAGCGACGGCGAACGAACCGGCACAGTGCCCGCTTACCAGGAGGGGTTTGCCGATGCTCAGATCCAACTTATGTCTACTTACCAGATAATCCCATTGCAGATCAGAGTCCTGACTCAGGTTCTCGAAGACTTCCGGCTGATCAGTGGAGCTTTGCATAATTTTGCTAAGCAAAGGACCTACCTGTGCCTCACTTCCTTTTTCTTCCACCACCTGACCGTCGGCATGGGCCAGGATGAGCGAGGCCTCGTTTCCGTCCCGTTCCGCTCGATAATAAAGTGAACAGGAAGCGGACAGCAAGTTATTGGCCTCGAGGACAACCTTGCGAATATTGGCGTTGTGGTCGGTGTCAAAGCTGAAAAAAAGCTGGTTCAACGCGCTGGTTCGTTTTTCCAACCGTTTCTGATGGGTAATATCGAAGAGGATGCCGCTGATGTGGTCTATATTGCCGCTTTCATCCGAGATCGCCTGCCCCCTCGCCTGTAGCCACCTGTGCTTGCCGTCGCGCCTACGAATGAGATATTCGCGGATTAAACTGCCTTGTTGTTGTGAGCCGGCTTTGAGCAAATCGGTCGCGAGGGACTCAGTATCATCACCGCACAGCGACGACCACAGGTTGGGCTCATTGTCGAAGGCCTCTGCAGGATAACCGGTTAGATCTCTTATCTTGTCATCGACAAACTGGCTGCTGCCGTCGGCAAAAACAGTGAAAACTACTCCAGGTATATTTTCCAGCAGACCACGAAAATGTTTCTCAGAATGCCGAATTGTCTGTAACTGCTGTCGTTCCCTCAAGGCCCTTTTGAGTTTGGCCTCAAATTCCTCGTTGCTGAAAGGTTTCTGGATAAAATCAAGGGCCCCCGCCGCCAGCACATCGTCATAGGAGTAGTGCATGTTAAAGGCGGTCATGAGGATGACATCCGTCTTTGGATAACGCTCCTTGATGAATTTAGTCAGTTGGAGTCCATCCATGCCCGGCATTGCTATGTCGCTGATTACGAGGGAAAAGGTCTCTTTTGCCAGGAGATTTTTTGCTTCGGCGGGTTCGGAAGCAGTAGCCGCCTCGAGGCCGACGTTGCGGATGATCTGAGCACAGAGGCCGCGCACTTCCTCAACGTCATCTACCACCAAGATTCTTCCCGGTGGTTGTTCGGACTTTAGCCAGGGTACCGGTGCGGACTCACTCATGGCTATACCCGAGCTCCTCGAAAGTTAGCCGCAATCAAACCGCGGTTGGCGGCAGAAAGCAGTTTGCCCGAAGTCTCAGGTTACTCCCGAAGCTAATGGGGTGTAACAAGAAGTCTCAGGGTCCACTTGCCAGAAACAATCGGCTGTCTGCTTATCTGTCCATTATTCCTTGAAGTCTGACCCTGAGGACCAGGCTGACTAGCATTCAGGTCAACCAGTCTTGCTTTTCTCGAGTCATAAATCGATACACTTTAGCATCTCCAAGAAAAGAATTCAATGGAATTCTGAAGAGATGCACCGTTTCACAGCTCTTTGTCCTCCTCTTTGTTGTCCTGATATCCAAGCTTGTCCTTTTTGCGGGGAACAGATCTTAATAGGAGTAGCAAGAAAAAAGCAGCCATAAATGTTTTCAGGGTCAGGGCAACAAGGTTGTCGGCAGACCAGATGAAAAGTACAGGAACAATGATAACTCCTAATAGTATCAGGAGGATGATGATGAGGTTTTCTTTAAGACTAGTCATATTCGTATAGAGCCAGGAGTCAGGAGTGAGCTGTAAACGGTAAACAGTTAACGAGCATCTAATATCCGAAATCCCAAACTCCAAGCACCAAATAACAAACAAATCTCAAATTCCAATAATCAATGACCCAAACATATTTGGTTTTTTTTAGATGATGTGAGGGTTTGGAATTTTGAAACTGGGGACCCGCCCGAAGGGTGGGGAGTCCAAGCGAAGCGCGGACAATTTTGGTCATTGTTAATTGTTTGTTATTTGGGTTTTGTGATTTGTAATTTTCATCCACTTCCGCGTCTCCGCGTCGTCC
>CP070735.1:2823127-2834133 GCA_020347625.1 Deltaproteobacteria bacterium
ACGCGGGGTGTCGCCGCCCGGGCAAAGATCGGGAAACCCTGCTCCACCAGGCCGGGTACATCGCGCACCGCCCCGTCGATGACTGCTCCAGCATAGCCCTTGACCTGGCACTCGAAGGCCATGATCTCGCCCATGAGCGCCCCGGCCCCGCTGTCCCCTTCGCCATCGACGACCAGGACATCGCCGGCACTAGCCTCAACCAGGGCCTTGTGCACGGTCAGGATGCTGCCGGGGTAGGCTCTGACGGTGAAGGCCCGCCCCAAAAGCTTGCAGCCGGGCACCATCGACCGGATGGCAGGCTGCATGACGCCCATCGAGCCCAGCACGTCGCTGACGTTGGCCGTCGAAGCCTGGGTCAGGGCCGTATATAGATCATCCATGGGCTACCTCCAAAAGTACCCAGACAGGTCTGGGACTCCGGACTCACCATCTGGTTGGGGGCGTTTTCGTCGGTAATGGTGTGCCAGGAACATGTTAACTACTCCAAATCCCGAGCACCAAATTACAAATAAATCTCAAATTCCAATAATCAATGACCCAAACATATTTCGGCTTCTCTTTTTCTAAGATGATATGAAGATTTGGAATTTTGAATTTCGGTCATTGTGATTTGTAATTTCCATGCTTCAATCTGCAATCCGCAATCCGCAATCCGCAATCCGCAATCCCAAATCCCTTGATTCCTAAATCCTCAGATCGGCTCCATGGTATTCCTGAAGCGAAGTCACCTGTAGTTCACCACTGGACAGAGCGGCGATGGCCTGGGCCAAGGCTCTGGCGCCGGCAATGGTTGTGGCATATGGCAGATTATAAACCAAGGTGGCCCGGCGAATCAAATAGGCGTCGGAAGCAGTCTTGCTGCCGGTACTGGTATTGATGACCAGGTTAATCTCTTCGTTTTTGATGTGGTCGATGACGTGAGGACGTCCCTCCTTCAGTTTGGCTACCATTCGGTTTCGAACACCATGCTCTGTCAAGAAAGCCGAGGTGCCACGAGTGGCAAAAATACCGAAGCCGATTTGAGCGAATTCACGAGCCACTGGCAAGATGGCCGGCTTGTCCTGGTCGCGGACGCTGACAAATACGTTTCCTTCCAACGGCAGGGCGTAACCTGCCGCCAATTGGGCTTTGGCGAAGGCCATGCCAAAGGTCTTATCAATTCCCATGACCTCACCGGTGGATTTCATTTCAGGGCCGAGGAGGATGTCAACATCGGGGAACCGTATGAAAGGGAATACCGACTCTTTGACGGCCAGATGATCCGGTTCCACCTCACGCGTGAAGCCGAGTTCAACCAAGGTCTTTCCCAACATGATCTTGGTAGCTAGTTTGGCGAGGGGCACGCCGATCGCCTTACTGACAAAAGGTGCGGTGCGGGAGGCCCGCGGGTTTACCTCGAGAACATAGAGCATGTTGTCTTTGACAGCGTACTGGATATTCATCAACCCCACCACCCTGAGTTCCTCTGCCAACGCCCTGGTCTGGGACTTAATTTCCTGAATGAGTTCATGGGAGATGCTGATGGGAGGAAGTACGCAGGCGCTGTCACCAGAATGGATTCCTGCCTCCTCGATGTGCTCCATGATACCGCCAATTACCGTGGTATTGCCGTCGGAAATGGCGTCCACATCGATCTCGATGGCGTCCTGGAGGAATTGGTCCACCAAGATTGGATGGCCTGGAGAAACATGGACCGCCTCGTGAATGTAGGCATTGAGTTGCTCTTGGCTGTAAACAATTTCCATGGCGCGCCCGCCCAGGACGTAAGAGGGCCGAACCAGGACAGGATAGCCAATTTTAGCAGCCGCCTCCAGGGCTTCAGAAGCGCTACTTGCAATTGCATTTCTTGGCTGCCGCAGGCCGAGTTTCTTGAGGAGGGCTTGAAACCGCTCTCGATCTTCAGCCTGGTCGATGCTGTCTGGCGTGGTGCCAATAATTGGCGCTCCAGCCTGGGCCAAAGGAACGGCGAGATTCAAGGGAGTCTGGCCACCAAACTGAACAATTAGACCGTCCGGTGATTCGCGCTGAATGATGTGCAGAACGTCCTCAAAGGTGAGGGGCTCAAAGTAGAGTTTATCGGAGGTGTCGTAGTCGGTGCTCACAGTCTCCGGATTGGAATTGACCATGATGGACTGCACTCCCTCTTCACGCAGGGCAAAGGAGGCATGGACACAGCAGTAGTCAAATTCAATACCTTGACCTATTCGGTTGGGGCCTCCGCCAAGGATCATCACTTTGCGAACATCTGCTGGATGGGATTCATCCTCCGATTCATAGGTGGAGTAATAGTAGGGTGTATACGCTTCGAACTCCGCAGCGCAGGTGTCCACCAGCTTGTAGACCGGAATGATACCAGTCTGGAGCCGACGTTGGCGGATGGTGTCTTGATCAGTACCGCTGAGTTCCGCCAAGCGGCGATCGGAAAAGCCGTAAGTTTTCGACCGTCGTAAAAGATCTTCGGTGATGGGCTGCTGCGTCAAGTACGTTTCAAAGTCCAAAACATCCTTGATATTGTAAAGGAACCATGGGTCGATCTTGGTGAGTTGGTGGATTTCTTCCAGCTCGATGCCCGCCTTCATTGCAGCGCTCAGGTAAAAAAGCCGCTCCGAGTTTGGCTCGCGCAGCTTATGACGCACAAGATTTAAGTATTCTTGTTCCTCGAAAGACTCGGGAGTCAAAACGCTGTCCAAGGAATAGCGACCTATTTCCAGGGAGCGCACCGCCTTTTGCAAAGCTTCCTTGAACGTACGCCCGATGGCCATGGTCTCACCCACCGATTTCATGGTTGTGGTGAGGTAATCAGGCGTGCGAGAAAATTTCTCGAAGGTCCAGCGGGGAATTTTTACCACGCAATAGTCAATGGTGGGTTCGAAAGAGGCTCTTGTCTCTCGGGTGATATCGTTGGCAATCTCATCGAGGCTATAGCCAACGGCCAGTTTGGCGGCTATTTTGGCGATGGGGAAGCCGGTGGCCTTGGAGGCAAGTGCGGAGGAGCGTGAAACCCGGGGGTTCATTTCAATGACTACCATTTCGCCGTCTTCCGGGTTGATGGCGAACTGAATGTTTGAGCCCCCCGTTTCCACGCCAATCTCGCGGATCACAGCGATTGACGCATCTCGCATGGCCTGGTATTCGCGGTCGGTGAGGGTCTGAGCCGGCGCTACTGTGATACTGTCACCCGTGTGGACACCCATGGGGTCAAAATTCTCGATGGAGCAGATGATGACCACATTGTCCATGTGGTCCCTCATAACCTCCAATTCAAATTCCTTCCACCCTAAGACCGATTCTTCCAGCATGATTGTGCCAATCATACTGGCGTCCAAGCCCGCCCGGGCCACATTTTCCAAATCTTCTCGATTGTAAACTACCCCGCCACCAGTGCCTCCCAGCGTAAAGGATGGGCGGATGATGAGAGGAAAGCCGATCTCTTCACCCGCTTGACGGACCTCTTCCATAGATCGAGCAATCCTGCTAGCAGGCACCCTTAGACCTATCTTTTCCATGGCGTTCCGAAAAAGCTCGCGATCCTCCCCTTTCTTGATCACCGGCAGGGAGGCACCAATGACTTCCACCCCACAGCTATCCAGAACTCCCATCTCACCCACTGCCACCGCAACGTTTAGGGCTGTCTGGCCCCCCAACGTTGGTAGCAGCGCCTGGGGCCTTTCTCTTTCGATAACTTTAGCAACACACTCCGCAGTGATGGGTTCAATATAGGTCCGGTGAGCCATCTCTGGGTCGGTCATGATGGTGGCGGGATTACTGTTGATGAGGACAATCTCGAAACCCTCCTCCCGCAGAGCCTTACAGGCTTGGGTACCGGAATAATCAAATTCGCATGCTTGACTGATGATAATAGGACCCGAACCGATTATTAGGATTTTCTTTATGTCTGTTCGCTTAGGCATGGATTTAGTTAAACTGAGGTCAGTTCTTCATTACTTCCTTGGGTGTGTTGATACCAAGCCAATCTTCAAAGATGACGACCCGGAGAATCGGAGAGGCGGTGACGCGGCGAAGAATATGTAAACTGAAAATACCGATCCGCTAGGCTATCTTGGCACATAATCGGTTGATTAATCTTGTGTTGCACCCCGTGTCTCCGTTTCACCTTGTCTCCGCGTCTCCGTGTCATCGAGTCGCCCCGTCGACCTGCTCCGCGTCTCCGCGGCCAGGATTACGGCACCTTACCAACTCTTTCTCTGCATAAGGGTAAGGAAGTCATCAAAAAGGTAACTGGCGTCGTGGGGGCCGGGAGAGGCCTCCGGATGGTACTGAACCGAGTAGATGGGTAACGTCCGGTGCCGCATACCTTCAAGGGTCTGGTCATACAAATTGATGTGGGTGAGTTCCACATCTTTATGTTTAAGTGAGTTGATATCAACGCAGAAACCGGGGTTTTGGGAAGTAATCTCCACCTTGCCTGTGAGAAGATCCTTGACTGGCTGGTTGCCACCGCGGTGGCCAAACTTGAGCTTAAAGGTGGTGCCTCCCATGGCCAGACCCAGGAGTTGGTGACCGAGGCAGATGCCGAAAATCGGGAGTTCGGGAAGTAAAGAGCGCACCGTGTCAATGGCATAGGTTACCGCCGCCGGATCGCCTGGGCCGTTGGAGAGAAAGAGGCCGTCTGGCTCCAGCGCCAGGATATCAGCTGACTGCGCCTGGGCAGGAAGCACAATAATATGACAGCCGCGGCTGACCAAATTTCGCAGGATGTTGTACTTGATGCCGTAGTCGAAAGCCACCACCTTGTAGGGGTGACCTAAGTCACGCCAGACGTCGGCTGCCATCATTCCGGATTTCCATGGGAGCGGTCGCCGTTCTCCGTCCCACAAATAGGGTGATGAGGTGGTTACATTGGAGACCAGATCCCGGCCCACCAGGCCAGGATATTCCTTCACCTTCTTGAGTAACTCTTCAGGATCTCTATCCCCTGTGGCGATGATGCCCTTCATGGCACCGGCCGTACGAATGTGTTTGGTTAGCGCGCGCGTATCGATACCCTCAACGCCCAGGATACCGGCTTGCTCTAGGAACTGTTTGAGGGTCTTCTGGCTTCGCCAGTTGCTGGGATAAGGCAAATACTCACGGACAATAAAGCCCTCCACCTGAATGGCTACTGATTCCATATCCTCGTCATTAATCCCGTAATTGCCAATGAGGGGATAGGTCATGGTCACTATCTGGCCGTTATAAGATGGATCGGTCAGAACTTCCTGATACCCCGTCATGGCGGTGTTGAAGACCACTTCGCCGAGGGTTTCACCCTCGCCAGCGAAGGCCTGTCCAAAGAATACCGTGCCGTCTTCCAAGACGAGGGTAGCACGGGGCTGGTCAAATCTCATCAAAGTCACCTCATTACCCGATGAATCAAGCAACAACTGATGTCCACGGATCAATCAACATAATCGTTTTAATGAAGTAAGGCAAGCATTTTAGCTGGGCAAAAAAACCTTTTAAGTAGGGCTAAAATCACCTGTTTTATGGACAGCTAAACTGGAAAAAATCCTATACTATTGTTCCATGATTTTTCGGACCCGGGCGAGATCTTCAGCGGTGTCCACACTGATGGAGTCAGATGGCGATATGACAACCGAGATGGAAAAACCGTGTTCCAAAGCACGAAGTTGCTCCAGTTTTTCCAGCTTTTCCAAGACTCCGGGGGAGAGCTTGGTGAACTCCTGCAAAAAGCCGTTGCGGTAACCATAAAACCCCAGGTGTTTGTAGTAGGGTGGAGGGGAGGACTCATCCCGGACGGCGGGAATGGGAGAACGAGAAAAATACAGCGCTCGTCCCTTTGCGTCTAGGACAACCTTGACAACGTCAGGGTCGAGAAGATCATTTCTGTCTGTGTCCGGATAGGCGAGAGTTGCCATGGGAACATCACTGTTTTTTTGGAGGATCTGGGCCAGGCTGTCAATCATCTCAGCTTGAACCAGCGGTTCGTCCCCTTGAATATTGACCACGATGGCATCACCCTGGAGCATCAATTGGCGGGACGCTTCGGCAACCCGATCCGTGCCACTGGGGTGGTCACGGGAGGTCATAAGCACTTCACCACCAAATTTAGCAACCGCGCGTTCAATTCTCGGATCATCCGTGGCCACTACCAGTCGCTGCAAGGTGGCCGCTTTAGCAGCACGCTCGTAAACGTGTTGAATCATGGGCCGGTCCTGGATGAGGGCCAATGGTTTGCCTGGAAGTCGTTTGGCGTCGTAGCGGGCAGGAATAATACCAACGATTTGAGTCATTAGAGTACACCATTTAGCTGGACGGGGACGAACAAGTTGTCAGGTTATTCGGGAATGTTCGGCAGTGTGGTCATCTCACCTTTATAATTCCGCAGGGTGTATTCTTTCTCATTCTTGTCAACAATGTAATAATCGGGCATAAGAGGGATCTTGCCAATATTGGTGGCGATGACATACATGGGCTGGGCCAAACCGGACGTGTGACCGCGAAGTGCATCTCGAATGAGTTCGGCTCCCTTTTCAACCGGGGTGCGGAAATGATCAATTCCTGGTGCCGGTTCACAGTAAAAGACATAGTAGGGGCGAATCCTGACCGCCAGGAGTTTTTGGTGCAGCTTTCTGAAGGTTTCCACGTCGTCGTTAACACCCTTTAGAAGAACGGCCTGATTACCCACATTGACACCGCAGGAGAGCAGATCGTAAACCGCCTCGGCAGTCTTTTCGGTGATTTCATTGGGGTGATTGCACTGGGTATTTACCCAAACTGGTACTTTGTGGTTACCGCTCAGCACCTTCTTGAGACCCCCGGTAATTCGGTGTGGTAGCACAATGGGTGTTCGGGTACCGAAGCGAATCATCTCGATATGTTGGATTTCACGCAGCTTTCGTATGAGGTATTCGACTTTTTCGTCTGAAAGGATAAAAGGGTCACCCCCGGTGATGAGGACATCGCGAATCTCTTCATGGTCTCTAATCCACGCCAACCCCTCCTCCACATCCATACGAAGTTTGAGGTCACGGTCTACAACCAGTTCTTTGCGGAAACAGTGCCGGCAGTAGTTGGCACACATGTCGGTGACGGTAAAGGCAATGCGGTCATAGTACTGCCTGGCAATGCTGTCGGGTCTGACCTCGTCGGTGTCGCGATTTTCTTTCCAGATCAGGTAATTTGGAATTCCATAGCGGTTTTCTTTTTCCCTGAGAGAAGGTACGACCTGTTTTCTAATGGGGCAGTTGGGATCATTCCGATCCATCAGAGAAGCAAAGTAGGGAGTAGTACCCCATTTGGTGTTAAGTGTGGTGATACCCTTCTCTTCCTCAGGGGTGACATCGACGTACTCTCTGAGCTTTTCGAGGGTATTCACACTATTTTGTAATTGCTCGATCCATTCTTCCATCAAATCTCTCTCCTTTATCGTGGCATAGGGCATGGAGCATAGAGCTAAACCATTTGGGATTGCGGATTGCAGATTGCGGATTTTAGCTGCCCGCCTTGTCCGCCGAAGCTATAGCGAAGGCGGATGCCTGCTGTCAGCTACCAGCTGCTTTATATGCTCAAATATTTCTTATGCTCTCTGGGCGTAACATGGGTTCTGTGCTCTTCCCAGTCTGCTATCTTGAGGGCCATGTAATTGTTGTATATTCGCTCTCCCAGCAGTTCCTTAAGAAATTTGCTCTTTTCGGCCTCCACCAGGGCCTCGAACATGGACTTGGGAAGATACCTTTTGTCCCAGACGCGGTATTTCCTTCTGACCCTGTAGGTGCTGCCAATGTCTGGCTTGCCACAGTCAAGATCCTCTCTTATACCTTGAAGGCCCATACCGATGAGGGTTGCCATCTGCAGGTAAGGATTACCGGTGGGATCGGGATTTCTGAGCTCTATTCTCGTACTATCCGGGCTGCTCGCATAGGGTACCCTCACCATGGAGCTTCTGTTTTTCAGCCCCCATCCCCTTACCACCGGAGCCTCCCTCTCGACCACGTAGGCCTTATAGGAATTGAAAGTTGATGCCATAACTATGGAGGTCTCTCGGGCATATTTTATGATGCCTCCCATGAACTGCCTGGCGGTCTTACTTAGATTATATTCTGCCTTTGCCTGAAAGAACAGATTCTTCCCCTTCTTGTCCAGCATGGAGAGGTGAATATGAAAGGCATTTCTGTTTTGTCCATCGAAGGGCTTGGGCATGAAGGTGGCGTGCAGGCCATTTTCCGCTGCTACTTTCTGGGTCACATAATTGAAGAGCACGGTACGGTCAGCAGCCCCCAATGGATCCAGACACTCCAGGTTTATTTCGTGCTGTGACGGAGTAACCTCATGATGCGCTTTCTCATACTTGATGCCACACTTATCCAGTACATTGATGATGTTATTCCTGACCACCTCACCCTTATCATGGGGATCGCAATGGAAATAACCAGCACTGTCAGAGTGGATATTCTCGTTGAAACAGTCACAGGTGAGCAAGAAAAATTCGTGTTCGGGCCCCAAAAAGAATCTAAAACCGAACTCCGATTCAGCCTGGTCAACAACATGCTCCAGTACTACCCTGGAATCAGATTTTGATCTCTCACCCTGTGCATTTTTAATTTTTCCTATGAAGAAGCCCAGTTTCTCATCTTTGAATTCTATAACCCGGAAGCTGTCTTGAACGGGCAACAAGAGCCGGTCACTGTCATCAATCGGGGCGATCCCGGCAATGGAGCTACCGTCGAAACCGATTCCATTTTTGATTATAGAATCCATGTTTGCAGGGTTGACCGGCAAGCTGCGGTTCCTACCGTTGAGATCGCTGAAGAAAATCTTGGTAGAATCTACCTGTTTGAGCTTTTCTTTGATTTGCTTTACACTCACCATTGTGCTTGAAGTCTCCTTTCACCGCAACGAAACTGACCACGGACAGTACTATTTTTAGTTTGACTTGAATACTAGTAAATTGTTAAGTAAAAATGCAATAATTTTTTACAGTGAAGGATTTTTTTCATGCCCTTTCAAGAACTGCTGATCAATAAGCGAATACATCTGACCCGGTCCCAACAGCGGATAATGCGCTATATCATGGATCACTATGAGGAGGCAATCTTCCTCACTGCCTCGCAGCTAGCCCGAAAGGTGAAGGTGAGCGAGGCCACGGTGGTGCGAATGGCCCAGGCCCTGGGGTTTGATGGCTATCCGGGTATGCAGAAGAAGTTCAGGGAGGGATTGAGGAACCGACTCTCAACCGTGACGCGACTGGAGCACGCCGTTGACCACGTGCGAGAGCAGGGGAATGTCCTGATGAACGTCCTCCAGGAGGACATCCGCAACCTTTCTCAGACCTTGAGAGATTTGCCGGTCGAACTCTTCGAGGAGGCGGTTGAGCAGATTCAGACGGCCAGAAGGATTTTTGTAGTGGGATTAAGGGGAGCCCACGCGCCGGCACTGACATTGGCCACATATCTTCGCTTTCTGGGAAAGGAGACGCAGCTTTTGGTGCCAGGACACGGAGAATTGTGGGACATCCTCCAGGGGCTGGCAAAAACCGATCTGATTATCGGCATTAGCTTTCCCCGCTACACGCGCTTCACCGTGGAGATCCTAGAACATAGTCGTCGTCAAGGGGCCCGAGTGGGAGCCATCACCGACTCGCCCCTCTCTCCCCTGGCCCGGCATGCCCACTGGGTGCTCACGGCCCACTGTGAGCTGGACTCTTTTATTGAATCATTTACCGCCGCTACAAGTCTGGTAAATGCCCTCTTAACTGCCATAAGTATACAGAATCCTAAGAAAACCTTACGCATCTTACGTGAGCGCGAAGCCCTCTGGGAGGAAAAGGGCGTGTACGTGCCCACCCCCAAATAAGCGACATAGGCACTTCCCAAATCGCCGTCGCAAACGAAGAGAAAATCAGTATTCGTAAGAATTTGAGCAACTTTTATCAACTAACCAAGAGATTAAATCCCCCCTTTGTACTTGACATCAAAAACTACACGGGTAAGATAGGATGCAGCAGTGACAGTCAATCTCCCCTAATGGGGTACACTGTACCGTTCTAAATCATAAAGCCGCACTCAAACTTACGCGAAAAAAAGCCCAGATGGAAGGAGGTGAGATATCGATTTGTATGGCCGCCTCGTGTTAAACACGTCCAACCTCAAGAGATAGGAGAAACCATATGAAGAGAATCGGATTGATAACTTTAATCGCAACCATTTGCTTGGCTCTTGGGCTTGTGGTTAGTCCAGCTCCTGTGGTAGCGAAGACCACCTTTGTTACCATTGGAACCGGCGGCATCACAGGGGTGTATTATCCAACTGGCGGTGCCATTGCTAGAATCGTCAATAAGAAAAGAAAGGTCTACAATATCCGCTGCACGGTGGAATCGACCGGTGGTTCGGTCTTCAATGTCAATGCGGTCATGGCCGGGGACTTGGAATTTGGTGTGGTCCAGTCCGACCGCCAGTTCCAGGCCATCAACGGACTGGCTGAATGGAAGGATAAAGGTCCCCAGAAAGATCTTCGGGCCGTATTCACCATCCATCCGGAATCCATAACCCTGGTGGCAGCAGATGATGCCGGTATCAAAACGATCCAGGACCTCAAAGGAAAGCGGGTGAACATTGGAAACCCGGGCTCCGGCCAGCGGCAGAATTCCATTGACGGTTTGGAAAATGCAGGTATCAACTATGAAAAAGACCTGAATGCAGAGGGGGTCAAGGCGGCTGAGGCACCCGGTTTGCTGCAGGATGGCCGTATTGACGCCTTCTTCTACACGGTGGGCCATCCCAGCGGTGCCATCAAGGAGGCTACCGCCGGTAGGAGAAAAGTCCATTTCGTTCCCATCACCGGGGTGGATAATCTCCTGAAAAAGTACCCCTACTACGCTAAAGCCTATATTCCAATCAAACTGTATCCAGGGGCCACCAACAAGAGCGATGTAGAGACCTTTGGTGTGAAGGCCACCTTTATCACCTCAGCCAAGGTGCCTGATCAAGTGGTTTACGCCATCACCAAAGAGGTTTTCGACAACTTCGAGGACTTTAAGAAGCTGC
>CP070735.1:2834233-2838222 GCA_020347625.1 Deltaproteobacteria bacterium
CAATCCTAATAGTGACGCTGCTTCTGCTAATCACAGAACAGCTCTCGGTGGACCTGACCGCTATTGGCGTCATGGTTGCGCTGATGCTCTTTGGCATTCTTACCCCCCTGCAAGCGGTGTCTGGCTTTGCGAATCCTGCGGTCATCACGGTGGGTGCCATGTTTATTGTCAGCCGGGGTATGATTCGAACCGGCGCTGTGGGTTTCATAGGTCAGAAGGTTATCGATCATTCCAAAGGACGGGCGAATCTTGCCATGCTCATGACCCTGTTGATCGTGGCCGTCGCCTCAGCCTTCATCAATAACACGCCGGTGGTGGTGTTATTCATTCCAATTATCATGAGTCTGAGCTGCGAATACGATCTCAGCCCGTCAAAGTTCCTGATTCCCATCTCCTACGCATCGATTATGGCTGGTACCTGCACCCTGATCGGCACCTCCACCAATATCATCGTCAGTGACCTCAGCCTGATGTATGGCTACGGTGAACTCGGCATGTTTGAACTCACTCCTTTAGGCGTTCCAATTGCCCTGCTGGGCATAGGCTTCCTCTACTTTGCCGCACCCAAGCTCCTTCCTGGGCACGCCACACCCATCTGCGAGATGGACGATAGTGAGCACAGGCGTTATCTCGCGGAACTTTTCGTGCCCGCAGACAGCCCGCTAGTCGGTCAAGATCTTCGCCAAGCTCTATCGGAAAGATCACCCTTTTTCGAGGCTTTTGAGATCATCCGAAAGTCTCACGTTATCTATCCCTGGCGTGACAGAGTGAAAGTGACAGAAGGGGATCTCCTGTTGGTGAAGGGTTCGGCAAACGACCTTCTGGATATGCTCCACGAAGGGGTTGTTGAGTTGCCTGACCTGGGCCAAGATATTACCTTCACTCCCGGCGAAAAAGAGTCTGTTATCGTTGAGCTAATCATTCCGCCCCAATCCTCACTGCTTGGAGAGCAGCTCCTCCAAAGCAGCCTTCACGGTGAGCACGAAATCCACATCATCGCTGTCAAGAGGAGGACTCTCCATTACACGGAGCAGAAGATCAGAGAACTGAAGCTCAGGGTGGGGGATATACTGCTGGTACAGTGCCACGAAGATGAGCTGGAGCAGCTCCGGAGAAATCCGGATTTCATCGTGGTAGAAGATGTGCATCATGAGATTATTCAAAAAAGACGGGCTCGCCGGGCAGCACTTATTTTCGCGGGTCTGATTATCGCTGCCAGCACCGGTTTGGCGGATATCATGGTCTGTGCGCTTACTGCCGCCTTTTTGATGATCTTAACCGGCTGTCTTCAATTGCGGGATGCCTATAGGACTCTGCAAGGAAACGTCCTGATCCTCATTGTGGGCACCATCGCCTTGGGGACAGCCATGGAAAAAACAGGGACAGCAAAATTCTACGCCCGCGAGTTCATCCTTCTCCTTGAGGGCATGGGGCCATCAGTTATTTTGGCTGGTTTTCTACTTTTCACCAGTATCAGTACCCAGCTACTGAGCAATAACGCCACCGCAGTCCTCCTCATGCCGGTCGCCATCTCGGTCGCCCTTGAACTGGGGGTCGATCCGAAGCCTTTCATTATTGCGGTTTGTTTTGGTGCTAGCGCCTGTTTTGCAACCCCGGTGGGTTATCAGACCAATCTTTTGGTCTATGGGCCTGGCGGCTATAGATTCAGTGACTACATGAAACTTGGCATCCCTCTCAATATAATGGTATTGATGATGGGCACATTTTTCATTCCCCTGCTGTGGCCATTTTGATGGTCTGGTCAAAATGGATAATCACCTTACCGCACTTGCCCGAGGTGAAAACGATGAGAAGGTTTCTAGTCTTGTCATTCGTCTTTGGTTATGTGGTTTTTTTTGCCCGCGGTCCGATTTTGGCGGTTGGGGATACCACAGAGGCAATTAAAGAAAAACAAGAGGTAGAGGGGACGATTGCCCGGTTCAAAGAGAAGGACCCCAGCATGGAAAGGTTCTTTGACAACTCTTACGGGTATGCGGTGTTCCCAGAGGTTGCAAAAGCTGCTTTTATTGCCGGATTCACTGAGGGTGAAGGATTAGTTTACGAGAAAGGGGAAGTTGTCGGCAGGGTTACCTTGAATCAGGCAACCATCGGACTTCAGGCGGGTGCTCAGGGCTACAGCGAGATCATATTCTTCGAGAACAAAGCGGCGTTCGACAGTCTGAAGAGTAACGACTTGAAGCTTTCAAAACAGGTATCTGCGGTGGTGGTTACTGCAGGCGCATCGGCCCAGGCCGGTTATACGGAAGGGGTGGCGGTTTTTACCATGTCCAAGGGGGGTCTCATGCTAGAGGCCTCCATAGGAGGGCAGCAATTCAAATTTGAACCTGTGCCGCAATAATCATAGACCGTTTTATGGCCGGCGTACAAACAGTTTGAAAAGCAAATCAGTCCTCACATGACAAGAGATCTCAATAAAAAAGGCAAAACCGTGGACGACCTCGTCGATGCGGCAGACCAATTTAAACCACACGGTAAGGTCACGGACATCCGCGAGCATGGAAATGGCAATGTCAATGACACCTTCCTAGTAACCCTGGATTCCAAGGCAGACAAGCATTTTATCCTTCAACGCATCAACAGGCAGGTTTTTCGTGAGCCGGAACTTGTCATGCTGAACGTGCGCACCTTTACTGAGCATGTTCGCAAGCGGTTGCAGGATTTTCCGCTCAGGCCGGGCCGTCGCTGGGAGGTGGTGCGCGTGCTGTTGGCGAGGGACGGTCAGGACCACTGGATTGACCCCGGTGGTGCGTTCTGGCGCGCGCTCAGCTTTGTAGACGGTTCGCAGTCTTTTGAAACCGTCAAAGATATTGCGCACGCTAGAGAAGTCGGCTATGCGCTGGGCATGTTCCACCAGCTCCTCAGTGACCTGCCCACCGAAAAACTGGCGGACACGTTGAAGGGGTTTCACATTACCCCGAGGTACCTGCAGCACTATGACCAGGTCCTGGCGAAAAACTGCGTCTGCAAGTCCCCCGAAGTGGATTACGGTTTACAATTTGTGAGCGAGCGAAGAGGTTGGGCGCAGGTCCTCGAGAATGCCAGAGCCCAGGGCAAGCTGCGTCTTCGCCCGATTCACGGTGATCCAAAGGTCAACAACGTCATGATAGACAACGGTACCGGAGAGGCCATCAGCATTGTTGACCTGGACACCGTCAAGCCTGGCCTGGTTCACTATGATATTGGCGACTGCCTTCGCTCCAGCTGCAATCCTCTGGGAGAGGAAACCGAACACTGGGAGATGGTTCACTTCGACCTAGAACTCTGTGAGGCCGTTTTGCAGGGCTATCACTCGTTGGCAAAAGATTTCCTCACAGAGAATGACTATGAATATTTGTATGATGCGATCCGGTTGATCGCTTTCGAGTTGGGATTGAGATTCTTTACCGACTATTTGGAAGGCAACGTCTACTTTAAGGCCGACCACGAGGAACACAATCTTGCCAGGGCGCTCGTCCAATTCAAGCTCACCGAGAGTATCGAATCCCAGGTGGAGGCCATCGGCGGAATCATCCAGGGCATGAGATGAACTAGCCGAGTTTATTAGAGCAAGGAAAACCTGGTCGTATGGGCCAGGTCAAGATCAAATGGCGTTGCCGGTAAAAGAGGTTTAAGGCATAAGGCGTAAGGCATAAGGAGAGGACAAGCTTTTTTAGATTGTTATTTGCCTTGTGCCCTGTGCCTTGAGCCCTGTGCCGCTCTCTTGGAGAGCTCAAATCCCCTCAGGGCGCGGATCATTTAATCAAGAGTGCTTAACGACGATACCAAGATAGCCGTCAACGGTGAGTTGATCACCCGTGTGGATGAGGGCTGCGGCATTGGGAACGCCCGTTACACATGGAAGGCCATATTCTCTGGCAATAATGGCTCCGTGAATCAACATCCCGCCCCTGCGCTCCACGATTCCCGCCGCCAGCGGTACAATAAAGGTCATGTTGGGATCAACCGCATCGCATACCAGAATTTCACCG
>CP070735.1:2838322-2848497 GCA_020347625.1 Deltaproteobacteria bacterium
ATAGTAAGTAATCCAAAACCTTTATTTCAAAGCAATAGACGTACAAGATAAATCTGCAATCTGCAATCCGCAATCCCAAATCCGCAATCCGAAATCCGCAATCCGAAATCCGCAATCCCCAATGTCCAAATGCTTAACTTTTCTAGCCGACTTAGGCCTTAGACACTAGGAGGTTAGTTCTTTTCCCTTGCCTTATCAAGCTATTATCCGTTATTATTACAAAAGTTCCCTCGTGCGTGCCCTCAGCCTAAGTAACCCTTGAGGTTTTTGTTGGATTTTTGCTGACCGGAGTATTTGAATTTCGGTATTTTTATTGACCAGGGGCATCCCTACAAACCAATCATTAGCAAATTATAGCTCTATCACATGCTAATTGGTCTATTTTGGCCAAGTCATGTTATAAATCCGGGTTTGTATATTGACAATTGCCAAGATGGCCTTAACTTACCAAATAATCTAAAAGATTTAAGTTTCGAGATTGTATTCCCCGGTGGTCATCAGTTTATCTTCACTGATACAAACTCCTGACCTACCCCATCTCGTTCGTCTTGCGAACATTGATTGTAAAGTAATTTGGGGATTTCTTTTACGCTAATAATGTCACAGCAAATCAATATCTGACTTGCTATTTCAAGATCAAGACGCGGTAAGCGAGAGTCAAATAAATACAATCTTTGAACTTTGTATCCAGAGACTGGATAAGGAAAAATAAATGGAAGCGGTGATGGAAGGGACGCAAGCGGTTGCTGAGATCAGTTTTAGTCGCCCATCTGATGACACCCTACTGATCCAACTCGCTGGAAACTGGTCAATTGGGCAGCAACTGCCTTCGCTTGATGAAGTTCGGAAGCAAATTGACTCAGGACTTCCGGTCCAGCGGCTGACCTTCGATAGTAAGGATATTACTGTTTGGGACAGCGGCCTGGTGACTTTTCTGGTCAAACTTCTTCAGCATTGCACTGAGAGAAATATCGACGCAGATAAGGAGGGGCTGCCTGAGGGCGTGCAACGACTCCTCAAGCTTGCCTTGGCTGTCCCAGAAAAAAAAGATGCACGTAGAGCGGCTCTGCGGGAGCCGTTCCTGATTCAACTGGGCAACCACGCAATGGAAATGGGTCGCAGGGCGGGCGATATGCTCGACTTCCTCGGCGAGTCCTTTATAGCCTTCGGCAAGTTGCTGACGGGTAAAGCGCGTTTTCGCCGCTCGGACCTCACCCTGCTTCTACAAGAGTGCGGTGGGAATGCCCTGGGCATCGTCTCGTTCATCAGTCTCCTGGTGGGGCTGATTCTGGCCTTCGTCGGTGCCGTGCAGCTCGAAATGTTCGGTGCGCAAATCTATGTGGCCAACCTGGTAGGAATTGCCATGGCACGGGAGATGGGTGCTTTGATGGCGGGAATTATTATGTCGGGTCGAACCGGTGCCGCCTTTGCCGCCCAGATAGGCACAATGCAGGTGAACGAGGAGATCGATGCCCTAAAGACCATGGGGATCTCGCCCATGGAATTTCTGGTTGTTCCCCGAATGCTCGCGCTCATCGTGATGATGCCGCTTCTCACTCTTTACGCTGACTTGTTGGG
The DNA here is from genome assembly GCA_020347625.1 of Deltaproteobacteria bacterium. Classification (GTDB taxonomy): domain Bacteria; phylum Desulfobacterota; class Syntrophobacteria; order BM002; family BM002; genus BM002. Next base: position 2,839,901 of record CP070735.1, read on the forward strand.
TATCCTGGGAGGTGCTGTCGTCGGCGTGTTTATGCTGGATCTGTCCCCTCTGCAATATTACGAACAGACCAGGTTGGCGCTCAACCTGACCCATTTCTCCATAGGGATAGCGAAAAGCATGGTGTTCGGTATTATCATTGCCGTATCGGGTTGTCTCAGAGGCATGGAGTCCGGGCGAAGCGCCTCGGCGGTGGGAAATGCGGCTACTTCAGCAGTGGTCACTTCGATTCTGTTTATCGTGGGCGCAGACGGCCTCTTTGCGGTTATCACTAATGCGCTCAAAATCTGAGGTTGAAAGAATAAATGACAAACACAGAGGCTCACATAACGGTCAGTGATCTTACCATGGCCTACGGTGACTTTGTGATCCAGAGAGATCTGAATTTCACCATCAACCGGGGAGACGTCTTCATCATCATGGGTGGCAGCGGCTGCGGCAAGAGCACCATCCTCCGGGGTCTGACAGGGCTGAAAGCGCCTGCGCAAGGAAAGGTCTTTTACGAGGACAAGAGCTTTTGGGAGCTGGAGCCCCTGGAGCGAGAGTTCATGATGAGGCGTTTTGGCATATCCTACCAGGGTGGGGCCCTGTGGAGCTCCATGACCCTGGCGGAGAATGTGGCCTTACCGCTGGAAGAGTACACGGATCTGAGTCCCAGCCAAATTAGGGATGTCATTGCTCTCAAGCTTTCCCTGGTGGGTCTCGCGGGCTTCGAAGAATTCTATCCCTCGGAGATCAGCGGTGGCATGCAGAAACGGGCTGCCCTGGCCCGGGCAATGGCGCTGGATCCCGAGGTCCTCTTCTTTGACGAGCCCTCGGCGGGACTGGATCCCATCAGCGCCCGGCTGCTGGATGAGCTGATTCTCGAGCTGCGAGACAGCCTCGGAGCCACGGTGGTGGTGGTGACCCATGAACTGGCGAGCATCTTTGCCATAGGGAACAATTCGGTGTTCCTCGATCCGGAAACAAGAACCATGCTCACCACGGGGGACCCCAAAACACTGCGCGACGAATCCCCTATCCCAAAGGTTCGTAACTTTCTCAGCCGCGGTGAGTTTTTGGCGGAAGCAAAATGACAGGCAAAGATAAAATAGCACTAAACGGTAATGGGGGAAGCATGAATCATTTATGATTTTAGATTGCGGATTGCAGATTGAGACAGCATGGTTACCTGACTGCGAATCGCTGAGTTCTAAAATCTGAAATCTAAAATCCCTAACGCTTTATTACTCCACAGAAACATGAGGATGCATACATCATGAGTAAAAAGGCAAATCCGAAGCTTATTGGGGCTTTTGTCCTGGGTGCGGTGGCTCTGGCGATCGCCGGAACTCTGATCTTTGGCGGCGGCAAATTCTTCAAAAAGACGACAAGTTACGTGCTTTACTTCGACGGCTCCATCAAGGGGCTGAGACTCGGAGCTGATGTGATTTTCAAGGGCGTCAAAGTCGGATCGGTTACAAAAATCAAGGTTGTGGTTAACACCGATGACCTCTCTTTTTGGACCCCGGTGTATATCGAAGTCGATCCGCAAGCATTCACCAGGGTCGGCGAGGTCAAGATTTCAGAAAAAATGTTCGAAAAAGCCACTGCCGAAGAAAAGATTGACGTATTTATTGAACGGGGTCTGAGAGCCAAGCTGGAGTTGCAGAGTTTTCTGACCGGTCTGCTTTTGGTGTCGTTTGATTTCTATCCGCAGACTCCCGTCCACCTAGTGGGACTGGATAGAGACATCTTGGAAATCCCCACGATCCCATCGGAGATGGCAGTTTTGGCCAAAAAACTCGAAAATCTTCCCATTGACGAACTTGTCAGCAACGCAAACAATGCGGTTAAAGGACTCGATGACATTATCCGTTCTCCGGAAGTTAAGGAAGCCGTTGTAAACTTGAATGGCTCCCTGAAGCAGGCCCGCAAACTGTTGACAGATGCCAACGGTCGTTTGGGGCCCCTGGTAGATGAGCTGGAAAAGACGCTTGCCGACGCCCGAAAGCTGGTAAAAAATGTGGACGGCCATGTAGACCCGGTGATGGCCGAGGCGCAAGCTGCGCTTAAACAAGCAAAAAAGACCCTCGCCTCAGTGGATGAAACAATTGGAGAGGAGTCACCTTTACGCTATCAACTTTATAAATCTCTGGCGGAACTGGAGAACATGGCCCGTTCCCTCCGTGCTCTGGCCAATTATCTCGAAACCCAACCGGATGCCATTGTCCGAGGCAAAACCGCTCTCGGGAGGTAGATTATGCGGAATTTACATCTCAGTCTCGTAGCAATTTTTGTTAGCATCTCCCTTATAATTCTTGGAGGTTGTTTGGGCAAAGGCACCCAAGAACCCACGAGGCTTTATATGTTGCAGCCCCTCGCCAGTTCAGAAACAAATACCGAGGCGGGAGCAGTGGATGATGCTTTCTCACTCCGAGTGGGTCCCATCAGGCTCCCAGAGTATCTGAATCGGCCGCAGATCGTGACCCGAACCGAGGAAAATAAAATCCAGCTTGGCGTGTTCCATCACTGGGGAGAGCCTCTGGAGCGCAATTTCGCTAGTGTTTTGGCATTAAATATGTCTAATCTTCTTTCTACAACGAACATCATCCTCCACCCCTGGGCCAAGAAAGAGGACGTAAAATACATTCTAGCCGTGGACGTGATCCGGTTCGATGGCGAGTTCAATGGGAACGCCACCCTCCACGCTCGCTGGTATCTTACTCATTGGGAAGATGATAATCCGAAGGTGCTCGCAACAAGAATATCGAGGTATACTGAAACGGTTGGAGGCGAGAGCTACGAAAACCTCGTTGTCGCCGAAAGTCGGGCGCTCGAGGCTTTCAGCCGTGAAATTGCCGAGGTGATCAAGGGTCTCCCTCAGGAAGGAGCCGGGCAATAGTAATATTTTGATAGGCTAGCGCATCAATTTCCTTTGCTCGTTGCATAGGAAGTTTTAGTTTTCAGCAACAACAGCTTAAGTGATGCGACGGAGTTTAAAAAGGAATCAAGTCAGGAAGACGTTGCTTTGATTAACCCCAGGATGGGGTTTTGAACTTATAGAAAATTCGGACTGATATAATTTAAGATTTCAGATCTCAAAGCACCATTGGTCCAGCACTTTTTGAAATTCCCTCCAAGCAAAGTCCCCGACTTGTAAACTCGCCAAGAGGACATAGCGTTCAAAAACATTTTAATAAGGACAGGCAGCAAGCCAGGATCAATTTCGACGAATCAATCCAGCCTTTAGCTTCCTTCCTAAAGAAGTGGGGAATTAGCATGCGGTATAAGATCCTTTTTTCATTGTTTATGGTAAGTCTTTTAGGCCTGACCACCGTCTCGGAAGCCAAGTCCTTGAGCAAGGTATTCAAGCAGGTCAATCCTGCGGTTGTGGTAATCCTTACAAAAGAGCGTGGCTATTCCAAACTGCACCCCGGCGAGACCATCACCGTCACCAAGGGCGGATTGGGTTCCGGCGTGGTGATTTCCGAAGATGGCCTGGTCATGACCTCGGCCCATGTGGTCCACGTGGCGGACGAGGTCTCTGTTCACTTCTTTGATGGCAGCAGAGTAATGGCAAAGGTGATAAGTTCCGCCAACCAGGCGGACGTGGCCTTGCTAAAACTCGAGCAGGTGCCCGATGACCTTGTCGCGGCGGATTTGGGAGATTCCGATAAAGTGAGCATCGGGGACGAGATATTCGTCGTTGGCGCGCCATACGGTGTTGATCACACCTTAACGGTCGGACATATCAGCGGTCGTCGGACGTCCAAGATTGTGTGCAATCAACTCGTGCCGGTTGAGTTTTTACAGACGGATGCTGCCATTAACAAGGGCAACTCAGGAGGTCCCCTCTTTAATATGGATGGTAAGTTGATTGGGATCGTGAGTCACATTCTATCTCAGTCTGGTGGTTCAGAGGGTCTAGGGTTTGCCGCCAGCATCAACACCGCTAAGGAGCTGCTTCTGAGACAAAAAACATTTTGGAGCGGCTTGGAGGCTTATTTTCTCTCGGGTGATCTGGCCAGAGCTTTCAATGTGCCACAAGAAGCCGGGCTCCTAATTCAGCGAGTCGCAAACGATTCGCCTGGTCATTATTTGGGCATTGAGCCTGGCAATATCCCGGTGAAGATCGGTGGTCAGAGACTTCTGATCGGTGGTGACATCGTGCTCGCCATTCAGGGTGTACCAGTTTCCACTGATTACGAGACGACCTGTGACATTCGCGAAACCATGGGGGGACTTTCAGCCGGTAGCCGCATTGACCTCACGGTATTGCGTGGGGGTAAAATTGTGAAACTGTCGACGACATTACCTTACGTCCCTGTTCCTGAACTGCACAAGAAAAACGGTGGCTACCGATTTGAATAGTACATATCATTAGGGAAATGCGGGCGAGGAAACAGTTGGAGATTCTATGTTAGTGTTTACCTTACTTCTTGGACCGATATATCCACGGTTATTTTTTCATTAACGACCCGTTCACCCACCTTCACAGTCAATAGCATGCCATTTTGACCAGGTTTCAACTCGTTGTGGATCCACGTTCCTTCATCGAATCCCACCGCTGCCTTTTCGAACTGATGGTAGAAGACTAAATCACTGGGCCAAATCTTCATTGTTAAACTGCCATTTGCTGCCAAAACAGTGGGTGATTTTGGCTTGTTCCTATCCTCGTAAGGAATACCTTCAAACATGAAACCGCCGCTCATTCCTCCATCGTGGACATAGAAAGTCTCATTCCAGATAATCTTCAATTCTTTATCTGTCTTGTTTTTCAGGGAGAAAATAAACGCTTTATAGACCTCTGCGGCGTCAGACTTGATCCCAACCGGTCTGAGCCGGGCATCAAAAAAATTATTACCTACCTCTCGAACTGCGGGCTTGCTCACCCACGTGAGTTTTGTAGTCGAGCACCCCATCAGAAAAAACACGACCACCAAAACAACTGTACTTGCACTGAACTTTTTCATAGCAGTCGATGCTCCAAAGTCGATAGTACACGTTTAGATTATCTGGACCCCCGAACGGAGTTGAACTGAGTGTAAACCAAAGCAAATTGGAATACAACCGGTGTAATAGAGAGTCGCACAGGGCGGAGCCGTACCTTAATGTGAAGCTTTCATATGCGGGGAAAGGGAGTATTACTGGAGTGTTAGCGATTGCTGAATTTAGATTGTAGATTTCAGATTTACCCACGTTGCGATCTATCAATTGGAACTCTAAAAAAAATGAATCAACTAGAAATCAGGCACGTGATTAGAAACAAACAACTCATAAAAATCCGCAATCTACAATCTGAAATCTGAAATCATCTTAGGGTGGTTACGTTTTGATCCGGTTGCGCCCCGCTTTTTTGGCACGGTAGAGGGCTTTGTCTGCCGCCGTGATCACCTCTCGAGGGCTGCCATACCGTTCATTTTTTTCGGCCAAACCTATGCTGATGGTAATTTTGACTTTCTTACGCGATCCCTTGATCTTTTTCGGGTCCTCAGGCTTTCTCAGAGGGCGTTTGTGACTGCGAACGATAAAGCGAGTTTGCTCCACCACTTTTCTCAATCGCTCGAGATGGGGGGTGGCTTCGGCGACGCACTTGCCCGGAAAAATAATGGTAAATTCCTCGCCGCCGTAACGAAATGACTTACCCCCACCGGTGACCTTGGCAAGTTTCGACGCCACCATGCGGAGAACTTGATCACCGGCATCGTGTCCATAGCGGTCATTGAACTTTTTGAAACGATCGATGTCAAGCATTGCCACACTGTAGTTGTTCCCGAGTTTGAGAAGGGCTTCCTCCAGGGCTCGCCGCCCGGGCAGGCCGGTTAGTTGATCGGAAAATGCCATGCTATGCGAGGTCTCAATCACCGAGATAATCAGGACGAGCCCTGCAGTGGCAAAATAGATCGTAGAAAGATACCGCTTCTCGACCATGGCCACAGCGAAGAACGATGATAACAGCGACCAAAAAAAACCATTTTCCATGACGCCTTCGCTCTGGATAAAACGAAAAGTGAGGAGAAGAAATGCAGCGCCAAAGGCAACCAGTGCCGGTAGGGCGAATGGTAGACGACTGAGAACGCTGCCGTCATTCATTGAGTAGTTGAGAACAGCGGCTATGCCCAGCTGCGGGAAACGACAAATCAGGTACACCGCAAGTATTTGAATGAAAATCAAGCTCAGCCGTATAAGGCCTCGCAAGGTGACAATACCTCGCTCCTTCATGAAAGAGAGTGCTGCCAGATTTAAAGGGAGTAGAAAGGCAACAGCGTTGAAAACGGATTGTCCAAAATCCACTGGTTTTGCGCTACCAATGGGAAAGGACACCAATGCCCTGTCGGCAAGAGCCAGCACAAGAATGGCGAACACCATTCGACTCCGGTTGAAACGCCACCCCAGCAATACCCCGGCGCCGGCCACTGCAAACGGATAAATGTGCACCAAAGCAGACAAGGATTTATGCAGCAGTCCCAGTTGCAAGAGAGCAGCTGTTGCGAAAAAGATTAGTCCACCTGGCACGAAGAGTGAGAAGAGCGTCCTCACAACAACAGAATTCAACTCGCTATACCCCTTTTCCTACAAAAGAGACCAGGGCTAGTAGGTATTGCCATTTAAATTATGGGGAACATAAAGGTCCAGAATTTTCCTGATGGGATGCAATACGCATGCCGGGGAAGGCCAATGTGTAGCGGGCAGCTGACAGCGGGCAGCGGGCAGTAGGCAAAATGAATTTATTGGTTATTCGTTAATAGTTATATGGGAAAAAGATTCGGCAATTTAAAACTCTCTTCAGCTTTGGAAATTCCTCAAGCATACCGTATAACCTATAACATATAACTTATAACGTATAACTTCCATAGCGGGCAGCTGCAGTAAGCACTGGGGACTGGGGACTACGCACTAGGCGTGGCGGAATGACACGGAGATACGGCGACGCGGTGACACGGCGATAGCATTTCTCATCTCACATCCCAGATCTCAAATCTCATATCCCAATTCCGAAATCCGAAATCCGCAATCCCGGGACACGTCAGGATCTGGCTGACTGCCACTTTCTGGAAATTTGCTGCCACAAAGTGAGAAGTCGAACGGCCAACATTGCCGTGATCAATCGCGGCACCCAGAGCCAGAAAGCGCTTAATCCTAAGGCCAAAAATAGAGCCGGGTCCTCAACCAGGGCATGATTGATTCCTATTGAAAGATGCAGTCCTTCCAGTTCTTCCTTGTCCAGGTGACCCTCTTTTGCCTCCTCTACTATCACAGCTGCCCCGTAAGCTAGGCCGAAAACGGCCGCTGTCATCCAGAGAATACCAGCCTTTTCGCTGAGACCCAATCCCTTCAACAGAGGTCGGCACAGGTTAACAATCCGGCTAATCCAGTTCAGGCTTTTCAGCACTTCCAAGAGAATCAACAGGCTCATTATGATCAGCAATATCCTGACACAAAGATGTGAGGTGGATAGGAGCCAGCTCTCCATCATCGCACCAAAGGATTGTGAAACAGGCGCAGAGATGTCCGTAGCCACCACTGCTGTAGAACTAACATCCAGGAAGCGCGCAGCGACCATTACCGTAAGAGTGGCGGCTATCAGACGAAAGAGCGTTGCTTTAAGGGGATGCAGGCCTGATTTTCCCTGGATAACCCCTTCTTGGATGAGATTGTGAGCAATGAGAAGGAAGATGGCCATGAGGGTCAACTGCTCAGTGGTGAAGGGCAGAACCGCCATGGCGGCAATTCCACCGTAGATACCTGTCAGTGTACCTATCAGCAACGGCAGAGCGGCTATGGCCGGCAAGCTCAACCAGCTCATTACCGGTTGGACGAGAAAATCGATTTTCTCGAGCCAACCGGTCCAAGCTAGCACAGCGGTAAGCAAGGATATGGGGACCAGAATCTTTATCATCCAGACAAAACCACGCCATCCCTTGCGGGTGCCGGCAAGAAAACCTTCTTTGAGCAGGGTGCGTCGAGTCTTCATAATAAAGAATAGGAGTACCTGACTTTGAGCTGTCCCAATGACGCAAAGCGCTAAGCGCAGAGCGCAAAGCGTTTAGTAAACGATAAACCGATTATGCGCTGGCTGAGCAACCTTGCACCGTTTACTCTTTTTTTCGCTATGCTCCATGCTCTATGCGATCTGACCTGGCCTAGAGGACCAGGTTTTCCTTCCCCCAGTAAATAATGATTTGGGTAAAGGGAAATCAGAATTAGGGCCGAGTTTGTAGCATATCTCGGTCAAAGGTCAAGCAACTTCTGGAGGAGCGAGGCAGCTTCTTGACAGGATCAGCAGCCGCAGATACTCTTGGGAGGACTTTTACAGCAGGCAGCTGATAAAACAAAGTTATTGGTTATTCGTTAATAGTTATACGGGAAAAAGACTTGGCGATTGAGAACTTTTTGCAGATTTGGAAACCCCTCAATGATACCGGATACCGCCTTACGTATAACGTATAACTTCTAACGTATAACTTCCAAGGTTCAATGAGAAATGTGAGATGAGAATAGACAATAGGCACTAGATGAATTAGTTCTGTGGTGAATTAGGCGAGAAGGAAAGCTATGCTAGGTGATGAGTACATCTTCCAAGAGATGCTTGAGCAAGAGAGGATCTCTGCCTTGC
>CP070735.1:2848597-2854921 GCA_020347625.1 Deltaproteobacteria bacterium
GACGAGGGCTAAGAAAGCCTCATACGATATATCTAAGTGCTCCGGATCGCCGCTGAAAATGCGATAGGTTCCCTCGGACCAAGTGGCCTTGTTCTCAGCAAAATCACGATACCAATGACCAAAGCGGCCTATCTGTTCGGCCCTTGCGAACACTTCCTTGGTTTGCCGCAATTGCTCTTCTGCTCGTTCGAGCTCGACTTTAGCTTTTTCCAACTCAGCAATCCTTTGGCGCAGTTTGGCCAATTCACTGATGAGTTGACCTCTTGTCTTTTTTTCCTTTTTCATATTGGATGTTCCCAAGAGTATGAGACGGTTTTATTCGCTTCCACGATCTCTAACTGGTGGCTAGTTTAAGGGGATTTGAGGGGCATTGCAAGTTTGGTTACAGAGGGCAGAATTTATGAGGCGGGTGAATCTCCCAATAATCCACTGTGAAACTGTGAATTACATCCCTTAATCTGCACTTTTGGCTTCTGGGGTCTCGGCACAAAATGCTGGGGTAAAACTCTCTAGGTAGTGACTGAACATATCTTGCCAATATCTAAAAATGCGGGGAACTGGAGATATGAAAAGAATATATGAGTTCGTGCGCGGATTTCGGATTGAAGATAATGGTGAACGGTGAACGGTGAAGGGTAAAGAGTAAAGAGTGAAAGGTGAAAGGTGAAAGGTGAAGGGTAAAGGGTGAAGGGTGAAGGGTAAAGGGTAAAGGGTGAAGGGTAAAGAGTTGACCTTACCCTATGCTCTATGCCCTACTTGTCCCGCCATAGCCCTTGGGCGACGGCGGATGCTCTATGCCTTCTTAAATCCGCAATCTGTTGACCCTACCCTTTCGAGCATTGTATGATGCACAGATAGTCTATCCTCACGGCTGAGGCACCCAGCTTTATGAAACTCCTTCTATTTTACGCGCCTTCTTTCTGGTTCAAAACATACCAAAAGATGCTGGAACAGGTGCCTGATCAGGATGTGGAGGCCAACTGTCAGGATGCTGTCGTCGTCTTCTACCACGTCGAGGCTGAAGACCTCGAGCGCCGAGGCAAGGTTTTAACGAAGTTCATAAAAAACATCAAATGGCTGGCGGGAAAGTTTGATTCCAAAAACGTGGTACTGCACTCATTTAATCACCTTTCCAATAGCAAGGCGCCGGCTGACTTTGCAGAAGGATTCATCCAGGATGCCCGTCAACGTCTGGAGCAAACTGGTTATTCGGTCGTAGTGACACCTTTTGGCTATCTGAATGAATGGAAGCTTCACGTGGCGGGGGAATCCCTGGCTAAGGTTTTTAAGGAAATATGAGGAGAGGCTTCGCCTTTCGCATAGCGCATAGAGCATAGGGCATAGCGAGAGAGAATAGGAGCCAGTATAGAGAAAAATATAGTAACATTTTATCCTTGTTTTCTTCTGGATTCTGACTCCTGACTCCTTAAAGTGCTATTTAGTGCCTAGTGCTTGGTGCTTAGTGCCCAGTGCCTAGTGCCTAGTATATACGCCAGGATGGCACAGACATGAGAAAGATTGTAGTGCGGCTCCTGAGAATTCTTGCCCTACTACTGGGGGTACTCGTCTTGAGTTTTCTAAGCGGTTGCTGGAACTGGTTCGTTGAAAGCCAAGTCTTTTTCCCGGATAAATCAATCGTACAGACGCCGGCTGACTTTGGTCTTGGTTTTGACGACATTTGGTTTGACAGCAGTGATGGAGTGCGTCTTCACGGCTGGCTGGTTTCCGCTTCACCCCCCAGTCGTCTTCTTCTTTTCTGTCATGGTAATGCTGGCAATATATCTCACCGGTTGGACAATGTTCGGTTACTCCAGCAAAGGGGGATAAGCGTCTTTATTTTCGACTACCGCGGTTACGGCCGCAGCAACGGCCGGATTAGCGAAAAAGGCTTTTATCTGGATTCTGAAGCTGCTTATCAAGTGGCAAGGAAATGGGCGGAAGGAAACAAAGCCAAACTCATTGTTTTCGGAAGATCATTGGGGGGAATTGCGGCCACCCATCTGGGGGCCACACAGGATTGCGATGGACTTATTCTGGAGTCAACTTTTACAAACATGGGTGCCATGGCGGGGGCTCACTACCCCTTACCCTTCGCCGAGCGTTTGTTCAAACATCGCTTGAATGCTGTGGGTGAGATTGCCCAGGTGAGCGCACCGATACTCTTTTTTCATGGAGACGATGATAGGATCGTTCCCATCCGGCTTGGTCGTCAACTTTATGAAGCGGCGCCCAATCCCAAAGAGTTTGTAACTCTCCCGGGGGCTGGTCACAACGACACCTATTTCGTAGGTGGCAAGGAGTATTTTGATAAGTTGGTGGCGTTTTTGGACAAGCTTTGACAAGGTGCAGCTATGAGTATTTTAAGCAGACTTCGTGCCCCGGTTTTTAAAGCCGGTGGCATGCCACAAATTGATGTGGATACCTATCGTCTGGAAGTAACTGGTATGGTGTTAAAACCCCTTTCCCTTTCCTGGCAGGATCTCATGACGCTTCCTCACTCCACTGCCAACGCCCGGTTGACTTCAGTTTCTGGCTGGTCGGTGAGGGCCGTCTGGGGCGGTATTCTCTGGCGCGATTTTCTCGAATTTATATCACCTACGGTGGAAGCGAGCCACGCTGTCTTTACTAGTGTGGGCGGTGGTTACTCAACCACTGTAGCGCTCAAGGACCTGGACAAGCCAAGAGTCATACTCAGCTATGAGGTAGATGAAGAACCTCTGGAACCGGAATATGGGGGGCCACTGCGTATGGTGATACCAAATCTTTGGGGATACAAGAGTTGCAAGTGGCTGGGAACTGTAGAGCTTACCGACCGGATGAAAGGCGGGTATTGGGAAGACAGGGGTTACCCGCGTGAGGCGACAATTGAACCAGGCATGACTCTTGACGTCAACACCGGTAAAAAGAGGCCAATTTCCGGAGGCGAGGTAATGGATTTTTAGGGCAAACATAGGACCCCGTCCCCGGTGGGCATGTCCACTAGTTGCCGGCACAGGGGTGTTATGCAATATGCTATTATTGGGGTAATGGAGGAACAATCCCATGCTACACACTGTTCTAATTGCCGTAGACGGCAGCCGGAATTCATTGCGGGCGGTTGAATATGCTGGTCGGGTCTTTGCACCAAATCAGGAGGCAAGGCTGGTGCTTTTTCATATTCTTCCGGCCATCTCACGTATGAACCTGGATAAAGAGGAACAAAAAGCAATCGATGCTCGCAAGGCCGAGCGCCCCGACCTGGCCGGTGTGTACTGGCGGTTGGAGGACGAAGAAAAGATCGGCAAATTTTTTACTCAGGCCACCGAGGTGCTGCTGCAGACCGGGGTGCAACCTGAACAGATCAGATCCAAGTTCAGCGTAAAAAAGGGAGAGATCGCTGATGCCATTCTCGAAGAGGTGGAACTCGGTCACTTTGGGACTCTGGTTCTGGGTCGCCGAGGACTATCCAGGGTGAGGGAGGTATTTCAAGGCAGTGTCTCAACCAAAGTAGTACGCGAGGCGCGCGGCTGCGCCGTCTGTGTGGTGGAGTAAGGGAAGGTGATGGAAATCTCAAATTACAAATCACAAATATCAAACAAATCACAATGACCGAAATTCAAAATTCCAAATCTGTTTTGGTCATTGGATTTTGGGTTTTCGAATTTATTTGTAATTTGGTGCTTGGGATTTGGGATTTAGGGTTGTGGTTAAGGAAAATAGAGGTTGGGGAGAATATATATGGCTGACATGCAGATAATCGACAGTCATATACACTGCGGCGTTCAAAACGTAGATCTGCCTTTTGATATAATATCTCCGCTTCTCCAAGAGGCAGGCATCACAGGCGCCTGTCTTTACGCTCCGGTGGAAGACATTTACGACCGCTACAACCCCAATTTTCAAGACAATCATAAATGGCGTGAAACCAGACATGCTGCCAATAACTACTTACTTGATTTAGCGGCGCAAAACGAGTCGATTTTCCCTTACCTTTTTGTTTGGAACGATTTTGCCATTGAAGAGCTCCGAAAGGACTACCGTGGCATAAAGTGGCACCGACATGACAACGAGCCCATCTATCACTATGATGATCCCCGCTGCGGAGAGATTATCCAGGAAATAACCAGACGACGCTTGCCGATTGTTCTCGAGGAGAGCTTCACCAACACCTGTCGTTTCGTAGAACAACTTGCACCCGATGCAGTGATTATCATACCCCACTTGGGGGCCCTCAATGGTTCCTACCCCGCACTGGAGAGGGCGGGCATCTGGCAGCGGTCCAACACGTTCGCCGATACTGCCTTGGCCCCCACCGATCACATGCGCCACTTTATTCAGCACTATGGACCGGAGAGACTTTTATTCGGCAGCGATTTTCCTTTTGGCGCACCAGGGCACGAGCTAAGAAAAGTCGAATCGCTGGGTCTATCTAGTGCTGATTTTGCAAAAGTGGCCGGCGGCAACTTCCTGGCTCTCATGGCCGAGGTGTTGCCACCGGGAAAGGCATAGGGCATAGAGCATAGAGCATAGGGCATAGGGCATAGGGCATCCGCCGACGCCCAAGGGCTATGGAGGGACAAGTAGAGCATAGGGCATGGAGTAATGCAATTTCTTTTATATACTCCTCTCTTCTGTCTCCTGTCTCCTAAATTCAGGCTCCTAACGCCTTCTCAATCGAAAGGATATTGGCGGCATGCGACAACTTTCCAGGAGTTACAGGGTATTTTTTGTCGGACTTATTTTGATGATTGTGACCTCAGTATTTTCCTGCGGAGGCAAAGCGCTTATGGAGTTTTCTCTGGATACGGTGCCCCTAATCCTGACGCCTGCCGAGAAGGCCGGGGTGGAGGATTATCGCGGCAGGTTCCGGGAAATTTATTGTGCAGTTCGCGAAGACCACGGGCAACTGTTTCCAGATGACAAGCCCTGCGAAGAAGTTATCTGGCAACTTGCCAACGAACCATTAGGCACAGGACGGACGGTTTCCCTGGAAAAACCGCGCTCCAACATTCGAATCCTTGTGGTGCCGGGGTTCATGTCTGGCTGCGGGGGGGAGGATTTCTTAGAGTTTTCTTACAGCTTGAAACATCTGGAGAACATCGGATACAAAACGGGAAGGATCGTGACTAACGGACGTTCAAGCAGCGCTTATAACGCCGTCATTATAAGAGACGCCATTCTTGAGATGAAGCCATCCGAAGGGGAGCAACTCATTCTGGTGGGTCACTCCAAGGGGGTAGTGGACATCCTCGAAACGTTGGCAACCTACCCTTCCGTGGTTGAGCGTGTGACTGCGGTTGTTGGTGTCACCGGGGCAGTGTCGGGTTCGCCATTGGCCGATGGTATCGACTGGCTCGGCGACTTTTTGAGAGACCTGAAGCTTGAAGCGTGCGAACCCGGTGACGGCAAAGGATGGGAGGATTTGAAGCGGTCCACACGAATGGAGTGGTTCAAAAAAAATAAGCTGCCGCAGTCCGTCAGCTACTTCTCTCTTGGGGCGTTTGCGCCAAGAGAGAATATTTCATCTGGACTCTGGTCTTTCTACGATCGGCTTGCCCGGGTAGACCCGCGCAATGACAGCCAGTTGATTTTCTATGACATGATTATCCCGGGTAGCGTGCTTTTGGGATATGTGAACGCGGATCACTGGGCGGTTGCGATCCCTGTCTCTCGAAACAATGTTCTGCTGGCTCAAAATGTGATTGATAAGAATGCTTTTCCTCGAGAGGTCTTATTGGAGTCCCTCATCAGAACTGTCCAGGATTACCTGTCCATCGATTGATTATGGTTGGCAGCGAAATAGGAAAATATCATGGTCTACAGCAAACCGGGATACTGCCAGTGTGGCTACGAGATATGGGTTGAGTTTCTTTGGAATGGGCAGGAGTGGATTCATCGCTTTTCTGACGTAAATCTTCAGGAGATAACCCAATGCCCGGACTGCGAAGCAGTGATACGGGAAGATGATCTGGACTCCTAGCGCGGATTTGTCATTTCGCATTTAGGATCGCATAGGGCATCCGCCGTCGCCCAAGGGCTATGGCGGGACAAGTAGGGCATAGAGCATAGAGTAGATTGAAGATGTGGGATGTGAGATGTGGGATGTGAGATGTGGGATGATGAGATTAGGGGATTAAGGAATTGAGGAATTAAGGGATTGGATGCCCTGTAACGTTTTACCTTTCACTTTTCACTTTTCACCCTTCACCCTTCACTTTTCACCGTTCACCCTTTACCGTTTACCGCTGACTCCTCGCTACATTAAACCCCGATAATAGCCTCCATCTATTTGAATGGTGGTGCCGGTGATGTAACTGGCCCGTTCGGATGCAAGAAATACCACCA
>CP070735.1:2855021-2860181 GCA_020347625.1 Deltaproteobacteria bacterium
CACGAGACCCGCTACCTTAATCGTGTGGTCGTTTGGTGTGTCGTTTAGTTGGGTTGTTGCGTGTGGCGACGGGCTGGGGGCTTTTCCGTCGCCACCTGCGTGCACTGTTTCTGTTTATATATATATAATACCGAATTGTCAAGAAAAAAAGCCACGGGGAGGACCAAAATAGTGTCTCATCTTCACAGCTTTAGGTTAAGATGTCTGCAGCCACTTCAGTTGATCGTCAAAGCGAGCTGTGACTAGGTCCTCAAACTCTTTACCCAGGTGGCGCCGGTTGTTCACGAGTTCAGCGCGGATTTTTTTCCATAATTCAAATAGATCGCTGTCGCTGGTGCAACCGTCGATCTCCTGGTATATGATCGCCAGTCTCCTTTTGCGCAAACGATCGCGGCTGAATTCGTACATGTCCTTTAACAGCTGTACCTGCTCGTCCACAAAACCGTTTTCTTCAGCCATTGTCATCAATTCTGCAAAGAGACGCTCAATTCCAGAAAAACTTCTTTGTTGCCGCATCCTTTTCTGAGCTTTCTTAAGGGCCTGCTCTATAAGTTCCTGAAGCCGTTGATGGAAGGACTGACTCAGAAGCTTTTGGTAATCTTCTGTATTGTAATTGTGGTTTTTCAACTGCTTTAGTTCTTTGTGATAGAGGTGCTTCAGTCGCAAAATGTTTTCCTGGCCACGTATTCGTTCAAGAAGTCGTTCTACCTTGAGACGATCTCGGTAGAACGGTTTCACCACGCGCTCGGCGCCACTGTAATTCAAAATGAGTCCTACCCAGGCCCTGTTAAAGCGAGAAAGTAGCCGGCCATCATTGAAGAGACGTTCAGCGGGAAATGAATCCAACTCCTCGGCGAGGGCCTGATATCTATGATCAATGACCAGGTTAAGATCGTGAAAATCGGCCACCTTGGGTTTTACATTATTGCGGTAAAATCGATCTAGCCCCCGAAAGGATACAATGAGCAGCTTAAGCCAATTTTCCGGTGCCAGATGTTGAGCCACATATTCCAAGCCGTAAATGCGGACAGAGTCCGAGGCAGGGCTCAAGTTATCCACCAGGTCTCGACGTATCTCTTCATCCAGGTGCATCACCGCTTTATAAAGGATCGTAGCTTTCTGCAGATCCCTCTGAAACTTTTCTACTCCGGTACTTTTCAAGCCTTTCTTGTGGTAGATGAAACTTACGGGCATACCCATGATTTGCATCTGAATGTCCACAAAGCTGATATCAGCCAAACCCACAAGACGGAACAGCCTTTCTAGTGCTGCGGTATCTTCCCCCTTTCGGCGCAGACCTTGTTCGTCACCTAAAGCGTTCCAGTCTGAGAACAAAGCAAGTGGAACCGGCTCGGCTCGCGTACCATTAGTTTCTTTCAGGAGTCTTTCCCCTTTTTCCCTGAACTCGCTATCCACAATGGCTTGCCAAGAGGTCTTACCGCGAATAACATCTAAAGCCAGCTGCCTCAGGTTAAGAAAACGGTCGAGCAAATCTTCAACCATTACTCCTTCTCGGTAAGCCGCCGCCGCCAGCACCGAATGGAGGAAAAAGGCTTCAAAGATCAGCTCATCGCCTGTGGAGGTGACCAGTTCTAAGGCCGGCAAGCCGATTTCGCCACGGAGTATATGGCCAACCAACCCGTGAAATTCCACCAGAAAATCGGTCAACCGACTTGTATCCTTGTCCATACCAAGACGCTGGAGGAGGGCCTGCCGTCGTAAGATTTCAGCTCCTGCAACGCCATGGCTATCGCTTTGGGAGAGAGATCTATATTCTTCAAGGTAGAGGGGGAGCTTGCCAATCTCCTGGAAGATAAGCGCCGCCCCCAGAGCTTCTAGCAAATTTGGTCTCGTGCCTATTCGCTCAACAACTTCTTCAAGAATGTCGATCTGCATATGGGTGATGCCGATGGTCTCTCCAGTCATCGCACCGAATTGCTGCTGAGCCAGCTGATAGAAGATTTCTTTATTTTGCAGTGTTCCCCGATCACCGGTCACAAGGGCCTGGAATTTTTTGAGGCAACGCAAAACATAACCAGGAATCGTCTCTCCCAGGTGGGTCTTTTTTGTCGGTTTGATTCGATCAAGTTCCCAGTACTCGGTAAGGATGCGGCGACCAATGCTGGGGCAGTGTTGATGGATGATCTCCAGGGTATCGAACATTTGTTGGGGCACAAGGAGCTTTTGCGCAAAAAGTTCTTCCAGAGAAGAACAACAACGCTCGATATCGGCTTTTTGTTGAGCCAATAACTCAGGATGCATGTCCTCTGCTTTTCCGTAGCGCTGTAAATGTTCCAGGTAGCTGTGTAACTCAAAAAAAACTCTATCCATCTCTTTCAACTGGGCGACGCTCATCTCCGGAATCAACCGCTTACGCAGGGACTTCAGGTTCACTTCTATTTTCTTGAGATTGTCCCCTACATCGATGAATATGACCTCAGTGGCCTGATTCATTGGGTTTTGCCGGAGTTGAATACCGCTGTCAAAAATGAAAGCTGGCTGGCCGAGGGACAATGTTTTTTTGATACGGTTAAGGTAAGTAAAGTGGAGCTGCTGCGGGTCTAAGGATTCGAGGGCTTTCCTCACCCTTGCTAGTCTATTGCCACTGTCCTTAAGTTCGTAACCGGCCAACGGGTTAAAGTTGATCACATTTCCCGGTGAACCGCTGATGGTAATCCACAGGAGAATGAATCCCGCTCGTGTACCGAGCATTGGAAATGTGTGGCCGGTGCCGTGAAACTGGCAGTTGAGCAATTTGCGAAAAAAATAGGGCCGGCTGAATGGTTCGCGTTCATAAAACCGTTCCTTGAATTCATTGGTAATGTTGATCAGCTCTACGACTTGATCGATCTGATCCAGTTTTTCAGGTTTATAATCTGCGAGGGCTTCCTTCTGAAAAGGGCCTTTGTCGGTGATCACGGTCCAGGAGTCCAAATGTTCGAATAAATTGAAGAGCTTGAGCATCTGACGCACAGCCAAGTTCTGTGCGCCGCCGAGGGCTGCAATCTTTTGATCGTGGAGTATTTCCCAGTCGAGATTAGGATCTGCAGCTATCCAGATGGCTTCATCGTAAAGGCTGAACAGCTCCCTCCCCTGCTCTTCAGTGAGCTTTTCCCCCAGAGAAGCGGCAATTTCTGACATACTCATCAACCGGATAATCCTGAGCAGATCAGCCACCTCCTCGAGACTCTGGCGTTTGGCCTGGTCTGTAATAGATTTCAGGGTGTTTTCCGGAAGCTTTCCAAAGGTGATCCGTCCCATGGTGGTGTGACCCACCACGATTAAATATATTTCTCTTAGCAGCGCTGCCGACACCCCCAGTAGAGACAATTTCTCGATGTTGTCGATCACCTTTGTGCGAACCCCTTCAATTTGATCAGGGTTAAGGAGGGTTTCCAGTCTCCTTAAGCGGGCCGTCTGCTTCATAAGTCTTTTCATATGGTTGAAGGCGCGATATCTGTTCTTGAGAGCTGCAAAGGGATTGTGCAACCGGTTAAGCTCCAGCTCGGAGAGCCGTTGGAAACGCTTATCCCGAATCTCCGCCAGCACGTCCAGCACAGCCAGCAGATAGTCGAAAGTGTTCTTGTAGTCCGCAACGAGGGCGAGCGAACAGCCGGCCATGCCGCTAGCCCGCTCTTCTTGTTCCAAGCGCTCCAATCGCAAAGCGGGTTCTCGCTTGCGGCCTACATAGATCTGCAAGTTGTCCGGGAGTTCGCCCTCAACAACGTAATTGCGTTCCCAATTCTCTTTGAGTGAGGGAGCCAGCTTACTGTGACAGACGACTTTTTCGAAAAATGGCGTTAAAACTTTATCCCAGCGGCCTTCCAGATCAACGCGCCCACCGCTGGAAATCTTTAAATCCAAACGTGGTAAGTGGTCGATTTCCTCCGAGGTAAGCTGCATAGGATCCCGTTCGCCCGCGATCTGTTTGAAGTCCTCACGGTAGACGAAAATTCCGCTCAGGTAGTTGTAGAAGTCGGCAAGATGGACTCGGTGTAGGCTGCCGCTCTTACCGCGATAACGTTTCTTGGAACGGAATATATGGGTGAAAAGCAAAAAATTGCGCAAATCATCTGGGTTGCGAAATTCAACCCACACCTCTCGATTTGTCGGGGGAAAGGGCTTGCTCGCAATGACACAGAGTTCTCCTTCGGTTCGCAGGAGCTCATAGATCTTGCCTGCCACATAAGTGCCGTAAGTAGTAAAGGTCTCTTTGGTGAGGGTCGATCCAACCAACCCCTTAATTCCCAGGGACAGGAGCAGGTCGTCGATGTCCTTGGGGATGATGATAAGATCGAATCGTCCGCTTGAGTCGCGCAGCTTATCGATGGAATCAATAATCACAAATCGCTGGGTCGGCATACGGCCGGTTATCTCAGAGACGATGAGATCATTGGGGGCGGTTAGCAACCCGACACTGAGTTTTTCTTTCTTTTTTTGGTGAATTTGTTTGACTGTGACTTCCTCGATCTCATCCACTTTGTCTTTGATGTCTTCCAAAGAGTGACTCACCCAATTTATGGGAATGAGAAAGTAACGTTTACCCTGACGACTGAAGCGCATCAGCAAGCCCAAATTCCGGTATAAACTATTGATGCGTCTGTAGTGCTTTTTCAAGATATCAGGATCGTTGAAATCCAAACTTTCCAAGAACTCGAGCTCTCTGGCTCCCAGCTTATCCTGGTGCTCCAAGATACCAAAACCGTAGGCATTGCCCCCGAAGCGACTGGCAAGAAAGGGAGGATGGTCTTCTGCCACGAAGGTACCGACGGGAACGTCCTGAGGGTCAATACCCAGCGAGGCAAATTCTTCAGGACGGATTAATTGGTAGGAAATATCGAAGGTGCGAGTTCGATCGGGTAGTGGTAGGCCAGAGGGTGCTCTGGCAATGCGGCCTTTTGACTTGGGGCTCATCTGTATACCGCTCCAAGGAGCTTAAATACTTGGATAGTAACCATTCACCCTAGATGTGGGATAGGCGATGTGGGCTCAATAGCTGGGCACCAGCAAAATCGCACATCCCATATCTCAGATCACAGATTTGAATTTGCCACGTTCTCTCTATTTTTGCATCTAACGTGGGCGTCAATAAGTTAGCTCGCCGTATTAGGTACCCTTCTCAGTTCTCAGGCCATGCTTGGCCTTAAGACGCAACAGCCC
>CP070735.1:2860281-2865334 GCA_020347625.1 Deltaproteobacteria bacterium
ATGATGTCCCAGCTGGACAAGACCTTTCCCACCAATGACTGTTCTATGTGAATTATCTCGCCCAAACTGGTCGAGGTCGGCCGGCATCTCAACATTGAGCTTTTAACCCTCTCAGAGGTGGAAAGCATCTCTGGGGAGGTCGGAAATCTCGAAGTAGGAGTCAGGCAGTACCCCCGCTATGTTGATATGGAGAAATGTATCGCCTGCGGTATATGTGCTGAAAAATGTCCCAAGAAGGTCTTGGATGAGTATGACGCTGGCATGGGAAAACGCAAGGCCATCTACGTGCAATACGCCCAGGCAGTTCCCCTCAAATACGTGATCGATGCTGAGAATTGTATTTATATCATCAAGGGGAAAGGCAAATGCAAGATATGCGAAAAACTCTGCCCCTCCGAAGCCATTGACTGGGACGACACGGAAAAAGAACTCACCATCAAAGTGGGAGCGGTGGTATTGGCCTCGGGTTCCAGGGCCTTCAGTCCGGCTAGCCGCGATATCTATGGCTACAATAGATCCGCCAATGTGGTCACCAGTTTGGAATTTGAACGAATCCTCGCGGCTACCGGCCCCTATCAGGGCCACCTGGTGAGACCCTCCGATGAAAAGGAGCCGAGGAAAATCGCCTGGATTCAGTGCGTGGGCTCAAGGGATGTCCACCCGGAGACGAAACCCTATTGTTCAGCGGTTTGCTGCACCTATGCTATAAAAGAAGCCATTGTGGCAAAAGAGCACAGTAAGGACTCCCTCGATACGGCCATATTTTACATTGACATGCGAACGTACGGCAAAGACTTTGAGAGATACTACAACCGGGCCAAAGAGATTGGAGTGCGTTTCATAAAATCCAAGATCAGCAACATTGTCACCGTAGATGCTAACGGAAACCAACTTATCCGTTACACTGACGAAGCCGGCAGGAGGGTTGAAGAAGAATTTGACCTGGTGGTGCTATCTGTCGGCCTTGAGTCAGACCCTGGTGTAAAAGGGTTGGCAGAGAAACTCGACATCGAATTGGATCCTCACGACTTTGCCAAGACCAGCAGCTTTACCCCGGTGTCCACTTCAAAGCCTGGTATTTACGCCTGTGGCGTCCTCCAGGGGCCCAAGGATATCCCATCCTCGGTGATGCAGGCCAGCGCCGCTGCCAGCGCTGCCTCCAGCCAGCTGGCCGTGGTTCGCGGCACACTGGTCAAAGAGAAAAGTTACCCTGAAGAGCTGGACGTTGCTGCTCAGATACCACGGGTGGGGGTCTTTGTCTGCGACTGCGGGGTCAATATCGGCTCCATAGTGCGTGTCTCAGAAGTGGTGGAGTACGCCATGACTCTGCCCTACGTGGTGTATGCGGAAGAAAATCTTTTTTCCTGTTCCCAGGATGCCCAGGACAATATGCGGCAGGTCTTTGCTGAGCAGAAACTGAATCGGGTGGTGGTGGCCGCCTGTTCGCCCCGTACCCATGAACCGCTTTTTCAGGAAACCATGCAGGCGGCAGGTCTCAACAAGTACCTCTTTGAGATGGCCAACATCCGGAACCAGAACTCTTGGGTGCACCAGAATGATCCGGATGCCGCCACCGACAAAGCCAAAGACCTGGTTCGCATGGCAGTGGCCAAGGCTACTCTCCTGGAAGCTCTCGAGGAGCAGCACCTGAACATTACCCCGGTGGCTTTGGTAGTGGGAGGCGGCCTAGCCGGAATGCAAGCTGCTTTAAGCATTGCCGAGAGTGGTCATCAGGTTCATCTAGTCGAAAGAACTCATACCCTAGGTGGGCAGGCAAAGCACATCTATTGGACGTGGAAAGGTGAAGATGTCCAATCGTTTCTGACGAATCTGCAGGAAACGGTGTCTCAACACCCGCTAATAACTGTGCACCTTGGTGTCCAAGTAGCTTACATGAGTGGTTTTGTCGGAAACTTTCGCACCACCCTTACCAGTGCAAGCACCGGCCAGGAAGCAACGACCATCGAGCACGGAGCGGTGGTGGTTGCCACCGGCGGCGTGCCCTATCGCCCCGCAGAATACCTCTACGGCAAAGATCCTCGTATTTTCATATCTCATGAACTCAACGATCTGGTTGTTAGCAAAGACCCCACGATCACCGAGGCGAAAAGTTGCGTTTTTGTTCAGTGTGTGGGCTCAAGGAACGACGAACGTCCTTATTGCAGCCAAATTTGTTGTTCCAATAGTTTGATCACCGCTCTGAAGATAAAGGAAATCAACCCGGACATTGATATCTACATTCTCTATCGGGACATACGCACGTATGGGCTTAAGGAAGCACTCTATACCGAGGCCCGGACCAAAGGGATCATGTTCATCCGGTATAGCTTAGAAGATGCACCTACAGTGACCGTAGGAAAAGAGGAGAAGCTAGAGGTCCAGGTGATCGATCAGATGTTCCGGCGCCCCATATCTATACAGGCGGATTTCATAAACCTTGCCACTGCCATGGAACCGGCTGCAAACGAAGAGATCGCTCGCCATCTCAAAGTTCCTCTCAATCAAGACGGTTTCTTTGCCGAAGCGCACGTGAAGTTGAGACCGGTAGACTTCGCCACGGACGGTATTTTTGTTTGCGGCCTTGCCCACTACCCAAAAGACATTGAGGAATCGTTGGCTCAGGCCATGGCGGCGGCAGCAAGAACCGTATCCTTACTGTCCAAGAAGACCTGGGTGAGCAGCCCTCTGGTGACACACATCAATGCGGAAACCTGCGTGGGGTGTCAGGGATGTTTAAACGGTTGTTCCTACGGGGCCATCGACTTCCTCCCTGATAAACAGATCTGCCAGGTAAATATAGCCCTCTGTAAGGGTTGTGGCTCCTGTGCCGCGGCTTGCCCTTCTGGGAGCGCGCGGTTGGCAGGTTTTGCCCGCCAGCAACTTAACGCTCAGATAGTTGCATCTATAAGAGGAATCTAGCTAAGGGGGAGAGAACATGGCGGATTTTGAACCCAAGATTTTAGCCTTCCTGTGTAACTGGTGCGCTTACGCAGGTGCTGATCTGGCTGGCGTGAGTCGTCTTCAGTACCCAGCCAACGTGCGGCCCATTCGAGTCATGTGCTCTTCGTCCGTTTCTTTTGAAAACATTCTGAAAGGTTTTCAAATAGGAACAGACGGTGTTTTCGTTGGCGGTTGACACCTGGGTGAATGTCATTACCAGTATGGTAATTATCTGACCTCCCAAAGAGTAGCCGTTCTGAAAGATTTGCTGTCGTTTGTCGGCATTGAAGGGGAGAGATTACATCTCGTTTGGGTTTCATCGGCTGAGGGACCCCGCTTCGCCGAGGAGATCACGGAATTCACCGAAAAGATTCGTGCTTTAGGCCCCCTTAATTGGAACTACCAGTGGGCGGTTGCGAATTCCAAGTTGCGGGCTGCAAGTGCTAGCAAATGAAATGGAGGAAATTGCTTTTCTCGAAACATTGCAGACCGGCCCCTCGCGCTCCAATTGCAAGGTTTGACCAGGAGTAGAAAGATGTACGATGCCATTAAAGATAGAGTAAAGGAACTTCTCAGTACCGGCGAAATTAAAGGCTTTCTGGCGTTGAAAAATGAAAATGGACACATCAAGCCCCATCTATATGTTTCCCCCGACGAAATAGATCAACTCTCCATCGGCGACGGGGAAACCGCAGGCGATGCTCGTTATCCCCTCGCCAAAATCCTGACCATGCTCCTGCAAAACCATTCAGGAGAGCGTTTCGGCATTCTGGTTAGGGGTTGCGACCAGCGAGCCCTGAAGGCTCTCACCGCCTGGAATCAGATCCCCCTAGAACAGGTAGTGGTTATAGGAGTTTCTTGTACTGAAGAGCTGGCACAAGCATGTGCTTGCGCGCTACCTTATCCGGATGAATGGCTGGAAGGCAAACAAGTTGAACCGAAGGACCCCCGCCCGGTGGAGTGGGAAGAAAAAGACCCCCTGCAAAGACTCGAGCTCTGGAGAGCTGAATTTGAAAAATGCATAAAATGTTATGGCTGCCGAAACATTTGTCCAATGTGCTTTTGCAAAGAGTGCAGCCTTGAAAGCGCGGATGTGGTAACAAAAGGGGAAATCCCACCGGACCTGCCCATGTTCCATCTGGTAAGGGCTCTTCACATGATCGGACGCTGCGTGGATTGTGGACTGTGCGAAGAAGCCTGTCCAGCAAACATTCCGCTGAGAGCACTCTATAAAAAGGTCAATGACATCGTTGAGACTCGCTTCCAATTCAGACCGGGGATAGATCAGACAGAGCAGTCTCCCCTGCACAAAATCGTCGAACCGCCGGCGGCAATTTGAGGATGAAAGAAATTTTAAGGAGTTTTGCATGGACTACAGAACCGTACTGACCACCTGTGCCTATTGTGGCTGCGGCTGTGGCCTCTACCTGGAGGCTTTGGACGGTCGGCTAATCGGCACCCTGCCCTCCAAGACCAACCCCATCAATGAGGGAAAACTCTGTGTGAAGGGCTGGAACATCCACGAGTTTGTCCAGCACCCCGACAGGATTACCAAGCCGCTGATTCGCAAAAACGGTACGCTTACCGAGGCCAGCTGGGACGAGGCCCTGGACTACACCGCCGGTAAGCTGAAAGAGATCAAAGAGGCTCACGGCAGCGATAGCATCGGTTTTTTGGCCTCTGCCAAGGTGACCAACGAGGAAAACTATATCATCATGAAATTTGCCAGAGCCGCAGTGGGTACCAACAATGTGGACCACTGCGCCCGGCTCTGACACTCCTCCACGGTGGTAGGTCTTGCCGCCGCCTTTGGCAGTGGAGCCATGACCAACTCCATTGCTGAGATCGAGGATGCCGACTGTATATTTGTCACCGGCTCCAACACCACCTCATCGCATCCCCTGGTGGCCACCCGGATCTTTCGGGCCATAGCAAAGGGTGCCAAGGTCATCGTGGCAGATCCCAGAAAGATTCAGCTAGCACTGCAAGCTGATATTTACGTGCGCCAGAGACTTGGCACTGATGTGGCTTTGCTAAACGGTATCATGCACGCGATCTTGAAAAACAACTGGCACGATAAGGCTTTTGTCGAAGAGAGGTGCGAGGGTTTTGA
>CP070735.1:2865434-2871238 GCA_020347625.1 Deltaproteobacteria bacterium
ATTTGGAGACAGCGCTTGTCCTTTCAATACGCTGTATTGGGATTTTCTTTCCCGCAATCGCAAAAAACTCAGAGGAAATGCTCGCATGCGCATGCAATACATGAATCTGGATCGGATCGATTCAGGGGAACTCAAGAAGATTCGAAAACGAGCTGATGAATTGAAGAAGAAAATGACAAAGAAAACTTACCTTTGAATCCTTCGGGATTTTCAGGGGACGTCCTCTATTAATTAAACTTACTCTAGTCTCGCCTCCCAGGAGATTCGGCAACCGCAGAGTGTGGCACATTCACTTTGTCATGCATGTCCATTCAGACATATTTGACCAATTCGTTCGGGCCGTCCCCTAAATGCAAGGAAACAGGCTGGCAGTTGTTGTGATACGGGGGCGGTTATTAAGTGAGAAGGGACCAGGCTCGAAGAAAGTCTCTCACCTCTTCGCAGCTGGCCAGAAAACCGGTGGCGGCGGTGGCGGTCGTGGTTTCCCCAACTTTTATGCCGATCCCCCGGTCTTTAATCACCCGGAAGGCGTCTTCGTCCGTTACATCGTCCCCGATGTAGACCAAAAAAGTATTCGGCGGTTGCAGCTCCAGAAGCTCTGCAAGCACATCCCCTTTGTTCCGCCCGATGCAGCGGATCTCCACCCCCCCATTGAATCCCATACACTCGAGGTCGTACTGGCGCGCGATACCTGACCACTTTTCCGACACAATGGTTTCGACTTCAGTTGCCTCCGCAGGCGGCAGGACGCGGGTGTGCAAGGCAATGCTTCCTATCTTCTTCTCAAGACGATCTGTAAAGCCTTCTCGGACGGCAGTGTCCAGAGCTGCTGCCAATCCTGATTTCTGCTTCTCCGTGGGGTGCATTGCGGTCAGGCTTCCGTCGCTCTTCCTCATCTCCCGACCGTGGCTCCCGACGACAATAACACCCAAATCACCCAAGAGCACTATAACTTCTTCGAGGGGACGGCCGGAAACAATCGCCAGGGTTGTATCGCTTCTCTCACTCAGTTTTTCGAGTAACTCGGGAATCCCGGGAAGCGGGAAGGCTTTCATGGGGTCTACATGAAATGGTGCCAGGGTGCCGTCGTAGTCAAGGGCTAGAAATTTCTTCTTGGCCAATCTCAACCTGCGCCAGAAGTCCGCCACATTGGCAATTTCCGGCTGTTCAGCTGAGGCGGGGTCAGACAAGTTCAATCCTTTCTTCTGTTCTCCGAAGTATTGCGAGCATTAGCGTCAGGTATTCCCGCACATGACGCGTGATGAGAAAATTTTCCAGAACAAACTTGTGTGCCTTCTGCCCCATCTCTGCCAACTTGTCCCTGTGAGTAAGAAGATACCTGATGCGCAGCGCCGCGCCCTCGGGAGTATTGACCAGGAAACCGGTGTGGTGATTGTGCACCTGGAGTCTTATACCACCCACTTCTCCACCGATCACCGGTTTACCTTTCCACATTGCTTCGGTGACGGTGAGGCCGAAGCCTTCTTTTGTTGATTTCTGCACCACAATGTCTGAGATTCGCTGCAGTGCGTTGATGGTGCGGTGGGCATCAGGGGGCAGAAGCAAGATATGGATGTCTGGTTCGTCCATTGCCGCGGCTCTAGCCTCGGCAAGAACCTCCTCCCCTTCCGGGTCATCTGTGGCCCCACCTCCTGCAAGCACCAGCTGAAGTGGCGTGAATGTCTTGGCCAGTCGAAATGCCTCAATCACCCCCGCAGGATCCTTGAAGCGATCAAAGCGGGAGACCTGGACAACAATGGGGCGACCAGGGTCAAGATGGAAGCGCTCCAAGACTTCCTGGAGTTCTGAGTTGGAAAGCTCCATATTCTTCTCACTCAAGGGATCAATGCTGGGGCGAATGAGGTAAAGGGGGTGATGCAAGGGTTGGGCAAACTCTGCCAGAGACCAAATGCTGGCATCATAGGGTTCAACAAGACTGCGTATGTACTTCCATACTGGCCGGTAGGGACGACTGACGTCAATATGGCAGCGCCAAATCCACTTCCCCTTTCTGCCGGAACACAAATTCAACAGGGGTGCAGGCTGGGGATCGTGAATAAAGACGAAATCAGCTTCCTCCAATTGCTCTCGCAAGCGTTCCGCATTCTCCTCGTTGGTCTGTTCATATCGTCGCAACAGAGGTTGTGGAATCTCGAACCGGTTTCCCTGCAAAGTATTGTGCATATACTTTGTGCACTGGTAGAAATCTCCGTCTCCGACGATGACTTCCCAGCTTGGTACCAGCCCCAGCTCTTCTTTTAACGGGATCATTCGGTGAAGAATTTCCGCTACACCGCCGCCCTCCTTGGTGGAATTGACATGCACCACCTTTGTACCTTTAAGAGGCTCGGCAAGCTGGCGAAGGTTGTTAATCACATCCTCGCCAACTATCTCTTGGTATCTGTCCAGCAAGAGATCTGTCATTTACCCATATACTCCTTGAATATCACTCCAAGCTGTGACCTAAGCTCCGTCAGAGTTTTGAAATAGGGATCCAGGGCCGCTATCTGCGCCAAGAGCTCACCATAGGTGTTTCCGAACCCTTTGAGCCACTCGCTGAAATCATCGTTTCTATTGGCCGTCCGCCGGCGGGCGTCCACGAAGTGATAGAAAATGCTGCCGACCGTGAGTTGGGGAATCTGCTCATTCAGCTCTTCCGGTTCGCCAATCCGAATTCCTGTATCAAAGACGACGATCTGTGACCGAATGAAGTGAAACTGTTGATGCGCCGCAGCCCAGGGAACCAGCTCATTTTCATCGAGCCTCTCTTCGATGATCTCGATCAATTCGCGCCTCAAGTTTTCCATGTCCCCAAAGTCGGTGGGGTCGATGAGGGCAAGCCTCTCGGCCAGAAATCTATCGTGGAGTCCGTGGTAGGCCCAGACTGCAAAGTCATTTTGATACTCAGGATCATCAAAGCTGGCCCGCAGCAATCCTCCCCAGAAGTGGTAGTAGATACAGCCTGGACGGGTGGTCTCGAGGCGATCTCTCAACTCTCTGAGATTATGGGCCCGTTCACCCGTGGCAATGGCTATGAGCGCGCAGTCTTTCACCGCAAATGGATCAATCATGAACTTCCACTCCAGAGTCAAAATTACACGTAACATTAACGAACTGGCTGCAACTCGTCAAATGCGCCATCGAGAAAAATCACATGTCGATCAACAGGTTCCAAGAATTTGACGGAACTGTTTGCAGATACTGAGCCAAAACCGAACTTTTCCCGAAAAGAAGATGAAATCCTCTCTCGACCCAGCCAGTATAGCGCTCACAGCCGATCGCCGTTACACCTCGATGTATGCTCCATATCTCCGCAACCGTGTTGACGGTTTTGTCCCCGCAGTTATAAGATGAAACTGTGAAAGCAAAGTTGATTGGGTAAAATAAGCATTAAACATGGATAAGTCCATTCCTATTTGCTGATTGAAATCAATATGGCTTTAAACTGCTTCACAGCCAGCAGGAGATAGACGATATGAGTTACCTGGTGATTGTTTCCAACAGGGGACCATTCAGTTTTTCGAAAGACTTTCTAGAAGATGCCCGAGATTGCCTCAAAAAGGGAACTCAGCCTGAGGCTCCGAGTTTTGGCGAGGGAGGTTTGGTTCAGGCTATGGCAGGTCTTCTGAAACCGGGGAAATGGGACACTACCTGGCTGGGTGCCTCCATGGGAGATTACGATATCGATGTGGCCAGAGGACATTACACCCGGCTATTCAGAAGAATGAAAAAAGCGAAATACGCGCCCGACCATTTTCCTCATATAAAGATAGGGCGTGACGGCAGAATGCACTTCAAGTACAAGGAATATGACTTTTACATGCGATTTGTTT
This sequence comes from Deltaproteobacteria bacterium, assembly GCA_020347625.1. Taxonomy (GTDB): domain Bacteria; phylum Desulfobacterota; class Syntrophobacteria; order BM002; family BM002; genus BM002. The sequence goes on from CP070735.1 coordinate 2,869,268, forward strand.
TTTTCGACACCAAGCACATGCATAGTTACTACAGTAAATTTGCCAATGGATTTCTTTGGCCTCTCATGCACCTTACGCGAACACCGCTCTTCTACAAAAAAACACCAGTTTTTCCTCGGCCGCATTTTGTAAATAACGATTTCGTACAATACACCAGCAGCAGTGTTACATTCGCCAATACCATCGTTGATGAAACCCGCAAGGGCAAAGAATTGCGTAAAGACAGTGTTGTCATCTGGAATCAGGATTACCATCTGATGCGGATTGCCGAAGTCTATAAAGCACTTTTGCTGGAAGAGGGTTTTTCTGAACAAGAAACAAAGAAAATACATCTAGGTCAATTCATCCACACACCCTTCTTCAATATTCATGAAATCCAGGGCCTCATCCGGGAAGACAAAAGGAGCAGAGTGAAAGCTCAGACATACGATCCATTTGGAGAGACCATTGAGACAGCACTGCAAAAGTTGACCTGGGGTATGCTCGCAAATGATTTCATCGGGTTTCACACGAAAGAGTATTGTGATCACTATTTGGAGGCCCTGCAAGAGTGGTTTCCTGTGGAAATAAGAATCACCGATCAATTCTATGAAGTCATTCATCAGGATTCCATTACAACCATCGGTGCCTTTCCCATTGGTCTAGATGTGGATAACATCCTCTCTGAAGTTTCGGAGGGTAAGAAACTGAATTATGAGTGGGGCGGAAAAAACCTTTACAATCAAATCATCGATGACAAAAAAGCAGGAAGATATATCTTTGGCGGCCTCGAGAGGTGCGACTACACCAAAGGACTCATCGCGAGGCTCAATGTCTTTCAGCACGCCCTCGATAGATTAAGGGCATTAAAAAAGGATGGCCGTTTGTACCAGGTCACGGCACCAAGTAGGTCCGAAAGCCCAGACTATCAAAAACTGGATGCATTTCTGAATGAAAGGGTGACCACGGTCAACCAGAACATGAAAGACGGACCCGTGGTTCACTTGGATGAAGGCATCATGGCGCCACAAAATTACCGGTTTATGAAAGAGATCGATGTCATGCTCGTGACTCCTCTAGAGGATGGGATGAACCTTGTTGCCTTCGAGTACATTCTTTCGCAAAAATTCAGACGACCGGAAGAGCGAGGCATTTTAGTCTTGAGCACAAGTGGCGCATCCAGAGTGCTCAAGCAAAAAGGATTTGGTGCAGAAGACGGGATTGTTTACATCGATCCCATGAAACCCAAAGGCGCGAGCGAAGATGTGGTGCAGGCGTTGGTGGGAGAAAGCCGCCTTTCCGAAAGAGTCATCAACTATGTTGAAACTGAACGACGGGTGGACGACTGGGCAGACAGAAACATAGAGGCCATTTTGAATTGCAGAAAGACTCCCTAGCTGAAGTACTCGCTACTAGAATTCTAGGGACTCCCTAAGCTAATTAGTGTCCATCCGTAAATCGTGGATTCCCGGATGTAGCTGTTAGTCCCGCCGCGGCGGGACAATCAGCGGTCAGCTTAACATACTGTACTTAAGTATATTTTTCTGACGGCTGAACGCTGATAGCTGATCGCGCTCATCTGAAAACAGCAGTTTTCGGATGAGCACTAACTAGTTAAGGGCGTCCCGTAAATTCACTGGATCGCCGGCGATTCCCTTTGAGCGGAGGTACTCTAGAAATAGGGCCGTAGTCTGCTCTATGGAAAAGAGGGCATCTGCCAATTCTGCCATTGTAAGGGCCTTGGCCTTTTCCTCAACATACCTCTGAATTGCCATCCTCATTATTTCGCCGTGTGAGTCGGCCGTGAAACCCTGTGAGGCAATCTGTGGCTCAACACTTTTCCACAATGCTTCCTGGAGGTCCCTTATAATCATTACCCTGCTTGGTTTCCGCATCAATTCTCCAGCTTGAGTATTTACCAGTGTTTACCAGGAATCGCGGTCACATCTGCATTTGTCACCACATCTTTCCTGCTCAGGTGCTTGTCGGTCC
>CP070735.1:2871338-2876704 GCA_020347625.1 Deltaproteobacteria bacterium
ATATGAAGCTAAATAATAAATGACCCCATCTGCACGGGCAGAGAGGAGAGCAACCCTAAAAAAATTTTAGATTAAATATCTTTTTCTTTACTTCCGACTCCGACAACTTCAGCTATGGCCAGCCATCCGCCCCGATGATAACGGCCAGCCCTACTAAGAGTTGTTGCACACTACTGGCTGCCTCCCCTGGTTCTGTTGGCACCGAGCCGACCGAGCTGGTGGGAGGCACCTCCCCCCCTTTCTCTTATCGTTTTTCTCGCTTGAATCTCACAGTTGAGCACCTAAGGTGAATTCACTGTATCTTCCCGATCCCTCTCGTTTTATAGGATAAAATCTGCCTGACTCCCTGCAGATAAAAGCTGTCCCCTTCGATCAAATGATTTCTCTCTCTTCTCCATGTTTGATTAGCCCCCTTTAGGTTTTCCTTTTCCTTTCCTTCTCAACACCTGCAAATGCTTAAAGCAGGCTAACCCCAACTGAATTTAGCCCTGGAACTGCACTTGGCACGTTTCTTGATATTGCTATTGAGCCAATCGGGCGCGGATGGCTGGAGTCCTTCCATGAAACAGACTCTTTAGCCGATGTTCATTTACCTATACTAATAAAGGTTAACTAGTCTGTACCTTATGAAGCTCAGAGGATTCCTCATCCCGATTTTGTATGAAAAAAATTATTCTTTTCTGCCAATGAATGTCAGTAGGTATTAAAAAATTGACAACCGCACTGGGGGGGAGCGGGATCATGTTAAACACCTACAGGGTTATTTCGTTGAGCCTTTTAATGGGGCTCTTTTTCGCAGCGCCATTGCTCTGTATTCATCCGATTTCTTTTCAGATCAAGAAATCACAGGCGATGGCTGCCAAGAACAGTCGGAGCAAAAAGGTGAGAGTTGTTTCGGAAAACGCTACTCATCACGACCGGGCCATGTTTCGGAAGGCGGCCTGGGCAAGGCCTATTCATACAACCGGGTATGAGTTGCCAGCAGAGACGTCGAATTCTACAGCCGTTTCCGCAGCGGATCAAGCCGAAGGTTGGGAAGGTGATGCTTACCGTGATTGGGATGCTCCCGGGGATGATGCTGAGATAGTTGGCACTATATCTCAGACGGGCCTATAGATTACTTAGTGCTGCGACACCGGTTCTAAGACTGGATTGAGACAGCACCTGGAAATAAAAGGATTGGTCATGTATTGGAAAACAGCTTTTAGAATGAGACATCTTTCCAAGGGTCAGGGGTTCAGTGTCATTGAACTTGTCGTGATTATGGCGATCATTGTTGTTTTAGCCGTTATTTCAGCTCCGGTAATTAGCGGTTATAGCCCCTCTTATAATTCGAAAGCGGCGACCAGCAACATTGTCTCTCAGATGCAACTTGCCCGGATTCATGCCATCAAGAATCGGGTCACTACAGTGGTTGTATTTTATCCTGATAGTTTCATGCCTGCTGATCAGGCAAACTCATTCTTGATCTTTGAAGATGATAATAGGAACGGCACCATCGATGCCACCGACAACAATTGGATCCACGACGCTGGTGAGAATGTCATTGCACAGCGGACCTACATGCCGCCCAAGGTGAGCCTTACTGCTGCTGCATTCACTTCCAACGGCTCCGGGCAACCCACAGATACCTTCTGCTGCGGCTTCGACAGCCAGGGAGTTGCGGCCAGAACTGGTGCTGCCTACGTGATTGGAAACGTAAATTTACAGAACAGCAAGAACCAAACGCGAATCATCAGTTTTAATGCATCTGGCAAGACCAAGGTAACCATACAATAGGGAGTTTACCCATGTACTCGGTGCTGCATAGGAAAGACGACAAATCCCTCTGGCAGGGAACATCACAGCAAGGGTTCAGCTTGGTGGAACTGTTGGTGGCCATACTCCTTCTCACCGTTGGCTTACTAGCCCTGGCCAAGATGCAGACCAACGCGGTGGCGAATAATGCCTTTGGCAATGAGTTGACCCAGGCCACCTTTTTGGCCCAGGACAAGATGGAGGAGCTCCGACTGCTGAATGAGTGTTACCTGGAGGTGATCGGCAAGCCCCAGTCCACCTGGTCAACTAACGACCAAGATGTGGTCGACAACTATAACAACCAGCTGAGCGATGCCGTAGCCAACTGGGATGAAAGCGACACCGACTCTGACACCATACTGGATCAGTTCAGCTGGCAGATGGGAAATCCGGACCACACCAATGCGGACGGCCTTTTGGGTATTCCCAACCCCATTGATGTCACCGGCGCAGCAGTCGCCAATGGCGGCTTTACCAGGACCTGGTACGTGGTAGATGACAGGCCGGTGACCAAGGCAAAGACCGTTCGGGTAGAGGTGACCTGGGGTAACGGCCGCAAGGTAAATCTGGACACCGTACTGTCGCAGTGATGGGGGTCGCCAATGAAGCGAAGAATTATCCATAAATTTCTGGAAAGCAGTTACTTCAAGGGAGATGCACCTGAGTGCGAACGTTTTCACCGCTGTCAGGGGTTTACCCTGGTGGAGCTGTTGGTGGTATTGGCCATCTTCGGCATCATCATGGGAGGAATCTACTCGGTGTTTGTCCGCTCCAATCGGGTGTACATCTCTCAGGAAGAGATCGTGGCCGCCCAGCAGGAGGCCCGCTCCGCCCTGGATATCCTTGGTCGAGAAATTCGAATGGCAGGATTTATTGCCGCAGATAACAAGGTAGGCGGGGCAGACCCGATCAATCTCCCCGCCTTTGCGGGTAGCGCAGATTCAGCCATAGAAATTGCCACTGTGGGCGCAGATACCACCACTCTGGCATTCAAATCGGATCTGGACGGTGACGGCAACACCGACGCGGTGCGTTACATTTACTACCATAGTGGCCACGCGGATGCCAGCCGCCAGAACAACCTATATCGGGAAGTCATGACCTATAACGGAGGCTGGACGGTTCCCATCGGCGAGCAGCTTTTTCTGGAAAACATTCAGAACCTGACCTTCACCTATCAAATGGTGGACGGCACCACAAATACTGCCCCCGCCAACCTTGAAGATATACGGGGGGTGGTCATAAACCTCGAGGCCCAGACCGCCATTGCGGTTGAGAGCTATGAAGGTGGAAAGCGGGTTCGGACCCGACAATTAACTTCCAATATCCAGATTCGGAACTTGGGTCTTTCCTAAAAATGGGAGGATGAGCAGGTGAAACACATACAAATATTGCAGAAAGTAAGAAAGCTTGGCCCTGGACGCTTTATCGACCGGCTGCTAGGCAATGAGCGGGGGGTAGTTCTTGTGTTTGCCCTAGTGATTATGCTTGTCCTCACGATTATCGGCAGCTCTGCCACCATGACGTCCCAAGTGGACCTCAAGGTGAGCGGCAACACCAAGGTGATCCGAACCTCCTTCTACGTATCCGACGGCGGCATCATGTTGAGTCCGAAAGTTATCAGCAGGATCATTACTGATCGAGCCCTGCCCACAGCCTCGGAAACGCCGCTCATCACCTATGACGACTATGTCAGCGGCGGCGATGATCCTGTCCTGGTGAAAAAAATCATGGGTTTTCCAATGGACGCCAATTATCAAACTGAGGACCAGAATACGACTGACATTACCATGAGCCAGGGAACTCTGGGCAATATGGCGGTGGATCTCACCCGCGTGGCCACGCAGTACCTTTCCGGGGGTGGTGTCGAATTTGCCTCCGGAACCGAGGGCGTAGGGGTTGGTGGCGCTGCCAGCGCTGCTATCCTTTATAACCTTGCCAGCAGGGGCACCGTAGGCACCGCACCCAACACCACCACATCGGACATCGTGGCTCGGTACCGCAAGGTTGCGGGTGTGGCTGGAGGTAGGTAACCATGAAGCACTTGAAGAGATACGGCATCATCCTTTTGATACTGGCGCTGGGGTTGTGGGCGGCGGGGAAGGCCGAGGCGGCCAACTCCGTGGGTCCCTACGTGTCAAGCCCTATTTTCATGACCAATGCTGTGCCTCCCAATGTCTTGATCATCTTCGACAACTCGGGAAGTATGAACTCCATGGCTTATTGGCAAGAGGCGACTGCACACGATGACGAGACCCCGGGAGAATTCGATATCGTGCCCACCAGCCCGTACGACCCCGACAGAAACTACTACGGTTACTTTGTGGCAGGCACGCCCGGGCCTGGCCGGGTCTGGTACACCTACGCCAGCAATACCTTCCAACGGGACCCCAATGGCGAGTGGGAAGGTAATTTCCTCAACTGGCTCTGCATGCGGCGGGTAGACGTGGCCCGTAAGGTGCTGGTCGGCGGACTGGCTACCTCGCGCACCGGCGGCGGCAACACCACGCTCATCGCCGAGGACCCTGACCAGTGGGGCCGCAGTTACAAGTGCAAGTTGGATCATAGCCTTTTAGAGCTGTACACCCCCTTTGGCGGTGATGGCTACGATCGCTACCTGGGCCTAAAAGACGGTTACCTCTACGTGAGCCAGGACCTCGACACGAGCCCCTTCGTTTTATTCGACGATAGATACTACGTAAAGGTCCAACGGGATTCCTCATACCCGGATGAAGCCTGGGACTTCAAAGACGGCAACATCGCCGGCGTCATGCAAAAGGTGGGTGACAAAGCCTATTGGGGACTGGAGTTCTTCCGCAACGGCACCGGCGGTAGTGAGAATGGTGGCTACATCAAAAACCGCGTGGGCCACCCAACCATCACCAACCTCTACACCAACATTGAAAATGAGGCCATGCAGAACTGGACCCCCCTGGCGGAAAGTTATTACGTGGCCATGCAGTATTTCAAACAGCAGCCCATAGATGCCAGCCTGGCATCGCTGTACAATCCTGGCTACCAGATCAACTCCACCTGGGATCCGTACGTTCAAGACGGTGACTCATCTCACTGTGCCAAGACGTTCGTGCTGCTCTTTACCGACGGCTCTTCCACAATGGACATGATGATTCCGGATGTTTACAAAGCCTATGATGGTGACGCCAGCGATCCGGACGGTGATCCCGCTGACCCTAACATTCCACCACCTGCCTATGTCAGCAGCGGCTCAGACTATCTTGACGATATCGCCCTCTTTGGCAAGGTCAATGATCTGAGGCCGGACCTGGAAGGCGACCAAAACATCGAGCTCTTCGTGGTCTACGCCTTCGGGGATGATCCGGCGGCCCGGCGGTTGTTGAAAGATTCAGCCAGAAACGGCGGTTTCATCGAAAAGAACGGTAACAATCGGCCGGATCCTGCAACCGGCACCGCGGTGGATGTGGTTGATTACACCACCCCGGTGATTGATGACACCTGGTCCGAGTGGTGGGAAGACAAGCGAACCAGCCTCGACGGCCAAGCTCTGCCGGACACCTACTTTGAGGCAAAGGACGGCTGGAGATTGGAAC
>CP070735.1:2876804-2880167 GCA_020347625.1 Deltaproteobacteria bacterium
CTTCTCCAATGGTTTTCTTGGCGTGGAATTCTGGCATTGATGGGTGTCGCTTCCGTGATCTTTGGGTTGATCTTCGCCCGTTTTGGCAAAGGGGGAGAGTTCGCCGGCGAAGCCCCCAGTGTCACCTCCTTCCGCACCCTTCTCGCAAAACCAGCTTTCTGGATTATGGTGGCCCTTTTCAGCCTTGGCATTGGCGCTAGCTTGGGGGTATACGCCATGCTTCCCCTTTACCTGGTGACTGAGCGCGGCATAGATCGCTACTGGGCCAACACCCTGGTAGCACTTTCCCGCGTTTCCGGTCTTGGAATGGCATTTTTGGCTGGATGGGCAACGGATCGCTTTGGTCCAAGGAGAATTATGGCAGCCGTCTTCCTTTCAAGTGGGATCATGACGGTTTTACTGAGCGTTGCCACCGGCTATTGGCTCGTAACCATTGTTTTCCTTCAGCCCATGCTGGCGGTCTGTTTCTTCCCTGCAGGCCTTGCCGCCCTGTCTTGCTTAGGGCCCCCCAGTTACAGAAACGTGGCAATCTCTCTCACCATCCCCTTCGCCTTTCTACTAGGGGCTGGCGCCATCCCGACCAGCATTGGCATAATGGGTGATGCAGGGTCATTCCCCTGGGGATTCGCTCTGGTTGGAGGCCTCATCGTTGTTGGCTTCATGTTGGCACTCAGCCTTAAATTGCCCGAAGATTACGAATGTCCCACATCATTCTCTCACTAGTGGTCTAATTCGAGAATATAACCGTTTACTGAAGCACGCTCTACCGAGCAAAACTTGGCTTAAGTTTTGCACCCCCAGATTTCCACCTCCACGGGAATGAGACAACATGTAAGATATCGTCAATCCTGTGAAGCTTGTCCTCGACCTGATTGGGGAGCAGGAATCCTGAAAATGCTTACTGATCTTAGATCGTCCGATATGGTCAGCGAAAACCGCATATACTCAAGAGTCAAATTTAGATGGCCGGCTATGATTTTTACCGAGGGCAAGGCCATTGAGGGGATAACGAGAAATATTAGCGTCAATGGAGCCTTCATCTACTATTATCAACCTCACGACCAAGGAATACCGCTACCCTTGAATCAGCGGGTTGCCACGGTAATCAGGGTTCCCGAACGCTTGCCACTTTTGCTCCAGGCAGAGGCAGTTTGGTCCGATTTCTTGAGTTCAGACGAAGAGAATACTCTACTCGGAGTGGGATTGCGCTTCATCGATATCTTCTATGAGGACCGCCAATATCTCCGCGAGGCGATCGCCGGGCACTGCAGAGAAAAAGAGTAATGCAGCCATGCAGATCTTAGATTGAAGATTGCGGATTGACCCGAAAAGACCAATGATGGCACGATGTTTGAATGCGTAGTCTAGTTAATTTTACCTTCATCAACAGAGCACAACCAAATCATTAAAATGAGGGATTAGCAAAAGGTGATTTCATATTCCATTTATATCGTTGATGACGACGATGACCTGAGGGAAGTACTCTCTGTCGCCCTTGAAACCAACTATCAGGTGAAAACCTTTTCTACAGCTGGAGCCGGCATCGAGGCAATAAGGCAGGAGCCGCCAGATCTGGTTCTACTAGACATTGGCCTGCCGGACATGACTGGCATTGAGGCCCTCAGCGAGATCAAGAAACTCCATCCAGACGTCCTGGTTATCATGGTGACCGCTTCGACCGATATCAATACCGCCATATCCACCATGAAACTGGGCGCCTCCGATTACATGATGAAACCAATTAACCTGGATGCCTTGGAGGTGAGCGTCCGAAATGTCCTTGAGAAGATCAGACTGAGGAAAGAAGTTCAGATTCTGCAAGAAACTTATCTCAAGGAGAACATCCCCTGCTTTGTTGGCGAAAGCAATGCTATCCAGGATGTGATGCAGTTCGTGGATAAGGTAGCCAAAGCGATTGATACACCTGTCCTCATCCTGGGTGAAACAGGAACCGGCAAGGAACTGATAGCGAGTGCCATCCATTACAAGAGCCCAAATTTTAATGGCCCGTTTGTAACCTTGAATTGCTCCGCCATACCAAAAGATCTGATTGAAAGCGAGCTTTTTGGATATGAGAAGGGAGCATTTACCGGCGCAAAGGCGGCAGGTAAACGAGGACTGGTGGAACAAGCTGCTGATGGAACTCTTTTTCTTGATGAGGTAGGTGATCTGAGCCTGGAAGCCCAGGCAAAGCTTCTCCGTTTCCTTGAAGAGGGGGAATATTATAGAGTAGGAGGGACCAGGAAACTCCAGATCCATACTAGAGTCGTCTCGGCCACCAACAAGGATCTGGATGATATGATTGAAAAAGATCTATTCCGGCAAGACCTTTACTATCGGCTTGCAGTTATCAAGGTAGAGGTCCCCTCCCTCAACAGGAGGCGTGACGATATCGTTCCCATTGCCAATCACTTTCTCGGCGAGTTCAGCAACAAACACGGTAAGTCCATAAGCGGATTTTCTGAGAATGCTGAGACCTTGCTCAAGAATCATAATTGGCAAGGGAATATTCGCGAATTAAGAAACCTGGTAGAGAGAGGCATCCTCGTGGGAAATGGTCCAGAACTCGGTCCGCAGGACCTTGGCTTGGAAGGAGGCCGTGAGGACGGGGGCCCACCAGCTCTTGAGGGCGAAACCGGCATGCCAACACTGCCCGACGAGGGCATCGATCTTCAGGCCCTGGAAGAATACTATATAAAGGAAGCGCTGAATAAGGCCGGTGGCAATGAAACCAAGGCAGCAAAACTGCTGAATATGAGCTATTATTCTTTCCGTTATCGAAGAAAAAAGATCAAAGACCTACAAAACTAAAGCAATTCTTCTCCCTCACCTGTTTAGTAAACGGATTTCAGACAAAACCGAGCAAACGCGGACTTGATCCCTTAGCTCTATCTCATTCCCCAGCTTCCATTTACTAACCACAATTTTCTAACCACGGAGACACGGAGAGCACAGAGTCGGTTTTCTATTTTGCCCGATCGGGAGACGGCGATCGGGCAAAAGATCGCAGCCCTCCGGGCACGATCTGGTAACCGGGTGGCTTCGTCTCAACGGTTGGCGACAGACTAAGAGCTTTCGCCGCAGGCGGAGGCTCTTTTCCCTGGCCGTCGCCAGCCCGCCATGCGAGCTAGGCGAGGCGGGCGGGTCTCCCGGCCAGGGAAAAATAACCCCCTCTGTGTCCTCTGTGTCTCTGTGGTCAATATTTAGGCAGCCATAATCTGAAAAAAACTAACGAATGGTTTTCCAGCATTTGAACTCGGGTGCGACCCAGCGGGACTGCTTTGATGTTTTCGTCAAAAACCATTTGGCCATATGGCCAGATTTGGCCAAATAACAAGGGGTTTTTTAAAATTTCATTTTATC
>CP070735.1:2880267-2883451 GCA_020347625.1 Deltaproteobacteria bacterium
AGGGAGCAGTTATCATTTCGCAGAGAAGCAATCGATGGTTTTTTGACGAAATATCAGATAGGGCTCGGTGAGTTGCATATGATTGTCAGCCGCGGCGGTCTCACTGCACCGCTCTCCTCAGGTGTATATGTCATTGATGATGGGATGTGTAAGGATCTCCGCTCAGGAAAATACGGTCAACACCCGGTCAACCTTGGTCCTCAAATTGCCTACGATTTGGCAAAGGGTGCTGGTATCGAGGCCGTTATTGTGAACGGCCCCAGCGTTGATGAATTTCACAGTCTTGCCAGGATTTCCGGTATTCCAGAGATTGAAAGAAGGAGCGCATTTCACGCGCTCAACCAGAAGGCTGCCGCAAGAAGGGCTTCTGAGGAGATGGGGATCGCCTATGAGGAGAGCAACATGGTGGTGGCCCACCTGGGTGGTGGAATCACCGTCGGTGCGCACCACAAAGGCAGAGTTATAGATAGCACCATCGGTCTTGGCGAGGGACCAATGACTCCGCAACGAGCGGGAGCCCTTCCTCTCATGGATTTGCTTCGGCTTCTCGATTCAGGCAGATCCAGCGTGGCGGATCTGCGCCTGCGCCTCACTTCCCGAGGGGGGTTACTCGCCTATCTGGAGACCGGTGATGTAAGTCAAATAGATGCGAGGATTTCGGAAGGCGATGAAAAATTTAGAGTGATCTTCGAAGCGATGGCCTATCAGATCGCCAAGGATATCGGGGCAATGAGTACGGTCCTTGATGGCGAGGTTGATGCTGTTGTGTTGACTGGAGCCGTGGCCAACTCTACGAGGTTGGTTGACTGGATAACCAGACGGGTGAAATATATTGCACCAGTAAAGGTCTACCCGGGCGAGGAGGAGATGCTTGCCCTGGCCCGGGGTGCGCTAAGAGTGCTGTCAGGGAGAGAGGCTGTAAAACATTATCCTGCGCCAGTGTAATAGCAGACCTGATGCCTTTTAATCACAATTTCCTTTTGGCCATACCTGAACGAGCTGCGTCGCCAAGAACCCACCCTTGTATTGTGCCCCAAAACCATCTGCGGGCCGCTCCGTGTAACTGCCCACAAGAACCATAAAGAGGGGGGTATAAGGCTTCGGGTTGGGCAGGGTTTGGCGATACGCAGCCACGATTTCCCTCAAAGCAGGTGAATTCCCCAGGAGCCAAAGATCGCTCTTCTGCGAACAGGGAAGAAACGATCGTACCTCGTGACCAATGGTGACCCTGCCTTCGACTGCCTGTTCCGCCTCCCCCAGGGGCTGAATACCCACAAGTTTGTTTTCATCGAGGGTCAAATACCTTGACTTACCCACTGAAGGCGGAGTGGACATCGGTTCTTCGAATCGGCGGTCGGCGTAGTTGGTAACAATGACGCCGTTCCGGACAGTGACGTACTGCGGAGCTATCCGGTCACCCAGTAGCACCGCATTCGTTCCCCGATATGTGCCGTTTGTATTTAGGGCGGCCGCGACGTAATAAAAGGTGCCGCTGCCGCCGGGGGCGTGCACCAGGATCAGCGCTGCGTCCTCGTCGCCGTCACCATCGAGATCGCCCAACACAACCGTACCAAAAACCGCGGTAATGATCTTGGTTGCAGAGCCGGGCGCAGCTTCCACCTCGGAACGGCCATTGAGCAGGCTTATTTCCTGCCACTCGATGGTATAGGTCGCATTCAGAGGGTCACCGGCAGATCCCTTTCGCGTTACAGTGCTCCGTTGGTTGCCTGTCTGGATGGCGGATGTCGTGCAGCAGGCCAACAGACCAGCAAGTGCGACCCATAGCACGAATCTAAACAGAAATCTCGGTGATTTCATTTGGATCCTTTTTAAATGAACAATCAAGAGGCTGTTCGCTGACTGCTGATCGCTTTAGAGTCTTGCCCCACGTTCGGTTTCGGCGTATTTACTCAGTTCACCGACCACAAACTCGTAAGCATCGTCCACGGAATCGGTTCGATGCAACAACATCATATCCTCGGCATCTATGGTACCGTAGTGGATCAGGGTATCGAAATTGATCACTTCCTTCCAGTATTGGGTGCCGAACAGTACAACAGGGAGATGCTTGCGTATTTTTTGGGTTTGTAGCAGGGTCAAGAGTTCAAACAGCTCGTCCAGAGTACCGAATCCCCCGGGGAAGACAATCACGGCTTTGGCCAGATAGGCGAACCAGAACTTGCGCATGAAGAAATAGTGAAAGTGAAAGGACAGCGAGCGGGTGACGTAAGGGTTGACGAATTCTTGGATGGGAATAGAGATCGTCAGTCCCACGTTAAGCCCTTTTGCCTCGGAGGCACCGCGGTTGGCGGCCTCCATAATGCCTGGGCCGCCGCCGGTGCAGACTACGAACCTCCGCTCTTCTTCGCTCAACTGCTTTGACCACTCCGTGAGCCGACGAGCGAGATCCCGCGAAGCCTCGTAATAACTGGACATCTCCAGTTCCAGCTTGGCGCGTTCCAGGTCGCCCTCACCCGCTTCGGCTGCTGCCAACATTGCCTCTGCCTGTTCGCGGGAGACGGTGCGGGCCGAACCCATGAAGACGATAGTGTCGTCGACGTTAAAATGATTGAGGCGGCTTTCCGGCTCCAGGTACTCCGAAAGGATGCGCAATGCCCTGGCGCTCCTGCTATTTAGAAAGCCCTCGCTTTGATATGCCTTGACGAAAGGCTGGTTTTTCTGGGTCATAGAATGGGATCCTCCTTCTGTGATCTATCAACAATAATAAAAGGGAGTATAATTGCTCCCCTCCAAGATATCCATATCTTACTGCTTCAGTAGCAAAGTATTTTAAGACGTTTGAGGCCTGATCGAGCCACCACAAATCTAAATATGAATCTCGAGAGTATATTAACTATTTAAAATTGAACACCTATACCCCTGAGACAACTAGCGAGGATTTTTTCCGGTTGGGTGGGTGTTATTGTGTTTTTTGTGATCGCCTTTGCTTACTTTTTATTTATCCAGGTAATGGAAGCAAGAGCCTTCTCCGAAACCCATCGAAATTAAAGATGAAAGAAAGAGTCGTGGTAAGGGATTGGACTAAATTTTTCTTAAAATAAGGATGGTAATTTAGTATCTATGCCATGCATCGCCACTGCAATTACTCCCATAACCAGAGCCAAAATGATTGCGATATCCATGGCTAAACTCTTAATTTTCGATGCCGCTTCTTTCATGGCTA
>CP070735.1:2883551-2893295 GCA_020347625.1 Deltaproteobacteria bacterium
CTGCCCGCTGTCGGCTGCAAGCTGATCACTCCTCCTCCTCTTCCTCCGATTCTGCTACAATAGTCATATCCACTACTCTTTCATCTTCCTGGATGTCAATAAGGCGAACGCCCTGGGTAACCCGCCCGATTATCGAGATCTCACTGACCTTCATCCGAATGATGCGTCCACCATCAGTGATGAGCATGATTTCATCATTGTCGCCAACCTGGCGAAAGCCCACAACCGGCCCGTTTCTTTCTGTAGTCCTCATGCTCAAAACGCCTTTGCCTCCCCGGTGCCGAAGCGGATATTCCTTGGTCTTAGTCCGCTTGCCATAACCATTTTCGCTCACCGTCAAGATGGTGGCCTCCTCACTTATGACCTCCATACCCACTACTGAGCTGCCATTTACGGTTATACCCTTCACGCCCCGGGCAACCCGGCCCATTGGGCGAATTTCAGCTTCTTTTGTACGAAGAGCTTTCCCCGCCCGGGTGGTAAAAAAAAGCTGTTGGTTGCCGTCGGTAATTCGGGCATTGATGAGCTCGTCATCCTCGTCTATTTTGAGTGCGATGATGCCTCCTGCTCTCGGTTTGCCAAAAGCCATGAGATCGGTCTTTTTCACTACACCTTTTCGGGTGGCCATCACCACATACATGTTGGCCTCGAACTCTCGCACCGGCAAGATGGTTGCAACTCGCTCCTCCTCCTGAAGCTGCAGCAAATTAACTATCGCCTTTCCCCGGGCCAGTGGACTGGCTTCGGGCAACTCGTATACCTTTAGCCAGTGGATGCGGCCGAGGTTGGTAAAGAACAGGAGATAGTCATGGGTTGACGCAACAAATAGGAGTTCTACAAAATCTGCTTCCCGCGGCCGAGTCCCGGTTCTACCCTTGCCGCCCCGACGCTGGCTTCGGTAAAGCTGAACCGGGCTCCTCTTGATATAGCCCGCGTGGGAGACCGTGACCACCATATCCTCCTCGGTGATGTAATCTGCCAGTACCAGTTCTCGAACTTGTTGGACAATTTCTGTGCGCCTGCTGTCTCCGTATTTTTCTTTTAGTTCCAGGAGTTCTTGGCGTACCACACCCATTAAAAGGCTCTCATCTCCCAGTATCTTCCTTAGTTGGGCTATCTGTTCCAGAATCGCGCGGTATTCCTCGAGTATGCGCTCCCGCTCAAGCCCGGTGAGTCTTTGTAAGCGCATGTCCAAGATGGCCTGTGCCTGCTTGTCAGTAAGCTCATATTGCTCCATCAACTGAGCTTTGGCCTCTTTGGGATTAGGAGAACTCTTGATGAGCTGGATAATGTCATCCAGGTTTTCCAGGGCTATCTTCAGCCCCTCCAGGATGTGAGCACGTTCTTGAGCCCGCTTCAGTTCGAAGGCAGTACGACGCAGCACGACGTTACGACGATGCTCAAGAAAATGACCCAATATCTCTTTCAGAGGGAGAACCTCCGGACGGTTGTTGACGATGGCGAGCATGTTGATGCCGAAGGTGACCTCCATGTGGGTTTGCTTGTAAAGGTTGTTCAGGATTACCTCGGCTTGCTCACCCCGCTTCAATTCGATGACCACCCGCATTCCCTGCCGGTCCGACTCGTCCCGGATGTCTCGAATTCCTTCAATCTTTTTCTGCTTGACCAGGTCAGCTATACGCTCCAAAAGTCTAGCCTTGTTCACCTGAAAAGGGAGTTCGTTGACGACAATGCGGGTCTGGTCTTCGCTAACCTCTTCCATTTCCGCCCGAGCCCGCACTTTGATGAGCCCCCTGCCTGTGGCATAGGCCTCCAGAATCCCCGCAGCACCGTAGATCAAGCCTGCTGTCGGAAAATCTGGCCCTGGGACGTGCTCGATGAGTCCAACCAGGTCTATCTGGGGATTGTCTATCGTGGCTACCAAGGCGTCGATCACCTCGGTTAGATTATGAGGTGGGATATTGCAGGCCATACCAACTGCAATACCTGAGGCCCCATTTATGAGGAGATTGGGTACCAGGGAGGGCAATACAGACGGTTCCTCCAGGGAGGAGTCGTAGTTTGGGGCAAAATCAACCGTCTCTTTGTCCAGATCGGTGAGAAACTCGTGAGCGAGTTTATTTTGGCGCACTTCAGTGTACCGCATGGCTGCGGGTGGATCCCCATCCACTGAGCCGAAGTTTCCCTGGCCATCAACCAGAGTATAGCGCATGGAAAAATCCTGCGCCATTCGCACCAGAGCATCGTATACAGCTGCATCCCCATGGGGATGGAATTTACCAATCACATCGCCAACGATACGGGCCGATTTTTTATAGGGCTTATTCCAGTCATTGCCCAATTCCCTCATGGCAAAGAGTATGCGTCGATGCACGGGCTTGAGACCATCTCGTACATCCGGAAGAGCCCTGCCAATGATGACGCTCATGGCATAATCCAGATAGGAATGCTTTATTTCGTCTTCAATGCTGACACGCTCAGTACGCTTTTCTTGGTTCATGATCAATCCCTTGTAAAGGAATGAATTGTCCTGTGGGAGTGGCTTTTTAGCCACGACAGTTGATGATTATCCCTGCACTAGCCCCGCGCGGCGCGCGGTTCGCCACCTGCCCGCTCGTGCCTCGCAGTGGCAGGCGGGTCGGCTTCGCTTTCAAGCGAGGCGGTCGGGGAAAGCCGCTCCTACAGAGTAAAATTGGCACAAAAAAAGCAGGATAAAGGGTTTTAGATCCGATTATTTCTCTGGATCACTGCCCCAGTATCCTGCAAGCTAGTCATCTTATATGTCCAATTCTCTAACTTCCAGGGCGTTGCTCTGAATGAACTCCCTCCTTGGTTCCACTTTGTCTCCCATAAGAATGGTGAAAATTGTATCTGCCTCAACTGCATCCTCCACTGTTACCTGCAGCAAAGTTCGTTTCTCAGGGCTCATGGTGGTCTCCCATAACTGATCGGGATTCATCTCGCCGAGCCCTTTGTATCGCTGGATACTTAAGCCCTTCTTGCCTTGATCCTGCAAATATTCCAATAGAGCTCTTTTGGAGTGAATGGTTACATCCTGGCCGTCTTCCATCACTCGATAGGGCGGTTCCTCGAGGTCGAGTAACTGGCGCCGCTTTTCCAAAGCGAGGCGGAAATCAACCATGTTGAACAGCTGCCTGCCCACCGTAACCCAGCCCCAGCCATTTTCCTTGGGTCTTACCTGAAGCTCAAAAGTACGATACTCCTCATTTTCCTGGAGATCGCTCACCTCAAACTCGGCCTTCTCAAACTCTTTTCTTAACCTGGCCATACTGGCGCGATCCGCCTGAAGTTGGTGCTCTTTGGACATACTCAAAAGGACCTTCATCAAATCAGGATCGTAGCCCCGCTTCTGCAGGGCAGCCAGCACGTCAAAATAACCAACCATTTTCTCCATTAGTTGAAGCAGCTCTTCTCCGCCAAACAGTCTACTGCTCTTTTCCACGAGGAGTTTGCGATTCTCTGTGGCACGCTCCAGGAGAAACCGCTGGAATGCAGCCTCATCTCTGATATAGGTCTCCTTTTTTCCCCGGCTTACCCTTAGAAGCGGCGGCTGGGCAATGTAGAGATGTCCATTTGTGATGAGTTCCTCCATCTCTCGATAGAAAAAGGTAAGCAACAAAGTGCGGATGTGAGAGCCGTCCACGTCTGCATCGGTCATGATGATCACCCGGTGATAACGAAGTTTGGATACATCGAAATCATCCTTACCGACTCCCGTGCCGAGCGCGGTGATCATGGTGCAAATTTCTTGGTTCTCCAGCATCTTGTCAAAGCGCGCCTTCTCCACATTGAGAATCTTACCGCGCAAAGGTAGGATAGCCTGAAACTTCCGATCTCGGCCCTGTTTCGCCGAGCCACCAGCGGAATCACCTTCTACGATAAACAACTCGGACAAGGCTGGGTCTCTTTCCTGACAGTCTGCCAGCTTACCTGGTAGGGAATGCTCTCCCAGAACACCTTTGCGCCGGGTGAGTTCTTTGGCGCGCCTGGCAGCCTCTCTCACCCTAGCAGCTTCCACCACCTTGGTGAGAACGGCACGGGCTACCTGCGGATTCTCCTCAAAAAAGGAGCTGAGATGCTCGTATACCAGTGTGGCAACCAAGCCTTTGACCTCGCTGTTCCCAAGTTTGGTTTTAGTCTGGCCCTCGAACTGAGGCTTGCCCAATTTGACGCTGATTACTGCCGCCAATCCCTCACGAACGTCATCGCCTTCAAGCTTCACTTTCAAGTTTTTGGGGATCATGTCGCTGGTGGCATATTGATTGATTGTGCGGGTAAGCCCAGCCTTGAAGCCACTGAGGTGGCTTCCACCCTCTCTGGTGTTGATGTTGTTGGCAAAAGAGAATATTTTTTCGCTGTAGGTGTCGTTATACTGTAAGGAGATCTCCACAGAAATACCATTTCTGGTGCCGGAGAGGTAGATCACTTCGGGATGAACCGTGTTTCTGTTCGTGTTGAGATGTTGGACAAATGAGATTATTCCGCCTTCGTAATAGAATTGCTGTCTTCGATTTACGCGCATATCCTCAATGGCGATTCGCACACCTTTATTGAGAAAGGCCAATTCACGCAATCGATTTACCAAGATCTCGTAACTGAAGTTAATGTCCTTGAAAACAAGCGGGTCTGGCCTGAAAGTCACCCGCGTCCCTCTTCTCTTGGTTGTGCCAATAATCTCTAGGTCCGTAACGGTTTTGCCACGTTCATAGCGTTGGCGATATACCTTTCCGTCTTTGCGAATCTCCACTTCCAGAAATTCGCTCAGGGCGTTCACTACGGAGACCCCAACCCCATGTAGCCCCCCTGAAACTCTATAGGACTGGTTATCGAACTTACCACCGGCGTGGAGTTTGGTCATCACCACTTCAACAGCCGGGAGTCCTTCTTTCTTGTGCTTATCTATGGGAATACCCCGACCGTTATCCTCCACAGTGGTGGTGTTATCGGCCTGAATCTGGATGTCTATCTGATCACAGAAACCGGCAAGTGCTTCATCTATACTGTTATCGACGACTTCGTAGACGAGATGGTGCAATCCTTCGGTGGAAAGATTGCCGATATACATGGCGGGGCGCTTGCGAACCGCCGACAACCCCTCCAGTACCTTGATTCTGCTAGCATCGTATTCTTTAAATGGAGGACTTGGTGTCTGATTAGAGTTTTCCATGTTGCTCCATCTGAGTTTTTTCAGGTTTATCTAAGCTTTAGCTTAGGAGCTTCGCTTCCGCTGCAATTCTGGAAACGGTTATTGACTTGACTCCGCCCGAAGGCTTGAAAACTGAGCCATTCCCTCCGCATATTGTATAATTTCCGACCCGCCTTATTATACCTATTTATTGTCTATAAACCCAGGAATTTTTTGCACATTCTCTCTGTTTGGTCCCTTATTACACGGGGGGATAAACTTCGCCTTTTTTCTTCCTCCCAAATCTACTTCAGTCCTGTCTGTTAGCACACTGGGGAAATGGTTGAGCCGGCAATGCTCTGTCATCGTGAGGTTGAGGTGAAAGCGGCTGAAGGATTTCACCCTACAGACGCATTGGCATAACCACCGAAAAGAATCCTTCGTCCTCTTCGCCGGAGATTATGCAGGCACTGGATTCGTCGATCATCTTGGCCAGTATGGTTTTACTTTTCATAACTGCCAGGGCTTCCATGAAATAACGGGGATTAAAGGCTATTGTCATCTCCTCTCCGTTATATGTCACAGGTATCTCTTCCCTGGCATCGCCGATCTCTGGATTGTTGGAGATAATTTCCATCTGGTCCGATTGGATTTTACACCGTATACCCCTATACCGATCAGTTGAAATAATGGACATTCGTCTGAGCATCTCGATGAACCTTGACCGCTCAATTTCCAATACTCGTTTACAGTCTTTGGGTATAACTGCATTGTAATCTGGAAAATCACCGTCGATCAGTCTCATTATCAGGGTCGATTTGCCGTTTCGAAAGATGGCAGTATTTTCTTGAAAGGCCACCTGCACCTGTTGGCTCTCCTCGAGAAGGCGGCTGAGTTCCTGCATACCCTTTCTGGGGATAATGATCCCTTTGTCAAAATCGAACTTCACTACCTCCGGAAGAGGTTTTTGGATATATGAGAGTCGATGGCCGTCAGTAGCCACCAACTTGAGACAAATGGGATCTTCGTCTTCTACTTTTTCAAAGTAAATTCCGGAGAGGTTGTATCTGGTCTCTTCAGTGGAAACAGCAAAAATTGTCTTGTCTATCATTTCTTTGAGCAGCGCTGCATCCATGTCAACCCAACTTATGTCCTCATATTTCATCACTTGGGGGAACTCATCAGCTGGAAGTCCCACAAGGTTGTACTCAGTGCTTCCGCTGGAGATGTTTACCCACTGATTTTCCTTCTCTGTAATGCGTACCTCCGGAAATGGAAGCTCTTTGACGATTTCATAAAATTTACGTGCCTGAATGGTTATGGCTCCTTCATCAGTCACATTGGCTTCATGACTTCCGGTAAAACTAACTTCCAAGTTAGTGGCGGTCAGATGTAGCTGTTGATCTTTGGCTTCGAGAAGGACGTTAGAAAGGACCGGCATGGAGCTGCGTTTTTCTGCGACGCTCTGTGATTTCTGCAGCCCTTTGAGTAACTCGTCTTGTTGAATGGTGAGTTCCATTATTCCTCCTTATGGCAGAGTTGTACTATTTAATCAATTATAACTAAGAGAATGTATTTTAGTTGTACATAATAAGGTCTGTAAGTATGTAAATAATGAGGCTAACCCTTTAATTTTAAGTTACTTTCCTCCTTATAATCTTCTAAAATTCTCTTTTCAATTTCTACAATTCGCTCAGCAAACGGACGGTTTCTTCTCATTTCTGCGCGCACCTTGCGGCAAGCATAAATTACGGTGGAATGATCGCGACCTCCAAAGGATTCGCCAATGGCGGCGTAGGTGGCGCCAGTCAACTTCCTGCTAAGGTACATACCCACCTGACGAGCAATTACCAAAGGACGAGATTTAGTTGCTCCCGGCAAGGCATCTAGCGATACGGTATAAGCTTCACAAACTTCCTTTTGGATAACCTGAATAGATAATCTTTCCGTTTGCTTAGCACCGCTTATTTGCATAGTCAGTGGTCTTTCTCTGAGGTTTGGTAGGTCACCCTCTTTTTTGACAATCTCTTGCAACTTTTCTACACAGTCTTTGATTTCATGAAAATTCAGAGGTCCCTGCTCTGCAAGATATCTACAAACATCTGAAGAGGCTGGTATCTGGGTTGCGCCAAGGAATGTCTCGATTACTTGGTAGCAACCGTTAAGGTCAGGCTCGCTAATGCGTACTATGAGTCCCCAGCCCAGACGGGAGCGGAGTCCAACAGTCAGATCCGGGATCTGGTGTGGAAGGCGGTTGGCAGAAAAGACCATTTGTGTTTCCGCATCATAACACCAGTTAAAGATTTCCCGCATGTATTGCTGGAAATTACCCTCTGCCGGCAGGAGATGAACATCGTCCACCAAGAGAATTCCGACAGTATGTATAAACTGTCTGAGTGTTTTTGAGGGAGCGGGTGGGAGGATAGGCCCGTAAGCCAGAAGATTCCGGCAGTTAAGATATGCTGCGGTACCATTGCTATTTGCGGACCAGTAATTACCGATGGCTTGGAGTATATGCGTCTTACCAAGTCCTGGGGGACCCTCAATAAAAAGAGGGTTGAATTTGGGAATATTGTTCTGGCAGACATCCTGGGCTGCAGAGAAGGCAAAGTGGTTGAAGGGTGCCACCACATAGCTGTCGAAAGTCTGGGAAGCCTGAAAGCTCGTCTTAAGTGGCACGTTGCCCAAATATGGTCGCGGGGTTCTGGTGGATTTGCGATGGGTCTCAGGCATCTGCAGGTAGACTCGTACACGGCTATCTATGTTGCGGCAGCACGACTGGATGAGTGAAAGGTAATTTTCCAAGATCCAGTCGTAGTGAAATCGGCTAGGCGCCTGCAAAATAACATGGCCGCTTTGGAGAGCAGTGATCTTAACTGGCTCTATCCATTGCGAGAATTGATCTGCGGTCAGAGTCTGTTTCAGAGCCCTGCGCACCTGGGGCCACAGGGAGTCCATGGGCATACCTTTCTTCCACACCGGTGCCGTTTTGAGCGGCAAAGGCTGACAGGGGAGAATGACTGGCGCAACGTTAACTAAGCGCGGGGATCTATACCCCTATAAACTCATTGATTTCTCTAAAGGAATCTCGCTGCTACTATAGAGAAAATCCCCTCAAAGTTCAATGGGTTTTTTGCCTTCGAAAAGGGCAGCAACGCTGAGGAATTCATTTTTGTCTTGACAAAAAGATCAAGCTGACATAAATCTTTGACAAACAATGTGAAAAAAGGTATTTTCTCTGGGTAGCCCTGCTACCATTCCCCCGAAAGCGTTCTTTGGTTCTCGGTCGCACCATTTTACGCTTATCAATAACAATCTGATGGTTTGATGCCCGGCTGTTTGGTGATTCCCAAGGGTCGCCGATAACGGTCAGGATGCCATAGGTGTGTAAGGCGAAAGTCGTTTTGCACCAGAAAATTCTACCCTTACGATTCCCAAAACGTTCCACCACGAGGAAAAAGGCATACTTCTGGGGCCTGGTTACAGAGGTGGTTATTGTCAAGCCCCGGTTGGACAAAAGCCACGAGGTTTTTGGATTAGACACATTCTTAGAGGAAAAATATGGTCTGAAGGAGGTGATGACGACAGCAATAGGTTGACCACAGCATAATACCTGTAAGAACATTCATATCAACCAAGGAGGTAAGGAGGTTCCAATGGCTTATGATGCAGTAAAGATGGCAGACTGGCAGATCTCGGAAGCAGCTGAGGCGAACATGCCAACTCCCGATGAATGGCGGGAAAAGCTCAATTTGGAAAAGGATGAAGTCATCCCCATGGGAAGATTATGCCGCTTGGACTTCATGAAGATCATCGACCGCCTCAAGGACAAGCCCGACGGCAAGTACATCGAGGTTACCGCCATCACTCCCACTCCTCTGGGAGAGGGAAAGAGCACCACTTCTTGCGGCCTGATGGAAGGTCTTGGAAAACGCGGCGTCAACGTCGGCGGTTGCCTGAGGCAGCCCTCGGGTGGTCCCACCATGAATATCAAGGGGACCGCGGCCGGTGGTGGCAATTCGCTGTTGATTCCCATGACCGAGTTTTCCATGGGTCTCACCGGCGACATTAACGACATCATGAACGCCCACAACCTGGCAATGACCGCCCTCACCGCCAGGATGCAGCATGAGAGAAACTACAACGATGAACAGCTTGCGCGCCTTACCCGCATGCCCAGATTAGACATCGATCCCACCCGGATAGAGATGGGCTGGATTCTGGACTTCTGCGCCCAGGCCCTGAGAAACATCATCATCGGTATAGGCGGCAGATATGATGGTTTCATGATGCAGTCCAGTTTCGGCATCGCTGTGAGCTCCGAGCTCATGGCCATTCTCTCCATCGTGCGCGATCTGCCCGACTTGCGCGAGAAGCTGAACAACATCACCCTCGCTTTTGACAAGACGGGCAAGGTAGTTACAACCGGCGATCTGGAGGTGGGTAATGCAATGACCGCTTGGATGCGGAACACCATTAACCCCACCCTGATGTGTACCGCCGAATATCAGCCCTGTATGGTCCATGCTGGCCCCTTCGCCAATATCGCCGTGGGCCAGAGCTCCATCATTGCCGACCGTGTGGGTCTCAAGATTTTTGACGACCACGTAACCGAGTCCGGCTTTGGAGCTGATATC
>CP070735.1:2893395-2896406 GCA_020347625.1 Deltaproteobacteria bacterium
AAGATTTTTTACCCAAATGTGGCTTGACCAGAAATGGGTAAATTTTAGAATCGGGTGGGTTGTAAGGTGGGTATGGTAGGGTTCAGTCTTGCGGCTAGGATTCAATCATGACGCGTTTTAACATTTCTTTTCGGTAAATCTTCATGAGCTCGGTTCGAGTGATGATCCCCAGTAGCCGACGAAAACCATCGTCACTCCCCACCACTGGAAGCTCCTCCATATCAATGTAACTAAACTTGTTCAGAGAAGAAGCCAGGGTTTCATCGGGGGTGACGTAGACCACATCGCGATTGGCCAGATCCCGGGCAAACACCAGTCCGTTGAGCTGGTCATCGTAGACAAACTCTTTAATGTCCTGAAACGAGATGACTCCTTCCAGGTTGTCTTCCTCGTCGGTGGTGTAAAGATAGTTACCCTGTCCTTTGAGACAAAGCTGCACCACCTCATTATAAGGCAGGCTACTGGAAATCTTTGGCACCTCGCGACTCATTACATCACTCACGGTAAGGGTGGTTAGGACGCCCATCTCCCGAGCAGCCGAAATGTCGATGCCGCGATCAACCAATGCCTGGGTGTAAATGGAGTGTCTCATGAGTCTGCGGTGAACCACTGTGGCCAGAACGCAGGCGATCATCAGTGGGAGGATAACCGCATAACTGCCAGTCAATTCGAAGCCCATCATGATGGCGGCCATGGGGGCCTGGACCGCGGCTCCCAGCACGGCTCCCATGCCAACCAGGGCATACCCACCTGCTGAAGGGGCGATCCCCGGGGCTAGGAGGTTAAAAACGTACCCCAAAATACCTCCCAGCGTAGCCCCCATGAAAAGACATGGGTAGAGGATGCCGCCCGAGCCTCCGGAACCGAGCGTAAAAGCGGTAGCAATTATTTTGAGTACCAGCAGGGCCAGCAAGGTGTTCCACACGAAATTACCCTGAATGGCCTCGAGGATCGGTGCATATCCGCAGCCGAGAATTTGAGGAAAGAAAAAACCGATCATTCCCACAACCAATCCGCCTAGAATTGGTTGCCAATGGGTCTTAACCGGTGCATGGCGATGAAAGAGTTTTTCAACCCTGTGCAAGGCCTTGGTAAAGCATACAGAGATTACGCCGGCAGCAATGCCGAGAAGCGCATAGAAACCAATCTCCCAATAGCTAAACAGCGTGTACGGAGGGAGCTTCAAGGCCGCACCTTCTACCAGCCAAGCCCGGCTAACGGCAGTTGCCACCACCGATGAGATGACAATGGGGCTAAAGCTATGCAGACTGAATTCTCCGAGCACCACCTCCAACGCAAAAAGCACTCCGGCTATGGGTGCGTTGAATATGGCAGCAAGGCCCGCCGCAGCCCCACAGCCCACCAGAACTCTCATCCGTTCTCCCGATACCTTGAAGAACTGGCCCACTGCGGATCCTATTGACGCGCCGATCTGAATGATGGGACCTTCCTTACCTGCTGAGCCGCCGGAGCCGAGGGTTATGGCCGAGGCGAGCATCCTGGTGGAGAAGGTACGCACCTTAATGATGCCGCCCTTCAGGGCTACAGCTTCCATGGTAGCCGGAACACCGTCGCTTTTGGCCTCAACCGGGAAAAAATAGATGAGGGGAGCAAGGAATATCGCTCCGAAGGCGGGAATCAGAATTATGAGCCATTTGGGATTTCCGACCAGGTAAGGGACAATCTCAAAAAAGAAGTGTTGGCCAAATTCGATCAGCTTCTCAAAAAAGATGCTTCCAAGGCCTCCCAAAAACCCCACGATTACCGCTACGATAATCAAAAAGGTCTGATCGCTCAGCTGGTAGCGGCGAAAGAACCCGAGCAGTTGATTTCTAAGAGAACGTACAATTCCGTCTTTGGACGAAGGCTTCATCAACAGTTATTTCCCTTCTTACAAGAATATCTAACCGAACACAGTTCAACCACTGATCAACCAGAAATCCCAGTTCCGGGAACACGATAAGGCTGAACCTCGTCCTTCACTAAACGTTTCAGCTTCTCGGACAGGAGATTGTCCTTGGCCTTGGCAATTACCGCCAGCGCCTCGGCAACATCCTTCGCTTCCATCAACTCATCGAAGTTTTCCTGTACCTTGAGAAAGCGCACCAGGTGGTAGAGGATGTTGATGAACAGATCCTTGTCCTTCCGTGGCGCCATGGCCACGAAGATCAAGTGCGCCGGCTTGTCGTCCAGAGAGTCGAAGGCCACCCCTTCCTGTGAGCGGGCCATGATCAGCAAAGGACGACGGGCTTCGTCGCTGAACACATGCGGAATGGCCATACCGCCGCCGATTCCGGTGGTGGCCAATTGCTCTCGTTCTAGAAGTTCCTCGAGAGCTTTTACCTTATTCCGCAGATAGCCATCCGTGGCGATCCGATCCAGGATCTCTTCGAGGCAGGCCAATCGCTCTTGACTCTGGAGATCCAAAATGACATGCTTCCGATCCAGAAATTGTGCAAGTTGCATGGTTTTCTCCTTTCAGCGATAAATGACGTCCTTGGATCTCTTAAGCAAAGACGGTGCCACAGAGGATTTTATTTAATATAAAAATTTTAATTAAATGATATCAATAAGTTAAAAGTCTACTTGCCTAGTAGAGAAGAAGGACAAAAAAATAATAATCTGCAAAATTTGCAGATTTTTCCTTTTTTCAATCTAAAATGCTTGCAAAGATTACAATATTTATCTAGTTATATCAATACTTTTTTTATCTACTGCAAAATTTGCAGTAGCGAATTCAGGAATTATAGAATAATTGGATTAGACTGCAAACCCAAGAAATCAGTTATCCTGTTTTGTAAATCCCTGAATCCCTCAATCCCTTAATGCCTTAATCCCTCAGTTCCCCAATTACCTGTCTATTTAAGCCGGTATTTCTTCAACTTATAGTATAGATCCCGCTCACTTATCCCCAGAATCTCGGCGGTACGTTTTCGGTGCCCACCGGTGTGCGCCAGGGTTTGTCGAATCATTTCCTTTTCCATCTCAGCCAAGGACAGTCCCACAGAAGG
>CP070735.1:2896506-2903677 GCA_020347625.1 Deltaproteobacteria bacterium
AACGGTAACGTTGCCTGATGTGGATGGCAAGTATCTCATCATCGTTCGAAATCTGATGCGCAACCCGTATAAAGGCTGCTATCGCTTGACGGTTAAATCCGGCGGTGACGGTTTGAAAACTGGAGTGGCTCACAAAACTCTGGAAGAAACCTGGTCGGTTGAACCTTCTGGGTGCACCGACGGTGCGGCCATGGTCGCCGTAGACACCGCTGAGGAAGAACCGTCTGACCCTCCGGCTAATGACGGACCCGCGGGTCTCACCAGTGTGGGCGAAAGCGATCGTGCCGCTTTCTCCGGAGACAGTACCCTTGAAGTCAGCATCCAGGTCAGCACGGAACAGCCCGCAGGCGAAGAACCTGAAGCGTCCGATACTGGTGACAACGTGGATCCAGCTACAGGAGACGGCAGTGTAGAGACACTGGCCATTTACAGCGATCCAGTTATCAGTGGCGCCCCTGAACCCACCACCGTTGGTGGAGATACGGTTCCAACAGATGGCGGCGACACAGAAATGGCCACTGAAGAGGTGAACGACGAACCCGTCAGCAGCGATGACGGTGATCCGGCGGTTGGCGGCGGAGAAGAAACGGAACCAACCGTTAGCGGTGACGCTGAACAGGATGTGGTCGACGGTACCGAACAACCAACTGATGGCATGAGCGAGCCACCCGTTGATGATCCGGTTGTGCAGACTCCCAGCGAGGAGACCGCTGCTGCCCCGACCATGTAGCGCTGCGGTGGCCGTATGCGCCAGCATGTGCAAGAAAGGTAGATTCGCCGAACTTTTTTGAATCCCGTTGAGAGTAAACGGTGAGCGGTAGTAGCAAGTGATCTGAGGTGCCCCCCCCAATTATTGCTAGCCGCTTACCGTTTCTTTATTTATTCCAGCTGGAATCCCCAGCTGAATCCATCTGGGGCAAATTAAATCAAAATTTTCATTAATTCCAATATTTTCGGCAGATCGTTCATTTTCATGCCGCGCACCCTTTGAGCATAGAATTTGCATGACTCCAACCAAGACAAATGGTTAACACCCAGCTGTTACAGGAATATGAGTGGGTTCAAACCGGTTTCAGAACAGGAATGCCGTCAGGCAGACCTTTAACATCATTACCTTAAACGCACTGTAACACTTACGTTTCGGAGAGGGAAATTCCATGAAGATGAAGACTCAAAGACTCTACATTGCCTTGGCTGTGGTCTTTTTGATCGGCATCGCCATCTTTGCCCAAACTTTGATACTACATGAAAAGAGAGCCAAGAGGCACGACATTCTCAACAAAGGAAATTACCTTGTCAGTCTCATTGCCCTGCACCCCATAGATGACTTTGCGGGCGAAAAAAGAAATTTCTTCGTGAAGACCATTGCGGAACAAATCTCTTCTGAAGGGTTGATTTACTGCTTCATCCATGACCAGGCCGGAAATCCTCTCCTCGCACTAGCGCCCCATGACATAGAAGGCAAAATACCACAAGACATTCAAAGGAGAGCTCTCTATGTGGATGGTCTCACCCAACAAACATTTAAGACCATTGGGGCCAACAACGTCATCAATGAATTTGCCAAGCCCATTTTTGAAAATGGCCAAAAAAGTGGCACCGTTAGATTGGGGTTTAACCTGCCTTCCATATCACTCTTCACCCCGCAACGCGTCAAGCTGATGGCCATAATGGCCTTTTTCGCCATAGCCATGGCAGCCTTTGTCTACTACGGCGTCACCCTGGCACTTCAACCACTCAGAGAGGTCAATCAAAACTTCAAGAGCATGTATGTGGATTCGACCCCGTTGAGCACCGATTCGGTGCCCAATGGAGGAATCAACGAGGTTATCAAAGATCTTGAGCAATCAGTGGTGAAGCTCAGGGAGAAATACAGCAAGATCAGGGCGGAAAACGTCGATTTGACGACAAAATGTGGCGTAATTTCCTTCGAGAAAAACAACGTGTTCAACATCCTGGAGTCAATCAATCACGGGATCTTGGTGACGGATATTCAAGATAACGTCAGCCACATGAACTCTTACATGCTCAATCTCCTCGACAAGAACAGGGATGATGTCATCGATCATCCCTTGGCTGACGTATTGGGTCACGACCAGATCACCGCTTTTGTCTTGCAGCAAGAAGCGCTGAAGCAGAGTAAGAACGCGAGCTATATTGAGGCCACCTTTCCCGAACTCGCCGCTGGGGAGATCTTTCAGGTCTCCTTATCCTACTTAAAGGGAAAGGAGGGTGCCATTATCGGAAAGGTCATTTCATTCAAGAACATCACCAGCGAGAAAACGGCAGAAAGAGCAAAACACGAATTTGTCACCAACATCACCCATGAACTGTTGACCCCTTTGACGACCATCAATTCTTACAACGAGATGCTGATGGACGACGAAGTGGACAATAAAGAATTGCAAAAAGAATTCTACAACACCATTAGCGAAGAAACGGGTCGACTCACCCGATTGGTAAAGAATCTTCTGAATATCTCACAGATTGAAATGGGGAGTATGACCCTGAACAAGGGACTGGTCAAAAGCGATTGGCTTTTTGACGATTGCATCACAACAGTCGAAGGCACCGCACAAAAGAAGAAAATTACCATTGAGAGAAACCTGCCGGATAACTTCCCATCTCTTTTCGGCGACAAAGAGCTGCTGAAAGTGGCAATTATCAATATCCTGGGCAACGCCGTGAAGTATACCCCCGAGGATGGCCATATCCGGTTCACCCTCTCCGAGCAGGATGATTTGGTAGTTTTTGAAGTAATTGACTCCGGTTACGGCATTTCGAAAGAAGATCTCCCCCATATTTTTGACAAATTTTATCGTTCCACTGACTCCCGGATTACCGAGCAAACCGGTAGCGGTCTTGGACTGGCATTGACCTCGGAGATTATCCGCCTCCATGGTGGGGAAATTGAGGTCACCAGCGAGCCAGACGAGGGTAGTCATTTTGTCATCAGACTGCCAAAAGAGGAGTATTACCTTGGAAAACAATAAAAGGGTTCTGGTCATCGACGATGAAGTCCACATCAGGCGGGTGATCGAACTCAAATTCAAGAACCAAGGATACCATGTCACGACCGCCACCAACGGTGAGGAGGGGCTCGATCTCATCAAGACGCAGAAGCCGGATGTGGTTATCACAGACATCATGATGCCCAAGTTGGACGGTAAGACCCTTTGCGAGCGTGCCAACGAATTCAAGAAGGAATGGCCTTTTTTGACCATTGTCATGACATGTCGAATATCACCCACTGAGCAAGAGTGGATAGGAAAACTGGAAGATACCGTTTTTATAGAAAAACCTTTCAGCCTCTCTTCGATACTGAAATGTATTGACCAGTACTTTGGGAAATAAGGATGAAGCTAGACATCGGGCGATCACAAGATTTTCTCTCTAGCCTGTCGCAAATCAGTCAGATGGACTTCCAGATCTGGGCTGTTGATAAGGGGATGGTGTTTTCCTCTCGAGTCGATCAGCCCAAAGAGATCAGCTTGAAAGAAGTCCAAGATTTTTCTGCGCGGATCATTAGCAGGGCAGCATTCCAGCATGCTTCCCCTGAGGGAGAGAATGGTCTGTTTGGCGTACCCATCAAGAATGGGGAAAAGGTCATCGGCTCTCTTATTGCCTTCAGCTCCAACTCTCGGAGTGCTCAAGTCGCATTAGATGGAACAACCTATGCCGAGGAGATGGAAAGATTCCTCACCCACACGGCGGGTCTTTTGGAGGAGAAGCTAGTCTCCACCTATGAAGTGGAGCAGATGGCCGATGAACTCTCGCAAAACTTCGAAGAGCTCTGCTTCTATGCCAGGATTGCCAGTCGAGTCAAGACCATTACATTTTCGGCCAACATGCTAAGAGATTTGGTTGAAGAACTCCCGGAAACCATGCGAACCGACATAGCTTTCACCTGGCTGCCGGAGCGCCAGGAATACAATGCACTTGCAAGCACAGAAGAAGCAGTCGAAAAAATCCCCGAGCAAGAGCTCTTTGTTGAAAATCTTATAAAATCCATGCCGGTGAACTCACCTTCCCTAAAAGAAGACTACTTTATTGTCAATGATTCCACCCTAACCCCCGGATACCAAGATCAAGCGCCAGAGCCCTATCGCTTCCTGGCAGTAAAGATGAAACACGACGGTAAATTTTACGGCTGGATGGGGCTGGTCTCATTCAATTTGAAGGAAATCTTTAGACGGAGCGAATTACGGCTCTTGAATTCGATGGCCGAGCAAATTGCCGTGGTCATTACCAATTCAGATCTCTATCGTGACCTGGAACGTTTCGTTATCAATATGGTCAAGTCCCTGGTCTTCGCCATTGAGGCCAAGGATGATTACACCCGCGGCCATTCGGAACGGGTATGTCGATATTCTCTGCTCATGGCGGAGCGGCTCGGTCTGGACGAAGAACAAAAAAAGGTGCTCCAGTGGTCTTCGATCTTGCACGACAGCGGCAAAATAGGCATTCCCGAAAGCATTCTAAACAAACCCGAGGGCTTGGAGGATGAGGAGTATCAGGTCATCAAGAACCACCCCATGAAAGGCCATACCATCCTTGAACCCCTTGAGCAACTGGCGAGTTCCCTTCCCGGCATGCTGCACCATCATGAGCGCTACGATGGCACGGGATACCCCCAGGGTCTCAGAGGGAAGGAGATTCCGTTGGAGGCCCGAATCATAGCGGTTGCCGACACCTTTGATGCCATCACTTCTGACAGGGCGTATCGACCGGCCAAGTCCCCGGAAGAAGCCCTGGCGGTGATGGAAGAGGTCGCTGGAAGTCAGCTGGACCCTGACTTGGTAACGGTATTCAAGGAGGTATACACCCAGGATCTTCAACTGAGTCCAGAATGCAGCCTGCAAAAGTGAGATGACACCCTATGCAACCATCAACTGAAATCTCTGTGGCAAAAGTTGGGTCCAGGACGGTACTGGCCCCAAAAAAGTCGTTAACCTACGAAAACTGTCAAGATCTGGAAACCACGTTTCACGAGTGTGTCGGGCAACATAGAACCGATATCGTCCTGGACTGCAAAGCGGTGCCCTTTATGG
The DNA here is from genome assembly GCA_020347625.1 of Deltaproteobacteria bacterium. Classification (GTDB taxonomy): domain Bacteria; phylum Desulfobacterota; class Syntrophobacteria; order BM002; family BM002; genus BM002. The sequence continues at coordinate 2,901,558 of CP070735.1, forward strand.
ACAGCGAGGCTCTGGAACTTCTGGTGCGAATGCATGAGGAATTGAGAAATCGTGGCAGCATGCTGAAAATAATCGGCTTGAGCGACGTTTGCCGGGACATCTTCCTGGCGACCCGCCTTATTCATTTGCAGGTCTACAAAGATATCCACGAAGCCATCAAAAGTGAGTCATGAGAAGGGATTTTATGCCGAGAAGAAAAAAGATCGGAGAAATCCTGGTTGGTAAAGGTCTTATTACGGCGGAACAACTGGCCGAGTTACTTCGCAGTCAAAAGGAAAATTCCAAACCGCTGGGCCAACTCTTGCTTGAAGAAGAAATCCTTACCAGGGATGAGTTGACCGAGATCATCGGGGAACAACTCGGGATCCCACACATTTGGCTTCGCAAGGGATTGATTGATCCGAGAATCGTGCATGTTTTACCCAAAGAGAAGGCGCTTCATTTTCAGGTTATTCCCATGTTCCGAATCAACAATGTGCTGACCCTGGCTACGGCTGATCCCCATGCCTTCTTTGTGTTTGACGAAGTTTCCAAAATTACCAACCTGGAGGTCCAACCGGTACTCTGCCGCGCCGACGACATCATTGACGCCATTCATGAATGCTACCAGAAGGAAGTGAGTATTGACGAAGTTTTGGCCCGGATTGATGAGTCGGAAATCGAGCTCGTTAATACCAGTTTTGTGAAAGAAATTAGTGAAATCGCTGAGTTGGCAGAGGGAAGTCCGGTAGTAAATTGGACCAACATGGTCTTGCTGCGGGCCATCCGAGACGGCGCAAGTGACATTCACATCGAGCCCGAGCCGGGTAAATTTCGGGTCCGGCTCAGAATCGACGGCATCCTTTACGAACTCATGTCCTCCAAGCCCGAGATGCACCCGGCTGTGGTCTCCAGGCTCAAGGTTATGGCCAATCTCGACATCGCCGAACGACGTATACCCCAGGATGGCCGCATTCAGGTACAGGTGGAAGGCCGCAAAGTTGATCTCCGGTTCTCCTCCATGCCGGGCATTCACGGTGAAAAAGTGGTCCTGCGAATCCTGGACAAAAGTAGAGCCATGCTGGATCTCAACCTGCTGGGGTTTGACCAAAAGGTTCTGGAGCACCTCAAATCCCTGCTCAGAAGACCTTATGGACTCATCTTGACCTGTGGCCCCACCGGCAGCGGCAAAACCACGACTCTCTATTCGGCCATAACCATGCTCAATGCCCCTGAAAAGAATCTCATCACCATTGAAGACCCGGTGGAGTATCAGTTAGACAGAATCAATCAAAACCAGGTGATGCATGCAATCGGCCTCACCTTTGCCAAGTTTCTCAAACATGCGCTTCGCCAGGACCCCGATATCATCATGGTCGGAGAAATTAGAGATCGAGAGACTGCTGAGATTGCGATCCAGGCGTCGCTAACCGGGCATCTGGTTTTGTCGACCCTCCATACCAACGACAGTCCCAGCGCCATTACCCGTCTCCTTGAAATGGGTATCGAGCCTTACCTGATCTCTTCCTCGCTGCTGGCTTCTCTGGCGCAGCGACTGGTCCGGACCAATTGCCCAGAGTGTAAGACAGATTACTACCCACCGAAGGAAGTGCTCAGTGACCTCGGTGTTGATGAAAATAAAAAGATACGCTTGTCAAGAGGGAAAGGCTGTTCCAGTTGCTACGATTCCGGCTTTAAAGGCCGCACCGGTATTTATGAACTCTTTGAGATGGACGAGGGTCTGCAATCACTGATTTTAACCAACCCGACCATCGACACCCTGCACGAATACCTGAAGAAAAATGGTCACGGGACCTTGAAAGATTTGGGTTACAAAAAGGTCCTCGACGGTATCACCACCCTAGAAGAGGTCAAACGGGTAACCGCCATGGAAACTTGATGGGTCGGCAGGTATCGACATCTGAGGCGCAAGCGCTAAGAATTGGCCTGCTGACTCTCAAAAGCGAAAACCAGGATGGCTATAAGTTATAACCAGAAAAGCTCCCGCTACGCTGCCAAAGCCCCCAAGGCTTTAATTCAGCGCATACCGAGACCGAGCCGAAGCATGATCCCCAGGTTTGGTAAAACCATCAAACCGAGCGAGATGATCTTTTTCTGCTCCCAGCTCTCACTGATGTTGG
>CP070735.1:2903777-2907660 GCA_020347625.1 Deltaproteobacteria bacterium
AGTGCGGTTATGGGTGCTCCCCTCAAATCCGGTGAAGAGATAATGGGTGTCATAGGAATCGCATATGGCACGGAATCAGAGCGCACTTTCGGTGACGAAGATGTGCAATTACTGAATCGCTTTGCTCAACTGGCTTCCCTTGCTCTGGACAATGCCAGGCTTTACAGCCAAGCTTCAAAGGCCAGAGAAGTAGCAGAATCTACCAGTCGGGCCAAGAGCACTTTTTTAGCCAACATGAGCCATGAATTGCGGACGCCACTCAATGCAATTATCGGCTACAGTGAAATGTTACTGGAAGATGCCGAGGCCTCTGGTCAGAAGGAATTCATCCCCGACGTGCAAAAGATTCGTGTCTCGGGTCAGTATCTTCTGTCGCTCATAAACGAAATTCTCGATCTGTCAAAAATCGAAGCAGGTAAGATGGACCTCTGCCTCGAGTCCTTTGACGTTAAGCGGATGATTGAAGAAGTGTTGAGTACCATCCAACTGCTGGCGGAACAAAACCAGAACGTCCTCAAAGTTCAGTGGGGAGACACCCTTGGAACCATGCACGCTGACTTGACCAAAGTTCGACAATCGCTCTTCAACCTTCTCAGCAACGCCTGCAAGTTTACCGAAAGGGGGACCGTCTTACTGGATGTGTCCCTAGACACACTGGACGGCGTAGATTGGCTGACCTTTAGCATCAGCGACACAGGGATCGGCATGACCGAGGAGCAGATAGACAGACTGTTTCAAGAGTTCTCCCAGGCAGAGGTATCGACGACGCGCAAGTACGGTGGTACCGGACTTGGACTGCTGCTCAGTAAGCAATTCTGCCAAATGATGGGCGGTGACATCGCCGTTGAAAGTGAGTTGGGTATTGGCTCCACCTTCACCATCCGATTGCCGGCAAAGGTCGTCGATCACAAAGCTGAGTTGGCTACTCTTGAAGAGGTTCGATTAGAGGCAGGACCGGAGGGTGCTAGCACCGTACTAGTCATTGACGACGATGCGATGGTGCTCGAGCTGATGAAGCGCTTCCTCAGTAAGGAAGGGTATCGGGTGGTGACGGCAAAGGGAGGTAAGGAAGGGCTGAGGTTAGCTAGAGAACTAGTTCCTGACGTCATCACCCTGGATGTGATCATGCCAAAGATGGATGGCTGGGCCGTTTTGGCAGAATTGAAGACTGATGCCAAATTGGCTGAAATTCCAGTGGTTATGCTTACTATAGTGGACGACAAAAGCATGGGTTACACGCTGGGGGCAAGCGATTACCTGACCAAACCGATCGATCGAGATCGCCTCATCGCCGTTTTGCGAAAATACGCCCCACCTCCTTGTCGGGTGTTGGTGGTTGAGGATGACACAGAGATGCGAGAGTGGTTGAGCCGCTTGCTACAAAAGGAAGGATGGGTAGTGAGCGAGGCCAAGAATGGCCGAGAGGCGTTGGAGTTCATCGCCAAGACACAGCCGGCGTTAATCCTTTTGGACCTGATAATGCCTGTGATGGACGGCTTCGACTTCCTTGCTGAGTTGCGCAAACATGAAACGTATCGTTCCATTTCGGTCTTGGTTGTCACCGCCAAAGATCTCACGGTTGAAGACCGGCAGAGGTTGCACGGCAAAGTGAGAAAGATACTTCAAAAAGGTTTATACAACCGTGAAGAGTTGCTCAGCGAAGTCCGCCACCTGGTTGCAGAAAGCATACGCAAGAGGGCCGCAGCCAAGTAATAAATCATGAGAACTGGCATGGCCCTGTGAAGAGGAGACAAGCGGTTATGGCCAAGATACTCTTGGTTGAAGACGATGAAATGAGCTTGGACATGCTATCCCGACGTCTGCAACTCAAGGGCCACGAGGTGGTAGTAGCGGTCGATGGAAAAAAGGCTGTGGAAATAGCCCGGTCGGAATCGCCCGAGCCTATCCAGAAAAGTCCCTGAGGGATTTGTAAAATGATGCGAAATTCAGAGAACTAGCCGTTCAAGCAATGGGAGAAACAGGATATACGGCTCTGCTGGATACCAATACTGCCACCTATTGTTTTCGTAGGGATCCGAACCTCGAAAATCTAAATCTACAATCTCTGTCCAACTCTTACCCGAAGTAATCGATTTCATAAACGATGGTTTTTCCGGTTTGACAGAATCGGTGGATTCGTTTGATAATAACGCGGGCAGAGGCCTAGATATGATATCAAAACGTTTACCTTCTGGAGGGAGCCATGGATAGAGGTTACCAGTAGGTACCGATAGGTAGCCTCTGAGGGGTCTTTCTACTCTGTTGCAGGCTTTTGTATTTTGGTCGTCGCTAAAACCAAGCTATTAGAGAGGCAGAGGCGCAAAACGCCACAAGTCTAGAAACTCTTTGGTCATTCCCTCTCATCTACAGCACATCTTCATCACGAGACTATGAATGCAAGACAGGATAAGAGCGAGTTAGCTAGGTAATGAAAGATTGAATTTACACTTCAATGCGCAGTGCTCTAATTACTGACAAATGTTCCGGTAGATGTTTCTCATGAACAGTGTACCCTCCCATCAAGATTATCCTAAAGGTCGCAGTATAAGCAGGCGCTTCAGTTACGCTTTTATTGGCGTGGTTACACTACTTCTGTTTGGATTTGCCACAGCAGCAATTTTTTTTAATATTGCCAGGGTTGATACCGAGCTGAACAATCGCTTAGAGAATGCATCCATGCTCGCCAAAATAGGTTTACCGACTGCTTTGTGGAGCTTTGAATACGACACTGTCGATGATTTCGTTAAGGCTTTATTTCTGGATAAATCTATTGTTTATGCTAAGGTCCTCTGGGGCATATCCCGCCAAACGGGCTTGTCGACTGAACTCCAAATCATTACAGAAAGAAAGCGTAATGAATATCAGGAAAAGGATTTTGATTATTTCAAAAACTCATCTGAATTTATTGCTGCAACTTCGCCCATTGTTCACGATGGAGAGTATATTGGTGAGATTCAACTCGTTATCTCACGCCAGAACGTCAAACAAGAGTTACTTCTAAACGTTTTGGGCATCGTTGCCTTGGTCATCCTGGTCATCATAGCTATTTCGCTTACATCAATCGCGATCTCAAGGAGATATATCGCTCGCCCTTTGATGAAATTGCAGCACTCCGCAGCACTGATCGCAGAAGGTGATTTGGAAGCCCCAATCGAAACAGGTAGCGGCGATGAAATCGGACGGTTGGCCGAGGATCTCAGCGTCATGCGGGATTCAATCAAGACCCTTTTCGGTACGTTGCGCGCAAGACAGGAGGAGCTGCGCGAAAGCCACGAAAAACTAGAGGAGTACAGCCGGACCTTGGAGGAGAAAGTCGAGCAGCGCACCGCCGATCTGGCTAGCGCCAAAACGGAAGCGGAGGAATCTCGCGTCGTCGCTGAGGAGGCGAGCCGTGCCAAGAGCACTTTTTTAGCGAATATGAGCCATGAGTTGCGGACGCCACTCAATGCAATCATCGGCTACAGTGAAATGTTATTGGAAGATGCCGAGGTCTTGGGTCAGCAGGAATTTGTTCCCGACCTCCAAAAGATTCGTGCGTCGGGTCAGCATCTTCTGGCGCTCATAAACGAAATTCTCGATCTGTCAAAAATCGAAGCAGGCAAGATGGACCTTTACCTCGAGTCCTTTGACGTTAAGGGGATGATTGAAGAAGTGGTGAGTACCATCCAACTGCTGGTGGAACAAAACGAAAACGTCCTCAAAGTTCAAAGGGGAGACACCCTTTGAACCATGTATGCCGACCTGACCAAAGTTCGACAATCGCTCTTCAACCTTCTCAGCAACGCCTGCAAGTTTACCGAAAGGGGGACCGTCTCAATGGATGTGTCCCTAGACACACTGGACGGCGTAGTTTGGCTGACCTTTAGCATCAGCGACACAGGGA
>CP070735.1:2907760-2925530 GCA_020347625.1 Deltaproteobacteria bacterium
ACGAATGTTCTTGATTCCCAAATGCAACAGACTCAACAGGATAGCCGCTGCTTTTTGCTCGTACCATGAGCAGATAATCGAGAGCGGCAGGTCGTTTACTCCCACATCGAAGGCATTTGCCAGGGCCACAGCAATCTGGACTGCGGAATGGGCGTCGTTGCACTGGCCTATGTCCAGCAACCTTGGGATTCCGCCGATATCCCCCAGGTCCTTGTCGAAAAAGCGAAACTTGCCGCAGGCAAAAGTCAACACCATGCAGTCCTGGGGAATCTTCTCGACAAACTCGGTGTAATAGTTGCGACCAGGCTTGGCTCCATCACAGCCTGCCACCACAAAGAAGTGACGGATGGCTTTGCCCTTTACTGCCTCGATGACCTTATCGGCAACACCCAAAACGGTATTTCTGCCGAAACCCACCATGACTTCCTTGCCGTTTTCATCCTCCTGGAATCCCGGCAGGGCAAGAGCTCGGTCAATGACCGGCTGAAAATTGCGGTCGGATATATGGGCTATTCCCGGCCAACCCACCAGGCCACAGGTGAAAAGGTTATTCCTGTAGTCCTCCCTGGGTCTCTGAATGCAGTTTGTGGTCATTAAGATAGCGCCTGGGAAGTTGACAAACTCTCTTATCTGGTTCTGCCAGGCCGTACCATAGTGACCGTAGAAATGTTCGTATTTCTTGAGCTCCGGGTAACCGTGGGTGGGTAGCATCTCCCCATGAGTATAGACGTGAATTCCCTTTCCCTCGCTCTGTTTCAGGAGCTCTTCCACATCCTTCAGGTCATGACCCGAGACCAATATGGCTTTGCCTTTCTTGTGGCCCAGGGGTACCCTGGTTGGCACCGGGTGGCCGTATGTCCCTGTGTTTCCGGCGTCCAGTAGCTCCATGGTCCTCAGATTGATTTCTCCACATTTCAAAGCCAGGCCAACCCAATCGTTGAGGCTCAAATCATTCCTCTGGATAGCTGCCAACCCCTCGTGAATGAAACTGTAGACAGCATCATCCTCCTGCCCGAGAATCCCGGCATGATCCGCATAAGCACAGACCCCTTTGAGGCCAAATAGCAGCGTGTGTTTTAGAGAAAGAATATTGGGGTCGTCCCCAGGATAGGACTCGAGGCCCACTGCCTCCCCCTGCTGAACCAATTCATCCAAGTTGGAAGCAGGCTTGAAAGTAGCAGGTCCTTCGGCAAAATCTACTTTTCCTCCTGCCGATTTCACCTTGTCTTTGAGTTGCTCGCGTTTTTCTACGGTCTGGTTGATCAACTCTACAAAGCGATCGGAATCGAAATTTACATTGGTCAGGGTGGAAAACATGGATTTAACCGTAAAAACATTTAAATCCCGGTCATTAACACCCACTTTGCGTCCCTCGGTGGCATACTGGGATAATCCCATGAGGGCATAAATCAGTAGATCCTGAAGGGCAGCAACCTCGGGTTCCTTTCCGCAAACCCCCAGTTTTGTGCACCCTTCACCTTTTGCCGTTTGCTCACATTGATAACAAAACATAGACTTCCTCCTTTTCTACCGAGTTTGATTATCTAAACCACCTATCGCGTTGCTTCCTTTCCGGTCATATTGATTCTAACTTAAATTGGAGAGGCGGGCATCGGCATTGACTTATGTCAATGTAACAAAAAAATCTAAAAAAAATTTACAAGGGCAGCTCTGAAGTTTTCTGCAGCTTGCTGTAAGAGGCATCAATCTGGTAAATTGAACTAAAGTCACTCTTAGCACTTCCTCCAGCTCTTGTCTAATATACCAGCAAGCAAACCTGGAGAGACTGACAATCAGGAAGGAAAGATTTGAATTCATCCGCTGACTCAAAGCAGATTTCCAGCAAGGAAATCTTGGCTCGAACGGGAATATCGCGGGCCACGCTCAACAACTATATCTCCCTAAATCTCATCCCCCCTCCCACAATCCGCAGACCGGAAGAACCGGGAGGCCCCACCAAAATTGGCTATTTTCCTGAGTGGGTTCTGGAAAGAATAGAGGAAATCCGTGAACTCAAAGCTGCGGGGGTACGGATGGCGAGAATCGCCGCCCATTTTATGGGTGAGGCTGAGGAGACGGTGGAAGTACCAACCGAACCAATTCCAGATCACCGATATCGATATGTTGAAGAGCTTGCCTTTCCCGCAATTCTGGTCAACCGAGGTTGGGAGATTATCTGGATCAACAAAGCGGCTGAAGCGCTACTTTTCGGAAAGCCACTCCTAGAGACTCCTTTAACAACAAGACAAGACATTTTTGAACTCTTCGTCGCCATGGGAGTGCAGAACCGCTTTGCAAATTGGAAGGATATGCTTACGGCTCTTATGCGGTTGGCCAGGAGCGATCTAGCCGAAGAATTTTTTGAATATAAGGAGAGGGGACATCTGCATGAGGAAATCAGTCGACTGTGGCGTGAGGCTGACACCTTAGCTGATGGTCCGATTATGCAACAAAAATTGGTCTTGAAAACCTTTGATGTCAAAACCACCCACCTTACTCTGTTTTCCGCCAGTTTGCGTGAAGGGACACTGCTGCTCTTCATTCCAACCAACATGCAAATGGATCAAATTCTCGATCTGCTCATGGGAAAATTAGGGCTCGTAAAGGATTTGATACCCAAAAAAATTCCGGATCTGACCCCCCTGTGCATTCTGGCAGGGCGGTTGGAATCTGACCTGCATTTGCGCTCAACTCTACCGCCTTCAGAATATTTCGAGTTGATAAATCAGATCATATTGGCATCTCATCGGTGCTTCAAAGAGCACGGTGGAACCCCAGGCCGTTCGTTCAAGGAGGGAGTTGTCTGCTTTTTTCCTTCGTCGCCGGAATCACCGCAAAGCTATCTCTATCAGGCACTGCTGTGTGCCCAGGATTTGCAGAATCTTATTGGAAGTCTAGACAGAAGTTGGAAGTACAAGCAGACCTGGAACAACACCTTGCGAATGAGCATAGGGATCCACTCTGGTAATGAATGGTTGGGGACCATACCATCACCGCTGGCATTTGAATTTACCGTAGTGGGAGACACCCTAACGGAAGCGATAAAACTCAGTGAATTTTCCCAAAGGGGGGCTATCTGGGCCAGCAAAAGGGTAGTTGAGAATTTGCTGCCGACCGATCGAGAGAGGCTGGAATTCGGTATCAGGCTTGGGGTCTATCAGGAAAGGTTCGTCAGCCCGGGCATTTACTCGCCAGTGCGTGACCTCCTGGGCCAAGATGAACTAGAGCGGAGGGATCTTCAAGAGATAGGCAACCTTGCAGTGACTGAAATTGTAAACGTTTATCCATAACCCTAAATTCTCCTGCCAGTGCTGTATCTGGGTTATGGACCTCAAATATGACGCGAAGCCAATCATCTTTCGGGATTACGGCTAAAATTAAACCATCAAGAGAGTAACCCGGTCAGTGGCCTCTCTACTCAGGCTCCTCGGGTGAACCCTCTTCTTGCTCTTCATCTGAACCACTTTCGGTTTCCTCGACGGTCTCTGCTGCAGCAGGTGGCTCGCCTGCCTCACCAGTCTCCATGGCTCGGAGCGACTTTTGCAGCTCACCCACAGCTTCCTGCAACATAGCCTCCGCACCTTGAAACCAAATTAAGTTTGGATTCGACTTATCTGTATGAATCACACCTGTACAAGAGTCTTTTAGCACGTAGAGTTTGGCAACTATAGCCTCGACGCGATCATAGACTTCACCTTGTCCGCTCATGCGCTTCCCCCCTCAAGCCCACGGAGCGCCTTTTGCAGTTCATCAACAGCTTCCTGCAACATAGCCTCCGCACCTTGAAACCAGATCATGTTCGGGTTGGACTCTTCTTTGCTTATCATACCTGTACAAGAGTCCCTCAGTACGCAAAGTTTGGCAACCATCCGTTCAACACTGTCGTATGCTTCACCTTGTTCGCTCATGCGCTTCCCTCCTCAAGCCCGCGGAGCGCTTTTTGCAACTCATCAACGGCTTCCTGCAACATAGCCTCCGCACCTTGAAACCAGATCATGTTCGGGTTGGACTCTTCTTTGCTTATTATACCTGTACAAGAGTCCCTCAGCACGGAGAGTTTGGCAACCATGCCCTCAACACTGTCGTATACTTCACCTTGTCCGGCCATAAGTCAACCTCCTCTTTGACTTTTAAGTTATCCCATCTGGTCTTACCGCTTTGCACTGCTTTTCTAGACCCTGTTCCGTCGTAGTTACCTCGAAGAAGGACCAGCTTCTTTCAATTTTCGGCGGAACACCAGGGCTTCCTCAACTAAGTTCCGAAGCTGAGCAAGATCAAACGGCTTAGTGATGATAAAATCGATTTCCGAATCGCCATATTTCTCTTCATAAAATTCAATATTTAAAGTCGCCATCATCGCTATGGGCGTCAGCGGGTTTATTCTTGCCAGTTCGTCTGCAAATCCTCTTGCGTCTAGATCTGGTAGCGCTTGATCGAATATCACTAAATCATATTGCTTGTTTCTTAACCTCGACAGACAATCTTGCTCATCGCCGACTGACGTCACTTCGCATCCCACGTTAGTGAGCATCTCCTCGATTAGTTCTCTCTCTATGTTTTCTTTATCCCATAATAAAATTTCCATGTGTTTACTATCTAGCAAGATTATGTCTATTCTGATCAAGCGTATATCTACGAGAGTTAATCACGCTTTCTCGCCTCTCGCAGATTCATATCCAGAAGTGTAAGACCGTCGAAATCTATTGTATTATATTCTCGCAGATTTCTGAGATCTTGTAACGTCATGCTAAGCGTCTTTAGCTGTTCTTTGATGATCATCAATTTTTTCTTTGTCTTTTCCTCTTCTGCGTTGGACAACAATAAATCGACGTATCCAATAATTATCGTTAACGGCTGACTGAACAGATGAGCTACCGTTGCAGTAGCTGTCAGGGCTCCTTGTAGTCTTTGGCCTTCGATTTCGCCCCAGCCTTCTCGTCTATCTTTATCACTCCGTCTATCTGGGGTGGTTCTCCTGTCAGCGGTGTTCCTCCTATCTTTGCCTGATCTTCTATTGCTACCGCTCCGCCTATCACTTCTCCTGCGCCGATCTCCGGTGGTTTCAAATTCATCTACCATTAGAACACCCTGTGGATATTTCCACCTGTCACAGCAGAATGTGTGCCAAACTCAACGGGTCGAATGGAAAACGCAGGGGAAGAGCGCGAACAATCCAGTCTTTTCTCATATTATCATATACTTATTTCTCAGGAATAAAAGAGATTTACAAAAGAGCGGAAAATGAGGCACAAAGAAGGCGAAAGGGGTAAAAGAGCTGCGAAAATTATCGAAAGAGTCTTACGTATTGATAAATGTTTGATATCCAACATATTCATGAGCACATATCAGACCGTTTCCCACCAAAGTGGCAAGAGCGCGGCTACTTGTTTTGGCTTGGAAAACAATGAGGAGTTGTAATTTTGGAGTGATAACGCACTAAAACTCACAGGTGTGAGCCCGCACTTCCTTTTTAGTTGATATTAACCTCCAGTCATTCTCCATCCTCGCCCAAAAACCCTTTTCCACCAGCCCATTTTCTTCAGCCGCCTGAGCTCCTCTTCCATCATGTGCAACTTGGCTTCTGCCTGCTGCAGATTCTTCTCTTTTTGGTTAAGAGCGGCTTTGGTGTCAACCATGCTATCTCTATATTTCGCCAGATCCTTATTTTCCGACTCCAGTTGCCCCAATCGGGTCAAAAGCTCCTCATAATGTCCACGATCTAAAGAGACAGTGGCCCCATCACCGTCACTGGAAGGCCTGACAGGAGGTGTAACTTGTGAGGCCGGGGCGGGATCGCGCAGGGCCCTGATTTCATCCATCAAAATGTAAACCTGGGCACCATCCTTTATGCGTGTCAATCGGCCGTTATTCAGATAATGAATCACTGTGCCTTTGGAAACTCCCAAAGCTTTGGCCGCCGCCTTAATGGTAACTTTTTGCTCTTTTGATGCCTTTTTCATCTATCACTCCCGCAAATGACTATTATATCTTATATAACAAATCGCCGTTGAAGCCAATATCAGCTTTAAGGTTGCCCCAAGAGATGTGGATAGTTTTTCTCAACCTGTACTCTGAGTTCATCATTCAATTCAGCTTTATAGATTGTCTTCACTTGGGAAAGCTGCCCAGCAGTTAGATGTAGCGCGCCCCTTAAATTCGCTTTCCAGAGAACCGCACCTTTGAGGTTGGCTTCCAAAAGATTAGCATTTTCCAAGTTGGCGCCCGAAAGGAGAGCCCTCTCCAAGTTGGTCCTGTAGAGGTTTGCTCCAACCAGATTGGCCCCCCAGAGGTCCGCTTCCTCCAGATTGGCTCCCGCGAGAGAGGCCCCCTCCAGATTGACTCCCAGCAAGCCAGTCCTTTTCAGGTTGGCTTTTATGAGGTCAGCCCCCTTCAAGTTGGCTTCCATAAGGTCAGCCTCTTCGAGATTGGCTCTCCATAAGGTCGCCTTTTCCAAGTTGACCCTCCACAGAACTGCCCTGGTCAGGTTGGCTCTCCAGAGGGTTGCTCCCTCCAGGCTGGCTCCCACAAGAAAGGCCCCGAGAAGGTTGGCCTCCGGGAGGTCTGCCCCGCTAAGATGGGGACGGGTATTGGGGTTTTCTCCCCTCCAGGTATTCCAGGCCCCCACCCCTTGCTTGAGCTTATCCAGATGTTCTGGAGTGGCCATTGCAGATTCACCTTATCCTCAGTGTTTGAGATTTGCTCAAGGTATCCGTAGGTAGGTTACGGAAAGGCAAGAAAAGATGCAAGCGGAAATGGGCACCGAAATAGGCAATTGATTTCGGTCATACCAGGTACTATAATTCTGGCAGTCGAGAGAAGCCAACCCTGTTTTTCATAGGAGAATATGATGACTGAAAAAAGGCAAATGGTTGAAGTTTGCAAATGTGAGAATTGCGGAAACGAGGCAGAGATGGTCGTAACCTGCGAGCTGGTACCCGTGGAAGATGTGGAGAAGAAGGCCGCAGGGGTAGAGCAGCAGGAAAAAAAATCATTTACCTGCACGAGTTGCGGTAGTGAAGCGGATATGATCGTTGATTTGTGAGAAGCTCTAGAGCTGGAGTTGTTGACACCGATAATTGAACTCACGTAAGTTTTCACCGCTATGCAAATAGCCCTCCAGCATTCTGGAGGGTTATTCATTATTGATCAGTAACTCCACATAATCACTAACAGGAATTTCCTCTAATGGATTATCGCTACTGTCCATTGTGCAGCGGCAGTATCACCACAAAACCCCATAGTAAACACCAGCGTGGCTTTTGCCCGGAGTGTGGCTTTACCCATTACAAGAATCCGACAGTTGGCGTTGCGGTGATCATTATGAACCAGGGAAGATTGCTTCTAATCAGACGACGCGGCTCTTACGATAATATGTGGTGTATTCCCTGCGGCCATGTGGAATGGAATGAGGATATCCGGATTTGCGCCCGCCGTGAACTGCGGGAGGAAACAGGACTGGATGTGGAGCTTGGTCCTGTGTTTGACGTTCACTCCAACTTTCATGATCCAGAGCATCAGACAGTCGGTGTCTGGTTTATGGGAAAGGTTACCGGAGGTCAATTACAGCCGGGGTCAGACGCTCGAGAAGCAAAGTTCTTTCCTCTTAACCAATTACCGGAAGACATGGCCTTTCCAACCGACTTGTTGATTTGTGAGAAGCTCAAAAAGCTAGTCACAGAGGCAGAGGGTGGCAGCGGATTAGAACAGCTGTGTAACGAGTACTCGGGATATATTGAATCATAACTTCTGGGTGAACGGTAAATGGTGAACTGTGAACGGACTAGAGTGATCCCCTCAACGGTTTACCCTTGACCATTTATCTTTCACCAGTTAGTTCTTGGTGCCTAGTGTCTAGTCCCTAGTGCCTAGTGTTTAGTGCTGGAGCTGATATGCTGCAACTCACCTTCTTCGGTGCCACTGGAACGGTCACAGGATCTCGTTTTCTCCTCGAGGCCGAAAGCAAAAAACTTCTGATAGATTGTGGACTTTTCCAAGGTCTGAAGAAGTATCGGCTAAGAAATTGGGATCCTTTCCCTATCTCCCCAAGTGATATCGATCTAGTCTTTCTCACCCATGCCCACATCGATCATACCGGCTATCTGCCCCGGCTTTGTAAGCAAGGCTTTGGTGGAAAGGTGCACTGTACATACGCTACCTATGACCTGTGTGAGATTTTGTTGCGGGATTCCGGTCACCTCCAGGAAGAGGACGCCCACTGGGCCAACAAGAAGGGATATTCAAAGCACCGCCCCGCACTGCCGCTATACACGGTGGAAGACGCAGAGAAGGCGCTGGCGCAATTCGAACCGCGTCACTATGGCGAGGACCTCTTCATCACCGACACATTGCGGGTGAAATTTAAAGACGCTGGACATATTCTGGGCTCTTCCTTCGTGGACGTAAAGCTGATGCAGAACGGGGGGGCCACAAGATTTGTTTTCAGTGGTGATCTCGGGAGAGCAGGAAGGCCCATCCTGCGGGATCCGGTCCAGGCATTCGAGGTGGACTATCTGATCCTGGAATCAACCTATGGAAATCGGCTGCATGACAACAAATCCCCTGAAGAGGATCTCGCACGCGTGATCAACGATAGCGTTGAGAGGGGAGGGGTGCTTGTCATTCCTGCTTTCGCCGTCGGGCGCACGCAGGATTTGCTTTACACCATTAGGGAGCTGGAAGAAAAGAAAGAAATCCCGTCAATTCCTGTTTACGTCGACTCGCCCATGGCAATAAACGCAACGGGCGTGTTCGAGAAGAGGAAAGGTTATTACGACCTCACGGCCAAGGTCTTGGAACTTAACGGCATCCGTATTTTCCAGCCGGAACAAATTAGCTTCTGTCGGCATCGAGACCAGTCCAAGGCACTGAACGAGATAAATGGCAGCGCGATTATCATATCGGCCAGCGGTATGGTTACCGGCGGTCGCATCCTCCATCACCTCAGGTTTCGTTTGCGTCGTCCACAAGACACCGTGTTATTCATTGGCTACCAGGCGGAAGGTACAAGAGGCAGAACAATACTGGAGGGTAAGCCCACCGTTAAGATCCATGGGCAGGAGATTTCAGTCCGCGCGAACATCGAAAAGATCTCCGGTTTTTCCGCCCACGCTGACTACAACGAAATTCTCGCCTGGCTCATTGGCTTTAATCGACCGCCTAAAAAAACGTTCATCGTGCATGGAGAGCCCAGTTCCTCAGTATCTTTGGCAGAGAAAATCCAGAAGAGATTAGGGTGGGATGTGGTCGTTCCCGAGTTCAAGGAAAGCTTTACATTAAGTTGAATGGAGTATTGGAGTAGTGGAGGACTGGAGTAATGTAAGATTAGAAAGGACTCTTATTTGCCTTTTTGCCATTACTCCAGCACTCCATCACTCCATTGCTCCATAAAAAACTCTAAAACACCAAATAATAAGGAGGATAAGAGATGGGAGACAAAGTTATCATTTATGGAAAATCAAGTTGACCTTACACCAACAAAGCCAGGTCGGCTTACGGTGACGGTGCCACCTATATCGATGTTGTTGACGAACCGGACAAGCTGGATGAGATGCTCGAACATTCCAATGGTGTGCGAAAGGTGCCGGTTATCGTCGAAGGTGAAAAGGTGGAAATCGGGTACGGGGGAACCTGAGGTGTGTGAAAACCCATCGGTGGTGGGTTAAAGGTGAACGGTGAATAGTGAACGGTGAACGGTAAAGAGTTGACCTTACGAGTTGCTCTATGCCCTTCCAAATACAGTAGTCAGGAGCCAGGAGACAGAAGACAGGAGTTGAGAAAAACTCAGTTTGCTTGCTTTTCAGCTGTCGGCTGCTCGCTGCAATCCTTGGCGCGCCGACTTGTCTCGCCGTAGTTTTAACGAAGGCGGAAGCCATGAGGCGAAGGCGGCTGCCAGCTGTATTTCCCCATGCCCTACTTGTCCCGCCATAGCCCTTGGGCGACGGCGGATGCCCTATGCCTTCCTCAAACCCTCAATCCCTTTGACGCTTGCGTCAAGTCAGGCAAGCTTCTTGCATTCATTTTATTGTTTCAGCGGGATGTATTCCTAGAAATGGAAGGAATCTTAAGAGTGAAGCAACACCAGCCCAACGACGTGCGTATTCTTGCGCTCGATGATGATCAGCACATTTTGGACCTATATGAAGAGTTTCTCTCCCCCGAGACGAATACCCACTCCTGTGATCTAACCCTTTGTCGCAGAAGCGAAGAGGCGGTTGAAGCAGTCCAAAATGCAATCCGACAAGAAAAGCCTTTTGCCGTTGCTTTCGTGGATATCCTTATGCCTTCAGGCCCCGACGGTGTGTGGGCAGCAGAGCAAATTCGCACGCTAGATCCAAATGTAGAAATTGTAATCGTTACAGCCTATGGTGATTTTACTCCTGAAGAAATCGTCTCCCGTGTTCCGCCTGCCGGTAAACTCCTTTTCGTAAGAAAACCCTTTATGCCAGAGGAAATCAGACAATTCGCCGCTGCGCTTATTGCAAAATGGCAGCAGGAGACCAAACTCCAAAAGATCCACACTGAATTGGAGAGCCATGTTCAAGAAGGCACCTTTGATTTGCTAAAAGCAAACGAACAACTAAAGCGGGAGATCGAGGAGCGCCACCGAGCTGAGGAGGAACTCAGGGAGAGTGCCGAAAAGTACAGAACCATCCTCGAAAGCATTGAAGAAGGTTATTTTGAGGTGGATCTAGCTGGGAACTTCACCTTCTTCAACGACTCATTGTGCCTAATTGCGGGCTATTCCAGAGACGAACTGATGGGCATGAATAACCGGGATTACACCAGCCCCGAAACCGCTAAAGAGATGTATCACATCTTTAGTAATATCTTCCGGACCGGAGAGCCCGCCAAGGTGGTAGATTATGAAATATTTAGAAAGGATGGTGATACCAGGGTACTCGAGATGTCCGCTTCCCTGATGAGAGATGTTTCAGGTCGGCCCGTCGGATTCCGGGGTGTGGCTCGAGATATTACGGTGCGTAAGCGAGCGGAGGAGGCACTGCGGGAAAGTGAGGAACGATACAGGAGCCTTTTCAATAACAATCACTCCGTGATGCTACTTATCGATCCGGAGACCGCGGAAATAGTAGATGCCAATCCAGCAGCTTGTTCTTTCTACGGTTGGAGCCAGCAGGAACTCACCAGCAAAAAGATCACAGACATCAATACGCTTACCAACGAGCAAGTTTTTCGAGAGATGGAGCGAGCGAAGTCCGAACAGCGCAGTCAATTTTTCTTCCGTCACCGTTTGGCGAATGGCAAGGTCCGCGATGTCGAGGTCTTTAGCGGTCCAATTAAGTTATACGGCAAACGGCTCTTGTATTCCATCGTTCACGACATTACCGAGCGTAAACAGGCCGAGGTACTTCTCCAGGAAAGTGAAACAAGATATCGTACCGTTGTGGAAGATGCACCGGCTATGATCTGTCGTTTTTTGCCGGATGGAACGCTAACCTTCGTAAATAGCGCATACAGCCTCTATTTTGAGAAAAATAGTGATGACTTGCTGGGACAGAACTTTCTCCAGTTCATACCCGAGGAGGACCACGAAAAGGTAAGAAATCGTTTCATGTCTCTTACTCAAGAGGACCCTTTGGTCACCTACGAGCATCAGGTAATAGCGCCGAATGGGACGGTTCGTTGGCAGCGGTGGACCGACCGGGCACTTTTTGATGAACACGGTCGTCTGGTTGAATACCAATCAATTGGGAACGACATCACCGAGAGTAAGAAAGCCGGGGAGGCTCTATGGGAAAGCGAGAAAAGATATCGTACTGTTCTAGAATCAAACCCCGACCCGGTAGTTGTCTACGATATAGAAGGAAAGGTTGTCTATTTTAACCCTGCTTTCACAAGTGTTTTCGGGTGGAATCTTGGGGAGCGTTTTGGCAAGAAAATGGATGGTTTTGTGCCCGAGGAAAACTGGGCAGAAACCAAAATGATGATCGATAGGGTCTTAGCCGGGGAAAGTTTTTCTGGCGTTGAAACCCGCCGATATACCAAAGACGGCAACATTATTCCTGTCAGTATCAGCGGGGCCGTTTATCGAGATGGAGATGGCAATCCAGTGGGTAGCGTCATCAACCTGCGAGATATCAGTCTACAAAAGAACTTGGAGCGTCAACTCCAGCAAGCTCAAAAGATGGAGGCCGTTGGTACTTTGGCTGGCGGAATCGCCCATGATTTCAACAATCTTCTCCAGGCGATACAAGGTTATGGAGAGCTTCTGCTCATGCGCACAAGGCAAGACGAGTCCGGATGGCGAGAACTGCAAGAGGTCATCCGAGCTGCAAAAAGAGGCGGAGAGCTGACCCAGCAGCTGCTCACTTTTAGTCGCAAGGTTGAGAGCAAAAGGCGCCCCCTTGATCTCAACCAAGAGGTAAGAGAGTCAAGGGAGCTCTTAGGGCGCACCATTCCCAGGATGATTGAACTCCAAGTTCACCTGGCTGATAATCTTAAATTGATCAACGCTGACTCGGTTCAGCTCAAGCAGGTACTGATGAACCTGGCAGTGAATGCAAAAGACGCAATGCCCGAGGGCGGAAAATTGATGATCGAGACCGAAAACGTGAGCCTGGACCAGGAGTTTTGCCGGAGATATGCCGAGGTCAAACCCGGCGATTATGTGCTGCTTTCCATCTCCGATATCGGACATGGCATGGACAAAGAAACTCTAGAGCACATCTTCGACCCGTTCTACACCACCAAAGAGGTAGGGAAGGGGACAGGTCTTGGCCTGGCGATTGTCTACGGCATCGTCAAGAACCACGAAGGCTACATAATGTGCTACAGCGAGCCGCAACAAGGAACCATCTTCAAAATCTACCTGCCTGTCATAGAGCCGGAAATCAAACTTGCGAATGTGTTGGACCAGATGGAACCTGAGGTCCAGGTCGAAGGAGGCAGTGAGACCATTTTACTGGTGGACGACGAGGAATTCATCAGGGAACTCGGTATCGATGTGCTCGGCCAGGCTGGCTATGAAGTTCTTACGGCCGCTGACGGAGAGGGCGCGCTGCAGCTCTACCGCCAAGCGCAAGAGCGGATTGCCTTGGTCATCCTGGACCTCATCATGCCGGGGATGGGGGGCCGCAAGTGTCTCGAGGAGCTTCTCAGGTTGAATCCAAAGGTAAAGGTGCTCATAGCAAGTGGATATTCTTCCGACGCTTCCACCAAAAGAGCCCTCGAAACAGGAGCCAAGAGCTTTGTAAGTAAACCCTACGACACCAAGCACTTGCTCAAACTGGTCCGTGAGGTCTTGGATGGCTAAAGTCAAGATTCAATTAGGTATTCCAGAAGGCAGGTCTGTGAATCTTCATACTGAAAGGATTAAAGCGGTTAGGTTACGAGCTTGAGAATATTCTTATTGTCCTCACGGCGGTACTGGACCTCGTTCATTAACTCTTTTATGATGAATACCCCGAGGCCTCCTACCTCTCGTTCAGCAATATCGTCAGTGAGATTGGGATCGCCAACCCCAAGAAGATCAAAAGCCATACCTGTATCTTCAATCTCAATGACAAACCGGTTCTCGTCATCGAGCATGCAGCTGACTTTCACATCTCCAGTGGCCCCCTGATAGGCGTACATACAGATATTAACCAATGCCTCCTCTGTGGCCACCCCGATCTCGGTGATTCTCCCGGGACTGACTCCCTGCTCCTCCGCACACTTCGACACCAAATTGATGAAATCCCTCAGATTGCTGATCTCGGCGGGTAATTTTAATTCTGATAGGAGGCGCATCGACTCAAATGCTCTCAAGGGCGGCTTGCACCGATTCATACGTTGGAATCATCGAACTGAAACCCGAAATCTTGAATATCTTCTTCACTTCGTCTTTTGGAGCAGCACAAATCAACTTGCCGTTCTTTGACTTCAACTCCTTGGCGATCACCAGAATACTGCGAAGACCCGCACTGCTTATGTAATTGAGTTCGCCAAGGTCAATGACAAAGTTAGTCTCGCCTTCCGCCAACCACTCCCCCATTTTATTCTCAAACTCCGGTGAGCTAACAGCATCCATTTTCCCCTTGACAGAAATCATTTTCGTATTCTTTTCCTTGCCAACCTCTATAATCTCCACGGTGACCTCCAGTGCACTGCGTGTTTTTGAGTGCCACAATCATAGCACAGGCCACAGCAATGACAAAACAGCCATTGTGGAAAAGATGGAGCAAATTCTTTCTCGAACCCCCAAGGAGGCTTTAAGCGTCTTTCCTTCTTACGCCAGTCAGCTGAACTGGTGGAGAATTGCAAAATCACAAATTCCAAGCACCAAATCCCAATGAAATCCCAAATTTCAATATCCAAACACAAAGGTCGGTTTGGTCCGCCGCAGGCGGATTGGTCATTGTGATTTGTTTGAAATTTGTGATTTGTTATTTGGAATTTTTAGTCACTCCAGTACTCCAAAACCGCTGGACATCTCTACCGGCAAAGCCATTGAACTCTGACCTGGCCCACAGGACCAGGTTTTATTTGCTCAAATAAAATTATTTGTTCTACGAAGGCAGTCCAAAATAGCGCAGCTCGAGACGAAGGCGGCCGGCCTTTCCAGTCCCTTTTTTGTTGACGCAGAATTGCCCCTTCCCTATACTTGATTCATCTAAAAACAAGTACTTAGCGGTACCAGTGGCTTCCTTTTAAAAACAACATCAACGCTTCCCACGCTTCTTCATGAAAATTCTATTTATCGAAATTGACACGGTAAGAAAATGGGCCCTGGCCTCCACCGGCCCAGCCTCCATAGCGTCTTACATCCGTTTGCACGGACACGAAGCAGCCCTTTTGCGGATTCGACCTGAGGATTCAGTGGAGGAAATCATCCGCTCAATTGAGAAGGAAGCGGTGGATATCCTCGGCTTTTCCCTCACCACCAGACAGTGGCGAAGGGGTGCCTATGTGGCGGGTGAGATTCGTAAGAGGCTGAATATCCCAGCGATAG
The DNA here is from genome assembly GCA_020347625.1 of Deltaproteobacteria bacterium. Lineage (GTDB taxonomy): Bacteria > Desulfobacterota > Syntrophobacteria > BM002 > BM002 > BM002. Next base: position 2,922,708 of record CP070735.1, read on the forward strand.
CCGGCGGACTGCACCCGACCTTTGCGCCCGAATCTGTACTGCGGACGGACGGCTTTGACTACGTCTGCCTGGGTGACGGCGAGGAGGCCGTGTGTGAACTCCTCGACTGCCTCGAAAAGTCCGAAGAGATGAGCGAGAACCGAATTGCCAATATCTGGGTAAAGGGTGCGAGCCGACCAGAGATCCGGCCGCCGACCACGCCCCTAGACAAAATACCCTTCTTGGCCCGTGATCTGCTGGACGAGCAGTATGGGGTAGTCCACCTTATTACTCAGCGCGGCTGCCCGTTTCATTGCACCTTCTGTGCGGCAGGCGCCGTGAGGGACCTGTATAAAGATGATCGGTACCAGAGAAGGCGGACGGTCGAAGACGTCGTACAAGAGCTGCACAGCATAAAACAGGAAAGCTCTGTAAACTATGTTGTTTTTGTGGATGACACCTTCACGGCGAATAAAGCTTGGGTGAGGGAATTTTGCCGGGCATACGCCAAAGAAATCTCCGCCGGCTTTTCCATAAACGCTCGGGTGGAGACGGTGACCCGGGATATGATAAACCGTCTCGCTGAGGCAGGCTGCAGGCACATGATATACGGGGTCGAAAGCGGCAGTATCCGGATAAGACGGGACATTATGAATCGTCCCGCAGAAAATAAACGATTCGTCGAAGTCTTTGATTGGACAAAACAGGCCGGTATTATGGTTACGGCAAACTACATGATCGGGCTCCCTGGTGAAACAGTTGATGATATCGAGCAGACCCTGGAACTGAATGAAAAGCTGGAACCGGACGATTTCGCCTATTTTGTTTTCTATCCGTACCCCGGAACCCGCTTATTTCACCTGTGCCGCGAAAAGGGCTTCTTGCCTGAAAACTGGCTGGAATTACCGGCCAACAACCGGCAATCCATTTTGAATCTGCCGGATCTCACCAAGGAGGATATCGAACACTACTACCACAAGTTTACCGAAGCCCGAGAGCGTGCCTACATGAACAGGTACGGTGACGCTCTGAGTGAGGAAGCCAAAGCCCTCGCGCGCGAAACTTTCGCGGAAAATGCTGCTGTCGGATAACAACCAATAAGAAGGAGGCTATACCAGATGTCCAAGAAAGCGGAGGTCATAAACCTGGAGCCCTCGGCGGCGGGTCAGCCAGAGAAGAGGCGATTGCAACTGGATTCAGGCCGGCAGGTTCTGATCCTATCAGATGAAAATCAGGACCGCCTAGAAATTGTCGAGCCGAATGGAGAGGTGGCCATAAAGGTACGGCTCACTGATGAGGGGCCGGTGGTCACCATCCGGGGGGCTCACCTCGAGCTGAAATCAACCGAAACCCTTGCCCTAGAAGCCAAGAGAGTAAAAATCAAGGCCGAGGAAGCGGCTGTGGTCAAGAGCGAGGGAAGTCTTGAGATCGATTCGTCAAAGAAGATGGATATCCATTCCGAGGATGACATTCGGGTTGTCGGCAAGATGATTTATTTGAATTAATTTTCGCCGCACTGAACGTTCGGAATGTCAAAAACCCGATATTTGCTCTTTTTTGTGAAGTTGAATCCAGACAGTTTCTCACGATTTGTCAGACACGTCGAAAGGAGACATCTACCATGCCAGCTGCCGCGCGTGTGGGAGATCTAGTAAGACAGGATACACCCCACTGTCACGCCCCTATTCATCCGCCGGCACCGGTGCCGACTCCTGCGCCGCACCCGGGTTTACCGCTGCCGATAATCATGGGGGCGTTTAACGTCATCATTGGCGGGCAACCAGCCGCCAGGGTCGGCAGCACAACCGTGCCGTGTCTTACGGCCGGCTGTGTGCCGGCCGGTCCTGGTACCGTTGCCATGGGTTCGATGACGGTCATGATAGGTGGAATGCCCGCGGGCAGGGTAAACGACATGACCGCGCACATGTCCTGTGTGGCGCCCATTCCGGCTCCGGTCGGCAAAATTATGCCGCCGGGCTGCCCCACCGTGATGATTGGAGGGTAAAACCTATTAAACTGCTTCATTTTGAAAAACTTCAGCCCCTCTGCCCCCGTTGCCGCCAGTCCGCTGGAAGCAACGAAGCCCTCGACATTGGCTCTATCTCCAAGAAGACCCATGAGTCGCTGATAGAGGGCGTGCTGGTTTGTACCAATCGGGAGTGTTTGGGCGAATATCCTATCATTGATGGCGTGCCGATCATTGTTGCGGATCTGCGGAATTATGTTTCGCAAAACATTATTCCGATTTTGAGCCGGAGCGATCTCAGCGAGACCATGGAAAGTCTTCTGGGCGACTGCTGCGGACCCGGATCTGCCTTCGATTCCTACCGCCAGCATCTGAGCACATACGCTTTTGATCATTACGGCGATCTCGATCCTACGGAAAGTAAAGATTCCCCGGTTCTGCCGGGCTCTGTGCTAGATCTGCTCAAACGGGGACTCACGGGGTTAGACAATAAATTGGACGGACCTGCCATTGACATGGGGTGCGCAGTGGGCCGCACGAGCTTCGAAGTGGCTAAAACTTTTGACGATCTAGTCCTTGGGGTTGATTTAAATTTTGCCATGTTGAGAGCCGCAGCTTTAATTCTTCGCGAAGGAAGAGTTGCCTACCCGAAACGCCGCGTGGGAATAGCCTTCGACAGGAGGGAGTTTTCGGCCACACTGGAGGGAACAAGCAAAGTTGATTTTTGGGCCTGTGACGCCACCTGTCTTCCATTTGCCCATGACAGCTTTTCTCTGGCGGCAAGTTTGAACGTTATTGATTGCGTGCAGTCGCCGTATGATCACCTGAAAGAACTGGCCCGGGTATTGAAGTCCGGTGGTGGAGCTCTCCTTTCAGCG
>CP070735.1:2925630-2932028 GCA_020347625.1 Deltaproteobacteria bacterium
CAGCGTTTCGCCATCTTGGATACCGATGCTCACCATGGCGACGGTACTCGTGACCTGCTCAAGAATGATCCTGACGTTCTCCACGTTTGCTTCTGCGGCATGGAAACTTGTTCGCCTGACGGCACCAAGGTGGACGTTCGATCGCCCGGTGGCTTCTGGGGAATGTGGGGCAAAGGCGAGTCAAACGTGGATGAGCTTTACGCCAACAAGGTAGTGACTGAGTTCCGTCCTCGAGTTGCGGATTTCAAACCCGACCTGATATTTTGGTATTTTGGTTTCGATACCCACAAAGGTGATTATGGCAGCTTAGGCCTCAGCAAGAGTTGTTATTTGGACATTGCTCGCTTCATGAAAGAGACCGCCGACGAGGTGGCCGAAGGTCGTCTCGAGGTGGTCTTGGGTGGTGGTTCTCGAACCGACCTTGCCACTGCCCTCATCCCACCTATTATTGAGGTTCTCGCCGATACCGCCTAGCGCAAATGTCGTAAACGGTAAATGGTAAACGGTGAACAGTTGTAGAGGTATGGCCCAATCCGTTTACCCTTCACGGTTTACTGTTCACCGAAACGCTATGCTTACTTCTGCACGATTCTTGCATTTTTTCTATTGAATGCTCATCCGAAAACTGCTGTTTTCAGATGAGCGCGATCAGCTATCAGCGTTCAGCCGTCAGAAAAAATACTTAAATACAGTATGTTAAGCTGACCGCTGATTGTCCCGCCGGAGCGGGACTAACAGCTACATCCGGGAATCTATGATTTACGGATGGACACTCATTAATTCGCTTTTGTCGGGTGTGGTGGTTGAACTAAAGAGCGGAGGTAAGAGGTGAAGGTTCCCGAACTCTGCAAAACATGCAAATACGTGAGGGTTCTCTCACACGGAATACGCTGTAGAAAAAAAGTGCGGGTCCGTTTCGTCAGGGGTAAATATGTGTGTTCCAAATATCGCCTTGCCAAGCGCTTCCAAACAGATTCCCTCCTTGGCTAGCCTTCATTCTAGCTAACCAGGCAGAGACGCCTGCCCTACCAGAACACTTTCCCTCTCTCAATGAACCTATTGTTACCGCCCGAGCTTCCCTACCGTGATCATATAAAGCACCGTCTCTTCCTCGCCGTCCACGTCCACAAGTTTGTTGAGGTCATCGTCATAAAAGGCACCAATGGGGCAGGAGCCAAGACCCATGGCGGTGGCTGCCAGCTGCACATTTTGGCACACATGGCCTAGATCCATACCAATGTAGCGGACCGCACGTTCGCGGTATTTCACCATACACCTTAACATCATGGCGGTCCAGATCAGTACAACTGCTGCCCTGCGAACCACTGGTTGTCCCAAGCTTGCTGCGGTGATTTGATGATTGAAGTTGCCTTCCTGTAAAGTTTCGAGTGCGAATTCCGCAACATCAAAATGATAAATTCCTTGGGGTACACCCTCTACTTTATCCACGTAGAGGTAAGTCTCGAAAGGATAAAGCGCGCCTGCTGAAGGCGCAGTTCTGAGTAGATACATTCCAGCCTTTGCTGTTATCCCTTGTGCAGCCCATAGTATCTTTGCGAGTTCCACCAGGCTGAGAGGATCCTCTGTGGTACTTCGCTCGGATCTTCTTCTCGCCAGACATTGCCACAGATCGGCGGGTTCGCTCAAATCTGGTTCTGGTAATGGCAACCGCTGAGCATCACGGTAAATCTTGAAGCGATCAGGTGAAGGAATAGAACCCAGATCATCTCTGGGAGATCTCTCCCGGAGGTACTTGGTTCCCTGTATGTAATTGAAGGCTAACCCCTTTTTATACTTTGGCACGATAATCTCCTTTTCGCGTCGTTGAGCATCTATTAACTCCCACCACGCCTTATTAGGGATTCCTAGCCCAATGCGATACTGTCCGTTCTCAGTTGTCCGTCGTCCCGTCGCTCACTTCATTCGCAACAGGCTCAGGGCACAAGGCAAATCCATAGAATCCAATTGCTGTCTTCTGTCCTCTGCCTGCTGCCTGCTGTCATTCCCCATGCTCCATGCCATCCCACATCCCTTATCTTGCAAACGCTTGCTGGGTAAGTTGCTCGACGAACTTCGGATACTCCGGATCTAGGATGCGCACCTGGTGCCGTCCACCTTTGCCACCTACAACTTGCAAGTCTCCCTGGGCCAGCCATTGGATACATTGCGAGTAGAGAACATACTCAAGCTCGAGTCCCCGCTTGCGTATCGTATCTAATGAATCATCCGTCCAGATGGGATAGATTGCCTGGGCAATGATAGGACCGGTGTCTTCTCCCTCATCAACGAAATGGACGGTAATCCCACCGAACCTGCAGCCATAAGTGAAGGTATCTCCATACCCATCTGTCCCGGGAAAGGCAGGCAAAAGCGCCGGATGTATGTTCATGATCCGGTAGCGGTCTTCCGTATTGTAATGCTCAATAAAGTAGGGCGAGATCAGCCTCATGAACCCTGCCAGACAGACCAGACCGGGTGCCAGCGGATCCAGCAGATCTATTATCTCCTGTTCAGCTAGAACCAATCGGGCCAACCGATCCTCCAATTCATCTGGAGGCAGTCCAGAAAAGATGCGCTGCCGGTTTACCACCTCAACGAATTCTCTTGGGAGAGAGCCTTTTGGAATTCTAGAGAGTCTCTTCTTCCCATATTTTCGGTAGTCAACGACGGCAGTTGGAATTCCATGTTTCTGCGCCCGATCCAACCCGTACGCATCCGGGTTGTTACTTACAACCAGACCGATCTCTGCGTCGAGTTTCCCAGCCTCGATACGATCAATCATGGCCTGGAGGTTGCTGCCTCCGCCGGAGATAAGCACTGCCAGTTTCATCTTTTTGGTCTTCGGTTTCACCTTGTCGCACCTCAAGTGATTGATTGTCCAACATTCTGTAAAGGATAGCAAAGATGGAGGCCCTGATGGAAGTTTTTTCAGTTCGTGAAGCCTAGTTTTTCTGGATGCTGGATACTGAATGCTAGATGCTGGATGCTCGATTTCTGGATGCTCGTTACCGGATGCTGGATTTTATTAATTACTATTACACCCTTTGGCAGGCAGAGACGCCTGCCCTGCCAGAAAATATTAGTCGCGGCTTGAAAGCCGCTCCCACAGTATTGCGGCCCAAAGGATCAAGTTTTCCATGTTCAAATAAGGCCTGTCTACTCGCCATTTAGGTCACCTGGTGCTATAATGTCTAGTCGGAAGTACTGGGTTGTCAGGATTGCTCTCGACAGCGACGCGATGATTAGGAGTGTGCAATGTCCATGTGGCTTTATGACGATGTGAAGGAGATGGAAGATTTCCAGAACTATCAGAAGGAAGTTCGGCGCATAGAGAGAGAGTACCTTGAAATCCGGGTTCTCCTTCGTGATGCTGAGGTGGATTTTAGAAAAGATCCTGACAGCGAGTATCTCAAAGCAAAGGTGAAATATCTCCAAAAAAGGCTGAAGGATCTGGAGAGCCAAGCAGCCCGGCTTGCCGCTGACCACCCCCTGGAAATCTCCCTCTTCGCACCACCCCACGGATAGGATAGTCGCACTCAACATTCGGTGTTCGTTGCCATTCTTGTCAATATCGGTAGAGAGCAAAACTTCACCCACTCTCTCTGGTATCTGGTCTGGGACTGCCATACTACAAAAGGTTACGGTGAATGTTTGGACCACTGGCAACTCCGGCTGAGTCAATGGCTTTTCACGACTGGGAGTAGCTAGGCCAGAAGTCTCGCCTTTCTCACACAGCTCGATCTTCATTTCATTGCTAAGGAGGAAAAAGTGGCACACGCAAAATCAGGTGATAGTGTAATCGTTCACTATACCGGAAGCTTGGAGGATGGTACGATTTTTAGCTCTACCTATGAGGAAGATGAGCCATTTGAATTTACCATTGGAGAGGAACACGTACTGCCGAGTTTTCAAAACGCAGTCATCGGCATGAATGAAGGAGAGACAAAGACTATTTCAGTTCCTCCAGAGGACGGTTATGGAGAACACAAGACAGAATTTGTTTTAAAAATGGAAAGGGACCAGGTCCCGCCCGAACTTGAAATGGAAGTAGGTAAGAAGCTGCAAATTGGTTTAAACGACGGAACAACAAGGATAGTAACTGTAGTGGCTATTACCGAGGACAGCGTGATACTAGACGCAAATGATCCCCTTGCAGGAAAAACGCTTAAGTTCGAAATAGAACTTATTGAAATAATAACCAAATGAAGCATGATAAGTAACAATACAATTATTTTTTTCTCCGCAGTATAGCTGTACGGCCCCTCGGTTCACGAGAGACTTTGTGCAGCAATCCGTCATCCCGGCCAAGCCAGCCTGTGGCGGGCGCGAGCCGGGATCCAGACGACGTCCCCGCGAAGGCGGGGAACCAGACACCAAGTGACGTCATTGTCGTTTTCTAGATTCCGGATCTCGTCCGCCGCAGGCGGACTCGTCCGGAATGACGGGTTCTAATTGGGACTTAGTTTCCAAGGGGAGACGCTGTTTTTGCGGAGGTGAATGCATAGACCTGGATAGGAATGGAAGGGGCTTTACCGCCGCAAGGGGATGTCTATATAACAAGTGTGCTCAATGCACCTCAAGGTCTGTGTCGTGACTCATGCAATCCCAATTACCCCTGGGATCACAGTCTTGGCAGTGGTAGTGCTCACCGTACAAAAGCCTGTGTTTGTAGTCAACCGCTTCATCCAGACGTACCCGGGCTCCACAGTGAGCGCAGTCAACATGTTTTATCTTCTCCTTTTTCATTACGCGGTGAGCATTAGATTCCGCTCATTCTTCACTTTCTTTACGTTCTTTAGGCTTGTGCATGGGCAACCCGTAGATGGTATCGATGTAATATTCAAAATTCTCAGGACCTGACTCTTCAACCTCACGCCTGAATTTCTTGCAAATCTCCAAGCCTTTCTCCTGGGCGCCTTCGGGAAAACCTTCCTCATCGGACAAATACCGCTTCTCGATCTCATCGAGTTTTTTCATGAACTCTTCATAAGTGATTTCCTCTATGGCCATATATGCTCCTCTACCTTTCTCATTCAGAAGCTTTCGATCCGTCTTCGACCTCATCTACAGCTTTTCTGGCGTCTGCAATCAAATCGTAAAAGGTGTCCGATTGATAGGTATCAAAGCCCCCACAGCCCATATCAGCGGCTTTGTCAAACACATGCTCTTCATCAATGTAGGTTACCAGAGCTTTTGCAGCATCAAACAGTGACAAGAACTCATCCTTCATTTGTGTCTCCTTCTCCGGCTGTATTATCATCCTGCTGTGTTTGTTGCTGCCGCTGGTCAATTTGATCTTTGAATCTATCCATAAACTCCACCCTAAAGGGTTCAATGTCCATAGCATCGTCATATTTGCCCAAAAAGTACAGGGCCATACCTTTGAACACCTGGGCTTCCTTGATCTCCGGGTCTATAGCCAGGGCCTCATCAAAGTATTTTAGACTCTCATTGAATTTTTGCAGCCCGAGCAAGGCATGGCCTTTGGCTGTGAGGGCGTGGACATTTTCGGCTTGCTTCGCCAGAATCTGATCTAAAATCTCAATCGCCTCTTCACACCGACCCATGTCGTTCAAGGCAAAGGCCTTCAACTGCGAGGCTGACAATTTTTCCGGTTTTAGTGCGAGCTCCTTGTCGCAGCAATAAACAACTTCTTCTAAAAGCCCCTTTTCAGCCAGTAATGTGGCGCCCTCCATCCAGGTTGTTTTGGATTCCGGCTCGATCTCTGCGACCTTCATCATCACGCCCTCGTAGGTTTGCGCGATGGCGATTTTGCCGTCGCCCGCTACGGGCACACCGTGGCCGGGTAGTATATTCTCAACGTCCTTCTTCAGCAACTGCTTGACTCCGTACAGGTAATGATCAAGCCTCCCTCCGGCATTTTTGTCGACATCCGCCATGGCGTGGGGCAGAACGGTGTCGCCGGTAATGGCCGTCTTGGTGGGTTCGTTATAGAGGCAGATGCCGTCAATGGTATGGCCGGGCGTGTGTATCACTTCCCATTCAAAGCCGCTCAGCTCAAGGGTTTCCCCGCCCTTGACCTGGGTCAGGGAGAATCCTTGCTCTTCGAGTATTTTCTTAAACTCCAGGGGACCTCCTTCATGGTTGATAATTTCGATCTGTTTATTTTCATAGATGGGGGGGTATCTCAACAGTTCAAATACGCCCATGCAGTGGTCCCGGTGGCCGTGGGTGAGCACGACCTTCTTGATGTCCAGAGGATTGAACCCCAATCTTTCAAGCTCAGTAAAAACGGTGTAATCATTTCCCGGATCAACGATGGTCAGGTAATCACCCGCAAGAATATAGACATTACTGGACTCTCCATATCCGATAAGAAACATGCTCTTTTCAAAGACGGGATCTTCTATCTTCATAATCTCTGCGATAGACAGCCA
>CP070735.1:2932128-2973302 GCA_020347625.1 Deltaproteobacteria bacterium
CTCAAGCCCTCCGGTTTATATCTCGTCGTTTTTTCAAATCGGATGTTCGAGCAAAAAGCAATCAAGATTTGGCGTCAATCGGGCGAGGAAGAGCGTGTACTTCTGGTTGAAGAATTGTTCAACAGGGCGGGAAGTTTCAAAACGGTTCAAGTATTCGTGTCCAAGGGCAAGCCGCGGCCCCGAGATGACAAATACGGTCATCTTGGTATTCCCAGCGATCCAATATACGCAGTCTACGCTGAAAAAAAAGGCGGAAAGAAGAAAACTAGGCCCACCCCATCCTCCATTATTTCGCCTGATGATCCCGACCCAGAAACGCTGCAGCGGCGAAAAGCTGCGGTAAAGCACACCCTGAAGTGCCCTTACTGTGGAGAGACTTTGCTAAAATGGGCCGTCCCTCAGAGTCCCTTTACCGCCTGGGACGTGGATTTCATGTATATGTGTTTCAACGATGAGTGCCCCTATCTGGTGCAAGGTTGGGAAGTTATGGCGCAACAGGGCAACCGGGGACTGTCTTACCGCTTTACCTACAATTCATATCGAGATCAGTGCATGTCGACGCCAGTCCCAAACCTTCATGCTCTGAAAGAGGGAATTATTGATTGAGTTATCGCTGGCGGCTATTCTTAGGGAACTTCACCACTTCTAATGGGGTGAGACCCGAGGTAGACTCTATGTAACTTGCAGCAAAACTGGAGAGCGAATCATGATAAATCCCAAGAGGGTCAGGGTGATCAAGGAGGGCGAAAGAGTCGCAGGCCCTGTTGTCTATTGGATGAGCCGGGACCAGCGGGTGAATGACAACTGGGCGCTGCTTTTCGCCCAGGAATTGGCACTGAAAAACAAAGTGCCACTCGCTGTGGTTTTTTCGCTAGTTCCAAGTTTTCTCAATGCGACCCTCAGACAGTACGGCTTTATGCTCAAAGGCTTGGGCGAGGTGGAGCGTAGTCTCGCTGAACTGAACATTCCCTTTTTCTTGCTCATGGGCTTGCCAAAGCAGCAACTTCCAGCATTTATGGCAAAACATGAGATCGGTCATCTGGTCACTGACTTTGATCCATTGCGGATCAAGAGAGAATGGAAAAAAGAGGTCGCAGCACAAGCCAAGACTTATATCCATGAGGTTGATGCCCGCAATATTGTTCCCTGCTGGGCCGCCACAGACAAGAAAGAGTATGCCGCCTATACCCTGCGACCCAAGATTCATCGGGCCCTGCCTGAATTCTTGGAGAAATTTCCACCGTTGCAGGACCATCCCTTTAAATGGCCTGAGAAAGTGAAAAAAACAAACTGGGACAAAGCTGAAAAATCACTCAAAATTGATCGTTCCGTCCCAGAAGTTGATTGGCTCATCCCTGGAGAAAAGGCAGCTGCAAAAATTCTGGATCATTTTCTGACAACCAAACTCTCAGCGTATAGTTCCAAGAGGAATGATCCCAATGAAGACGCCGTCTCCCACCTTTCCCCTTACCTCCATTTCGGTCAGATCTCTGCGCAGCGAGTGGCGTTGGAAGTGCGCAAGCAGAAGGTGAGCAAAGCGTCCAAAGATGACTTCCTGGAAGAGCTCATTGTCCGCCGTGAGCTTTCAGATAACTTTTGTTACTACAATCCGGACTACGACAAGTTTGTCGGATTCCCGGAATGGGCTCAGAAAACCCTCAACGAACATCGCGGTGATAAGCGGGAGTACATTTATTCCCTCGAGCAATTTGAGAACGGTGAAACCCACGATGACCTCTGGAACGCTGCCCAATTCGAGATGGTTAAAACCGGGAAGATGCACGGCTACATGAGGATGTACTGGGCAAAAAAGATTCTGGAATGGACTGCATCTCCAGAAGATGCTCTGGAAATTGCTATCCTACTCAATGACAAATATGAGCTCGACGGCAGGGATACGAACGGGTACGTGGGCATCGCATGGAGTATCGGTGGCGTGCACGATAGGGCCTGGAAGGAGCGGTCTATCTTTGGTAAGGTGCGCTACATGAGCTATGGTGGCTGCAAGGCAAAATTTTCAGTGAAGACCTATATCGAACATCATTTATCATGAACTGAAGTTTTCCAAGGGAACTTTGCATGACCCCGAAGCCGACATATGAAGAACTTTTGCAGCGAGTTCAACGGTTGGAGCAAGAAGCTCGAAAGCTCAAGGAAGCCGAGGTATCTTTGCGTCTAACTGAACAGTATGCCAATGCGGCAATCAACTCTCTTACGGCAAACATTGCTATTTTAGATAAGAACGGGGTCATTTTGGAGACCAACCAATCATGGCAAAATTTTGCTTTGGAGAACGGGCTGACGTCATCGCCGGATACGGTGGGACTCAACTACTTAGGCATATGCGATTCCGCCGAGGGGGAACCGGCGGAAGTGGCTAAAGCACACGAGGTGGCCGCCGGCATTAGAGCAGTAATCGCTGGAGAGCTGGACGAATTCCTGACAGACTACGAGTCTCATTCCCCAGCGGAAAAGCGTTGGTTTTATATGCGTGTTACTCGACTGGCAGGGCAAGAACCTCTGCGAGTGGTTGTAAGCCACGAAAATGTCACTCCTCTTAAGCTTGCTGAGGAAGCTTTGAAAGAAAGAGAGCAGGAACTCGAACTTCAGAGGCAGAAGCTGGAGGAAACCAATACCGCGCTGCGAGTTTTGCTGAAAGCGAGGGAGGAGGACAAACGCGACCTTGAAGACAAGGTATTGGCAAACGTCAAGGAGCTCGTAAACCCATACATCGAAAAGCTCAATAATTCCGGTCTGGATGCAAGGCAAAAGGCGTATCTGGAAATTGTGGAATCCAACCTTAACGACATCATATCCCCCTTTTTGCACCAGCTGTCGTCAAAATACCTGAGTCTCACCCCGAGGGAAATTCAGGTGGCTGGTCTCGTGCGAGAGGGAAAAACAACCAAGGAAATAGCAGAGATTTTGAGCATCTCCACCAATGCAGTTGATTTCCATCGTAAGAACGTCAGGGAAAAACTTGGCCTGAAGAACAAAAGTGCCAACCTCAGAACCCACCTGCTTTCTCTCGGACAATAGTGATTTTGGACCATTAGGCTATGCTGTAACCAGATTGACTTTTGTTCGCATCCGAGCAATAAAACGATCTTCGTCGATCACAAATCTTTCGTGTGTACCCTCACCTATCATTTCGTGCTCGTCCCAGGCCCGGAGGCGAAACGTAACCTTTCTGCCTTCAACCGCCGTTACCTCAGCATGTGCCTTTACCTGCTCTCCCAAAGGGGTGGCTGCCAAGTGGCGCACGTCCAGTTTCGTGCCAACAGTTGTTTTGCCTTCCGGCAAGAGATGGTCAATTGCTGCGACCGCTGCAGCTTCCATTAATGCTATCATTGCTGGAGTGGCATAGACATCTACCCTGCCGCTGCCGATGTGCTTGGCCGTCAGTTCTACGGTGACACTGGATATTTTTTCCCCCGTTAGTCCCGTTTGAATTGCATCCATAATTATCCTTTCCCCTCATTGGGTTTTTGCAAGCAAGCAGCTTAACATAATAATGCCTTCCCCGAACACATTACGGGGAAGGCATTTGGTTTTCTGGATTCATCATTTCAGCCGATATTCAATATTGACTTCAACATATTGATATCACACCATGCAACTTTCACACATAAGTTGAGCGCTAAGTGAAGAATTAGCTCAGTTTGGAATAATCACTCTATCGATCACATGTATCACACCGTTACTTGCCAATATGTCAGTCTTTACCACGTTGGCATCGTCAACTTTCACACCATCTGAAGTATCAATTGTAATCATCTGACCTTCTAAGGTCTTTGCCGAATTGAGCTTGGTAACATCGGCTGCCATTAATGTCCCAGAAACCACATGGTAAGTGAGGATTTTCTGCAATTTGGCTTTATTTTCAGGCTTGAGCAAGTCAGCTAGGGTACCTTCCGGTAACTGGGCGAAGGCCTCATCAGTGGGAGCAAAAACTGTATATGGACCACTGGTCATAAGCGTTTCGGTCAAATCAGCAGCTTGAAGCGCGGCTACGAGCGTATTGAATGAACCCGCTCCAATGGCTGTATGCACGATGTCGCTAGGCCGTTTGTGGCCGTAGCCATAATTTCCAGCATAGACGCTACCAACTAGGCTCGCTCCAATTAACAGTACGGTAATAATGGTTAATATATTTGTCTTTGTTCTCTTCATTTTTTAGCCTCCAGTGTCAAATCTAATTTACAATTTAAATTTCAAGTTTGTCGTAGACAAAGATAGTGTCATTTGGAATTAGCGCAACGGTAAAAGATAACCACTAAAATGGTAGGCTTAACCTACCAAGCAGTTAGGAGTGGGGAGACAGGAGACTAAAGATAAAAGATAGCAGACAGGAGTATATAGGAGCGGAGAACTATCTCGAGAACTTGCTAAGATTGGCCTAGCAATGACCTGATAACATCCCTTTCCAGTCTTCAAGGCAGGTTGTGCTGTACATAAATCAGATTTTCTGTATCGAATCCCCATTCTCTGGCGTGGGCAATCAGATTTGTAAGTATCTTGTCCTCTATCGCCTTCTCTCGCGACAAAATCCATAAATAGGATCGACTTGGCCCGCTCACCATTGCGTACTTGTATTCCTCCTTATCGAGAGCTATGACGTGATAGCCGCCATAGAATGGGCCAAAAAATGACACCTTAAGGCTGCCCACGGTCTCGTCCTCGAGAAAGTAGGCCCGCCCAGTTATATCCTTCCATTTTCCGGATTTCTCGTTAAAACCCCGGTTGATGACCTCAATGCCACCGTCAGTCCTTCTTGAGTACTGGGCGCTCACGTTGCTGAGGTTGCGTTCGAAGGAATGGTCCAACCTGGCGATCTCGTACCATTTTCCCAGATACCTGTCAGATTCGAAACCTTTAACGGGTTGCAGCCCGGAAGGGATACCAGTACAGCTAGCCAGTGATAGCATGCTGAGAAGCCCCACGAGTTTCCTCATTCGTTTCATGAAATTCTCCATACCCTCATTTTCAAAGGTGGTGTATCCTGCTCTCAGTGTTCATTTCACGATTTCGGTAGAAAACACGACTGTCTGGAGATAAGTTTCCCTGGCCCCTTTTCAATTTCTTGTAAAGCGTTACAGATGGACTGCTCGAAGGAAGTCAGCTTGATGGGGATGAGTTCACGGATACGATTCTCCCTGCAAATGACCTCATTTCTCAGGCCTTCCACCAGTGGATTCACGATGCCGGAGGGCACCGGTGTGACCAGGTTGACCCAATAGGTGGAGAGGCGTGGTGTGAGGACGGGCACCGTAATAATAATACGCTTCAGGCCCCGCACCCGAGAATAAATTTCCATCATGTCTCTATAGGTGAGTATTTCAGGCCCGCCCACGTCCAAGGATAGACCACCGGTTGCCGGCTCTCGTAAGCAACCAAGCAGATAGTCAACCATGTCCCTGATGTCGATGGGTTGCGCTCGAGTTTCGATCCATCGTGGACAGACCATCACCGGCAACCGCTCGACCAGGAACCGGAGCATCTCGAAGGGTGCGCCCCCTGCTCCCATAATGTTTGGCGCCCTCAGTATGGTGGTTTGGGCCCGACCCGAGGAGAGAATCTCACCTACTTCTTGTCGGCTGGCAAGGTGCTTGGAAAGTTTATCACCGGTCTCTCCTAGACCGCCTAGATAAATAATGCGCTGAAGCCCAGCCCGGTCCGCAGCCTGAACAAAGTTTCCCGCGGCTGAACGATCCCGTTCGGCAAAAACCTTGTTTTCACCGATGGTCCGGCCACCCATGGAGTGCACCATGTAATATGCCACCTCAATTCCTTCCAGAACTCTGTCCAATGTTTCCGCCTTGAGTAGGTCGCCTTTAACGATTTCCACTTCCTCTTCTGGAAGCAGTCCCTCCCTGAGTTTTTCCGGCGAGCGCACAAGAGAGCGAACTTTCAGGCCGCGAGCGGTAAGGGCATGGAGCAAACGACCACCGACAAAGCCGGTGGCTCCTGTCACTAATATTTTCCCAGACATTTCAATCATCCCTGTAGTTCTCCTCTTTACCTTAAAAAAGTCAGCCAGATGGTCAATTCTTGCTGCATGTGGTTGGTAGCCTGCAATCCCCGCATATGAAATATATAGTTATGCTGATTTGATTTCGCAAGAGCTAATCTGGGACAAAGGGAGCGCCGGGCAGTAAACACTGCCGAGCGGGCAGCGAGCGGCAAGCAGCAAGACTGATAGATGACTTGTAAGCTCAGATCTGCCAGCTGCTAGCTGCTCGCTGCAAGATCCGGCCAGCGCGAAATGGCGTCAAAATCGAGGTCCCAATCACCATTGGTCTGTCTGAGCCGATAAAAACCAGCGGCGGCGATCATTGCTGCATTGTCGGTGCAGAGTTCAGGTCTGGGCAATTCTAGGGGGAGACCAAGGCTAGCCACCTGGTCCTGTAATCGCTGGCGCAGACGGCTGTTGGCCGCCACCCCGCCAGCCACCACCACCTGGCTGACCTCAAATCGTTGAGCTGCAGTACAAGTCTTTTCCACCAGTACGTCTACCACCGCCTCTTGGAAGCTGGCGACAATATCGGCAATCTGAACCGGAAGCTGGTTTCCCAATGAGGGAGCACCAACAGCAATACCATTCCCATCGTCTTGAGTGGTGTCCAGATATCTCCGAACGAAATTGACCACTGCGGTCTTGATTCCACTGAAACTGAAGTCGAGGGAGTCCTTTTCCAGGTAAGAGCGTGGGAAAGTAATGGCTTTCGGGTTGCCACTGCGCGCCAATTCATCAATAACCACTCCACCCGGGTAGCCAAGATCAAGGAACTTGGCTACTTTATCGAAGGCCTCACCAGCTGCATCATCCCGGGTTCGACCGACCAAAGTGATGTCGCCGTAGTCCTTGACGTAGTAGAGATTGGTGTGACCCCCAGAAACTACCAGGGCAATAGCTGGAAAGGAGGGTGGCGAGTCCTCCAGAAATGCGGCAAGAATGTGTCCCTCCAAATGATTTACGGCAACCAGTGGTTTACCCGTGGCGTAAGCCAGCCCTTTTGCAACCCCGACTCCCACCAGAAGGGAGCCAACCAGGCCCGGCCCCTGGGTAACAGCTATGGCATCCACGTCTGGCAGGTCCACACCTGCCCGTTGCAGTGCCTCGGAGATCACCGGGACGATTACCTTTAGATGTTGCCGCGAGGCTAGCTCAGGCACCACTCCGCCGTAGGGGCGGTGAATGACAATCTGTGAGGATACCACACTCGAAAGAATCCGGCGCCCATCTTCGACCACAGCAGCAGCGGTCTCATCACAGGAGCTTTCGATACCTAAGACAATCACAGGTCTTACCTCTTGGTTAGTAGATTGCTCAGCGATTGTTATTTTTCATGTGTCATTTTGCATCTCGCATTTTTCATTTAAATGGAGTGACGTCGTGACTCTTATCCCCAATGTGCAATGATAAATGCCCAATGATAAATGCGCAACGATAAATGCAAAGCTGCCTGCTAACGGTTCCCGTCTTAGCTACGCGCTTTGCGCTTAGGTAAAATTCTTGACTTCGGCAACGCTGTTTTTTATTATGTTGCAGGTTATGTCAAAACTGACATAAAGGAGTTCTTCATTCGGAGTCCTGTAAAACCTCACTAGATACCAGACGATTCGCTGTTGGAAATTGAAATGACCCTACTAACCGACCGTTATAAACGCTCCATCGACTATCTCCGAGTCTCAATCACCGACCATTGCAATCTCCACTGCATCTACTGCATGCCACTGGGAGGTGCACCCAAGCTGGAACATAAAGAGATCCTTTCTTACGAGGAATTCCTCCGGATTATTCAGGTGGCACTGAAGATGGGAATTTCCAAAGTACGACTGACCGGGGGAGAACCATTGGTTCGCAGGGGAGTCAGTGACTTCTGCCGACGACTGGCAAAGCTTCCCGGCCTCAAGAGTCTCAGCCTCACCACTAATGGGGTCTTGCTGGAAGAACTCGCCTCAGAGCTACACGGTGCCGGCATCCGCCGAATAAATATCAGTCTGGATACACTCCAGCGCCAGAAGTTTCTTCGGATCACCCGGAGGGATGAGTTTGACAGGGTCTGGCGCGGAATCCAGGAAGCGGAGCGAGTCGGATTTGATCCGGTAAAAATCAATGTGGTGGTAATGCGGGGAATAAATGACGACGAGGTCCTCGAGTTGGCTCGCTTGACCCTGAATTACCCCTACCACATCCGATTCATAGAGTTCATGAAAATCAACAGTGATGACGACTGGGTCGATCAGCACTATGTTAGTGCTGATGAGATTCTTGCCAAGCTTAGCACGGTGGCTCCCCTGGAGCAGGTTGTCTACCAAAACACCAACGGCCCTGCCCGCCACTTCGTCTGGCCGGATGCGGTTGGCATGATCGGCATCATCAGTCCCATCAGCCACCACTTTTGTCCCACCTGCAACCGGATACGTTTAACGGCCGACGGAAAGCTGCGCAGCTGCCTTTTTTCTGACCAGGAATTGGACATAAAATCTCACATACGCCAAGGCGCCACAGACGCTGGTCTTG
This sequence comes from Deltaproteobacteria bacterium, assembly GCA_020347625.1. Classification (GTDB taxonomy): domain Bacteria; phylum Desulfobacterota; class Syntrophobacteria; order BM002; family BM002; genus BM002. The sequence goes on from CP070735.1 coordinate 2,940,656, forward strand.
CTCAAATTCTCAAAGATTCAATCGCCAACAAGCCCGAGAAACACTCCATACAGTCCGACCTGTTCCGTAAATGCCAAAGTCGGCCCATGGTCGCCATAGGCGGTTAGATCGTTGACTGTAACCTTTTTCCGTTCTAGAATCTCCCCATGCCATTCCAGCATTGCACAGAAAAGCATCCAGGCCCAGAGAACCTGGCTTTGAGCTGCCCCCCAAGGGGGCTTTAGAAGTTTTTCCTTCGCACGGGAGCCAGCTGGAGTAGTGGAGTAATGGAGTAATGTAAGAACTTTTTAGAGCTGAATCTTGGGGTTTTAGCTTTTTCCAATACTCCAATACTCCATTACTCCAAAACCGCTGGACATGTCTACCGGCAAAGCCATTGAACTTTGACCTGGCCTGAAGGACCAGTTTTTTCATGTCTAAATAACCTTCCCGGAAAATTGTGATGACCAATCCTAGCTCTCTCGACCATGAGCTCCTCCAGGCAGTTTTACAATCAATACCTTATAGCGTTTTGCTGTTCGAGCCGGATGGACAAGTCATTTTCGCCAACAGTTTTGCGGAACAGTTGCTGGGTTTCCAATCCGGAGAATGGCATGGCAAGTCTATCGCCGACCTGTTTTTGGAGGAAGACTGCGAGATCTTTCTTCCCAACATAATCAAACTAACGAGAGAAAAAGGGGAGTTTGCGGGCGAGTTGCTTCTCCGCAATAGTAGAAATGAGGAGTTCTTTGCCCACCTCACAACCTCCCTCCTGAGTAAGGTAGAAGCGGAGATTTTCATTGCCACTATCGAGGATATAGGCGATTTAAAAACGCTCCAGCGTCAATCCATGGAGTCTGAGCGTCTACGGTCCATGGCCAAAGTAGTAGATCAGATCGCCCACCACATCCGCAACCCAATTGCTGCAATAGGTGGATTTGCCGCACGACTGCGCAGAAAGGATGTTGGTAAAAAAGACAGGCAGCTCTATCAGGAGATAATCTTCCAGGAAGCTAGCCGGCTGGAAGGCCTACTCAAAAGCCTCTCAAATTTTACAACCCTACCCCTTCCAACCATGACAGAAGAAAGTCTTGACCTCCTTTTGGGGCGTGCCCTTGAATTGGTGCCGGAGCCATTGCGAGAGACAGCCTTAGCGTGTCGTACCCCACCTTCTGAGGAACTGCAGTCCCTGCGCGGTTACATGGATTTGGCTTTGTTGGCCCAAGCCCTAGCCAACATCATCACCAATGCTTTGGAGTCTGGAGATCCAACGGCGGCAATCAATATCCAAGCAAGTGGTAAGGGCGGCCGCTTATATCTCAGCGTGGCTGACACTGGCAGGGGCATCAGAACATCAGATATTCCCCTCGTGTTCGACCCACTTTTTACCACCAAGGTTGGTCACGTGGGCCTCGGTCTCACCGTGAGCCAACGCATCCTTTACGATCACGCTGGCACAATAGACATCGAAAGTAAAGTTGGGCAGGGAACTGCGGTGAGATTGGAGATACCGTGCGATCGGCGGCGGTCTATTCGAGTAAGACGCCTTTAAGGCAGCAGTCAAAAGGGGGACGTTGTCACCGGCTAGATTTGCCAACTGCTGACTGACTCGCGCCAACCTGCAGATAGGGCCGCAAACGGTTCAGACTCGCAGGGCCAATACCCTTTACAGTGAGAAGGTCTTCAAGGCGGGAAAAGCCTCCCGCGCGCTTGCGCTCAGCAACGATGCCTTTGGCCAAACTCTCTCTGATACCTGGTACCAGGGCCAGCTCTGCACAAGTCGCCTGGTTCACATCCAGCGGCTCTCCCAATACCAAGCGACTTGGAACCGCCATCCATCCAATGCGCACACTGGCAACGGTATTGCTCTCCGCTACAATCTGGAGGCGACTGGCGTGAGCAACCCGCACTGCTTCCCATTGGGGTGGTAGCTTCAGATCGGGAAGTAGCCCCCCTGCGCGAGTCACCGCCTGAAACACTGTAACTGGCTGATCAAATGAATAGATCCCAGGAGTTCGGACCTTGCCGCTCACCTGGACGACCGCACCCAGCGGGTAAACCTGGGGAGGTGCGGAAGATAACCGATGCTGAGCGTAGTGGCGCCATCCATAGAAGGATAGAAGGAAAATAGAGAACAGAATGACCGTGGCCGCCTGTGAGCGAGAAAAACGATTCATCTCACCTTGGTAAAGAAGTTATTTGGCGTGATTAAAGGAAGCTAGAAAATTCTAGAGTGCGCCTGAAGCATTAACGATTTTAGATTGCAGATTGCGGATTGCGGATTGAAACTGCGAAATTTGGCTAACTTCGAAGCCCAAAGCTTTTAAATCTGCAATCTAATATCTTAAATTTTCTTGTCTTCGTCCTTGAACATCTTATAATTGATGCTGTCCACCAGCGCCAGCCAGCTGGCCTCAAGAATGTTCTCCGAGACTCCCACTGTGCCCCACACGCTTTCTCTATCGACAGATTCTATTAGCACCCGAACCTTGGCGGCGGTGCCTTCTTTACCAGGTAATACCCTGACCTTGTAGTCGTTTAACCGCATATTTGCTAGTTCTGGATAAAACTTTTCCAGGGCCTTGCGAAGGGCGTTGTCCAAAGCATTTACCGGCCCCACTCCACTGGCGGCTGTGTGCTCCACCTTTCCGCCGACTTTCACCATGACCGTAGCCTCTGATTCCGCGGTCTGACTTTCATCCGTCTTAGATACGAGAACTCTAAAGCCCACCAGTTCAAAATATCGCTTCACCTTCCCCAGCGCCCGGTTCAGCAGAAGCTCAAAGGACCCTTCTGCCGCCTCGTATTGAAAGCCCTCGTGTTCGAGTTCCTTGAGTTCTTCCAAAACCTGCATGGCAATGGGGTCCTTGCTGGAAATCTTTATACCGTATTGCTCAGCCTTTTGTTTTATGGTGCTGCGACCGGAAAGATCTGAAACCAGAACGCGCCGCTGGTTGCCAATCAGCTCCGGTTGCATGTGCTCGTAGGTTTGCGGGTTACGCTCCACTGCTGCCACGTGTACTCCGCCCTTGTGGGCAAAGGCGCTACGCCCCACATAGGGTTGGTACCTAAATGGCCGGATGTTGGCCAGTTCGAGAATGTACCGGGAAGTCTCGCGCAGCTTGGTGAGCTGCTTGTCTGTCAAGCAATCCAGGTTCATCTTCAACTTGATGGCTGGAATGATACTGCAAAGATTGGCATTGCCGCAGCGCTCCCCCACACCGTTCATCGTACCCTGAACGTGGTTCGCTCCCAGTTCCACTGCCGCCAGCGAGTTGGCCACGGCCAACTCAGAGTCGTTATGGGTGTGGATGCCTAGCTCAGCCTTGGGAAACTCCTTTTTCACCCTTCGGATGATTTTTCTCAGCTCTTCGGTAAGGGTCCCGCCGTTTGTATCACAGAGGACGAGACAGTCGGCACCCGCCTCCAGCGCCGCCTTGAGAGTGGCAAGAGCATATTCCGGGTCCGCCTTGAATCCGTCAAAAAAGTGCTCGGCATCATAGAAAAGTTTCCAGACCTTTGGCCGCAGATATGCCAGTGAGTCGTGGATTATTTCCAGATTCCTCTCTAGGGTGGTGCGCAATGCATCCCGAACATGCACATCCCAGCTCTTGCCGAAGATGGTAACCACATCGGTCTTCGCTTTTAGGAGCGCACCCAAGTTGCGGTCTTTGTCCGCCGCAGAACGGGGATTGTGGGTACTGCCAAATGCTGCAATTTTGGCCTGCTTCAGTTCGTAGTTCTTGATCTCCTTGAAGTAGGCAACATCCTTTGGATTTGACCCGGGCCAGCCACCTTCTATGTAGTTTATGCCCAACTCATCTAACTTCTTGGAACAACGAATCTTATCCTCTAAAGAAAGATTAAAGTCTTCTGCCTGGGTTCCATCCCTCAGTGTCGTGTCATAGATCTCTATCTTACGCATTGCTTTTCCTGTCTGTGTTCTGGGTTTTTTGGTCTTGACGTTCCATACCTTGGGAACTCATTAAATTTTAGGAATTCAAGAGATAAACATTCGATTAAATTTATCAGTTAGGTGTGAATCCTAATTCCTTAATTCCCCAATTCGCTAATTCCTCAATCTATTTTATGTTTCGGAATTCGAAATTCGGACGTATAACCATCTTTTCGACCTGGCCATTTCTTTATGTACCACAGAATAACCCCACGAAAAAGTGGCCGGGGTTTACTTACTCCGGGATCTCGTGCTGCAAGGGTTTATCCAGTTCAAACTCTTCGTGCAGAACTTGCACGGCTTTGGCAGTGTGACGGTCTTCAATAACGCAGGAAACCTTAATCTCCGAAGTACTTATCATGAGAATGTTTATATTCTCCTTGGCAAGCGCTTGGAACATTCTTGAGGCTACACCGGCGTGGTGACGCATGCCCACACCGATGATGGAGACCTTGGCGATGTTTTCATCGCTGGAAATCTCCAAGGTTTGCCAATCCGTCTTCATCCCCTCCAGGATGCGAATGGCTTTTTGGCGATCCGGTCGGGGCACCGTGAAGCTCAGGTTGGCTAGGTCGGTGTCGCCTGTGCTTCCCTGGATGATCATGTCAACCACGACGTCCTCATTGGCAATTGCGGTAAATATCCGGGCCGCCACACCAGGTACATCCGGTATCCCTGCCAGAGTTATGCGGGCGTCGCTCTTGCTGTAGGCTACCCCGGAGACCATCACTTTTTCCATGGACTTTTCCTCCTTGACCACCATGGTGCCAGGCTCATCCACAAGAGAAGAGCGGACGTGAATGGGCACATTGTATTTCTTGGCGAATTCAACCGAGCGAATGTGGAGCACCTTGGCCCCCATACTGGTCATCTCAAGCATCTCATCGTAAGAGATGCGCTGCAACTTCCTGGCCTTGTGATAGATATCCGGGTCAGTGGTGTAAACTCCGGCCACGTCAGTGTAAATCTCACAAACGTCAGCAGCTAGGGCCGCAGCCACTGCGACAGCCGTGGTGTCTGAACCTCCACGGCCAAGCGTGGTGATGTTACCCCTTTCGTCCAAACCCTGGAATCCTGCAATCACCGGGATGCAGCCTTTATAGAGGTTATGCCAGATGGGTTCAGTGCGAATTTCACTGATACGCGCCCTGCCGTAAGAGCGATCCGTGTATATTCGAGCTTGATGTCCGAGCAGAGACAGGGCCTCATGCCCCATTTGCTTTACCGCTATACTGAAGAGAGAAATGGTGACCTGCTCACCCGTTGCAAGCAGCACGTCTTGTTCACGTGGGTCCGGTTCATTGGCCACCTTATGAGCCAACTGAATGAGTCTGTCCGTTTCTCCGGCCATAGCGGAGAGCACCACCACCACGTCATGACCACTCTCTCTGGTTTCGATGACACGTTTGGCCACCGCCTTGATTCTCTCGGTGTCGCCCACCGAGGTTCCACCATATTTCTGAACAATGAGCGCCATTGATTTAGATCCACCCCAATACTTAGTGCCAGAAACTCAGCCGTTTTTACTAACCGTTACGATGGTGGTCGAAGCACGCCGCTGAATGAGGCAGCTCACCAAAATCTTTGCCAGATCGCCGCAGAAATAATTATATCGTATAAAATCTTTAGATTGAACGATACGTGCAAAAGTGTCAATGGAAAAAAGAAAGGAAGGGGTCTCGTGCTTAGGATTCCAGATTGTTAGCTTTCTGTTTCATTCAGGGCGGCGAGCGCTCCTAGACGCTTCTGCCAACTTGCTCCGAAGGCATAGAAGGTGAGATTTCTGCCTGTTTCGCCAGTGAAAACCAAGTGAATCTCCAGCCGCTCGGCGGGTAAATAATCACCGAGCCGCTCGGCCCACTCAATGGCCACAGCCCCCTCACCGTAAAGGATTTCCTCAAGTCCGAGCTCTGAGAGCTCCGCAACGGTGGCCACCCGGTACAAGTCAAGATGATAAAAGGCAATCCTTCCCGGATATTCGTTTATAATGGCAAAGGTTGGGCTTGTGATATAGAAGGTTTCGGGAACTTGCAACCCTTGAGCCAGTCCTTGAGAGAAAAGCGTCTTACCACTCCCCAGCTCCCCCACCAGCCCGATTACATCTCCCGGCTGCAGTAATCGTCCCAGTTCTTCGGCAAGAAGTCGAGTCTCATTGGGATTAGATGTCAACCTCTCCCAGGTATGCAGCGGTTTATTATCTGCCATCGACTTCTTGTGGTCCGTGAGAAGCAAACTAGGCACTAGGGACTAAGCACTAAGCACCAAAACTTGTAACGGGGAATGGGGAACGCGGAGTTACAAGAAGCGAAGAAAGCAGTTACATAGACCAGCTATAATCAAACATTCAGAGTTCCGAATTCCGTGTTTTTATCTTTTGTGCCTAGTGCATAGTGTCTAGTGCCTAGTCTTTCCTTGCCTTTATTAGCTACGCCTTCAACTCGTCTGCGCGGCCAAGTCCTTTAGCACGGTGGGTATTTCCTCCAGGAGATCTGTGGCCATCATGCCTCGGTCCCCCCATCGTATCGCCAGCCGGTCGGCTGCCTTTCCGTGGCAATAGACCCCGAGGCAGGCAGCATCAAAGGACGACAGACCCTGAGCCAGAAAGCCAGCGATCAATCCTGTGAGCACGTCGCCAGTGCCACCACTGGCTAACCCCGGATTACCACTGCTGTTAATGGCCAGTCGACCTCCAGAACTACATATCAGGGTTCGAGCTCCTTTGAGCACGAGAGTGACGCCATATTTCTCACTGAAGGACTGAACCACAGCGAGTCTGTCGTTCTGAATTTCAGCTGCGCTACGCTCTAATAGACGTCCCATCTCACCGGGGTGGGGCGTCAGGATCACAGGTGCACCGGCCCTGGTCAGTACTTCCAGATGACCTGCCAATCCGTTAACCGCATCGGCATCGAGTACGAGTGGGCAAGAGCTGCTTTCTATAAGTTCTAGAACTACCTGTATGGTCTCCTTATGCTCGGAAAGCCCTGGTCCAAGAGCCAGGGCTTGTTTGCCTTCAAGCAGAGTTTGTATCCTGGGCAATGCTTCCCGCGCCACAGTCTGCTCAGCGGTTTCAGCCAAGGGCTCAGTCATGACTTCGGTAAGCTTCACCTCCATTAGTCCATGTAGCGAGGCTGGTACCGCAAGGGTTACTAATCCAGCACCCGCCCGCGCCGCTCCCAATCCTGCCATGGCGCCAGCACCGGTCTTTCCAACAGAGCCACCCACAATCAGGACATGTCCAAATGAACCCTTATGACTGTCGATGGATCTGGGCCGGATTAGAGAAGCAAGATCACTCGCCTCCAGCCAGATCCGGGGCGCATCTTCTATTTCAATAACGCTTCTTGGCAGACCAATGTCAACAACCTCCAGGTGGCCCACAAATGAGCAGCCTGGTGTCACCAATAGCCCTACTTTGGGCAATCCTAGGGTGGCCGTTACGGTTGCCTGGATGCAGGTTCCCAGAGGCTGACCGCTGCTAGCATTCAGACCTGAGGGCAGATCCACTGCAACCACAGGCCGCCCGAGCTGGTTGACCAGATCAATGACTTTTCGATAAAAACCTCGCACCGGAGCATTGAGTCCGGTTCCCAGAATGGAATCCACGATTAGGTCAGCATCCGCCAACTTCCTCCTCAGCTTTTTGATGCCCGCGCTTTCGGTGACTTCCTCCACCACCAAATCCAGCTTCTGAATGATTTCAAGATTGCTCCTGGCGTCACCTTGATAGCTACCTAACTTTTTCAGGCAGTATACGACCACATTCACCCGCTGTTGCCAGAGATGGCGGGCGATGACAAAGCCATCGCCACCGTTGTTACCGCCACCGGCGAGAACCGCCACCCTTTTCCCGCCCATATCGGGAAAATAGCGCCACATAACTTCGGTGGCACCACGACCGGCGTTCTCCATCAGGACCACACCGGGAATACCCAAGACCTCAATGGCAATTCTATCCATCCCTGCCATTTCTTCGCCTGTCACCGCACGCATTTTTTCTATCCTTCAAGCACCACCACGGCTATGGCTGAATCGCGTTCATCCGAAAGGCTCAACCAGGCTCTCTTGGCTTCCATTTTCTCTAGCAATTGTTTGGCCCTGTTGTGCAATAGCAAACTGGGTTTGCCGAGATCGTCCTGGACAACTTCAACGTCACGCCAGCGCAAACCCTCCCTAATTCCTAGACCCAGGGCCTTGGCAAAGGCCTCCTTGGCCGCGAAGCGCAACGCCAAACACTGCGCCGGCCGAGCTCTCCCTTGGCAGCGTTCTATTTCAGCTGCTGTAAAAATACGCTCCAGGAAACGCTGGCCCCAGCGCTCCACTGCCCGCTCCATCCGGTCTATATTTACCAAATCAACGCCTATGCCTCGAATCATAATCCAGTCCGACGCCAGGCAGCTCCCCAAGAGATCAGCTCCACCATCTCACGCACGGCTCGCTCAAATCCAACGAGTACTGCCCGAGCAACGATAGCGTAGCCAATGCTGAACTCTTCGATTTCCGCAATGTCTGCAAGCCACCCAATGTTACGGTAGTCCAGGCCGTGGCCGGCATTTACTCCAAGGCCCACCTTGTGAGCCAGTTTTACTGCGTTTTGTATCCGGTCGAATTCTTCCTGCCGTTCGCTTAGGGTCATGGCTTCACAGAAAGGACCTGTATGAACCTCAATGTAATCAGCCTCCACCCATTGTGCTGCCTTCACCTGATCCAGATCCGGGTTAATAAATAGACTCACGGTTATATCCGCATCCTTAAATAGTCGGACGTACTTTTTGAGCGTTTCCCTGTTCAGCTGTACTTCCAGCCCACCCTCAGTGGTAAGTTCTTCCCGTCTTTCCGGTACCAAGGTAACCATGTCTGGTTTGACGCTGAGTCCGATTTTGAGCATCTCTTGACTTGCAGCCATTTCCAGGTTCAATTTGGTCTTCACCGTCTGTCGCAGCAGGTTCAAATCACGTTCCTGGATGTGACGCCGATCCTCGCGTAAATGTACAACAATGCCCTGAGCTCCGGCGAGTTCAGCCAAAGCCGCAGCGGTGACCGGATCCGGTTCCTCCGCCCGACGTGCTTGTCGCACCGTAGCTACATGATCCACATTCACTGCCAGCTTCGCCACGCCTATCACCTCCGCTTATTGTGTCAGTTGTAGGTTTTAACCTCTATTCAAAGCATCGTTTCCTCGAGGGCGACTATTTGGTACCCAGATTCAAGCTCGAGTGTGACGCTTTACCTTTTCCAGCTCCATACAGTCGAATCCAGGTGAGTAGCAAGAGCTCACCCAGCAAAACTTGGAAGGTTCGAAGGGAGTAAAGAATCCAGGCCTAGAGGACCTGGCTTTGGGCGTTTCTAATCAAGTAACGCCAGCAACTCAGCAGATCGCTCTTCCATCTGCCGGGCTGCGTCCTCACCTTGCTCGTGATTGAAGCCAACCAGGTGCAGGATACCGTGAACCAACAGGCGGGAAAACATGGTGTCTAGAGGGATGCCCGCCTCGACGGCCTCCCGCTGGGCAGTGGGAAGAGAGATTACAATGTCACCGAGGAGCTCAGGGGAAATCGCGCCGTACTCGCCATCACGCATGGCAAAGGCCAGAACATTGGTGGGTCCTCGGCGTTTTCGATATTGCCAATTAAGCGAACTCATCTGCTCATCGTCTACCAGCACCACGCTGAGCTCGCTATCAAAACATTCCAAGGCGCTTAAGATCTTCCTCGCCTTCGTCTTGATCTTCTCCGGATCCGTTGCGATCTCGCTTTGCTGGTCGGTGACCTGGATCTCCATTTGCTCGAGCTTTTCCTTCGGTACCCTTGGCGGCAGGCTCAGGGTATTCAATCCGTTGATGAGATATTCCCATGATTATCTGGATGAAGCTTTTGGCGATCTGATGTATATCTTTTAGAGTCAGCTCACACTCATCCAGTTGCCCGTCTGAGAAGATCTTGTTGATAATTTTCTGGACCAGTCCTTGAATCCGAGACGCGGTGGGGTCGGTGAGGGTGCGGGAGGCAGCTTCCACAGCATCTGCCAAAAGCACCAGACCGGCCTCCTTGGTTTGCGGTTTCGGACCGGGATAGCGATAGTCCTCCACCAGCACAGGGGATACATCACCCCCCTTGCCTTTTTTGAGCTTTTCCTGCAAATCTAATGCTTTCTGATAGAAGAAGGTAATGAGGCTGGTGCCATGATGCTGCTCAATGATGTCCTGGATATCCTGGCCCAGTCGATGCTCTTTGGCCAGATCCACACCGTCTTTTACATGGGAGATGAGAATGAGGCTGCTCATAGACGGCGCCAAACGCTCGTGCTTGTTTTCACCTCCAGCCTGATTCTCTACAAAATACTGGGGCTTATTGATCTTGCCGATATCGTGATAGTAGGCAGCCACTCTGGCAAGCAATGAATTGGCGTCTATAGACTTTGCTGCCGCTTCCACCAGGTTTCCCACAATGAGACTGTGGTGGTAAGTACCAGGCACCTGAACCATGAGTTGCCGGAGCAGGGGCTGGTCCATGCTGGCCAACTCCAGCAGTTTCACATCGGTGGTGTAGTTGAAACCCATCTCCGCCAGAGGACAAAGGCCGGTGGTGACAACACCGCTAAGCGCTCCTCCAGCGATGCCGAACAATAAATCTATTCCAGTTTGGGTACTGAATACCCGCTCGTAAGCGAGAGTCACAAAAACAATCACCGCCGCATTCGCCAGACCAACAGCCAGTCCAGTCCGCAAAGGGGTGCTGCGATCCCGGCAAACAACCACCCCCTGGACGCCCACCAGTGAACCTATTAGGTAGTAGAACAGCAGGTTAATCTGGCGGTCCAGAACCAATGCACACATCAGTGCGATGAAAAAAGCAAACAAAATTGCGACTGTCGGTCCGAAGAAGATGGTAACCAGCATGGCACCAGCAGCCATAGGCAGCAAATAGAAAATGGCCTCCTGACTGATTAAAGCAAAGGCGGTCTGCATGGCCTCGGCCACCCCCACAGAAAGCTTCGCCAGCACCAATAAAATGGTAATAACTACGGCCAGAAAGAGCAGATCCTTGGTCTTGGTGGAAAACTGGCGGACGTATTTGCCGGCCACTTGTACGGCAAGCCACATCAACAAGCCGACCAGTAGGGCCGTTCCCAGCATGGTGAAGAGCACCCCTTTCTCGAACTTGCCCTCGGCCTGCATTTGCAGCTTGAGCACCTCCTCTTTACTGAGTCTTTGGCCCTCACGAACAATCATCTCCCCTTTCTTAACCTGAAAGAATACCGGCTTTACCGCCTCCACGGCATTTTGTCTGCGCAATTCGGTCTCGTTGCGGTTAAACGTTATGTTTGGCGGCAGCAGCGCTTGGGCAAGGTGCACAACAGCCATGCGCACCCTCCGATTGTCCTCCTCCAGTATGGCACTAGCACGCAACCGTATCTGTCTTCTGGCATCATCCAGGCTGAGAAAACTCAGTAGATCCACAACCCGGGACTCTTCACCGGTTTGTACACTCCTCAGAATTATCCCCTTCTGCATCTCACTGAGCAGCAAAGATTTGTTACCAACAACCCCACCAGAGAGAACATTTTTTGCCAGTTCCACCACCTCATCTTCAATTCGTAGGTCAAACTTCTCCTTGAGCAGGACGGCATAGTCTGCATCGGAAATGGTGATCCCGAGCTTTGTCTCAAGATCCTTCTTCTGCTCAATGGCCTGCTCTCTGGACGATTTGTGAATACCGCGAAGATCTTCTGTTCCCGCGGCTTTTTTTGTTCCAGTATTTTTCTCTGGTTGTTGATAAAGGGCGCGCATCATGCTAAAAGCAGCATCCAGCCGCTGTCTGAGTTGCTGAGCTGTATCTTCATGCAGGTCATAGACGGCAAGAGATTTGGCCGCCGCCTCGTCGCGCTTCTTTTCGGTATCAGCTTCATCGGTTACCAGGAAGTCGCGTGCTGCCTTGATGTCGTGATCCGCCACATCTCCCACCTGGTAATGTACTGGAAGCACAATATAATGGGGCGTAACTAGAATGCCCAGAACCAGACTAATCCCCACAAGCAGAAGTATTCGCTGCCATAATTGCGTCGGGGCCTCTGCATCTGGTTGGACGCGATCCCTCCGCTCACGTGGTCCTGACCGTTTCCTTGCATCAGCACTCTGTTGCCACTTCTTCTTCAATAGCTCCATAGTTTATCTCTGAGCGTCTACGAGGAAAAGCTCGACTGCACTAAACTCGGGCTTAAATGCCGCCTAAATCGGACCGCATGAAGACTCACTAAAGCTTCGGTCTCAGCTAGGGGTTTATGACAGTCGAGCCAGCATGTTTCACAACACCTTGGATGACTAAGCAAATTGCGCGCCAGTTCGCATCGCAATCTCTTGTGCATAAGAGCACTAGCTTCGCTTATTACGATCAGCTCGCTCATACGCCTTGATGATATCTTGCACCAAACGGTGGCGAATGACATCTTTATCAGTAAAATAGACGAATTTCAATCCTTCGATCTTCGCCAGTATCTCAATGGTCTCAATGAGACCGGAGCGAGTACCATTGGGCAGATCTATCTGGGTAATGTCGCCGGTAATCACCGCCTTAGAACTGATACCAAGACGGGTGAGAAACATTTTCATCTGCTCCGAAGTGGTATTTTGGGCTTCATCCAAAATGACAAAACAATCGTTGAGGGTACGGCCCCTCATGAAGGCTAGAGGTGCCACCTCAATGACGCCCCTATGGAGCCAGGTGGAGGTCTGGTCAAAATCAATCATGTCGTGGAGAGCATCGTACAGAGGGCGCAAGTAAGGGTTTACTTTCTCCACCAAGTCCCCAGGAAGAAATCCCAATTTTTCACCGGCTTCAACCGCCGGACGCACCAGGATAATACGATTGATTTCCCCGGCATTTAGGGCCGAAACTGCAGTGGCCATAGCCAGATAAGTCTTTCCTGTTCCTGCTGGACCTATGCTGAAGACGATGTCGTAGGCCCGGATTGCATCAATGTATTCTTTCTGAGCCATAGTTTTGGGCGTGATAACCCGTTTCTTGGAAGTGACATAGACCGCATCTAGAAAAATTTCGCGGAGACGAGCCTTGAAATTGCCGCTGAGTATCTGAATGGCGTGGTTAATATCACTGGGATAGAGGGGATAACCTTCTCGGAGCAGTCCGTAAAGCTCCTCAAGTACGCGTTGCGCCAACTTTACTCCTGCTTCTTCCCCAAGCAGGGTAATCTGGTCACCGCGCAAGTTGAGCTTTACCTGAAGTCCCTTTTCAATGAGTCGAAGGTTGGAGTTGCGCTCGCCGCATAGATTCAGAAGCAGGGCGTTATCATCAAAGCGGAGTGTGACATCGCCCGGGCCAGGTGCACTGGCATGCACAGACTTGGACAACTTTCTATTCCTTTTCTCCCATGACCTGAATTATCAACCGTCGGCGGCGCGCCTTATTGTCGAAATTGATGAACACCACCTGCTGCCAGGTACCCAGGCTCAAACGCCCATCCACCACAGGTATGTGCAGAGAAGGTCCCAGCAGAGCGGCGCGCACATGGGAATGGCCGTTGCCATCGCCCCAGCGTTGATCGTGGGCGTAAGGGATATCCCTCGGAGCCAACCGCTCGATGGCGTCAGCAAGATCCTGAATGACACCGCTTTCATATTCGATTGTCGTGAGAGCTCCAGTTGATCCCGGCACAAAAAGGATCATTGCTCCGCGTTTAATCTGGCTCTGAGCCAGGTGCTGGTCTACCAGGCCAGTTATGTCCACGATATCGGTGCCGATCTTGGTGTCGATTTCGGCAATTTCAGTTATGACGGTCATGGTTGATTATAAGGTTTCTATTTGCGACAGAATTAAGCCTTTATTTTCCAAGTAAAACCTGGCAAATCTGCAAGTTATACGCCAAGAGTGGTTGACAGTTATTTGCACTGCCTGCAAACTCTATCTTTCAAATCTTGAACCACTGTGTCATTTGGTCCATTTTAGGCTGTGCCAACCGACAACCCTTAAAAATTCCAATCCTCACTTCTCTAGTTGGACTTCTAACACAAACAACTCGAGCCTGCAAGTATGACAGGATTCGTCTTCCCTGCGTGTTTTTTGATTTTTTTAATGAAGAGAGCTATTTATCCTTGACGACTACAACCGAATCTGATACCTCCTTCGCAAAATGAATATTCTCGATATCATTCTCCTGACAATATTGGCAGTAGCCCTCATCCGAGGCCTACTCCGTGGCATGATCCGGCAGGTCGCCTCCCTTTTGGGGATTCTCACAGGATTTGTAGTGGCCGGGCATCTTTACCTACGCTTTTTGCCGCTATTTCGGCACCACTTGCCATCTGTTGCTCATCTCGACGTTCTCACTTATCTTGTAGTTTTTGGTGCAACCTGGCTGGTAATCGTTCTCTTGGGGATTCTCTTTGTGCGGCTGAGCCGGGCAATGATGATGGGTTGGGCGGATCGTTTCCTTGGCGGTGCTCTGGGGCTGATCAAGGGAGTGGTGGCAGCTGTGGTGATGGTAACCATGCTTACCCTATTTCTTCCCGCCAAGTCCCCGATTCTGACTGGCTCTCTGCTCAGTGTACACGTCCAAAAGGCAGGTTATTATTTGGTTCAACTTATCCCTCAGGATTTGCGGCACCGCTATGAGAAAGGGCATGAAACCCTTGTACGTCGACTTGAACGGCAGCAGATAACCCGCGACATGGAGAGGATAAACCGCTGATCAATAGCTGCCGCGCAGAGGTAGTAAATGGCTGAGCCGGGAAGAGAATTTGAGAAGTTGTTGGAACTTGTGGCCCGGCTCCGATCCGAGGACGGCTGTCCCTGGGATCGAGAGCAAACCCCCACCACTATCAAGCGTTACCTCCTTGAGGAAGTCTATGAATTGATAGACGCGGTGGAACACCGTCACGCTGATCAGGTGGCTGATGAACTGGGGGATCTGATCTTCATGACGATTTTTTTGGCGCATCTCTATGTTGAACAGGACCAGTTCCAAATGGAACAGGTGCTCAGCAGGGTGGCAGAAAAGATGGTACGGCGGCATCCCCACGTTTTCGGGAATCGTCAGGTCGACTCTGCTAGTCAGGTCAAGCTCAATTGGGAAGAGATCAAACGTCAGGAAAGACCCCCTAAGCCTCTCAGTGAGGTTCTCGACGCGGTCCCGCGTGCACTGCCCTCACTTATGCGTTCATACCGCATACTCTCAAGACTGGGCCGCAATTTACAGCGACCCCTCAATCAGGATATCCTTCATTCCCTACTACGCCAATCCTTCTCCATCCTCCTTCAGCAGGGCGACAGCGAAAATGGATCTCCGTTGCAAGATATTTTGGGCAATCTGCTCTTGCTTCTCGTGGCCTTCGGTCTGCATGAGGACATTCGTGCGGAGGAAGCACTTGCCAGCGGTCTTGAGCGTTTTTGTGCTCAGGTGGAACGCGTTGAAGCCAGTCTAAATGCGGCGGGCAAGGATTGGCAGGACCTTTCGGAGGCTGAAGAACGATCGCTGTGGGAAAACCTCTAAATGCTCCAGCTGGCAGCTGACAGCGGGCAACTGGCAGCTTCAGACATTTCGCATTACGCCTTTCTCATTTATCACCCTACATCTTGATGAAATAGTTCTTGATTCTAATTGATAATGCGACATGAGAGATGTGAAATGTAAAATGTGCCTGCTGCTTGCTGCAATCTGCCTGCTGACAGCTGACAAAAAAGCCCTTGGCCGTGCACCCCTCGTCGGGTTCAATCCTTCCAGGGAACTGTCAGCGTCAGAGACCTGATTAGAGATATCCGCGACACAAACTGCAATACTTACCGCTGCTTCCTCCCGGACCTGACGGGGTTCGTATCCGTTTGTTGCGCAGTGTCCAATCAGCACCAACCACCGACAGGCCCAAGTCGGACTGTGGCTCTTCGAAGGGAATTCGATCCCGCATAAGCGGATTTCGGGCTACAGGGCACCGCTAGCTCCCCATCTAGCACGACCAAGGACAAATTTTATTATAGCTTCGCTGAAAGCCGATTCCCACCACAAACAGCATAAATAATACAAAACGACATCAGAGATGATGTCGAATCGGCAACATCTCTGGGACCACGGATGTGAGATATGGGATCTAGACATTCAGGAATTGCAAATTTAGGGATTAAGGAATTGAGCGCGGTCTTGAAAAATCCCTGAATTCCTGAATTTGATCCTCACATCTCAAATCTCACATCAACCATCGGTTTACCTTCTTCGCGCTCTTCGCGGATTTAATTCATAATTCTGCTCCAGCCCCCTCATTCAATAACACTCTCCGAGGCTGCAAATGCTCGAGGCGTTCATAAAGGGTACTGCCAGTGCGCAAACCCAGCAAATGCTGCCACCCCCCAATGTAAGCCAGTCGACCATTTCGAAGCCGGCCATAGACCGTTCGCAACCCCCGAGCTAGTTCCGCCTCTCGCTGCTGCCAGTTAGCATCGGCTGACCAGCCCACAGCAAAGGCAGAAGCCAGCGACTTACCCCGATCGCTCAGGAGATAGGCCGCTAACTGATAGCCCTTCCGGACCTCCTTTCTGAGGTTCTCGGGGAACTGTTGCAGTAATGCTGCCAAATTATCGCGGCTCAAAAGCTGCTGCCATTCTGCTTGGATAAGGCTTCTGCTCCAGTGTGAAGAATCGAGGCAGGAGAGTGTGGCGGTGCTGTCGCGACAGTACTTCAGAGCAACGCGGTATTCAAATGGCATGAGAAACTGGGCCTCGATGGCATGGATCTGACCCCACCGCCGCCAGGAAACCTGTAGCGTCTTTGCCACCCGATTTAAATTGCGCTTCAAACTCCGACGTAAGCGACGACCGTTTTTCTGTCGATAAAAGAGTCCATAAGTACTAACTTCGACAGCCACCGCTGCTGGGCGTTCCCTTGCCAGAAGTCTTCTCAGCTTGACCGCACCGTCCGGATCACGATGGACCGTCCCTATTAAGAGCAACTCTTTCTCTTTCCCGCTGTCGGTCACGAGACCTTTCCCGTATAGCCCATCGTTGGTCGCGATTCTCCAGCTGGCAGCTGACAGCCCGCAGCGGGCAGTTTGTAGATTGGTCAACGGTGAATGCCTGAATGCGCCTCCGTTAGGATGCTTTTAATCGCCGTGCCTTTGCGTCTACGCGTCATTCTACCTGCCTGCTGCACTCTGCCCGCTACTTATTCGTCTTCTTCCTCTTCCCTCTCTGCGCGGATGTTCTCACCAAACCGTTGGTACCACCACTTCTCTGGGTCAAAAGACTCCACCACTTCCGGGAGAAAGGAAAAAGGATAGTTCTCGCAATAATCCAGAAGTAGACGGTAGGCAGCGTTGATTTCCTTAATCTTCTTTGAATCTCTTGGATCTTCGCTCAGAGCGTCAGGATGCCACCTCTTGCACATGCCACGATATGCAGCCTTGATCTCCTGGATACTCGCCTGCTCTCTCAGGCCCAGGAGGCGACGGGCCCGTTCGATCTCGACAGCATTAAAAGCGGTTCGCTTCATCATACCATCCTGCCCAGCTGTAATACTGGTCAAAGGCCAGGGTGGCTACCCAACTGCCCCAACAGGGGGATAAGTGCTGCAAAATCGCCTAAATGATGATCCGCCTCAAGCACCTCATTGCGATAGGCAATAAAAAGCACGCCTGCACGTTGGCTCGTCTCTAGGTCCACCTCCGAGTCGCCTATATAGCACGCTTCTTGTGGTCTTATCTCAAAATAGGAAAGGATCTTGTTGAGGGATTCTGGATGAGGCTTGGGATTTTGAACATCGAGCGCGGTAACCACCAACTCGAAATATGGATGCAAGCCAAATTTTTCCAGGACCTGGTCCATGGTCCGGGTTCGGTTGGTGGCAATTGCAACTTTGTAATGGTGGTGCAGTTGTTCCAAACACTCCAGTAATCCCGGTTCCAGGGAAAGCAAATCAATCAGGGGTTGATAATCCATTTCCTGCCATAAATGGTTGGCTTCCCTTATTAGCTTGTCATCTCGGAGGAGATACTCCAGCGACTCCTGGAGTGTATGAGAGTGCACGTAATTTAACTGTTTCTCGGTAAGTTGCCCCTTGTTGAAGTGAGAAAGAAATTGGTTATACAGGTGGGCGTTTGCCGCTCTCGAGTCGAGGATCACGCCATCGCAGTCAAATATTACGGCCTTGATGGCTCCGTCAGATCCGGAGCTTATCTCTTCAGAAGTCCTGCTAATCATCTTCCTGCCAGAGCTTTTCTCGCTTAATTCCCTCAAGAAAGCGCTCATTACCGCGTCGATTTTTCTTCACTTGTCGGAGGAATTTCCGCATCTCCCCATCCGGAAACATGGAGTTGAGATCGCGCTCCTCTTCCCGAAAAACCCGGTTCAGATCAACCGCTTCTGCCTCGGTATCGGTTTCTTCTTGCTCACCATTCTCAACCTGCTGTTCGTCCATGCCTGCCTCCGAATTGATTTTTATACAATGAGATAAATTAATTTATTTTCAACAAGTTGTCTCTTAGAAGGTCCTCCTCTTTACAGGCAGACTAATATATAATAAGGTTTGATATGTCAAGCTCAAGGGTTGTGCCCTGCCGAAGGCAGAGAATACAGAGCCCATGGTAAATAGCGTAAGGCGAATTCATAAAATCCAGTAGTCAGGAGCCAGTAGGTAAAAGAGAGCCGTTTCAGTTTTAGTCTTCTAGCGCCTGGATTCTTGCTCCTTTAGCTTATGCCTTTAACCCTAGCTAAAGAATAAACAATTAATAATGACTAATGACACAATGACTTACGATATCCTCGTGGTCGGCAGCGGTATCGCCGGGCTCACCTTCGCCCTCAAGGTGGCAGATCGCCGTAAAGTGGCGGTGGTAACAAAAAAGGAAAAAGTCGAAACCAGCACCAATTACGCTCAGGGTGGCATCGCTTCAGTCCTGGGCTCGGATGATTCCTTCGACCTGCATATACAGGACACCCTGGTATCGGGTGACGGCCTCTGCTATACCGATGTGGTGGAGATGGTGGTGAGAGGCGGCCCTGCTCGCATTCAAGAACTTGCCCAGATGGGTGTTCGTTTCCACCAGAGTAAGCAGGACGAGCAGTCCTTCGATCTCGCCCGCGAAGGAGGCCATTCCCGCAGCCGTATCGTCCATGCGCAGGACATGACTGGCAGGGAGGTGGAGCGCGTTCTGGTTTCCATGGCCGAGGCCCATCCCAATATCACGCTATATGAAAATCACATTGCCATCGACCTGATCATTGAGTGTCACCTACTCAAACGGGGGTTACTGACTGCCCAACGGCGCGAACGCTGCTGGGGAGCCTACGTGCTGGATATTGAGGGAAATCGCATCCTCACTTTCCTGGCAAGAGATACACTTCTATGTACCGGCGGCGCTGGCAAAGTATACGTGTACACCAGCAATCCTGATGTGGCTACGGGTGACGGGGTGGCCATGGCCTATCGAGCCGGAGCTGAAGTTGCCAACATGGAATTTGTCCAGTTCCACCCCACTTGTCTCTACCACCCTCATGCTAAAAACTTTCTAATTTCTGAAGCGGTACGTGGCGAGGGGGGACGTATCATCGACAAAAGGGGCGAGGCCTTCATGGAGAAATACCACCCCCTCAAAGATTTGGCCTGCCGTGATGTGGTGGCCCGAGCCATTGACACCGAGATCAAACAAAGTGGTGACGACTGCGTCTATGTGGACATCAGCCATAGAGATGATGATTTCTTACGGCAGCGATTTCCAAGCATTCATGAAAAATGTCTGTCTCTGGGGATCGACATAGCACGTGAACCCATACCGGTGGTGCCAGCGGCCCATTACATGTGCGGCGGCATTCTCACTGACAAGCAAGGCCGCACCAGCATCAAGCACCTTTACACTTTGGGAGAATCAGCCTGCACCGGGCTCCATGGCGCCAACCGCTTGGCCAGCAACTCACTTTTGGAGGCCCTGGTTTTCTCACACAACGCCGCCGAAGATATCAACAGCCAGCCCACCTCTCCCGCCGAAGAAATATCTTTTCCGGAGGTTCCTCCTCTTGAAATGCCGTCGAACGCTAACGACAGCGAGATGGTGTTAATCGCCTACAACTGGGACATTATCCGCCGCCTTATGTGGAACTACGTGGGCATTGTCCGTACAGACAACAGGTTGCGACTGGCGCAAAACCACCTTGCCCAGATCCAGCACGAGATAAACGAACACTATCCCAACATCAGCCTCAACAGTGATCTCATCGAACTTAGAAACCTCGCCACTGTGGCGGAGTTGATCGTGGGCTGTGCGCTCAAGCGCAAAGAAAGCCGGGGTTTACACTTCAACGTCGACCATCCCCAAAAAGATGATGAACACTGGCAGCAGGACACCCTTACCCGGCTCGACCAGTGGTCATGACCCATCCGTAACCAATAACAAAACGAGTTTAAGCATCCGCAGAGGACGCAAAGGGGCACCAAGCGTGAAAAAAGATTTGCTTTTCCCATTGGAAGCTTCCCCAGACTTGAATGGAAACGTTTTGTGTTTACACGAGACTCAACATATTTCGTAGAGTAAAATAATCTAAAAACTTAGAGCCGCTTCACCTATTTGGTGAAAAATATAATTTTCTATCTTAAGCGACCCTTTGCGCCCTTGGCGGATTTAGCTAACCTTGAGGGACAATAAGAAACGCCCCGGTAAAGCCGGGGCGTTTTTAATTGCTAGGCCAGTTTTTATTAGTCAAGCGGATTTAGTTCTCGTTCCCTGGGGAACATGGGCAGATAGCGATAGGAAACCGAGAGAAGCAGGGCGCCGTATGCGATGAGAGCGGCGGTGGGTGCCCACTCCTGCCAGGTCGGCACATAGACTTCCAAGCTCTCGAAAGGCAGTACCGGCAATGCAAGGTTCTGGACGGTAAAGACGAAGCGGTTTATAACAATGCCCGCACAGTTTAGCACACAGGCGATGATGAGCCAGACATCATCCTCCCTGGCTCTTGGGGTGAGAAGAATAATGGCAGGCAGGATACCACATACACCCAGTTCGGCTATCAGGAGCCATATGCCGTAAGGTGCCTGGTAAAATTCTGAGAAGCTTATACCCATTGCAGGTGCCGTGCTCGTAGCCCACCACCAGGTATCCAGGAACTTGAAAACCAGGTAAAAGGCGAGCAGATACCCGGTCACCTTGGCCAAAAGCGAGATCGCCTCTCGCTTAACAAGTTGCTTTCGCGTTATTCCCTGCAGCATCATGCATACAAGGATGGTAAGTGCCGGACCAGAGGCTATGGCTGATGCCACGAATAAGAAGAAGGTCCAGGGCCAGATAAAGAAGCCTTCTCGAAAGGCGAATGGCCGCGCAAACATCACCCCGTAAAGGCCACCCAGCGAACCTTGGTGAAAGAAACTCAAAAAGGTTCCGGTGGCCGCAAATACCACCATGATCTCGTGCAGATTGTGACTGAAGAAGTGGAACTCCGGCACCTTGTCCAACTGCCGGTTCTCCAAAATCAAAGGCAGATATTCAATGGTCAGGACAATGGTGTAGCAGGTTATGCAGAAGATCACTTCAGTGAGCATGGAATGCACATTTGGGTGCCAGAATGAGAACCAACCGCGGATTGGCTGGCCAATTTCCAAGAGCAGGACGACTTGAGCGCCGGTGTAGCAGATGAAGCCTACGACCACGGCAAGGCTGATGATGTCTTTGAGCTCTTTTTTACCGATAACATAGGTAAGAAAACCGGTAAAAAAAGCGCCTGCCCCTAAAGCAATTACCGCCAGGTCCGCGGTGATATAAAGACCGAAGCCGAAAGAGTCATTGAGACCGGTCTGATTGAGTCCCTTCCACAACACGAGGAACCCACCCAGCACGCCCCAGCCAATAACGGCAAAGATCACTAACAGCCAGAGGCAAAAACTACGAAATGAACACCGCTTTACCCCTTCAGGGATGAGTGCTGAATCCATGGTCGTCCTCTTTTCTCCATGGTGTTTCTGGGCTAAATAACGTTATCCGACAGTTTGCGAATCCAATCCTGAGTGCTCAGGTAGTAAACCTTGGGCTCTGTACCAAGCCTTTCTAAAAGCCGGAAGGCGTGTGGACTCTTGGCCAGTTTGGCCACTTCACTGTGGGAATCAAATAGGTTTCCGAAAGTCATGGCCTTAGCCGGACAAGCCTCGACACAGGCCGGCACATATTCACCCTCGTGCAGTTCTCGGCGCCCCTCAATAAAAGCCTTTTCTTTAGCCAGTTGCAACCGATGCACGCACATGGTGCATTTTTCCACCACTCCCCGCATTCTGGTTGAGACATCTGGGGTAAGCATCTCTTCCATGGGTTTGGGCCACTTGGGATCCCACCAGTTGAAGTAACGAGCGTGATAAGAACAGGCAGAGATGCAGTACCGACAGCCGATACAACGCACAGGAATATGGTTTACCAGGCCGGTCTCTTCGTCTCGCTGCGTGGCATTTACCGGACAAACGAAGGTACAGGGCGGGTAAGGAGGCGTATCGCAGTGCAGACACGGTCTGGGTAGATAGGCCTGACGATGCTCCGGATAGGATTTACCATTATCGAGAGAATAAACCTCCAACCAGGTGATGGAGCGCAACTTATTGGTTTCATCCTCGCGGAAAGAAACATTGTTTTCCTGCTGGCAGGCCACTGAACATGCCATACAGCCAGTGCACTTGTCCACATCGATGACCATGCCGTAGCGAATTCCATTTGCTTTATTCCCGCTCATTTCCTACCTCATATTTTGGAGATTTTCACCCGGGTATCCCACCAGGTAGCAAGGCCGGTGATCTGCTCCTGTCGGACCACGAGAATCTCATTTGCGTTGACGCCTTTGCCCTTTATGAAAGAGTCGAAGGCTGTATGCCCCAGACCCGTAGGAATAAAGACGACACCTGGCCGCGCCGCTTGAGTCAGGTGAACCCGGACTTTGACTGTACCCCGCTCGGTCTGCAGTTCGACCCTATCACCTTCTCTGAGACCGGCTCTGCCGGCTGTCTCCGGATTGATCTCCACAAAAGAATCATTCCCCTTTAGTTGGAAATCGAAGAGCAGCTTGGTCATGAAGGGTGGATTTGCAACGGGACCATTGGTGATAGCCATACTCTCGTAAGGCACTAGCACCAGCGGATACGTGTTTGTATCACCCGCAGGTTCAACCGGGGCATAGTGAGGCAAATAAGTAACAATACTTCCCTCAATACCAACTTGGCGCATCTTTTGACAGAAAAATTCAAATTTGCCCGTAGGGGTTTTGAAGGCCGAGTCCCATGAAGGCATGGGCTCAGATGTATCAAACCAGCAACCGTATTCGGTCAGCTTCTCCCAGAGTTCATCAAAAGACCCGTAGTTGGGCTCGAGATTTTGGCCAAGACCAACATTCCATGGTTCAATGCCGGGTTCATCAGCCACCCGGCCACTCGGAACGTTTGCAAGCCCTTTGACTCTTTCCCGTAAAGCAGCTTCGTAGTCTGACCAGGGAAAGCTGGCCGCCACACTGCCGCCTAAGGACTTGGCCAGCTGGATCAGCACATCACCCGGATGCCTGGTTTCAAACCGGGGATTCAAGACCGGATTGCTCAGCCCAAAGACCCTGTACTGAAGACCCGGGGGCGTGGGCACATCTTCCAACCGTTCTAGATAGGTCGGACCCGGCAGTACCAGGTCGGCCAACTGGGTGGTCTCATCCATGAAGGAGGAGAAAGAAACCACCGTCTCCATTTTTTCCAGAGCTGCGGTAAATGACTGGGCATCGGCGAGATTATGGACCGGATTGGCTTCGTAAACCCATAGCATCACCCCAGGCTGGACGCGCCCCTCTTTGGCTTTGTTGACAAAATTATAGAAGACCTGGGTTGACAGCGGGAATTGGGAGCCGCCCGCGCCGTCAACTCTGGGGGCGCTCTTGCCCCTGAGGCTTGTTGCATCCAGTACCACCTCCGGCCACGGAGCCAGAGGCAGCTGCGGTTTTCTACTCATGCCACCGGCCTGATGCAGGCTGCCCACCAAAGCATTGAGGCTTTGCACTGCAAGAAAATCATATACACTGCCGGGCATCCTCCCCTGTCCCAGACCATGCAAAGCAACGGCTGGTTTGGTCCGGGCGAAATCCCGAGCCAGGGCTACTATCTTGCTCTTATCCACCTGGGTGATTCCCGCCACCTTTTCCGGAGTGTAGTCCCTGCGCAGTAGGCTTCTGAACTCCTCGAAACCGTGTGTGTGCTGGCCGATAAAAGAGCGATCGTAGAGTCCCTCGCTAACGATTACCTGAGCAAGGCCCAAGGCAAGTGCCGCCTCCGTGCCCGGAACTACCGCCACCCACTCATCGGCTTTGGAAGCGCTCAGCGATCCTCGGGCCTCCACCTGAACGGTGCGGGTGCGGCTACGATTGGTCTGGCTCCGCCATCCACCAAAAGCCGCCATCATACGACTAGGCGCGGTCCATCCCTCGATGTAGCTACAGCCGAAACTCATGACCATTTTTGCATTTTCCAGGTCGTAACCGATGGGGCTACTGGTCCCCTGGCTGACCAATGATCCCAGCGCCTGTGCGTCTGCGGCCGCTGGCATGGTTAAGTAGTTCGGCGAGCCGTATGCCTGGAGAAAACGGGAAAAAAGCTCAGGAACGGTGCCCTCGCTCTTGCCGCTGACGCAAACGAGACCGGTGGTTTGCTGCCGCATTTTCTGCAACTGGCTGGCAAGAATTTGAAGGGCCTCGTCCCAGCTGATGGGTTTAAAGGTCTTTAGATCGCCCCGCTTGCCAGTTTGTTGCAGAGGGGTTTCGATCCGGCTTGGACCGTAGAGAAACTGAAGGCCGGCAGCGCCCAGAGGGCAAATACCCCCTTGGTTCACAGGATGGGTGGGGTTACCATCGATATTAACTGCATTCCTGTCATTGATGAGTCGAACGCTGATACCGCATCCCCCTGGACAGAGTTGACAGACGGTGTTTACCGTGCTGGCCCCACCCCTCTCGGGTGAGGGGCGCCAGAACCAATTCTGCGTCCAGATGGCAGTATCGTCCGCCAGTTTCCACGGCAGAGGCGACAAGAGCGTGCCGCCCACCCCTCCTGCTATCAATTTAACGAAGGCTCTTCTGTCTAATTTCATGAGATCCTTCCCCTTGAGTTAGCTCAGCTTCTCCTTGCTATTGGAATAATGGAACGATGTGACATAAGGCTAATAGGAAACAAGTAAGGACTCTGTAAAATCACACTTGACTTCAACAGCGCGCAGAACCTCCGAGTCGGCTAATGGTGACAGGTGTCGCAGCTGTTTGAAACATTTTCCCTGGCGTGACAATCTTCGCACACGTGCATCTTCATAATTTCAATGGGGTAGCCAGTAAGGCGGTTTATCTTGACCGGAGGTGCCTTGATTTCATTTTCCACATCCCGATGGCATACTGAACAGGCCATCTCCGCCATCTTTACATGAGCCACGTGGGAGAAGAAGACATTGTCAGGCTGCCTGGTGTAAGAGACCCAGGGAATCTCCTTTTCCGGCTCCACAAATTCTGACACCAGTCTTTCCTCGTCCTCGGTCTCACCCTGTACCTCTCCATGACATTCGACACAGGCTGACAACATGGGTTTGCCGGCATAGGTGCCGTCCTCCCGAAAATAGTGGCAATCCTCACAGCTCAAGCCTGCCTCTTCCTGGTGGATTTGGTGGTTGTAATTTATCGGCTGGTATTCAGTCGTGTAAAGGAGTTGCGGAAAAACTACCCAACCGACAAACAGGGCACCAGCAAAGCCCACAACAAAGAGGAGCCAACCTAGTAGACCAGAATCGTGCTTCTTGTTTTCTTCGGTCATGGAACGCCTCGGTAATTTGGAGTGTTGGTTTAAGGAATGGAGGTGAGATACTGTGGCGCGGTCCTATTTCCCCACCTGTATCCGTCGCAGGAGGGATTGGAGTCAGGATCACGCTAGAATTAAGCTTTTTTTCACAAGCTGAGTTCGTATTCTTCTACCGATTTCCTCCCGTTTTGTCAAGTGAAAAGGTTGTCAAACCTACGAAAGAAACCCGCCACCAGGACCGGACTCTCTTGACATCGAGGTAAGAAGTTCCCTATGTTGGAGTTGACCTTACTATTCTCCGGATTAAGCTGTCAGGGTTAACTTGCTTTTTGCGCGTAAGGCTTAGGGCACAAGGCCTAGGGCACAAGGAAAATAAAGTTGGCAGCGGACAGCTTGCAGCAAGCAGCCAATATTCATCACGACCTGCCAGCTGCTTGCTGCCGGCTGCATGCTGGGCAAGGGCCTTTGCCCTGTGCCTTGCATCTTGGCCCTGGCGCCTTGCGCCGTTTTCTTATAGTCTTGGGGCTCACCGCGGAAAGCCTGAAACATTTAAAAACACCCTGGAAGGATGCACCATGGACCTTCGTCGATTGGAAGTCTTCTGCAAGGTTTATGAATTGAAAAGCTTCTCACGTGCGGGTGAGGCCTCATTGCTTTCCCAGCCGACCGTAAGTGAGCATATTCGCCATCTTGAGCACTTACTCGAAGTGCAACTTTTTGACCGCCTTGGTAGGGAGGTGGTTCCAACACGCGCCGGCGAGATCCTCTATAATTACGCTCGCCGCATGTTGAATCTGAGAAGGGAGGCGAACCGTACCCTGGAACTTTACCGGGGAAAGACCTCTGGGGAATTGGAGCTGGGAGGCAGTAACATACCGGGCCAGTACATTCTGCCTCCTCTCATTGGCAGCTTCAAAGAGAACTTTACAGATATTCGTATACGGTTGGTTATTTCCGATACCATGAAAATTACCAACATGGTACTGGAGGGTTCTTTGGAGCTCGGCGTGGTTGGAGCAAAAATGAAGAATAACAAATTGCACTTCGACCAACTTTTTCACGATGAACTTGTACTGGCGGTATCACCCGACCATAGTTGGGCCAGCCGCACCACCGTTAGCTTAGAGCAGCTCTCAGAGAGTCCCTTTATCATGCGTGAACATGGCTCGGGGACCAGAATGATGATGCTGGAGATTCTGGAGCAGGCAGGTTTCGATTCCCAGAAGCTGAACGTTGTGGCGGAGATGGGCAGCACCGAGGCCATCCGGCAAGCGATCAAAGCCAAAGTGGGAGTTTCTATTCTGTCACGCCGTGCCATTGCTGATGACCTTCGCTTTAAGCAACTTCGTCACGTTGCCATCCGAGGGCTCACCTTTTCCCGTCACTTCTATCTGGTGACCCACATAAAGCGCTCCAGATCGCCTGTGGGACAGGCTTTCGTGGATTTTCTCACAGAAAATCGGGACAAGTAAGTCATTGATGTGAGATGTGGGATATGGGATTGGAGATTTCAGATTTTAGATTGTAGATTTAGAAATGAAAGAATTTAGGAATTTAGGGATTAGGGGATTGTGGATTTCGGAATGCGGATATGGGATGTGGGATGTGAGATGTTAATGGATCCTGTTTTTTTCTCACATAGCATGTCTCTCATTCCAGATCGCATTTGGCAGACATCCCTTTGCACTTGACAAAAACTCATCTATGTGTTTATTAGATACGCCTTTATGTTCATATTTGCACCCGCTCTGCGCTTTTCCCTTTGCTAATATAAACAACTAGCACCGGAGTGGGACAGACAAGCGGCTCATAACGGAATAGCAAGAGAATGAAACGTACGTATCAACCAAGCAACACCCGGAGAAAAAGGACCCATGGCTTTTTGGTCCGAATGCGTAAGAAGTCGGGCCGAAAGGTAATTAGCCGCAGAAGGGCAAAGGGGAGAAAAAGGCTCGCCGTCTAAACAAATGGGACGGAATGGCAAGAGTCAGGGGAATAAAAATTTTGCCCAGGATCCGCATGGTGGCGCCGGCTCCGTTGAGAAAAAACATTCTGCCTTCAGGAGACACGAACGGTTGCGACGCCCAATAGACTTCCAGCTTGCGCTCCGCCACGGAAGCCGTCGCCATACGAAAAACTTCACCATCATCCTGCGGCCAAATGCCCTGCAATTCACGCGGTTGGGGGTTACGGTTGGTAAGAAGGTAGGGAACGCAGTCAAGCGAAATCGAGTTAAACGCTGCCTTCGCGAGTTTTTTCGTTTACATAAGCACAAGTTGCCACCTTCACATGATCTGGTGATTATAGCCAAGAGGGACGCGGCAACACTTGCTTATCGCGACGTACGCGAGGAATTGGCGGCTGTGTTAGTGCAAAACAACTGTCCATGATCAAAACCATTTTAGTCGCATCAATTCGAGCATACCAGCTCGTCATTTCGCCATGGACCCGCCCGTCCTGCCGCTTTACCCCCACATGTTCTGAATTCGCCCGCCAGGCCATTGCCACATTCGGTGCAGGCCGGGGTCTGGTGCTTGCCATCCGACGGCTCCTGCGCTGTCATCCGTTCCATGCCGGCGGTTGCGACCCGGTTGACAACTACCGGTGATACGAAGACGCCACGAAATCTTGCTGATCAACGAGAGGGCAACATAGCCCACTCAGCGATGGCTACCCCTGAAAAGGGCGGGCCACTGCTCCTAGTTCTCTCATGGCATCAGATTTTTCATCTGCGGCAGGAGCTCTAGAACATGGAAAAACGTGTCTTACTGGCGATTGTGCTCTGCATAATAGTGCTGGTCCTGTGGGAGAAGTTCTTCGTTCCCAAAAAACAACCACCTCCACCCACAACCTCCCCAAAGGTTGAGCAACCTACTCCTGCACCAGCCACGCAAGAAAAGGTAACGCCCGAGATTCCCCCGGCTGCTGTAAGCGAAGCCCCACAGGCAACCGTACCGTCAGTACCACCTCCCACCGCGCGACCGGGCCGGGATGTGGTAGTGGAAAGCCCCCTTTACCGTGCAGTCTTTACTGAAAGAGGAGGTCGTCTCAAAAGCTTTGTCTTGAAGCGCTATCGAGAAACCATAGATGAGAACTCGCCGGGGATGGAGCTAATCAAGACAAGTAGGATCGAGGATCTTCCCCTTGCTTTCAATATTGTCAATCATCCAGTCGCAGCTCTGTACCTGGCACCCTATGTGGCCGATCAGACGTCGGTGACAGTAGGCAGTGGAGAGAAGAAAACGCTCACTTTCAAATATGAAGCTCCTGGTTGGCTGAAAATCAGCCGACAATACATTTTCAATTCGGACAGTTACCTCATCGATCATACTGTGAAGATCGAGAATCTGGGGGCTCAGCCATGGGGAAATGCCACCAGCTTGAGCCTGATTAACCTGCCTTTTTCCGTTGGGGGCGCAAGCCGTTACAGCTTCCAGGGGCCAGCTCTCTTGGTGAACAACGAGCTGAATGAGATCAAGTTCAAAAAAATCAAGGGTGGAATGCAATTCCCCGGACCTATCGACTGGATTGCCTACACTAATCAGTACTTCACCATAGCTGTGATTCCTCTGAATCAGTTACCCAATTACGCTAAGCTCAGGAGTCTGGATCAGGACACTCAAATGGTGGAGACCTCCCTCTTTGGCCCCCAAGTCATGTTCCAACCTGGAATTCAACAGGAATTCCAATATCAGCTCTACATGGGACCCAAGGAGATAAAGACCCTGAAAGCCGCCGATCCCAAGCTGGCGAAGGCGGTCAACTTCGGCTGGTTTGATGTCATTGCCCAACCCCTGCTCGTCTGTCTGAAATTCTTCCACCGCTTTCTGCACAACTACGGACTGGCAATAATTTTACTTACTGTACTGATCAAAATCCTTTTCTGGCCACTCACCCACAAAAGCTACGTATCTATGCAGGCAATGAAGAAACTTCAGCCCAAAATGGCCAAGATAAGGGAAAAATATAAAGATGATAAAGAAAAAATGAACCAAGAGATCATGCAGATGTACCGAACCCACAAGGTGAATCCCATGGGCGGTTGTTTGCCCATGGTTTTGCAGATTCCTGTTTTCTTCGCCTTATATCGGGTGCTTTACAGCTCTATAGCCATGCGTCATGCTCCCTTCGTCGGGTGGATCAATGATCTCTCAGCACCAGATCGCTTGTATGTGGGCTTCACTATCCCTTATCTTGGGGGACTTCCTGTACTCACCCTGCTTATGGGCATATCCATGTTTCTCCAGCAAAAGATGACCCCCACTTCGGCTGATCCAAGACAAGAAAAGATGATGCTCATGATGCCGGTAATTTTTACCGTCTTTTTTGTCAACTTTCCCAGTGGTCTGGTGCTCTACTGGTTGGTGAACAACATTCTGTCCATTGGGCAACAATACTACATCAACAAGAAAGCAGCCTGAGTTTGACTCTTACAATCAAAGCTCACTTTCTCACTGCCTCGTTGCCCGCTTGATTATGGAGGAAACCATGTCATCCATGGAAATTGAAGGAAAATCGGTTGAGGAGGCCATTGAAGCGGCCTGCCAACGTCTCAATCTCGCCGCAGATCAGTTGGAAATCGAAATTATCTCCCACGGCTCGTCGGGCATCTTTGGCATCGGCACCAGAAATGCTAAGATTTTGGTGTCTCCGAGGGAAGCGAGCGATGAAGCCCCCCTGGAGGAAGCAAAAGAAATTCTGGAAAACATTCTTACCCACATCCAAATTCCAGCTACTGTAGAAGCCACCTGGTCTGATGACCAGATCAAATTGGACATATCTAGCAATGGCTCTGGACTTCTCATCGGCAAGCGTGGTCAGACCCTTCAATCGTTACAGTATATCGTCAACAAGATGTACAACAGACAGGCATCTAAGAAGTTCCACATCATTGTGGATACGGAAAATTATCGGGAGAGGAGACGCAAAGCGCTCACCGAGGTGGCTCTGAACTTGGGCAACCGGGCAAAAAAAACCGGAAAACCTGCTACCAGCAGCCCGATGAGCGCCTACGACCGGCGTATCATCCACCTAGCCCTAAAGGATGACCGCCAGGTGCGGACCAAAAGCAAGGGGGACGGGGCTATGCGTAAAGTGGTCGTCTTCCCCGTTAAAAAAGATCGTCCTGGCGGAAAAGATAGCAGCCCACCCGACTCCTCGGCCCAAGCTCCGAGTGGTTCCGGGAGGTCATGAAACTCAATAAATTCTTCGAAGATACCATTGCCGCCATCGCCACACCAGTGGGGACGGGGGGTATCGGCATCATCAAAATTAGCGGCCCCCAGGCCTGGGACATAGGCCGCCAGCTTTTTCATAAATCTGGATCGTTGGAAACCATCCAGTCCCACCACCTATATCACGGCCACATCATCGAGCCCAAAACTGGCATCTCCGTGGATGAGGTACTTCTCAGCTTCATGCGCGCACCGACCACCTATACCCGGGAAGACGTGGTTGAGATCAATTGTCACAGCGGTCTCGCGGTACTTGACCGTATTCTTGAATTGGTAATTCGGGCAGGCGCCCGCTTGGCGGAACCGGGTGAATTCACCCGGAGGGCTTTCGTCAATGGCCGCATTGATCTGACCCAGGCGGAAGCGGTTCTGGATCTCGTCAACTCAAAAACCAGAAGAAGCCTTCACCTCGCAAGCGAGCACCTTAGAGGTGGGCTCCAGGTTATTATTTCTGACTTGCGAGCGCATCTACTGGATATGCTTGCAACGGTGGAAGCTGCCATTGATTTCCCCGAGGAGGATTTGGAACTTCTGGAAGGAAAAGATCTGGCCGTGCGCTTACGCCAGCAAGTACAAGATCCTATCTCCCAGTTGCTCGAGCACTACGAGGACGGCCGCATCTTGAGAGAAGGTTTGGCGGTCATTATTGCCGGCAAGCCCAACGTCGGCAAATCCAGTTTGCTCAATAACCTGCTGCGCTCCAATCGTGCTCTGGTCACCCCTATTCCGGGCACCACCCGTGACGTCATCGAGGAAAGTCTCAGCCTCAGGGGCATTCCTCTGCGACTGATGGATACAGCCGGTCTACGCCAGGCCGACAATATTGTGGAACAGCTCGGCATGGAATTCACCAGGGAGCGCTTGGCTCAAGCTGATCTGGTCCTGTTCGTCTTGGACAGGAGCGCATCACTGACACCCGAGGATCGACATATTTATGACGACATTGGCAACAAGCCGATGGTCATGATTCTGAATAAGATAGACCTGGAGCTTCATCCTGATTTTGCGGCGATCAGGGATCAATTTGCAGATGAAACAATTGTGGAGATCTCTGCCCTCCATGGCGATGGAATGGAATCACTCAAGGATGCCGTTTTCCAGACCATTCTCGGAGGGCGTCTCGACACGGAGACTTCAGTGGTAGCTCCCAACCTGCGACACAAGATATGCTTGGAGCAGAGTCTGGCGGCAGTCGATCGGGCTCTGGAACTGCTGGATGGCCACCACTCAGCCGAACTGGTAGCTCTGGAAATGCAGGAGGCGCTTGCCCAGCTTGGAGAGATCATCGGAGTGACCACAACCGAGGACTTGTTGGATCAGATCTTCAGCCAGTTTTGTGTGGGCAAGTGAAATAAGAGCAAGATAAAATCTATAATAATCAAGGGGTTTTGACATTCCAAGACCCCTTTTTCTTTGCCTCTCGCAATGGTCAATTTTAGCCGTTTTTAGCCCTTTTTTGTGGTTCGTATGGCAGAAATTAAGCAGACTTTTTTGACTTGATGGGCACAATTTATCTCTGCCAGATAAGATCCATATATGGTAGCCGGTTCTCAAGAGGCAAAGTGTAGATTAAAGTATGTAATGCAAACTCCAAACGAAATGGTGGGAGGGTATATATCTTAGAGCTGGAGCTTAGAAGGTGGGATGCAAGAATCATCTTTGCGTTTCTGAAGCCTCACTAAGGTTTTTGAGAAATCTTGGCGAA
>CP070735.1:2973402-3016568 GCA_020347625.1 Deltaproteobacteria bacterium
AAAAAAGCCAGAGAGAAAAAATCTCACCAAACTCAAGGTACTCTCCTCGGCGTTACTGTTTGCTGAGGCCATCAAGAGTATCCACAACGAAGATTCCATCAGCCGATTATTCGAGATTCAACACTAACGATTTCAGATTGTAGATTGTAGATTGCAGAATGTCATGAGTTGCTCGTTTGGGTTGGCGTCAATCTGAAATCTAAAATCTGCAATCGATAAAGCACCATAGCTTGAGGATTTCCCCGCTTGTCTGCAATCTCGGGCTTTGAGGAGACGGATATGATGAAGGGCCTTACCTGTCCGCACTGTGGCGAGCTCGTATCCAAGTATAAAAATCCCTTGCCGACAGTGGATATCATCATTGAGCTGGAAGATAAGGGGATCGTCTTGATCCAGCGGGCCAAGGAGCCTCGTGGTTGGGCATTACCGGGTGGATTTGTGGACTACGGCGAGTCCCTGGAGCAGGCGGCTAGACGCGAGGCTTTGGAAGAGACATCTTTGGCTGTCGAGCTTGTGGGCCAGTTGGGCGCTTACTCTGCGCCCGAACGTGATCCGAGACACCATACGATTACGGTGGTTTTTTTGGCACGAGCCAAAGGTAAACCGAAGGCCAGAGACGATGCGTTGGAGGTGGGGGTCTTCACCAAAGAAAGCCTGCCCTCTCCACTAGCTTTCGATCACGCTCAAATCCTAGCTGATTACTTTACCCGGGAGAAAAGAAACTCATAGCGGTTAGATTAGGCGTGTTGATTTGGGGATTTGCGTGTGACGGTTGCATGGTAAAAGAAAAATGATCGATGACCAATGATACTGACATTACTTTCCAAACTTTTCTCGCAACTTAGACTCCACAACTTCTGGTACCAAGCCGGTCACACTACCCCCCGCCTGGACCACCTCTTTGATTATCCTGGATGAGATGTAGATCCAGCGTGCCCCTGTCATCAGGTACAGGGTTTCTGGCTTGCGGCTCAACTTCCGATTCATCAGAGCCATCTGAAACTCGTACTCAAAGTCACTCACGGCCCGCAGACCCCTGAGAATGGCCACAGCTCCTGTCCGTTGAATGTAATCCACCAGCAATCCTTTGAAGCTGTCCACCTGGATACTATGGGAATCAGGGTGATTGGCCAGGCTGGCGCGAATGAGTTCAAGCCGCTCGGCCAATGTGAGCAGCGGTTTCTTTGCTGGATTTTCAGCCACTGCTATGATGATTTTGTCAAAGATCTTCAAGCCTCGATCCAGCAAGTCCAGATGTCCGTTGGTGATCGGGTCAAAGGATCCGGCATAGACAGCCAGTCTTTTGTCTTCCATCTTTATTCATCCCCCCGTCGGTAAAAACTCACAGCCGTATTTCCATAGCGGCGCACAGTCTGGCGCTGCAGACAGCCATAGGTTGTGGTGAGGCTCTCCTCAAAGGCATGCTCGCTTATCACAGTGGCATTCTGGTTAAGGAGCGTACCGGTCCCGAGTTGTTCTAAACAGCGCCGGCTCAATCCCCTTTCGTATGGCGGATCCAAGAATACCAAATCGAAGCGATACCCCTGCCGTGTTAGTTGTTTGAGGCCACGGGGCAGATCTAGTCTGTAAACCTTGGCTTTTTGAGGGTTGCCGCAGGCGGCCAGATTGCGGCCAATCAACCTCAAAGCTGCCGGGTGTTGATCCACCATGACCAAAAAGCTGGCACCGCGACTGAGCGCCTCCAATCCCAGGGCCCCTGTTCCAGCGAAGAGATCTAAAACCCAGAGATCACTCAAGTCATAACCAACAATATTAAAAATGGCCTCCCGTACGCGCTCCGCCGTGGGTCGCATACGTTTACCCTTTGGGGTCGCCAACCGCAGCCCCCGATGCTTACCGGCGATGATTCGCAATTTCAACCTCAGGCACGGAAGAGCCACAGAAGCGAGATACACCAGCAGAAAATTACTGCTAGGCTTAAACAGTCCACCGCTGACAGACGCATATGCTTCAGGGTTTGCTTCTGCGCAATCTGCCCATAGCCGCGAACAGCCATAGCAGTGGCCAGCTCCTCGGCGCGCCCCATGACATTATAGAGAAGAGGGAGAAAAATACCACGAAATTTTTCTAAACGGTTCCGCCAGGTTCCAGAGCTGAGAACGATACCACGTGCCCTTTGGGCCTCAACAATCCTTTCTGTTTCCTGACCCAGGATGGGAAGAAAGCGAATGCAAAGAAGCATTGCCAGGCAGAGATCAGGTACTGGAACGCGAAGTCGGGTCAGGGGCCCGCCAAACTTTTCCAAAGCACGTAGTAGTTCAAGAGGCGAGGTGGTCAGGGTAAGAATGGAAGAAAACAGGATAAAGAGACAGAGTTGGCCGCCAATTCGAAAGGCCTGATATATTCCTTCCTGAGAGATATTCAGGGGCCCCAATTCTAAAGGAATGAGAGGTTGCCCTGGGGTGAAAAACAGCTGCAAGCAGGCAGTAAAAATGAAAAGCCAAGCGAACGGGCGCAGCCCTCGAATAACGGTGAGCAAAGGTAGGCGGGCACGGTGGATCAGCCAAAGCGAGGCGATAAAGAAGAGGGCCAAGCCCAAAAGTGTATCCAGGGCGAAAAGTGTAACCGCAGTCAGGAGCAGACCGATCAGCTTTACCCGGGGATCGAGTGAGTGAATGGAAGAGGTCGTCGGGTAGTAGTGGCCCAGTGTTAGGTCCTGAAGGAATTTCATTACAATAATTGCCTAAAATGAAATAAAACACCTAACATGCCTAAAGTAAGCAATAATAGGCAGCAGGGGTGCCCACCTTAGTAGGCTGTAAATGAAGGGGCGGGGACTTCGGCGAACCGTTCGGCTACCCTTAGCTCGGGCCGAGCGAAGGCTTACTTGAAGCCCTCAGTCGAGCCATTTATCCCCGCCCGCATGATTCCTCCAAGAAGCAAAGCATACCAACTGGAAGGGCAATACTATAGATATTCCTTAGCCAAAAGCTCTGCAATCTGCACTGTGTTCAGAGCAGCTCCTTTACGTATATTATCGGCGACAATCCAAAGGTCGAGCCCGTTTTCGATGGAAATATCTTCTCGTATCCTACCCACCAAGGTGTCGTCAATGCCAGCCGCCTCCAAGGGCATTGGATAGATCCGCTCATCTGGATTGTCCAAGACCTTGACGCCGGGCGCTCTGAAGAGCAAAACTCTGGCGTCTTTGGCCGAGAGCTTACGGCTGGTTTGAATGTTCACTGCTTCCGAATGACCGTAGAAGACCGGGATACGCACCGTGGTAGCGCTTACCCTAATGTCGGGATCCTCCATAATTTTCTGGGTTTCATAGACCATCTTCATCTCTTCTTCGGTGTAGCCGTTTTCGAGGAAGCCGCCGATGTGGGGAAAGCAGTTAAATGCGATCCGATAGGGATAGACCTCCGGGGTCACCTCTTGGAAATTTAGCAGCAATCTTGTCTGGTCCATTAATTCCTGCATGGCGAGCTTGCCCGTGCCTGAAACCGCTTGGTATGTGGAGACTACCACCCGCTCAATTCCCACAGCGTCATAGATGGGCTTGAGTACCACCACCATCTGGATGGTGGAACAGTTTGGGTTGGCGATAATGCCTTTGTTGCGATAGTCGGCCACTGCGTGAGGATTGACTTCTGGCACCACCAGTGGCACCTCAGGATCCATACGCCATCCGCTGGAGTTGTCTATCACGACACAACCAGAGTCGGCTGCCGCCGGGGCAAACTGTCGGCTGGCAGCTGCACCTGCAGAGAACAGGGCAATGTCCACTCCTTCGAAAGAATCCTCTCGGAGTTCTTCAACGGTGAGGCTTTTGCCACGAAAATCAAGCGTCTTTCCAGCGGAGCGGGATGAGGCCAGCAGCTTGAGGGAAGCAACCGGAAACTTCTGCTCCTCAAGGATCTTGATCATCTCATTGCCCACGGCACCAGTGGCGCCGGCCACCGCTATGTGATATCCGTCTTTCATAGGACTCTACCTTTCATAGGGTTGAAGAGTCGATGGAAACTAACTAGCTCTCCAAGATATACTTAACCACCAGATCACCAACCTCCTGGGTGGTGTGACCCATGCGCCCGGCATCCATGCTTTCCAGATCATCTTTTACCACACGTTTTATGGCGTTTTCCACCTGGTGGCTACCGTTCTCCTCGCCGATGTTGTCTAGGAGCATGGCCAAGGCGGCAATGGCGGCCAAAGGATTGATGATATTCTTACCGGTGTATTTCGGCGCGGAGCCGCCGATGGGCTCAAACATGGACACACCTTGTGGGTTTATGTTGCCGCCCGCTGCTATGCCCATTCCCCCCTGGATCATGGCTCCCAGATCTGTGATGATGTCACCGAACATATTGTCGGTCACAATGACGTCAAACCATTCCGGATTTTTCACCATCCACATACAAAGCGCGTCCACGTGAGCGTAATCCGTTTCGATATCCGTGTATTCATGGGCCACCTCATGGAAGGTCCGCTCCCATAGGTCGAAGGCATAGGTGAGCACATTCGTCTTGCCGCACAGGGTAACCTTGTGACGCTTCTGTCGGCGGCAAAGCTCGAAGGCATAGCGGATACAGCGCTCCACGCCTTTGCGTGTATTCACCGATTCCTGGATGGCAACCTCGTCGGGAGTACCCTTTCTCAAGAAGCCCCCACTGCCAACGTAGAGACCTTCGGTATTTTCGCGGACCACTAAACAGTTTATGTCTTCAGGCTTCTTGTCGCGCAGAGGTGTCCAAACTCCCGGATAGAGTACGACGGGGCGCAGGTTGATATATTGGTCTAGCGCAAATCTAATAGTCAACAGGATTCCCTGTTCCAAAATTCCGGGCTGAACCTCAGGGTGTCCTATGGCGCCCAAGTAAATGGCGTGCACGGTTTTTAATTCGGCAAGGACCGATCCTGGCAAGGTCTCACCGGTTTTCAGGTAGCGGTCCCCACCCAGATCGTATTCAACCAGATCATAAGAAAAGGTGTTGCGGTCAGCCGCCGCTGCCAAGGCCTTGAGGCCTTCCGCCACAACCTCGGGACCAGTGCCGTCGCCTGGAATCACGCCAATTCGATACGAAGCCGCCATCACATCCTCCATTTACCACATTGGTCTTAACCACGGAGACCACAGACCCGCCATCGGCTCCGCCTTCAGGCGAGGCGGGCGGGTCTGTGAACTCTGTGGTTCATTACCCCTCTGTTTTTGGATTGCCGCGGGTCTTCATAACATAAGGGATCAGTCCGCCAGTGGCCAAGAGTTCCTGCATGAAAGGCGGAACTGGTTGTGCTTGGTAGGTAAGGTTTCGACTCTTGTTGACAATCACTCCGGTAGATAGATCCAGTTCCAGATGCTCGCCCGTGACAATATCTGCAGAAGCCTCTGGCGACTCCAAAATAGGTAGCCCCATGTTAAAGGCGTTTCGGTAAAATATTCTGGCGAAGCTTGCGGCAATCACGCAGCCGACCCCAGCCGCTTTGATGGCGATGGGTGCATGCTCACGGGAGGAGCCACAGCCAAAATTTCGTTCAGCTACGATTATGTCACCTGCCGAGACCCTCTGGGCGAACTCGGGATCAGCATCCTCCATGCAGTGCTTGGCAAGCTCTTCAGGGTCGGAGGTGTTCAAATAGCGAGCTGGAATAATGGCGTCAGTATCAATATCAGCCCCAAATTTCCAAGCTTTACCAGAGAGTTTCATCTTCACCTCCAAAGGTTGTATAGCACCATCTGCGACTAAGCACTAAACACTAGGCACTAAGCACCGATAGAGTCTTTCCAGGTTATTCTTTCTGGTGCTTAGTGCTTACTGCCCAGTTCCTAGTATAGTCAGGCGGTATATACAATACGAACCAGGCGAATTCGTTTTGAGCTCCCACATGGAAAAGGGCCCTTGTCACAACTCTTCCGGGCTGGCAATACGGCCCAGGACGGCAGAAGCAGCGGCTACGGCAGGCGAGGCGAGGTAGACCTCACTTTCCGGGTGGCCCATCCGTCCCACGAAGTTCCGGTTGGTGGTGGCCACGGCCCGCTCTCCAGGAGCCAGAATGCCCATGTGGCCGCCAAGGCAGGGGCCACATGTTGGTGTGCTGATGGCAGCCTCTGCTTCTAGAAAGATGGCGAACAGACCCTCGTCCATGGCTTGTCGGTAAATGGCCTGGGTTGCGGGGATGATTAAACAACGTACCCCAGGTGCTACCCGACGGCCGGTCAACAACTCTGCGGCCAGGCGCAAATCCTCCAGACGGCCGTTGGTACAGGATCCGATCACCACCTGATGAATGGGTATCTCATCCAGCGATGAAACGGGTCGACTGTTCGCTGGCGAAGGGGGCAGGGCCACCTGCGGCTCAATTTCATTGACGTCGTAGGTGATCACCTGCTCATAGTGAGCGTCGGAATCACTTTCGTAAAAACGGTAAGAGCGCTGAGCCCTTTCATCCACGTAAACTCGGGTAATCTCGTCGGGGGCGATTATGCCATTTTTAGCCCCAGCCTCGATTGCCATGTTGGCCATGGTAAGTCGCTGATCCATGGATAGCTGGGCAATGACAGGACCGGTAAATTCCATGGCCCGATACCGGGCACCGTCGACACCGATTTGGCCGATGGTGTAAAGAATAAGATCCTTACCGGTGACCCAGGGTTGCAAATTACCTTGATAAACGAATTTGATGGATGCAGGCACCCGGAACCAGATACGACCCGTTATCATTACGGCTGCAAGGTCAGTACTGCCCACGCCGGTGGCAAAGGCACCCAGTCCCCCGTAAGTACAGGTGTGGCTGTCAGCGCCGACTACTACATCTCCAGGCAACACCAGGCCCTGCTCCGGAAGGAGAGCGTGTTCGATGCCCATTCGTCCCACTTCAAAAAAGTTGGTGAGTTTGTGTTCCACAGCGAACTCACGAAGGAGCTGGCACTGGAGGGCCGATTCAATGTCCTTATTCGGGACAAAATGGTCAGGGACGAAGGCGATTCTTCCAGCATCGTAGACCTCTTTGGCACCTGCCTGGCGGAAACGCTCAATGGCAATGGGCGCAGTAATATCATTGGCCAAGGAGAAGTCGACCTCCACTTCGATGAGTTCTCCTGGTTCTACCTTTTCCGATCCAGCGTGGGCGGCAAGAATCTTTTCGCTAATCGTCATTCCCATGGCCGGTACCTTTGACCTCCCTCATCTGTTGTTTCTAATTTCCCACTAATCATTAGTCATTGGTGCGCAAAACAAAATAATAAACTGACCCTATCAAACTTCAAGCCCAACCTATGCGGAGCTGAATACATATGCTTAAATGAAAATTTCCCCCTTCCTTCATAGGAACCAGAAGGGGGAAAATCTGAGGTTAAGTCAAGTGGTCGAAAATTTCCTCTATTTAGTTCCCTTTTTGCTACTTAACGGTTCCTGGCCACCGGCATCTTCTGAAATGGGCTGCCTCCAGACCAATCCGTGTGCGTAGCCCAATGGACCTGAACTCACATAGACGAGACCCAGGGTAAAGAGCATGATTGCAGGTTGGGCGGCGATCACCGAAAGAAGCAAGATTATCAGGAACAGCGTTCTAAACGGCATCCGCTGGAACCCATCAAATTCTTTGAAACTGTAGTAAGGAACGCTACTGACCATGAGAAAACCTAAGACATATACCATTGCCAACAATAGGAAATGTTTAGTGGGACCGCTACCTCCCATTCGGTAGAAGAAGAGAACGGTGGTGGCCACCATGGAAGCGGCCCCTGGAATGGGAAGTCCCACGAAATACTTTTTAGGGGCTGAATTAGCCTGCACATTAAAACGTGCTAACCGGAGGGCGCCACAAGCAACAAAGAGGAAGGCGGCAGCCCACCCCAGACGGCCAAAAGGTTCGAGCGCCCAGAGATAAACAAGCACGGCGGGTGCCACACCAAATGCAACCAAATCAGCCAAGGAATCGTACTCCACCCCAAAACGGCTACTGGAACGGGTGAGACGAGCCACTTTACCATCCAGAATGTCGAAAAGACAAGAAACGAGAATAGCAATCGCAGCCGTCCTGAAATCGTGATTGATGGCGGCAACAATCCCATAGAAGCCACAGAACAGATTGGCGGTGGTGAAGAGGTTGGGAAGCAGGTATATACCCCGCTTCATCTGTCGAGGCTTCCGGCTTCGTCGTTTTTGCCGTTTGTTTGATGATAACATAAAATACTCTCCCCCGCCTTGACGCGTTCCCCCTGGATTACTGCTAGGCGGCTGTCTGGGGGCACGAAGACGTCCAGCCTGGAGCCGAAGCGAATCAGGCCGAAACGCTCGCCCTGCTGAACATAATCACCTGGCCGCAACCAGCAGTCAATGCGCCGAGCGATCAAGCCGGCGATCTGGACGAAGACTATCTTTTCCCCTCCAGGAATTCGCAAAACAACCGCGTTGTGTTCATTATCCCTGGATGCCTTGTCCAAATTAGCAGAGAAAAACTTGCCCTTTTCGTAGTTAACACTTTCCACCTCGCCGGAAAACGGGATCCGGTTAACGTGGACATTAAAGACAGACATGAAGATGCTAATTTTTAAAGTATCTTTGCTGAGAAACCGATCTTCAAATACTTTTCCTGCGAAAATGATGCGACCATCGGCCGGGGCCAACACCGCGTGAGGAACGCGCGGGATGACCCGCTCAGGATCGCGAAAGAAGTTTATCACTAAAAGCGTTAAAATTAAAGTAAATCCAGTTATTTTAGCCCAGCCCAGAAAACCAAATACGATCAAAAGTGCGCTCAGACCAATAATATACGGCAAGCCTGCCTTGGCTATGGGCAACCGTTGCATTGAGTACCTTTATCCGTTGAACAAGGGACCTGAAGGGAAAAGTTCGACCTTGCCGGTGGATTAGTCCTTCTTCAACCAGGGCATCATGGCACGTAATTTGGCACCCACCTCTTCAATGGGGTGCTCTCTCTCCATGCGGCGCTGGGCATTGAAAACAGGGCGGCCAGCCTTATTTTCGAGGATCCATTCCCGGGCGAATTCGCCGCTCTGCACTTGGTCTAGAATCTCTCGCATGGTCTCTCTGGTCTCTTCAGTAATGATGCGTTTGCCCCGAGAGTAATCGCCATACTCGGCGGTATCACTCACCGAGTAGCGCATGAAGGAAATGCCTCCCTGGTAGAAGAGATCCACAATGAGCTTTAGCTCGTGGAGGCACTCAAAGTAAGCAATCTCAGGCTGATAGCCGGCCTCAACCAGCGTATCAAAACCGGCCTTGACCAGTTCGGAGACCCCACCGCAAAGAACTGTTTGCTCACCGAAAAGGTCGGTCTCAGTTTCTTCCTTAAAGGTGGTGTGAATCACCCCGGCTCGGGTGGCGCCCAATCCTTTTGCATAGGCGAGGGCTGTCTCTAGGGCACGGCCGCTGGCATCCTGGTGAATAGCAACCAAGGATGGCACCCCCGCTCCCTTCTCGTATTCGCTTCGCACCAGATGGCCGGGTCCTTTGGGAGCAATCATCACCACATCCAAATGGGCGGCAGGGCGGATCTGACCAAAGTGAATATTAAAGCCGTGGGAGAAGATCAGAGATTTGCCCTCTGTCATGTGGGGGCCAACTTCTTCCTGGTACAATTTCGCCTGAACGTCATCTTGGGCAAGAATTTGGACCACGTCGGCTAAACTCGAGGCCTCACTTGCTGTGGTGGGCTCGAAACCATGCTCCTTGGCAAGATCATAATTGGGACCACCTTTCCGCTGGCCGATGATTACATCTAGGCCACTGTCCCTTAAGTTCTGTGCCTGAGCATGGCCCTGGCTGCCGTAGCCAATTATCGCCACTTTTTTCCCTTCGAGCACGCCAAGATCGGCATCCGAATCGTAGTAGATTTTCACGGTATCCTCCTATTGGTTCCAGTAGAAAAAAGTAA
This sequence comes from Deltaproteobacteria bacterium, assembly GCA_020347625.1. Classification (GTDB taxonomy): domain Bacteria; phylum Desulfobacterota; class Syntrophobacteria; order BM002; family BM002; genus BM002. The sequence goes on from CP070735.1 coordinate 2,983,264, forward strand.
ACTCCGTTGGGAGCGATAATCATGGGGCCCGGCAGCCATTACTGGTCAAGTAATCTTCTGCCAGATACTGAAGAAAAACGATTAGAAAAGTATTTTAAGTGAAATTATATGGTTAAAAGTTCCACAGTATAAGATTTACGTCCATTTAGAGCGAATCGCTAATTCTGCAAAAAGGGTTCCAAATCTTTAGTTTTCACTGAAAGCTGACGTCTACCGGCTAGATGCTCTCGCCGGAAAATCCATGAAGCAGTGGGGATAGGGACAACCGCATTCTTCAGCAACCTCGTGCAAAAATTAAGTATAATGGCCGGTCAGTAACTGGTGCTTCCCATGTCACACTATTTCGGCGCTTTACCCCTTTTTGCTTCGGGCAATGGCGACCTTGCCGGTGCGGACCACCTCGACAATGCCCAGTTGTTCGAGCAGATCAAGAATGGCCTGAATTTTCCCTTCATCACCGGTTACTTCAATTGTGTAGAAAGTAGGACTGACATCAACCACCTTGCCCCTGAAAATATCCACAATACGAAGAACTTCAGCACGGGTAGCAGCCTCAGCCTTTACCTTGATCAGAGCCATTTCCCGGTCCACGAATTTCACTTCGCGAAAATCGATTACCTTGATCACACTCACAAGCTTGTTGAGTTGCTTTACAATCTGTTCCATGATCATCTCGTCACCGGTGGTAACCAAGGTAATCCGGGAAACTTCTGGATCCAGGGTTTCGGCCACGGTCAGGCACTCGATATTGAAACTCCTACCGCTGAACAGTCCAGCAACCCGGGAAAGGACACCGGGCTGATTCTCCACCAAGACACCGAGGGTATGCCTCACGACATCTCTCCTTTTACCCACACGTTAAAGAAAACTCGACTCCTCAGGTTGCTCCCGAGGCTTGGCCAGATAGTATTTGTCCGTAAGTCGCATGGCGCATAGAGCATAGCGCAAAGCGAAAATGACTGTAAGGGGTAAACGGTGAACGGTTGCAAAACCATCGCCTAATCCTTTAACCGTTTACCAAACGCGATGCGCTTGGCGCTCTGCGCTTTGCTGCGAACGCAGTGAGCGGACGACTGACAGGATCTTACACCAAAAGCATTTCAGTCATGGCGGCTCCAGCGGGCACCATGGGGTAGACACATTCTTCCGGGTTCACCGCAAAGTCCATGATTACCGGCTTGGGTGAAGCGAATGCTTCTCGGATCACCGGCTCCACCTCATTGGGTTTGGTGGCCCTTAAACCCAGTGCACCGTATGCCTCTGCGAGTTTGACAAAATCTGGTGCGATTTTGAGGCAAGTGGCACAGTATTGTTTTTCGTAGAAAATCTGCTGCCACTGGCGTACCATCCCCAGATACTGATTGTTGAGTATTGCCACTTTCACCGGCAGGTTGTTCTCCACGGCAGTAGTTAACTCCTGGATGCACATTTGAATGCTACCGTCTCCGGCGATATCAAGGACCAACCGGTCAGGAAAGGCGGCTTGAGCGCCGATAGCTGCCGGTAGGCCGTAGCCCATAGTACCCAGACCGCCAGAGGTGAGCAGGGTCCGAGGTTCGAAGAAGTGGTAGTATTGGGCGGCCCACATCTGGTTCTGGCCAACCTCGGTGGTAATGATGGCCTTACCCTTGCTCAGCTCGTAAAGTTTTTCCACCACGTACTGCGGCTTGATAACATCATCTGTCTGTTCATAGGCTAGAGGATAGGTCTCCTTCCACTTTTGAATCTGGTCCAACCAAGGTTTCCTGACCTTTTTCAGGTTACTTATCGGATTCTCTTTGACCAGCCGTAGGAGCTTCTTAAGGGCATCCTTGCAATCCCCGACAATAGGTATGTCCACCTTAACGTTCTTGCTTATGGAAGTAGGGTCTATGTCAATATGGATAATCTTGGCTGTTGGCGCGAACTCATCAAGTTTGCCGGTTATGCGATCGTCGAAGCGGGCACCGATGGCGATAAGCAGGTCCGTAGTAGCCACCGCCATGTTGGCCCGGAAAGTGCCGTGCATTCCCAACATCCCGAGCCATAACTCGTGAGGGGCCGGAAACCCCCCCAGGCCCATAAGTGTTGTGGTCACCGGACATTTGATGCTTTCTCCAAATTGCTTCAGTTCTTTGGCCGCACTGGATGCAATGACTCCACCACCGGCGTATATGACCGGCTTCTTGGCCTTGCCAATGGCAGTATAGGCCCTTTTGATCTGGCCCATATGGGCCTCGTAAGTGGGCTTGTATCCTTTCAGATCAATCTTTTTTGGGTACTTGAAGTCGATTTTGGCATTTTGGACATCCTTGGGCAAATCCACCAGCACAGGTCCAGGGCGACCGGAACGCGCTAGATAGAAAGCCTCACGGATGATCCTGGCAAGGTCACGAACGTCCGTGACCAGGAAATTGTGTTTAGTGCATGGCCGAGAGATGCCGACAATGTCTGCCTCTTGAAAGGCATCGTTACCGATGAGCGCAGTGGGCACCTGACCGGTGAAAACAACAATTGGAATAGAATCCATATAGGCTGTGGCAATACCAGTAACCGTATTGGTGGCTCCGGGGCCGGAGGTCACAAGACACACGCCAACGCGCCCGGTGGCCCGGGCATAGCCGTCAGCCATGTGGGTAGCTCCCTGCTCATGACGGACGAGGATATGGCGGATGTTGTGCTTGGGCATCTCGTCATAAATGTCGATAACCGCTCCTCCAGGTAAACCAAAAATGACGTCCACCTTCTCTGCTTTCAGACATTCAAAGAATATTTGGGCTCCTGTTAATTTCATAATTCACCTCTGTCTAGACTTGGCCAAAATGGCCTCGATCTTGTCTCGGCCCGCCAGTTTTAATTTCTGAATCCGCTTCTTCTCCAGTGCTTCTTCTGTAGTCAGATAAGGGCGCTGATTAAACTGCTCAAGCTGCTCCTCATAGCGGCGATGCTCTTCAATGTGTTTTCTGAGCTCTTCGTCTTGGGGAAGAAGGCGAGCGATAAGTTCCTCATCCCATTTTTCCATATCTTATCCCCTTGGAGCACCCAGGATCTATGGCAAGAGTCCGATGCTAATGATGTGAAGTGGTTAGAAGGGATATCCGATTATGTTTATGCAATCTGGATTGTTTTGTCAATAACCATGTGGCCATTGGGTATTTTATGTTGGAGATTGCAAGATGCGCATTGGGGATTTTCTATTTGGTCATCCGGTTGAGCTCAGCTTCTGAAGGTCTGACGTAGAGGGGCGTACAGCTGGAAACATCTTCATGTTTACCAGAACGGAGCATTCGCAATGCCAACCAGGCCACCGAGCTTGCCTGGACCATGTTAAGATGGGGAGGTGGCTGCAACAGTCGGTCACCGAGCTCCCTTTTCAAGTAGTCTCCGTAGCGCAGGAGCGCGTCACCCACCAACACGGTTGTTTCTGTGATGAGGTCAACCAGTCTCTTGGGCTTTATCGCCATATAGGGAGTGAGCCTTTCCGGAGGATTATCATAGTGCTGACGATAAAGTGCGGTGTATATTTCACCCTTGCGAGCATCCAAAACCGGGCAGACAGGATGATGCACCAGAGAAACACCTGCCGCCAGTGCATCCAAGGTCGGAACACCAACTAACGGTTTGCCAGTGGCCCATGCGAGCCCTTTGATGATGCTTAGTCCAATGCGTAAGCCGGTGAAACTTCCAGGGCCCAAACTAACTGCAAACGCATCTAGGTCCTCAAGGCTCCAGCCGGAATCCCTAAGAATCCGATCAATACCAGGCAACAATCTCTGATTGTGAGTTGCACTGATGTTGAGAATATGTTGGGCTTTGAGCTGCTCGCCCTCAACCAGAGCGATACTCCCAACCGAAGTGGAGGTGTCAATGGCGAGAATGTTCATGACTGTCGCAAAGCACGCGGGTAAACAGTAAAGGGTGAAGGGTAAACGGATCTGAGTTTCCCGCTCAATTATTGTCCGTTAAGCATTTGGATCTAACTTCCAGCTGCCGGGGCTGCCGGCTGGCAATCTCCTATGGAAACGCCTTTCCAGGGTAAACCAGTCGATAGATGTCATTATAAAAGACAAATACCATCAAAACGATGAGCAGGAAGAGGCCAACCTGCTGAGCCATCTCACGCTTTTTAATGCTTAGCGGCTTTCCCAATACCCCCTCAATCAGAAAGAAGAGAAGATGGCCACCATCCAGCACCGGAATGGGGAGCAGATTCAGGATGCCCAAGTTGATACTGAGCAGAGCCAAGAAAGAGAGAAAGGCGAGTGGCCCGGCCTTGGCCACCTGACCGGACATCTGGGCTATGCCAATGGGGCCAGCGAGAGTCCTGGGAGAAATGGCGCCCACGATCAGCTTGCCGAGAACAACGAAGGTGAGCTGTATCATACTGCCGGTGTAGGTGACTGCATAGTAAACAGCCCGGAAGGGATTGACCGCTTCCACAACTACGTTGTTGGAGGCAACGATGCCGATGAGCGGTCGGCTGACCTCCTCTCCCAGTATGGTACGCGTCTGCTTAATCTCAGGAGTGATTTGCACCGTGAATTCACGATCTCCTCGTTGCACACGAATCTCTATGGGCCTGCCGTCACTGTCTTGGATCAATTCGGAAAGCTGGCTCCATTCCTGAACCGGGACGCCTTCTATTGCTAAGACCCTATCGTCAGCCTGCAACCCGGCGGCAGCTGCCGGCGACTCAGGGGTTACGGAGCCGATGTCTGTGGTGGTCTTAGTCAAACCAAACAGGGCGAAAATCAGAGCGTAGATAAACACGGCGAGCAGTAAATTGGAACCAGGGCCAGATGCAACGATGGCGATCCGTCGACGCAGCGGTTGGTGAGAGAAAGAGACAGGATGTTGCTCCTTCGGAATCTCCTCCTCTGTAGATTCCCCCAGCATTTTAACATAGCCGCCGAGGGGAAACGCTGAAATGCGGTAGTCGGTATCTCCTACTTTTTTGCCGAGCAAGCGCGGGCCGAAACCCAAGGAGAAACGCTCCACTTTGACCTTAAAAAGTTTGGCGGCCAAAAAATGACCGAACTCGTGGATAAAGATCAGTATTCCCAGCGACACCACAAAAGATGTCACGGTTCGAGTAAGTGACCAGATTGCTTCCAAGACGTATCAACTCCTAAAGTTGGTGATGGTGTGTTACAAACAAAACCAAAGTTTAATTATAACGCGGGCACAACTCCATTGACAACAGAAGGGTCGAGTTTCTAGGTGCACAATTCGCGCCAACGACCAATGCATTTCACATTTCGCCGCTGTCATTTCTCATTGAAGCGTGATTCAGGGAGTACTGTAACTGCATCGTCGCAATGAGAAATGTCAGCCGATGGCTTCCTCAGTTCGCTGCCGTGCCCAACCGTCGGCTTCGAGAATCGTCTCCAATTCAGCCGCAGAGACCTGTTTGTACTCCTGCATGGTTTGGTCAACCAGCTCAGCTATTCTTTTAAAGGGGATGCGGTTGTCCAGAAATGCCTGCACCGCCACCTCATTGGCGGCATTGAGAATAGCCGGGACGGCTCCCCCCGCCTTGCAAGCAGCAAAGGCCAGGCCCAGACATGGGAAGCGGCTGAAATCGGGTTCAAAAAAAGTGAGGGTTTGCAGGGCGAAAAGATCCAAGGAGGGAAAGTCCAGCTGGAGACGCTCCGGGTATGCAAGAGCGTAAGCTATGGGGGTCCGCATGTCCGGGATACCCATTTGGGCGATTACCGATCCGTCCACGTACTCTACCATTGAATGAACGATACTCTGAGGATGGATGTGAACATCAATTTTCTCTACGGGTACATCGAACAGCCACTTGGCTTCAATGACCTCCAAGCCTTTGTTCATAAGGGTGGCTGAGTCGATGGTGATTTTGGGTCCCATGTCCCAGTTGGGATGAGCTAGGGCCTGAGCTGGAGTTACCTGTTCGAGTTCCTCAGCTGACATGTTCAGGAAAGGCCCCCCTGAGGCAGTAAGCAGAATACGTTTGAGATCTTCTCGTCGGTGTCCCTCCATGGCCTGGAAGATGGCGTTGTGCTCGCTGTCCACCGGGAGCAGCGTTACCTGATGGTGACGGACCTCCTCCATGACTAAAGCGCCCGCCATGACCAGGGTTTCTTTGTTGGCCAGGGCCACGTCCTTTCCCGCCCGAATAGCACTTAGAGTGGGAACTAGGCCTGCTGCCCCCACCATGGCCGAAAGCACCATGTCTGCATCGTCGCAACTGGCGACTCTATGGTAACCTTCCGGGCCGGCAAGCACTTCAACACGGATTGACGTTTCAAGGCGACTGAGCAGATCTTTGGCCAACTGCTGGTCGAAAACGGCTGCAAGCTGTGGCCGAAAACGGTGAATTTGCTTGGCGAGCAGATCAATGTTTCTTCCTGCTGCCAGGGCGACTACCTGGAAGCGGTCTGGGAATTGCTCGATTACCTTTAAAGAGCTACGGCCGATGGATCCCGTGGAGCCGAGAATGGCAATTCTTTTCAATGCAAATTTCTCCTTCCTTATTTGGAAATGAGAGGCCGGTAAACGGACCCATATTAGGCAAAAAAGATAAGCCCGTAATACGTCAAAGGAAAAGCAAAGATCAGACTGTCAAGCCGATCCAGCAGACCACCGTGGCCGGGTAGCAGGCCACTTGAATCTTTAACCTGGCTAACCCTCTTGAGCATGGATTCCACCAAATCGCCCGTCTGGCCCACCAGGGCCAAGGCCGTTGCCAAGACCAACAAAAAGCCCACGGTGATTCCGGCAGATGTAAACAGTAATTTTCCGAATATCACCCCAATGACCAGGGAGCTGAACAGCCCGCCTAAAGCACCCTCGATAGTTTTTCCCGGGCTGACAGCAGGCCAGAGTTTGTGGCGTCCCCAGCGATAGCCAGTGTAATAGGCCCCTGTATCCCCCGCGAAGACAACAAACAGAACAAAAAAGATCCAGCGACGCCCGAATGGCAGTAGAAAGAGAAGCAACACGTGGCTCAGCAAAAAGGGAATGTAAAGCTGGGTGAAGACTACTGCCCCAAGAGAAGGGGACACGGCTTCTTTCTTGGCGTAGAGCAACAGATGTGCTGACAATGTAATAAAGAGCACTGTGGCGGTGGCTGCGGTCAAGCCAAGACCCCCTTTCCAGTAGGTGGCCAGCGGCAAAGTGAGTCCCACACTCAAAGTCACCACTCGGAGCCAAGGTCTGGATCTGGCAAGCAGCAAGCCAGACAACTCCAGCAGGCCACCAGCGCTGACCAGCAGTATCAAGACCAGCAGGAGCCAGAAAGGACCAAGCCCTATAATGGCCCCTAGTAATGGGAGCGCCACTGCAGCGGTTAGCCAGCGTTGTAAGTGGAACTTGTCAACAGGTTTTTTTTCCATGCCCTCGCCTCGGTCTAGGAAAGAGAAGGGGTCTTATCCAGAGATATAAAGAAATCACCATATTATGAAATGACTTTCGCATCAAGCTTGTTTTGAAAGGAGTTTCGGTAAATCACAAAAGAAGAACATTTTCAAGGCCTTTACCCGATCCGTTTACCGTTCACAGTTTGCTGTTTACCAAAACGCTATGCGCTTCAGCGCTGAAGGTACATCTGAGGGATCCACATGGAGAGCATGGGAATATAGGTCACTAGCAAGAGCACCAGGATCGCAGCCAGCAAGAATGGAATCATGGCACGACTGATTTTTTCCAGGGAGATGCCGGCGATGCCGCTACTGACAAAAAGGCAAACGCCCAGAGGCGGGGTGGTGAGACCGATGACTAGATTGAGAACCATGATGGCACCAAAGTGAATCGGATCAAGGCCGATCTGTTTCGCCAGTGGTAGGAGAACGGGGGTCAGGATGATGAGTGAAGCGGTGGTTTCCATAAATGTGCCAACCAGCAAGAGAAAAAGGTTGATCATAATAAGTATTAACCAGCGGCTGCTGACGGCGGCGGTTAGCATGGTTACAACCTTCTGGGGCATTTGCAGGGCGGCCACCAACCAGCCAAAAACGGCGGCATTAGCTATGATAAACATGATCACCGCGGTGATTACCAGACTTTCTTTTAACAGCTCAGGCAGCTGGCGCAAGCTGAGTTCACCATAAACGAAACGGCCCACCGCAAAAGCATATAGTACAGAGATGGCCGCCGCTTCTGTGGGGGTGAAGATTCCGGCGAGAATGCCGCCTAGAATGAAAGCTGGCATGAATAAGGCAAGGAGGGCATCCTTGCCCCCACGGAGAAGTTGGCGCCAACCAACGGCTCTTCTGCTGTTGGAAAGACCACTCGATTGCCGGCCACCGCTGAGATAGGCAACGACCATAAGCGCCAGGCCAATGAGCAGGCCAGGGATGATCCCAGCGAGAAAGAGGGCGCCTATGGATTGTTCAGCCGAGACCCCATAGATGATCATTGGTATGCTCGGTGGGATGATGGGGCCCATGGTGGAGGATGCGGCAGTGATGGCTGCAGAAAAATCGAGTTCGTATCCTTCGTCTGCCATGGCCGGAATGAGAACCGACCCAATGGCAGAGGTGTCTGCCACCGCTGCCCCGGTGACACCTGCGAAGAACATGCTCGCCACCACATTGACAAGGGCGAGACCGCTACGAACGTGACCTACGAGAAGGTTGGCAAAATCAACCAGCCGCCGGGTGATGCCTCCGGCATTCATCAAAGCACCAGCCAGAACGAAAAAGGGAACTGCCAATAGCGGGAAGGAGTCGGTTCCCTGAAACATCATGTGCGGCAGCAGCAACAAAGGTATATCTCCGAGCTGTAGCAACCCTGCCAGGGCACTGATACCTATGCAAAAGGCAATGGGAGTTCCCAAAAGCAGCAGCACGGTAAAGCTGGTAGCGATGGTAATCACCCGGTTCTCCCCGAAGTTAAAGCAGGCCCGTCACGTAATAGAGCGACCAGCTGTTCCGCGGCGTGCACCATCATGAGCAGACAGCCGGCCGGGATTGCGCTGTAGACGACGCCCATGGGTACCCCCATGGCCGGTGAGTGCTGCTTCAAATTGAAAATAGCGAGCTGAACACCTTTCACCGTCGCAATGGTAAGAAAACCCATGATGGTGAAAAGGGTAAAGATCTGCACCACTTTCCGCGATTTGGGAGACAACTTGTCCACCAGGGCCTGAAGCGCCATGTGAGCTCTTTTTTTGAGGGCGATGGAACCACCTAAAAAGGTAATCCAAACCAGACCATAGCGGGAGAGTTCCTCGGACCACACTAACGAAGCCCCCAGGAAATAGCGGCAGACAACTTGGAGAGTCACTACCAGTGTCATGGTCAACAGAATGACACTGCAGAGCACCTCAGCGATTTTATTCAACCAATGACTCGTGCGAGATAACATGGGCAACCTCATCAAAAAATTAAGGAATTCGAGAATTTAGGAATTCAAGGACTGACCCACTGGGTGGCCTCACTGATCCCTTTGAATCCCTAAATTCCTGAATCTAAGGGGTTTCTAAGATTTCTTGGATGAGGGTTTCGCCGAATCTGGATTGGTATTTCTGATAGACTGGCGCCATGGCCCTGCGGAAAAAGCTTCGATCCGGAAGGGTCACCCGCATGCCGAGGTCCTCAAGTTTTTTCAGTGTCTCAGCTTCATTTTTGCGAATGATTTCCTTTTCGAAGCGGCCAGCAATTTGAGCAGCCTCCAAAAACGTTTTCTGCTCTGATGGCGTAAGTTTCTCGAACGTTTTCTGGTTCATGAGCAGAAGGGCTGGCGAATAAAAATGGGCTGTGAGGGCCAAGTATTTCTGGAGATCGTAAATGCCGTGGGTGTAAATGATGTTGATGGGATTCTCTTGGCCGTCGATGGTTCCTTGCTTCAGGGCGGTAAGTGCTTCTCCCCAGGCCATTGGCGTCGGGTTGGCGCCGAGAAGTCGAAATGATTCCAAGTGAACCTCATTCTCCATGGTGCGAATGATGAGGCCACGACAGTCTTCCGGATTGAAGACCGGTCGGCGGTTGTTGGTTAGATTGCGAAAGCCATTCTCCCAGAATGCAAGCCCCTTTATACCAGCCTTCTCCAAGCTGGCCAAAAGGGACTGGCCAATGGGGCCTTCGAAGACATGGTCCACGTGCTTGGTATCTCGGAAAAGAAAGGGTAGATCCACCACCAGCATCTGGGGCACGAACCCGCCAAGCGGGCCGGTGGAAGTCACCACCAGATCGATGGTGCCGATCTGCAATTGCTCCACCAGGGAGCGTTCACTGCCGAGCTGTTTGTTAGGGAATATACGAATGTCAAACCGATCACCCAGTCGCTCGGATAGGACCTGAACAAATTTTTCAGAACCCAGGTGGTAAGGTGCGGTGGTGCTCACCGCATGGGCAAGCTTAAGCGTCCGGGTGGCTGCCTTGGCTGTTTGGATCCACAGGGCCAAACAGCAAATGGTCAACCCCACTATAATCCGCTTCATCTGCTAAACCTCCTTTTGTTTTTGTTCTCCGGTTTTGCCAAAACGGCGCTCCCGTCGCTGGTAGTCTACGAGCGCCTCCATTAACTGCTCTTCTCGGAATTCCGGCCAGTACACCGGGCTGACATAGAGTTCGGTGTAGGCCATTTGCCAGAGAAGAAAGTTGCTAATCCTCTGTTCACCGCTGGTGCGGATAAGCAAGTCCGGGTCGGGCATGTTTGCCGTGAAGAGATAGCTAGAAAAGATAGCTTCATTTATGTCGCCTGGTTCCAGTTCTTTAGTCAAACAAGCAGCCGCCAGCTTCTGCGTCGCACGAACGATTTCGCTGCGGCCGCTGTAGCTAAGGGCCAAATTAAGAATCATCTCGTGGTTACTTGCTGTTTTGTCCATGGTTGACTGCAGCAGACGATAGACAGCCTTGGGCAGTTCGGTAATATCTCCGAGTGCGTTGAGGCGTATGCTGTGCTCCATCATCTCATCGAGTTCAGATTTGAGATAGTTGCTGAGAAGCCGCCAAAGGGCCTGGACTTCACGACTGGGTCTTTGCCAGTTTTCTTTTGAAAAGGCATAAAGCGTAAGGATCGGGATGCCAATTCTGCGGCAGGCCCGAACAATGACCCGCACTGACTCCGCTCCGGCACGATGACCCTCGATGCGGCTTAGTTTGCGCTGTTGTGCCCATCGACCATTGCCATCCATAATAATGGCCACATGCTGGGGTAGCTTCTCTGGCGTTAGCCTTTCCGTGGTTGGCTGCTCGGAAATTGTATTCTTGTCAGATATGTTGGGGACAGTAACCATTTGTCATCAGTCAATGGTGATTTGTCATGCCTCAATAAGGTCAACCGCAAAAGGCAACTTTCTCATTGTACTACAGGGTAGGGCAATCTGGCCAGGTAACCGATTCCTTAAATCTCAAGAATTTCCTTTTCTTTGGCCGAGCATATTTCTTCCACTTGGGAGATAAACCGGTCAGTTGTCTTCTGGACTTCCTCCTGTGATCGAAACAGTTCATCCTCGGTGATATCTTTCTCTTTCTTGAGGTCTTTCAGCATCTCGTTGGCATCCCTCCGGATGTTCCGAACTGCTACCTTGTTCTCTTCAGCCATTTTTCTCGCAACCTTGACCAGTTCTTTTCTCCGTTCCTCGGTAAGAGGCGGAATTGAAATGCGGATTACCTTACCATCATTCATAGGGGTGAGGCCCAATTCAGATTTCAGGATCGCCTTTTCTATGTCCTCCAGCGCCGTTTTATCCCATGGCTGGACAACAATGAGACGAGGTTCCGGCACTGCGAGTGAGGCCATCTGATTGAGAGGGGTTGGCGTATCATAGTAAGAGACTCGAATGCCATCTAACAAAGAAATGGAAGCTCTGCCCGTGCGCAGCCTACTGTATTCTCGCTTGAGGGCCTCCACCGACTTTCCCATGCGCTCCTCGAGGTCTTCGAATATTTCTTCAACCATTTTCCTCTCCCTCCACAATCGTACCAACCGGCTCACCCATAACGACTCTTTTAATGTAACCACGCTTCGTGAGGTTAAAGACAATAACAGTCATATCATTGTCCATGGCTAACGATATTGCGGTGGAATCCATGACCTTGAGTTGTTTCTGCAAAACTTCAAGATAGGTAAGCCGTTCAATTTTCTTGACACCCGGCGTCTTCAACGGGTCGGCGGGGTAGACGCCATCAACCTTGGTGGCCTTGAGAAGAACGTCGGCGTGTATCTCCATGGCTCGCAATGCGGCAGCAGTATCCGTTGTGAAATAAGGGTTGCCGGTTCCAGCTGCAAAGATGACGATGCGTCCTTTTTCCAGATGGCGAACAGCTCGCCGACGAATATAGGGCTCTGCCACCTCTCTCATGGTAATGGCAGACTGTACCCGGGTTTGTGCTCCCATTCTCTCCAAGGCATCCTGTAAGGCCAGAGCATTGATGGCGGTGGCCAACATTCCCATGTAGTCCGCCGAAGCCCTGTCCATGCCGTAGGAGGAAGCGGCCAAGCCACGAAAGATGTTACCACCGCCTATAACCAAGGCTATCTCGACACCGAGACGGTCCACCTCAAATATATCCTCGGCCACACGGGAGATCACTTCGGGCACAATCCCGAAGGAGGCATCTCCCATCAGAGCCTCGCCGCTGATTTTGAGGAGGATACGCTTGTATTTCACTTCAGACATGGTTGATCTTTCATTGCAATTTGTGGTTTTTATGTTGTGGGCTTAGATTCAAGAACTGCTCTCTTCAAGCTGTACGCGGCTAGAAACTCGAAATCCTTGCCCGGTGGAATCCTGCCTGAGGCACGTTGGCAGAGCGGAATTCCCCAGGGCAAGCACCTAAGAAATAGGAGAATTAAGGAAAACGCCTATTGCCTTGGCTCCGCACGAACGCCTGAGAGCTGAGCCATTCCCTCCGCTTACGCTCGGTCTGCTACCCTTGCGGGGGGAAGTCCTTCGGACCGGAGGCAGTGGCAGCCCGAGCTGCGGATGTTGCCAGCCTCTGCAGCAACAGGCAGAACGGCCTAACCATTGAAGCTTACAGAGACTGACAACATACGCCGCTTCGGGAATACCTCAGCCCTCAAGCCCAACCTATGCGGAGCTAAATACATATGCGTTTCAGGAATTTGGATTCAATTTTGGAATTGCCTCTGAGAAGGGCATCTTTTAATTGAATCCCTAAATTCCTAAATTGGTTTCGGATTTCGATATTAGAATTTGATGAGAGCTTTCACTAGCCAGTCGTATCTTCACCCAACTGGTACCGGGTAAAACGTCTTACCAGTATATTTTCTCCAGTTTTGGCTCGCAATTCATTGAGAAGGTCATCGATGGTTACGTCTGTGTCACGCACGTATGATTGTTCAAGGAGGCAAACCTCCTGGTAGAATTTGTTAAGCTTGCCCTCCGTGATCTTATCGATAATTTTTTCAGGCTTTCCAGAATCTAAGGCCTGGGCCCTGTAGACACTTTGTTCTCGCTCCACCAACTCAGGAGCGAGATCCTCGCGGTCGATGGCCAGAGGGTTGGTTGCAGCGATGTGCATGGCAAGGTTTTTGACAAAGTCAGAAAAGGGTTCACTCTTGGCCGTGAAGTCGGTTTCACAGTTTACTTCCACCATGACGCCTATCTTGCCGCCTGCGTGGATATAAGAATGGACCAGACCTTCACTGGCAACTCTCCCCGCCCGTTTACGAGCGACGGCCAGACCTTTCTGTCTCAGGTAATCCACGGCTTTTTCCATGTCGCCCTGGGTTTCCTGGAGCGCCGCCTTACAGTCCATAATCCCAGCGTTGGTTTTTTCCCGTAAATCTTTTACCATTGCCGAAGTGAGTTGCAATTTGAACCTCCTTAACTATCGCTCATTCCTGCACGGGGTTGACAATCTCGATTTCAGGTCCACCTTCTTCAGCAGCAGCAGTTCCGATTAGCGCAGCTTCGGCTTCAGCGTCAGTCACCGCCTTGTCTGCGGCAGCCTGCAGTTGCTCTTCTCGTTTCTGCTTACCTTCCAGACAAGCGTCTGCAATCTTGGCAGAAAAGAGACGGATGGAGCGAATGGCGTCGTCATTTCCTGGAATGATGTAGTCTATGGGATCGGGGTCACAATTGGAGTCCACGATGGCAACTATGGGTATTCGCAATTTGTTGGCTTCGGCTACTGCTATACTTTCCCGCCTTGGATCAACCACGAAAAGAGCGCCCGGCAGTCGCTCCATGTCCTCAATTCCCCCTAAGTTCCTATCCAGTTTCATCATCTCCCGTTCCATCTGAAGTATCTCTTTCTTGGGGAACTTGCTGATGCTGCCATCTTCTTTCATGGCTTTGAGCTGTTTGAGCCGGTCTATACTTTTCTTGATGGTCTGGAAATTGGTGAGCATGCCGCCGAGCCACCGGTGGGTAACCCGAAACATGCCGCAACGCTCTGATTCCTCAACAATGGAGTCCACAGCCTGTTTCTTGGTGCCGACAAATAGCACCGAATCTCCTGCTGCCACCGTTTCAATAATGAATTGATAGGCAGTGTTAAACATGCGCAACGTTTTTTGCAGATCGATGATGTAGATACCGTTGCGGGCGCCGAAGATGTAAGGTCGCATCTTCGGGTTCCAGCGGCGGGTCTGGTGGCCAAAATGAACACCAGATTCGAGAAGTTGTTTCATGGTAATGACTGGCATTCTTTCCTCCCTCTGGTTTTTCCTCCATCCCCAGGCAATGGCTAGCCACCCCGCCAACCGGGGCACCAAAGGACCAAGGGGATGTGTGATTTTTATTGCACCATTTCAAAGGTGAGGGCAGCGAACCGCTTCTCGCCTTTGGCTAAACCGGTATTTCCTATCATACTTGCTCCCAACTTTCAAGGATAAAAGCGAGTTACAGCCAGCCGGCAGCCAGCAGCGGGCAGAAGGTAGTCGTTTCCCAGTTCGCTTCGCCTCATTGAGTTACGCTGTCATTCGGTCACCATCCTTCTTAGTGACCAAAGCAGGATGGTAACCTGCGTTATCAAATTAGCCAATCAAGCAACGACATGATGACAAGAGGACCCTGTTCAGGATTGAACGAGCCAGCCGGCCTGACTGATAATACCACCGCTTTTGGGTCCACAAGTGAGGAGGAGATCCAAAACAGAGAGAGTGGCAATGAAATCGCCCCAGAGTTGGGGATAGGTGGGAGGTTCGTACTTGTAATATATTAGCTGGATGCCATGGTGATGGAAGAGGGCTTCATCAAGATACTTGTGAGAGGAAGCCACGGTCAGATACTTGCTGGCTCCCACCGCCTGACAGATATACACCAGTCGCTGGGAACCCTTGGCGTCTGAGGCAAACTTAGAACTATGCAGGAAAGGGTGCTCCACTCCCAGGGAGATCCGCAGATAATCCAGAATGGTGAGATTCAGTTCCAGGAGTCCGCGCCAACTCTTGTTGTACATCTCTCGGAAAAATTGGCTGTGTTCGCCCCAGTAAGGAGCATTCTTGTAAGCGTGATCCAAGCTGGAAAAATGTTTTTTTTGCCAATTTTCCTCGTTACAGATCTCGACCCGGTCGATTCTTTGCAGGCTTCGTCCACGCTTCCACACCGGTACCGTGAGCCATAGTTCCCCTTGGTCATTCTTAAGTCGGTTCCGGTTAACCCAACTTCCTCCCAGGGGAAACTGGACATCATCGAGCAGCACCATCTGCTCGGCCTGCATGGCCTTATAAAAAAGTCCGGGCCAGGGCATGAAATTTGGCTGATGGCAGGCGATCATCATAACAAGTTAAGCTTTCAGTGGTCAGCGATCAGCCGTCAGGTTTGCCCTAGGGATAGGATCAAGGAAAAATCCCGGGAGAAGATCTAGCTAAGGAGGTATTTGCAGCCTGTTACCATGAGCTGAAAGCTGACGGCTGAAGGCTTCGTTAGCTTCTGTAATCGGCGTTAATCTTGACGTAATCGAGACTTAAATCACAGGTATAGACTGATTCCTCAGCGTCTCCCTGACAAAGATCGATGGTAATGGAAAATGTTGGCTGGATCAGAATCCGGCTAGCCTCCTTCTCCGCATCTTCGCTCACTAAGCGGCCATTCTCCACTAGTTTCACTTCTCCAAAAAAGAGCTGCACCCGATTGGGATCAAAGTCGATATTCGCTCGGCCCAGTGCAGCAAGAATACGGCCCCAGTTGGCGTCCTCGCCGTAAAGAGCGGTTTTTACCAGGGGCGAGTTGGCAACGGTGCGGGCGCCACTAAGCGCATCAAGCGGACTGGATGCTCCCCTTACCTTGATTTCAACAAACTTGGTTGCACCTTCACCGTCTGCAACTATTTTCATTGCCAGATCCAGCAGAACCTCACGCAAGGCCAAGCGCAAGCGTTCGCCATCAGATGAGTTGGGGTCCTCAATGGGGCGGTTGGCCGCAAGGCCGTTTGCCAGGACGAACAGCGTGTCGTTGGTACTGGTGTCGCCGTCCACAGTAATCCGGTTGTAGGTACGCTGCGTTTCTTCTCGAACCAAGGTTTGCAGGGCTCCAGGGGTGATGGCTACATCAGTGACCACGAAGGAGAGCAATGTTGCCATATCCGGACAGATCATTCCGGCACCTTTTGCGATGCCAAGTACGGTGAAAGACCGCTCCTGCAGTCGGCTTCTTACAATGTGGAGTTTGGGTTTAGTGTCCGTGGTCATGATGGCGCGCGCCGCATCCAGCCAGCCGTCTGGACGTAGCATATTGGCTAGTTTGGGAAGATAATTGGCCAGCGGCTCATTGGGTAACTCCATACCAATAACCCCAGTTGAGGCCACTAAAACCTCCTCGACGGGGCAGCCTACGGCGTCAGCTGTGATTTGAGCGGTGGCTTGGGCTCGTTGCAGGCCAACTTCACCGGTACAAGCGTTTGCGATGCCGCTATTGACCACAATTGCACGGGCTGTGTTCTTGGTCAGATGTGACCGGCTGAGAATCACCGGAGCCGCCTGCACCTTGTTGGTGGTGAAAACCCCGGCGGCGGTGGCTGGGACCTCACTCACAATGAGCGCCAGATCGGTCCGCCCCTGATAGCGTATTCCAGCAGCTATAGCGCCTGCTTTGAATCCGGTAACGGTGAACTCTTCAGGAGGAGGTGGTTGGTCAGTTGTCATTTCACATTTTTCATTTTTCATTTCACATTTCGCATTGAGAATTTAGGTCGGAAGAACATTTCACCCATGCACAGGAATGACAGATGACAACTGCGCAATGCGAAATGTCAAATGGCTCTGCGCTTACCTTCCACAGCACCTCTTGTATTTCTTGCCGCTACCGCAAGGACAGGGTTGATTGCGGCCAATCTTGGCTTTTCGTTTGGCCGGTTGCGGCTTTGAACCACCGCCAGAATCGCCGTGACTGAAGTACATGGGCTGCTGCTGGGCCTCTTCTAGTTGTTCGGTTTCCTCCCTGGTTGCCACCTGAATTCTATAGAGAATCTGGATGATTTCACCTTTGATCTGGTCTATCATCTCCTGGAACATATCGAGCCCTTCACGCTTGTATTCGATAAGCGGATTTTGTTGGGCATAGCCGCGCAGTCCGATACCCTCCTTGAGTTGATCCATGGCGAGAAGATGCTCGCGCCACCTCTGATCCACTGTCTGGAGCATGATCAATCGCTCCATGTCTCGCGCGATTTCAGGGCCCCATTCTTTTTCTTTCTGAAAGTAAGTTTTACGAGCCTTTTCCAAGAGGAATTCGTAAATGGATTCTGGACTAAGGTCATCATCAGTCGTTTCTCCGAGAGTAACTGGTATGGAGAACTTGTTCAGAAAACCGTCCTCCAAGCCTCGCAGGTCCCACTCTTCCGGTGGGGAATCTTCTAGGATGTGACTATCCACCAAGTCATTTACGATATCTTCGATCATGTCCAGGATAACCGGTTGGAGATCTTCCTCCTCTAGAGCTTGTCTACGCTGCTCATAGATAATCTCCCGCTGTTGGTTCATAACATCATCATATTCGAGCAGTTGCTTGCGAATGTTAAAGTTTTGCGCCTCCACCTTTCTCTGAGCGTTTTCGATTGCCTTGGTAATAAGAGAGTGTTCGATGGGGTGCCCTTCTTCCATTCCCACCCGATCCATTAAGTTGGCGATGCGCTCGGCTGCGAAGATCCTCATAAGGTCATCCTCAAGAGAGAGATAGAAGCGAGAGGATCCCGGATCCCCCTGCCGACCAGCACGGCCGCGGAGCTGATTGTCAATGCGCCGGGCCTCGTGACGCTCCGTACCGATAATGTGGAGGCCGCCCATTTCCACCACTCCCTGACCCAAAACTATGTCAGTACCCCGCCCCGCCATGTTGGTTGAAATGGTCACTGCACCCCGTTGGCCGGCTTTAGCAACAATTTCCGCCTCCTTTTCATGGTTTTTGGCGTTGAGCACTGAATGTTTAACGCCCTCTTTTGCCAGCATTTTACTCAACCGCTCGGACTTTTCGATGGAGACGGTACCAACTAGAACCGGCCTTTCCATCCGGTCCAGCTCTTTAATCTCCTCCACCACTGCTCGATACTTTTCGCGTTCGGTCTTATAGATTACATCAGAGTTGTCAGCTCTGATCATGTTCTTGTTGGTCGGAATGAGCACAACTTCCAGGTCGTAGATCTTGGCAAACTCTGCTGCTTCAGTGTCGGCAGTACCTGTCATGCCGGCGAGTTTCTCATACATGCGGAAATAGTTCTGAAAAGTGATGGTTGCAAGCGTCTGATTCTCCTGCTCTACTCTAACCCCCTCTTTGGCTTCCAGGGCTTGGTGTAAACCGTCACTATAACGACGACCGGGCATGAGGCGACCGGTAAACTCATCTACTATGACGATCTGGCCATCCTTGACCACATAATCCACGTCTTTGCCAAACAGGGCATAGGCCTTGAGCAACTGGTTGATCACGTGGTTGCGGGTGAGCTTTTGCTCATACTCGCTACTAATTCGATGTTTGCGTTCCGCCTTTTCTTCCGGTGAGAGGGTGGGGTCTTCGTTGATCCGGTGTATTTCCATGTCCAGCTCGGGCAGAACAAAGTATGTGGGATCGTTCTTGGCAATAATGTCCTTACCGCGCTCGGTGGGATAGACATTGCGTTCCCGCTCTTCCACGACGTAAAAGAGAGATTCATCCACTTCGGAAAGGCGCTTGGCCAAGGAATAATCCTGCTCCACATTCTTAAGGAGCTTTCGCATTTTCCCTTCTTCCAACATCTCCATAACCTGGCGATGCTTGGGAGCAGCCCGGTGAGCCCGGAGAAGCATCTCACTCCCTTCATACTCCTGGTCCCCCTCCAGAAGTTTTCTGGTCTCCTGGATCAGTTGGCTAGCCAGCTTCTGTTGTCGCTGAAAGAGGTTGGCTACAGGCGCTCGCAGCTTTTCGTAGTCTTTGATGGAATATTCTACCGGACCTGAGATGATCAGTGGCGTACGGGCTTCGTCAATGAGGATGCTGTCCACCTCGTCAACGATGGCGAAATTGAGTTCGCGCTGAACACATTCGTTGCGGTTGAATTTCATGTTATCCCGCAAGTAGTCGAAGCCGAATTCGTTGTTGGTGCCATAAGTTACATCGGCAGCATAACCACTCTGCCGCTCCTGATCATTGAGCTGAGGAAGTATGACCCCCACGGACAGCCCGAGAAACTTGTAAATGGCGCCCATCCATTCGGCATCACGGCGGGCAAGGTAGTCGTTGACCGTGACCACATGGACGCCGCCGCCGGTCAAGGCATTGAGATATACCGGCATGGTCGCAGCCAGAGTCTTCCCTTCACCGGTTTTCATCTCCGAAATCCTACCCTGGTGTAGGACGATTCCACCAATAATTTGAACGTCAAAAGGTCGCATCCCCAGGGTGCGTATTGAGGCCTCCCGCACCACGGCAAATGCCTCGGGTAGGAGCTCATCCAGGGTAGCCTCCTGATCCAACTTTTCACGGAAGCGTGCGGTAGCAGCGGCAAGCTCCGCATCAGACCAGGATCGAACCTTCGATTCCAAAACATTCACCTGATCTACTATTGGGGCCAGCCGCCTGAGTTCACGCTCATTCTTACTGCCAAAAATCTTTTTTATTGGGTTAGCCATTGCAATCATGAGTAATTCTCGCCTCGAAAAACCCGAGCCGGGTGTCGGGTAAGGGTTTAGGTTTCGATTATCATGGCAGTTTCATCGCATTCAGGAAATTTTACACATTTTAGGCAATCCGCCCAGATCTTGTGGGGGAGAGTTGCCTTGTCCACTTCCCGGAAGCCGAGTCTCTGAAAGAACTCCACCTGGTAGGTGAGAACGAAGATGCGGTGCAATCCCAGGGTAACCGCCTCAGACATACACGCTTCCACCAGTCTCTTGCCAATGCCTTGGCGGCGATAGGGCTCCCTTACAACCAGTGAGCGAATCTCGGCGAGGTCGTCCCAGCAAACGTGCATGCTGCAGGTGCCGATGATCTCTGGCTGCTCGTCATCCACGTAGACGAAGATATCCCGGAGGTTGTCATATAGTTCGCTAAGAGAGCGGGGCAGCAAATCACCTTGCTGGGCTTGGCTAGCCAGCAATTTTTGAACTTCGCGAACATCTCCGATTCTTGCTTTTCTAATCAAGCCTGACATGTCGATTTTAGCCTAGGCGGTAATGATAGTCACTACTTTCTCAAACACCCGTCGCCATCCCCCGACTGTTGAAGCGTTGCGGATCACCGGTTGCGCCTGGTGTTGAGTCCGTACTTGGAGATCAACCTGGAGAGGTAGGTCCGTTGGATGCCCAAGATCTTTGCCGTATCCTTGACGCTGCCGCCTTGATGATCCAGGTTGCGCTGGAGGAAGTCTCGTTTGAAGGAATCTAGCGCCTCCTTTAAGCTGCACCCCAGGAGTTCTTGAGCAGTATCTCCAGAGGGTGTTGCGCTGAAGGGAAGGTCCTCAGGTCTCACAACATGCTCGCCGCCACCCATCACCACTGCACGCTCGATGGCGTTTTCGAGTTCGCGAACATTGCCGGGCCAGTGATAGTTTTGCATCACCTCTAGGGTGTTAGGGTCAAAAGCTAAATTGGCCGCGCCCCTGATGGATCTATACTTATCCAAGAAATGTTGTGCCAAGACAAGGATATCGTCCCTCCGTTCCCTGAGTGGTGGGATGTAGATATGCACCACATTGAGGCGGTAGTAAAGGTCCTCTCGGAATGTTCCCCGTTTGACCTCTTCGAAAAGATTTTTGTTGGTGGCGGCAATGACTCGTATATCTACTTGCATAGGGCTGGGAGAACCCACTCGATTGAATGTACCTTCCTGAATAACCCGCAGCAGTTTCACCTGCATGGAAGGGCTCATTTCGGCAACCTCGTCCATGAAGAGGGTTCCGCCGTCGGCAATTTCGAGAACTCCGGTTTTTCGCGAGATGGCCCCGGTGAATGAACCCTTCTCGTGCCCGAACAGTTCAGATTCTAAAAGGGTGTCGGTAAAAGCTGCGCAGTTAACCACCATGAGCTTTTTCTTACGCCGCGGCCCTATCTTGTGAATAAGGCGGGCCACGAGTTCTTTGCCTGTGCCGCTTTCGCCGGTAATCAAAGTGGTGGTCTTGGAGTTGGCAACCTTGACAGCGTCGGCGATTACCTGTTCTATGGCCTTGCTGACACCGATAATTTCATAGCGGGACTCCAACTCCTTTTTCAGATAGATATTTTCATTAACGATATCTTTATAGTTACGGGCCCTCTCAATGGCGACGGATGAAAGTTCTGAAAAATGGCTGAGAATCTCCATGTCGGCTTCGCGGATTGGCTGGCCATCCTCGCGATCAATAATCTGGATGACACCAATAACCTCCTGCTTGCTCTTGATGGGCACACAGGCGATGGACTGGGTTTCAAATCCAGTTGCCTCACTGATGGTGCTGTCCCAACGGGAATCTTTAGACACGTCGGGAACGAGTAAGGGTTTGCCGGTCAAGGCCACATGGCCGGCAATACCTTGACCCAACTCTATCTCAAATTTTTTAACCTCTTCCTTCGCCTCACCTGTTGCAACTTGGAAGTAGAGTTTTTTCCTACTCTTGTCGACCAACAAGAGGGAACTCGCTTTTGCCTCCATAAGCCTGGTCACCGATTCAATGATCATTTCCAATACACTATCAGTGTCCAGCACGGACGTAAGCAGCGGCGAGATATCTTTGAGTATACTTACTCGTGGGTCGGAGGGCCGATTTTGCATGGAAAAACCTCCTTTATACGGTGTCGGTGTATTTATTTGTATACTAAACAGCAGCCAACGTCAATAATTATAAGTGATTACTTGAACTTTCTTTTCCGACGAGTTGTTGAAAAGGGCGAGGATCACATATTTTGGCGCAAAATTTGCTTAAAGAACAAATGAATTTGTGAGACAACAGTGTCATCCCTGAAGGCGGTAGATCCTTACTGGAGCTACTTAAGCTACCGCGATGGTTTAAAAAAAGCTTGACAGACCTTACGGTTTTAATTAAAAGTGGGCCCAATGTGCCATGAATCATCTCTGTGCTGGGCCCCGTTCTGAGACGGAATTATGCTGATATTTTCAAGGGGAATTAGCCACTTCACAATAACCTTTCTGCCCGGAACTCACCGGGATTTGGAATCCGAAAACTTTTCCGACCAGTTACCATCATCAAGAGTCTTTTTTGAAAACAGCTGCAATACTCAAAGACAGGTGAGGGAATGAAGCGAAAAAGAATAACAATAATGTGGATGCCATCGGTGAGCTCCAAATCTCGGACCTTTTCTCTTCCCCCAGTTCTCCTATACGTGTTTGTGGGCTTGCTTCTTATCTCATGGATATTGTTGGGAACAGGCGGATTTTTTGGAAATCGTCTCTATCGTGACTATATGCAGTTACGCGATGAAAATTCCTATCTTCTTGAAAAAGAAAGGGAATTGAACGCCCTGCGCGAGACCATGGAGCGCATCCAAAAAGACGAAAACACCATCCGGAATTTTCTTGGTCTGGACAAGAATGAGGGAGAGTCAAGCGGTCTTGGGCAGGGGGGTGAGCCGTCCCCAGATCTTTCCACCATTTCTCCCATAGATGCAATGGTGACCAGCAGTACGGTATTTCCTGCCAAGCCCAGAAAAGTCTCCATCCTCGCGAGGGCTGAGCGTCTGGAATCCGACTTGCAAGAACTGGTGGAGATCATGCGGGGCCAGAGGCAGAGCTGGGACAGCACCCCGAGCATTATCCCAGTAGAAGTAAATGACTACTGGTTCTCTTCGGGATTCGGCTGGCGACGCAGCCCGTTTACGGGCCTAAAAGAGTTCCACAATGGGCTGGATATCAGCAGCCGCAAAGGTACACCCATTGTTGCTCCTGCGGATGGCAAGGTTGTAAAAAAAGGATATGACAAATATCTGGGAAAATATCTAAAGATAGATCACGGAAAAAAAATAATCACTACCTTTGGTCATCTCTCCGCCTGCAACGTGAGTCCTGGCCAGAAAGTCAAGCGGGGGGATGTCATCGCCCTTATGGGTAACAGCGGGCTCTCCACCGGTCACCATCTCCATTACATGGTCAAGGTGGGTGACAGGTGTGTGAATCCTCTTCACTACATTCTCAATGCAAGGGCAAATCGACTCCTGGTGCGCCCATTGAGAATTGAGGTTGGCGGACAATGAAACTGAAGAACAACAAGAATAAAAAGGGACAAAACTTCTCTTTGGATACTCTCATTGGTGCCAACACTGTCTTCGAGGGCTCAATTCACAGCGACTGCAGTGTCTGTGTGGAGGGTAGCATCAGAGGCAGAATCGAGGCCAAAGGTGAGGTAGTAGTTGGCCGCCAGGGCAAAGTAGAGGCTGATATCTACGCAGATTCGGTTGTCGTAGGAGGCCAAATTGTAGGCAATATCAATGCTCGGAGCCGATTGGAGATCACTGCCACGGGGCGGGTGACCGGAGACATCGAGGCAACTACAATTACTGTTGCTGAAGGCGGGATGGTGGATGGTTTGTTTAAGATGATGGAGGACGTTGAATCCGCATATCCGCAGTTGGAAGATGGTTTGTCTGTCAAGGAAAACGATCAGTCCGACATCCAATCTCAGTCTGATCCCATCGAAAGCCTCCCCCAGGCGTGAGATTTATTCCACATTCGGCCCACAATCGAGCGGTGATCAACGATTCACGAAGTGAGCAGGGATACGAACCACCCTTCAGAGCTTCGGATGTGAGGTATTAGCCCTTGATGAATTCGGGCAGGCAAAGCGACTATTTAGTAACCATTTTTTCCAGACACAAGGGTAAGACTCGTTCCTTCTACCTGAGTCGCCGCTTTCTCTTTCTAACTCTGGGCATGTTGATTCTTCTGGTGGTAAGTTTATTTTTTTCGGGGCAAGCTTTTTTCCAAGAAAGAGGGGAGCGTCAACGGTTGCAGCAGAGGGTTGCCTTGCTCGACCAGATGGTAAGTGAATTTGAGGAGGGCTCGAACAAGCAGGGGGGACCTCTTCCAGAAATCAAGGTGGAGCCTGCAGTTGAGCCAAAAGAAAGGGCTGAACCCGTACAAGAGAAAAAAGATGTGGTCGTAGAGCCCCCAGAATCAGAAGCCCGCAACACTACCGTAACAGCAACCGTTCAACCCCCACTGCAGTTTTCTGCCAAGATCGATGACGCGAAGGTCGCCCGCCTTGAAGATGCGAGAGAAGGCTTTCGTTTTGATTTCAAGCTGGTTAACCTTGTGGGTGAACCCATATCCGGTAATGTGGCAATCATTGCCTCACTGAGACCGCCACACCAACCTCGTTTCGTCTCCTTCCCCAGCATGCAATTGGTTGAAGGGATGCCGGTGAAATTGCGAAAGTCCGTTGGCTACAATATTCGCTATTTCAAGTACGTAACCGGCAGATTCTACTTTCCTTTCGATTACTCCGAGTCTTTCCGTATCTTGGTTTACAATCAAGACGAGGAACTGATCCTGGACGCCACTATCCCTGCCGAGGAAGTGACTGGGCACAGGCTCTTATCTGAAGAGCCGGCCCGATCCGCCACTCCTTCCGATCCATCTTTGAGCTCTTAACCCTATTCCTGTGGATCTGGATTTTCTATTTGAAGGGTTTCGGCCAGCCTTTGCCAGCGCAGGACGTGTGTCCTCATTTCTGCAGCATCAAGAATGCCTTCCTCACTCACAAAACCGGTCACGAACTGTGCCGGGGTGATATCGAAATAGACATTTTGACAATGGTCCTGCTGACGCGGCCACACTTCTTTGCCGGATTTGGACTCCAGCGTGCATTTGTGGGAATCCACGGCAGGGTTGATTTTGTAGGTATCAGCAGCAACGAAAAAATCACGAAGGTGGCTGTGGGCAACCAGGGCCGCCAGATAGGTGCCAGTCTTGTTTACCACCGCCAGATCACTTAGAACAGTGTCGGCACCAACCAGCACCAGGTCAGCAGTGGGGACAACCAGACCCATTTGAGCATCGGTTATCATCCGGATATCAGCAGGGGTATCGATGAGGTTTTTGAATAAACGACGTCCCTCCATTAGAGGACGGGATTCGGCGATAATCACCCGACATCCGGTAGGCAAAGCGTACCGTAAAATCGATTCTACCGTTGAGGAATAACTCAGAGTAAGCACGCACCTACAGCGACCGAGCAAGACCTTGGCAGCCTCTACCTGTTGGTGGACAAACCTTTTCTGCTGCGCCAGCAATTCTTCTCCTATAAGTATCCCCTGGCGTTTCGCATCTCGAATGGAAAGACCGGCGGCCGTCTGCTGGCGGAATCGATGGGCAAATACAAGGCTCCAGTTGCGAATGGGGGCCATGGAAGGTCTTGATTCTGCCAGAGAAAAGGCGGTCCGCTTAACCTCCAGAAGTAGTGTTTCCAGGTCTGAGGACTCGCTTCGTCTGCAGACGGCCATGAGAATCTTGATGGCGGTACTGGCCAATTGGGCAGCGCCATGACGTCGGTCATTCACAATCCCTTGTATCTTTTTCTCAATCCAGTCCATAGGAACATAGTCCACGCCCAAGAGGCGCGGCCTTTTATTGGAGTGATGGAGAAGTGGAGTGTTGGAGTATTGGAAGATTTTTGCATCTCTTACAGCTCTTTATCGCATTACTCCAGTACTCCGGTACGCCAGCACTCCAGAAGCGCTTCACTTGAAGGTCAGGCCACATCTGGTGTCCGCACCTAGTCATCCTTCAGCACTCGCTCGAGCGTTTCTTTGAGAGCGGGCACCGTCTCTAGTCCGACAAGCTCATCCGGGCGAATCCAACGCATCTCTGTATTTTCCCAGTCAAGCCTAATTTTGTCCGGTTCATCAACCCGGAAAAGAAAAGGATGAACCCGCCAGAAACGCTTTCGAGCTTCATCAACAACCTCTAGAGACTCGCCCACGCTGATGAGGGTAACGTCATCTCTACTGAGACCGACCTCCTCGGCCATCTCAGTGTAGGCTTGATCTAGAGAATCCTCGCTTTCTAGATAGCCACTGACCCCAGCCCACCGTCCTTTGTAAGTACCCACCTTACTGCTTCTTTTCAACACGAGGACCTTGCTGTGGTGCGTAAGAAAGACGGTCACCACATCCTGGAACTCAAGCTCATTTGACTTGTCAATAGATACCACAGGCCCGAACCCTCAGTTCCGAAAATGTCGGTGCATGCTGGACGGTTGGTTAAACTGTGATTAATATTTGAGCACAAGACGGTTGTAGAAGCCAAGTCTAAATTGATGAACGGTGTACAGTTAACCATAAATGGTGAGCAGTCTAACCTATGTGGCCGCTTTCTACCGAACAAAGAATGGCCGACGATGGAATGACCATTGAGGAAAACCAAGCTAAATGACCTAATGACGGCGCAGCCAAATGACCTAATGACTTATAATTACGGGAGGCTTACTGGCATGAGAAGAACGATCTTTGTCTGGCTATTTTTGCTCATAATAAACCTCGTTACCCCAGCCTTCGCCCAGAAAGAAACACTGAAGATCCCTGATCTCGAGGGTCTGGCTCTACCCGCAGATATGGCGGCCCGGGTAAACAAGGTTCTGCCATCTAAACCGGGTGACACCTTTTTGCAGCTGCGAAACGGTATGACCGTCCTCATTCGGGAGAAGCATGATTCTCAGGTAGTGTCTACTCGGGTGCTGGTCAAAACAGGTTCCATCTACGAGGACAAGTACTTTTTCGGCGGACTTTCACACTACCTTGAACACGTGGTGTCCGGAGGCAGCACGAAGTCGTTCACAGAGGCCGAAGCGCAAAAGATCCTCAGATCATTGGGCGGCGCCAGCAATGCTTACACCAGTTACGACCACAGCGTCTATTTCATCAACACGACTGCAAAACATTACCGTGAAGCACTCAGGCTCTTGCTTTCCTACGTCTCCGAGTCTCTTCTCGATCCTAAAGAGGTGGCTAGAGAAAAGGCGGTTATCCAACAGGAGTTCAAACTTGGAGAGACTAATGCTGGGCGACAGTTATGGCAATTATTTGTCCAGACCGCTTATCTCAAGCACCCTATTCGTCATCCGGTGATAGGCTACGAAGACGTCTTCGTGGAAATTAGTCGCGACGACCTCCTCGACTACTACAGGCAGAGATATACGCCACAGAACATGGTGGTAACCATAGTCGGGGATGTGCAAACAGCCGAGGCTTTGAGGGCAGTTCTAGATCTGAGCAAGAATATGGTGCGTACTTTTGATCCTCCCGTAGTGGTTGAATCTGAGCCTGCTCAGAACGCACCACGGCGAACAGAGAAATCCTTTGACCCCGCCAGGCTCACGACGATGATCGTTGGTTTCCACACAATTCCGCTAACCCATCCGGATCTCTACGCTCTCGATGTTCTAGCGATAATTCTGGGGGAGGGGCGTACCAGCAGGCTTTACCTCGGTCTCAAAGATGAGAAGGAACTGGTGCTTTCGGTGGACGCCTCAAGCTGGACCCCGTCTTATGCTCCCGGGCAGTTCACCTTTTCTTTTAGCCTGGATTACCAGAAAATTGAGCCTACTCTTGCCTCCCTTTGGGAGGAAATAACGCGCGTTCAAAAAGATTTGGTGAAAACCAGGGAGCTAGAAAAGGCCAAGCGCAGCATAATTGCTGACGCTATTTTTTCAAAACAGACTGCGTCCAGTATGGCCTCCAGTCTAGCCACCTCTTTTGCGGCTACCGGTGACCCCTATTTTGAAAGCCTTTACGTGGAAAGGATCAAGGCTGTCAAAAGGGAAGAGATCCGAAGGGTGGCGCGGACCTACCTGCGTAAAGAGATGAGCACGGTGTCCATACTGTCGCCACCGCAGAAGCGGGCTCAGGCAGAGGTAGTAGCTACCCCGATGATGGAGGAAAATATCGAGAAGGTCACCCTGGACAATGGTCTAACCCTTCTTCTGAAGCGCAACAACTCAGTTCCCATAGTCGACTTCCAGGTTTTCGGCCTTGGCGGACAGCGCTTCGAGCCGAAAGATTTACAGGGGGTCAGCTCTTTCACCATGGAACTTCTCACCAAGGGTACCAGAAAGCGAAGCAAGCGGCAGATCGCCGAAACCATAGAGCGGTTAGGCGGTAGTCTTGAATCAGGAGCAGGCCGAAATACCTACTACGCAGCACTGTCGGTGCTCAAGGATGATTTTGACACGGGGCTGGAATTGCTGGCAGATGTGCTCCAGAATCCCAGCTTCCCTCAGAAGGAAATCGATAAGCAACGCCAGGACACATTGTTGGCCATCCGCCGTCTGGATGAGCAGTGGTCAAGTGAAGTGGATCGCCTGTTCCGGCAGCACTACTATAAACAACATCCATATCAAAACGACCTCATTGGCACCGAGCAAGCGGTCAAGAAAATGAGTCGAGCCGACATTGAAGCATTTTACCGCCGAACAGTCATGCCCAATAATGCGGTGCTTGCGGTCTTTGGCGATATTGACCCAAAAGAAGTGGTGGCCGCGGTCGAGTCGCTCTTCGGAAAGTGGCAGCCTGGCAAGCTGGTCCAGCCTGCCATTAAGGAAACTACCGCTGCACTAACTGCTGATTCCCGCATTCAGAAGAAAACCGATAAGGTGTCTGCTGCCATCTACGTGGGCACAAATGGCATGACCTTAAAAGATCCTGATCGCCCGACCATGGATGTGATCGATGCGGTCTTGTCAGGCATTGGCTACCCGAGCGGCTGGCTGCATGAGTCCCTGAGGGGAGGAAATAGAAGTCTGGTCTACGTCATCCACGCCTTTCCCAACTCTGGCATTGACGGCGGCCATTTTGGGATCCTCACCCAGACCACCATGGCCAATTATCAGCGAGTCGTCGAGATCATTCTGGAAAAGCTGACTAGCATTCAACAGAAGCCGCTGACGGACGAGGAACTCCAGGCAGCAAAGGACATGTGCATTACCATGCACCAGATGGGTCTGGAAACGGATGGTGCCCAGGCCCAAAGTTCGGCTGTTAACGAGGTTCTTGGCTTGGGATACGATTGGGATGCTCGCTATCCTGAGCTTATCCGCCAGGTCACTGCAGAGGATGTGCTAAGGGTCGCACGCGAGCTTTTTCGTTACCATATGATTGCGAGTGCCATTCCCGAAAACCCGGTAGAGGCAATGATTCCAACAGAGCAGAAGCAAAGAATGCACGCTCAATAAAGGAGATTTCGGATTGCGGATTTCGGGTTGTGGATTTAAAGAACCATTAGCATCCAGCGGTTTCTGGTGCATGTCCAGCATCAGAGGGGCATAGACCACAACAAGCATATTATGGCTTGTCAAAGCATTGGCTCGGTGATAAATTGAAAATCAAAGGACCAAGAAGGTCTGCTGAACGATAGTTGCTCAATGTAAGGGCCACGAAGGCTTGTATCCTCTGGGAGTTAACGTGGCCCTATTTTCTTGGTGGCAGGAGGTGAACATCATGTGTGAAGCCAACGCCTATCTGCTCAGGGGCGGCAAAGAGGAGCTGATTCTTGAGGCTGTAGACATCCTGGAGCACGACGAAGATGGAAATATTCGCCTGGCCAACATCTTCGGCGAGCAGAAGGTGCTGGAGGCGAAGTTGAAGAGCATGTCACTCGTCAATCACAAAATTGTGCTTGAGTAAGAAACAAAGAAACTCTCGCCCGCTCTCCCGCTCTGCGGGCTCGCTCGAGTCCTCAGAGGTCTGGGAGAAAAAAGTGAGAGATATTTGTTAGATTTCGACTTCGCGGGCTTCGGTTCGCGAAGGAATTGTCTTGATGTCCAGGTGATGGTGGGCAGTAACATAGCGCACTGTTGTGGTCTTTGCGCGCATGGCCACTGAGTGGGTGATGGCGACGTTACCCTCGTAGCGAACCCCGGGCAGGAAGTCGCCACCGGTGATTCCCGTAGCGCAAAATATGATACTGTCTCCCTTGACCATGTCCTCGGTTCCGTAAACCCGTTCGAAATCCTTCTCCGAGTATCCCATATCTAGAATTTTCTGGTGCTCCTCATCGTCCCGGGGCCAGATTTTTACCTGCATTTCTCCGCCGAGGCATTTCAGGGCGGCAGCGGCCAGAACCGCCTCTGGGGCGCCACCTATGCCAAATAGGATGTTCACGCCTGAATCCTCCATGGCAGTGGCGATGGCCCCGGCCACGTCGCCGTCGCTTATCAGCTTGATTCGCGCACCAGTCTCTCTAACCTGGTCAATTATCTCTGAGTGGCGGGGGCGATCCAAGACAATGGCGGTCAACTCTCGTGTCCGGGCATTGTAGGCCTTGGCTACCCTTTCCAGATTGGCCTGCACTGAGTCATTTATGTCAATGCTACCCTTGGCCCGAGGGCCCACCGCGATCTTGTCCACATAATAGCTCGGAAAAGAAGCGAGGGTGCCCTGATTGCCCACCGCGATCACTGCGATAGCATTGGGAAGTCCTTTGGATGTCAGGGTTGTCCCATCTATGGGGTCAACGGCAATGTCCACTTTCGGATCTCGCAAGCCGCCGCCGCCCACCTTTTCACCAATGTAGAGCATCGGCGCTTTGTCCTTTTCGCCCTCACCTATGATGATGGTACCACGTATGCTGACTAGATCCAGCATGCCGCGCATGGCGTCAACAGCCGCTTGGTCGGCTGCCTCTTTATCGCCCCTTCCCATCCAGCGACTTGCTTTGAGGGCTGCGGCTTCCGTTACTCTAATGAACTCTAGCGTGACCTCCCGACCCATGTCGATCATTTTCTCTTCCTTCCCGGCGCCACTGCGGGCAATTTCCAACTACGCCACTGGCACACGTTTAGACAGTGGCCATAATTAAATTGGGCGGGCACTGCCCACCCTGCATTTGATTATCTGGTTTAGTGTCTGCCTTGTCCTACCCGGCGAGAAGGGTGATTACCTCCCCGGCAAGACCCGCTGAATTTGTGGCCTCAAACAGGCGAATGGCCTCCTCGAATGCTTGTTTGGTAACTCGATCCTTGTAATCGTCTCCCAACGCATTGAGTTCGTCGGCAAAGGCTTTATTTGCTTTTTTGATGTTGCCGCCGGTATTGCCCGTTTCCTCAGCCCAATTCCACATTTTCTCCCAGAGTTGATCAGGCACACCGCGGTAAGGCCGCTTGATGTAATGCTTTTCAGGAGTGGTAATGGCGTTGCCATTTTGGTTCATGGCGAGGCCGAAGCTGATGTTCTGCCAGAAAGTCCCCACGTTACCCTTGCGGATGCCGTGGTAGATAAACTGGGTAATCTTGTCCAGGGAAGTCCCGGTGATGCCGTGTTGGGCGATATCCACTTCCCAGGGCTGGATGGCCTCCCAGATTTCTTTGGTGAGGTCGAGTTGAATACCTTCCTGGGAAGTACCGAAATACGTGCCATGAATGGAGCCGTTATTGATCGCAAGCAGATTTGGATGGACGCCGCCTTTGACCAATTCCCCAATAAACCAGGCTGCCTCGTCCGGTTGGGTGAATCCTTCGGCACTACCGCTCTTAGCGCCTATTTCTCCCAGCTCCACCTCTAGACCGAGGCCGGCGGCAACCACGGGTTGGGCTAACTCCAGGGTGGCGACCAGATTTAATTCGTTCTCCATGTAAGAACAATCGATGGCGAAAGTGGTGAAACCAGCTTCCAACTCAGCGGCAACGAGGTCTGCAACTTCCGCCTTTTCTTCTGGTTTTTTCACCGTTATGTGGTCACCATGAATGGCAAAAGGTACCGAGGTGTTTCCGAGTCGATCATTTTCATTAACGATGAACTCGGCGAAGCTCATAGGATCGAACTCGGTATATCCCAGTTCAGACTTGGCGATTTCATACATTACCGGAGCCTGAGTGGCCATGGATGCCCGGATAATACCCTCGAGCGGTAGGCGGCAGCGGATGTTTGCCGCCATTATCATGGCATTTGCCTTCCGGGCTGCACTGCAGAGCACCTTACCGTTTACCAATGGCGCCTTAGAATTGGGAAAACGTTTTTGCACGTTCTCGGGTCGGTATTTGGATAAATCGCTGCTCATAGCCCTTCCTCCTATCTTGCAAGAGTGGGGAAAATCAACTTGGGTGAGGCTCTACCACTATCTGTAACCTTACCACAGGGGGGTTAAAAAACAAGCGTCAAAATTACACGGAGGTCCCGTATTTTTTCTCCTGTGGGATTTGTAGAAATCACCTTTCCACATGGCTAAAGTCGGAAAGAGCAAAAATGAGTGAACTTCTGCTTTTAGGGCAAAGAAAACCTGGTCCTTTGGGCCAAATCAACTGTATGGCTTTGCCAGCCGAAAAGATTTGTGGCATAAGGCGCACGGCGCAAGGCGCATGGAAGAAAGATTATTCAAGATACCCTATGCCTTGTACCTTGGGCCCTGTGCCTTTCCCCTTTTAAAGCATTGCGAGTGCACTGGTTCTATGGTAGGGAAATGGGGAGCTATCTTGGGAATATGTGCGATAATTATTCTGGGCAAGTGACCATTTCAGTCACCATGAGGATGTATTGGCGGATAGAAGGCCGGAGATCATTCTGACTGATAAAGCGGGCGAACTTTTGGAGGTTGATGCACTCGCCTATCCCGAAGATACTCATCTCATTGTAGATCCTTACGCAGTTTTGGAAGAATCAAGAACAACCATGGGCGAGTTGGTTGCCGAAGCCGAGGCAACACTGCCTCGCCCTTTGGGGGAAATCATAGCTGCCAAGGCCAAAGGTCTGCCTGCAAACAGACTTTTCCGCCTGGTACTTCTGGACTTCGAGCGTCAGCGCCATTGTCAAGCGAAAGTGGTTGAAGACACCCTGCGCAAGTTGGTCTGGCAGGTAACGCTCCTCAAGAGCCGTCGTCTTGGACTGGATCGGTTTGAACTCCTGGAACCTTGTATATCCGGTTATAGAGTTCTTTCCTGCCTGTGTGACCAAGTGCAGAGGATGGAAGCCGCTGGCAGCGACCCACCTAGGAAATTGATTTTTTCCATTAATCAGCCGGCGGTCCTGCGTCGCTACCAAGTTGCCCTGGAGAATCTGCC
>CP070735.1:3016668-3034186 GCA_020347625.1 Deltaproteobacteria bacterium
AGGTTCCATGTCTTTGTATGGAACAACGACGATTTTTTCTATGCTTGGCAGGTCTTTGATAATCTCAGAAATTCTATTCAAAGAATCGAACTCTTTACCATTGTAGAGGTAGCCATCAGCGGTAAACAGGACGCGGGGCTCAATTTGGCCAAAGCGATCGAGAACTCCTTTAATGCCAAAATCGGGGGAACAAGAGGACCAGATGGCGCCTATGCTGGTGGCTGCGAGCATGGCCACAATCGTTTCGATCATGTTCGGCATGAACCCGGCAATACGATCTCCAGGTTGGATGCCCATATCTCGCAGGGACTTAGCAAGCCGAGCCACCTGTTGATACAATTCACTGTAGGTAATGCTCAGGGTGGGTCGAGTCTCGCCTTTAAAGCTGAGGGCGATGCGGTCATCCCGGTACCGTAGCAGGTTTTCAGCGAAGTTGAGCCGAGCGCCTTCGAACCATCTGGCCCCTGGCATTTTCATGATGTCATCTACCACCTGATCGTAGGATCGGCTATGGATGACCTCGCTGTAGGCCCACAACATCTCCCAAAAAGCAGGACCCTCCTCAATGGACCAGGAGTAGAGTTCGTCGTAATTGGCGAAATGTGTGCCGCACCGAGCGTTCACGTATTCCATAAAATCGTACATGTTGGTGCTCTTGATTCGTTCTGCAGCAGGCTGCCAGAGAAGTTCACTCATCGTTCCTCTCCCTCGCTTCTAATGGTGGCACTATGTATAACGTATAGCAGAATCAAGTTGTCATTTACATAATCAATCTCCTATAAATGTGGTTGACGATCTCCACGTTTCGACATTTATGACATAAATAGTGCTGGCACCCCAAAAAATAGCTCAGGAGATTTATACAGTGAAAGTAATCGGATTGATAGGAGGCATGAGCTGGGAATCCACCGCAGAATATTACAGGGTAATTAATCAGACGGTTAAAGAGCGACTGGGAGGTCTGCATTCAGCGAAAATATTGCTCTACAGTGTTGATTTTAGTGAGATAGCTACACTGCAAACAGAGGGCAAATGGCCGGAGGCAACAACGTTCATGTGTGATGCTGCTCAGCGCCTCGAGCGAGGGGGAGCTGACTGTGTCCTCATCTGTACGAACACCATGCACAAAATGGCCGAAGAGGTCCAGCAAGCGGTGTCCATCCCGCTACTTCACATTGCTGATGCCACCGCGGCCGAGATCGAGAAGACAGGAGTCAGCAAAGTCGCACTGCTGGGTACCCAATATACGATGGAAGAGGATTTCTATAAGGGCCGTCTTGCCGAGCATCACGGTCTCGAGGTGATGATTCCTCCCGAAATGGACCGTAACAGCATCAATGAGGTCATTTACAATGAACTCTGTCTGGGAAAAGTCCAAGCGGAGTCAAAGAATCAGTTCATCCGAATCATCAAGGACCTGGCTGCACAAGGGGCGAAAGGGATCATATTGGGATGTACAGAAATATCTCTGCTGATCCATCAGGAAGATATCGCATTACCTCTGTTTGATACCACAGCAATTCATGCAAAAGCTGCAGTCGAATTTGCTCTGGGAACCACTGACAACACTTAAGCGTTTTGAGGGACAAACAATGAAAGTTGGCTTTATCGGAACGGGTCTCATGGGTCGTCCCATGGCAGAAAGACTCCTCGCAGCAGGACACCAAGTGGCGGCCTTTAACCGCACGCGCGAAAAAGCGGAGCCGCTTCGGGATTCAGGCGCTGAGATTGTCGGGTCCGCACCGGAAGCCGTTAGTTCGGCTGACTGCGTGATCCTGATGGTCACCGATGCGGCAGCCATCCGGGAAGTGCTTTTCCAGAAAAGTTCGATCCCTAACCTGAAGGGGTGCACCGTGATTCAAATGGGCACCATATCGCCAAAGGAGAGCATTCAACTGCAAGAAGAGGTCGCGCAAAAAAAAGGCGATTATCTTGAAGCACCGGTGCTGGGCAGCATCCCGGAGGCGACCGAGGGAACTTTGCTGGTGATGGTGGGCAGTTCGGAGGTGCAGTTTGAGCGCTGGTCCGGTTTGCTTCGATGTTTTGGCCCCGAACCTCTCCTGGTTGGTGAGGTGGGAAAAGCATCGGGCTTCAAGCTTGCCCTGAACCAGCTTATCGCATCTCTCACGGCAAGTTTTGCGCTGAGTCTCGGATTTGTCCAGCGGCAGGGGATTGAGATGGAACTTTTTATGAGAATCCTGCGCCAAAGCGCTCTCTATGCTCCGACCTTCGATAAAAAGTTGAAGCGGATGCTAGATCGAGACTATGCCAATCCCAATTTCCCCAGCAAACATCTTTTTAAGGATGTGGCATTGTTCCATACTGCAGCACAAGCTGTAAACCTAGAAACCATAGGTATAGAAGCTATTCACCGCCTCCTGGAGATTACCGTTGAAAAAGGATATGCTGACGGGGATTATTCAGCTTTGTTTGAAGCAGTGAGCCCAGTAAGGCAGCAGGCAGGAGGCAGCTAGCAGCTTGCAGCAGGCAGATGTCGGAGGTCGGAGGTCAGAGATCAGGAGTCAGACATTCTTGTATTTCTAATTTCGAAATCCGCAATCCGCAATTGTTTCACTATGCTCTATGCCCTATGCCCAAAAGAAGGAGATGCGCAAATGACCGAGCCCACAGCAAAAGTCTGTCATTACAGCGAAGTTACCGCCGAGGTCTTCGGTGACGAGGCGCCCGGTGTCACCATCCGTTGGGTAATCGATGAAGACCGGGATGGCGCGCCCACCTATGCCTTACGCGTTATTGAAGTGGCCCCCGGTGGCCACACGCCTGATCACATCCATCCTTTTGAACATGAAAATTTTATTATGGAGGGAAAGGGGCGAGTACAGATCGACGGTAGCTGGTTTGAGGTGGGACCTGGCGATGTGGTATTCGTGCCGCCAAATAGCCAGCACACCTATGTGAACGATGGCGAGGAGCCATTCAAGTTCCTCTGCGGCATCCCGGTGTCGAGGTTGAGGTCCGGGAGTTAAAATTAGTGAAATTAAACACTTAGGTTCCCCGCCTAGTCAGCGGACCCGCTCCCCTGCATCGCGCCATTAAGGCCAGACAGGAAAGAGGCCAGCACCTGGGGAAAATCGGTGAAAATGCCACTTACACCGTTCTCTACCAGTCTCCTCATGGTTTTCTGATCGTTCACGTTCCACACGTGGACTCGAAAGCCCTGACGGTTCAATAGGGCAACCTCATCAGCTCCAATGGCGGTTTTCCGAGGGTGATAGGCCTGAGCCCCCAACTTACGCAATAAATCATGGGCTTTTGGATGAGGTTTTGAGACCAGGAGGGCGGTGGCAATTTTAGAATGCACTGCCCTGACTTGGGACAGATAGTTCTGGTTGAAGGACGAAACCAGAACCACATCCACCATATCCAATTCCTCAACCAGAGATATGACCTTGCTGACAACCTGGGAGTGACCCGGACTGCCGCTTAAGTCCTTGATCTCAAGGTTGATCTGCCGACCATGTTCTCGAGTGAAGGTGAGAATCTCCCTGAGAGTTGGGGCCAGTTCCCCCATATAGCCTGCCATGTCGGATTCGCTCACCACACCGGCAGCAATCTGGCCGAAGGGATCTCGCTCTTGGAACCAGGAGCCGAAGTCTAGAAGACGGATTTCATCGAGTCTGAACTCATGGACAGACCATGGTCGCCGGGCTGGAAAGACATCTGTTACGTTTGAGGTGCGCTCGAGTGTACTATCGTGTAGGACGATGAGCTCACCGTCAGCGGTCATTCTTACGTCCAGTTCCCACATGTCAGCACCGACCTCTAAGGCCTTACGGGCTGCTGCTATGGTGTTTTCAGGCGCCAGCGAGCGAGCACCGCGGTGAGCTATGTTCAGGACGCCAGGTAAAGTTCCAGGACCAGGCATTTATTGGGTATCCCCCAGCTCATGAGTAAAATTCTTTTTGCTCAATGAGAACATATACTGAAAATTGTTGACTAATTCTATCGAAAACTGGTTTTCTGTACAGCTTTAAATGCAAATGTTTTTACGAGACCCCTTTTTTTGAGGTAAAGGAACCACTGAGAGTTGAGAGTTGTCATTGGGAGAGATTTCCAGGTATCATGAGTGGAAGAATGTTGAGACAATGGATGGCATGGTCATAATTGTCTTTGACATCGGTATGATAGTGCTTTAAAATTCACGTCTTTAATAGACGAACAGAATGTTTTCACTGGACGATTGAGGTAAGACTTTTGCTGTTTCGAAGAGGTTATCCAAAAAGACTGGACCTACCCGGCAGACGGCGCAAGAGGCGGACCGTTAGTATTATAGTCTGGACCTTCCTGATCCTTGTAACTGTAATGCTTCTGACCGGGGGGTATAGTTTTTATCGGGTTACCCGCAATCTTCCCCAAATTGCCTCGCTGCAGGACTACCAGCCGAGCATCGTGACCAACGTCTACGCGGACGACGGTACTCCCATCGCCGAGTTTTATATCGAACGACGTATCGTGGCTCCACTGGAAGAAATTCCTCAAAAACTCATCTGGGCCTTTGTTGCGGCGGAAGACTCGCGCTTCTTTGAACACGAGGGGATAGATTTCATTGGCATTCTTCGGGCACTGTGGAAAAACATCAGGGCAGGTGGCATTGTCCAGGGTGGAAGCACCATAACCCAGCAGGTTACCAAATCATTACTACTTACACCTGAGAGGAGTTATACCCGCAAGCTCAGAGAGGCGATCCTCGCCTATAGGATTGAGAAACACCTGTCCAAAGAAGAAATCCTTTATCTATACCTGAACCAGATTTATCTCGGCCACGGCGCCTACGGCGTTGGAGCTGCAGCACAGAACTACTTCGGTAAGCAGCTGGAAGAACTTAACCTGGCAGAATGTGCCACGCTGGCTGGTCTACCACAAGCGCCCAGTCGGTATTCGCCTTACAGTCACCCGCAGCGGGCAAAAGAACGGCAGGTCTATGTCTTGAACCAGATGGTGTCAGATGGATACATCAGTGCCGATGAGGCTGCTGAAGCGCTCGCCTATGAATTGGAAGTCAAGGCGAGAAAGGATTGGGATATCGGCAAGGTACCTTATTTCACGGAGCACATCAGAAGATACCTGGAGGAGAAATATGGCCGGGAAGTTCTTTATCGACAGGGGCTCCAGGTTTACACCACTGTTAATTTGGCTTTCCAAAAAGCCGCTCAAAAGGCAGTCAAGAAAGGGTTGTACGAACTGGATAAGCGCCAGGGCTACCGGGGCCCATTGGCGCATCTGGCACCCGAGGAAATCGAACCATTTTTCCAGGAACTGAAGGAGTCCGTGGAAACGAACGGTGGCCTAGAGCAGGGCACTGTGGTGAAAGGTGTGGTCATTGCCGTTTCCAGTGCAGAGAAAAAGGTTTCAGTGCGATTGAGTGAAGGGTTGGGCACGCTACCTGTGGAAAAGATGGAGTGGGCTCGCAAGCCTGACCCGGAGATAGCTTACGGCGCCGTGAAGGTTACGAATCCAGCAAAGGTATTGAAAGTCGGGGATGTTATTCTGGTGCGCTTGTTGGAACGTGACAGCGAGACGGACAACTGGCTTCTCGCACTGGAGCAAGAACCGGAGGTACAAGGTGCCCTGCTCTGTATGGATAACGCTACCGGTCATGTCAGAGCGATGGTGGGTGGGATTAATTTTCGCACCAGTCAATTCAATCGTGCCATCCAGTCGCGGCGTCAGCCCGGTTCTGCTTTTAAACCGTTCACATACGCTGCGGCTCTGGACAAGGGCTATACCCCCGCAACCATTATCATCGATTCTCCAATCATCTACACCGACGACCAGATGGACTGGAAATGGAAGCCCAAAAACTATAAAGAAAAGTTCTATGGCCCAACCCTATTTCGAACTGCGCTGATCTTTTCCCGTAACGTGGTGACAATCAAGATTCTGCGTGATATCGGTATAGATTATGTCATAGACTATGCCCGCCGCTTTGGCATTAGCTCACCTCTCTCTCGAGATCTGTCGTTGGCTTTAGGCTCATCAGGAGTCTCCTTGCTAGAGCTTACGAACGCCTATTCTGTGTTCGCCAACCTGGGTGAACTGGTAAGTCCAATTTTTATAACCAAGATCCTGGACCGGCAAGGAAACTTGCTGGAGGAATATAGGCCACAGAAGGAGAGAGTCCTGGAAAAGGACACTGCATATGTGATGACTCATTTGTTGCAGGAGGTGGTCAAATATGGCACAGGTTGGCGGGCGCGTGCCGTTAAACGACCCACGGCAGGCAAGACTGGGACAACAAACAATTTACAGGATGCCTGGTATATCGGCTTCACCCCTTCATACGTCACCGGTGTTTGGGTTGGATTCGACGGTGACAGAACCCTGGGCAAATTCGAGACTGGGTCGCGAGCTGCAAGCCCCATCTGGGTCGACTTCACTGCTGAGGTACTAAAGGACAAGCGGGAAAAGGTGTTTACGGTTCCGGAAAATGTTGTCTTTGCAAAAATAGACCCGAAGACAGGACTGCTCGCTAAACCCGGAGATGAAAACGCCGTCTTCGAGGCGTTCAAGGAAGGCACAGCTCCCACCAAGACGTCTGATGAGACCACCCCGGCCATGGATGAATTCTTCAAGGGCGACCTGGGTACCGACCCAATTTAATCATAGAAGCACAACACGAGTCCTCAGTTCCAGACCCCACACTACAATTGAAAGCAGTAATTTCGATATGCGCCTATGCAACTAGCTCCGCACACTGTCAATACTAGATTTCGATATCCGCTTTTATTTACTAACCACGGAGACACGGAGAGCACAGAGTCCGTTTTCTTTTTTGCCCGATCGGGAGACGGCGATCGGGCAAAAGATCGCAGCCCTCCGGGCACGATCTAGTAACCGCATGTCTTCATGACATCGGTTGGCGTCGGCTAAAGAGCATTCGCCGCAGGCGGAGGCTCTTTTCCCTGGCCGTCGTCTCCCGGCCAGGGAAAAATCCCCCTTCTCTGTGTCCTCTGTGTCTCTGTGGTGAATCCTCTATCTAGGATGCGGAGTAGAGTAACTAATCCATTTCGATAATCGAATTTCTTTACATGAATGCCAAAGTCAATTCTATAGAATCTTTCATAAAAGTCAGTTGCAGCGAGAAGTAGGGCAGTATGAAGAAAATCTTCGGAAAAGATGGTCTGCTGAGTCGAGTCCTGGGCGACTACGAATATCGCTCTATGCAGGAAACGATGGCCATTGAGGTGGAGGCGGCCATCACCGAAGGACGATCCAGCATCATCGAAGCCGGGACCGGCACCGGAAAGAGTCTAGCCTATCTGGTCCCCGCTGTCTTGAGCCAGCGAAAAACGATTGTTTCCACGGGCACCAAGACGCTGCAGGATCAGATATTGGAGCATGATATCCCCTTTCTGAATACTCATATGCCAAAGCCATTTCGGGCAGTATGTATGAAAGGAAGGGCGAATTATCTCTGTCTTTATCGGTTTCATCGGGCTCTCGAGCAGCCAGAACTGCTCCCTGAAGATAAAGCAAGCCTCACAAAAGAGCTGGTCGACTGGTCCCAGCAGACGTCAAGCGGAGACCGGGCTGAAATCGATTGGCTTCCGGATGATTTTGTGGGGTGGGAGCAAATGAATGCCCGCGCGGATCAGTGTTTGGGACAAAAATGCACTTTATTCGAGCAGTGCTTCCTCACCCGCTTGCGACAAGAGGCTGCGACTGCGGAGATTGTCGTGGTAAATCACCACCTTTTTTTCGCTGATCTGGCGGTGCGTTCGGGAGGATACGGTCAGGTGATCCCAAGCTATGAGGTTGCCATATTCGACGAGGCTCATTTGCTGGAGGAGATTGCAAGCCAATATTTCAGTATTCAGGCGAGCAGCCATCGGCTGTCAGAACTGGTGCGTGACCTTAAGTTTGAGCTGGCTGCCGCAGATGGTAAAAAAGCCGATTTACGCCTTTTTTCGGAGAGCATTGGCAGAACAGGTGCTCAGTTCTTCCAGACCTTTCCCCAAAGTGACAGGAGAGAGCGGTTCCGCACAGAGGCCCTGGGCAGCGAGTTTGTCACTCTCTGGAGTGAATTGAATCAGGGGCTGGAGGAACTTGCCAGCAAGCTTTTCCGCTTGCAGGATCTCAGTGAGGGGTTATCCGCCTGCCACCGGCGCACGCTAGAACTTTCCCAGGATCTCGACCTGTTGTTGGGGCAGCCAGATCCCAGCTACGTGTACTGGTACGAGAAAAGAGGCAGGGGGACATTCTTGTGGGGATCGCCGGTGGAGGTTGCTCCCATTCTGCAGGAGCTTCTTTTTCAGCATAACAGAACATATATCTTCACCTCTGCCACCCTTGCTGTGGGAAATGAGCTGGATTTTTTCAAGAGGAGACTGGGACTATCTTATGATACGGCAGGGCTGATACTAGATACACCCTTCTTCTATAGGGAGCAGGCTTTGATTTATCTACCTCGCCACCTGCCGCTTCCGGACTCGCCTGACTTTATTCCAGCACTTACAGAGGAGGTGTCCGGTATTTTGGCAGAGTCTGGGGGACGAGCGTTTATTCTTTTCACCAGCTATCGCAATCTAAGAGAAGTGCATGCGCGGCTTGCCAAGCTGGAAAGATTTACGCTCATGGCCCAGGGTGAGCAGCCCAAGGCGGCCTTGTTGAAAAGGTTCAGGGAAGATACCGCTTCGGTGCTCCTTGGCACGGCTTCTTTTTGGCAAGGTGTAGATATGCCGGGGGAGACCCTGAGCTGTGTCATTATCGACAAGTTGCCTTTTGCAGCCCCCAATGATCCGCTGGTTGCGGCACGCTTGGAAAAGATCGCCGAAGCGGGTGGGAATCCTTTTTGGGACTATCAGGTTCCCAGTGCGGTACTCGTTTTGAGACAAGGGCTTGGCCGCTTAATCCGGCGAACCACAGACCAAGGGATCCTTGCCGTTTTGGATAGTCGGCTGTTTAAGAGATCCTACGGGAAAATTTTTCTAGAAAGCCTACCGGAAAGTACGATCACCCACCAGCGTGAGGATATTGGCAAATTTCTTTACCAAGTTGATCGTTAATTGGCTTTAGGCTTGTCGACGGCGGGCAGGTAAATGCGGACCACGGTCCCCTTGCCCAATTCCGAGTCAACCGTAACCAAGCCATCGTGGTTCTTGACGATGCCATACACTGCGGCCATACCCAGGCCGCGCCCCTGAAATTTGGTGGTGAAAAAGGGCTCGAATACTCTAAGGCGAGTTTCCTCGCTCATGCCACTTCCGTTGTCCTCGATTGTGAGAGATAGATAGAAACCCGGTTTGAGATCGGGATGACCTTTGGCAAACTCTCCGTCGATCTCTTCGCATCTGGTGGTGAGTCGAATATAACCTTCAGCTTCTATGGCCTCAGCCGCATTCACCATAACGGCCAGAAGCACCATCTGCATCTGGGTGAGATCGGCCTCCACACCGCAATAATCTAGCGCGAAATCTGTCTCCAGGTCGATACCAGCTTTGATAACGTGCTTTATAAAAGGGAGTGTATCCTTCACAAAGTTATTCAAAGATATTTGCTGAGGTCGATATTTCCCCCCTCGGGCATAGGCCAGCATTTGACTGGTCAAATTAGCCATCCGTTGGGCGGAACGGTAGATCGGTTCTACGCGGTTACTGATCTCTTGGTTGTCGGGATACTTACTCTTGAGCAGGTCAACATTTGGAATTACCGCGCCCAGGGCGTTGTTGAACTCGTGGGCTATGCCGCCGGCCAGAGTGGCTATGGCCTCCATCTTTTGGGCTTCCTGGAGCCGGGCTTGAATGTTCTTGCGCTCTGTGATGGTTTTGTTTTCTCTGATCAAAGTAATTGTAATTACCAATAATAGAGCAAAGGCTAAAGTGAACAGGACCGCAGAAGAACGGGAAAGTAAAGATTCAAGCTCGTTTTTTCTGGCTGTGATGTCGTAGTAGATTTCAAAGGCACCCAGAAATGAGTCATCCTTCATCAGTGGTACGTACGTTTCCACCACATCCACCGGCAATTTTTGCCCTTCGAGGGATTCAGTGTCTTTATGAATAACCTCTGCATGTACCTTTCCTTTAGCCACGATCTCGTGGAAGTATGTCTCATTGTTTACATTTCCCATATCTTTAGGATC
The DNA here is from genome assembly GCA_020347625.1 of Deltaproteobacteria bacterium. Taxonomy (GTDB): domain Bacteria; phylum Desulfobacterota; class Syntrophobacteria; order BM002; family BM002; genus BM002. Next base: position 3,026,768 of record CP070735.1, read on the forward strand.
AGTGGAAAATAGGACCTCTCCTGACTTTGAGAAGAATTTCAATTTGATTAGGTCAAAATCCTCTTCTGCTTGTCTTAACCGCTCGACTTCGTTTGACAGCTGGACCTGCAACAGATCGCTTGTCAATTCAGTGTGTCCAGAAACGCAGTATGACGATAGATGTCTCGCTATCCGGATGGCGTCATCTCGTTTATCGTCAGTAAGCAATTTGGTGAACGCAGGATAAATGAAAAGGATATTGTAAAGGGGCAGGACTATTACAATCACCAAAGACACTAACAAGATGTTTCTTAAAAACGGTACCTTAAGAATATTGTTTTCAGCCACTTTTTTGAGGAATTTCTTCATCTTAAAACACGCCACCTGCTAATTTCTCATCCCGGTTCTCCAGTGAAAAACCGCTTTCAAGAATCTTGCCAATCTTGAGCAAATTGGTAGGAAAAGCACCTCTTCGAGTATTGGAGTGGTGGAATTTAGAGCCCTGTGCGGGTCAGGGTGTTGAACAAGCTGTCTGAACTAGATAAATAGCTGAATTGTCCACCCTTACGAAAGAGAGGAAATCAAGCGAGGTCGTAAGGAGAGGACGAAGGCCTGGAAACCTTTAAAACATACCAACGTCCCCTATTTTTTCCCATTGCCCTTTATCCTTTTCCCTTGCTGCTAAGCTCCTGCTGTTTCTTGACTTTTTTTAGCTCTTGCTCAACCTCAGCCTCGAGTGCTTTCAGTGTCCTGGCCCGAGAGACCCTTCCATTGATAAAGACGGTGGGTGTACTTCTCACTCCCATATAGGCACCGAGCCTGATATCCCGGTTGACTCTTGCCACTAATGTGAGGTCTTGCAGGTCCTGTTCAAATCTCCGCATATCCAAACCCAAATCTCTTGCTATTTCTCTAAACTTCTGTTCGTTTAGGCTCTCAAGATTCTCGAAAACAAGGTCGTGATACTCCCAGAAATACCCCTGCTTTTTGGCTGCAAGTGCAGCGATTGCGGCTCTTTTGGAGAATCTGTGGTTTCTGAGGGGGAAGCTCAAAAAGATCAGTTTCACTTGGGCGGGATATTTCTCGAGCACCTGCTCGAGTACGGGCGCAAGCCTCGCACAAGCAGGTCACTTAAAACAAGTGAAAACAGCTATCTTGACAGGTGCGTCAGCCGGTCCCCTTGAAGGAGAAACGGAAAGATCCGTGTCCTGCGCCGAGATGGGCGGCTTTTGGGTTCTCCACTGAGCAGAGGCTGGATCATGGCTTAGTAAGGTTAGGACAATTGCTAGAATAAGAGGGAAGAGGGTGATTTTATAAGTTCGATTCATATCCAAACCTCTGCAATAGTAATCTTAGAAACATTTCTCCAACACTCCAATACTCCAATTCTTTCTACCTACCAACGTCCCCTAGACTTTCTGCTCTTGTACCAGCTTGGCGAAAGTCTCAAAAGAGCGATCCCAGGTCTTTTCCACATCGGCAGGAAAGCAGCAACCTGGCAACTGGCGCATGTTTAGCCCGCATTACGCACGAACCGCCTACTGCGACAGTGGATATGACCTTCCTTCCGGGCGTCCTCGGCCCTCGGACCCTGCGACGTACAATTCAAGTACGCCTCGGATCCGAGTCCCTGCGGTTGCCCGGTGGCAAGCTCATCTGCACTGTCTCCTGACGCCGCTACGTGCATAATGCGGGCTCGAGGTGATAATTCAAACATTCGCAGCAAATTCCCTTTTTGTCACAAGGCTCATAGGTGCAGTTGCATTGGGCGAGATTCTTATCCTGTTGGCATTCCATTATACTTACTTCTCCTTTGCTTTCCTAGCCGGGGGCCAAGCGCCGTTCTGACGAGCTTTCTCTTTGGCGTCGGCAAGAACCTGGGCAATCACCTCGCTCTGAGGATTGAGTTTTCTGGCTCGTTTAAGGGAATCGATGGCCTGCGGCCACTGATAACCGATGGCATAGAGGCGGCCCAAGGTCAACCACAAACTCCAATCTTGAGGGCGTCTTTTCAGTTTTCGCTTCACAAGTACGATGGCGAGGCTGGCGGAGAGGTATCTGCAGGTATCCCTGAATTTCTTCCACCATCGGCCCAATGGAGAAGACACTGACCGGGTCCTCCCATACTTCAGCAATGTTAGATTAAGCCAGTTGAGCCGGTTAAGCCCGTTATGCCGGTTAGACTGGCTAAACTGACTAAACCGGCTAAACCGACTAAACTTTCTGATGTCTCAAACTGAAACCTGCCTCCTTGAGCTGAGCCCAGTAATCGCGGCTGGCTTGGAGTCGCTCCGGGTTGTCAACGATTATCAGATGGATGACATGAGAGAACTGGCCCACCAGTTCAGTGGGACAATAGTTCAGCATCAATAATGATTCAATTCCCGGGATCGGTTCTAATTTAGTGGTAATAACCACCGGTTGGGGAGGCTCGTCCCTTTCTTCTTCAAAGAGACCGTGAGGCACAAAACTGTCAGGCCTAAACGTCCAAAGCAAATCGTCCAGACGCGCTGCCTGGTTCTGATCAGCAGCTATGATTTGCAGCCTGTTTCCCTGGGTGTAGGTGCGCTCCGCGATCTCGCAAGCCCGCATCTCCATTCTTCTAGCAGTGACTTCAATAAAGAGTACTTCAGTCATCATTCAGCTTGCAGCTAACAGCGGGCAGCAATAGACATGGAGCCAGCTTTTACGCCTTTAAGTTGCTGTTTGCGAGTTACTCAGTGAGCGAAGAATAATACAACCTCGCGCGATTGAATGTTCCATATTCAGTTATATAAATCAATTTCAGAGAAATCCACTATACAAGCTGCGTAATAACTCCGTGTTTCAACAACTTTGGGTCAATCTGCAATCCAAGCAGGGAAAAGAGATCATCACCCGAGAAAGTGGTAGTTGTAAGGAAAAAGAGGTTGAAGTATATCTCAGATGCCCAGATAGGCTTGTTTGACGTGTTCGTTGTCAAGGAGTTCCTGTCCGGTGCCGCTCAGTACGACTCGGCCATTTTCCAGAACGTAGCCGCGATCGCAGACTTCCAATGTGTGTTTGGTATTCTGCTCTACGATGAGCACAGTGACGCCTTCCTGTTTGATGCGTTCAATGATTCTAAAAATTTCAGCAACTAAAATGGGGGCCAGACCCAGAGAAGGCTCGTCAAACATGATTAACTTGGGCAGGGCCATAAGGCCACGTCCCACCGCGAGCATCTGTTGCTCGCCGCCGGAGAGGGTCCCAGCCATCTGTTTTTCGCGCTCACGCAATCTGGGAAAGAGAGCAAAAATCCATGCCATGGTTTCATTGCGCTTGGCTTTGGCCTGCGGAGAGAGGGAGCCCATGATCAGATTTTCCCGCACCGTCATTTCAGGAAAAAGACGGCGCCCCTCCGGCACCTGCGCAACGCCATGCTCGATAATCTTATGGGCGGAGACTTGGTCCAAGCGCTGGTCCAGAAAAGTAATGCTACCATTGGTGGGACTTAACAAACCGGAGATGGTCTTGAGCGTTGTGGACTTACCGGCGCCGGTGGCGCCGACCAGCGCAACAATTTCACCCTCGTTTACCTCGAAGGAGACATCCCATAACACCTGCAAATCACCATAAAACACATCAATGTTTTCCACTCTAAGTATAGGATTCTCCTAGGTAAGCTTCGATGACCTCTTTGTTGTTTGCTACTTCTTCGGGAGTGCCTTCGGCTATGGTCTGACCATAATTGATGGCATGAACCCGGTGTGAGATGGACATGATTAATTTCATGATGTGTTCGACAATGATGATAGTCACCCCGCGATCGCGAATTCTCCGGATCAATTCCATGGTCTCGTCCAGTTCCGCGGGATTCAGGCCTGCGGCGGTCTCGTCCAAAAGGAGCAGTTCCGGTTTGGTGGCCAGAGCCCGGGAGATTTCCAAACGCTTGCGTCCGGCAATGGGCAGACTCTTGGCGGGCTTGTCCTTTTCTGGCAGCAGGTTGGAGAAATCCAGAGTTTCTAGGGCCAATTTTTCCGCCTCTTTGAGGGAGTTAACCCGGCAGAAGGCAGAGGCCATGACATTTTCCAGGACGGTCATGCGTTTAAGCGGCTTGACCACTTGAAAGGTCCGGGCGACACCCAAATGGCAGATTTGATGGGTCTTCATCCCCTTGATACTTTTGCCCTTGAAAAGGATATCTCCTGAAGTTAAGGGAATGTACTGGTTGATAAGGTTGAAGATAGTGGTCTTGCCAGAACCATTGGGGCCAATGAGTCCGAAAATTTCTCCACGCTCAACTTGGAAGCTCACACCAGCTAGTGCCATGAGCCCACCGAAGTTCTTGCTGATATCTTTTATGGCAAAGAAATTCACCGCCAGCACCGCAGTTCAACGCGACTCTGTTTCCAGGATCCACCGCTGACTTAGCTTGCCCCTAGAATCCCCACTCACTCAGCCAGTCAATCGGGAAGACGTAGTCGGCGTTGGCCAGATTCTTGGGCCAGATCAGCTTGAGTCTGCTGAACTGCCACTGGACCACATAGGTGGTCAGCTTGTTTTGATTGGTTTTCTTATCGTAAGAAGTGAATTTGACCGGGCCAAAGAGTGTGGTCAGATTGGTGTCACTCAAGGCCTTCTTGATATCATCCGATTCAAAAGATGCGGTCCGCTGAAGCACGTCCTTGATCACATAGGCGGCTGCATAGGCCTCGGCGCCGTGATATTCTGGGGCCCTGTTGTACTTTGCCGCGAACGCCTGGAAGTAGGCCATGGCTCCGGGCAGCGGCAGCGCCTGGTGCCACAGGGTGGCTGTCATGATCTTGTCCGAGGCTATGCCGGCATACTGGACAAATTCCGGCATGGTAAAACCAACGGCGCCGCCGAGAAACAGCCTGGGGGTGAGTTTCAACTCCCTGGCTTGGATCATGAGGGCCGAACCGTCCATCAAGTAAGACGCCATGAAAAGGATGTCGGGATTGAGCTGCTTGACCTTGGTCAAGACCGGCTTGAAATCTTCAGCGCCGTGCTCATAGCCTTCCACCAATAAGACATCGATCCCAAGTTTATTGCAGCTCTTCTGGAAAAATTCGGCAGCCTTCTTGCCATACATAGAGTTTTCGTGAATCACAGCTGCGGTCTTTGGTTTTACCACCTTGGCCAGGAAACTCTCGAGACCGCTGGTGTACTCGCTCACCGGTGGATTGAGACGGAAAATATAATCCCAGCCTTGCTCGGTTATCTTGTCCGCCGAAGCGGTATTGATAAGGAAAGGCACACGGTTTTGTTGAGCCACATCAGCCGTCACATAAGTAACTGAGCTGGAAAAGCCGCCACCCAGCATGACCACATGGTCTTCGTTAATGAGCTTTTGCACAGCCGAACGTCCCACTTCTGGTTCGCCCTTGTCATCTACATAGATAAACTCAAGCATCTTGCCTTTGATGCCTCCACCACCGTTGATTTCCTGCAGGGCCATGTCAAAGGAGTGCTTTTCCATGCTCCCGAAGTCCTCCAGGGGACCGGAGAGTGGCAAGACGATGCCCACCTTGATTGTTTCTGCCGCCTGCGCAGCAGTTGGCACCACCAGGGCCAGGATTGATACAGCTACTAAGAAGTGCAGTAAATACTTCCAGCGTTTACTCATGGGTATTCCTCCTAGGCTAGTGGGAGTTTTGCGAATTGCTGTATTTGCAGTCCGTTTCAAAAATATCCTTTTTTAATTACAACGTGTTACTTCTTACTATGAACCGATGATATGCAAAAGATAAGTCGCGTTACAATTGAAAAAATTATCTATTCCTACCATTTTACCCAGACAGGGACAAGCAATAATTAAGCCAAAGATTTCAACCAAGACCGCAAGTTAATTGAATTGATAGGTTCCGCTAAAGCTAACGGACGTGTAACAAAAAACCTAACATGTCAGATGAAAGGCGCCAGCAACTCTTTTGCCCTGGCCAAGGAGGGTATTAAAAAGGGTGACAGCCTCTTTGGTGGGAACAGCCACCAATTGTATCCCCCGTCCTTTGATGGCCCGTGCCGCTTCCTCAGTTACCCTCATACTGCCATATGCGCCGGTGCCCACAACAAGCATCTCCACACCGGAGTATAAAATGTCGTCGATGTCCTCGGCATAGACAGCGTGCCCCTCCCTGCGCCACCAGTTGCCCACGATCTGCTTTTCAATGATCTTCAGATCATTGCGGTGGTTTTCTCCCATGACCGTCATGCTACCGAAACTATAGGACTCAATCATCTCGCCTCCTCCTTCGCACTTGGACTGCTAGGAGTGGAAGCATCCCAACTAAAAGGGCAGAATACTGCACATGATAATCCAAAACGATGGTCTCTTATAGGCTGTATGATACACTAAAAAAAATAGGAAGAAAAAGAACCGCATGGATTACAAAGAATTTTTGAAAACCACCCTACCTCATCTGGGTTTGCGCTGGCGGCGCTTCAGAAGTAAGAGCATCCGGAAACGTATCATTTCTCGGTTGCAGGTTTTGGCTCTTCATTCTTGGAGCGAGTACCATTCCTATCTCTTCGATAATGAAGAAGAGCGGCAGCAGCTTAGCGGTCTGTTGACGGTTACCATTTCTCGCTTCTGGCGCAATGCCGCCCTATTTGAAGCACTGGAGACCACTTGGCTGCCGGCCATTCTGGACCGGCTACCTGCCAACGAACCCTTGCGGATCTGGTCTGCGGGATGTGCCAGTGGCGAAGAGCCCTACAGCCTGTTGATTCTCTGGCAGGAAAGTTTTGCCGGCTCAGGTCGCGAGTTGCATTTACTGGCCAGCGATAGCGACAGCCGTTGCCTGGCAAGGGCCTTGCAGGGCCGCTATCCCGCCAGCAGCTTCAGAGAGATGCCCAGGCATCTCAGAGAGAAATACTGTACCAACGAGGGTGGGACCTTCTCTCTTCCTGGTGGTTTCCACGACAGGATTGTCTGGGCTGAGCACAATTTGATCTCCGATCCACCCTTTAAAGGTAACCATCTGATTTTTTGTAGAAACCTGGCCTACACATACTTTACAGATTCACTCCAAGAAAAAATAACAGTTGGCTTCCACAGGGCCCTCCTTCCTGGGGGTCTCTTGGTGTTGGGTCGAAAAGACCACTTGCCGAAAGGCAGTGGTGGTCTGTTTCGACGGCTACAACACCCCATATACGAAAGACTCTCGGATAACCACGCCTAGCACTGCGATCCAGGCATCACTCACCTAAAGCCGACTGGATGAGTGGGAATTCTGGCCCTTGACAAGATAGAGATAATCTATTATTCAAGGGCGATAGTTCAGAACACTCAACATAAACCCATCCAAAATATCCTTCTAAGACAGTCGACCCAAAAAGGGCTCGCAGAGCAATCTTCGTTGTGAGCTACGTGGATTGAAAAGAGGAGGAGTTTGGTGAAATATTGAGTGGTAGTTATGCAATGGGCACTTGTCAATAATTTTGGGCGTAAGGAGGACA
>CP070735.1:3034286-3045271 GCA_020347625.1 Deltaproteobacteria bacterium
CGACGCTCTCGAGCCGAAGCCTTAAAAGCATAGCAGTGATTAGAAAATCAGCAATTCCTACTCTATTGCAAATCTATTGGAAATCTCAATATAAAAGCATTTAGATATCAGAATTACCAATATTATGAATATTGGAATTCGCCAATACAAGATAATTTAACTAATTATTCTCTATGTTTATGCCATAAAATCGCTTTGGCGAGATGGGAGTTAAAATCGATGAACATATTCCTGGTTACACCCCATTCTTAAATTCGATACAAAACAAACTGATTATAGATATTTGCTATTGGACAAATTGTCATCTCCAATGTAAATGCTTATCATCTGTAAACTGTTCACTGATAATGGCAATATTAGATAAGGATGGCTGAATCGTGATCAACGGTCCAAAGCTGGCTTGCTGCAACTTCATTTCAGATGCACGTAAGCTCAAAGACTTTGCTCTTGAAAATGGATTTGCCGGTATTGACTGGAGCTTCAAGCAGGAAAACCTTCCGCAAAGCCCCGCTGCAGAATCAGCCCTGCTGAAAACCATCTCCAGTTTGCACCCTCTCGAGGTCCGCTACCACTGCGCTTTCAAAAAGATCGATCTGGGAGACGTTGATGCTGAAAACAGCAAAAATGCGATGAACATCTTCCGCCGAATTTGCCGGCTCGTTTCTAAATTGGAGGGCCGTTTTCTCACCATCCATGTAGGGTTGGGGCGGAACACCACAACTGACTTGTCATGGAACAGAACCATCGAGCGTTTGGCAGATCTGGTACGCTATTCAAACAGTGTAGGGGTTCGTCTCTGTCTGGAAAACCTGGCCTGGGGTTGGACGAGCAGACCTGAGCTTTTCGAAAAGCTAATCCGTAAATCTGGATGCTGGGCCACTGTAGATGTGGGGCATGCCCTTGTCAGTCCATCCGTCTTGAGTCAGCAATACAGGGTGAACGATTTCGTTGCTCCCCAGGCCGAACGAATTGTAAATGCCCATATCTACCATCAGGAAAACGATGAACGGCACATGCCACCCACGAAATTAGAGGACCTGGAAGACCGGCTTCGGATGATTCTCCAACTTCCCTGGTGTGATTGGTGGGTATTAGAGTTAAAGGAAGAGAAATCGCTTCTGCAAACCTACGAGATTGTGGGAAGATTTTTACGGCGAGAACGTAACCAGGGTTACAGCAATCTTTCCAGATCAACCATATAATACCCAGGGGCAACCAGTGCGCTATCCCTATGGCATGATCCACGGCAGATTTCAGCCATTTCACTTGGAACATCTACGTTACTTCCGTTTGGCGTGGGAGAAGTCTGAAAGAGTCATAGTGGGCATTACCAACCCCGATCCCAGCGTCATTGTACAAGAAAAACTAAATGCTCATCGGCATCTGCCGGAGGAAAATCCTTTTACTTTCACAGAAAGACTCATGATGATCCAGGCAACCCTGAGGGAAGAAGGATATCCCATGGAAAGGATCTTTATCGTTCCCTTTCCAATTCATCACTCAGAGCGGTGGCGCCATTATGTACCTCAGGGTACCGCCATGTTTGTTGTTGCTTACTCCCCCTGGGAGATGCGAAAAGCGGAGAGAATGAAAAAAGCGGGTCTTGAGGTAGTGATGGAGGACTCTTTGAGTAAAGGTATAAGCGGCCAGAAAATCCGCAAGTTAATTGCCACCGGTGGCGACTGGCAACAATTCGTCCCGCCAGCCGTAGCCCGCTTCATATCGAAAAGGGGTGACGTTGGTAGGTTTTGACGTCCCCCATTAGAGAAAAGGCAATTTCTCGCCTTTTCGGTAGGCGAGGGCCTGGCAGCTGGCAATGAGATGGTCCTTATCATCTTTCACCGTAATATAATAGTTACCTGTTTTCCGAGTTTTTGAGACTTCCTTGGCTTCTGCCCTGAGGGTGCTGTTTGGTGACGGAGCCCGGTGGTAGGTAATATTTACATTCAGCGCCACGGCCACGGTGCCGTGCGAGTTGCAGGAAATCTCGAAAGCCTCATCGATCAAAGTGAATATGGCACCACCGTGAGTCATCTGGAAAATGTTTTCCATTTCTTCGGTGCAAACCATCTCAACCATTGCATAGCCATCGCCAACCTCGATCAATTTCAGGCCAAGTTTCTTTGCGAAAGGTTCTTTCTCAACTTGCCTCTCCAACGCCTCTTTCACTTGTGGGTCCATCTTTCCACCTCTTAAAAGCTCGTTTCTGCTGTGTGATGTGCGATGTGGGATTGCCTCGCCTTCGATCCTCGGACACGACATCTCAGCTTATCTTCCCACACCATCTTGTCAACAAGAAACGTAGTCCGTGGTAGAGTAAAGAATCTAGGCCCAAACGACCTGGCTTCGCCCAGCTACGCCGCGGCAGGCCCTGGCTTTGAGCTGCCCAAATGAGGCATAGCGCTAAGCGCAGAGCGCAAAGCGTTCGGTGAATAGAAAACAGTCAAGGGTAAATCGAGTATGCACTGGCTGCGCAACCTTTAACCTTTTACCATTTACTGTCTATCCTTTTTTTCGCTATGCGCCATGCGCTATGCACTATGCGATCTTAACTGGGCTACAGGACCAAGTTTCCCTTGCTCAAACGAATTTAATGCTGGCATTTGGCAGCCCTTTTCTGCTAGAAGTGCACTAAACAATCCGGCGGGAGGCAAGATAACGATCTTGAAGCCACCTAGTGTGAACCTGAACCAGGAAGCACTTTCACTGCTGAAAGAGTCCATTTCACGATTGGTCAACAAACCGATCCACCTCACCATTACCGACAATACCCACTCGATGATCCACATCCGATCTTTTAATAGAGGCTACAAAGTCCGGTTGCATCACATGTTCCTCGAGGCAGATGATGAGATTTTGAACTCGCTGGCCAGCTTTATCACGGGTCGCAAAAGGAAAGCGCCATCTGTTCTGCGAGACTTTGTCGCTTCTAACTCCGACAAAATCAGAAATGCTTCTCCCAAAGGACGGCAGACTCTTCTCCGTCACCATGGAAGATACTTTAATATCAAAGAACTATTCGATCAGCTCAATTACGAATATTTTTCAAACAACGTAAACTGCCAAATAACCTGGGGTGCCAACAGACGGGTCAGCAATCAGAACTCCATCAAGCTCGCCAGCTATTCCGACATAACGAAAACTATCCGCATTAACCCCGCTCTGGATAAAAGTTACGTGCCGCACTACGTCGTCAAGGGTGTCATATACCACGAAATGTTGCACCATTATTTGGGAGTGGAGTTACAGAATGGACGGAAAATGGCCCACTCCAAAACTTTTCGCAAGCATGAATCCCGCTATAAGCATTACCAAAAACTTCAAGAGTGGAAGGAGAAAAACCTGAATCGCCTCCTCGGTAGGTAGATTTTAGCGCAACAGAACGATTTATCAGCCAATCCAAGAGAAACTATCGCATCGCGCATCGCCAATGATCAGCAGGCAGCTGACAGCTGGCAGATAATATCTATAGTTATAAATTGATTTGTCTCTGCTTGCTGCCCTCTGCCTGCTGCGAGCTGGATACTGCGCTTTGGGTAGCTTTGAAAAGGAGAGAAATCATGAGTGATATAGATAATTCTCTGGACGTTGCTGTGGAACAGCTTGATCAGGTCGCTGAACGCATCAAGTTGGATCCTTCCATTCACAGGAGACTCCGGAGACCAGCAAGATGTTATATCGTCTCCGTCCCCATCCGGCTGGATAATCGCGAGGTCGAGGTCTTTGAGGGCTACCGCGTCCATCACAACACCTCTCGTGGCCCTGCCAAAGGTGGCATTCGCTACCACCCCGATGTTACCTTGGAAGAGACAATCGCGCTGTCCATGTGGATGACTTGGAAGTGTGCAGTAGTCAACATTCCATACGGTGGAGCAAAGGGTGGAGTTGCCTGCAACCCTAAAATAATGTCTAGGGGAGAGCTTCAACGTTTGACCCGAAGGTATACTTCGGAATTAATTAATGTTTTCGGGCCTCAAACAGACATACCGGCCCCGGATGTCTATACCAATCCTCAGATTATGTCCTGGATCATGGACACTTACAGTGTTTCTGTAGGCTATGCCGAACCCGGGGTGGTAACCGGCAAGCCCATAGCAGTTGGGGGCTCTTTAGGCCGTAATGAAGCCACCAGCCGCGGCTGTGTATTCACAGTCTATTCACTGTTGCGGAGATTGAACCGCAAAGTGGAAGACCAGACCGTCGCGGTGCAAGGATACGGTAATGTAGGCTATCACGCTGCCCAGATCATCCACGACGATGGAGCCAAGATCATTGCAGCTACAGACAGTAGGGGTGGGGTTTTTAATCCTAAAGGCCTAGACCCCAGGGCTCTAGCAAAACACAAGGAGGAGAGCGGCTCTGTTCTGAATTATCCAGGTGCAGACAACATCACCAACGAGGAATTACTCGAGTTGGACTGCTCCGTCCTGATCCCCGCCGCTATGGACAATCAGATTACCCAAAAAAACGCAGATCGTATCAGAGCAGATATAATTGCCGAAGGGGCAAACGGCCCGACAACACCAGCCGCCGATGAGATTCTTTTTGACAGGGGTAAATACCATTTGCCCGATATCCTCGCCAATGCGGGAGGTGTCACCGTATCCTACTTTGAGTGGGTTCAGGGGCTTGAACGGTATTTCTGGACAGAGGAAGAGGTTAATTCCAAACTGAAGGGCATTATGGATCGCTCCTTTGACGACGTTTGGGAACTGGCACAGAAGGAAAAGGTTAACATGCGGATGGCCTCTTACATCTTGGCGGTAAGGCGTGTAACCGAGGCCATGTTACTCAGGGGATTACATCCGTAATCGCAAGCCGCAAAGCGTTTCAGACATTATCTCTTTTTTCGCTATGCGCTTTGCGCCATGCGAGGACATATGTCCTCGGGGAAACAAATTGACAGCACCGGAGGTGTATGCTAGTAGGAGTTGCCACCTGGCAAGATCCAAACACATGAAAATCTCGGGAGCTCTTTCGACTGCAACCCTTCTCTTAGCTCCATTTTAATGCCTTGGAAAGGAGATTTATATGCTGGTGGTCATGAGCAGTTATGCCACCGAAGAAGAAATCGCTCAGGTAGTGACAGCAATAGAACGAGAGGGATACGTTGCCCGAGTGATAAAAGGGGGAGAGCGCACGGCCATTGGTATTCTCCAAAACCGCGGATCCGTTGACCCCGCTCCCTTTCTACTCCTGCCCGGAGTTAAGGAGACCATCCCGGTCTCTAAGCCATACAAGCTAGTTAGTCGTGAACTGGAACTCACTGACACAATCGTTCAAGTCGGAGATGTGCGTATCGGCGGTGAAAACTTCGTGATCATCGCTGGGCCTTGCGCCGTGGAGAGCGAGACGCAGGCTCTAACTATCGCCCGCACGGTTAAGGACCAAGGCGCCTGCATCTTTCGGGGCGGTGCCTACAAGCCCCGCACATCGCCTTACAGCTTTCAGGGCTTGGGAGAAGAAGGTCTGAAAATTCTTGCCAAGGTGCGAGAGGAGACGGGCCTTTCAGTTGTCACCGAAGCACTGGACCATGAACAATGCGATCTTGTCGAAGAGTACACTGACATCATTCAGATCGGTGCGCGTAACATGCAAAATTTTTCCTTGCTTAATCGAGCTGGGAAGGCCCGGAAACCGATTCTTCTCAAGCGCGGCATGTCTGCAACCATCCAAGAATGGCTCATGGCAGCTGAATACATCATGGCCAAGGGTAATTCAAATGTCATTCTCTGTGAACGCGGCGTTCGCACCTTTGCCGACCATTCTCGCAACACTTTGGACCTCAGCGCCATCCCGGTGGTCAAGCAAGAAAGTCACCTCCCGATTATTGTCGATCCAAGCCATGCCTGTGGCCGCCGGGATCAGGTAATTCCCATGAGTCGGGCTTCGACGGCTGCTGGAGCCCATGGGTTGATGGTGGAAGTTCATAATGAGCCAGCCAAAGCTTTGAGCGACGGCCAGCAAGCACTCTTTCCAGCCCAATTCACAGAAATGATCAATGAGATACTTCCCATCCTTACTGAAGAGCAAAGAACAAAACTGTTGCAGGGCCGAAGATCATAACCAGTACGCAGATTGCAGCTGGCAACTGGCAGCTCAAAACAGAGCTGCGTAACATGTAACGCCCCCTAAAACCATGAAGTATTGCAGCGGCCGGAGCTTCATTAACAGATCTTCTACAGCTAGCTGACGGTTGCTTGCGGTTGGCTGCCTGCTGGCAAGGGCAGTGATCGTGCATGAATCATGCAACGTATTCGTTTGACATTAGAGGGTAGAAAGGATAGCTCATACGACCTCTTGATAGGTCGAGGTATCCTGAGTTCGCTCCACAGAGAGATACAACGACTGGGAAGTTTTTCCTTTTATGGTTTGGTTACCGACGAGGTGGTGCGACCCCTGGTGGCCGAACCTCTCCTGGAAGAACTCAAATCGTACGGCATCAAGACGGCATTGTTCACCTTGCCTGCCGGCGAGGCTACCAAAACAATGGATACCGTTGTCGATCTCTGTCACGAACTCACAACTCTTAGCTTTGATCGCAAAAGTCTGCTTATTGCTGTTGGTGGCGGAGTGATCGGTGATATCACCGGCTTTGCTGCCGCCATTTACATGCGAGGAATCCGCTACATCCAAGTTCCTACTACCCTCCTCGCTCAGGTGGACAGTGCCATTGGTGGCAAGACCGGTGTTGATTTGCCTTCAGGGAAGAACCTTTTGGGCGCCTTTCATCAGCCTCTACTAGTGCTGGCTGATCCCGACGTGTTGGGTACGCTCCCCCCTGATGCCATGCGGGACGGTTTTGCGGAAATTATTAAGTCTGCTCTCATTGGACAACCGAAACTCTTTTCAATTCTGGAGATGGAGGGAGCCAACCTCCTCAACGCAGACAACCCCATGTTGGAAAATATTATTGCTGATGCCTGCAGCGTGAAGTGCCGGGTGGTGAGCCAGGACGAGCTTGAAGCCGGGCTGCGCCGAATCCTCAATTTTGGTCACACTCTCGGTCATGCCCTGGAGGCGGCTTCCAATTACAAAATATCACACGGGCACGCGGTGGCCGCCGGGATGGGTGCTGCCGTTCAATTTTCCCGTCAATGGGCCGGTCTCACCAGTGATGAGGCTGATCGGGCATTGTCGTTGATCCGAAAGTTGGGTTTACCCACAGAACTTCCCGCGGACGTAGATGTGAATAGCCTGCTAGTGGCTCTGGAAAGAGACAAGAAGATACAGGCGGGCATCTGTCACTTTGTCCTCATCTCCAAAATCGGCCAGGCCATCATTCATCCGATTTCTGTGGAAGATTTGCGTCAAAGTCTGACGCAGATTCAGGGATTCAGGGATTCAGGGATTCAGGGATTTCAATAATTAAGACTTTTGCTCAGCTCTTTACATAGTATAATTCCTTAATCCTTCAATTCCTCAATTCCCCAATTGCATCTGAGGATTTTCCTGTATGTCGTCAAAAGAGTTTGTTCACCTCCACGTGCACAGTGAGTATAGTCTTCTCGACGGTGCCATCCGTATTAGGGACATGCTCAAAGCTTCCGTAGAGTTTGGCATGCCTGCAGTTGCGCTGACGGATCACGGCAACATGCACGGCGCTCTCGAGTTTTATGAGAAGGCCAACAACTACGGCGTTAAGCCAATCCTCGGCTGCGAGGTTTATGTGGCGCCAAAGAGCCGCCACGATCGCGGTGAAACTAACGACGGCGGACGTAATTATCACATAGTGCTTTTGGCTGAAAACAACACCGGCTATCGTAATCTTCTTAAGCTGCTAACCGTAGCCAACTTCGAAGGCTTTTACTACAAACCCAGAGTGGACAAGGAACTGCTCGCCACCCACCATGACGGCCTTATTGCACTTTCCTCCTGCCTCCATGGAGAGATCGCCTCACATCTGTTGGCGGCCAGCTATACTCGGGCTGAAAAGGCTGCCCTAGAATATCGTGATATTTTCGGGGAGGACAATTTTTTTCTGGAAATACAGGCCAATGGCATCGCCGAGCAGGATATCGTTAACCGCGACCTCCTCCACATGAGTGAAAAAACCGGCATCCCGCTGGTGGCGACCAATGACTGCCACTACCTGCGGGCAGAAGATTCCAAAGCCCACGATGTCCTTCTCTGTATCCAGACGGGAAAAACGGTGCTAGAGGAAAAGCGCATGCGTTTTTCCACCAGTGAGCTTTTCTTTAAGTCGCCGGAGCAGATGTGGTCGTACTTCGGTGACTTCCCTGAAGCCCTTCGCAACACCTTAGCGATCGCCGAACGCTGCCAAGTGCAACTGGAACTCGATCAGCCCCACTTTCCCCAGTTCCCACTTGAGCCTGGCGAGTCAGCTGAGTCCCGTTTTGAACAGGAAACCCTCAAGGGCCTTGTTAAAAGACTCGAGGAGATCAAGAAAAAGCGGCCGGAATTTGGCGAAAAGCATGAGGAGAAGTATCGCCAGCGGTTGAACCATGAAATCTCGGTTATCCAAAGAATGGGTTTCAGCACTTACTTCCTTATCGTTGCAGATTTCGTCAATTTCGCCAAAGAGAAGGCCATCCCTGTCGGTCCAGGACGTGGATCGGCCGCTGGGAGTTTGGTGGCTTATAGCCTCGGTGTCACCGATCTTGATCCCATCGCCCATGGCCTTATCTTCGAGCGTTTTCTCAATGTGGAGCGGCTGAGCCTTCCAGATATTGATGTGGACTTCTGTATGAGGGGCCGTGACCAAGTTCTCCAGTATGTCAGCCAACGTTACGGCACAGATCGGGTAGCCCAGATAACCACCTTCGGCACCATGCAGGCGCGTGCCGTAATCCGCGATGTCGGGCGAGCCATTGGTATGCCTTACGGCGATGTGGATAAAATCGCCAAACTCATCCCGCCGGCGCTTAACATGACCCTCTACAAAGCCCTTAAGAACGAGCCCCGTCTCAAAGAACTTAGCAAAGATCCTGCCCTCCAGGAACTTTTTGACGTGGCCCTCGCCCTAGAGGGCCTCACCCGTCATGCTTCCACTCACGCCGCGGGCGTCGTCATCTCGGATCGTCCTATCGTTGAGTACATGCCTCTTTACAAGGGATCCAAGGGTGAAGTGGTTACCCAGTTTCCGATGAAATACGTGGAAAAGGCTGGGCTCATTAAGTTCGATTTTTTGGGACTGCGTAACCTTACGGTCATTGATAACGCAGTTAAGCTCATCCAGAAAGACTATGGGATCGAACTTAAGATGCGTGACTTGTCCTTGGATGATTCAGACACCTACGCACTTCTGTGCCGCGGGGATACTACTGGGGTGTTTCAGTTGGAAAGCCCGGGCATGCGCGATCTCGTTGTGCGTCTGAAACCAGAAAACTTTAATGACATTACTGCGTTGGTTGCCCTATATCGTCCAGGCCCCTTGGAGAGTGGCATGGTGGACGACTTCATTAAAGGCAAGCATGGCGAGATCGAGATTAGCTACGATGTGGAGCAGCTTCGGGATATTCTCAAAGACACCTACGGTGTCATTCTCTATCAGGAACAGGTGATGGAAATCGCTAGCGTCCTGGCCAACTACAGCATGGGGGAGGCCGATATCCTTCGGCGGGCCATGGGCAAGAAAATCCCGGCGGTGATGGCTGCCCAGCGCGACCGTTTTCTTTCGGGGGCCCAAGAAAATGGGATCCATTTAAAGAAGGCGGCCCATATCTTTGACCTGATGGAAAAATTTGCCGGTTATGGTTTTAACAAATCGCACAGCGCCGCTTACGCTCTGATAGCCTACCAGACTGCCTACTTGAAAGCCCATTATCCACTGGAGTACATGGCCGCATTGCTGAATAGCTTCTTGAGCAACTCTGACAGCCTGGTCAAGCTCTTGAACGAGTGTCGGGAAAAGGAACTGGAGATCCTTCCTCCAGACGTAAATCTAAGCGAATGGGATTTTACCGTGGTAGGCAAGAGCATCCGCTTCGGCCTGGGGGCAGTAAAAAATGTGGGATCTTCTGCTGTCGAGTCTATCATCGAGGCTCGTTTAGATGGCGGGCCCTTTGCCTCTCTCTATGAATTTTGCGAAAGAGTTGATTTGCAACGGGTCAACAGGCGCGTGGTGGAGAGTCTTGTCAAGTGTGGTGGTTTCGATTCCCTGCATCCAGTTCGCAGCCAAGCCATGACTGCCCTCGATGAGGGCATGGAGATGGCGCAAACCATTCAGAAAGATCGACTCAGCGGTCAAATCAGCATGTTCGGGACTTTTGCCGGACAGCAGCGTGACTCAGAACCCTCCTTGCCCAATATTCCTGAGTGGAACCAGCGGCAGAAGCTAGCCCTGGAAAAGGAAGCCCTCGGTTTTTACTTTACCGGCCATCCTCTGGACGGGTATGAAAAAGAGATGAGATCATTTGCCATCGTGGATAGCGGCGGCCTTGCAGACAAGGCAGACGGGATTCAGATCATGCTCTGCGGTCTCAATGCCGGTCTTAAGGAAATAACCACCAGAAAGGGTGACCGTATGGCATTTTTGACCCTGGAAGATCGGCAGGGCACAGTGGAGGTGATCGTATTTGCCGATATATACCAGAGCAGCCGCCATCTCTTTGATGGAGAGGATCCTATTTTAGTTGTCGGCACATTGCAGCAGGAGGAAAAAGGATCAAAAGTAATAGCTCAACGAGTTCTTAGCCTACTGGACGCCAAGGAACATCTGACCCAAGCCATTCATGTTAAATTGACCCTGGAAGCACTCAGCAAAGATAAGCTTGAGGATCTCAAGGCCATTCTGGAACGCCACAAGGGTGATTGCAGAATTTACGTGCATTTGTGTACAGATCCGGAGTGCGAGGCGGTCATCCGGCTGAGTGACAAGCTCAGGGTGAAACCCGACCGCCGCCTGATTGACGAAGTAAACCGGTACTTCGGAGGCGAGGTGGTTTCTGCTGTGCTGACAAACGGACCGAGCCCTGTGCAAAGCTCAAGATTCAATAACAGAAATAACAGACGAACGCGGCATT
>CP070735.1:3045371-3052858 GCA_020347625.1 Deltaproteobacteria bacterium
TATAGTCTATCAGAACCGGGTGAGGTATTTGGTTGGTCCTGTGTGGTTGAGCCTGGGCTATATACCGCCTCTGGCGTCTGTTCCACGGATTCAAAGGTAGTGAAGATTGAAGGGGAGAAGTTAGATAAGTTATTTAGTCTTCACCCTGATGCAGGACTTAAAATTCTCAGACGGCTTGGAGGTGTGTTCTCCAAAAGACTCTCAAGTGCGTATCGGGATCTTTTATCTGCTGGAGGGGAAGATACCACTCCTTCTTATGGTTGAAAAAGTAAATGTATTCTAGGCGTCCTAGCTAGCTAGCGCCTACTGCACAGTCGAGAGCGCTGCCAGCTGATCCAGTTCTTTATCGTATTTGTCGATTACCAGCTGCCAGGAATATCTCTCCATGTGGGATGCGAGCTCTTGCCGCTTCTCTGCAAATTTCTCTGGTTTTCTCAAAAGGAAGCTCAGTTTTTCCTCCAGTTCCTCCTGGCTGCGGTACAGACAATCATCTTGATACTCTAATGGAATCAGCTCGGGATATGAAAGGCTGTTGGGCAAAAGAGGGTAGCATCCGTGCCTTATCGCTTCCACCACCGAGATGCCGAAATTTTCTTGAATTGCTGTACTCACAACAACCACACCTCTTTTGAGCCATTCCAGATATTTCTGTGTTGATGGCTCATAGCCATATTGAACGATCCTCTCACCGTACTTTTCCCTGGCACTCAAAAATGGTTTGGGAACCACTTGAAAATTTTCTCCCAAAAGTGCGAGCCGAAATTTAAGATCGATAGATAGAACCCCATCAAGGGCGGCGAAGAAAATTTCGGGCCTTTTATCGAATTCCCACCTATGGTTCCAAATAACAAGAGGAGGTATCGAAAGATCCCATGGCCTGAGATTGGCCGGGCCTCGAGGGTAGTTACAGCCGGGATACAGAACTGACGCTTTCGCCCGAATTCGGTCGATAACCCAACTCGGCTGGTATTCTGGCATCATACCAATAAATCCAGGTAGAGAGTCGAAAAAAGCATTCATATGCATTTTCGAATTGAACAGCAATCTCTCTGCCGCAAGACAGGTGGTTATGTCGGTGAAGCCAAACTGATAATCCATGGTTTCACCGGGAGGTAATGGGTAGGACAGCTGGTTTTCATGGAAATATACCAGCGCATTGGGACAATCGGCCGCCCACAGCGCCTTCAGGTCGGAAAGACTCATCAGGCTAGATGCAATCAAACCATCGTAGCCGGACGGGTTTTTAACCTTTCTGGCAAAATAGAGTGCCGCTCCCCTCATCCGCCATTTCCAGAACCGCGCTGGGAGGGTAACCAGATCGATCTTGTGACGGGAATGACGGATCCAGCCGTCAGCAAAATTCCGATGCGAGCCACCGTAGAATGGTTCAAGAAAGAGGAACTTCATGATTAAACCTTAGCATAGATGAGTATTGCTGTTCTAGAGAGGATCTTATACACTTCACCAAGCATCAAATCTTGGGGTTTCAGGTGTCCCGCCACCGTCCTCAGGGCTTCCGACTTCGCAAAAGCTTCGCCGGACAAGACGGCGGGCAGGCAGGTGTCAGGGAGGGAAACAAGAAAGCTGAACACTGAAACCTCGATCTGAGAAAGGGGAGACAGATGGACGAAAAATACCTGAGACTGATTAAGACCATGAAAGCTTTGCTGAACTACATCGATGCGGAACATGTGTTTGACAAAGGGATACAAACGGGGCGTGGTGCCTTCGATACCTCTAGATCTCAGGAGTTTGATGACCTAGTTGAAAAAGCCAGAGAGGCGGTGAAAAAGGCAGAAGATGTAAAAAAAATAGCCAAATGATTCCATCGCAGCAATATCACAACCCAATCACACACAATATATTGGGGCAATTTCTACAACACCGCAATCTACTCTGACTCGCATTCAAATAAACTGACTAGAGACTTTGAAGACTTGCTTTTTACTTATCGATACTAAAGATAGATGGTTTTGTGAAACCTATCGATTCATGTTGACAGATTCTTTGGCTCAATCGTATCATAAATTTAGGTACTGTAGAAAATATTGGCATATTCATGAGGTAGGAAATGAATCTGAAAATGTGCTCGTGATAGTCTCAGTAGAACATTGTCTGTTCTATTGAGATCATCTAACATCTGGAACCGCATTCTCCTGAGCGCAATCGAATCCTTATCGAATATTATAGTCCAGTATATATTAATCTCTCCTGATAATACGATATATAGCTGCAATAATCAGCTACCACTCCCACCGCTTTTAGAGTTCGGCTATTTTACCAATCCCTGCTGTTCACGTGGTCACGACCTCTTCAGTAGTCTCTCCTAAACCTCAGAACTCAATTCCCACCGGGAGCTGTGCTCAGGTAGACCGCCGATGTTCGACGACATCGTCTATTCATAGGTGAGCTATGAACAAGGGCACAAATTTGAACCTTGGAAGAGTAAGGTTGTCAGGTAATCAGGCTGTCGCCAGGGGGGCTCTAGAGGCAGGCGTGCGGCTGGCAACTGGTTATCCAGGCGCCCCCATCTCGGATCTCCAGGGAAGCTTTGAACAGCTGGCCGGCAACTTACGTAGAGCGAGCCCTTTCGCGATCAAGGTCGGGGAGGCCCTGGACAACGCAAACTACCAGCTCACGGCACACTGGGGAACCACCACCAACGAAGACAATGCCTTTGCTCTTGCCCTTGGCGCGGTTATATGCAAGGGCGATTTCAAAAGTCGCGAGTTTCTTACCGAAGATGAATGGGACCTGGTGTATGGGGATACCGTCTTCAGCGAGGACGAGGAAAAACGGGTGCCCGTGGGCTCCCGGGTGATGTGCTCCTTCAAACACCTGGGAGGCAATACCGCCGCGGACGCCATCAGGGTGGCGGTCAACGTCGTTCCATACACCGGAGGCCTTGGCATAGCCTCGGGGGATGATCGTCAAGGAACCGCCTCCCAGACCATGCAAGACAATAAGGTGTTGTTTTCATCTCATTTCCGCATTCCAACCTTTGAACTTCACTCTCCCCTCACCGCTCATCAAACGGTGAAAAACTGCTATCGACTCTTCGAGGAGTTGGGTACCCCGTTTGCAGTTATCATGAACTACGACCTCTCCTACCGGGAGGTTTCAGTGGATCTTGCTATGGAGGTTGATCTTGGTGCCAACATGAGACAAAAAGGATTCACGAGGGATCCCAAACACTTGGTCACTATCGGTCCCCATATCCGACCCCGGGAGAATAAGTTCCATTCGAAACTGATTCCACTCTTTAGAAAAAAGATCGGGGAATATTTCGACTTCCTTGGGAACAAGGTGCAGCAACTCGGAGAGAGGCCCAGGACCTTGTTGCTGCTGAATGGTCCATTTCGCGAGGACTTTCAGCTTCTAAGGCATGACCCAACCCTAAAGGACCGCCTGTTAAAGAAGTTTGGGGGGAATGTTGCGGTGGAAACCACCGTGGTGTTTCCCCAGCCAGAATCGCTGTACAAAAAGCTCTTATCGAAACTTTCCATCGACAGGATTTTCGTATTCGAGGAAGGATATGGAAGAGTCATCTACCTGCAACTTTTGGATCTGGTAAACAGGCACGGACTTGATGCGAAGGTGTTCGACTGTGGCATTCCCTATGAGCCTAGGATTTATGAGCGGTTCTCCTACATTGACCATATTCTGGCTGAATAAAGGGAGGTGTGAAACATGGTTGCCCTACCGAATCGAGTACTTCAGGATCATGATGAAACAACCTTCATGCGGCCGGTATCCAACTGCGCTGGATGCGGAGATACCAAAGTATCCTGGTCGGTGCTCGAGGGCATGAAGAGATTCAACCGGGAGCATGAACTCAAGGGTAAGAATAGGTACCAGGTAGTTTATGCCGCCGACAGAGGGTGCGGTAATCTGCAAGGCTATCACGCCTATCATATAGTGGACACCATTTTCTGCATGGGCTCCGGCGTCATTGTCGGCGAAGGCCTTAAGGAATCCTGCTCTGAGAAGCAGATTGTGGTTACTGCCTCAGGGGATGGGGGATACAACTTTAATATCAGCGGATTCAAGTTCGCCGCCAAAAACAAAAAATGGGGTGCCATAACCATTGTCTACAACAACTATAACATCCGCATGACGGGTGGCCAGATACCTCTCGAGGTGGATTTTGATAAGGAAGGCAAAGCAATGGGCTTCGAGGTATTGCACATAAACCCATACCATGTAGATGATAACGCTGAGCTTTTCAAAGAGCTTATGGGACGCTATCTCAACAAGGAGAAGACCATGGTGGTGGCAGACGGGGTCTGCGTGGTGGATATGGCAAAAGACACCAAGGCGGTGGGACTGAATCTCGGCCACTTTGTCAAAAGCGATGAATGCCTAGATCTCAAATTTAAAGAGGAACGGGAACGCGTCGCCAGTGAAGAACCCGAAAAACTCAAGGATCTCCCCAGGTTCAAATGTCGTCTGTGCGGCATAGGGCTCAGGTGTCACGCGCTCCTCAACAACGACCCGACTCTGTGCTTTGGATGCGGTGCCTGCAAGCAGTTTCCCTGCCCGGTTGGTGCCTTAAGCTTTGAAGGACCTAGCTTTGCCGACTCAACCAGGATACCCGAACTCCTCACCATGTACAGAGTATAGGAGGCAACCGTGTCCCAAGAAAGACTATTAACCATCTCGAATCCAGCTATAGGTGGTTCTGGCTATCTGACCCTGGCAAACATGCAAGCAGATGCTGCGATCGCCGGGGGGTTTCACGCTGCCATTCATCAGTGCCGAGGGTTGGCCCAGGCCGGTGGGCCTCTGTGTGTTGACGTGATGATCCGCGAAAATGAGGTGGTGGGAGCAGTGCCGCACTTCGTTGACTATGTAAACGGCTTCGAGCTAACCGAGGCCTGGCGGGCAGTTTCTTCGGTTAACGACTTCCAAACTTCGTTTCCTCGGGGGCTCACAGTGGTGGCTGACTTCTTCGTGGATAAACCTATTCTTGTCACTGCAAATCGCAGGGGGCCCAGATATTTTACCAGAGAGGAGTTCGTCAACAAATTCGAGAAACTCATCGACAAAGGATGTGACCTAAGGCTTGTAACTTACGATTTTGGAAAACACAACTATCCCACGATTCTCAAGGGACCGTTCTCTTTCGGAGTACTCATAGCAGACACACACCTCAGGCGAGATGACCGCTTCATAACCCTGTCCAAAGAGGCCGCCATTGAGGGGATACTGAGCAACGTCCCTACAAAAAAGAAAATTGTTGCTGACAAGGAGCAGCGGAAGTTCAACCGTTACGTATTCGAAAGGGGGTATGAAGCCAGGGAGCGATTTACTGGCTCTGGAAATGAAAGGATAATCTTTATTTAACTTTTAATGGCCGCTGATCGCTTGCATATTTAATCTGTAAGAGCAACGCATGGCATGTTGAATGCTCTAATCTGTTGTATCTAGGTACTTTTTTCTGCGGCACAGTGTAGCAACAAACAGTCCTAGCTCAATTTTGCTCTCGTTCCTAAGAATCTGGTGACAAAGAATAATAACTGTCGAAGGACTGAGCCACCCACTTTTTGTTGGGGTCTATTTTTTATTGGGGAGGCGTACCATGAAGTCACAGGAAAAATCTTATTTTGACTCCTTCAGGGAAGTGGTCAAGGCAGTCAATTCCACCCTCGACCGACAGGAGGTGCTGGATCTGCTAGTTAACAATGTAACTCAGGTCATGGATCTCAAAGCCTCAGCCATCCGTTTGTTGGATCCGAGGAAGCGAACCTTGGAGCTGGTAGCTTCCCATGGCTTGAGCAATACATACCTTAACAAGGGGCCGGTGGATGCAGACCAATCCATTGCCGATGCCATGGCGGGCAAAACCATAAGTGTTTACAATGTCATTGAGGACCCGAGAGCCCAGTACCCTAAAGAGGCCCAGGTGGAGGGTATCGCCAGTATCATCTCGGTACCGCTGCGCATCAAGGGGGGGGTTATCGGTGTCATGAGGCTCTATACTCCTGCGCCTCGGGAGTTTTCAGAACAAGAAATCAACTCCGCCGAAGCCCTGGCAGAAATGGGTGCCATTGCCATTGAAAATGCCAGGATGTACGAAAAGATCAGGAGGGATTATGAAACACTTATGTCCTTCAGGGAGGCGGTCAAGGCAGTCAACTCCACTCTTGATCTCCGGGCGGTGCTGAATGTGCTGGTCAGAAATATAGTTCAGGCCTTACAACTGAAGGCCAGTGCCATCCGTTTGTTGGATCTCCAAAAGCGAACCCTGGAGCTCGTGGCTTCGCACGGCTTGAGTGAAAAATATCTGAACAAGGGACCGGTGGATGCTGACAAGTCCATTGCCGATGCCATGGAGGGTAAAACTATAAGTATTTATAATGTCACTGAGGACCCGAGAGCCCAGTACCCCAACGAGGCGAAGGATGAGGGTATCGCGAGTATTGTCTCGGTACCGCTGCGCATCAAGGGAAGGGTTATCGGTGTCATGAGGCTCTATACCCCTGAGCCTCGTGAATTTTCAGAACAAGAAATCAACTCCGCCGAGGTTCTCGCAGAAACAGGTGCCATTGCAATTGAAAATGCCAGGATGTACGAAAGAATCAAAAACGACTATGAAGCGATCATGAGAGATCTTTACAGATAAGGTTCATATTGAGTCTCTTAAGGATCTTTTAATGAAGATTGACTCAACGAGATCCATTCTGAGGAGTTGCTTTGTGAGGAAGTAAGATGGCAAGAATCCTTCTGGTGGATGACGAGGAGCACATCCGCCGGTTTTACTCGGAGGAATTGGCAGATGCAGGCCATAAGGTCTGGACGACAGCAACGGGATATGACCTCCTGAAAACCATTGACAGTTTGCAGCCAGAGGTAGTGGTTCTCGACATCAGACTTGTCGACTATGATGGCCTTGAACTGCTCCAGGAGGTCCGCAATAAACATCATGACCTACCGGTTATTTTGTGCACGGCGTACGACACTTACAAATATGACCAGAAATCCATCGCCGCAGATTACTATGTGGTCAAATCATTTGATCTAACTGAACTCAAATTGGCGATTCACAGAGCTTTAGAGGCAAACATTTCCGTCTAGCCGGTGGGAGTGACCTGACAGTTGTTTACTAGCTAGAGTTGGCTCGAAAATCCTGTCGAGAGATGGTCTTACTGCCAGGCCTCCAGTGATTTTTCCAGGGGGTGCGACATTCAAACTGATGCCGGCACTGCTTTAGCCTGGATGTTTCATGAATTGCTGTGGCGAGACCATGAAGATGGGCGTGCCACCGGGTAACCGCCGGGTGTTGGACCCGAGGCGTACCTGACCGGTACGTCGCAGGGTTCGACACCCCAGGACGCCCGGAAGGACGGCCATATCCGTGGTCGCAGTAGGCCATTCATAAAACATCCAGGCTAGGAATCTATCATCTTTAAATGTTGACCTAGCAAGCTTTCAATAACATCTCGTTTAATTAGAGGAACTGAGGGGGAACAGTGAAAAGATCACTA
>CP070735.1:3052958-3074390 GCA_020347625.1 Deltaproteobacteria bacterium
CAGGCTTCGCCCTTAATTTTCTTTATAATCTTCGGAATAAAAAACGAAAATATGAAGAGGCCTATTGAAAAGAAGACCTTGAAAGAAATCAACTCGCCCCAGTTGCCAGAAACCCAGACATCTTTTAGGGTTCCTATGAAAAAGGTGAAGATAAAAGTCCCAACGATAATGCCCAGGCCAGTACCGAAAAAGTAGTCCCAAAATCGCACCTTGGTGAGGCCCATGCCGAAATTCATCGGTGTGAAAGGAAAATATACAAGACGCAAGTAGAGAACGGTTGCAAAACCATTTCGCTCAATGGCATCATCATATTTCTTGAGTTTGTCTCCAATCAGTGAAGCTGCGAACTCTCTACCAAGGGTGCGCCCGATCCAAAAGGCTGCACTTGCACCAGCCATTGCTCCAATCCATACGTATAGAAATCCCCAGTAGGCGCCAAAAATGGCAGCGCCAAGACCCGTTAGCAAAGTCCCGGGCAGGAATAAGCATATCCCCGCAGTATAAACAACAATGAAAACCAGGGGTGCCCAAAACCCTGCACTGTCTAGAAAATTCCCGAGTGCTTCAGCTGTGAGATACCCTTTAACTGGCGTAAACCTAAAAATGTAAATGGCGACAGCAACAAAAGCCAAAAGGATCGACGCCTTTATCACGGCTTTTTTTCGATTTGCTGTTGGCGCTTGTATGACATCTTCCACGATTTTCCCCCCAACCTCAGTGTCAGTTTTCAGTGATTTGTTGTCCGTTGAAGAATTTGTCATTGGTCATTCGCTATTGGTGATGAGTCGGAGGAACGGCAAATAAATTACAATCAGTCTATTATAGATATCGAATGTCTAAAAAGGAATGAGCCAACCGATGCTATTTTTCCTCGGCTGTCTTCACAGCATGACCGCCAAATTCCCTTCGCAGGGCGGCAAGAACCCTGTCCTCGAAAGCATTCTCTTGTCTGGACCTGAATCTTCTAAAAAGCGACAAGGCTATGACCGGGGCGGATACGCCACTTTCAACTGCCTGTTGCACAGTCCAGCGCCCTTCCCCCGAGTCTTCCACATATCCGCGAATCTCTGTGAGCCTCTCATCCTTGGCAAAGGCTGTCTCTAATAGCTCCAGAAGCCACGAACGTATCACACTTCCCTGATTCCACAGGTGAGCAACTTTGGAGTAATCAAAGGATTCAGCGTAAGGAGAGCCCTCCAAAATGGCAAACCCTTCCCCATAGGCCTGCATCATTCCATACTCGATGCCGTTATGAACCATTTTGACAAAGTGACCAGCGCCAATGGGACCGCAATAGAGATAGCCATCCTTGGGTGCCAGTGTCTTGAAAATTGGCTCCAAATATTCATAGATCTGGCGATCTCCGCCCATCATCATGCAATAGCCTACTTGGAGCCCCCAGATGCCCCCGCTTACGCCAACATCCATAAACTTAATTCCGGCCTCAGCCAGCATCTCGGAGCGGCGGATGTCATCTTTATAGTAGGTGTTACCTCCATCAATGATAATGTCGTCGACGGACAGCAAATCTTTAAGCTGCTCGAGGTGATCATCGACGGGCTTGCCAGCAGGAAGCATTAGCCAGACGACTCGTGGCCGTTCCAACTTCTCAACCAGTTCGGTTAAAGAAAAGCTCCCTATTGCGCCCTCCTTAACAATTTCCTCTGTCTTGTTGGGCGTTCGATTGTAGGCTACCACCTCATGCCCCCCCTGAAGCAGCCGCTTCGCCATATTCATTCCCATGCGCCCCAGTCCGATCATACCCAGTCTCATTTCCGTTACTCCTTATTTACACAAAAGCCATCTGTGAATAATATCCACCCCACACCGTACTAGGCACTAGGGACTAGGCAGTAGGCACTAGATATAGAATCCAGTAACTAGTAGCCGGTAGTCCGAAGTCGAGCCGATTTATACTTTCATTTCTTTTTTCTGGATTCTGAATTCTGGCTCCTGACTTCTTACTTTAAGTGCCTAGTGCTTAGTGCTTAGTGCCTAGTTTCTGATGCTCTATGCTTCCTCCCCGCAGGCCCTTCCTTTCAGATTGAAAAAGAGTTTTAGTCCCTTCTTGACTCTATCGGAGAATACCTTGGGAGAGAAAAATGTCCCTGCGACCCGTTTGTTGATTTCACCTAGGGTCGGATATGGATGCACCGCCGAGGCAAGAGTGGAGAGTTTTACCTTCCCATTTAACACAGCTACCCATTCATTCAGTAATTCTCCTGCTTGCGGACCCAAAATCTGCACCCCAATTGGTTTTTCTTTTTCATCAAGGATCATTTTGATCTTTCCAACTTTTTCACCCTCTGCCAGACTTCTGTCGTTATCTTTAAACTCTTCAGTCCACACGGCATACTCGATTCCGGCAGCCTCGGCTGCTTTTTCATTCATACCAATGCTGGCGAGTTCAGGGTCAGTATAGGTGCACCACGGCAGGAAGGTGTAGTCTACTTTTCTCGGGAGATGGAAAATCGCATTGGTGAACACAACACCTCCCTCGTAACCGGCAGCATGAGTGAACTGGTAATCGCCGGTAACATCTCCTGCTGCATATATGTGCTTTTGTTTCGTTCTCAAGCGCTTGTCTACCTGTATACCTTTTCCACTAAACTCTATGCCCAACTCTTCCAGACCTAAACCTTCTACGTTGGCTTTTCGACCCATGGCCACCAGGATTTTTTCTCCCCTGAGCTCAATCGTCTTGTTCGCGCCATTCTTCAGAACTACTTCTCTCTCGCTCCCCAGATCCCGAACAGCCATCACAGAGGAGTTGAGATAGAATCTGACCCCCTCGGCTTGCAAAACCTCCATAACGGTGTCAGCCATATCTTTGTCTTCTTTGCTCAAGATCTGATTGCTCCGCTGAACCACAGAGACCTTCGAACCGAGGCGGGAGAATGCCTGTGCCATCTCTATGGCTATCGGCCCGGCCCCGAGAATAATCAAGGATTTCGGCAGGCGATCGAGGGACCAGATTTCTTTATTGGTTATATGTGGGGTTCTATCCAGACCATCTATGGGCGGGATGGCTGGGGAGGAACCTGTAGCTATAACCCAGTTCTTTGCAGAAATGGTATCCCCATTCAAGCGAATGCTGTGTTCATCTACAAAGGTCGCCTCACCAAATTCCACCCTGGCGCCGAGCTTGCAAAATCTTTCCACTGAATCATGCTTTTGGATCGTGTTGATAACCGATTGAATTCTATTTGCCACCTCGCGATAATCGACAGGTGGAAGCTCAACCCCTGGAAGTCCGAACTCTCTTGCGATTTTCATCAGATGGTAGACGTGAGCTGTTTTGATCAGGGTCTTGCTGGGTACGCACCCATAATGGAGGCAGTCGCCACCAAGTACCTTTTCCTTCTCAACCAGCAGAGTCTTGGCACCAGCCTGGGCGGCCCCGGCCGTAACGGTTAGACCCGCTGCCCCTGAGCCAATTACACCTATATCGAAATCATAATCTGCCATAGCCCTCTCCTTGTATTTTCTTTGTATTCAGTTCCCCTTCAAGCGCCAGCAAGAGGACGCTTAGGCTTATGGTGAATCAATTGCACTAGGTTCAATCATCGACATTTTCCGGTTTGGAAGGAAATTTGCTGGAGCACAACCTTTCACCGATGCTTATCTAAGCAAACTAAGACATCTAAAGCGAATATCAAGGGGGAGTTGGTTTTAATTCGGTATGCGGCCCAACTTGAATAGGGCAGCTGGCTTTTAGCAACAGACCATGACGGAAGCTCAATATCATGCCTTTCATGAGCCAACGCTGGTCGACAACTCTTTCCAGTCGCCCAGTAATTGTTGTCTTTTTTCGGCGATGCTTTTTAGCAATCCGTTGAAGGATTTGGCAAAGGCTGCAACACCTTCGTCCTGTAGTTTCTTGGTAATGGAATCGAGGTCTATTCCCAGTTCGGCAAGCTTGGCCAACCGTTCCCGTGCGGTTTCCACGTCATGATCAATGGTTTGAGCGATGTTACCGTGATCCAAGAAGGCCTTGAGGGTATTCGGCGGCACGGTATTTACCGTATCCGGACCGATCAGACCATCAAGGTACAAGGTATCTGGGTAGGCAGGGTTTTTGGTGCCAGTGCTTGCCCACAAAGGACGCTGTACTCGAGCTCCCAGCGTAGCCAATCTCTGCCAGCGCGCTCCCTGGAAGATTTCGCGGAATCTTGCGTAAGCAACCTTGGCGTTGTCGATGCCAATCTTGCCCTGCAGATTAGTATTTCCGACACCTTCTAGGGCCGTATCCACAACGCTGTCCACCCGGCTGATGAAAAAGGAGGCAACGGAGGCAACCTTGCTGACCTCGCCAGCAGATGATGCCAGTTTTTCCAATCCGGCAATGTAGGCTGATGTTACTGCTTCATACTGGTCTAGGGAGAAGATTAGCGTCACGTTAACGTTGACACCCTCGCCGATGAGCTCAGTAATGGCCGGTATGCCGGCGGGGGTAGCAGGCACCTTGATCATCACATTGGGTCGCCTCACCGTGCCGAAGAGACGTCGAGCTTCAGCGATGGTGGCCTCGGTGTCATAAGCCAGGGTAGGATTTACCTCAATGCTAACGTAGCCATCATTTCCGCTGGTCTTGTTGTAAAGCGGACGCAAGATATCAGCAGCTCCGCGGATGTCGTCGATTGCCAAGGTCTCATAGATTTGTTCGACCGACTTGCCCTCGCTCACCAGCACGTTCAAGTCTTCATCGTAATCAGTACTGCCGGCAATGGCATTCTCAAAGATAGAGGGATTGGAGGTCACACCCCGCATCCCTTGGTCAACAAGTTTTTGTAGTTCGCCGGATTCAATGATTGACCGGCGTATATAATCGAGCCAGATTGCCTGGCCCAGATCTGCTAGTTGGTGCAATTTGGTCATTTTGTTTCTCCCATTGGTGCGCCGCTACCCGAATGAGGCAAAGCGCTAAGCGCAGAGTGCTTGGTAAATCGTAAACGGTGAACGGTAAATCGATTATGCGCTGTCTTTGCAACTTTTCACCTTTTACCATTTAATGTTTACTCTTTTTTCGCTATGCGCTATGCGCTGTGCCCTATGCGATCTTAACTGGCCCACAGGACCAGGTCTTCTTTGCTTAGATTTTAGTCGTCATTCGCGCCATTTTCTTACTGATTGATTCAGGTTTTTGCATTGGAATATTTGGAAATTTTCTTTGTTACAGTCGGAAACTGCTTGACACTATTAAGAATAATGCAGAAATTGAAAGACATAGGAAATATTTCGATAGAATCTGTAATCAGATACTTCTTTAGTGATGCCAAACTAACCAGGCAGCTGCGCAGTGACTGAGATTCAAAAATGTAAATGGTGGGGTTGGGGATCAGAAGGCCAGAGTTACGCCCTGCCCGACCCGCAGAGTTTCTGGTCGTTTCTTGAAAACAGCCTGGGCCCACTTCAAAAGGGTTCGCGGGTTGCTTCCCCGAATGACATCCAGCTGCCGCCTTCTCGTCTGGCCTCCGCAGACCTTGAAGAGCTCACAGAGTTGCTCGGTGACAACGCGGTGACCACTGGACCATCGGATCGGTTAGTTCATGCTTTGGGGAAATCCTACGTTGATCTTCTACAGATACGTCAAGGTCGTGTATCCGCTGCACCAGATGGAGTTGTATTCCCAGAGAAAGAGGAACATGTTCAGGCTCTATTGGAACTAGCCCATCAAAAGCACTGGGCTATTATCCCCTTCGGCGGGGGGACGTCGGTAGTGGGTGGCGTGGAGCCCATGCCTGATAGTCAGCCAGTGCTCACGCTAGATCTGGAACGCATGAACCGCGTCCTTGAAATAGATCCCGTCTCCAACACCGCAAGAATCCAGAGTGGTATCCGGGGACCAGAACTGGAGGCACAGCTTTATGCTAATGGCTTTACCTTGGGACATTTCCCCCAATCTTTTGAATTTTCGACACTAGGTGGCTGGATTGCGACACGCTCGGCTGGGCAGAATTCCACCAAGTATGGGAAGATCGAGCACATGGTGGTCAGTCTGAGGATAATCACACCAACCGGTATTTTGGATTCCCCAGTGGTACCGGCGGATGCAGTGGGGCCTTCCCTGCTTCAATGTCTGATTGGGTCAGAGGGCACTTTAGGGGTAATCACCCAAGCTGTAGTCCGTCTCCATCCTATCCCCCAGCACAGGGTTTTCGCTACTTACCTTTTTCCGGATTTCGCTGAAGGCGTCTCTGCTGTGCGTCAAATGTTGCAAGCAGATCTACGGCCAGCGGTGCTCAGACTTTCAGACCCTGACGAGACCGCAATGGCTGTGTTGCTTGGTAAATCGCCGCAATCATCGTTCAAGGAATTACTGGGCCACTGGTATATCCGCTTTAGGGGATTTGACCTCCAGCGGTCCGCTCTCCTTATCTTGATTTTCGAGGGGACTCGTAATCTGGTTTCGGCGGCGAGACGCGAAACGCACCGCTTCTTGCGATCGGGACTTTACCTGGGGGGCCACCCTGCCAGGGAGTGGATGAAATCTCGCTTTCACCATCCGTATCTCCGGGATGATCTGCTGGATCGCTCCGTGATGGTGGACACTTTGGAGACTGCCGCACCCTGGGAGACACTGCCAACGCTTTATGCAGCGGTACGCCAGGCACTCTCCGAATCGATCCTCAGCACTGCGCCGGGCGCGTTGGTGTTCAGCCATCTATCCCACGCCTATCCGGATGGAGCCTCCCTGTATTTTACCTTTATGGCCCGGCAGCAAGCCGGGGGTGAGCTGGAGCAATGGCAGTTGATCAAAGAAGCGGCCACCGAAGCGATAATTAAGCATGGCGGTGCCCTTAGTCATCACCATGGTATCGGTAGTATGCACAAACCCTGGGTTCAGTCTTATCTGGGGCCTGGAGGTCTGGCATTTCTCGAGCAGCTGAAAAGAAAAATAGACCCAGAGAACATCATGAACCCCGGAAAACTATTGGGAACTTAAATGTTTCGTCCAAAACCCAAATCTTACGGTGGAACCTTCTCTTACAGAACCCGGATCGCCAACCTTAATAGGATGCAGGAGGAGGAGTTTGACCTCGTGGTGATTGGCGGGGGTGTTACAGGTGCTGCTATCGCAAGGGACGCGGCCATGCGCGGCATGAAAGTGGCACTCATTGAAAAGATAGATTTTGCCAGTGGTACCAGCAGCAAATCTTCAAGGATGATCCACGGGGGACTGCGCTACCTGAAACAGCTAGATATCGGTCTGGTGAAGGAATCGCTGTCTGAACGGGAGAAACTTCTTCATCTGGCACCCCATCTGGTTCACCCGGCCCCTAACTTGATTCCAATCTATTCAGGCTGGCTAGGGCGTCTTGAGCTGCACATAGGGATGCACGGCTACGATTTATTGGCCCGCGACAGTTCTATGGGACGCCACCTCAACCTGTCGCCTCAGGAAGTACTGCACGAAGAACCCCTGCTTCGTGAGGAAAACCTCTCTGGGGGCTTCATTTATTATGACTGCCTGGTAAACGATTCTCGGCTCACCCTTGCCATTGTCAAATCCGCACACGAAAACGGTGCGGTGGTGGCCAATTACACCCAGGCTATTGGTTTCGGCCTGGATAAAGGGCTCCTTCGCGAGGTGAGATTTCGCGAGATCTTGAAGGGTAAGGAGGGTGTAATTCGCACCCGAGTGGTAGTGGTTGCGGCAGGACACTGGACCGCTGAACTCCTTCGACATCATGATCACCCAGGACCCACCCTCCGCCCCACAAAAGGCGTGCACCTGGTCTTTCCCAGAAATCGACTCAAGGTAAATAAGATTGTAGTGGTGCCCACTGCGGACAAACGCATGATCTTCGTGGTTCCCCTGGGCGAATATTCCTATGTGGGAACGACCGACACTGACTATACAGGCTCGCTCGATAAGGTCCTGGTGGAGGATACAGACGTAACTTACCTTCTGGACGCGGTAAATCAATGTTTTCCATCGCTGAATTTACGCCCCACTGACATCGTCTCTTCCTGGGCCGGACTCCGGCCCCTCATTAAAGAGGAAGGTGCCCCCTCTAAGGTGAGCCGTGATTATCATGTTGACTTATACGACGATGGGCTTGCAATCATCACCGGGGGCAAACTGACCACCCATCGCACCATGGCCAAAAGTCTTGTTGACCAGGTACTGGAGCGCTACGACCACCTTCTAGAGGGTGACTTCAGCCCGTGCAGTACTGCAGAGACCCCCCTCGTGGGCGGGGAGATGGCCGATTTTCCCTCCTATCTCAAAGCGCAATCCCTCGGCCTAAAGGAGCGGTGGGGTCTCTCTCAAATCAATGTGGAACATCTGATTCATAGCTACGGCCGAAATCATATGGATATTCTTGCCCTGGGACTCAGAGATCGAAAGCTCCTGGAACCATTGGGGCCGGGTTGCCGGGTGATTAGAGCACAGGTAATTTATGCGGTTGAAGACGAAATGGCCCTCACCCTAGAGGATTTTATGAGCAGGCGAACAAGCCTCATCTATTTTAATGGTCAGCAAGATCTTGCTTCGACCGCAGCCAAACTCATGGGCAGAGTGCTAGGTTGGAGCCGCCCCCACCGGTTAGCCGAAATTCGCAAATACCGAGAAACAGTTCAACAGATGTTCAACTTCAGATCAGGGTTATCATAACTCGTATCACAAAAGTATCTTTGCCAATTTTTTACCGCGGTGAGATAATAGACGGGCTAAGATTCCGTTTAGATCTTGTGGTCGAGGACATAGTTATTGTGGAGTTAAAATCAGTAAAAAAGGTGGAGCCAGTGCATAAGAAGCAGCTTTTGACTTATTTACGCTTAGCCAAGAAGCCGCTTGGTTTGCTGATAAATTTTAACGAGCCTTTTTCTCCGTGTTCTCTGTGAGCGTCACTGACCCGGAGCTTGCCGAAGGAGGAGCGGGCGACTAACAACACAGCTGAACAAAGGTCT
Organism: Deltaproteobacteria bacterium; assembly: GCA_020347625.1. Taxonomy (GTDB): domain Bacteria; phylum Desulfobacterota; class Syntrophobacteria; order BM002; family BM002; genus BM002. The sequence goes on from CP070735.1 coordinate 3,061,878, forward strand.
TGTGATCTGGTGGTATGAATAGTCGACAGAGATTCTTAGAAACGATGCGTTATGGTAAGCCCGACCGGGTGCCCTACTTCGAGGAGGGCATACGGAAAGATGTGCTCAAAGCATGGCGGCGCCAGGGCTTACCGGCTCAGGCTGATCTTGCTCAAATGTTCCCCTCTGACAAGCGAGAGGTGATAGAGGTGGACTTGGATCCTCGTCCTAAGCTCAAGAAGTGGCCCACCTCACGGTCCGAAATCGACACACTGCGGAGACACCTGGATCCATACACACGGGGCCGTTTGCCCTGGGGCTGGTCCAAGCGCGTTCGCAGTTGGCAAAATCGTGAGCATGTACTGATGCTGCGGGTTCACCGTGGCTTTTTCCTTTCCATGGGTGTGTATGACTGGCGCAGATTCGACGAGTTGATGGACCTGCTCATAGATGATCCTGGATTTGTGCGTGAAGCCATGGCCGTCCAGGGTGAATTCGCCGCCGGTATAACGGAACGGGTGCTGCGGGACGTTGAAATCGATGCGGCCTTGTTCAGTGAACCCATCGGAGGGAATGACCAGCCCTTGATCGGGCCCCAGATGTATGAAGAGCTCGTGCTGTCCAGCTATGAGCCGGTTCTGGCGGTATTGAAGAAATATGGGGTGGAAAACATAGTCTTTGTCACTTATGCCAATGCCCGAATATTGCTGCCGAGCATTCTCAAGTGGGGCTTTAACTGCCTCTGGGCCTGCGAGGTAAATCTAGAAGCAATGGACTATCGCGATCTGCGCCGGGAGTTCGGTGGTGACCTCCGGTTGATCGGTGGTATAGATCTAGACGCACTTCGGCGTGATAAGGATGCAATCAAACGTGAAGTCGAGCAGAAAGTACCCCCCCTCCTTGCCGACGGCGGCTACGTGCCTTTGGCAGATGGACGGGTTCGGGCGGATGTGCCTTATGAAAATTACGTCTACTACCGGCAGTTATTGGAGCAGGTGACAAGGGCGTGATCCCAGTGGACAGCTAGCAGCAGGCAGATTGCAGCTGACAGCCCAGCCGACAAGACCTGTCGAAGGTTTGGCCCTGTGCTCCATGCCGCATGCCAAGTCTACGGACTGAATAAGAGTGTGGACACCTATGAAGATCACTGATGGTTTCGTGACAGAAGAATACTATGTTAAAGCGGCCGGACATCGGCTTCGCGTGCGAAAGCTTCTGCACCCCAACGGTGATAAAAACAATCCAGGCCCAACTTTGGTGTTTCTCCACGAGGCATTGGGTTCTATTGAACAGTGGCGAGACTTTCCCTCCATCCTGGTAGAAACAACAGGCTGTGATGCATTGATATATGACCGTTGGGGCCACGGAAAATCTGATCCGCTTGATGAAAAAAGAACGCTCCGCTATGTCCATGATGAAGCCTTGGACAGTCTGCCTGAAGTTCTGAAAAAATCCAACGTCCATGATGCCATCCTCATCGGTCACAGCGATGGTGGCTCCATTGCCCTGATATTCGCGGCAGATTATCCACAGCTAGCCCGCGGTGTCGTTTCTGAGGCCGCACATGTTTTTGTGGAAGAGATTACCTTGGAAGGAATTAAAGAAGTCGTCAACAAATACGAAACGACGAACTTGGTTGAAAGGCTGTCACGTTATCACGGTGATAATACAGAAAAGATTTTTAGAGCTTGGCATGAGACCTGGCTCTCTGCTGAATTCAAACGTTGGAATATTGAGAATTGTCTTTCCCGAATCAAGTGTCCAGTATTGGTAATACAAGGTGAAGACGACCAATATGGCACTGAAGCTCAGGTTGAAGCCATCGCATCACAGGTATCCGGACCGTCCAAGTCTTTGCTAATTCCAAATTGTTCTCACATACCTCACAAACAAGCCAAAGACACAGTTGTTCAAGAAATGACAGATTTCATTCTCAAGATCCTTTAGGAACCATTAAGGAATTAGGGGATTGAGGGATTGAGGGCTGAGGGATTCCCGAAGTCCCCAAATTCATGCGGAAGGAAAGCTATGAGACGGGCAAGAATTTTGGGTGTAGGCATGTACCTGCCGGAACGGCGGGTCCCCAACATGGAACTTGAAAACATCAAAGAACTCGAGACCTCCGATGAATGGATTCGACAACGGACCGGCATCAACTTTCGGCACTTCGTCTCTGAGGGTGAATCTGGCACTGACCTTGCCGTACACGCCTCAAAGCAAGCCATTATAGAAGCTGCACTGACCCCGGAGGACATTGACTTCATTATCTATGCCACTTTAAGCCCGGACTACTTTTTCCCCGGCAACGGCTGTTTTTTGCAGGACAGGCTTTTTCCCGATAGAACCATCGGTGCCATGGACGTCCGCACCCAGTGTTGCGGCTTTATTTATAGCCTTGCCATGGCAGACAGCTTAATCAAGAGTGGCCATTATGATCATATTCTTGTGGTTGGTACGGAGGTCCACTCCACCGCCTTGGACTTTACTTCGAGAGGTCGGGATGTAACTGTACTTTTCGGTGATGGGGCGGGAGCAGTGGTGGTTGGCCCGGCCCCGGATGGCCATCCAGGCATACTCACCACCGCCATGCACTCGGAGGGGAAATATGCCAGAGAACTCTGGACAGAGTATCCGGCCAGCGCACACAATCCGAGGCTCAGCCATGAAGCGCTGGAACAAGGCAGGCATTACCCTAAAATGAACGGACGCATGGTTTTCAAGCATGCGGTCACCAGGATGGTAGAAGTCAGTCATGAGGTGTTAGCAAAGGCGGGTCGAACGGTGGATGATATCGACCTGTTTCTGCCCCACCAAGCGAACCTCCGTATCAACCAGATGGTAGCTTCTCAGCTGGGGATTCAGGAGGAGAAGATGGTAAACACCATCTCCTGGACCGGCAACACCACAGCTGCCACCATTCCCATTTGTATGCATGAAGCACTTAGACAGGATAAATTGGCAGAAAACAATCTTGTCCTACTCACAGCCTTCGGGGCTGGCTTTACGTGGGCAGCCTCGCTTTTGTACTGGTAGTGCGCTAAGGTAGGCGGCTACAAGGCATTGTTTAACAAGCACAACATTATGCAGTCATTGAGTCATAATGTCGCAAGAAGAAGAGGTCACCGGTAAGAGCGAAGCTATATGCGGTGACCTTGATATTAAACGACCTAGTGACCTAATGACTATCAATGACCGCGAAGCGCAATGACAACGCAGCTAAATGGCTTAATGATTAAATAACCTTGCGCCAACGTTGGAGACGCTCGATGAGCATCCGGTGGAAATTTTTGATCGTTCTCCTGGTTTTCAGTCTTACGCCTTTACTCTTGGTCACTGCCGTGAGCCAGAAGGTCACAATCAACTTGGGTGAGACCGTCTCCAATTTGGCGAAGCGCACCCGCACCGAAATCGTCAGTAAAGAGCTGCAGCAGACTGCCAGAGACTATGCCAAGATATTGGGTCGCGAAAAGGAAGTCCTGGAGCTTGCCCTGAAGATTATAGCCCGAGATTCTGAACGTTTTTTATCCGAGAAACCAAAAGCCTCTCCCAGAGTCTATTTTGCCGGAGACTATGACAATTCCGGTAGAGCTCCCGTCGATCTGAGCCGCTCGCCAAAATATGTCAGGGAGGCTTCAGCCGGTGGTACCGAACCCATGCCCGTAAGCATGGACCACCAGGTCTTCTGGCTTCCCTCCGGCCTCGATAGAAGAGTCGTGGCAAAAGATATTGCAAGACTGACACAGTTGCTTCCTCTGCACCAAGAATTCGAGCGCCAGTATGGCGACATTCTCTATTGGCAGTACGTTAGCCTCAATAGCGGTGTTCACGCCTCTTTCCCTGGTCATGGGGGTTATTCGCCGAAATACAACCCACAGAAGCGACCGTGGTTCACTCTCGCCAAAGAACGAAAAGAGTTGGCTTGGTCCACCCCTTACATCGACGCCACCACCCGCCAGGTTATTATGACCGCCTCCATGCCCGTTCATCACTCAGATGGCACCTTTGCCGGAGTTGCCGCCATTGACGTGCTCGTTTCTAAGATTTTGCAGGTCCATGAGCTTTCTTCTCAGTGGTCGCCGGCCATGCGCTCTTTTCTCGTCTGGTCGGGGATGGACAGTAAAACCGGCGAATCCGGCCTCTGGGTTCTTGCTCAGAAAGATTACGTGGAGCATGCCGCTGCTTGGACCGGCATTACCAAGTTGGAGCGACTGGCCTCTTCAGACGCCGAAAAGATGAATCGACTCTATAGTGGAATTGAGGCTGGGACATCCGGCTATTTGGACATGCCGTATTATGGGGTGGACTCCATCTGGGCATACGCCCCCGCGGTCGAGGATGTAAGTCTCGTGCTCATCGTTCCACACAAGATAATCCTGGACCAGGTTAGACAAATTAGAGAAGCAGTGCTTTCCCTGGCCAAGAAACACTGGCTGGTTACGGGGATAACCGCTACCGCTGTCATTCTCTTTTTGATCCTGGCGGCTTTTTGGTTTTCCCGAGCAATGATCAGACCGATGTTCGTCATGGTAGAGGCGGTCAGAAAACTTGCTCTAGGCGACTTTTCCGCGCGGATGGACATAGCCACCGGGGATGAGCGAGACCTGGTGGCCGATACCTTCAACGAAATGGTCCCCAAGCTCGAGGATAGAATGCATATCCGCAAAGCCCTTGAGGTGGCTCAGGAGGTGCAACAGAACCTCCTGCCCGAAGAAATTCCCGATGTGCCAGGCTTCGACATCTCGGCGAAAAGCGTCTATTGCGACGAAACGGGCGGAGATTATTTCGACTTCTTCCCTTGTGGAGATGAGGACTGTGCTCGCTCCGGTGTTGTGGTGGGTGACGTCACCGGCCACGGTATCGGGGCGGCTTTACTGATGGCTACAGCCAGAGCGCTTATAAGAGGTCTTGCCAGCAAGCACCAAGATCTAGCCGAGTGTGTCAGCCAGGTCAACAGGCTCCTCACGGCTGACGTCGGTCAGACTGGCAATTTCATGACCCTGTTTTTTCTCGAGCTTGAAGTGGGATCGCGCATTGTCAGGTGGGTAAGGGCAGGACATGACCCTGCCATCCTGTACGATCCAGCAACCGAGACCTTCGAGGAGCTCAAGGGATCTGGCCTGGTTTTGGGGGTTGACGAAGACTATTCCTACCAACAGATGGAAAAGCCCATCGAGACGGAAGGCACCATCATACTCGTCGGCACGGACGGCATCTGGGAGGCTCATAACGGAGAGGGAGAGATGTTCGGTAAAGAGCGCCTTTACGACATAATCCGAATAAATGCTCTCAAGACCGCTGAGGAAATTCAAGACGCGGTGCTGGAAGCACTCAGCGGTTTTCGCGGGGATGTCGCTCAGGAAGATGATGTTACCATAGTGGTAATCAAGGTACTATAACGACGCAAAGAGCATAGCGCATAGCGTATCAAGGCCATATTCTAAAGTTATACGTTAATCGTTATTCGGGTTTCCTAAAGAAACTCTTCCTCAATTGTTTAGATCCTGAGTCATCAAGAATGAGTCTCTCGTATAACTAATAACGTACAACTAATAACTTTCATCATGCCAGCTGCCTGCTGGTAATCCCCTTCTCCGTCTGCTGAAATGCTTCGCTGCTCCTTTCTCGCAGCCGACTCAATCTTCTCTGGTATTCACCCTTCCTGGAATAATCGGCCATCACCAGCAGATTTGCCTGGGCAATCCGATAAGCCCCAAGATTTGCGGCCTGGAGGAGATCGCAGACAACCAGCAGATCCGAAAGTAGGTGGCCCTTGCAATGTTTCCCCACCTGGGAGACCGAGCTTAGACAGTGTTGGGCCGCCTCCATGATCTTCATGGGGCATTCGATTGCCTGCTCCAAGGCAGCAATGACCTCCCTTTCTCCCTCTCTAGAATTTCGTGCTTCAGCGAAACGCAAGTAGGCGGCTCCGTCTTCCTCACGAAGTTGGAGGAAAACTTTTGCCAGGGTCATTACCTCCTCGAGCAAATCACCCCATTGTGCGTTAGACTCTGAACCGTCTCGTTGACGCTTACCCTCCACCCGAACTATTTTCTCGAGAAGCGCAAGCCCCAAGACGGCACCATGGGCCGCTGCAGCGCCGCCTCCTGGCACGACCTCAGGTTTCGCAAGAGCTTCTAGGAACGTGTCTTCCATAAACGCCGCCTCCGAGGGAAAACCCCACCTTGCTTTTTAAATGATTCGGTTTGCACTTACCCTTTGGAACCATACTAACAGTTAATTCTTGGTGATGTAACTCCCGGCAGAACTTTTGACTGCGTGTGGCATTCTCCCAACACCTGCGGTGTTTACCCAACATTTTTTCATCCGGCCTTGAGGGCAAGCTAGACGGCACTAAGTAGAATAAGTGATTAAAAAAACTTAATAATTTTTCAAAAACGGTAATTGGCATGTTTCTTGTTCTAGGAGCAGGGTCGTTTATTGGCTTCTACCAGTTCGGGTTTGGATTGAAACGAAAGGAAATGCAGATGAAGACCGAGCTGCAACATATATTGAATCCTCTGAATCTTTGGAGCCGATTTGGTGGCAATTTCACCCAAGTCTTTAAGCTATACGAAACCTACTGCTGGCGACCTTTCTTGAGGAGATGGCTCAGTAGAGACTTGAAGGCTTAGCAGGTTGGGATCTCATTTTCCTGCATCAAGAAATGCCAAATGAGGTGAGAGTATCATGGCAGACTTTAGTCCGTTCGCCATTTCTTTAGGTAGGCTGGGGATAAAGGCTCTGGAGAGGTTTTCCAAGGCTTCAGTACATGTCCATGGCACAGAAAACATTCCGGATGGGGTGACTATTTTTGCGGTAAACCACTTCACCCGATTGGAAACACTGTTACTTTTCTCCGAATTCCATCGACTCACCGGTAAGCCGGTGATGTCCCTTGCCCATCACGGGTTGTTTACCGGCGTGCTCGGCGCCGTTCTCGAGAAGGTGGGTGCAGTATCCACTAAAGACCCTAATCGTTACAAGATCATCATCCGTTCCCTACTTACTGGTGACCACTCCTGGCTGATCTTTCCGGAAGGCGCCATGGTCAAAGACAAGAAAATCATTGAGAACGGTGAACTACTCATCAATGGTGCTGAGGGCACTCAACGGCCGCCCCAAACTGGCGCTGCGGCCCTGGCCTTGCGCGCCGAGTTCTATCGTCAGCGAATTCGTCACTTGCAACACACAGACGCGGCGTTACTCCGACAGCAACTAGATTTTTTTGATCTCACCTCCATAGAGCAGGTGTGCGAGCAGGAAACATTCCTTGTACCGGTCAACGTGAGCTATTATCCCATTCGTTCTAGGCAAAACGGTTTTGAGAAACTTGCCTCTTACTTGGTGAAGGATCTCCCCGAACGCGCATTGGAAGAACTTCGAACCGAGGGTACCATGCTTCTGTCAGGTGTGGACATGGATATTAGTTTCGGCAAACCCTTAGACGTTAAACAATGGCTCGAAAAACCCAGTATTCGAGAAGATATCGTCACCCCAAACCGCATCTCACCCAAGCAGGTGCTCCCTTCCAGACCTCTGATGCGACGGATTGCTAAAGAATTGACCAAGGAGGTTATGACCTCCATCTACCGCAACACCATGGTCAATTACGACCACCTTGCCGGTTACATCTTGAAGTATTATCCCGGCCAATGTCTGAGCTTTTCTGATTTGGCAGAGCGAGTCTATCTTGCTGCGGAGATGGCATCCCAGATGAAGTCAATTCGGTTCCACCCTGCCCTGCACCAAGATCGGAATGGCCACTTTTGGGGCCAATTCCAACACAAATTGGCTGATTTTCTCCAGACGGCGCAGAAAAGTGGCGTGGTGGAGATAGTGGGAGATACCATACACAAGAAAAAGCTGAAGACAATCAAATCGTTCAATTTCCATACTATCCGAAGTGAAAACCCGTTTCAGGTTATTCTAAATGAGGTGGAATTTCTCCGTCCCCTCACCAGGCGGTTACGTCGCATCGCCTGGTATCCCAGATGGCTTAATCAGCTACGGTTGAAAGGTCATTCCAGCCGTTTGTCACAATTGAAATTCGCCACCGACAACAACGGTTTGAAGCGTGTTGAGTCAAGCGTCTCTCCACGTTTTCGGGTATTGCCCAAGCTCTCGGATCTAAACGGAACGTTCAAGCTTGCTCACCTCTCTGACCTGCACTTGACATCCCCCAACGACTTCAGGGTACAGGAATTGCTAAATAAGCGGGCGTACGGGTATCTGAGTTGGCGGTTGCGACGGCGTGCTGAGCACGGTAGTGAGGTGCTTGAGGCTCTGCTCCGTGACCTCGAATTTATCAAACCCGATCACATCGTCATTACAGGCGACCTGACGCATCTAAGTTTACCCAGGGAGTTTCAAGAAGTAGAACAATGGCTACAATCACTGGGTGCGCCCTCGCAGGTTACCATAATACCAGGAAACCACGACGCTTATGTCAATACCGCCTGGGACCAGACCTTTGCCCTCTGGAAAGATTACATGGCTTCTGATGCAGCCCACCTTGATAACGGGTCGGACGCAAATTTGCAGACCACCTTTCCCAGCTTGCGGGTACGGGGTAAAACCGCCCTAATTGGAGTCTCCTCGGCCCGACCCACCGCACCATTTCTCGCCGTCGGCACTATTGGGCAAGCACAGCTGCACAAGCTGGAAAAGATTCTGGAGGAAACGGGGCGGCAGGGTTTGTTCAGGGTCGTGCTTATTCACCATCCACCCGGACCTAACACTGTCAGCTGGCGCAAGCGGCTTTTGGACGGTGAGGCTTTTCGTTCGGTGTTGGCGCGATACGGTGCGGAGTTGGTGCTGCACGGCCACGCGCATCGCAGTGCCATGTCAGAACTTGAGACGGTGGCGGGCTCCCTTCCTTCCATTGGCGTTCCGTCCGCATCATCCTTAGGTCGGAACCCTTGGCGTCGGGCTCGATACCATATCTATCAATTATCTCGAGACGGCAATGGCTGGAGGGTAGAACTCTCAGAGCGCGGCTATTCGGTGTCGGAAGATCGATTTATTGCAGATGGTGAAAAACAACTGACGCTGCCCCGTCCTGTATAAGGAAGGGGGCAGTTCAGTTAAAAGTAAACGATGAACGGATCAATCCATGGATCTAAGACTGTTCGCTGCTCACCGTTTACCTCGTTTGACGCTTTACATTATTTTTTGCTTATCTTTGTGCGCTTTGTGGTGAAACACTAGCGCATAAGGCCAAAGCCGGTCTGGGTAACAGCCCCTCAAGCCCTGACCTCATTTTGTTGCTCGGCTTTCTCTTCTCCCCTTATTATCTGTATATCCTTCTGCGTCTCTTCTTGATCAGACGCTTTATAGCTTTTTCGTGTTTCAGCCTGTTTCTCTCGCCTTTACTCAAATAGTAACGATGTCTTTTTATGGAGGGTCCGACATTCCTCTGAAAGTCTTTCTTGAGTCGCTTTAGCCTCTTTTCAAAAGTATGCAAGTCGTGCCACCTTTCGTTAATGGGATCTAGGCAAAGGAATTATGCTGGGACTGGTTTCTTCCGTCTGACTGAAAGATGCCCGTAATAATCGTGTCGTCGCCTCTAAATTTTCGTCACGTTCTGTGCTGCGGGGCCCTTTTTGCCCTCTCCCACATCAAAGCTCACCCGCTCACCTTCAGAAAGAGTCTTAAAACCTTCCATGTTGATTTCCGAGTGGTGTACAAATATATCCCCACCCTCATCCTGCTCGATAAAGCCATATCCTTTCTGTTCACTGAACCATTTAACCGTTCCTTCTGCCATACTCCTAACCTCCTTGAATAATGTCCTGTTATGATCTTAGGTCGTCCATTTGCTGGACCTGCGAAACAAAACCAACCCTCGAATATAAACGGGGCCTCCATTAAAAACCGTTTTTGTCACAGGGGTACATTTCGCCACGTAGGTGCGGAAATGAGAACCTCCAAATATCCAGCATAGGGGTTTCTAGTGGTGCAGCAATAAAGGTGGGTTAGATCGCTGAAGTATTCCATAAAAGTGGTGAGCATAAGCAAAGAAATGTCGAGAATGTCAAACCGCTCAATTTACTGTAGTAGCTAAAATCAAGGGGTATTAAAAAATCCCCGTCGATCATTTCCTTTGGAGTGACCGAATCGCACTTTTTGGGACACTTCTTCCCACAATCTATAACTGCCTCAACCTCATCTTTTCACGGAGCCTAACAACAATTAGCCCAACAATCAACACTAAATCGCATCTTGAGGATTGAGGACGTCCATTGATTTATTGATACTTATCATCATATCAACAGACGTCCTCCTTTTTCTCAGGAGAATCTGATTTGCGGTTGTGATATAAGTACAGTTGCCTTACTTCAGGCGAAAACTCATCAATTGAAGGGGAATCAATATGGATCTAGACCTCCTTTCTTCGTTAGCCGTTCAGAACGATACGAAAGTCTTATTACTGGTTTTAGACGGTGTGGGTGGTTTGGCTGGGCCGCAGGGAAAAACTTCACTGGAGGCTGCCCACACCCCGAACCTGGATGCACTGGCCAAATCCGGTGTCTGTGGGTTTCACGATCCAGTGGCCCCGGGGATCACACCAGGATCAGGACCGGCGCACATCGGACTATTCGGCTACGACCCGTTCCGGTACCTCATCGGGCGGGGCGTGCTGGACACGGCTGGCACACCTTTCGTTTTCGCAACGGGTGATCTGGCCAGCCGGCTCAACTTTGCTACCCTTGCAGCCGATGGCACAATTTCCGACCGACGCGCGGGACGCATCCCCGATGAAGAGGGCCAGCGGGTGACCGATTTACTTGCCAAAAACATCAAGGAAATTGAAGGAGTGCAAGTGCTTCTTCAGCATGTCAAGGAGTACCGGGCGGCGGCCATTTTCCGGGGGAAGCGGCTGGACGGACACCTCTGCGACAGCGATCCCCAAAAAGTCGGTTTGAAGCCGCTGGATGTGGCACCCACGCAGGAAAACCCGACGGTTGAGGCCAAGGAAGCTGCACGCCTCGCCAATACTTTTATCGTAAGGGCAAAAGAGATACTGGCAGCAGAAGCGAAGGCCAATTTTGTCATGATGCGTGGCTTCGATGTCTACGAACCCCTGCCGGACTTTTGTGAACTTTTCAAGTGGCGGGCATGCGCGGTGGCTGGTTACCCAATGTATAAGGGTGTGGCCAAGTTGGCCGGTATGCGGGTGATCGAGGAGGGACAATCCACGGTTGAGGAGGAGATCGATTTGGTTATCCGCGAGTTACCGAAAACCGACTTTCTCTTTCTCCATGTCAAGAAAACCGATTCCAAGGGTGAAGACGGAGACTTCGAAGGAAAGGTGGAGGTGATCGAGCATTTCGATCGGTTGTTGCCCCGACTTGTGGATCTTAAACCGGATGTCTTTTGTGTCACCGGCGACCACTCTACGCCGTGCAGCCTTCGCAGCCACTCATGGCACCCGGTCCCCATCTGCATTGCTGCTGAGACTGCACGGGTGGACGCGTGCCAGACGTTTAGCGAGACATCGTTTCTCACAGGGGGACTGGGCCGCATTCACAGTACGGATGTGGTTCCGCTGCTATTAGCTCATGCAGAGCGACTGCAAAAATACGGAGCCTAAAGTAAAGAGTAGGAGGACTTATCTGTCCCCATAGGGGTTTCAGATTTTAGATTGCAGATTGCAGATTTTCCGAAGAAAGGAAGAAACTGATTGACAATGAGACCAGTTTGCGATGTTTCCGCACTGGACAGGCCAGAGGTACTGGAGCGTCTTTTTCATCCTCGGCAAGATGACGCAGAGAGTAAACCCGAGGGTGCCATAGACTTGTTTTTTGCGGTGGAAGAAACCGTGGATCTCGGTGCCCGATTTTTCCCGAGCGATCCATTCGGACCCCACATTCTTTTTTTTCACGGAAACGGCGAGATTGCCAGCGACTACAATACCATTGCTCCAGCCTACAACGGCTATGGTATGAGCTTTCTTGTTGCTGATTATCGGGGTTACGGGCAAAGTGCCGGCAATCCCACCGCCACTTCCCTGCTATCCGACGCCCACACTATTTTCACCGAAACGAGACGTTGGTTGGAGAGCCAGAATCGAACCGGACTCCTTATCGTTATGGGCAGGTCTCTGGGTAGCGTTTCTGCTATCGAGATAGCATCCAGCTATCAAGATGAAATCGATGGTCTTATTATCGACAGCGGGTTCGCCAGGACCATACCCCTTCTCAATCGCCTCGGCGTGCCCACTGACAGCTTGGGCCTTTCGGAGGCGGATGGTTTTGCCAACTTTGGCAAGATTAGGGCTGTGGGCAAGCCCACCCTGATTATTCATGGCCAGAGGGATGAGATCATCCCCACCGAGGATGCGGATATTCTAATGGCAAACTCAGCAACCATGAGAAAGCAGCTTATGCTCGCGGCAGGTTGCGGCCACAACGACATCTTGTTCCGCTGTGGAGATGCGTACTTTCAGACAATTAGCAGTTTCGTCGAGATGGTTAAACGAGTTAAGAAGAGAACCGCTATGAGCCGAGGCTTCGACAGGAGATATCCGAGAAG
>CP070735.1:3074490-3080598 GCA_020347625.1 Deltaproteobacteria bacterium
GGCTTTGGCAACACTAGTCCCTGGTTGTGCAACTGATAAAGCCCTCGACAAGCGAGAAGCGGATGCCATGCGTGACAGGGGGGAGAGGTTTTTACAAGTTGACCAACCCACCATGGCCTTGAAAGAGTTCCTCGCGGCCCTCGAGCTTAATCCAAACGACCCTTACCTGCACTACGACCTGGCATATGCCTATGACCAGAAGGGGATTCTCGATAAAGCTGAGTTCCATCTCAAGAAAGCCATTCGGCTAAAACCAGACTATTCAGACGCATATAACTATCTCGGAGTTCTCTATTTTCGCAAAGGCGAGGTGGATCTGGCCATCGAACAATACAACAAAGCACTGGAAAATATAGTGTACCTGAGCCCCCAAAACGCACACTTCAATCTAGGGGTAGCTTACCTGAGCCGCAAAGAATACAATTTGGCTATAAAACACTTGGAAGAGGCCGTGAGCATTGTTCCTAACTATGCCGCTGCCTATGTAAATCTGGGAAGGGCCTACGAGGGTCTGCACAAGTATCGCGAGGCCAGACGCTCATACGAAAAGGCGGTGGAATTTGCCCCAAACGCTCCAGAGGCTCAACTGCACCTGGGTAAACTCCTCATTCTGATGGGCGATAGACGTGCAGCCGTCAAACCTTTAAGCGAGGTCGTGCGACTGGAGCCAGACTCCGATATGGCCAGGGAGGCTCAGAGCTACCTGAACTTGTTGAAGTGAGAGAAAAAGTTGGAGATAGATTTTACTGTATGATTGTCCGAGAAACGGTTACTGTCCCACTAAAACAGTTAGCCCGGCACGGAGGCCGGGCTTTTTAATAGATGTATTTCCGAAGAAAGCTCTTTCTTGCTATTTGTACATCCTCTAAGTCGTCTAAGTAATCTCCTGCCTGAAGTTTTTCGTCATCGCCTGGAGTATTTCTGATCTCTGACGATGGTTGGACTGAGAAAGATCAGCAGCTCAGTTTTCTCCTCTTGGATCTGACGATTCTTGAAAAGCCAACCCAATACCGGTATCCGCCACAGGAATGGCACTCGTGATTCGGACCATTCTGTATCCTTTATGACGATACCGCCGATCACGATGGTATCGCCGTCATTGATCAACAGTTCGGTTTGGGCCTCCTGGGTGCGGATGGCGGGAACGTCTTGCACGGTTCTGCTGAAGTCAGCTTCGTCTTTCTTGGCGTTCACCTCCATTCGAACCTTACCGTCCGGAGTAATGTGTGGCGTGACGGTCAGAGAGAGGGTGGCAGGGGCAAAGGCAGTGCTTATGGTGCCTTCTTCAGTCCTCTGGGGATAGGGGATTTGGTCACCCTGCTGAATCATGGCTTGCACGTGGTCCAGGGTGAAGATTCTCGGACTGGAGATCACTCTACCCTCGCCAGCTTGCTCTAGGGCACTGAGAGTCAGATCCAAGTTGAATATATTGGTGGCGGCCCGGGAAAAGCTAAGACCAAAGGCGCCGATTGGGGCCACTGGTGCGGCAACGGCACCGGTGAGCTCGAGTGACCGGGAGACGCTGTTACTGGAAAGACTGTTTACGTCGTATGCAGCGGCCCACGTTATGCCGAGGTTGCGGCTAAAGTTGGTGTTGGCTGAAACGAGTCGGGCCTCTATCATTACCTGCTGGGTGGCCCTGTCAAGCCTGGCCAGAATCTCTTTGGCGGTCTGGATCCGAGCAGGGAAGTCAGTAAAAATAATTAAATTGGTTCGACCATCCACGGAGATGCTGCCCTTATCACTCTTGATATTTTGAATTTGTGTGCTGATATCATTTACGTCGGCGTAGTTGACCTGGAGGTACTCAGTGGTAATGTCTCCCAGATCCCTGGCTGCGGCCGCCAGTTCTTTTTGGGCTTCGACCTCATCTTTCTTGCGGTCCAATTCCGTTTTGATTTTCTCCGCCGTGGCAATGCGGATGACGTTCCCTTCCATAACACTGTCCAAATCATTAATCTTAAGGATTAACTCCAAGACTTGATCCCAAGGAACATTATCCACTTTGAGGGTAACTTTACCGGAGACATTTGGCTCCACCACAATATTCTTACCAGTTACGTCGGCCAAGAGCCGTAGCACATTGCGGATGTCTACCTCCTGAAGGTCCAGCGAAATTTTCTGACCTGTATACCGTTTGGCTACCATCTCCGCGGCGATTGCCTCTTCTAACTCTTCAGGAGGAACAACAGCCTCCTCATCTACCGCAGCCTTTTCTTCCAGGGCGGCTTCCTCCATGGCCTCCGGTATCGGAGGGGGAGGTGGCGCAGCCACTCTCTCTGGTGCAGCAGGTGCTTCAGCTGCCTCGGGCACGGGAGTGGGAATTGCCGGAGCCCGTTCGTCGACCACCGTGACCGGCTTTTCCAGCGTAATGGGTGCAGAAGGTGGCATGGCGGAGCTTTCAAAGTCCAGGTAGACCTTATTGTCTTCCTGGGCAACGCGGTAGGGAACCATTTCACGCATCTCTATGTGAAACTCGACCGTGTCAGGAACTCCCCGCATGGGGCGTGGGTCAATGACGTTGACCGCGCTGGTAAATTGTCCTGTATCGATGTGTCTCTGCAAATGTTTGGGTAGCTTGGTATTTTGAAAAATCAACGAGATGCTACTCTCACCTGTGATCTGGATTTCTGGCTCAATTGGACGGTCAGCGGTGATGGTTAAACGCGATTTGTTTTCATCGACCAGGTTGAAGTCGATGGCGCTGATCCCGGCCGGTCGACGGGTAGCTGCAACAGTTGGCGCCGGCTTAACCGGTGCAACAACGACACGCTCCTCTACTGGCGGGCGGGCAGGAAAGCCCGAGCCCGGCATGAAAGAGACCACAAGTCTGTCAGCCACAGAGGTGATCTCGTATGGCAGTCCGGCTGCGGGAGTCAGGTCAAATACAACCCGAACTTTATCAGCGTGTATTCCCAGCCTGATCCCTTTGACCAGTTTGTCGGAAGGGGGGGGAGCTGGTTTGCCCACCGCCGACTTCACACCCATAAGATCCAATACCAGCCTGGCAGGATCTTTGAGATGAAAGGCATTGTAATCGGCCAGACTTCCATCGCCGATAATATAGACGTTGAGCGTCTCGTCCACAGTTACCGGCTGAATGGCGGTGATTTTCTCAGCCGGAACAGTAGTTGCCTCACCCGGAGGCTGGGTGGCAGGGTATACTTCAGCCTCTGGCCCGGTAACCGGCTCATCTTCAGTAAGCGCAGCTCTGCTCAGCAGTGCTGCCCTTTCAAATTGTACCCGTATCTGATTCTGTTCCTGGATGATCTCATAAGGGGTTTCACGGTTTAAGCCGATCTCCACCCGCGTCATGGGCTGAGGTTCTCGGGTTAGCATAAGCGTTTCGATCTTGCCGATTATCTCGTTTTCCACAGCCAGGGGGGAAGTTACGTACTCTCCAACTGTATTGGGCAGGTCCAGTACCAACCGCAGGGGATCAATGGCCTTGAAGGCGGTGTATGTCATGGAATCTGAGCCAACGAGTACGACATCCAAGGAGCCATTCTGATCCACCACCCGAATATCCATGAGTTCCTGGGGTTCTGCGGAAACGCGCTCGCCAACAGCGCCCTCGGAGACTGTCGGAGTAGAGGACCGGGTGGCGCAGCCAGAAGCGCTAATAAATAGGGCTAAGATGCCCATCTGAACTACCCGTATTAGTTTTAGGTGGCGTTGAGTTTGCCTCATTCCACTCCTCCTTCGGCGATAAAGTTTGTCAGCGCATTTCCTTTCTGCCTAAGCTCCAAACTACATGACCATATTTTAATTTTGAAGTCGGCGTCAATGACTATCTTCTTTTTCTTCTTTTGCCTTTCTTCGGCGGTTCTTGGGGCTCGATAAATTTGTAAGTCGTGGCGGTGCAGCCAGTTTTTAGAACGACGACATCACTTTCGTATTTAGCGCTCTTTATTTGAGTCATGTTGACATCGCTAATATTGACGATCCGGCTAAGTCTGCTCACCTGATCGAAAAAGATGGCCACGTTATGGTAAGGTCCCGTGACTTCCAATTTGAGTGGAATCTCAGCGTAGAAATTTCGAGGGACTTCTTTCTGAGGCTGAAAAAGAAGGAATTCCAAACCGGACTTCGCTCCCATGTTGGAAATGGAGGTTAAAAGAGTGGGAATCTCTTCCTTATCCGGTAGAAGTTGGAGTGCTTCTTTAAATTTGATTTCGGTTTCTTTGAATTTCTTCTTGAATTCCCGCAAGTTCTTTTCGACCATTCTCAACCGGTCAAGTTTTTGTTTGGCAGAGGCAAGATCTCGCTGCAAACCGCCTATATTCTCCGTCTGGGGCATATAAAGGAACCAGACAAAACATCCCCAAAGAGCACCAAGAACACCTACCGTAATAAGAATCTTGTGCACTCTGGTCAGCTTGGACAGCTTAGCCCAGGGGATAGTCGGTAAATTTATACTTCCAATCCCTTTCTTTTTTTCCTTGGCCATGGGCTTCCTTCCTCATATCGAGGTGGGCCGCAACACCTAGACGGCACCAGCCGGAGAAGACTTCACTTTTTTGCTTTCTTCTCTTTTACCATTGCTTCTTTTATAGGCTTGGGGACAGTAATCGTACAGGTTAAATTAAATGCTTTGAGTTTGTACCCTTCAATTTGAACCTGACGTGATTGTTTTAGCACCACTTGGTTCGCATCGATGTAAGGAGATTTTGCCAAACTTTCCATGAATTGGGCGATGGTCTCGTTACCGCGGGCCACACCCTCCAGGGTAAGCACGCTTCCTTTTTGATTTAGCGTGCGAATCCACATTTTATCCGAGGGAATCCGAACGCTTAACTCACTCAGTACTCGCACCGGAAGATCACGATTCTGTCTTAGATTATCAATAACCTGAAGCTTTTGTTTCAGGATTTCTTGCTTTTTTTCTAGTGCTTTTAGTTGTTTCTGTCGGCCCTGATACCGTTGAATTTCGCCATCTACCTTCTGTTTTTCCCCACTAAGTTTCTTGATCTCACTGGTGTGACCAACATGAAAGTAGGCCATTATAGCCAGAGAGAAGAAGGTCAGAAGGAAAAAGATAGATACCTCCTTGCGGATTTTCTCTTCTACCGGACGTCGGCCAATAGGCAATAAGTTGATCCTAATCATTTGTCTCCCACCCGTCGTAGAGCAAGACCCACTGCAACCGCTATCTGGGGTGCAATGTAGTCCAGATACTGCTGGTCAAAAATCTTGGTATCGGTTTCAATGTTGGCCAGAGGGTTGAAGTAAGCGACCGGAATATTGGTGTCTTTATTAAACAGTGCATCCAGACCTGGCAACCGCGACGAACCGCCGCTCAAAAGAATCTGACCTATGGTTTCTTCTGGATAGGTTGCGTAGAAGAAGTCTATGGCTCGCTTGACCTCGGTTGACCAGTTAGTGGCTGCTGATACAAAAATGGCTTCTAGATCCTGCAAAGGCACTCTGTCGGATGCCAGTCCAAGTTTCACCTTTTCGGCATCTTCAAATTCCAGCCCGAATCGCTGCCGGATGTCTTCAGTGATCTGATAACCTCCAATGGATGCATCCCGATTGAACATTGAGACCCCATTTTTCAGGACATTGATGTTCATCTTGGAGGCGCCAATGTCGACCATGGCGACCCCCCCACTTTCAGTGGCGTCATAGTTTGCCTCGAAAGCATTCTCCAGGGCAAAGAAGTCCACGTCCACTACATGGGGGGAAAGGCCTGCTTTCTTGATAAGGTTGGCGTAGTCATCAATGACCTCTTTTTTGGCAGCCACAAGCATAACTTCCATTCGGTCCATCGTTTCAGATGAAGATCCTAAAATCTGGAAGTCAATATTGACATCTTCCACATTGAAAGGAATGTATTGCTCCGCTTCGACCTCTATATTTGCCGCAAGCTCATCCTCATCCATCTGGGGTAGATCGACTTTTTTGATGATTACTGACCAGCCAGCTATCGAAGTAGCAACACCTTTTACTTTGATTTTAAGGTTACTGACCAGCTTCTTAATTGCCAGTTGAACCGCATCCTGATCCTTGATGGCGCCCTCGACTATGCAGCCGGGGGGCAAATGGCTGACACCCACGTCCTTGAGCCGGTAGGATCCTTTAGATTCCATGAGATGAACGATCTTG
>CP070735.1:3080698-3089444 GCA_020347625.1 Deltaproteobacteria bacterium
ACCCTGATAGATAGCCAGGCGGTTTTGCAGATTCGCGAAGAAATGGTTCACTACCGCATTCCGTTTCTTCTGGTTGTCGTGAGCATGCCCTTTATTTCTGGTTTCATCACCGGCATTACCATCGGCTTTGTTGGCGCGACGTTTCCCCTCCTCGTACCCCTGTTTGCCGGACTCTCACCGCTGGACTTTTTGGTCCACGCCTCCCTTGCCTACGTTTCGGGATATGTGGGCATGATGCTTTCGCCCGTCCATATTTGCCTTTTGGTTACCAAGGACTACTTCAAGGCGAGCCTGGCCGCCAGTTACCGGCATATCTTCAAGCCAGCGGCAGCGGTAATGGTTGCCTGGGTCATGGTTTTAGGTCTGCTTCACTATCTTTAGCTCCCAATCATTGCCCATTTCGCATCTATCATTGCCCATTGTGCATTTATCATTGGAAAAGTTCTTGGCTTTAACCGAATTGACACTTGTAGAATAAGAGCCTTAGGGGCAGGCCATTGAAATGTGAAAGGATAGATGCGAAATGACAAATCGCAAATGATTTTTTGGTCTGGAATTTGCACTGAATTTTTCAACCCCACCCTCGTTCTGCTATCTGCGGGTCCGGCGGTGAGATCAGCGAAAGGGGGAGGGGATGTAACAAGTTAGCAGATGGACCTGTCATAACGCTTAGGGGATATTTTGTTGGAGAACGGTCAAGACATTCACACTGAGTCTGCGGACTCTGGCCCTACCGAAGATGAGATGCAGGCAGTACAGCAAGTGATCACAAGCTTGCAACTCGCAAGGAAGAACTATTCCCTTTATCCCGAAGACCACGTCAATTGTCATAGGGCTTTGGAGCGATTTTGGCTCCATCTTGATAAATACCTTCGAGTGCATGGAAATTTGAGGTTAGAACTGGCAAAAAACAAACTTACCTTCCAGGGGGAGGTGATCCTCTCAGAACCCCCAGAAGAAGGCAACCTGCCTTTTACTCTCTTCCGGGATGGGATTCAGTGGCTGGAGTTTCAGGGCGGGATTGACTCTTCTGAGGTAGAACAGTTCCTGCGGATTCTCAATGAATACCGCATTCTCACAGATGAGCCGGAAGGTGACCTGGTAACCGCCTTTTGGGAAGCACGATTTCAGCACATCAAGTACAACGTTGCAGATTTCTTCTGGGGTGGTGAACCGGACGTCGATTTTACTACTTCTCCTAAACCGGCCGTCGATGCCACTACTTCCCCTAAACCGGCCGTCGATGCCACTGCTTCTACTAAACCGGCCGTCGATGCCACTACTTCTCCCGAACCGGCCGATGTAGATTCAGCACTGTTGGATGAAGATGAGGAGAAGGTCTCCAAGTCAGAGTGCTTTCCGCCAATCGAGCCCGCGAAACTGAAGATGACGCCGGAGGAGGAAGCTGAACTCCAAGAGATGGTCCGGTTCGAGGAGAAGCGGAATCCCATGACAGGATATTTAAATATCCTGCTGGACACTCTTCTGGAGAATAGAGAAAAAGAGAATTTCGTCGCTATTCTCGAATCGCTGGAGGAAGAGTTCCACGATTCGCTTGCTCGAAAAGACTTCGACATTACCTTGAAGATTCTAAAGAGCCTACACCAGGTCCACAAGACCTGTGCGGCTGATACGACCTGGGCTCTCCCGATCATAGACAACTTCTTCCTGACTGCTTCAAGTTCCAAGTCCCTCCGACCTCTACAAGTCGCATGGACGGACATGGAGACAGAGCAGATAATTAAAATCAAACAGATCCTCCTCCTTCTTCAACCGGAGGCAATCCACACGCTGGGTGATATTCTGCTCGAGACCAGTTCTTTGCGACTGCAAAAGATGCTGATGGAGGCGATCCTCTCTCTGGCCTCCCGCGACCTTCAGCCTCTGGAGACCATGTTGGGTAGACCGGAGGAAGAGCTGGTACAAAAGCTGGTTTACGTTATTGGCCGTCTGGACGGGGAGAGATCCACCCAAATTCTGGGGACGATGATTCGCCATTCCTCGGCACGAGTTCGCCACGAGGCTGCGAAAGCACTGCTTAGTCGGGAGGCTGCAAGCATGGAAAAACTATTCCATCTGATTGAGGATGAGAGCGATTCTATTCGCCGTCTCATTCTGCAGCATATGGCACAGGACAAAAACAAAGCCACCGAGGCCCTGCTCCTGAAGTACCTCGAACAAGGTAAATTAGAACGTTCCGATGACGAGCACGTTATTGCGTGCTTTCGGACCCTTGGCAGGTGTGGATCGCCTCGTTCGATTCCATTTCTGCGAAAAACCCTCTTCAGTCGTGGTTGGCTGCCGGGGTTTGGAAAATCGGCATATCGACAGGGTGCCGCCTTAGCCTTGCAGGCCATGAGACTGCAGGAGGCTCAAAAGGTTCTGGAAGACGCGAGTCGAAGCCTGTACCCAAGCGTGAGGCGTATTGCCCAAAGGGCCATCCGGAGCCAGAAACAGTCAATAAAGGGGTAGTTACTTGTCGGATCAAAGAGCAGAACTGAGCGTGTTGGGCGGCAGGTTTATTAGAACCTTCCACCATATGATTAATACGGTCATCATCCATCAAGATAACAATCAGTTAATAAAGGAGTCTGTCCAGCAATTCGCCAAGGCCCTTGTTGAAATCTCTGGTGGCATGGAACTGGAAATCCTTCTTTGGCGGGGAAGGTTTTTCATACAAGGTGAAAAGCTTCATTATCGGAGAGAGAGTTTCTCCTTGATCAATGAGATGCTGGAGTACTTCCCAGAGCGCGGGCTTCAAGGTTTGCGTTTCCTTCCAACCTTCAAGCAGGGTTCATTGAAAGAATTCATTCTTTTTTCCCGGCTGATCAATGATTCGGTTACACAAAATGATCCCCCCTCTTGGCTTGAAGAAAAACTGAAAGCCATCGGAATTCAGTGGGTAGAAATTCTCAGGGAAATGGACGAGGTCCCTCCGGATATTGAAATACGGCGTAAAGAGCAAGCTCGGCAAACCTACTTACACACCATGGTTACGGTCAAAGAAGTGGCCCAGAAAGTCTCCCAGCAAAGCGTTGCCGGTATTCGCAAGGCGAGACGTCTAGCCCAAACCATGGTGGATCTGGTTGTTGAAGAAGAGTCGCTCATGCTGGGTTTGACCACGATCCGAGACTACGACGATTATACCTATACCCACTCGGTTAATGTGGCGTTGTTGGCCATGGCCTTGGGCAAACGCATCGGTCTGTCTCAAATCCTCCTCGAGCAACTTGGTATCTGCGGAATGTTCCACGATCTTGGCAAGGTGGAGGTGCCAAAAGAAATTCTTCTAAAACCTGACATGCTGGATACTGGCGAGTGGGATCAGATGAGGCAGCATCCAGTGGTGGGGGTGCACAGAGTGTTGCGGCTGCACGCATCTCGTGAGATGAAATCGAGAGTTGCCCTTGGACCTTTCGAACATCACCTCAATTATAATTTAACCGGTTATCCCAGGATCCATTTTGTGGATAAGCTGACTCTCTTCGGCAAGATCCTGCGTATCGCGGACACCTATGATGCGCTCACATCCGAGCGCAAATATCGACCCAGAGCGTTTAGCCCGGATGAAGCCTTGAGACTGATGTGGAACAAAGCGGGAGAAGATTATGACCCCCTGCTGCTGAAGGTCTTTATCAATATGGTGGGACTATATCCTGTGGGGACAATACTGAAGTTGGACACCGGTGAGATGGGTCTTGTGGTGGATTATCCCAGTGAAGATGAAAGAGTGCGACCCGAAGTAATGTTGCTAGAGGATGACGGTGAGGGCGGTTTTAAAAGTGGTAACACGGTAAGTCTTGCGGAACGAGATCAGAAAACCGGCTCATTTCTGAGAAACGTTTTGTAGTGTCACCACCCAGCAAAGCTTGGGATACAACCTACCGAATTTTTCCTGAAAGAAACCAGTTAAAGATTGTAGATTTGAGATTGCAGATTTCAGATCGATGTAAGCCTGAGCTGCGGCAATCCGTAATCCACTATCAAATATGCTGGTTTGACTGACTTCCGCTTAGGTATCTTTGTTTGTTTGTTCGTAGAGAGCGATTTGCTCCTGGAGTGAGAGCTTGCACTTCGGTCTTTCCTCAGGTCCGCGGCAGACGTTGCAGCGGGAAGGCGAGCACTCCTGGCAGTAGTGACAATCTGGACAGGGATGTTTCTTGCCCCCCTTTCTACGTTGGGGCTGGTAAAAAAGACCCTTGTATTGAGGCAGACATTGGAAAGGATTTTCAGATTCGGACACGGTTTGTCTCCTAAATCAAATCCGTTGACCAGTGATGCGGTAATTGTATCTCACAGAGGGGTGAGGGGCAAGCGGGGTTAGTAAGTGACCTACCCTAAAGGTAAACGGTAAATGGTGAACAGTTAAAAGGCCATTACACGTCCGTTTACCGTTTACTGTGCACTGTTTACCGAACTTCCTTTGTGGTGAAAAACTCGGTTCGTTAAGGACGGGGTACCTGTGGACCTTTGGGTTTGAGCTTCTCTCCAAGCACTGCGCAAGAAAGAAAACTGGTTGCATCAGTAATATTGCAGTCACCCTTGATTTGGATGAATCCCCCTTGTTCTAATTGGCGCAGGGATTTTCGCAGAGTCTCAAGCTCAACTCCTACATATTCCACCAGTTCCTGGACCGAGACGCTACAATCATTTCCCTCCTTACGGCAGTAAAGTATAGCAAAAAGGACCTTTTCCGCAGGGCTTAGCGTGACGTCTTCCACAACTGCCTTGATCATTTCCATATGTACGCTTCCAGGCAAAGAGTCTGATCACTCAGCAGGCTAAGTTTGGATTTTTTCAACAGAGTTCGATTTTCTGCCTGCTGCAAAAGAAAACCTTTCTAGCACCTCTCAGAATCGACCACTACCGGTAAAGTCAAATTTCCAGGTTTTCCCGTCTGAAGAACCCATAATTAAATTCTAGGCATCTTAGCACGTTTGCCTTGCTGGTAAAAGTATCTGTGACGATGAATAGCATTTAAATGGATATGACCCAGACGGAGCCGTAGCCGTATATTAAAGAAATTTTTGTTAAATATAATACTAAATATTCGTTATTGAGCGAAAATAGGTGTAATTAGTAGAAATATAAATGAATAATAGTATTATTTGAAAATTCACCAGATTTTAGTCTATTTCAGCTGTTGGAATAGACTGCTAGTTTTGATATAAAAGTACGGTTTTACGCCGGGGTCTCCATTGAGAGATGTCATGCCCCGGTTTTTTTTGGGAAAGACCGAGAAATTAAATTTGGGAACAGCAAAATAGAGGAGGGACGGACAATGCTCTGTCAAACAATCAAACAGGGTACAGAATGCTTTTTCATGGGCAAGCAAGGTTGCACCTTTAATGGCGGCAGTTGTTATCCCGTCGTCGAATCCTGCCAAGGTTGCGGCAAGTCCTTGACCCTAGAACAAGGCGTCTACTGCCAATCCTGCCCCGATCCGAAAATCCAGTGGAAGAATGGTTCCTGCAATCTCGCGACCCATGTTAAGACTGGCTCCGAGAAGGTGGTGAAGCTCAATCCCTTGAAGGCGTCCAAGCGCTCCCGTAGGTAAATCTGGGAAAACAAGAAACTGGTGACTCACCAGTGACAAGACTGGTGTGCTCCGGCCGGCTAGCACTTGGCCCCGCAAGGGTGAGGTGCGCCCTGCGCACACTAGGCAGTAACCAATAGACACTAAGCACTATGCAAAGCTTCTCAGTCTTTGGTGTCTAGTGCCTAGTCCCCAGTGCCTAGTTGTTCTATGTAAACCTGCCAACTATTTCTCCATACCACATTTCGCATCCAATGGGGACAAGGACCTAGCCCCGCGGCCCTCACTTGACTTGCGCGCTCCATTGGGGCATAGTCCAACCACAAGCTACATTGGACTTTTTGCCGGCGGGAGATCGTTTTACAATGTCTGTCTCTCGGAATAACAAGGCAATGAAGTCGGAATAAGGAGCAGTGGTGCTTAGCCCTGATCTATTAGAGGATATCGAAGTGATCTCGGAGGATAATGATGAAGATGAGTCACCGTTTATCAGGGTACGGCGACTGCAACTAAGACATGTCTATTCTGGGAATGAGTACTCAGCACCATACCTATTTTATATGATCGAGGGACCTTTTGCCGACGCAGTAGCTGTTATCCTTTACCACATAGACATGGAAGGGAAGATTTGGGTGGGTTTGCGTCGGGGAGTAAGGCCCTCCATATATCTGCGGAAGAATAATTTGACGAAAGCCCTCCTGGATGGTCAGCCACGCCTGATCTATCCGGAGCTGGTTGCTGGCGGTATCGAGTACGGTGATCTGGATACTATCGGCATTAATGGCCGGGCGGCCATTGAAGTCAAGGAAGAGGCAGGTTTTGATGTCGAGGCCGAGGACATGATTAATCTTGGTGGGGGCACCTTTACATCTCCTGGCTCTGGCATGGAGAAGCTTCATTACCGGGCTGTAGGGGTGGATCCCAACAAAGGAGGCGAACCCAAAGGTGATGGCCATCCATTGGAGGAGGTGGGCGACATTCAATTCCACCAACTCTCCGAGGCGATCTCCTGGTGTCGGACCGGTGAGATAGAGGACGCCAAGACCGAAATCGGCCTTTATCGTTTGGCAAATTATCTCGGCTACTACCCTGAACTGGCTCTGTGGCGGCAAGAATTGCCGCAAGAGCTGCGCAGAAACGTGCGTGATCTCGGACTTGATTCCAGTGAGACTGGCGGAGACTAGTTGCGAAGGTGAGGGGATAGGCTTAATGGGTCTGGTGACTGCGGCACTCATAAGAGATGAGCAAAAAATTCTTATCGCCCAGAGAGGTAGGACCAAGCGCTTTGGTAGTCAATGGGAGTTTCCTGGGGGTAAAGTAAGGAGTGACGAGACACCGGAAGCCTGCTTGCGTCGCGAGATCCTGGAAGAGCTCAATCTGGAGATCCGTGTGGAAGAGCACTTTTGCACGGTGCACCATCGGTACCCTGACCTCCACATCGAACTCATGGCATTCTGGTGCTCCATCGTCGGTGGCTCGCTTCAGCTGGAAGAACATGAACAAGTGCGGTGGGTGACAGTGGAGGAAATGGAACAGTATAATTTTGTGGAGGCTGATCTAAATGTGATCGCCGCCCTTGCCAACGATCAGGGCCAGTTGTAGCGTTATTCTTCAAATTAAATCAGGCGACGGCGCCATTGTCCTCGCCCCTTAACTAAATTCGGCCTGACCTCATCTAGAAGGCAAGCCCAAGGGAGTTCGTTGAAATCTAAGCCCGCCGTAGCCTGATTACAGACAAACAAAGGGGCTGACTTATGACAAAGCGGGTTTCGCCCCTGCTGGGACCTAAGGAGGCACTCACTCGAAGGGAAGCGAGCATGCTGTCTCCAAATGCCACTCTGAGTACAGCCGCGGTCCGGCGACGAGCAGAGGAACGGGTAGAGCGGGGGCACCGGCAGCACTTTTCACTTGATGCGGATAGAATTCTCCATTCTTTGGCTTACACCCGCTACGTTGACAAGACCCAGGTTTTTTACCTGGTTGATAACGATCACATCACCCACCGGGTCTTGCACGTCCAATTCCTCTCAAAGATAGCCCGCGACATCGGTCGCTTCTTGCGGCTAAATGAGGATCTCATCGAGGCTGTGGCCCTGGGCCACGATATTGGCCATGCTCCATTCGGGCATGACGGCGAGCGCTATCTGTCGGCTATCTGTTCAGGACATGGAATTGGTGGATTTCAACACAATGTTCAAAGCGTCCGTTTCCTGGACCGTATAGAGCGCAAGGGGCGTGGATGGAACCTATCCCTCCAGGTTCTGGACGGTATTCTCTGCCACGATGGTGAAATCCACGAGGAAAGCCTGCGTCCCCACCCCGACAAGACGTTTGCAGATCTTGACCGGGAAATGGAGCTCAAGAGCGCTGATCCCGAAGCTAATCTGACACCCATGACCCTTGAGGGTTGCGTGGTCCGTCTGGCTGACACCATCAGTTATATTGGTCGTGATATTGAAGATGCTATTAGGCTGAACCTGATTCACCGTGATGAAATCCCGGCAAACTGCGCCGCCTTACTCGGGACTACCAATGGCGCAATCGTTTACAATCTGGTAGAAGATGTCATCCAGAACAGCATGGACCGGGATGCGGTGGGTTTTAGTCCCGAAGTCTCTGAAGCTCTCAAGGAATTGAAGTCTTTCAACTACACCCGGATCTATCAAAACCCGAAAATAAAGGGAGAGGTGAGCAAGATTGGCCGTCTGTTCGAGACCCTTTTCGAACTCTATCTCCAAGATTTTGTGAGTGAGAACCGCGAATCGGATCTTTTCACGGGCTTTCTTGACGGCATGTCGCCGGAGTATCTCGACCACCACAAGCCTGCAGAGGTGGTTCGAGATTTCATTGCCGGAATGACAGATGAATTTTTCATGAGGCAATGCCAGCTGAGGCTTCTGCCCCAAAGAATGCCCAGCCGCTTCTGATTTCATATTTCTCACTTACCATTGACGGGAAGCCTGTCGCACCTTTACTTTGCCTTTTAAAGACTGCAGTCAAAAGGGTCGATCCTAGGCATCAAGTATCACTGCTATTGGTTAAATCCGAAATCCGAAATCCGAAATTAGCAATGGGCCTGGAAATTCTTAAGGTAGTGACACTGATCCTGTTGATTCTGGCAATGCCTGCGGGTGTCATTGCAGTTGTGCTGGGGCTTCCGGGAACATGGTTGATATTGGCCACATCCCTCCTTTATGGTTGGGTTACCGA
>CP070735.1:3089544-3096891 GCA_020347625.1 Deltaproteobacteria bacterium
GTGGAGAAAAGTCCTTGTAGCGGTGAGGATCCTGTAGATGGTGAAGGACACTTGTGAGGAGGGCAGCTGAACAATTGGTAAGTTTATATCGGTGATATGATAAATACGAATAACGCCTATTGCCTTAATATCGCACGAACGCTTAAAAGCTGAGCCATTCCCTTCGCTTACGCTCGGTCTGCTACCCTTGCGGGGGGAAGTCCATCCGACCGGAGACAGTGGCAGCCCGAGCTGTCCGCCTACGGCGGATTGCCAGCCTCTGCAGCAGCATGCACGACAGCCTAACCATTGAAGCTTGCATAGGCTGCCAACATACGCCGCTGCGGGAATACCTCAGCTCTTAAGCTCAACCTATGCGGAGTTGAAAAAATATGCTTGTATGAGATTTACTCTTTTCCAGTTTTCTTTAACAAGAAATGGCAAACTGCCGGGTCGTACCGTTGTTCGCAAAGAATGCGCGCGTCTTTTTCTTTTCTGTGGCTCTCGTCTCCTATGATGGTGTGCAACTCCAATTGAGGAGAATATTTGCTGTTGCGTACGCTTCGGCCTAAGACCTCGGCCATGGCCCTCAGGTGATGGGGAGCCGTTCCGCAGCAACCACCGATATAATTGATCCCCATCTCTTTCGCCTTCGCAGCGTAGCTGGCCATTTCGAACCTGGTGAGGACAAGAGGGTCTAGTTCTAATGGAAAAGCGATATGATCTTGAAATTTCTGTATTTGAAAATATGGCCTTTCGGCAGAACATCGATACGCCACCGGTTGCGTAGCCACGTAACAAGAGACTGTTTCACGTACCCTCGCGGCTAGAGGCAGCATGCGCTCTGGATCGCGAAAGCAGTTGACGCCAACGATATCTGCACCCGATTCCTCCAGCTCCCGGTAAGCATCTTTTAAAACAACTCCATCCAAGGTCTTATCCTCACTCTTGAATCCCAGGGTAATCATCGCTGGTCTGCCGGTAGCCTTGATTGCCTCGAGAGCAATCTTGGCTTCACCCAAGTACTCCAAAGTTTCGGCAATAAAGAAATCTATTTCGTCGGATATTTGGTACTCGATCTGTTGATCGAACTGACGTCTGGTTTTTTTGTGGCTTGCTGAATCCGCTGGATCGTATACCCAGGTATTGGCCAAATTACCAGCAACAATACAGCCATATTCTTTGGCCACTGCGCTGGCGATCTTTACAGCGGCGGAGTTGATCTCGGCAAGAGCTCCTGCCCTACCAATATCTTTGAGTTTCTCTTCATGCGCATAGTAGGTCAAGGCTTGAAGCACCTGAGCGCCAGCGCGGGCAAAGTCGGTTTGTAGCTGCTTAAGGGCTTCAGGATGCTCAATGCAAACTTCAGGGGTAAAGGGACCGGCGCTGACATAGCCCCTGCGTTCCAATTCAAATATAGCCCCTCCATCTCCTAAAACTATGTCCTTATTCAACAATTCGAGTATCATCGGGCTTCTCCTTGATGTTGCGCGAAACCAGGTTTCCAGCTTAGACTTTCTGGGCGATGATACTAGAGAACCCTTCCCATACTTCGCTAGAGATGATCTCAAAACCAGTTTTCGCCAAGAAATTCCTGACCTGATCCAGGCCAATTCGCAGTTTCCGGTAAACGCTAGTCTGCAATTTCCATCCAGAATCACTTTTGAGAAATATCATATCGTGGACGTTTACATAACTCTCCTCATATTCCAGGAAAGTTGCCATTAGCTTGTCTTCATCGGTTCTAACCGGAATAATCCTCTCTACACCTTTGAGTTCGGTAGTAAAATCTCGAAATGTAAGAGCCAATATTCCTTGATTTTCCAGGTTGCGGTAAACATTCTCAAGTAAGGTACTTACGCTCTTTGCCTTTTGGAGGTGGGTTAAGGTGTCGCCCATGCAGACAGCAATTTCATAGGGCCCTCTGTCCTCGTACATCCGATAATCCAGCATGTCCCCCTGAACGACATTGATATCAAGGCCAGCGCTTCGGCCTCGCAGTTCCTCAAGCAGAGTTTCGCATAGATCAATGCCCAGGACTTCAAATCCCAACTCCGCCAGGGCAATTGATTGAAATCCAGAGCCACAGCCGAGATCGAGAGCCTTACCACCCCGGCGAGGTGTTATGTTGGCCCGTTGAAAAAATTCCCTATTTTCCAGGACCTTTGCAGTATGATCCCCGAACATCCAAGTGTAGTGTTCTGCCAGTAGATTGTCATAATGCTCCTTGACGGATACCATTTTTAAATAGTTACCCCCTTGAAGAGATATGGTAACGGTGCATCAATAATACCCTAATTGTCAATCTGAGACATTGGAATCCGTGTTTATTAGATTGGTTTTTGACAGTCTTTTACGACTCTGTTAATCTCACACTTTCTGAAATGCAACCAGGTAAGACTGCCATGGATGGTGCGTTAATCGTCGTTGCCAAAAGACCGAAACCAGGTTTTGCAAAAACTCGTCTCTGCCCGCCCTTCACGCCAGAGGATGCCGCTGAATTCTATCGTTGCCTGATGAATGACACCATGGCGCTTGCTGCCAAGCTAAACATCGCTGATCATACCCTTGCTTACACGCCCCCTGAGGCACTGTCATATTTTCAAAATATGGTGCCCGAGGGTTTTAGACTCGTCCCCCAGAAGGGCAACAACCTGGGGGAGCGATTAGCCAATGCTTTGGGTTATCATTTCGAGTTGGGCTACAAGCGGGTTGTGATTATGAACAGCGATGGACCAACGCTGCCCCTGGCTCATCTAGAGGAGGCGTTTTCGGGCTTGGACCGTGCCGACATTACCTTGGGAATGGGCCACGATGGCGGCTACTATTCTATCGGCATGAAGCAGCTCCAGTCAGAACTGTTTCAGGGAATCTCCTGGAGTACCGAAAGGGTTATTCCCCAGACCATTGATATCTGCCACCGGTTACAACTGAAAGTGCACCAACTACCAGAGTGGTACGATGTTGACGTGGCAGCCGACCTGGACCGTCTCTGCAGTGACCTGGTCCAGAATCCAACATTGGCGCCACAAACTTATGCTTTTCTAAAGGTCTTGGGTAAGGTTTGATCGTTCGCTACACAGCAGAAGAAATAGGTGTCAGGTCTTGAATTGTGAATAAGGCTTGACCTAATACGCTAATCTGATAATAAGTATTCATGGGCAGACCTTGGCGTATAGAATATCCAGGGGCACTTTACCACGTCCTATCCCGGGGAAATGAGCGTAGAGACATTTTCTTTGATGATAGGGACCGCCACCTCTTTCTTAATATTTTGGGTGAGATGTCTGAACGTTTCGAGGTTGAAATTTTTGCCTACGCCCTCATGCCCAATCATTATCATCTGCTGATGCGAACTCACCAGCCCAATCTGTCCAGAAGCATGCATTGGTTAGGTGTCAGCTACACCAATCGTCTAAATGCACGGCACAACCGTATCGGGCATTTGTTTCAGGGACGGTTTAAGAGCATATTAGTTGAAAATGACGCCTACCTGATTCAGCTTTCCTGCTACATCCATCGCAACCCCCTTCGCGCCGGCATTGTAAAGCGGTTAGCGGACTACCATTGGAGTAGCTATCTAGCTTATGCCTACGGTCGGAAATCACCTGAGTGGTTATCGATGGAACTGATATTGTCTAGCTTCGAAGGGGGAGCTAAACATCTGGCCTATCGGGAGAAGGTGCAGGGATACGCTAGTGAGGAGAGGCGTCTTTGGGAAGATTTTCGACACGGACTCTTTTTGGGTTCTAAACTATTTGTTGACCGGATGCGTGAAAAGTATTTGCCAGAAAGCCCTCACAGTGAAATACCGCAACAAAAATCAGTAGCTCGGCTTGACAATCCGCAACAGTTGCTGGAGGAAGCTGCACATGAGCTCGGCTGTGATCTAGAGACTATCCGTCGATCGGCACGTATTGCACCAAATTTCCGCGATGACCGGGATTTACTGATTTATTTTATGTGGAATACCGGAGTGCTCAACAATATGGAAATAGGGCAACTGTTCGGGCTGACTTACTCTTCGATTTCGCACATAGTTAAAGGAGTTAAACACCGGCTGGAATATGAAAGAGAGTTAGGTGAAAAAATTGAGCGACTCTATTCACAATTCAAGATCTGACACCTTATGTTCGTGCAATAGAAGATGAAAACGCTGATGTTATGGTCATGGGCTCAAAGGGCCGGAGCGATCTTTCAGAATTTCTTTTTAGACACACTGCAGAAAAAATGTTTCGTCGTTGCCCGGTACCGTTATTGAGCATACGATCCCACTAACACGGCTAATCAGAAATAGCCTAAAAGGAGTCACCCCCAATTTTTCTATATAAATGATGGGAAGTCCGTAAACCTGAACAACTAGTTTAAAATTAAGTGTTATTTGTTTTCTCTGATTTATGGTTTATTGATGGTAAACTGGCTTGGTTTAATATTGAAATAGACGAAGATTCCAGTTATACTTGGATACTTGTGAAATCGTGAACTTTAAAGGTATTTTATTGTTTTGCATGCGGGAAGACTTAAGCAAATTTATGCGTGAAAATAGTTATTTAGGAGAGGGTGAAAGGGATGATTGAGATCAGAATTCATGGCAGGGGCGGTCAGGGCAATGTGGCAGCCGCAGAGCTGCTTTCCATAGCAGCGTTTAAGGATGGCAAGTTTGCCCAGGCGTTTCCTTCTTTCGGAGCTGAGCGTATTGGCGCGCCGGTCCAGGCTTTTGTCAGGATCGACGACAAGAAGATTCGCACCCGAGAGGAGGTACGAACCCCAGATTATCTTATTATTCAGGACTCCTTTTTGATCGGCGCGGTGCCTGTTTTGGACGGGATAAAGCCCGACGGCTTGATTCTGGTCAACTCTGAAAAGGCCGCTGAGGACTTGAACATCAAAACTACCGCGAGAACGGAAACCATCCCTGCCACAGAAATTGCCCTCGAGATCATCGGCAGGCCCATACCCAATGCAATCATGATCGGGGCATTTTGCTCCATAACCGGTCTGGTGAGTATAGGTGCGGTCCAGGAAGCAATTATGGAGAAGTTTCCCGGCAGGGTTGGTGAAAACAATGTGGCTGCCCTGGAAAGGGCCGTAGAAATTATGGAGAAGAAAAAAGATGCTTAAGCAGATTGAAGGATCTTACGCTGTTGCCCAGGTGGTGGCTCACTGCCGGCCCAATGTTATTTCTGCCTATCCCATCACGCCGCAGACTCACATCGTGGAAGGGTTGGCGGATCTAGTGGGTGAGGGGCAACTGCAAGCAGAGTTCGTCAATGTGGAAAGCGAGTTTTCCGCGGCTTCGGTTGTTCTGGGGGCCAGCGCCGCCGGCGCTCGTGCCTATACGGCCACCACATCTCAAGGCTTGTTACTGATGAGTGAGGTGATTTACTGTATTGCCGGGATGCGTCTGCCCATTGTTTTAACCTGCGCCAACCGGGCCATCTCCGCACCACTGAGCATCTGGAACGATCAACAGGATTCCATGGCGGTTCGGGATGCGGGTTGGATTCAACTCCATGCGGAGGACAATCAGGAGGCTTCTGATTTGCACATTCAGGCCTTCAAGATTGCAGAACAGACTTTCCTGCCCACGATGGTCTGCATGGACGGTTTCATTCTCACCCATGCCTTCGAGCCGGTGGACATTCCCGAGCAAAAAGAGGTGGACGATTTTTTACCTGCCTTTAAGCCGAGACATATTGTGGATCCCAGGTGGCCGAGAGGTATCGGTCTTTTTGCCGATCCCAGGTTTTACATGGAAACCCGCTACATCTTGCACCGCGCCCTGGAGAAATCCGAGGAGACGATAAAAGAGGTCAGCGCTGAATTCGCCAGGGTTTTCGGTAGAGATAGTGGCGGGTTCATCAAGACGTACAAGCTGGAAGAGGCGGATGTGGCCATCGTTTCCATGGGCTCGGTGGTGGGCACCATAAAAGAGCTCATTGACCAGCTGGAAGAAGAGGGGAAAAAGGTAGGTCTCTTGCAGATATGTTCTTATCGTCCTTTTCCCCGCAAAGAAGTCTACCGGGCCTTAAAAGACAAGATGAACATCGTGGTGCTGGAAAAGTGCATTTCCCTGGGAAGAGGCGGGATCTTGGCCAGTGACATTCGTTGGTCTTTCCCAAGGGCGGAGAAGAGGGATCGCAACATCAGCAGTTTTGTGGCCGGCTTGGGCGGCCGAAACATTTCAATCGATGACTTGCGATACATGGTGGAAAAGGTAGAAAAAGAGCCGGTGGAATTCGAGTTTTTGGGCCTGAAAAAAGAACTCATAGCAGAAAGAGATATGTAAAAATGGAAAAATCCCAATACCTAGAAGGCGTAGAAAAAAAGGATCTGTTCGCCCATGGGCACAGGGCTTGTGGGGGCTGCGGCCAGGCGCTGGCTGCAAGACTGGTAGCTGATGCCGCAGGTGAAAATACCATTGCCTGCGTTGCCACCGGCTGTCTGGAAGTGTTTAGCTCGCCCTATCCTGATCCTTCCTGGCGCATTCCCTTTTTGCACAGCCTGTTTGAAAATGCAGCGGCAGTGGCCTCCGGGGTTGAAGCTGCCTATAAAGCGCTGGGAAAGGGGCCGGTGAACATCATCGCCCAGGGAGGAGACGGCAGCACGGCGGACATAGGTTTTCAAAGCATCAGCGGCATGTTCGAACGGGGCCACAATGTGCTCTATGTTTGCTACGACAATGAAGCCTACATGAACACTGGGGTGCAGCGCTCTAGCTTTACTCCTCTTGGGGCACGGACGACCACAACGCCCACCGGCAACAAAACCAGGAAGAAAAACATGCCCATGATTGCGGCGGACCACGGGATTCCCTATGTGGCCACTGCCACAATAGATGATTTCAGGGATCTACAGCAAAAGATCAAGAAAGCCCTCGCCATTGAAGGTCCCAAATACATCCACATTCTTGCCCCCTGTCCTCTGGGTTGGGGACATCACGGGGAACTCACCGTTGAGGTTTGCCGGCTCGCCAAAGATACCGGCCTGTTCCCCATATATGAAATCGTAGATGGCAAGGTTACCAATGCAAGGAAGATCCCGGTGAAAGTACCGGTTGAGGAATACCTGAAAGTGCAAGGTAGGTTCAAACACCTTTTCAAGAGAGGTGTTCCTACCGAGGAAGTGGCCGAGATTCAAGAAATTGCCAACCAGAACATAGAGAGGTTTAATTTATAATGGACAAGCTACCTTTAGGATTAGCTCTGGATCTGCGCAAAGTAGTTCCTTACCAGACCGGGTCATGGCGAACACTATTGCCCGTGAACCTTATGCAAACCCCGCCCTGTACCCACGCCTGCCCGGCGGGGAACGATGTTCGAGGCTTTCTCAGGACCTTGGCGGAGAAAAAGGACTATGAGACAGCCT
>CP070735.1:3096991-3126676 GCA_020347625.1 Deltaproteobacteria bacterium
CGTAGAGAGGACGGTCGCGATTACATGGTCCTCAGGGTGGAGAGGCGGCCACGCTACGATGCCCAACATAACGAAGCCATAGCCAAGCGTATTTCCCAGGACGTTCGCAAACATATTTTGGTGAGTGCCGAAGTGGAAGTCCTTGATCACGGCACCCTGCCGCGAACTGAGCGCAAGAGCAAACGAGTTTTTGACCACAGAAATTAATTTATCATTTCGCATTTCGCATTTATCGTTTATCATTGCGG
This sequence comes from Deltaproteobacteria bacterium, assembly GCA_020347625.1. Taxonomy (GTDB): domain Bacteria; phylum Desulfobacterota; class Syntrophobacteria; order BM002; family BM002; genus BM002. The sequence goes on from CP070735.1 coordinate 3,097,240, forward strand.
ATATTTCCATCTTTTACTCGCAAGTATTGTCACCAATACGTTTATAAATACGCTGCCGTGTCCGGCATCAAGGTTCTAGCTAATTCAGGACTCTTTCGATATCTCGTAGATAACAAATGCGAAATCATAAATGCTAGATGTTAAAAGTACTGGGGGAGGTGATATTAGAAATTTTCGAGATAGGAATTCGGGCTTCTTATGTACTTTCCAGAGAAGGGGGGTTTTTAGCATGAACTCAATGAGAAGAATTACGGTTTTGCTCTGTATCATCATGATGGCCTTTTCCTTCGGGTATGTCGCGGATCAGGCAGCGGCAGCAGAATCAATCAAGATTGGTGCCTTTTTTGATCTCTCCGGTACTGCGTCCTTTATCGGTACACCCACCAAACTAGTGGCCGAAATGGTGGTTGAAAAGATCAACAAGGAAGGCGGGATTAACGGCCGTCAGCTCGAACTTTTGATCGGTGATACCGAGGGAGATCCTACAAGAGCGCTAATGGTGGCCAAAAGGCTTGTGGAGCAGGAAAATGTCGTGGCTCTTATCGGTCCTACCCGCACAGGCACGGGCATGGCGGTTAAAAAATATCTTGAACAAAAGCAAATACCCACCGTTATGACCGTTGGTGGTGATCCGGTGATCATGGAGGGAGTACACGGGGGTAAAGATTTCGGTACTGCCAAGTGGATATTCAAATCGCCACAAAGGAGTTCGGTAGCCGTTAAAAAAGTCTACCAGTATCTAAAGGCCAAGAAAGTTAAGAAAGTTGCGCTCATTACTGCGTCAGACGGATTCGGTCGCGATGGCAAGCGCTGGCTCACCAAATTAGCCCCTGGATTTGGTCTGGAGATTGTGGCTGACGAGTCCTTTGGTGTCAGGGATGCTGACATGACCACCCAGCTAACTAAGATCAAGAATACTGACGCTCAGATCATCATCTGTTGGACCATCGGCCCGGCCGGATCAATAGTTGCCAAGAATGTAAAGCAGCTGGCCGTTAAACTGCCGCTCATTCAGTGTCATGGTCTCCCTGATCCCAAATACATTGAATTAGCGGGAAGCGCCTCCGAAGGCAACGTCATGCCGGCCACAAAGTTAATGGCCTATGACCAGCTCCCGGCAAGTGACCCGCAAAAGGCCACCATAAAAGAATTTGTGCGCCTTTACAACGATGTGTACGATTATGACAAGCAATTTCCCATCAATACCCACTCCGGTTATGCCTGGGATGCCATTTACATTGTGGCCAATGCCATGACCAAGGTCGGTACTGATAAGGATAAATTGCGCGATGCCATTGAACAAACCGAGAATTATGTGGGCATCAGCGGTATCTACAATATCACCCCCAAAGACCATAATGGCTTGGGCACCGACTCCATGGTCATGGTCATGATTTGGAATGGTGAGTGGAAACTGGTGTACTAAGGCAAATATTTCAGTTCTCGCCTGATATATGCCAAGCTAGGTTGGCCCATCCGTAAAACCATAACAAAAAACGGGCGCTCGAAACCCACTGCTATACGGGTCTCAGCGCCCGAATACTTTCTGGCAGCTCAATCTCCCATAATCCCTTACAACAACAGGCTGATAATCCTGCTTAAACTTTAGGGGGGACCCTGTGAGAAGTGCTGGATTGAATACTCCAGTTGGCAGATCCGTTTCCTTGACATCGTCACTGAATTGCATCTACAGTGTCTTGAGTCCACAGAGATCCGTGAAAATTCAACAGGAGGAAAAACCATGCCGAGTGAAGTATTTGCCATGGATTTGCGGGCTAGCTTGCAAGAGAATCTTTACGTCAAGCTGGATCGGTTGCTAGATGCTGCTGGCCTCGATGAAATCATCAAAAAAAGACATTTGGTTGCCATCAAGCTGCACTTCGGAGAGAAAGGCAACACCGCCTACATTCCCCCCACTCATTTGCGTCATTTGGTCAATCGAGTCCAGAGGCTGGGAGGCAAACCCTTCTTAACCGATACGAACACGCTCTATGTGGGTACCAGGACCAACAGTGTGGATCATCTCACCACGGCCATCGAGAATGGGTTCGCTTATGCTGTGGCCGGTGCGCCTCTGACCATCGCTGACGGCCTCAGGGGAAACGCCGACGTGGCCGTGGCAGTAAATCTTCCCATCTATGATGAAGTTTACATTGGCGCCGATGTGGTGCAGGCAGACGCTCTTATTAGCGCCGCCCACTTCAAGGGACACGAGCTTTCAGGGTTTGGCGGTACCATTAAGAATCTCGGTATGGGCTGTGCCTCCAGAAAAGGAAAACTTGCCCAGCATTGCGAGATTTCGCCCGAATTCGACGCCAAAAAGTGTATCGGTTGTGGTGAATGCGCGGCCCACTGTCCTGCTGAAGCGATCGAACTGCTCAAGAAAAAAGCCAAAAAAGATTCTGAGAAATGTATCGGCTGCGGCGAGTGCGTAGCAGTTTGCCCGGAAGAGGCTGTCTCCATCCCCTGGGATAGCGACACGGCTCGATTTCAGAAAAAGATGGTGGAGTACACGGCGGGAGTCCTTAAAGGAAAGGCAGACCGTGCCTTCTATCTCAGTTTCGTCAGCCGGGTAACTCCGCAGTGCGACTGCTATGGTTTTAGCGATGTCCCGTTAGTAAAAGACCTGGGCATTCTGGCAAGCAAGGATCCCGTGGCCATCGATCAGGCTTCAGTGGATCTAGTCAATGCGCAACCCGCTTTGGCTGACTGCTGCCTCGAGAACAACAGAGGGCCTGGAGAAGACAAGTTCCGCGGCGTCTACCCTCACATTGATTGGTCCATTCAGCTGGGTTACTCAGAAGAGTTGGGACTGGGTAGCAGAGATTACGAGCTGAATTATGTGTAGGTGAAGGAGACCAGGCCTGATGTCTCAATACGATACGATCATCTTAGGAGCCGGACCAGGTGGTTACGTAGCAGCTATTCGGGCTGCCCAATTAGGCGCCAAAGTCTGCATCATTGAAAAGGAATTGGTGGGCGGAACCTGTCTCAACTGGGGCTGCATTCCCACCAAAGCCATGTACAAATCCGCGGTCCTATTTGAACAAATGCGTAATGCTGAAGCATTTGGCTTGAGTTGCGACCGGCCTCTCGCTCATTTGGACAAAATTGTCAGCCGGAACCAGCAGATCGTCGCAGAGCTCCGAGAGGGAGTTGAACGATTGTTCAAGAAACACAAGGTTAACCTGATCGTGGGCACGGGTCAGGTGAGCGGCCCTGGCGAGATTGAGGTTGTGACGGCGGACGGACAACTCCAGCCGGTTCGCGGCACTCAGCTCATCATCGCCACTGGCTCTGAACCCCTTTCGCTAGATCTTTTACCCTGGGACGACCAAAAGGTATTCAACACCCGCAGCATCCTGGAATTGACCAGAATTCCCCAAAGCCTATTTATTTTGGGCGGTGGTGTCTCGGGATGTGAATTCGCCCTTCTTTTTAGTGCGCTTGGCTCCACTATTCATATGACCAAGCGCACCAAGGAACCGATTAAAGGACTTGATCGGGATATCAATAGAGCACTCATTCGATCCCTAAAAAAACGAAAAGTCAAACTGCATCTTGGAGACCCTCCCGTCTCAGCCTCCCACACGTCATCCGGAGTGGAAATAACGCTTCAGTCGGGCAAACGGATCGAGACGGAAGCAGTGCTCGTTACGGTGGGAAGAGCGCCAGTTTCTCAAGGGATAGGGTTGAATCAAACTGGCATCAATTTGCACAATGGCTATGTCCAGGTTGATGAACACTGTCAGACCAATGTGCCTGGAGTTTACGCCATCGGAGACGTTACAGGCAAAAAGGAGCTCGCTCACTTTGCCTCTCATCAGGGGATAATCGCAGTGGAGCATGGATTGGGGAATCAGGCAGCAATAGTGGACGAAGAGGCAGTACCTGTGGCCATATTTACCAGTCCTGAGGTTGCCAGCGTTGGACTTACCAGCCAACAGTGCGATGAACGGGGTATTGGTTACCTTGAGGGATCGTTTCCTTTTCGCGCCCTTGGCAAATCGCATGCTATCGGCGAAATAGACGGTTTTGTAAAAGTGATCGCCCGGGAAAAGGATGAAAGAATAATCGGCATCCATATCATAGGCCCGGATGCCAGCACATTGATTGCTGAATGTGCCGTCACAGTTAATCAGGGAGTCACCCTGAGTAAAATGGCTCGGACCATACATGCGCACCCAACTGTTGCGGAAGCGCTGTGGGAGGCTGTCGAGGATGCGAGGGGTTTGTCGATTCATAAGATGGACCTTGGTTTGTGAGGTCAGCAGGCAGATGCACAGTGGAAGGACGCGGCGACGCGGAGAAACGGAGACGCGGTGAGTAGCATACAGTAAGTAGTTTTTTCTTTCCCTATGCTCTATGCTCTATGCTCCATGCCTTATGCCTTATACCTCAGACCAGATGACCATTGACCCATGACCCATGACCCATGAACTACAAGATGGATGGTTGGTAAACCTCGGGCAGGCCAAGTACCTCGAGGTCCTCGACCTGCAGAGACGACTGGTCGAACTGCGTCAGGGGAACGTTGTGCCCGACACGCTGCTGCTGGTTGAGCACGAACCGATCATAACATTAGGTCGGCGAGGCAGCACGGACAACATTCTGTCAAGCGCGGCAGAGTTAGCCTTGCAGGGAATACGGATTCAAAAAGCTGAACGGGGAGGAGATGTCACTTACCATGGCCCCGGGCAGTTGGTTTGCTATCCCATCGTTCATCTAACTCAAAGGAACCTCTCCGTCCGCAGGTTTGTCGATTTGCTCGAGGAAACCATCATCCAGGTTTTGGCCAATTTCGGCATTCAAGCTAGCCGCGAGCCGCAACACAGGGGTGTCTGGGTCTCACACCTAAAGGTGGCTGCCCTCGGCGTTGCCATTAGGCGATGGGTCAGCTTTCATGGCATCGCCCTCAACGTCTCACCCAATATGGCCCATTTTTGCCATATTAACCCCTGCGAACTCAAAAGCGAGCAGGTGACTTCAATGGCCAAGTTGCTGGGAGAAACTCCCAGCATGGAAGAGGTGATCCAAAAGGTTGTGGGCCGATTTGTTGAGCAGTTTCCCGGAAGGTGGCGCAATATTTCGCCTAATGAAATCTTAACAGAAGTCCAGATGGAAAATGTGAATGTACAGGCGGGGATAAATCCCGCTCCTACCATCCTTTCTAAATAAATGGGCAAAACGCTATGCGCTCTGCGCTATGCCCTCCTGACAACGGACTACGGACCACGGACTACGGACAGCAGGAGGAGGCGATATGACGAATGGGACTTTGAAAATCAGTCAAGATCACGTCTATGTGCAACCTAACGATGATGGTGCGCAGGTGGGCATTTCCGACTTTGCTGCCGAAGCCCTCGGTACCATCATTTATGTGGAGCTTCCTGACGTTGGCGATGAGGTCATCAAGGGTGAACCTTTTGCCGCGGTGGAATCAGGAAAAGCCAGTGTTGAGCTCCCTGCACCCATATCGGGCAAAGTTCTTAAAGTGAATGAAGAGCTCGAAGACGCTCCTGACCTGATAAACCAAGACACCTATGGTAAGGGCTGGATCGCAACCCTGGCCATTAAAGAGGCCACTGAACTCGACGAACTGATGAGCAAACCTGACTACGATCTGTTTGTAGCCGGTGGTGAAGAAGGGTAGTTTGCGGGTTATATATGGCTGGAAGGTTTTTTTGTAATTATCAGTCTTATTATTCGTCTAAATAATAACAAAGCCCGGTTTTTTTGCGCTTAAACCCTATTATAATGGTAGGAACAAGGAGGTTTTCATGAAAGCTTTATATATATCGTTCATCGCCCTGACATTGATTTTCTTGGTCTACCAGCAGGTCAATGGAAAAATGGAAAAACAGACGCAGGATAAACCCCAGAATACCAAGGAGGCCTATTTTGCCGGCGGCTGTTTCTGGTGCACGGAATCCGATTTCGAGAAAGTCGACGGCGTCATCGACGCTATCTCGGGTTATACGGGCGGCCACGTTGCCAATCCCACTTACAAACAGGTCTCAAAAGGCGGGACCGGGCATGTGGAGGCGGTGAAGGTGGTATACGACCCGGCCAAGGTCAGTTACGAGGAACTTCTCGAGGTGTTCTGGATGCATGTGGACCCCACCGATGGAGACGGACAGTTCGTGGACCGCGGCTCCCAGTACCGTAGTGTTATCTTTTACAGTACCGAGGAAGAGCGGAGTTTGGCTGAAGCCTCCAAGAAACGATTGGCGGCATCGGGCCGCTTCGACAAGCCGATAGCGACTGATATTCTTCCCTTAGGCCCCTTTTACCCGGCTGAAGACTACCACCAGGATTACTACAAAAGAAATTCCATCCGCTACCGCTGGTACCGTCACGGCTCTGGCCGGGACCAATTCCTGAAAAATGTATGGGGAGACAAAGAGTCAGATATGAAACCGCAAGCCAAAAAAGTAAAGACGGAAGATGATATAAAGGAGAGCCGAATGACCGCAGACAAGGGTAAAGAAAAGACCGACGGCGGTATGGCATCTGACATGAAAGCCAGCCGGATGTACAACCGTCCCGGCGAGGAAGAGCTGCGCCGGCAATTGACGCCCATGCAATACAAGGTCACCCAAAAAGACGGTACGGAGCCACCCTTCAAGAACGCTTACTGGAACAATCACGAGATGGGCATCTACGTGGACATTGTCTCGGGAGAGCCTCTTTTCAGCTCCAAGGACAAATTCGACTCTGGCACTGGCTGGCCCAGTTTCACCAAGCCTTTGGAGCCAGACAATATAGTGGAGAAGACGGACCGGAGTTTTTTTATGACTCGCGTCGAGGTACGGAGCAAGCATGGTGATTCGCACCTCGGTCATGTATTCAACGACGGCCCCGAGCCCACGGGGCTCCGCTACTGCATCAACTCGGCCGCCCTACGCTTTGTTCCCAAAACAGACTTGGAAAAGGAAGGCTACGAAATATACCGGAAGCTGTTCGAATGATGAGAAGTGGGGAGTTTAGTATGAAAGTCATTACGACAATACTGATGACTTTATTGCTTGTCGGATCTGTCTGGGCAGGGGCGGTTCATTCAAATGAGCCGTCCCTTGCCAAAATCGTCTTTTACGTTAGCTGATACGATGTGGGCAAATCAGCCCTGGAGGGGTTGAATGGTATCAAAGAGGTAAGAAATGGTTTTCGCGGCTTTCGGGAGATCAACGCCGTGACTTACGATCCGAGCAAGATCACCGCGGATGAAATGATATCCGCCCTGAAAGCGGCCGACACCTATCGCGGAATGGCAAAGGAGTGATTAAAGTGTTGCCGAGATCAAAGAAGCTACTCAGAGAAGAATTATGGGGTCAGCCGGACGGTGCTGGGAGGCTAGGGTGATCTTCAGACGCTCCCGCATGTGGCCAGGAAGCATACTAGCAAAGGTCTTCAAAACCATTTCTGAGGAATTGTTGGTCTCGCTCATGTGGGCCAGGATTACCTCGCTTAGCCTATCGCTAACCACCTCAGAGACAACTTTTACCGACTGCTCATTGGAAAGATGCCCAAATCGACTTCTGATTCGCTGTTTCACTGGCCAGGGGTAAGGGCCATTTTTCAGCATTTCAACATCATGGTTTGCCTCCAGAACCAGGATGGAGCAGTTTTCAAGATGGCGATGGACCAGGTTGGTAGCCGCTCCCAGATCAGTGCAAACTCCAACCTTTACCGAGCCATTGACCAAGGCAAACCCTACCGGGTCGGCGGCATCGTGTGAAATGGCAAAGGGATGAATGGCGATGTCTCCAACAGAGAAACTCCTTCCAGTTGCAAACTCCACTTTCTCCCCCAGTCGCCCCACCGACTCCGGTAGATGGGCATGGGTCAACTGGTTAAGATAAACCGGCAGCTTATATCTCCTTGCAAGACTACCCAGGCCCCGAACGTGGTCCAGATGTTCATGCGTCACGATGATTCCATCAAGATCTTTGGGGTTGACACCTACGGTGGCCAAACGGCGCTGGGTCTCCCGCCCACTGAGGCCGGCATCTATGAGCAGACGAACCCTCTCGGTGGCAAGGTAAATGCTGTTGCCCCGAGACCCACTCGCTAACACCGACAGTGTTATGCCCATTCCATCCCCAGCTTGAAATGTCAGATCCGAATGCGGTTAGATGCAGGAATTGAGGAATTCAGGGATTGAGGAATTAAATAGGAAGAAATTGCCTAAATATAGCAAAATTCCTTAATTCCCCAATTCCATAATTCCTTAATCCCTAAATACTATCGTCCGGTATGCCCAAATCCTCCCTCGTTGCGCTCGGTCTCGTCCAGGTCTTGCCTGAGATCCCACTGTACCCGGTACACCCTGCTGATGATCATCTGGGCAATCCGATCACCCCTCTTAATGGTAAAGGACTTCTTCCCCAGGTTTATCAGCGCCACCTTGATTTCCCCCCGATAGTCACTATCTATAGTCCCCGGCGCATTGATTACCGCAAGACCATGCGAAATTGCCAACCCACTGCGTGCCCGGATCTGGCCTTCATAACCCTCGGGTATGGCCACCGCCAAACCGGTTGAGATCAAGGCAGCTTCCTGGGGTTGGATGGTTAGGTCTTCATCTATGGCGGCAACAAGGTCCATTCCCGCTGCTCGGGAACTCATGTATTGAGGCAGGGGTAGGTCTTTGTCAGCCTCCCCCCGTAGACGACGGATGGGGATAGAGAGAATCTTGCTGCGGGTTCTTGTGCTCGCGTCTACGGGTTCGGTCATGGGAGGTCTGCTGATTGTAGATTGCAGATTACAGATCTAAGAATGTTTGGTCTACGCCAAGCCCATCCACCTGTCCCAAAAGCACGGAGGACATAACCTCCGGACGGAAGATTTCCTGAGCTAGAGCTTGAACATCTTCAGAGGTAACCTTCTCAAGACCGGCCTCTATCTCCTCGTAAGTGACAAACCGGCCGAAGATCATCTCGTTCTTAGCCAGACGACTCATACGATTGTCAGTGTTTTCGGCGGCAAGGTAGATGCCCCCCTTGATATGTTCTTTGGCGGCACGAAGTTCGACGTCACTGATGGGCTCCTGTTTTAAGCTTCGGAGTTCATGCCGAATCACCGCACGGGTTTCCTTAATATTGTCGGGTCGAACCGCGCCGTAAATTCCCATCATCCCAGAATCAGTATGTGAAGAGAGAAAGGAGTAAATTGAGTAGGCCAGTCCGCGACGCTCCCGCACCTCCTGGAATAGTCTGGAACTCATACTGCCACCCAGGATGACATTCAGGATACTGCAACAATATCGCTCATCTTCTACCAGGGACGTTCCCCGTGTTCCCAGACAAAGGTGGATCTGTTCCAGATCTCTAGGATAAAGCTCTACGCCCGGGACAATGGTCGGAGGAGTGCGGTTGAGGTCGTGTGAATGCCTCTTGACGTTACGGAAAGCCGGATCCACTAATTCTAGGAATTCTTGGTGATCCACATTCCCTGCTGCGCTCAAGACAATGCGATCTGGGTGGTAGCCGCGGTTCAGGTAGCCCAGAATAATCTCCCTAGTGAAGCTCTGTACCGTCTGGGCATTGCCAAAGATCGGCCGGGCCAAGGGATTCCCGTCCCAAAAAGCCTGGTTGAAAAGCACGTGGACGTATTCGTCGGGGGTATCTTCCACCATGTTGATTTCCTGGAGGATAACCTCACGCTCGCGTTCCACTTCCTGATGATCAAATACCGAGTGGAGAAAAATATCAGCTAGTATATCCACGACAAGGGGCAGATGAGCATCCAAGACCTTGGCATGAAAGCAGGTGTTTTCTTTGCTGGTAAAGGCATTGGACATGCCCCCCACAGCATCCAGTTGCTTGGCTATTTCCAGAGCACTTCTCTTCTTCGTACCTTTGAAGAGCATGTGCTCGATGAAGTGGGTCAAGCCGCTCTCGCTTTCCGCTTCATCACGGGAGCCCACATTCAGCCAGATACCCATGGAGACCGAATGAAGATGGGAAATCCTCTCAGTCACCACCCGCATCCCATTGTCAAGGATGGTTCTTTTATACAACCTGATTCTCCGTGCCTTTCCAGTAAATACGGTTGTGCTTTGTTAAGTGACATCAGCGCAAAGCACAGAACGATTGGTAAACAGGTAACGGTGAACAGTAAACTGATCTGCCTTGCAACTGTTCACCTTTTACCGTGAACTACTTTTGTGCCATGCGCTAAGCCTCAATCTGCATTTGACTATTGGCTAATGGTTTCTCCCAAAGCGGCCTTTCGACTCAAGCGAATGCGTCCATCCCTATCGATTTCCAGTACCTTGACGAGCACCTCATCCCCTTCATTGAGAATATCGCGAACCCTTTGCACTCTCTTATGGTCCAGCTGCGAGATGTGAATCAAGCCATCGGTGCCTGGAAGGATTTCCACGAAAGCGCCAAAATCTGTTATTTTGCGAACCTTGCCTAGATAGAGACCACCGACCTCCGCTTCTGCGGTGAGCTGTTTGATCATATCCACCGCCTTCTGGCAGCCGGCAAGATCGGGGCTCATTATGACCACCTTGCCATCGTCATCCACGTCAATTTTGGTACTGGTTTCGGCAATAATTTGGCGGATGACCTTGCCACCCGGACCTATAACGTCACGAATTTTGTCGGGATGTATTTCAATGCTCACAACTCGAGGCGCATAGGGTGAGAGTTCTTCACGGGGCGCCGGGATGGCGTGGTTCATCTTCTCGAGGATACTCAACCGTCCCTCTCTGGCCTGAAAAAGGGCCTGGCGCATGACCTCCCGAGGTACACCAGCCACCTTTATGTCCATCTGCAAGGCGACAACACCCTCAGAACTTCCGGTAACCTTGAAATCCATATCTCCCAGGTAGTCCTCGTCGCCAAGGATGTCGCTTAGGATGGCTACCTGGTCACCTTCCATGATCAACCCCATGGCGATCCCCGCAACAGCCTTCTTTAAAGGCACCGCCGCATCCATCAAGGCCAGAGAACTGGCACATACCGAGGCCATGGAAGAGGAACCGTTGGATTCCAACACTTCGGCCACCACTCGCACGGTGTAGGGGAAATCTTCATGGGAGGGCATCACTGCTTTAATGGTCCTTTCAGCCAAGGCCCCATGGCCGATTTCCCGCCGACTAGGTCCACGAAGGAATCTGGCCTCCCCCACACAATAAGGAGGAAAGTTGTAGTGGAGCATAAAGGTCTTCCACTCATCACCTTCCAACGCCTCGATCTTCTGTTCGTCAGAAGAGGATCCTAAAGTCACCACGGAGAGCACCTGGGTCTCCCCGCGGGTAAAAAGTCCAGAGCCATGGGTGCGCGGCAGCCGGCCAACCTGGCAATCAATTGCCCGAATGTCGGCGAGATCTCGTTTATCGATCCTGGTTTTCCGCGTGAGGATCATCTGGCGCACAAATTTCTTTTCGAGATTTTGCAGAATCTCCCGCACTTCCCCCTCTCGGTCCGCGAAATCCGGACCGAGTTTTTCCATCACCTCTTGGATCACGGCATTCCGCAGGAGATATCGGGCTTCTTTTTCGGCAGTGGTGTTGGCTTCCTCAATTTTCCCCTGGGAAAGCTCTGCCACCCGAGCCGCCAGGGCTTCGTCTTCCTCTGGAGGCTCGTATTGTCTTTTATTTTTACCGCAGCGAGACTTGAGCGTCTCTTGCATATCCAAAATCGGCTGTATGGCATCGTGGGCTCTATAGAGAGCCTCCAATAAATCATCCTCACTCACAAACTGAGCGCTACCCTCCACCATGACGATGCCCTGGCGGTTGCCAGCCACAACCACATTGAAGTCGCTCATTTCCAACTGGTCTGCAGTGGGATTGATTACCATTTGTCCATTGGCTCGACCAACCCGAACCGCTCCGATGGGTCCTTGAAACGGAATATCCGAGATTTCGAGTGCGGCAGATGCCCCCACCATTGCCACCGTATCCGGATCGTTATCAGGATCCGCAGAGAGCACAGTGGCAATCACCTGGATTTCCTTTCTATATTTCTTGGGAAACAGGGGTCGGATGGGGCGGTCGATAAGTCGTGATATCAACGTTTCCCGTTCGCTGGGACGTCCGATCTCGCGGCGGAAAAAACCGCCAGGGATCCTACCCACTGCAAAGCCCTTTTCCATGTAGTCCACGCTGAGCGGCAGGAAATCAATGCCCTCGCGGATCCTTTCCTCACCAACCGCGGTTACAAGAACCACCGTCTCTCCGTAACTGGCGAGTACAGCACCGCTGGCCTGCTTGGCCATCTCCCCGGTTTCGAGTCTGAATTGCCGACCGCCTACTTCTATTTCAATAGTTTCTTTCATAATTTTTCCCTTTTTCTACTCCAACTCTGGCATGCGCAAATGATAAGAGTCGCTCATGAACAGGTTTGACATGTGTTGATAAATTTGAGATCAATTTCTAATCTCCGGTATGCAATGCTGCTAAAACATGCACGTTTTCCACTGAAGCCTCCAAAACAAAACCATTGGCCGACTCCTGCCGGATCCTCGCTGCCGTTCGCTAACGGCGAAGACCCAATCTCTCTAGGACCTCCCGGTATCTGCCCACATCCTTTCGCTTGAGGTAATCCAACAGCCTGCGGCGTTGCCCCACCAGTTTTAGCAACCCCCGCCGCGAATGATGGTCCTTCTTGTGAGTCTTAAAATGTTCAGTGAGATAGGTAATTCGCTCGCTGAGCAAAGCTATCTGCACTTCTGGAGAGCCGGTATCGGTCTCGTGTGTTTTGAAATTCTCAATGACTTCTTTTTTCTTCTCAGCAGTTAGTGCCACCGTAAGTCCCTCCTCGTAATTCAAAACGGAACCTCGTCCCGCTTAATAAAAAAAGTACCTCCATACTAGGAAAATTGTGGCTGCGCCTTGGAAATATTCCCAAAAACGCGCAGAGTCTTGAAGACGACCTCCTTGTCCTGGAGGTCATCAGCTGATTTGACGACCATCGCCACCAACTGATTATCAGGGTCCAAAACTTTGGCCGGCCCTCTGGGCCAACTCTTGCCGCTGTATTCGTCAAGAAGATGTGCCGATTCCAAGACGCCGCCCTGACGGATTCTCTTGGCGGCTGGATGCGATACTCGAAGTTCTGGGTATCCCTCCAGAGCTTCCACTTGACTAATAAGCAAGCGGTCTAACTCACTCTTTGACACAACCTCCTCGAGTTGCTCAAGGGTCACAGCCTGACTCAAACGAAAGCCCCCGCTTCTTAGCCGTCGCAACTCACTTACATGCCCGTTACAGTTCAGGTAATGGGCCAAATCCACCCCAAGGGATCGCACATAGGTTCCCTTGGAGCAGGTGACTTTAAAGGTTGCCTCTGGCCAGCTCAACTGTTGCAATGACAGGGTTATGATCCTCACTTTGCGACTGGGTGGAGTTACCTGGACACCGCGGCGTGCCAGTTGGTACAACCGCTTACCCCTCACTCGCACTGCCGAGTAGCGCGGCACAGTCTGCTTTATTTCACCGGTGAACGCAGCGCACGCCTCTCTGATTACTATCTCCTGTAACGGCTCAGATTCCGTCTGAGCCACCACCCTCCCGGTGCAATCCTGCGTGTCTGTTTCAACACCGAAGCAGACTTTGAAAAGATAGGTCTTTTCCTGATCCACCAAAAAGGGAGAAAGCTTGGTAGCCTCGTTGACCAAAACAATAAGCACCCCAGTGGCAAATGGATCAAGCGTGCCGCTGTGGCCCACTTTGGCAGCACCGAGCTTCCTTTTCACCTGCTGTACGACATCATGAGAGGTTAACCCTTTGGGCTTGTCCAAAATCAGAACACCATGGCCGGTAAATTTCGGTTCATTCTGATGTTCGCTGTTTTCTCGTACAATAGGGCTGGACCTCACTGGGCGCCTCCAGCGATAAATGCTTCTGCTGCCGTTAACACTTTTTCTACCACCTCTGAGAGGGGTCCATGACAGCGAAATGCTGCAGCGTTTTGGTGGCCACCGCCATCATAGGTCCGAGCGAATTCGGCAACGTCTTGCCCACCCCGAGATCGCAAACTGACGTTCACTTGACCCGAGTCCATTTCTCTGAAAAAGATGGCCACCTCAGCGGTGCTGATGGACCTGGGATAATTGACAAAACCGTCAGTATCCATGACACTGGTCCCCGTCTCTGCCAACATTTCTTGACTAACCACCATGGCGGTCAGGCGTCCATTGTCCCTAAGAGTCAGGGTATTGAGACTGAGCGCCAGTAGCCTCAGCCGCTCCGGCCTCATACTGTCATAGATGTAGCTCGCCACTTTGACTGGCGGTGCTCCCAGCGAGACCATTTCTGCGGCTATGGCCAGGGCTCTGGCCGTCGTGTTGGCAAAACGGAATGACCCCGTATCGGTCAAAATGGCGGTGTAGATGTTTTCTGCCGCCTCCGGCGTCAAGGCGACTGGAATGGCTTGAAAAATCTCATAGAGAATCTCGGCGGTGCTACTGCACTCAGGCCGGACAAGATTCAGTTGGCCAAAATCATTACCGGAGCTATGATGATCGATATGAATGACTTTCTCTACGTGCTGCAAAACCTCGGCAGCACTTCCGATCCGGTCAAGCTCACCACAATCCAGCACCACCGCTATTTCAAAACGGTCAGACGTGGGAATCTCCCTGACAATTCTGTCTGCATAGGGCAAGAAGCGCAAAAATCGGGGAACCTCATCCTGGCAGTAGGCCACCACCTTCTTACCCATCTCCTCGAGCATTAAGGCAAGGGCCCCCAATGAACCGATGGCGTCGCCGTCTGGATTGACGTGTGTCGCCAAGAGGAAACTCTCATTTCGCCTGAACTCTTTTGCAATGGTCGAGATCATTCCGTATCAGATTCCTTCAACTCTGTAAGGAGGCGGTCAATGTGAGACCCGTATTCTAGAGAACCATCGAAGCAAAATTCGATGTCAGGGATGCGCCGCAGATGCAACCGTTTGCTAAGCTCACGTTTGACAAATCCGCTCGCACTCTCCAGTCCAATAGCCGCTGCAGCCTTTCTTTCATCATCACCAAACAAGCTATAAAATATTTTGGCATGTCGAAGGTCTGGCGACACCTTCACATCGGTCAAAGTGATCTCATGGAGACGAGGGTCTTTCACCTTGCGGAGCAGAACCTCTGCAAGCTCTTTCAATATGAGGTCCGCAACCCGATCAGCCCGTTTGTGTTCCATTTAATCTTTAGCCCGTTGGCCATTTTAGTCAGTTTGGCCGGTTGAGGTGTCCGAGCCCCTTAAGCCAGACAAACCCTCTGAAACCATGGTCTGAATAGCGGGCCCTGTGCTTAGATGCCCGCCTGGCTAAACCGGCTAAACTGGCTAAACTGGCACCTCAAAAGTGAATCAACTCTCTTTGGACATCCACAATCTCAGCCAGCTGCAGGTCTTCGACGAAATTGATTGCCTTGTCCAATTTTGAGTCAATGTATCTCGACTGATTACCAACTGCCACAATTCCCAACTCTCCAGTCTGCCATATATCTTGGGCATCGGTCTCAGCCACCGCTAAATTGAAACGCTGACGCAGTCGCTCGCAAATTCGCTTCATTACACTACGTTTGCCCTTGAGGCTGTGGTTACCCGGCAACCGCAAACTCAGCTTGGCAATTCCCACAACCATCATTCCGCCTCGGCGAAGCTACTAATCATCGACATTAGTCGAAAAAGTGGAAGGATATTTGAGATTTTAGATTTGAGAAGGCAGATTCAAGAGGCTAGATCCAAACAGTTAAGGAAAGTATGCAACCTCAATCTGCAATCTGCGATCCACAATCTGAAATTATATTTTGTTGTGGCTACTTGGTTTGGCCGCCCTATCTATTCCTTCTTGTTATCTTTCTTGTTATCTTTCTTGTTATCTTTGCCAGGCTCCAGGACCGCTTTGATCTCTTCAATGGTGTAGGTTTCCAGAATATCGCCAATCTTAATATCGTTGAAATTTGCTATGCCAATGCCACAATCCTGACCTGCCTTGACCTCTTTGACTTCATCTTTGTAGCGCCTGAGTGAGGCGATTTTGCTATCGTTGATCACCACGTCATCACGCAAAACCCTGATCTTGGCTCCCATTTCCACCCGGCCTTCCTCTACCATACAGCCGGCCACTGTCCCCACACGGGACACTTTAAAAGTCTTGAGCACCTCGGCCCGCCCCATGAAGTGCTCTTTGAAGATGGGCTCCAGCATTCCCTCCATTGCGTCTTTTACATCAGCAACCAGTTGATAGATGACGTCGTAGAAGCGTAGATCCACCTTCTCAGCTTCGGCCAACTCTTGAACTTTCTGGGGGGCCCTAACGCTAAAACCAATAACTATGGCGTCAGAGGCTGAGGCCAGCATTATGTCAGTCTCGGTAACCGCCCCTGCAGCACTGTGAATGACGTTAACTTTGATTTCCTCTGTACTGAGGTTGTTCAAGGAGTCTATAATTGCCTCCAAGGAGCCCTGCACGTCAGCTTTGAGCACCATCTTGAGCTCTTTGGTTTCCCCTTCTTTGATTCGGGCGAAAAGGTTATCCAAGGTCACCTTGGTCGCTCGGGAAAGCTCAGCTTCGCGGAGCTTTAGCTGCCTGTGGGCTGCTACCTGTCTTGCCTGTTTCTCATCGTCCACAACCACAAACTCGTCACCTGCCTGTGGCACCCCTGATATACCGTGGACCTCCACCGGCATCGAGGGCAGTGCTTGTTCCACTTTGCGCCCACGATCATCCAGCATGGCTCGCACTCTTCCGTGGAATGTCCCACAGACGAAAGGATCTCCGGCTCGCAGGGTCCCTTCCTGCACCAAAACGGTAGCCAACGGGCCTTTGCCTGTGTCCAATCTGGCCTCGATCACCCGGCCTCTGGACTTCTTGTTGGGATTGGCCTTGAGTTCCATAAGCTCTGCTTGGAGCAGGATTAGCTCGAGCAATTCATCCAGACCTATCTTCTTCTTGGCAGAGACTTCAACCATTGTGGTGCTGCCACCCCACTCCTCCGGGGACAGATCCCTTTCAGCCAGCTCTCGTTTAACTCGATCTGGATTGGCGTTATCCTTATCTATTTTATTGATGGCCACAAGGATGGGAATATCTGCCGCCTGGGCATGGTTGATTGCCTCAACCGTTTGCTGCATGACCCCATCGTCCGCCGCCACCACTAGAACAACCAGATCTGTTACCCGGGCACCGCGGGCCCTCATGGCGGTGAAGGCCTCATGCCCAGGTGTGTCCAAGAAAACAACCTGCCCGGCATCTAGGCTGACATTGTAGGCACCAATATGCTGGGTGATACCTCCAGCCTCTCTCTCTGTCACCCTCGTCTGTCTGATGGTATCAAGCAGGGAGGTTTTGCCGTGGTCGACGTGCCCCATGATGGTTACTACCGGAGGTCTAGGTTTGAGGTCTTCCTCCCGATCAGGTGTGGACTGGATGATTTCTGTTTCCTCAAAACCCGTCTTCTCCGCCTCATAGTCAAATTCCGCTGTTACAAGAACGGCGGTGTCAAAATCAATTGCCTGGTTCATGGTTGCCATAAGGCCCAAATCCATGAGCTTCCTGATCACCTCGCTACCTTTGACTCCCATGCGCTTGGCTAGACTAGCGACGGTAATAGCCTCGTCGAGTTTGATTCTCCGCTTGACCGCCTTAGGTACGGTAATCTCAGTTTTCTTGACATCTTTGGCAACAGGACGCGCAATCTTCCGGCCTTTCATGACCCGGCCCGGCATGGAACGTTTTTCGTAAAGATCAGCCCCGCTGACCACCTCCTTGCGGCGACTCGGAAATTTTTTCCTGGCGGGCCGAGCCTCTTCAGCTTCCACCCGTGCTTTTCTGCCTTTTTTCCTCTTTGCTTTGGCTGGCCTTTTTTCTTCCTCTAATCCAGGTGAGGGCAAGGGTTCAACCGCTTTAGCCACTTGTTTTGCTGGCTTCTCAGTTTCGGGCTCTTCTTCAGATGGGGGAGGCCCAACTTCAGGAGCTCGCTCAGGAAGCTTGATGATCTTTGCAGCGGGCTCTCTTTTAACTTTCCGCCGGGGTTTCTTAACCTTCTTTTCTTTCTCAGCTACTTTTTTCTTCGGTTTCGGCTTCTTAACAACCTCCGGTGCTGGCTCAACCTCTTCCTTTTCTTCGGGCTCTGCTTCTGGCTGGGGCGCCTCCTCGGCTGGCATTTCCTCCTGCTCCACTTCTTCCACCGGCAAATCGGGGGGAGCGTCGGTGGGAGCTACTTCATCTACCTGAGCCTCAAGCTCCATCTCTTCCGGCGCTGGCTCAGTCTTGACGATTTTTCGCCGTCTGCGGATGACCCCACGTTTAACCCGCTCTTCCACAATTAGTTGCTGCGAGCGACCTTCCACTGTGTCACGCACCAGCCGGGCCTCCTCTTCATCCAATGAACTCATGTGCCCTTTAATCTGAATGCCCAAATCGCTGATGCGTTCAACCAGCTCTTTGTTGGCCATGTCCAGTTCTTTTGCTAGCTCGTAAACCCTCAACTTCGCCATGCAACCCCCCGATTGCTATGAATCTACTTTCCATTATTAATCAAAGCTGCACTCCGACGTGCTTTATTGGAGTTGTTGTTTTTTTAGGTGCTCGCCAAAGCTCTGGAGAGCTTCCGCCATTGTCAAAGCGGGATCCCAACCATCCGCGGATAGTGACCGTCGAAATGCCTTCTGGAGCTGGTCAAGTTTCAGCCGCGCCAGACATTCCGGCCTCGAGCAGACATAGCCACCCCGACCGGCGTATCTTTGGCGTCGGTCCAAGCACACCCTGCTTTCATCATCCAGCGCCAATCTAAGTAGCGCCAGTTTGGCTTTCTTGCCGCCACAGACAATGCAGGTGCGCTGCGGCACTCGTCTCTTCTCTCTCCTGCTCATGATTCTGCTTCGTCACCCTCTTCGACCGTGCTGCTTTCTTTCTCCTCGGCCGCAGCCTCCTCTTGCTCCACCACGTAGTCCTTGGCCGCATCAACAAACTTTATCGCCTTCTGCTGGCTGATACCCGGAATTGCCACCAACTCTTCAGACTGGGCGCTAGCCAGTTCTTCGGCCGAGCCAAAGCCAGCCTCGTAAAGATGTTCTGCGGTAGCATCCCCAATACCAGGTAGTGCCATAAGCGATTGGAAACCTTCTTTAAGTGATTTTTGGTATTTAGCTTCACTCTTGACGTCAATACGCCACTCTGCAAGCTTCGAAGCCAATCGCACATTCTGACCGCGCTTGCCGATGGCTAGCGAGAGCTGATCGTCGGGAACAATGACCTCCATGAGCCGATTCGCCTGGTCAATTACCACTTTAGAGATAACTGCAGGTGCCAGCGCATTGCATACGAACTTGGCCGGATCCGGGTTGTATTCGATGATGTCGATCTTCTCGCCTCGCAGTTCCTGGACGACGCTTTGCACCCTAGATCCCTTCATTCCCACGCAGGCACCCACCGGATCAATGTCGGGATCTTTTGAAGTGACGGCTATTTTAGCCCTGCTTCCCGGCTCCCGGGTCGCTCCCATGATCGTTACAATCCCTTCGGCAATCTCGGGCACCTCTAGAGTGAAAAGGTTGATGAGGAAATCTGGGTGGGTGCGGCTGAGGATAATTTGCGGCCCACGGGCTTCTCTGCTGACCTCGAGAACGTAAGCCCGAATGCGATCTCCTCTCCTGTAGGTTTCTCGGGGGACCTGCTCCCGATATGGAATAACGGCTTCGGCTCGACCCAAGTTAACGGTAATCCCCCCTTTGTCCAGCCGCTGAACTATGCCATTGATGATCTCACCACGGCGGTCCTTGTAATCCTCGTAGATCATCTCTCGCTCTGCATCCTTCATTTTCTGGATGATGACCTGCTTGGCAGACTGGGCCGCAATACGACCAAAGGTGTCGGTGTCGAGCTTGATACCCAGGCTGTCGCCCAGTTCGCAATCAGGATCCAGTTGACGTCCCTCCTTGAGGGAGATTTCCAGCATCGGATCCGCCACCTTTTCCACGACCTCTTTGAATTGAAAGGCTTCGATTTCTCCGTACTCATCGTTGTAGGCTACCTCTAGATCGAGATCATGGCCGTACTTCTTCCTGGCGGCAGAACGCATGGCCTCCTCTAAGGTGGTAATGAGCACATCTCGTTCGATGCCTTTATCTCTACTGACCTGCTCGATTAGCCTTTTTAAGTCCGGGATCATAACCACTATTCTCCATAAGTTGGGACACAGATTTTCACAGACACACGGATGGCTAAAATATCGCTATACCTTGAACCGCTGCCCGCCTGGCCTGACCCTCCTTTGCGACCGGGTACCGCGAAACCAGCAGATAATTCCGGCTGAGAGTTGTTGGTATGGATATCCTGATAATCTGTGTTCATCTGTTTCCTACTGAAGTCAAAACTCGTGCACCAAGTTGGCCTTCTTGATGTCCTCCAAGGCGATAGAGCAACGGCCCTCCGCGGCAGCTACAATCACCGCCTCGTCTTCTATTCCCACGAGCTGACCAACTATCTTCTTCCGCCCCTCTATGGGCGAGACCAGCCTCAGCTGTATCTTGCGGCCGGCAAAACGAGAAAAGTCCTCCTTCTTGCGAATCCGTCTATCCAGGCCCGGTGAGGAGACTTCCAGCACGTAAGCCTGGGGAATTATGTCTTTTACATCAAGCAAATCTCCAAGCTGTCGGCTAATATAGGCGCAATCATCGACAGTAACTCCGCCGTCTTTGTCAATGAAAAGCCTCACCACCCAACGGGATCCCTCCCTGCGATACTCGAGATCCACCAACTCCATCCCCTCTGAGGTCACGAGGGATACGGCAACTTCCTCCACCTGTCTTTGTATCTGTGCCTGTAACTCTTTGTTCATATACAAAAAAAGTGGGCTAGCGCCCACTTCTCTTAGCAGACTAGATTATAACGCAATTAACTACAAAAGTTAGCTTTTGAAGCAAATAAAATTATAACCTAAAAATCCACTAATCGAAGTAAGCTTGCTGCCGCTGACTAGCTGTCAACCGAGCGGCCACCTCAAAAAGGGATCTGAACAACGGCCTTTGCCGTGCTCCCTCCGGCGTTCTTTCCAGACTTGCTGGACCAGCCGATGGAGCGGGCAACGGGACTCGAACCCGCGACACCGAGCTTGGGAAGCTCGTACTCTACCAGCTGAGCTATGCCCGCTCAAACGTAAGGCAGTCTAATCAATTGGGTATTGTTTGTCAACCTTTTTCGCCTCTATTCAACCACAGTTACGGCGATTTCAATCACTGAACTCACCGCGTTCTGGCATTGACACAAACATGGTCGTGTGATACCCAAACTCAGATCTGGTGAGTCCATTCTATCCGTAAGGAAACCGGGCTTATTATTCGGAGGGATGAGACGAGAAAGGAGGGAAACTCTTGTCTAGCACGGTAAAGAAATTTCTACCTCTTGGTGCTGCCACCCTAATTGGCAGTCTGCCGCATCAAGACCGGGACAAGGCCATAAACTTGGTATTTGAGGAAATCGGTGAAATACCCGTGTGGCCGCAGCTTTCCCCATATCCGTCCGAACAAATGTTGCTGCAGTATAATGAGGGATTACCCGGATTGGTTCGCCAAAACAATCGTGCCCTATTTGTCACCTCGGACCCGAGCTTTGAAGACGAGCTTCTTCGCTTCTATGAAGAATACCTGGCGGTCACCAACGGCGAACTGGATTTGACCCAGTCCCGCTTCCGATTTGGAGTGGATAGTGGCAAGACTTTTTTTTCCTTTTTGGACCGCTTGGATCGGCAACAGCCATTTCCCACGGCAGTGAAGGGGCAGACTACCGGTCCTTTTACTCTGCTGGCGGGACTCAAAGACGAAAATGACCGCCTTGCTCTCTACGATCCGAGGCTTCGAGATGCGGTGGTTAAAACCCTGGCATTGAAGGCACAGTGGCAGGTGGAACAGCTGAGCCGGTTCTCACTCCCTACAATTTTGTTTATCGACGAACCAGCTCTGGCCGGCTTCGGGTCATCGGCCTTCATCAGCATTTCGGCAGAAGAGGTCACCACCATGCTTGAGGAGGTAACCAGTCACATTCACAAAGCTGGCGGCCTCGCCGGGATTCACGTTTGTGCAAACACTGATTGGTCCCTTTTTTTCGGCGGCTCTCTCGATGTGATCAATTTCGATGCCTATACCTACTTTGATCGTTTCGTCCTCTATCGGCAGGATCTGGTTTCGTTTCTTGACAGGGGGGGCATTATCGCTTGGGGTATCATTCCCACCATGGATGCAAAAGATATTGAACAAGAGAGTGCTGACTCCCTGGTCAGCCGTTGGCGCCATCAGATAGATGAGTTGACCGGCAAAGATCTCCCACTGGAGACCATCTTTGCACAGTCGCTCATAACACCAAGTTGCGGCTGCGGAACGCTTAACGAATCTCTGGCCGAACGAGTCATTCATCTCACCCGTGAGGTGTCAGAACAGTTACGGCGAGAGATAGGTAATTAGGCCAAAAAGTCTCCCTCCACCCGGTGCCACTCGCTCAAATCAGGAATCCGGAAAAAATCTGTCAGAGCAATCGTTAGCGTTTGTGTTCTTTCTAGCTTCATTGTATTTATAAGAGCCGATCTGATTGTGCAACCAGGCAACAGCAGGTCAGCCACATTTCTAATTGATAAGGGGAATCAATGGATATCAAGCAAACAGCGATACAGGCCAAGGAAGCATCCATTAGGCTTGCGGCGGTCAGAAGCGAGGTGAAAGACCAGGCACTCGCCGCAATCGCCCGGGCACTGGAGGCTAACAAGAACGAAATCATATCGGCCAACCGTGCCGATATGGAAAGGTCTGAGAGAGAGAACTTGGCCGCACCTCTAATGAAAAGATTAAGATTTGATGAAGATAAGATCAAAGAGGCGTGTGAGGGTCTGGAGAGTTTAATTGGGCTTGCCGACCCTGTGGGAATTACTTTGAGTGCTTTGGAGATGGACGAAGGCCTTGAGCTCTATAAGGTGAGTTGTCCCATTGGCGTGATCGGCGTTGTTTTCGAATCCAGACCCGACGCTCTTGTGCAGATATCGTCGCTTTGCCTAAAAAGTGGCAACGCAGTCCTTCTAAAAGGTGGCAGTGAGGCGGCTGAAACGAACCGCATTCTGGCGGATATCATTGATAGGGCAAGTGTCCAAGCAGGTATGCCCGCAGGCTGGCTCGGGCTCTTGGAAACCCGGGCCGATGTTGCCGACATGCTTGGGATGGATAATTACATCGACCTCATCGTGCCCCGAGGCAGCAACGAGTTTGTCCGGCACATCATGGAAGACACAAACATCCCTGTCTTGGGTCACGCCGACGGCATATGCCATGTTTATGTTGACAGTCAGGCGGATCTAGACATGGCTGTCCGCATCGCCGTGGACAGCAAATGCCAGTATGTCGCGGTGTGTAATGCTGCCGAGACCTTACTGGTGCATATGGATATCGGTTCCGTTTTATTGCCTCAACTGAAAGTGGCCCTTGAAGAAAAAGGGGTAGAAATCCGTGGCTGCGAGAAGACTCTCCAGATAATTGACGTCAAACTTGCAACGGAGCAAGACTGGCAAACCGAATATCTGGATTTAATCCTGGCGGTCAAGATCGTCGATAGTCTGGACGAGGCGATCGATCACATCAACAGATACGGCTCGGGACACACCGACGTGATCGTGACCGCCGACAAGGCGAGGAGCATCAAATTCATGGACTACGTGGATTCTGCCGGCGTATTTGTCAACTGCAGCAGCAGGTTCGCCGACGGGTTTCGATACGGATTGGGGGCAGAGGTTGGCATCAGTACCAACAAGATCCACGCACGCGGGCCGGTGGGATTGGAAGGGCTGATGATCTACAAATGGCGGCTCATTGGCAAGGGCCACCTGGTTGCTGATTATTCGGGCAAGGACGCTAGAGCTTTTACCCACAAAAGACTTAACAAAGATTTTAGATTGTAGATTGTAGAATGCAGATTTCCTAGACTGGATTTAGGATCTGACCTCCAGGTACATTTGTTGCAATTATATGCAGAGGGGAGCTGTGTTAAACCGCGTCTTTGCTGACTGCAAAAGCAGGCATAGAGGCACAATGGCTCTCAGATTTGCAACCGAAACTGTCTTCTGGACGTTATCTTTTTGGATACACCTATGAACGAAAAAGCGCACAGATCTTCAGCAGTGGAAGTCCGCTACCCTGTCACTTTGCTGACAGCTGATGGGAACCTGGAAGGAGAAACGCGCCTGATCAATAGCAAGGGAGCGCTTATCCGCTGTCAAAGACCGCCAAGTCTGTACGAGAGGGCCACCATTAGTATTGATATTTCTGAGCATGAGACTCTAATAGCCGAGGCCGAGGTGGTCCGGTTGGAATTCTACGAGTCGGATGAAAATCAGGTGATGGCCCCGCGCGGAATGGTGGTACGTTTCACCAACCTCTCAAATGTGGGTCGCCAGCGGTTGCGCCATGTAATCGCCAAGCACTATGAGAAAAAGGTCAAACGATTGACTGCTAAGAATTGAAGCGCTTCTGATCTACAGGTCCCTTCTTCCTTATATCGCCTACCACTAAGCCTGTCCCGCCCGTCTCGAGCGAAGCCGCGGGCGATTTCGTCGCGGCGAGCTTGCTTGCCCTCCGGCGGTTAAAGGCGAAGGCTAACTATTTGCTGGTCTTCTTGCGCGCCAAGACCGCCATCCAAGTAAAGCTCCCTGACGGGGGTACGGCGTAGAAAGTCAGATCTTCGCTCAACCAACGTTCCGCAACAAGGCCTAGCCGACGCATCTCAGGTTCCATAAGAGGTCTATCCACGTCCTGAAATCCAGAAAGGATCAGCGAAGCATTAGCGCCGCTCAGCCGAACCAGTTCAGTAAGCTTTTCGGTCAGCACAACCAAAGGCAAATTGGCCACTACCAAGTCAAAAGGACCAGCCACGGCCTCTGCTGAGCCTCTCACAAGCAAAAGCCGTCCGGCAAGTTGGTTGAGTTCGGCATTGGCGCGACTAGTGCTGATGGCCTGGGGGCAGAGGTCCAGGCCCACGGCACACGCCACACCCAATTTCAATCCAGCCAGCGAGAGAATGCCGCTGCCGCAACCCACGTCTACCAGATTTCGACACTGGTTTTCTCTAAGGTCTTGGAGCATGAGACGTAAGCACATTTTGGTGGTGGGATGGTTGGGCGGAAAGGAGCTGCCCGGCCGGAGATGAATCGAGACGGGCGATCTGGAAAGTAGTCTGCGCCACCAAGGAGCACCAACTGCCAGGAAGTCATCAATGCGATAGAAAAAAAGCACGACTATCTCCTGTCGCGAAGCGAAGGAGTTAGCCGGCAGCTAGCAGGGGGCAGCAGGCAGCTTTTCAATTGCTTAAGTTGTGAAATGTTAATGAGCTTAAATTTACTGTACTTTTTAACAACCTTCTGGCTCAAAAGATTCTTACCTTTTGCCGACTCTTTGGGCCAATACAGTTAATTATCTAGAAGCAATCGCTGCCAGCTGCAAGCTGCTGACTGCCTGCTAATTACCCGTGCTTCCTTTCGAACTCAGCCATGAAAGAAACGAGAGCCTGAACGGCCTCCAGGGATGAGGCATTGTAGATAGATGCCCTGCAGCCGCCCACGGAGCGATGGCCTTTCAACCCGCCAAGACCATTTGCCAGAGCTTCAGCAATAAAGGTCTCCTCCAGGGACTCATCCGCCAACCTGAAGGTGATGTTCATGATTGACCGATCTTCCTTCTCCGCAGTGCCACGATAGAAATCGCTTTCGTCCAGATAATTATAAAGTAACTCGGCCTTTTTCCGATTGATCTCCTCCATATTGGCAATACCGCCAATGGTTTCCTCAAGCCATTTCATCACCAACTGCAACACGTAAATGGCGAAGCACGGGGGCGTGTTGAACATGGAGTTCTTGGCAGCGTAAGTCGTGTACTTCAACATGGTGGGAAGATTATCTGGTACCCGTTCCAGCATATCCTGCCGAATGATCGCTACGGTGACGCCTGACGGTCCTAAGTTCTTTTGGGCCCCCGCGTAAATGAGTCCGAAGGGGGCAACATCAAAGGTCCGCCCCATAATGTCAGAAGACATGTCACTGACTAAAGGTACTCCACCGGTATCAGGAAAGCTTCGCCATTGGGTCCCTCTGATGGTGTTGTTGGAGGTGATATGCACATAGGCTGCGTCTGCATCGAAAGCAATGTCTTTTGGTATATAGTTGAAATCACGGTCTTCCGAAGAGGCCACCACTCGCACTTTTTTACCAATAATCTCTGCTTCTTTGATGGCCTTGACCGACCATGAACCGGTGTTTACGTAGTCGGCGACCTGGTCGTCAGCGATTAAATTCAGGGGCACCATGGTAAATTGTAGGCTCGCCCCTCCGTGCAAAAACAACACCTTGTAATTTTCCCCCAGGTTAAGAAGACGTTTAACCCTCAACACGGCGTCGTTGATCACCTCATCGAACCAACTGGAGCGGTGGCTCACCTCGGTGATGGACATGCCGCATCCTTTATAGTCCAAGAACTCCGCCTGGATTTCTTCAAGAACCGACAGTGGTAGCGCGGCTGGGCCGGCATTAAAGTTAAAAATCCGCTTCGCCATTATTTTGCTCCTCCCTAGACGCGATGACACCTTAGCTTGATCCCCTCAATTCATTGAACCACAACGCCTAAAAGGCATAGGGCATTTACCAGCTGGCAGCGGTCAGCTGACAGCAGGCAGTATTCTGAGAATAGACCGTTTGATGAACTGCCAGCTGCTAGCTGCAGGCTGTCTGCTGACTAATGCTTTATACTCTATGCCCTATGCTCTATGCTTTCTAGTCTTTGAGAAAGTAGCGGTGGTACTCAGCTTCCTTCAGGTGTGTCTTTAGCAGACCAGTAAGACGGTTCACCAGTTCCTCAATCTCCGCGTCACTCAGTCGACTAGTCAAAAGTTTCATGAGATCATCATCTGAAAATTTCTGCAAGAATACAATGAGGGAGTGCTCATCTTCCTCTCGAGAATAGCCGAAAGCCATCATTCCATCGTATGTTTCCACAAATTCATGCCGATGTCGGCGCATACGCACCTCTCAACTTAGGAATTACGAATTTAGGAATTATGAGATTATTAGATTAGGACTTTGGAGCCTCGGGAGTTAAGAGGATGGGCGTTTTAAAGTTAAAGTCGGAATTCCTTAAATCTCAATTCGTATTACATAGATTTACTAATTCCTAAATCCCTGAATTATCTATCCAGCTGGCCAACTCCTGCAAGTTCCGACGGATGAGACGTCGCAGTTGGCTTTCAACAGTCCGTCGTTTCAGCCCATTACTCAGCTCCGCCTCAAGGTAGTAACTCACCCGGCTTCCCGCTCCGGCCAAACTGGGATCTACCCGCCAATGGCCGCAGAAAGAGGCAAATGACCCGAGACGTTGATTGAAGTAGAGAAAAGGTCTTTCCTCTATAACATCCATGATTACCCTGAACGAGAAAGACAATAAAGGAACACGAACTTTTGCAGTCTGTTCCACCAACCGATAGCTTCCCTCTCGCTTTAAAATCTTGCTGTGTTCTATGGCGCTCAAGTAGGTAGGCATCTTCTCAAAGGAGGTTAAAACACGCCAGACGCGTTCTTCGGATGCCCCCACCTTAATCTCTTCCAAGACACCTTTGCCCTGCCTACAATAACTAATCTGACCATGTGTATTCGGATTCAATTGTTTACCTCGTTGCTGCACTACTCCCACCAGTTACCATTCATTTGAACGATAATTGAGTTTTAACTCAATCAGGGTCCAACAGCAATGTTCCATTTGCGGATTCGAAGAGAGAGGTGTCAAAATCTCTCATCTGCCCAACAATTGAGGCTAACCCTCTCTTGCCTGGAGTGAAATCAAAACCCCACTTTGGCCGCTTGTGGCAAAGCGGGGTTGCGCTACCTACCGGTCTCACCCGATCTCTTTAAAGATGGCACTCCTGAGCGAACTCCGGACACGCCGACTTTACTTGCTCAGTGTGCACCAGATCACACTCAGGACAGGTGAACTCGATGTTCTCCCTATCGATGGTTTTGGACTCAATCTCCTCCGCAGTGAGATGGTAAATTGAGCCGCAAGCACATTGAGGGTAAGTTCCCTTGACCTGGTAGCGCTTCTTCTCGGCCATGAATAAATCTTTTTGCTGTTGGCCTATCTGCTTAGTTTGTTTTGGCGCTAACAATGCCTAAGGCCAGGGGGTTTGTCAAGGGCAATTGTCTATCTTCGTCTTCGGACAGCTATGCACCGCGATCTTAACTGGTCACGTTACTTTAAAAGTAAAGCAATCGATCAAAAATATTAGTAAAAACTTGATAAATCGATTTTTTTTTCGATTTTTCGATTATATGGTACTTTCCAGCTAAATATAGTGATTTTTCGCGCTTGAATTTTTTTTACTAATCGGTAAAGTTCTCGGTGTTAGCACTCATCATTCTTGAGTGCTAACAATTTTAGAAGAAAGGCCCGAACCCCATTGAATCAAAACTGATGCTGCACTCTAAGAGGGTGCCTAATTTGAAAAAGGAGAGTGATGCTATGAAGCTCAGACCACTGCACGATCGGGTTATCGTCAAACGGATTGAGGAAGAGGAGAAGACTTCGGGAGGTATTATTATTCCCGATACAGCCAAGGAGAAGCCCCAGCAAGGCAAGGTTATTGCCATCGGCAAAGGAAAGATCCTTGAAAATGGCAAGGTTAGTCCGCTGACCGTAAAAAAGGGGGATCGAATCCTTTTCGGAAAATATGCGGGTACCGACATTAAGATTGATGGAGAGGAACATCTTATCATGCGTGAGGACGATATTCTTGCTGTAATTAAATAGTCAGCAAGCTTTAGTCCTCAGCAATCAGGAGGGAATAGTTCAATGGCTGCAAAAGAGATCAAATACTATAGCGAGGCCAGGGAGAAAACCATGAAAGGTTTGGACACCCTGGCCAATGCGGTGAAGGTAACCCTTGGGCCCAAAGGCCGCAATGTGGTTTTGGAGAAATCATGGGGTTCCCCCACCATTACCAAAGACGGGGTGACCGTGGCGAAAGAGATCGAGTTGGAGGACAAATTCGAGAACATGGGCGCCCAGATGGTCAAGGAAGTGGCAAGCAAGACCTCTGATGTTGCAGGCGACGGCACCACTACAGCGACCATTTTGGCCCAGTCGATCTATCGTGAAGGCTCCAAGCTGGTGGCAGCTGGCCACAACCCCATGGCCCTCAAGCGGGGCATTGACAAGGCGGTTGCGGTTGCAGTGGCAGAGCTCGAGAAGTTGAGCAAGCCCACCAAAGACCAGACGGAAATCGCCCAGGTAGGGAGAATCAGCGCCAACAATGATGAGACCATAGGCAATATCATTGCCGAGGCCATGAACAAAGTGGGCAAAGAAGGTGTGATCACCGTGGAGGAGGCCAAGGCCATGGAGACCACCCTGGAGGTGGTTGAAGGCATGCAGTTTGACCGCGGTTACATCTCGCCCTACTTTGTCACT
>CP070735.1:3126776-3134614 GCA_020347625.1 Deltaproteobacteria bacterium
AAAGCCAGGGCCTGCCGCGGCGTAGCTGGGCGAAGCCGGGTCCTGTGGGCCTGGATTATTTACTGAATTTCTACACCTGGGTTTGAAGCTGGATACAAAGGTGGGACATACGAGAATGATCTTGCAGCAGAGCTGCTGGTGAATATGAGCTTATTCTTCAACGGCATAATAACATTGGTTCAGTTCCCAATCTTCGCGATCAGGATTCTCAATGCAAGCTACTTCATCGAGACTTTTTCTGAGACTGTCGATTATCTCCAAGATGTTTTCAGCCAGCTTTACCGGCCTTGCTGAATCGCCATATGAATTTGCCAGATTGTTAAGAAGTTCTCCGAAAAACTGCCTGGCGTTGTAAATCTGCTGACCGGTGAGTTGATGCTGTTTAAAACTAAAACCTGGAAATCTTCTTGGCATGATAGATCCTTTGTCTCGAGAGAATAAGCTTGTCTTTTAGCGTAGGAAATTCAACAGTAGCGATCCTACCAGATGACACCTTTTCTTACAAGATACCTGTTAAATGTTCGGAGAGGGATTGGTGATTCGATTCAGGGGGTGAGACGAAGCTTCTGTCCTACCCATATGGTGGACCCGTGGATTTCGTTGAGACTTCTTAGTGTGGCAATAGAGACCCCGGTTCGCTTGGCAATGTGGCCCAAAGTATCCCCGTCCTGAACCACATAATAGCTCTCATAGGTCTTGTTCTTATTTCTCGGTGGAATCTGGTTGAGTTGCTGCAAAGCGATTTCCACCTTTGAGCCAAACCCGGGAGGAACCTTTATCGTATGATGCCCCTTAGGCAAGTAGTGGCGCCGGATCTGGGGATTTAGTTTTCTTAGAACTCTGTAATCGGTGCCCAGACTGTGGGCAAGATCCGTCAGATTCAACCGGCGACGGAGTCTGACCTCCACGGTGTCGTACCACAGCGGTCTGTAGGTCTGCTCCGGAGGCAGGTTAAACCCATATTGATTTGGATGTTCCATTATAATCTTGGCAGCAGCGATGCGGAAGACATATCGTTCTGTTTCCAGAGGTAGACGGAGCCTGTAAAAGTCTTTGACTTTCTGTTTTCTTATTTCCCTCTTAAGAAGAGCGTCTCCACAATTGTATGCTGCCAGTGCCAAGGTCCAGCTACCGAATTTATCATAGAGGTGTTTGAGGTATTCAATTGCTGCTTCAGTGGACTGCTCGAAGTCTCGCCGCTCATCTATGAGGCGGTTTTTACGGAGACCGTAACGCCTGCCAGTGTGAGTCATAAACTGCCAGAGTCCAACGGCTCTCTTTCTCGAACGGGCATCAGGGATAAGCGCACTCTCGGCCACCGGTACGTACTTTAGGTCATCAGGCATGGTTGATTCGGCCAACTTCGCCTCAATGTATGGGAAATAGCGTCCGGATCTCTTGAGCCACATGAAAACCTGAGCCCGATCCCAGACCGCTATGGTAAATTCTCGATCCAGCATTTCCAGCACATGCAGATTCTCTAGTGGTATAGGTTCGCCACAAAGGTCAATGGCCCCTGGGAGCGAAAAGTCGTTGAAAACCTGGGTGGGGTTCTCAGCGGTAGAGGATGGCAGGACTTCTACTATCAGGTTAAGGACCAGGAGAACAGCTAACAGGCCGAGAAGAAAAGGCGATGCTCGCTTAATATTTTCCGAAACTTGAAAACTATGCATTCTTCAGGTGACCTTTCCTGTATCCAAAACTGTACCTCGAGCCGTCATGGTTCGGCGTGAACGTCTGATATGGGTATCGGCTCTGAAGTAACAACGTGTGGGTTTGACAAGGGCCTAGGAGCCGGCCACATCTAATTTTCTCAAAGTATGGGTAAAAGCAACTTCCGTACCACAAGGAGGGAGAATTAGTTCTGTTGAGCAAGAGGAGACGTTGTTATGGATTTTGGAGGTTTTCCATTATGGAGGGGTGTCAGAGTAAAAGATTTGAGTTATGTTTATGAGCGAGCAAAAAAGTGTTTCTGAATTCTTCACCGTAAACGTCAGGTGCATATGGACAACTTCACGACCTGACCCCGAATTGGTAAAAGAATATGCTTTACGGACTATCATTTCTACTTGCGGCTGGGATTTGCTACGTTGCGCATATCTTCTTGGTGCGCCGTTACAGCAACGATCAAGCTTCTCGGCCTTCCACCATAAGAGCGAAATCCTGCATGGTCCCCAAGCAGGTCAGATTTTTGGGTGCTTTATCGTTACTGCTGTCCTTTGTTGGCTTTGTGGTTCTGCTTGTGGCATCGATCAAGGTCTAAAAAACCTACCAACGTCCCCAAATTGTCCGAACTCATTTACTTGATGAATATCGATTGTTTGGCTTGGTATTGACTCAAGTTTCAACTCCGGCGATCCCCAGATTGTTTTGCTCCATTCCACCCCAAATTTTCAAGAGTAAGTTTAAGGAATAACTCAATATATTGGGTGTACGAAACCGTCAATACTACAATTGGCATGGTAATTGCTGAACTAATGACTGAAATTATGTGAAAGTCTTGGAATGCACCATCTAACACGATGCGGTGCGTTGGAAATGGAAAGCTTGCGCAAAACAAAATTAGCTGGTGATGCACACCCGGTGGGGGAGATCAGGATTGCTGTCGGTTTGCGACTTTACGAGCTCTTCTGTGCAGACTGTAATCGGGTTTTGATTGAAGAGGATTCGCAGCAAATGCGATTGCAATGCACGGAGTGCAAGCGCATATATGCCTACAGGCTTCCTCGAGATCAAGAGGATTATATTTTTCAAGCATCCTCTGGAAAGGTTTCAATCCAATGAAACCGGGAATAATGAATATATCCAAATGGGGCGAGAAAACGGCTCAGGCCGTCCGACGTATCTGCGGCAAGAAGCACGCCCCCTGCGTAGGCTTTAGCTTGGTCTTTTTTGATCCCATGGCTGAAGCAGATGAGCGCTGGAATTATGTCATCGAACTTGCCTATGATCCCGAAAATCCTCCGAGTGAAGAAGAGCGGGAAAGATTGGAACAAACATTTGAATTTATCAGTGAGGGTATCCGGCGGATAATGAATGGGGAGGCTGTGGAAGACGAAACTGAGGAGTACGCCCGGGAAGTTCGGTGGCATTAACCTTCCATTGCAGGATGGATTCATCCCATTCGACTTTGTAATATGAACGAGGCTTTCTAAGCGATTCCAATAAGAAGATATCTCCCTAGCCAGACCGTTGCACCCCTTTAGTTTACCCATCCCGGCCAAAACTCAGCGGTTCTATCATTCTCTTTTACGATAACGAAGCTAAAGGAACGAGGTCCCCCTTATTGAACTTCATGAACCGGGTAGCCTGCTGCCTTCCAGCCGTCAAGGCCTCCTTTGAGAGCCTTCGCGTTCGGGTAGCCTTTTCCACGGTACTTTTTTGCCATCCAGGCAGAGCTTGCTTCATACGGTCAGGCGCAATAGAAGATGATCTCTTGATTCTTGGAGATTGAAGCGAGCCTGGATTCAAACTCACTGCGCAGAAGGGCGCCATCCAGCACCATGTCTTTGCAGGTGGCATCATCGTAAGCACAGACCAATAAAGCCTTCCCTGTCTTGGTTTTCTGTCGGGTCTCCTGCGGGCTGACGCGTTCAACCTCTCCCATATTCTTGCTTTCGCTAAGAACGTTTGGGGAGGCCATTACCGATATGGTCAGCAAAAGCACAGCGCAAGTTAAATACCTTCTCATTTCCACTCCTCCAAAATAGGGGACGTACTTTACTAATTCAACTAACTGCAAATCAATAGAACCTAACTGTTTCTAAAACTGACCCGTCCGCAAAAGGACGAGTGTGCAAGCTCTGATCACGGATATACCGTTGGCAATCAGATGCGCTTCGATGTCATCAGATTCTGTCCCAGGGTTCATAATTACCCTGTCTGGTCTCAAATCTACCATGTCATTGAGCAGTTCTTGCCCTTTTTCAGGGTTGATGTAGAGTGTAAGGGTGTTTACTCTCTCTTGTATTTGGCTCAAATTCTTCACCACAGGCAACCCAGCGATTTCGCGAATGAGTGGATGAACTGGAATAACCCGGTGCCCGTGCTCGAGGAGGCTTCGTATTGCCTTGTTAGAGTAACGTTCCGGTTTGGGATTCGCTCCCAAAACCACCACCGTTTCGTTTCCTGGCATGATAATCTGCCTTATTTGAGTGTTTCTGAATCAGACAAGATCATTTAATATATCAAATCGTGTACCGCTTTTCGCGTCATGCTCCTAACTGAGCATTTTCTTGAGGTGAAAGATTACAGTGTAAAAACAATATAGCAGCTCTTAGGAACACAACTAACAGAAATCTTATTTAATCAGAGGATGAACGTGAGTGGCGCAAGCAAATCAATGGCTGGCAAAATTTGCATGGTCACTGGAGCCAACGACGGAATAGGTAAGGCCACCGCCCTTGGTTTGGCAAATTTGGGGGCTACCGTCGTTATGGTTTGCCGCAGCCGGGAGCAAGGCGAAGCTGCCTTAGCCGAGATCAAACAAAAAAGCGGTAGCGACTACGTCTCCTTACTGCTGGCCGATCTCGCATCTCAGGATTCAATCCGCGATCTCGCAGAGAATTTCAAGGCTCAGCATGGTGCACTCCACGTCCTCATCAACAATGCCGGTATCATCTCCAGACAACGGTTGGTAACTGTGGATGGTCTTGAAACGCAGTTCGCCGTCAACCACTTGGCGCCATTTCTGCTCACAAACCTTTTACTGGATGTACTCAAATCCAGTGCGCCAGCAAGAATTGTCACGGTGGCCTCAGATATGCACAGAGGAGCAAACATCGATTTCGATGATTTACAATCCGAACGGTCTTATGGACCTACCCAAGTGTATTCCAAAACGAAACTTGCTAACGTTCTTTTTACCTATGAACTGGCCAGACGACTCCAGGGAACCAAGGTTGCCGCCAATTGCCTTCATCCGGGGATGGTGGCCACGAAGCTCCTCGCAGATGCCATTGGGATACCAAGAGCACTGATGTCAACGACTAGGTTGATGGGGTCCAGCCCTGAGAAAGGTGCTAAGACTTCCATCTACCTGGCAACCTCACCTGCGCTGGAAGGTGTAAGCGGGAAATACTTCATAAAACAGAAAGCGGTCGAGTCCGCGAAGGTCTCCTATGACGACAGCCTTGCCAGCCGTTTATGGAAGGTAAGCGCAGAGCTAACAGGGTTATTTGTGGCTTAATCTGATCACTAAGTTTAGGTTGTGACCTTTAGGAAGTCGGTTAGGGTCTCTTCCTCTATGGTTTTGATAACTACTTGCGGATTTTGACTTGAACCAATATTGACAACATCGCCATGTTTAAGCTTGGCACAAATTATTTGCTCTCCATTCACTAAGGTTCCCTGTTTGCTACCTTCGTCACCAACGAACAACTGATCTCCCCATCGTGCAATTCGAGCGTGCCGGCGCGAAACGTGTGGATCATCAATCATAATATGGCTCTCGGAACTGCGACCAATGATTCGAATATCTCCATTTCTGAGGGTGTATTCGCTAATGGTGACGTTTTGGAATCTCAATTCAAGCTTAAACATGCTTTTCCTCCGAGATGTTTGAGTTCAAACAGATGCAACGTTTGTGCCCACATGTTGCGATGGGTGGGCAAACCGCAAACTGGGGGAGGAATACCCGACCAAATGAAATAAAATTCTGAAACTTGTTCAGAGATGGCGTTTAAATAGCAAT
Source organism: Deltaproteobacteria bacterium (assembly GCA_020347625.1). Taxonomy (GTDB): domain Bacteria; phylum Desulfobacterota; class Syntrophobacteria; order BM002; family BM002; genus BM002. The sequence continues at coordinate 3,132,469 of CP070735.1, forward strand.
TTGGGGGCAAAAAGAGCAGTTATGGAAAGAGGACCCATGTCAGGGGCGGGTATGATTACAACGGTCCTGTTCGCATGGAACCACATCAAAGTTGTTGAGTTTATTTACTATTTCTTGATCCGCTAATCTCGCCAAAATCGATAACGCAAGACCTTATAGCCATTTTTGAATTGAATATCCTCCAAAAAAATTCTTTCCTCAGCACTGACTTCAAAAGACAATTTGCTATTGACCCTGTGAAGTTGCTCTGAAAGCGGCAAGTCGCGAGCCACTTCAACCGTACAATAATCAGAGTCATGATTTTCAACATCCATATCTAAATTCCCTCCTTGATTGGGGAAGACGATTTAAACTATCTGCCTCAATTATTAGTCTACATAAAACTCAATTTGTTTCGTCCATGGTCAAAAAAAATTTGGCCCCCAACCCGGTTCATTGTGTCCGTTGGGTTATGAGCCTGCCGAAATGGGGAAAACTCTTGGTGGTCCGCCAATCAAGGGCCACGGGCGGGTTTAACCCCTATAATTATTTAGTTTATCATGAAAATGGAGCGATCGCTTGGCAGCAAACGAAAGATCGTACTTATTAAGAAGGGTACAATCTCTTGCAGCAGATTTTGAGACACTCAGTTGTGGTCCGGCGCAGGTCAAGCCAAGTTTATCTCACGAGCGATCTGCGGCCGGGCCAAGATAGATCGCATAGGGCATAGAGCATAGCGCAAAAAAGAGTAAACAGTGAATGGTAAACGGTGAAAAGTTGCGCAGCCAACGCATAATCGGTTTACCGTTTCCTGAACGCTTTGCGCTCTGCGCTTAGCACTTTGCGTCATTGTGACAGCCCAAAGCCGGTTGCTTCTAGTCTTTACTAGGGTATAACAAATTCCAAATCAGCGGCCTGCGATTCCGACAAATTCCCCCCAAAATCTTCCGCCGGCTCGTATTCAGTTTTCTGAACCTGGTGCTTGCGCTTTGAGGCGAGAACGAAGTCGTGTGGCATTGGTTTTTTGGTCTTGAGAAGATTTCGGGGAATGAAAATTTTATGGCCAGTTGAGATGTTGTTCGGCTCGAGCCAGGGGTTGGCCTTAGCCAGGGTCTTCCATTTCCTCTGGTCGCCTGTATACCATTTAGCGATCAGGGAAAGCGTTTCCCCTTCCCAGCGAACCTTGTGTACATAATATGATTGGTTTTTTGACTTACTCTTTGCTTCACTTCTAGTTGCCGGCTTGTATTCAGCGGAATTATCCGATGATTTGAAAAACGTCTTCATTTGTGCACATCCGCTGCAGACCAAGAGGATGGCTAGGCACACCAGCCACTTGGATGTTAGCGGCCATCCTGAATAGCTCATGGGAGCCCTCCTTGTTTGCTATTACAGAAGAAATTCAATCAGATTCACCCCCCTCATTTGTGACTACTTGATCCCAAGAAAGTTCTATTTTCCTGGAGGTGTGGACCTGATTATCTATAGTCGAGCAAATTATGTGCCAGGGCGAGGATACGAGATGTTTTACAGAGGTGGGTCATCAAGATGCATAAAATGGGGTCAAATCAAGCAGGAATTAACTCTACTTCATGTGTTTTTCGAGCCAAGGCGGAATTTTGCCTTTTTTTGCTATTTTCCTATTTATCCTGTCCAGAACCTTCCACAGTTCCATCAACTCCGGTGCTAGACTCCATTCCTCAGGCTTGGTGGTATAATCTTCACCTTCGTGTGGAAAATAATAGCAATGTACCGTGCAGCCACGATACTCTTGGTCTGGATTCTTCCACCGGACGAAATTGCCAGGGAAAATACCGGCCACTCGCCATCCGTCTTTAATACACCACTTCTGGGTTATATCGTGCCAGGTTTCCAAAAAGGTGGTAAAGTACTCCGCGTTCGAGGCCAAGGCAATTTTCCAGTTGAGCACCCTTAAATTCTGCATGATTTCTTTGAGCCGATACTCGGGGAGCGTGGCCGCAAAGGTGAACTCCACCTGGAGATTTTTTTCGATTTTTGTGAGCATTGTGGCGGAGACCACTTTGTTGGAGTGCAGTTCCACCACCACCGGCATGCAGTACACCTTGCTCCGGGAATCTTCCTCCCAGTTCTCATCCAGGGCAATGAGGCCCTCGTATCGCTCTGGCATAAGGACAAACTCGTGCGG
>CP070735.1:3134714-3147224 GCA_020347625.1 Deltaproteobacteria bacterium
CAAGCAATAATATAGAGACTTATATTCTCTAGTTGATTCACCAGGGTGGCGGTGTGAGCCACATCCCTCAGCATGGTGAGTCGGTAACCGCCAGTGCCCATATCGAGGATACGAAATACGCGGCCTCCATTGGCGAAATGGACCATTCCCTCTCCGAGATGCACATCGTTTTTTTCGTCTCGAGAATAGAGAACGAACTGAGAGGGGGCCCGAGACAAGACTTCATCCAGCCAAGCGGCCTCAAAGCGCACTTTCTGATCGGACTGGTCAATAATGGCCCCTGCCGCCTTGAGTATATTGAGATAGTCTTGTTCGAGTATTCTGATCCCCACACGCTCCAATATCCGGCGGGACGTCTGGTCTATCTTTTTTACATCTTCAGGCGAAAGCGGCCTGTATGGTGGTAGACGCATTGGCATGGTGACGCCCCGTCGTTAGCTACTTTTCAGAATCTGTTCTATCTCTGTGAGCACTGTGTCTGGTTTGGGATCCACCTCGTGTTCCAAAAGAATCCGCTTCGCCTCCATGTTGCAACGCTTGTAAAGGTTCATACCACCTTCGTTTTTCCAGGCATCGTAGCGGGAACGGTCCAGAAGCTTCGGTAGGAACAAGGCATCCATGAAATGATTGTAGGTGTGGTCATCCATAAGGAAAATGGACCCGGGACCGCCGCGGCCTACCCTTTCTATGGCCTCCAGAGCCAGAGTACCGTCATTTACGGGGATTCCCTGGACATAGTAACGGCTCATGGCTATCAGTTCGTTGGCCATCGTAATCATCTCAAGGGAAGAGGTACTGCCATATTCCAGAAAACCCACATCGTGAATTAGGTTCGAACGCGAGAGCAGGGCGGTGATAATGGAAAACATGGCTTCAGCGCCTGCCTGGGCATCCATAACCTTGGCATCCGAGGCTCCGGCAAAAGCCCAGATTGGCAGGCCGTAGATTTCGTCTCGCATGTCAGCTAAGGCGGCCTGGGTGAGACTCCATTCCGGACAACCATAGCAGACCACGCTGGATTTCATATCCAAGGCACTCACATTGGGACCAAAAAGAAAGGGCGAACCTTTGCCTGCCATCTGATGTACTACTAGGCCCACCAGATTTTCGGCAATTCCCAGGGCCATGGCCCCGGCCAGCGTTACCGGAGCGCCACCACCTGCATTGGATCCAGAGGGAAGGCAAAGGGGGACCTTCTTTTGGGCGCAGAAAATGAGTTTTTCCATTACATTTTCAGGAAATCTTAGGGGGCTTATTGCCTCTGAGTAATTCAGAATAAATGGTCTGCTCTGAAGCTCTTCTTCTCCTCCTACGACAAGGCAAGCAATCTCATGGATCTTGGCAATGTCTCTGCCGCTATCTGCAATGAAAACAATGGGCTTGTGGGTGTTCTTAACCATCTCAGCAAAAACATATACATAGATATCCTCGATGGGAGCGTCTTCAGGGTTGGCCATTGACATGGCAAAGTCGATGTTCTCCAAACCATCCACCAGCTTGGCGAAATGGCTGACGTCTTGAAGAACCGTTCGCCTCCTTTCGCCGGTCTCAAGGTCCTGAGTAAAGGTTGCATCCGAGCCTGTGCCATAGAAAGAGTTCTCGTTGGCAAGCTCCATCGCTTTGGCATTCTTTTGGTCATAAAGGGTTATTTGTTTGGGAGCTGTCTTTAGGGCCTCTTCAACGAGATGAGGGGGCATACAGACCCAATCACCATCGGAAATCTTGCAACCTTTGTCGGCAAGCATCTCCAGAACACGGGGATGTTCCATCTTAAAACCTGTTTTTTCAAGGATCTCCAGAGCCGCCGTATGGATTGCCAGGGCCTGTTCGCGGTTTAGTACCCTGAGCCGAGGCTGAAAGGTGGTAATATCTGGGCTTGCCATAACTTACTCCTATATCCGTGTTCAGGAAATGCCAAGTAGCTTCTTGGCCGCAATCACCGCGGACCCTGCATCGGGTGCATAAGCGTCGGCCTTGATCTCAAGGGCAAAATTTTCCGTAACCGGCGCCCCACCTATCATTACCTTGACTTTATCCCTGATTCCAGCATCTTGCAGGGCTTTGATGGTTTCACGCATGGCCGGCATTGTGGTGGAGAGCAACGCAGACATGGCCACGATATCCGCCCCCACTTCTTCAGCCTTTTGGGTGAAATCTTTCGGAGAAACGTCAACGCCTAAATCCGTTATGGTAAATCCCGCCCCTTCCATCATCATGGCAACCAGGTTTTTACCGATGTCATGCAAATCCTGCCGTACAGTTCCGATGACTACTTTTCCCTTTGCGGTTAGTTGGCCTTCCTGAAAAAGCGGTTTGATCAGTTTCATACATTCTTGCATGGTTTTGGCAGAGCGTAACATCTGCGGTACGAACATCTGACCTGTTGAAAATTTCTCTCCCACCTCGTCCATTGCAACAATGAGACCTTTGTCGAGTATGTCCTGCACATTAGCACCAGCATCCAGAGCTGACTGAGTCTCTGCCACAGCCGTTTGGATGTCACCTTTCATCACGGCATCGGTCAACGCTTTAAATTCACTCATGTTTATCCCCCCTCAAGTATCAGAGTTTCCGCGAAGAGCGCGAAGAGATACCAGATGAGCAATGACACTCCCTTCGCATTTTTGCACCACACTTCCCGCGTTCCATATCTTTTGACCTTCGTGCCTTTCGCGTCCTTTGCGGATCGTATCGACTTTTGGCTATAACATGCTAATGCGGCCACTTTGATACGCCTCGATAAAGTTTTCGCAATATTCATCCCGTCCCAGAAGCATATCGGTGGACAGCAATGTCGCCATCAATTGTTTGTCAGTGGGATCCAGTATGGCCGCAGACAAACCCGCTTTCATGCACAGAGAGAGAAAATTGCGATTGATCAGGCTGCGCATGGGAAGACCGAAAGAGATGTTGGAAAGCCCACAAATGGTGTTCACGCCTGGAAAGTCATTCATGATGCTTTGGATAGCTCCCAGAACAGCCGCTCCCATGCGCGTGTCAACTGAAATAGGTTGCACTAACGGATCCACATAAATCTTTTCAAGAGGGAACCCCTGTTCTGTGAGCTTGTTGATGAGGTTTGAGCCCACTTGGACCCTCTCCTCCACGGTGTTCGGCATTGATGCTTCAGCCATACAAAGAGCCACCACACAACACGGTTGACCAGTGATGACGGGAAGCAGGGCTTGGAAACGGTCTTTCTCCAGCGAAATGGAATTGATCATCGCTTCACCTTTGTGGTGTTTGATCGCTTCGGACAAGGCTTTTGGATTCGGACTGTCCAAGCACAAAGGCAGATCCACTTCATTTTGGACTACTTCCACCAGCCAGCAGAGGGAGTCTATTTCTTGCTCTAGAAAAGTTCCGGCGTTGACGTCTATATAATGGGCCCCGGCTTCTGCCTGCTCCTGTGCCACCTCGCCAATGAACTCGGCATCACGTTCCTTCACCGCATCTGCAATACTCTTCCGACTGGTGTTGATTTTTTCTCCAACTATGATCATGTTCGTTACCTTTGGTGTGAAGACCAGGTGTCAAAATATTTCCATTAGTCGCTGATCCTATTAATTCAAACCTACAGGCGTCAAGTAAGATCTCGAGGGAACTCTTCTAAAATAGACGACCCCCCTGCGGTAATGGCCACTGTTTCAATTTATCAATCTAAATGAAATCAAATTTTGAGATGTAACTGAGACGCGCCAGAGACCTGCAAGCCATATGCCAGGGCTTTTCTTGAAGATAGTTGAAATGGGACCGTGTTCTTTAGGTAGCGATCTCATGCACCACCGGTTCAACCTCTTCGAGTGCCTCTAAGGGGATGTGGCAGAGAATTCGGTGCCGTTTTGTCTGACGCCAGGGGGGTACATCCGTTTCACAGATTTTGCCACCATCTGGCAGCATCTCATACCTCCTGGGACAGCGGGTGTGGAAACGACAGCCACTAGGAGGGCTAAGGGCGCTGGGTACGTTGCCACTGAGTCGAATCTCTTTCTGTTCCGCGTCGGGATCGGGAATGGGAACCGCCGACAGCAGGGCTTCGGTGTATGGATGGTAAGGTGGAGAGTAAATTGCTTCCGCCGGCCCGATTTCTACGATTTGCCCCAGATACATGACCGCAATGTCATCTGAAAAAAAGCGGACGACACTCAGATCGTGAGCAATGAAAATCATGGCCGAGCCGAATATCTGTTGAATTTCCAGAAGTAGATTGATCACAGCCGCCTGGACCGAAACATCTAAGGCGGATACCGGCTCGTCGCAAATTATCAGGTCTGGTCGACTGGCCAGTGCCCGGGCAATCCCAATCCTTTGCTTTTCCCCCCCACTCAGTTGCCGGGGTAACCGGTCGTAGTAACTGGCGGGAAGACGCACAGCCTCTAGCAGACGAACCACTTCGTTTCTGACCTCATCCTTGGGCACAGTCTTGAACCTCTTGATGGGCCGGGCGATCTGTTTGCCCACTGAGAAGGAAGGGTTGAGAGTTGAGTCCGGATTCTGGAAGACCATCTGCATTTCCTGGATTAACTTCGTATCCCGCCCTGAGACAGGCTGGGTAATATCGAGACCCAAAAACTCGAGCACGCCATCTGTTACAGGCTCCAACCCGATGATACCCTTGACTAGAGTAGATTTGCCGCATCCCGACTCGCCTACGACGCCAAGAGTCCTGCCCCTCGACACCCTTACGCTGACATCGTCAACCGCTTTGACGAATTTTTTTTCTCCCAGGCCAAGCAAACTGACCACCGAATTTGATTCCTGTGGGTAGTAAACCTTGAGGTCATCAAAGCTGAGCAACGTATCCTGGGGGGAATCGGGTCGAGCCTCTGCCCGCTTTTGTGCATCCTTCCGCCGTCTTCGTGATGTCAGTGGCCTACTGTCAATTTCTAGGGCGTAAATGCAGCGAGCCTGATGCCCTGATGCGATTTCCGTAAGGCCCGGGCACGCCTCCCTACATTTATCAGTGGCGTAGTCACAGCGAGGCGCAAAGATGCACTCATCTTTCGGCCGTTCCGCAGGTGGAGGCACACGGCCGCGGATGGGATGGAGTAGAGATTCCCATTTGCTCTCTCCAAGCCGTGGCACGCAGGCCAGAAGTCCCATGGTGTAAGGATGACGTGGGTTGTGGAAAATTTCTCTCGCAGACCCCTTCTCCACCATCTGACCGGCGTACATCACACAGAGCTGATCGCTCACCCGGGCAACCACCCCCAGGTTGTGGGTAATGAAAATGTTTGCCGCCCGGAAATCGTCTTTGAGCTCCTCGATGAGATCCAGCACCGCCGCTTCCACTGTAACATCCAGAGCCGTTGTGGGCTCATCCATAAGCAGGAGTACAGGATTGTTGAGCATGGCCATGGCAATCACCACGCGCTGTTGCTGGCCGCCCGATATCTGGTGGGTGTAGCGCATCATTACGTTTTCAGGATCGGGCATATTTACCCGGTTGAGCATTGCGATGGATCGTTCCCAAGCCTCATCTTTTGAAATATCCCGGTGGCAGGTCAGGACTTCGGCCAGTTGGTCACCCAGTCTAACCGCAGGGTTCAGGGCCTGCATGGGATCCTGAAACACCATGGCAATCCTATCACCCCTGAGTTTTTTGAGTTCTTCCTGTGATCGTCCTACCAGTTCATTTCCCTGAAATCGAACATTTCCATTCACAATCTTGCCGTTGGGACCCAGAAAATTGACAATCCCGAAGGCGATGGTGCTTTTGCCGCATCCCGACTCGCCCACCAGCCCGATGGTTTCGCCTTCTCTGACCTGGAAGGAGACGTCTCGCACGGCTTCTATGTCGCCCTTGCGAGTCTCATAGGAAATGCTGAGGTTTTCCACCTCAAGGACTGGGAGGGTTTGATTGCTCTCAGCTCGATTCATTCGAGTGCTTACTCCGTTCGCCGCATAGCGAAAAAGAGAGTGAACGGTAAATGGTAAACGGTGAACAGTTGAAAAATCAATGAATTGTCGGTTTACCTTTCACCGTTTACTGTTAACCAAACGCTCTGCTCTATGCTCTATGCATCGTCTCTATTGATACCTCATGCTCTCCTCCCTTAGCCCATCGGCCAGCAGATTGAGGCCCACCACCAGGGAGGCAATGGCTAAAGAAGGCCAGAGAGCAGCCCAGGGACTGCCCGCCAGGATGAATTCTCGACCTTTGGCCACCATGCTGCCCCAGTCTGGGGATGGGGGAGGTAGCCCTAGTCCTAGGAAACCTAGAGTCCCCATGGCGAAGATAGCGTAGCCCACGCGCAACATGGAATCCACGATAATCGGTCCGCGAGCATTGGGAAGAATTTCCACAAACATTATATACCAGGGGCTTTCACCCCTCGTCTCCGAAGCCCTTATGTACTCTCGTGTCCTGATGTCAAGAGTGAGGCTCCGAACCAGACGGGCAATACCTGGAGTTCCCACTATTGTAATTGCTATGACAACGTTCATAGCAGAAGCTCCCAGAGCCGCCATAATAAGTAGATAGAGGAGAATGACGGGTATGGCCATCATGGCATCCAGAATCCGCATGACAATCTCATCAATCCACCCCCCATAATAGCCACTAATCAGACCCAGTGTCGTGCCCACCAAAAGACCCACGAATACGCCCCATAGAGCAGTACCCCCCGGTAACCAGAAACTCTCGGATATGGGAAGGACTACCAGCACCAAGCGTGCACCATAGATCAGTCGAGACCAGAGATCACGCCCGAGCTCATCAGTGCCTAAGATATGTGCACTGGATGGCCCCTGATTAGGAGCTTTCCAGTCTTGCTCTAGAGGCGTGTAGGGTGTGAGGAATGGGGCGCAAACAGCCACGAACAACCAAAAGAGCACAATTATTAGACCGACCGTCGCCGCTTTGGAGGCAAAGACAATGGAAAGTCCTTGCCACATGCGCTTTAGGCGACTAGGTCTCGCTTCCGACTCGACAGGAGTGACTGATTGATCACCGACTTCCATAGCTGTCTTTCCGAATGTCATTCGTCACTTGTGCTTCGGGGGTGACCACTGGTGAATGATTTTCCTCATTCAGATAACCAATGACTAATGGCCAATGACTAATGACCAATGACTGCTCCTACGTATACCGAATACGCGGGTTCAAGAACGTATAAATAATATCTGCCAGGAGCTGGGTACCTACGGCAATAATGACCAGAACCATAGCACCCGCCTCCAGCGCATTGATATCTTTGAACAAGGCGGACTCAAGCAAATACTTGCCCAACCCGGGATAGCCGAAGACAACCTCCACGATGACGATCCCTCCCATTAGCCAGTTTACGTGGAGCATGATCACAGTGATCGGAGCCATCAAAGCATTTCTTATTGCGTGTTTGAAGACGATTCGCCAGTATGGTAGACCTTTGAGAAAGGCGGTGCGAATATAGGGCGACTTCATCACCTCTACCATGCTGGCTCTGGTAATGCGTAGGACATAGCCCAATTCGATCAGAGTAAGGGTCAGGACCGGCAAAACAAGCATGTCCGGCCTCTCCCAGGGGGCCTTCTCGCCAAAGACGGTTGCGCCCGGGACCAGTCCCAGCCAGACACCCACAATTAAGATTAGGAAAATTCCGGTGGCAAATTCCGGGGTAACAGTGAAAACCATGCCGCCGATGGAAAGAACCCGATCCCGTAAACTCCCTTCCTTGAGTCCCGCGAGCATACCGAGCAACAATGCCAGAGGCATGACCAGCACAAAGGCTATTCCAGCAAGCACCATAGAGTTCCGTACTCGGATGTAGAGACTCTTAGCCACAGGTCGCCCGGTTCTGAGCGACACTCCAGGATCCCCTCGGATGAATCCTTTCTTTAAAGGTATGTACCGCACTGGTCCCCCGGTGGTCTCCATCCACCCGGTTCCCATGACGAAAGTCCAGACCTTGCGATCTGTACCCTTTACCCACTTGACTGCATGATTCTGGTTGTCCACCCCCCAGAAAATGGCTTGACCCTCTGCGGTTGTACGCCATTTTTCGTTATCCTCATACTCATTGATGGTGCCATCAGCGGACTTGGCCTCCCCGATCAAATCCTCCCCCTGGAGTTCCCACCTGACCAGGACCTCATCCTCCCTCACAGCCCACCACTCCACAAAGCCCTGCTCAGTGGTGACCCGTTTCAACTGCAAACCCACCTTCTGCGATGCATGCCAGTCGCTGCCTCCAAGCCAGTGAAGGTAACGAAGATAAATGGGCGTATCCAAACCCATCTGCGCCAGAAAGGAAGCCTCCTGCTCGGGAGTAACGAAAGCGCCTAAAACATTCCTTGCCACATTCCCTGGGGAGGATTCAGTGATAAGAAAAACAGCCACTGATACCAGGAACATGGTGAGGAGCAGCAAAAGAAATCGTCTTAAGATAAACTTTGCCATCGCTTTATCTATTGTTAAGGTATTGCTCTTTTAAGTTGGCAAACGGTTTTTCTTACTAGTAAGCAAATGATGTCGAATATGGGATGTGCCATGGAGAATGCAAATCGCTCTTCTCCTATGGCACATCAGTTATTAAGAGTAAGGGTGGAAACTATAACGCAAGGCTGACCCAGACTCTGATTCTATCTTATGCCTCTTTGAGCCACACCTTATTGAAAAGCATGTAGAGAGTCGGATGGCCTTCCGCTCCCTGTACACTATTTCGCGTGACCATCCAGACATTTCGCCACCAGGCAATACCGATTGATCCCCTGCTCATTTGGATATCCTCCAACTTACAAAAAATCTTACGACGCTCATCCACGTCCAGGGTACCATTGGCTTGCTCGAGCAATTGGGAGAATTCCTGGTCAACCCACCGAGTCTCATTCCAGGGAACCGGCTTGCCCTCAACATCAGCAATGTAAGCCAGGTTCAGCACCATTGTACCCAATGGCCGGTGGGTCCACGGGGTAATGCCCAGATCCACCTCGGTCCACTTCTCCCAGTATTGACTTGTGGGCATGGTCTGGATATTGATTCTCAGGCCAGCCGGAGCCGCATCCTCTTTGAGCACCTCAGCGTAGCGCACAACATCGCTCCAGCCGCTGCCAACAGCCAAGTTGACCTCAAGACCATCAGGATATCCTGCCTCCTTCAAGAGTTGTTTGGCTTTCTCAGGATCATATTTGGGCACTGCCTTTTCACAGTATTCCGGGTGAATGGGGGAGACGTGGACGTCTTGACCCTGCATACCTTGACCGAAATAAGCTAGCGCCAAAATCTTTTCTCGGTGCTGACAAAGTTTCAATGCCATGCGCACTCTATTGTCGGACCAAGGTTTCATATCAACCCTCATCCGTAATAGCCTCGTCTGGCCGGTGGTGGATGGAAGAATGGTTATGGTGGGATCGTCTTTTAAGGCTTGGTAAACATCAGTACCTCCGGAATCACTGAGATCGATCATGTCAATCTCCCCAGCCTTAATAGCGGCAATCTGAGGGGACATTTCTCTGCCCATGTCGATAAATTCCATGCTATCCATATATGGCAGCGTCTTGCCGTCCTCCCCTTGTTGCCAGTAGTCGCTCCTACGTTTGAGCACGCAGCGCTCACCTTCGCGGTAGAGTTCCAAGGTGTATGGTCCTGTGCCGTGCGGCTTTTTGATGAAATCGCCTTCAAAAGTCCTGTGATTGAGAACCAGGGCGGGATAGTGGAACATATGTTCCGGTACGGCTATCTCCGGCTTGTTGAGGTGTAGTTTCACCTGATACTTGTCTGTCTTTTCGATATTGGTGGGACTCAAATAAACCCCGACCATGCCCAGAAGCGAGGACCCCACATCTTTGTCGAGCCACTGGTTCAAGGTGAAGATCACGTCATCTGCGGTGAATTCATCGCCATTATTGAACTTGATTCCCTGGCGCAGGTTAAATGTCCAGGTCTTTAGGTCTTCGCTTACCTCCCAATTTTTCAACAGGTAGGGATGGGTGACATTGTTGCCGTCTGTGTAGGTTAGATACTCTGCCACTTGACGCAGCTGATTTGAGGGTACGACCCAGGAAAACTGCGCCGGGTGGGTGACCTTCTGAACTGCTCCCGACACTCTGAGAGTTCCACCGCGCTTGGCTTTGGTGGCAGGTTGAACTTGCTCTTTCTCTTCTTTGGCGCAACCTAACAGTGACCCAGACATACTTACGGACACACCCAGAAGGGCAGCGTAGCGAATAAATTCGCGGCGGGTCAGCTTTCCTTTTTCAAAATCATCTTTTAGTTCGAAGATGGCAGGGTGGATTTCCCATTTATTTTTCATAGCGACCTCCTTGGTTTGTCTCCCCCTGTTTGAGAATTTCTCCACTGGTTTGCGGACAGCGGGACCATCCCGTGGCGACCCATCACAAGAAAGCGCAAAGAATAGAACGTCAATCCACAGTCTTTTGTAATTCCGGCAGGATCAAAGAATAAATCGACAGGAAATTAGATGCACGGTTACGGCCCTGCAGTACAGTTGCAAGCTCTTATCATTATTAGTAGGTCATCAACTGTTTTCCTGTCAAGGACAATACTTATTGAAACAATTTGATCTAACGGGGCGCATACCTCGACCATCGAAGGATTATCCTGTTTCTTCATCACTACAGGAAGTGGAGGCTACCTTTTGCTCTCCGTAGCAGGCTGGTTGGCGTTTGACGGAACAAAAAAGGCTGTAAGATCCCATGGGGTTCTTACAGCCTTTTTTTCTGCTAGAAGTGCTGTTTTCTCTTAGTCGCTGGGGGTTCCTCCGCAGCCGCAGTTTTCGGGTGTACATCCACTATGATCGCGAAGTCTATCCAATTCTTCAGCGGTTGGTTCCCGAACCTCTGTCACCTTCACATCGAAATGTAACCGCTCCCCGGCTAGTGGATGATTGAGATCGGCCACCACCACGTCATCGTTCACCGATTGCACCCGGAACCTTACCGGACCTTGCGGCCCACTCGCCTCGAACACCATGCCAGGTTCAATATCCATTTCAGCAGGAAAGTGTTCGCGGGGAATATCGCGGAAAAGATCTGGGCTGGGTTCGCCGTACCCCTCCTCGGCCTCGACCGTGATCTGGGCACTCTCTCCTTGCGCCAACCCTTGGAGCCCCTTCTCCAGCCCCGGTATGACCTGACCGGCACCAAACACGAAGCCAAAGGGCTCACCAGGCTGAGAACTGTCGATCACTTCAGCGGAATCGAGGGAAAGGGTGTACTCAATGGCCACGTAGGCTCGGTCTTGAATCTTCATCTCTGTCTTCTCCTTAAAAAAAAATGCCGCTCGGAACACAACCGCACCGCGCGGAGTCCCGAACGGGAGGTTACTAAATTTGGTTATTATGTGCGCTTACTATATCGATAGAGAACAAAAAGGTCAACGACTGTAATTATAGATTTACGGAGATTGCCATTATTCAAAAAATTGTAACCCTTTCGTCCTGGCAGTAACTTGCTGTCAACACTAGCTTATCTCTTGCCGGACCCCTTGCGAAGAATAATGGAATATTGACCGTTCGGTCGGAGTTATAAAATATATTGACTAAATAGTTTTTATTATTTATATTTAGACTGACCGACTGGTCGGTCAATTGAGGTGGTCCCAAATGGTTTATGAAGCCCGCAGAAAAGAAAAAAAGGAGCGGATCCTGGAAGCGGCAGCCCAGGTCTTTGCCATGCGTGGCTACAGTGGAACGCTTGTCGCAGACATTGCGGTTCAGGCTGGTGTTGGTAAGGGTACGGTTTATGAATACTTCGACAGCAAGGAGGACCTCTTCTTTGCTGTATTTGAATGGTTCGTTCAGGCGACTGAGGCAAAGGCGAAAATCAGCATCTCTGCCTTGGGGGGATCAGCTTCCCACCGGCTGTCGGCCCTGAGCGATTCACTGATGCAGTCCTGGGATGAAATGAAAGATATGTATTCCCTGGTTATGGAGTTCTGGTCGGCCTCAGCTTCATCCCAAATGCGAGAGCGGTTCAAGCTAGCATTCAAGCAAGGCTACAAGGATTTTCGCCAGATTGTTTCTTCTCTCATCCGTGATGGCATCGAGCGAGGTGAATTTCGGCCGGAAGTGGATGCCGAGTCTGTGGCCGCCGCACTGGTGGGAACCTGGGATGCCTTATTGCTTCAGGCATGGTTTGACGAGGACTTCGATCACTTGAGGGCAGCGAAGAGATTTATGGAGGCTCTCATCAGTGGCCTAGCTTCGAAACCACAGCTTGATTAGAAGAGTTCTAAGCAAACTGAGACAGCACTATAGTGGTCATACCGGACGAGACCGCCTCTGGCGGGCGAGATCCGGTATCCAGAAGCCTAGAGCCTTTCTGGATTCCGCAATGACGGAATTTGCAGTGATGACAAAAATGTTTAGTATCTAGACTGTTTTGTCGTCACCTAGAAACATCAGCTTTGGAGCGGAGAAATGAAAACTTCCCTAAAGATGCTTATGAAAACAGCGTACCTAACCATTTTGGTCTTGGTCCTGCTCCTTAATCATGCTCCGACCACCGCCCAAGAAAAACCAGCTCTCACCCCCAAACAGATATTGGACAAGGTTGACGATCTCTTTCGAA
>CP070735.1:3147324-3166742 GCA_020347625.1 Deltaproteobacteria bacterium
GAGTTGCCCCCGGTTGCTGTTGAGGAGGAGCTTCCCGAAGATCTTTTTGCCGATATTGAGATGGAGCCAGAGGATGTGACCGAGGAGGCTGCTGCAGCAGAAGCACCTTCTGCAACCGAAGAGGAGCTTCCCGAAGATCTTTTTGCCGATATTGAGACGGAGCCAGAGGATGTGACTGAAGAGGCTGCTGTTGCCCCAACCGAGATCACTGAGAGCGAAGAGTTGCCCCCGGCTGCCGCTGAGGAGTTGGCAGCGCTTGTCAGCGCGCAGGTAGAGGAAGTGGTAACCCGTCTGGTGGAAGAGCGACTGCACTCCATCGTCGAGCAAACCATTGCACAGGAGATCGAAAAGCTTAAGTCGTCTCTGGAATCAGGGGAATGATTGTCCCCCGCGATTGTTAGCGGGTCTGAAATGGGGGTTATTTGCATAATCCCCATTTTCTTTTGCTGCAAAGGTCAGTTGTCCATTGCCAGTTGTCCGTGGTAAAAGATACTGTCAGGATTTATATTTGTTTCTTGCTCTGTGACGCTGATTTTGAATGATCAGTTGTGATTGCCCTGCAATAATAGACCTCTCGTCGACAACGGACCACGGACGTTTCGGAAGGAAAATGGTATGAAGACATTATTGCTCGCCAAAGCCTATGAACCTGCAGAGGTCGAGGTGAGATGGTACAGATATTGGGAAGAACAGCAATTGTTCCGGGCAGACGAGAACAACAAGACACCTGCGTACTCTATAGTCATCCCTCCCCCCAATGTGACCGGTGATTTACACATGGGACACGCCCTTAACAATACCCTTCAGGACATTCTCTGCCGATATAAGAGAATGCAGGGATATAACGTGCTGTGGATGCCAGGAACAGATCACGCCGGCATCGCCACCCAGAATGTGGTGGAGCGTCAGCTCGCAGAAGAGGGATTGGATCGGCACGAGTTGGGAAGAGAGAAGTTCATCGAAAGAGTGTGGGAATGGCGAGAACTCTATGGTGATAAAATCATCAATCAACTCAAAAGGCTAGGAGCGAGTTGCGACTGGAGTCGGGAACGCTTTACCATGGACGAGGGTCTTTCCGAGGCCGTACGACGGGTTTTTGTGTCGCTCTACCATGAGGGTCTGATTTACCGTGGCCAACGGATTATCAACTGGTGCCCCCGCTGCATAACCGCACTGGCCAACTTGGAAGTGGAGGCTGAAGAAAGGGCTGGACGGCTTTACCACATCCGCTATCCCTCCTCGGATGGAAGTAATGGTCTGGTAGTGGTCACCACCCGTCCGGAGACCATGCTGGGAGATACCGGCGTGGCAGTACACCCGGACGATGATCGCTATCGGGAGTATATTGGCAAGACAGTGATACTACCTCTGCTAAACCGTGAATTGCCTGTCGTTGCCGATGAATATGTTGAGATGGCGTTCGGTTCCGGCACCCTGAAGGTAACTCCAGCTCATGATCCGTACGATTTCGAAATCGGTCAAAGACACGGGCTGCCATCTCTCAAAGTGATGGATGATCAGGGCGTAATGAATGAGGAGGCCGGTCCCTATGTGGGACTGGATCGCGATGCCTGTCGTGAAAAGATAGTCGCGGACCTTAAAGAACAAGGATTTCTGCTGAAGATTGAGGACTATCAACATCGGGTGGGTCACTGTTATCGCTGTAAGACAATTATCGAACCGACACTATCAAAGCAGTGGTTTGTATCGGTGAAGCAGATGGCTGAGGTCTCCATGGCAGCGGTGCGGGAAGGAAAAACCCGTATAGTGCCTGAAATGTGGGAAAGGAACTACTTTGACTGGTTGGAAAACATCGAAGACTGGTGCATATCGAGGCAAATCTGGTGGGGCCATCGTATTCCTGCCTGGTATTGTCAAGATTGTGACGAAGTCATTGTTGCCATGGAGGAGCCGAAACAATGCAGCCGCTGTAGCAGCGGCAACCTAGTGCAAGAGAGCGATGTTCTGGATACTTGGTTCAGTTCTGCCCTTTGGCCTTTCTCTACTATGGGGTGGCCGGAGAAGACCTCCGAATTAGAGATCTTTTACCCCACCTCGGTTCTGGTAACCGGTTTTGATATTCTTTTTTTCTGGGTAGCCCGGATGATGATGATGGGCTTACACTTCATGAAGGACGTACCATTTCGTGACGTCTATATTCACGCCCTTGTGCGGGATGCCGAGGGGATGAAGATGAGCAAGTCCAAAGGGAATGTCATCGACCCTCTGGTGATCATGGATCTCTATGGCACGGACGCCTTTCGCTTTACCCTGGCCGCCTTTGCAGCGCAAGGAAGAGACATACGCCTCTCCGAAGAAAGGGTTGAGGGCTACAGGCATTTTATCAATAAAATCTGGAATGCCAGCCGTTTTACCCTCATGAATCTAGAGGGAGTGGCGGCCGCCGGGGTGTTACCCAAACCAAAAAGGTTGGCGGACCGTTGGATGCTGAGTCGCCTGCAAGAGATCTTCCGCCAGGTCAACGAAGCGCTGGAATCTTATCACTTCAATGAGGCTGCCAGTGTCATCTACCAGTTCACTTGGCACGAGTTCTGCGACTGGTATCTTGAGTTCATTAAGCCTGTCCTCTACGGCGACAACCAAGAGGAAAGAGAGGAAACCCAGCAATTTCTCCTTCATGGTCTTTCTTGCCTTCTGCGGTTGCTCCATCCCTTTGTGCCTTACGTTACTGAGGAGCTATGGCATCACCTGCCCAGTACCAAAGGAACCATAATGACTGCTGAGTATCCCGCACCCGCACCCTCCTTGGTGGACCGTGAGGCGGAAGAGCAAATGGCATTGGTAATGGATGTGACCACGGCCATTCGCAACATCAGGGGAGAGATGAATGTGGCGCCGGCCGCCCGGGTAGATGCGGTAGTTTTTGGCCCAGATAATCTCACCAGTGTTGTGAGGGCTCATGGTCATTACATAGAAGACCTTGCCAGGCTCTCAACCTTGGAGATGCACAGGGATGGGCAACGGCCTCGCGCCTCAGCGTCTGCTGTTGTCCGAGAGTTGGAGCTTTTCGTCCCGCTCGAGGGTATTCTGGACTTTGAGGAGGAGAGCAAACGGTTAAGAAAGGAAATCAGAAAATTGGAGCCTGAATTGGGCAGGGTCAAAAACAAACTGGCCAATACAGAATTTCTCACCCGAGCGCCGACTGATATTGTCGCCAAGGAAAAGGATAAGTGCGAGCGGTTAGGAGGCAAACTGGACAAGCTCCGGACTCAGCTAGAGAGGCTCACAAAGCTCAGGGGTGAGGGGTAGGGAAACCGATCACGAGGAAGGTTTTGTTATCTAGCGAATTGGAAACCCTGATCCGCAGAGCACTGGACGAGGATATAGGAAGTGGTGATATCACCACTGCTTGCACGGTTTCACCAACTGCTGTGGGTGGAGGACGAATTGTTGCAAAGGAGCCCTTAGTTCTCGCCGGTATTGAGGTGGCAAGGCAAGTATTTTGGGCTGTCGATAATGACCTGGAAATTATCCTGCCCCTAGAAGATGGCAGCCGGGCAATGGACGGGGATCTGATTCTGGAGGTAGGAGGTAATCTGACCGCCATCCTAATGGCCGAGCGCACCGCCCTCAATTTTCTTCAGAGACTTTCCGGTATCGCAACGCTTACCCGAGCTTTTGTAGATAAGGTGGCGGGGACCGCGGTTCGTATTTTAGACACCCGCAAAACCACCCCGGGGCACCGCTTGTTGGAAAAAGGTGCAGTGCGTGCCGGTGGTGGCTACAACCATCGCTTCGGGCTCTATGACGGGGTGCTAATCAAAGATAACCACATCGCAGCGGCGGGGTCGATTGGAAAGGCGGTTCAGGCGGCGCGGGCATGTAAGCTTCACACTCTGAAGGTTCAGGTGGAAGTGGAGACTCTGGAGCAGTTGGACGAAGCTATTGCAGCGGGTACCGATAGTGTATTGTTGGACAACATGGATCTGTTAGATATGGCAGAATCGGTTAGGCGGGCTGGCGGAAAGGTTCTGTTGGAGGCCTCCGGAGGAATAACCTTGGAAAATGTCAAAGAGGTGGCTGCTACCGGCGTCGATTTTATATCAGTTGGCGGACTGACCCATTCAGCCCGGGCTGTCGATATGAGCATGGAAATCGAGCCAGCCTAGATTGTCGGCTGTCAGTGGTCAGTCGTCAGTAGTCCGTAGCCTGGAGTTGTGTAGCGTAAAGCGCTCGGAAAACTAGGCACTAGGCAGTAAGCACTAAGCACTGCAGGGCGACGCAGTGATGGTGAAAAACGGGATAGCGGCGAAAAAAGCAGGAATCAATAGCACGCAAACCCTAAAGGACGTTGGTGGTTAAATAGAGAAAGGCGGGCACTGAGGCCCGCCCTACTGGCTACTGACTACTGACTACTAAATTCTCGGATTTCAAATTTGCTAGGCTCCAATCGAAGATAAGAGCCTGTTTTCACTTCTGACCTAATTCCTTGGATCGCCTTGTTGCTGCCGCCACGGCATCCATCAGTATTCCACGCATCCCTTGCCTTTCCAAAACGGCCAGACCCTCAATGGTTGTACCACCCGGTGAGGTGATCTGGTCTTTGAGAGCTGCGAGGTGGCTTTCACTGTCAGCCGCAAGTTTCGCGGCACCAAGGGTGGTTTGCACTGCCAGATCTCGGGCCACCGGACGAGATAAACCCATCGACACACCAGCATCAATTAGAGACTCTATGAATAGGTAAACATAGGCAGGACCGCTGCCGCTCAGGCCGGTGACCGCATCCATGTGTGCTTCATCCACTTCCACTACCAGACCGACTGCCTCAAAGAGCATTCGGGTCATGGCGATATGGTCGGAATTGGCATGGGTTCCGCCGGCAATGGCAGATGCGCCTGTCAGGATAAGTGCGGGAGTATTGGGCATAACCCTGGTCACAGGTGCAGGCTTGCCGAGTCCTCGCTCCAAAGTGGCAATAGTCACGCCAGCGGCAATGGAAATTACCAAGGGAAGGTGTTCGATTCTAGCACTGATATCGGCGAGTACATTCGCCATCTGCTGCGGCTTGACAGCGAGGACGATTACATCTGAGCTGCCGGCCACTTCTCCATTGTCGCCAAAGGTCGACAGTTGGTAAGTACCTTGGAGATAATGGCGTCGGTCCTGACTGATATCACTGACCAGAATCTGTTGGGCGTCCAACCGGCCGGAGCCCAGCAATCCCTTGATGAGAGCCTCGCCCATATTGCCCCCACCGATGAATCCTACTTTTTTGGAATCGAGCATCGATTTCCCCCTGTTCAAATAGGCCGTGAGTATTTGTGTTCTTACCCGGCCATTTATCACTTATTCCTAAAGCACGACCCATAACTCGGAACGCAAATTGCAGAGGATAAATAACGAATAAGATTTGGCAACAACCGTCCGGCCATTATCAGAAAAGGGCCAGAAAATGTCAATGCGGGCGAGGAACTCTAGAGGAGTTCAGCCTTTATGTTCTTGAAAATAAGGGATTTTTGTTGACACTCTCGAAAAATAGAGGTAAGGTTTCCCTTGCGAAGACTAAGGCATAGAGGAAGCGTGGATGTTTGTTTTGGGGAATCTGCTGGTAGCACTCGCGAGCGTTATCGGCCTTGTTCTGAATCTTTACATGTGGATCATCATTGCCAGAGCAGTTATATCCTGGGTCAATCCGGATCCATACAACCCCATCGTCCGCTTTCTTTACAGTATCACTGATCCGGTTTTGTTAGCAATAAGACGCCGTTTACCTCTCTATTTTGGGGGTATTGACTTTACACCCATTATCGTGATTCTGGCCATCATATTTCTGCAACGATTTGTGGTTGCTTCGCTGCATGATTTGGCCAGGTACGTTGGCCACTAAGCAAAATTGAGGTCAATATGACTATCGCAGAACAGGAGAAACACATGCAACTAAGCCCTCTCGAGGTTCAGCAAAAGCAGTTCCGTGTCCGTGCTTTCCGAGGCCTGGATGCCAAAGAAGTGGAGTCATTTCTGCAGACAGTCGCTGACGAGATGAGTGCGCTGCTCAAGAATATTGACGAGTTGAAAAGGGAATTGGATGACAAGAGTCGTCAGCTCAGTGAACACCGTGATCGTGAACAGACCCTGAAAAACACGCTGGTCAGTGCTCAAAAAACAGTGGAACAGATGAAGGTCAATGCCGAAAAAGAGGCAAAGATCCTTGTCTCGGAAGCAGAGGTAAAAGCTGAGCGTATTCTCAATAACGCCCACAACAGGCTGGCCCAGATTCATGAGGACATTGCCGAACTCAAGAGGCAGCGGACTCAATTTGAGCTGAAGCTGCGCGCCACTATCGAGACCTACCAGAAGATGCTGGACATGCATAAGGAAGAGGAAGCCGAGGCGGAAGACCTGGAAAGCAAGCTGAAGTTTTTCAAGAAACCCTAAACGGGTTAGTAGTTTTTTCCTTACCGGTTAGCTTCAAGTATTCAAGCCTCCAAACCAGTTTCCAGCACGGATATCTTTCAGCTGCTGGGCGACGGCTGAACGCTTACCTTATATCAATTTTCCCTTCCTATTCACCTCAAAATCGGCCGTCCCTTTGAGCCCACTGGCTTGGATACCCTTCTCCCCACAGCAGAAGGGCTGGCCTTCATGGCCGAGGAGTTGAGCCTGATGGAACTGCTTCTGACAAATCGTGAGATGAGTAAATGGCGGGAGGAGCGTGGGCGTAAAGGCCAAATAGTCGGCTTTGTGCCCACCATGGGTTATTTGCACCAGGGTCATCTGGCACTGATGGAAGAGGCCTTACGTCGGGCCGATCGGGTGGCGGTGAGCATATTTGTTAATCCCACCCAGTTTAGCCCTGGCGAAGATCTGGATGAGTATCCTCGTGACATGGAGCGAGATCTGAAACTCTGCCGTGAACTGGGTGTTCATGCAGTATTTGCGCCTGAAACCGAAGAGATGTACCCAGCCGGATTCCAGACCCGAGTGGAGGTAGAAAAACTTACTCAGAACCTCTGTGGCCTCCATCGGCCGGACTTCTTTTCAGGTGTGACTCTGGTGGTCACCAAACTATTTTGCGCGGTTCGGCCGCATCTGGCGGTTTTTGGAGAAAAGGATTTTCAGCAACTTGTGGTGGTCAAAAGGCTCAGCCAGGATCTCAACCTAGGCGTGGAAATTATTGGCCATCCGATAGTGCGCGAGCCAGACGGTCTGGCCATGAGCAGCCGTAACACCTACCTTTCAGAGGATGAAAGACGCTCAGCGCTTTCCTTGTCACGTTCACTTTTAGCTGCTCGCAAGCTGGTATCAGAGGGCGAAAGGAACGCGGAGGTTTTGGTGGCACAAGTCAAGGCGATGATCGAGTCTGAGCCGCATACTCGTATCCAGTATGTTCAGGTGGTGGACGAAAAGACCATGATGGATCTCAACGAGGTGACGAGCGGCGCGGTTATGGCTCTGGCTGTTTTTGTGGGTGAGGCCAGATTGATTGATAACATGCGGTTGTGGCCGGAATAAATACAGCGAGCGGCAAGCAGCCGGCAGCAGGCAGTAGACCGCCGTCTCTTTCCGTGTCGCCGTTTCACCGCGTCCTGCCGCTTCAGTACCCCTTTATCCATATGGTTGTAGCAGTGTCCACCAGCGGCCATTTGGAGAATAGAGTGCCTTCTTACATAACTGATAGCGGAGATGGGGTTATCCTCAGAGTGCAAGTTCAAACCCGGGCGTCTCGAGACGAGATTGTGGGTGCGCATGGGGACGCTCTTAAGATTCGTATTACTGCAGCTCCAGTGGCGGGGGCGGCAAACAAGCACTTGCTTAAATTTCTGGCCAAAAAACTCAGGGTTGCCAAGAGTCAAATAAGTATTGCTTCAGGTGCTGCCTCCAAGGTCAAGAGCATTGCTATCGAGGGAATATCGGCAGAAAAGGTGCGACAACGATTCACAAAGTAGCAATTGAAGAAATCTTAAATCCGCAATCCGCAATCCGCAATCTCCCAAGCTGTTTATCCCTTGTTCTACTCTTGCCCTTGTGGTAATAGGGCAGGAGCAGGAGGAACCAGCCATGCGGGACAGAATGGAGCCCGTCCAGGTCAAGTGCCCCAAGTGTAAACGAACTCAGATAGTTTACATCCCAGAAGAGGACATTCCCGATTGCCCTGATTGCAAAGTCCAGATGAACATTGAAGAGCTTCTGGATGAGGGAAAGTCGTATTAATCAATTTGGCACGAGGGGTAGAGGGAAAGATCCAACCGCCCCTCTTTCCGAACCATTAGACAAGGGAGGTTCATATGAAAAGATTAATGATTGTTCTGGCGATTATCTCGGCACTTTTCCTATATTTTTCTCAGGCACAGGTGTTGGCGGCCGATATTAATCTGGCAAAGAAGTCTACCCTAGAGACCATTCTCAAACGTGGTGAGCTTCGGGTTGGTTTCGAGTCGGGCTACATGCCCTTTGAGATGACAGACAAAAAGGGGAACTTTGTCGGGTTCGATATTGACATGGCCAAAGAGATGGCTAAGGCTATGGGAGTCAAATTTGTCCCGGTAAACACCGCTTGGGATGGTATTATTCCCGCCTTAACAACAAATAAGTTCGACATCATCATGAGCGGCATGACCATAACCCAGGAACGCAACCTCAAGATTAACTTCGCCGATCCTTATATTGTGGTTGGGCAGACCATACTCTTGGCAAAAAAACACGAAGGTAAAGTGAAATATTACAAAGACTTAAACGATCGAAAATACACGATAACCTCCAAGTTGGGAACCACCGGCGAGCAGGCAGTCAAACGGTTGATACCCAGAGCGAATTATAAGTCTTTCGAGACCGAGCCTGAAGCCGCTTTAGAGGTGGTCAATGGCAAAGCTGACGCCTTCGTCTATGACCTGCCGTACTGCGTGGTGTTCAATGCCCAGCAAGGCGCAGGCAAGCTTGTATTTCTGGACAAGCCCTTCACCTTTGAGCCGTTGGCCTGGGCCATCAATAAAGGTGATCCGGACTTCTTGAACTGGCTGAATAACTTTCTCAGACAGGTGAAAAACGACGGCCGTTACGAACGGATCTACAACAAGTGGATAAAAGGTACAGACTGGATTGCAGACGTTCAGTAGCACTTACCCAAGAGAACAAGAGTGATAAGATAGACTCTTTCGGCCGATACTATAGGGGGTTGGCGGTCATTGACTGATCGCCACCCCCCACTCTTGCCATGAGGTCGCTTGTTTCAACCGTTGCCTCCATGCGATCTCCATGTACCAAACTTACCGCTGCCGCATGAAAGAACGAGGGATTACCTAAGGGACAAGACGGTGAGGACAGGCAACTTTTCCATAACCGATTATCTTCGCACCAGAGGGTGGCGCCACATTTCTGTCGGCCTGTTCTTTGTGATGATGGGGCTAGTCGTCTTTGGTCTTTTTTTTGCCACCAAGAAGGTGGAGTATGTCTGGCGCTGGTACCGAGTACCCAGGTACTTTGTCTACAAGGACAAAATCGAGATCAAGGCAGAGATCGAGGGAGAGGTAGCTTCCATTGTATCGAAAGGAGAAGAGGTAGAAGTAACGGTTCGAGGTGCAGATGAAGAAGAGGTTTATCCTTTACCGGCAGAGTCTTTAAGAGTTGACGAGGGGGATTTCATTTATTTTGGAGATGTCTTGGGTTCCTACCAGAAATGGAAGGTTGGCATTCTGGTTGAAGGACTCTGGGTCACCCTGAAAGTGAGTGTAATCGCGGTATTGCTTGGAATTGTCATAGGCCTCTTTACAGGTCTGGCTAGAATCTCCAAGAATCCTGCCCTGAGGTGGACAGCGATTACCTACATTGAACTCGTCCGGGGTTCACCTCTTCTTGTCCAGATTTTTATCTGGTATTTCGTCCTGGGGACCATGTTCAACACCCTGCTGGCCAAACAGGGTCTGGGCCAACTTTCGCCCCTCTGGTACGGTGTGGCTGCCCTGGCAGTATTTGCCGGGGCTTACGTGGCCGAAATCGTCCGAGCCGGTATCCAATCAATACACCGGGGACAGATGGAAGCTGCCCGCTCTTTGGGTATGACCTATCCCCAGTCTATGCGCTACATTATCTTGCCGCAGGCATTCCGGCGCATTCTACCGCCATTGGCGGGTCAGTTCATCAGCCTCATCAAAGACTCATCCCTGCTGGGCATTATTGCGGTCCGTGAACTCACCAAGGCAACCAGGGAAGTGGTCACCACCAGCCTGCAGCCCTTTGAGCTCTGGTTCATCTGCGCTTTGCTCTACTTGGTGCTGACCTTTGCCCTGTCCATGTTCGTCCAATATCTGGAAAGGAGGACTGCAATCGGTGGTTAGGGCGGAAAACGTTTGCAAAACCTTCTATACCACCCACAAGGTTGAGGCCCTGGTCGATGTTTCATGCCAAATTGATAAGGGCGATGTGGTGGTGATTATCGGCCCGTCGGGGTCGGGCAAGAGCACATTGCTGCGCTGCCTGAATATGCTGGAGAAGGCTGACAAAGGCCATATCTATATAGACGGGGTTGATATTCTCGACCCCAAGACCAATATCAACAAGGTCAGAGAAGAAATGGGGATGGTTTTTCAGTCCTTCAACCTCTTTCGCCACAAGACGGCCATGGGCAATTTGACCCTGGCACAGATGGTGGTGCGCAAGCGCTCCAAAAAAGAGGCTGAAGAAAGGGCCATGGCGCTTCTGGAAAAGGTGGGCATTCCTGACAAGGTGGACTCTTATCCGGACAGTCTTTCAGGCGGACAGCAGCAAAGGGTTGCCATAGCCAGGGCTCTGGCCATGGATCCCAAGGTTATGCTGTTCGACGAGCCTACCTCAGCCCTGGATCCCGAAATGATCGGGGAGGTTTTGGATGTCATGAAGACTCTAGCCCGGGAAGGTATGACCATGGTGGTGGTAACCCATGAGATGGGTTTCGCCCGGGAGGTGGCAGATAGGGTAATTTTTATGGACGAAGGAAAGATTGTCGAGGAGGGCTCACCAGAACACTTCTTCAAAGCCCCCACTCATGAGCGCACCAAGCTATTCCTGAGTCAAATCCTCTAGATTTCTCGCATTTTCGCCGCGTCTCCATGTCACCGCGTCCCCGTGTCCTCCCGCCGTGCCTAGTGCTTAGCTTGCCTCGCCGAAGCTCTAGTGAAGGCGGATGCCTGCCGTCGTCTGTCGTCTGACTTCTGATCTCTGACTTCTAACTTCTCAGCTGTTGCGCTCTGCCCGAGATCAGTTCAGAAAAACCTGCCGGTATTCACCGATGGATTCCATCACCTGCCCGGCACCGCGGGTGACTGTGGTCAAGGGATCATCTTCCACCTTGACGGGAAGCTGTAGTAACTCGCTCAACAGGATGTCCAATCCCCTGAGAAGAGCGCCACCCCCAGCCAGCCAGACACCATTTTCGGCAATATCGGCAGCCAATTCTGGTGGCGTCTTTTCAAAAGTCCGCTTGACACTTTCAATGATGACGTTGACAGGTTCCGTCAGGGCGAGCCTGATCTCCTGATCGTTCACCTGGAATGTTCTAGGTATACCCGTGAGGATCTCCTTGCCGGACACATTCGCAGCAATGGTTTCGGGAAGCGGACAGGCAGACCCGATTTCAAGTTTGATCCGCTCTGCCTCGTTTTCTCCTATGGCGATTTGGTGATGCTGTTGGATGTAGCGGATAATGGCCTCGTTCGCCTCGTCTCCAGCCACTCGTACCGATTCTGCATAAGCTACGGCAGAGAGCGAGATCACCGCCACCTCAGTGGTGCCGCCGCCTATATCCACGATCATATTGCCCATGGGCTTTCCTATGGGCAGACCGGCGCCGATGGCGGCCGCCATGGGTTCCTCGATGAGATGCACCTGCCGTGCCCCTGCTTGCTCAGCCGCTTCAATAACCGCGCGCTTTTCCACCTGAGTAATGCCTGTGGGTACTGCAACTATTAGCCGGGGCCGGAACAGGTAAGATCGCCTTTGCACCCTGTTAAGAAAATATTTGATCATAACGTTAGTTACTTCAAAGTCGGCGATCACTCCGTCTTTCATGGGACGAATGGCCACGATCTTTTGGGGAGTGCGGCCCAGATACTCCTTGGCCTCATTGCCTACTGCGATAACCCGGCCCGTATTTCGGCTAAGAGCCACAACTGAAGGTTCATTGAGCATAATCCCTTCACCCTTCTTGTAAATAAGGGTGTTGGCAGTGCCCAGGTCCATGGCCATGTCTTTGGAAAAAAATCGAGCAAGTCCGTCCAACAGCTTCATAAGCATCTACCTACCAGGAACCACTTTTCGCTGTGAGTTGTATGTTCGGTCTGTTAGCGCCTGAAAAGCCATAGTCCAAAGTTCGCGTGAAGTAGCCGCATCTCGAGGATAGAGCGCAAAACCAAATGAGGCCTCCAGCCGGGGTAGCTCATCCAAATTTTCCAAGACTTGCTGGTGCAAGACAGTGGTTATTGCTGTGAGCTGATCGTTTATCTCGGTCTCGGTTTCATCCTCAAACAAGACGGCGAAGCGAGCTGGATCCAGACAACCCATGAGCTGTCTTTTTTTTAGCCGCTGCAACAAAGTTGAGGCGATGCGTTGGCGTAGGGTTGCCAGGTCTGGTAAGGCCACTATGGTGCTCAAGGCATCAAATCCCTCTATGGCGATGATGCCCAGCCCGAGTTTAACGCTGGCCTCCTGACAGCGTTGCAGTCTTTTGTTGAGCACCCGGTTGAAAGCGTCCGTATTGCAAACCTCGGTGATTGGGTCGAGATTGCTAACGAGAGCCAATTCACGTTTGAGCGTGAAGTTTTGCAGGACAAGGGTTGCTCGCCTGACAATGGCAGTGATGGCACTTGTTTCTTCTTTGCTCCAGTTGGCTTCAGTACGACGGATAAAGGCAATTACGCCTCCAACATCATCCGCTTCCCAGGCAAGTGGCATGCCGATCAGAGCACCTATGGTGCCGATGCCGTCCCTGGGACCAAAAAGAAAAGGTATTCGAGTTCGGGAGCGAAACTTGGGAATGACCAAGGTCTTGCGATTCTGAAAAATCCACCCCATGATTCCTTCGCTGGCAGGGCGGGAACTCTTCAGCAAAGCCGCAGGCATAGTCCCTGAGGCGGCAACAGGCTGCAAAAACTTTCCTTCCTTTACGGGCACGGCCACCACACCAGCATCGGCTTTCAGGTATGGACAGGCAGCATCCAGCAAACGGGTGAGATAGGGAACTGGATCGTCAGTATCGGCCGGTAGGGCATCGGCGCGGCGCCAAAAAGTCAAGAGTTCACGCTGAATCTCGTGACGATGGCCCTCCAGTTCTGCACCAAGGGTATTGCTGATAACGGTGGCAAAGCCCGAGAGGAGTTTCTGGTCCTTGTTGGTAAAGACATACTGGCGTTTGCTGTCCACACAGAGGACTCCCCTGCGTCTATCCAGAGGCACAGCTAGAAAAGATTTGATATTCTCTTCGCTCTGGTAATATGGAAGGCTTTTGGTGACACGTTCGAAGTGATCCATGGTGAGTGGCTCATTGTTTTTCGCCACCCAGCCGATCAGACTTCCATCCTCGGGCGAGCATTGTGCGTCGGCAATAATATGTTTGCTGAGGCTATGAAATGCCCTCAAGTTAAGAAGTTTGCTGCGATCATCATACACAAAGACCGCCGCCGTATAAGCATCCAGACAGTTACTCATAAGAGCAGCGATGTCATTGAGTTCTCGATTAACCGACATTTTTACCTTTGGGCGGGAGATACGGGAATGTAAGAGAAGCGTACTCAGTAGCCATGCCTGTTCGGGACATAAGCCTACCGAGATTGGTAATTGTTACCGGATGTTATCTCATTCCTGGCCAAGGTCCGGTCCATGAATAAACTATTTCAGAAATTGTGTCAACCACTAAAAGTTTGCTCCTCCTGGCGCATAAGACAGAGAGCACGGCGCTCTACGCACAAATCACTGGGCACTAAGCACTAAGCACTGAAACAAATCCCTAAACAAGTTACATGGTGCCTAGTGTCTATTCCCTAATGCCTAGTTGAAATTCTTATTTTTGTCCGATGCTGATAAGTACCAACATACAAGCACACGGTGACGGTTGTAAAATATTAGCAAATAAGATAAGGACTGGGTAACTGATAAGGAGGCCTGGATGGCTAAAATTCGCGTGATGCCGGAAGCGCTGGCCAACAAAATCGCCGCCGGTGAGGTGGTAGAAAGGCCGGCTTCGGTGGTCAAAGAGCTAGTGGAAAACGGTGTAGATGCCGAAGCTCGAATGATCACCGTAGAGCTTCATGGCGCAGGCTGTCGCAACATTCGGGTGGTAGACGATGGCATTGGTATGGAAGAGGACGACGTCCTTCTTGCCCTGGAGCGGCATGCCACCAGCAAGATTACTCGCGACGCAGATCTGGCTGCCATTCAAACCCTAGGATTTCGCGGTGAAGCTCTGCCAAGTCTGGCGGCGGTTTCCAGGTTCGAGCTCAAGAGTAGGCCCAGAGCATCCAATGTGGGTACCCACGTACGTGTTGCCGCCGGGGTCATCAAGGAGGTCAGCCAGTGCGGCTGCCCACCAGGAACCGAGGTGTGGGTTCGTGATTTATTTTTCAATCAACCAGCGCGGCGGAAATTTCTAAAAAAGGAGCAGACCGAATTCGGGCATGTGGTGGATACCCTAACCAGGCTGGCCTTGGGCCGACCGGATATACACGTCTCTCTTCGCCGGAAAAACCGCCAGGTCCATGAGTGGCCGGTGGCCAAAGATTTGCGACAGCGTTTGGCACAGATCTTCCCACGGGGACTGACGGAATCATGGCTCGCCTTGTCCCACCGACAGGGTTCATTGAGTATTTCAGGATATCTGAGTCCACCTGAGGTGCATAGATCAAACAGTCGCATGCTCTTTCTTTATGTAAATGGCAGAGCAGTATGGGACCGACTTCTGAGGATAGCGCTGGTGGAAGCTTACCGAACTTTGCTCCCCAAGGGTCAGTTCCCCCTGGGGGTGCTTCTCCTGGAATTGCCCACAGAATTTGTGGATGTAAACGTGCATCCAGCCAAGGCGGAAGTGCGCTTTCAAGATCCCCAGACTCTTTGCAGGGCAGTAACGCGTGCGGCGCAAGCTAGCCTAGCTGGTATGGAAAAGCAGCGATGGGCGCGACCTCTGGCCGCGAGCCCTGGCCTAACACCTGCCGCGGCCCCGGTTCAGCCGGGGTTTGAACCTATTTGGCGGGAAGGACAGGAGGTTGCTGAACCGCCACTTCCAGCTTATGAATCGCCCCAAGCCGTGGCAGTTGAGTTTCCGGTCGATGCAGAAATTCCCATCCCTGTAAAGGGACAACAGGAGCTGGGGACCTTTTTTGGGGACCTGACCATAATCGGTCAACTTCACCAATCTTACATTCTTTGCGAGGCCCCTGATGGTTTAGTGCTGATTGATCAGCATGCAGCCCACGAGCGCATATTCTTTGAAATTTTCCACAAGGAGGCGGCCGTAGGGCAGCTGGCTAGCCAGATGCTGATGGTTCCAGAGACCATAGAAGTTACTGCTGAGGAGGCCGCCTGGCTGGAAGATTCGCTGCCGCTATTCGAACGGTTGGGATTCAGACTGGATCCCTTCGGTAGTCATACCTTTGTGGTGCGGGCGGTACCGGCGATGGCGTTGCGGCGAGAGCCGCTAAAACTGCTGCTGGACCTTGTGGCTACCGGCTGCAAAGGGATAAGTTCTCCAACACCCGAAGCGCTGCTCGAAAATCTGTTGCAATCCATGGCCTGCCGTGTCGCCATCAAGGCGGGCCAGCGGATGGGAAAACAAGAGATGTCAGCGCTGTTGCGGCAGCTCGACGGACTGGATCGTTGCTCTACCTGTCCGCACGGTCGCCCACTTTGGTGGAAGCTTACAGTGGGTGAGGTTGAACGGATGTTCGGGAGAAGCTGAAAGAAAGTTATTTGTTATCCGTTATGAGTTATACGGAAACAACATGGCTAAATATCTCGATAGTTCTCTCATGCCAACTGATTCACCAGCTGTACTAGAGAACTATTTACGTTTAACTAATAACTAATAACTAATAACGTATAACATATAATCTCTCTGTGCCTAGTCCCTAGTCCCCAGTGTCTCCTTGGGGTTCGTTATCGAAGGCGTAAAAAACATAACCAATATGGTCGACGAAAGGCCCAAAGTAATAGCGGTGATGGGACCTACCGCGGTGGGAAAGAGTACGCTTGTTCTGCAATTGGCCAGGGATTGCGGCGGTCAGATTGTAAACGCCGATTCCATGCAGATATACCGTTTTCTTGACATCGGCACCGCCAAACCGAAGCCGGAGGACAGGGCAGAAATACCTCACCACCTCCTGGATATAGTAGATCCTGATGAAGACTTTGATGCGAACCGCTACAGCCAGCTGGCCAGAGAAGTGATTGGGAATTTGGCCAGACAGGGAGTAACAGCCATTGTGGTGGGTGGTACCGGTCTCTACCTGAAGGCAATATTTCATGGACTTTTCCCCGGGGCTCCCAGTGACAGGGTGGTGAGGCAGCGCTTGCGTGGTGAGGCGGAGATAGATGGTGGCATCGGTCTTTACCGAAGGCTTACTGAGGTTGATCCGGTCACCGCGAAGCGGTTACATCCGCACGACCTTTTTCGGATTATCCGAGCTCTAGAGGTGTGGGAGTGTAGTGGCAGGCCAGTGTCTGAACTCCACCAAGAACACGGTTTTCGGGAGCGACCCTTCCACACCCTGAAGATTGGGTTGCATCGTCCGCGCTCCGAACTCTATGAGCGGATCAACAAGCGAGTAGAGACTATGATGGCAGAGGGTTTTCTGGGGGAGGTCAAAGAACTTCTGGAGCGGGGCTACGGACCGCACCTCAAAAGCATGCAGGCTTTGGGCTACCGGCACATTGTCCAGTATCTAACGAACGGATTGGACCTGACCGAGACCTTGCGGATGATGAAGCGGGATACACGCCGCTATGCCAAGAGACAAATGACCTGGTTTAGCAAAGATCGTGAGATTCAATGGTTTCATCCAGAAGAGATTGAGAGCATTTTAGAGCTGGCGCGGGAGTTTTAGCGTCAATCGGGCTGAGAACTAAACGGTCAGCTTTCATGCGTTCATAAGGCAATAATCGTTTTTAAGAATAAACCGCTAATTTGCACGATTGTTGCACCTTTGTTCGACCGATGCAGACCTTGTGATTTGTCTCCACTCTCAGGTCACCGCTGCACACTGTTAGTGCTTGGTCCACAATGCTTAATCCGCGCAGCACGTGGGGCTCTGCGCTCAGACAAAAGAGTTGACAAAACCCCTAAGTATCTATACATACGGGGTAGTTATTCCAAGATTTGGCGCACTTGCAAGAAGATATTTGAAATCAAAGAGGGCGGTTTCACATGGCTTTGAAGGGAAATATTGAAACCTTTTATCTTTCTAGCATCCTCCAGTTGTTGTCCGGGGACAAGAAGACCGGCATTCTCACCATAGGTGATAAGGGGCGAATCGTACGAGTTTTCATCAAAAACGGGAATATTGTCTATGCAGTCGGCAGCCAGAAAGAGGTAAGGCTAGGCTATCTACTCCGCACCAAGGGTATCATCTCCGCTGAAGAGCTCCAGAAGGCGCTGACCCTGGCCAAGCAGAGGAAAGAAAGGCTGGGGAAGATCCTGGTGGAGAAAGGCTATATCTCCCTCGAGACACTGAAAAAATTTATCCATCAACAGGTGAGAGATATTCTCTACGATCTATTCTTGTGGAAAAGGGGTGATTTCGAGTATGTAGACCAGGAGCTCAACCTGGATGAGGAGTTTCTTACTGAGTTAAACCACATGGAAGTTATCCTGGAGGGCACCCGCCGGGTGGATGAATGGGAAATCCTCAAAAAAAATATTCCCAATCCCCAGATGGTCTTCAGGATCAACAGGAGTGTGGAGAAAAAGCGAGACGCGGTTAATCTAACCGCCAATGAGTGGCGCATTATATCGCTGGTGGACGGTAGCAGAACCGTGCAACAAATCATTGCCGACAGCGGCCACGATGAGTTTGTTGTGTATCGCATGATAAATTCTCTGATCTCCTCAGGGCTTATCGAGAAGGGCAAGGCTGCCGCTGGTATCGTTCCCAGCGGCAAAAATGAGGCTCCAGGAATAATCCAGATCTACCACCAGGTGCTGGTGAACATGTTAAAACCCATGGAAAAGGCAATGGGCAATCGCGCTCACGGTCTTTTGGAAGAGGCCAAAGCTCAGGTACCTGCCAAGTACGCGGGGTTGCTGCGCGGTTATGATTGTAAAAAGGACGCCAAGAGCAACATCAAACTGGTCCTCCATGCTGCAGGCGACTCACCCCCCAGCAACAATGATTTGCTTAACGGTTTCAATGCCTGGATCCTTGCCATACTCCACAAACAGAAGGAGGTTCTGAACGAGCAGGCTATGATGTCCACCCTCAAGGATTTGGCCAGTCCGGATGCGGCTTGGCAGAAACAGCCTGGGAGGTCCGATCTAAAAGGAGCTATTTTAAGCGCTGTTGTTCAGACGGTGGAGCAGTTTCAAAAAGAAGCAGGCATAATTGAGAAAGGTAAAGAAAAAGGCAGCGGCATCCTCTCTTTTCTTAAACGGAAGTAGTCCCAGTCATTTCTCATCTCTCATTTCTCATCTGGTATTTTTCATTTAAATCTGAGTAACTCGTCCTTCGAGCCTGGTCAGAGTTCAAAGGGTTGCAGATTTCAGATTGTATATTTCAGATTGAGGTTGCATGCTTTTCTTACTATGCGGTTCTAAGCTCTTAAATCTTAAATCTGCATTCTAAAATCTAAAATCGCTGGGCTCAATTCCTCGCAAACCGCCCCCGCATGAGAATTGGCTTGGGCCATCAAAAAGTGGCCGGGTCATTCGAGCAAAGAAAACCTGGTCCTGTTGGCCAGGTCAAGTTTTAATGGCTTTTCAGGTAGAGATGTCCAGCGGTTTTGGAGTACTGGAATATTGGAGTGTTGGAGAGACTAAAAATTTCAAATCACAAATCACAATGACCAAAATTGTCCGCGCTTCGCTTGGACTCCCCACCCTGCGGGCGGGTTCCCAGTTTCAAAATTCCAAACCAACCATTGTCTTTGGATATTGGAATTTGTGATTTAATTGGGATTTGGTGCTTGGAATTTGGTATTTTGCAATACTCCATTACTCCAGCTGACTGGCGTACGAAGGAAAGACGCCTAAAGCCCTCTCGGGGGGTAGCTCAAAGCCAGGCCCTTTGGGCCTGGATTTTTTGCTTGATAAATGACTGTGACCATCGACAAATGACTACTGACCGTTGACAAATGACAAATGAGAGACGGTTAGACATTTATTTTTTCCAAAGCTAAATCCAGCTCTGTGGGGGTGCGCCAGCGCTTTTTGGGGTCTTTGTGGAGACATTTAAGAATGGCTTCATCCAGTTTGGCAGGAATACTCGAAATGAACACCCGCGGGGGCA
>CP070735.1:3166842-3172251 GCA_020347625.1 Deltaproteobacteria bacterium
GCGAGGCCGGCCCCGCCACAGAGTCCGAGATATCCTCCACCGCTTCTGACAAACCGACGCAACCTATCTCGGCCGCTCGCTCCCAGTGCTTCACTCTTGAGGCTGGCCCATCCCCCGGGAACAATGACCAGTTGGTAACCTTTGAGAGCGTCTTTTCGTACAGCCTCGGCGGTCAGCAGGTCGAAAGAGAATCCAAGCTCCCTCAAAGTGCTCACTGCCAGGTAGCCCCACAAAAACGATTTATCCCAAAGCATGGCTACACGTCCTGGCTTCAGCGGATCGAGATTGTCAATGGCCGACTCTGGTAGCTCTATGAATTCAGCCGAGGCTAAAACATCAATATCCGAAGAAAAAAACAGGTCCCCACCACCAGCGTAAGAGGTCTGCGGACCTCGCCAGCGGTAAACCGGCTTGCCCTGAGTGATACACCAATTAACGGTCTTTATGGCCTCGAAAAAGGAGTCTTTCTCATGCAGCCTAAAACATTTTGCGGGAAAGGTCATGGTTGGTCGGCAGGATTCTAATTGCGACGGGGAGCAAATTGTTCCAAGCCATGCCTGGCTCAGATGCCTCGAAGCTCGCCACAGTCTGGGCAGATCCAGGTTACGGAGTTACCACTAATACCCCACTGATTTTCTTGCATACAGGCAAGACATATCTGGAAGCCGCAGTCGCAAGTCCAGCAAAATTTGTGCTCTTTGCGGCAACAATGACAGAAATACGTCTTCTTTCTTTCCTTTCGCAGCTGTATCGTTCGTTTCATCATTGCTAGTAATGAATAGCAACGGTCCCTCAGGCCGGAATCTTTCCGCTGCGTCCCACCTCGAGATCGTGGATGGGTATCAAAATATCGGCCATCTCTTTGACGCGTTGCGCGCTTTCGTACGCCTCAATAGCGTTGATGTGTACGCCCGGTGTCACCGCAGGGCCAATACTCGGGAAGTTATTGCCATTACAACAGAAACCGGTGATGACTGCGGTTCCATTTTCGGTCTCCACCGCCACAGATTGACCACCTGGCGTGTGCCCGGGAGTCAATATGACGCGGATACCGGGGACGATTTCCGCATCACCCTCCACCCGAATCACCTCTGAGTCGTCAAGAATATCAGAATAATAGCGATGGTCAATAGGGTGGGGCGTCTCGAAGAAATCCAGTTCTGCTTGCTGCACGTAAACTCTAGCATTTGTACACTTGTAGGTATTCTCACAGTGATCGTTGTGTAGGTGGGTCTGAATGACGATATCCACATCTTCCGGCTTTAAGTTCACAGTGGCCAAAGCGTCCTCAAACTCCATAATCTTCAAACCCGTTTCTTCTTCGGCCGAGGGAGGGACCATGAATTCCTCCATGCCGGTATCCACTAGGATTTTTTGATCGCCGCCCTCCAAGTAAAACACATATATCGGCAGAAAAATACGCTTACCATAGCCCTTCTGATAAGTCATAATGCCCTGGTCGGTCTCATTGATGCCTACGACCAAGGGATGAATCACATATTTGCTCATCTTGAAAAACCTCCGACAATTCTTGACGCCTCGCTCGGTCTAAATTCAGCGTCTAGCTTACTCTTCGCCTTCTTCTTGCTTGCACCACTTCTCATACCAGCAGCTGAAATCATACATCCCTTGATAAAGATCTTGCTCTCTGAAGAGACCCTGAGATATCTCCAGAACACCCTTCACATATTGGGCCGAGTAATCGGTGATCTTGCGCTCGGCGAAAAATCTCTCATACAGCTCGTGACCGGTGTCAATGCTGACTTTCTCTCCCTTGGCCTCCTGCTTCAGCTTGTAGGCCAGAGGCTCTTTAGGCTTCATGAAAGGGTCCCATTCGTCGTAACCCTTTTTAAGAATGTGCTTCTGGCCTCTTGGAGACATAGCGTCAAAGATTGCCTTTTTTTGCTTTTCTTCCTCTGGAGTTAATTTTGCCATCTGTCTACTTTTTTGGTTTTAGGGGTAGGGCAGAGCTTTCCGCCCACCTCGTTTTCCAGATTCAACATTCCTCCGCTGACGACGACACCGGTTCGCCAAACTCACACGGTCTCAGAATCTCCAGCTCCTCGCGGTTCGCCTCTCTGACCTCTTCTAAATTTACTTGATAAATCAAAGTCTTGCCGGCCAATGGATGGTTGTAATCAAGGATGATCCGGTCCTCTTTCTTCTCCAGGACTAGATAGCCGATCGTCACTCGGTGGTCAGGATTGGTAGCCCTCACCCAGCGTCCCTCTTCAAGATTTCGGCCTTCGGGGAATTCCTCAAAAGTCTTCTCTTGGATGAGACTTGGATCATGTGGACCAAAACCCTCTTCGGGAGGTATGGCAATTTCTACGTGATCTCCCTGTGACATGCCTATCAGTCTTCTCTCCAAACCCGGTATTATCTGGTTGTAGCCGGTAACAAACTCCAAATGAGCAAGCCCTTGTTCGGGGTCACCCTTGATAATCTCACCGTCATCCAATCTTACCGTGTACTTAATAGTTACATAAGAATTTTCGTTTTGAATCACCACTTTGATCCTCTATTCCTTTTTCTCTTTCCGTTTCCCCTTTAGCCACAGCCAAGTTCCGCAGCCAGATCAGGATTAACCTGAAAACCCAACTCAGTCGCCTTCTCACAGTGCTCTTTGGCGGCTTCAAGGTCACCTTTGGCGCGGTATGCGTGGAGCAGATTGTTGTGTGCCAAAGCAAAATTAGGATTCAGCTCCAGCGCCTTGAGATTTTCTCTAATGGCGCCGTCCAAATCACCCTTTTGAAAATAGGCACCCCCGAGATTTGCCCTCACTGCAGCTTGATTGGGATCGATTTCCAGAGCCTTCTGGTACGCAGCCAAACCTTCATCCAGGTCTCCCTGCTGAATAAGGGCAAAACCCAGATTGCTGTGAGCGAGCGGGTGGTTGGGGTTTATCTCCAGAGCCTTCTGGTTCGCCTCTACGCAGGCCTCTAAATTACCTTTCCGTAGATAGATTCCTCCCAGATTGATGTATGCTTCAACCATCTTGGGATCGAAAACGATTGCCTGCTGAAAGGCAGTTGCCGATTCGTCGAGCTGCCCTCTACGGGCATAGGCAAGTCCCAAATTATAATGCAGGGGGGCCGAGTAGGGTGTCGCCAGGAGCTGGCGCTTCAGAGCTCGAAAGACAGTGTCTTCCGAGACCTCCTCCTTTTTCTTCTCTTCCATTGTCATTTACTCCATAGTCGTAATATGTAATTTCAATTGCGCCAAAGCCTAACTAGCTCCCCATTCAATGTCAATGGGCTCATACTCGAAATTAAGCCTGGTATTTATTTTAGCAACGAGGTGAGTAAATCGCAAAGAACGCATCGCTAAGCAAGCTAGGGCTTTTCGTCTCCCAAGCTCGCTTCAATACC
The DNA here is from genome assembly GCA_020347625.1 of Deltaproteobacteria bacterium. GTDB lineage: Bacteria > Desulfobacterota > Syntrophobacteria > BM002 > BM002 > BM002. The sequence goes on from CP070735.1 coordinate 3,170,214, forward strand.
ATAAATCTCTGCAGCCACAAGTTCTGCAGGTTTCTTTGCTCCGAGCTTCCGGTAAATGTACAAGGCCCGACCTAAGAACTCCAGAGCTTCCCGTGGTTGTCCCATTTTGTATTGTAGTTCACCCAAACCACTGAGGACAAATGCAAGTCTGTCCGCAACGCGGTGTTCCTCATAATAGCTCAGCGCTTCCTGAAAACACGCCACTGCTAATTCAAAGTTCTCCTGGTGCCTGTGGACCAGAGCCATTCTTTCACTAAAGTGGGCGACGCCAAGTCGGTCTTCGTGGGTCTGACAGATGTCCCGTGCCCTGGCAAAGGCCTCCACGGCCCGGGAGAAATCTCCTTGTTCCCTAAAGAGGTCACCCAATTTCTCCTTAAGATTAGCTATTTGCCTCTCGTCTCCTTTTTTTTCAAAAAAATCAAGAGCTTGCTCATAATGCGAACGGGCGGTCGCAGGATTATCTGCATTTTTGTAAATGTCTCCCAGGCCAATGGCAGTTATGGCGCTTCCTTCTTCGTTGCCCAGCTTTCCGCATATGGCCTTCGCCTCTCTTAGATATTCTTTGGCCTCATTCCACCTTCCCTTGCTAAGGTAAAAATCACCGATCTTGAAACAGGCATTAGCAATACCCGGCTCGTTATTGGTTGCCCGAAAAGCCTCCAAGTCCTCTAGGTGTTTCTTGAGAGACATGCCAGAACCTCGATTTCACCAGAATATCAGGTATTGTGTTTTAAATGATTTTAGACGGCAGTATGAGCCCAATCTTTATATAATATATGGCGGCTCCGGACAACATCAGATGAGGTTTTCCAGACCCGCTTTTTTTATTGACAAACGCTGGGCTCCGGATTATAGATGAAGAGTGAGTGAATTGATTCACTATTTCTTTTACATTTACTACCCCTCAAGGAGGAAGAAATGAGCGAGGCAGAGAAACAGGCGATTATTGATTTTATGAAATCTAAAAAGGGGAAAACCAAGCACTATTTCAATGAGCTCTGCAAGGCACTACCCGACATGAAAATGCGCCAGGTTAAGAAAGTTATAAACGAGATGGTTAATGACGGCCAGTTGAAATACTGGTCCAGCGGCAGTACCACCTTATACTTGCTGCCGGAGCACGCAGATTTGGCAAAAGAAGAAAAGGGGATGGGCGAGGATTAGGCCATCACTCAGAACTTTTTGGTCCAACACTATTGCATTCCGACAAAGTGAAGGGATTTATTTAAGAGGTTGACCCCAGGGTCGATCTCCATTTTTTATCTTTTGACCGAATTCAGGCCTCGAAGCAAACGACTTTACAATGGACCGTAATTCTCCTGATTAGAGCCAGGGGTCTTGACTAACTGCTCAGAAAATTTGGTCGGCTTTCTTTGTTCACGCACCATTAGATGTCTTCGGGTAAGGTAATTATCAGCATCTGCGAGGGCAGGGCACCAATACCTGCGGTCCAGATCCTTCCACGTTACCCCCCGGCCTATTTCCTTGGTTTTATTTTGATTGACAAAATTCATCAGACGGTTTATACAAACGTAAGTCACTGAGTGAATTGATTCACGAATAGCGCTATGAACAGCATTTCCCATCTTTCCCACCTAAATTCAAATAGCGCAACTATTTGCGATCATTGCAAAAAGGTAAAGCTGTTTATCCAAATAGCAGCCATGAGAGAGGAGGTGAGAATTCCACAGTCGAGGTGAATCCGAATTCGCTAGTTAAGGAACTATTTTCCCATTGAAGGAGGTAAACGGAATGGCTTTGAAACACAAGACCCCCCTGCTTGACGAGCTGGAAAAGGGGCCCTGGCCAAGCTTTGTCTCAGACGTGAAACACATGGCCGAAACAAAGCCCATGTGTGAAGACCTCTTGGGCCTGCTCGAACAATCCTACGTGGACAAAGAGGGACATTGGAAGCACGGCGGCATCGTTGGCGTGCTGGGATACGGTGGTGGCGTCATAGGCCGCTACTGTGACCGCCCGGACCTTTTCCCCGAAGTAGCCCATTTCCACACTATGCGAGTGAATCAGCCCGCCAGTA
>CP070735.1:3172351-3179816 GCA_020347625.1 Deltaproteobacteria bacterium
ATGGAGTAATAGAGCACGACAAAGAATTCTCTGCAGATTAGCCCTGAAAGAGTCTAGTCAAAAGATCGCAAGCCGGACAAAAATCTGCTGAGCTGGAAGAGATGGGGGAGGCATTGTCGAGACTGCAGAAATCACCGGAGGTAGCATAAGTGGTCGACCTTCGAGAAAAACGCAGTTACCCCAGAGCAAAAATCGAATGGCCGATTACCATTAAGACCGAGCAAGGCAGGGTGCAAGGGCTCACTCTTAACGTCAGTGCTGGTGGTGCCCAAATCCGATGTCAGAGCCCACCGCTGTTATACGAAGTATTCGAAATGACTATTAAAACTCCAGAGCTAGAACGCTCCTTGGTTGTTGACGCTCAAGTGGTCTGGTCAACCGCCGATTTATTGGACAGTGAGCTCACCCTGCCTATCATAGGTGTCAGTTTTACCCATATTTCTGACCGCGACCGCTGGCTTATCTCCACTGCTGTTTCAATGTTTCTCAAAGAAGAAAAACGTGTCCCCCCGAGAGTGGAAGCTGCCAAGAAGGCTCTGGAAAAGGCGCTGAAAGAATGTATGGAAGAGTCATCTGAAGAATAGAAACGAGTCAAGAATCCAGGCCCAAAGGACCCGGCTTTGTGCTGCCACTCGAGGGAAAGGCTAAAGGCACAGGGTACAGGGCACAAGGCAAAAACAAAAAAATTATTCTCTCCTTGCGCCTAGCACCTTGCACCTTGTGCCTTGAACCTTTTCTCTTGGCTAGGCCATTGAAACTTAACTAGGCCCAGGTTTTGCCTGCCCCAATTCGTTCTCTGCCCAATAGCCGGAGATCAGCTTTGGCTACGAATACCTAGTGTGCTCAGAGACCACCTCTACAAGGAATTGGCGGTCTTCTTCAGAGATATCAGTAAAGCGCACTCCCATACCAATGGGAGCCGGCTCGGAATTTGGGATGAGGGGGATGTCGATCCACACCACCTCTGCCCCTATCCATGAAGACTCTCGGTCTTGCACGAGGATAGCCAAGATAAAAAGATCATTCTTGGATAGTAGCGTCCCACAGCGGATATACGCACCGCCAGCACTGATGTTCTCAATTGTGCCATCCATCTCCCCCTCGGGGGTCATCATTGTGACCGGCCAGGTCACGTCGATTCGGGGGTGTTCTCGCTGTTTTTCAAATTGGCCCGAGCTCATATGCTCCTCCAAGCTTGCTGGAAACGATCTTGCTGAGGTAATTGGCAGCGTCTCTGGGTGCAAGCTGTCATGGGTAACGCCAAATACCTCCCCCCATTCCGCCTAGATGAAAGGTTCGTGCCAAAACGATAGAATACGGTACTTTTCCATATTTTCCCTATAGTTATATCAAAGATTGTCAAAATCCAGGGTTATAATTTTAGGGTGACTACAGCCCAAAAGTGTCACAGGTTAAAAAAAACGGCATTCCAAAGTAATAGATGATTTGTGATTTTGGCTTGAGGTAATTCCTAGTTGAGTAGTGGTTTTTCTTGTTGACAATTGCCCCTCAGGTCTTAGTTTTTGCCTAGTTTCGGTTTCAATACGATTCACCGTAAAGAACCGACTCCCATCATCAGATAGATTTTTCGAAATCTCAAGGAGAAATTAGATGCGAATTCGAGACATCATGACCAGTGATCCCGTTACCATCCAACCTGAAACACCGGTGCACCACGCCCAACAAACCATCCGTGAACACAAAATCCGGAATTTGCCGGTGGTGCAGGAAGGGAAGCTTGTCGGAATGGTCACCTACGATATCCTTATGGAGGTGTCCCCCTCCAAGGCTACCGGATTGAGTTTGCATGAAATCCATTATATTTTGGCCGAGATGAAGGTTGAGGACATCATGGACAGAAATCCGGTGGTTGTTTCTCCGGACACACCTCTAGAGCACGCCCTGGTCCAGATTCAGAATAGAGCCGTTCGTGGCTTTCCGGTGGTGGAGAATGAAAAGTTGGTGGGAATTGCCACGCGCGGGGATATCATTCGGCTCCTGGCCGGGGCCCTGGGGTTGCAAGAAGAAGGGATTCGTATCACCATAGAGGGCCTTGGTCTCCGGCTGGGCGAATTGGGTGAGATCATCTCCATTTTCGATCGTAATCAAGCGCTTGTATTGAGCATGATGACCTTGCCCGCACGAGAGAAAAAGGACTGGATCGCGGTGATTAGATTAAAGACGAAGGATGTGACAACCGTTGAAGAGGATCTAAAAAGAGCAGGCTTCCGAATTTCTTACGTGGACCAACCCGTTTGATTTGAGACCTGCTGCACTGCTCCCGGTTCAACCGCTATGAGGACATCTCGGTAAGGAATTGGACATCTTCCTCAGAGATAAAAGTGAAGCGAACTCCCATACCAACGGGAACTGACTCAGAATCAGCAGATAGGGTGATGTCGGCTCGGACGACTTCCGCCCCTATCCATAGAGGCTCTCGTTCCAGGCCTAGAATGCCTAAAATAAGAAGGTCATTCCTAAATAGCAACCTTCCACAGTTAATATAGGCCCCCCCGGCACTGATGTTTTCTATCACGCCATCCAGTGCCCCCTCGGTGGTCATCAATACAACAGGCCATCTCACTTGGATCCTGGGGTGGGATCGTTTTTCGGCCACATGAGCCAAATGCATACTCACCTCCCGGCGCAAGAGACAATCGCGTTAGAGCAACAATAGAGTTTACTGGTGGCTCTACCGGATGGATCTGAGCATGCCCCCCACCCGCTCCATATGAAAGGATCATGCCAAATTAAAGTATCAAAATATTTGTCTATATATGTTAAATACTTAACACTATAAATATCACAGTGAGAAGATAAAGAGTCAGGCGGTTCAGCGGCCAAAATTGTCACTTAGTGAAAAAAAACGGCATCTTGGAAAATTTTCATTTTGGAATGAGGCAGGCAGAACTTAGAAAGGAAAAAATGATTTTACAACGAATACTTTGACAACCCTATCGAGGCGTGGTCTAACTGAGTAAATTTTCCATACGTTTGTCTTTTCCAGCCCAGAGTGTGTTCAGCCAATTCCTGAATTGATGACGAGATTCCCTGTTTTGGAAATAATCTGCTGACAGTTCTCTATCAATGGGCAGCGATTCTACCCTCACCTTTATGTCATTTACTTCGCCACACAGAAAGGCCCAAAAGCTCTTGGCGCCCTGTGGGTAAGCAATTGTCACATCCAGGATAGAATGCAATTGCTCGCCCATGGCAGCAAGCACGAAAGCTATACCACCGGCCTTGGGTTTAAGCAGATGACTATGCGGTGAACCCTGTTTGCGCTGCTTTTCGATGGTGAACCGCGTTCCCTCCACAAAGTTCATGATGGAAACTGGAATCGTCTTGAATTTGTCGCACGCTTTCCGTGTGGTTTCCAGGTCTTTATAGGTTGCAGAAGAACGTTCCAGGAACGGATAATCCAATGCCCACCAGGCAAGCCCTAAAACCGGCACCCAGATGAGCTCCTTCTTCAGAAAGAACTTCAAGAAAGGGATCTTACGGTAAAAAATTTTTTGCAGAACCAGGATGTCAACCCACGACTGATGATTAGCGATCACCAAATACCATTCATTGGATTTCAAATTGTCGGACAAACGGACATCCCAGCGGATTTTATTGATAAGTCTCATGTTGCAATTGTTGAATAAAATCCAAATCCCGCCAATGGCGTGCATTACTTTGCTACAAAGCTTTCGCCAAGCGGTGACCGGAATGAGCAGCTTTAAAAGCGCCACCAAAAGCAACACCACCGTCCAAAAAATTGTGTTGATGACGTATAGAAGTAAAGATATAACGCCGCGAACCGGGCCCGGCAAGAAACTCAGCATCGTCCTTTTTTCTTTATCTCAGGGTGGGACAAAGACGGCTCCGCAGGTTGAACCTCTCACGGAGCTCGCATCACCTGCAGAGCGCAAAGAGCTAGCAAATGGTGAGCGGTAAACGGTGAAAGGTGAACCGATCTCTTTAGCAACTGTTCACCTTTTACCCTTTACTGTTCACATTCTTTTACGCTATGCGCTTAGATAAATTCTTTTTGAGTCGGCTTGCAACTTCGCTCGTATTCTTCCAGCAAAGTCCCCATGAGCTCTTTGACTGAAACAATCTTTTCTACTTTATAGGCATTCTTCCCGGCAAATGCGAAACCGTGCTTAAGTTTTCCTCTCTTGGCGTTAATCAAAGCCAATGCAATGCAATAAGGGCTTTCTTTACATTTGCAGGTGGAAAGGCAGTGGTATATACATTTGAAAGGTTTTCGTTCTCCCCGGCCAACCTCCTCAAGAAACCTATTTCGGATGGCATTTCCCGGAAGTCCTACCGGACTAATGATATGCACCACGTCTTCTTCTTTGGCATCGATAAATGCCTGCTTAAACCCTTCATCCGCGTCACATTCGTGGGTGGCAACAAAGCGGGTACCCATCTGCGCTCCTGCTGCACCCATTTTCAGGAACTTACAGATATCTTCTCCGGAGAAAATCCCTCCCGCCGCAATCACTGGAATATTCCTCTTATACTTTTCAATAAAAGGCTTGAGCACTTCGATCACTTGTGGAACGAGGTTTTCCAGGGCGAAACCTGGATCGTCAATCTGTCCCTGCTTAAAGCCAACATGTCCTCCAGCCATAGGTCCTTCCACCACGAAAGCATCAGGCAAATAATCGAACTTTGACAGCCATTTCTGGCAAATTATCTTTGCAGCCCTGGCGGAAGAGACGATGGGTACCAACTTGGTTTCGGACATCTTCTTGAGGTAAGCGGGGAGATCCAAGGGTAGGCCCGCTCCAGAAAAAATAATATCAATGCCTTCGGCGACAGAGGTCTTTACCATGTCGGCAAAATTCGTCAAGGCCACCATAATGTTGACCCCGAGGATGCCTTCAGTCTTCTCCCTGGCTTTCCTGATCTCTTTTCTCAATGCTCTGATGTTGGCGTCCAGGTAATTGGAATAGAGGTCCGACTCGGCCATACCGATCACTGCGGAGGAAATAACTCCGATGCCCCCCTCGTTGGCCACAGCTGAGGCCAACCCCGAAAGCGAAACTCCGACACCCATCCCACCTTGAATTACGGGAACGCTGGCGACTAAATCGCCAATTTTCAGCTGAGGGATTTTCACGACTCAACTCCTTCAAATAATCGATACTATTGAGCTTTGACTGCATACACTGAATCTGGGATCTTGACGGGATTTATCATTCATCAATGTTGATCAATCAAGGCCCTTGAAAAGTGTTCAACTGGCACGAATAGCATCTAGCTCTTTACATGTCAAGGACTCGACATTGAACCCCATTCAGCAAAAATCAGCCCTTTTCCCTATTGAAAAATTGTTTAAGATGTATTTTTTATTAGAATTTTCATGAGATTTTTGCTAAGGTTATCGCTGTTTTGCTGTGCGCGGTGAACCAAATTGCAGTCCAATTATGGCACCAATCATGCATGGTCTCCTCGCAACGTGTGACTTCTTGCACCACGTAGAATTACCTGGCGAAAACTCTCTGCTAGAAGGTCCAGTTGCCAATGTTACGCTCGCTATTCCTAGCTCTGCTCAGCTTGCTATTCCTTGCCTCCTCCTGTACCAAGTCCCCCTTTATGCGTTGGCAGACTGAATCTGCCAAATCCAAAACGTCAACCCAACGTGCTGACGTAGACGGAACCTCCGGCTCTAATTCATCGATAAAGGATTTGACGGATTCCATTTCGTCCTCGGAGGGAAACTCGGGCAAGCTGGAAGCCCAAGATGAGGTTGCCTCTCAAGAAGAAGATTACACTGACCAGAAACGCATCGACGACGCTCTTTATATATACCAAGAGGCGTTAGAGTACCGGAGCGGTGGCGAACCTGACAGAGCCATACAGTCTCTTGATCAGAGTTACCAGATCATCTGCAGCATCCAAAACGAGAAGGACCCTGAGATCACCCAACAGAAGGAGGACTTGCGCCTCCTCATTTCTAAACGGATTCTCGAAATCTACGCCTCCAGATCGCACCCACAGACGGGCATTAGCCGGGAGATCCCGCTGGCCATGAACCAATATGTGGCCAGAGAAATTAAACGTTTCCAAACTAAGGAGAGGCAGTTTTTTCTCATCTCCTACAGGTTCTCAGGAAGATACCGGCCGTACATTGTGGAACAAATGAGGCAAGCAGGCCTTCCTGAAGATCTCTCTTGGTTGCCACTCATTGAAAGCGGCTTTAAGACCAAAGCCTATTCCAAGGCGAGGGCCCTGGGCCTTTGGCAGTTTATCGCATCCACTGCCTACCGTTTCGATCTTCGTCGTGACCGCTGGGTGGATGAACGGATGGACCCGGAGCGTTCAACCCAGGCCGCCATCACTTACCTGAAGGCCTTGCACGAGCTTTTTGGCGATTGGACTACTGCCTTGGCAGCCTACAACTGTGGAGAGGGTAATGTTCTGCGGGTGATTCGCCAGCAACATGTGAACTATTTGGATGATTTCTGGGATCTTTATTCCCGGTTGCCTCTGGAAACTGCCCGCTATGTGCCGCGCTTTCTTGCGGCACTCCACATTATTAAGAACCCTGAGCAGTACGGGTTCTCCGATCTGCGGCTGGATGAACCATTGATCACCGAGAAGGTGGAGGTCAACCGGCAAATGCGTCTCAAGGATATCGCCAGGTTTTTGAGAATACCGGCAAAGACCCTGGAGGAACTCAATCCTTCCCTGAGATACAAGGCAACTCCGGATTACACTTTCACCCTGAAGCTACCAGTCGATACAGATGCTACCCTTGTCGCCAATCTGGAACAAGTTCCCAGGTGGAAACCCCCCCAACGTGCTTACGTGGTGCACCGGGTGCGCTTCGGCGAGACTCTTTCGGAAATCGCCTTGAAATATCGAGTGCCCGTCTATCGCATCGTGCGAGCCAATCGGTTGCGCAGTGCCAGTCGCATTCGGGCTGGCCAGCGTTTGAAAATTCCCCTCCGGGGTCAGGTTATCGTGGCGAGCAGTAAACCCTCTTATAAAAAAGGCTCAACCGTCAATTATCAAGTGAAGAGAGGTGACTCGCTCTGGCTTATCGCCAAACGCTTCAACACCACGGTGGCCGAGATCAAAGCCCTCAACAACATCCACTCCGATCTGCTTCATTCTGGTCAGGTCATCATGATCCAAACAGGCGGACGCTGAGTCGCATGAAGCCTTGCGCGTAGCGGATAGCCTTTGTTGGCATCATCTGCTGTAGCGCCATTTGACTAACACCGCTCTGCATTCTGTAATAACGCCTATTCCCTTAGCCCCGCATACTTTCGACAGTAGATTTCGATATCCGCTTTTATTTACTTACCACGGAGACACGGAGAGCACAGAGTCCGTTTTCTTTTTTGCCCGATCGGGAGACGGCGATCGGGCAAAAGATCGCAGCCCTCCGGGCACGATCTAGTAACCGGGTGGCTTCATGTCAATGGTTGGCAACAGGCTAAAGAGCTTTCGCCGCAGG
>CP070735.1:3179916-3187917 GCA_020347625.1 Deltaproteobacteria bacterium
CGATGGTACTTCTGGCACTAGGAATGTGCCAATTTTTTCCTCGTTTTCCGAGAGAAGGTCGAGGTCTAACCCTCTCTTTTCGGGGAGGGGCTGGTCATCAGGTGGGGCTACGGGGAGGTATTCCAGTTCCTGGAGTTTCCAGAGCAGAGAGTTGACCAACCAATTTTCAGGGGCTTTTCTGTCTCCATTACCCGCCAACTGCCACCTCTCACCTTCACGCTCAAGCGTGGCGGTTTGGCCGCCCAACTCCAGGGTGATGGCCATGACCCTGTCTAGTTCAAACGTCAGCAAGGTACGGTCTTCCAGGTCGTTGAGATTGACAGGCAACTCTTCCAAAAGTTTCTCGTCCACAATTGCCACTCCTGGCAGTCCATCGCCCTTGGCGTATATGCCCTCATCTTTCTCAGTGTTGCCCAACAGCACGGTCTCCGTCCTATCTGGGGTAGAAAGGCCCACTCGAATGCGGGCGGGAGCCAACCCGTATTCGGCGCCATTGCCCGTTTCTAGGTCAACAAATCGGGTGGCACGAAGCCAGACCAACCGGTTGAGAAGACTCTCGACCTTGGATTTTTTGATTTTGAGTTTCGGTTCGGCCGAGGCCTGCCAGCGTCCACTTTCGAGGCGCGTAATAACCAGTTTGCCGTCAGACCGCTCTATTTCAATACGATCGACCTCTTCACTCTTCAAGGTAAGAAGATCCTTGCTGCGCAGGTCGAAGAACCTCTTGTCCAATAGCCGTTGCTGGGAGCCGGCTATCAAAACCACAAGGTCTTGCTGATCACCGCTGGCGTAAAATTTGTCGCCCACTGCAGCTCTGTTGCCAATCCGCAAATGGTGCCAGTCACCATCTGATAGAAATGATAACCGTAGTTTCGGTTTGTCTAGGCCGTAAAGCTGGAGATCTTGGCCAGCGGATTTCACCTGGCGGTCCATCTTCAGGCCCTGGACGGTGTTGAGTAAATTTTCGACAACAGAATCATCGGCGCGGGTTTTCATGGGTTCATCGATGAGCCAACGGCCGTTCTTTTTCAGCGACATGGGTTCGGAATCAGCTCTTGCCAGTTGTAGAGCAGTCACCTGAGTCTTATCCACCTGAAAAAGGTGCTGAGCAGCCTCTTCCTGTTTGAGCCGAGCTTCCCTCTGAATGACCTCGAAATAATAGAAATATCCAGCAATTATAAGGAATAGTACCAGGTAAATGAGAGCGGTTCTGGTTTTCATCGATGCCTTCTCCGCAGCCGATATACCGCTAGTCCAGATGCCAGCACGACCGCAGGCATCAACAGCATCCCAACCCAGAAGAGGAGCTGACTTTGTGACCGGCTAAGGATGAGTGGCGTTGCCGGTGGCTTAGGACGCTCTATGGAAATAAGATTTTCTTGCTGGCCAAGGAAATTTATAGAATTGAGGAAAAAGTCAGCATTGCCTTGGAGGTTGAAATAGCCGTTGCTGGCGAAATCGCTGTCGCCAAATACGGCAAGCTGCGCCTGCCCTCTTGGGCCTGGAGTTTCCTTTGGTTCGGAAGAGCTCTGCTGGTCGCTCTTTTGATCACCTCCATTGCTATCTGTTGAAATGGCAGCAATAACCGCCACCGTCACCGGACCCTTCTTGTCTTCGGATTCATCGAAATTGGGTGGCTCAGACTGGCCAAAACGGTAGTGGGTGTCGGCCCAACTGTATTCGGAGGTCAAGGCGAGTTCAGTCAGAGAAACACTATCGGGACTGTCCCCGGCCGGGACTACGCTTCTTGCTGTTGGCAAGAAGCTGGCGATATTGAAACCGTCGGTGATCTTGTGGAAGCCATATTGGGTAACGACCGGGATGAGATAGTTGGCCCCAAAGACCCGGCTCATGTTGTCCACCACAATGTCAGATGTCAGGGTGATACCGTATGACTTGAGAAATTCCTGCAGGCCACCATCAGAAAATGGTTCCAGCATGACCATGACACTGCCACCTTGGTCAAGGTATTGTTGCAGGGCTTCTAATTCATTGGCAAGGAGAGGCTTTTCCGGGTTGGCGACAACCACCAACGCCGCATCCTCCGGAATTCTTGGCTCCGCCATCAAGTTCAGGGTATTCACCCGGAAATTCTCCTTTTGTATGGTACCCTTGGCAGTGGAATAGCCATCCTTTTCGAAGTCGCTAATATCCCTTTCACCATGGCCGGTGAGAAAATAAACGACTCTTTCCTGTTCCTGGGAGAGTTTTAGAATAGCGTTGGTAATGGACTCTTCATCGACGGTGGTTATGGTCTGGGTCTTGCCGAATCCTTCCAGAACCAGGGTCCCATAGGTGCGAATCTGGTAGTGTTTGGCCAAACTGGGTTCTCGGTCAGGATCGATAAACTGATAGTTGATCTTCTTTGAGTGGTAGAGATAGGTCTCGAGCAAATCACGGGTCTGGTCGCCCTTCAGATCGCCTTCCTGATAAAAGGCCTTAATCTGGATGGTGTCTTTGAGTGACTTCGCTATCTTTTGTGACTGTTCTGAAATTGAGTAACGCTTTCTTTCGGTGAGATCCAGCCGCATCGGATGACGTTGGCCGATAATGGCCAAAAGCACCAAAATGCCAATGAAGGCGATAAAGGCCAGGGCGGTGTTGGATAAAAGTGCAATTCGAGTAGGCTTCTTGGTCATCCTCTTAACCCCTCCATTGGCGAGATTCCAGGATACGAAGTGTGGAAAAGAGAAAAAGTAGAATAAAGAGCAGGTAGAAAATCACGTCTCGAGAATCCAAGATCCCCTTGGCAAAATTATCGTAGTGAGTGAGCAGAGAGATATACTTGAGGACGCTACCCAGGGTGGGACCGACCAGCGACTCGGTCCAGCCAATGATCCAGAGCAGGAGCAAAGCTCCAAAACTCGTAACGGCGGCGATGATCTGATTTTCGGTCAGTGACGATGCGAAAAGGCCGAGACTCACGAACGAGCTGCTCATCAGGAACAGGCCAAGATATCCACCGAGGATGACAGGCCAAGGGGGGTTAGCGAGAACTTCGAGCAGTACCATGGCGGGCAGGGTTCCGACTAACAGCAAGAGCAGAACTGAGATGGCGGCGCTAAACTTGCCGAGAACCGCGCCCCGATCAGAGATGGGGTAGGTAAAGAGTAGCTCCGCTGTGCCTGTTTTTTTCTCCTCGGCGAAAAGTCGCATGGTAATAATTGGCACCATGAGCAACAGTACGATGCTGATGCTTCCAAAGAAAGGCTCGATTACCATGTCTGCAAGGTTGAGCTGCTCGGAGAGGAAAGGATCCCTGCCAGCCTGGAAACTCAAGAGGGAGTAGTAGGCCACAGATGAATAAAAGAAATATCCCACCAGGGTCAGAAAAATGAAGGCAACTACGTAAAAAATGGGTGAGGCGAACAGTCGGTATAACTCCTTGCGGAAGACTGTGTATACTCCCTTCATTCCTGCTCCTCCCCGGACTCTTCATCGGTAACCAACTGCATAAAGATGTCCTCCAGACTCAAGTCCTGTAGTTTGAGTTCCTTAAGTTGCCAACCATGTTCCACTACCGTGCGCGCCAGAAGAGGACGCAGATCTTCGCCACGTGCGGTCTCAATCAGATAGGTTCCAGCGACGTCTGCGGGCTTGACGTCCAAAACGCCAGCTAATGTCGCTAGTTTTTTTGTGACCTCTATTTTGGGCCCTTCTACTTGCAGGTAAACGTGCAGGTTCTGCTGCAGTTGAGCGGTAAGATTTGCAGCAGTGTCTGTTGCAACGATTTGTCCTTTGTTTATGATCAGGATACGCTGGCAAATCTGGCTGACCTCAGGGAGGATGTGGCTACTGAGTATAATGGTGCGCTCTTTACCCAATTCCTTGATCAGGGAACGGATTTCAATGATCTGCGTAGGGTCCAAGCCGATGGTGGGCTCGTCCAAGATAAGTATCGGCGGATCATTCAAGAGGGCCTGAGCAATTCCTACTCGCTGGCGAAAACCTTTGGATAGGTGGCCTATGATTCTGTCAGCCACAGCGGTAATTGAGCAGATCTCCATAACCCGCCCTAACTCTTGCGGAAGGCGAGAGCGAGGAACGGACTTGGCGGCTGCGGCAAAGGCGAGGAATCGCTGGGTGGTCATGTCCAGGTATAGGGGGACGTTTTCCGGTAGATAGCCGATCTTGCCTCGCACCTCCAGTGAGTGCAGTTGGCAGTCCAGCCCAGCCACCCGAGCTGTTCCAGAGGTGGGCGGCATGAAGCAGGTAAGAATTCTCAGCGCCGTAGTCTTGCCGGCCCCATTGGGGCCTAGGAATCCAACAATTTCCCCTTGGTCCACCCTGAAGTTTACCTGACTTAAAGCAGGCACCGAGCCATAGAATTTAGGTAGGTTTTCCACTTCGATCACTTTATGGAACCTCCGGTTTGCGCATGGCGCAAAGTTTGTGGCTTCTAATAAAAGGAAAAACGGTCGTAGAATTGTTTCGAAATATTGCCAAATGACAAAAGGGGCGTCAAGATATTGTAGAATCGTTCTACGATTATCCAACGCTATGCGCTTTGCCCTATGCGCTATGCACAAAAAAAGAGGTCCGCGGACCACCGAATGAGATGAAAACTCAAATAATCAATGAGCCAGAAATTGGAATTCTGGCTGCTGTGTTACCTTTTTGGTGCCCACCGAAGTTCCGCAGAACTGGCAGAGATATTCATGAAGTTCGCCATCCGGAAGAAAAAGAAGAAGGCGTTGTCTTACCGGTGTTGCCTGTTGACATTTGGGACAGAAGAGCGCGGTGGCCTGTAGTTCGTCAAACTGCTTGCGCTGATTCTGCCGAGTTCTCATGGTGTAGACTTCTCCTGCCACACTCTCGTTTTTTCAAAGCCCGGCACAAGCGGTGCCCGCCGTTGATGCTGCCAAGGAAGCGTAACTCTTTGGAGTATGCTAATGTTTGGGCTTGGATGCCTTTTTCTTGCCCCCCCTACTCCAAAACTTGAAAAGCTTCTGAGAAGATTTCTTGCCATTTTCGATTTCGGCAAATTCGCGCAGGAGTTCTTCTTGACGCTTATTGAGATTTTCCGGTGTTTTAACTTGAATATCAAGGTGAAGATCTCCCCGGCCATAACCTCGCAAATTAGGAACTCCCTCACCTCGAATACGGATTATCTTTCCACTGTGAGTGCCAGGTGGAATCTTCAGGCTTTGACTACCATCGAGCGTTTGGATTTCGATGGTATCACCAAGCGCCGCTTGGACCATCGAGATGGGGATTTGACAATAAAGATGGCTGCCATCTCGTTCATAAAATTCGTGAGGCTCCACGTGCAACCTTACGTAAAGGTCTCCAGGTGGCCCTCCTCGATAGCCACCCTCACCCTGATTGGCAATGCGGAGACGAGTGCCGGTGTCAACCCCGGCCGGCACCTTGACCAACACTTTTTTAGTAATTTTTTGTTGTCCGGTTCCAGAGCAGGATTGGCATGGATTCGTGATAATCCGTCCCTGGCCACCGCAGCGATGGCAGGTCGTGCTTATTCTGAAGAATCCTTGTGACTGCAAAATCTGACCCTGTCCATGACACAAGGGACAAAGCTCTTCATCGGTACCAGGTTCGCGCCCCTTACCTTCACAAGATTCGCAGTGTGTACTGGTGGGTATGTCGATTTCCTTCTCGGTGCCGAACACCCCCTCGGAAAACATGATGTGAAGATCATACAGGAGATCGGCACCTGGGCGGGCCGTGGTCCTTTGGCCCCTCATTCGATTTCCGAAGCCAAAGAAGTCCTCAAATATATCGCCGAAAGCGGAAAAGATATCTTCAAATCCACCGAACCCGGTAAAGCCCGTACCCTGCAACCCTTCATGGCCAAATTGGTCATATATGTTGCGCTTCTGAGGATCCCTGAGAACCTCGTAAGCCTCAGCTGCTTCCTTGAAATTGTCCTCGGCCTCTTTGTTTCCTGGATTCTTGTCCGGGTGATATTTGAGCGCTTTCTTGCGGTAAGCCTTCTTGATCTCTTCGCCAGAAGCTTGTTGTCCTACACCGAGAACGTCGTAATAATCGCGCTTTGACATATGTTTGAACCCTAGGAAGCTGGTATAAAAATTTATCTCAGCCTATCACCGTTTTGCATACAGGTGGTACCTTCCGGCAAAAAAACACATACTAATCCTGAAGCTTTTTATATTTTAAAACATGTATTTAACTTCACTCCTGTTGATAATCACTGCGCCTTACTTTGTCAATATTATGGGGGGCATAGGAGATAAATCTAGAGGCTCTGCAAAGCGTGAGGTGTTCAATAAAGCTTTTTATCTAGTGGAGCATATTCTTCCCGGAGGATTGATCCTGGGCTGGAAGTTTGAGGAGTTTTTCCACTTGGGTAATTTTTTCGGGGTGATCTGCCTGTTGGTAGGCAAAAAGGGCAAATAGTAACTTGCCCGCACCCAAAGCGTTGTCGCCCAACCGTAACCACTCCTCAGAGGTAGGGGAGTCTTCTAAGATCCTTGCCAAGCGTTGGTAGAGAAAGTAGTCTCCTTCTGCAGCACATTGTTCCTTAAGTTGAATCAAACCTTCAACATGTCCAGCTTTCTCAAAAAAATCAATGCAGTCGGAGCAGCGTCCCTCCTGGCGATAGGCTTCGCCAAATTTTACTAATTCCGATTGACTGACCTTGTCACTATTGAGCAAGTCACGCTTCTTCAGACAACTTAAGAGCTTCATACCTACCAGTAGCAGAACCTCCTAACTTACCGCTTGGTTGGATGTCTTTGCTGACGCGGAAGCCAGTTAGCCCTGATCAACAGCATCAGCTGTCTTCTTGGTCTTTTCGCCGCCCTTGACTTCCCCTTCCGCAGCTGGAGCTTCTTCTTTGACCTCCTCGGAGGGAGTACTCTCTTCAGAAGCTCCAGGGGATTCCTCTGGAGTTCCTTTAGCGAGTTGATCCTGCTCTATCAAAGTTACCGAATCAAAATCTACCTCTCCCGCTGCAATTTCCCTGAGCGCTAGGACGATCTCCTTGTTTTTGGGAGCATCCACCAAGGGCTTGCTTCCTTTGCGAAGCTGAATTACCCGTTTCGCGCCAAGATGAACCAACATAAAGCGATTGCTCACCTTTTTCATGCAATCCTCTATAGTGACACGTGCCATAGCTGTCCTCCTCAGAAAAAGCATATATAGCTGAGAAACTTACAGGAATCAAGGGGAAAGTGAATAATAGCCCTCAGCGGACAGCGGGCAGCAGGCAGCAAGCAGCAGAAGAGAGAAAGGACGCGGGGACGCGGAGAAACGGAGACGCGCTGAGCAGCGTACAGTATCGCGAGATGAGTCGTTTTCTCTTTACCCTATGCTCCATGCCCCATGCTCATTTGACAGCGAAACCATATGACGCCCAAGCAAATGACCTGAAGACTGCCTGCTGCCAGCTGATAGCTGAGAGCTAAATAAAAGGGCCCAGAAAACCCGAGGTCTAAACCCCGAGCGCCTGAGCCCGTTAATACCTGCCAATATATCTAGTACATCCCTTCCATGCCTCCACCAGGCGGCATAGCGGGCATGGCTGGCTCTTTCTTCGGCTTTTCAGCTACCATGGCCTCGGTGGTCAGGAGCAATGCTGCCACGCTGGAGGCATTCTGCAGGGCAAAACGCACCACCTTTGTGGGATCGATTACTCCAGCCTTGGTGAGGTCCTCATACTTCTCGGTCTCCGCATTGAAACCAAAGGCGCCTTTCTCGTTCTTGAGACGCTCAACGACCACCGAACCCTCATGCCCGGCATTGTTGGCAATCTGCCGTGCCGGCTCCTCTAGGGCCCGCCTTACAATTCTAACTCCGAACGCCTCCTCACCTTCTAGCTTGAGCTTTTCGAGAGCCGGAATGCAGCGGAGCAGGGCCACGCCACCACCGGCCACAATACCCTCTTCAACCGCAGCCCGGGTTGCGTTCAAGGCATCCTCAACCCGCGCCTTTCTCTCCTTCATCTCGGTCTCGGTGGCTGCACCAACGTTGATCACTGCCACACCACCAACCAGCTTGGCCAACCGTTCTTGCAGTTTC
>CP070735.1:3188017-3191140 GCA_020347625.1 Deltaproteobacteria bacterium
AAAACTGGGTAAATCCGAAATCCGAATATCGAAATTGGTCCTCCGGACTCCCCACCCTACGGGCGGGTTCCCGGTTTCGCAATCCGCAATTCCAAATTCTGTCCTCCTTGGCACGCCGAAGCCTTTAGGCGAAGGCGGCTGACCTTACTATCTTTACGGCTAGGGCTTCTTTACGCCCCCACCCCCTGCACTTTCCTTATGGGTCGCAATCTGCCGGGCCCTGTGGAACTCCCTGCTACGACCGAGCTGATCCGCCATGGCCTGCGCCTCGTTCTTATCCTTGTATTTGCCTACCAGCACCCTGTACCAAATTCCCATTTCGCCTAAATCTATCCAAGCAACCCAGGCATCGAAGCCGCGGCTTTGGAGCTCCTTCATTCTCGCTGCTGCGACTTCCTCGTCTTTAAAAGATTCCACCTGCACGGTGTAGACATATGGTGGTTTGAGCAGGTATTGTGGGAATCTTCCCTTCTTCTCTCTGCTTTCGCTCTTGCTATCTCCTGCTTCTGGAGCTGAAAGCGCTTTAGTTTTACCGTCATCTACCGGCTGCAACAATGATGCCGGTTGTTCTGCAGGCTGTTCCAGTTTCACTTCTCGCCTCTCGGTCCGGTTCAGATTCGCCGTCGCAGCTGGTTTAGGAGTGGGAATAGTAGCTCGGACAAACTGTTGCGAGTAGTTGGCCGGGGCAAAAGTCTCTTGTATGGTTTGCCTTTGCACGTAAAGTCTCAGGGTCTTCTGGGCCGCAGCGGCCAGTAGCAGTGTACCGCCAATCACCAAGAGTAGAACCGCAAGAGGGACTTTCTGCAATCTCCGACCAAACCAAAGGGAAAGTCTGCGCCGAGTGGTTGGAAATCTGCCGCTCAGACTCTGCTTACCTTCCAATACGTGAATTCTCTTTATCTTGCGGCTTTCCCCCAGGTAGGCGGCCAACAGAGTCCTTTCAGCAATTATATTGATGAGTCGAGGCACCCCTCTGGAAAATCGATATATCTCTTCGTAGGCCAGTTTCTCGAAGGAAGTACTCCCTGCAGCCCTTGCCATATTCAGTCGGTGCTGCAAATAGCTCCTTGTCTCGTGCCGATTAAGCGGCCTCAGGTGGTAGCGGAGCGAGATACGCTGCTGCAAGTGGCGAAGTTTGGGTAGTTCCAGTTTGGCCGGCAGTTCGTCACTCCCCACAAGGATGATCTGAATGAGTTTTTCCTTGTCAGTCTCCAGGTTGGAAAGCAACCGCACCTGCTCCAAACACTGGGTAGAGAGATTCTGGGCTTCGTCGATGATCAACACTGCGGTCTTACCAGCCGCCAGCGTCTCGAGGAGAAAACCATTGAGCTCATCCAGCAACTCTTTTCTGGTCCTCCCTTTGGCCGGCAGGTTGAAGTCCTCTAATACAGCCCTAAGTAACTCCTCCTCGTTGAGCAGGGGATTGAGGATCAGGGCAGTGGACACCTCTTGGGGGTCAAGCCGCTCTAAAAGCGCCCGGCACAAGGTTGTTTTGCCGGTGCCGGTATTACCGCTGATCAGGACAAATCCCTCTTTCTGGTGAATGCCGTACAGAAGATGGTCCAGACCCTCCCTGTGCTTTTCACTGAAGAAAAGAAACTTGGGGTCCGGGGTCAACCCGAAGGGTTTCTCACGAAGTCCGAAGAATTCTAGGTACATAACCCTATCTCATGGCTGCAAATAATCTATGGACATATGCTCTTGCTGCTCCAGTAAATCCATCTTCCTGATATCTTCGCTGGTAATCTCTTCAATCCTCTTGGCGGTCAGTACCGTTGGGGTGAGCAAAATTACAATCTCGGTTTTCTCACCCTCAAGAGTGGTAGAACCAAACAGGTACGTCAGCCCCGGTATGTTCACCAAGCAGGGAAGCCCGACCCGATCTCTTTGTTCCTGTTCTTGCAAAAGCCCGGCGATGATGATGGTCTGCTTGTCCCGCACCTTCACCACCGTATCCGCCTCTCTGATTCGAAGCAGGGGAAACTGGGTGCCATCCGGGGCTTCCGCTGAACGAAATTCGGCTGTAATACTGGGGTGAATGTTCATGGTAATCAGCCCCTCTGAAGAGATCTGAGGGGTTACGTCCAGAATGACACCCACATCAATAGTGTTGGGAGTAAAGGATTGCAGCACATTGTTTGCCGTCTGGCTTATTTCTGAGGTAAAGTAGACATCCTGTCTGGCAACTTTGACAATGGCTGTCTGGTTGTTCATCACAGCCACCCTGGGGCTGGCCAACACTTTCACTTTACCCTGCGTTTCCAGGGCTTCCATCAAGTCGGAAAGAACAAAAGGGGGTAATTGGTTAGCGCCTGTAATTCCTACAATCCCCTCGGCAGCGGTCCCCCCGGTGCCAACGTTCCAGGTAAGCGCCAGGGTGGAAATGTCCAGGTTCAACAGCTCGTTTTGGATATTGTCCCAGCTTATGCCAGCCCGAAATTCTTTGTTCAGCGACACTTCCCAAAAGCGAGCCTGGATGAGCACCTGCCGCTGGGTTGAAGCCTCCATTTCCTCTAGAAACCTCGCCACTTCCCTTAATTTGTGCGGGAAATCGCGCACCACGACGATCCCACTTATCTTGCTTAATACCAGCTTCTTGCCGTCCTTGCTGGTCAGACTGGTGACAATTCCCTGCTGACGGGCACGCACAACTGCTTTAGGAGCCTCATCACCGAAAATTATTGCGGTCAAACCTTCCTGAAGCTCTCCCCAAAAGTCTGTTAAGTCAGTTCCCGTGATGCGGGTCTCGCTGGCGCTGATCTGTTCACCACCGGCGCCAGAGCCGTGAGTGGCGACGATGGTCTTGTCACCCTTACGGAAGCTGGTGACATAATTGACCCTGTACATGCGAGATTCCAACCGTGGCTTTGAAATCCGAATCAGACGACCTTCCCTCCGAAAGCTGAAGCCGAGTGGGTCAAGGAGAGCTTCCAGGGCCTGTTCCAGGGTCACCCGGTTGAGGTTGACCGTCACGGTGCCGGTTACATCTGGATCCACCACCAGGTTCTCGCCGCTTTCTTGGGCAAAGGCCAGAAGCACATCTTCGAGTTGTCCGTTCCGAACTCTGAGTGAGTACAGCTTGCCCGGACCCCCAATGGCTATCTGCGCTGGCTCCTCTTCCTG
>CP070735.1:3191240-3195600 GCA_020347625.1 Deltaproteobacteria bacterium
AAACCCCTCCTTCGGTTTGAAGCCTGTTCTAGGGAGTAATGGAGTATTGGAGCAATGGAAACGACCAGATTTAGGCCTTAACGCAATACTCCAACACTCCAGCACTCCAGTACCCAGCACGCCGGCATTCCCCAGCACCTACTAGCTTTAACCTGATTGTTCTAGCAGTGTCACGGTTTCTTGCGTGGTATATAAAAAAATACACTTTGTTGCGCTAGGATGGCGATGAGGATACGCTTCTGGGGCAACTTATATAACAAATATATGTATTTTCAATAAGATAAAACCTGGCACATCCCTTGCTCTATGTTCGGGCAGTTTGGACAGCTAGGAGTGAGTCGATGGCAAAGGCATCGGGAGGAAAAGAAACCAAGAGGGGGAGTGGTATGCAGGCACCAGAGATTAAACTGCCGGTTTTCTACAACAAAGGGGGGCGGCAGGTTAAAGCCAACGGGACTCGTTTTTCAGCCAAGGGCTGCGTAATCTATACCAGAAATCCCCACGACTGTGGCACTTCATTTTCTCTGAAAATCACAAATCCACACTCAAATAAATCCATTCAGGTTGACAGCTCCGTCATTTTGCGTAAGCGCTTTGCCGACAACAAGAACTGGGGTATGGTGGTCCGTTTCATGAATTTGACTGAGGGGGCAAGGGATGAAATCGACCAAGTGCTTTCCCAGGCCACTGCTATTCCAGAGTCAGCAAGCGATTCAAAATATCTGAAAACCCCAATCGGCCAGGCCATCCTGCGATATTTCAATCTAAAAAAGCTAATCGGCTGAGCCAGCAAGCACCAGGCAGTAATCGTGAACAGTGAAAGGTGAACGGTAAACGGATTATCGCCTCCGATAGATTACCTTTCACCTTTTACCCTTCACCCTTTATCCTATGCGCCTATTATGGGGAAAATAGTTTCCTTGATCTGCTCAACAACAGATTTTGCCAATGCTTGAACGCGGCCGGCAATAACGGGGTGGGTTTTCTGAGTTGGATCCGAGAGAGTGGGATTATGTTCCAATTCGGCTTGGTGTTGCTGGACAAAAGATTCGGGTAAATTGTCCGGAAGTTGAATTCCCTTCATAACCGCCCATGCCTGAGTCCAGGCTCGGGCCACATTCATTACGTTGTATCCGCCACCACCCAGGGCCACCCATTTAAGATCCCATGACTTCATCTCTTCTATGAGTTTGGAAAAGCCATTGACGGTCAGGCTCATTGTGGCTAGGGGATCAGTTGTCAGGGTGTCTACTCCCAATTGGGTGACTAGCACGTCGGGACTGTAACCACGCACCAGCGGCGGTACCAAATCCATAAAAACTGACAGATACAGGTCGTCATCTGTATCCGGTGCCAGTGGTACATTGACTGCGTAGCCCCGACCTGGTCCCTCGCCCATTTCATCTGGAAATCCAGTGCCAGGAAACAGGGTGTGGCCATGTTGATGGATGGAGATGGTCAAAACCTTATCGGTGTCATAGAATGCCGCCTGAACTCCGTCGCCGTGGTGGACATCCACATCTAGATACACCACCCGTAGTCCGTCTTGCACCATTTTGGCAATTCCCACAGCAGGATCATTCAGATAGCAAAATCCACCGGCCCGACTTTTCATGGCATGATGCAAGCCACCAGCGATGTTAAAGGCGATTTTCCTATTTTCATCCCGGATTTGGCGGACGCATTCGAGAGTGGCACCGGTGACCAGCAAGGACCAGTCGTATAAGCCAGGAAATACGGGATTGTCACCGCTGCCTAGCCCATATTTCCAGGCTTCTGGAGGGGCTTTCCCTTCATTGGACTCTTTCAGGATCTGAAGATATTTGGGAGAATGGACGAGGAGCAGGTCTTGTTCGTCGGCCTCCTGGGCTTCAATCCAAGGGGATTCCGCATCATCAAAAAGCCCGTAGGCGCCAATTAAATCCATGGTCAACTGAAGCCGCTCCACTTTTAGGGGGTGATTGGGTCCGTAGCTATGTCGGCCAAATTCTTTACTAAAAACAAGAACTTCTTTGTTCGCTCCACTCATACCCATCTCCTAGTTCCTGGAAAACACCTGCAGAAAGTTACCATAGCAACATGCCAATAACTCAGTCTAGGTGTAATTATAAGCCGAATCCAACCCCAGAGGAGTCCGTCTTGATTTCACCCCTTATGGGTGTAGTTAAGGCCAACACCCCACTCCACTAGTTGCCGTCAGAGCCAACTATCATTGACCTGGCCCAGCCAAGATCCCGCTATGCGGGCCAGGATTAGGTTTTTGATGATGAAACAAAATGATATCACTTCAACAGAAATCCGGCTATGATACTTAAATGAGCAAATTCCAAAGACTGTTATACACTATGTGCTCACAATAGATCCTTAGAGGACAATTCTAAGAAGGAGGTAAATGTCATGGCGAAAGCAATCGTTTTAATCACCTCAGAGCCTGGTATGGACCGCGAAGTCGCCGGCCAGGTCAAAAAGGTCGGGGGGGTGGAAAGCGTCTACTTAGCGGCTGGTCTCTACGACGTGGTAGCAGAGGTCCAGGCAACGGACGACGCCAGCATGCTCGCGGTGGTCTACGACAAGATTCGCCCCATCGATGGCATAAGAGAGACCCACACGATGTTCTGTCTGGCGGTGTAACCGCGTGCTCTCAGTAAGCCGTTAGGGCAGAAGGTTCTTAAGTAGGCACTAGGCAGTAAGCGCTAAGCACCAGATCAATCTTCAATTCGCATCGTGCATTTGTCATTTACCATTCTGCATTTCGAGAGCATGGCGTGATATGTTAAATTCTCAATGTGAAATGAAAAATGCGAAATGGAATGGTGCCTATTGCCCTATATTTAGCCCCTAGTGCGCCCGGCTCTTGAGAGCAGGTCCTCTTACTGCGGCTTGATTTCTACTCGCCGATTGAGAGCTTTCCCTTCGGGTGTGCTGTTGTTAGCTGCCGGTCGGGACTCACCGTAGCCCTTGGCCTCCAGTCGGTCAGCTTCGATGCCATTCTCAATTAACCACTCCACCACCGCTTGCGCTCGCCTTTGAGAGAGTCCCAAGTTGTATTTCCGGGTGTGAGTGGAGTCAGTGTGGCCTTCGACGATGATTTTCTGTGATGGTAGGATTTGGAGCACCCTAAAGTTTTCTAGGAGCTTTGCCTCAAATTCGGGCGTGATTGCCGCTGAGTCGCTGTCAAAATAAATGTCATAAAGGCCAGTGGGGCCGGGCTTCTTATCGATAGATTTCCTTAAACTGGTTTCTTCCACGGGCTTGCTCACACCGGTTTCTTCCATCGACACTGCCGTGAAAAACTCTGGTGGGACCTCACATTTCGGCATCCGTCCGTCAGTTACTCGGTTTCCGTACCAGACCCCCTTGGGTTGACCTCTCTCGTACCACAGGCCGTTCATAAAGTTGCCATCAGCAGAGAGGACCATAAGGGCAACACCCGAGAGCGGCCCATCTTCCCACCAACGAAATTTTAAAACACGGCCGTCGGTGCTGCCGGCTAGCCTACCGTTGTCTATCTCATAACAGCCTGCTATTAGGCTACCGCGTTGTTCCAAACGCATCAGCCCGTAATTGGTTTTGTAGATTCCATGGAAGGGCCTTTGTAGTGGAACATCGCCCACTGGCTCACCGTATGCCTCAAGTTCCATAAGTTCGGCGTGCGAGGTGTTTCCCCAGTTTGACAGAATCACTAATTTCAGCCATCGAGCCTCGATCGGTTTCTCGAGAAGAAAAATCTTTCTTCTGCCCCGGTCTGCTTCGCCAGAGAGAATGAGGTAAAAATCCTCCTTCCCGCTAGTGGTCGATCCGTAAAGTTCGAAATCACGAACTGAAATTCCAGGTAAGGTTAACTCAGCCGCCCCCGTGGTATCTAAGGCAAATGACGTCAGAGAATACTGCTGTGCCAATTCGATTACGAAGGTGTTTGGGTAAGGGTTGTCCTTGACGCTACTCCATCCGGAAGCGTACGTGCCATCTAACAAAGATACTGCATTCCACCTGCCGCCGTAGTGACCGGTCGCTGACAATACCAGGGCGCCATTTCTGATATTAAGTAGGTCGTTTTCCTGGCCGCCTGGTAGAGGGCTTGGCACCAGGATTAAGAGTGCTATCAAACCCCACCATTTCCAATTTGTCAGTATTCGGCCTGATGTCGTTTGCCGACTTCTGAAACGCTTGCCAATAGGCATCTTCTCGTCTCCAGACTTATGGGACAGTTAATAGAGTCTAGTGCCGTTTCAAACAGGCATAACGCATGGCTGAATGGCTAAATCGTGCAGCCTTGGCTACGAAAATTAAAGAACGTTATTATCCTTTAAATGCTGTTATTGCTTCGATACAGTTTCTTGACAAGCTGGGCGACACGGGC
>CP070735.1:3195700-3199224 GCA_020347625.1 Deltaproteobacteria bacterium
AAGCATGGTGATCTGGTCGCTGGACAGCGGATAACCGGGGGCGTGCTGTAGTGCCGAAGTGGCGAGCCTCAGGGGTAGAACCGGCAGGTGAATCTTTACGATGGTCTTGCCCATCACCCTGGCTAGGGTATCCATTATTTCATCGAAGGTTACGTTGTCAGGACCACCCACATCCAGCGTTTGACCTTTGGCGGCTTCCAGTTCCAGGGCCTTTTCGAACCCCTGTGCTACGGTAGTGACGCTTACTGGCTGAAATCGATATTGGCCATCGCCAATGATGGGCACCACGTACTTGGCGACCATATCCCCAAACATTTTTAAGGCTTCCCCACCCCTGCCAAATATTAGAGAGGGCCTGAAGACAGTATAGCTCAAGCCGCTCTGCCTTACCAACTCTTCAGCAGCAAATTTAGTGCGCAGGTATGGAGTGGAGCCATCCTCTTTGGCCCCCAAGGCGCTCATGTGAATGAGTCGCGAAACCTTCGTCTCCTTTGCAGCCGCAACCACATTTGCCGTCGCCTCCGTGTGCAGCCGCTCAAAGGTAATCTTCCGGCTCGGAAAGGCCCGGATGATACCCACCAGATGTATGGCCGCATCGCAGCCTTTCATGCCCGCTATGAGATCAGCAATTTCAGTAACATCACCAGTAATTATCTCCACCTCATCCGGTCTCTTTAACTTATACTCAGTACCCGGCCGTACTAGAGCTTTCACCTGGTGACCTTTATCCAGAAGCTCATTCAAAACATGGCCCCCTACAAATCCCGCACTTCCTGTAACAAATACCTGCATGGCAAGCTCCTATTCACTGACAGCAAATTCGGCAAGGAAAAGACAGATACGCATAACGGCTGGTTTAGCTGACCGAAGCGCTGTCAGAGAAAACCTGCTGTGGGGTGACAGACAAAGCGGTTAGCAGTAGATGAGGGCATCTTATAACAAGCCCCAGGAATAGGCAAGGGAGACGATCGCGAATGGGATTGAGAAATGTTAGGAGAAAAGGTTACTTGACCTCTGTAGAGACCGGCCTTATGCTGTGGTCAGTCTATAGACTATAATAGGGAGAATTGACTAGATGACCACGTTGATAGATGTGTTGTTTCAGGTGCTGATACTCTTCTTTTCTGTAATAATTCATGAAGTTGCACATGGCTATGCTGCCCTCACTCTTGGCGATCCCACCGCCCGCCAGGCCGGTCGCCTTACCCTGAACCCCATTAAGCACATGGATCCGTGGGGAACCGTGGTGCTGCCACTGTTTCTCATCCTTGTTCGTTCTCCCTTTCTTGTGGGCTGGGCCAGGCCAGTGCCGGTCAATCCATTGCGCATGCGCGATCCTAAGAAAGGCATGATGTTGGTGGGTGCTGCGGGCCCTCTTGCCAATATTGCCCTTATACTTCTGTCTGCCCTGGCGCTGCGAAGTATGCCATTCTCGGCACCGCCGATCCTATTCGACCTCTTTAAGTACTGCTGTGCCATCAATATTATTCTTGCACTTTTTAATCTTGTCCCGGTTCCGCCTCTAGATGGCTCAAAAGTGGTCGCCGGGATCCTCCCTCCCAAAATGAGAGCAGCTTATGTTGGTCTCGAGCGCTACGGTATCTTCATTATCATCGGCCTACTCTATTTGGGTCTCCTGGACCAGGTGATTATCCCACTGTATAGGACAATTTTTTATCTCCTGGTACAAACTTGATGGATGATAACCACAGAGGCCTGCCGCTATAGATAAAACTCATTCATTTGATTTGCTTACATTGAGGCAGCTTGACTGTTTAATCGGAAGGTCTTGGCAACCTCAGCCAACTCGCTGGGTCTTGGGGGAGTTTCCTCGGTGGCTTGGACTAGGATTCGGTAGTAGGTTTTGATCCGGTCCACATATCTAACCGGTTCAGTCCCACGGGCGTAACCGTGGGGCAGGGTGCGGTAATATCTTTTCTGGCGCAGCAACGGCAGGATATCTCGTATATCCTGCCACCTATTTGGATTCTTGTCCAATCGCTCGGCTAGGGTCCTGGCGTCCTCCAAATGCCCCCATCCCACATTGTACGCAGCCAGAGCCATATATGTCCGGTCGGGCTCTGGCACTTCATCACCCACCAGATTGTGCATCTTCGCCAGGTAGCGCACCCCGCCTTCGATAGACTGGAGGGGGTCTATTCTGCTCTCAATCCCCAGGTCTTTGGCTGTTTTCTGAGTAAGCATCATAATACCCCTGACGCCGGTAAAACTCGCTGCCTTAGGGTCCCAGTGGGATTCCTGATAGGCCTGGGCTGCCACCAGCCGCCAATCCAAGCCATATTTAGCCGCGGCTACTTTAAAATGATCGCGGTATTTGGGTAGACGACGCTGCAACCTGGAATGATATTTCACCAGATCAACATAATCAAAAATCTCCAGATGCCCGTAGTAGTGATGCTTCAGCCGTTGCAGGAGGGCAGTTGTTTCTGGACGGTAGAACCACTCTTCAACCGCCGTCAACAGGTGACGATGCTGCGGGTGCATGGCCCAGGCCAACTGCTGGCCCTCCTCAATAGGGAAATGGATCACCAGTTGCGGATAATAGCGCCGATTCACCGCAACGATGTTCGAGTCAGCTATGGTGAGGGGGATGATGCCTTGCCAGACCATTTCCAAAATTTCCTCGGTCTCATAGCCAGAAACCGGCAACCAGGACAAATCAGGATAGTTCTCTTTTAGTTCTCGCAACCGTTCCTCATAGGAAGTACCGGCATTTATCCAGAGCGGTTGGCCAATGAGATCGGCAACTTCGCCCGGTGCCGGGCCTCCTCGTCGTCCCACCACCTGCTGTTGCACTTCCATGTAGGCTGGGCCAAATGCCACTCTTCGCATTCGCCTTTCTGTGATGGTAAAGCCTGCAGCAATCAGATCCGCATCGCCTCGCAGCAAAGTTGGGATCATATCGTGAAAATTATCGGTGACCACACATGCCAGTTTCACGCCCAGGTGGTCAGCAAAAGCTTTTACCAGCTCATATTCAAATCCGGCAAGTCCATGGGGGCCCTCATAGTAGCAGGTGGCATTGTTACGAGTGAGCACTCGAAGCTCTCCCCTGGCCTTAATAATTCCCAGTTCATCTCCCGGAGCGAATTGACTACAGCTTAGGACAGCCAGAAGTCCCAGGTAGAGGAAGCCTAAACCAAGCAGTTTAGACCCAATTGCATTAAAACGTTTTCGACCTAATTCCGCCATTACTTGATATTTTTAAACCTTTCCCTCACAAGGCTAAACAAGCTGGACTGGTTATCTATCAGCAGGGGTTAGAGCAAATTTCATTCCTTTTTCTCCGGCTCAATATTTCCGCCTGGCCAAATGTGCCATTCCAGCCCACTGCTATTCATAAAATCACTTTTTAAAAAAGATTAAAGGTCTTTTTAATCCTTTTTCCCGCATTGTCAAGATCTCACCGGTGTCAGCTGTTTAGTAGCAGCTATTTAGTGAGAAAGACATAATATTATATTATTACATACGCTTACAGCAATTCACACCAGCGGGTCTGTGAT
>CP070735.1:3199324-3217086 GCA_020347625.1 Deltaproteobacteria bacterium
AAGTCAACTGATTTAGCTCTATTGAGGAGTTTCCCCAAGAATGTCATATGCGAGGCATAGGAGAGGCTACCCCTATACCTTTGCGGGTGCCTCTTCTGAGTGACTGGCGGAAGGTCTGTAGCCACTTCCCCGGCTGTGTCTGGGGGAGCCCCTGGCCCCGTTCCGCAGGAACGGGGAACAGGGAGGGGGTGCCTTCCCCCGGTCACAGCCGGGCTTGAAGTGACCAGACCGTGAGACTCGGAACGACAGCAGAGGCACCAGGAAAGGTATTTTCATTCCTGAAACCAGGGCGACCTGGCTTGGTAGACAAAGATCAATTACCAATTTTTGGGGAAACCCCCCATTAAGCTCTATTCCATGTGCTGTCCTGTAGGACCAACCTCCTGATCGGGATCTTTTTGGTAGGCTCGAACTCATCGCGACTATGAGGCCGCTCCAACATGAATGGTCCACTCCTAAAAAAGGTTGCTTTTCTGCCCAAGATAAACGAAAAGCATACCAATACAGATGGCCGCAAAACCAAAGGTTCGCAAGTGGATTGCTGGCATTTCACTGACCTTAACCAACCACCTCTTAATCCGCTCAGGAAAGGCAAAGTAAGGCAGTCCTTCCAGGATCATGACCATTCCCAGAACACTGAGGAAAAACTTCATGGCATCTCCCGCAGAGTTTTCATGTCAGATTTTAGATTGCAGATTTAAGATTGTAGATTGGGGAATCTAAAAGAATGAATTGTAAGTCGCTCCTTGGCTCTGTGTCAAGAAAGACTAAGAGCCCTGCGCTAAGCGCAAAGCGCATAGCATTAAAGGCTCACGGCGCAGGGCGATTTGGGACTACTTAGTGACAATAAATGACGGCGAAGCCAAATGACCCTCTGTTTCCGGCTGCCTGCTGCAAGCTGCCCGCCGCCAGCTGTATTTCTTTATGCTCTATGTCAAGGAAGTGCTTGGTTGAAGCTTTTGGAGAAGTCGCCCTTGATTATGTGACACAAATGAGCTAGTTTTGGGCCCACGAAACGAGTAATAAGAGAATTCAGGAATTGGGGACCCGCGACTGAAGGAGCTAATGTAATCCCTGAATTCCTTAATCCCTTAATTCATAATCCCTTAATTCGCCATTGGAGTAAACATGGTCGGTAGCACCATCGAAATCGATCTTGAGGCCTTGCGCCACAACTTCGCACAAGTGCGAAACCTCGTCGGTCAATCCAGTTCAATCCTTGCGGTGGTCAAATCTGATGCCTACGGCCACGGAATGGTAGAGGTGGCTCGCGAACTTGAAGTTCAGGGGGTAGAGTATCTTGGGGTTAGCACTAGCTCGGAGGGTATAACTCTTCGAAAAAACGGGCTCAAAACCCCGATATTGATTCTCCTCGGCGTTGAAAAGGATGAGTTTTCCGAAATTATCCAACACCGCCTCACCCCGGTACTTTACCGCAGCGATATTGCCAGCGAAATCTCCTCTGCAGCCCTAGCAGCAAAAACTCAATTGCCTGTCCATTTGAAGATCGACACTGGCATGGGCCGTCTAGGAGTTCCTTATGTTGAGGCAGCCAAATTTTTTGAGTTAATAAGATCACTCGAGGGAATTCGTGTGGAGGGCCTCCTCTCCCATTTCGCCTCTGCTGACGAACATGACAAGTCCTTCAGCAGCTTGCAGCTTGAACGGTTTCGCCAGGTACTGACTCAGGCGGAAAGTGCTGGCTTAGATTTTCGATACACCCATATTGCCAACTCGGCCGGGGTAATTGACCTGCCTGATTCGTACCTCCAGCTGGTCCGCTCGGGCCTGATGCTTTATGGTGCTCCTCCGTCTCAGGAACTTCATCGTCCCGTATCACTCAAACCAGTGATGACCCTGAAGACGCGTGTTCTCCAAGTCAAAGAGGTGGACGCCGGTTCCCCCATCGGTTACGGCTGCACCTATGTCACCACCAGGCCCAGCCGCATCGCCACTCTCCCCATAGGCTATGATGACGGTTATGACCGGCTGCTGTCCAATAAGGGTGTGGTACTGGTCCGCAATTGTCGGGCGCCGGTGGTGGGTCGAATTTCTATGTGTCTCACCACTGTGGATGTTACCGAAGTTCCGGATGTACAGGTAGATGACGAGGTCGTGCTCCTGGGAAGGCAGGGAGACCAAGAAATCACCGCCGATGAGATTGCCGCCCTCATCGGTACCATTAACTACGAGATCTTTTGCAATTTAGGTGGTAACCGCAAGAAACAGTTTTTAAACAGCCCGGTGAAGTAACAGAGCTGGGATACCATATGATTAAAGACAAGACTCTGGAAATACTCAGCAAAACACTACACCAATGCGGTGAACGTGGCCTCTTTCAAATTCCCCCTGGTTTTGAGATTCAGTTGGAGGTGCCCAGAATCGAGGCACATGGAGATTTTGCCACCAATGTTGCCTTGAATCTGGCGAAACCTAACCGCTGCTCTCCGAAAGATATCGCTGCCTCCTTTGTTGAACAGTTGGCCGACGGCGAAGGGCTTTTCGCCAAGGTAGAAGTTGCCGGCCCAGGATTCATCAACCTGGTCATCAGTCCTTCTGCTTGGTTGGAGGCCTTAGGAGAAATACACCGTCTAGACAAGAAATACGGCTGCCCAGATATTGGACGCGGTCGCTACGTACAGGTAGAGTTCGTCAGTGCCAACCCCACCGGTCCCCTGCATGTGGGCCATGGCCGAGGAGCTGCGGTTGGCGATGCCCTCGCCAATATTCTTGAAGCAACTGGCCATCGAGTGGAGCGAGAGTACTACATCAATGATGCCGGGACCCAGGTGGAAACCCTGGGGCGCTCCGTGCTCCTGAGATATCAACAACTCCTGGGCCGCCGGGTGGAATTCCCCGAAACATGTTATCAGGGCGACTACATTCGAGTCTTAGCCCGGGAGATGCAGGATATCCATGCAGACTCCTATTTGGATGCCACCGAGGAAGAGGCGCTTTCTGTATTCAGTGACTATGCGGGCAAGCGCATCCTCGAAGGTATCCGAACCGATCTCGAGGAATTTGGGGTCCACTACGATCGGTGGTTTAGCGAGAAAAGCCTGTATGAGAGCGGAGCGGTGGAGCGGGTGATCGAGACTTTGAAAGTGGCCGGCCATATCTATGAAAAGGATGGCGCTCTCTGGTTCCAGTCCACATCTTTTGGGGACGAAAAAGATCGAGTGGTGGTGCGGGCCAACGGCATGACCACCTATTTTGCCTCGGATCTGGCTTACCACCAGGATAAATATCTCCGCGGTTTCCAACTGGTCATCGACCTCTGGGGGGCGGACCACCACGGCTATATGGATCGGATGTATGCCGGGGCTATGGCACTGGGTAAGGAACGGGAAGCCCTCAACTTGCTCCTGGTGCAATTGGTAAATCTGCTGCGTAAGGGAAAACAGGTAGCCATGTCCACCCGCGCCGGCGAATTCGTCACTCTCCAGGACGTGATCGGGGAAGTTGGGCGCGATGCCGCCCGCTTTATTTTTTTGACTCGGCGCTCTGATAGCCCCCTGGATTTCGATCTAGAACTTGCAAAAGAGAAAAGCGCCGATAATCCAGTTTATTACGTCCAATATGCTCATGCCCGAATCTGCAGTATCAGCAGGCTGGCGGAGGAACGTCAATTAGATTTGGCAGATGAGAAGACCCTAGAATTGAACCGGCTGGAGCTGCCTGAAGAATTGGCTCTCATCAAGCAGCTTAGTCTGTATCCGGAAGTGATAGAAAGTAGCGCTCGTTTTCTCGAGCCACACCGTATTCCCTACTACCTGACCCAGTTGGCTTCAGCCTTCCACAGTTATTACAAGCATCATCGGATCATTCAGGAGGACCTGGCCCTGGCGAAAGCGCGGTTCCATCTGGTCCAGGCCATCCGCATCGTGATACGCAACGCCTTGGAATTGCTCGGAGTCTCAGCGCCTGAAAAAATGTAGAACAATGGCTGGACCAAACACGGCCAGCTATGAGAATATAGGCTTCACAATTTGAGATTTTAGAGCTTTCCAATTTATTTTTGAGGATCTTCCAAATCCTATGAGTGCAACCAAAAGAAAAAAACGCAGCAAGAAATCGGTTCGGTTCGAAGTGAGCAGACTTGCGCTTGCGGGCTGGGGACTAGGGCTTTTCCTGGCTTTACTCTGGATGTTTTTGCTGGGGCTCTTTGTGGGTAAGGGAATCACTCCTTCCGATATCAATTTGGCTGAAATCAAAAAAAGGATGGTTGCCGAGGGCATCTGGCCGGGCTCCAGTAAGCCGGCCCAGCAAGAAGAACCTTCCGCAACGACAAATACAAAAAAGAAGATCCCTCTCAAGGATCTGGAATTCTACGAAAAGCTGGCCAAAAAGAAAAAGGCCCAGCAACAGAGCCCCCCTAAAGCAGATAGTCCAGTTCAGAAAAAGGCAAGCACAGTGGTGACTCCCCCACCTACGCCCGCGCCCGAACAAGTTCAAAAAACCTCCGAACAGCAGAAACCATCCTCGACTCGATTCACCGTTCAGTTGGCTTCGTTCAAAGATTTTGCTAGCGCAAGAAAATTTGCTGCGAGCTTCAAAGATATGGACCCACAAGCCACCATAAGACAGGTTGATCTGCCTGGAAAAGGACGCTGGTACCGGGTGCAAGTGGGAAAGCTTTCCAGCCGAAAAGAGGCCGAGGCCCTAGCAAATCGGCTTGGACAAAAATATCAACTCCAAGCCTTTGTTGTGAGTATTAGTGATAATTGAAGATTTTAGATTGCAGATTGCAGATTTTTTAAAGAACTAAATACAGAAACCCTAAAGCAAAATCTGAAATCTACGATCTGAGATCTGAAATCCTTGCTGGTCGCAGAGTAAACATACCAGGTTACTAGGCATACTTGACAGCAATTTGGCTCTCGTGATTAATTAAGGAACACTTTATCTCGAGTAGATTTCGCAGCACGGACACTTCTCGCTCTCCCGCTCCAGCGATCTTCAGGTTCGAATACTTCCTCAGGATAGGATAGTGACATGAGGGTCCTACTGGTATACCCGGAATATCCGGTTACCTTCTGGAGTTTTGACTACGCCCTCAAGTTTATCTCCAAGAAAGCTGCCTACCCACCCCTGGGACTTCTCACAGTTGCGGCCTTACTCCCAGATGACTGGGACATCCGGCTGGTGGATCTCAACATCGAAAAGCTCAAAGACAAGGACCTGGTCTGGGCCGACTACGTCATGATCAGCGCCATGTTGATCCAGAAGAAGTCCGTTTTGAGCATTATTCAAAGATGCCGCCAGTTGGAAACGAAAGTCATCGCTGGCGGACCTCTTTTCAACAGTGCCCCCGAAGAATATCTCGATCTGGTGGATCACCTGATCTTGAACGAGGCCGAACTTACCCTGCCACCTTTTCTTGAAGACTTGAGGAATGGAACCCCCCAAAAAGTTTATCGCACTGAAGCCTTTCCTGAAATGAGCCTGACACCCAGCCCGCGTTGGGATCTGATCAAGGTGAAGAAGTATGCCACGCTAATGGTTCAATGTTCGAGAGGCTGTCCGTTCGATTGCGAATTTTGTGACATCACCTCTTTATATGGGCGTACACCTCGGGTTAAAAGTGCGGAGCAACTGATTGACGAACTGGAAGCAATTTACCAATTGGGTTGGCGCAGCAGTATTTTCATCGTAGATGACAATTTCATTGGAAATAAGGTCAAGATCAAAAAAATGCTTCGTCGACTGATAGAGTGGATGCAGCAGCATGAGTATCCTTTTCATTTTATTACTGAAGCATCCATAAACCTGGTCGACGACGACGAGCTCATCGAGTTGATGGGCGAGGCAGGGTTCAATACGGTCTTTATCGGTCTTGAAACACCAAACGAAGAGAGCTTGAAGGAATGTGCCAAAAACCAGAACCGCCGCCGTGACATGGTTGGCGCCATCAAAAAGCTCCAGGCAGCAGGTATTCAGGTTTTTGGTGGGTACATTGTTGGCTTTGACAATGATGACGAGGGAATCTTCTCCCGACAAATAAAGTTCATCCAAGAATCAGGGGTAGTGACAGCAATGGTGGGGCTGCTCAATGCCCTGCCAAAAACCAGGCTCTGGCAAAGACTCCACGCGGAAAACCGACTCCATCTCGATGCTTCGGGGGATAATACAGACGGTAGCATAAATTTCATTCCAAAAATGGAAACAGACAATCTCATTAAAGGCTACCGAAATATCGTTCGAACCATCTACAGCCCGCGATACTTTTACCGCCGGGTCTGCGAATTTCTGGAACACTATGAGCCCCGCAGAAGATGGCGCGTTCACGGCTACGATATAAAGGCTTTCATAAAATCCATTTTCTATCTCGGGGTAATGGGAAATGGTGCCTCCCAGTGGTACTATTGGAAAATGTTATTTAAATCCATAATCTACCATCGCAAACTATTTCCAGATGCCGTCAAATTAATGATCTTCGGCTATCACTTCCGCAAAGTTTCCAAGAAAGTGTAAGCCTTTCCCGCCAGCCTCATCCCCGCTTTATCTCTGTTCCTATGGAGAAGGCTTTGCCAAGATATTCCCCAGTCCCATGGTAGGCCCGGTTTTCGGGGGCAAACCAGATCGGCTTGACCTTCTCCAGATCAGGAATCCCACCCTTACCCAATAGAGCCTCATCCACCTTGACATCCAGAATCTCGCCGACGAATTGGGTGTGTAGCCCCAGTTCAAAAGTGTGGAGCAGTCTGCACTCCACGACCAGTGGAAATTCCTTAACATATGGAGCGTTTACCAGGTCACTTTTGACGGGGGTAAGTCCGGCGGTGGCGAACTTGTCCTCGTCTCTCCCTGAAGCCATACCGAAATAATCGGCCTCCTTGACGTAGTCTTTCGAAGGAAGGCTGATGGTAAACGCCTCTTGCGCTACGATATTACCGTAGCTGTAGGTAGCCTGCCTAAGGGAGACCGCAATACATGGTGGCCGCGAGCAGCAAATTCCCCCCCAAGCAGCGGTCATCACGTTCGGCTTACCATCCTTGTCATACGTTCCCACAACGAAGACCGGGGTGGGATAAATGATGGTTTTTGCGCCTAAGGACTTTTTCATAACCGACCTCCTGTGTTAATTCTGGTTACTTATTGCTCTACCCTCGTAAGGGAAAATCCTTTCATAAAGAGATAGAAGAAGCCGATAAATAAGAAATTGATCAGAGCCGTGATGTGAAAGCCACCCTCAAAACCGATGACCTGAATAACCGGCCCCATAAGAGCGGAACTGAGCATCATGCCAAAATAGATACAGGTATTATAACCGCCCATGGCCAGCCCGCGAGATTCCGGAGGGACAACTTCCGCAATGAGCGCCCCCACTGAGGTAAAGGCCAAGCCCATGCTTATCCCCAAAGCGGCTGCGAATATTATGAAATGGCCTGCACTTTCAGAGATTGCAAAACCAACCATGGAACCGACAAATCCAAGCAGTCCTATGACAACGAGGGTGCCACGTTTGGCAACCTTATCACTTAGATGGCCGAAGGGAATACGCGAAAGCGCGTTGCTGATACCTTGAACCGCAAACACAATCCCGATTTGTCCCACATGAAGGCCTTGGTTCTGGGCGTGTAGGGGGAGAAAGGTCACAAACATCCCGAGGCCAAAACAACCACCTATGGTGACGAGCCAGCACCCCAGAAGAGGCCTGTTTTGCATGAGCTCGCCAGCAGCGGCAGACCATTTATCTTTTTTCGGTGTGCTGCTGACAACAAGGCGGGCGCGGGGCAAGAAGAAGACGATAAGCCAAAAGGTGAGGAAAATAAGCGTACCCGAGATCAGGAAGACCTGGAGAAATCCCAATTCCTTGGCCACAAAACCTCCCACCGCTGGTCCCAGACTCATGGAAGTGTAAAGGGCTGTGGTGTACCATCCATAAGAGCGTCCAAGGTGAGTGGGAGGCGAAATATCAGCGACCAATGACATCATTGTTGGGCCGAATGCGGCCAGTCCTATTCCAAAAAATAGGTAGATCCAGACCATTTGCATGGGGGTCGTGCTGAAATAAAGCAGATACGACGTCGCCGACAAAATAAGTACGCCAATACAAGCGAGACGCTTTCGTCCGAAACGATCTGAGAGGATACCCAAAGGCAGAGACAACAACCCTGCCATAAGTAAGAAAGCGGAATTAATGATTCCCACCTGCACGGTATCGGCACCCAGGGATAGGGCATAAAGCGGCACCACGGGTAGCCGCATATGGGAACCCAAATAACCGCCAAAGGCTACCCCACAGCAAATGAACAGCAGGGTCGCATAGGATGGCGCAATTGATTTGTCACGACTGAGGATCGTCATTTGTATAGGATTTGGTAGTGGAATGTTCCGGCTTAAATCGCCGACCGTTTTGGGGAAGAATACGACAAAGATGTTTCGGACGCCAGTTCAATCTGCTGGAGCAAAGGGGTATTCTAGTCAGGTTATCTCACTCGAACTTGATATGGTTGAAGCCGCTTGGCCGGCCATGGGTGGGAAACTTGATTCCGGAATTTAAGAACACGCATATGCAACTAATTCCGCAGAAATATCCCCTCCCTTTAGAAACTCTTCCACAATTCGCTGAACCCGTCATTCCGGAATCCGCCTCAGGCGGATATCCGGAATCCAGTGAAAGTGCAATATAATCAGGCTTTTTCTGGATCCCGGCTCGCGTCCCGCTTTGCGGGACTTGGCCGGGATGACGAATTATTACGGGGACCCTCGGGGGAAAAGGGGTTTTTTGTGGAGTTGAATATATATGCGTTTCTAGGAATCCAGCAGCTTTCGCCTATATCCTTGTTTCACTTTTTGAATCATAGAAAATATTGCTTGGCTCTTTACCATCCAGCAGCATTCTGTAGGAATCAACCATAAAACCAGCAATGATTTGATTTGTCATGATGACGGACGGGTCGGGGCGGTATTTACATGCTGCTCTGACCCTTTCCGGTGTCTCAATTTCTCTTTCATCAACAATATCGTACAAGTCCAATAGTTCCGCAGGGGTTTTTTTGTTTTTTGCCGGATTGTATATAACAACCTGTCCCGCATCCACGTTAGTGCCGCCACTGATGATTATCTTTTCTTGTTCTTTACATTTTTCACTCATCACGATTCTTGTTTCGAAATTGTCAACACAATCGAATATAACATCGAAAGATGAAATGTCTGTGTGTCTCTTGAAGTATTCGACCCATGAATTGGCGTTAACACCAAATAAATCCTTCAGCCTTCTCGCTAGTGTTTCTGCTTTGCTCTTCCCAACGGCATCGTAAAACAATATCTGCCTGTTCAAATTTGTCGTTTCGGCCACATCGGGGTCCATGAAGGTGGATTGTTGAAATCCTGCGTAGGCAAGTCCGAGGCCTAGGAAAACCCCCAGGGCCCCTGAGCCGGTCACCAGTATCCTTTGATCTCTCCCTGCACCTTCGAGTTTTTTTCTCTCATACGAAATGATGTCCGCAGATACTTGCCGATTCATTAAAATATTCTTGGTCTCTTCCAGTACGATCCCAGAGACAATGATGTCGAACACACCATCATCAAAATGACCTTGGGGTAAGTTGTTGCAACTAATCATTTGGTGTAGTTCCTGCCACTCTCGTCCTTTCAAATAAGTAAATATTTTGAAGCCTTCCTGTCCGTTTTCCTCGTAGCATAATCCCCTGATGATGGGGATGTTTTCTCTGTAACCCTTTTCCAGCAAAAGTTTGTTTGCCAGGCCGTACTGACATAAATCTACGATGAGCTTGCAGCCATTGAAAATGTCGTCAACAAGAGGATGGGTGTAAAACCCTTGCAGGAAGGTCACATCGAGTAGAGGATTTATTCTTTTTGCTGTGTTGATGAGGTTCTTGTCCAAGACCGGTGCAACGACAGCTATCCTGTTGATGCCAAGGGCTGCCGCCGACATGATATACATTGACGCCAGGAGATCATCATCGCCCACCACACCTATTTTTGCCGCTTCCAATGCGTTTTGATCCCAGCCCTGAATACGCAGTTGTCGGTCAAACCGCTCTTCGGGCGACACCCGCTTTTCCTTAACTGGATACACCGGGGTTATTTCGTCATCCACAGAATACATGGCTTTTTCGCCTGTTCCTTGCTGCTGCCCGCTGCCCCCTGCCTGCTGCCTGCTGCCCGCTGGCATTTGCCCCATGCTCACTACATTCTCTCGATGATCTCGGGCGGCGGATTAATGTTCGGTTGGATCTTTTCCTCAACCTCTTTGCTGAGTAGCATGATGTCAGCCTCAGTCAAAGATCTTCCGGTGTCTATGAAGACTATATCTGATCTTCTCTTGCTCACGGTACTGTGCCCTGAGAGCACGCCCCGTTCCTTGTAGTGGATCTCTTGCTCGTGCCAACCTTCATCATCGATGACTATGCTGTAACAAAAGCCACCGTATATTGTTTCCATGATGGTTGCTTCGGAGATGGCCGCGTCGGTTATTAGCGAGACGCTACCTTTTTCCAATTCTTTCTCTTCGAACTCGCCCTTGGTCAACAAATGCAGATCCTGAATGGGAACTTCCTTTTTGGCCACAACCCATCTCAGACGGGCCGTAACAAAATCCAGAACCGTAGCCTGGTTTTCCTCATCGGTGTGGGAGAAATGTTTATACTTGAGAGCGCCATGGGAGTGTATCCATCCGTTTATAATGGTATCCTCCAGCAGGGATTCATGATACTCAGCGATCCTTTCAGGGCCAATGGTAGCAAAGTCTTGGAGGTTCTGGTCATTTCTAGGCAAGCCAATATCCGCAATAAGCTCAGGATTATCTTTTTCCGCAAGTGTGAAGCCATACCACTCATAGCTCTCTTGGTGAATCTCCCGAACCAGCTCATTGATCTTGAAGGCTTTGGCCTTGGCATAGTGAGCCATAGAGATTTCTTGCGGCAAGGTCGCAAGGATCACTTCCCTCGGTTCCGGCCGTTCAAGCTCTGAGAGTTTTTTGAATCTCATTACAGTCTTGACCTCACATAATCTCCATCCACCACGAATTCACCAGCATAGGTTCCAGGTAGCCGGTACATGTCTTCTAACAATACCCGGTGGAGAATACTGATCAAACCCCGTGCGCCTGTCCCCTCCTTCTGGGCACGCAGTGCCACTTCGGCAAGGGCATCATCGCTGAACTCCAAATCGATGTCCCAGGCCTTGAGGTCGCTGGCATATGCCAGAAGGGGGCTGCCTGCGCTCTTAATTAGAATGTCCTTCAGATCCTGAGTGGTGAGCCCGTCGTAGACAACTTTTACGGGAAATCTTCCCATTAGCTGCCGCTCCATGCCGAAGACTGCCAAGTCCTCCGTCATAAGGTAGTCCTTCCAATTGCCTGTCATACCCTGCCTTGACATACGACCTTTGACGATAGTGTCCAGATTCTCAAAAGACCCCCCTGCAATAAACAAGACATGTTTTGTCGATAAAGAAATTTTTTCCCTACCGAGGTCAACGACGTTCTCTACACCATCCACCAGGTGCAGGAGTCCTTTCTGGACCCCCTTACCGGACACGTCTTTATAGGAGACCAGCTCGGACGCCACCTTGTCGATTTCATCCAAATACACGACGCCCATCTGTGCCACGTGTGGGTTGCCGCCAGCTGATACTAAAAGATCCACCAAGATGTCGGTGGCGTTTCTACCCACGTAACCCACCTCACTGAACCTGGTCATATCCTCGTGCACGAACGACACCCCCACCAATTGCGAAGCGATTTCACTGGTGTAGGTTTTGCCGCAGCCAGTGGGACCTATAATCAAGATATTTGCCTTTGGGGTACTGGTGTTTCTAAGGGCGGTGTCAATATCATCACCATTATCAACAATCGCCTCTTTGAGGGCTTTTCCCAACCTCCTGTAGTGAAAGGCGATTGCAGTGGAGATAACTTTTTTCCCCTTTTCCTGCCCAATCACAAATTTGTCTATTAGCGCCTTGAGGTCAGACGGAGTCCTGTTGAACTCGATGACTTCCTGTATCGCTTCTTTTGTCTGTTGATCCCGCATCTCTTCCATCTTCGTTTCGATGCGCTGGCGACTGTGGTCTGATACCTTGTCGAACATTTTCAGCACCTCTATTTCACTTGGCTCTCTTCAATCTTTGCGATGAAGCTCTCCAACTGCTCCATGCGTTTTTCGAGAGAGTCCTGTAGCAAACCCTCGTTTTCGAGATTTGGTTTCTCCACACCTGGACCCATTTCCCTGCGATAAGCCAGTTCTTTTATATTGATCTTTGCGCGCTCATACTGCAGCAGCGTTTCAAAGTGATACCGCTCCAGCTTCTCGGTCTCGACAGAGGGGTTTAGCTCAAACAAAAGTTTGCTCAGGGCTATTTCCTCTGGTGACTGGGCGAACTCCAGGTAAGGGTTATTCATCTTGTCAAGGATTGCCAGGGTTAAACTGTATTCCTTTTGTTCAGATAAAGAGAACAACGGAATCCTAAAAGGCTGCTTTTTCCTTACCCGGGCAAACTCTGCCTTTTTCTCTTGTAGGAAATCTTCAGGGCTTTCAAGTTTTTCGAGGAAACTCTCTTCCAGACCGTACTCCTTTACCAACCCACTTACTCGATTGAAAAGAGTTGGCCTCAAGAACTCTTTTTTCTTTTTTTGCGCCCTATCACTCTTTATTTGTTGTAATAAATTCATTAATCTAATTCACCACGGATGTTTAACTGCAGAGCGTCGATAAAAAGGTTTTTTCGCTATGCGCTTGGCGCTATGCGCCATGCGGACTATATTCTATAATCATCGAATTCCACAGTTTTGACATATTGCCTTGGGTCATCGAGGCTGTGATATCCCCTTCGACGCCTGGCGTCGTAGCCGTGAAGCAAGGCATTGAACCCTTCCTCCAACACCTGAATAATATTCCTTGCACTAAACTCTTGTGGCGGTTGGAACCCTGTCAGACAGATCTCTTGCCCCGAATCGTGAGCGTATAGAAATGGATGCTTGTATTTTTCGATTACCACAGGTTTTAATGGGTTAAAAGTGGGAACAGCCACTCTGCAGTCAGGAAATAAGTACGAACGACCGTAGTAATCCTTCAGCGTGTATTCTCCTGAACGTTTGTAGATGAGATAGTCGTCGCCCTTACCAACCCTGACGAATCCGAAACCGTTTATCTCCAGTGAGCCTTTCTCTGCAACATACAACAGGATGTCCAGATCCTCCTTTACCGCATCGATCAATTGCTCTCGCTTGAGCACTTCGGCCTCTAGTCGAGTTCTCTCCTCAGTTATTATCTGAGCTTCCAGCGCCTTATACAGCCAATTGTTCAGTTCAAGGGATGAGATCATGCCATCCTGTGGCAGCACAAATGTAGCGTCCAGCTTATCCAGCTCCTTCAGTGCTCCCTGAAAAGGTCGCAAGTCAAAAAACGTATTGCTTCGCTCATAATTTTTTAGGGGAATATCCACCTTTTCAGCAATTAGCTTCAGGATCTCTTGCCTGCCAAATTTTTTCCTTTTGAATCCCCTGTTTTTCTTGATGAAATATGGCATTATTTCAAAAATGATGGTTATCAGTTTCCAACCAAAAGGTGTACCACCATCTAACTTTATTGGGACTTTCTGGAGAACAGTGCTCCTTTTCTGATCATAAAGGGATTTGTTGAT
Organism: Deltaproteobacteria bacterium; assembly: GCA_020347625.1. Taxonomy (GTDB): domain Bacteria; phylum Desulfobacterota; class Syntrophobacteria; order BM002; family BM002; genus BM002. The sequence continues at coordinate 3,212,936 of CP070735.1, forward strand.
CTTCTCACAGTTCGCCACCAGGGATGAGAGGTTAAGCGTCTTGGCGAAGTGCTTACCGTCAATTTCAATCAAATATCCCGTCGTTTCCGATGGCTTAGAGGGATCAATAGTTCCTTGAATCTCTCTTTCTATGGCAGGATCGAACAGGAGAGGTAAATAAAGAAACCCTGATTCAACCAGAAAATCAATATCGGATTCAATCAACCGCCGCATGAACCTTCCCTATCTACCGCCTTCTTGGGGTTTGATGGCCCGCACAGGCACATACAGGTATTTCTCACCCGCCTCGGTTTCTTCTAATACTGCATATGCCGGAGCCATATTATCAATTTCTTGTCCTCTCGAGAGAAATTTTCCCCCGTCGAGTTGCCTGTTGATATCTTCCAAAACCAACTGCTCTTCTATACTCAAATCTTTTTTGTCTAGCGTGTTCTGACATAGCTTTCGAAGTGGTTTACCCTCGTAAGTCCCCGGTTGATAAATATCCACCAATCCTTCCCCTGCCTGGCCCGGCATGATCTCAATAACGAGGGGTAGCACCTGTTCTTCCTCTTCGGTTTTCAAAGCCTCTTTTAGCTCAGCATCTGTCATCTTTCTAAACCTCCTTAAGGTAAATTCCGCGGTCCAGTAAGCTCACCACGCTTCTATCCACCACCCGATAGTATATGTTGATGCCAGTGCGCTTGGATGCAAGGATGCCTCTGTCGGTCAGACGTTGGAGTTGGTTGGAAACCGCCTGCGGTTTCATATCTAACGCCTCAGCCAGTTCAGTAACACACATCTCGCCAGCCCTGGCAAGGGCATAGATCATCCGCAGCCGTGTCCGGTTGCCCAGCATTTTGAACACCGCCTCCAGCTCTGCCGCACTCTCTTCCGGCAGCAGCGGACGATCCCGGGTTATTGGCTCCACTGAAGAATGGCTCGACCTGTCGAGTTGCTCTAATTCTTTTCTCATACCACCACCTCCACGGTTAGCTCGTTAAATTATATCGTGTAATAATGAAAGATCAATCATCGGTATACCCTCGCCTCAAATTCGCACAAAATCTATCCCTTGAAATACACCCCCTCTTCCATCTTCCAACCCAGAAAACTCCCCAACAATTGCCAAATTTACCCATTTTTTACCGTACTCGTTTTGGGTAAAATTACTCATTTTATATACGGTGAAAAATGGGTAATTTTTTGGGTGGTGCTGTTTTTTTACGATGTTAGATGGATGTGAGATGCATGGTTGAATAAACGGGCTAGAATGCATAAAGGCACTATGATACACTACTTCGATACTGAACGCTGACCGATTCAATCCTCCAAAGTAAGTACTTCCTAGAGACAAACTTAGTTTGATTTGGTGAGTAGCAATTCTGTCGCGGACTATATTTTTTTAATTTTTATTAAATACCGACTTGCCCTGTGCATTGACCTTGCTCGGTTCAGCTTGAATGGGGTTGCCGGGTGACCTTTGGTTGGTTTTTTCCTATGCCGAATAATTGGCTTAAATGAGGTGTGAGATGAATCATCAGTTCGACGTCGTAATTGTTGGAGCTGGGCTGGCAGGTTTGCGAGCCGCCATAGAACTTGGGGAAAATGCAAGTGTTGCCGTGCTTAGCAAGGTCTTTGCCACTCGCTCCCATTCTGGTGCTGCTCAGGGAGGAATCGGAGCCGCCCTTGGCAATGAAGAGGAGGACAACTGGGAGTGGCACATGTTCGACACGGTAAAGGGTAGCGATTATCTGGGCGACCAAGATGCCATCGAGATCCTCGCCCAAGATGCCCCTCGCACCATTTACGAGTTGGAACACTTGGGTGTTCCTTTCAACCGGACTCCAGAGGGAAAGATCGCCCAGCGAGCCTTTGGCGGCCACACCCGCAACTTTGGTGAGGCGCCGGTTAAGCGGGCCTGTTATGCGGCCGATCGTACCGGCAGGGTCATCCTCGACACCCTTTGGGAAAATTGTTTGCAGCGCGGCATAAGATTTTTCGATGAATTTCAGTTGATGTCTCTAATAATCCATGATGGTCAGTGCTGTGGTTTGATCGCCTATGAGCTTGCCACAGGAAAACTGCACACCCTCCAAAGCAAGGCGGTGTTGTTGGCCACCGGCGGCTACGGCAAAGTCTTCAAAACCACTTCCAATGCCTTTGCGTCCACGGGAGATGGCCTGGCCATCGCCTTCCGTGCCGGCGCCCCCTTGGAAGACATGGAGTTTGTCCAGTTCCATCCCACCGGCATTTACAAACTCGGCATCCTGATCAGCGAGGCAGCCCGCGGAGAGGGCGGCATCTTGCGAAACAATGAGGGTGAACGATTCATGGAGCGCTACGCACCAGTCATCAAGGATTTGGCACCCCGCGACATGGTTAGCCGCTGTATTCTGGAGGAAATTAGGGCCGGCAGAGGCATAGATGGAAAAGACTATGTCCACCTAGATTTGACCCATCTTGGTAAGGAGGTACTCGATACAAAGCTGGCAGAAATCAGTGGATTTGCCCGCACCTATGCGGGTGTAGACCCTGTGCAAGAGCCGATTCCGGTGCAGCCCACCTGCCATTACATGATGGGCGGGATCGCTACCGACGCGGACGGCAGGGTGATCACCGACAGCGAGAACACACCCTTTCCTGGTCTTTACGCCGCTGGAGAGTGCGCCTGTGTTTCCGTTCACGGGGCCAACCGACTGGGTTGTAATTCTCTCCTCGACATCTTGGTCTTCGGCCGACGGGCGGGAAAAGAGATGCACCGATTTATTTCCACTGTAGGATCGATCAACCTTCCCCCATCTCCTGAAAAGGTGGTTGCCGACCAGATCACTGCCTTACTGCAAAGTAACGGTAAAGAGAACGTTGGGTCAATCCGGGCCGAAATGCAGGAAGTCATGATGGACAAAGTATCAGTGTTTCGTCACAAAGAAGGACTGGAAGAGGCACTGGGAAAAGTCAGGGAACTGAAAGGACGCTACCGGCAAATCAGTGTGCAGGATAAAGGAAATTGTTTTAACCGGGAACTTCTGGACGCCATCGAACTTGGTTACATGCTGGATCTGGCAGAAGTGATTGCCCTCGGGGCCCTCAGCCGCGAGGAAAGCCGTGGCGCGCACTCCCGGGAAGATTTTCCCAACCGCGACGATGAGAAGTGGCTGGTTCACACCATGTTCAGGCACTCTACCGATGAAGGGCCGCAGGTATTTTTTAAACCTGTCACCATAACCAGATTCGAGCCAAAGGAAAGGAAATACTAAGATGAAATGTACCTTTGTAGTCTATCGCTTCGACCCGGCGGTGGACAAAGAGCCCAGGTATCAGGAATACACCGTTGAAGCGGAACCCACAGACAAGATCCTTGACTGTTTAAACAAGATAAGGTGGGACCAAGACCCCACTCTGAGCTACCGCTATTCTTGTGCCCACGGTATTTGCGGCTCGGACGCTCTTATGATCAACGGCAGAATAGAGCTGGCCTGTCAGAAATTGGTAAGGGACTTTAAAACTGCCAATAATTTTGTGATCGAACCGCTGCCCCTCTTCAGGGTGATTAAAGATCTGATTGTTGACATGGAACCGTTCTTTGAAAAGCACCGCCAGGTCAGACCCTACCTGATAAGTGACGAAGCGCCGCCAGAGACCGAGAGGCTCCAAGATGCCGCGAATCAGGGATCTTTTGAACCGGCCCTCCGTTGCATCCTGTGCGGTTCGTGCACTGCCTCTTGCCCTATTAGCCGGACAAACGAAAACTATCTTGGCCCCGCTGCCTTGCTCCGCGCCTTCAGATATCTAGCCGATTCCCGCGATACGGATACGGTAAGCCGACTGGCTCAGCTCAACAATGAGGACGGGGCTTGGGGGTGCAAGACCATGTGGTGGTGCACGGACGTCTGCCCGAAAGATATCCCCATAACCAAATCCATCGGGCAAATTAAAAGGCTTATTAAGGAGGAAGAAAAGAAGAAAACAGCTGGCAGCTAGCAGCGAGCAGCTGGCAGAGAGCAGCTGGCAGAGAGCTGTTCTTTTTTTACCCTATGCTCTATGCTCTATGCTCCATGCTCTTACATCACCATTGGCGCAGCTACTTCCTCGGCTTTCTCTTCACCGTAGAGCAACGCCACCAACTTCAAAGCAAACTCCAATGCGGTTCCTGGCCCGCGACTGGTAAT
>CP070735.1:3217186-3223900 GCA_020347625.1 Deltaproteobacteria bacterium
AATTCCACAATCCCCAATTACTTACCTGTTGACAGTCCACGCAAAACAAACTACAATTTTCTTTTTGCAACTAATCTATTTTATTACTAATTTTCTTTTCCCGCCACAGGAGAATAACCAAATGTTCGGAATTGGCATGCCAGAGCTTCTCCTCCTTCTGGCGATAGCCCTGATCGTGGTCGGGCCGAAAAAACTCCCAGAACTCGCAAAGGCTTTGGGCCGAGGTATCGCCGAATTCAAAAAAGCCACCAATGAACTCAAGGAAAGCCTTGATACCAGTACCGATTTTTCGGAGTTAAAGCAGTCCCTGGAAGAAACCAAGGAAACCTTGGTCGACGCAACTGCTCCTTCAGAGCCGACCAATGGACCGGTAACTGAGGGAATTGAGACCCCTGGTGGTTCTGAAAGCCAGGAGGATGAAAAAGAGCCTGACCCATCGGGCATCAGCCACGATAATGGAGACGAGGAGCCAATTTCCCCGACCTTAACCGAGTCCCCGGAGAAACCCCCACGTGGAGAATAACGAGTCTGAGCACAAGATGCCCTTCACCGAGCATCTGGAAGAGCTGCGCCGCCGACTCATTATATGCTTTGTAGCCGTCGGTGTCGGATTTGTCATCTGCTATTTTTTCTCCAAGCAGCTCTTCGAGATCCTGATGCGGCCATTGCTACAGGTAATGCCGCCCGAAGAAAGTTTGATCTTTACAGCTCTTCCTGAGGCCTTTTTTACCTACCTAAAGGTGGCGCTACTCGCTGGCATCGGCCTGGCCTCTCCGGTAATCATTTACCAGTTCTGGCGCTTCATCGCCCCGGGTCTCTACCACAAGGAACGACGCGCGCTCATGCCCATCGTCTTGTTTTCCACCTTTTTTTTTGTGGGGGGAGCACTTTTTGGCTATTTCGTCGTCTTTCCTTTCGGCTTCAAGTTCTTCATCGGTTTTGCCAGCGATAACATCAGGGCCATGCCCAGTATCCGCGAGTATCTGAAATTTGCCGCCAAACTGCTTTTTGCTTTCGGGTTCATTTTTGAACTGCCGCTTTTCACTTTTTTCCTGGCACGGCTTGGTCTTGTAAATGCAGAACTGCTTCGCAGTAAGCAGAAGTATGCCATTTTGGTGATTTTCATGTTAGCTGCCATTTTAACGCCTCCGGATATTGTCACCCAGGTGATGATGGCCGGACCACTGCTGATTCTATACGAATTGAGCATCTGGATAGCCAAGGTTTTTGGCAGAAAGCCACTGGACCTCGAAGAGGAAGAAGAAGCTTCAGCTTGAGCGCGGAGCGCTCTGCTCAGCTGGCAGCGGACAGCTGGCAGCGAGCAGCCAGAAGCAGGAGATCACGCCTCATAATTTCAAAATCCGAAATGGTCCAGCTCCATGCTCTATGCCCTATGCCCTATGCCTTTGTCCTTGGCTTATATCGCTTGACAAAACTTTCACATGCTGATATAGAGCTTGACATATGGGATTCCTGATTCAGCCCAATCATCACGAGTGGGCTGAATGTTTGTTGGAACATAAATACGTAAGTTGCTGTCAGTATGAAGAGAAAGGGGGTGGAACTTCACCATGGGTAAACGTTTCCTTACAGTTCTAGCGGTAGCGGTATTGATGGGTACTGTAGTTCTCCTAGGCTTGAGCGGTGCGGCCCAAGAGGTACCAGACACCTTCGTGATCAAATCTAAGCTCTGGAATGCGCACACCAAGAGCGGGGTGACTCTTTCGCACAAAAAGCACTCTACGGAATATGGGGCAAAATGCACTGACTGCCATCACGTCATCAAAGATGGCAAGAACGTCTGGAAAGAGGGAGATAAAGTCCAGAGGTGCATGGAATGCCACAATGAACCAACAATCAAAGGCGAGAAGAAACTCCCTCCGGACAAGCAAAAGCTCAATTTGAAACTCGCCTACCACAACAATTGTCAGGGCTGTCACAAAGCGCTGAAGAAGGAAGACAAAGAAAAATACGCTAATATTCCCACCACCTGTATCAAGTGCCATCCGAAGCAGGAGTAAATGCAGTAACAGCTCGTGATGGTTTTGCAGTGTGGGTTCGAAAGATTTAAAAAGCCGGAGTCCAAAATAGGCCTCCGGCTTCTTTTCGATCTGGGATGTGAGATATGAGATGTGAGATGCATGGATCGGAGCCCCTATCCCATATCGCACATCGCACATCACTTTAAGTAGGGCTAGACTTCCTCAACTGTAATTGCATCAAACTCACAGACCTCTATACAACTCTCACACCCCAAGCACTCATCTTCATTTACCGGCTCTGCCCTGCCTTCAATTAGTTCGAACACGTCCACGGGACATACATCCGCGCATTCACCGTCACCCGTACACTTATCCTTGTCCACAGTTACCTTCCACATTTGGTCGTTTCCTCCCAGAAATCAAAGCCGGAACTCCCTTGTGGAACTCCGGCTACTGACCTTAAATAGAAATCAGATATGGTTCTTACTAAAATTGCTATACCTCTTCGACCGTAATCGCCTCAGCTTCGCAGACCTCGACGCAGCTCTCGCAGCCTAAACATTCCTCGGCGTTCACAGGGTCGGCCTTGCCATCAACCATTTCGAACACATCCACGGGGCATACTTCAACACATTCCTCGTCGCCGTCGCACTTTTCTTTGTCCACAGTAACTTCCCACATCTGCTGCTTACCCCTGCCGGACTTTGTTGCCCTTTTGCACTAGTTCGACCAAATTGCCAATTACTACCATCTTCAACCAAAACAGACAGGTGTAAAGGCAGGATAGATTGGAGGTTTTTAATTCCCTCCCAGTCTGTCTTACAGCTCAGGGATTCGGCGAGTTCTTTTCAGTAGCCGCTATACTTCTTCGACCGTAATCGCCTCAGCCTCGCAGACCTCGACGCAGCTCTCACAGCCTAAGCATTCCTCGGCGTTCACAGGGTCGGCCTTGCCATCAACCATTTCGAACACATCCACGGGGCAAACTTCCACACATTCCTCGTCGCCGTCGCACTTCTCCTTATCCACAGTAACTTCCCACATGTACTGGTCACCTCCTTAATGCGCTTTCAATTAAATTTGATTTCTGCTTCCTGCAACTTTGGGCTCTGCCGGACTTCGGAAAATACAAATAATTCCCTTGTCCTAGTCACGAGCTTAGACAAGTGCAGAACACTGATTGGCTATAATCAAGGATGGACAAAACAGCCGAAACTTCTTTTGTGAGCTGCCAATTCGTGAGATCTTCACCAAGGCTACTTGATGGTGTTGCCCGCTAGATCTCTTCCACAGTGATCGCGTCTTCTTCGCAGACCTCTACACAGCTCTCACATCCCTCGCATTCATCCATATTCACCGGCTCGGCCTTACCGTCAACCATTTCAAGGACATCCATCGGACAGATATCCACACATTCCTCGTCGCCCGTGCACTTTTCTTTATCTACAGTAACTTGCCACATGGACTGGTCACCTCCTGATGTAGTGGATTCTCCTTACTAAAAGGTGGGCTCAAAAGTTAGAGTAAATCATTAGTGAAATTAAGATGTTAGGAACAGAAAACAGTCATGGTTCTACTCGGCGCTAAATATATCGTGAAGATTTTCTTTTGTCAACCTTTTGTGAAGAATTTTGCAAAAAACAATCATGGTCACCCAAGAGGAGTCAGCAGTCAGCTTGCAGCTGACAGCGGGCAGCAAAATTCGAATCTAAAGTAGGAATCAATGCTGCGGGCTGCTAGCTCCTTCCTGCCTGCTGAAAACCCCTACTCCCAATTTTTGAACAGATTTGATACAACGGACTACGGACCACGGACTACTAACACTCCCGGAGGAGCCATGATCAAACTCAACGGAATTAACCACTTGGCTATGGTGACCGGCGACATGGATAAGACCATACGTTTCTGGCGGGATCTATTGGAACTGAAGTTGGTCGCCGGACTCGGTAAACCTGGCTACAGGCACTATTTCTTCCAAATCTCCGATAACGATCTTCTTGCCTTTTTCGAGTGGCCTGGTGCAGAGCCCGTAGAGGAAAAAGATCATGGATACCCGGTGGCGGGCCGCGTCATCTTTGACCACATCTCCTTTGGTGTGGAAAGCGAAGATGATCTCTTTGAAATAAAGGACAGACTTGCGGCTGCTGGGTTTTGGGTCTCGGAAGCAATCGACCATGGCTTCATTCATTCCATCTACTCATTCGACCCCAACGGCATACCCATCGAATTCAGCTACAACGTCGAAACCGTCGATATTCGAAAGAGTCCAAGGATGGTGGACTCCTCGCCATCAACCGTTGCCCTTGAAGGACCCGAACCGCAGCCGGATCACTGGCCCGAAGTAACAGAACCCACCCCACCTGAAGAAAGGAAGGTTTACCCTGGGGAGGGGCGGGAGTTGGTCAGGGAGGAGAAGAACGTTTGGTAATTTCGGATTGCGGATTTCAGAAGGCATAGAGCATGGAGCATGGAGCATAGAGCAATGGATATACAACCTAAGAGGTTCGAGTAAAAAAGGCTCATGCTGAAACGGCATGAGCCTTTCTTGCATAGATCTTGATGTGGTTTGCTTAAGCTAAGAAGCTATCTCCTCTTTAACCGAGACGGCTATTTTATAAAGGATCGTAAGGACGAGAAACCCAGTAGCCCAGACGCCAATAGTGATTGCCAGCTCGGGAATAGTGGGTACGTATTCCGTTATGGTCTCTAGGGGGTTGGGGATGAAACCGGTGATGACCAGGGTAACCCCTTTTTCGATCCACAAAGAGATGAAAACCAGCACACATGCGATTGCCAAGGTTTTCTCGTTCTCCCGGATCGGAGGGCAGAGCAACATGAGCGTGGCGATTACTGCAAGGATAGCAAACGCCCAGGTCCAGGGAACAAGGGCGCCGTGACCGTGCAGACCCACAAATTGATAGACAAAAGCGTGCATGTGCCCGGGTATCTGACTGTAGAAGACGGTAAAGAGCTCGAGCAGCACGAAGAATATGCTGATGATCATGGCATATAATACAGTCTTGGAGAGTGTTTGGATGGCCTTTTTGCCGGGATCGAAGTTGCTAAACTTTCTGACAATGAGGCATAAAAGAATGAGAAGCGCCGGTCCGGATGCAAAGGCAGAACCCAAAAAGCGGGCCGCCATAATAGCGGTGAGCCAGAAGTGCCTTCCCGGCAAGCCCGCATAGAGAAAAGCAGTGACCGTGTGGATGCTAACAGCCCAGGGTCTTGAAACATAAATGACAGGTTTGATCCACTTGGGCGGTGGCACCTCTTTGCGCTCCGCACTCAACACTACCCACCCGATAACAATGTTCAGAAACAGGTAACCGTTCAAGACAACCATGTCCCAGAACAGAACTGAGTTGAGGGTTGGGTGCAGGATAACGTTGAGCATCCGCATAGGCTTGCCCAGGTCCACCAGGATGAACATCAAACACATGGAGACGCAAGCCACCGCAAGAAACTCACCCAGGATAGTGACCTTGGCATATTCCTTGACGTTATGCAGGTAGTAGGGCAAGACGACCATCACTGCCGAGGCTGCCACGCCAACCAGGAAGGTGAACTGGGCAATGTATATTCCCCAAGAAACGTCCCTGCTCATGCCGGTTACAGTCAAGCCTTTTGTGAGCTGGTACAGAAAGGCTGTAGCGCCTACCCCGTGAAGACCGAACAAAACCAATACCAACAACCAGTATTTCTTGCTTCCTTTCAGAGCAGTCTCAAGCATGGCCACCTCACACTATGTAGTAGACATTGGGATTGGTCCCAAGTTCTGGTTTACGCCGAATGGCAAAGTGTTCTTGAAGCAACTCCCGCACTTCCGAGTTGGGATCCTCCAAGTCACCAAAAACTATTGCCTTTGTATCCTTGACCGCCTCGACACACGCCGGAATCTGACCCGCGGCCAGACGTTCAGCGCAAAGGTTGCATTTTTCCACCACCCCTTTGCTCCGTACCGGATATGTGGGATTCGGCGGCTCATGCTCCTTCCAGTAAGTAGTCTTGGGATCTTTCCAGTTGAAACTTCGAGCCCCGAAAGGACATCCGGCCATACAGTAGCGGCAACCAATGCAGCGGTGCTGATCCATCATAACAATCCCGTCTTCCCGCTGCCAGGTGGCCTGGGTGGGGCAGACCCTGCAGCAAGGGGGATTGGCGCAATGGTTGCAGAGCACCAGAAAAGGTTTTTCTTCAATTTCTTCGGCAAGGTAGGCGTGCTCCTGCCCCGGGAAGACGTGTTCATACTTGTCGGTCCAGATCCATTTGATCTCTTCCTCGTCCCCATAGTCAGGAACGTTGTGGACCTGGTGACAGGCCTCTATGGCCTTCTGGGTGGTCTCCTCATCAAGCTTGTTCACATCCACCACCAGGGCCCATCTCTTTCCTACCAAGGCATCTGGGGTCCGGTTGTAAACAGGCTCGCCTTTACCAACCATGGCCAACAGATCCACCGAGGAAATCGTTCCCACACCCAGGGTGGAGATTCCGAGTATCTTTAGGAAGCGTCTTCTGCTCCTGTCCATCACTAGTTCTCCTTCGGCTCAATATGGCATTCCCAGCAGTAAGGGCTGACTCCGGCATAGTTATGGCATTGATCGCAAAATTTGGTCTTGTTGTTGTGGCAATCCATGCAGGTGTTTTGCAAGCTCACCACATACTCTTTCCCGTCTGTGGCAACGTAGACTCGTTGACCGTTGCGAATAGCCTGATCCCGCCAATCGTTGAG